>CAVYMT010000013.1:0-631004 GCA_963769655.1 uncultured Rubrobacteraceae bacterium | reverse complement strand
CGTGTCGATGTGCCGTTGGTCCACGTCAGACCTGCTCCCGCAGCTCGAACTTCAGGACCTTGCCGGTCGCGTTGATCGGCAGCGCGTCGACGACCTCGACGCGGCGCGGCACCTTGTAGTTGGCCATCTGCTCGCGGCACCAGGCGATGACCTCGGTCGGGTCCGACCGCGAGCCCCGGGCGCGGCACGACGAACGCCATGCCGACCTCGCCCAGCCGGTCGTCGGGCACGCCGACGACCGCGACCTGGGCGATCGCCGGGTGGCCGAGCAGCACGTTCTCGATCTCCGCCGGGATACACGTTGAAGCCGCCGACGATGAACATGTCCTTCTTGCGGTCGGTGATCTGGAGCGTAGCCGCGCTCGTCCATCACGCCGATGTCGCCGGTGTGCAGCCAGCCGTCGGCGTCGATCGCCTGCCGCGGTCTGCCTCCGGGTCGTCGAAGTAGCCCGACATCACGTTGTAGCCGCGCACCACGATCTCGCCGGGCTCGCCCGCGGGCACCTCGTCGCCGTCGTCGTCGACGATGCGCACCTCGACGTCCGGGATCGGCCCGCCGGACGTGGTGGCGATCGTCTCGGGGTCGTCGTCGTGGCGGCACATCGTCGACGATGCCGGTGGACTCGGTGAGGCCGTAGGCGGTGATGATCGTCTCGAAGGTCGAGCTCGCTCGCGCATGCGCTGCGATCAGCTCGACCGGCACCGGCGGCCGCGCCGGTGACCGCGAGGCGCAGCGACGACAGGTCGAACTGCGTCGCGGTCGGGGTGGTCGAGGATCGACTGGTACAGCGTGGGCGGCCCGGGCAGCATCGTGATCCGCTCCTGCTGCGACCTGCGCGCAGCACGGTCGGCACGTCGAACACCGGCTGCGGCACGATCGTGGCGCCCGCGCATGAGGCACGCCACGATCCCGGCCTTGTACCCGAAGGTGTGGAAGAACGGGTTGACGACGAGGTAGCGGTCGCCCTCGCGCGAGCCCGACGACTTCGCTCCACGTCGTCGAACACGCGCAGCGGTCTGCGCGTGGGTGCCATCACGCCCTTCGGGCGTCCCGGTGGTGCCCGACGTGAAGATGATGTCGGACGAGGTCGTCGGCCGAACGGCAGCGGGCGCGTGCGCGTCGGCCTCGGCGACGCCAGCTCGCTCGCAGCGCGAGGTAGACTCGTCCAGGCACGTCGTGCCCGCCGGGCGCGTCGCCGCGCAGCACGACGATCCGCTCGAGGGCCGGGAGCTCGCGTGCCGGCCGCGCCTCGCAGCATCGCGACGTAGTCGGTGCCCGAGGAAGCCGTTGACGGTGAAGAGCACGCGGGCGCCGGCTTCTCGCAGGACGTACGGCCGCCTCGCTCGCCCTTGAAGCGGGTGTTGATGGGCACGAGCACGCCGCCGGCGCCCGAGCGCCCCGAGCGCGGCGACCACCCACTCGTGCGATGTTGGGCGCCCAGATCGCCACCCGGTCGCCCGGCTCGATCCCGGCGGCGATCCGCGGCACGGGTCGATCTGCTCGACCGCCGCGGCCAGCTGCGGGTAGGCTCGACCCGCGTCGCCGTCGACGAGACCGTCGCGGTCGGAAAAATGGCCGCTTGTGGCGCACGGAGCCGTGGGATCGTCCCGAACTCCACGTCGGCGCGGATCACATTTCCCGAACCGGCGTCGCAGCGGCGCGACGATTTGCCCGCTGCGACGCCAGAAGCAGGGGGCACGTGCGGGTCACGGGTGGTCGCCGAGGACCGCGTCGGCCACCCGGCGGCGGTGGAAGGTGGCGTCTCGCCAGGCCCGTTGCAACGCCCAGGCCTTCTTCATCCAGAGTTGCAGGTCGGCTTCCCACGTGTAGCCGATCGCGCCGTGGACCTGCATCGTGCTGCGACTCGACCGATAGGCGGCGTCGCTCGCGAACGCTTTGGCCATCGACACGTCGCGGCCTGCGGTCGAGCTCCCCGTGGCGATGGACCATGCGGCCCGGTACACCGCGGGCTTGGCGAACTCCACCTTCAGCAGCGTGTCGGCCAGGAGATGCTTGACCGCCTGGTTCACGCCGATGGGGCGGCCGTACTGCTCACGCTGGCGGGCGTACTCGGCCGCTACGTCGATCATGCGCTCGCTGAGGCCAACGAGGTAGGCCGCAGCCGCGCGCCTCACGGTCGAAGGCGAGCGGCTCGTCGTACTCGAACGGCTCGACCGCGACGTCGTCGACGGTGAACAGGCGACGTCCACCGTCGATCGTGTCGACCGCGGTCAGGCTCGTGTCCTGCGGGCGCAGGATCCCACCGGGGACGAGGATCACCGACGCGAACCTGCGCGTGCGGCACGTACGGCGACCCGTCCAACGCCGCGGTACCGATGATCGCAGCGTCGCCGAGCGCGGGTGCCACGACCGCCGGGGTCTCGAACACCGGGCCGGGAACGGCTGCCCGTCCGAGACCATGGACCGAGAAGGCTCGCAAGCGTCGTCTCGTCGCCCGATGCAGCGGAGATCCGGCGGCACGCCTGGCGCCCTGGAGCCGCGCTAGGAGCAGGCCTCCAGGGGGACGGCCGCGGCGTCCTCGCGGATGGTGTTGCCGTAGAAGCGCCGCCAGCGCTCTGGGAGGCCGGTGTCGATCCCGGCGATGCTCAGCACGCCGTCGGCGGTGGCGCCGACGTTGTCGGAGACCCGGACGCCGTCCGGGCCGTAGACGGCCCCCGCCGCGCCGAAGGTCGCCTCGGGGTAGGTTCCGAGCTGGTTGGCGCTGGCCAGGTAGACGGCGTTGTCCAGGGCGCGGGCGGCGCACGAGAGGTCGTACTGCGGCCCCCAGGGATCGCGCCACCCGGCGGGGGTCAGGATGAGGATGGCCCCCGCGAGCGCGGCCTCACGGACAACCTCAGGGAAACCCAGATCCCAGCAGACGACGAGGGCGACGCGCGTGCCCCCGGTGTCCACGGTCGGCAAGTCCGTACCCGGGACGAACAACAGGTCCTCCCCGGTCGCCCGGACGAGGTGACGCTTGCGGTACGTAAGCAGGACGTCCGGGTCTGAGCCTGTCCCACCGGGGCCGACCAGGTTCGCACTGTCGGAGACGCCGCCAGGGACACCCCTGAGCTTCTCCGGGAAGCCGTAGGCGATGTGGACGTCCAAGCTCCTGGCGAGGGCGCAGAAGAAGCGGGCGCTCGGCCCCTCTACGGCGTCCTCGGCGTGTTGACCCACGGACGCCAGGTCGGCGTAGGCCGTGGTGAAGAGCTCTGGCAGGACCGCCCACCCGAGGGTCGGGTGCGCGTGCTTGGCCTCCGTGATGGCCCTCTCCGCCAAAAGAAGGTTTCCCTCAACGTCACCGGGTCTGGGGCTCAGGTTCAGGGCCGCGACGGAATGCACCGCTCCTACACGCTCCGCGGCGTGTGTGGTGGCGGGTCCGAGCCCGCCGTCGATAACTCGCACCAAGCCCGCCCCCGTTCCCAGTCGTCGCCTGCGTCCTCGACGGACCCGCGGTCCCGGACCAAGCTCCACAGGACCGCGTGACTGAAGCATAAACCCCCGAACCACCGCGCCGCATCGGCCCTGTGAACGAGAATTCGTCGGGCGTGCGGGTGTCCGTTGTGTACATGCGGACGATTGATTCGCCCCGCGGACTCGTGGAAGATGTGTCGCTACGGGCCGCAACGGGAACCAATGGGCCGATGTAGGCTGCAGATAACCCAGAGGGAGCGAGCATGTGCGGGATCGTCGGGTGCTACGGAGGCTTGGATCCGGCGCTCGCCGCGACGGATGCTGGGGCGCCTCGCGCACCGGGGCCCGGACGACGAGGGTAGCGTCGAGGTCGCGGACAACTGGCTGGGGCACCGGCGCCTCTCCATAGTCGACGTCGAAGGCGGCAAGCAGCCGCTCGCGACGGAGACCGGTGACCTGTTCCTCGTCGGGAACGGCGAGATCTACAACCACGAAGAGGTCAGGGAGACGCTCCCCGAGGCGCGCTTTCTGACCACCTCGGACAACGAGGTCGCGCTGCACCTCCTCGCGCAGCGGGGCCCCGAGGCCATCTCCGAACTGCGCGGCATGTTCGCCTTCGTCGCGGCCGGTGCGGACGGCGGCTTCGTCGCCGCCCGCGACCCGGTGGGCATCAAGCCGCTCTACTGGGCCCGCCGGGACGACGGACGCGTCCTGTTCGCCTCGGAGCTCGCGGCTTTCGACGAGGACTGGCAATCGGACGTCGAGGCCTTCCCGCCGGGCCACTACTGGACACCCGAGGGCGGCCTGACGCGCTTCGCTTTCGCCGTCCCCCGCGACGAGGAGGAGCCGGAACGGTTCGAGGGTCCCACCGAACCGGGGGCCCAGATCCCCGACGAGGTCCTGACGGAGGTGCGCGACCGCCTCATACGGACCGTCGAGCGGCAGATGATGGGCGACGTGCCGGTCGGCGTCTTTCTCTCCGGCGGCCTGGACTCGAGCCTCGTCGCCGCCATCGCCGTCCGCTGGTACCGCGAGCGCGGGCAGCGCCTCAAGACCTTCGCCGTGGGCCTCGAGGACTCTCCGGACCTGCTGGCCGCGAGGGCCGTGGCCGAGCACCTGGACACCGAGCACCACGAGAGCATGTACACGGCGGAGGACGCCCTGCGGGTTCTGCCCGAGGTCGTGCGCGAGATAGAGTCCTTCGACCCCTCGCTCGTCAGGAGCGCCGTGCCGAACCACATCCTTGCCGCCTTCACCGCCGAGCACGTCAAGGTGGTCCTTACCGGCGAGGGGGCGGATGAGATCTTCGCCGGCTACGAGTACCTCGACGGGTTCGGGACCGAGGACGAGCTGCACGCCGAGCTGGTCCGCACCATCGAGGGCCTGCACAACCTGAACCTCCAGCGCTGCGACCGCGTCACTATGGCCCACGGCCTGGAGGCCCGCGTCCCGTTCCTGGAGCTCGACATGATAGAGCTAGGGCTCGCCCTCCCGGCGGGCTGGAAGCTCGCCGGCGAGGACCAGCCGGAGAAACGCTTGCTGCGCCAGGCCTTCGACGGCTGGCTTCCCGACGACTTCCTCTGGCGCAAGAAGGCCCAGTTCGGCGACGGCTCCGGTGCCGCCTCCGTCCTCAAGGAGCGCATGCAAGAGAGCGTGACCGAGGAAGAGTTCGAGCGCGAGCGTTGGACGGTGGATCCTCCCCTGCGCACCCGCGAGGAGACCGCCTACCACCGCATCTTCGCCGAGCACCTCGGCGAGGTCCGCACCAGGCGCACCATCGGCCGCTTCGCCACCGCGTGAGGGGCACGCTCCGCGCGCCCCGGCGAATAGCGAGCTAGCGAATAGGGAGTAGTTGGTTAGGAGACTACCTACTCCCTATTCGCTGTTCCCTACTCGCTTGCGGAGCGTAGCGACGTAACGGCTTCCCGGGTCGGGGTCTCCCCGGCCAGGACCTCGAACGTCGCCCCGATGGTGTTCTCGGACTCCAGGGCCACGACGAAGACGCGGGCGGTGTCTTCGCGCGTGATCTCACCCCGGCGGCCGAGGCTCTCGGAGATCTCGACGTTCCCCGTCTCCGCCTCGTCGGTCAGTCCGCCGGGGCGGATGATGGTGAAGTCGAGTCCGCTCTCCCGCAACCGCTCGTCGGCTTTGGCCTTGGCCCGCTGGTAAGGGCGCATGGGCTCGGGGCTGCCTTCCGGGTTATCGGCGCCCATCGATGAGACGATCAGGAATCGGCGCGCGCCGTGCTTCTCCGCGGCCTCGACGAGCTTGGCGGCACCGCCGTAGTCCATGGTCTCTTTGCGGGCCTCCCCGCTCCCCGGCCCGGCGCCGGCGGCGAAGATCACGGCGTCGCACCCCTCGACCGCCCGCCCGATGCACCCGTCGACCTCTTCCGCCTCCAGGTCGCACAGCACGGGCTCGGCGCCGTTGCGCTCGACCTCGGCCAACTGCTCCTCCTTGCGCACCAGCCCGCGCACCTCGTGGCCGTCCTCGACGAGCATCCTCACCAGAGGCCGCGCCACCTTCCCGTTCGCCCCCGCTACCAAAACCTTCAAGACCGCCCCCTTCGTGTCCGTCTTTCGGATCAGTTTACCCCCACGCAGCTCCGCCCCGTGGGCGCGATCTTCTACCGGACCCGAAATTTGCCAAGTACGATGACGACGCCAGTGCCGCTAGCGACACCGCACCCGGCCCACCAACACCACTCTAATCGCGCGCTCGCGCCCGGGGTCCGCGGGAAGAGAGTAATGGAAGCATTTTGCATCTTATGCAACAAAAAACAGGCCGGGATGGTAACCTAATGGGACCGCCGGAGCAACAGAGCTCGGCTGGGCGGAAGGAGCACCGTGGATTACAGGGTGGCGGATGAAGTCCGCCGAACAAGTGCGACGGGAAGAGCGTGCCCGTGCCCGGCAAGAAGAGCAAGAGAAGGCTCGCCGTGCCGCCTGGGAGTCGTTCATCAGGGATGAGTGGCGGGAGCTCGAGTTGCGCAGGGACGGCCAGCTCGCCACGGAACTCGGCGAATCCCTGCCGGTGGAGCCGCAGGCGGTGTTGCGGCGGCTCGTCGACGAGGACCGGAGGCAGGCACATGAGGGGATGGTGGCGCTCATGAGGGGCGGGAAAGTCTCCTACAAGCGCCTGGAAGACCTCTGCGAGGAGGACATGCCGGCGAGGATCGCCGCCAACAGGTCGCGTTCGGCGTGGCTCAAGGGGCGGCGGGATGGTTGGCTTGGCAGCGGCGAGTCGTCCTCGTAGTTCCCCATAGCCCGTCCCGGGCGTTACAGACCCCTTCCCTCAGCCCACGACCCCCTGATGCCGATCATCCCGGCGTCGAAGAGCAGCAGGTATCCGCAGCTCCCGCAGGGGACCTTCACCACCCCGGCGCTCTCGGTGAGGTCCGCGTCGCCCTCGTCGAGGAGCCCCCGGACGTAGGATGCCTCTTCGAGGCGCCACCGGCTCTGCCCGCAGGCAGGGCACGAGACGATCGCCGTCGAGCGCATCCAGTCCTCCAGCAGCCGCTTTTGGGCCGGGCTAAGCGCCAAGATCGGGTACCCTCACCTTCCCGACGCCTCTGACACCTGGATCACGGCGCCCCACGGGTAGAAAGTGGGCTTGGCCAGGTGACCGACGTGGGCTTCGATCTCCAGAACGATGCCCCTGTCGTTGACCTCCCGGAGACCCCCGGCAGCATACTCCGTGCTCGCGCCGGAGACGAAGCCCAACTCCACCTCTCGGTCGATCCAGGCCTCGGGCACTGGCGCTCTGTTCCTGCCAGCTTCGATCACCGTTTCTGGCCCCTTCCATCGCGGCGCCGCTCGGCCCGGATCCGCGGCAGGCGTCCGTTCGTCGTCTCGGGCATCGCCGGCTCCTCGCACGTAGCTCCCTCCCCCTGGCGCGCGGTACGCGCCAGGGTGATGGTACTACGCTTTCGCGGCGACAGGTTCGGGGTCTTGTGATCCGGCGCCGAACGAGGACGCGCGACGCTGGGCGTATCCAAAGTGGCGTCGAACCTGTCTAATGGGGCAAAAGGACGACAGAAGGGAGCCGACGTGCCCAGCAGCAGGGACGACAAGAACGAGGGGAAGATGGACAGGGCCAAGGGCCGGATGAAGGAGGCCGGCGGGGCCCTGACCGGCGACAAGGGCAAGAAGCGGGAGGGCCGCTCCGACCAGAGGAAGGGCAAGGCCAAGGAGAAGAAGGGCAACCTCAAGGACCTCCTGAGCTAGCCGGGACATCTCATTGCGTCCCATGTTTCGGGGCCGCCGCATCGGGTAGACACGACGTGGGCTACGTAACCTAACGTGGGAGGAATAGCGTGGTTGATCTACCGAACCTGGGTGACCTCGATCCGGGCCAGCTCCAGCAGATGCTACCGGGGGTTGATTTCCCGGCTCAGAAAGACGAAATAGTCTCCAGTCTCCAGAGCAACGGCGCGCCGCAGGAGCTAATCGACAAGGTCAGCAACTCCGGGAAAGACCAGTTCAACAGCGCCGACGAGGTGCTGCAAACGGCCAAAGGCTAGCAATAGTAGTCACCCGGAGTTATCGAGGGTCGGGGTCCAGTATGGACCCCGGCCTTTTGCTTCTCCGCCTCGATAAACGGACCGAAGGCGGATCGACGCCGATAAAACCAAGAGAACAGCTAGCCGCCAACGGGCGTGCGGTGCGCGTTTGCAGGCTCTGAACGTGTCTGGTCCGCCTCGCGCGACCTCGGACGGGTAGCCGCCGTTGCGGTACCGTTACCCAACCGTTGCCAGGCTGTAATCCCGGGCGCCCGTGGGGCAGGTAAGGTGATAGACAACCGGCGTCCACCTCATCCCTTCTCCTTTCCCTTTCGTCATCCTCGGGGCGGGCGCCGGTTCTGGACGGTGCGGCACAAGATTCCTGGTGTCATCGCACACTCGCACCTCACATGGCGTGGGATAGACTTGCCGGAGAAACGAGACGGTGGACGAAGGGAGCGCCGAAACCCACATGGCACAGATCTACGCGGTCCTGGCGGGCCACGCCGAATGGGCGTTGTACGCCCTCTCGCTGCTGGCCGGCGCGCTGCCGGACGTGGCCACGTCCCTGCAGAGGAGGGGCTTCGGCGGGCGACGCGGGTTCGGCGGTCTCGGCCGGCGCCGCAGGCGCGGCGGCATCTTCGGGTCCCTCCTGCTGTTCTTCTTGCTCGGCCCCATCGTGCTCCTCGCGCTGGTTGCCTTCGCCATCTACGGGGCGATCTCCCGGATGCGCCAGGGACGCTGATCGGCCCGCCGTTGCCGGGCCGTTACTTGCCCGTTACCGCCGTTTTACTTCCGTACCGCATACTCCGGGTACTCAATCGACCGGATAGCCTGCGTCGGACCACCGACGGGGCGGCGCTGATCGGCGGTATTGGAGGTAAGCGTGGTTAACGTCGGGTATTCGTGGTGGTTCCTGTTGCCGGTGCTCGTCGTGTTCGCGGTGCTGCTGTGGTACCTGCTCGGCGGCCGGTTCAGCCAGGCGCGGCTCGTGCCGCTGGTGGCGGTGCTGGCCCCGGCATGTACCCTGGCCGCGGCGGCGGTCGCGGTGGCTATCTCGACTTCCCTCAACCCGCTTCTCGAAGGCCCGGTCGGCTCCGAGGAGCCGGCGGTCAGGACCGAGCGGTCGGCTCCCGCTTCGGACCGCGAAAGGAACGTGCCGCGACCGGCCTCCAAGACTACGGGTCCGGCGCCGCCCGCGGACTCCCCCACGGCCTCGCCGACAGCATCGGCCTCGGCGTCCGCTTCGGCGTCCCCGTCCGCCACGGCTTCGGCGTCCGCGCGGGCGCCGCGCTGATCCTCCCTGGGTTACTCGAAGGCCGCGTGGGTTATCCTGGACGCGTGACGGTGATCGATGCCAGGACGCGGGTTTCGGCCAGGATTGCGCTCTTTGCGGGCGCCTCCGCGCTCTTGCTGATCCTCCTGGCACTGGGCGTCCTGGTGCGCGCCGCGCGCGTAAAGGTCCCCGAGGGGCCCACGCCGGCGAACGAACAGGAGGCGCTCGAGACCTGGGGCCGGGTCCTCGAGACGTACGTGGACGACCAGGGAAGGGTGGACTTCGCCGGGCTGTCGGGGGATCGGGGAGGCATCGAAGCCTACCTGCGGTGGGTGGCGCGGGCGGACACCTCGGGCATGAGCCGGGACGCGAGGCTGGCCTTTCACATCAACGCCTACAACGCGCTCGCGATGTACGGCGTCGCGCGGTCTAGCGGGATCCGGGACTTCGGAAACCTCTTCAAGAAGGTGCGCTTCTTCGTCATGCCCCGGCACGCCATCGCCGGCAGGCGGTTGTCTCTCTACGATTTCGAGAACGCCGTAATCCGCAAAGAGGGCGATGCCAGGGTGCACGTCGCCCTCAACTGCATGGCCAGTGGTTGCCCGCGGCTCCCACGCGAGCCCTTCCGCGCCGAGGGTCTCGACGGGCAACTCGACCACGAGGCGCGGCGTTTCTACGGAGATGGGCGCAACGTCCGCGTAGATCACGCGAACGAGGCGGTCCTGGTCTCTGAGATCCTGGACCTTTTCACGGAAGACTTTCTCGCGGAGGAGCCGTCGCTCCTCGCCTACGTCAACGCTTACCGCGAGGAAAGGGTCCCGGAGGGGTACGAGGTCGCCTTCGCCCCCTACGATTGGACCGTCAATAGCCAGCCACGAGGTTAAAGTCCTCCCCGGACCAAAGCTCCCTCGCCGGTCCCGCTTAATAAATCCTTAACGCGAAGTTTTCGCCCGCTTAACCAAAGTATGAGGCAGCGGGAGTACCATCTCCCTCGAACTACGGGGAAAAGGGACGGGATGTATTGGTACAACCCGAAGACCAGGATCACCGAGAGCAGGGACACCCCCCGGACCGACGCGGAGGCGCTGTTCGTACTCGGAGGCAACCTCAACTCGGGCTCGTTCGCGGCGGTCTACGAGGGCTTGCGCGCCTCCGGGATGAGCGTCGAACAGGCGCTCATCTTCACCGGGCACGAGTTCCGGCTCAAGCATCTGGAGTTCCGCGCGGCCCGCTGAGCGGCGGCACTGAGGGGCGAGCGTGGAGATCTGCGCTCCGGGCCCAGGCCGCGTCCTAGCCGCGAAACAGCCTGCGCCACGAGGATCCTCCCTGCTGCCCCCGCGAACGGGCCTTCTCCGCCTCCAGCTCGGCCTGCAGCCTCGCGGATCTTGCCTCTTCGCGGCCGAGCGCCTCGCGCGTGGCGAGTTGCTCGACCTCCGCGGCCTCCACGCGCACCTCCAGTCGTTCGAGCTCTTCGAGGAACTCCATCGCCTTTCGGCGCAGCTCCCCGATCCCCTCCGAGAGACGCTCGGAGGTCTCCGAGGGCGCGTCCGCGGGCTCCGAGGCTTCGGAAGGGGGCACGGGCGCCCAGTCCTCCGGCCCGGAGTCGACGATAGTCTCGGCGGCGTCCGCCGCGGCCTGCCCCCGGCGCTCGTTGTAAGCGTGCACGGCGCCGGCGGACACGCGCCAGGGACCCAGCACGCCCTCGAAAAGCTCCGGACCTCTCTCCCCCGCGAGCTCCCCGGCCCGCAGCATCTGCCGCACGCGCGCCGGCGAGAGCCCGAGCAGCCGCGCCGCCTCGTCCGCGCTGTAGTGGTCGGCTTCGCGTCCCATCGGGGGATTGCTTACCCGCTTCGGGCTTCGCTTACCCTAGCCTGCCGCCCGTCAACAGCAGGTCTGGCCAGGCAAGCGGATCTCACGGCCTATCCGGCTCCTGCCCGGTGTCGGCGGCAGCAGACCCGTCGGAGACACCGGGGAGATAGAGACCTAAGCCACGATATCTTGTGTTTAATGCGTATCTATTCACAAGCAGTGGTAGTCTTATAGGGAGATGGGTGGCGAGGGTGATGTGGCCGGCACCGGGCTAGAGATCGGGCGAAGCCTGGAGTTGGCGCGCGCGGAGAAGGGCGTGTCCCTCAAGGAGGTTGAGCAGGATACCAAGATCCGGGCCGGCTATCTCCGGGAGTTGGAGCGGGAGAACTTCGACGTGCTCCCCGCCATTTACGCGCAAGGCTCTCTCAAGACCTACGCCGACTATCTCGGGCTCGACGGCGCGGCGTTTGTGCGGGAGGTAAAGCGTCGCCAGGAGCGCGAGCGCCCGCTTGACGAGGCCCCACCGGTTTCCGGCGGCGATGCCAGGCGGGATGAGGGGATCATGACGATCTTCTCCAGAACCGCGGCGGTCATGGCCACCGTGGGCGGTTCCTACCGTCCCTACCTGGGTCTCGCGCTCCTGGCCTTGGTGTTCGTGGTCGCTACCTTCGCGCTGACCCCATCCGGGGACGGACGGCCGTCGGTTTCGGAGGTGCGTGAGCCCCTGGCATCTCGCGTGTCCCCCGACGGCGCCCGGAGCGCGTCCCAACCGGAGCAAGGCCAGCGGAGCGCGACCGAAAGCACTTCCGGAGAAGAGGTCGCCGCATCCTCCGAAGACGGACCGGGCGAGACTGGCCAGGACAAGCCGGACCAAAAGCAAGCCGTCGACGCGGAGGACGACGAATCGTCCATCTCCTCCGCATCGGTGTCCGTCCAGGCCTCTGCCTCGGCCTCCGCGGCGGTCGACGCCTCGGCTACCGCCGCCGCGCCGTCCGTCGATCCCGCGCCCCCGGCGGAGCGGGCCACGGACCCGGCCTCGGTCCCGCCCGAGGGGGTGCCGGATCCCGGGAACGCCGCCATTCCGGCCGACAGTTCCGTCCCCGCCGCTCCGGCCCCCGCGTCGAACGCGAGCGCGCCCGCGAGTGCGCCCGCTGGGGGCGCGGATCTCGGGGATGTGATCGAGCGCAGGGTGGATGAAAGGGTCGCCGGCCTCACGGGCGTGGCCGACTAGGCTTCGGCTGCCGTAGCGCGACGCTTTGCGCGCGGTAACCGCCCGAAAAAGCCGCCGATCGCCCAAGGCCGACACCCGAAGGCCAAAAAAACACTGGTGCTATCCGCCGCGCTCGTGCAGAATGATCCCGTCCGCCTCGGACAACGTTGTATGGATTGGTGTCCGGCCGGTCGATGGGGAGAGGAGCAACGTTTGGGAGGAAGTATGGTTCGCTCGAGGGCGGGCGTGATCCTGGTCGCGCTATCGCTGACGCTCGTTTTCGTGGCCGGTTTCATGCCCGGGCGGGCCTCGGCCCAGGGGGCACAGCCCCCCAGGCTGCAGGCGGAGGCGTGGGCCCTGGTGGACGCCGATACCGGGGTGTTCCTGGCCGGCAAGCACCGCGACGAACGGCTGCCGACCGCGTCGACGTCCAAGATCATGGTCGCGCTCCTCACCCTGGAGAACGGCGCCAACCTCGACGAGCAGGTGACCGTCTCGGACCAGGCCGAGACCTACGTGGGGTTCGTCTACAGCAACATCGGCCTCATCTCGGGCGAGCAGGTCAGCGTCCGGGATCTGCTGAAGGCAACCCTGATCCCCTCCGGCACGGACGCGGTCTACGCCCTGTCCGAGCATCTTGGCGGCGGAAGCGTGGGGCAGTTCGTGCAGCAGATGAACCAGAAGGCCGACGAGATGGGCCTCAAGAACACCCAGTTCGAGAACCCCGCCGGCATCGACGCCCGCGGCCACTACTCGAGCGCCAGGGACCTCGCCGAGATCGCGCGCGAGGCCCAGAGGTACCCCTTCTTCAACGACACCGTCTCCTCGGCGCAGGCCACCATTAGCACCCAGAGCCGTCAGATAGACGTCTTCAACACGAACCTGCTCATCGTCCCGGGGTCGGGCTTCGACTACGCGAGCGCCACCGGCGTCAAGACCGGCACCTCTAACGGCGCGGGCCCCTCGCTGGTCGCCTCGGCCGAGGGCCGCGACGAGTCCTACATAGCGGTCGTGCTCGGCGCCCGCGAGGACGTGTACCGCTTCGAGGCCGCCGAGCAGCTTCTCGAGTACGGCTTCTCTGCCTTCGACCGCCGGCCGCTCGTAAACCAGGACGAAAGGTACGCGGATCTTGCCGTCCCCTTCCGCCGCGACGAGTCGATAGAGCTCGTCGCGGAGAGGGACGTCGCCGGCCTCTCTGGCCCGGGGGTGAAGGTCGAGCGCCGCGTGACGGAGGATGAGGCGCCGCCCGCGGTCGACGCCGGCGAGGAGCTCGGCACGATCGAGGTGTTCGTCGGCGGGGAGAGCGTCGGCACCAGCCCGTTGGTCGCGAGAGACGGCTACGAGGAGGCCTCCTTCTGGCAGAAGGTCCGCTACCGGCTGGGCAGCCTGACGAGGGGCATCTCTAACTGGATCATGGAGACGGCCGCCAACTGATCGCGGTACGCAGCAGGGACTTTTCCTGGGGTCCAGGGACCACGCAACGGCCCCAGGTTAGCCTTCGCGGGCGTGTCCCCCGACGCCAGCCGCGGGTAGAATAATCGGCATGCGACGCACCACCGTGGACAATCGCTACGCCATCTCGGGCCCGCTGGGGAGCGGAGGCATGGCCGAGGTCTTCCTGGCCCGTGACGAGGAGCTAGGACGCGACGTGGCGCTGAAGGTGCTCAGGGGGGCGTACGCCGCCGACGCCGAGTCCGCCGAGCGCTTCAGGCGCGAGGCCCTGAGCGCCGCGAGCCTCTCGCACCCCAACATCGTCTCCGTCTTCGACCGCGGCGAGGCCCCGGATGGGACGTCGTACATCGCCATGGAGTACGTCCCCGGGGGGACCCTCAAGCAACGGATAGAGCGGCGGGGACCGCTGGATCCCCGCCAGGCGCTGCTCGTCGCGGGCCAGATCGCCGAAGCCCTGGGGGCCGCCCACGCCAGGGGCGTGATCCACCGCGACATAAAGCCCCAGAACGTCCTGGTCACCGCTTCGGGCAACGTCAAGGTGACCGATTTCGGCATCGCCCGCGCGGCATCGGCGGCTAGCATCTCCCGGACAAACGCCGTGATGGGCACGGCGGGCTACCTATCCCCCGAGCAAGCCCTGGGCCGTCCGGTCGACGCCAGGAGCGACCTGTATTCGCTAGGCGTCGTGCTCTACGAGATGCTCACCGGCGAGCTCCCTTTCGCGTCCGACAACCCCATGGCCGTGTGCATGAAGCACGTCAACGAGGCACCCCGCCCGCCCCGGGAGCGGGACCCGCAGATCCCTCCGCAGACCGAGGCCCTCGTCATGAGGCTCCTCTCCAAGAACCGCGACGACCGTCCCCAGAGCGCCACCGAGCTCCTGGAGGACCTCGACCTCGTGCTGGACGACCTGCAGCCCGGCCACCGTCGCGCGGACGCCACCACCGTCGTCGCCACCGGTGCGGATGAGCCCGCGACCCCGCCGCGGCCGGTGACCGAATCGTCCCAGGTCGCCGCGGTCCGCCGCCATCGGAAGCGCAGGATATCCAGGGGTCTGGCCATCGCGGCCGTCGCGGCGTTGGCCTTGCTAGGCGTGGCGCTGCTGGGCCTCTCGCAAGATCCGTCCGGCCAGGACCCGCCACGGGCCGCGGACACCCCCGGCGCGCCCACCAACCCTTCTCAAGACGCGTCCGATGCCGTCGTCCGAGCCGGCCGCCAAGCGCGGTGCCGCCGGCCTCGCCCCGGCCGGGCGGTGAGACGGATCCTTCCGGCTCGCAGTACGGCGTGTAGGCTTCCGAGCCCGCCCAAACCTCCCGCAACCCGCCCTACGATGCTATAGTCGCGCCAAGTAAGCGGCAGGGGTCCAGGACGTGGGGAGGAATTCCGGATGGCAGGTCTACGGCATCGGAGGAGAAGGCCCCGGCCTTCGAGCTCCCGGATCAACAAGACTACCCCTGGAGCCTCTCGGGCCAGCTGGAGATCGGCCCGGTGGTGCTGGTCTTCTACCGGGGTGACTGGAGCCCCTACTGCAACGGGCAACTCGCCTGCTATGCCCGCAGGTTCGAGGAGTTCGAGCAGCGCGGCGTGCAGGCGGCGGGGATCAGCGTCGACCCGCCACGTGACAACGCCAAGATGGTCGGCAAGCTCCTCCTCCCGTTCCCGCTGCTCAGCGATCCCGTGGGCGAGATCGCTCGCCTCTACGGCGCGTGGAACGCGGACGAGGGCGTGGCCACGCCGTCCGTCTTTATCGTGGATCAGGAGGCCACGATCCGTTACGCCTACTCCGGTTCGGACTTCGCCGACAGGCCCGTCGACGAGGACGTCTTCGGTGCCATGAAGCGCCTGGACGCGCGCATCGAGCGGCGCACGGGCGGACCGGAGACCAGGGTCACGGCCGTCGAGGCCCGAGAGACCAGCGTCCGCCCCGACCGGGACGCGATAGACCTCGAGCAGATCGTGCCCTACTTCCAGGGCGTCCTGGTCGCGACCGGGCCCTTGGGGGCAGGTTTGGCGGCTGGGGCCGCTCCGGGCGCAAGGCGTCTGAGGAGGTGAACGGATTCCGCGGGCTGGTGCGCGAGTACGCGAGGGCGGTGGACGAAACGATACAGATCAAGCGCGAAGAGGCCTGATTGGACCTCTCGACCTACCGCGGCGCGAACCGGCTGTTACTCGTCTTCGCCCCTTCGGCCTCGGACGGGCGCGCCGGGCGGCAGCGGGAGCTGCTCGAGGGTCGCCGTGCCGGCCTCGAGCACCGCGACCTGCTCGAGTTCCGCCTCGTCGAAGACGGCCCCGGGGAGGCCGAAAACGGCCCCGTCTCCCCGCGTGAATCCGCCCGGCTCCGGAGGGCGTTCGACGTCGTGGACGGGAGCTTCGCGCTGGTGCTCGTCGGAAAGGACGGCGGCGCAAAGTTCCGTTCCGATGAACCGCTCCCGGCGCGCGACATCTTCGACCGCATCGACGCCATGCCCATGCGCCGCCGCGAGATGCGCGAGCAAGAGCGCGACGAGGTGCCCGGACACGAGTAGCATGCCCGGCCCCCGCAACGCCGGCTCGTCCGCGAGGAGCCTGGCCTGAGTACTCTCTCTCGCGTGTTCCGGGAAGAAGGCCACGGCCGGCCGCGGGCCGTGTGGCGCCTGGTCGCGCAGTTTGTCATCTTCTTGGTCGCGACAAGCCTCCTGTCGGGCCTGCTGATTGCCGCGGGGATGCTCACCGGTACCGTCGGTGCGGGATCCGGAGGGGCCCCGGAAACAACGTCCCCGGTGTTCCGCGTCGCTGGTGCGCTGGCCTCGCTGGTGGCGATCTTCTTCAGCGTGTGGCTGGCGGGCCGCTTCCTGGACCGCCGCCCTTTCGCGGATTTCGGTTTCCACCTGGACGGGGGGTGGTGGCTGGACCTTTGTTTCGGGATGTCGCTCGGCGCGTTGCTGATGACGGCAATCTTCTTCGCGGAGCTGGCCCTCGGCTGGGTCTCCGTGGCCGCCACGTTCGAGTCCGTCGAGCCCGGCGCGCCGTTCGCGCTCGCGATCCTGATACCGATAGCAACCTTCCTCGGCGTCGGCATCTACGAGGAGACGCTCTCCCGAGGCTACCAGCTGCGCAACATCGCCGAAGGCCTCAACTACCCCGCGTTCGGGCCCCGGACGGCCGTCGTTGCGGCCTGGGTTCTCACCTCCGCCGTTTTCGGGCTGCTGCACGTCCTCAACCCGGGTGCCAGCCTGATCAGCACCGTCAACATCGCCCTGGCCGGTATCCTGCTCGGGGCCGGCTACGTCTTCACCGGCGAGCTCGCCATCCCTATCGGGCTGCACATCACCTGGAACTTTTTTCAGGGCAGCGTCTACGGCTTCCCCGTTAGCGGCACCCAGACCATAGGCGCGACGTTCCTGAGCACCCGCCAGGGCGGCCCGGACTTGTGGACCGGCGGACCCTTCGGCCCGGAGGCCGGCCTCGTCGGGATCGGGGCTATGGTCCTGGGAGGCGCGCTCATAGCGCTCTGGGTGCGCCTGCGCACCGGCGAGCTCGCCCTCCACGAAACCATCGCTGAATATCCCGGACCGGACGACCGAGGTGTCAAGCCTCTGGACCCGGGGACCCTTTAAGGTCGTACGAGAGGAGAGTTTGGGACTTGGCCCGCCGAGTTGTGTAGCCCGTTGCGGTGTAACGGCCCGGCCTGCCGGGTATATGCCGGCTTGCGACCTGAGAGAACTCAAGATGAGAGGAAAAGATGACCGAAGACCAGCACCGCCAGCAGGATCCCAAGCAAAAGTACCCGCAGCCCGAGTACCCCGAGCAGACCCAGATGGACCAGCATCCCGGCCTCGAGTCGGAGATGGACCCCAGGCCCGACTACGGGGAGGAGACCTACCAGGGTCACGGTAGGCTCGAGGGCAAGAAGGCCGTCATCACCGGCGGCGACTCCGGCATCGGCCGGGCGGTGGCGCTCGCCTTCGCCCGCGAGGGGGCCGACGTCCTGATCTCCTACCTCGAAGACGAGGAGTCGGACGCGGCAGAGACGGCCCGGGTCGTCGAGGATTCCGGCAAGGCGTGCGTGAAGGTGCCAGGCGACATCAGCGACGAGTCGCAGTGCCAGGCCATCATCCAGAAGGCCGTCGACGAGTTCGGCGGCATCGACGTCCTCGTCAACAACGCCGCCCACCAGATGACCGTGGACAGCATAGCCGACGTCTCCACCGAGCTGCTCGACCGCACGTTCAAGACCAACATCTACGCGATGTTCTGGCTGGTCAAGGCGGCCCTGCCGCACATGCGCGAGGGCGGCTCGATCATCAACGTGGGCTCCGCCCAAGCGTACAAGCCCTCGCCAGGCTCTGCTCCCCTACGCCGCGACCAAGGGCGCCATCATCACCTTCACCGAGGGCCTGGCGCAGGAGGTCATCCAGTACGGACTGCGGGCCAACGTCGTCGCGCCTGGGCCCGTGTGGACCCCGATCATCCCCGCCTCCATGCCCGCCGAGACGGTCTCCAAGTTTCGGCCTGCAATCCCCCACGGGACGCCCGGGCCAGCCCGTAGAACTCGCCCCGGCCTTCGTCTTCCTGGCCTCCCAGGAAGCGAGCTTCGTCAACGGCGCGGTTATAGACATAACGGGTGGACAGCCGGTGGCCTAGAGCCCGCGGCGGCCTTCGGCCTTAGCTGTCGGCCCGCTGCGCCCTTCGGGCTCCGCTCTCAGTGCGCTTCGTCCGGTCCCTTTCAGCCAACCGCAAGGGCGCGCGGCCCGTGACTACCCCGCCTCTCTACTACGGTCGAGCGGTGCTTCGCCGTGCATGGAGCGCCTCGCAGGCTCGTCGGGGTGAGAGCCGAACGGGCGAAGCTGAAAGCGAAGGTCTGCAAAGCCCCGAAGCGTGCTGAGAGCGCAGGCCTCGGAGAGGCCGGAGCGGGCTGACAAGCTGGCAAAGTCAGCGTGCTGACTAGCTCCCGAAGGGAGCGAGCTGAGATGCTATTCTGCTGGCGTAGCCGGCAGGGAGCATTTCGTTGGGGATCGTGGTCCAGAAATACGGCGGAAGCTCGGTCGCGACGGCCGAGCACATAAGGGCCGTCGCCGAGCAGGGTCGGCCGTGCTCGCGAGGCGGGTCTCGAGCCGGTCGTGGTCGTCTCGGCGATGGGCAAGACCACCGACAGGCTCCTGAGGCTGGCGCAGCGAGGTGAGCCGGGACCCTTCGCCGCGCGAGATCGACCAGCTGCTCTCGACCGGCGAGGAGCAGTCGGTCGCGCTGCTGGCGATGGCGCTGCACGACCGGGGCGTCGCGGCGGCCTCGTTGACGGGCCCGCAGGCCGGGATGACGGTCACGGGCCGCTACGGGTCCGGTGTCATCTCCGAGATACGACCCGAGCGCATCCACGGGCTTGCTAAACGATGGTCACGTCGTCATCGTCGCCGGCTTCCAGGGGATGAACGCCCTGGGCGACGTTATGACGCTTGGGCGCGGCGGCTCGGACACGACGGCCGTGGCGCTCGCGGCGGCGCTCAAGGCGGAGCGATGCGAGATCTACACGGACGTCAGCGGCGTCTACACCGCCGACCCCCGCATAGTCCCGGAGGCCCGGCGGGTGCGGCGTCATCTCGTTCGAGGAGATGGCCGAGATGTCCTGGCGCGGGGCGAAGGTGATGCACCCGCGCGCCGTCGAGCTGGGCGCGCTCTACGGCGTCGAGGTGCACGTGCGCTCCTCCTTCGATGAGGGACCGGGCACGGTCATCACGGGAGGAGAAGCCTTGGAGCACCTGGAGACCCGCGAGACCCTGGCCGGCATCGTCCACGACCTGGACGTCTCGCGCGTCACCCTGAACGGCATCCGCACCGGGCCAGGCACCTTGAGCCGCGTCTTCGCCCCCCTGGCCGAGCGCGGCATCTCCGTGGACGTCATCGTCGAGAGCGGCGTCAAGGGAGGGACGGCGGACGTCGCGTTCACCGTCCGCCGCGGCGACTTCGCCGAGGCGCGAAGGCTCGCGGGCGAGGTGGCCGATTCTTTGGGCGGCGTGGTCGAGGGCGAGGAAGACCTCGGCAAGGTCTCGGTCGTCGGGACGGGGATGCTGAACCGTCCGGGCTACGCGGCCCGCATGTTCGCCTCGCTCGGGGGGGCCGGGATCCCCATAAGGATGGTCTCGACCTCAGAGATACAGGTGACGTGCGTCCTGCCGGCCGGCCGGGTAGAAGAGGCGGTAAGGGTTCTGCACAGGGGCTTCGAGCTGGAGGAGAGAGATGTTTAGCGGCGCGTTTACGGCCCTCGTCACCCCGTTTCGCAACGGCGAGGTAGACGTCGAGGCCCTGGAGGGCATGGTCGAGTTCCAGATCGGCCAGGGAATAAGCGGCCTCGTCCCCTGCGGCACCACCGGCGAGACCCCGGCGATGAGCGAGGCCGAGGACCGGATCGTCGTCGAGACCGTCGTGCGGGTCGCCAACGGTAGGGTCCCGATAATCGCCGGCACCGGCTCCAACAGCACGGACATGGCGATCAAGTACACCAGGATGGCCGAGGAGGCCGGCGCCGACGGCTCGCTGCAGGTCGCCCCCTACTACAACAAGCCGACCCAGGAGGGCCTCTACCGCCACTTCGCCGCCGTAGCCGAGAGCACGAGCCTCCCGCTCGTCCTCTACAACATCCCGGGCCGCACGAGCGTTACCATTAGCGCCGAGACGATGGCCCGCCTGGCCGAGATACCGAACATCGTCGGGGTCAAGGAATCGACGCTGTCGATGAACATGGTCGTCCGACGTGAGGGCGTTGTGCGGCGAGGACTTCGACATCCTCTCCGGGGACGACCCGATAACGCTGCCCCTGATCTCCCTCGGCGGGCAGGGCGTGATCTCGGTCGCCTCCAACGTGGCCCCAGGCGCCGTCTCGGACATGGTGAACGCCCTGCTGGACGGCAATTGGGAGCGGGGCCGCGAGCTGCACTACGAGCTCCTGCCGCTCTTCCGGGCGCTGTTCGTCGAGACGAACCCCATCCCGGTGAAGACCGCCGCCTCCCTCCTCGGCCTGTGCTCGGACGAGATACGCCTCCCGCTCGTCCCGATGGAGGGCGACAACCTGGACTATCTGAGGGAGTCCCTCGACGCCTCGTCCCACCTCCTTCCTACCCCAGAGGAGGTCTAGAGGCGTGGCGCCCACCCGGGTGGCCGTCGTGGGCGCGGCGGGCCGGATGGGCCGCGAGGTCTGCCGCGCCGCCATCGAAGACGGAGCCTTCGAGCTCACCGGCGGCGTCGTGGAGCCCGGCTCCCCGGAGCTCGGCGCCGACCTCGGCGAGCTGTGCGGGCTGGGCAAGGCCGGCGTCGTAGCAACAGAAGAGCCACCCGAAGACGCCGACGTCCTGATCGAGTTCACGAGCCCTGGCTCCACCGTCGAGCACCTCGCGTACCACCGGCCCACGGTCATCGGTACGACGGGACTCTCCGAGGAACAGCGCGCCGCGGTCGAGGCGGCCGCAAAAGAGACGCCGATCGTCCTCGCGCCGAACATGAGCGTCGGGATTAACCTGCTGCGCGAGATCTTGCGGGAGCTCTCGGAAAAGCTCGACGCCTACGACATCGAGGTCGTGGAGGCGCACCACAGGAACAAGGCTGACGCGCCGTCGGGGACGGCGCTGCTCCTGGCGCAAGCCGCCGCGGAGGGCCGCGGGCGAACGTTGGAGGAGGTCGCCGTCTACGGGCGCGAGGGCGTCACGCCCCGCGGCGAGGGGGAGATCGGGATCCACGCCCTGCGCGGCGGGGCGGTCGTCGGCGAGCACCGCATCGTCTTCTACTCCGACGGCGAGGAGGTCGAGATCGTCCACCGCGCCCTCTCGCGGCGCACCTTTGCCGAGGGAGCCCTGCGCGCCGCGCGCTTCGTGGCGGAGGCCAAGCCCGGCCTGTACGTGATGCGGGACGTGCTGGCCTGAAGTCGGGCCGGAGCCGGCCGGCTACGCCTCCTCGGCCTCCCGCACGAAGGCGCGCTTGACCAGCTCTTGCATCCGGTCGACGTACTGCTCCTGCGACCAGCCACGTTCGATCGTGAGGTGCTCCCAGTTGCGGATGGACAACATGGCCCAGAGGAGATCGGTGGCCTCCTCGAGAGCCCACCCGGGAGCCAGCAGCCCGTCGCGGTGGAGCGCTTCGATCGTCTCGCGGCAACTCTCGCGCACCGCGCCCATGCGGTCGTCCCAGGCCGCCGCCGCGGCCTCGTCGGTCTCGCGGACCTCCAGCAGCGCCTTGGCCACCCCGTAGATCTCCGGGATGTAGTTACACCAAAACTCGACATAAGCCCGGAGGCTCTCCACCCCGCCCTTTGCCGCTAGGTAGCGACTCTTGCGCTCCTCGAGCCCGAGGACCCGATCCCCGTAACGCGCCGTGGCCACCATCAGCTCAGCCCTGGAAGCAAAGTGCAGGTACACCGCCTGCCTCGAAATGCCCGCGGCCTCGGCAACATCACGCATGCCGACGCCCCGGCCCCCCCGCTCTTCCATCAGCCGCCGCGTAGCCGCGAGGATGCGTCTTCGGGTTTCGGATTCTTTGTATGCGCCACTTGACATGGTGTAAAGTATACGGTAGCTTTACGTCGTGTCAATTGACACAGTGTAAAGCGTAGAGAAGGAGCGGAAGATGCGGACGGAGCACGTGCGGGAGACGGAAGCGGGGAACCATCGGGAGGGGACCATGCTGGTTCTTGGCGGCACGGGCAAGACCGGCCGGCGGGTGGCGGCGAGGCTAGAGGCGCGTGGACTACCCGTGCGGGTGGGCTCCCGCTCCGGCGAGCCCCCTTTCGACTGGGAGGACCCGGACACGTGGGCGCCCGCGCTCGAAGGCGTGAAGTCTGCGTACGTCTCCTACTACCCGGACATAGCGATACCGGGCGCGGTGGAGGCGGTGCGCTCGTTCGCTGGGCAGGCCGCGGAGTCCGAGGTACGGCGGCTCGTGCTCCTCTCCGGCCGGGGCGAGGAGGGGGCACAACGTGCCGAGCAGGCCCTGCGGGAGGTCGGCGACGAGGCCGGTGTCGGGTGGACCATCGTGCGCTGCGCCTGGTTCATGCAGAACTTCGACGAGGACTACCTCCTGGAACCGATCCTGGGCGGAGAGGTAGCCCTCCCTTCCGGGAACGTCCCCGAGCCCTTCGTCGACGCCGGCGACATAGCCGACGTCGCGGTGGCGGCGCTGACGGAGGACGGGCACGCGGGCGAGATCTACGAGCTTACCGGCCCCAGGCTCCTGACCTTCGAGGAGGCGGTAGGCGAGATCGCAAAAGCGACCGAACGGGAGATCCGTTTCGTCCCGGTCTCCCTGGAGGAGTACGAGTCCATGCTGGCCGAAGCGGACGTGCCGCCCGAGGTCGTCTCGGCTCTCACCTACATTTTCGGCGAGGTCCTCGACGGGCGCAACGCCCACCTGACGGATGGAGCCCAGCGCGCCCTGGGCCGCGAGCCCAAGGACTTCGCAGACTACGCGCGCGAGGCCGCCGCAACCGGCGTCTGGGACGACAAACGATGAGCGGCGTCCTGTACGCCGCGACGCTGGCCACCGCCCTCGGGTGCGGGCTGGTCGCCGGCGTCTTCTTCGCATTCTCCAGCTTCGTGATGCCCGCGCTCAAGCGGCTGCCGGCGGCGGAGGGCATCGCCGCCATGCAGTCGATCAACGTCCTCGCCGTCACCCCCGCCTTCATGACGGCGCTGTTCGGGACGGCCGCGGCCTGCCTCGGGCTGGCCGTGTGGGCCGTGGTCTTTGCGGGTTGGGCTCCACTCGTGCTCGTCGGCTGTGCGCTCTACCTCGTCGGCACCATCGGCGTGACGATCGCCTTCAACGTCCCGCTCAACAACAAGCTTGCACAGCTCCATCCCAGGGACGGCGAAGCGGCGGGCTACTGGAGCGAGTACGTCGCGAGGTGGACCGCATGGAACCACCTGCGGACGGCCACCGCTCTCGTGGCGGCCGCCATCCTTACCGCCCCGCTACAGGCGTAGGGGCGAGACGGATGCCAAAGACGTCCGGCTACCGGACCAACTACTCCTACCCGTACCCCAAGCAGCGCGGCGAAGCCCGGACAACGGCAGGATGACCCGACGAGACGCGGGACCCCGAATCCCCCAGGACGTTCGGCGGACCCCGCACGACACGAGAGACGTCCGAAAAGGAAGGAGCACGCGAGATGGGAGCAAAGACCAAGGATAGGAATCCGGTGATCTCGGGGTACACCCGCCCGGCCCGCCTCGGCTCGGCCGTCCGATCCCTGACGCTGGCCTCGGCCACCCTCGCCACGGGCCTCGTCGCGGGGGTCTTCTACGCGTACGCGGTCTCGGTGAACCTCGGCCTCGCCGCGCAGCCCGACGCCTCGTACGTCGCAACCATGAACGCGATAAACGAGAGGATACAGAATCCCCTGTTCTTCCTGAGCTTCTTCGGCGCCGCGCTGTTCCCCCTGGCGGCGCTGGCGACCTATTACCGGAGGCCGCGCTCGGGACGCTTCTGGCTCGTGGCGTTGGGCGCGGCACTCTACATCGGCGGGAGCTTTTTGCTGACGGCCTTCGTGAACGTGCCGCTGAACAACGAGCTTGCTCGCGTCGCCGCCGATGCATCTGCGGGCGAGCTGGCGCGGGCGAGGGAAGCCTACGAGGGTCCGTGGAACTTCTGGAACGGGGTACGCACCGTCTTCTCGTCGCTGGCGTTCCTCGCCCTCATCGGCGCGTGCCTGCTGCGGGGGGATCGCGCCTCCCGGTGATGCGTGCGGCAGGGCTGATACGCGAGAAATTCGACCCCGGCCCGCGGCCCGCGAACTACGCACGGTAGACTAGGCCGAACCGTGAGAAAGGAAACGATGAACGAAGCCGCTGGTTCCGCCGTGCCGCTCATACCCCGTGAGGTCCTCTTCGGCAACCCGTTGAAGGCACAGCCCAGGATCTCCCCGGACGGCAAGCGCCTGGCCTACCTGGCGCCCGTCGACGGCGTGCTCAACGTGTGGGTGGGAAGCGTTGGTGGAGATAACTTCCGGCCCGTAACGGAGGACAGGGAGCGTGGGATCCGGCTCTACTTCTGGGCCGAGGACGACCGGCACCTCCTCTACCTGCAGGACGCCGCCGGGGACGAGAACTGGCGGCTGTACGCGGTGGACCTCGACGGTGGCGGGACGCGGGACCTCACCCCCTTCGAGGAGGTCCAGGCCCAGGTCGTGGACAAGAGCCGCCACCGCCCGGACGAGCTGATAATCGGGCTCAACAAGCGCGACCCCCGGATGCACGACGCCCACCGGCTGCGCCTGAGCACCGGCGAGCTGGAGCTTGTGGCCGAGAACCCCGGCAACGTGGCCGGGTGGGTGGCGGACGCCGACCTCGAGGTGCGGGGCGCCCTGGCCGCCAAGCCCGACGGCGGGTTCGACCTGCTGGTCCGGGAGGCCGGCGGCGAGGACTGGCGGCAGGTGGTGGGCTGGGGTCCCGAGGACGGTCTGGCGAGCGGCCCCGTTGGCTTCACGGAAGACGGGGAGCGGATGTACCTTCGGGACTCCCGCGACGCCAACGCGTCGCGGCTCGTCGCGCTGGATCTGCGAACCGGCACCGTTAACCTTCTGGTGGAGGACCCACGATACGACGTGGCCGACGTCATGATCGATCCGGAGACCCACGAGGCGCAGGCCGCGGCGGTCGAGCGAGCGCGCACGGAGTGGGTCGTGCTCGACGACGGCATCCGGCAGGACTTCCAGGAGGTTCGGCGCCTAGCCAGGGGGGACTTCGCCGTGGCGAGCCGCGACCGGGCGGACGACACCTGGATCGTGGCCTTCACCTCCGACGACGGCGGGGCCAGCTACTACGCCTATAACCGTGGGGGCAGGGAGGGCGCCCACCTCTTCGACGCCAGGCCGGACCTCTCGGAGTACGCCCTGGCCAGGACGGATCCTGTCTCCTTCACCGCCCGCGATGGACTGCGGATCGAGGGCTACCTGACGCTGCCGCCCGGTGGGCGGCGCGAGGGACTGCCGATGGTCCTCAACGTCCACGGCGGACCGTGGGCCAGGGACGTGTGGGGCTACGACCCCGAGGCCCAGTGGTTCGCGAACCGGGGCTACGCGTGCCTGCAGGTAAACTTCCGCGGCTCCACCGGCTACGGCAAGGACTTCCTCAACGCCGGCAACCGGGAGTGGGGCGCCAAGATGCACGACGACCTGGTGGACGCCGTGGGTTGGGCCATAGAAGAAGGCGTCGCCGATCCGGATCGGGTCGGCATCTACGGCGGGTCCTACGGAGGCTACGCGGCGCTCGCGGGGGCGACCTTCACCCCCGACCTCTTCCGGTGCGCGGTGGACCTCGTGGGTCCGAGCAGCTTGATCACCCTGATCCGGAGCATCCCGCCGTACTGGGAGCCCCTGAAGGTGATCTTCACCGAGCGCGTGGGAGACCCCGAGACCGAGGAAGAGTTTCTCAAGGACCGCTCGCCCCTTTTCTTCGTGGATCGCATCAGGATACCCATGCTCATCGCGCAGGGCGCCAACGACCCGCGCGTCAAGCAGGCGGAGTCGGAGCAGATCGTGGCCGCCATGCAAGAGAGGGGCATAGACCACGAGTACCTGCTCTTCGAGGACGAGGGCCACGGCTTCGCCCGCCCCGAGAACCGCCTGAGGTTCTACGCCGCCGCCGAGAGGTTCCTCGCCCGTCACCTCGGCGGCCGCACCGAGGACGCATGACGGCGCCCTTAGGCGTTCTCGAACACAAAGGACAGGAAAAACCCCGCCACCGTGACGAAGGCTGACCAGCCGGCTAGTAGCCGACCAGCATCGCCTGGAGCACCGAGTCTCAGCCCCCGCTCGTGTCGTCGTCCTCTTCGTCGGGTGGAACCACCATTACCTGCTCGACCCACTCCTGGTCCAGACCCATCCGAGCGGAGATCTCAGCCGGCGACATCCCGGTTCTCCTGAGGCGTTCGACCTCTTCCTCCAGGCAGACCTCCCCGCGACCGTCCATGCGGACCTCCTTTTGCGCTCGATACCCGCTCGGACCCTAGATCGCCCGCATCATGCGCTTCGCGAAGACGCGCGTCCAGTTCTGCTCCCACCTCCGCGCTGGAGCGGTGCGCGCTGGGTTGATCCGGACGCGGGTTCGGGTCCGTACACGTCGTATGGAATCGAGAGTGAGATCCGAAGATCTGCGCGAAGGGATACGCGTGCGAGTCTGCGCCAGCGAGGATCCGAGGCTGGTCGGCAGGGTCGGAACCGTCACCCGGGCGTATGGCGACCCGTCCTACCGGGCCCTGGAGGTGTGTTTCGGCAGAGCCGAGGTCGAGCTGCTGTGGTTCTACCAGCTCGAAGCCGTGGCCCATGCGGTGCCAGAGGTCCAGCGCTCGTGCCGGACCACTTACTGATCCTCCGCAGGTCCCGAAGACCGGGTGACGCTGGGACCGTCCGCGGTCCCGTCTAGACGTCCGCTCCCGAAGGCCCCTGGGAAACGTCGTCGGTCCGGTCGCCCAGATCGAAATCTTCGACCGCCACCAGGCGATCGCCCGGCTGTTCCGCGAAGACGGTTCGGGCCTGCTTGACTGCGTCGTCCTCGCTGGTCGCAGGTCCTATGTACTCCTTCTGGTACCTTCCCTGCCCATGCGGGCTGTCGATGATGACCTTGTAGACGTGCGGGCCATCGATCATCCCGTCCCCTTTCCCCAGGTTCACGGTAGTTGACGTTCGTTCCTAGCTTAACCGACGAGCCCGCAGGTTCAACCGAAAAGCGTCGCCCTTAACGCTTCTTAACTGACCGTTCATCGTCGGGCAACAGTGTGGCGAATCGCGACCTTTGGGGCTCCACGTCGGACTGGAGGTCGCGCGGGCCATCCAGTAGCATACGAGCGGTCGGTCCCGTGGTTCGAGGGCGGGGGCGGTACCTGTAAAGTACCCTGGGCTTCGGCCAGAGAGCGACTGGTAGGGATTGCGCTTCACAAAGATGCAGGGCGCCGGAAACGACTTTATCGTGCTCGACCCGGTCGAGGTCGAGGGTGTGGGGTTGCCCGGGCTCGCCCGTCGGCTGTGCGACCGGCACTTCGGCGTCGGGGCGGACGGCATCCTCATACCTGCCGCCTCGGCGGCGGCGGACTTCAAGATGGTCTACCTGAACTCCGATGGTTCACCCTCGGAGATGTGCGGCAACGGGCTGCGCTGCCTCGCCCGCTACGCCAGGGACAATGGCCTGGTCGACCGCGACGCCCTCACGGTGGAGACGGGAACGGGGATCAGGAAGATCCTCCTCGAGGAGGATGGCTCTTCCCGGGTGGAGATGGGTCCACCGACGTTCGATACCGAGGTCGAGGTCGGCGGGTTCGCCTTCTTGCGGGTCTCGATGGGCAACCCCCACGCCGTCGCGTTCCTGGGCAGCGAAGACGAGGTCGAGGCGCTAGTTCTCGAGAGGATCGGTCCACCCATCGAGAACGCCGCGACGTTTCCCCGCAAGACGAACGTGGAGTTCGTCTACGCCCGAACGCCGAACGAGATTCGGACGAGGATCTGGGAGCGCGGCGCGGGCGAGACCCTGGCGTCGGGGTCGGGGTCGTGCGCGGCGGCGACGGCCGCGATATGGCTCGGCCTCGCCGAAAGCCCGGTCCGGGTGAATCTTGACGGCGGCGTCGTGGAGATCGAGTGGTCCGGCGAAGCGCGGCCCGTCTTCATGACGGGGCCAGCCGAGTACGTCTGTGAGGGGCTTTTGCTCTAGCGGCGAAGCTCGATGCGCGTGGCCGATCGCGCCCGACCGGGGTTACTAGCGTCACGAGAGCCGATGGCACCGCCGGAGATCACACCCACGCAGGAGGCAACCCTGGCCGTGCTCGGGGCGGCGCTGGACGGGGCGGACCGTCCCCGTTGCGTCGTCTACCGTACCGAGTGGGTTGGCTGGATCGTGGACCCCGTAACCTTCCACGTGGAGGTGGACGGCCAGGACGTGAGCTCTCGCCTCCCGGCGAACTTCCGCTGGCGCGACCTGGACGCGCTGGCAAATGTCGGCTTTTTGCCCAGCGTCGGCGAATGGCAGAACCCCGAAGACGAGTACGACCGGAGGATCACCTACGAGCTCGTGGGACGCGGGCAGCTAGAGAGGGCGTAGGCCCGACTTACGGACCGCCTCAGCGAATCTCTACGAGGCCGTGGCGGGCGGCGAACAGGAGGGCCTGCAGCCTCGAGTGCACCCCGAGCTTGTTGAGGATGTTCATCATGTGGGTGCGCTCGGTATCAACGCTCATGTGGAGCTTAGCGGCGATTTGCTTGTTGGAGAGTCCCTCGGCCAGCGCCCCGAGGACCTCCTTCTCGCGGGGGGTGAGCGCGCCTATGCTCGATCGGGCCTCGCGCTCCTCCTCGCGGCTGCGCCCTGCCAGGCGCAAGAGCCCGACGAGCTCCTCGGGGGTGAAGAGGGTCTCCCCGGCGGCCAGGCGCCGCGTGGCGTCGAGGATCTCGTCGACGTCGGCCGACTTGTGCAGGACCCCCGCGGCGCCGGCCTCGACGGCCCGGGCATGCTCGGACCTCTCGAGGCTCGCGGTCAGGATCAGGGCCGCGAAGTCCGGGTTGGCGTCGCGCAGGTCCCCGATGAGATCCACCCCCTCGCCGTCTGGCAGGGAGAGGTCCACGACACCCAGGTCAGGCCCCCGCTCGAGCTCTTCCAGGACCTGTCGGGCCTCGGCCAGCGAGCCGGCTTGCGCCACCACCTCGAACTCCGGCTCCTCCCCCAGGACCAGCGCTAGCGTCTGACGAAAGGAGGCGTGGTCCTCGATGAGCAAGATGCTATGCATTCACTTCCTTTCGCCTACTCCTCCTCGCGGGTTCGCCCTCGACGGGCCCGCCCTACGCAACCGCCCGTGACGCACCGCCCTCGCCGGCTCTGGGCCGTCGGCACGGGCAATGTTACCAGCTTCCAGACCCCGCCGGACCTGTCAGGCGGCCGGAGCCCGGCTCACGCGTTCGAATACTCGGCGTCCTCACCCGTGAGGACACGCAATGCCACCCGAAGGCGCACCCGTGTTCCCGAGCCTTCCGCGCCCTCCACCTCGAGCTCCCCGCCCAGAGAGCGGGCCCGCTCTTTCATCCCCGTGAGGCCCATCCCGGGGGTCGTACCTGGCGCCAGGCCCCTGCCATCGTCCTCGACCTCGACCCAAGCCTCCTCGCCGGTCGTCCCGAGAAGAACGGTGGCCTTTCCTGCCCCCGAGTGGCGCCGGACGTTAGCCAGAGCCTCCTGGACGACACGCACCACCTCAGTCCCCGCCGGGCCTGGTATAGAGGTTGGGAACCCCTCGTCCACCTCGAGCTCGAAGGCGCACTCCGGGGCCATCTGGCGGTTGAGCTCGACGATAGACATCAGCGAGCGGAGAAGGGGCTGCTCCCCCGTGCTCTCCAGCCGCAGGTCGTAGATCGCATCCCTCAAGCCGCCCACGGCTCGTCGCAGCGCCTCGACCTGACGCTCGGTCTCCTCGGCCTGATCGCCTTCGACGTTGCCCAACCTGCGGGCGACCTGCAGTGACTGCAGGGCGTAGGTGAGGTCTTGGAGGACGACGTCGTGCAACTCGCGCGCGATACGGCGCCGCTCGGCCTCCCGGATCTCGCGCAGCGCCTCTTCCGCGCGTTTCTGCTCGGTGATGTCCTCGATGAACCCCTCGTAGCCGATCACGGTCCCGCCGTCGTCGCGCATGGCGCGCGCGTTGGTGGAGGCCCACATGGTGCTGCCGTCCTTGCGATACATGCGCACCTCGAAGCCCTGCACGGAGCCGTCCCGTTGGACGATGCGATCGAACTCGGCCCGCCGCTCGGGCTCGACGTAGAGCTCCTCCCCGATGTCGGAGACGCTCCGGAGCAGATCCTCGGGCGAGTCGTAGCCGAACATGCGCGCCAGGGCCGGGTTGGCCGTCTCGAAGACCCCGTCGGTCCTCGACCGGTAGATGCCCTCGACGGCGTCCTCGAAGATGGAGCGGTACCTCTCCTCGGCCAGGCGGCGTTCCCTGCGGACCTCGGCGTCCCCCAACTCCCGCTCTATTGCGGTGTTCAGCCGCGCCAGGTTGTCCTTCATGATGTAATCCTGGGCGCCCGCCTTCATGGCCCCCACCGCCGCATCCTCGCCGATCCTTCCGCTCACGATGATGAACGGCAGGTCCGCGAACCCCCGGTCCCGCAGGAGGTTCAGCGCCGCCGAGGACGAGAAAGATGGCATGGAATGGTCGGAGATGACGATATCCCAATCCTCGTCCCTGAGCGCGGCCTCCATGGCCTCGGCCGTGTCCACCCGCAGAGAGCTGGGCTCGTAGCCCCCGCGCTTGAGCTCCCGCAAGAGCAGGAGGGCGTCGTCTTCGGAGTCTTCGACGAGCAGAGCCCTGAGCGGAACACCCATCTAGGAAGCCGCCCCGTGACCCCGCCCCAGCAAGACAATCGGTATCGCAAACATAAAGCCCGTGACCTCATTCTATTTGCGCGCCGGGTCTATGGCAAACTGACGCGTCCCGAGAGCCATTCCCCGGGACCTTACGACTCTGTCACCACTTTGCCCAAATAACACTCAAATATCACTCAAATGGGTGATGCCGAACGGTACCCGCGGGGGCGATAATCTCGCCAATGGGTCGACACCCCCTCCTCGTCGGCCCTACATCGTTGAAGCGGGCCGGCCAGATTTCCCCCCTCCAGAGCCGGCCCGTTTCTCCTTTTGTTCTCCCACAGAGGCCGGAAAGGTCCGTCGACGCGAGGAAATCACCCATTTGCGTGATGCGCCGTCCACGCCCGAGATGTATTGTGTACGATCACAAGGTCCCGCTCGGGGCGGTAGTGGTGTTGAGAGGATAACGAGGTATCGCAGGATGGCTTTGCGGGACAGTTTGCGGGATCGGAGCGTTGTGAGGGACGACGTGATCCTGCTAGTGGAGGACAACCCGGACGACGAGGTTCTGGCGCTGCGGGCGCTGGAAAGGAACGGTATCCAGGGGAAGGTGGTGGTCGCCCACGACGGGGTCGAGGCGCTCGACTACCTGTTCGCCGACGGCGAGCACGCCGGCCGGGACACGAGCGTGATGCCCCGCCTTATCCTGCTCGACCTCAAGCTACCCAGGATCGACGGCCTCGAGGTCCTCAGGCGCCTGAGGACCGACGAGAGGACCCGGCTGCTGCCGGTGGTGATCCTGACATCTTCCAGGGAGCGCAAGGACGTCTTGGACGGCTACGGCCTCGGGGCCAACTCCTACGTCCGAAAGCCGGTAAACTTCGAGCAGTTTGTGGGGGCCGTGGAGCAACTCAAACGCTACTGGCTGGCGCTAAACGAGGCTCCGCCCGAGCCCGTGTAGGACGGGAGAACTCGAGGTTCCATGAAGCGTGGACTCGCTGCGTTCCGGCGGGTCGAGATTTTCTTGAGGGGGCGGCTGGGACGCCCGGCGATCGCGTACGTGGTTCTCGCGGTGGCGCTGATCCTGACCGGCCTCGCTTACCTCTACGTCCAGCAGAACGTCGAGGAGGCCGAGCGCGCCAGGTTCCAGGAGACGGTCGCGTCGACCGTGAGGGCCGTGGATCGGCGCATGGTCACCTACGTGGACGCGATGCTGGACGGACGCGGCCTCTTTGCCGCCAGCGAAACCGTCACGCGCGAGGAGTGGCGCCGGTACGTCGTCGGGAGCGATCTGCTGGGACGATATCCCGGCATACAGGCGGTCGGCTTTGCCCGCCGCGTGCCGCTCGTGAAACGGGAGGCCCACGTGGAGGACCTGCGGGGGGAAGAAGGGTTCGACACCTACGCCTTGCGGCCTTCGGGGGAGCGCTACGAATACTTCCCGCTCGTCTTTGTAGCGCCTGACGAGGGCGAAAACCGAGCCCTCTACGGCCGCGACTTCTACGCCGACCGGGTCAACCGCGACGCCATGGAGCAGGCGCGCGACTCGGGGGAGCCCCGCGCCACGGGCAAGGTAGATCTCGCGGAGGCCGGGATCTCCGAGAAGGCCGGCTTCCTCGTGTACACCCCCGTCTACCGCGACGGGGCGCCGCAGGAGACCCCCGACGAGCGCCGGCGGGCGCTGCAGGGCTTCATCGTTAGCGTGTTCCGCCCCGGCGAGCTCCTGGAGGACATCTTCGGGGGCAAGGTGGACCCCGGCATCGACTTCGAGGTCTTCGACGGTGCCGAGGTCGGCAGGGAGAGCCTGCTGCACGACGACGACGGTGTCCTGCACGCCGCCGACCCCTCCTACGACGCCCGCTTCCAGGACGTCGCGACCCTGGAGGTGGCGGGCAGGATCTGGAGCCTCCACTTCAGCACGCTCCCGACCTTCGGGACCAGTAACGGCCTGCCGCTCTTCGTGCTGGCGAGCGGCGCGATCATGAGCTTCATGCTATTCGGCATAACCTGGATGCTCGCCAGCAGCCGCATTCAGGCCGAGCGCGTGGGCGTGGAACTCGAGCACACGAACAGCGAGCTCGGGGAGGCCAACCGCGAGCTCGGGAAGGCCAACCGCGAGCTGGAATCCACGGTCAGGGAGCTCGAGGCCTTCTCCTACTCGGTCAGCCACGACCTTAGGGCGCCATTGCGGAGCATCGAGGGATTCTCCCAGATCCTCCTCGAGGATCACGCACCCCAGCTCGACGAGGACGGCCGAGGCCACCTGGGAAGGGTCAGGGCCGCCAGCCACCGCATGGCCCTCCTGATAGACGGCCTGCTCGACCTCTCCCGCGTGACGCGCAGCTCCCTCCGGTGGCAACGCGTAGACCTCAGCGCTATAGCCGCCGAGGTTGCAGGAGAGCTCACCCGCCGCGAGCCGGAGCGAGAGACGAAATTCGTCATCTCCGAAGGCCTCGTGGCCAACGGCGACCCCCGCCTGCTGGGACTCGTGCTGGAGAACCTGCTGGGGAACGCGTGGAAGTTCACCCGCGACCGCGAGCCCGCCCTCATAGAGTTCGGAGCCGCCGAAGGAGGGAACGAGCCTGCCGGCTCCGCCGTCTACTACGTTCGGGACAACGGGGCGGGCTTCGACGCCGCCTACGCCGACAAGCTCTTCGGGGCCTTCCAGAGGCTGCACGGATCGGAGGAGTTCGAGGGGACGGGGATAGGCCTGGCCACGGTGCAGAGGATCGTGCACCGCCACGGCGGCAGGGTCTGGGCGCAGAGCGCGGTCGGCGAGGGAGCGACCTTCTTCTTCACGCTGGGGGAGCGAGGGACGCCTTGAGTCCGGGGGCACACCACAGAAGGCGGCTCCTGAGCCGGAGAGACCTCTTGAAGGTCGGAGGCTCGGGTCTGGTCGGCGCGGCGCTCCTCGGCCCGCTGGTGGCCTCCTCGGGATGCGAGGGTGAGAGTGCGGAGGGCTCGACGAGGCTGCTCTTCTCCCATGGCGAAGATAACGAGCTTCTGAACCGTCAGATCCTCCGCTTCAACGATCAGCACAGGGGGGAGATCGAGGTCGAGCTCCGACTGGCCCCGGCTGACACGGGGCAGTATTTCGAGGAGCTGCGCACGGGTTTCCAGACCGGAGACGCGAAGGCGGACGTCATCAGCGGCGACGTCATCTGGCCGGCCCAGTTCGCGGCTGCCGGTTGGATCTCCGACCTCTCGCCGCTCTTTGGCGAGGACCTGCGGTCCGACCACCTGCCGGCCGCCGTAGGCTCGAACGTTCACGAGGGTGGTGTCTACGGTGTGCCGTGGTTCACGGACGCCGGCCTGCTGTACTACCGCGAAGACCTGCTGGAGGCGACCGGCTTCTCCGGGCCGCCCGAGACCTGGGAAGACCTAGAAGAGCAGGCCCTGAAGGTCACGCGGGACCGGGGCATACCCAACGGCTACGTCTTCCAGGGGGCCGAGTACGAGGGCGGGGTCGTCAACGGGCTGGAGTTCATCTGGAATTCGGGAGGGGGCGTGCTGGACCCGGCCCTCGAACGGGTGGTCGTCGACGAGCCAGAGGCCGTGGGCGGCCTCCGGGCGGCGCGCGGGATGGTGGAGGATGGGATCTCGCCAAACGCCGTGCCGAGCTACAAGGAGTACGAGTCCTTCACGGTCTTTCTCGCCGGGGATGCCGTATTTATGCGCAACTGGCCCAACGTCTACGCGCGCGCCGCCGATCCCTCGCAATCCGACGTGGAGCAGGAACGCATCGGGGTCGCGCCGCTCCCGACCGCGCGCGCCGGGACCCCGGCGTTCAGCGGCCTCGGCGGGTGGAACCTGATGGTGAACGCCGCCTCGGACGACAAGACCGATGCCGCCTGGGAATTTATCCGGTACCTCAGCGCCCCCGAGCAGCAGATGGAGCGGGCCCTCGACGGCGGCTACCTGCCGACGCTGGGGGCGCTCTACGAGAACGATGAGGTGCTGCGGCAGGTGCCGGTCATCGCCCTGGGCAGGGAGGCGATCCGAAACACCCGCCCCAGGCCAGCAACACCCTTCTACAACGACATGTCCCGGGCCATGGCCCGGCACTTCCACGCCTCCCTCATGGGGGCCGCCTCCCCGGAGCGGGCGGCGGCGATGCTCGCCGGCGAGCTCGAGGACATCCTGCAGCGGGCTCAGGTGCTCTAGGGGGGCCGTCTACCGGCGGGTCTCGAGTATCTCCGCCTCCAGCTCGTCCACGAACTGTCGGGCGGTGCGTCCCGAGCGGCCGGCGTGCCATCGATCCCAGAGGAGGGCCCTGCGCTCGAGCTCCTCGTCCGGGAGGTCCAGGCCCCTCTCACCGACGAGCCCGGACACGATCTGCAGGTAGCGCCGCTGGTCGGGGGGCGGGAAGGTCAGGCGCAACCCGAAGCGGGCCGCGAGGGACTGTTTCTCCTGCTGGGTGTCGCGGGGGTGGACGTCGTCGGAGGTACCGCTCGCGACGCCCGCGCCGTCCCCGCGCTCCGAGAAGCTCTCCCGGATCAGGTTCCGGCGGTTTGAGGTCGCGTAGACCCTGACGTTCTCGGGCGGCTCTTCGACGCTCCCCTCCAGGAGCGCTTTGAGCGCCTTGTACTCGACCTCGTGTTCTTCGAAGGAGAGGTCGTCGACGAAGAGCACGAAGCGGGGCCCGCGTCCGCGCAGGGCATCAAGGACCCGCGGTAGCTCACCGAGGTCTTCTTTGGCCACCTCCACCAGCCGCAGCCCTTCGTGGGCGTGTTCGTTCAGCACGGCCTTGACGGTGGAGGACTTTCCCGTTCCCGGCAGTCCGTAGAGCAGGGCGTGGTGGGCCGGCAAGCCGGCTAGGAAATGTGCCGTGTTCCTCAGCAGCGGCTCCCGTTCCCTCGCGTAGCCGACCAGGCTACGTAGGCGCACCGGGTCGGGGTGCGCGACGGCGCGAAGCTCACCCTCCCTCCAACGGAACGCGCGGTAGCGCCCGAAAGGCCCGGCCCCGTGCCGGGCGTGATGGGCCGCGAGGAGCTCCGCCTGCGGAGCCCCAATCCTCGAGCGCGGCGAGCTTCGAGGCGAGCGCGCGCCGGGCCGCGAGGACCTCGTCGGTTTCGTCCTCGGGCGTGACGGGATCCGTCCAGGGCACCCAGATGCTGGTCAGGCCCGGCACGGAGCCCTCGACCATCCCGAGCAGGACATCCGCGTCCAGCTCGAAGAGCTCCCGCAGGGTGCGGAGGTCGCGGCGGGCCTGGTCCATTACCGCCGGAGCAGGCCCGCCCAACTCTGCGCCCAGGCTGAAGGCGTTCTCGTCATCCAGTAGGCGGCCCACGAGATGGGACTGCCACGCGTCGGGGAGCAGCCGATCCCGCTCGAGCGCGAGATCCTCCCACAACCGCCCGAACGTCTCGGCGACCGGCCCCGGATCCGGGCGCTCCGACCCGAGCAACTCCAGCAGCGCCAGCAAGCCCCGCGCCGCCGGAGCGTCGAGGACGCCCCGCAGCACCGCCAACCCTCGAACCCGAAGCAGCAGCCGGTCTGTGTCCCGTCGGTCCACGTAGGGAGAAACTGTACAGCAGAGCCAGGTAGCACGCTGCCTACGGCAGCTGTCAGCCCGCTCCGGCCTACGGCTTCCGCTCTCAGCACGCGTTGGGCCTTTGCAGGCCCTCACTTGCAGCTATCAGCCTGCCGCGCCCGGCGAATCGCTGCACGCCCGGCAACGCGCTGGCCGGCCGTTTGAAGGCCGGCGCGGGCTGACAGCTACGTGTATATATCCCGGCGGCGGAAGACGAGGATCGCGAGCAGGACGAACAAGAGAGCGACGAGCATTATGCCGCCGAAGTCCTGCCAGTCTATGCCGTTCTCGATGGCCGAGCCGTAGTAGTAGAAGACCGAGGCGGGGCGCAGGTCTTCCAGGTCCTCGGAGACGCGCCCGATCGTGTCGACGAGGTACATCCCGAAGAGGACGACCCCGGGGATGGCGATGGCGAGCGCGCGGCGGTGAAAGATCGCCGAGCACAGCAGCGCCGACGACCCGAAGAAGAGGCAGATGGGCCACAGGTTCAGGCCACGGCTTCGGCCGTCTTCCGCGAGGCGAGGTCCACGTCGACGAGCACCGCCGTGCCCCAGGTCAGGACGCCCGAAGACGGCGACGATGAAGAGCAGCGAGACCGCCGTGGCAGACGAAGCTGCCTACCACCAGGTGCCAGCGCCGGATCGGGTTCCCGAGCAGCACGTCTATGGTGCCGCGCTCTTCCGCGCCCGCTATCGCGCCGGCGGAGGCCAGGATCGGGAAGAAGGCCAGCGCCAGCGGCGCCAGCACGAAGACCTGGGAGGTCAGGTAGCCCTCGACGGTCGCTCAGATCCGTGATGCCGAACGCCTCGAGCATGCCCTCTGGGGTACGCCTGGAGCATGTCGTTCAGCTGCTCCGCGTTCCTCGAACGTGGTGAACGAGGCGACGATCGCCGCGCTGTAGAGACCGAGCGCTGCGCCCCAGATCAAGACGCCCCTAGCCTGGATCCTCGACGGTGTGCGAGACCAGCGCCAGGAGCGTCGCCCGCGGCGCGGCGCGCCTGGCCGCGTGCCGTCGCCCGGTACCGACGGCGTCCCTTGCCGAGCTTCATCGCGCCTCCCCGTTCCTCCATCCTGGCCGTAGTAGGTCAGGAAGATTTCCTCCAGGCTCGGCCGCTCGTACTCCATGCTCACGAGCCGGTGGCGCGCGGCGAGCTTGACCATCGCGTCGGGCTCTCGTAGAGCGTGAAGGAGAGCCTCGGCCCGTCGGCCTTCAGGTCCTCGACGCCGGGCAAGGCGGCGAAGGCCTTCTCGTCCACCGGGCCGTCGAAGGTCAGGATGACGTGGCGGAAGGCCTTGTCGACCAGCTCGTGCGTCGGCTCCACGGCCACCAGCTCGCCGTCGCGGATGATCCCGACGCGGTCGCAGACCCGCTCGACCTCGGAGAGGACGTGCGAGGAGAAGAACACGGTCCGCCCCTCGGCCCTCGTCTCCTCGCCGACGATCTCGAGGAACTCCTCCTGCACCAGCGGGTCGAGGCCGCCGGTCGGCTCGTCCAGGATCAGCAGCGGCGGCCGGTGGAACATGGCCTGTATGAGCCCGATCTTCTGCTTGTTGCCCCGCGAGAGCCGGCGCATCGGGCGGTGCAGATCGGCCCCGAGCCGCTCGGCCAGCTCGTGGGCGTAGCCGAGGTCCCCGACGCCCGCGCAGCCGGGCGAAGTACCTGAGCAGCCCCTCGCCGGTCATCCTGTCCTCCAGGGCGAACTCCCCCGGCAGGTTCCCGACGCGCGCCCGGATCTCGACGCTCTCCCTGCTGGACGTCGAGGCCGAAGACCTCGGCCCGTCCCCCCGTCGGGCGCATGAAGCCGAGCAGCGTGCGGATGGTGGTGGTCTTGCCCGCGCCGTTGGGGCCGAGGAAGCCGAAGACCTCGCCCTCCTCGACCGCGAGATCCACGTCCCGGATGCCGCGGCCCTGCGTCCGTAGGTCTTGGTAAGGTTCTCCGTCTCTATGGCCGCGTCCATCGCTGCTCCTCCCTAACCGGCCTCTGTGTTTCGGCGCTTTTTCTCCTCGTTCCACCGCTCCAGCACGGTGGGCAACTCCGTCTTCCAGAACCCGTAGAAGTCGCGCATCTCTTCGAGGCCGTGTCTGGCTTCGGGGTTCTCGGAGTCCAGGAGCTCCAGGCCCTGCACCGCCATCTCCTGGAACACGTCGATCTCGGACATCCGCCGCAGCGATGTCTCGTACCAGGCGTCGGGCTTCACCCGGAAGTAGTCGCGCCGCTCGCCGCGCCTGGTCAGGCGCCGGACCATCCCCATCCCCTCCAGCGTCCGCGTCGCCTGGCTTATGGAGCCCCGGCTAGCGTGCAGGAGGTTCGCCAGCTCCTCCGCCGAACGCTCCGGCGGATCGGAGATCAAGAGCACGCCCAGCACGCGCCCCAACATCCTGGACCCGCCGACCCGCTCGAACAGCAGACCGAAATCCTCCACGTAGTGCTCCCGCCGCTCGTCCATCGAACTCCTTCTAGTCGGTGATCGCTACGGCGAAGAACTCCCCACGGGTCACGCCCCGACCGGAACGCCAGGACCGGATCCGGACAGTTGGTGCTCGATGCTCTGGACTGCCTGCGCCACACCGTTCTCGGCCCGGATCCTCTCCCCGAGCGCATCCGCCTTGCGGCGCATCCCGGCGTCGGTGACCGCGAGCCGAATTGCCCGCGACAGCCCCTCGGTCGTTAGCTTTCTCTGCGGAATCGGAGCGGGCCCCGCCCCAAGCCCGAACACGCGCCTGCCCCAGAACGCCTGGTCGTTTAGCGAGGAGGGACAGATGACCGTCGGCCTGCCGGCCCGCAGCCCCTCGGCGGTCGTGCCGGCGCCTCCGTGGTGCACCACCGCCGCCATGCGCGGGAAGAGCCAGTCGTGGGGCGCGGACCCGACCACGCACACCCCGTCCGGGACGTCGGAGGGGACCGCAGCGTCGCCCGTGGCGAGCACCCCCCTGAGCCCCAGATTCCTGAGGGCGGCCGTCGCGGCGTCAAAGACCGCGGGCGAGCTCCACGCAGCGAGGCTCCCGAACCCCACGTACACGGGCTGCGGCCCGGCATCGAGGAACGCCGAGAGACCCTCCGGCGGCAGCCACCCGTCGCCACGCCCCAGAAACCAGTACCCTGTCACGGCCGTCGAGTCATCCCAGTCGGTGGGGGCAGGTACCACACTCGGGCTGCAACAGACGAGCCTCGGAACCGGACGCCCACGACTCTCTAGCTCGCCCTCGAAAAGGCGGCGTGGCGGGAGTCCGAGGGTCTCCCGCCGCCACCGGTTGACCACGCGCTGGTACGGCGCAGAGATGCCGCGCAAGAACGCTCCGTAGCTCGCCCGGTTCAGGTAGCCGCCAAGGTTCGCGAACGGGAGAACGGGGTTGGGGAAGGCGCGGGTCGGCGAGAACATAGGCACCGGATGCGCCAGGAACCCGGTAACGTCCAGGGCCTCGGCGATATGGTAACCGCCGATCGCCTTCGGATGGTACACGACAGCGTCCGCACCCCGACAGGCCCCCCATTCCCCGTCCAACATGCGCCGGAACATGCGCATGATCCTCCGCAGGGTGCCAGGCAATCTCCTTCCGGAGAGCGCGGCCTTGCCTTCCGCCGTTCGCGCAAGATCGTCCAACGCATCCACGTCCAAACGGTGGAAGCGTAACCCGTGCTCCTCCACGAACGTCCCGAATCCCCCGCTCGTGGCGACGGTCACCTCGTGCCCGGCCTCCTTCAAGCCGACGCCCAACGCCACGAAGGGCTGCACGTCTCCCCGGCTTCCAACGGTCAGGATCGAGATCTTCACAAGGACCCCATTTCCGATGCCCGGACCACACCGCAACAGATGGCGTATACCGTGTTTTCATATGTTTCAATACATTCTGAACGTATTGTACTGAGATTGTCTAGAAGTGGCGGCCATCTGGCGCGGTTTGATCTGTTGCACGCGAACCTCGCGGTTGGCGTCAAGGGTCTCGGGGCTAGTCGGGTTCTTCGTCAGGGGGCTTGCTTGCGGCTCTCAGACCCTCTAAATCCGGGCGATTGCCAGTCCATTACCATACCCCCAACGGGCGTCTCGGACGCATTGTGTCCGGGCTCGGCCTGGACGGGTAAGGAAATCGTTCATGCTGGCAGCGTTCGGCGAAGAGGACCTGCTCCGCGAGGCGGCTGTGCCGGGATCGGGCGGGCCTTACAGGCCGGCCCTGGTCTCCCAGTCGTACATCACCTTGCGCCTGATCTCCCGGAAGTTCATCACCTCGAGCCTCACGCCGTCCGGGTCATCGAAAAACGTCGCGTAGTAGTCGGGGGCGTGCTCTGGGTAGTAGCGGGGCTCTGTAGCTTCGACGCCCGCCTCCCGTAGCTCGCGCGCCGCACGGTCCACGGCTTCCTCGTCCACGACGCGAAAGCAGAGGTGGTGCAGCCCTGGCGTGTACGGGTCGTGGGCGGGGGCGCCTTCCCTGGCCGGCCTCAGCGAGTAGGCGAGCTGGCGGTTGTAGTAGAAGCGATGGGGATCACCGCCGATGGTGCCCTCGCCCTTGCGGAACCCCAGGACGGCCATGACGCGATCGTAGAACGCCTCGGACCGCACCATGTCCCCAACCGACACGAACACGTGGTCTATGCCGATCACCTCAACCGCCATCTGGCTCACTCACCCTCCAGAAAGGTTGTAGTGTTCGTGGCCCCGCTCGGTCGGGAGGCAGAAGATCCGCCGCGGCGAAGGGAGGCCAGGAGCAGGTCCACGGGCACTCCACGGCGCATGCAAGGCCGCCGGTTAACCGCCGAACAGGCGCGACCAGAACCCGCGGCCCTTCAGGGCATTCAGCTCGGCCTCGAGGCGCACACGGTCCTCGGAGAGGGCCGATTTCTCCTCCGTGAGCGTCATCTGCTCCTGGAGCAGGCGCTCGCGCTCGGACTCCAGGCGGTCCTTCTCCCCCTCCAGCGTGGAGATCGTCTTCTCCTGAAGCTCGCGCTGGAACTCGATCAGGTTGAGGCGTTCGATCTCGGACCACAGGCGGTCCATCTCCACGCGGGCGGCGTCGCGCTCCGCGCGGATCTCCTCTATCTGGCGGGTGCGCTCCTCGAGGCGAGTCTTGTAGTCCTGGCCCTGCTGCAAGAGCCGCTCGTAGCGCTCGAACGGGACGGCCGGTAGCCGTGAGCCGCCGGGGGCCTCCTCCCCGATCACCTCCCCCTCGAACACCTCTTCGTCCGAGGCGCCACCCAGCTCGCGCGACAGCTCCAAAACCTGCGAGAGCGCGAAGCTGTAGCCGCCGTCCTCGTCACGCTCCCCGTTCAGTCGTCCCTCTTCCACGAGGCGCCGCACCGCCTCCTCCGGGACGCCCAGAACGGCCGCCGCCCCGCCGAGCCCGATGCGCTCATCGACCATGGGAGCATTCTACTTGAGGCCAGACAGCTAGTCAGCCCGCGGGCTCGCTGCGCTCGCCGGCTTTCAGCCCGCTACGCCCTTCGGGCTCCGCTCTCAGCCAGCTTCGACCTGCGGTCTCGCTTTCAGCACGCCCGCTGCGCGGGCTTTCAGCAAACACTCGGGCGCGGTTCGGCGCGGCCGGGCTGGAGCCGCACGGGAGAAGCTGACGGCTGAAAGCGAGGGCCGCCAGGCCCGACGCGGGCTGAGAGGCGCGCAGCGCCGGGCTGACTAGCGCAGGCCTCGCAGAGGCCGCAGCGGGCTGACTAGCTCTGTCAGGCGCGAGCCTAGGCGGTGTACACCTGCCCGTCCCTGACCTCGACGGCTATCTCCGGGAGGGGCTGCTCGGCTGGGGGAGTGACGACCTCACCGCCGTTCGCCGGGTCGAAGACCGAGCCGTGGCAGGGGCAGGCGAGCAGTCCGTCATCGTAGGCGACCGTGCATCCCTGGTGCGTGCACACGGCCGAGTAGGCAACGAAGTCCCCGCTGTCCAGGTGCACGAGCACCGCCGGGTTCCCGGAGTCCTTGAACTTCACTGCGGAGCCGGCCGAGACGTCGGAGGTGCTTGCGATGGCCTGACCGCCGCCGGCCTGTTCCATCATCGTGGTCTCTTCCTGCATCATGGTCGTCTCTCCGCCGCCGCCGGAAGCCGCTGAGCTTGCGCTGCTTCCACCGCCGCCACCGCCACCGCCGCTCTCGGAACCGCCACCGCCGCAGGCCGCGAGCACAGCGGTGCTGGCGGCGCCCATGCCCAGGGCGGCCAGACGGACGAACCTTCCGCGCGAGATCTTCTCTTCCAACGCATCCTCCTTGAGCCTGGCGTGGGCCTCCGCGGTTTTACGCAACGAGGGTATATACGCGGGAATCTATCGTTCCGGTTGAGGTTGTCCCTTTTTTGTCCCTGTCCGGCGTCCGAAATGCAGCGATCGCAGAAGGCGAGGGTCTCCAGAAGGATCTGCGGCGCTCGCGCACACATCGGGGGCGGTCTCGTCCTTCCGGGGCAATCTCGCGTATAAATAGACTGTGGTCGGAGTCCTGTGGTCCCGTAGGAGGAGCGTTTAGATGACAGGCATGGCGTGGGTGAGGATCCTGATCGGAGCGGTCTGGCTCAACGGGGGCCTGGAGAAACTGCTCAACCCTCTCTTCCCCCAGCAATTCGCCACGAGCCTGGAGGCCGGCGGCTTCATCTCCCAAGCTCCACCGTTCTTCCAGTCGTTCATGGAGGGTGTCGTGGTGCCCAACGCCGAGCTGTTCGCCCAGCTCGCGCGGGTGGGCGAGCTCTCGCTGGGCATAGCCATGATCCTGGGCCTCCTCACGAACCTCGCCGCGCTCGGCAGCATAGGCATGAGCATCTTCATCATGCTCTCCCAGGGTGGCATCGGGCTCGGCAGCGGCCTCGGAGCCCCCGAGTTCCTCACCATCAACGTGCTAGTGGCCCTGATCTCGCTGGTGATCCTGTTCAGCCCCGCCGCCAAGTCGGCCGCCGTCGACACCGCCCTCGCGCGCCGGAGCCCCGGGCTCTCGCCGCTCCTCACAAACCGCCGTTCGCGGGGTGGGGCCTAGGACGCCTGCCTCCTGCGCACCCGACAAAGCCGCCCGTTAGGGTCGGCGTGGGGATCCGACACCTCACCCGGCCAGACGAGGTCACCCTGGTCGAAGGGGACGTCGGCCAGAGGTGGGTCGACGTTGCTTCGAAGAGCCTAGCCGGTAAGGAGGAACTTTCGCCTACCGGTTTATCTCGATCAGCAGCACCCACGAGACGAACAACGCCACTAGCATCGAGGACACCATACCGGCCACCAGGAAATAAAGTCCCACCACACCCCATCCCAGCACTACGATGCCCGCGGCCACGAATGGCAGCAGGGCGACCTGGCCCAGCACCACGCGCAGCACGAATAATCGACGGAGATCGGGTTCCATCGCCCGCCAGCTACCAAGCCGCACCAGCTGGATGGACACGACCCATACCCACGAGGCGACACCCACCAACAGCACCTCCATCCCGACGAGCAACCTCCCCTGCCCCGGCACAAGCATCAGGGTGGAGGCGGTCAACACGGCCAACAACAGGATCAAGGCTTCCGCGGCGCGGCCTGTCAGACCAGCGCTCGGGTCGGACAAGATCTTCTCCAGGTTGTTGGAGACGCCGACGAACACCAGCCCGGTGAGGACGCCGGCGGCTCCCGCCCCGGCCAAGAAGAAGTCGTGCCACTCGTCCATCGGTTGCGTTACCCTCATCGTCCTCGCGCGGTAGCGAGGGGAGTGTAGGCACACCAAGCGCGCCGGCGCACCCCGTTGACGAACTTCCTGGAACCAACTGGCTGAATTCCGATGGGGCGCGTATCCGTGCTCCGCCGGGTCCAGGCTTATCGGGTCGTCGTGATCACTCCCACCTCGCCCCGACGACGGCGTCGCAGATAGACTCGTGATCGTAGCTAGTGGCGTTACCCATAACCACGACGCCCAGGGACTCCTCGGGGTAGATCCTCATCACGTTCCAGAACCCGGCCCCGCCGCCAAGGTGCTCGACGTAGGCGGGGCGATGGTGCCGCGCTTCGTGCGAACGGAACCATCCCAGTCCGAAGTCACGCTTGCCTCCCCTGGGGACGACGCGTCGCATCGCTTCGACGGACCCCGACGACAGCAGCCTCGTCCCTCCAACCTGGCCACCGTTGAGGTGAAGCCGCACCAATCGCGACGCCTCGTCGACGGCCCCTACCAGGCCACCGTAGGCCGGGCCGTTCACGTAGAAGGGGTTGAACGTCACGTAATCTTCCCTTCGCGCACCCACAACGCCTCGCGGCAGCGCGGCCCTGAACAGCGGGGTGAGCGGCCGCCAGAGGCGCTGATGACCGGTCGCGGCTCCCCGGTCGCCCGTCTTCTGGTAGGCAAAGTCGGTGTGCCGCATCCCCAAAGGTGCAAGGATCTCAGCCCGCACGTAGTCCTCGTAGGTCGTTCCGCTGACCTCGGAGATCACCTCCCCGAGCACCAGATATCCCAGGTTGGAGTAGCTGGCACTCGTGCCCGGAGGAAACTTGAGCTTGCGATGCCTTCTGAGCAGCTGTTCCACGAAGGCCCGCGTATCGGGCTGGGGAGCGCTGGCGGGTCTTACCCACCTGATCGGCAGCGGGTTCGCCAGCCCCGAGCTGTGGTTCAGTAGACGACGCACGGTCACCTGCTCCGCCGGGTAGGAGACCGAGAAACCCGGCAGGAAGGTGGCGACGGGGGCATCGAGGCCCAGCTTGCCGGCCTCGACGAGCCGCAACACCGCGGTGGCGGTCGCGATCTTGGTCATCGAGAACCACAGGTAGGATGTCTCGGGGGTAGCGGGGGATTCGGTTGCGAGGTCGGCACGACCGAAGCCCCAGGTCCGGACGAGTCTATCGCCCTTGATGACCGCGACCGACAGCCCGGGGACAGGGAATGTCCTTGTCTGCTCCTTGAGGAACGCCTCCAAGGCCTCGGCATCCTTCGGGCTCTTCATCCGCGCCACGCGCACCTCTCGCTACGAAACGCGTCTCTCGGCGAGAGACGCGTTTCGGGCAACGCCCCGACACGGGTCTCGGACTTCGGGCCGGGTCGATCCGGTCGCTGTTGGCCCCGTCCGACGCGGCGTACCGGCGTGCGCCGGAGAGGCGAGCGTACCCCCTACAAGAACGCTGGTACGAGCTCTCCTTTGACGAGGTCCGCGTGGGACTCGCGCTCCCGGACGATGGCCCAGCGGTCGCCCCGCACCATCACCTCGGCCGGGCGCGGCCGGGAGTTGTAGTTCGAGGCCATCGAGAAGCCGTAGGCGCCGGCGCCCATCACCGCGAGCAGGTCGCCCTCCCGGGCGTCGGGCAGCTCGCGGTCGCGGGCGAGAAAGTCCCCCGACTCGCAGACCGGGCCCACGAGGTCGGCGGGCGCGACCGCGCCGTCCCCGGCAACGGAGCGCACGTCGTGGTGGGCGTCGTAGAGGCTGGGACGCAAAAGGTCGTTCATCCCGGCATCGGCGACGATAAAGTTCCTCTCGCCGCTCCTCTTGCGGTAGACGACGCGGGTGAGGAGGACACCGGCGTTGCCGGCCACAAAGCGGCCCATCTCGCACAGGATCTTCGCGCCCGTGGCCTCGAGCGTCGGGCGGACGGCGTCCACGAGATCCTTCGGGGTGGGTATCTCCTCATCGCTGTAGCGGATGCCAAGCCCGCCGCCGATGTTGAAGTACCCGATGTCGAAGCCGCGGACCTTGAGCTCCTCGACGAGGGCCGCGCTCTTCTCGACAGACTCGGTGAACGGGGCGAGCTTGGTGATCTGGGACCCTATGTGCTGGTGGACCCCCATGAGGTCGACGCTCCTGTACTCGGAGATCCTCTCGGCGAGCGCGAGCGCCTCCTCTACCGGGATGCCGAACTTGTCCAAGGCCCGGCCCGTGGAGATGTGGTCGTGGGTCCCGGCGTCGACATCGGGGTTGATCCGCAGCGAGACGCGGGCCCGCTTGCCGTGGCGGGCGGCGAGCTTGTCCAGGCACTCGAGCTCCGAGACGGATTCGACGTTGAAGAGCAGTATCCGTTCCCCGAGGCCCGCCATGAGCTCCCGCTCGGTCTTGCCGACCCCGGCGAAGACCACCTTCTTGGGATCGAAGCCGGCGCGCATGGACCGGTACAGTTCGCCGCCGCTGACGATGTCAGCCCCGGCGCCTAAAGAGGCCAGTGTGCGCAGCACGGCCAGGTTTCCGTTCGCTTTGACCGCGTAGCAGACCAGATGATCCAGGCCGGAGAAGGCCTCGTCGAGATCCCTGAACGCGCCCTCGAGGGCGCTGTGACTGTAGACGTAGGTAGGGGTGCCGACGGCGTCGGCGATCTCGGAGAGCGGGACGTCCTCGCAGTGGAGGGCGCCCGCCCCGTAGTGAAACTCGTCCAAAGGTCCTCCTTTTCGCGCCCCGCGCCCGAACGGTCCCTACGAGATGCTATATTGCGCTTCCTGTGAACGGAGCGTAGGGGGACTATACCCCGTGCCGAACCTCGGCGCGACACCGCCATGAACCATCGTCGGGAAGCCCGCGAGGAAGCTCTTGGCCAACCCGTGAGCGCTCCCCCGCCCCTGCTGCTGAACCCCGCGCTGGAGGCCCAGGGAGCCTACCCGCTGCTGCGGCTAGACGAGCGCCGCCAGGAGGTCGCCGAGCGGGGCGTAGTGCTCTTCGACTTCGGGACCGGCGACCCCCGCGAGCCGACCAGCCCGAAGATTCGTCAGGCCCTGCTGGACGGCGTGCCCCGCGTGAGCCGGTACCCGAGCGCCGCCGGCAAGGGGGAGCTGCGCGAGGCCTTCTGCGGCTGGATGCTCCGGCGCCACGGGGTCGACCTGGACCCGGAGACCGAGGTCCTGCCCGCCACGGGCTCCAAGGAGGCGATCTTCCACGCCCCCCTGGCCTTCTTGCATCCCTCCCACGAGAGGCGCGGCGTCGCCTACGGCACGCCAGGCTACCCGGTCTACGAACGCGGCACCGTCTTCGCCGGCGGGGAGGCCCTGCCGGTAAGGCTCCGTTCGCGGGACGGGTACCTGCTCCGCCCCGACGACATCGACCCCGAAAGAACCCGGGCGGTCTGGATCAACTACCCCCACAACCCTACCGGCGCCACCGCGTCGCGCTCGTACCTCGAGGAGATGGCAGGCTTCTGCCGCGAGCACGACCTGCTGCTCTTCTCCGACGAGTGCTACAACGACGTCTACTCCGGGAGACCCGCCGCCGTCGATCCTGGAGGTCGCCAGGGATCGCACCCTGGCCTTCGTCTCGCTCTCCAAGCGCAGCGGCATGACCGGCTACCGCGCCGCGATGATGGCCGGCGACCCCGAGCTCGTGGCCGCCCTCAAGAAGCTCCGCCCGTCCGTCGGCGTCGCGACCCAGGCCTTTGTCCAGGACGCGGCGACCGCCGCCTGGCGCGACGACGCCCACGCCGAAGAGCGGCGACGGATCTTCGGCGAGAAACGGGCGCTGTTCGAGGCCTTCTTCGAGCGCACGGGGCCTCGAGTACCTGCCCACGGACGCCAGCTTCTACCTGTGGGTGACGGTGCCGCGGGCGTTCGCCGGTGACGACGAGGCTTACTCCCTGCGGCTCATGGATGAGGGCATCGTCGTGGCGCCCGGCCGCTCGTTCGGGCCCGGCGGCGAAGGCCACGTAAGGATCGCGCTCGTGCCCGCCGTCGAGGACTGCCGAAAGGCCATCGCGAAGTGGGAGAGTTTGATCTCCTAGCGCGTAACCTGGACGCCCGGCGCGTACCGGGCCCGGCCCTACGGCCCCGCCGGCAACTCCGCGAACTCGTATCCGTACCTCTCGGTGAAGGCGGCCAGCCGCTGCCGGACCTCGGGTCCGTCGGCGGCGGTCCCTGCAACGGGATGCGACCCTCGGCCGCCTCTATGAAGAAGCTGTCCATCCCTCTCGGGGAGAAGACGAGCAGCACCCTGACCGGCTCCGCTCCCGGGTTCGAGGGTTGATGGACGACGCCCCTGGGCACCACCACGAACGAGCCCGGGAGGCCTCTATCGTGCGGGGTCCGACGCGCACGGTGAGCAGGCCCTCCAGCACGAAGAACGCCTCTTCATGGCGAAGGTGGAGGTGCGGCCGAGGACCCGGGGATCCTGGAGGAATGACGTTGTCATGGACCGAGTACGCCCCTCCGGTGTCCTCGTCGCGGACCTTGAGCGCCATGCGTCCGCCGATCGGGTTGGTGAGCACTCGTCCCCCGTCCGGGCCGACGAAGACGCCCGCCGCTTCCGCTCGCATCACCGCGCTCCTCTCGTCGTTCGCTCCCCACTCCTCGCTCTGAAGGTAGACGAAGCCGCCGGGCGGCGCGTCATCCATATTGCGTATTTCTCCGTGCCCGACGGAACACGAGAAGGACCGCCACCGTCACGCGATGTTTCGTCGGACAGGCACGCGGCACATCTCCCGCCGGCCCCTTGCTAAACTGCCGGGCTATGAGAGAGAAGATAGAGGCCGCCTTCGAGGATCGGGGCCTGCTACAGGACGAGGAGTACCGCGAGGCCGTCTTCGACACCGTAGCCGCGCTGGACCGCGGCGAGCTTCGGGTGGCGCAGCAGGAGAACGGCGAGTGGCGCTCCAACGCCTGGGTGATGAAGGCGATCAACCTGTACTTCACGGTCGCCGAGATGCAGACCGTCGAGGTCGGACCGTTCGAGTACCACGACAAGATCCCGACCAAGAAGAACCTGGCCGAGGCCGGGGTGCGCGTCGTGCCGCCCGGGACGGTGCGCTACGGGGCCTACGTCGAGCCGGGCGTCGTCGTGATGCCGGGGTACGTGAACATCGGGGCCTACGTGGGGAGCGGCACGATGGTCGACACGTGGGCCACGGTCGGCTCCGGGGCCCAGATCGGGCGCGACGTCCACCTGGCGGGGGGCGTCGGCATCGGCGGGGTGCTCGAGCCGCCGGGTGCGATGCCGGTCGTGATCGAGGACGGCGCCTTCGTCGGCTCGAGGGCCATCGTCGTCGAGGGCGTGCGGGTCGAGCGGGAGGCGGTGCTGGGGGCGAACGTGGTCCTTACGGGATCGACCCAGATCATCGACGTGACCGGTCGCCGAAGAGGTGATCCACCGCGGCCGCGTCCCGGCCCGCTCGGTCGTCGTCGCCGGGACCCGCACCAGGGAGTTCCCCGCCGGCTCCTACCAGCTGCAGACGGCCCTCATCATCGGCGAGCGGCGCCCCTCGACGGACCAGAAGACCTCCCTGAACGAGGCGCTGCGGGAGTTCGGGGTGAGCGTTTGAGCGAGCCCAAGGACCGGACGCGAGGGAGCGCCTGCTAGAAGCGCTCCTCTTCTTCCTGGAGCGGCCGAGCGTCACCGGCGAGGAGAAGGACCTCTGCGACGCCCTTGAGGCGCGGATAGCCGGGGTTGCCGGGTGGGAGATCGAACGCGTCTCCAACAACCTCATCGTCCGGCGTGCCGCGAGGGACGCCTCCCGCGACGGGCTGGTCTTCGCCGGACACCTGGACACCGTACCCGAGCCCGAGGGGGGCCTGCCGGTGCGGGTCGAGGGGGACACGGTCTACGGCCGCGGCGCCTCGGACATGAAGGCCGGTGACGCCGTCATGCTGGCGCTTGCTCGAGGACTTCCCGTGGGAAGATTCGTGGGCGGAGCCGACATTCGTTTTCTACGAGCGCGAGGAGGGCCCCTACGCGGAGAACGGGCTCGAGGCCGTCTTCGCCGGCAGCCCGCACCTCCTCGAGGCCGACCTCGCCATCGTCCTGGAGCCGACGGCCGGGGCGCTGGAGGTCGGGTGCGTCGGCACGGCCCAGGTCGAGGTCACCTTCAGGGGCAAGGCGTCGCACTCCGCCAGGCCCTGGCAGGGCGAGAACGCCCTCACGGCCGCCCACCGGTTCCTCGCAGAGTTGCACGAGAGGCCGGCCGAAGAGGTGGTTGTGGAGGGCCTCACGTTCCGCGAGGTCCTGGTACCGACGCTCGCGCGTGGCGGGCGGGCCAAGAACATCGTCCCCGACGAGTTCTGGATCAACGTGAACTACCGGTTCGCCCCGGGCAAGGACCTCGAAGACGTGCGACGCGTCTTCGACGAGCTCCTGCGGAGGCGACGCGTCCTACGAGATGGTGGACTTCGCCCCGAGCGGGCCCGTGGCCCTCGACAACCCGCTGCTGCGAAAACTGGGCGGGGAGGACATCGAGGTCAGGCCCAAGCAGGCCTGGACCGACGTCGCCCGCTTCTCGGGACGCGGGGTGGCCGCGGCCAACTTCGGGCCGGGGCTTCCCTCCCAGGCGCACCAGAAAAACGAGCACGCGGAGCTGCCGCTGCTCGAGGCCTGCTACGCCCGCCTCGTGTCGTTTCTGTCATAATTGGGCCGCCGGTTGGGGACCGGCAGGAGGAAATGCACGAAAGGGGACATGCATGCGACGGACGGCGACCCGCGGTCGCGGCGGCTCGAACCTCAGCCGCAGGGACTTCCTCAGGCTGGGCGGGAGCGGGCTCGCGGGGGCGGCGTTGCTCGGCAGCGGGGCGCTGGCGGGTTGCGGCGGCGGTGGCGGCGCCGAGGGGGACGACATCGTCTTCTCCTGGGGACCCGACGACACCGGGCGTCCTGCCGAAGATGATCGATGCCTTCAACCAGCAGAGCGACGGCTTCAAGGTCAGATTACAGGGAGATGCCCTCGGACACGGGGCAGTACTTCGACCAGCTCAGGACCGAGTTCCAGGCCGGGGCCGGCGACATAGACGTGATCGTCGGGGACGTGATCTGGCCGGCCCAGTTCGCCGGCAACGGCTACATCGTCGACCTCTCGGACCGCTTCACCGACAGCGACCAGTTCCTGCCGGGCCCGATGGAGGCCATGACCTTCGACGGACGAGCATCTTCGGCGTCCCCTGGTACACGGACGCGGGCCTCCTCTACTACCGCAAGGACCTTCTGGAGAAGGCCGGCTTCTCCGGGCCGCCGGAGACCTGGGAGGAGCTCAACGAGCAGGCCGAAAAGACGCAGCAGGACGAGGGCCTGCCGTTCGGCTTCGTCTTCCAGGGCGCCGAGTACGAGGGCGGCGTGTGCAACGGCTGCGAGTACATCTGGACCCACGGCGGCGACGTGCTCGACCCCGACGACCCTGGCCAGGGTCGTGATGGAGAGCCCGGAGTCCGTGGCGGGCCTCGACGACCGAGCGCGGCATGATCGAGGACGGCGTCATCCCCGCAGCCGTGCTCCAGTACCAGGAAGACGAGTCGCACGGCGCCTTCGTGCGCGGTGACTCCGTCTTCTTGCGCAACTGGCCCTACGTCTACGCCCTCCTCTCCAACCCGGAGGAGTCCCGAGATCAAGCCGGACCAGGTAGGCGTCGCCTCGCTCCCCGTGAGCGGCGGGAACCAGAGCTCCAGCGCCCTCGGCGGCTGGAACTTCTTCATCAACGCCGCCTCGGAGAAGCAGGACCAGGCCTGGGAGTTCATCCGGTGGATGACGGAGCCGGAGCAGCTCAAGAAGAACGCGCTCGAAGGGTCGAGGCTGCCCGTCCGGCGCGAGCCTCTACGAGGACCAGGAGATCCTGGACAACGTCCCCGTCGCCAGGCTCGGCAAGGACGTCATCATCCAGAACTCCCGCCCGCGGCCCGTCTCGCCCGTCTACTCGGACATCTCCCTGGAGATGGCGGAGAAGTTCAACGCCTCCCTCTCCGGCGAGATGTCCCCCGAAGAGGCCGTCACGACCCTCCAGAGGCAGCTGCAGCGAGCCTCGTCAAGCAGGGAGAGGAGGCCGCAAGGTAGCGGTTCGCCGGCGAGCCGCCGCCGTCAGCCCTTATCGGGAGGCTGGTAGCGCTGCCGGTGGTCGACCGCTGGCGGCTCTCTCCGGGCGCGTTCCAGGCGGGCCCGGAGAAAGTCGAAGAAGACGCGGAGGACGGCGAGCGGCGGGACGGCGAAGACCACGCCGGCGAGGCCGGCCAGCTGGCCGCCGCCGATAACGGCGAGGAGCACCAGGATGGGGTGGACGTGGAGGGCGTGGCCCTGGATGCGGGGGGTAAGGAAGTTGCCCTCGAACTGCTGGATCAGGACGTAGACCACGACCACCAGGATCACGCGCGTCGTCGTCGAGTCTATCGAGGGACGCGTCCTCGAAGACAGCGGCCACGATGACGGCCGGTATCGCCCCCGAGAAAGGCGCCGAGGTAGGGGATGATCGCGGTGGCCGAGACCCAGACGCCGAGCAGGATGGCGTAGGGCACGTCGAGCACCCAGAGCGCCGACGCCCGCGAGTAGCGCCCTGGATCACGCACCACGACCAGCAGCCCGCCGAGGTAGCGACGAAGCGACTACGCCGAAGGCGTTCCACAGGTCGCGGGCGTCGCGCCGGTAGGCCCTGGGCGCGGTCCTGAGGTACGCCGCCTTGACCTTGCGCACGTCGACCAGCAGGTAGCCGCGACGAAGAGCACCCCGAAGATGGCCATCCCGAAGTTGAAGGCCCGCGGGATAAAGCCGACCAGGCCCCGCAGCACGTTCTCCGTGAGGTCTCTGGGCGCGGTCGAAGAGCTCCCTGACCAGGTTGTTGCGAACTCCTCGGGGTCCGAGCCCGGCAGCAACTCGGCGCTCGTCGAGGGTCGATCGAGGTCCACAAAGAACGCGTTGGCGCTGTTGGCGATGTCCGGCATCTGCGATCAAGGTCCTCAGCTGCTGGACGAGCAGCGGCACGAGGTAGCCCGAGCGCCAGCGCGAAGAGCCCGAGCAGCCCGAGGAAGGTCACCAGGATCGCCAGCCCCCGCGGCATGACGTGCGAGAGCGCCCGCACCGGGAACGACAGGACGATGGCCAGCGCCATCCCCCCGAGCGCGACGACGAGGATGGTCGGCGCGGCGTACAAAACTAGGCGAGCACCGCGACCCCCAGCCGGCGAGGATGACCGCGACCCGCGGCGAGACGAAGATCGGGGTCGGCGTCCCAAGACGGCCCCGAGCCCGCTCCCGCTCGCCGCCTGCCTCCGTCCGGCGCCAACCCACCTGTCGAGCTTCATCGTCCCCGGCTCCCCATGTATGCGCCCATGTGCTCATTCTAAACCGTTTGGCGCAAGAGAGACCCACCAGACTCAGCACGCTGCGGCCAGCGCCTCCGCTAGTCAGCCCGGCGCTTCGCTCCTCTCAGCACGCCGCCTTGCAGGCGGCTTTCAGCCGACCGCCGGGCGCGCGGGTCGCGGACTCGCCGCGGTCGTCGAATCTCCCGGCCGAGCCGTTCGTTGCCGCCAGGTGGGGATCGGCCCAAGCGAAGAGCTGAGAGCGAGGGCCGCTAGGCCCGACGCGGGCGACAGCGGCGGCCGGAGGGAGCCCACGGGGACACGGACGGCGCTGTAGCGGTGCTCGGCCTCGGCGGCGAAGGCCTCGATCGACGGCCGCGACGCTCGCGTCGTGACCGGCGCGGCGCAGGCTGCCGACGCTGCCGGGTCTGAAGGGCAGGTCGCATCGCGCCGTAGACGCGCTCGAGCACCCGGGCGAGATCTTCCTCTCCCTCGACGAGGACGATGCCGCCGACGCTGGTCGCCCGCCGCGTGAGGCGTTGCGCGATGCCGACGACCTTCATACCGCTCTCGCGGCCGCCGACCCGGATGCTGTGGTCTCCGGGGCAGAACTCGTCGCGTACCTCCCCCACCTCGGCCGCCACGCCCAGGCGCGAGAACGCCCCGAGCACCAGGGCCGCGGCCTCGTCGTAGCGGTCGTGGATGTCGCGGCCGGCCTCCGGTCGCGTCGGCCGGTCGGATCGACGGAGAAGCCGAAGGTGCCCGTAGTGGGCGGCGGTCGCCCCGCCGCCCGAGCCGAACGCACGAGGACGGGGTAGCCCTCGTCGTTCGAAGCCCGCACGGCGTCGGCGAAACCGGGACGGTGGGTGTCGCGCCGCGTCACCCCGACGTGGCGGGTGGACGGCGTGATCGAGACGGTCGCCGGCCGCTGCCCGGAGGCGACCTGCTCGAAGACGGTCCGCTGAAGTAGCCGTAGGCCGTCCGCAGGTTCCTCGAAGCGGTCCGGCAACAGCAGCTCGGTCCGGCCCACGTCGCGCCTCAACCGATGGTCTCCTTCTTGCGCCCGCCGTTGGTGCGTTTGTCGCTGGCGCCGCGGTACATCCTCCAGAGCAACAGGAGGCCGCCAGCACCAGCGGAGGGCGATCGCCAGCGCCCCGGGAACACGCCCGGCGAGGCCCGCGGCCCAGCGGTCGGCGGCGAAGGCGAGGTCCGTGGCACCGTTCGCCTCGTAGAAGCCGGAGAGCGCCGAGGTCCCGTCGTAGGCGATGAACAGGACTCCCGAGGGCGATGAACAGCAGCGCCCGAGACCAGGTTCGTCGTGTGCACGCGCAGCGCGCCGAGGGAGATCTCCGCCCCCGCAGCCAGTCGACGGTCTTTCCGAGGTCGAAGCGGTCCCAGAGAAGGGCCAGGACGAGGAGCGGGAGCGACCATGCCGGCGGCGTAGATAGCGAGCAGCCCGGCGCCCCGCAAGACTCCGCCGGAGGAGGCGGCCACCGTCAGGACCGCGCCGAGGATCGGACCCGAGCAGAAGCCCGCGAAGCCGTAGACCGCGCCAAGGGCGAAGACGGCGCCCGCGGAGTCGCCCCTCACGCGTGCCGCGCAGGCGGGCCAGCGGGCCGAGCGTGAAGCCCGCGGCCCAGAATCTGGAGGACGCCGAAGCCGACGAGCAGCAGTCCGGAGACCATGATCAGGGTCCCCCGCTGCCCGTAGAAGAGCGCGCTGACGGCCGAGACGCCCATCCCGAGCGGCACGAGCGTCGCGGCCAGGCCGAGGTAGAAGAGGCCCGGTCTTCCTACCAGCTCGCCGCGCCCACCGAAGGCGTAGGCGAAGAACGCCGGCAAGAGCAGCGCGCTGCACGGGCTCAGGAGCGAGAGCACCCCGCCGAAGAAAGCCGCGAGAAGGGAGACCTCGACCACCCCGGCTCACCCTCCGGCCTCCCCCTCCGCCCGCTCTATCTCGCTTCGAACACCTCGAGCGGCTGCGCCCCCGACGAGCACCGCGGCCGTTGATGACGAACGTCGGCGTGCCAGCGATGCCGCGGCTGCTGGCCCTCCGAAAAGTCCGAGCGACGGCCTGTTCGTACCTTCCGGGGCCGCGAGGTCCGCCTCGAACCTGTCGGCGTCGAGTCCGGCCTCGCTCGGCGAGGCCGACCAGCTTCTCCTCGGAGAAGCCGCCGGCCTGGTTCTCGTAGAGCAGGTCGTGGTACTCCCAGAACCTGCCCTGCTCCTGCGCCGCCCTGGCGGCCAGCGCGGCGTCGACGGACTCCTGGCCCGAGGTAAGGGAAATCTCGCCACTCGATCCTGAGCGTCCCGTCCTTCACGTACTTCTCTAGCAATCTTGGTTCCACCTCACGGGCGAACTTGCCGCAGAACGTTCACTGGTAGTCCCCGTACTCGATCATGACCACCGGGGCGTCGGCCCTCGCCGAGCGCCGGATGGCCCGAGCTCGCCGCTCTCCTGCGAGGGTTGCTCCCGCCGTCGCCGGAGGGTCCGCCCGTGCCCTCCGCCCTGCCGGCTCCTGCGCCGAGGCCCCGCCGTCCGAGGCCGAGCAGCCGTAGAGGAGCAGGGCGAGCGCCGAGATCAGCGAGATCCACAGCAGGAGCGGCCACGCCCGCTTCGCTCCCCCTGGCATGTACCTGGTTGTCGCCGGCAAAGCGTGCCTCCCTTGGCATCGTGTCCCGGTAAACATACGCGCGATGCGTGCCCAGAGGATCAGGCCGTCTCGCGCAGAGCGCGGCCCCGGGCGGTTGCAGCGAAAGCGAGCGTCCCGCGGTCCGCTGAGTCAGAGCCAGCGGCGCCTCTTGAAGAGCACGTAGAAGCGACAGACGGCGATCAGGGCCATCAGGACGAGGGCGACCAGGTAGCCGTACGTCCAGTGCAGCTCCGGCATGTAGTCGAAGTTCATACCGTAGACTGTCCCGATCAGCGTTGGGGCGACGACGATCGCGGCCCACGCGGAGACCTTCTTGACCTCGTCGTTCTGGGTCTATGCCGACCTGGGTCAGGTTTACCCGATCAGGGTGAGGTTCACGCTGAGCATGTTCTCGAGCAACTCCCTGAAACCCTCGACGATCTCCGTCACGCGCAGCACCCTGTCCTGGACCTCCCGCATGTAGCGGCTGCACCTCGGGGTCAATCTCCTGCCCTCCTGCCTCGATACCAGGCGCCCGAGCACCCCGCCAGCGGTTGCGTCGCCTGATGGAACTGGACGACCTCCCGGAACAGCGCGTAGATGCGCCTCGAGACCTCGGCGGAGACGCCGGGCTTTCCCTCGAAGACCTCGACCTCGATCTCGTCGATGTCGCTCTCGAGCCCCTCGACCACGGGGGCGTAATCGTCGACGACGCGGTCCATGACGCGTAGAGGATCGCATGGGGACCGTTGCGCAGCAGATCCGGGCCTGCTCTCGGCCCACCGGCGCACCTCGGCGAGCTCGCTCGTCTCGCCGTGGCGGATCGTGACCACGAAGTCCGGCCCCACGAAGACGTGCACCTCGCCGAACTCCACCGTCCTCCGTCTTCTCCACGTAGCGCGCCGTCTTGAGCACGACGAAGAGCGAGTCGCCGTAGCGTTCGAGCTTGGGCCGCTGGTGGGTCGTGAGGGCGTCCTTCACCACCAGCTCGTGCAGCTCGAACTCGCCGGCGACGAAGTCGAACTCTTGCCGCGTCGGCTCGTAGAGCCCGACCCAGGCGAAGCCGCGCCTTCTCGCGGCAGGTCTCGTAGGTCTCACCGAGCGAGCAGGACCGCGGTTCCTTCGCCGTCCACGTAGATGGCGCTGTCGACGATCATGGTCCGAATGATACGCCCGCCACGGTAAGACTGCCGGGTCCGGCTAGTCCACAACCAGTACGGTCGCGCCCCGCACCTCGCCTTCGCGCAGGGAGGCCAGGGCCTCGTTGGCGTTCTCCAGGGAGAACGGCGTAACCTCCGTGCGGATCGGCACCTCCGGCGCGAGCGCCAGGAACTCTTCCCCGTCTTGGCGGGTCAGGTTGGCGACCGAGCGCAGGACGCGCTCGCCCCACAGGATCTCGTACGGGAAGGTGGGCACGTCGCTCATGTGTATGCCGGCGCAGACCACGACCCCGCCCTTCGCCACCGACCGGAGCGCGGCCGGTACCAGGGCTCCCACCGGCGCGAAGATGATCGCCGCGTCCAGCTCCTCCGGCGGGGACTCGCCCGAGCCCCCGGCCCAAGAGGCCCCCGAGCCGCCGCGCGAATTCCTGGGCCTCGGCGCTTCCGGGTCGGGTGAAGGCGAAGACCTCTCGTCCCTGGTGGACGGCGACCTGGGCGACGATGTGCGCCGACGCCCCGAAGCCGTAGAGCCCGAGGCGCCCGGCGTCCCCGGCGAAGCGCAAGGAGCGGTAGCCGATCAGGCCCGCGCACAGAAGCGGCGCGGCCTGCAGGTCGGGGTTGCCCTTGCGGGATCGGGAAACAGAACCGCTCGTCGGCCACGGCGTACTCGGCGTAGCCCCCGTCGATCTGGTACCCGGTGAACCTGGCCTCGTCGCAGAGGTTCTCCCGGCCCGAGCGACAGTAGCGGCAGGTGCCATCCGTGTGCCCCAGCCAGGGCACACCGACCCGCTCCCCGACGGCGAACCGCTCTGCCCCATCGCCCGACCTCTTCCACGGAGCCAACGATCTGGTGGCCGGGGATCAGGGGCAGCTTCGGTTCCGGCAACTCCCCGTCCACCACGTGCAGGTCCGTCCGGCAGACGGCGCAGGCCCGCACCCGGACGAGGACCTGCTCGGGTCCCGGCCCGGGGCGGGGGACCTCGGCGGCCCGCAGCGGCTCTCCCACAGACTCGAGGACCATCGCCCGCAACGTTGTGACCTCCCGAAAGCGCTCTCGATACAGATTCTAGGCATACCGCGCCCTGGTGCAAGGCGTCGACGCCGGCATGCTAAAATGCGCGCCGTTTACGCGGGCGGCGCGTCAGGGAGATACCGGATGGCCACCGCCCTAGATCCGCTCAGAAACCCGAAGGAGAAGTTCGCGCATGGACCGACGTAGAAGAGTGCTCATCACCGGCGGCGCCGGGTTCCTGGGCATCAACCTCGCCCGGCACCTGCTCTCCCGCGGCTACGAGGTGGCCTCCCTGGACCTCGAACCCTTCGACTACCCCGAGCGCGGCCGGGTCGAGGAGATCACGGGCGACATCCGCGACAGGGCGGTCGTCGACCGGGCCGATGGAGGGCGTGGACTTCGTGGTGCACACCGCGGCGGCGCTGCCGCTCTACTCGCCCGAGGACATCTACACCACCGACGTCGAAGGGCACGCGCAACGTGCTCGACGCCGCGCTGCGCCACGGCGTCGAGCGGGCTCGTGCACGTCTCCTCGACGGCGGTCTACGGCATCCCGGACCACCACCCGCTCTACGAGACGGACAAGCTGGAGGGCGTTGGCCCCTACGGGCAGGCCAAGATCCAGGCCGAGATGGTCTGCCTGGAGTACCGCGCCAAGGGGCTCGTCGGTCCCGATCATCCGCCCGAAGTCCTTCGTCGGGCCCGAGCGGCTCGGGGTCTTCGCCCTCCTCTACGACTGGGCGCACACGGGGCACGACTTCCCGATGATCGGGTCGGGCAACAACCGCTACCAGCTCCTCGACGTCGAGGACCTCTGCGACGCCATCGCCCTCTGCCTCACGCTGCCCGAGGAGCAGGTCAACGACACCTTCAACATCGGGGCCAGGGAGTTCACGACGATGAAGGAGGACTACCAGGCCGTCCTCGACGACGCCGGGCACGGCAAGAAGATCGTCGGCTTCCCGGCGGCGCCCGCGATCTGGGGCCTGCGGATCCTCGACCGCCTCGGCGTCTCCCCCCTCTACAAGTGGGTCTACGAGACGGCCTCCAAAGACTCCTTCGTCTCCATCGAGAAGGCCGAGCGGCAGCTGGGTTACGCGCCGAAGTTCTCCAACAAGGAGGCGCTGCTCCGGAACTTCCGCTGGTACCTGGACAACCTCAAGCAGTTCGAGAAGCGCGCCGGCGTCTCGCACCGCGTCCCGTGGAAGCAGGGCGCCATCGGGCTGCTCAAGCGCTTCTTCTGAGTCTCCCGAGACGTCCTGCCGTGGCTCTAGGACAAACCGCCGGCTCGCGGCGCCGGTCCACGAACCACGTCGGGCCGCCGTCTCCGGTGACGACAGCTTGGCCGGGTACGGCGCGGGTCGGCGTCGCCCTCGAGGATCTCCCTCGAGGGCCTCGGCCTTGCCCTCTCCGGCGACCAGGAAGTCCACCGCACGCGCGGCGTTCGATCGCGGGGACGGTGAGCGTGAGGCGGGTGGTGTCGAGCTTCGGCACGGGGTTGGCGACCACGAGGCGGTCGGTCACGTCCGAGCGCCGGGGTCTCGGGGAAGAGGCTCGCGGTGTGCCCGTCCTCCCCGATGCCGAGCAGGACGAGGTCGAAGCGCGGGAGGCTCTCTCCCCGAAGAACTCCCGCAGCTCGTCCTCGTAGGAGGCGGCGGCCTCCTCCGGCGGCAGCTCGCCGCGCATCCGGTGGACGGAGCCTACGGGGACGTGGTCGAGGAGCGCCTCGCGGGCCATCCGGTAGTTGGAGTCCTCGTGGTCCGGCGGCACGGTCCGCTCGTCCCCGAAGAAGACGTGGACGTTAGGCCAGTCCACGTCCTCGGCGTGGTCGCGGGCGAGGACCTCGTAGGTCGCCTTCGGGGTCGAGCCGCCGGCGAGGGCGACGGCGAACCGGCCACGCTCGCTATCGCCTCTGCCGCCTTCCTCACGAAGTCGCGGGCGGCGGCGCCGGCGAGCTCGTCCGGGCCGTCGAAGACCTCGACGCTTCACAGGTCGAGGACCTCCACGGCGGCGCGGAGGGCGGCCTCGTAGGCCTCGTCGCGCCCGCGGTACCGGAGCTCCTCACCGACCAGGACGCCGAGGTCGAAGGAGCCGATGTGGACGGTGCGCTCGGCCACGAGCTCCCCGCCGCGCATCACGGTGGTGCGGATGTCGGTTTGCTCCCTGTGGCGCGAGACCTGGAAGCTGTAGTCGGAGGAGCGCAAGCGTACGCGCCGCAGCCGCGCGTCGGGCGAGTCCGGGGAGAGCTCGACGGAGACGGTCCCGTCCGGAACCGGAGAACCGCACGCGGCGACGGTCCCCGTCGCGGGCCGCGTCCTCGGGCTCCCAGCCCAGCGTCGAGGCGAGCCAGCCCAGGAGCAGCAGGACGCGACACTCGCCGCCGGGGGCGTACAGGATCTCGACGTCCTCAATCCTCTCCAGCTCGCCGGCATGCTCCGGGGAGCCGAAGGCGTCGGCTATCAGGGAGCGCCAGGGCGAGAGGCCCACCCACTGCAGGTCGCCCACGGCCGGCATCTTCTCTTCGTCGATCAAGGGCGCCATCTCGCGCAGGGAACCCTCCCGGTCCTCGCGGACGGCGGAGTCCACGATCACGCGGTCGGCGAGGTCGGCCATCGCCGCGAACTCGGGCGAGGACGGCGAGAAGGCGCCCGGGTACCAGAGAAACACGGGGAGGTCCGGGATCAGGAGCGGCCCGGCGAGGCTCTCGAGGTGGTTGGCGGACGGCCCCTCGACGTGGATGGTCACCTGCTCGGCGCAGACCTGGGCACCCCCGCCCCTGACGTTGCAGAAGGCCGAGAGCTGCACGTCCACGTTCGGCTCGCCGTCGGGGTCGGAGATCAGGACGATGGCCCGCGTCGGGTGGCGGCCGGCCAGGTTCGAGACCGAGCGCGTCACGTCCGGGGCCGAGGCTTCGTCCGTCACCACGATCAGGCTCAGAACGCTGGATCGGAGCGCGAGCGTCCCGTCCTCGTTGGCGCGGAGCTTGCCGAGCTCGCGCTCGACCTCCGCCACGCTCATCGGCCCGCCGCCCCCGGACTCCCTGGTCTCGCCGATCACGGGTCGCTCCGCCCCTGGGCCAGTCGCCGCGCTACCCTTCCCGACCGAGCCGAAGCGGCCTCACGGCCTTCTCCACTCGCGCCCGTCGCGCTCGATCAGGGCGTCGGCGTCTTCGGGGCCCCAGGTCCCGGCCGGGTAGAAGGAGATCTCCTGCTTCTGCGCCCAGCGGCGCATCACGGGGTCGAGGATGCGCCACGCGCCCTCGGCCTCGTCGGCCCGGATAAAGAGGGTCGGGTCGCCAAGCATCAGGTCCAGCAGGAGGCGCTGGTAGGCGTCGGGGGCCTCTTCCAGAAAGGCCGTGCCGTAGAGGAGGTCCATGTTCACGGAGCTCACCTCGAACCCCGAGCCCGGGACCTTGGCCCCTATCTTCAGCGACAGGCCCTCCTCCGGCTGGACGCGGACGACGAGGACGTTCGGTTCGAGGCCCTCGGTGTCGTCGCGGGCGAACGGCGTGTGGGGCGAGGAGTCGGAACTGGATCGCCACCTCCGTCGCCTTCTTGGGCATCCTCTTGCCCGACCGCATGAAAGAACGGGACCCCGGCCCACCGCCAGTTGTCCACGAAGAGCCTGAGCCCGACGAACGTCTCGGTGACGGAGCTCGGGGTCGACGTCCTCCTCTTCGCGGTAGCCCTTGACCTCCTCGCCCCAGACCCAGCCACGCGTGTACTGGCCGCGCACGGCGTTCAGGTCGACCTCGTCGTCCGGGATGGGCCTGACGGCCTTGAGGACCTTGACCTTCTCCTCGCGCATCGACTCGGAGTCGAAGGCCACGGGCGGCTCCATCGCGGTCAGGCACAGGACCTGCATGACGTGGTTCTGGACGATGTCGCGTAGAGCGCCGGCCTCCTCGTAGAAGGCGCCGCGGGTGCCGACGCCGATATCCTCGGCGACGGTGATCTGGACGTGGTCCACGTAGTGCTGGTTCCAGATCGGCTCGAAGATGCCGTTGGCGAAGCGTAAGGCAAGGATGTTCTGGACCGTCTCCTTGCCCAGGTAGTGGTCGATGCGGTAGATCTGACCCTCGTCGAAGTAGCGTTGGATCTCCTCGTTGAGCGCCTCGGCGCTCTCCAGATCCCGCCCGAAAGGCTTCTCGACCACGAGCCGGGACCACCCCCCGTCCTCCCCGGCGTTCATCCCCGCCTCGCCCAGACGCTCCACGATGGACGGGACGAGCGACGGGGAGGTGGAGAGATAGAAGGCCCGGTTGCCCTCCGTCCCACGCTCCTCGTCCAGCTTCTTCAGAAAGCCCTTCAGTTGCTCGTAAGTCTCCGGCTTCTTCGAGTCGCCCGGCAGGTAGAAGATGCCACTCGCGAACGACTCCCAGACGTCGTCGCTGACCCCGCCGGAGACGTGTTCGTCCAGCGTCTCGCGCAGCTTCTGGCGGAACTCTTCGTGGCTCATCTCCGTCCTGGAGAGGCCGACGACGGCGAACTCCATCGGAAGCCTCCGCTGGGCGGCGAGCTCGTAGAGCGCCGGCACCAGCTTCCGTGAGGTCAAGTCCCCCGAGGCCCCGAAGATGACCACCACGCCGGGGTCTGGGACGCGCGGGAGCCGCTGCTCGTCACGTAGGGCGCTCGGCAGGACTTGCGTGTCGGCCACTACAGGCTCCCTCCTATAAGACCTTTATCTTGGCTCCTGATCGGAGTACTCGGTGCTGGCCTCCTGGATGGCGTGGCCGCCGAACTGGCCGCGCAGGGCCGCGATGACCTTCATGGCGAAGGAGTCCTCCTGGCGCGAGGCGAAGCGGGCGAAGAGCGAGCCCGCGATGGCGTTCACCGGCACGTCCTCTTCTATCGCCTCGAGCACCGTCCAGCGGCCCTCGCCCGAGTCGTCGACGTAGCCGCGGACGCTGTCCAGTTTCGCGTCCTGCTCGAAGGCCCGCTCCGCGAGCTCTAGCAGCCAGCTGCGGACGACGCTGCCCTGGTTCCAGAGGCTCGAGATGGCGCGCAGGTCGTAGTCGTAGCGGCTCTTCTCCAGGATCTCGAACCCCTCGGCGTAGGCCTGCAGCATCCCGTACTCGATGCCGTTGTGGACCATCTTGGCGAAGTGCCCGGCGCCCGCGTCGCCGAGGTACGCGTATCCGTCCTTGGCGGGCGAGGGTCTCGAACGCCGGCTCGACGTGCTCGAACGCGTCGGCGTCGCCCCCGATCATGGTGCAGTACCCCACGTCGTAGCCCCAGACGCCGCCCGAGACGCCGGCGTCCAGCCACCGGAACCCCGCGTCCCTTACCTCCCTGGCCAGGGCTATCGAGTCCCTGAAGTACGAGTTCGCCCCGTCGACGATGATGTCGCCCTCGTCGGCATACTGCATGAACTGCCGGACCATGTCGATCGTCGTCTCTCCCGCGGGGAGCATGGACCACAGTACCCGCGGTGATTGCTGCTTGTCGACGAACTCTTCGACGCTGTAGGCGCCCTCGGCGCCTGCCGCCACCGCGTCGTCCACCTTCCCCGACGAGCGGTTGCCGGCGATCACTCGATGGTCGCCCTTGTCCTCGAGCCGGCGCACCATGTTGAACCCCATCCGGCCCATACCCCAGATGCCGATGTCCACGTTGTCGCTCCTCCCTTTGGTCGTCGCTAGCTTGTCAGCACGCTCCGGCTGACGCCTCCGCTCTCCTTAGAGAGCCCATCACGAGGACGCCCTTGCTCCTGGTGGTTCCAGTCTACACCGTGGCGCCAGCCCGTTCCCTTCGGCGGTGTCACGCCTGACGTAGGCGGTCCTTACCGCCCCGGACCATGGTCCAAACACCCCGGCGTTATGGGCCTTTGGATCCTAAAGGCCCACAGAGCAGACCGCGCGCTCAGCGTGCCGGTGTCCCTCCGAACGTCCGCCGGTAGGCCTGCGGGCTGGTGCCGACGAGCCTCTTGAAGCGATCCCGGAAGGTCGTCGGGGAGCCGAACCCGACCTGGAGGGCGATGCGCTCGACGCCGTGCCCCGTGGTTTCGAGCAGTTGTTGCGCCTGGCGGATCCGGCACCGGTTGAGCCATTGCAGCGGGCTCGTGCCGGTCTGCTCGCGAAAGCGCCGGTTGAGCGTCCGGGTGCTCATCATCGCCCTGGGCCGCGATGTCGTCGAGGGCGAGCTCCCGGTGGACGTTCTCTTCCATCCACCGCAGCAGCGGCTCGAGGCTCGCCCCATCCTCGCCGGGCCGCTCGTGCACGATGTACTGGGCCTGCCCGCCATCGCGTTCCAGGGGCATCACGGCCACCCTGGCGGTGTCGGCCGCGACCGCGGAGCCGTGATCCCGCCGGATCATGTGCAGGCAGAGGTCCAGCCCCGCCGCGGCGCCGGCCGAGGTGAGGATCTGGCCGTTGTCGACGAAGAGGACGTCCGCGTCCACGTCGACCTCCGGGTACCGTCGGGAGAGCTCTCTCGCCGCGGCCCAGTGCGTGGTCGCGCGCAGCCCGTCGAGGAGCCCGGTTGCCGCCAGGGTGAAGGCGCCGACGCAGATCGACGCTATCCTGGTGCCGCCGGCGGCGGCCGACCGAAGCGCCTCTAACACCTCGTCAGGGATCGGCGTCGTGGGGTCGGCCAGGCCAGGCAAGACGATCGTGTCGGCCCGGTCCAGCGCGTCCATCCCCCAGCGAGCCCTCAGGGAGAGAACCCCCGCGTCTACCTCATCCGTGGGAGCGCAGACCCGCACCCGGTACGCCGCTCGCCCGTCCGGCAACCGCGCGCGCCCGAAGATCTCGACCGGGGTCGCGAGGTCGAAGGCCAACACCCCATCCAGAGCAAGAACGGCCACGGTGTGCATGGCAATACTCTACATGTTCGCGCGTTTCCGGCCAACCGATTTCTCGCCCAATCCTCGCCGCTGCTCCCTTTGCGCCCTCTGCCCACTACGGTCCGAGTCCGTTGGCGAGAATTCGTCGTTATGTGGCAAACGCGCCACTTCCCAGGGTTGTTTCGCTGGCCTAGGATCTGCGCGACGGCGTGAGGTTGTCCGCCGCAAGGTGGCGAGTCGGAGGCGGCGGGCTGATGCAGATCATGGACGTACTCGGACCGATCATCGTCGCGCTCGTCTTTATCTCGCTCTGCTCTCTGTTCCAGGAGCCGAACAGGCAACACTTCAACGCCATCTTTGTCGCGGGGGCGGGGGCCGCCTACCTCAACGGTGGCTTCGGTATCTGGGAGTTCGTGTTCCTGGCGGTGGTTACGTACTGCGCTTACATGGGATTGCGGTCATATTTCTACATCGGCGTTGGATGGCTCTTGCACACCGGCTGGGACGTACTGCATCACCTCTACGGGAACCCCATAGTTCCCTTCGTCCCCGAGTCGTCGCTGGGATGCGCCATTTGCGACCCGGTGATCGCCCTCTGGTGCTTCGCCGGAGCACCCTCGGTCTTCGGCCTGCTTCGCAGGAGGAGGCAAGCGGGTCGGGCTGGCGGCGATCCGACCACCTAGCCGGACGCCCGGCGATGACCGTCCAGCTAATGAGAAGGTAGCGGGCGCACCGAATTCCGGGCAATTGAGGAGGCGTCCCTCGTTAGGACTTACCCACTTTGTCGGCGGCTACCCTACGAGTGTAAGGTGCGTCACTGTCCCTTCTGTAGTCAATTATGCCCAAGAACTTGCTTCTATTGCAGGCGCCGCACAAGGGCTGTATGTTGCAGATATCGTTAGATCCACCTCTCGTCAACGGCACGCTGTGATCTGCCTCCAACAAGATCCCCACGGTGCCACAAGCTAGACATCTGTTCCCGGACCTCTCGCAAAGCTCATAAAACGCTCCGACGGTAAATTGTCCGTGGCTAGCGAGCCTCGCGGCTCTCCGCTTGTGGCGATTTGTTCTTTGTGCTCTTCTTGGTACCTCTTACGCGCCTCAATACGACGTGGCAAGCTAGACCTCGACCGCTCGTATTTGGCGTACTGTTGGGCACGTTTGCGACGGTTCTCGCGGACGCTGCTCTTGACGCAAGCCTTGCACTTGCCCGTTCGTCCATCCAAGTTGCGGGCTGCGGCATAGAACTCGTAAAGGTCCTTCTCGACGCCGCAGCCCCTGCAGATCTTGAAGCCGAAGCCTACAAAATGTCGCGCACCGTCAATTGCTTGACACTAAAGCTACGAAATGGAATATCCTCGAAGTCTTCTTCGTTGATGTCCACCTCGTCGCGCTGGCCCCGGCCGCCCCCGCGACGTGCCCCGCCGGATGCCCCGCCGGCGGCCGCGCCGTTGCCGGCGTCGGGTGCGTCGCCGGGCCGACCGAGGAACTGCACGTTGTCGGCGACGATGTCGACCTTGGAGCGCTTTGCGCCGTCCTGGGCCTCCCAGGTGCGGTACTGGAGACGGCCCTCGACGAGTATGGGGTCGCCCTTCTTCTTGTAGTTGGCGATGGTCTCGCCAAGCTCGCGCCAGGCGGAGACGTCGAAGAAGTCGACCTCTTCGTTTCTCGAGCGCACCCGGTTTACCGCCAGCCCGAAGGAGCAGACGGGTATGCCGTCGTTGGTGAACCGGAGCTCCGGGTCCCTCGTAAGGTTGCCCGCCAGGATAACGCGATTGAAACTGACCAAGACTTTCCTCCTCTGTTTAGACCGCGTCCTCTAACTGTTGCAGAAGCATGTTCGGTTCTCAAGCCCCAATACTTTAGCCACACGCCCCCTTTGTGGTCGTTCCGGGCGCGCTTGGTGGGGTTTCTGCTCCGGGCGTGCTTGCAGCACGATTTTTCTTTTGGCGATCTAGGGACGGGTCACGGCCACCTTCGCTTCGCCGTCTTTGATCGTGAGGATCACATCTCCGTGCAGGTCGTTGCGGAACACGCGGGCGCCGGTGTCCTGGAGGTTGTCCAGGGTCTCTGGGGTGGGGTGACCGTAGGAGTTGTCCGCGCCGCATTGGATCACGGCTATCTTCGGGCGGAAACGACTCAGAAAGAGCGGGGTCGAGGAGGTGCTGGAGCCATGGTGTCCCACCTTTATGGCCGTGAGAGGGCCCGTGTAGGGCCCGTTCGCCATGTACTCCTCCGCCTTGGCCTCCACGTCGCCCGTCAGGAGCACGCGGGCGGTGCCGTAGGTCAGCAGGATGACGACGGAGTTGTCGTTGGTCTCGGAGAAGAATCCCCCTTCGGCCTCGGTCGGGGGAGCGATGACGTCTACATGACGAAGACCAAACCTCGCCGTCGAGCTGCCCGTGGTGCATCAACGGCCCCTTAGCCACCGTAGTCTAGGCCCTCGCCCACGCTAGCTGCTCGGTTTCGTCTTCGTCCGGCAGGGCACGGAACCGCAGGCGTGCTATCTGATGGTTCTTGAATGCACGCGTCTATACAATACCCACGTCTGCGTCGGCGAGCGGGAGGATTGACCTGGTTGCGCGTTCCGGCTTGATCGGCCTCGCCGCTGCCGTGGTGCTCCTGTTCTTGGTCGTCACCGCGGCCTGGGTCGTGGGGGACGAACGGGAGGCAGTGGGCCAGCCCACGCCGTCTACTACAACGCCATCCTCCGCGTCCCCTTCGCCTTCCTCGGCGAGCCCCTCGGCGTCTACGGACGACCTCGAGGACTTCTCGGACCTCTTCCCGGGCGCCTCTGCCAGCGCTTCGGCGAGCGCTCGGGCCGACGAACCGGAAGGCATACCGGACCTGGGCGTCATGGACGTCTTGGGCAACCTGAAGGACTACCCGACCCGGTCGGGGTTCGAGTGCGTGGGGCCGCTCCCCGGCGATGGCGACGACGGCACCCTGTGGTCTTGCTCGGCCGAGGCCGAAGGCGGCGGCTCCTACGACGTCGTCCTGGTCGGCGACGACCCCCTGACCGTCCTCTCGGTGCAGGCGACGGCGCACGGGGTCTCCGACGAAGAGGCGGCGCGGTTCTTCGGGTACGTGGGCGCCCTCTGCCTCCGGGGCGACATCCCGTTCAACGCCGAGGCGTGGGTCTCGCAGAACGTCCCCGCCGGCGGGCAGACGTTCGCGAACGGGGCGGAGCTCTCGATCTACGGCACCGACGAGGAGAGGACGCTGCAGGCCGTGGCCGCCGACTTCTAACGGCACCGGCTTCCGTCGCCACGCGTCAAACACCCCGCGTTTCGCTCCCGAAGCACAGAGCGGAACTTGAGAGGCGGAAGTATTTTTCGGCGATCCCGAACGCATATTCCTACCGTGACGACTCTTTCCGATGAGCTCTTGAGGGGAAGGTAGCGATGGCGAGGTATTGGTGTGCCGTTTCGGTGGCAGTGTGCGCGGGGGTGTCGGCGCTGGCCTTCGCCTTTACGAGCGACGTGCCGGGGGTCTCCCCCCGCCCCGCCGAGGCCGCGCCCAGGGTCGCCGTCTCGGTGCGCTGCGACTCCAACCCCGAGACCGTCCGCGTCGCCAACAACACCAGGCGCACCATCAGCGTCAGGACGGTCGGTTCCGTCTACCAGCCCCGGCCCGAGGAGCCGTTCCGGGTGAACCGCGAGATCAGGCGCGGCCGATCGGCCCTCTTCGAGAGCGGGCCGCGCGCCAACGGTGCCAACGAGCTCACCGGCAACTTCGTCTTCAACTCCGACGTGGGGCGCAGGGAGGGCGTAAGGGTCGCGACCTCCAGGGGCCGCTTCCTCGACCGCTGTTAATGACAACAGGTCCGTTGTCGTTCTTTGCTGGGATTATGGCGCCGGGGGAGGAACCTTGGGCGGTGGCGCTGCTTCGCGACGCGAGGCACAATTCGCTTGATGTTCTCGTTGCATAGGATCGGCGGAAGGCCTCGGTTGAAGTGGCTTCCACTGGTCTTCGTGCTCGCGTTGGCCCTCGTGATCGCTGGGTGCGACGCCCCAGAGAGCCAAGGCGATGGGGCAGGAGAGGAGCGGGGGCCCGAGAGGGCGGCCGAGGACGCACGCCCCGGTTCGGGACCGGGCGCGAAGGAGGACGCGCGGCCGGTCGAGTCGGAGCCCGGCCCGTCGCCCGAGGGCGTGTTGGCCTCCCAGTACCGGCGCATCAACTCCGGCGACTACCGGGCGGCCTACGACCTCTTCGACGACGCGAGCCGTCGGACTGTCTCCCTGGAAGAGTACAGGGCGTACTTCGTCTCGGCGGCCCCCTACGAGATCGCCGACTACTCGTTCCCCTCGTCCCGAGTCCGAGGGGCCCACGGCGAGCGTGGTGGCCGACCTCGCCGTCTCCAGCTCGGACGGCTACGACGAGTACCGGGTGACCCAGCGGTTCGTGCGCGAGGGCGGCGGCTGGCGGGTCGTGATGCGCGACGAGCAGGTGGCGTCCTTCGCCGAGGCGGGAAACCCCGCAGGAAGCTCCTCGGCGAGCCCCTCGGCCGACGCCTCCGCCCCCGCTGTCGCGCCATCGGCGGCGCCCGGCGGGGGCGACGACGCCACGGTCACGGTGAGCCGGGTGGTGGACGGGGACACCATCGAGATCTCGCCCGCCGTGGACGGCATCGACGAGGTGCGCCTGATCGGCGTGGACACCCCCGAGACGGTGGACCCGGCGAGGGCGTGGAGCCCTACGGCCCGGAGGCCTCGGCCTTCGCCACCGACGAGCTCAGCGGGCAGGAGCGTGGGCCTCGAGTTCGGCGCGGAGAGGGAGGACCAGTACGGTCGGCTCCTGGCCTACGTCTACGTGGGCGGGGAGATGTTCAACGAGGCCCTCCTCGAAGGGGGCTACGCGCAGGCCTACCCCTACGAGCCCAACACCGAGTACGAGGGGCGCTTCGCGGCGGCCCAGGAGGAGGCCCGGGCGGCGGGCCTCGGCATCTGGGGCCTCACCCGCGCCGAGCAGTGCGAGCTCGCCGACAGGGGCAACGGGATCGGCGAGGGCACGCCGGGCTGCGGGGGCGCTTCGGCGAGCCCGAGCGCTTCCTCGAGCCCCTCCGCGTCGGCGTCCTCGCGCTTCGGCCACCGCCGACCCGAGCGGCGCGCGCGGCCCCGTCCGGGGGCGGCGACATAGACTGCGACCAGGTCGACGGCCCGATACCCACCCCGCCGGGGGACCCCGACGACCTCGACGGCGACGGGGACGGCCTGGCGTGCGAGTAGAATGGCCTGAGAGGGATCGCCCGGCCTACTGCACGCGGTGCGGCAGCATCGTCGCCCCGGAGAACAACTTCTGCGCGGTCTGCGGGGCGAGGGTCCCGGACGACGCCGAGAAGGCCGGCCCGACGCGGCAGGTTCCCACACAGGTCCCTCCTCCCGCCGCACCGACCACCGGCAGGAACCTGACGCCGATCGTCCTACTCGGCATAGCGGTGCTCTTCTTGCTGGCCGTGGGCGTAAGCTCGGTGGCCGCCCTGAACCTGCTGCGCAGCGAAGAGACCCATCCCCGGCGGAGGGTCGGGTGCAAGAGCCTGTGGAGGCATCCGTCGGCGCTCAACCGGAGGAGGCCCAGCGAAGCGGCGAGAAGGAGGAAGAGGAGCAGCCGAAGCAGCCCAAGGAGCAAGACGACGCGGAAAAGCAGCCGGATCCTTTGCCTCAGGGATCGTCCGATTCTCCCGCCCCCGGGCTACAACCTGATCGAGACCCCCGACGGCGGCCTCTCGGCGGAGGTGCCGCCGAGCTGGGGGGTGGAGACCGGGGAGGACTCCGAGAAGGAAGGCACGGGACCCGGCAGTTGGTCCTACCACGCCGGGGAGTACTTGATCTCCTCCATAACCGCCGCGCATAGCCTCGAGGACTGGTACGGCGGCTCGGGGTTCACGGGCGCCTACTTCGTGGCGTCCAAGGCCCTGGCCGAGTACTCGGACTACGAGCTCACCCACTCCCTGCTGAACGCGGGTAGGGACGAGATATGCGAGGAGGACGGTCCCTACACCGACTACGACCGCGGGTCCTATTCGGGCAAGCTGCAGACCTGGTACGGTTGCGGCGAAAACGGCGTGACCACCTACACGTTGGCCGCCGCCCCGGAGGGACGCGAGTGCGTGGTCGCGCTGATCGCCCGGGTCTCCGAGGAGGCCGACCGGGAGGCCGTGGAGCACCTCGTCGACACCTTCGAGGTCGACTGCGGGTCGGTCACGTCGGGGCCGGCCCGGGTCGCCGCCCGTTCCGCCTCTCCGGAGGCCTCCTCGTCCGCCTCGTCCGCCTCGGCCAGCCCCGAAGCGGCCAGCGCCCCGCCCGAGACGACGACCAGCGCCCCACCCACGACGACGGCCTCGCCGAGCCCCTCGGCAGACCTGGACTGCGGCGACTTCGCCAGCCAGGCCGAGGCTCAGGCGGTCCTCGCCGCGGACCCCAGCGACCCGAACGGCCTGGACGCGGACGGGGACGGTGCGGCGTGCGAAGACACTTTCTCGACCGGAGGAGGGAGTCCACAGCCCGAGGCAGATCCCCGACCCACACCCGATTCCCCCTCCCGACCCACGCCCGGAACCGCCCCTGCGCCATCGGGGGGCGGCGACATCGACTGCGACGACGTAAGCGGCCCGATCCCGACCCCGGCGGGTGACCCAAATAACCTCGACGGCGACGGCGACGGGCTGGCCTCCAGAGTAATTTCCAGCGCGCACGCTACGGCGGTTTCGTCAATCGTTGTCTGTCGATCCGAGAGACCCGGCGTAAGGAGTCGGCGGGCGGGGAGGCGGCGCAGGCCACCTCCCCGCGAGAAGGTCGTTACCTGCGGCGGGTGATGGTGGCCGACGCGATGCCACCGCCGACCAAGGGCAACGCCGCCAAAACGGACAAGGCGGCAGGAGTCACGGCGCCGCCGCGGTACTCCGGGAGTGCGGGCGCGGAGGCGGACTCGCCGGCGGAAGACCACGCGCGGCTACCATAGCCAGCGCCGCCAGCAACAGCAGCTTCCTCATGGTTCCCCCTTCGGTCGCTTTCCCTTGCCGGAGAAGCTACCTGCGCCTTCCTCTCCTATGCGTCGTGGGCGACGATCCCATTGGCCCACGTTGTTGAAATGCGTCGGAGCGGTCCGATAAATACGGGACTTACTTCGGCGGCGGGTAACAGCCTCCGCCTCGTTCCACGAGCGGGGTCGGACAGGTGCCGTCGTCGAGCGTCGGGAACGCCCCCTCGATCTTCCGCCCCCCCGTGTCCACCGTGCGCCCGTCCGGCAGGGGTTGCTGGCGTGGCGCGGGGTCGTCGTCTTGATACTGCTGCCGGGACGGGTTGTCGTCTTCCCCATCGTCGTCCCCGCCGCCCGACTCGCAAGCCTGGCCGTCGTTGTCGGCGTCGAGGTTGTTGGGGTCGGATGGGTCGTTGAGCAGTTCAGCCTGGGCCTGCGCCTGACTGGCGAAATCGTCGCAGTCGAGGTCCTCCTGCGCGAAGGCCGGGGCGGTCGTTTCCTCGTAGGCGACGCGGCCCACGAATCCCGCGGCCATCACGAGCACGACGACGGTTATGCGCAACGTCCAGGTTCCCATCCTGGCAGACATTCTACGTCCGCCGCGTGGGAGGGGCATCCACCTTCTCGCATAACCATGCGGCACCACAACATGTAGTCCCCGGTCCGATAGCGGGAGGACCCTAGACGGCGATTCCTGGGGCCATAGGACCGGGGCTATGCGGGACCTTGCATGCGGACTTCCGAGAACCTCCCTACTAGGCAGCCAGGTGAATACGACCAAAGTCTCGGATCAACAGTGGTCCTCCGCCCGATGCCCCGGCTCCTGCCCTCGGCTTTACTGCGGGTGAGCACTGGCACACCGGGGCCGAACAAAGGAGGTGGACCGATGGGCTCTACAGAACGGCGAGGCCGGCGGCTTGAGGAGCGGGAGGCGGCGAGCCTCCACGTCCTCGTCCTGGCCTCGGCGACCTTCGCCGTCGGCACCGGAACCTTTATCGTGACCGGGCTATTGGGCGGCGTGGCTAAGGATCTCTCGGTCTCGGTGGGAACCGCCGGGCACCTCGTCACCGTCTTCGCGATCGCCTTCGCCGTCCTCTCGCCGGTGCTCGTGGCCGCGACCGCGCGCGTGGGGAGGCGGCGACTCTTGGTGACCGCTTTGGGCCTCTTTGCCCTCGCGAACGCCGCCGCGGCTCTCGCCCCCACCTTCTTCCTGTTGCTCCTCGCCAGGACGGCCGCCGCATCCCTGGCGGCCGTCTGCATGCCGGTGGCCGTGGCCACCGCCGCCCAGCTCGCCCCTCCGGAGCGCAAGGGGCGGGCGCTCTCGGTCGCCGTGGGCGGCATCTCGGTGGCGTGGGTGGTGGGGGTGCCCTCGGGCGCCGTGATCGTCGACCACCTCGGCTGGCGGGCGGGCTTCGCGCTGTCGGCGGGCTTGGCCCTCTTTGCCGCCGTCGCCGTCGGCGCGCTGCTCCCGAGGGCGACAGGCGCGCCCGCGGCCCCCGGAGGGCTCGCCTCTAGGCTGGCCGTCGCCGGGCGACCCGCCGTTCTGGCGACCCTGCTGGTCACGGCCCTCGCCATGGTGTCCGGCTTCACCGTCCTCACCTACGTGCGCCCCCTGCTGGAAGGCCTCACCGGCTTCGGGGGCGAAGGGATAGGTTCGATGCTGCTGCTCTTCGGCCTGGCGGCCATAGCGGGCTCGGCGTTCGGGGGCTACGGCGCGGACCGTTGGGGCTACCGGGCGATCGTCGTTCCGGCGCTCGTCGTCCAGGCGTTCGCGTTGCTCTCGTTCTCGCTGTTGACGGCGGCCGAGGCCGGCTCCGCACTCGTGAAGTTCGGGGCAGCGGCGGCCATGGTCGCGTGGGGAGCGGTGACCTTCGCGCTCGTGCCGCTCCAACAGTACCGCCTGATCGGGGTGGCCCCCGACGAGCAGAACGGGGTGCTCTCCCTCAACTCCTCGGCCGTATACGCGGGCCAAGGGTTGGGCGCGGGCCTCGGTTCCTTGGTGCTGGGGTACTCTTCGCCGGCGGTCTTGGGTTACGTGGGCGCCGTGTTGGCGGCCTTGGCCGTGGCCGCGTTGGCCCTCGGCACGAGTCTTCCCTTCGGAAAGACCACCGAGCCGGGGGCACCAATGATGCCCGTGTCGGAGGGGACGCCCCGTTCGCAGGCGCCCCAGGGGGCGCGGCCGTACGCCCCAAGAGCGCACCCGTGCGTGCAACCCTGCCCGTAGCGCATGAGGGCAAGAGGTTCCGCAAAGGAGCAAACAAATCCTTCCGATCGTCGCGTCGGTCGAGCAGCAAATGCCGCCGCGGCGAGCGGCACGAGGCGCTGCTGGCCGCCATAGCCCTCCCCCTGGACTTGCAGTCGTGGCGCACGCTGGTTCGCCAGCTGGGCCTAGACGACGATCGGGCCGTAGGGTTGATGGTAGGGGGACGCTGCCTGTTGCGCACCTAGAGCTCCGCAACTTCGGAGAACGCTAGCTTTCCACGCAGGTCCGTACGCGGGCGCGGGCGCGTAACCGCTAGACCAGCGCCAGCTCCAGATCGGTGGTCGCGTCGGTCAGCCGGGCGCGGAACCGCAGCTCCTTCGACTCGGTGCTCTGGGACTCACGCAGTCGGTACTCGCCACTCCGCCCCCAGATGAGCCTGGGAACTGCGCGACGTGGCCGTCGGAAGTCTTGCTCTCCTCGCGGACCAGAGCTCCGCAAGGTGCCGCCCAGCGGAACCCCGGCAATTGGTCGAGCGTACAGCGCGGCGCTAGACTCGAGGTGCTGCTCCTCGAGCCGTAGATCATCCCTCCTAAGGGTTGGTCGATTCCCCCCACCACGCCCGACGGCACGAAAAGTACGACGACCGGTTCGAGGGCAAGAACGGCCGGGCGAATGCGGAGAACGGCGGCTCCGGAGGTCGCGGCGTTCGGTGTAGAAGGGGTCGACCCCCTGAAGGTGGTCGCAGCGGCGCGGGTCGGTTCCCGGTGTTTTCCTTTTCCTCGCGGTCCAGGATTTGCTGTCAACCTCTGAGGGTTTGTCGCCGATCCATCGCCAAACTGCTAGGGTGGTCGGGTCACCGAAGGTTGGGGAGCCCTCGGAGGTTTCCCAGGGACCAAGGAGGAAGCCAGATGGCGCGGGACATAGACGAAGACTCGGGGCGCCCTTTCATCAAGGTCAACCACCCGGCGCCGGGCGACGTGATCGGCAACCCGGCGCACGTGGCGGGATACGGGACCGCGTTCGAAGGCACGATCTCGCTGCGGATTAGGGACGACGACGGGACGGTGATAGCCGAGGGTTCCACACAGGGCGGCAGCAACGGGGTGATCGGCGAGTTCAAGGCGGACCTGGAATTCGATCGCAGGCCGAACCGGCGCCTGGGGGTCGTGGAGGCATTCGAGGAGAGCGCCAGCGGCTCGGGCGAGGACCTCCACCTCGACAGGGTCCCGATCGTCTTCAGGTAGCGGGGGTAAGCGGCAAGCCGGGCGAGCAGACACGCCACCAAGGGGTGAGGGCGCGAATGGGCGAGAACGGGAACGGAGACCCGCGGATAGAGATCGAGAGGTTCGGCCCCGGACCCGAGGTTGTGGACGAGGTGTCGCAAGCCGTGGCGGATCACGCCTCGGTCCGGGAGTACCTGGGCGGAACAAGGCACCGGCTGCTCTCGGTCCGGCTCCTCGAACCCGCGGTCGAGGGCAAGCCGGATGAGCCAATGCCACCGGATCGATACCGTGCCACGGTCTACGACTACACCCATAACAGGGTGGTACTGGCCACTGGGCGCCTCGACGACATCCAAGGTTCGATGGAGGTCACGGAGGCGGGCCACCAGCCGTTGCCGAACAGGGAGGAGTTCGACGAGGCCGTCGAGGTCCTGCTCGAGGACGAGGACCTCGGCCCCGCCATCCGCGAGCAGCGTCTGGTGCCCTACCGCCCCATGCCCCCACTCGTCGAGGCGGAGCTCCCGGACGGCCGCGTGGAGCGCACGCTCGCGATCGGGCTACTCCCCCGCGAGCGCGCGGCGCGCCACGAGATCGTCGGCGCGAACATGATCCATCGGACGGCGGCGCGGTTCGAGGAGGGGGCGCCCGCGATGACGCGGGCGCACGCGCAGATCTGTGGCGTACCCAACGCCAACCAGCCGGCCACCCCCAGGGGCCTGGCCGGCCAGTTCCAGGTCACCGTCCCCCAGGCCGACGGCAGCCCGCTCTGGAGCTTCCTCTTGATCCGGCCGTCCGCCTCCCAGGGGACCAACGCGTCCGGCGTCGAGCTCCGCAACGTGATGTACCGCGGCAAGCTCGTGCTCTTCGAGGCCCACGCCCCGATCCTCAACGTGCAGTACGACGGGGACGCCTGCGGACCCTTCCGGGACTGGCTTTTCGAGGAGAGCTGGATTCAGGCCGACGGGGCGAACGTCGCCCCGGGTATACGCCGGTCTCAGGCACCCGCGCAGACCATCCTCGAATCCGGGTCGGACTCGGGGAACTTCCGGGGCGTCGCGATCTACCGCCGGGGGCAAGAGACCGTCGTGGTAAGCGAGTTGCAGGCGGGCTGGTACCGTTACGTGAGCCGTTGGCGCTTCCACGACAACGGGACGATCCGCCCGCGCTTCGGGTTCTCGGCCGTGCAAGACTCGTGCGTGTGCAACGTCCACCACCACCACGTGTACTGGAGGTTCGACTTCGACATCGGGAGCGCCGGGAACAACGAGGTGCGCGAGTTCAATTCTCCTCCTATATCCCCCCCCGATACCTGGCACACGTTCCAGTTCGAGGCCAGGCGCCGCCGACGGCCGAATCTCAGCCGCAAGTGGCAGATCAGGAACACCCAGACTGGCGACTCATACGATCTCATCCCGGGCGCGAACGACGGCGTTGCAGACGACTTCGCGCGAGGCGACGTGTGGGTCCTGCGGTTCAACGACGGACAGGTCGACGACGGGATATCCGCCGCCCCGAGCCAGGCGGGACAATCGCAGGCGAACGCTCCGGCCGACATCAACCGCTTCGTCAACGGGGAGAGTGTCGCCGGCCGGGACGTGGTGGTCTGGTACTCGGCGCACTTCAGCCACGACGTCCACGAGGACGAGGAGAACGGTCACGCGGGTCACATCGTTGGTCCCGTCCTCCGGCCCGTCCAATGGTGAGGGGTAGCTTAAGGCGTCAGCGATCGCGTAGTTGGAGCTGGCGTGCCTCCGCGGGGGCCGTGGATACTGGCTTCGGAGACCATGACTTCCAAGAGCACGGGTGAACGGGGCCCGGACTCAATGCAGGGCCGGGCCCCACCCGCCGTGGGGTGCCACCGCCTCCTAGGGCAGTTCGACGAATTCGCCCAGGAACCCCCGAGAGGAAGGTGTGTCGAGCCGGTAGGTGACGTTCGTGGCCCGGCACACCGAGTCCCCCGTAATCGTGATGGCCGCTATCACGTCGGTCTCCTTCGGCCCCGCGCCCAGGAAGTTCGGACCCCCCGAGTCGCCGAAGCAGGTTCCGGCGTCGTCGGTGGAGGGGTTCTGCGAGAGCCGCAGGAAGTTCTTGTTGAGGGCGGCGAAGGTCGAGACGGCGAATCCCCTCGTGCCGGACTCTCCGAAGGCCGGCGCGCCGCCACCGGGCTCGTGGGTCCGCTCCGTGGACCCGTAGCCCACCGCCGTGAAACGCCGGCCCTTGAGGCCGGCGTTTCTGGACATCCGGTCCAAGAGGCCCGCGGTGGGCAGCTCGGCGGGATCGGTGTCTTCCACCGGCTCGTCGAGTACCACCACCGCTATGTCCTTGGCGTCGGAACTCGGGCCGGGGAAGCCGGGGTGGGCGACCGGCGTCCCCGAATGCGCAACAGAGGTGTCGGGGTCGAACGCCGGCTCGAAGGTGACCCCGACGAACTCGAAGCCGAACTGCTCGATGGCGGCTGTGCAGTGCGCGGCGGTCAGCACCACGTCGGGGGCGATAAGGGTGCCCGAGCAGAAGGCGAACCTGCCGTCCTCGTCCTCCCCGACGAGCGCGCCCACGTTGGGGTGCCTGTTGCCGTCGGGCTGCCCGAAGGTGATTGCCGAGGCCACGCCGCCGGCCAGGAGGATGGCTAAGGCCACCGCCGCCAGCAGAAGTACCGCTCTCCTCATGAACCGCTCCTTCCCGACCCGATATCCTCTCCAGGTCCATCCAGTCCCGCAAACGCTTACTGCCAACCGGCGAGCCCAAGCGCAGCCCCATTTTGTCCATCTTCGCTGTTGCATGTGCGTCCAAGATCGATACTTACACACCCGGCGCCCTTAAGTTCCGCGCCTGCCCGGGTTGCAGGGTATCAGAGGCTCGCCTCGAGCTGCCGGTCCAAACTTGAGATCGTCCACGAGACTGTATCCTTATGGGCGCCGGCCGAACAATTTCAAGGCGAGAAGAATGCAGGAGTCCCGAAGTCGGGGACCCGGCTTTACCCCGCCCGTTACCTCTCCGGACGCACGATCAGCACGGGGCAGTGGGCGTGGCGGACGACGGAGTCGGAGATGCTTCCCATGAGGGCCCTTCGCACGCCGCCCAGGCCCCGGCTCCCCATGACTATGAGCCCGACGCCAAGCCCCTCGGCCAGGCGGATTATGGCCCGATCCCGCCGTTCCCCTATCCTGAGGTGGGCTTCTTTGACGGCCCCTCCCGCCTCTTCGACCTTCCGTACCTGCCCGTCGAGAACCTCCTGGGCTTCCCTCCTTATCGCCTCGAGCGCCTCTTCGTACGTTTCGTAGCGCAGGCTCGCTTCGTGCGTGTAGTAAACGGCGTCGGGGTTCCCGCGCGCAACGGTGACGAGGTGCAACTCCGAGTTCGTGCTGTTCGCGAGGTCGGCGGCGGTCCTGGCGGCCAGCTCTGCTTCCCTCGAACCGTCGGTGGCCAGCAGGATCTTGGTCGGAAAGATGCTCATCTGATCGCCTCCTTGCCCAGCGGATTCTTACGACCCGATGATGCCATCCGACGCGGCACGATGCATCCCCAGGGGGATACTCCCGAGAAACCCGCACACCGCCCGCCGTTGCGCGAGCTGCGCGCGGGTGCCTAATCGCTAGGTCGGCGCCCATCTCACCTCGACATCGTCGGCGAGGCGGGCGCGAAAGCGCAGCCCCGTCGGCTGGATGTTTCGGGACTCACGCGTCGGGACAAGCCGCAGACGCCATCGAATCGGGCACGCCACACACCCAGGCCGACGTTCTGCTGACCTTCGTCCCGGTACAATCGGGATCTGGAGACGTGATCGCAGATGACCTTTTTCGCACGAGCGGGCTCCCACCGGCCGTTACTGCCCGACTCGCGGGTGCGTACCCTAGGTGGTTGACAGGTCAGGCTTGAGGCTTACTCGTGGGTCGGCGAAGCTCTGCTTTGGTACCAGAGGATAGAAATCGGGACGGCCGGGATCCCGATCGTAAGGGTAACCTCCGAGTTCCCTGTACAGGTAGCGTACTGTTCCATCTTCTCCCGGTCGAGACGGACACCGAGTCCCGGCGTGTCGGGGACGTCTATCGAGCCGTCCCGGTACTCGAACTTTCCGCCCTCTATAATGTCGTCTGTGAGGTGATGGTAGTGGGCGTCCGCCGAGAAGGCCAGGTTCGGAATCACCGCGCCCAGGTGGAGCATCGTCGCCAGTTGGATCCCGAGTTCCCCCGAGGAGTGGACGGCCACCCCGAGCTGGAAGGTCTCGCAGACGCCCGCGGCCTTTACGCAGGGTCTTATGCCGCCCCAGAAGGTCGTGTCGAGCAGGATCACATCGACGGCCGGGTCGAGGATGTTGGCGGCGAGTTGTTCGAAGTCGATGACGACAGTGTTGGTCGAGAGGGGAATGTCGACCATCCGGCGCAGGCGTCGCATCCCGTTCAGGCCCCAGGTCGGGTCTTCGTAGTAGTCGTTGTTGAGGTCCTCTATCGCCCGTCCGAAGCGGGCGCCTTCCTCCACGCTGAAGGCCGCGTTCGGGTCGAAGCGCAACGTGTCTTCCGGGAATGCCTCGGAGAGCGCCCTGTAGCACGCCAGCTCGTAGTCCGGCGGGTAGACTCCGCCCTTGAGTTTGTGCGAGGCGAACCCGTGCTCCTCCTTTAGCATCAGGGCGTGCTCGACGAGCTGCGCGGCGGTGCGGACCTCGCCCTTGCCCGTCTCGGGGTCGGCGTAGCGGAAGAAGAGGTAGCTGGCGAAGGATACCTCGTCGCGCAGCCTGCCCCCGAGCAGATCGTGGACCGGGACCCCCAACCTCTGCCCACGAGGTCCAGGCAAGCAAACTCGAGCGCGGCGTGCAGCTGGGTACGGTTGTTGTAGAGGCTCGCTGTGGGGTTCATGATCTTGAACCGCATCGCCTCGAGCTGTGACGGGTCGTGCCCGAGGAGGTAGGGCTTGAGGCCCTCGAAGGCCGCCTCCGTGCTCTCCCCTCCTCCCCCCATCTCGCCCAGTCCCACGAGGCCCTCGTCCGTCTCGACCTCGACCACGGTGCGGACGAACCGGCCCCAGTGAGCGCCGTTGGCGTGCAGGAGCGGAGCCTCCAGCGGCATGGCAACCGTTGTCGCGCGCACGTCGGTGATCTTCATGCGGCTCCTCTCTGGCACGCCCTCACTCCGGCAATTGGACGCCGAGTGCGGCGAGCATACCGCCGTCCACTTTGTACTCGCCTCCGGTGACGAAGCTGCTTTTGGGACCCGCGAGAAAAGCGATCACCTCGGCCACCTCTTCCGCCCTGGCTATGCGCCCGATCGGGTGCATCTTGCCGAAGCCATCGAGGGTTTCTTCGACCGTCCCCTCTCCCTTGAAGAGGTCGGCCGACCACCTCAACATCGGCGTGTCCACCGAGGCCGGACAGACTGCGTTGACCCTTACGTTCTCAGCAGCGTGGTCTACCGCCATCGCGCGGGTCAGCCCGTTGACGCCGCCCTTGCTGGCGGTGTAGGCCGCTACCCCCTTCTGCGAGGCGAACGCCTGCACGCTCGAGACGTTGACGATCGAGCCGCCACCGCGCATTCTCATCTCGGGAATGGCGTGTTTAGACGCCAGATAGATCCCCTTGAGGTTGACGCCGAGGACCTCGTCCCACACCTCCTCCACGGTGTCCACCACTGTGCCGTAGCGCTGCACACCGGCGGCATTGACCAGGACGTCCACTCCCCCGTAGCTCTCGACGGCGAAGCCCGTCAGCGTTTCCATGTCGGCAGAGGAGGTTACGTTGGCCCGCATGCCGCTGACCTCGAGGCCCTCGTAGCGCAAGGTCGCCACCGCCTCCTTTGCCTGGTTCTCGCGGTCGCTGCAAAGGACTACCGAGGCGCCGTCCGCCGCCAACTTCCGGGCGGCGGCCAGGCCGATTCCCAGGGCCCCGGTCACGACCGCCACCTTGCCGGCAAGATCAGCCATCTCCTCCTTCCAGAACCTCCATACGCACAGAGAAACGCCGTTTCTCCTGGGCGCCCACCATCATGGCGGTGCCATTCCTTACCGCCTCTTCCAATCCGTTCGTGGGGTAGCTCGAGAAAGGCTCCAAGCCTATGTTGTAGTGGCGTCCGTACCAAGGGTAGAACCCTGACGCGCCGTACTCCTGCCAGAACCACAGGTACGGCATCTGTTCGACGTCCCACTCGACCCGCAGCGCCAGACGCTCCTTCGGGTTCTCCACCTCATACCAGCCCTCTCGAAGGCCCTCGATGTATAGCATCTCGCTCATGGTGCCCGCCCTCGGCAGCGCGCTCAGGTCCACGGCACCGCCCGATTCGTCTTCGGCGATTGGCCAGGCGTAGCGCTTGCCGGCCCGGATCCGCCGTCCTTCCGGGTGTATCGGCTCGTCATGGGGCACCACCGTCGCGCCTTCGGGGAGACGGATCGTGCAGCCCTCCTCGAGGAAAGGGCGCCCGAAGGCTATGTGGTGCCCCCACATGGCGCCCATGGGGACATCGCTCTCGTTCGCCAGCGTCTCATCCACGCGCAACCCGCTGTGCCCCGTGCGGAGGCTGAGCGTCTTCTCCAGGCGGAAGGGCGTCCTCTGGGTCCTCACGAAGAAGCCGACGGATACTGCCTCTTCGCCGTCCTCGACGATCTCGTAGTCCCAGGGCAGGTTGCTCACCTCGCCGTGCTGTCCGAACCGCGCGCCCATGTAAGCGGAGGGGGCGCCGCCGTTGGGGAAGATCTCCTGCCATCCGCCCGGATAGTGATCGAGGAAGCTGGCGAGGGGGTCCGGTGAGGTCGAGAGGTAGGAGGTCGGGTTCCGCACGCCCCCCGCGGTCAGCCAGACGAAGTCCATGTCGCGGGGCTTGTAGTTGAACTCGATTACGTCCGTACCCTTGTCCGCGAGCACTCCCACCCGCAGCTTCTCGTTCTCCAGGAACACCGCCCTCATGCCCGCGTACTCGTACTCGCGCACGCGCGCGCCCCAGTTCCTCTGCGGCCGATATCTTCTCGAGCTCACGCTCGTCACTGGTCGAACTGGAACAGCGAGCATCCGCCGTCCACCAGCAGCGTCGAGCCGGTCATGTATTCCGCCCCCTCCGAGCACAGGAACGCGGTCGCCGAGGCCACCTGTTCGGCGGTCTGCGGTTCCCCGAGCGGTATCACGTGCCTCACACGGCGGGCGTACTGAGGCTCGGTCTCCATCTGCCGCTTGGCCAGGCCGGCCCTCACTATGCCGGGGGCTATCACGTTCACCAGTATGCCGTGCCCGGCCAGCTCCCGCGCCATCTGCCGCGCCAGCATCCGGATCCCCGCCTTCGAGACGGAGTAGGCTGTGATCTCCGGCCAGGGCACCTCCTGCACCCACGAACTCGTGAAGATGACGCGGCCCGGCCTCTCGCGCTGGACCATTATCCGCGCGACCGATTGTCCCAGGTTGAAGCAACCGGTCAGATTGACGGCGAGGTGGGCCTGCCACTGCTCACCCGTAATCTCGAGGAACGGCGCGGACTCGACCATACCTGCGTTGCCGATCGCGATGTCCAGGGGTTCTATGCGCGCCATCGTCTCGTCCATCGCCGCCCGATCCGTCACGTCCGCCCGCGCGTAACCGACTTCTCCACCCGCCCCCCTGGCCCTCTCCAACCAGGGTTCCGCCTCGTCCGGCGATTTCAGGTCTATGAGCGTCACCGAGGCACCCCGGCCGGAGAGCTCCCTTCCCATAGCGGCGCCGATGTCGCCGGCACCCCCCGTGATGGCTATGCCGACCCCGTCCAGCCGACCCACGTTCGCCTCCCTGTTGACCGTGCCTTGTAACTAAGTGTACGCTAACTTCGGGCCCTTCCTCGGGCCCGGCGTACCACCGGAGGATTTCCACGACGGCCGGGGGCCCCGTGAACCCCGGGGAAGGAGGATTGACGGGCGGCGGCTCGCGAAGGAGACCAGAAGACGTCCGAAGCGGACGCGACGGCTCGAGAAGAGACGCGTATGGGAAAGAGAACTCGGGGGTGACTGTTCATGTCTAGCCAGCCTGCAGAAGTGGGAAGGGTCGGCAGCAACAAGGTGGTCTACTTTTTCGGCGCCCTGGGAGGGCTGCTCTTCGGGTACGACACGGGCGTGATCGCGGGTGCGATCCTGTTTATCAACAAGGACCTCGGCCTCTCCCCGTTTATGAGCGGGCTCGTGGTGAGCTCGCTTCTGGTGGGCGCGATGATCGGGGCTGCCTTTGCCGGGCCGATCGCCGACGCCACGGGCCGGCGCAGGCTCGTCCTGGTAGCCGCACTGACCTTCGCCGCGGGGGCCGTTGGCGCGGCCCTCTCGACGAGCGCGGCGATGCTGGTGCTCTTCCGGGTGGTGCTGGGGCTCGCGGTCGGGGCGGCCTCCCTCATAGTGCCGCTCTACTTGGCGGAGGTGGCCCCCACGAAGATCCGCGGGGCGGTCGCCTCCCTAAACCAGCTCATGATAGTCACCGGCATACTCGTCGCCTATATAGCCAACTCGGCGCTGGCCGGCTCCGGCGCGTGGCGCTGGATGATTGGGCTCGCCGTGGTTCCCTCCGTGCTCCTTTTCCTGGGGATGCTCTTCATGCCGGAGACCCCGCGTTGGCTCGTGAGCAAGGGCCGGGAACAAGACGCCCGGGAGGTGCTGAGCCGGACCCGCGACGAGACGGCCGTCGAGGCCGAGATGCGCGACATCGAGCGCGTGGAGAGCCAGGAAGAGGGCGGCTTCGGTGAACTTACGTCCTCGTGGGTGAGACCCGCTCTGCTGGTGGGCATGGGGCTCGCCATCTTCCAGCAGATCGTCGGGATCAACACCATCATCTACTACGCCCCCACGACCCTTACCAACGTGGGATTCGGCGATTCGGCCGCCATCCTCGCCAACGCCGGCATCGGCGTGATCAACGTGGTGATGACGCTCGTCGCGATACGCTACATAGACCGGCTAGGGCGCAAGCCGCTCCTGCTCATCGGGGCCGCCGGCATGGCCTCGAGCCTCGCCGTGTTGGCGCTAACTTCGCTGCTTCTGCCCGAGCCGTCCGGCGTCGGTTTGGTGGGGATCACAACGCTCGTGTGCCTCGCCCTGTTCATCGCCGCCTTCGCGGTCAGCTGGGGCCCTATCGTATGGGTCATGCTGGGGGAGATCTTCCCCCTCAAGGTGCGTGGTTCGGCCATGGCGGTGGCGACGGTCCTGTTGTGGGGCGCGAACTTCGTGGTCTCCCTTACCTTCCCGGTCCTGCTCGATGCGCTGGGCATCGGCTGGCTATTTTTGGGGTACGCCCTCATAGGGCTGGCGGCCCTCCTCTTCGTCCGCTACTTCGTCGCTGAGACCAAGGGACGCAGCCTCGAGGAGATAGAGTCCGACCTGCACGAGAGGGCGGCGGTATAGAGAGAAGGCCCTTAGAGCGGTTGCAGCCTCGTCGAAAAGCCACCGGCCGTTCCGAAAGGCACCCGCATGAAGGTCTCCCGAATCGAAACGCTGCGCCGGGAGTTCGCGAACCAAGTGTTCGTGATGTTCCACACCGACGAGTGGCTCACGGGTCTCGACGAGGCCAAGAAAATCGGCGCGAGGACCGAGCCCCATCACCTGCCCGTGGCACCCAAGGACTGCACGGGCCCGGTGGTGTGGACCGCCTCGACCCACCTCTCCGTCAACCTGCCCAACGCCCCGATCCAGGAGTCGGCCCCACGCCCACTACCCAACCTGGTACGGGGAGCTCGTCACGAGCCGCCGACGGTCTCGGACAGGCACATCTCCTCGCCGGATGGCCCCGGACTCGGGACCGAGCCGTTGCCCGGCCTCCGCGAGCACCGCGACTCCCACCTACTCACCAGCAGGCTCCAAGGCTCTTGAGGGGCTTTCAGAGAAGCAGAGGAACCGATAGCCAGCGACCGCAAGAGGAGGGAGAAGATCCGATGGAGACGGTCCTAGAAATCGGCGCGGCCAGCGTGTTCTACGACGGGCTGCTCACCGAACCCCGTCTCGACCACCCGGAAGGACTCGCAGTGCACCGGGACGGGAGCATCTGGTGCGGGGGCGAAAGCGGCCAGATCTATCGCATAGAGCCCGATGGAAGCTCTATGGACCAGGTAGCCTCGACCGGCGGCTTCACCCAGGGCATGGCCTTCGACGCCGGGGACAACCTCTACTTCTGTGACCTCGTGCACGCGGCAGTTCTGAGACTCGACGCGAACAGCGGCGCCGTCGAGGAGTTCGCGGGCGGCGCGGGCGGACGGAGCATAGAGATCTCCAACTGTCCCGCCTTCGACGCCGAGGGGCGCCTGTACGTCTCCGACAGCCACGCCTTCAAAGACCCCGGCCCCGGGATCTTTCGTTTCGACCCAGACGGAAAGGGCGAGCTCTGGTACGACGCGCCGGTGGACTTCGCCAACGGCCTCGCCCTCTCCGCCGACGGCGACCACCTCTACGTGGCCGAGACCTTCGGCAACGCGATTTTTCGCCTCCCCATAGAGGACGACGGTTCGGCGGGCATGCGCGAGGAGGTAGCCTCCCTGCCGGGCGTGCTACCGGACGGCTTGGCTTTCGATACGGCGGGCAACCTCTACGTCGCCTGCTACGAGCCGAGCCAGGTCCTCCGCGTGTCCCCCGACGGGACGGTCGCGCGCCTGGTCGGCGACCCGGAGGCCCACCTGTTCTGCCACCCCACGAATCTGGCCTACCGGGGCGGCACGCTCTTCACCACCAACCTGGGACGTTGGCACATAACTGCCATCGACACGGCGACGGAAGGGCTGCCACTTTACGGCGGCTACGGCAGTGGATGAGGTTCTGGGGAAGGCAGAGCGCCGCGGCGGACGAAGGGAGCTTCGCATGCCCTTGCTAGTGGGAAAGTCCTGCCTGGTAACCGGCGCCGGCAACGGCATAGGGAAGGGGATCGCCATCGGCTTCGCCGAGGAGGGCGCTGCCGTCGGGGTACTGGACCTGAACCCCGCATCGTGCGAGCGCGTAGCCGGTGAGATCACGCGGAGCGGGGGGAGAGCCCTGGCCCTCACCGCGGACGTATCCCGCGCCGACGAGGTCGGTTCCGCGGTTCGCACCTTGGCCGATGCATTCGGACCGCCTACCGTACTGGCCCACAACGCCGCGGTCATGCCGACCGGCACGCTGGACCAGACCTCCGAAGGCGACTGGGACCGCGCGTTCGCCGTCAACGCGAAGGGTGCCTACCTGATAAGCCGCGAGACGGTGCCGCTCATGCGCCGCTCCGGAGGAGGGTCGATCATCCTGATGGCCTCCGTCACGGGGATGAACGGCTTGCCTGGCCTGGCGGCGTACTCGGCCACCAAAGGGGCGCTCATCTCCCTCGCCCGAGCCATGGCCATCGATTATGCGCTCGAAGGGATCCGGGTCAATAGCGTCTCGCCCGGCACCATCGACTCGCCCATGCTCCACGGCTTCGTCGGCGCCCAGAGAGACCCCGAGAGGACCAGGAAAGCCTTCGACGAGATGCATCCCGTGGGACGGGTTGGCACCATCGAGGAGGTAGCGAACGTCTTCGTCTTCCTCGCTTCCGATCGGTCGAGCTTCGTCACCGGGGCCAACTATACCGTCGACGGCGGGCTGAGCGTCAAGGGCGAGCAGCCACAGCTCTAGCGATGGCAACAGCTTCTCGTTAGCTTCAGTCCCTCCGCTCTCGCCTCAGGGCACAGCTCGCCGAACCGGATCCCCGGCCGCATCGTGTTATGGACGCTTACAACGGTAAGGAGGCCGGTGTAGGGACCATTCGCCTGTACTCTTCCTCGTTCGCCTCAGCGTGGCCAGCGCGCAGGATACGGGCCGTGCCGTAGGCAAGGAGGTTGGCCACGATCCAGACCCAGGCGGCGAGCCCCACCGCGAGCACTCGACCCCGATCGGCAGTGAGCACTGCCCCGAACTTCCGAGAGCGCTTACTGCACGCAGGTCCGTACGCGGTAAACAGGCGCGTAGCCTTAGGCCAGCGCCAGCTTCAGATCGGGAGCCGCCTCGGTCAGCCGGGCGTGGAACCGTAGTTCTAAAGGCTGGGTGTTTTGGGACTCACGTATCCGTATCCGCCCCGCCGTAATTCCATCCACTACCACAAGATGTGGCGTGTCAGCCGATGCCCGGAGCCGCTTAGAAGGGCTCTGAGGAGCGCATGGGACCGGGGATATGCAACATCCCGTATCTGGACTTCGGAGAACGCCCACCTTCTAGGCACTTGGGTGAATAGGCCCTGGGCGCTCCTATGAGTCTGTCCACTTCACGCTGTCGATCACCTTCTGCGCCTCAGGCGCTTGCTCATCGAACTCTGTAGCCAGAATAGTGAAACCCATGGTCACCGTCTTTCCCTTCACATCCTCTAAGACAAACAGGCGCTGCTTATTGTCCTTCATGAAGGCTATCGAACCCACGCCGCCGGCTGACTCGAAGATGTCCACGCAGTCCCCTGAGTAGTCCCCTGAGGACCCTACGCATGGACCTGAGTAGTTCTCCGGCAGGTCCTTGACGACCACCTCGAACTGTACGCCCTTGACTCCTCCTACGGTGACGGGTTCGGGTTCGGAGGTTCGCAGGTACGGATGCTGCTGGAACCAGCCGACCATGTCCTCGGGGGCCTCCACCAAGTTTGGCGTGCCCGTCTTGGTGGGCTTGAAGACCCACGGAGCGTTCACGAACCCTAGCCCCACCGTCTCTTCCCGTGTGAGCAACAATGCGTCTGATGCCTCCGGTGAGTCGTTTGACCAACCCTCACCGACCCTGAAGGAGAGAGAGGGCTTGAACTCCTCCGAGCCGTATACACCGGGGCGCAGCTCTTGCTGCTCCTCCGGCAGGGGGCGAGGCTCGTTCTCCTCCGGCCTCCCCCCGCAAGCCGCTATGAGCGCGAGCATCGTCAACAACCCCATCCGAAGCGCCAGCCTCGTCAACACTGGGCGGTACATTTCTAACTCCTGTCCTGGTTCTCTCATGCTACGTCTGTATCTTGACTCCATGAAGGAGGAGGCGCATCACTCATTCTGCGCACTTTTGGAACTTCAGTGCCAAGCGCGGAGCGAACTTCCGAGAACAAGTCTTTTCCACGCACTCTGGTGAATAGCACCCGGATACGCAGAACGGGTGAGCCGGCCTTGGATCGTAAGTCCTAGAACAAGAGCAGTCCTTTGCCCGATGCCCTTCCTCGCCCCGGCGACCATACTCCCCCACACGACCCGAGACGAGGTCGAGGCGGCTTGGGCGAAGGATCGACGCCGCTCGGTCCACGGCACCGAGATCACGGAGGTAACACGATGACCCCAGAGACCACCCAAGTGTTGGGCGCGGCCGCGACGCTGTACGGGCTGGGCGGCGCCCTCTCCGTGCTCCTCCAGGCGCGCCGGATGCACGTCCGCGGCACCTCCGGCGACGTCTCGCTCCGCTTCTTCGGCGTGTACGTCGGGGGCTTCGCGGTCTGGCTGCTCTACGGCCTCGGCATCGGCGACGTCCCGGTCATCGTGGTCCACGCGGTGGGCCTGTTGAGCGGCACCGTCACGCTGGCGGTCGCGCTCAGGCTCGCCGCCGCCCCGCCGCCGCGGCCGCGCCGCTCCGGCCAACCTCCCCCCGCCGTTGGTGCCGGTCGCTGTACAGCGCGACCGGATCGGGCGCGAGGAGCGTTACCCGGAGCGCGCCTTCGGAACGGAGTACCTCGACCGCGAGCAAGGTCGGGATAAGCTGCTGGGCGTAGACGTACACCATCCGAGACCCCCCTCAAGACGAACTTCCGGGAACGTTACACGCCCGACCTCGAGGAAGGCGCCTTCCTCGAGGTCGGGCGAAGAGGCCCGTCGCGCATGCACCAAGCGTCACAAACTGGCATCATGCTCGGTGGGAGGGGAGCGTCGAAGAAGGGAGCGCCGAAGTGTTCGCGTACGACCTCGAGCACGTCATGTCGTACTCCGTGCAGCTGCACCCGCCGGAGGTGATCGGCCCCGTACCGGAGGGGCTACGCGTCAACTTCTACGTCGCGAGCGGGGAGGTCGACGGACCGATGGTCCACGGGAAGTTTCACCCCGTGGGGGGAGACTGGCTGACCGTGCGCACCGACGGCGTGGGCATCCTCGACGTCCGGGGGACGATAGAGACCCGAGAGGAGGCCCTCATATACGTGACCTACACGGGCGTGGCGGAGCTGGGAGCCGACGGATACGAGAGGTTCCTTAGGGGAGACCTGCCCCCTAAGGTCCCGCTCCGCGTTGTGCCCCGCGTCCAGACGGCCCACCCCGACTTCCAGTGGCTCAACCGTCTTCAGTGCCTGGGGATAGGCGAGATCGACACGGAAAGCTTGGTGGTGAGCTACGACGTCTACGCCGTGCGCTGACGCCGCTTCCGTGTAGACCTCGCCGCCCGCTCGTGCCGTACTTTTGGGAACTACCAATCCACGCGCTCGGGTGGATAAGCCCGGGTGGCTACCCTAGGCCTCTCGGGGCTCTCCCGGCTCGGGGATGGCGCCTATCTGGCGCATCATGCCCAGCGCGTCGTAGTGCGCCCAATCCTCCGCGATCTTGCCCCCGCTGAAGCGCTGGAGCGTGAATGCCCTCACCTCGATGGGGTTGCCCGTGGGGGCGATGCCCATCAGCTCGCCTCGGTGGGTGCCCCGCGCGACCCACCGCGTGCCGACCTTGTCACCTTCTGCGATCTGCTCCTCTATCTCGAAGGCGACGTCCGGGAAGGCGTCGCGGTACATGGCGACGAACTCCTTCAGGCCCTCGGGGCCCCGCGGCTCCTCGGGCATGTTGGGGTCGTGGATGACGAAGTCGTCGGTGACCAGCTCCTCGGCCGCCTCCAAGTTCCCCCGGTCGAAGAGCTCCCCGTAGAACCTGCGCGACGTGGCCTTGTTCTCTTCCGACACGGGTCTCCTCCTTCTGGGCTCCCCAAGCAACGAACGTATCCTACGGGCCGGGGGGGGGCTTCGTATCCCCCAAAAGGACGATCTATGACGCTGTTCGGACGTTGCCTGCAGTCACGGACTTTCGAGAACCCCTCGGCCCGAAGTTCCGAGAACAGCTCTTCTAGGCACTTGGGTGAATAGGGCAAAAAGACGGCCGGGGCTCGCACCGAGCCCCGGCCGCCAACCTGGCCCTACCTTCGGGCGCGCTCCCTCTCGCAGCGCGCGTCGGCCACCACCCTGTCGCCGTGCTTCTTGTGGGCCTTTATGATCGCCTTATTGGACACGGAGACGAACCTGATAGGGTTCTTCTTCGAGCCGGTCTTGTGCTTGAGGCAGACCCTCTCCTGGCCCCCTATTGCCGTCGCGGTTGGTGTCCGCCGCGACGACCGGCGCCGCGGCCAACGTCGAGGCCACGAAAAGCGCGGCCAAAATCACGGAGATTCGCTTCTTCATCGGGTTGTCCCCCTCCTGGTCGGGCTTGCTCAACGGCAAGCGCGCTTTGCTTCTGATTGCTTCTTCCCTGCGACGATGTACCCCCGAATCGCCCCCCTCCTACGCTTGCGCGCCGCGCGAGCGCGCGACCGATTTCTCGCCTCGGTGGGCATCGTAGCGGACCAGCGAGGCCCTGTGAACCCCCCAGATGGCCCCTGTTTGCGGTTGCCAGCGCGTTGCTAGCGAGTTGCGAACTTCCGAGAACACCAGACTTCCACGCACTTGGGTGAATAAGCGCAGGAAGAAGGGCCGGGGTCTCTTATCTCCTGCTCCGACGTTTGCGCCGCCACAGCAAGAAAGACAGCAAGAAAGCAACGATGACGACCGTAACCCCCACGGCTCCCGTCCTCGCCCCTGATCTCGCCGATACTCCCTCGCCCTCTGAAACAGAGGATTCCTCCCCTCGACCACCGTACGGGTAGGGGTACTCTGGTCGGTAGCCGAGCATCCTGCCGACGGGAGCCAGCACCCCAAAGAGCGCCCTCTGGACGGCCCAAGGCGGGCTGACAAGCCTTCCCTCGTCTCCGAAGTAGGGTACCGACACTGCCATCTGCCAGAGCGACGGCAACCCTTTCTCGTTGAGGTTGCCATCCTGGGCGAGACCAAAGAACGTCTCGAAGAAGCGGTCCGTCTTCAGGGCGGGCCTGAACCACTGCACCGCGTGGGCTTCTTCCTCACCATCGTTCCAGAATTGGTGGGGTGTGTTGGCCGGTATGGTTATGGACTCCCCCGTCTTAACCGAGCGCTCCTCGCCACCCACGCTGAAGCACAACGAGCCTTCGAGGACCTTTGCACCGCTCTCCTGGAAGGGGTGGACATGCTGAGGATCGGGGACACCGGTAGGGGGGTTGAAGGTGTCGATGCGTAGCGACTGCCCGCTGGTTTCCTCGCTGGTTTCTAGGAACACCATCCTCTGCCCCGTACGGGGGTTGACTATCTCGTCGCCTGCCTTAGCCACGGCGCGCCTCCCTGGTTGACTGCACCGACGCTTCCCAATCACGAAGCATGACACGGGGGCTGCAAAGGTGCATCCCTCAAATAGACGCGCTTCTTAGAACTCCGTAGGGGTGCACTTCGGAGAATTTATCTTCCACGCACTCCGGTGAATAGAGGAGCGGGGGTCTCCCGAAGGAAGCCCCCGCCAGCGAAGCTACGCATAGCCTAGCGCAGCTGTTGAGCCCGTTCGTTGTAACGTTGGACGTTTACGCCTTTGATCGCAAGCCAGAGGAAAAACGGAAGTTCCCCAATGAGCGCGCCTACGCCAGCAACCAGGCCAAATGTCTCTGCGTACTCGGGGTAAAGGATGTTTCCATAGGCATCTATCAGATAGCCTAAAGCCGCAAATACCATCACGACGCCCAGAATCCAGGGAAAGTAGCCCGACTCGAAAATCAGGTAGCCAAGCACGGCCAAATGGAAGCCGAAAAACAGTTGCCAAATAAATATCCCATATCCATGCGCATTGAGAAACACCAACGCGAGCGCGTCCGACTGAGCTGGTTCGAATACCGTCAGGTAACCGGCACCGCTCAAAAGCAGCAGGGCAATAAAGTAAGGAAGCAGATTGACTCCCATGACGACGGTCATCGCCAGCCTGGCAAACGCCGCAATCAGAGAGAGTGTCCTGCTTACCGGTCTGAGCAATACGTAAAGAAGTACGCACAACACTATCTCGATCAAAAAGACGAGTGAGTCGCTGACGATACCCAGATGGAATAGCCACCCAGAAGCCCCAATATTATTGGCCGTTGCTGCGGCATCTCCGGGCACAATAAGAGTGGAGGGGACATATAGTTGGCTGAAGGGGGCGATTATCGCTACGAACAGCAAGAGGAAACCTGCAACTCTTGCATATACGAGTGGCGACGTTTGTGCGGTAGGGTTTGTCATTTCTTTCCCCCTCTCTGGTGGCGCAGTAGTAAGGATCTCGCGCCTAGCACGATCGTTACGAGCGGACTATACCAAGAGGAGTAGCCAGTCGACCTCTTCCCGTCGGCCTAGATCCCGAGAACTCTGTTGCAGGCGAAGTTCGCAGAGCACCTCTTCCACGCACTCTAGTGAATAAGGGCATGAAGAAGGGTCGAGTCTGCTACATCCCGGCTTGGCCAGCCCACCTACGGTGATTCGGGCTGTAAGCGAGCGACCGCAGATGGATTGAATCCCCTCACGATGAGCCAGATGCCGAGCGACAACTCCCAAACGAACTCCGGGACGACCGCGAGGCTCCTGCAACACGGAGCCCGGCTCGATGACCCCGAACAGCATGGCCACGCCCGGGCGATGAGCACGGGGCCGCCGATGAGCCCCAGCACGGCCATGCCCCGTGGCACCAGGGCGGAGCGGTACATCAGGTAGCCCAGAATCAGCCCGTTGCCGACGCCGACGACGAAGCCGGGCCCGAGCAGGAACGTCCAATCATGGAGCGCGACCAGCGCCTGGCCGACGGTGACGAGCGAGGCGGCATCCGCGCCCGCAGCGGCCTCCTGCCGCAACGTCACGACCGTAAGGAGGCTGAGGATGCCGACGGCGATGAAGACGCATTCCATGACACGAGCCGTGACAAAGCCGAGGGCGAGGATTTCGTTCACCCGCTTGAGGATCGGGCAACAGCACGACGGCGGTGCCGATGTTCGCGATGATGAGGATCAGCTCCAAGAACGCGCCCAAGCCCACGCTGGTGTCGGCACCGGCACCGACGATGTAGCGGGGGTCGTCCAGCACAGGGGCGTAGAGAAAAACGCTGCGGGGATCGAGGTGATGTACGTGATCAGGAACAACACGCCCGTAACTCTTGCGATCGTTTGAGGATTCATCCGGACTCCTTTCCTCGATGAGGTCAACGACAGGCGACTCCCGCTTCAGCCACCGCGGGATATCCCTCTCCACAACAAGCATGATGCCACCAGCCGAACCTCGGAGCCAACTTCTTAGAACAATTCTTACCCGCAGTTGGGTGAATAGGGCTGGGGCAAAAGGAAGAGGCGCTCCTCGGCTCCTATAATCGACATCGAGCTAGGGAAGTCGACCCGGATCCTTAGGAGCATAGGAGGAGAGCGATGCCCGATATCGACAAGAAGGTCTGGCTGGTCACCGGTGCCGGCCGGGGCATGGGGGTGGACATCGCGCAGGCGGCCCTGGCGGCCGGGCACGCGGTCGTGGCCACCGGCCGCAACCCCGAGCGGGTCACCGCTGCGCTCGGCACGCACGACGACCTGCTGGCCGTGGCCCTGGACGTCACCGACCCGGCCAGCGCCCAGGCCGCCGTCGAGGCCGCGCTCGACCGGTTCGGCCGGATCGACGTGCTGGTCAACAACGCCGGCAACTTCTACGCCGGCTTCTTCGAGGAGATCAGCGCCGACGACTTCCGGGCCCAGGTGGAGACCAACCTGTTCGGGCCGCTGAACGTCACCCGCGCCGTGCTGCCGGTCATGCGCGCCCAGCGCTCCGGGGTCGTGGTGACCATGAGCTCCACCGCCGGCCTGATCGGGCAGGAGTTCACCTCCGCCTACGCCGCGTCGAAGTTCGCCGTCGAGGGCTGGATGGAGTCGCTCACGCCGGAGGTCGCGCCGTTCGGCATCCGCACGATGGTCGTCGAGCCCGGCTTCTTCCGCACCGACCTGCTCACGCCGGAGTCGACGAGCTATGCCGAGCCCTCGATCGAGGACTACGCCGAGCGCACCCAGCAGACCGTCGCGGCCTGGACCGGCATGAACGGCCTGCAGGGCGGCGATCCCGCGAAGCTCGCGACGGCGCTGGTCCAGCTCGCCGGCCAGGAGGAGCCGCCGGTGCGCTGGGTCGCCGGCGCCGACGCCGTCGCCGGCGTCGAGCAGAAGGCGAAGGACCTGCTCGCCCAGGTCGACGCCCACCGCGAGCTGTCCTCGTCGCTCGCTATTGAGGACGTTTGAACCGAACCGGGACCTTGCCGGACTTCCGAGAACACCAGACTTACCCGAAGGTGGGTGAATAGGCGCTATAGGGGGTGTTCGGAAGGACGCGCCGGTGCCCCCTTCCCCTGAGCCTCGACCAGTTCCCAGAAACCCTTCCTCCCGCCCACGTCCGGCAGTTGGGAATAGAGCCGGGAGTACAGAGAGTAGATGACCCACCAGATCGCCAGGCCCATCACCACGAACTCCGGTACGCTCAGCGTCAGCCGGGTCAGGCGTTCACCCGCGCCACCTGGGAGTTGAACTCCCCCGTGCCGAAGGGGGCGGTCACCATCCAGAGGTTGAGCAGGAAGTTGATCGCGGCGGTGAGCGCGTTCAGCAACGCCAGCCCCGCGGTGCTGACGAGAAGCGTTCGAGCCACGGGGCGTTCGGCGAAGAGGCGCTCCAGCGAAGCCTCCTGCTGGGGGGTGCGGGGATCGAGGGCCTGGGCTACGAAGGCTCCCAGCAGGGGGCGGCCCCACGAGTAGCGAGCCGCCAAAGACCACGACGATCAGGATGCTGCCGACCGGTGTCCTTGAGGGCGTAGAGCGCCCCGTCCACGAACCAGAAGGCCAGTAGGCCGCGAACGATGGCGTTTAGGCCCAGAAAGGCGGTGATGAAGTTGAAGCGCTTGCTGAGCAAGAACAGGTCGGCCAGCACCCAGCCCACGGGGATGAGGGCGGAGAGCAGGTAGGCGGGCACGGCCCCCAGCGGGTCCGAAAGGTAGGAGAGGACCAGGATCGGGACAACCGCGCCCAGCAGGACGTCGAGGGCGAGTTTGAGTGAGCGGTTGATGAGGTGCAGCTTACCCCTCTATGGGACAGGTCCGCATCCCACAAAGGGATGATCTACCACGACCTCTATGCGCGAACTTCGGAGAATCGATACTCTGGGCAGTTGGGTGAATAGCTCGGGGGGAGCCGAGATCGAAACGGGAAGGCCCCCCCGACCGATGGGGCGCCCGGCAGGGCACGTGGAGTGTTGCCGGGCACCACCACTCATGATGGGGACGTGGGCCGCGCCCCGCCTCTACGAATCCGTATGTGTTCGCCTAGCCCATCCGGACCGACCCTTCTTCTTGACCTATACAACCAAATGCCTAGAATGATTGAGTTCTCGGAAGTCCGTGTAGCCCGGGGCATCCACGGGGCCGATACGACGCCCGTGCCCACAGTCTTCGACGCCGACGTTCTTAGAGTTCGCTGAGACTGCTCGTCTCGAACCTCTCCAGCACAAGCTCGAAGGCCTCGGGGCCAACTCGGGCGCCCCCAGAGAAGGGATAGTCCATGGCGGCGATGGTAAACAGCACCAGCGGCGATCACCCCCGCCAGCGCCGCCACCATCAGCGCGTGCGCCACCGTGTTCTCCATGCCGAAGAGGTATGCGAAGCCCACCACCACAATCCCCCCAACGATCAGAACAACCCACAGGACGGTGGGCAGGCCCTCCTCGGCCACGACCAGGCGCGTCCTCCTGGCGTCCGCCAGCCTTTGGACCTGGTCGAGCCCTTCTGCGTAGAGTTGCTCCCCGGCCGCCGCGCGGCGGTTCGTAGCCTGGACGGTCGCCCGGATGTCGTCGATGAGGACCCACCCCTGCGTAACCCCTTCAGTTTCCTCCATGAGGGTCCGTCCCTGCTCCATCAGGGGCCACTCATCGTCGAGCATCTCTACCGCGTAGGATCGGCAGAGCTCCTGGAGCTCTCGCCCTTCGGGTTCGGGGAGCTGGTGGGCGAGCCAGAAGATCTCTGCCAGCGCGTTGGCCTCGGCCTCTGCCGTGATGCGCGCACGCCCGAATTCTTCCCACGTCGCGATGACCACGAGCGCCAGCAACACGGCGTAGATGACACCCAGGACGGCGTAGATGAAGCCGGCCACGTCGTTTTGCTTCATGCGGATCGGCACGGGGACCAGGCGTTGCACCAACGCCAGCCCCCCGACCGCGGCGAGACAAGCCCCACAAACCACCAGAACGCCATAGACTACGCTCATCGTCAGAGGACTACCCCCTTCCCTGATCGCGGACGGACTCCAAGACTACATCCTGGAGGATGGAGCAATCAGGTTTCTGCGGAAGCCGGGTGGACCGAAACCACCTGCATCAGCAAAAGTCGGACTTCCGAGAATGGCCACCTTCCACGCACTCCGGTGAATAAGGGCAAGAAGGAGTACCCGAGCCACGAGGTTCTCGACTCCTCCCAGAGCTAGGCGGGCGTCACCGGTACCGCCCCTCTGGGACGTGTCGCCCGTGGTGGTGGAATCGTCGTCTCGGCGGTCGCGGGTGCGCGCCAGAACTTCCGGTCGAAGATCACGAGGCCGATCGCCACGACGAGCCACAACACGGAATAGACCCAGTACAGCTGCGCCTGGGCCGCGCCCACGAACCCGACCCCGGCGGTCAGGCCGATGGTTCCCTCTGCGGTGTGCAGAAGGATGGTCATGAGCACGCTGCCGCCCGTGTGGTCGAAGACCCACGTGGCCACGAACGTGAACGCGAACGCCCCCAAGAGTATGGCCGGCGAGAACTGGCCGGTCACGACCAGCGGCACGTGCCAGAGGGCCACGATCGGCGCGAGGATCAGGGTGGCGAGAAGCGGCGAGCGGCCGGATCCTGCAGCACGGGCAGGGCGAAACCGCGCCAGCCCGGCTCCTCGCCCATCGGCCCATCCAGGGGGTTGACCAGGCGCACCGCGTAGACCACGAGAAGGGAGGACAGGGGACCGACCTGGGCCAACGACGGGGAGCCCGCCCCGAGCGCGACGTTCAGCGCCACGGCCACCAGGAGGATCGCGAGCGGAAGTCCTATGGCCACCGCGTACCAGTACCACCTCACGCGCCAGCGGATCATCCGTGAGCCGAGCTCACGCAGCCCCGACCGGCCCCGGGTGAGGGAGATCACGACGAGGGCGGCGAGCAGCTGGCTGGGTACGAGCGCCGAGGGGGACAGGCCCACGACGTAGAGCGGCCAGGTCCACCACGAGAGGGCGAACATCAGGACGAAGAACGCGATGAGCGGGTGCCGCTTCACCATCGACACAGCGCAACCCCTTCCTTACTCCTGCCCGTAGATCGACTCCGAGAGTGCAGCCCAACTCGGTGCCGCCGGTCGTTGAGTAACAGGGGCATCTTACGACTTTCGCAACACTCGGAGTATCCCCCGTATGAGGTGTTTTCCCGTTGCTAGCGGGCTGCCGGGTGTTGCGACTTCATGGACCGGGGCGACGCAGGATCGCGTGCCCGAACTTCTCAGAACCCCCTCAAGGCGAAGTCTGCAAGGCCCCGACCTATAGCCTAAGGCCCCCGGAGAACAGGCACACTCCGCCGAGGGTATTATCAGTTTCTTATGTACAAAATCCTACGAAGCCTCACGATCTGTACATAAGAAAACCGCCGAGCGTAGGACCGGGGCTATGTGGACTTCCGAGAACGTCACTTACCGGAAAGGTCGGTGATAAGGGCAAGGAGAGGGCCGGGGCGCATTCCGCGAGCCCCGGCCGCTTGTCTGTGCCTGCTACCTCTTTCCGCGGTCCTTATTGTTATTGTCCTTCTCGCAGAACTTGGCGGCCACTAACTTGTCGCCGTGCTTTTTGTGGCCGTCGACGAACGCCTTCTTGGGCACGGAGACGAACCTGTGGGGGTTCTTCTTCGAGCCCGTCTTGTGCTTGACGCAGACCTTCTCCTGACCCCTGCCGTCGCGGTTGGCGTCCGCCGCGACGACCGGCGCGGCTGCCATCGTCGAGACCACGAACAGCGCCGCCATAAGCAGCGAGAGTCGTTTCTTCATCTGGATCGTCTCCTGTTCTTGTGCCGATCTTCCTCCGCGGGGAGCGTAGCGGGTCGGCGAGGCGCTGTACATCCCCCAGATGGGCTAACTTTTCGGTTGCAAGCAGTTGCGAACTTCGAAGGTCCGAGAACGAGTCTTCTAGGCGCTTCGGTGAATAAACCTGGGCGTTCATCCGGTATTCACTACCCCTAGCTATCCTGCCGCTCGAGTGAATAACCCGCTAGGAGTCGCAGCGTCGATGAAAGCTGGTCGGTACGTTTTATGTAGTAACAACATTGACAAAGTGGGCGCTGGGTGTAGAGTGGCAGAGGCTTCGGCTGGCGTTCGAACCGAGAAGGGGAGGAAACCATATTGCGACGGGTGATCTTGATACTCAGCTTGTCTTCTATCGCAGCAGCATTGCTTGCTCTAGGAGCGGGTGGGGCATTTGCCCAAGACCCCATCCAGTGCAAAAGTGGAAAGGTATGCCAGGGTACCCGCGGCAACGATACGATTTATGGCACCCCGGGAAACGACGCCATCAGTCCGGGCTTCGGCGACGATATAGTGTATGCGTATGGCGGAGCCGATCAGGTGCGCCATAGTGGCGGCGACGATTATATCGAAGGCGGTCCCGGCGCGGACACGCTAAGAGGCGGCTTCGGCCTCGACACGATCTTTGGTAATGCGAAAACCACCACTACTGACCCCATAAGCGGCCAGCTTCAGGTAATCGATGCCGCCGACGGCGCCCACGATTTGGTCGACTGTGCCTACATAGAATCACGAGGCGATCCCAAGCCAGATCTGGGTTACGGAGAGCAGCCCGACGATACGGTTGTCGACTGCTCGAATACGGATGAACAATAGAAGAGGGATGGTCACATTGCGGAAGCCGGCAAGGGCTAGGGCTCATCGCCCTAGCCCTCTTTAGTAGCGAACTTCCGAGTACCCCGTACAGGCGAAGTTCCGAGAACGGCTGCCTTCCACGCACTCCGGTGAATAAGGGCAAGTGGATGGGCCGTTGGGCCAATACTGGCCGCGATGGGGGCTCCGCGCCCATAATGGGAGCACTCAGCGTAGGCAAGCGGGAGGTGGGATGTGAGCGGTTACGCCGGCGGGAGGGGCGAAGCTCTGCCTTGGTGGCTGGTCCTGGTGGAAGGGGTCGTCGTCGCCCTGTTGGGGTTGGTGCTGTTGGTGGCCCCTGGGGCCTCCCTGGTCTTCCTGTTTTGGCTGCTGGGCGTCTACCTGCTGATAGCGGGCGTCTTGCGCGTCGTGGGCATCTTCTTGGATGCCTCGTCTTGGGGCTGGAAGCTGGCGGCCGGGGTCCTGTGCCTCGTGGCCGGCTTGGCGATAGTAAGCGACCCGCTTTGGGGCACCGCCCTGGCCTCCGCGTGGTTGGTCATCCTCGTGGGATTCCTGGCCATGCTTCAGGGCGCCGCGGGCCTGGTGGTCGCCTTCCGAGGGGGCGGTTGGGGCATGGGGGCCCTGTCCGCGCTGGGCATCCTCTTGGGCCTCTTCTTGGTGATCAACCCCCTGATCGGGGTGGCGGCGCTGACGCTGATCCTGGCGATCTTCATGCTCGTCGGGGGCGTGGGTGCGGTCATCCAGGCGTTCAGGATGCGCGGGGAAGCGGCGGCGCGGCAGCCCCGGCGGGTGCGCTAGGGCAAGCCACCTTCCGAGAACGACCCTTCCACGCATTCGGGTGAATGGGGGATACCTTCAAGGATAGATGTACTCCCTGGGCAGCTGCCCCAGCGCAGCCCGCACCTCCTCGTCGTGGGGGTTGAAGCCCAGGAACCGCCTGGCGTCGAGCCCCAGGTCGGCGTCCCCTTCTTGCGGATCTTCCAGCCGGTCGAGCAGCTTCTGACGGTCGATGGCGAACTTCCTTAGGGCCTCCTCCTCCAGCTCCCCGCGCGCCACCCCGTTTAGCATCAGCACCCCGCCCCAGGGCACCAGGAAGATCTCGGCGGCCTCCCCCGTAAGCTCGCGGCTGATCTCCAGGCCCTGGTTGGAGACGGCGTGCAGCCAGTAGGCGCCCGTCTTGGCCTGCATGGGGCCGGTGACCTCCCGGGCCGGGTCGTCGGGGTCGGGCTCGGGGCCGACCGCGCGGCGGAGGACGACCCGGTGGCCGACCATCAGGTCCGCTAGGGTCCTCTCCTCGGGCCGCCTGTACCCCTCTCGCATCCGGCCCATCGCCCGACCTCCGTCTTACTCTTCTTCCACGCACTCCGCTGAATAGGGGCAAGAAAAGCGGGGGAGTACCAGAAAGGCAGGAACCCCGACCGCCTTACCCCACGCAACGAACGGCTACCGACGAGGAAGGTCGGCCCCGACGCTGGTGTCGAGGCCGAGCCGTTTATTCTTACCCTTCCGGATTGCCCTCCTGCAACGGGTTGAGGTGTCCGTTGCACGCTTCACCGGGGCTCGGCACGAACGCCTTGAACCCCGCCCTTACGATCTGGCCGTAAGACTGCACCTGACCGCCCTCATCGGGGTCGTCGGGCTCGTCGTTTAGCCCCGAGAACGAGCAGATCGAGTTGGCGTGTTCGGGGCCTCGTTCGACCTGGCCACGGGGCACGTCGCCGGGACGGCCCTGTGCCAAGGCCGGAGCGGCCGACACCGCCAGCACCAAAGCCAGCGTAACCAGCAAGATAGGGCGCCTCATAAGCGCAACCACCTCCCATTTCGCGCGGTACAGCCGGTTGCACCACTGGCTCCCCACGCCCCTGGTGCCCAAGATCCTTCTTCGTACGGGACGAAGTTCCAAGCCTCTGCCCGCTTGTGTAAGCGGGCACCGTAGCACCCACGCAAGCGACGGCACATCACCCAGGTGGCACATACTTGCTGTTGCATGGGAGTTGCTTTGTGTTTGCGAACTTCCGAGAAAGCCAACCTCTCGGAAGGTGGGTGCATAAACCGGGGGCGGACTTGCGTCCCGGGGAAGTGTGCCTAAAGATGTTGAACGCGGGCGTCGATTTCCGCTAGGATATGCGCGTAGGAAGGAGGGCCCCCGCCCCCAAGGTCGGGCGCCCGGAACAAGCGGAGGAGGGACAATCCGAGGACCATCGTTACAGCGCCGCGCCAGCACGGCACCCTTGCCACGACGGAAGCCTGCTTCAGGAAAGGAGACGACCCGATGAAGAAGCGACTCTCGCTGCTCTTGGCGGCGGCGTTCGTGGTGTCGACGATGGCGGCCCCGCCGGTCGTCGCTCAGGACGGCCCCGGCGGCCGCCAGGTCAAGGTCTGCGTCAAGCACAAGACGGGCTCGAAGAAGAACCCGCGCACGTTCGTCTCCGTCGCCACGAAGGCCTCCCTCAAGGCCCACAAGCGGCACGGCGACGTTGTGGTGGCCGACGCGCTCTGCGAGAGGGCCCGCGCCAACAGGTAGCAGGCCGAGGACACCGACACGGGCCGACGGGCAGCGGCGGGTGCCCTGTTGGGGCGGGGCCCTCGCGGGCCGGGACGAGTACCCCTTCGAGGAGGCCGCCTACCGCGACGCCCGCGAGGGGGACTTCGAGGTCGCCGTCAAGCTGGCTGGGAGCCGGTCCGAGATGGAGGAGGAGGCTAGGCTCCCGAAGCCGGAGAAGACGGCGGAGGCGCTGCCGTGGGCCGAGGCCGCGCGGGCCTCGCTGGCGGAGGAGGATTCGAGGGCGCGGGGAGCGGGAACGAACGAATAAGCCCCGACGCCGAGGGGAGTTGGCGTCGGGGCACAAGACATCGCGGGGCGCGTACCCCCGATCCGTTCGCCCAAGCCCCCAGCTTCGCTGACGCTACTCCAAGGTCGCCCGCAGGTCGTTGATCCGTTGGCTTATGTCCTGGAGCTCCTCCCGGAGCAGTCGCTCCTCCTGCTCCGCCTCCTGCGTCCCCTCCTCGCGGGCCCGCTCCCGGTCCGCCTCCAGTTGGACCCTGCGGGCCTTCAGTTGCGCGATCGTGTCCCTGATCTCTCTGCCCCAGCCCATCACCACGCTCCTTCCCCCGGTTCTAACACGCACGAAGAAGCCCCGGCGAGGATGGGAGAGAACGCCGGGGCTTCGGGGCTGTGAGGGGATGAGGTCTAAGGGTACCGGACCGGGGCTCGGCTCCCTACCCCTTAGTCTCTCCAGAGGGTGCGAGGACCGTAGTCGTCTTCGAGGTCGTAGTCCGGTAGCTTGGAGTCCTCCACGTCCGTCACGCCCTTGTGGAACCGGAGTTCGGATTCCCAGTCGTGGCCGGACTCGCACCGGAAGCGCAGCACCACGGAAGCCCCGTGCTGGTGGTCGGCGGCGTCGGAGGGCCGGACCTCGGCACCATCTTGGTCCACCTTGATCTCGGTGGTGCCGTTGACGGGGTAGACCCTCACCCCGACGGGATGGACGTACTCCGGCATCCCCCCGCCCTGCTGTCGGCAGTAGGGACAGATGATCCGCTGCTTGCCCGCTTCGCCGCCCGAGGCGGCCGCGTCCTCTACGATCAACTTTGCTCCTTTCTCCTTTCCGTTGCCTTCTACCGTTGGACTCGAGAAGGGCCGGGACCGTTGCACCCCGGACCGGGGCTACGCGGACTTCCGAGAACAACAATAATCGCTAGGCCAGCGCCAAGTTCACCTCGGTATCGTCGGCGAGGCGGGCGCTGAAGCGCAGCACTAAGGACTGGGGGTTTTGAGACTCACGCATCGGCCTGGACACCACCCCAGTCCATCCGCGTCCCGGCCCGCGTCAGCACCGTCCTGGAGCCTTCGTCGCGCACGCCGCGCAGGAACGTGTTGTACGTGAGCGTCCCCTTCGGATCCCCTGACAGGTACACGTTCTCTACCGGGAAGGCGTCGAACACGTCCAGAAAGCCGCCGATGTGGTCGGCATCGGGGTTGCTGACGACGACGCCGTCGAGCCCATCCACGCCCCGGCTCCTCGAGAAAGTCCACGACGTTGGGTCCCTCTTCGGGCCTGCCGGCGTCGATGAGGTAGTCCTCGCCCCCGGCTTGCACGAGTATGGAGTCGCCCTGACCCACGTCTATGAAGCTCAAGGAGAGGGAGTCGGACGGGGGGGGCGTGGGTCCGCCCACGGACCCTCCGGTAAACGTTCCCAGCTCCCGGCAAGCCTGGCCGAAGAGGAGCGAGATCAGGAACAGGAAAATGACGAGGCGTCGGCGAGCCTTACCGCACCAGGGTCCGTAGTCTGCGAGCCGAGTCGCGTCCGGAGTTTGGGGGCGACACCCCGGGGTCAGCCGCGAGCTCCCCGTGCGAGGCCTCGGCCCCATCGGGCGCCAACCAGCCGTGCCACTTTCGTCGCCGGCCGTTGGCATGCTAGGCATGCCTGGCGCCTTTGCCGTACCCGCGTTACGGGACACTTCTGTGCTCCAGGTAGGCCACGGTCCTATTTACGGCTCCGGGAACCGCAACGTTTAAGGTCGGTAATGCTCTGCGTCCCTTGCGGGGAAACGGTAGGTTAAAGAAATGCGTCGGTGTGCCGCCTCGAGTGGGCGAGCACCGCGCGGCGCGTTTGGGATACTTGCGGTCTCTAGGTTCTCATGGGGCGTGCGATCTCCTGGGCTCGACGTCGGCCTGGAGAAGGTGTTCGGCGGCGTCGATAACTTCTAGCAGCTGCTCCAGGGCGGGATTCTTCAAGTCGTAGTGGCGGTCTCCCACGCGTACCAGGCCCACCGAGTCCGGCTCCATGGGCAACTGCACCCACGCTGCCACCCCGCCGTTGGGGTTCGCCGCGGCCTCGGACCGGCTGCAGATCACCACCTGCGGGTCGAGGCGCGCGAGCTCTGCTTCCATGGCGTCCGTCCCCGCCGTCTCAACCTCCATCAGCGGACGAAGGGTCTGAATGGCCGAGGATATCGCGCCTCGGTAGGATCGGTAATCGTCCTCGAAGGCTACCAGTAGACGTATCGCTTCTTGCCCTCCTCGCAACCGCTATTCCCTTCAAGAGCGTCCATCGGCGGTGCGGCACGATCGCCGACGCTACAGCCGCGCGCACGCGCTTGCCTGTGTCGCTTCGCACGTCAACCAGCCACGACGCTCTACCTGCTCGGGAACCGCGGCCTCGCTACCCTACGAGCTGCCTCGCCGCGCCGACGATCTCGTCTATGGAGGCAGCCGTGGAAAGCACCTTACCCATCCAAGTCTGCGCTCCCTGCTCCTGTTCGGCTGTGAGCGCCAACACCGACACGCTCGGCAACTCCTGCAGCTCCCGGATCAGCTCTACCCCGCCCCCGTTGGGCAGGTCTATGTCGACTACCGCCAGGTCCAGCGTACCGTTCATACCGCTCAGGACCTCGCGCGCCTCCGCGAGCGAAGCGGCTTCGGCGCACACGTCGAAGTTCGCGCGCTGCTCCAGCACGATCGCCAGGGCCTGCCTAAACAGGTCGTGGTCGTTGACGAGCAAGATCCGCTTGGCCTTCCCGTTCCTCTCGAAGGACCGGATAGAGTCACCGGCTCGAGAGTCTTCCTGTCGCCCGAAATTCGGCCGAATAATCAAGGCTGTTCCCCTTACTTCTGGTGGTTCGGCCACCCGCTACCCGATGGGGCGGGGGCTTATCGGCACCTTCTGGGCCCGTGAGAGCGAGCCCTTCGGCAAGGGGTTGTCAGCCTGGACGTTCGTTGGGAGGGCGCGGAGCCGAGCTCGGCCTGAGTGGTTCCCGCGAGAGCCAGGCGATCTCGCCGCTCTGCGAGAGGATCATAGGTGTCGGCGCAAGGGCGCCGAAGTGGTCGAGAATTCTTTCGAACGCTCCGCCGCAAGCTCCCGACCCCCCGAACGAGGGCCCGTTTGCCAACGGCGAGCAGCCCGATGGCGCCGGCGCGGGCGGTGGCAGGGCGGCGGGACCCGTGGCGCCAGGGAGGAGCGGCTCCTCGGCCGGACCTGGGACTCGGCCAACGTCGCCGAGCAGCCAGCCCACGGCCCGCTCCAAACCGCTGGCCAGCCGGCCCACCTTCTGGATCAGATCATCGATCTCATCCGGCACGTTCTCCAGCAGCCCGGTAGCCGCCCTGGCGAGCTCGTTCGCCAACGCTCCAACGGCGGTCTCATCCGCGCCGCGCGCATCGGCAACCCCTCGCGAGCCACCATTGGGAGGTCCGGAGGCCGCGTCCGGGACGGGTCGCGATGCTGAACCGGATCCCGCACCGGACTCCATAGGAGAAGGAGCGATGCGGTCCGAGAGTATCGCCTTGGGTACGGAGGGCGAGCCCGGGGCCGTCGCAGGCGAATGTTGGCGTCCCGCGGCTTCGGGCAACGAACCCGCCGGGACCTGCTGTGCAGTCCGGTTGATCGGGACAGACGGCGGTGCTCCCAGGTTCCCACCGGCCGGCCCCGGAACACGGTCGGTCGGCGCGAGGACGGGGTCTACCGGCCCCGCGCCGACCGGTGGCGGCTCGATGGGCGCTTCGCCGGTAGGGGTCTCCAGGCCTGGATCGACCGGCGGATCCGGAGGCTCGGCGCCCGGCACCGGCCCGGCGGGCGGCCCCGGCGGCACCGGATCTACCGGCCCGGGGTCCACCGGCGGCGAGTTGACGGGCGTCTCCAAGACTGGCCCAGGGTTCGTGGGCGGCGAAACTACCGGGCCCGGATTCGCCGGCGCCGGGCCGTTGGGTACAGGATCGATCGGCGGTGGTCCTGTCGGCGACCCCGGCACGGGTGGTCCCGGCGGCACGGGGTCGACGGGAGGTCCAGGATCTATCGGAGGGCCGGGATCGACGGGCGGACCTGGACCCACCGGCCCAGGGTTTTCGGGACTCGGGTCTACGGGACCGGGATTCACCGGCGGTCCGGGGTCCACAGGCGGACCGGGGTCTACGGGCGGACCAGGATCGACCGGCGGACCGGGATCAACGGGTGGATCGGTCGGCGGTGGATCGGTTGGAGGACCAGGGTCAACAGGTGGGTCCGCTGGTGGCAGACCGGGGTCAACAGGTGGATCGGCTGGCGGCTGGGTCTCGGGGACCGGCTCAGCGGGCGTCTCCAGGCCCGGCCCTGGGTCCGTGGGAGCCGGGTCGCTGGGGATCGGCCCGGGAGCAGGTCCCGGATCCGGCGCAGGTGCTGCCCCGGTCGGTACGGGATCTGATGGGGCGGCTGCGGGCCCGGCGCCTCCAGCGGGTTGGGTCGCACCGGCGGTGGGCTCGGCCAACACCTGGGCCTGGACCTCTCCCTGCACGAGAAGCAGGACGCCCAGAAGGACGCCGAGTAGCGCGATCCCCGCGAGCATCAAGCGGCTAGCCAGCGGCCGGTCTCCCGATCCACCCGCGACGATCCCCGTCCGGTTACGTGCCGCCGTCTGCCTCACTTGGCCGGCGCTTTCCCCTCTTGGTCAGGCGTGGTCGGCGCGTCTATCGCGCACACGCTTTTGTATGCTGGCGCGTTCGGTAGCCGGTTGCACCACTGGCTCCCTCCGCCCCGGTGCCCAGATATCGGGCGGAGTTCCAAGCCTCTACCTGGCCAAAACTCATGGTTCGGCAAATCATATCCATCGCGGGCGAAGCGCGCAATAGTCTCTTTGGAGGATAATGGTCTAGCTCATTTGGAGTATGCGTCGCCTCCGGCTGCAAGGTATGATGTGCTCCGTAGGGGGGCGGGTAATCCCCACGACCTTGCAAGAAAACTGACGGTGGTGCTGGATGAGAAGCATACATCGTTACCTCAAACGGCCGACAACTTTGCCCCCGCCAGCGGCGTCGATGACGTGGACAGCCCCGCGGAGGTGAACGGGATGCGGGAGGAACAATCGTGAACAAGAGGTTGGTATCGGTGCTGGTCAGCACGGCTGTGGCGGTGCTCATCCTCGCGGGAGCGGCCTCGGGACAGGAGGCGCCTTCCGCCGGTCCGCCGGCCGGCACCGAGCCGCCTCCCCCAAGCGACTTCGTGCCGGGTGAGATCGTCGTCAAGGACGATCAGGGCTACGAGGTGGAGGAGGTCGCGGCCCAGAACCTCGGCGCGGTTCAGGAGGCCGCCAGGGACCTCGAAGCTACTGACCCGACGGTCGAGGCGGCGGGGCCCAACTACGTTTACGAGCCCGAGTTCGTGCCGGACGATCCGTACTTCCGGTCCAGTCAGTACTGGCTCAAGGGCGGGACTTCCGGCATACGCGCCAACCTCGCCTGGGACCAGTCGCGAGGCGGAAACGTACCGGTCGGCGTCGTGGACAGCGGCTGGCGTCGCGGCCATCCCGACCTGGAAGCAAACGTGGCAGCGGAGCGCGATTTCCTGGCCGCGTCGCCCGACGGCACGGCGAACGACAACTGGTGGCACGGGACCTCTGTCGCGGGCATCATCGGCGCCGACACCAACAACGACAAGGGCGTGTCTTCGGTGGCTTTCAACGCGGCGGCCCTCAACGTAGCAAAGGCGTGCACCCGGGAGGCGTGCACCACGGCGAACACCGCGCCGGCCATAGACTGGCTCACGCGCGTCAGGGACGTGAAGATCGTCAACCTGTCCTTCGGCGCGTACTTCGCCACAGGCGAACTACAGGATCCGGTCCTGGCACAGGAGATCCGCGACGCCCAGGCGCGGGGGGCCCTGATAGTGGCGTCGAACGGCAACAACGGCGAGGTGTCCGACAACCACTTCCCGTCTTGCTATGCCGACGTGGTCGGCGTGGGATCCATCGACGAGGACGGTACGGTCTCGGACTTCTCGACCCGGGGCCCGTGCGTAGATCTGGTGGCGCCGGGTCGGGCGCTGACGACCACCTTCAACCAGGCCGAGCCGCCAAACACCCCATACGCCAACGTGACCGGCACCTCGTTCGCCGCGCCGCAGGCCGCCGGTACTGCCGTCCTGATAAAGGCCAAGTCGCCCAACCTGGGGGCCGATCAGATCGCGCAGCGGATGTTCAACTCCGCCATCGACCGCGGACCGGCGGGCCGAGACGATTCGTTTGGCCACGGCCTGATCAACGCGAACTGCGCGGTCTCTCCGAACGAGCCCGTCTGCTAGAAGTCCTGCCGGACCATCAGGGCTTTCTGGGTAGGACGTTCGGGCACGGGCCCCTTGCGTAGTCCACAAGGAGGGGTAGCCGGCTAGTCGCGGCCCTCGGGGGTGAGGCGGTCGATCCACTCGTCGGCCTCGGGGCGGGTGAGCTCCGCGAGAGGTTTGCCGACACGGTTCTCGAGGCGCTCCACGCCGTTCTCCCCGCGCCACTCGACGGCCAGGGTCTTTAGCAGGTCGACCTGGCTCTTTCGCGCTCGCTTCACCTGGGCGTTTGCCTGGGTGCGTTCCTTGGGTTCTTCCCCCGTCTCGGACGACCGCCCCGACGGGGGTTCGGTCGAGCGGCCGTTCGCGTCGCCGGCGGTCTTGGAACGGGACCCACCCTGCGGGGCGCCCTGACGACCGCCCCGTATGGGCGTGGGCTTGGGGGATCTGCCCCCGGCAGAGCCACGCTGACCCGTGGAGCCGCCGGAGAAGCCGTCCGACGCTGCCGGTGGGGCGTCGTCTCCGTCGGAGAGCTCCTCGAGGGCCGTGGCGCCGACGTTCACCGCGTCGCGCAGCGCCCGCGCTTTAGCCCGCGTCTCGGCCATGCGGATCACGTGCGGCGCTATGTTCCTGCCGACGTTCTCGGGGCTCGCGTCTCCGATGCCAGAGAACCTCCGCCCGTCCTCCATCTCAGCGATCGCCTTGACCACCGCTACGTTGCCGTTCGACGCGTCCGGCACCTGCAACAGCTCCGTGTCTATCCCCCGCAGGCCGCGGCTGTGCGCCTCGTCGAGCAGGCCGGCGAACAGGACGTACTGCTTGCCCTGCCTCGTTATCATGAACTCGTCTCTCACAGGCCGTCCCTAACCTCGGCCTCGCGGTAGTCTTCGCCCTCCAGCGAGATCCAGCTGCACATCGAGATGATCCTGCTGGCCGTGCGTTCGCCGAGCTGGGCCGCGAGGTCCCTGGGGCCGATGTTCGAGGTAAAGATGGTCGGCAGCTCTTCCCTGTAGCGGTGGTTGACGATCACGAAGATGCGCTCCCGCACCCACTCGCTCGCGCGTTCCGCGCCCAAGTCGTCGAGCAGGAGCATCTCGGCGTTCTTTACGGAGTCCATCCACTCGTCGATGTCCCGGCCGGGGTCGTTGTACGCGCCGCGCAGGTTGTCCAGGAGCTCTGGCACGGTTACGAAGAGGGCCGGCACCCGCTTGCGGGCGATGAGCTCGTTCATCACCGCCACCGCCAGGTGGGTCTTGCCCGTCCCCACGTCGCCGCAGAAGTACAGCCCCTGCCCGGCCTCCTGATTCTCTTCCCAACTCTTGAGGTAGTCCTCGACCTTCTCCATGGCCCTCGCCGCGGCGGGGCTGACGTAGGGCTTGAAGGTGGTCAGGCTGTAGCCCTTCATGCGCTTGGAGAGGCCGCTGCGCTCCTTGAGCGAGTTGACCCGGGCGTCGCGGCGCATGAGCTCCCACTCACGACGCTCGTTCTTCTTCTCGCACTCGGGGGTGCAGGGGTGGTAGTACCACTCCCCTTCCTTGCCGTACTTTCGCTGTAGAGCGGGCGGGAACTCTATCCACTCGGTCCGCAGCTCGCGCCCGCAGTGGCACACCTGATCGTCGAGCCTCAGCACCTCCGCGCGTCCCGTTGGGGATCCCACCTTACTCCGTCTCGCCGAAGAGCCACTCGTAGCCCTCCCGGCGTCTGGCAGCAGATTGTCGATCCGTTCCACCGCTCACCCCCCCTCCGACAGCTCCGCCTTCGCCTATCTTCAACGCCCCACCCTTTACGGCGCCGCTCTGCTCGACCAGCCTGAGCTTCCGGTCCCGCTCGAACCGCTCGACGTCCTCGAGGGTCTTCACCCCCCGCTCGACCCACCGCTCGAGGATGCTCCTGACGTAACCCACCCGCCGGGCGTCTCGCTCGCTGGCTATCCTCAGGGCCTCCCTGACCACATCCGCATCCAACCCGTCCCGCTCGCTATAGCCGTTCAAGAACTCCAGGATGTGCGGCGCCGGCAACGTCCCCATGAACCTGAAATAGTCGTCAGCCGAGACGCCCTCCGGCTCGGCCCGCACGACCTCCACGTCCCGCTCCGGGAGCCCCTCCGGATCGGGCCCAGCATCCACCCCAGGGCCCACCTCAGGGTCCGCCCCGGCCGACCGAGCTTCTGGCCCTCGGGCGCGGCGCTGCGCCGCCGGCGGGTGCTCGGCCACCTCCACCCAGCCTTCCCGCTCCACCACGAAGCCCGCGCCCGCGAGGGCCTGAAAGGCCGCCTCGACATTCTCCTGGCTCGTCCGCAAGAGCTCCGCCAACTCCTCGGGCTCCACGGCGTCATGCCCAACGTCCGGCAAAATGCGGAGCAGCTCGTAAAGGGCTACGGCCTCGGCCCCGAGGTGGGGCATCCAGCGGACGTATAGCCGGGCGCGGCCTCCCCGCGCCTTCTTCTCCCCTGGAGGTATGAGCCGCACCTTCTCCATCCTGCCGGCAAGTATAACGGCCCGGGTGCGGTCTCTCCAGACGCAAAGCCTGGTGGCCTTGCGGCACGCTGCGGCCTATGCGAGGCCTCAGCTTGTCAGCCCGGCGATTCGCGCCTCTCAGCACGCTCCGGCTTCGCCTACGCTTTCGGCACGCTCCCTCCGGTCGCTTTTAGCCAACCGCAGGCATGCGTTGGTCTGTGGCGGCCGCGCCGGGGCAGGTGCCGAACGGGAGAAGCTGACGGCTGAGAGCGAGGGCCTGACAAGGCCCGATGCGGGCTGAGAGCGGAGGTCGAAGGCTGGAGCGGGCTGACAAGCTGCCAAAGGCAGCGTGCTCTACTGCGCTCTTGGTCCGGTGGGGAGGCTGTGGTCGGAGGCCTCTAGGCCGGGGATAAGGCCCTGGCTCGCGGCGAGGCCGAAGAACAGGGCGGCTATGCACAGGAAGGCCGTGGCGGTCCCGAGCCTCCTGGCGCCCAGGAAGTAGCCCAGCACGCCGAGCATGACGCCCACCGCCCCGGGTGAAACGTTCGAGCCCGCACCGGCGAGGGCGGTGAAGATCGCGAGAGCCCCGAGCGCGACCCCCAGCAAGCAGGCGATCCTGCCGCCCAGAAGCTTCACGAGGCCCTCGTTCTTCGGGCGCAGGGGCGTGTCTTCGCGCTCCAGCCCCTGGGCTTCAGGTTCCCTGTTCTCGCTCAACGCCGTCCCTCCGTGGTAATCGTTCGCGGATGTGCTCATCAGTGTGCCAGAGCATTCCTCGTCCGCACGTAGGTATAATCACCGTCACGTGAGGTTCGAGCGCGCACTGCCCGGCACAAACGAGGTCTTTCTGCCCGACGGGTCGCCGCGACCGGTCTACGGGGCCGTCCTCGAGGAGCTCGAACGCACCGGTCCGGCAGGCTGGGAAGGCAGGCTACGCCGGGCCCACGGCCTGCTCCTCGAGGAGCAGCAAGCGTTCGGCATCCTGGAGGGCGACAAAACCCACCCGACGGACTGGCTGCCGCGCATCGTACCGGCCGAGGACTGGGCGCGTCTCGTGCGCGGGCTCGAGCAGCGACTGCGGGCCATAAACCTGTTCCTGAGGCGCCTGGAGGCCGGCAAGGAAGAGGTGGTGCCCGAGGAGGTGCTGCGGTCGAGCATTCTCTACGACCAGCACACCCCCAACCGCTTCGGTGAGGTGCCGGTGCGACAGGTCGCCTTCGACGTCGTGGCCATCGAGCGCCAGAGGGCCGGGGAGACTGGTGGCTGGGAGTACCTGGTCATCGAGGAGAACGCCAAGATGCCCGTGGGGCTCGCCGCCATGACCCGCCGCCGCAAGATGAGCGGCGGGGTGTTCTTCCCCGAGGCGCACGCGGAGCTGCCGGTACGCCCCCTGGACGGCTGGCTCGGGCGTCTCGGAGACGCCCTGAGGGCCGCTTCGCCCAGGGAGGCCGACGCCACCCTGGCGGTCGTCTCCAGTGGTCCCGCCGACCAGTTCTACCTCGACCACCATATCTACGCCCAGGAGATGGACGCCGTCCTCGCCGAGACGCGGGAGCTCGAGGTAGACGGGGACGGGTACCTGCGGCACGTGCCGACGGGGCGCCGCATAGACGTGATCTACGAGCGCGTCGACGAGGACCGGCTCTACGCCGAGGTGTCCGGCCTCCTCGAGTGCCACCTCGAGGGCAAGGTGCACGTCCTCTTCGCCCCGAACTCCGAGGTCGTGGACGACAAAGGCGTGGGCGCCTTCGTACCCGAGATGGTCCGCACCTACCTCGGCGAGGAGCCATTCATACAGAACGCGAGGACCTGGTCGCTCGCGAAGGAGGACGACCGGCGCTACGTCATGGACAACTTCGGGGACCTCGTCGTCAAGAGCCGCGGCGGCTACGGCGGCAAGGAGGTCATGATCGGGCCGGAAGAGACGCGCGAGTCGGTCGAGAGGTTCCGCAGGATGGTCGAGCAGAACCCGGTCGAGTACGTGGCCCAGGAGACGATAGACTTCTCCACCCACGTCCTGTGCGAAGTCGACGGGGCCGCCGGCGATTTCCTGTTGCGTGACTCCTACGCCGACTACCGGATGCTCGTTCTGGCCCCCGACCCGCGCGACCCGAACGTCGTCGAGACAGTGCCGGGTTCCCTTAGCCGGGTCGCGGCCCCTGGCAAGCACATCGTCAACATATCGAGCGGAGGCAAGATGAAGGATACCTGGGTGCTGGGGGGTTCTACGACTTGAGCTACGGAGACCTGATAAGGGACGCGTTCCGCGTCACGTGGCGCAACAAGTTCTTGTGGTTCTTCGGTTTCTTCGTCGGCGGGGGCGTCGGCTCGGGCTTCAACGCCCCGGCCAACCTCGGCGGGCAATCAGGGTCCTTCGACACCTTCGGCGCCAGGCTGCCCGGCTGGCTGGAGCAGAACCTCGTCGTGTTCCTGGTCCTGGCCGTGACGCTGGCGCTGGTGCTCGCGATCGTCTTTGTCGTGCTCGCGATCATCTCTTCCGGCTCTCTCGCCGACGGCGTCGCGGCCATCGACCGAGGCGAGGAGCGGAGGTTCTCCGCCACGTGGAGGGCCGGCGCCGCCAACTTCTGGCGCGTGCTGGGTCAGGGCATCCTGTTCTTCCTCATGGCGCTCGGCATCATAGTCGCGATCTCCCTCATCGTGGGGCTCGTCGTGACGCTGGGGCTCGCCGTCACCGATTCCACGGGGCTCAGGGTCCTGATCATCGCGCCCGTGATCTTCGTCGCCGTCGTCCTGGCCATAGTCCTTTTCGTCTCCCTCTACATCGTCGGTCACCTGGCCCTGCGCGAGCTGGTGGTGGGTGGGGGTAGGATCGGCGGCTCTATCGGCGCCGCCTACAGCCTCTACCGGCGGAACCTGGGCAAAAGCCTGCTCCTGTGGCTCATACAGGTCGCCCTCGGCATTGGCATAGGCATAGCCACCCTGCTCGTGGTTCTGATCCTGGGCCTGATCCTGATAGGCCCCGCCGTGGCCCTGTTCTTTGCCGACCAGCAGACGGCCGGGGTCGTGGCCGGGGTCGTGGGCGGCGTCCTGTTCCTGGTGCCGTTCGTCCTGATCACGGCGGCCATAGGTACCTTCAACCACGCCTACTGGACGCTGGCCTACCTCCGCCTCACCGCGCAACCCTCAAGCCCGGAGCCGGCGCCGGAGGGCCGGGCAACCTAGGCAAGCTTCACAGAGCCCGCGCGGTCCCGGTGCTCCTCTACCCGCGCGAACCCCCACCGAACCCGCCGCCCTTGTGCGGCGGGTTGCCCGCCCCGGAGGCCGCGAACCGCAAAGCTTCCCGGTAGATACGCGCGGTCCTGCGGGACGCGAGGACGTCGCCGATCAGGTACCCGAAGGCCAGACCAGCGACGACGGGCAAGACCTTGCCCAGCTCCGGCGCTCCGACGACGGACATCAGGTCGAGCGAGCCATCCCCCGCGGGTGGCGCGGCGGTCGTCCGGGCGCGCTCGTCCTGGGACCGCTCCGTATCCTTTAAGCTGGCATCCCCCTCCGGTTGCCCGTTCTCCTGTTCCTCGCCGCCAAGCACCTGCGCCTCGAGGTTGCTGGCGAACTGGTCCAGGATCTTCTGCGAGACGTTGCCGATGGCGCCCCTTCCGAACTGCGCGACCTTTCCGCGCACCTCCATGTCGGTGTCCATCGTCAACACGCTCTCGGAATCCGAGCCCGTCACGGTGGCGGTTATCGTGGCCTCCGTGCTGCCCTGGCCGTTGACCTCGCGCCCCGAAGCCTTCATCACCGCCCGGCGGGCGTCGTGGTTCAGCTCGCTAAAGCGTATGGTCCCCTGGTAGGAGACGGAGATCGGGCCGACCTTGACCTTGACGGTCCCCGCGTAGGTGTCGTCGTCCTCCTTGCCCTCGAGGGTCGCCCCCGGCAGCAGGGGCGCCACGCGCTCGACGTCGGCGAGCACCTCGAAGAGATCGTCGGGGGGCGCCGAGATCTCTATCTCGTTCTGGAGTTTCAATTTGGCCTCCTTGTAGTCGGCCGCTTTCAGCTTTCAGCGATCAGCGGTCAGCCAAAGTGCGCGGTTCGCTGCCCGCCATCGCGCGCCGACCGCTTGCGGGAACGTGGCTGCGGGAAGCGGTTGCGAGAGGCGCTGCCCCGGTGCGATCCGAACGGCAAGAGCTGACGGCTGATCGCTGACGGCTAAATGTCCATGAGCGCCTTGCGTTGGCCGCCGTCTATGGGCACGTGGGCGCCGTGGACGAAGCTCGCCCTGGGGGAGGCCAGGAAGGCCACCAGGTTGGCCACCTCGTCGGGCTCGCAGATCCGCCCGAACGGGATACTCCCCACCGCCAGCTCGTGGGCCCTCTCGCGGGAGACCCCCTTGTCCCTGGAGAACGCCTCTTCCAGCCCGTCCCAGCGGTCGGTGTTGACGGGTCCGGGGTTGACGGTGTTGATGCGTACGCCGAACTTTCCGTACTGGTCCGCCATCGCGGAGGCGAAGTTGATGTCCGCGGCGTTGGCGACACCGGCCGTGGTCTCCCAGGGGGTGGGCTTGAGGCCGTCGTTGCCAACCACCAGGACAACGCTCCCGTGTTCCTGCTCACGCATGCGCGGGAGCACGGCCCGGCAGGCCCGCACGTAGCCCATAAACTTGAGGTTGAGGCTGCTGAACCACTCGTCTTCGGTCAGGTTCTCGAGCAAGCCGCCGGGCGAGCTCCCGGCGCAGGTGATGAGGATGTCGATCTTTCCGAGGGAGTCGACGGTCTCGGCTGACCGCGCGCTCGACGTCTTCGGGCTTGCTCATGTCGCCCGCTATCGGCACCACCCTCTGGCCCGTGGCATCGGAGAGCTCCTGCGCAGTCTGCTCGAGCAACTCCCGGCCCCGGGCGGTGATGACCACCGTGGCCCCCTCCTCGGCGAGGACCCTGGCGCACTCCTTGCCGATGCCCTTGCTCGCCCCCGTGATGAACGCGACTTTTCCTTCGAGCCCCAGGTCCATGCTCTCTCCTCCCTCGACGGTCTCCAATCAAACCGCGCGGACGCTTACGATTAGGCCCCGGCCTCCTCCTCAGCGACGCGGACCAGCTCGTCCTTTTGCACCTTCCCCATCTCGTTGCGGGGGAACTCCTCGACCTCTATGAACTTCTTCGGGCACTTGTAAGAGCTGAGATGTTCGCGGACGTGCTCGGCCAGCGCCCACGGCGTCCCCTCCTGCGACCACGAAGGCGACGACCTCCTCGCCCCACCGCTCCGAAGGCACGCCCACCACCGAGGCCTTCTCGACCGCCGGATGGTCCTCCAGCACCATCTCGACCTCTCGCGGGTAGACGTTGAGGCCTCCGGTGATGATCATCTCTTTCAAGCGTCCCGTTACCGTCAGGTACCCATCCTCCTCTGCAACGTGTCCGATATCGCCGGTCCGGAACCACCCGCCGGGGTAGAAGCTCTCCCGCGTCGCGTCGGGTAGATCCAGGTAGCCCGAGAAGACCTGCGGCCCGCGCAAGACTATCTCGCCGTCCTCGCCCAGCCCCAGCCGCCTACCCTCTTCGTCTGTGATCGAGAGCTCCGTTCCCGGCAGGGCAAGCCCGACGGACCCAAACCGGCGGGGGCCATCGTACGGGTTCGAGACGCTCAACCCGCTCTCGGTGCTGCCGTAGCGTTCGAGCACTTCCAGTCCGAGCAGCTCGGAGACCTTGCGGGCGAGCGCAGGGGACAGAGCGGCGGAGCCGGAGATCGCCAGCCTGAGAGAGGAGAAGTCGCCTTCGCGAGCCCCCTCCCACCCGACCAGACGCTCGTAGATCGCCGGCACGGCGAAGATCACCGTCGCGACCTCGGCCTCTACGGCGGCGCAGAATACCTCGGGATCGAATCCGTCCTGCACCACGGCGTGGGAGCCGGAGAGGAGCGTGGCGTGAATCCCCCCGAGGCCATGCTGGTGGGAGAGCGGCAGCGCGTGCACGAGCACGTCGTCCGGAGACCACCGCCACGACCACATCACACCGCGGGTCGTGGAGAGCAGGTTGGCGTGGGTGAGCGGCACGCCCTTGGGGGCGCCCGTGGTACCGGAAGTGTAGGCGAGCAGCGCCGTCTCGTTGCCGGCTGCCTCCGGCGGATCCAGGAGCTCGGCGCCGGAGATCTCGCGCCTCAGGGATGCTTCGGGTGAAGATTCTTCGCCTTCCAGGGCGACCACGCGCCCGTCGTCGCGGAAAATGGTCGATAGCTTCTCCAGTGCGGAGCCCTGCGCCAGCGCGCAGGCGGCGCCGCTGTTCTGCACCAGGTGACGCAGCTCGCGTTCGGTCAGGCTGGGACCGGCCAGAACGACCACGGCCCCGGCCCGTAGGATCCCGAGGTAGCCGACCACGAAGTCCAGGGAGCTGCCGGCGCACAGCACCACGCGCTCCCCCGCTTCGACGCCCAGGCCCCTGATCCATCCGCCCGCCCGCGCGGCGAGGCCGTCGAGGTCGCCATGGGTTACCGTCTCGCCGTCCATGGTCAGCGCGATGCGGCCTGGATCGCGCGCCGCGATCTCGTGGAACGCGCCGGGCAGGGTGCCCTCGGCAGCTCGCGTCCTGAGCCCGTCGGCGTCAACTTCCCGCCGAGATGACGCCGCCAGGCCTCGACCGCGCCGGGCGTCGAGACCATCCGGTTCGGGCAGGTCCGTCATCCCCCTGCTTCCCGGGACGCGGGGCGAGACCGGCGATGGATCCCGCCCACCCGAACGGTTCGCTGACCTCTCCTCGCGCAGGCGCTCGAGCATGCCGCCCTGCCCGCTCGCCAGGCGCTTTACCCGGCCGACCGCCGCGGCGTCGAGCCCGGCGAGCCGCTGGGCCATCTCGACCGCGGCCCCGCCGGCGTCGGGCTCGACGCGGTCGACCAGCCCCATCCCAGCGCCTCCTCCGCGCCGACGATGCGCATGGTCAGGCAGAGGTCGATGGCGCGCCCCGCCCGACCAGGGACGGCAGGCCCCACGCCGCGACTGCGAGGCCGTGCCCCGGACCGGCGACGCGCATCCTGACGCCTGACCCGCGACGCGCAGGTCGCCGGCGACGGCGAGCTGCACGCCCGGCCCCGACCGCGTGGCCGTCGACGGCCACGACTATCGGGATCGGGAGCGTGACCATCTTCTCGTAGAGCTCGTACAGCCGATCGCTCACGGCCGCCCGCTCCGCGTCCTCGATGTCGAGGTCCGCGCCGGCGCAGAAGGCCCGCTGCGAGGTGGAGCCGAGCACGACGGCGCGCGCCTCCGGATCTTCGAAACCCTCTATAAGCGACGTCACCAGGGGCATATCGACGGCGTTCAGCCGGTCCGGGCCGGTTCAGCCGAAGACGCAGGACCCCGTCACCGGGCCGGTCCGTCAGAATCTCCTCGACCATCGGCTCAGGAGACCGGTTCGCAGAGCTCGACGAGGATGCCGCCGAAGGCCCGCGGGTCCAGGAACGCGATGCGCATCCCGCCCGCGCCGGGCACCGGCGCGTCACCCATCGCCTCGACGCCGCGAGATCCCTCAACTCCTCCAGCGCCCCTTCGAGGTCCTCCACCTCGAAGGCGACGTGCTGGATGCCAGGCCCCTGCTCCGCGAGGTAATCCGCGTTCCACCCGTCGCCGGTGAGGGGTTGGATCAGCTCGACCAGCGTCTCGCCGCAGGGGAGGAACGCGATGTCCAGCTCCTCGCCGTAGCGCTCGACATGGTCCAGGGAGAGACCGAGGTTCTCGGTGAAGCTCCGCACCGCGCCGTCCAGGTCGTCGACCAGGATGCCGAGATGGTTGACGCGCCGGATCCTCACCGGCCGAGCTCCGCGACGACGCGGGTCGGTCCGCCGTTCTGTCCCGTGAGCTTCAGAGGGAAGGCCGTCACCTCGAAGCCGTCCCGCGGGAGCTCGGTCAGGCGCATCAGGTTCTCTATCAGGAGGACCTCCGCGCCGAGCAGGATCGTGTGGTTCGGCCACGGCTTGGTGTCGTCGACCGCGAAGTCCAACCCGAGCGCCGATGGCGCCGCCTCAGCGAGCGCGGGGACGCGTCCTCGGCCAGGTAAGGGTTGGCCCCGTAGAGCCGCTCGCTCTGCCAAGCCTCGTCCGACCACCCCGTCGCGAGCGTCAGGATCGCACCCTCGACCTGAGAGGCGTCGAAGCCCGCCCCCTCGAGGTGCTCGAGCGTAATGGGCTGCGCCCGACCGCGCGAATTCCCTCAGGTCCAGGCACACACCCCGGCGGCGGAATCGGTCGATCGGGATCTCGTCGATGGTCGCCCCATCCTCGATGATGTGCGCCGGCGCGTCGACGTGCGTGCCCGGTATGGATGCTGATCGTCATCAGCGTGTTGCGTATGCCGTCCCGCTCCAGGGTGGTAAGCGGCTCCAGCTGCGGGCAAGGATGGCCCGGAACCGGGATCGTCCTCTCCGAAAACGGCATCGTAAGGTCGAGGAGCCTCTCGCCCATCCGCCACCCCCTGCGGTTTGCGCCTATCCCAAACGGAAAATAAAATATAATATTAAATCGAGCGCCTGTAAAGTGCGGGCTCAAGGAACCTACCTGCTGCCGACCGACGGAACGGTAGGCGTCCGCGTTCCTGTTTCGCCCGGTCGGGGCTTGGTGGTACGGTGGTGTGGAACTCTGGCGCTCTGGCGAGACGGGGACCAGAACAAAACGGTCGGGACCGCTTGGGGAAGAGGACGACTTGAAACCAGCCGCTTTCGAGTTCCGCAGGGCGAGCACGGTGGAGGAGGCCGTCGCGCAGCTTGGTGAGTTGGGCGACGACGCCAAGTTGCTGGCCGGCGGTCAGAGCCTGGTTCCCATGATGAACTTCAGGCTAGTGCGTCCCTCGGCGCTCGTGGACGTGCATGGGATAACTGATCTCCAGTACATCGAGACAGATGGCGAGGGGCTCAGGATCGGGGCGCTCACGCCGCACCGTTGGGTGGAGCTGATGGAGGACGCGGAGGTTCTGGAGGGGTTCGGGGTGCTCAAGCGCGCGGCGCGGTGGGTCGGGCACTACCCGATCCGCACCCGCGGCACGTTCGGCGGGAGCATCGCGCACGCTGACCCTTCGGCCGAGTGGTGCATGCTCGCGCTACTGCTCGACGCCGAGATAGTGGCGGTCGGACCCGAAGGAGAGCGGGTGCATATCGGCAGCCGACTTCTTCTACGGTTTCTTTATGACGGCGCTCGAGCCGGACGAGATGGTCGTAGAGGTACGGTTCCCCGCGCCGGCGCCCAACGCCGCGATACAGGAATTCGCGCGGCGAGCCGGCGACTTCGCGATCGTCTCCGCCGCCGTCAGCGTGGACTTGCACGACGGGAAGAGCCGCTCGGCGAGCGTGGTGCTCGGCGGGGTGGCCGACGTGCCGCTACGAGTTGAGGAGGCGGAGAAGGTGCTCGATGGGGCGGAGATCGGGCCCGAGGCATTTGAGGAGGCTGGACGGGAGGCGGCGAGGGTCATAGACCCCGCCTCCGATGTCCACGGGAGCGCTGATTACAGGCGGGATCTCACGACGGTGTTGGTCAAGCGAGCCCTCGCGGAGGCCGTGGGCGATGTCGGGTAACGGCTCCGGGAGGTGGGTGGGCAAATCCATGCCCAGGGTGGAGGACGCGCGTCACCTTACGGGGCGGGGCATGTTCGTGGACGACATCGAGCGTCCCTGGATGCTCACGCGGCTTTCACCAGGTCCTCTTTCGGCGCGGCGCGCGTGCGCGGCGTGGCCGTCGATGAGGCGCTGGAGGTTCCCGGCGTGGAGGCGGTCCTGACCCACTCAGACCTCGAGGGTTTTCGGGGTCTCAAGCCGGTGCTCAACCGGCCCGAGTTCTCCGCGGTCGAGATGCCCCTGCTCTGCGGCGAGGCCGTCCGCCATGCCGGAGAACCCGTGGCCATGGTGCTCGCCGACTCGCCCCACGCGGCCGAGGACGGGGCCGAGGCCGTGGCCGTCGAGTACGAGCGTCGTGAGCCGGTAGTCTCGCTGGACGCCGCGCTGGCCGAGGGCGCACCGGCCGTGCACGAGGAGATAGAGGGGAACGTAATGCTCGACGTGCGCGACCCCGAGGATGCGGCGTTCGAGGGGATCTTCGGGCGCGCCGACGTAGTCGTGCAGGCCACGTTCGACACGGGGCGGGTCACCGCGGTTCCCATGGAAGGACGGGCCTGCCTCGCCGAGTGGGACGCGCGGGAGGACACGCTCATCCTGCACACCTCCACCCAGGTGCCTTTCATGGTACGCACCGCCGTCGCGGAGGTCCTCGGGCTGCCGCAACAGCGCGTTCGGGTGATCGCGCCCGACGTAGGAGGCGGCTTCGGCCAGAAATGCGTCGTCAGCCGCGAGGAGGTTCTGGTCTCCATCGCCGCCCTCAAATGTGGCCACCCGGTCAAGTGGATCGAGGACCGCCAGGAGAACATGACGGCGGCGTTCCAGGGCCACGAGCAGCGCTACGAGGTGGCCGGCGCCTTCGATGAGGACGGGACCCTTCTCGCCCTCAAGGCGGACATCCTGTGCGACGTCGGGGCCTACTCGTGCTACCCGTTCACGTGCGGCGTGGAACCGCTCATGGCGGCGGCGGAGATGCCCGGCGTCTACCAGTTCGACCGCTACTGGTCGCGGGCGCGGGCCGTGGCGACGAACAAGGCGCCCATGGCGCCCTACCGGGGCGTGTCCAGGCCCCAGTTCACCTTCGCCATGGAGCGCCTCATGCAGAAGGCGGCCAACCGGCTCGGACTCGACGCCGTGGAGATCCGGCGGCGGAACCTGCCCGGCGCCGGGGACTTCCCCTACGAGAGCCCGACGGGGGTCGTCTACGATCCCGGCAGCTACCTCGAAGCGCTCGATAAGTGCGCTGAAGCTGTGGAGCTGGACGGGTGGAGGAAGAGGCAGGAAACCGCGAGGATCGAGGGACGTCTCATCGGAATCGGGTTCTCGTGCTTCGCGGAGCGGACCGGCTATGGGACGCGCGCGTTCGCGCTCAGGAAGATGGCCGTCACCCCCGGGGCGGACAACGCCCGCTTGAAGATGGACCCATCGGGCAACGTGACCCTCTCGGTAGGGACGTGCGGGCACGGGCAGGGACACCAGACGACGCTCGCGCAGATCGCGGCCGACGAGCTCGGCATTTCGCCCGAGAAGATAGTGGTCCGGCAAGGTGACACCGAGGCGACGCCCTACGGTTGGGGCACCTTCGCCAGCCGTTCCATGGTAATCGGGGGAGGGGCAACCAAGAGGGCTTCTGCCCTGCTGGCGGACCGGATCAAGGACGTCGCCGGTCACCTGCTGGAGGCGGCTGCGGGAGACCTCGAGATAGAGGACGGTAGGGTCTTCGTGGCCGGTTCTCCTGAGAAACACGTCACCGTCGAGAAGGTCGCCCGGGCGGTCCACCTGGAGGCCCACCTGCTGCCCGAGGGGGAGGCGGGGACGCTGGATGCCACGGCCGCCTTCGACCCGCCGGGAACCTTCTCCAACGCTACCCACGGCGTCGTGGTGGAGATAGACCCGGAGACGGGGGCGGTGGGCATCGAGCGCTACGTGGTCGTCGAGGACTGCGGGGTCATGATCAACCCGATGATCGTCGAGGGCCAGGTGCGCGGCGGCGTGGCCCAGGGTATCGCCGCCGCGCTCTACGAGAGGCTCGCCTACGACGACGAGGGCCAGCTCGTCACATCCACGCTGATGGACTACCTGGTCCCGACGACGACGGAGATACCCCCCATCGAGATACACCACCTGGAGACGCCTTGCGAGTTCAGCGAGACCGGGGCGAAGGGCATGGGAGAGGGCGGTACCATGGGGGCGCCTGCGGCCATCGCGAGCGCGGTGGCCGACGCGCTGGCCCACCTGGACATCGAGATAGACGCCCTGCCCATAACCCCGGAGCGGCTGCAGGCTGCGATAAAGAGGTCGAAGGCGTACGAGGGGGCCCAAACGTGAAGGACTTGCATCCCGTCAGGCTCACGGTCAACGGCCGGGGACACGAGGTAGAGATCGAATCCCGCCGGACCCTCGCCGACGTCCTGCGCCACGACCTCGGCTACACGGGGACCCATCTGGGCTGCGAGCACGGGATCTGCGGCGCCTGCACCGTCCTGCTCGACGGGCTCCCGATCAGGGCCTGCCTCGTCTTCGGCGTCCAGGCCGACGGCTGCGAGGTCGAGACCGTCGAGGGCCTCGAATCGGATGGCAAGCTCAACCGGCTGCAGGAGGCCTTCTCCGCCCACCACGGGTTGCAGTGCGGCTTTTGCACGCCGGGCTTCCTGATGCTGGCGACGGCCTTCCTGAGGGAGAACACCGATCCTACGGAGGAGGAGATCCGGGAGGCTATGTCTTCCAACCTGTGCCGGTGCACGGGCTACCAGGGCATCACGGACGCGGTGCGGGCGGCGGCGGGCAACGGACGAGGTACCGGAGCCCGAGGTCGAGGGCGGGGTTCCACTGGAGGCCTCCGAGGACCGGAGGGTTGAGGGGCCATCGCCCCTGCGCGATGCGGGGGATCACGGGCAGTGAGCGTCGTGGGGCGCCGGATCAGGCGCCTGGAGGACCGGCGTCTGCTGCGCGGCCTCGGCCACTTCGTGGACGACGTTGACCGTGTGGGGCAGCAGTGGATGAGGGTGGTCAGGGCCCCTGTGGCCCACGCCAGGATCGGGGACATCGACGCGACGGCGGCGCTCGCCCTTCCCGGCGTCGAATCGGTTCTTACCGGAGAGGATCTCGCGCACGTCGCCCCGATCCCGGTCCGCACCGCCACCGAGCATCGGCTCGACGAGTATCTACAGCCCGTCCTGGCGCGCGGGCGGGTACGCTACGTGGGCGAGCCCGTGGCCGTGGTGCTGGCAGAGGACCCGTACGTCGCCGAAGACGCCGCGGAGCTCGTCGAGGTCGAGTACGAGGAACTGCCTGTCGCGCTCGAAGCGCGGGCGGCGATCGAGGCCGAGGCCTCGCAGCTAAGGGACGGGACCGGCAACGAGGCCGCGACCCTCACCATGGGCTACGGGGACGTCGATGCGGCCTTCCGGGATGCGGCCACGGTCGTCGAGGCCGAGGTCAAGATCGGGCGCCACTCGGGGGTGCCCCTGGAGACCAGGGGGCTGGTCGCCGCTTACGACCGCGGAACCGACCACCTCACGATCTGGGGCTCCACGAAGGTGCCGCACTTCAACCGCCGGGTGCTCTCCCGGCTCATGGGCCTGCCCTTGAGCAGCATCAGCATGAAGAGGTCCGACGCCGGGGGCGGCTTCGGCGTCAGGGGGGAATTCTACCCCGAAGATTTTCTCGTCCCTTACCTCGCCCGCGAGACGGGGCGGGCGGTGAAGTGGATCGAGGACCGCCAGGAGAACCTGGTGGCGACCAACCACTCCAGGGAACAGACGCATCGTCTCGAGGCGGCCTTCGACGACGAGCACCGGCTGGTTGGCCTGCGCGACGAGGTCTGGCACGACAATGGAGCCTACGTCCGCACGCACGGCGTCGTCGTCGCCGATCTCACCCTGGCGATGCTGCCCGGGCCCTACAGGGTCCCGGCGTACGAGGGCACGGCCCACGTGGCGCTGACGAACAAGACCCCGTGCGGCACCTTCCGCGGACCGGGGCGTTTCGAGTGCACGTTCGCCCGCGAGCACCTGCTCGACGTCGCGGCCGCAAAGCTCGGCGTGGGCCGCCTGGAGTTGCGCAGGATCAACCTCCTGGACCCCTCGGAGATACCCCACGCCCGGCAGTTGTCGACCCTGAGCACCGACGTCATCCTCGACGCCGGAGACTACGGGGGGCTGCTGGAGAAGGCCTTGAGAAGCTCCGGATTCGAGGAGTGGGAGAAGGAATCGCAGAGGCTCCGAAACGAGGGCCACCTCTTCGGAACCGGCGTCGCCTACTTTCTGGAGAAGAGCGGCCTCGGGCCCTACGAGGAGGCCGCCGTCGAGGTGGACCCCACGGGCTCCGTGAGGGTGCTCACCGGCGGCGCGTCGCTCGGGCAGGGCATCGAGACGGTTCTGGCCCAGATAGCCGCGGACCAGCTCGAGGTGCCCCCGGAGAAGATCGAGGTGGTGCACACGGACACCGACCTGTTGCCCGACGGCGTTGGCTCGTGGGCTAGCCGCTCCACCGTGGTCGGGGGCAGCGCGGTGATGCTCGCGGCGCAGGCGACGGTCGAGAAGGCGCTGCGGGTCGCCGCGGAATTGCTCGAAGCCTCGGTCGAGGATCTCAGTCTTGAAGCATCGGGGGTCGAGGTCGTTGGATCGCCGGATCGTCGCCTGTCCCTGGGGGAGATAGCGGAGGCCTGCGACCCGCAGAGGAGCGCGGCCATGGGAGAGGAACCTGGCCTCGGTGCGCGCCGCACCTTCTCCGTGGACCATATGACCTACCCCTACGGGGTGCACCTGGCCCAGGTTGAGATCGACCCGGAGACCGGGGGCGTGAGGATAGCGCGCTACTTCGTCGCCTACGAGGTCGGACGCGCGGTCAACCCCACGCTGGTGGAGGGGCAGCTCGTCGGGGGCGCGGCGCAGGGCATCGGCGGGGCCCTGCTGCGAGGAGTTTCGCTACGACGCCTCGGGGCAACCCCTCGCGTCGACCTTTATCGACTACCTGGAGCCCACCGCCGCCGAAGTTCCTCGGGTGGGGACCCTGATCTGCGAGGATGCCCCATCCCCCGACAACCCCCTCGGGGTCAAAGGGTGCGGGCGAGGGTGGGGTCGTCGGGTGCGGGGCGGCCATAGCCGGCGCGGTCGAGGACGCGCTCGGGATGCCGGGGGAGATCTCCTCGCTCCCGATAACCCCGGACCTGGTGCGCTCACTCATGCGCCGCAAGGACGAGGCGGGAGGGTAGACCCGGACGCCGGCCCGGGTTAGGTTCCCGAGCTGGCGGCCGGAGAGCTCACCTCCCTGGTCGCTCCAGGCTCCGATACGGTGTCGGAGAGGCCCTGCTGCTTTGTCTCGACCCCGAGCAGGAACACGGCGATTCCTCCCACGAGGAACGCGGCGGACCACAGGGACAATACGTACAGGAGCGAGCCGCTCGCCGTCGTCGCCAGGCCGAACAGGATCCCCCCGAGTATCGGGGCGAGGATGCCCGCTATCCTGGACATGCCGCTCGCCCATCCCACGCCGGTCGCCCGGATCTCGGTCGGGTAGAGCTCGGGCGTCCACGCGTACAGCGCCCCCCAGGCGCCCAGGGCGAAGAAGCTCATAAGTATCGAAGCTATGAGTATCATCCCGGGGCTCGTCGAGATGGCGAACACGAAGGTGAAGACGCCGCTCGCCAGGAGGTAGACGGCGAGGGTGTTACGCCGGCCCCAGCGTTCTAGCAGGTACGCGGCCGAGAAGTATCCCGGCACCTGCGCCAGGGCGAGGATGAAGGTGTTCGAATACGTCCGGATGGACGAGAAGCCCTGCTCGGCGAAGGTCAAGGGCAGGAACGTGAAGATGCCGTAGTAGGCCAGGGCGATGGAGAACCAGGCGATCCACAGCATCAGGGTCGAACGCTGCAGCCGGCGTGCCCACAACCTGGTGACGGTAACGCCCCCCTGCTTCTGTTCGGCGACGAGATCCTGCTCCGGCACGGGTTGCCCGTTCTGGGTTGCTATGTCGGCGAGGATGCTTCTCGCCTCGTCGGCCTTTCCGGAGATCGTCAAGTAGCGGGGCGACTCCGGTATCCTCCTGCGGATCCACAGCACGAGCAGCGCCGCCACCGCCGATGTCGCCAGCAGGGGCCGCCAGCCGAAGGTCGGCACGAGGATCCACGCGAGAGCCGCGGCCAGTATCGTGCCGACGGCCCAGAAGCTCTCGAGCAAGACGAGGTTGCGTCCCCGGTTCTCGCTCGGTAGGAACTCCGCGTAGACCGAGAAATCGAGCGGGAGCGCGCCCCCGAGGCCGAAGCCCGTCAGGAATCGGAGCAAGGCGAGCCATTCCCAGCCCGGCGCGAAAGCGGACAGGAGGCCGAAAACGGCGAAGATCAGGACCGTTAGCTGGAAGCCCGTGCGACGGCCGATGTAGTCCGAGATGGTCCCCCAGAACCAGGCGCCGACCAGCATCCCGGCGAAGGTGGCGGTGGCGATCAGGCCGGCCTGGGCCGGCGAGATGCCGAACTCCGCGATGATCGAGGGCAGGGCGAACCCGAGCAGCAGCACCTCCGCGCTGTCGGCCACCCACGTCACCCCGCAGACGGCCAACAGGCGCTTCTGGAACTTCCCGAAGCCGATCCGATCGATGGCTTCCTGGACGGTCAATGCGCCAGCCGTAGCGCTCATGTCAGCCCTCCCCCCGATCACGCCTCGAGGGCAACGTGGTTACCATCGCCCACCTTGTCCGAAGGATCTCTCTACGCCCCACCGCTCGCCTCCTCCGTTTGAACCTCCTGCTAACCCCTGTGAGGCCTCACGCGATAACTCGCCTCACCCTTCCCTTCCAGCGCTACTCCCTGAGGATCCCATCTCGGGTTCTCCCAAATACCCGAGGATGTTCTCCATCGCGTTGGCCCTGTGCCTCTCCTGGGCGGCGATTACCCGGTCGGCGTCCCTGGCCTCGCACGCGTCCAGTATCGCCCGGTGGTCTTCGTGGGCCGACCTGGTCCACTCGGGTCCGAAGATCAGGCCGCGATACGCCTCGGAGTTCTGCCACAGGATGCCGATCATGTGGCAAATCCGTGGTAGCCCGCTCCGCTCAAAGAGCAGAAAGTGGAATTCGCGGTTGGCCTCGGTGTACCCGAGGACGTCGCCGGCCCTCGCGAGTTCGACCATCCTGGAGAGCGACGCCGCGAGGCTCTGGATGAGCGGCCCGTCGATGTTCTCTACCGCCCGGCGCGTGACCTCCCTCTCCAGAAGTCCTCTTGCGAGGTAGATCTCCTCTAATTGTTCGAAGGAGAGCTCGACCACCTTGTAACCGCGGTACGGCTCGTAGGTGACCTGTCCCTCCGCCTCCAGGGTCTTCAACGCCTCCCTGACCGGCACGGAGCTGACCTTCAACCTCTCGGCAAGATCCCACTGGCGCACCCACTGCCCGGGCTTGAGCTCGCGGCTCATGATCGCCTGGCGGATATCGCGCACCACCACGTCCTGGGCAGTCGGCAACTTCCCGGAGACCATCCCGGCGTGCCGCCCCGAACTGCTCGATCCTGGATCCTGGACGGACATACCCCCAGCGGAAGGCACAGGAGCCCGCTACGGCGTCACCGGGGACACGGACGCGTACCTCAGCGCCACGCCGCCCGGATCGCCTTCACACCCCGTTACCGGGTGACTGCCTGGCCCGCCGCGATAATCGTTGACCACCCGCACCTTCGATGCCAACCCCAGATTTAATATAATATTTGATTGGCCGTGAGTATAGCGTACGGCCAGGGCCGGAGGCAACAAGATGGCATGAGCCCGCGAGGCTTTCGTGGATAGTTCTCCCTTCACCGGGGCGTGTCTAGCTGCGAGGATCGGCATGTGGCATGCTTGCGAACCCCTGCGGTCGTCGCGGCGGTCGTCCTGGGGGCTTCGCTATTGAAGCGGTGACCTGGGCGGACGTTCGGGACGTCGCCGGACGAGGGAGGCGGATGGGGGGACCAAAGCGGGCCGAGCAGGGCGGGCGCGGGGGGATCCATCCGACCGGATTTCGGTTTTGAGCGGGGCGTCCGGCGAAGCCAGAGCGGACATCGCGTCCGGCGCGAGGGCCATGGCGCCGCTCCTGTTGGGCGTCGTACCTTTCGGGATGGTCTGCGGCGTGGCGGCCTCGGACGCCGGCTTGCCGTCCGCCGCGTCGCTGGGCATGGCGCTCCTCGTCTGCGCGGGGGCCTCGCAGCTGATAGCCCTGCAGCTGGTGGCCGAGGGCGGGGCGGTGTGGCTGATCGTGCTGAGCACCCTGGTCGTCAACCTCAGGTTCGTCATGTACAGTGCCTCGCTGGCGCCCCATTTCGATCGGCTCCCCGCGGGGTGGAAGGGCCTGCTGGCCTACCTCGTCAACGACGCCACCTACGCGCTTGCGGTTCCCCGGTTCGAGGAATACGACCGCGACGCGGAACGCGGCGTGGGTCGGGACGACGAGCCGTACGGGCGCGCAAGCCGCAAGGGCCGCTATTTTCTTGGCGCCGGGGTCTCCCTGCTGGTCGTATGGATGTTGAGCAACGCGGCGGGTGTCTTCCTTGGCGCGCGGGTACCGGACGGGTGGCCGCTGGACTTCGTGATCCCGCTGGCCCTGCTGGCGCTACTATTCCCGGCGATCACCGGCCGCGCTAGCGCCGTCGCCGCGGCCTCTGCCGGCGTGGTGGCCGTGCTCGGCGCGTCGCTGCCGCTCAACCTGGGCCTCGTGGGCGCCGCGCTCGTCGGCGTCGCGGCGGGGCTGTGTCTCGGAGGAAGGGATAGGCGTTGACGGGTACGGCGCTGTGGCTGGCGGTGATCGGCATGGGTGCTGCCACCTATGTCCTCAGGATCTCCTTCATCGCCCTGCTTTCTCGGGTGGATCTGCCGCGCTTGTTCCGTCAGGCTTTGGGCCTGGTGCCCGCCGCGGTGCTCGCCGCCCTCGTCTTTCCGGCCTTCTTCCGCTCGGGAGGCGCCGTCGACGTCTCCCTGGCGAACGAGCACCTGCTGGCCGGGGTGATAGCCGCGCTGGTCGCCTGGCGCACCAGGAGCGTGCTACTCACCATCGGGGTGGGCATGGCGGCGCTGGTGGTATTGCGGGCGATAGCGCAAGGCTTCTGAGAGGACTTGAGGGGTTCGGCGTGCTTCGTCGAACGTCGAACCAGGGCGGGATGAGGGTCGGGATCGGCGCCGTCGCGTAAACTTTGGTGTCGTCAAAGCTTGGTGGTTTCTGCAGAGAGGAGTTTCGGATGGCTGGCGGGTTGGACGGCAAGGTGGCGGTGGTAACGGGGGCCTCGAGCGGTATCGGCGAGGCAACGGCGGAGACGCTCGCGAATGCCGGAGCAACGGTCGTGGTCGCGGCCAGACGCGAAGACCGGCTCGCGGGTCTCGTCGAGCGCATCGAGGGCGAAGGCGGAAAGGTGCTCGCGGCCGTCTGCGACGTCACCGACGAGAGCCAGGCGCACGGCCTGATACAGAAAGCTAGGGAAGAGTTCGGACGGGTGGACATCCTCGTCAACAACGCCGGCGTCATGCTCCTCTCGACCGTCGGCAAAGGCCTCTCGGATCAGTGGCGGCAGATGTTCGAGGTCAACGTGCTGGGCCTCCTCTACGCGACCGACGCCGCCATAGCCGTCATGAAGGAGCAGGGCTCGGGGCATCTGGTCAACGTGAGCTCGGTCGCCGGCAGGAAGGTGACCCGCGACTCCAGCGGCGTCTACGCCGGCACCAAGTTCGCCGTGAACGCCATCTCCGAAGGTCTGAGGCAGGAGCTCCTCGAGGACAACATCCGCGTGACCATCATCGAACCGGGCGCCGTCGACACCGAGCTGCCGGACCACATAACGGACGAGGACGCCCGTGAGGGCATGAGCGGCCTCATGAACCTGGAGAGGCTGCAGGCCGGGGACATCGCCAACGCTATCGCCTACGCCGTCGCCCAGCCCCAGCACGTCAGCGTCAACGAGATCCTCATCCGCCCGACCCAGCAACCAGTCTAGCGGCCGCAAGTTTCCGATGGTCAAGGGCTCCCGGTGACCCTGCTGAGGGGCCCTCTGACATCCGATCAAGAATTCCTACGCCGGATACCCAGAAGGCTCTAAAGATTTCTCCATCAAGTCCGAAAACTCCCGCACGTTCTGAAAGCGCGGAGCTGAGGAGGGCCTATGGAGCAAGTAGACACGAAACCGAAGGGCACGCGCAGGTTGGTGCTCGGCTTCGACGCCGGATGCATGCCATGTAGTGAGCTGGCGAAGAGGATCGAGGTGCGGGTTGGTGACAAGGTCGAGGTCCGAAGCCTCAATGATCCTCAGATGGCACACTGGCGTCAGGAGGCTCTTGGAGAAGCCGCTCCCTGGGTTCCCACCCTCGTCGAGGTCAACGGTGGTATCAAGGCCTGGACTGGTGCCCGGATGGGGGTTCGCCTGAGCCAGGCTCTCGGACCCGTCGCAACCTGGCGGGTCTTGCAGGTGTTAGGCGAGGCCAGCGTAGAACTTGATCTTGCTGACTCGGCTGCCGCCAAGGCTGTCTCGGGCTTCACTCGGGGACAGTTTCTCAAGGGCATAGGGGGCGCCGCCTTGGCGATGTCGGTGCTCTCCGGTACCGGCAAGCTTCCTTCACCCGCGGAGGCGATCTCATCGTTAAGCCAGGAGGAGATCATTGGGGAGGCGTTGGTCGAGATCGCCCGTAAGAAGGTGCGGAGCAAGGACCTGATCAACGTTATGAGCCAGGGGTGGTCAGACGAAGTTGGGAGAGGCCGTGTCATCGAAGCCAGGGTGAGAGAAGTAGAGTTTAAGGCGCTCGCTGCTGGCGACGGTCACCTCTCGTCGGCGAACGGTAAGTTGAGCACTTCCGGCGACGTCGTGGGCATCAAAGCCGTCAAGCACAAACTCCCCGACGGAAACAGCGTTCTGGCGGTTTCGTACGCGATGCCCAGTAGCGGCCGCTTCGCAGCGTACTTCGAGTACGAGAAGCCGGTTTTCCTGCCGTACGATGTGGTCAAGACCAAGTCAGAGGCGCTGCTGTTCAAAGACGCAGGCGACGAATTTGTTCTTGAGAGAGCTAGCTCCAATAAGCATTCTCAGATTTTGTCCCGGGAAGGATCGAACGCTCGCGCCCTTCCTTGTAGGAACGACAGAAGGTGCAACAGTCAATGCGACGTTGTGTACGGCTATTCTCGCTGCATGTATTTAAAGAAAGGGACCGGCTGCATAACCTACAATTGCAGAGCGTGCGCAATAACTTGCTTCGCTGGTCCGGTGTTCTGCGGGGCCTGTGCCGTGGTCGTATGTTCGTGGGGAGTCATACGAAATTGTTGCCGCAAAGGTTACGGTTGCAAGCTGTGTGGCATCTGTTCCTAGAGAAGCAGCCACAGACCCCTGGCGCGGCCAGTTGAGGCGGGTTCCACGACCCGTTAAGCTGGCGAGCCTATAGAGCCTCGATAGACTGGGTAATTGGGATTCTCCAGGGACTAAGGATTGGTCCCAATGGGCGCGGAAGGCGGGTAACGATCTGATGGGAATGGTCTTCAAAGAGCCTGCGGGTGGCACCCGTCCCTGGCTACTGGTATTGATCGGATGCTACTTCTTCGTGGAGACAATCTTTTTCAGGGAAAGCCTCTCCGATAAACTCGTGTTCGCGGTTTTCGGCGTGGCGCTACTGTGCATGGGCGCGGCGGATCTCTTGCCGAGGGACAGGACGACGCTCGCAGGTTGGCTGCGGTTGGCGTGCGTCGCGTTGATTCTCGCTGCCTTCGTCTCGCAGGTCGTGGGCGTCTTTTCTGCGTGACCTGTTCTGGTCCGGCGCTACGCTGGCACCTGCGCGCGCTGCTCGCCGCTCGTCCGGTCCTGCTCCGCCTCGATGAGTCGGTTGATCGACTCTACGGCGACCTCGAGTTCGGGGGTGCGGGGTTCTGAGGTGGTGAAGTAGCGCTGCAGAAAGTTGCCCACGGCGATGGAGGGACGACTCTGTCCGAAGATGTACCAGGCTTCGGAGATCAGGATGAACTGCAGGATCGCGTAGCCCCACCAGCCGATGAGCGGGTCTATGAGGGCAGCGAGGAGTATGTAGCTGAGGATGTTCGTGCCGCAACGCGGGTGGATACGGCTGCTGATGCGAGCCTTCTCCAGCGTCACCTCCCCGTATTTTTCGTAGGCCGTGACGACCTTGTGCTCGGCGCCGTGGTAGCGGCCGATCGGGGAGAGCTTCATCCCGACGAAAAAGAGCAGGAGGACCGGGAGGATCGGGAAGTCCGCGAAGAACGAGAAGAGCCCGCCCAGAGGTCCGGCCCCGCCGCCGAACTCCATCAGGCGCACAAACAACCAGAGAACCGCCAGGGTGACCGCGAAGAAGACCAGCGCCCAGAACGAGCCGACGACCTGCAACAAGAGCCGGCCCCAGAAAAAGAACGACCGGACGATGGGCCACCGGGAGACGCGCAGGACCGTCGGGTTTCGGGGCTTGCGCACGTTCGAAGGCTCTACGCGGACCTTGATCTCGCCCTTGCGGCGGTAGGCGACGCTCATGAAGTTCGGCCCGAAGAGGTCGAGGCCGTCCCAGCGGGCCATGCCGCCGAAGACCAGGCGTTCTTGCTGCTCCTTCCCTACGGCGTCTCGCGCCACCGGTCTCCTTCGTCTCTCGGGGTCAAAGGACAGAAGATAGCACGTCGGGCGCGGTCTTCGCGGCCCTCAGCGGGGGGACGGGACCAGTCGCAGGAGGCCTTCCTCGTTCTGTAGTTGCCTCTCGGCGAGAAAGCAGGTGGGCACGCCCCCTTCGCGGAACTCCGTATCCTCCAGTATGGCGAGGTGGAGCGGAAGCGTCGTCTCCAGGCCCGAGACGGCGAACTCGTCGAGGGCCCTGGTCCCTCGGCGGATGGCGGCCTCGCGGTCCGCAGCGTGCACGATGAGCTTCGCCAGCAGCGAGTCGTAGTGTGGGGGCACCTTGTACCCGGCGTAGAGGTGGGAGTCCACCCGTACTCCGGGGCCGCCCGGCGGGTTGTAGAACTCCACGGGCCCGGCCTGGGGCAAGAAGTTGCGCCGGGGATCTTCGGCGTTGATCCGGAACTCGATCGCGTGCCCTTCGGGCCGCGTGGCTTTCTCCGGCACCGAGAGGCGCTCGCCGGAGGCGATCTTGAGCTGTTCGGCGACCAGATCCACCCCGCTCACCATCTCCGTCACAGGGTGCTCGACCTGGAGCCTGGTGTTCATCTCGATAAAGTGGAAGTCGCCCTCCGCGTAGACGAACTCGACGGTCCCCGCGCCCTCGTAGCCCAAAGAGTCCACCAGGGAGGCCGCGGCGGACGCTAGGCCCTCGCGATCCTCACTCGGCAACCCCGGCGCCGGCGACTCCTCCAGGAGCTTCTGGTAGCGGCGCTGGACGGAGCAGTCCCTCTCGGGGAACGTGATCGTCGTGCCTGAAGCGTCGGCGAGCACCTGCACCTCGACGTGACGCAAGCTCTCCAGGTACTTCTCGACGTAAACCGTGCCGTCGCCGAAGGCCGCGGCGGCCTCCCTGCTGGCCTCGAGGTAGGCCTGGGCGACCTCGCCCTCGCCCTCGACGACGCGCATCCCCTTGCCCCCACCTCCCGCGCTGGCCTTGATGACCAGCGGGTACCCGACCTCGGCGCCGACGCGTTTCACGTCCTCGACGTTCGCGCAGAGACCGTCGGAGCCGGGGGTGATGGGGACGCCGGCCTCGGCCGCCACCCGGCGCGCCTGCACCTTGTCGCCCATTTTGGCGATGGTCCCCGACGCTGGGCCGACGAACCTCAGGCCCACCCGCTCGCAGATCTCCGCGAAACGGGCGTTCTCGGCCAGAAATCCGTAGCCGGGGTGGATCGCGTCGGCGCCCGTCAGCTCTGCGGCGGAGATGATCGCGGGCACGTTCAGGTAGCTGCTGCCGGGCTGCGGGGGACCGATGCATACCGCCTCGTCGGCGAGCATCCGGTGCAGGGAGTCCGCGTCGGCGGTCGAGTAGACGGCCACGCTCCTGATGCCCAGCTCGCGGCAAGCCCGGACGACGCGGAGCGCGATCTCGCCCCGGTTCGCGACGAGGACCTTGCTTATCACCGGATGCTAACCTGCGGGCCGCAGGTGGAAGAGCGGCTGGTCGTACTCCACGCCGCCGGTGTTCTCGGCCAGGACCTCGACGACCTCGCCGGAGACGTCGGCCGGGATCTCGTTCATCAGCTTCATGGCCTCGACGATGCACAACGTCTGCCCGGCGCTGACCTCGTCCCCGACCTCGACGTAGGGCTCCTCTCCGGGCGCCGGCGCTCGGTAGAAGGTCCCGACGAGCGGCGACCGCACCGCGTACAGCCCGTCCTTCTCCGCCAGCTCCTCCGGGCCGACCGCCTCAGAAGCCTCGGGGACTTCGCGCGCCGCGTTGGACGCGGCCGGCGTCTCCGGACGCGCCTCCGTCATGGCCTTCACCGAGATCTCGGTCTCCCCCCTGCGGACCCGGATCTCGCCGACCCCGCTCTCCTGCAGGAGATCCACCAGGCGTCGGACCTCATCGAGCGGCAGACGCTCGTCCTCGTCCCGTCTTTTCTCGTCCGATCCTTGCACAGCCTCGGATTCTACACGCCCGCCCATTGGAAAACCCGCCGTCCGATGTACGATAGTTTTCTTATGGCCGCGTTGGAGACAGAGGCACCGTGAGCATCCGCGTCCTGGATCCGCGGGTGGCCCAGCAGGTCGCCGCCGGGGAGGTGGTCGACCGCCCGGCCTCCGTGGTCAAGGAACTGGTGGAGAACGCCCTCGACGCCGGCGCCTCCCGCGTGGAGGTCGAGCTCGACGAAGGCGGGACGAGCCGCATCCTCGTGCGCGACGACGGCGCGGGCATGACGCCGGATGACGCCCGCCTCTCGGTCCTGCGCCACGCGACCAGCAAGATCCGCACCGTGGACGATATCGAGGCCGTGACCACTCTGGGGTTCCGGGGCGAAGCCCTACCCTCGATGGCGAGCGTCTCCACCTTCTGCCTCACCACCTCGACCGGCGAGGGCGCCGGCACGCGGGTCGTGGTCGAGGGAGGCGCCGATGCCGAGGTCTCCCCCGCCTCGCACCCCAGAGGGACGACCGTCCTCGTCGAGCGCCTCTTCTACAACGTCCCGGCCCGGCGGGCGTTCCTCAAGGGTTCCCGGGCAGAGCGGGCGGCGATCACCGAGTCCGTCACCCACCTCGCCATCGCCCACCCGGCCGTGGCCTTCCGCCTGACGGAGAAGGGCCGCGACTACCTCTCCCTCTCCGCCGCTGGTAACCTGCTGGAGCGGCTGGCCCAGATCCACGGCGTCGCCAGGGCCCGCGCGATGCGCGAGGTCGCCTACGAGTCGGGGGCGTTCAAGGTCTCGGGCTTCGCCGCGCTTCCGAGCGTCACCGAGAGCAGCCGCGCGCGGCAGACGATCTCGGTGAACGGCCGCTTTGTCCGGGCGGACAACCTCCACCGCGGTCTGGACGACGCCTACCGGGCGACGGTGCCTTCGGGGCGCTATCCGCCGGTCGCCGTCGAGATGACGGTCGATCCCCGCCGGGTCGACGTGAACGTCCATCCCACGAAACAGATCGTGCGCTTCTCCGAGGAGCGGGCCGCCCGTGATGCCCTTGCCGCCGCCGTGCGCACCGCCATAGAGTGGCGTCCGCCGGCCCCGGCTGCGGCCCCACGCCCGACCGAACGGACCTTCGCCCAGGAACGGTTCTCTGCGCCACCGGGGGGTTACCCCTCCTCCGCCGACCAGTCCCGCCCCGCTTACCCGGCGGGGTCCCTCCCGGCGCGCGGCCTCCAGGAGACGCGCGAGCGCATCAGGGAGGCCTCGTTGCCGCTCACGGAAGGGTCCGTGGGCGAGGAACGGGCGCCTTACGGGGGACCGCAAGGCGAGCCGCCCGAGCGGGGGGCGCTGCCGCCGCTGGAGGACCTGCGGGTCATCGGCCAGCTCGCGGCGGGATACATCCTCGTCGAGGAGCCGGAGGCCTGCCTGTGGGTCGTGGACCAGCACGTCGCCCACGAGCGGGCCATCCTCGACAGGTTGACCGACTCCGACAGCCCGGCGACGGTCCAGAGCCTGCTCGTCCCCGAGGTCGTCGAGCTCTCCCCCGCGGACGCCGAGATCGCGGCCGAGAACCTCGAAGAGCTCTCCGTCTACGGCTTCGAGGCCGAGCCCTTCGGACCCCGCTCGGTGCGCGTGACGGCCGTCATCTCCACCCTCGCCGACCGGGACGTGGCCGGCGCCTTCAAGGACGCCCTCTCGGCCGTGAACGGCACCGAGCCCGGCCACCGCCGCGAGGACCACATCCTGGCCACCATCGCCTGCCACTCGGCCGTCAAGATGGGCGACCGGCTCTCCCAGCCCGAGATGGAAGCGCTGATCAACGACTGGCTCACGAGCCGTCTCCCGGCGACCTGCCCGCACGGCCGCTCCATCTGCTTCCGCATCGGCCTGAACGACGTCGCCCGCAAGCTCGACCGGCACTAGATGCGCGACAACCTCCTCGGCATCCTCGCCGTCGCCGCGGCGGCCTCGATCTGGGGGACCTTGGGGCTTCTGGCGAAGATGCTCTACGCCCAGGGCGTCACCTTCGAGGCGCTCGTCGCGTTCCGGGTCACGGTGGGATGGTTGGCCGTCGTCGGGTTCCTCGCCGTGGCCAGGGGCGCCCGGGGCTTCAGGGTCGCTCGGCGGGACCTGATCTTCCTGATCCCGCAGGGGCTGGTCGGGATCGGGGCCTTCTACCTGCTCATGCACTACACGATGCGGGAGAGCGGCGTCGGGACCACGACTATACTCGTCTACACGGCGCCGGCCTTCGTGGTGGTGCTCGCCCGGCTGTTCTACCGGGAGCCGCTGAACGCGGCCAAGATCTTCGCGCTGGTGCTCACGATCGGCGGCATCCTGCTGGTCGTGGGCGCCTACGATCCCTCCGGCTTGAAGGTGAGCTCGACGATACTTCTGACCGGCCTGCTCTCCGGGCTGAGCTACGGCCTCTACGCGATCTTCGGCAGGCCCGTGGCCGGGCGGCTGAGCCCGCGGTCGTCCTGGCCTACGCGCTTTTCTTCGCCATGATCCCGCTGCTGATAGTCTCCGGGCCGACGCTCGATACCCTGACCGGGCTGCCCTCTGGCTACTACGCGATCCTGCTCGTGCTCGCGGTGGTCCACACGGCCGCGGCCTTTGCGCTGTACACGTTCGGCATCGGACGCCTCGGAGCCGGGCGGGCCGCCATCGTCGCCACCTTCGAGGTCGTCGTTGCGGGGACGCTCGGGGTGGTGGTGCTCGCCGAAGACCTCACGGCCCCGAAGGTCGTCGGGGCGCTGCTGGTGGTCTCCGGGGCCATGTTGGCCCAGGTTACGCCCCGGAAGACCCGCCTCTCGAGCTCGTCCGCCGCAGCAGGGCGTCCACGCTGAAGCGGCCTATCGGGGCGAGGGCGACGTGCAGGCCGAGCGCGAGAAGGCCCACGTCCCTGGCGAGGTCGAGCCACAGGTTGCTCTGGCCGGAGGAGCCGGCCGTGGACCCGAAGCACCCGCAGTCGATCTCAAGGCCGCGCAGGGCGCCCTGCAGAAGGGCGAGCGGTGAACATGGCCATCAGCCCCGTCGTAGCCCACGCCGAAGCCCTGGTGAACAGCCCGGCGAGGAGGTAGAGGCCGAGCATGACCTCCAGGTACGGCAAGGCGTAGGCCGAGAGGGAGACGAACCACTCCGGCAGGGGCAGGCCGTAGGAGCGGATCGAGGCCGCAAGGCCTCCGGGGTCGGGGATCTTGGTGGCCCCCGCCACGACGAACACGCCGCCCAGCACGGCCCTCGAGATCAGGGTCGCGTAGGGGGCCGCGAGGAGGCCGCGCGCCGCGGAGAATCGCGTCTCTTGGCCTTTTTCCATGGGAGCGGTTATAGTACCGCACGCACAAGGCATCGATTCTCCTGGGGGCCCCTCCGTGGCGCGTGACACCCTGTCCAAGAAGAACTCCGGCAATGCCCGTTCCGGGCAGGCCGCCGCTGCCGGCAGAGGCAAGCCCCTCACCCTGATCCTGGCGGGGGCGACCGCGGTCGCCATCATCGCCATCGCGGCGTTCGCCGTCATCAGCACCGCCGGTGGCGGCGGCGGTGGCGGAGCCGAGGTCGAGGGCTTCACGCCCAACGACGAGGGCTTGATCCCGACCGGGCGACCAGGCCCCGAGCTTCACCGCACCGACGGTCGACGGCGGCAGCGTCTCCGTGGGCGAAGGAGGAGGCGCCCAGGCGACCATGCTGGTCTTCTTCGCCACCTGGTGCCCGCACTGCAACCGGGAAGCGCCGGTAATTAGCGAGCTCGAAGAGCAGTCCGACGGCCTCGAGGTCGTCATGGTCGGCATCGACGGCGAGGACGACCCCGCGAAGGTGCGGGCCTTCGTCGAGGAGTACGACATAGAGAGCCCGGCGGTCTACGAGCCGTCGCTGGGCCCGGAATACGGGGTCTCCGGCTACCCGACGACCTACGTACTCGACGCCGACAACGTGGTCGTCGGCGCGCACTCGGGCGAGGCCCCGAGGGAGGTCTACGAGGGCTGGATCGAGGAAGCCCTCTGATCGCGGCGAAAAGGAGACGCCATGCCGATAGAGTTCAAAGGCGGCGGTTCGGGCTACACGCTGGGGGTCGAGGAAGAGCTCCACATCGTGGACGCCACCACCGGCGAGCTCGTCCCGAAGATCGAGGAGATCATGTCCCGCCTCCCGGAAGAGCTTGCCGAGTCCGTCTCCTACGAGCTGTTCCAGTCGGTCCTGGAGATAAAGACCCCCGTGTGCCAGTCCGTCGCCGAGGCCGAAGGGCACCTGCGCGAGCTTCGCAGCAGGGTCGACTCCTGGGCGGCGGCCTGCGAGGCCTCCCTCTCCGGCGCGGGCACCCACCCCTTCTCCCGCTACAGGGACCAGAAGATAACCGACCAGGAGCGCTACACGAAGGTCCTGGAGACCCTGCGCTGGGTGGCCGCAGCGCGAGGTGATCTTCGGCCAGCACGTCCACGTGGGCGTGCCGGTCCGGAGGAGGTCATCGAGGCCCACAACCGCCTCTCCGAATACGCGCCGCTCCTCCTGGCGCTCTCGGCGAACTCCCCCTTCTGGCAGGGGTTCGACACCGGCTTCGAGTCGAGCCGCGTCAAGATCTTCGAGACCTTCCCCCGCGCCGGGATGCCGCCGCCCTTCCCCGACTACGAGGCTTTCGAGGGCTACGTGGACCTGATGGTCGAGTCCGGGGCGATGGACGACTACACCTTCTGCTGGTGGGACGTGAGACCCCACCCGGCGATAGGCACCATAGAGCTGCGCATCCTCGACACCCAGACGAGCCTCCGCAGCGCCGTCTCCCTGACCGCGCTTACCCAGTGCCTGGTCGCGGGACTTCCTCGAAGGCGCCGACCCCCGCGGTCCCTACGACCGCGAGCTGGGCATGGAGAACAAGTGGCGGGCCTCCCGCCACGGCATGGACGCCGCCTTCTTCGACGGCGGCGACGAAGACCACCATCCCCGCAAGAGAGATGACCCGCGACCTCGTCGAGCGGCTCGCGCCCCACGCCCAGGACCTCGGCTGCGACAACGAGCTCGAAGGCGTCCTCGACATAGTCGACGGCGGCACCGGCAGCCAGCGCCAGCGCCAGGTCCACGAAGAGAGCGGCGAGTTCCTCGATGTAGTCGCGTTCCTGATCGAGGGCACGAGACCGGCGCTTGCCGAAGAACAGCGCTAGGCCGCACGCGGACTCGCTGCGCTCGCCAACTTTTCAGCCCGCTCCAGCCTTCGGCTTCCGCTCTCAGCACGCATCAGACCTAGCGGTCCTCGCTCTCAGCTTCTACCGTTGGATCCTCCACCCCGTCGCACCCGGCGAAGCGCCTCTTGCCAAGCAATGCGTCGCTCGGATGGTACGAGGGACGCGGGGACGCCACAAGTCGCGCACGCCTGCGATTGGCTGAAAGCCTGCGAAGCAGGCGTGCTATTCGAACCCCAGGCTCCAGACCCGGTCGAGGTCGTAGTTCGAGTAGGCGCGGAAGGCGACCATAGTCTCGGTGCGGGCGACGCCGGGAACCTGGGCTATCTTCTCGGGGACGATCTCCGCGAGGCGCTCGAAGTCGGGGATGCGGACCATGACGACCAGGTCGTAGGGGCCGGTGACGGAGTAGACCTCGGTGACGCCCTCGACGGCGAGCATCGCCTGGGCCGCCTCCTGGACCCTCTCCCCCTCCGTCGTTACGAGCACGACCGCGGTTACCATCCCGGCCCCTCCGTTATCCTAGAGCCCAAACGTGACCGTCCCTTTCAAGGTGTTGTTGTCCAGAACGTCCTCGTACTCTACAGGTCCCGCCTCGACCGTGGTCTCGACGGCCTCGTCCAGCTCGCCGGGGATAAAGTTGCCCGATCCGCACGGTCGCCGTCGCCTTCGGCTCGATGCGCCCGATGGTCGCTGTCCTGGCCTGGCGCTCGGCGTTGGTATCCAGGATGACCTCGACGTCAACCCCCGTCTCCGGCACCTCGCCGCCGTTTGCCGACCGTCACGGCGAAGTTCGGCTCGTCGGAACCGCTCAGGACGACGTTGCCCCCCGCGAACAGCGGCCGACCGGCGACGGTGACGCCCCGGATCTCGACGCCGTGCAAGGCGCTGGGATCGCTGCGGGCGGCGGCGACCGACCCGGAGACGCTGCTCGCCGCCTGGAAGCCCAGGGAGTCGTAGTCCATGAACGGCTCGGGCTCGTCGAGGTAGCCGCTGTCCCGCGTCTGGCCCGCCGACTTCAGGCCCTCCTGGACGGCCCGGGAGTAGTGGTTCCTCGATGATGGTGTCGCTCATCCGGAAGTCCTCGACGGCCGTCGCCAGCGCCTCGTCGAAGCCGCTGCGGCTTCCCCGACGCCGCCTCGGCCAGGCTCTCGGTCGCGTCCTTGCGGATCCCCAGAGAGCTGACGAGGTAGTGGTGGGCGTCCTCGAACTCGGGGGTACCTCCTCGTTCTGGTTAACGCCTGCAGGTAGAGCCTCGTCGGAGCGGTGCGCCGACCGCGTCGAGGGCCTCCTCGTCGACCATGGCGGGGTCGCCGCCCGCGCTTCGCAGGGCGCCCTGCAGCTGCTGCGTTGCCGGCGTTGGAGGAGTCGCTGAGCACGCTGTCCGCGCTCGTGACGTACTTGCGGACCTGGGTGGACTCCTGGGTCGCCACGCAGCCGCGCGCCACGAAGAAGATAAAGGCGAAGGCCATGACGAGCAGGAAAAGGACGGAGCCGACCAGCGTCAGCCAGGGCGGGAGCATGCCGCCGCGCTTCGGTCGCCTGGCGGTCTGGCCTTTCCGGGCGGAGGTGCGACCGGATGGTCCTCCGCGGGGACGCTCCGAGGGCCTCGCGCGGCGAGACTTCGGGGCGGCCCTGTGGGATCTACGCTCTATACGGACCCTCCCGAGCGGTGTGGGCGAGGGGGGACTCGAACCCCCACGTCCTCTCGGACACTAGACCCTGAACCTAGCGCGTCTACCAATTCCGCCACTCGCCCGCGGCCCCTAGTGGGCCACAAAGGGCCATTCCTTCGGAACCCGTCAGGAGACTCCGGGGGATTGTACCAGGACGGGGGCGCCTGGGCTAACGTTGATCGCCCCTCGTATCAAAGGTGTTGCGCAGGCTATACAATGGCCGGCAGGGTGGCCGAGACCCGCTACATCGAGGGACAGGGACGTTACGCGCTGGCCGAGATGATCGGGCGCGGCGGTTTCGCGACCGTCTGGAGGGCCAGGACGCTCAGCGGCATGGCCCGCAACCGCGACGTCGCCGTCAAGATCATCCCCGTCTACAACGCCGGCGAACGCTCCCGCGCGCTTGCGCGAGGGCCAGATCGCCGAGGGCCTCAAGCACAAGAACATCGTCGAGACCCTGGAGGTCATCCCCGGCGACCACGAGGTCTACCTCGTAACAGAGTACGTCGACGGCCTCCCGCTCGACGAGGCGGCCCGCGCCTACGACATCGAGCGAGATCGTGGACGCCCTGACCCAGATCCTCGAGGCCCTCGTCTACGCCCACGGTCAGGGCATCATCCACCGCGACATAAAGCCCCAGAACGCCCTGGTGGACGACCGGGGCCGCGTGAAGCTCACGGACTTCGGGGTCGCCTTCAGGGCCGGGGACACGCGCCTAACCAGGGTTGGCTTCGCCGTCGGCACCCCCGGCTACATAGCGCCGGAGATCCTCGACGGCGCGGACCCGACGGCGCTGACGGACATCTACGCCGTCGGCGCCACGGCCCGCACCCTGCTCGCCCACCAGCCCTACGAGCCGCCCCCGCGCCTGCGCGAGTTCGTGGACCGGGCCACCTCCCCGAACCCCGCCCACCGCCCGCAGAGCGCCTGGGCCGCCCTGAAGCTCCTGACCGGCCGCAAGGCGCCCTCGGCGGGCGCCGGAAGGCGCCAGGCCGCGGACAAGTGACCGACAGGATCTCCGAGGACGCCTCGGACGGCGCCCTGCGCCTGGCCAACGGGACGGCCGCGGCCTGGCTCGGGTACATGCTGGGGGATGCCGTGTTCCGCGACGGGGCGCAGGGCGCTCGGGCTCGCCGCCGGCCTCGGCGTCCTGGCTACCTGCTGCCGCGCGCTCGGCGCCCTGGGCGTCGTGGTGGCGCTCGTGGTCGCCCTCCTGCAGAACGGCGTCGGCCTCGGGTTCGGCCTCCTCGTGCCGGTCCTCGGGGGTCTCTGGGTGGCTGGGGGCTCGGCCGCGAGCGGGGACGCTGGGCGCTCCCGCTCGGGCCCGTACTCGCCATGCCTCTCGCCCTCGTGAACCTCGGCGCCGGGCTGCCGCTGCTCCTGGGCGCGCTCATGCGTCCCGTCGCGGCCATCTCTCCGCGGCGGCGGGAGCCGTGGTCCTGGTCGGCTACGAGTTGACGGTGGGGATGACGACGTGGGCGTCCCGCGCGTGGATTACACTGGGGTCCCGTTCGACATATTCCCGCCTCGCTGACCATCCCCGACCTCATCGCGTGGGTGGGGCGCATTGGGTGTACGTCCAGCAGGAACACCCCGCGTTCATCCTCCTGTTCGTGCTCTGGGCCGCGATGGCGCGGGTGGTCTCGCTCGCGGAGTGGTCCGGCAGGTGGATTCTGGGCCTGCTCGTCGCGGTCGGCGGCGGCATCCTCGGGTACGCGGTGCTCGGCATCTCGGAGACCCCAGGAGGCGCTGTCGAGGCTATGACTTCCCTCGGGCTCGCGGCTATAATATACGGGGTGCTAAGGTACCTCGTGTCGAGGGCGAGAGGGTAGGGTTTCGTTGGGTTTCCTCAAGGGCATCGAGAAGAGGATGGAATCCCTCGTCGAGGGCGTCTTCGGGCGGGCGTTCAGGCGCCAGATCCATCCGGTCGAGATCGCCAAGGGCCTCACCAAGCAGATGGACGAGGGCCGCATGGTCTCCATCTCCCGCACCTACGCCCCCAACGACTTCACCGTGCACCTCTCCAAGGAGGACGCGGAGTCCATCCAGGCCTACCAGGACTCCCTGAAGGACGAGTTGATCCAGTACGCCTCGACCCACGCCGAGAACAAGAACTACCACCTGATGACCCCGCCGAGGATCCGCTTCGAGACCGAGGACACCCTGCGCTTCGGGGAGTTCGGCGTGACGGCGAAGCTGACCGGCGGGGACGGGCCCCGCGAGAAGGGCGCCCCGCAGGACACCTCGGGCCAGACGCGCATCTTCCGCACCGAGGAGACCGGCGCCAGGAGGCGGAGGGCACGTCCGCGATCTCGGCCGAGGAGGCCGAGCGGCACGGGCTCGCGCGGGAGGTCGTCGAGGTCGTCGTCGACGAGGAGACCTTCCCGCTCGAGGGACCCGGCCCCTGGACCGTCGGGCGCTCGCAGGAGAACGACATCGTCGTCCCCGACCCCAACGTCTCGCGCCGGCACGCCCGGATCTCCCGGGCCGACGACGGTTTCGTGGTCGAGGATCTCGGTTCGACCAACGGGACCCTCCTCGACGGCGCCCCATAGACCGCGAGCGGATAGAGGGCGGCGACGAGCTGACCTTCGGCCAGACGAGCGCCCGCTTTGTCCGCCGGATAGACGCCCCGGGGGGCACCCCGCGGGGCGGGAGGCCCGCCCCCAGCGGGAGACGCTAGGCGGTATGCTCGAGCTGCAGGTGCCGCTTCTGGCGGCCAAAGCGCTGCTGCTCTTGTTGCTGTTCGCCTTTATCTACGCCGTGATGCGCCGGGGCATCGGGGACCTGCGCAAGGTCCCCGACGACAAGGCTTACGTGCCTGGCAAGGACTCCGAGTAGGAGGTGCCTACGCGCCGCGCGTCCGCCGCCCCGGAGCTCGTCGTCGAGGACTCCGACATCCTGGCACCCCAGACGCGGTTCGCCGTCGGGGACGGCTCGACGGAGATCGGGCGCTCCTCGACGAGCGACGTCGTGCTCAAGAACGACGACTACGCCTCGGGCCGCCACGCCCGGCTCACCCGCCACGGGGGCCTACTCTACGTCGAGGACCTCGGCTCCACCAACGGGACCTTCGTCAACGGCCGCAAGACCGTGGGCGCCACGCCGTTGAGGGGCGGGGACACCGTCCGGGTCGGCTCCACTACGTTCCGGTACGAGGAGTAGACTCAGGGGATGCCGCTGCTCGAACTCATACCCTTCGGCGTGACCGACCCGGGCAAGGTCCGCGAGAACAACGAGGACGCCCTGCTCGTCGGCGAGGGCCGCGACGAGACGCTCTTCGCGGTCGCCGACGGCATCGGCGGCTTCGAGGCCGGGGAGGTGGCGAGCTCCATCGCCGTCGACGTCCTCTCGGAACTCGAGCCCGGATCGGCGTTCGAGACTGCGATGGCGGAGGCCAACCGTCGCATCCTCGCCTCCGGCCGGGGCGACGACAGGCTCTCCGGGATGGGGACGACCGTCGTGGCGGTCCGCTTCGGGGGATCGCAGGAGAGGCCCACGGCCGAGGTCGCGCACGTCGGGGACTCGCGGGCGTACCTCCTGCGCGGCGGGGAGCTCAAGCCCGTCACCGAGGACCACTCGCTGGTCGCCGAGCTGGTGCGCAGCGGGGATCTGACGCGCGCCCAGGCCGCCGAGCACCCGCAGAAGAACCTGATCACCAGGGCTCTCGGCGCCGAGGAGGAGGTCGAGGTAGACACCACGGTGCTGCCCGTGGAGACCGGGGACCGTTTCCTGCTCTGCTCCGACGGCCTCACGGACATGGTCCCCGAGGACCGGGTCGCAGAGATCCTCTCCGAGCACCTCGACGACCCCGAGGGGACGGCCCGTTCCCTGCTCTCCGCCGCCCTCGAGGCCGGCGGCAACGACAACATCACCATCCTGATCGTCGACGTCAAGGAGTACGTCCCGCCCGCGCCGGCCAGGGACGACCGGCGGGAGGCCCGTTCCGGGACCAGCGAGATGCCGGCTGTGGGGGCGTCGGAGGGTCCGGCCGACGGTTCTTCTGGTGGCACGGGCAACGTTTCCCAACGGTCCAGGAGTACCTCGCGCCGGCCCACGAGCGCGGACGCGAAGCGGCAGTCGGGTAGGCCCAAGCCGCCCGGCCCAAGGCGGGCGCCTGGAGCGCCGCCGCAAGACCATCGGCAGGCTCGTCAGGGGCTTCACGGCTATCCTGATCCTCGCCGCCGCCCTGACGCCGGCGTACCTGTGGGCGAGCAGCCGGTACTTCTTCGAGTTCCAGGACGGCGAGGTTGTCGCGTATCGTGGCCTGCCCTACGCTCCTCTGGGCTACGAGCTGAACCCCGAGTGGCGGAGGACCGGCCTCCGGGAGTCGGAGATCAAAGAGCCCTACGAGGAGCCGGTAGAGAACCACAAGCTCTACACGGAGGACCAGGCCGAGAAGGTCCTCGGGGACCTGGGAAGGTAGGGAACGCGGCTTGACCCAGCGCGCCACCACCCCCATGATCCTCGCCCTGCTCGTCACCACGCTGGGCTTCGCCACCCTCATCTTCGTGCAGGAGGCCGCCAGCCCGCCCCTCATCTACGGCGCGTACTACGCCGGCACGCTCTTCGGGCTGTACCTCCTGATCCGGCTGATCCTGCCGCACTCTGACGCGCTGCTGCTGCCGCTCGTGACCCTGCTGACCGGGGTCGGGCTCGTCATGATCTACCGCCTCACCTACGACGTTCCGGGGGTCGAGAACCTGGCCACGACCAGGCGATCTGGATCCTGGTCGGCAGCGGCGCGATGTTCTTCGTCGTCCTGTTCTTCCGCAACTACCACCGCCTCTTCGACTACAAGTACCTGCTCGCCATCGCCGCGGTCCTGCTCATCGCCTCGACGTTCACCCCTCTGGGCTACGAGGTCAACGGCGCGCGCCTGTGGGTCGACCTGGGGCCCGTCAACTTCCAGCCCTCGGAGTTCGCCCGCATCGCGCTCATCATCTTCTTCGCCGGCTACCTGGCCGAGAAGCGCGACCTCCTGGCGGCGACGAGCCGCACGTTCCTCGGCGTCCAGATACCGGCCCTCAAGTACTTCGGCCCCGTGGCGCTCGTGTGGGCGGCCTCTCTGGGGCTGCTGGTCTTCGAGAAGGACCTCGGGAGCAGCCTGCTCTTCTTCGCCGTGCCCCTGCTGATGCTCTACGCGGCGACGGGCCGCATAGCCTACGTCATCCTCGGCGGCATCCTCTTCACGTTCGGCTCCCTCTTCACCTTCATCCTCTTCGACCACGTCCAGGTGCGGGTGGCGAGCTGGCTCGACCCGTGGTCCGACCCGGACGGGACGGGGTTCCAGATCCTCCAGAGCATCTTCAACATCGCCGACGGCGGCCTGCTCGGGACGGGCCTCGGCGCCGGCTTCGCCCAGACCATCCCGGAGGTCGAGACGGACTTCGTCTTCTCCGCGATAGCCAGCGAGCTGGGCCTGGCGGGGGCCGCGGCCGTGCTGCTGGCGTTCCTGGTCTTCGTCTACCGGGGGACCAAGATAGCGCTTCTCGCCGAGGACGACGCCTCGAAGCTCCTGGCCTTCGGCCTGACGGCGATGTTCGCCTTCCAGACGCTCGTGATCGTCGGCGGGGTGACCAAGACGATACCGCTCACCGGCATCACGCTCCCCTTCGTCTCCTACGGCGGCTCCTCGGTGGTCGGCAGCTTCATCCTCACCGCCCTCCTGCTGGTCGTCTCCGAGAAGGCGGGGCGGCGCGAGGCCGAAGGGCTTGCCCCCGCGGAGCTCGAAGAGGCCTTTTGAACGTCCACCTCAGGCGTACCTTCTACCTGTTCGTCGCCGGCTTCGTCGTGCTCGTCGGGGTGCTGGCCTACTGGCAGGTCTACGCCCGCGAGGCGCTCGCCAACCACCCCGAGAACGGCTTCCAGACCCAGCGCAGCGTCTCCACGCCGCGCGGCCTGATCCTGTCCGGCGACGGCGAGACGGTGCTGGCCGAGAGCGTGCAGCGGGGCACGAAGCGGAATCCCCTCTACGAGAGGGTCTACCCCGAGGGCGCCGCCTTCTCCAACGTCATCGGCTACTGGAGCACGCGCTACGGGGCGACGGGGATCGAGATCGGGGAGAACTCCACACTCTCGAGCGTCGCCGGCGAGCCGGAGACCCTCGACGAGCTGATAAACCAGGCGACCGGCGGCCCCCAACCGGGCAACAACGTGGTCCTGACCCTCGACGCGGACCTGCAACGCCTGGCCTACGAAGAACTCGCCGCGAGCAGCACCGGCAGGGGCGCCGTCGTCGCCCTCGACCCGCAGACCGGCGAGATCCTCGCGCTCGCCACCGCCCCGTCGTTCGACCCGAACAACATAGACGAGAACTTTCCCGAGCTCGCGAACGAGCCCGACGCCCCCCTCCTGAACCGCGCGACCCAGGCGCTCTACCCGCCCGGCTCCGTTTTCAAGGTGATAACGGCCGCCGCGGCGCTGGAGGCGGGGGTCAGCCCGTCGCAGACCTTCTTCGACAGCGGCTCCTTCACGCTGCCCGGCTACACCGTCCAGAACTTCCAGGGCAAGGACTACGGGGAGGTTACCTTCACGCGGGCGCTGGCCTACTCCATAAACGTCGTGTTCGCCAAGATCGGCGTCCAGATCCTCGGCCCGGCGGCCCTGGCCGACATGGCCGTGGCCTTCGGTTTCGGCGACCCCTACGACGACTTCTCGGTGGAGGTCTCGGGGAGCAGCGTCAACAGCGAGCCGCCCGAGGTATGGACCTCGGGGACCACGGCCCAGACGAGCTTCGGCCAGGGCCAGGTCCAGTCCAACGCCTTCGAGATGGCGCTCGTCACCGGCGCCATCGCCAACGGCGGGAACATGATGGAGCCCCGCCTGGTGCGCGAGGTCCGCTCGCCGGACGGCATCATCCTCGACAAGCCCTCGCCGAGCGTGCGCCTGCGGGCCATCCCCCCAGACACCGCCCGCACCTTGAGCGAGATGATGCGCCAGGTAATCGTCCAGGGCCAGCTCACCGAGGCCGAGATCCCGGGCGTCTCGGTGGCCGGCAAGACCGGCACGGCCGAGGCCCCTCCAAACCTGCCCCACTCGTGGTGGATCACCTTCGCCCCCGTCGAGGACCCGAAGATCGCGATGTGCGTTATGGTCGAGAACGGGGGACGCGGCGACCAGGGCGCCCTCCCCATCGCGGACCGTCTCATGGAGTCCTATCTGAATAGCCGGGGGGCCTAAAGATATAATGCGGGATCAGTGCAGCAACTCGTAGACAACCGCTACCGGCTGGTCAAGCCGCTGGGCAGCGGCGGCATGGCCGACGTTTACCTCGCCCACGACGGCATCCTCGACCGCGACGTGGCCCTCAAGGTCATGAGCACGCGCTACGCCGACGACGACGAGTTCGTCGAGCGCTTCCGGCGCGAGGCCCAGAGCGCCGCCGCCCTCTCGCACCCGAACATCGTCTCGATCTTCGACCGCGGCGAGGCCGAGGACGGCACCTACTACATCGCGATGGAGTACCTCCCCGGGGGCACGCTCAAGGACCGCATCCTCAAGCGGGGCCCGCTGCCGCCGCGGACGGCGGCGGCGGTGGCGCTCCAGATCGCCGAGGCCCTCAGGGTCGCCCACGACCGCGGGGTGGTCCACCGCGACATAAAGCCCCACAACATCCTCATCACCGGCGCCGGGGACGTGAAGGTTACCGACTTCGGCATCGCCCGGGCGGCCTCCTCCTCCACGATGACCAGGACCGGGTCCATCCTGGGCACGGCCCACTACATCTCGCCCGAGCAGGCCATGGGCGAGCCGGTGGGACCGGCGAGCGACCTGTACTCGTTGGGCATCGTCCTGTACGAGATGCTGACCGGAGAGCTTCCCTACGACGCCGACACGCCCCTCGGGATCGCCATGAAGCACGTGAACGGTCGCCTGAGGACGCCGAAGGACGTCAACCCGGCGGTCCCGGACGGGATAAACGCCATAACGATCCGCCTCCTGGCCAAGGACCCCGACGACCGCTACGCGGACGACGCGGAGCTCATAGAGGACCTCGAACGCGTCGCCGCGGGGCTGGAGCCGCTCGGCGCCACCGCCCGCATGGCCCATGCTACCCACGCCATGCCGGCCGTGGGCACCACCTCGCCAACACGGGTATCACCGCCGCCCGCCGGACGCCGCGAGCGCCGCCGCAGGGCGGTGCCCCTGCTCCTGGTGCTGCTGGGGCTCCTGCTCCTGGCGGGGCTCGGCTACGCCGCCTACGACCGGCTCTTCGCGCAGGAGGAGGAGCCGCCACTCCCGCCCATGGTGCAGGTGCCGAACCTGATCGGCATGACGCTCGACGAGGCGGAGGACCAGGTCGGGGACGATTTTGAGCTGGTCGAGGCGGAGGAGAGGGAGAGCGAGGACCCCGTCGACACGATCCTGAACCAGAACCCGCAAGATGGGGAGGCGCGTAGGGGGTCGGAGATCTCCGTGACCGTCGTCGGCACCCAGGTGGCCGACGTGCCCGGCGTCGACGGCCTGGGCCGGGAGGCGGCCGTCAGTGCCCTCGAGGACGCGGGCTTCGAGGTCAAGGTCGACGAGGAAGATAGCGACCTCGCGAACGAAGGGCTAGGTCGTGGGCCAGGAGCCCTCCGGCGGACAGCAGATTGAGGCCGGCTCGGAGGTAAGGATCACCGTCGGGACCGGGCCCGACACCGTGCAGGTGCCCAACCTCTTCGGGAGCAGCCCGGACCAGGCCGCCACGCTGCTGGACCAGGCCGGCCTGAGGCTCGGCGGGCAGAGCGAGGACTACAGCGACGAGGTTACGGAAGGGACGATCTTCTCCCAGGACCCGGCGCCCGACCAGGACGTGGAGCCCGGGTCCGCGGTGGACGTGACGGTGAGCCTGGGCGCCGAACAGGTCGAGGTTCCCGAGGTCTACGGCCTGAGCGTGGAGGAGGCACAGGCGACCCTGGAGGGTCTGGGGCTAACCCCCACGGCCGTCGAGAGCACCCTGCCAAACGACGAGCCGGCGGGCACCGCGCTCGCGACGGAGCCTGGCGTGGGCGCGACGCTCGAGCCCGGCTCCCCGGTGACCCTCTACTACAGCGCCGGTCCCCCGCCGGTGACCAACGCGTCGCCCCCCGCGTCGGCCAGCGCGGAGCCGGCAGACGACAACGGTAACAACGACGCTAACAACAACGGCAACAACGGTCAGCCGAGACGTCGGCCCGGCCAACGACCCGCGCCAGAACAACAGCGGACCCGGCGGCGGCGGACTTCTCGACAACGTGCGGGAGAACGTGCCGGGGCAGGGAAACCGCGGCAGAGGTAACGGTCGGGGCAACAACTAGAGGGCCCTCGGGCCGAGCGCCCTCGCCCGGTGCCCTAGCCCTCCCCGAGAAGCTCCCGGCGGACGTAGTCCTCGAGACGTGGCGGCGGGACCTCGGCGGGCGGGTCCACGGCGACGAAGCTGTGGCGTCCGATGGCGTTGTCCCTGAGCCAGTCCTCCCCGACCGTTTTGCGCTCGGTCGAGGTCGTAGCCCGTCTCGAAGTAGGCCGTGCGGAGCCCGCCGTCGTCGAGTTCGACGACCAGGATGGGATATTTTCCCGGGCGAGTTGGCGCGAACTTTCACCGTGTCTTCGGCGGCGTCATTCGGTCATGGTCGGAGTCTATACGAGGATCGGGCGGGATAGAAGGCTCCGGGTCGGGGTTGCGGAACCCCCATGATAAAATCAGCGCCTATGAAGACTCCGTATGACATCTACTATTCGCGGAGGGAGTTCTCGTGTCAGATCCCAAACCCAAAGACGAAGAAATTGAGGCAAGAGGCGCGGACGGGGGACGCCGGTGAAGTCCCCACCAGAGCAGGCGTACCGCCCGAGGACCTGCCAGAGGAGCTGGTGTATGGGCCGCCTCGGCCGGCTGGACACCCGGCGGGCGCTGGCGGAGCTCTGCAAGAGCGTTCCGGGGCTCGAGGAGGTACTGCTGCCGCGGGGCATCCAGGCCGACGCCCTGACCCGCAAGTCCGGCGGCGGGGCACCCCCTCTTGCGGGGCGTCGCGCGCGGATCGTGCCAGGACGCCGCCGCGTGGGGCGCCTTCCGCACCGCCGTCCAGGAGCAGATCCCGCCCGGAGACCTTCGAGGCCCTGGAGAACCTCTCCCCGGAGAACGTCGAGGAGCTTGGCGGAGACCCACACCACCGAGGGCCTGCTGCTGGCGGCCTTGAGCGCCGAGGAGGAGCCGGATGCGGAGGTCGGTCGACGGCGCTACTGGCGGCCTGGCGCGACGGAGAAGGGGGAGGCCGAGAAGAAGGCCTCCGAGGACGCCCGCGTCAGGGACCTCGAGACCGAGCTGGAGCGCCTGAAGCGGGAGAACGAGCGGCTCTCCTTCGCCTCGCGGGCCGCCAACGAGCGGGCCGCCGCCCTGTCCGAGGAGGTCGAGGTCCTCACCGGCGAGCGCGAGGACGCCGCGACGCTGGCCAGGAAGGCCGAGGAGCGGGCCGCCTCGGCCCTCGGACGCGCAGAGCCAGCTCGACGAGCGCGTCGCCGAGCTCGAGAGGCGCGGCGCCCACCTGGAGCGGGCGCTCGAGGGCGAGCGCGACGGCCTACTCCCGGGCCGCCGAGCGCGTCGACGAGCTGCACGAGGAGCTCGGGCGCGTGGTCGCCGAGCGGGACCGCATCCAGCAGCGCGCTCCAGAACGCCCGCTTCACCGACGACGGGCTTCGGCGAGCTGCTGGTCCGGGCCGTCAAGAACGAGGTGGGCGCCCTGCCCGCCTCGCTCGACTCCGCCGCCAAGACGGCCCACCTCCTGGAGTTCATGGGCAAGGTCCTCCAGGCCCACACCGACCTGCGCGAGCCGCGCGCAGCCCGGAAAGGGGTCGCGGGCTCCTCTCGCCGGACCACCGACGAGGACGCCGAGGATCCCGACCCTTCTCCGGCCGTCCCGCTTCGGTGAAGACCGACGGACGAGAGCCGCCGAGGCCACGGAGACCAGGAACGTGGACGTCGGCATCAGGCCGCGGCCCACGCTCTCGTTCCGCGCCCTCGGCGGCGCCGGGGAGGTGGGCGGCAGCAGCCACCTGCTCGACTTCGGCGTCGACGAGGGTGCTGGTCGACGCCGGCATCAAGCCCGACGGCCGCGGACCCGCGGCCCCCAACTTCGGGAAGATCGACAGGCTCGACGCGGCGGTCATGACGCACGCCCACCTGGACCACTGCGGGGCGCTCCCCCTGCTGGTCAGGGACCGGCCGGAGCTTCCCGATCTACTGCACCCCGCCCTCGGCGAAGCTGATCGTCAGCGCGCTCAACGACCACGCGGCGATGGGCGGCGGCACTGCCCGGCGGGGCGCCCGATACACGAGGTCAGGAAGAGGCTCGTCCCCGTGCCGTTCGGCAAACCCGTGAAGATCGGCGACGCGCAGGTGACGCTCACCGAGAGCGGGCACATCCTGGGGGCGGCGAGCGTGCTGTTCCAGAGCGGGGCCCGCGACCGTCTTCCACACCGGGGACATCTGCATGGAGGACCACTTCTCCATCCCCTCGGCGCGGCTGCCCGACGTCAGGGACATAGACCTCCTCATCATGGAGGCGACGCTGGCCGACCAGAAGCCCCAGCCCTTCTCCGACTCCATAAGGACCATGGTCGAGATCATAAACGACACGACGCTGGAGCAGGAAGGGACGCGTCCTCATCCCGACGTACGCCCTCGGTCAGGCGCAGGAGATCATCCTCGGCCTCAAGCACTACGGCAAGGAGTACGGCCTCGACCGCGACGTCTTTATCTACGTGGACGGCTCGGTGGTGACGACCTCGGAGAGGCTCTACGCCGAGCAGCTCGGGTACATGAAGCCCTACCTGCAGCACAGCGACCCGCGGGAGACTCTTCTTCTCGGACAACATCCGGGCCGTCGCCAACGACGACAAGGCGCGCGAGCGCATCCTCACCAACCCCTGCGCCATCATCGCCTCGCCGGTGACCATGCAGGGCGGCGCGAGCGCCTTCTACCGCCGCAGGCTCGAAGGCAGACCCGAAGAACGCCGTCATCCTGCCCTCCAACGCCGCCTCCTCCTACGGGACGCACCGCGCCGAGGGCGAGGAGGAGCAGTGGCGCGTCGAGCGGGTCAGCTTCGCGGCCCACTGCACGCAGGACGAGCTGCTCGGCATAACGGAGAAGCTCTCGCCCGCGTCAGATCATCCTGATCCACGGCTCCAGCCGGCGCATAAGCGACCTCGCCTTCCGCCTCGCCCCGGACCACAAGATCCACACCCCGACCGTCGGCGAGACGGTCCGCACCGTCCTTTAGTGGCGGGGAGGTCTCCCCGAGGTCATCCGGCTCGAAGACGCCCGCGGGCGAGCGGCCGGAGAACGCCGTCGGGCATCGGCCTCGTTCTGGTACGAGCCGGAGGTGTGGGCCCTCCCCCTCTCCCCCGCCGCCCGCGTCCTCTACGCGGGCCTCTGCTCGTTCCTCGGCGCCCGGCGAGATCAACCGCAAGGACCTCCGCAACACCCTGAAGGACTCCTCCGACGAGGCGATAGCCGAGGCCTTCGACGAGCTCGTGGCGCCACGGCCTCCTCGTTCAGGCGCGCCGGGGCTACGAGTCCGCTCCGTGAGCGAACGGTAGGCTCTGCGGCCAGGATCCCACGGAGGCTGGAGCCTGCTCGGCACGAGGCGGGCAGCCAGGTCGAGCGCCTTGGCTCCGAGGGTTAGCGCGAACAGCAGCTACCGCTAGCGGGGCAGCCGCAGCTCCGTCGGGTGCTCTCTGCCTTCCAGGAGGTCCCGCAGCGCGTAGGCGACCGGCGGCCCACTTCCTGCCCACGCCCCCGGTCGTCGCCGCGAGGTCCACGAGCCTGCCGAGGATCCGCAGGCAGAACCCGTTGAGGACCTCGTCGGGGTCGTCCACCTTGCCACGGGCGCTGGGCGACGAAGACGCCCTTCGTCTTCCACACCCCGTCGCGGTAGACGGCGAAGATCTGGCAGGGCTCCTCGCCGACCGCCCGCGACCAGCCGAGCACGCGGCCCGAGTAGCCGGAAGGATCGAGGCTGTACCGGCTCAGCTCCTCGTGCATGAGGTCCTCGTCGGTCTCGGCCGCCGCGCCGCCACCACCCCGAAGCGCACCCGCGCCTCCGCGCCGGGCCCGCGACGACCGCGCGAGGACGAAGAGCGCCCCGATGCTGGGAGGCCTCGATCTCGAACCCGGCCTGCCGCGCCGAGCACCGCCGCGTACTCCAGCCCGCCGAAGAGCCGCCCGGAGAACCGCCGCGTCGACGTCCTCCGACCTCCCGCGCGAGGCCCGAGCGAGCGGTCGGCCTCCCCGCGGTAGCGTCGCAGCCGCGTCAGCGCGCTCTCCCTGAAGCCCAAGTCCGGCCTCCTAGTCCTTCGCCCAGGACGCGGAGGACGCGGTCGGTGAGGCCGGGCAGGAGCGTCGTCCCGGCGACGAAGAGCCTGTCGGAGAGGGTGACGTACACGTCGCGCGGGCCCTTCTCGGCGGCGTCGGCGATCTTCTGCGCCACCCTCTCCGGGCGTCGACGCCCTTCGGGCGCCAGCCGCGCTTCTCGTCCTTTGTGCGCCGGGAGTTGTCCCTGAAGGCGGTCCGGGTCGTGCCGGGGTAGACGCTCGTCACGGTGATGCCCCGGTCGGCGACCTCGACGCGCAGGGCGTCCGAGAGGGCGTTCAGGGCGAACTTTGTCGAGCAGTAGCCGCCGACCTTCGGGATGGCGCGCTTGCCGACGACGGAGGAGACGTTGATGATGCGCCCCCCGCTCCCCATCCGCGGGAGCGCCGCCTGCACGCAGTTCAGGGGCCCGATGGTGTTCACCTCGAAGACGTAGCGCAGGTCCTCGGGCCGCAGCTCCGCGACCCGCCCGGAGAGCCCGAGCCCCGGCGTTGTTCACCAGCACGTCGATCCGGCCGAACTCGTCCATCGCCCGCTCCACCATCGCCTCGACGGAGTCCCGGTCCGCGACGTCCGTCTCCACCGCCATCCCCGGCCGCCGTAGGCCGCGGATCCCCTGCGCGCCAGCGTCCTCGAGCTTCTCCGTCGCCCGCGAGGCCAGGACCACGGCCGAGGCCCCGCGCGACGCCAGCTCCACGCGCCGTGGCCTCGCCGATGCCGCTGGAGGCGCCGGTCACGACGGCCACCTTGCCCTTTAGGGTCTGCTCCATGCGCGTATCTTAGCCGGATATACTACCGGCGTGGCCAGAGTACTCGTCGGGGTAACGGGCGGCATCGCGGCGTACAAGGCGCCGGGCGTGATCCGCCGCCTCAGGGAGGCGGGCCACGAGGTCGATGTCACGGCCACGCGAGGCCGCTTTCCGCTTCGTCCCGGAGGAGACCCTGGCGGTCGCCGCCGGGGGCAACGTGCACACCGAGAGGACCTGGTGGGAGGCGTCGGGCCGCGTGGAACACGTCTCGCTGGCCCGCTGGGCCGACCTCGTCGTCGTGGCCCCGGCGACCGCAGACGCGATGGCGCGGGCGGCCATCGGCCTCGGCGACGACCTGCTCTGCGCCACCATCCTCGCCGGCGCGAAGACGTGTGCTCTGGGCCCCGGCCATGAACCCCGAGATGTGGGCCAGCCCCGCCACCCGGCGAAACGTCGAGACCCTCAAGGGTTGGGGGCACCGCTTCGTCGGCCCGGCCGAGGGCCTCATGGCCTCGACGGAGGAACAGCCCGGCGTCGGAAGGCTCGCCGACGAGGCGGAGATAGTCGCCGCCGTAGATGAGGCGCTGCGCGGTGGCCGAGCTCTGAACCAGGACGCTCGCGTGCCCCAGGGCATCAGAAGGCTTCGCAGTTGCTGTGTAACGAGTCTTGCAACCACCCGCTACGCGCCCTCGACGATAGTCGACCGTCGCCACCACCCGATCCGTCCCGCACCACCCGCACGGTCCTTCGGTCCGTCTCTCTGGGTATCCACCAACCTCCACGATGTCGCTTTCCTCCAACCGATTCGGAGAACACGCGACGGGTCTGCTTTACCGGATCAACTTTCTTGTCCTTGGCGCTCGCGACCATGATGCGCTCCGGATACCGCGATTACGCCGGTCCGCCCTTCGCACTCGAGCCTCGTCCGGACCTGTAGCCGCTGTCTCCCTTCCAGGACTTCTCAGGCGGCGCATCGTCGGGCTTCACGTCCTTGTTGGACTCGTTAGCAGCCAATTCGCACCTCTCCTGGCGGGAAGCTGCCGACGTGTTCGCTCTCGCCTTTCGGTGCGCTATCACCGCCGAATACCGCCGCCCTCGGGGAATTCGACCGAGTACCCATAGTCGCCGCCCAGGCGGTTGTCGATCGTGTAGTGCACCCCGTCAGGTCGAGCCGCCACCCGCGGCGTCAGGACGCGCGTGTCATCCCGGTCGCATACGATGCGGGCCGTGGTCGGAACCTTCTCCTTCCCGCTCGGAGCATTACCCTCCGCTTCGTCCGTCGCGGACGGGGCGCACCCGCCCAGGAAGAAAGCGACAGAACGCAAACGCTTAGCGAGGCGATGGCGAAACTCTTGAGCCCGGTGCCCCTACGTTCCATGCCCTCCTCGCTGCCCGGTTGCGACCCGGCGTGGGTACTATAGCCCAGGCGGGCGCAAATCGAGGTAGCTTTCGAGGTAGTCCTTGAGCGCATCCTCGGTGCTCGGGAAGGCCATCTCCGACCATGGGAGGCTATCGGGAGGGAAGATCCTGGACGTCCAGTGTCTCGTCCAAAGGTTCGAGCGTACCTCCGACGGCCTCGGCGGCGAAGACGGCGATGGCCGGTATCTGGCCCTCGTAGGAGTACAGCCCCACGACGTCCCCTACCTCGATCTCGCCCCGGTCTCCTCCAGCACCTCCCGCGCGGCGGCGGCCTCGGCGACCTCGCCCCGCTCCACAAAGCCGCCGGGGAACGTCCACTTCCCGTAGCCGGGCTCGATGGCGCGCTGGATCAGGACTATCCCCCCGTCCTTCTCGGATGATGGCGCCGGCCACCAGCTTAGGCCCCTGGTAGAAGACGAAGCCGCACCGAGCGCACACGAGCCGCTCGGGGTCCCCGTCCTTGACGACGCGGCGCCTCCAACGACCCGGCGCACCGGGGACAGAACTCGTATTCGGTGGTGTTCACAGGGCCGCAGCGGGCTCGCCCGCCGTGCTAGAATGGCGCCTCGCGCGGACGTAGCTCAGTTGGTAGAGCGCCAGCTTCCCAAGCTGGAGGTCGCGGGTTCGAAGCCCGTCGTCCGCTCCCTTTGTAGCCTTCAGCATTCAGCCCTCAGCCACTAATTGTTCTAGTGGCGCACGGTCGCGCTGGCGCACCGGAGAGCCGGGAGCATCGCCAGGCCGCGCCCATTTCGTGTCTGCGGCGGCGCTCCGTGTCGAACCGTCTTGCTGACGGCTGAATGCTGGTAGCTGACCGCTCTAATGCCCGTTCCGGACTCGTTGCCCCGGATCTTGCGCATCAGCCACTTGGCCGGGTCGTAGTACTCGTCGGCGACGCGCTCCTTGAGGGGGATGATGGAGTTGTCGGTGATCTTGATCCCGACCGGGCAGACCTCGGTGCAGCACTTGGTGATGTTGCAGTAGCCGAGCCCGTTCTCCTCCTTGAGGTCGGGCAGCCGGTCCGCCTCGTCCATCGGGTGCATCTCGAGCCACTGGTTCCTGACGAAGAAGCGCGGGCCGGCGAACTCGGCGTGCTTGTGGTGCGTGCGCAGGACGTGGCAGACGTCCTGGCACATAAAGCACTCGATGCACTTCTTCGGCTCGTAGAGGCGCTCGACGTCCTCCTCGTACATCGTGAAGGGCGCCTGCTCGCTCGTGGTGAACGGCGTGATGCCCTTGGAGACCTCGTAGTTCCAGGAGACGTCGGAGACGAGGTCCTTTATGACCGGGAAGGCCCGCATGGGCTGGACGTGTATCTCCCCGTCCCCGTACTCGTCCACGCGGGACTTGCACAGGAGCGCGGGCTTGCCGTTGATCTCCGCGCTGCACGAGCCGCAGTGGGCCGCCTTGCAGTTCCACCGCACCGCGAGGTCCGGCGCCTGCTCGGCCTGGATGCCGAGCACCGCGTCGAGGACGACCATGCCCTCGACGAGCGGGATCTCGTATTCGACCTCCTCGCCGCCGTCGGCGTCGCCGCGGAAGATCTTGAGCCTCGCCGATCTTGCCGCTCTTGCCCAGATCCTCGTTCGGAACCGGGGAGTGGGCCATGGAGGTTACGTCGCCCGGGTTGTTGCCGTTTCCGTTGCCCGTCGTCATGCCTTGGCCTTCTCCTCCTCGACGAGCTTCGCCAGGTGCTCGGGCATCGGCGTGATCTCGCGCCGCTCGATGCCGACCTCGCCCTGCCCGTCCTTCGAGACTATGAAGTTGATGCTCCCGAGCTCCTCGTCGGGGCCGTCGTAGTCCAGGCGCCACTGGGCGCCCCTCCGCTCCGTGCGCTCCAGCGCCGTCCTGAGGATGATCTCGCTGATCTGGACCAGGTACCGCACGTCCTGCGCCGTGTGCCAGCCGGGGTTGAAGAGCCTGCTGCCCGGCACGCTGATCTGCGGCAGCCGGTCCTTGAGCGCCAGTATCTTGCCGAGCCCCTCCTTGAGGGAGTCCCCGTCGCGCATGAGGTTGGCGTGCTCCATCATGGCCACCTGGAGCTCCTGCTGGATGAGGTACGGGCTCTCGCCGTCCTCCCTGCTTCTCCAGCGGCTCGAGCACGCGCCCGATCTCGCGTCGAGGATCTCCTGCTTCTTCGATCTCCGTCGAGTGCGTGCTCTCCTCGACGTAGTCGGAGGCGCCCTCCCCGGCCCTGCGCCCGAAGACGAGCAGGTCCGAGAGCGAGTTCCCGCCGAGGCGGTTCGCGCCGTGCAGGCCGCCCGCGACCTCGCCAGCGGCGAAGAGGCCCGGGACGTTGGTGGCGCAGGTCTCCGGCTCGACCTTGACGCCGCCCATCGTGTAGTGGACGGTCGGGAAGACCTCCATCGGCTCCCTCGAGATGTCTATGTCGGCGAGGTTCTTGAACTGCTCGTACATCGTCGGCAGCTTCTTCATGATGCCCTCGTAGCCGAGGTGCGTGATGTCCAGGTAGACCCCGCCGTGCTCGGAGCCGCGGCCCTCCTGCACCTCGGTGTAGTTGGCCCGCGCGACCACGTCGCGCGTCGAGAGCTCCATCTTCTCCGGGTCGTAGTCCTCCATGTAGCGCTTGCCCTCGGAGTTCCTGAGCAGGCCGCCCTCGCCGCGCACGCCCTCGGTGACGAGCAGGCCGCGCACGCCGGGAGGCCAGACCATCCCCGTCGGGTGGAACTGCATCATCTCCATGTCCACGAGGTCGGCGCCGGCGTCGTAGGAGAGGACCACGCCGTCGCCGGTTCCCTCCCAGGAGTTGGAGGTGACCTTGAAGATGCGGCCCCAGCCGCCGGTCGCCATCACGACCGCCTTGGCCTTGAAGTGGACGAAGCTGCCCGACTCGCGGGTGTAGGCCAGCGCCCCGACGACCCGGCCCTCGTTCTTCAGGAGCTTCGTCACGGTGGTCTCCATGTAGACCTTCGCGTCCGTGGCGAGGGCCTTCTCCTGCATGGTCCGGATCAGCTCCAGGCCGGTCCTGTCGCCGACGTGGGCGAGGCGGCGGTAGGTGTGTCCGCCGAACGGGCGCTGGGAGATCTTGCCCTCCGGCGTCCGGTTGAAGAGCGCGCCCCACTGCTCGAGCTCGTAGACCCGGTCGGGGGACTCCTTGGCGTGGATCTCGGCCATCCGCCAGTTGTTGATGAACTTCCCGCTCTTCATCGTGTCGATGAAGTGCTGGCGCCAGGAGTCGTCCGGGATCGACGTTCCCCAAAGCCGCGGCCATGCCGCCCTCGGCCATGACCGTGTGCGCCTTGCCGAGCAAGCGACTTCGTCACTATCCCGACCGAGAGGCCCCGCTGCACGGCCGAGACCGCGGCCCGCAGTCCGGCGCCGCCGGCGCCGATGATCAGGACGTCGTGTTCGCGAACCTCGTAGCGCTCGCGGGAGCCGTTCTGGTGTCCGTCTCTCTGCATCCGTTACCTCTCTTGCTCAGCCACCGAAGGGGATTATCACGAAGTCGGTTATCACGCCCGTCTGCAGCAACCTCAAGTATATGTCGGTCGCCAGCAGCGAGAAGAGGCTGTACCACGCCCACTGGGGGTGCTTCGCGTTGAGCCTGCTGACGAAGTTGTAGGTCTTGCGCCGCGCGTTCCCGCCGCGGATGCACGAGTAGCAGTCCTTGTTGCCCGCCGATGAGGTGCCTGAACGAGTGGCACGAGAACGTGTAGGCCGAGAGCAGCACGATGTTCAGGAACCACAGCAGCGAGCCGACGCTGATCTGGAACCCCTGCGGCCCGAACAGCGTCCTGAACGCCTCGTACCACAGGAACAGCACCACGATGATCGAGGCGTACAGAAAGTACCTGTGGACGTTGTTCAACACGAAGAGCGCCCGCTCGCCCTGTAGCCCTCGGCCGCGTTCTTGCCGGCCCAGAAGCGGTCCTTCTGCTGCACCTCGGTCCGGCACGCCGGCGGATCGAAGAAGAAAGCCCGGTAGTAGGCCTTGCGGTAGTAGTAGCACGTCGCCCTGAAACCCAGCGGTATCCACAACACCAGCATCGGCGCCGTGACGAAGCCGGGCATCCACCCCGGCACCGGAACCTCGGGCGAGTAGAACGGGCGACACGAACTGCTCGTACGCGCCGCGAAAGAGGAGCGATCGCGACAAACGAGTAGATGCCGAACGCGGTCAACACGAACACCACGGTCATCGGTTCGACCCACCACGGCAACCTCTTCCAAGCGGATGCTATCGCTGACAAGCTTGTTCTCCCGTCTAGATGCTTGTGCCTACTTGTAACTTTGGGTTTTTGCTCAGCGACGGAAGTATAGAGGATTGGCCCACCCTATCTGTGAAACGGTTCCGACAGGAGGTTCCGATACGATGCCGCCTGCCCACGGATGCGGCATAATCTCGGCGACCGCTTTCGGGAGGCATAGCCTCGCTGATCATGGGTTTCGTTGACGGAATGACAGCTCCGTGCTCCGGCAGAGTCCGGACCTGAAGATGCCGGCCGGATGAGCGGGCCCGTGTTCTTCTTTCTGGGCGCCGCCTCGGGCGCTGTGGCCAGCGCGTTCTTCTGCTGGCTCGCGGTGCAGGCGGGCGACAAGGGACTCGTTCGGGATCACGGCCGTGGCCTTCGTCGTCTGCTGCGCGGCGGCCCTGTTCCTGGTAAGGGCGATCTGACGCGAGGCGCCTCGACGGCCCCGGCGACCGGGAAATGACTGGAGGCTTTCCGCGCGTAGAAGGTTGGGCCGTCCCGTAAGCCGGATTCTGCTCTATCCCGCCATCCATCTCCGGGGCTTTCGCCCCGGGCTCCTCTGCGGAGCTGCGCCTACCTGTCTGGACACCAGACGTTGACAATTTGGCTTGCTCGCACCGGTGGTTTACCTGGCCGGTCCCTCTCGGGATACCGCCGGTGGGCTCTTACCCCACCCTTTCACCCATCACCTGTGCCCTTTCGAGCCATCGGCTGGTCTGCTCTCTGTTGCACTTGACGTGACGGGGGGCTTGCGACGCCCGCCCCTCGGGTTATTGGCCCGAGCGGCCTCTGCTACGAGTCCGGACTTTGCTCTACGAACGCGAAAGCCGGGGACGCAGCGACGGGTCGGACGGCCCGAACCCCGACGGATTATACCCTAAGGGTACCCGCCTGGGCTTAGCGCGGAACTCGGGCACCCCCGCGGCGGACGAGCACGATCCTGGTCGGGGTGAGGCGCAGCTCGACCCTCGTCGCCTCGTCCCAGCGCTTCTGCCAGCGCGGGTCGTCCTCGATGTCGGGGTCGAACCAGACGCCGGGGCCCTCGGTCTCGAGCACGCCCTCGTAGGAGCGTAGTCCTTCGGGGTCGTGCAACGTCGAGCCGTTCCCGCGGCGGTAGATGGCGTTGCGCGAGCGGAAGGACTGCACCGAGGACGGGCTCGTGCCGAGGGCGCTGGCGATCCACTCGTCGCTCCTCCCCTCGTCGACCCAGCGCCGGATGTCGTCCACGAACTTCCTGAGCGAGACCCGTCTGGTTTATTCCCATGACGCCACCGCCTCCTCGTTTAACCGTCTGGCCTACCAGCGGCTACATACTTTGGTTCATATTTTTCCCAGTATTTCACCGCTTTGGTGTAGACTTTAGCCGTGGAAGACCTTCTGGACATCGTCGTGGTCCTGTTGCGGCTGGTGCCGATGATCCTGGCCTTCTTTACTCCCGGCCCTGATCGGGACCGTCATCTGGCGGGAGCGGGACGACGGCTACAGGGTGCAGGCCTTCCTTGTGGTTCGTGGTCGGGTTCGGCCTCATGACCTTCCTCTACGTCGTCTTTACCAGCTCCTCCGCGCCGCAGGTCGCTCGACGCTCGGCCTCTCGGCTCGTCCAGATCGCCGCCGCCCTGGTCCTGGCGCGCCTGACGGTCTACCGGCTGGCGGACTGATCCAGGCTCGCCGCCTGGCGCGGCTTAGTCAGCACGCTCCGGCGGCGTCTCCGCTCTTGCCGGCGGCCTCTTGGTCTTGCTGCTCGTCGAAGAAGGCTTGCAACTCCAGGAGGACCTCCTCGGCGCTTCCTCCGGCAGGTAGTGACCGCAGTCGAGGGCCCGACCCCGCACGTCGTCAGTCCAGTCTCGCCAGACCTCCAGGACGTCGTACCACGCCTCCAGGGGGCCCTGGCGGCCCCAGAGGACGAGCACGGGGCACGGTAGGCGCCGGCCCGCGCGCCGGTCGGCCTCGTCGCGCTCGAAGTCGAGGGTGGCGGCGGCCCGGTAGTCCTCGCAGATCCCGTCGATCGTGGCCGGATCCCTCAGGCACGCGCCGATACTCTTCGAGGGCCTCGGGGTCGAAGGTCTCGGATGGCGCCCAGGAGCCGGTAAGGGTCGGCCTCGAGCAGGCGTCTCGGGCAGGTCGTACGGCTGGGCCAGAAAGAACCAGTGCCAGTAGCCCAGGCCGAAGGCCATGTCGCCCTCCAGAACGCCTCCCCGGTCGGGCACGATGTCGAGGACCGCGAGCCGCGTAACGCGGTCCGGATGGTCCAGCGCCATGCGGTAGGCCACCCGGCCGCCGCGGTCGTGGCCGCAGACGGCGAACCTCTCGAAGCCGAAGTGGCTCATCACGCCCGACGCCGTCTCGGGCCATCGTTCGCTTCGAGTACGGGCTCGTGGTCGGCGGTGCGACGCCGGCTTGGAGGAGTCGCCGTAGCCCCTGAGGTCCGTGGCGACCACCGTGAAGTCTTCCGCTAGCCCGGGCGTCACGAGGTGCCACATCGCGTGGGTCTGCGGGTTGCCGTGGAGCAGCAACAGCGGCGGCCCATCACCGCCGATGCGCGCCCGGATACGGACGCCTTCGACGTCGAAGTCCCGCAGTTCGAACCCTTCGAACAAGCTACCCGCCGTCGACGGCGTTCTTGACCTCTGGCTTGTCGGCGTTGAGGGCGTAGAGGTTCATGTCGGCCTTGGCGGGCTCGTAGGGCTTGGCGCGGATCTTGTACCAGGTAGTCCGGCCTCGAGCATCGCGTCGATGACCTCGCCGATCTCCTCCCGCGACAGCTCCAGCTCGCCGCGCTCGTCCAGCTCGCGGATGCCGCCGAAGATCTCCACCAACGACGCCGGCTGCCCGCAGCTTCGCCACGCTCTGGGTGATCGTCTTGAGCTCGTAGGGGGTCAGGTCCTCGAGCAGATCGAAGTCGGCTTCTCCGACTGCCCGGCGCGGGCTCCCCTCCGGCCAGCGTCGGCAGGCCGTTGGTCCGCGCGCCGCGGGCGGCCGCCGCCGGTCCGCGCCATCGTCCTTCGGCTCCTCGGAGGCGAGGTCGGACTCCGGCAGGTCGGGGACCTTCTCGTTCGGGCAGGTAGACCTGGAGCTCGAGGTCCTGGTCCACCGTGTTCACCAGGCCGCGGCGCTCGGCCTCGACCACGAAGTCCTTGAACTTCTTGAAGCCCGCGTTGCGCTCGTCGAAGGAGCCGAGCTGCACGATCATCTGCTGCTTGACCTGGCCGAGGACGCGCGGCCTTGCCGCCCTTCTTCAGCGTCTCGACGGCCCGGACCAGCTCCTTGTAGGGGTCGGCGGCCTTCTTCTTCGGCTCCCTGCTCGCGGGAGCGGGCGGCGCGGTCCTCCTCCAGCAGCGAGGCGTAGGAGATGAAGTGGTCGGCGGATTCGATCAGGTGGTACGACGTCGCCTCGGACACCCCGATCACGACGACCGTCTTGCCCTGGCTCCGGAGCAGGCTCACGAGCGGGATAAAGTCCCCGTCGCCCGTCACCAGCACGTAGGTGTCGACCTGCGGGTGGTTGTGCAAGAAATCGGAGCACTCCACCGCGAGCATCACGTCTATCGAGTTGGTGCGGCGCTTCTGGGCCTTGCCGCCGGGGAAGTAGCGGGCGGAGATGTAGCGCGGCGAGATGCCGTTGGAGTAGAGGGTCGGCGGGGCCTGGCGGAAGTCGCCCTCCGTCCAGTCCGCGTAGGCGGTCGCCGAGACTATGCGCCCGTACTCGCGGGACTTCTCCAGGATCGCCGAGACGTTCGGTTTCGAGTTGTACTCGCTGACCGTGGAGATGTAGATGTTCTCCCAGTCGATAAATATTGCCAGATCTTCGGGCATAGGTTTATGTTCCTCACAAATGGGAGAGGCCCGGGAATTCCCCGGGCCTCTTGTAGGTCTCTTACACACTGTAGCGGTCGTGGAGCCGGACCGACCGTTTGGGAGAGCGTCTCCTCGTCCAGCACGGCCTCGACCCAGAGGACGTGCGCCCCCGTCCAGGAAGTCCTCGGGAAGGTCGAAGGCCGCGACTATGGTCACCGGCTCCTCGGCGTCGTCGAGGCAGATCGGAGTACTCCTCCGACTCGACCAGCACCTCCCCGTCCTCGTCGGAGATCAGGATCCGGGCCCGGCGCTCCCGTCGTCCGTGGCATGCTCGCAGCCCTCGAACTTGGTGTAGACGACGAACGACGTCTCGCCTCTTCGGAGAGCCGGATCTCGTCGAGCACCCCGAAGAGGGTGAGCCGGCCTGTCGAGCTCGGTGCAGCCCTCGGCGAGGACAAGCGCCGTGCACTCGACCACGCCGTCGCAGTCGTTATGCAACGCTCTCGCCCCGCCGTTCCTGCTCGGCGCCTCGGCGACGATGCCGTTGCTCCGGCGGACCGGCGGAGGAGTCCTCGTGGCGTCCTCGCCCGTGATCTCGTCGAGCGAGAGCTCGTCGGTCGCGCCGTCGGCGTCGGCGGACCGCGACGAGACGACCTTGGCGATGGCGCTCACCGAGTCGCCGGCTGCGCAGGTTCATCACCCGCACGCCCTGGGCGGCGCGCCCCTGCTGCGAGACCGAGTCGGCGTCGATGCGGATCGTCGTCCCGAAGTTCGAGACGATGACCAGCTCGTGCAGGCCCGGCCGGACGACCCGCACGCCCTTGAGCTTGCCGCGGTCGCCGTCGGTCTTTATGGCGATGACGCCCTGACCGCCGCGGCCCTGGGCCCGGAACTGCGAGAGCGGCGGTGCGCTTGCCGAAGCCGCGCTCCGTGATCATGAACAGGTCCGCCGCGTCGTCGGAGACCACGTCCATGCTGAGAACGACGTCGCCCTTGCCGAGCGTGAACCCCTTGACCCCGGCCGTCGCCCGTCCCATCGGCCGCGCGTCGGTCTGCTTGAAGCGGATGGCCTTGCCGTTGCGGCTGACCATCACCACGTCGGCGCCCGTCGGAGACCTGGCGCACCGAGATCAGCTCGTCGTCGTCGGCGAGGTTGATCGCGATGATCCCGTCGCTCTTGAGCGGCGTGTTGTACTCGAGGAAGCTCGTCTTCTTGACGATGCCGTTCTTGGTCGCGAAGAGCAGGTACTCGGCCTCCTTGAACTCCTTGGTCGCGATGACGGTCTGGATCCTCTCCCCCTGCGCGAACGGCAGCAGGTTGGCGATGTGCCGGCCCTTGGCCGTCCGGCTCATGCGCGGGAGCTGGTGGACCTTGAGCCTGTACACCTTGCCCCTGTTGGTGAAGAAGAGCATGTAGTGGTGGGTCGTCGTGATGAACAGGTGCTCGATGTAGTCGCCCTCTTTGAGCTCCATCCCGGCGACGCCTATGCCGCCGCGACCCTGCTTGCGGAAGGTGTTGACGGGGACGCTCTTGAGGTACCCGCCGTTGGAGATGGAGATGACCATCTCCTCCTCGGCGATGAGGTCCTCGATCTCGAAGTCGACGCCCTCTTCGGCCGTGATCGCCGTCCGCCGCTCGTCGGCGTAGGCGGCCCTGACCTCGAGCGAGCTCCTCCTTGACGATCTCGTACACCTTGCCGTCGTCGGCGAGCACGCCCTCGAGGTACTCGATCTTCTCGAGCAGGTCCTTGTGCTCCTGCTCGACCTTCTGCCGCTCGAGCGCGGTGAGCCGCTGCAGCCTGAGGTCCAGGATCGCCTGCGCCTGGCGCTCGGAGAGCTTGAAGGCCTTCATCAGGTTGTTGCGCGCCGTCTCGACGCTGCGGCTGCGGCGGATCGTCGCCACGACCTCGTCGAGGTTCGACGAGCGCGATGAGCAGCCCCTCGAGGATGTGCGCCCGCGCCTTGGCCCGCTCTAGCTCGTAACGCGTCCGGCGCGTCACCACGTCGAACTGGTGGGCGACGTAGTGCTGGAGCGACCTGCCTGTACGAGAGCGTCGTCGGCACGCCGTCAACGAGCGCAACGAGGTTCACCCCGAAGCTCTGCTGCATCTGGGTGTGCTTGTAGAGGTTGTTCAGGACGACCTTGGGCACGGCCTCGCGCTTGAGCTCGATCACGATCCGCATCCCGTTGCGGTCGGACTCGTCGCGCAGGTCGGAGATGTCGGTGAGCTTGCGGTCCTTGACGAGCTCGGCGATCTTCTGCAGCAGATAGCTCTTGTTGACCTGGTAAGGGATCTCGGTGACCACGATCTGGGTCCGGTTGCCCTTGATCTGCTCGGTGTGCGCCTTGGCCTGCACCCGCACCGACCCGCGCCCGGTCGTCGATGGCGTCCTGGATGCCGCGCAGGCCGACGATCACGCCGCCCGTCGGGAAGTCGGGCCCCTTGATGTGCTTGGCGACCTCCTCGTCGTCGAGCTCGGGGTCGTCGATGAGGGCGACGGTCGCGTCCACGACCTCGGCGAGGTTGTGCGGCGGGATCTTGGTCGCCATCCCGACCGCGATGCCGTCCGAGCCGTTGACGAGCAGGTTCGGGAACCGCGCCGGCAGCACGTCCGGCTGCCGCTGGCTCTCGTCGAAGTTCGGGACGAAGTTGACCGTGTCCGAGCTTATGTCCCGCAGCATCTCCGTCGCCATGCGGGTAAGACGCGCCTCGGTGTACCTCATCGCCGCCGGCGGGTCCCCGTCCACGCTCCCGAAGTTGCCCTGGCCGTCCACGAGCGGGTAGCGCATCGAGAAGTCCTGGGCCAGCCTGGTCAGCGTGTCGTAGACCGCCGAGTCGCCGTGCGGGTGGTACTTACCGATGACCTCGCCGACGACCGTCGCGCTCTTGCGGTAGGGCCGGTTTGGCTGCAAACCGAGGTCGTGCATCGCGTAGAGCACCCGCCGGTGCACCGGCTTGAGTCCGTCTCGGACGTCCGGCAGGGCGCGGGAGACGATCACGCTCATCGCGTAGGAGAGGAACGAGTCCTTTATCTCGTCTTCTATGTTGTGGGGCCGTATGTTCCCCGAGAAGGTGTCAAGCATCTGGGTCCCTCGTTATGTCGTCTCGGATGTTCAGGTGCTCCTCCCCCGTCGTCCGTTCCAGGATCGCTCTGGGATCACGCATCCAGGTTCTTCACCTCGCGGGCGTTCGCCTCGATGAACGCTTGCGCGGCTCGACCTTGTCGCCCATGAGGTCCGTGAACAGTTCGTCCGCGACCGCCGCCGAATCGACCGTCACCTGCAACAGCGTCCGGTTCTGCGGGTCCATCGTCGTCTCCCAGAGCTGGTTCGGGTTCATCTCCCCGAGGCCCTTGAAGCGGCCGATGCTGGCGTTGCCGTTGGCGTTCAGACGCCGGAGCGTCTCCTGCAGCTCCCGGTCGTTGTAGACGTAGTGGTCCTTGCGCTGGTGCGTGATCTTGTACAGCGGCGGCTGCGCGATGTACACGTAGCCGGCCTCGATCAGCTCCGGCATGTTCCTGAACAGGAACGTCAACACCAGCGTCCGGATGTGGCTCCCGTCCACGTCGGCGTCGGTCATCAGGACGACCTTGTTGTACCGGGCCTGCTCGACGTCGAAGGTCTCCCCAACCCCGGCTCCTATCGCGGAGATCATCGCCTGTATCTCGACGTTGGAGAGCACCTTGTTGATGTTGGCCTTCTCGACGTTGAGGATCTTGCCGCGCAGCGGCAGGATGGCCTGGAAGTTCCGCTCCCGCCCCTGCTTGGCCGACCCACCGGCCGAGTCTCCCTCGACGATGTAAAGCTCGCTGCGGGCCGGGTCCTTGGACGTGCAGTCGGCGAGCTTGCCCGGCAGCGTCGAGCTCTCCAGGTAGCCCTTGCGGATCGTGTCGCGCACCTTGCGCGCCGCCTGCCGCGCCCGCGCGGCCTGCAAGGCCTTGTTGATGATCGCCTTGGCCTCGCTGGGCCGCTCCTCGAGGAACTCGGCGAGCAGGCGGTTGGTATTGCTCTCGACCAGGCCCTTGACCTCGGTGTTGCCGAGCTTGGTCTTGGTCTGCCCCTCGAACTGCGGCTCGGCGAGCTTCACCGAGATGACCGCTGCGAGGCCCTCGCGGATGTCGTCTCCGGTGAGGTTCTCCTCTTTCTCCTTGAGGAGGCCTTTGTGCCTCGCGTAGTCGTTGATGGTACGCGTTAGCGCCGCCCGGAAACCGGAGAGGTGTGCCCCACCCTCGTGGGTGTTGATGTTGTTGGCGAAGGTAAAGACGGAGTCCTGGAACCCGTTGTTCCACTGCATGGCGACCTCGACGTTGCCGGCCGCTTCGTCACGCTCGAAGTAGAACACGGTCTTGTGCACCGGGTCCTTGGCCTCGTTGATGTGCGCCACGAAGTCCCGGATGCCGCCCTCGTACTGGTACGCCACGTCCCGGTCTTCCTCGCGCTCGTCGACGAGCCGGATCTTGAGGTTCTTGTTCAGGAAAGCCGACTCGCGGAAGCGCCGGCTCAACGTGTCGAAGGAGAGCTCCATGGTCTCCGTGAAGACCTCGGGGTCGGGCATAAAGTTGATGGTCGTCCCCGTCTCCTCGCCCTTCTTGAGCTTGCGACCCTTGGTCAGGTTGCCCTTCGGGAAACCCCGCTCGTAGCGCTGAGTCCAGAGGTGCCCATCGCGCTTGACCTCGACCTCCAGCCACTCGCTGAGGGCGTTGACCACCGAGGCGCCGACGCCGTGCAGGCCGCCGGAGACCTTGTAGCCGCTGCCGTCGAACTTGCCGCCGGCGTGCAGCGTGGTCAGGATGACCTCGACGGCGGACTTGCCGTACTTGGCCATCTTGCCGACCGGCAGCCCGCGGCCGTCGTCCGTCACCGAGACGGAGTTGTCCGGGTGGACGGTGATCAGGACCTCCGAGCAGTGCCCGGCGAGCGCCTCGTCGATGGAGTTGTCCACGATCTCCCACACGAGATGGTGGAGCCCCCGCGGCCCCGTCGAGCCGATGTACATGCCGGGACGCCGCTTGACGGCCTCGAGGCCTTCGAGAACCTGGATGGAACTCGCATCGTAGGTGCTCTTGGAATGCTTGCTAGCGGTCTTAGCCAACGGGGAAGGCCCTCCTCATCTGACACAAAATCAAAGCGACACAGCCGTTCTGTTCGAAAAAGATCTGCACCCCAGGATTGTAACACAACTTGTAGGTTTTCCCAAGACACGCCGCGGCGCGTTTGACGCTTATCTAAGCCTTTTTCGAGTGAACCCGGTCCTCGTCCACACCACCGCTTGTAGTCTCGGCTATGGCACCACCAGATATGCGCACCACACGGGCCCGGCGCAGGATCTCGGCGGCGAAGTATTCGAGGTTGGTAGTGGTGATGATGGCCTGGGTGCTCTGGAGGAAATACTCGGCCAGAAAGTCGCGGCGGCGCTCGTCGAGCTCGCTCATGACATCGTCGAAGAGCAGGATGGGGTCCTCCCCCGTCGTCCCGAGCACGTGGTCCCGGGCCGCGAACTTGAGCGCTAGCGTGGCAAGCCGCTGCTGCCCCTGCGACCCGTACGTCGTGAGGTCGACGTCGCCGAGCAGTACCTCGAAGTCGTCCCTGTGCGGCCCGACGGAGGTGGTGCCGCGCTCGATGTCGGCCCTGTGAGCCTCCGTGAGCCTCTCGGCGTACCGGTCCAAGGGCGCGCTATAAGAATAGCGTATCGTGGCCTTCTCGGGGCCGTACAGGGCCTTTAGAGAGGAAGCGAAGTGGGTGGCCAGGGGTCCCACCGCGGCCTCACGCCCCTTGAGGACCTGCTCGCCGAGCTCGATGACCTTGCGGTCCCAGGTCGCGAGGGTGCGCTCGGAGGAGAATCCGTCCCTGATGCGCCGGAGGAGCTGATTGCGCTGTGCCACGGCCTTCGCGTACTCGGAGACGGCCCGGGCGTAGGAGGGCCGGAGCGTCGAGAGGAGGCCATCGAGGAACTCGCGGCGGTCCGAGGGAGAGCCCTTGACGATCCTGATGTCCTCCGGAAAGAAGGTCACGGCCCTGACGCCCGCCCCACCGGCCGCGTAGCCCGCGAGGGAGGGCGCCGTCGCCCCGTCCACCGTCAGGCGCTTCTTCTGCCCGGGTGCGTACCCGACGGCCACCCGACGCTCGTCGGAGCCACCTCCCAGCGAGATCCTGGCCTCGGTACGGGCGAAGTCCGCTCCCCAGCGGACGACCTCGGGGTCGTTTGGCGTGCGCGGTGAGGAGCCGGTGACGGCGAAGGAGATCGCCTCGAGCAGGCCCGTTTTGCCCTGCGCGTTGTCCCCCACGACGATGTTGAGCCCCGGGTAGAGGGCAACGGCGTCGTCCGGATAGTTGCGGAAATTGACGACCCGCAGCGCGCGCAGGTAGGCGGTCAATCTACCTCCAGCCTCTGGTCTCCCACCTCGACCACGTCGCCAGTTTGGAGCTTACGACCGCGGCGTGTCTCGACCTCGCCGTTTACCCGGACCTCGCCGGCCTGCACGATGACCTTCGCCTCCCCCCCGCTCCCCACGAGGTTCGCGACCTTGAGCGCCTGGCCCAGCGCGATGCCCGATGGGAGGTCAGGGAGGTCCAACTTCGCCGTCGGCGCCCTAGCTCCGGGAAGGATCGCGCATCGGCATGATCAGGTACAGGAAGTCCGGCTCCGCTTTCGCCTCCCCATCGCCGTTGGCGCCGGGCACTATAAGGCCGGGCTTGAGCGCCTCGTTGAGCCGGAAGACCACCTTCTCCGTGTCTATCGCCGAGACTCCGTCTAGCAGGTAGCCCGGGTTGAACGAGATGAGGAACTCGTCCTCGCCAGCGTAGCTTGCCTCGAGCTTCTCGTGGGCCTCGCCGACCTCGCCGTTGCGCACGATCACCTCGACGGAGCCCTCGGTGAACGAGAGGCTCACGGGCACCGGCGGCGTCTGTCGGGCGGTAAAGAGGTTCACGCGCCGCAGCGTGCCCATGAGGTCTTCCCTGGACACCGCGATCTCGCGCTCGAAGGTCGTCGGTAAGAGGCGCCGATACTCAGGGAAGTTCCCGTCTATGAGCCGCGTCCCGAAGAGCACGTCCCCGATGGAGAAGAGCGCCTGGTTCTCGGAGAGCGCCACCCCTATCTCCTCCTCGTCGGAGCCGGAGAAGATCCTCGCGACCTCCTGCATGGCGCGGGCCGGGATGATCGCCTCCCTCGCGCCCTCGAAAGCCGTGGTCGCGAGCTCGGTCTCTTTGATGCTCAGCCGGTAGGAGTCGGTGGTGACCATCCGTACCCGCGAGTCCTCGAAGCTGATGAGTATCCCCGTCAGTACAGGCCGCGTCTCATCCCGGGAGTAAGAGCGAGAAACCTTCTCCACGGTCTCGACGAGAGACTCCCCACGCATCTTGAACGAACCCTCCGCGTCGAAGCTCGGCAGCTGCGGAAAGTCGTCGGCGGCGTAGGCCCTGATGCTGTACTCGTTCTCCCCGGCCGTCAGCTTCACGGTCCCCGACGAGGCGTCGTGATCGAGCGAGAACTGCCCGTCGGGCAACGACCGGACGATATCGTTGAAGATTCGGGCCGGTATGACGACCCGTCCCTCGTCAGCAACCTCCGCCGGTGACGAGGTCTGGATCGAGACCTCCATGTCCGTGGCCGACAACCGGACCTCATCGCCCCGAGCCTCCAGAAGGATCCCGCCGAGCAGCTGTATCGTGGACCTCGCCGATACCCCTCTGGATACGATCGCCAGTTTTCTTCCTACCACATCCGTGTTACATACGGCCCTCATGGCGCCTCCCTTCTCCCCTTATTATTACTATCCAACCATATATCTATTACATCAATAATAATAATAAGGCCTGTGGATATGTGGATAACCCCCGCAAATCGCCATTCCCAAGCCGGATTCCCGACCACCCGCCTGTGGATAAAAATGTGGATAACCCCCCGAGGCCTGTGGACAAATTGTGGATAAGCCGGAGTTATCCACAACCCGTAGTTATCCACAAATCTGTCCACAGGTTTATCCACAGGTTTGACCCCTCTTATCCACAGGTTTATCCACAGGCCTCATCGATTTGTATTCTTATACGATTCTAAGGATGCTTGAGTTATCCACAATTTCTTCAACTTATCCCCGATTTCTGTGGATAACCGCCGAAATCTGTGGATAACTGCGGGCCAAATCCGGCAAGGTTATCCACAAGCAAAGCCTGAAGTTGTGGATAGGGTGTGGATAACTCGGACCTCCGTATGCAATTGTATGTCTCGGGATTGTTACAAAGTGCTCCCCTAGGGGGAGGGGTCAACGCTTGCCTTTGACCTGCTGGGTGAGCTCGTGGATCTGGGAGAAGACGTCGCGGTCGCTGTTTATAAGGTTTGAGATCTTGGAGGTGGCGTGCATGACGGTGGAGTGGTCTCGGCCGCCGAAGGCCTTCCCTATCTTGGGCAGCGATTCGTCGGTGAGTTCTCGGGAGAGGTACATAGCGACCTGTCGGGGGTATGCGAATCCTTTGGAGCGGCTGGCGCCGACCAGGTCGGCCTTGGCGATCCCGAAGTAGCGGCACACCTCGTGCTGGATGAGCTCGATGGGTATCTCGCGGTAGGCGCCTTCGGGAAGGATATCCCGCAGCACCTCCTCGGCCAGAGCCACGCTCACCTGCCGATCGTAGAGGGAAGCGTAGGCGAGGATGCGTACCAGGGCTCCCTCCAGCTCCCTGATGTTCGTCGAGACCTTCGAGGCTATAAACGTGAGGACCTCGTCGTCGACCTCCAGGCGGTCCATGAGCGCCTTCTTGCGCAGGATGGCGATCCGGGTCTCGAGGTCCGGCGGCTGGATGTCGGTGACAAGCCCCCACTCGAAGCGGCTCACGAGCCGGTTCTCGAGTGTCTGGATATATTTCGGGTGCCGGTCGGAGGCGATGACGATCTGCTTGTTCTCTTCGTAGAGGGCGTTGAAGGTGTGGAAGAAGGCCTCCTGGGTCTCCACCTTGTTCTCGAGAAACTGGATGTCGTCCACGAGCAAGACATCGTTCTCGCGGTAGCGCTTCTGGAATTCGAGGGGCGCGTTGTCCCGCATGGAGTTGATGAAGTCGTTGGTGAACTGCTCGCAGGTGACGTAGCGCACCCGCATGCTCGGGTCCTGATCTTCGACGTAGTGGCCCACGGCGCGCAGGAGGTGCGTCTTCCCGAGCCCGACGCCCCCGTAGATGAAGAGCGGGTTGTAGACGACGCCGGGCGTTTCCGAAATCGCCAGCGCCGCCGCGTGGGCGAACCTGTTGCCGGCGCCGATGACGAACGTGTCGAAGGTGTACTTGGCCCGAAAAGACCGCGGCGTGCGGGCGTTCAAGACCGATTCTGCACCCTGGGAGGCCATCCCGTTCCCGTTGGACGCCCGTTCTGGCCCTCCGCCGACGCTCACCAGGAGTGAGGACTTGCGGCCGAGCACGGAATCGAGCACCTCCTCCAGCAGGGGGCGGAAGCGGCTCTCTATGTACTCCTTGGCGAAGGTGTTGGGAACGGAGATCTCTAGCTGGTCCCCCTCAAAGTCCACCGGCCGGATGCCTTCAAACCAGACCCGAAGCGAGGAAACGTCTATGTGCTCGGAGGCGCGGTCGAGGACCTCCGTCCAGATCTGCTCTACCTGGCTCGCCACCGGCTATCTGACCCAATCGCTGATGATCGCGCCCACAAGATCCTTGCCGAGCGGGGATATGAGACGCTTGCCGCCCTCGTCGGCGACCACGAGCCCGTCCTCTTCGAGGACCGAGAGGTCCCTGTACGCGGTACTGACGCTGATCTCCAGCAGGTCCGCGACCGTCGAGGGACCGACCTCCCCACTCTCTAGAACGGTGATGAGGACTTTCTGTTGCCTCTCGGAGAGGTTCATCCGGGGCACGCCATCGGGGTACCTGCGCCGCGGAACGTCGCTCGGCGTCGGACTTGGGGGCGGTTCCGCCGACTCCATCGCCTCGCCGGGCACGGAGATCGTCGCCACGACGCCGCCGCCTATGTTGTCTTCCAGGGTGACCTTGCCCCCGGCTTGCTCCGCCGCCGAGCGTGCGATGCCAAGCCCGGCGCCGACACCCCGGATCTCGCCCAGAGCCTCCGACGACGCGCCGGAGAAGCCGAACTCCATGGCGCGGTCCTTGTCTTGTATCCCGGGCCCCTTGTCCGACACGCGTACGACGTTTCCATCGTCGAGGACCGAGATGATTACTCCCTCGTAGTGCGCGTGCACCAGGTTCTCCACCACCTCGCGTACGGAGACCTCCGGCACCCCACCCCCCGCCTCATTGACCCTCTCGACCACGAGCCTCGTGAACTTGGTGGCGGCGGTGCGCGAGTTCGCGGCGGCGACCTCGGTGATCTCGGGCTCCCCATCCCGCGGATACAACACGACACGGGCGCTTATGCCCGAACCACTGGTCTCCCCTCGTGTTTGCTCCGCCCGGATCATCCCCAGCCCGGAATTTAGCGTACCCCCAACCAGTCCGCTATAGGCGAGAGAGATAAAATCACGTTTTGCAGGAGATTAGAGAACTTATCCACATTGTTATCCACAGCCTGTGGATAAGTAGCGCAAACGCACGTCGCCGGACGGCCTCGGACGGTCTGCCAGCCCCGGAGACGCCCACCGAAACCGGGACATTGGGGACTATTTGGCACACCATAGACGCTCTTTTGCAGGATTTTCCTGAATCAGAGGGTCTCGGGTACGTGCGATGGTGCCGCGTTTGGGCGCCGCCAGTGGCCTGGATGGCGACGGTGGTGTCGGATATACTCCTTGCGCCGATTTGTAACGTCTCGGATTGCCCGTAAGGAGATTCATGAAGCGCACGTATCAGCCTAATCGCCGCAAAAGGGCGAAAACGCACGGTTTCCGCAAGCGCATGAGCACGGTAGGTGGACGCAGGGTTATCGCCGCTCGCCGGCGGCGCGGCCGCAAGCAGCTTGCTGTCTGATCTTTGTCCCGTAGCCAGCGCACACGTCTGACCGACTCTCCGGATTTCGAACGGGTGTATCGGCAGGGAACCGCCTTCAGGGGCCGACTTTTCTCCGTGCACGCGTTCCCGAACGGCACCGGGACCCCGCGCCTGGGTCTGTCGGTATCCCGGAAGGTCGGCGGTGCCGTGACGCGCAACACTATCCGACGGAGGCTCAGAGAGGTCTTTCACGCATGCGTCGAGGATGTTCCGGGGGACTTGGACCTCGTCGTCTCCGCCCGTCCAAGCTCGGCGGCCGCGAACTTTCACGAGCTGAAAGAAGAGTTCGCCCGCTCGCTGCGCAGGTTCGGGGCTCCGGACCGGCGGAAGGGCTGATCGGGGAAATACGTGATGGCCAAGAGGGTCGGTGTCTGGCTGATAAAGGGTTACCGGAGGACCCTCTCCCCCGTGCTGCCGCCCTCTTGCAGGTTCACGCCCAGTTGCTCCCTGTACACGCTTCAGGCCATCGAGAAGTACGGCCTGCTCCGAGGGTCGATCATGGGCGCCTGGCGGCTGCTACGCTGCCACCCCTTCTCCAAAGGAGGGCTCGACCCAGTAAGATGATGAAGGGGGCAAGATCAACGCTATAGCCGACTTTTTCGCCCGGATTTTCGACCCCATCGTGGGCATCCTCGGGCAGATCCTGTTGTTCTTCTACGGCGCGCTCGAAGGGGTGTTTACGAACCCCTGGTGGTTGAGCATCGCTCTCCTGACGATCGTGGTGCGCAGCGTGATGTTCCCCCTGACGGTGAAGCAGGTAAAGAGCATGCGGGCCATGCAGGACCTGCGCCCGGATATGGAGAAGCTCCGGAACCAGTACAAGGATAACCCCGTCAAGCAGCGGGAAGAACTCGGGAAGCTTTACCAGGAGCGCCAGGTGAACCCCCTCGGGGGCTGCCTGCCGATCCTGATCCAGATGCCCATATTCATCAGCATCTTCTACGTTATCCGCCAGTTCGGCGGGTACCAGGTCGGCGACAGGGTCGTGGCCCCCGAGTACGACAGCTTTCACACCGGCGGCATCCTCTGGTTCCAGAATTTGTCGGTGGCGGATCCCTATTACCTCCTCCCCATCATCTCCGCTCTGACGATGCTGGCGGCCTCCGAGATCACGGCCAAGAACATCGACCCGCAGCAGCGCTGGCTGATGAGGATCTTGCCCATCGGGATCACGGTCTTCCTCTTCAACTTCCCTGCCGGCCTGTTCGTCTACTGGATCACCTCAAACCTCGTTACGCTGGTCCAGAACTACGTGATCTACAACCACGGACCAGGCAAGAAGAAGCCGGAGGACGAAGCCAAGAAAGCCTCTGCCGAGGCCGTTTCGCGGAACGGCAAGGGTTCGGCGTCGGCCGAGAAGAGTCCCGAAGATGCCGTTGCCAGGGCGGCGAAGACCGCCAAGAGAAAGCGTAGAAAGAAGAAGAAATGACACAGACTCGAGAGTTTTATGCCGCCACCGTTCGGGAGGCCGTCGAGGATGCGGCCAGCGATCTCGGGCTAGCATCCAACGATCTCCGGTACGAGGTGGTCGACGAGGGAAACTCGGGTTTCCTGGGTATTGGCGCCAGGGACGCCCGCATCCTGGTTGAGGTGGATGCCGACGTTGCGGACGTTGACGACGGCGCTGCAACGGCGGCGGAGCTCGTGCCGTCGTCCGATGTCGCGGATGTCGAGGAAAGGGCGGATGTCGAGGAAAGCGCGGATGCGGAGCCCGGCACCGAGCCGGATCTCGTGGCCACCGTCGCCTCGGATTCCACCGAGCCAGAGGAGCCGGTCTTCGAGCCCGTGCCGGAGGAACTTCTGTCCGAGGTCAAGGATCTCGTGACCTCCGTGGTCGGCGAGATGGGTCTGGAAGCGCGGGTGGATGTCTACGATGCCGAGGATTACATCGCTGTGGACGTAGCCTCCCCCGATACGGCGCTGTTTATCGGCCAGAAGGGCGAGACGATCGACGCGCTGCAGTACCTGGTGAACGCCGCGATCTACAAACGGCGCGAGTTCGCGAAGAGGATCATCCTCGACGCGGAGGGCTACCGGCAGCGCCGCGTAGAGGCGATCCAAGGCATGGCTCACCGCACGGCCCGCAAAGCTGTGCGCGAAAGGCGCACCGTCGAGATGCCGCCCATGAACCCCGCCGAACGCCGCGTCGTCCACATGTACCTCAAGGACGATCCTAAGGTGACCACGCTCAGCGAGGGCGCCGGCAGCAACCGCAGGGTCAGGGTCTCCCCCGTCTGATCCTCCCCTCGCGTTCCACGTGAAACGCAGCCGCAAACGCACCAGATTTCGTGACTTCGCGCAAATTGTTTGCCTGTGCATACATTTGTCGTGCGGGCTTAACTTTTGCGGCGGCTGTTGCACGTGAAACAGGAGGTGGACGGTCTGGACCTTGTGAGGCTTCAGGCCGAATCCTGGGGCCTATGGCTCGAAGACGAACAGTTGCGTTTGCTCGGCGAGTATGGCTCGTTGCTAGCCACGTACGAGAAGGCGAACGTCATCGGGGTTCGGGACCGTCGAACGGTAATGGTCGACCATGTACTCGATTCCATCAGCTGCATGCTGTTCGGTCCTCTAGGAGATATGGGAAAGCTGGCCGACGTCGGTTCCGGAGGCGGGCTGCCAGGCATCCCGCTCAAGATCGTCGCGCCGAACCTGGATGTCGCGCTGTTCGAGAGCACCGGCAAGAAGGCCGACTTTCTACGGAGGGTCGTGGAGAACCTGTCTTTGCTACGGGCGGTGATCATACCGGGAAGGGTGGAGGAACTGGCTCGGGCGGGCGGGCATCGGGCTTCCTACGACGTTGCGACGGCCCGGGCCGTCGCCCGCTTGTCGGTAGTGGCGGAGTATTGCGTGCCGTTGTTGAAGGTTGGCGGGTTCGCCATATCCATGAAGGGGCGTCTCGGCCAAGATGAGCTGGCAGAGGGGGAGCGGGCGGCGGCGTTGCTCGGAGCGCAGATGCGGCGTGTGGTCCGGGTCCCGCATCTGCCCGAGGTGGGGGACAGAGAGCGGCGGCTGGTGATCATAGAGAAAACGCGCGAGACACCGGCCGAGTACCCCCGTAAGGTGGGGGTGCCGACGAAACGGCCACTAGGTGTGGTGTAGCGGTATTCTGGCGGCGCTTGCGTGCTAAGATGCCCGCGTTGAGCGCCGTAGTCGCCATAGTGAACCAGAAGGGCGGCGTGGGTAAGAGCACCACCGCCATAAACCTGGCGGCCTACCTCGCCGACAAGGGCGAGAGGGTGCTGGTGGTCGACATGGATCCTCAAGGCAACGCAACCAGCGGCCTCGGCGTGACCCCCGGAGATGGGGGATGCATGTACGATGTGCTGCTCGAGGGCAAACCACTCCAGGACGTTGCGGTGCAGACGAGCATACCGGGGCTTGAGGTGGCACCGGCCACGATCAACCTCGTCGGGGCCGAGGTCGAGTTGGTCTCCAGCCTGGCCAGGGAATTCAAGCTCAAACGCGCCCTCGAGAAGCTGCCGGACACCGCGTACCAAAGGGTGCTGCTCGACTGCCCGCCGTCCCTGGATCTCCTCACCCTCAACGCCCTGACCGCGGCGGATGAGGTGCTGATCCCTATCCAGTGCGAATACTACGCCCTAGAAGGCCTCACGCAGCTCATGCAGAGCATCCGGATGGTGCGGCAGGAGCTCAACCCGGGGCTTCGCGTGGGGGGCGTTTTGTTGACGATGTTCGATCCTCGTACCAACCTGGCGCACCAGGTGGCCGGCGAGGTGCGCTCTTTCTTCGGGGACCAGGTCTTCCGGACCATCGTACCCAGGAACGTGCGGCTCAGCGAGGCCCCAAGCTTCGGGCTTCCCATAGCGCTCTACGCGCCGCGGAGCACCGGGGCGGAGGCCTACGAGGCCGTGGCTGAGGAAGTGATCGGACGTGGGTAGGAGGGGCTTGGGCCGGGGACTCTCGGCGCTCATAGCCACGGGCGAGGGCGTCGGCGGGCTCAAGTTCGAAGAGCTTCCGGTCTCGGCGATCCGGCCGAACACCCGTCAGCCGCGCCAGAGCTTCTCGGAGACCGGGATCAGGGAGCTGGCGGCCTCCATCCGAGAGGTGGGCGTTCTGCAGCCCCTGGTGGTCCGCTCCACGACCGGTGGCTTCGAGCTGATCGCCGGAGAAAGGCGGCTGCGCGCGGCCAAAGCGGCGGGGCTCGACCGGGTCCCGGTCCTCATAAGGCAGGCCGACGAGAACGAGTCCATGGAGCTCGCCCTCGTCGAGAACCTGCAGCGGGAGGACCTGAGCCCGCTCGAAACCGCGGCCGCCTACCAGACGCTCATGGAGGGTTTCGGCCTGAGCAAGGAGCAACTCGCCCGACGCCTCGGCAAGAGCCGGGCCGCCGTAACCAACACCCTCCGTCTCGTCAGGTTGCCAGAAGGGGTAAAGACGATGCTGCTGCAAGGCAGCCTCACCGAGGGGCACGCCAGGGCCTTGCTCGGGCTCGAGACAGAAGACCAGATGCTGCGACTCGCCGAAAAGGTGCGGGACGAGCGGCTCTCCGTCCGCAAGACCGAAGAGCTGGTCCGCCAGTCTACCGCCGTCAAACCGGAGACGCCCCAGGAGGAGCGCTCGCCGCAACAAGCCGTACCAAACGCGTTCGACGAGGCCTCCCGGATCCTCCAGGAGGCGCTCGAACTGCCGGTACAGGTGAAGCACTCCCGCAGGGGAGGCAGGCTCGAGATCCGCTTTCGCGAAAGAGAGCAACTGGAGGCCCTCGTCGCCCTGCTAACAGCAAAGTCAAATTAGCAGCAACAGGCACAAAAAGCTTTGTGCGCTAGTGGGTGCGGCATCAAGGGGCGTATCGCCGGCTTGATCGCCGGTGTAGAATCTACGCGGCGTAGTGCTCCGTGGGAGGATGGAGATGGCGGGGTGGCGGTTCAGGGCGTGGGGCGCGTTTTGCGTGCTGGCGCTGGTCGCGTTCTCGGCGGGAAGCGTGGGGGCGCAGGATCCTGCCCAGCAGCAGTATGGGACCCCCGAAGTCAACCCTGAGGTCTCCCGTGAGCCCAACCCCAAGATACCTTCCCTCGAAGCCCGGGTAGAGAAGCAGGACGCTGCCCTGAAGACCCGCATCGACGAGATCTCCACCATCGGCGCCGAGTTGGAGAGGGCGCAGGCCAGGGTCAACGGCGCGGAGGCGCGTACGCGCGACCTAGAGGAGCAGGCGCGGGGTATCGAGCGGGATCTCGCCGAGCGGCGGCAGGCTTACAGCAGGACCAGAACACAATACGTCGAGAAGCTGCGAGCCGCCTACAAAGACGGTGGGGGAGGGTTGGCCTCGCTGCTGGACGCGCTGTTCGGCTCCTCCGACGGCTTTGAAGGGGTGACCAATCCCCAGCTGGCCGAAGTGCTGTTCGAGGGCCGTGAGAGCCTTCGGGCCTACGAGGAGACCAGCAATATCCTGCGCAATACCTCGCGACAGGTCTCTCAGAAGCATCGGGACTACGAAGCGGCGCTGGAGGAGGAGAGCCAGAAAGCCCGGGAGCTGCGCCTACGCGAGGAGGAGCTCGAGGGGGCAATAGACCGCATAAGCGGCGACCAGCGCCGTACGCAGACCCGGCTGCAAGAGCTCCAGGCGGCCGAGAGGGAGCGCATCCTGAGAAGCCAGGCGGCCACCAGCGCTGGGGGGTTCGTCGATCAGGGCCGCGAGCTCCAGATCGCACGCGGCGGCGGCATAGTAGCCCGCCCGGCTGATTCCCTTCCCAGAAGTGAGTACATGCGGCTCTACCGCCAGGCGGCCGAGGAGTACGGGTTCGGATCCGACTGGTACATACTCGCGGCCATTGGGGAGGTTGAGTCAGGCCACGGAGAGAACATGGGGCCGTCCAGCGCCGGGGCCATGGGACCGATGCAGTTCATGCCTTCGACCTGGCAGTCCTCGGGCGTTGACGGCAATGGCGACGGAGTCGCGAACGTCATGGATCCCGAGGACGCGATACCGGCCGCCGCCGGCTATCTCAAGGAGGGCGGCGCGCCCCAGGACTGGTACGCGGCGCTGTTCTCCTACAACCACGCCGACTGGTACGTGCAGAAGGTCCTCGCAGTCGCCGAGGCGTACAGGCGCATGGACGAGGATCAGGGGACCAGACCTTACCTCTGATCCGGTAGGCCGGTCCATACGGGACAATCTGGCCGCTCGATCGCACAATTCGGCGGCCACGCCTGTGGGGGCGAGGCCCTTCTGCGGCTCGTTCCAAACAGCCGCGCTCCGGTCGTGCTAAAAAGTCATCTCTGGGGCACCGACAAGGGGGACGGATGGAGGCGTCGCGCGCGGAGATGTTCCGCAGGTTGCTAGAGAAGAGCCCGGATAACCCCATGATCCTCTACTCGCTGGGCACGGAGTTGTTCAAGGAGGGCCAGCACGCGGAGGCCAGGGACCACCTGCGGCGCGCGGTCGACAATAAGCCCGACTACTCCGTGGCCTACCGCACCCTCGGCCGCGCACACTTCGAGCTGCACGAGAACGCCGAGGCGAGGGAGGTCTTCCAAATGGGACGGGAGGTCGCCGAGGAGAACGGGGATCTGCAGACCGTGAAGGAGATCGACGTTTTCATGCGCCGGCTCGAGAAGCGCGAGGCCGGTGGGGGGTAGGCTCCGGGGCATGTCCGAGACCACCGTGGGCATCTTCGCGGACGGGACGAGTCCCCTGGCCCGCCGGGTGGCCGGCGAGGTCTGGTCCGGTCTCTCGCGGGCCGCGCTCGACGGCGGGCACGACAGGATCTCTGCCCGTTGGAAGGATCTCAGGGAGGATGACGAGCCGGAAGGCTTGCCGGTCAGGATCGTTGTACTGGGCCAGGACCGACCTGACGCCGTGGACGCGACCGTCGCTACGGGTGCCCTCCGGCTGTGCGGCCTCGTCCTCGCCGTCCCGCAGAGGCCGAGCCCGCTGGCCGGATCCCTCCTCTACCAGGGCGTCGAGAACCTGGTAGGCACGGGCTTGAGCGTCGGCGTCATCGAGCCGGCGCTGCTGCGCGTCTCCCCCGCGGAGTGCGAGCGCTACGCCCGTCGGTTCCTCGCCCGCCTCACCGCCCTTCAGAGTGCCTGACACGGACTTGGCCCACCTCCTGGTCTCCATCGGTGTCATCGCCGCCTTCGCCGCGCTAGCCTACGCGCTTGGGATGGTCGGATGGAGCGGCGCGCTCGGAGGCCTACTCCTCGGGACCGTGATCTACTACTGCCTGGGTCCGCAAGGTTTCGCCGTCCTCGCTCTGTTCGTTATCGGCGGCTCTGTGCTCACGCGGCTCGGCTACGCGCGCAAACGGAGCGCCGGGACCGCCCAGGATCGCGGCGGACGCCGCGGCGCCAGAAACGCCCTCGCCAACTGCGGGGCGGCCACCTTGTGCGCAGTCCTCGCCGCGGCGACCGGCTTCGCGCCCTTCGCCGCCGCCTTCGTCGCCTCCGTGGGCGCGGCCTTCGCGGATACGGCAGAGTCCGAGGTGGGGCAACTCTACGGCCACGAGCCGCGGCTCGTCTCGACCCTGGAGCGCGTCCCGCCCGGCACCGATGGCGCCGTCTCGTTGACCGGAACGCTCGCCGGCTTCGCCGCCGCCGCGCTGACCGCGGCTCTGGGCCTGATCCTGGGTCTGACGGGGGGCGCGCTCTCCACGCTGGTCGTGGCTCTCGCGGCGTTCGCCGGTACGGTCGTTGATAGCCTGGTGGGGGCTCTCTATCCGCGCCTCGGAAACGAGCTCACCAACGTGGTCTGCACCGCGTTTGCCGCCGCGCTTGTACTGGTCCTGGCCTGAGGCGGGCGCTTTCGCCCGGATCGCGCGTGCAGCGGGTTTGCTCTACCATGTCTACTCTGGTCGGGAGCACGGGAGGCGCAGACGGTGCCGGGCACGGTGCAGGGGGCAAGAACGTATAGGAACTACGTCGGTGGCGAGTGGATCGCCTCCGGCACCGGTGAGACGTACGAAGTCAGGGATCCGGGGAAGACGAGCGAGATCGTCGGGCTATTCCCGTCGTCCACGCAGGAGGACGTCGAGAGGGCTGTAGAGGCGGCCCACGACGCCTTCCTGGGTTGGCGGCGCGTCCCCGCCCCCCAACGCGGAGACAGCGTCCACCGTTTCGTAAGCATCTGCGAACGGCGCAAAGAGGAGCTCGCGGCGGCGATGACACTGGAGATGGGCAAGCCCATCGTCGAGTCCCGCAGCGAGGTAGATCGTGCCCTCGGCGAGGCGCGCTTCACCGCCGGAGAGGCACTGCGCGTCGGAGGCCAGACGCTACCTAGCGGGCGGCGCGACCTCCTAGCGTACACGTTGCGCGAGCCGATCGGGGTGGTCGCCGCCATCACGCCGTGGAACTTCCCGGTTGTCTCGCCGCTACGGAAGTTGATGCCGGCCCTGGTCGCGGGCTGCACCGTGATTCTCAAGCCGGCCTCGCAGACGCCCCTGAGCGCGGTGATGATCCACGAGATGTTCGAGGAGGCCGGCCTGCCGGCCGGCGTCGCAAACCTCGTCCTCGGAAGGGGTGGGGAGGTTGGCGAGTCACTGGTTACCCACCCATCCGTCCGCGGGGTCACGTTCACCGGCTCTACCGAGGTTGGTCTCGGCATCTACGCGAAAGCCGCGGCCAACAACGCCAAGGTCCAGCTGGAGATGGGCGGCAAGAACGCGGCGGTCGTCGCGGATTGCGACGACCTCGCGGACGCCGCGGCGCAGATCGTCCCCGCCGCCTACATGGCTTCGGGGCAGCGCTGCACCTCGATTAGCCGGGTCATAGTGCTCGAGGAGCAGCGGGCCGAACTGGAGGCTTGCCTGGTCGATGAGGTCGGGAAGCTGAAGGTGGGCTACGGCCTCGACGAGGAGGCGACCGTCGGCCCGCTCTCCAGCCGCGGCCAGCTCGAGAGATCCGTGCGCTACATCGAGCTTGCCCGGAAGAACGGCGCCCGCCTGCTCATCGGTGGCGAGCGGCTCGGCGGGGACGGGTTCGACGGTGGCTACTACCACGAGCCCACGATCCTGACCGACGTGGGGCCCGGGACGGCGCCGGCCCGCGACGAGATCTTCGGCCCTGTGCTCGTGGTCATCCCGGTGCAGGGATTCGCGCAGGCGCTCGCCGTCAACAACGAGGTGGCCTACGGGCTGACGTCCGCGATCTTTACCGACGACATGGAGAAGGCCCACGCGTTCGTCGAGAACTCCGAGGCCGGGATGGTCCACGTGAACAACGGCACGATTAGCGAGGTGAACATGCCCTTCGGCGGGGTAAAGATGTCGGGCATGGGCGCCTACAGCATCGGCACGACCAACGAGGAGTTCTACGCAAACCTCAAGGTTGTGTATCACCAGCACAGAAACCAGGAGGGTTACCGGCCATCGACGGCGCGATCCGTGGCAGAGGAAGACCCGGCGTGACCGACGTCGGTTTCCGTATCTTCCCGCCGCGGCGAGCGCCAGCGGAGCTCGTCGAGCGGTACCGGAGTTTTCCGGCGGCGAACATCAGCGACAACATGAACCGGCTGAACGGGGTGTGCGCCGACATCCACGCGATGCACGGCGCTTCCAGGCTCGTAGGCTCCGCGTTCACCGCGCGTACCCGTCCCGGAGACAACCTTATCGTCCACAAAGCGCTCGACATGTTGGAGCCTGGGGACGTGCTCGTGATCGACGCCGGGGGCCAGGTCTCGAACGCGATCCTGGGCGAGATCGCGATGCGCATAGCCATCGGCAACGGCGCCGCCGGCGTCGTCCTGGACGGCGCGATACGCGACAGCCAGGCGTTCGTCGAGGCGGGGTTCCCGTGCTTCGCCCGCGGTGCGTCCCACCGGGGGCCCTACAAGGACGGCCCCGGCGAGTTGAACATCCCCGTAGACATCGGCGGTGCGGTCGTCAGCCCCGGAGACGTGGTCGTGGGGGACGCCGACGGGGTCGTTGTCGTGCCGCTCGAAGACGCGCAGCGCGTCGCGAGCGAGACGGAGGAGACGATGGCGAAGGAGGCCGAGATGATGCGCCAGATCGAGGCCGGCACCCTGGACCGCGGCTGGGTCGACCGCACACTGAAGGAACGAGGATGCAGGTGGGTGGGCTTCGAGTAGGCGGGCGTTAGTGCGGACGCGGTGGCGATGACCGGGACCGACGCCTGGGGACAGATCCGGGCCCGGGAGCGGGATCCCGGCCGGACCGTCGATTACGTGCTCCCCACGGAGATCCTGTTCGGGGACGGCGTGATCGGCCAACTGGGTTCCCGGATGGCCGGGATGGGCCTGCGCCGACCTTTGCTGGTGACCGATGATGGCGTGCGGGCCGCCGGGATCGTGGACCGGGTGCTCGATAACCTCTCTGGGGCTGGGCTACGGGTCCCGGTCTACGAGGGGGTACGGTCCGACCCCACCACGGACATCGTTCTGGAGGCCCGCGACCTGCTGCTCGAGGGTGACCACGACTCGGTGATCGGGCTCGGCGGCGGCAGCCCCATGGACGTGGCCAAGGCGGCCGGGGCACTGGCCACAAACAGGGGTTCCATCGCCGACTACGTTGGCCGGGAGAAGCTGGAGGCCGATCCCGTACCCATCGTGGCCGTACCCACCACGGCCGGCACGGGGAGCGAGGTCACCATGTGGAGCGTGCTGACCGATTCGTCCTCGGGCACCAAGGTCAGCATCGGCTCGGTGCGTATCATGCCCCGGCTGGCCTTGCTCGACCCGAACCTCACGCTGGGGTTGCCGCCCGCGATCACGGCCGCCACCGGGATGGACGCCCTGAGCCATGCCGCGGAGTCGTACGGGAGCGTGTGGAACCACGACATCGCCGAAGGCCTCGCCCTCCGGGCCGTAGAGCTGATCGGGAGCAATTTGCGCCGAGCGGTCTCCGACGGCTCTGACGCGGAGGCCCGCCGGTCGATGCTCATGGCCAGCCTTGTGGCGGAGCTGGCCGCTAACTCCACCCGGCTCGGCCTCGCGCATGCCCTGGCCATCCCGCTGGGCGCCCGGCACCACGTCCCTCACGGCCTCGCCAACGCCCTCCTGCTGCCGCACGTGGTCTCGTTCAACGCGGCCGCAGACCCGGACCGCTACGCACGCCTGGCCCGCCGGCTCGCGCCCGAGGGCGAAGCCGCCGGCGAGGGGGCAGGGAAGGCGATAGCCCGATTGAACCGCGACATCGGCATCGGAGACCGTCTCGGCGTCTGGGGCGTCACCGAAGAGGATCTGCCACCCCTGGTCGAGCTGGCCATGCGCAGCGACAACGTCCAGGCCAACCCGCGGGAGGCCGGCGAGGCCGAACTGACGGCCGTCCTGCGGGCCGCGCTGTAAGCGTGAGGGAGGGGCCCTACAGGGCGGAGGCTTCGTCCTTGCGGGGCTTCTGTGAAGGGTGCCTCATCGCCTGCGGGATGGTCCGGGATGAGGCCTCCATCGTCGCCGATAGCCTTGTCCGTTCCAACCTGCGGGGCGTGGATTCCCACGGGGTCGTCCGCATGGGGATCTACGTGAAGCGCTTGAAGATGGGGCTGGTCAACCCGCGACCGAACGTTTCGGTCGTGAGCGAGAGCGACGCGACGTTGCTCGTGGACGGGGACAACGGTCCGGGGCAGGTCGTCGGGGTCAGGGCCATTGAGATGGGGCTCGACAAGGCCGCGCTGAGCGGGACGGCCTCGGTCGGGGTGAGGCGCTCGAACCACTACGGGGCGGGGGCCTACTACGTGGAGCGCGCCGTCGCCCGAGGCATGGCGGCGTTCGCGTACTCCAACGCGCCCTCGACGATGGCCCCGTGGGGCGGGAGCGACCCGTACATCGGTACCAACCCGTACACCTTCGGGGTCCCGGCCGGTCGGCACCAGCCGATCATCCTCGACATGGCGACCAGCGTCGTCGCCCGCGGCAAGATCATCCTCGCGGCGGGCAGGGACGAGCCGATCCCCGAGGGATGGGCGGTCGACCGCGAGGGGAGACCGACGACGGATGCCCAGGAGGCGTTGGACGGTTCCGTGCTGCCCTTCGGAGGACCCAAGGGGTCCGCGATCTCGCTCATGATCGACCTCATGGCCGGCGTGCTGACGGGCGCCGGGTTCGGGCCGCGCGTGGGCAGCCTCTACGACGACTTCGAGGCGCCTCAGGACGTCGGCGCGTACTTCCAGCTGACCGACATAGGTAGCTTCGTTCCCCTGGAAGCGTTCAAGGACCGGGTCGACCTGCTGATCGACGAGATCAAATCGGTCCGCCCGGCCCCCGGCGTCGAGGAGGTCCTGGTGCCCGGTGAGATCGAGGACAGGAACGAACGGCGGCGCCTCGAGACCGGCATCCCGCTCGGGGCTGAGACGCTAGACGAACTCGACGAGGCGGGCAGGGCTTGCGGCGTGGATTTGGGCGCGTTTCTCGGCGAGGTTCGAGGATAACCTGCCGCGCGAGCGCGCCGCCGGGCTTTTGCCCAGACGGAGGACACCTTTCGTGCCCGCCGCCCCCGGTGTTATATTTAGAGCATGCACGCGGAAGCGCACAGGGCCTGGAACGCCGGACCTCGACTATAGCTCCGCCGCGCCCTTTCTAACCCCCGCAGCACCCGAACCCGCACGCAGAAGGAGTCTCCCGTGAGCGAGACCAAACCAAGGAGAACCTACGACCCGACGGCCCTCGAGCACCGCTGGCAGGAGAGGTGGGTCGAGAGCGGCCTGTACGAGACGGATGAGGATACGTCCAAGCCCAAGCACTACGCGCTCACCATGCTGCCGTACCCGAGCGGGGACCTGCACGTCGGGCACTGGTATCCCGATGACGCCTTCGGACACCCGGGCGCGTTTCATGCGGATGAGAGGGTATCGGGTCTTCTTCCCGATAGGGTTCGACGCCTTCGGGCTGCCGGCCGAGAACGCCGCCATAAACCGGGGCATCCACCCTTACAAGTGGACCATGTCCAACATAGAGAACATGCGCGGCCAGCTGCGGCAGATGGGCGCCATGTTCGACTTCACCTCCGAGGTCGTCACCTGCGACCCCGAGTACTACCGCTGGAACCAGTGGTTCTTCCTCAAGTTCTTCGAGAAGGGGCTCGCCTACAGGAAAGAGGCGCCGGTCGACTGGTGCCCCAAGGACAACACCACCCTCGCGCGCGAGCAGGTCGTGGGGCCCGAGCGCCGCTGCGAGCGGTGCGGGACGCCGGTCATCAAGAAGTACCTCGCGCAGTGGCTCTTCGGGATCACGCGCTACGCCGACGAGCTCCTCGACTTCTCCGGGATAGACTGGCCCGAGCGGGTCGAGACGCTGCAACGGAACTGGATCGGCCGCTCCGAAGGCGCCGAGATCGGGTTCGAGGTCGAGGGCTACGGACCCATCGAGCGTCTTCACGACCAGGCCCGACACGCTCTTCGGGGCGACGTTCTTCGTGCTGAGCCCCGAGCACCCGGCGGTCGAGAGGATCACGACGCCCGAGCGCGAGGACGAGGTGCGAGCCTACATCGAGAAGGCCGCCAGGATGAGCGAGATCGACCGGACCGACGTCACCCGCGAGAAGACCGGCGTCTTCACGGGCGCGTACGCGATCAAACCCGGCCAACGGCGAGAAGATCCCGGTCTACGTCGCCGACTACGTGCTGATGGGCTACGGAACCGGCGCCATCATGGCGGTCCCGGGCCAGGACGAGCGCGACTGGGAGTTCGCCGAGAAGTACGACCTCCCGATCATCCGCACCGTCGAGCCGCCGGAGGGCTTCGAAGGCAAGGCCTACACCGGCGATGGACCCGCCATCAACAGCGACTTTCTCGACGGGCTCGGCGTGGACGAGGCCAAGGAGCGCATGAGCCACTGGCTCGAAGAGCAGGGCAAGGGCAGCCGCGCCGTCACCTACCGGCTGCGCGACTGGCTGATCAGCCGCCAGCGCTACTGGGGCACGCCGATCCCGATCATCTACTGCCCCGAGCACGGCATCGTGCCCGTCCCGGAGGAGGACCTGCCCGTCCTGCTGCCCGAGGACGCCGAGTTCATGCCCACGGGCGAGTCGCCCCTGAAGCGCGACCCGGACTTCTACAACACGGAGTGCCCGATCTGCGGCGGCCCGGCCACGCGCGAGACGGACACGATGGACACCTTCGTGGACTCCTCCTGGTACCAGTACCGCTACCTCTCGCCGCACTACGACGAGGGACCGTTCGACCCGGAGCGTGGCGAGAGTTGGCTGCCGGTCGACCAGTACACCGGCGGCATCGAGCACGCCACGATGCACCTGATGTACTTCCGCTTCTTCACCAAGGTCGATGCGCGACCTCGGCCTCGTCGACTTCGGACGAGCCCTTCGAGCGGCTCTACAACCAGGGCATCATCCTCGGCGAGGACGGCGAGAAGATGACCAAGAGCCGCGGCAACGTCGTCAACCCGCAGGACTTCGTGGACCGCTACGGCGCCGACGCCTTCCGCTGCTACCTGATGTTCATCGGCCCGTGGAACGAGGGCGGCCCGTGGACGGCCGCGGCATCGAGGGCATCTCCCGCTTCCTCCGGCGGGCCCTCTCGCTCGTCGCCGGGGGCGACGCGTCGGGGGCTGAGGCCGACCCCACGGAGCTTCCCCGCCGGACGAACCGGCTCGTCAAGAAGGTCACGGACGACCTCGAGTCTTTCCGCTTCAACACCTCCATCGCGGCGCTCATGGAGCACACGAACTACCTGCTCGGCGTGCGGGGTGCCGTCGGCGAGGCCGAGTGGCAGGACGCGCTCCGACTCGTTCGTCCTGGTCCTCGCGCCGTTCGCGCCCCACCACGCCGAGGAGATGTGGTCGGCGATGGGGGAGGAGTACTCCGTCCACGAGCAGGCGTGGCCCGGATACGACGAGTCGCTCATCGCGGAACGAGGAGATCACGCTGATCGTCCAGGTCAACGGCAAGCTCCGCGACCGGATCAGGGTTCCCGCCGACATCTCGGAGGAGGCCGCCAGAGAGCTGGCCCTCGCGAGCGAGAAGGTCGGCCCCCACGTCGAGGGCAAAGAGGTCCGCAAGAACGTCTACGTGCCGGGGCGCCTGGTGAACCTCGTGGTGGGGTAGCGCGGAAGGGGCGACCGACCTCCGGCGCCTCTGGTTGTCTGCGGAGACAGAACCGGGGGCCGAACTTTTTGTCTCCTGTGTATAGACCCGGGACTCCTCGGGCGCCTAACATGCCGGGACAAGGTGGGACGTAGGCACGCGGCACAAGGAGGAGTCCTTATGCAAGACCACGCCTCCCCTCCGTCAGACAGAAGCGATCGCCTGTACAACGAGGACCTCGCCCCGGTCGAGGAGCGGACCTGGACCTGGTACAGCCTCTTCGCGATGTGGATGGCCGATGTGCACAGCATCGGCGGCTACACCTTTGCGGCCGGGCTGTTCTTTCTAGGGCTCGCGGGGTGGCAGGTCTTCGTGGCCCTCATCGCCGGCATAACGGTCGTCTACTTCCTGATGAACCTCACGGGGATCGCGGGCCAGAGGCACGGCGTCCCCTACCCCGTGCTCGCGCGGATCAGCTTCGGGGTCTTCGGGGCGAACATCCCGGCTTTGATCCGGGCGATAATCGCCGTCTTCTGGTACGGGATCCAGACCTGGCTGGCCTCCGTCGCCGTCAATCTCCTCCTGCTCGAGATATTCCCTGGGCTCGAGGGTCTCACAGAGAGCAAGTTCCTGGGGCTCACGATCCTCGGCTGGATCTCCTTCCTCATCCTGTGGTTCGCCCAACTGTTCGTCTTGCGCCACGGGATGGAGACCGTTCGCAGGTTCGTTGACTGGGCAGGGCCGGCGATCTACGTGGCGATGTTCGCCCTGGCCGCCTGGATCGTCTTCGAGGCCCGCGGGCAGATAGGCTTGACCCTCAACTCCGAAAACCTCTCGACGGGCGCGGCGATCCTCGCGTTCGCGACGGCGGTCTCCCTGGTCGTCGCTTACTTCTCAACGCTGCTCCTCAACTTCTGCGACTTCTCGCGGTTCGCCCCCACCGAACGGATGGTCAAGGTCGGTAACTTCTGGGGGCTCCCGGTCAACTTCCTGGCCTTCTCGCTGGTGGTCGTGATCGTCACCGGCGGGTCCCAGACCGTGTTCGGCCGGGCCGTCACGGACCCCGTCGAGGTCGTAGCCCAGATCCCGAACACCTTCGTTCTGATCGTGGGCGCCCTGACGTTCGCCGTCGCCACCGTCGGCATCAACATCGTGGCCAACTTCGTCTCGCCAGCCTACGACTTCGCGAACGCCGCCCCGAGGCACATCACCTTCGAGCGAGGGGGCCTGATCACGGCGGTCCTCGCCCTGCTGGTGACCCCCTGGAACATCTACAACAGCCCCGTGGCCGTGAACTATTTCCTGGGCGGACTGGGCGCCTTTCTCGGGCCCCTGTTCGGCATCATCATCGTCGACTACTACCTGGTCCGGCGGGGGCGCGTCGACGTCGACGCCCTGTACCGGGAAGGCGACACTTCGCCATACTGGTACCAGGGCGGCGTCAACCGCCGGGCCGTCGGCGTCTTCGTGATCGCGGCCACGGTGGCGGCCATCGTGGCCCTCGTCCCGGCCTTCGGCGTAGTCGCCCCCTTCTCGTGGTTCGTCGGCGCCGGGCTCTCGGGGGCTCTGTACTGGGCGATGGCCCGCCGGGACGCGGAGGGCGTGCCCCGGGAGGCCGGGACGACGGCCGGCTAGAGGCCCGCGAACGGGGATCTCGTGGCGGACAGGAGGGGATGCAGGGGAAGATCTCCATAGACTGCGTGAACGGCCTGAGCGAGGAAGAGTTCGTGGCGCGCTTCGGCTCGCTGTACGAAGACGCGCCCTGGGTGGCGGAAGGAGCGTGGCGGGCCCGCCCCTTCGACGGCGTCCCAGACCTGAGCCGCGAGCTTCGCGAGGTCGTGGGCAGAGCCCCCGAGGAACGCCAGCTGGGGCTACTGCGCAACTACCCGGACCTCGCGGGCAGGGCGGCCGTCGCGGGCGAACTGAGCCAGGAGTCCGCGCGGGAGCACGCCGCGGCCGGCCTCGACGCGCTCGCGCCCGAGGAGTACGAGGCGCTCAACCGGCTAAACGGGGCCTACCGGAGCAAGTTCGGCGTGCCCCTGATCTTCGCCGTCAGGGAGCACACCAAGGAGACGATCCTCTCCGGCGCCGAGGCCCGGCTCGGACACTCTCGACCAGAGGAGATACAGTTCGCGCTCGGGGAGATCTCCAAGATCGCCGACCTCAGGCTAAGGGACCTCGTCGAGGATGACGTCGAGAGCGGGAGGAAGACGATGACCGACGCCGGGAAGCCGCCGGAGGCGAGATCGTCCTCGGCCAGAACAACTACGGCAAGTCCGAGGTCAGGGTCTTCAAGGTCAACCGGCGACACCGACCGGCACGAGGTGTGGGACCTCGACGTCCGCGTCGTCCTGGAGGGCGACTTCGAGGCGGCGCACCTCGACGACGACAACTCCAGGCTCCTGGCCACCGACACGATGCGCAACACGGTCTACGCGCTGGCCAAGGACCGGCTGACGGGCTCATCGAGAGGTTCGGCCTGGCGCTCGTGGACCACTTCATCGAGGCGGGCCCGACGGTCAGGAGCTGTTGGGTCGAGATCACGCAGTACCTGTGGAGCCGGATCGAGGTGGACGGCCACCCTCACGAGCACTCCTTCGTCCGGCAGCGCGGCGAGCGCAGGGCCAGGGTGTCGGGCGACGAGAGCGGCGGCCGCGCGGTCGAGGGCGGTATCGGGGACGTCTACGTCCTGAAGACGACGAACTCGGGCTGGGAGGGCTTCTTCAGGGAGCAGTTCACGACCCTCCCCGACACCGACGACCGCATCCTGGCCACGATCGTCACCGCGAAGTGGGAGTACAGCACCACGGACGCGGACTTCGACCGGCTGTGGAACGGCGTGCTGCAGACGACGCTCCGGACCTTCACCGACCACTACAGCCCCTCGGTCGCAGCACACCCTCTACCGCATGGGCCAGGCGGTACTGCGAGGAGTATCCCGGAGGTGGCGAGGATCTGGTACTCGCTTCCCAACGTCCACCACATCGCCTACGATCTCGAGCGGTTCGGCATAGAGAACGAAGGCGAGATCTTCCACGCCACGCATGATCCCTACGGCCAGATCGAGGGCTGGGTAGAGAGGGCGTAGGCATGGCCGGTTTCCTGACGACCCACGTCCTCGACACCGCCAGCGGCCGCCCCGCCGCCGGCATGCGGGTGGAGCTGTTTCGCATCGAGGGTGAAGAGCGGGCGCCGCTCAAGGACGCCGTCACCAACGCGGACGGCCGCACGGACGAGCCGCTCCTGACGGAGGACGAGTTCGGTGCAGCGACGTTCGAGATCGTCTTCCACGTTGGCGGGATACTTCGCGGAGGGTGGCGCGCCGCCGTTTCTGGACAGACGTCCCGGTCCGGTTCGGCGTCTCCGACGCGTCCTCCCACTACCACGTGCCGCTCCTGACTTCGCCCTGGTCCTACGGCACGTACCGGGGCAGCTAGCGGTGGGAACGGTGTCATGAAGGACTCGGCGGCGACGGTCATGGAACGGTGCGACCTGCTCGCCGACGTCAGCGAAGAGACGGGCCTAATCGTCAGATCTTACGGATCGCAGGCGATGCACGAGGCCAACGACATCGTCTCCGGTTGGATGCGGATGGCGGGCATGACGACGGGGCGCGACGAGATAGGCAACCTCATCGGCCGCTACGAGGGCACGAGCGAGAAGACGCTCGTGCTGGGCTCGCACCTGGACACCGTGCGGGACGCCGGCAAGTACGACGGCATCCTGGGCGTGCTGGTCGGCGATAGCCTGCGTCCAGCGGCTTCACGACCGGGACGAGCGGCTGCCCTTCGCGATCGAGGTCGTCGCCTTCGCCGACGAGGAAGGGCTGCGTTTCGGAACGACGTTCCTGGGCAGCGCCGCCTACGCTGGCGCCTTCGACCGGTCTCGCCTGGAGCTGCGAGGACCGCGACGGCGTCTCCCTCGCCCGGGCGGTGCGCGGCTTCGGCGGGGATCCGGCTGCCATCGAGGGAGGAGGACGCGATCCGGCGGACCTCGTCGGCTACTGCGAGGTACACATAGAGCAGGGACCGGTGCTGGAGGACGAGGGCCTGCCCGTGGGCGTCGTGACGGGGATAAACGGCCAGAGCCGCGTCCGGGTGGGCTTCACCGGCGGGGCCGGACACGCCGGCACCGTGCCCATGGAGGGGCGCAGGGACGCCCTGTGCGCAGCGGCCCGGTTCGTGCTCGGAGCCCGCGACCTGGCCCGGGCCGAGCCACCGGCCGTCGCGACGGTCGGTGAGATCCAGGCGCTCCCAGGCGCGGGCAACGTGGTCCCCGGCGAGGTCCGAGCTATCGCTTGACCTCCGGCATCCGGACGACGCGGTGCGCGAGCGGCTGCGCGACCACCTGGAAGCGCGAGGCGGCGGAGATCGCGGCCGCCGACGGCTGCGGCTAGCACTGGCAAGCGCGTCAGGAGACGGGCGCCGTACCGGCCGATCCCGACCTGAGCGTTCTGCTCGCGCGGGCGGTGGAAGGGACGGGGACGCGCCGTGCGCCGGCTGCCGAGCGGCGCCGGTCACGACGCGGCGCAGGTCTCCGTCATGACCCCCGTCTGCATGCTCTTCGTGCGCTGCAAGGAGGGCATAAGCCACAACCCCGCCGAGTCGGTCGAGAGGGAAGACGTCGCCATCGCCATAGACGTGATGTGCGGTTTTCTCGGGCTCGTGGCGCGGGCGCAATCGACGGGGGAGAAGCAGGGAGCCGGCAAGGAGATGGCGTGAGCGGAGGCATGACCCCGGCGACAACGACCGCAACCGGCGGTCCGTGGCGGAGGTCGTCGCTTTGGCGATAGACGTCATAGTGCGCGGCGGCGTTCTGGTCAAGCCCGGGGGTCTCGTCGAGGGCGACATCGCGGTGGAGGACGGCAGGATCTGCGCGGTAGGCCCCGACCTCGAAGGAGAAGCTGCCGATGAGATAGACGCCAGGGGCTTGCACGTCTTCCCCGGCGCCATAGACGCGCACGCGCACTTCAGCGAGCCGGGCCGCACCCACTGGGAGGGCTTCGCCACGGGCTCCCGAGCCCTCGCCGCCGGCGGCATGACGGCCTACGTCGAGATGCCCCTCAACGCCTACCCACCGACCAACGACGCGGAGAGTTTCGACCAGAAAGCCGCGCTTGCGAAGGCCTCCTCGCTGGTCGACTTCGCGTTCTACGGCGGGCTTGTTCCGGGCAACCTGGACCGCTTCGAGGAGCTGGCGGAGAGGGGGGTGGCCGGCTTCAAGGCGTTCATGTCTTCCACCGGCACCGCAGACTTCCAGCCCGCCGACGACCTTACCCTCTACGAGGGGATGGCGCGGGCGGCCGAGCTCGGGCTCCCGGTGCTCGTCCACGCGGAGAATCGGGGGATCACCGACCACCTCGCCGAACGCGCCGTCGGAACGCTTCGCGCCACGATGCGCGACTACCTCGACGCGCGCCCCGTCGTGGCGGAGCTCGAGGCGATCGGGCGCGCGATCTTCCTCGCCGGCGAGACGGGTTGCTCGCTGCACATCGTCCACGTGAGCACCGGCAGGGGCGTCGCCCTCGTTGCCGCCGCCCGTGAGCGGGGCGTGGACGTTACCTGCGAGACTTGCCCGCACTACCTGGTCCTTACCGACGAGGACGCCGAGGCCCTCGGGACGGTCGCCAAGTGCGCCCCACCGCTGCGTCCGAAGGAAGACCTCCAATCCCTCTGGGACCAGCTGCTCGCGGGCAACGTCGAGTTCGTCGCCTCCGACCACTCGCCCTGCCCGCCGGACATGAAGGCCGGCGAAGACATGTTCCGGGCCTGGGGCGGTATCTCGGGCTGCCAGTCCCTGCTGAACGTCGTGCTGGACGAGGGCCACCACGGGCGCGGCCTGCCGCTAGCCGAGATTTCCAACCTCGTGTCCGGGAACGTCGCCCGACGCTTCGGCTTCTCGCGCAAGGGACGCCTGGAGGTAGGGGCCGACGCGGATCTCGCCCTGGTAGATCTGAACGGCATCTTCGACCTGCGGAGTCAGGACCTCCACTACCGGCACAAGATAAGCCCGTTCGTTGGTAGGGCCTTCCGCGGAAAGGTGGTCTGCACGATCGTGCGCGGGACAACCGTCTTTCGCGACGGCAGGATCGTCTCGGACCCGTCGGGCGGCTCATCTACCCGGATCGGCGCTCTATCGCATCCCGCATCCTGGGAGCGGAAGGACGCGTCGCAGAAAGGAGCGAGATAGCGTGAGCGAGGTAAGGATAACGGCCGGGCCCTACGAGTTCCTGGCCCGGTGGGAGCGGGACAAAGCTCCCCAGACGTGCGAGGCCTTCGAGAAGCTCCTGCCCTACCGGCAGAAGATCATCCACGTCCGCTGGAGCGGGGAGTCCTGCTGGGTGCCGCTCGGGGACTTCGACCTCGGCGTCGGCTTCGAGGACCCCACGAGCGTCCCGCAGGCGGGCGAGATCCTGTTCTACCCCGGCGGCATCTCCGAGACGGAGATCCTCTTCCCCTACGCGGGCACGATCTTCGCGAGCAAGGCCGGGCAACTGGCCGCCAACCACTTCCTAACAATCACCCAGGGCAAGGAGAACCTGCGCGCCCTGGGCGAGATGACCCTATGGGAGGGGGCCCAGGACATCGTCTTCGACCGCGCCTGATCGTCGCAGAAACCTACCTGGTCGCCCAGGAGACCGAGCTACTCCAGGTCAGTCCTCGAAGAACGAGCCCAGCCGCCGCCGCCGCCCTCGCCGCCGTGGGAGTGGTCGGGAACGGTCGGTCCTTCGGAGGGTTGGATCAGGACCCACCCGGCCCCCTCGAAGCCGATCTGGAACGTCTCCCCGCTCCCCGTGCCGATGAAGGTCTTGAACGAGACGTCGCTCCTGACGTTCGTCCTGACGCCGCCGCTCCAGGCTATCGCCGAGTCGGGGTCGGCGAAGGTCGGGGTGGAGGTGTCGAGCAGGACGGGCTCCCCGTCGGAGGTCACGGCGACCTTGCCGGATGCCCTCGAGCACGACGTTGAAGAGCCCGCCGGCGAGGCGGCCTGCGCCCTCGACGCGCTGGATGTCCCAGTCGATTCCCGGCTCGAAGGCGAGGATGTTGTCGCCGTTCACGGTCATGCGTCTCGTTGTCGAGCTCCAGGATCATGACCTTGCGCTTGTCGTGGGCCAGGAAGAGCGTCGCCGGTCCCCGTGACCGTCATGAGCTGGTGCCCTCGCCGGTCATGGCCTTCTTGAAGAACCGTCCGAGGCCACCGCCCTTGTGCTCGAAGCGGACGTCGCCCTGGTAGGCGACCATCGAGCCCAGCTTCGCCTGGATCTGTTCCCTCTGCAAGCTGACCTTGAGCATGGCGCGAGTTCTGCAGCGTCAACCTCCCCGCCGGCGTCACCTCCCTGAACTGCTCCAGGTTCGTCTCGCTCATGCGCTTCTCCCTTCCCGGTCTCGCGACACGAGGTACTACGCGTCACCCATCATACGGGATTCGCGGCGAAGGGCTACCGGCGCCGCTTCCCCGCCGCCTTCCAGGTCCCCTCGTCTCAGAACATCCGCCCACCGGACGGGGCCCGATGGTCCGGGGAGAGCAGCACCACCTCGCCATCCTCGTCCGGGACGCCGAGAACCAGGACCTCGCTCTTGAAGCCTGCGATCCTTTTGGGCGGAAAGTTGACGACCGCGACGACCTGGCGGCCCACGAGCGCGTCAGGGTCGTAGTGCGCCGTGATCTGGGCGCTAGTCCGCTTCTCTCCGATCTCGGGCCCGAAGTCCACGGTGAGCTTTATCGAGGCCTTGCGCGCCTCCGGAAAAGGTTCGGCGGCGACCACATTTCCGACCCGCACGTCGACCTTCTCGAAGTCTCCCCAGCTTATCTCGGCCAAGATGCCGCCCCCTCCTTGTCGGGCCCGCATGGTACTCGATGCTGCGCAGTGTACAGAGCAGGCCTCGTCCCGCGCGTCCTCCATGCTCGGGGCGCGGACTCGGGGCTCACCGGCAGTGGCCTGGGTAACCACACGGCAGACCGTGCGAAGGCCTAGAATGAGGTCGCGCGAAACACGATAGAAAGGAGTAGATCGTGGCCATGACCGAGAGATCGGCCGCCGTGGCCGACCACCCACTGGCGCCGCTGAACCTCGAGGAGGTACGGACCGCCGTCGGCATCGTGCGCGAGGAGCGCGACCTCGGGCCGAAGCACCGCTTCGCCGGGCTGACCCTCAACGAGCCGCCGAAGGACGAGGTCCTCTCCTTCCAGGCGGGGGACCCGTTCGAGCGCGAAGCCCTCGCGGTCATCCTCGACGGGACCGACGGCTCGACCTACGAGGCCGTCGTCTCGCTGAGCCAGGGAACGGTCACCTCCTGGACCCACTATCCCGGACATCCAGCCGCCGATCGTGCTCGAGGAGTTCGACGAGTGCGAGGCGGCGTGCAAGGAGAGCCCGGAGTTCCAAGAGGCCCTGCGCAAGCGCGGCGTCGAGGACATGGACCGCGTGCTCGTCGACCCGTGGTCGGCGGGGAGCTACGGCGACGAGGAGGGACGGCGCCTCTCCCGCGCCCTGACCTGGGTCTACGTCGAGGGCGACCACAACGCCTACGCGCACCCCGTGGACAACCTCGTGACCATCGTGGACCTGAACAAGATGGAGGTCGTAAGGGTCGAGGACCACGGCGTCGTGCCGATCCCGGACGAGTCTGGCGCCTACGCTAGCCAACGGCCGGCCCGCGCGCGACGGACCTCAAACCGCTGGAGATCGCCCAGCCCGAAGGGCACGAGCTTCGAGATCGACGGCCACCACATCCGCTGGCAGAAGTGGAGCATGCGCATCGGCTTCACCCCGCGCGAGGGCCTCGTCCTCTACACGGTCGGCTACGAGGACGGGGGCAGGGTGCGTCCGGTCCTCTACCGCGCCTCCCTCTCCGAGATGGTCGTGCCCTACGGCGACCCGCGCCCGGCCAGTGGCGCAAGAACGCGTTCGACGCCGGCGAGTACAACGTCGGGGCGCTAGCCAACTCGCTCGAGCTCGGCTGCGATTGCCTGGGCGAGATCCGCTACTTCGACGCCGTCATGGTCAACGGGGCGGGCGATCCCGTCGAGATAAAGAACGCCGTCTGCCTGCACGAGGAGGACGCCGGCCTCGGCTGGAAGCACTACGACATGCGCGCCGACGACGGCGGAGGTCAGGCGCTCGCGGCGCCTGGTCGTCTCGTTCATCGCCACCGTGGCCAACTACGAGTACGGATTCTACTGGCACTTCTACCAGGACGGCACGATCCAGTTCGAAGCCAAGCTCACCGGCATCGTCTCAACCGGCGCCGTGGGGCCGGATGTCACGCCCAAGCACGGGCAGCTCCTCAACCGCGACGGGCTCTACGCCCCGATCCACCAGCACTTCATGAACTTCCGCCTGGACCTCGACGTCGACGGCCAGGAGAACCGTCTCTACGAGGTCCACACCGAGGCGGTCCTGCCGGGCGAAGACAACCCGCATGGTAACGCCTTCTACGCGAGGTCGACGCTGCTGGAGCGCGAGTCGGAGGCCCAGCACGTCGTCGACTCCATGTCGGCCCGCCACTGGCGCATAGAGAGCACCGAGACGACGAACAAGATCGGAGAGCCGTGCGCGTATCGCCTGATCCCGCAGGGCAACGTCTTGCCGTTCTTCCAGCCCGACAGCGCGGTCGCCAGCCGGGCGCAGTTCGCCACGAAGCACTTCTGGGCCACGCAGTACGCGCCGGAGGAGCGTCACGCCGCCGGCGCCTACCCGAACCAGAACCCCGGCGACGGTCTGCCCGCCTACACGGCCAACGATCGTCCGCTGGAAGGCGAGGACGTAGTGGTCTGGTACACGCTCGGCGCCCACCACGTCGTGCGGATCGAAGACTGGCCCGTCATGCCGGTGCAGCACTCGGGGTTCAAGATCGAGCCCGTCGGCTTTTTCGACGAGAACCCGGCCCTCGACGTGCCGCCCCCGACGAACGGCCACTGCCACTAGAGCGGTCGGCCGATCGCCGGGCAGCACGATTCGTGACGGAACCACGGCGGGTACCAGCCCGGTGCCCGCCGCCCACACGCCGACAAGAAAGGAGCCACGATGGCCGCAACCTTTATCCACACCTGCTACCGGATCCTCGATCCGGCGAGGAGCGAGGACTTCTACGTGGACAAGCTGGGCCTGAAGAAGGTGGGGGAGATGGACCTCGGTTCGGCCACCAACCACTTCTTCGCCCTGGAAGAGGATCCCTCGCACCCGATGCTCGAGCTCACCCACAACCACGACCAGACCGAGCCCTACGACAAGGGCAACGGCTACGCCCACGTCGCCTTCACGGTCGACGACCTCGAAGGCACGGTCTAGGGCCTGAAAGACCAGGGCGTGAACGTCACCCTCGAGCCCAAGACGCTGACCGCGGACGGCAACGACTACCGCATCGCGTTCATCGAAGACCCCGACGGCTACAAGATAGAGCTCGTCCAGCGCGGCACCATGAAGGTCGGGGACATGTACCAGTAGAGCTCGGCCCCTTCGGGGCCTTTCAGCCCGCGTCGGGCCTTTGCAGGCCCTCGCTCTCAGCCGTCAGCTTCCCCCGTTGGGCACGCGCCCCTGCCGCGCCAGCGAAACGCCCCTTGCGCGGCAGCGCATCGGTCGGCCGTCGGAGGTACGCGGGGCCGCCACGAACCGCGCACGCCTGCGTTCGGCTGAAAGCCGCCTGCAAGGCGGCGTGCTGAGAGCGGAGCCCGAAGGGCGCAGCGGGCTGAAACCTTAGGCCGAAGGCCGTAGCTTGCTATGCAAGCTTGCGAACCTCGAAGAGTTCGCGGACGACGTGCAGGTTCAGGTGCCCCGGGAGGAACGTGTCGCGCGAGCGCTGGACGGGGCGTCCGTCGGCCAGGTACATGGTCTGGGCGAGCGAGAGCGCGGCCGAGGGTTCCTGGAGTCCGAGCCTCTTGCCGACCGCGTCTTCGGGCGCGGTCATCACGGCCTCGATGGACATCTGGGATGAGGCCACGGGCACACCCTCGGAGACCAGCAGGTCGAGCATCATGGCGTCCGGACGGAACCGCTCTCGCACCGCCTCGATCCCGACGACGTCCTGGGGCACCACGTCCACCATCCAGGCCGCCGGCCGGCCCTCCACGAGCAGCACGCGCGAGACCCTGACCAGCGGCTCGCCCTCGGCCACCTCCAGCGCCTCTGCCTCCTCCGGGGCGGCGCCGACGGCCGCGATCTCCAGGTCCGCGCTGTCCAGCGAGAGCCCAAGCCGCTCGGCGTGGACGGTGTAGGTCTCGAGCCGCTCCAGGCCGGACCGCAGGCGCGCGCCGCCCGGCGGGCGCACCAGGAACGTCCCGCTGCCCTGGCGGCGCTCCAGCACGCCCCGCTCGACGAGCCGCGCGAGCCCGGCCCGCACCGTCACGCGCGAGACGCCCAGAGATCCCACGAGCTCGGCCTCGGGAGGGATCCGGTCCCCGGCCTTGTAGCGCCCTCGTAGCAGGAAATCCTCCATCCGCCGCTCGACCTGCAGGTACAGCGGATCCTCGCCCGACGATCCCGATCTCCTGCCCGATCCGATCCCCGCCTCCCTCCTCACCGACCCCCTTCCATCCGAATCCTGCCCGAAGCCGCACCCTCCACAAGGAGCCTGCGCGCCTTCGTCCCCCTTGTATGACAAATTGGTATTAATTATGATGCGTTTGTGGCCAGGGGGCCAGTGTGGGAGAGAGCTCGGGGTTGGTAGTCTGGGCTGGGGCTTGTTGCGCCGTGGGTCGCGGGCCTTCGGACGACGCCATCGGTCCTCGAGGAAAGGAGACCAGCGTGAGCGAGCAGGAGAGACGGTCGTCGCAGGGGGCCGACTACGAGAACGTCGGGGCCGAGTATATGGAGCAGCGTCAGCTCCAGAAGGGTGCCGCGGGATGGGTACTGCTGGCCGGGCTCGGGATAGCCTACGTCATCTCCGGGGACGCTGCGGGCTGGCACTTCGGTCTCGGCGTGGGTGGTTGGGGAGGGTTGCTCATAGCGACCGTGCTCATGGCCACGATGTACACCGCCATGGTGTTCTCCCTGGCCGAGCTATCGGCCGCGCTTCCAACTGCGGGCGGGGGCTACGCGTTCGCGCGGCGGGCGCTCGGGCCGCTTGGGGGGTACATGACGGGGACGGCGATCCTGATCGAGTACACCCTCGCCCCGGCGGTCGTGGCCACCTTTATCGGGGGATACATGGATACGCTTATCGGATTCGGTGGGCCTATCGTTTATCTCTTGTGCTACTTGATCTTCGTCGGCATCCACCTCTACGGCGTCGGGGAGGCGCTCAAGGTGATGTTCGTCATCACGGCCATAGCGGTCGTGTCGATCGCGGCGTTCATCCTGGGCATGATCCCGCAGTTCGAGGTGGCGAATCTTTTCGACATACAGGCGACGAACGCCGCCGGCGCCAGCGACTTCCTGCCCTTCGGGTACGTGGGCATCTGGGCGGCTTTCCCGTTCGCGATCTGGTTCTTCCTTGCGATAGAGGGCGTGCCGCTCGCGGCCGAGGAGACGAGGGATCCCGCGACGGACATGCCCAAGGGGCTCATCGCCGGCATGGGAGCGCTTCTGGTGTTCGCGATGCTCATACTCGTTTTCGGCCCCGGGGGGCGGGTTCGGCGGTGTTCACGAGCGACGAAATGCTGGCGGCACCCTCCGTGCTGCCCCTGGCGCTGCAGGAGGCCTACGGCGGCACCAACGCGCTCAGCACCTTCGTCAACATCGCGGGGCTCACGGCGCTGATCGCGAGCTTCTTCTCGATCATCTACGCCTACTCGCGCCAGCTCTTCGCCCTGTCCAGGGCCGGCTACCTGCCGAGGATACTCTCGGTCACGGGTAGCCGCAGGACGCCGTGGGTCGCACTCGTGGTCCCCGCCGTCATCGGCTTCCTCCTCGTGCTCATCAGCTACTTCTTCCCGCAATTCGTGACCGGCGCGACCCTGCTCAACGCCGCGGTGTTCGGCGCGGCGATCTCCTACGTACTGATGACGCTCTCGCACATCGTCCTCCGTAGGCGCGAGCCGGACCTCGAGCGCCCCTACCGCACGCCGGGCGGCGTTGTAACCTCGGGCATAGCGTGCGGGCTGGCGGTTCTCGCGGTCATCGCGACGTTCATCGTGGACCGCAACGCGGCGTTGATCATGCTCGGGGTCTACGTGCTGTTTATCGCCTACTTCCTCCTCTACAGCCGGCATCACCTGGTCGCCCAGGCCCCCGAGGAGGAGTTCGCCACCATCGAGAAGGCCGAGTCCGAGCTGGCCTAGAAGGAGACTGAATGGAGACACAAGAGCGGGGCCGCCTCGATCTCGAGACCCTGCGCTCGGAGGTCGAGGCCGGGCGGATAGACACCGTCCTGATCGCGATGACCGATATGCAGGGTCGCCTTCAGGGCAAGCGCCTGACGGCCACCCACTTCCTCGAAGAGGTCGTCGAGCACGACGCCGAGGGTTGCAACTACCTGCTGGCCGTCGACGTGGAGATGAACACCGTCGGCGGCTACGCCATGAGCTCTTGGGAGCGGGGCTACGGAGACTTCGTCTTCAAGCCGGACATGGACACCCTGCGGCTCGTGCCCTGGCAGGAGGGGACGGCCATCGTCACCTGCGACCTCGTGTGGGAGGATGGCTCCCCGGTCGTGGCCTCGCCGCGCCAGATCCTCAAGCGCCAGCTCGAGCGCCTCTCCGAGAGGGGCCTCGAGGCGTTCGTCGGCACCGAGCTCGAGTTCCTTATCTTCATGGACTCCTACGAGGAGGCCTGGCAGAAGGGCTACAAGGACCTGGAGCCCGCCAACTACTACAACGTCGACTACTCCCTGCTCGGGACCGCCCGCGTCGAGCCCCTGCTGCGGCGCATCCGCAACTCCATGGCGGCCGCCGGGCTCGCCGTCGAGGACGCCAAGGGCGAGTGCAACTTCGGCCAGCACGAGATCAACTTCCGCTTCGGCCGGGCGCTGGCCACCGCAGACGGACACTCCATCTACAAGAACGGCGCCAAGGAGATCGCCGCCCAGGAGGGGTGCTCGATCTCGTTTATGCCCAAGTTCGACGAGCGTGAGGGCAACTCCTGCCACATCCACCTGAGCCTCCGCGGCGAGGACGGATGCGTCCGTTTTCGCCGACGGCCACGGCTACTCGAAGACATTCGAGCACTTCCTCGCCGGCCAGCTCGCCTGCCTGCGGGAGTTCACCCTGTTCTTCGCCCCCAACATCAACTCCTACAAGCGCTACGCCAAGGGCTCTTTCGCCCCGACGGCCGTCGCCTGGGGCAAGGACAATCGCACCTGCTCCCTGCGCGTCGTCGGCCACGGCCCATCCCTACGCGTCGAGAACCGCCTGGCGGGCGGTGACGTGAACCCGTACCTCGCGGTCGCCGCCATGATCGCCGCCGGCCTGCACGGCATAGACGAAGAGCTGCCCCTCGAAGACGAGCTCGTCGGCAACGCCTACGATTCGGACAAACCCCACGTCCCGACGAACCTGCACACGGCCAGGGAGCTCTTCTCGGCCAGCGCCTCGGCCAGGGAGGCCTTCGGCGAGGAGGTCGTCGAGCACTACCTCAACATGGCGCGCGTCGAGATAGAGGCCTTCGAGGCCGCCGTCACCGACTGGGAGCGTTTCCGGACCTTCGAACGGCTGTGAGCCGGGCGAACGGCAGGCGTAGGCGCAGGCCGACCGTCGGCGTTACCGCGGCGACCGAGAGCGTCAGCTACGGGGCGTGGGACAGCATAGCCGCGTACATCAGCCCGGCGGGCTACGTGCGCGCCGTCCAGAGGGCAGGAGGGCGTCCCGTCCTGCTCCCGCCCGACCCGGAGGACGCGAGTGACCCCGGGGGCGTCCTGGATCTCCTGGATGCCCTCATCGTCACCGGCGGGGCGGGGGACCTCGACCCCGCCCTCTACGGCCAGCAGCAGCACCCCGAGACCGGACCCGTCCAGGAGGAACGCGACGCCTACGAGCTGGCGCTCGTGCGGGCCGCGACGAGGCGCGCGCTGCCCGTGCTCGGGATCTGCCGCGGGATGCAGATCCTGAACGTCGCCTACGGCGGCGGCATCGAGCAGCACCTCCCGGACGTCCTGGGCCACGAGGACCACCGCCACACACCGGGCACCTTCGCCGACCACGAGGTCCGCCTCGAGGCCGGCTCCCTCGCCGCCCGCGCCGTCGGATCGGAGCGGGCACCGGTCAAGTCCCACCACCATCAGGGGATCAGGGAGATCGGGGCCGGCCTGCTGGTGACCGGCCGGGCCGAAGACGACGCGGTCGAGGCCATAGAAGATCCATCCTGCCCGTTCGTTCTCGGCGTGCTCTGGCACCCCGAGGAAGACGAAGAGAGCCAGCTCATCCACGCCCTAGTCTCGGAGGTCTCCTAGATGCTCGAAGTTTTGAACCCGGCGACGGAGGAGGTGGTCCGGCGCCTGGAGCCGGCCACGGCCGAAGACGCCGACGCCGCCGTCGCCCGGGCCAAGAAGGCCTTCCCCGCATGGAGGAACGTGGAGCCCGCCGACCGCGCGCGGCTCCTGCGGCGCCTCGCCGACGCCCTGGACGCCGAAAGGGAGAACCTGGCGCAGCTGGAATCTCAGGACGCCGGCAAACCTTTGGGCGACGCCAGGGGCGAGATGGGGATGGTGGTTGAAACCTTCCACTACTACGCCGGGATGCCGGAGCGCCTCCTCGGCGACACCATCCCGGTCGCCGGCGGCGTCGACGTGACCTTCCGCGAACCTCTCGGGGTCGTGGGGCTCATCGTCCCCTGGAACTTCCCGCTGACCATCGCGAGCTGGAAGATGGCTCCGGCCCTCGCCGCCGGCAACACCGTCGTCCTCAAACCCGCCGAGCTCACGCCCCTGACGGCGCTCGAGTTCGAGAGGATCGCCAGCGAGGCCGGCCTGCCGGAAGGTGTGGTCAACGTCGTCGTCGGGCCCGGGCGGGAGGTCGGCCAGAGGCTCGTAGATCACCCCGACGTGGCCAAGGTGGCCTTCACGGGGTCCACGGCTGTGGGGCGGAGGATCATGGCCGGCGCCGCCGACACCATCAAGCGCGTCACCCTGGAGCTTGGCGGTAAGTCCGCCAACGTGGTCTTCGCCGACGCCGATCTCGAGCGGGCCGCAGCCTCCGCGCCGGTCGCCGTCTTCGGGAACGCCGGCCAGGACTGCTGCGCCCGCTCGCGCGTCCTCGTCCAGCGGGAGGTCTTCGACGAGTTCCTATCCCTCATGCAGCCGGTCGTCGCCAGCATGAAGGTGGGGGACCCGCTGGACGATGCGACTGAGATGGGACCCCTGATCTCCGCCGACCACCGCGAGAAGGTAGCCTCCTTCGTACCGGAGGACGCGCCGGTGGCGGTCCGGGGCCCTGCGCCCGAGGGGAGCGGCTTCTGGTTTCCGCCCACCGTGCTGGCCCCGGTCTCCAACGACGACAGGGCCGCCAGGGAGGAGATCTTCGGCCCCGTAGTCGCCGTCATCCCGTTCGAGGACGAGGACGACGCCGTCCGGCAGGCAAACGACACCGTCTACGGCCTCTCCGGCTCGATCTGGACCCAAAACGGTGCCCGCGCCCTGCGCGTCGCGCGGCGCATCGAGAGCGGCGTCCTCTCAATCAACTCCAACAGCTCCGTCCGCGTCTCCACGCCGTTCGGCGGGATGAAACAATCCGGTGTCGGCCGCGAGCTCGGGCCGCACGCCCTCGACGCCTACACCGAGGTGAAGAACGTCTTTATCTCGACGGAGGAAGGCTAGGGATGCCGGGACGGCTCGCGGGCAAGACCGCCGTCATTACCGGCGGCGCCAGCGGCATAGGCCGCGAGACGGCGCGGCGCTTCGCCGAGGAGGACGCGCGCGTCTGCGTCGTGGACCTCGCCGACGAGCCGGGAGAGGAGACGGCCCGTGAGGTTGGCGGCGTCTACATCCACGCGGATGTCACCAGTTCCGACGACGTACAGAGGATGTACAGGGAGACGGTCGAGGAGCTGGACGGCCTCGACGTCCTCTTCAACAACGCCGGCATCTCCCCGCCTGACGACGACTCGATCCTGGAGACGGACCTCGACGCCTGGGAGCGGGTGCAGAACGTCAACCTCAGGAGCGTCTACCTTTGCTGTAAACACGGCATCCCGCACCTCCTGGAGCGCGGGGGCGGGTCGGTCATAAACACCGCCTCCTTCGTCGCGGTTATGGGGGCCGCAACGTCCCAGATCTCCTACACCGCCTCCAAGGGTGGCGTGCTCGCCATGAGTCGCGAGCTCGGCGTCCAGTTCGCCCGCCGGGGCGTGAGGGTGAACGCGCTCTGTCCCGGCCCGGTCAACACCCCGCTCTTGCAAGAGCTCTTCGCCAAGGACCCGGAGAAGGCGCGGCGCAGGCTCGTCCACCTGCCGATGGGCCGGTTCGCGGAGGCCGTCGAGATCGCCAACGCCGCCCTCTTCCTCGCCTCCGACGAGTCCTCCTACGTCAACGCCTCGACCTTCCTGGTCGACGGCGGCCTCTCCGGGGCATACGTAACGCCGGAATAGGAGGTTCGCGATGCTCGAAGACGAGACGAAACGGTCAGGGCTCTCCAACAGCATCCTCGATGCCATAGGCGACACACCGATGCTGGAGTTGGACGGCATCTACTGCAAGCTGGAGTACCTCAACCCTTCCGGCTCGGTGAAGGCCCGGATCGCGAAGTACATGGTCGAACGTGCCGAAGACGAGGAACTCCTCAAGCCGGGGGACACCATCGTCGAGGCGACCAGCGGCAACACGGGCAACGCCCTCTCGATGGTCGCCGCCGTCAAGGGCTACCGCATGCTCGTCGTGATGCCCGAGGGGATGAGCGGTGAGCGGGTCGCCATAAGCCGGGCCTTCGGGGCCGACGTGCTGCAGGTCGGGCACTTCCACGTCGACGAGGCGCTGGCCAAGGCCCGCGAGCTCGGCGAACAGGACGGCTACTTCTGCCCGGCGCAGTTCGAGAACGAGTGGAACGTCGAGGAGAACCGCACCTGGCTCGGGCCCGAGATCCTGGCGCAGCTGGCCGGGGCCTCCCCCGAGGGGCGCGTACCCGATGCCCTGGTCATGGGCGTCGGGACGGGGGGGACCCTGATCGGGGTAGGGCAGGCCTTCCGCGAGGTCAACCCGCGCGTGAAGCTCTTCGCCATGGAGCCCTCCGAGTCCGCCACCATCCTCTGCGGCGAGGTCGGAGAGCACCTGATCGAGGGCATATCGGACGGCTTCGTCCCCGGCATCTTCCACCGCCACGGCGACCTGGTGGACACCACCCTCACCGTCGACTCCGAGGAAGCCGTCGAGACCATGCGCCACCTGGCCCGCCGCCACGGCCTCTTCGTCGGTCCCTCCAGCGGGGCCAACCTTATCGCCGCGAAGAAGGTGCAGGAGAACTACCCGGACCTGGGCACCATCGTCACCCTGTTCTGCGACGAGGGGGAGAAGTACATCCAGGACCACTTCCGCGAGGCCGGCGAGGTGCGTGTCACCCCCGAGACCTACAGCTGAGTCCTCGTGGCCTGTGCGACGCCTTATGCTATAGTCCTAATTTGCCCGATGAGGGCCGTGGGAGAGCGCCGCCTGGGGAGTAGAGGCGGCCGCCGAAGGTGAAAAGTCCGGGGCCCGGCGACAGTCGGAGCGGATCGAATCTCTCAGGCAAAAGGACCGCGGATCGGAGGGCGTCCTGGAGAGTCCGATGTGCAGCATGGCATCGGCGCCGACGGGGTAACACTCTCAGGTCTGGGACAGGACGGAAAACGCAACGTCCACCCGACAAGGGGGTATAGCCGCGTGGCGCGATTCACACCGCACACCGAGGCCGACGTGGGGGAGATGCTAGCGACGATCGGCGTCGAGACGCTCGACGACCTCTTCGCCGACGTCGCGCCGAGGATCGAGGGAGACCTCGACCTGCCGCCGGCGCTCTCCGAGTACGAGGCGCTCAGGGACGTCGACCGGCTGGCGAGAGAGAACGACACGGGGCTACCGATCTTCCTCGGCGCCGGGGCCTACGACAGGATCGTGCCCTCGGCGGTCGGCGCCATCATCTCGCGCGGCGAGTTCCTGACCTCCTACACCCCGTACCAGCCGGAGATCAGCCAGGGCACCCTCCAGTCCATCTTCGAGTTCCAGTCCATCATCTCCGAGCTCACGGGCCTGGAAGTCTCTAACGCCTCCGTCTACGACGGCGCGAACGCCGTCGCCGAGGCCGCCCTGATGACCGCCCGCCTCACGAAGCGCGACCCGAAGGTGGCCGTCTCGGCCGGACTGAACCCCCGCTACCGCGAGGTCGTCGAGACCTACCGCGTCGAGGTCGTCGAGCTTCCGTTCGACGGACGGGACCACGGACTTCTCGGACGTGCCCGGACGACGTCTCCGGCGTCTTCGTGCAGAGCCCCAACTTCTTCGGCGTCGTCGAGGACATCGAGGCGGCCTCCGAGGCGGCGCACGGGGTCGAGCGCCCTGTGCGTCGCCGTGTGCGACCCGATCTCGCTCGCCGTCCTCGAGGCCCCAGGCAACCTCGGGGCCGACGTGGCGGTGGGCGAGGCCCAGCCGCTCGGGATGCCGCTCCTCTTCGGTGGCCCCTACGCCGGCTACATGGCGACGAGAGAAGAAGTCCGTGCGCCAGCTCCCGGGGCGCATCTGCGGCGAGACCGTGGACCAGGACGGCAAGCTCGCCTACGTCCTCACCCTGCGCGGCCGCGAGCAGGACATCCGCCGCGCCAAGGCCAACTCCAACATCTGCACCAACCAGGCGCTCACGGCCCTCGCCGCGACCGTCTACACGGCGCTCATGGGCCCCGAAGGGCTGCGCGAGGTCGCCGAGCTCTCCGTCTCCAAGGCGCACTATCTGGCCGACAGGCTTCAGGCTTCGGGCGTCGCGCTCCGGTATCCGGACGCGCCGTTTCTTGTGGGAGTTCGTGGTGGAGATGCCCGACGTGCGGCGGGCGAACGAGGCCTTGCTAGACGCCGGCATCGTCGGCGGGCTGGATCTCGGAGACGGGGCGATGCTCATCGCGGTTACGGAGAAGAGGACCAAAGAGGAGCTCGACGCCTTCGTGGAGGTGGTTGCGAATGCTGGATAACCTGATCCGGGACAAAGGCCGCGAGGGCCGCCGCGGCTACACGCTGCCCGAAGCCCGACGTCGAGGACGACGAGCCTCGAGAGGTCCTACCGAAGCAGGCGCTGCGCAAGGAGAAGCCGCGCCTGGCGGAGGTGGACGAGCCGACCGTGATCCGCCACTACACCAACCTCTCCCGCCAGAACTGGGGCATAGACACGAACTTCTACCCTCTTGGGTCCTGCACGATGAAGCACAACCCCCGCGCCAACGAGGTCGCCGCCGCGATCCCGGGCTTCGCCGGCCTCCACCCGCTACAGCCGGAGGCGCAGGCGCAGGGCGCGCTGCGGGTCATGCACGAGCTGCAGGGCTTCCTCTCGGAGATCTGCGGTCTCCCGGCCGTCTCCTTGCAGCCGATGGCGGGCGCGCAGGGCGAGCTGACGAGCATCCTGATGGTCAAGAAGTTCTTCGAGGACGCCGGGGACGACGCGCAGGACGACCGTCCTGGTGCCTTCGACCGCGCACGGGACCAACCCGGCGACGGCCACGATGGCCGGACTTCAAGAGCCGTGGAGATCGGGCTCGACGAGCACGGCGTGCGTGGACGTCGAGGAGCTCAGGGAGATGGTCGACGAGACCACCGCGGCGCTCATGATCACGAACCCCAACACCTGCGGCGTCTACGAGCGGAACATAAAGGAGATCTCCGAGATCCTGCACGAGGCCGGCGCCTTCCTGTACATGGACGGCGCGAACATGAACGCGAACCTCGGCCGCATGCGCCCCGCCGAGGCCGGCGTGGACGTCATGCACTTCAACCTCCACAAGACGTTCTCGACCCCCCACGGCGGCGGCGGCCCCGGCTGCGGCGCCATCGCCTGCTCCGAGGCGCTCGCCCCGTTCCGCCCCGACCCGGTGGTCGAGAAGGACGGCGACCGCCTACACCTTCGTCCGGCCCGAGAAGAGCATCGGGCGGGTGGCCGGGTTCCACGGCAACTTCGGCCAGATGCTCCTGAGGGCCTGGAACTACATCAAGATGCACGGCCCGGACCTGCGCGACGTGACCGACATGGCCGTCCTGAACGCCAACTACGTGAGGGCCCGGCTCGCGCGGCACCTACCGCATCCCCTACGACGAGCTCTGCAAGCACGAGGTCGTCGTGCAGCCGCCCAAGGGGATGAAGGCGCTGGACATCGCCAAGGGCCTCATAGACCACGGCTACCACCCGCCCACGATCTACTTCCCCCTCGTCGTCAAGGAGGCCATGCTCATAGAGCCCACCGAGACGGAGTCCAAGGAGACCCTCGACGACTTCGTGGGCGCCATGCTGGAGCTCGCCGAGAGCAGCACCGAAGAGCTCGAGGAGGCCCCGACCCACGCCCCGACCCGCCGCCTCGACGAGGCCCGCGCCGCCCGCCAGCTCAAGGCCCGGTGGTAGCGGTGGCCGAGGAGAGCCCTCGACGGACCCCGCTCCACGACGAGCACGAGAGGCCTGGGCGCCCGCCTCGTCCCCTTCGCCGGCTACGAGATGCCCGTCCAGTACGAGGGCGTAAAGGCCGAGCACGAGGCCGTGCGCGAGCGGGCCGGCCTCTTCGACGTCTCCCACATGGGCGAGGTCGTCTTCCGCGGCCCCGACGCCGAGAAGGCCGTCCAGAGGCTCGTCACCCGCGACGTCTCGCCGCCTGGACGACGGGTCAGGCCGGCTACGCGGCCGTCTGCTACGAGAGCGGCGGCACGGTGGACGACGTGCTCGTCTACAAGAACCCGGACGACTTCCTCGTCGTCGTCAACGCGTCGAACCGCGAGAAGGACGTCGCCCACTTCAGGGAGCACACGGGCGACCTCGACGTCGAGGTCGCCGACGAGTCCGACGACTGGGCGCTGCTCGCGCTGCAGGGGCCCGAGGCCGTCGGCATCTTGCAGCACCTCACCGACGCGGACCTCTCCGGGCCTGAAGTACTACCGGTACGTCGTCGGGGAGGTGGACGGCGTCTACGCCGTGATCTCACGCACCGGCTACACCGGCGAGGACGGCTTCGAGCTCTACGTCCGGCCCGATGACGCCCCGCCCGTCTGGCGCCGCCTCGTCGAGGCCGGGCGCCACGCCGGCCGGCCTCGGGGCGCGCGACACCCTGCGCCTGGAGGCCGGCATGTGCCTCTACGGCAACGAGCTCGACCCCGAGACGACGCCGCTAGAGGCCGGCATCGGCTTCGCCGTCCACCTGGACAAGGAGGGAGGGTTCGTCGGGCAGGACGCCCTGCGCCGAGAGAAGAGCAGGAGGGCCTGCGCAAGAAGCTCGTCGGCTTCAAGGTGGAGGGGCGCGGGCATCGCGCGCCACGACCATCCCGGTGGCGGTCGAACGGCGAGACCGTCGGACGCGTCACGAGCGGGACGCTGTCCCCGACGCTCGGCGAGGCCATAGGGCTTGCGCTCGTCGCCCCGGAGGTGGAAGATTCCTTCGAGGTCGTGATACGCGACAGGCCCGTAGAGGCCCGCGCCGTGCCGCTGCCGTTCTACAAGCGCGAGAAGAAGTAGGGGAGGAGAGACACATGAGCGTACCGGGGGATCTCCAGTACACCAAGAGCCACGAGTGGGTCCGCGCTCGAGGGCGACATCGCCACCGTCGGCATCACCGACCACGCCCAGGACGAGCTCGGCGACGTGGTCTTCGTCGAGCTGCCCGAGACGGGCGACGACGCTCGACGCCGGCGACTCCTTCGGCACCGTCGAGAGCGTCAAGGCCGTCTCCGACCTCTACGCCCCGGTCGGCGGCGAGGTCGTCGAGGTCAACGGGGCCCTGGAGGACAGCCCCGAGAAGATCAACGAAGACCCCTACGGGGAGGGCTGGATCGTGAAGCTCCGCATCTCCGGACGACGCGGACCTCCTCTCCGCCGACGACTACGAGACGCTGCTCGAAGAGGAGTCGTAGCGCGGACACGAAGGGTCCTTCGGCCACGCACGAGACCTGCAGAGCAGCCGCGAACCCCGCTCGGGACGGAATGGACAGTTGTCCCGCTACACGTGGCGAACCCGCCAGGCTACAGGAAAACGGCATGCGTAAAGGAAATCCCTGGTAAACACTATGTGCATTTGCAGATATTTGCAGAAAGTTTCTAAATTCATCGTTCCAAGCCCTTTACAAAGTGTGGCGAGCGCGGTTAATATCCTGTCAGTCGGTTGGTGCGAAACTAAACCGACACAATTAAATAACCCGGGGCGCCACTCCTCCTTTCCCTTTCCCCACCTATCACCCCTAGGCGCCCCGGGTTATTCTCTTTCTTCTTAGGCACGCTCCCTAGCTCGCTCTCAGCACGTCCTCGTCGAGGGTTTTCAGCACGCTCCGGCCGTCGGCCTCCGTGTCAGCCGGTCACGTCTCGGCTTTGTCCTTGCCGAGGCAACGTCTCAGCGCCCACGCGCTTCTTCGAAGGATGATGCCCCCGCAGCACGGGGGCCGAGCTGAAGTGCTGAAGCCGCCGTCTAGACGGCGTGCTGACTAGCCGAAAGCTCTAAGAAGCCTCCTGGCCCTCGGCCTGGGTCAGGTAGTAGAGCGTGTGCATGAGTTGGGCGGTTGGGTCGATGCGGTGCACGTCCACGTGGGACGGGACGTGCAGCAGGACGTCGGTGTAGTTGAGGATGACGCGGATGTTGGCGTCGACCATCAGGTCGGCGACGTGCTGGGCGGAGGAGGCTGGGGTGGCGACGATGCCGATGATCTCCTCGGCCTCGGCGACGCTCTTGGCGAGCTCGTCTATGTGCTTCACGACGACGTTGCCGACGGTGCGCCCGATCTTGTCGGCGTCGTTGTCGAAGACGTCGTGGATGACGAAGCCCCTCTTGGGCAGGATCGTGCTCGCCGCGATGGCCGCTCCCCAGGTTGCCGGCGCCGACGAGCGCGATGTTGTAGGTCTGCCTGAGCCCCAGGACGTCCCTGACGGCCTCGACGAGGTCGTAGGCCTGGTAGCCCACCCCCCGCGTGCCCGAGAACCCGATCGCGTTCAGGTCCCTGCGCACCTGTACCGGGTTGATGCCGGTAAAGTCGCCAAGCTCCTTGCTCGAGACCGCGTCTCGCCCCTCCTCGATGAGCTGCTGCGTGGTCCTGAGATACTTCGTCAGCCTATTCGTCAGGCCGGGCTGTAACGTGGTTCGCACCTTGTCTCCCGCTCCTTTTCTTCCACTCGGATAGTCGTTGGCGCATTGTAACAAAATGGCCCGCTCTTGCAATTGACGTGCTCTTAACCGCCCACAAATCAGTAAGCAAGGTATGTTACACTATTGGGAAGGAGGTCTTGCGAGTATCGCGGGGACCGCAAGATGCGGCGGTCGCCGACACAATGTTATCATCGCAGGCGTGAGAGTGGATTTCACAGGGCTCGACACCAAGCGGCCTTCCGGACGGCTCCCTCGACCGTCCGTGCCCCGACCGTCCCTCTAGGGGCGCGCTCGGGGCGCTCGCTTTTCTCCGCCCGGTGACCCCGGGAGACAGTAACCTTAGCAACGCGTTTTGGGGGACAGTTGTCGGCTTTCACGAACACCAGACGGGCAAACGACGAAGGGGCCGCCTCACGGGGCGTGGTCCCGACTCTAGCGAACGGGGCCTTGGATGTTGGCGTCCGCGTGCGGCCGATGGATCATGTGGACCTCGAAAGGATCCGGGACCTGCGATCGGCGGTACGCTGGGCGGCGGACCCACGGGCCTTCGACCTCTTGCGGGGGATGCGCGAGGCCCGTTGGGCGGTGGCCGAAGCCGCGGACGGAACCTTAGCCGGGATGGTCGGCGCGGTGCCGTTGGGCGGCATCGGGGTCCTCTGCCACCTCGCCGTCCGCGGCGGGTACCGCAAGATGGGGCTTGGTCGCACGCTCTCCTCCTGGGCCGTGTCGTACCTGAGGAGCCGGGGCGCACGGACCGTCCGGCTCTACTCCACCGTGGACGCGCGCGAGCTTTACCTCTCTATGGGCTTCGAGCCCATCGCCCCGCGCAAGGTCTACCGTCTGGAGGGAACGCCTGCCGTGGGGGCGCGAGGGAGTTCCGACGGACACCGCGTCGGGCGGCTGCTTCTCGGGGATCTGCCAGAACTATACGGCGCCGACCACTGGTCCTACGGGGACGACAGGTCGGCCCTGATCCTGGCCATCCTCAGGCAACTCCCTGGCGGAGGCCTCGTGGCCCGCGACTCTTCGGGGGCGATTAAGGGATATCTCTTGCGTAGCGACCCCGCAAGGCCGGGGAGCGCGTCCCGCATCGGCCCTTTCGCTGCCTCCGACCCGGGCGTCGGGCGCCTCCTCCTCGCGCGAGCCCTGCGCGAGGGCGCCGCGGAGGAGACGCCCGTGGACGTTATCGTCCCCGGGACGGCGGATAGCCCGGCCCACGGGCTTCTCCAGGAGTTCGGCTTCGTGGGCAGCGAGGATCGGCTGCGCATGGAGCTTGGGGTGGCAGGGGAGCCTGCCGATAAGGGTCTCGAACAATACGCCACAACGCCCTACCTGGCGACCTAGAACCGTGGTCCCGACGGGTGTCGGTCCCACGAGCGTCCGTTCGTAACAGCAACGAAACGCGCCGTTAAGGGGAGCGTAACCTCCGCTCCATATAATCTCCGGCGTGATCCGTGGACCCAGCACCCGTGCCGCGCGAATACCCGCCATCACCCTGACGATCCTACTTCTGGCGGGCGTCGCCGCGGCCTGCTCCGGCCGGGAATCTGGCTCCGCCCTCGACACACCCGCCGCGACCGCGAACCCCCGCGAAGGAACCGCTCAGATGGTGGCATCCGGCGGGGGTGTGGAGACAACGGTCGGGGCGGCCCCGTCGGCGGAGGCTGCCGGTGAGCGGGCCGCCGGCGTGGGACATCCCTTCTCGTCAGACCCCGAGGCGAGCGGCGGCGTGGGCTACGGCGCGGACATGCTGCTCGGCGTCCGGTACGGGAGACACGCAGGATACGAGAGGGTGGTTCTGGACCTCGGCACCGGCCGGACTCCGGCGGCATCGGTACCCGTGTGGACACTCGCGAGCCATCCCGGTGGCGGCCACTTGAGGGTCACGCTCCCTTCGGTGAGCATGACGGGCGTCTCCGATGGGGGACTGCAAAGCGATCTCTTGCGGGGCTTCTACGTCGCCCGCGCGGCCGATGGAGGGGTCTTCGTCGACGTGTTCGCGCGCAGAGGCTTCGACTACCGGGTGATGGGACTCTCGGACCCGTCCCGGCTGGTCTTGGACTTCAGGCCGAACGGCAGCACCAGGGAGAGGCCACCGCCCACCATCGGCGGCAACACCGTGCTCATCGAGCCTCGCGCCGGGGCCAGGATCTCCGGCCCCCTCACCATCAGCGGCTACTCGCGCAACCCCGAGGGGGTCAACACCGTCTCCCTGACCGGTCCCGACGGTGAAACCCTGCTCCGCACCTCCGTCCGGGCCAACGACTGGACCGAGACCTGGGGATACTTCGAAGCCACCCTCGAACCGTCACCCTTCTCCGGCAAGGGGACCCTGCGCGTCGGCGCCCGGAGCGCCCGCGACGGCCGTTTCAGCGGCGTCAAAGTTCCAGTGTTTGGAAGCTAGTCAGCCCGCTGCGCCCTTTTAGGCCTCCGCTATCAGCACGCTTCGACCGGCTTCACCGGCCTTCGCTTTCAGCACGCCGCCTCACGGCGGCTTTCAGCCAACCGCTGGGGACGTGAGGTTCGTGGCCGTCCCGCGTTTCTCGGAAGTCCAAGCGGAATGGTGCCTTCGATGGGGCGATTCGTTAGGCGCAGCAGGGTGGCATCAGACAACAAGAAGCTGACAGCTGAAAGCGTGGGCCTGACAAGGCCCGACGCGGGCTGAGAGCGGAAGCCGAAGGCTGGAGCGGGCTGATAGCTGGCTCCCGCAGGGAGCCTCGCTGACTAGCTGATCGAGCGAACGAAGGGAGCGAGATCTAGCGGTTCTCCGGTGGCGTCGATCACGGTGTCGCGCCAGTTCTGGCGGGCGCCGGGGTTGAAGATCGACTGCGCGAGATAGCCTCCGGCCACCTCGTTCTCGTAGAACGGGCCGTGGGTGATGTTCGTCTCCAGGTAGGCCCTCAGTTGGGCGGCGATGAGTTCCCCGAGCATGTAGTTGTGGTAGTAGACGGGAGCTGCCGCGACGTGGACGATGGCTGCCCAGTCGGGCTCGTCCCGGTCGGGAGGGCGATCGACGAGCATCAGACGTTCGACGAGGTCCCACCAGACGGAGTTGAGATCCTCCCTCTCCGGGTCTTCGTAGAGGGCCTGCTCGAAGTGGTACATCACCAGGATCGAACGGGTCAGGATCAGCTTGCTGGCCTGGCGGAGGTTGGCGAGACCGTCGGGATCCAGCTCCTCGGAGGGTATCCCCGCCACGGAGCGGAGCCAGCCGGAATCCTCGATCAACGAGCCCATCATCAGCGCGATGGCCTCGGTGGTGCAGAAGTGGGAGATACCGCGCAGGAGGTAGGGCAGGCCGGGGTTGACGTTGGCGTCGTATACGGCGTGGCCGAACTCGTGGAGCATCGCGTCGGCCCACATGGCGTTCGGCTGAACGTTGGCGAGCACCCTGACATCGTAGGGGTACTGCCGTCCGACGCGGAGGCAGAACGCGTGCTGGCTCTTGCCCTCTCGTTCGTAGAGGTCGCTTCTTGCTATCACGCTCCGAACATCGAGACCCAGCGCGTCGAAGGTCTCGCGGACGAGGTCCTCGATATCCCGGTCTTCGAAGAAACGGTCAAGGTCGATGCCCGCCACGTCCGAGGCCCGCTGGAAGAACGGGCCCGTGAGGTGCCAGGGCATGACGGCCTCTACCCCGAACTTCTCCTCGACCTCCCGGTCCACGCCAGCCTTGATGCCCGCGAAGGGGGCCGCGGTCACGGTCTCTAGTTCGTCCATGAGCAGCGAGAGCTCCCCGGCTTCTATGTCCTGGAGATCGAGGGCTCTTTCGTAATGGTTCTCGTAGCCCTGTTCGCGGGCGAGGCGGTTGCGCAGGCGGGCGAGCTCCCGAACGATCCCCTCGACCTCGCGCCCGACGGCCTTCGAGGCCTCCCATGTCTCCCGGCGCAGCCCCACGTCGTCCGAGGAGCGCAGGATCTCCCGCACCTCGCTGTCTTGGAGCCCCCGGCCCCGCACCGGGGCCCGGTAATTGCCGTAGGCGGCGTTGGCCTCGGCCTCGAGCTCGTCTATGCGGGCAAGCACCTTCCCGTCGCCCCTGCGCTCCGCGAACATGGCGCGCAGGACCTCCACCTGGCGGCGGAGGACAGAGCTCTCGAGCGAGCCCCGGTCTCTGTACCAGCCTTCTACCCTCCGCTGCTCGGACTCGTCGGCGAAGACGTTATTGTAAGCCTTGCCGGCAAGCACGAACTCTTCCTGGGCTTCGGGGGAACCCTCGGTCGCCAGCCTCCACCACGCCACTTCCGCGGCCCTTTCCACCGGGGCGAGGCGTTCCTCGAACTGGGAGAGAAAGCCTTCTATCTCCTCGTGAGATGTCAGCGGCGGGCGGCCTGCTCGCGGCGGTTGCCGAGCCAGATCACGACGAGCAACAGGACCATGCCGACGGTGACGAACTGGAGCAGGCCCTCCACGCCCTGGCCGCCGACGACGAGCGCCGCCACAAAGACCAGGGCCAGCGCCGCCCACCCGGCGGACCGGTAGGTGAAGTAGGCGACGAGGAGCCCGGTGAGGGTATACAGCAGGGGCATGAACGGGCCCAGGACGCCGATCCAGCCGAAGATGCCGGCACCTGCCGGGTCCGTTGCCCAGAATCCTACCTGACCGACGGCGATAAACGCGAGAAAGGCCGCGACGAAGCTGATGGCGCCGGACTTCCAGGTGACCGGCTCCGGGTCGAGGTGGTGCGGCTCGTACCAGCGGGCCTCGCGCACCTCGTAGCGTCCCCTGACCCGGCGTCCGGCGTCCCGGCCGGAACCCCGCCCGGAATCGCGTCCGTCGTCGTCGGCCCGCCCCCCGAAGCGGCCGCGGAGGCGTTCGCCCAGCGACGGGCCGCTGGAGCCGCCCTCGCCCGAGGTCCGCTCCCGGCGCTTGGCGGAGAGCTCGTCCTCCATGGAGCCGAAGTCCAGGTTCAGGTCAGAGAGCTGGCTCGCCGCGTGGGCGAGGTCCAGAGCCTCGTCGTGCTGGCGGCGGCGGTTGGGATCGGCCAAGACGGCGTGCGCCTCTTGCAGGCGGGCGAACTCCTCCTGGTCTCCGCCAGGGCGGTCGGGGTGGCGTTCCTTGGCAAGGCTGCGGTAGGCGTTCCGGATCTCTTCCTGGGAGGCCTCGCGCGAAACCCCGAGCACCTCGTAGTAGTTGACCTGGTCCGCCATCGTTTGTCTATTCTAACCCACGGGGCCTTCCGCGGTCCTGTCCGAGACCCCGTGTTCCAGCGCGAGCGAGATCTCTTCCAGACACGGCCGATCCAGCTCCGACGACGCGGCCTCCTGCAGCGCCGCCGTTGCCATCTCGCCGCCTATCTCTCCGAGCGCCCACGCTGCGTGCAGGCGCACCAGGGGCGAAGGATCCTCGCGCAGGCACCCGACGAGCGACGGGACCAGCGCCTCGAGCCCGAGGTTGCCGGCGACCACGCAGCAGTTGCGCAGCAGGCCTGCCCGGCCGGGTCGGGTCAACGGTGTGCCAGCGAAGCGTCTCTCGTACCCCTCTTCGGTCCTGATGCCGAGCACCTCGTCCAGATCCAGGTAAGGGCCGGTCCCCGCCTCCGGCGAGAACTCCGGCCAGCGGCTCCTCGTCGCCTTCGTCTTGTTGTACGGGCAGACCTCCTGGCAGACGTCGCAACCGAAGGCCCAGTCGCCGACCAGCGGCCTGAGATCGCGCGGGATCTCGCCGCGGTTCTCTATGGTCAGGTACGAGATGCACAGCCGCGCGTCGACCACGCCCGGAGCCTTTATGGCGCCTGTCGGGCAGCGGTCCATGCAACGCGTGCAGCGCCCGCAAGTCCCCGCGCCCGGTGGGTCGGGCGGGAGCTCGAGGTCCACGATGAGATCCGCGATAAAGAAGTAGGAGCCGATGTCGCCGTTTATCAGGCAAGAGTTGCGTCCGAAGAACCCGAGACCCGCGTGCTGGGCCGCCGAGCGTTCGAGCAGCGGCACGGCGTCCGTGAAGCCGCGGGCCTTGATCCTGACCCCCAGCTCCTCCTCGAGCTCCTCCCGCAGCCGGAACAGACGCCCCTTTATGACCTCGTGGTAGTCCCTGCCCCAGGCGTAGCGGGCTACCCTGCCACCGCCCTCCGTATCGACGGGGTGGTCACCAGGGTAGTACGAGACGCCCAGGGAGACGACGCTACGCGCGCTCTTCTGCAGCTTTTTCGGGTTGGAGAGCAGCTCGACCGGGCGATGCATGTAGCCCATGTCCGCGGCCATGCCGGCCTCCTGCCACGCTCGCAGGCGCTCGCCGCCCGCCTCCAGGGGCTCGGCCCGCGCGACGCCCACGAGGTCGAAGCCCGCCGCCCGCGCCAGTCGCTCGAGCACGCGCTTGGCCTCTTCGGGCTTGAAGCGGCGTCCCTCGCCTCCGGTGTTGCGGGTGCCCAAGACGTTACGCCTCCCGGTAGGAGATGAACTCCAGGAGCGAGCCGTCCGGGTCGCGGAAGTACACGCTCATGCCGGCGCCGTGGCCCCCGAAGCGCTCGACGGGTCCTAACTCGACCCCGACGCCGCGCGCGTCCAGGTGCTCCACGGCCTCCCGGATCGGGCCCGGCCGCTCGAAGCAGAGGTCGCTCCCGCCGGCCGGCACCGGGATCGCCGCGTTCGGGTCGTACTCGCCGCCTGGGCCGTGCAGGTTGAGCTGGACGTCGCCGAAACGATACATCCACCCCGAGCCCTTCGGCACCAGCTCTGCCCCCAGCACGTCCCGGTAGAAGGCGTTCGAACGTTCCCAATCGGAGACGGTGATCACGCAATGGTCCAGCTTCAGATCCGGCACAAGACGCTCCTTTGCAACGAACGCCCCGATTGTACCGGCGGAACGGCGATAGGAGGATCCCGGTGCAAGCCAGGTCTGCAATGGCGCAACGCACGGCTGCAGCGAGGCTTGGTAGAAGAAAGCCCGGACGCAAAGCGCGCGGCCCATGGGCCGAACAAAGGTGGGAGAACGGGACGCTGCCGCACGCTTCCCGGCTCCGATGTGCGTCCAGAGTGACGGTGAAACAGGGTCTACCGAGGAACGCGTCTATTCCACGCCCGTTCGATCTGTCGCATGAGCGCCGGGTAAACGACCCAGTACCGGAACGGCTTGATGAGCGCCATGTAGCCCTTCCCGAGCGGACCGCGTGGCTTGACGTAGACGGCCATCTGTCCTTGGTAGCGGCCTTCGCCCGATCGACCCAGGCCAGGTGCATCACGGCGTGCACGGTCCGGTTCGACATCTCCGCGGCGAATTCGACGTCGGTGCGATAGAGGGGCACGAAAGGCACGGAGTCGAAATCCGGATCCGCCGCCGTGTCGCGCAGATCGTCTGGCAGTCGCTCGGACAGTGAGACTTCGTTCGTACCCGGAATCGGCAGTTTGCCTGCGGCATCATCCCGACCGCGGTCGATCGGGGCCGAAATCCTGCCGAGGCCGAACCAGCTGCCGAGGCGATCGCGGACACGCCACAGGACGCGAGTCGGGAGGGACCCCGCTTTGGCCGGATCGAGGGAAACCATGACCTCGAGCAGCGTTTGGAAGTCCTCCGCGCCGCCGTGCACGGGAAGGGCCCAGACATCCTCCACGATGAAGTCCGGCACGATCTCGCGGATACGCCAGGGGCGAGCCTCGTGTGCCGCGTTCGGAAGCCTCATGCCGCCACCGACCACGGCGACATCGGGTCGTGCGTTTGTCGTTTCCACCTCCTGGCGCTCCTTTCCCTCCCGGATGGGAGGCTCGCGGCGGTCGGATCGACGCGCTTACCAAGTTGACGCAGCACACAAGCCAGGCGTGACACGGCCCGTGCTCCCGTCGCAACTCTTTCGGTCTTCGCCATCGGCCGTGGCGCGCTATTTGTCCTCAAGTCCCCGGGGCTTTCGCAGGTTTCGCCCGGCTCGCTGTAGCCGTACGGTGCGCCATTGCAGACCTGGCTTGCCCGGTGGTCTTGCTAGTAATGATCCGCTCGTGAATACTCTTGCTGACGAATCGGTCGCTTCAGGGTAGATTCTGTACGTGATGAGCGTCGCCGTCCGCAACCGGCTCCTCGGCCTGGGCGTCCTATGGGGACTCCTTCTCGCCGCGCTGCCGGTGGTCGTGATGGCGCGGCCTTATCGCCTCTCCGGATTCCTCATCGCCGGGCTGGTGTGCGCGGTGTTGAGCGGGGGCGCGGGGACCCTGATCGCCGGCCGCTGGGCGACGCACCGCGCGGGCCGCGGGGATGGCGCCCGCTCCTGGATCCTGGCCGGGCTCGGGACCGGGCTCTTCCAGGGTCTGTTCGGCGGGGCGTTCGCGGCGTTCATGATCTGGGCCCTCATGTCCGTAACGCTCTCCGGATTCACGCTGTGGCACCCGGTCGAGCTCTCGGAGCTTATGAGCCCACGGGTGTTCCTTGGCAGCTTTTTCGTTTCGCTCTCGGTATTTCTCTACGCTTTAGCAGGCGGGGCCTTGCTCGGGCCGGCCTTCGGGACGCTCGTCAACCGCGCCGTCGGAGGTGAAAGTTCTTGATCTTTTTGCGTCTACTGGGCATCGGTGCCCTATATGGCCTCGGGTTCATGGTCGTGAAGTCGCTCTTCCCGGAGCCGTTCGCGCTCTTGCTCCTTCAGGGCGGCGGGCAGAGCAGCGAGGGTAACCTGACGACGCTCGCCCTCGTCTACATGGCCGCAGGCCTCCTGGCCGGTCTTATAGCCGGACCGCTCTTTGGCGCCCTCTTGCTGGTGCGCCGGGGGCGCGACCCGGATGCTCCCTCCGCCTCGCGGCTCACCCTGAGCCTCGGGCTGGCGCTGGTGATGGGCGTCATCTCGGGCGTCCTCACCCTGCTGGCCTACGCCACGGGCATCCTACCGACGGGCGGTGTCCTCGACCCCCTGAAGCTCATACAGGCCTCCATCCACTCGGCCCCCGGCATCGCGCTCCTCGTCGCCTGGACGATCGCCCGCGACATCCTGCCCGCCGGACTGGCCGGCCTCCTGCTCTCCCCCATCGGGGGCGGCTTTCTGACCCGCATCTACGGCTCGGAACGCCCGCCCGTCCAGAAATCCTACGACGAATTCGAGGCCGGCTAGGCCGGCCTCGGGCACGCTGGCCGCGCCAGCTTTCAGCCCGCCTTCCTCCCTCCGGTCGTCGGCTCTCAGCACGCTTCGTCCGGCTGCGCCGGCCTCGCTCTTAGCTCTTCCCGCTCGTCTCTCCCCCGCCGCGCCCGACGAGTCGTTCCGCCGAATGCGGGGACGTCACGCACCGCGCGCCCCGGCGGTTGGCTGAAAGACGCCGCGAGGCGGCGTGCTGAGAGGCGCGAATCGCCGGGCTGAAAGCTAAGGCCGAAGGTCGTAGTGTGCTACAAAATGCTTACTAGCGGTGAGAGCTTGCAGTCCGCGACCGGGTAGCTTTCGGGCTTGCGGGCGGAGTTGACCAGGTACTCCAGGCAGTTGCTGCGGCAGTCCACCTTGCCGCAGGGGATCTCGACCGTCCCGAGGTCTTCGACGATGCGTACCACGGGGTCGAGATTGTCGCCCGGCGCCGCGTCCACGCGCCGCGCGTACTCTCCCTCCTCGAAGTGTTCCCGCCCGTAGCGAAACACGGTCATGACGAAATTGTACACTCGTTTGATCTGGATCACACGGGTAGAGCTAGGAGGGGACGTGAGGGTCTACATCTCGGCCGACATGGAGGGGGCGACGGGGGTGACGCACCCGGAGGATGTGATACCGGGCCGAGCCCAGTACGAACGCTTTCGCGGGTTCCTGACCGACGACGTGAACGCGGCGATCACCGGCGCCGCCGAGGCCGGCGCGACGGAGTTCCTGGTCAACGAGGCCCACGACGGGATGCGGAACCTCCTCCTGGAGCATCTCGACGGGCTGGCCGAGACCATCGTCGGCCAGCGCAAACCTCTATCCATGATGCAGGGCTTCGAAGGGGCGGACGTCGTTTTCTTTGTCGGCTACCACGCCAGGGCCGGTATCGGGGGCGTCCTTAGCCATACCTTCAACAGCCCCACGGTCGTGACGCATGTCGACCTGAACGGCGAACCCTGCAGCGAGGCCAGGATGAACGCAGCCCTCGCCGGCACGCGGGGCATCCCCGTCGGCCTCGTCACCGGCGACGACCTGGCCTGCGAAGAGGCGAGATCCTTCTACACGGGCGTGCGGACCGCTCGCGTCAAGACCGCCGTTGACCGGTACACGGCACGGTGCCTTTCCCCCGACGCCTCGCGCAGGCTCATCCGCGAGGCCGCCCGCGACGCGGTTTCGGGGATGGAGGAACTCGGCCCCTACGCCCCGGAGCCCCCTTACACCTTCACCGTCGAGTTCGCCACCGCCAGCGCGGCCGCCAGCGTGCTCTACTTTCCCGGCCTCGAGTTGACAGACGACCGCCGGGTCTCCTGGACGCACGACGATTATGAGACGGCCTTCAAGATGTTCGTCGGGGTAATGCGGCTCGCCCGCAACGACCCGGACTACGGTTAGGGGATACGCCGTGATCTTCTACATCGTCGACGTCTTCGCCGAGCAGAAGTACGCCGGGAACCAGCTGGCGGTCGTGCGAGGGGCCTGGGGACTACCTACGGAGGCTCTACAGGACATAGCCTCCGAGATGAACTATTCGGAGACCGCCTTCGTCCTCTCGGAGGAAGATTCCGACGGCTACGACGTCCGCATCTTCACGCCGACGCGGGAGGTGCCATTCGCCGGGCACCCGACGCTGGGGACGGCGTTCGTGATAAGGGAGGAGATCCTGCGCGAGCCCGTCCGTCGACTGGTTCTGAACCTGGAGGCCGGACGCGTCCCTGTAGAGTTCGGAGAGGTGTCGTGGATGAGGCAACTCCCCCCGACCTTCGGCGAGAGGCTGGAGCCCGCCCGCGTGGCGCCCGTCCTCGGCCTCACCGAAGGGGACCTCGACGCCCGATACCCGGCTCAGAAGGTCTCCACGGGGCTGCCCGCGATCGTCGTCCCGCTCGAGGACCTCGAAGCCCTGCGGCGGTGCCGGTTCGACCAGGCCCGCTACCGGGAGCTGACGGACGCTCGGGAGAACGTGTACGCGTTCTGCCCCGAGGCGCACGATAGCGACGCGGGGCACCTCTCCGCCCGCATGTTCGCCGACGATCTGGGAGGGCCCGAGGATCCGGCAACCGGAAGCGCGGCCGGCTGCCTCGCGGCCTACCTGGTCGAACATAGCTATCTCGGCGACGGTCCCGTTGACGTTCGGGTCGAGCAAGGGCACGAGATCGGCCGCCCCTCGCTGCTGTACCTGCGCGCACAGAGAAAGGGGGAAGAGACGGAGGTCCGCGTCGGCGGGAAGGTGCAGATGGTGGCGTGGGGAGAGCTGCTGTGAGCGTGCGTAACCCTCCCCGTTGTGCCCGCGCCCGCGCGGGCAGAGAACCTTTATTCCGATAGCCGCCCCGTGTGGGCGCCGTACCCGGGAGTAGCCTATGAACGAGCATCCATTCACCGCGCCTGACGACCCGATAAGGCCCTCCCCCGAGGAAACCGCCGGAGGCCCCGGGGACCTGCTCGGTCGCGTGGCGGTGGTGACCGGCGCGAGCCGCGGGCAGGGGATAGGGGCCGCCGTCTGCCGGCAGCTCGCCCGGCGGGGCGCTGACGTTTTCTTCACCCACTGGGACGCCTACGACGTCGAGATGGGCTACGCCGGCAACGGCGGGCCGCAGGCGTTGCTCGCGGAGCTGCGAGACGCGGGCGTCCGCGCGGAGGCGATGGAGCTCGACCTCTCCCTGCCCGAAGCCCCGGAGGCGTTGCTGGCCGCGGTCGAAAGGAAGTTCGGGTTGCCCTCAATCCTCGTCAACAACGCCGCGCACTCCACACGCGATGGCTACGAGAACCTCGACGCGGCGACCCTCGACGCCCACTACGCGGTCAACCTGCGGGCAACGGCCCTCCTGAGCGCGCTGTTCGCGCGGCGCTACCCCGGCGGGACCGACGGCAGGATCGTCAACTTCACCTCTGGGCAGTCGCTCGGGCCCATGATCGGGGAGCTCGCCTACGCCGCCAGCAAGGGGGCCATCGAGGCCTATACCGTCACGCTCGCGGCGGAGGTGGGGCACAAGGGCATAACCGTCAACGCCGTGGATCCCGGCCCGACCCAGACCGGCTGGATGACGGACGAGCTGGAGCAGGACCTCGCCGCCAAGATCCCGTTCGGCAGGGTCGGGACGCCCGAGGACGTCTCCAGGCTCGTTGCCTTCCTGGTGGGCGATGAGGGGCGTTGGATCACAGGCCAGATCCTCCACTCCGAAGGCGGCTTCCTGCGCTCGTAGTCGGACGGGGGGTCGAAGCCCGGGAGCGGCGGAACGGGTACGATGGGTGTCGACGTGTTCGTGGAAGACGGGTCACGCTCGGGGGCAGCTATGAGTTTGCAGCGTTGGTTGTACCGTGGTGGCCGTCCCAATCCGGTGGCCCGCGTCGTCGACCGGTGCATGGCCGCGATCAGCGCGCGTGGCGTCACCCCGGATTACCTGGTAACCCTCGAGGTGAAGGGCCGGCGCTCCGGTCGGACCATCAGCCTGCCGCTCGTCATGGTTGCAATGAATGGCGAACGCTACCTCGTGTCCATGCTCGGAGAGGGAGTGAGCTGGGTGCGGAACGTGAAGGCAGCCGGGGGCAACGTCGTCTTGAGGCATGGTCGTCGCGAAGAGGCGCGCTTGGAAGAGGTCGCCCCGGATCGTCGGGCGCCCGTGCTCAGGGCGTACTTGAAGCGGGCGCCCAACGCCAGGCCGCACCTGCCGATAGACGAGGATGCACCGCTGGTCGATTTCGAGCGCGTGTCCGCCCGGTTCCCCGTGTTTCGGGTGGTGTCGAGGAACCCGATGTGAGCGTGCCGCCCAACAGGACGTTCCGCCAGCCCCCGGCCGGTCAGCCCTCGTCAGAAGCCGTCAGAGGCCCGAATTCCGTGGCGTCCGAGGTCCGGTAGACCTGAACGTCCTGTCCCTTGCGTATGATCCGCCTGCCCAGCCGCGGAAAGTTCGCCACCTCGATGTCCACGTTCTCTCCGCCGACGAGGTAGACCAATTCCTCCTCGTAAGGGTTGCGCAGGTGGTGGGCCACGCCGGTGGGGAAGCCCATGAAATCCCCAGGGCCCACCTCGAACTCCTCGTCTTCGATCTCCGCGATTCCGCGACCGGAAATGACGTAGATCCACTCCTCCTCCCGCTCTTGGGAGTGGTAGATGAATGACTCCTTGCCGGCCGGCACCTTCATAAGGCTGACGCCCACGCGGGTGAGGCCGCACAGGACGGCCAGGCGGGTGCCGGAGAACAGGGAGTTAGGGTTCCACGGATGAGAAGCGGTAACGGCCTGTTCGGCGATCTCATCCGCCTTTATCAGGTGCTTTTTCTCGTGCATGATCACCTTCTCGTGGGCGCGTCCTTGGGGTGTACGCTACCATGTGCGGACCGTGGAACCTGCAGGAAGTTCAACGAGGCTCTCTCGCCGGTCCGAGAAGGGGCTGCTCGACGACTACGACGAAGAACTCGACGCCCCGATCCGGGGTCCCCTCTTCCCGCGGCCGGTGCTCTACGGGCTCCTGGTCTACTTCGGTATCTCCACCTTTCTCGCGGCCGATTGGTTCGGGCTACTGCTGCTCAACTCGGACAACGTGTTCGCTAGCCTGGGTTCCCTGAACACCCTGCGCGTCACCGCCGTCCTGATGGCCGGCGTGGCCGTACCCTCGGCGCTCCTGATGGCCCACTACCGTCGCGTCTACTCCTACGTCTCCGAGGAGAACGTCTTTTTCGCCATCACCTTCTCGATCTCCTTCATGCTCGGCCTGCCCTGCGCCCTGGGCGGAATACTTGGGTAGGGTCGCTATGCTCCACAGTTAGGTAGTCAGGCGCTTGCCTTCGACTCGCTTAGTGAGGTAGTTAGGTAGAAGAACAACTACCTCACTATCTCGCTACTCCCTGACCTGCCGGTCTCGAGCGTGCTACGAAGGTCTTCGGCGTCATGTCGAAGACCGAAGAGGCGCTCCTGGAAGCGCTCGGCGAGGAGAACCGCGAGCGTATGAACGGCGACCTGCGCGAACTCTTGCTTATGCTCGCGGGCCCTGCCCCGCCAACCTCCTAACCCGCCGCGAGGCGATCCGGCCTTCAGGGGTCATCCGAGAAAGGCCCAATCCAACTCGAGAAACGCCGAAGGGCGATGAGAAGCTACACTACTCGTCGTCACCCAACCACTTACTGGAGCGCGAATGCACGACAGCACCATAAGCTTCCACAGAGAACTGTCTGGCCCCAACGAGGTCTTCGCGCCCGATGGGACTACCCTGGATCTCTACCGTCCGGTGCTGGACGAGATGGAGGGGATGGGTCCGCGGGGGTGGGACCGGAGGGTGCGTCGGGCGCACGGGCGGCTGCTGGAAGAGCAGCGCAAGCACGGCATGGAGGACGATGGGATCCACCCCACAGACTACGTACCCCGCCTCGTCTCCGCCGCGGACTGGGGGGTGCTCGAGCGCGGGCTCGTGCAGCGGATGCTGGCCATCAACGAGTGGCTTCGACGCCTGGAGGCGGGCAAGGACGAGGTCGTTCCCGAGGAGGTCCTGCGGAGCAGCGCCCTCTACGACGCGTCCATCCCCACGCGCTTCGGGGCCGTTCCCAACCGCCAGATGGGCCTCGACATCGTGGCCGTCGAGGAGGACGGCGCCTGGAAGTACCTCGTCATAGAGGACAACGCCAAGATGCCCGTCGGTATCGAGCCGATGTCCCTGTTGCGGGAGCGGACCGCCGAGGTCCTGCCGGACTCCTACGCGGAGCTAGGAGTTCGCCCGCTGGACGGGCTCATGCAACGCTTCGGGGAGGTCGTGCGGGCGGCGTCCCCGAAACCCGATCCCACCCTCGCCGTCCTCTCCACCGGTGCGGACGACCTGTACTACCTGGACCACAACTACTTCGCCCAAGAGTTAGACGCCATCCTCGCCGAGCGCCACGAGGTCGGGCTGGAGAGCGACGGCTCCCTCGTCCACAAAGAGAGCGGACGCAGGATAGACATCATCTACGAGCGCATCGAGGACGGCAGGATCTACGACGACCTGCCCGGCCTGATCGAGAGCCAGGCCAGGGGCCTGGTGGAGGCCATCTTCGCCCCGAACCTCGGCATCGCCGATGACAAGGGCGTCTACCCGTTCATCCCGGAGATGATCCGGACCTACCTCTCCGAGGAGCCCGTCCTCGACAACCTAGACACCTACTCCCTGGCCGTCGAGGAGGACCACGCCTACGTCATGGACCACTTCTCGGAGCTCGTGGTGAAGAGCCGCAGCGGCTGGGGCGGCAAGAGCGTCCTGATCGCCCCGCAGGAATCGGAGGAGGTCGTTCAGGAGTTCCGCGAGCAGGTCGAGGAGAACCCCGTCGAGTACATCGCCCAGGCCACCCTGGAGTTCTCGACCCATGTCCTCTGCGAGACGGACGAAGAAGGCTTCTCCATGCGCGACTCCTACGCCGACTACCGCATCCACGCCCTCGCCCCCGACGAGGAGACCGTCTGGGTGGTCCCCGGCGCGATGACGAGGCTGGCCGCCCCCGGCAGCAAGCTCGTCAACGTCTCCAGCGGCGGCAAGATGAAGGATACGTGGGTGTTGAGCTAGGAAACCTCGCCACGATATCTGCGACCCGTGGTAGAACCGATGTAGGCGGTTGATCCGGCGGCGCGTTGAGCTTCCCGAAAGCGCGGAGGACCCGCTCGGCGCCTAATCCTTGGGCGTCGCGACCCGCAGCCTGTTGCCGTCGGAGTCCCTGAGCTCGATCTCCCGCGCCCACGGAGCGTCCTCCACCTCCGCGCCGAACTCGGCCGCCGCGGCGTCCACGTCGGAGAGGCGCAGGTACTCGAGCGTGTCCGGGCGGGCGTCGCCCTCGTGTTCGGAGAGGAACAGGCGCACCGGACCGCGCGCCACCGAGACGAACGCCGGCAGGTGCGGCTCGAAGCGGTGCTCCCACTCTCTGGCGAAGCCCAGCCGCGCGTACCACGCCGCGGCCCCTGCGGCGTCACCGACCCTCAGTATGGGGACCACCTCTTCTCGCACCAGCGCTCCTTCCTGCCCGGGAAACGTGAGACGGAAGGGATTGTACCGGCGTCGAGGGGCCCTCCCACCCCGGTTTGTGCAGCGCGGGCTACCCTAGGTTCGGGGGCCGGAAGGCGACGTTTCTGAGCAAGAGCCCGGCCGAGGACGGACCCGACGAGGACCGCGACCTCAGTAGCTTAGCCGCCGGCGGACGGCCGCGGAGAAGCGGTCCACGGCGAGAACGACGAGGACGGTGGCGGCGACAAGGGTGGCGACCTTCGGGTAATCGAAGAGGTTCATGGAGATGAGGATCTCCTGCCCTATGCCCCCGGCTCCGACGAAGCCGAGGATGGTCGCCGAGCGCATGTTGCACTCCCACTGGTAGAGGGTGAGCGAGGCGAACCCTTCGGCGGCCTGCGGCAGCCGCCCGAAGAGGAGGGCCTGGAGGCTACCGGCCCCCGCCGACCGGAGCGCCTCGACAGGACGTCCGGGTACGGCCTCGAGCGTCTCGCTGTAGAGTTTGCCTAGCACGCCTGCCGAGTGGACCGCGAGCGCGAGCGTGCCGGGGAAGGGCCCGAGGCCCAGGGCCACGACAAAGACCAGCGCCCAGAGGATGTCGGGGACGGAGCGGAAGACGTTGAGGACGAAGCGCGAGAGGTGGTAGGGGAAGGACCTGGCAAGCCTCTCGCCACGCGAGGCGCCGGAGGCTGATTCCTCCCGTGTGGCCAGGGCGCCGAGAGGAAGGGCGATCAGGGCGCCTAGCAGGGCCCCGATCAGGGACATCTGGAAGGTTTCCAGAAGTCCGATGAAGGTCGCGCGTAGCGTGGCCGCGGAGAGGTCCGGCGGGAACATCTCGGAGACGAACCGCTCTATGGGCCCGGTCCCCCTCAACAGCTCGACGAGGTCGAAGCCTACCCCGTAGGCGCTCCATCCGGTGAGGCCCACGAAGACGAGCACGGCGAGGCTCGTGCCCCACGAGAAGCGCGGGACGGCGCCCCCGATCCTGGCCTCAGTGCGCGGAGACGCCATCCCTGCCCTCCGCGACGGATATGGGGTACCCGCCCTGCTTACCGCCGGTTCCGGGCTCCTGGGGCCCTCCGGGGCGTGGCTCGTCCCCGGCGTAGATGTCGGCGAGCCTCTCTTCGGAAAGCTGTTCTGGCGGACCGTCGAAGGCCACCGCACCCTCCCGCAGCGCGACGACGCGCGGAAAGCGACGCGCCAGGCTCACGTCGTGGAGGTTCACCAGGAGCGTCGCGCCCTCGCGGTTGAGGTCCAGAAGTGCCCCCAGCACGTTCTCGGTGGTCGCGGGGTCGACGGCCGCGAAGGGCTCGTCGGCCAGGACGAGGGCCGGCCGCTGCACCAGCAGCCGCGCCACCGCCACCCTTTGCTGCTGGCCGCCGGAGAGGTCCGCCGTCCTGGCGCGCGCCTTGTCGCCGAGACCGACCCTTTCGAGCCCCGCCTCGACGCGGCCGGTGAGCGCCCTATCCGGCCCTGCGAGAAAGGTCCTCAACGCCCCGAAACTCCCCATGCCGCCAACCTCTCCCAGGGCCGCATTGATGCCGGCCGAGAGCTGCGGCACCAGGTTGTACGCCTGGTGGATCGTCCCGATCCGGCGCCGCGATTGCTTTAGCTCCAACCTCGAGAGCGCGTAGAGGTCCCGATCGCCGACGAGGATCCGACCTTCCTCCAGCGCCACGCTCCGGGTCAGCGCCCGGAACAGCGTGGATTTGCCAGCCCCCGACGCCCCGACGATCGCCACCCGCTCGCCCGTCGAGATCCCGAGCGTGACGTCGCGGAGCGCGGGGATGCCGCCGAAGGAGACGCCGACACCCTCGACGCGGAGGGCTGCCGGACCCAACGGTCCGCTACTGTCCCGGGTCGGTGAGGAGGTCAAGCTTTCGGGCCTGCTCTTCCACGTAGTCGTAGTCGCCGGCCTCGACCCGCTCGTACCCCTCGGCGCGCATGAGATCGAGCAACTCCGGGTCTCTCATGTCCAGGTAGGCATTGGTGAGCGCCCTCTCGTCGGCGCCAGAGAGCGAGTCGCGGACCACCCACGGGTAGCCTTCGATGGGCTCGGATTTCTCGATGGCGCGAACGGCTCCTTTCTCCACGAAGTCCTCTTCCTCGAGTGAGTACAGGATGCGGTCCTCGATGCCCCCGGCGTCGACCTGCCCGTTCGCCACCGCCTGAGCGGTCGCGTCGTGGCCGCCGGTGTAGATCCTCTCTCCGAGGTCGGTCTGGTAGTCTAGGCCGGCCTCCCGGAGCATGATCGAGGGGTACAGCGAGCCCGAGGTCGAGGAGACATCCCCGAACGCGAAGGCCTTGCCCGCGAGATCCGAGACCTCCCTTACGGGGCTGTCCGCCGGGACGACGATGAGGGAGTGGTACTTCGTGGTGCCCGTACGGGGGTTTATCTCGGTGACTATAGGGTGGACGTCGGCCCTCTCCCGCGCCTGCACGTATGTCAGGCCGCCGAAATAGGCCAGGTCCAGTTCCCCCGAGACCATGGCCTCGACCACGGCGCTGTAGTCCGTCGGCACGAAGAGCTCGACGGGCCTGTCCAGCTTCTCGCCCAGATAATCCTCGAGCGGCTGGTACTGGGCCTCGACCTCCTCGGGATTCTCGTTGGGGACGAGCCCGACCCTCAGCGGCTCGTCCGCGCCAGACGAACCACCCCCGTCGCCACCGCAGCCTCCGAGGACCAGGATCAGCAAGAGGACCAAAGAGGCGCTAAGGATGTTTCGCGTCAACCGTTATCCCCCTCTAATAGCATCTTCGCGAAGGCCTCGGCCGCCGGAGAGAGCGGCCGACCCCGCTCGGTGACGAGCACGAACGGGCGGGAGAGTTCCAGCCCGCGCACCTCTAGCCTCCTTACTCGTTCCTCGGGGAACCCTCCGGTGCCGAGCGTGCGCGCCGGAACGATACCGACGCCCGCGCCCTCCGCCACGGCCTCCAAGACGGCCCTGTTGGACCCAAGCTCCATCGCCACCTGCGGAACCACCCCGACGGCCTCGAGCCCCTCCTCGGCGGTCCGGCGCGTCGCCGATCCTTCCTCGCGCATCACGAACGGGCGGCCGGCGAGGTCCTGCGGCTCCGCCATAGACTCCGCAAGCGGGTCGGACGCCGCGATGACCGGCACGAGATCGTCCCTCTGCACGAACCTGCCCTCCAGGCGCGGATCTTCCACCTCTTCTCCCACGACGGCGACCTCGACCCTGCGCCCGACGAGGGCGGCGAGGGTTTCGTCGGTGTCGGCGATGCGCACGTCGAGGTCCACGTCCGGGTACCGCGCGGAGAACCGGGCGGCGAGGTGCGGCACGACGCTCTCGCCGGGCGTCGTGGAAGACCCGACCGCGAGGCGACCGCGCGGCGCAGAGTGCCGCGCCATGTCCGCCTCGAGCGCGGAGATCCCCGCCAGGACTTCCCGCGCGTGCCCCTCCAGGCACTCGCCCGCCGGCGTTGGCCGCAGCCGCCCGCCCCTGACGATCAGCGCAACCCCGAACCTCTCCTCCAGCGCGTGCACGTGGTTGGAGACCGCCGGCTGCGTCATCCCAAGATCCCGCCCCGCAGCCGACAACGACCCGCGATCCAAGACCGAAAGAAAGACCCGCAGCCCCTGCATGCTCAAGCTCACGGCCACGAACGTATCACGTAAAGGTTATGCCTTCAATAACTCGAGACAGAGGGCGGACCTCGGGAAGCGATGCTGGCGGCTACGGCCATCAGGGGCTAGCATGAGGCCACCATGACCGGCGATGGTAGCGTGCGTAATAGCGCGGATCGACGGGTCGAACCTTCTTCGGCGTCGCGAATCGGCATGCGCGAGGGTGTGCCAGACGAGCGCCTGTTCTCCAGGAGTTTAAAGGTGTTCGGCGACGTAGAGGTCGGACACCACCGCTTCCTTCCCGGCGAGACCGCCTTCCCCGACCTCCCCGGGCACCTGGTGAACCTGCACCTCGGCGCCCCCACGCGTGTGGCGACCAGACGGGGTGAGGGTCGATGGGAGGGCATCCAGCCGCCCGGTACCGTGGAGGTCTACTCCGCCGGCAAGGCCACGGAGCAGGCCATCCGCGACGCCTCGGAGGACGTCAGCGTGCTTCTCGGGGAGCGTTTCTTCGAGGGGGTGGCCGGACAGGGGGGCATCGACCTAGGCCGGGTCGAGATCCTGGACCGTTTCGAGGCCCGCGACGCCACGGTCGAGCGGATACTCCTTTCGCTTTTGCCAGAGTTGGAGACGGAGGGCCTGGGGGGCGAACTCTACGCGCAGTCTCTGGCGACCGCCCTCTCGGTGCACCTCCTCAGGGAGCATTCCTCCCTCGGGGAGAGGTCCAGGCGGCGCATGGACCGCCCTCCGGGGCGTGGTCTCCCGCCTCGTTCGCTGCGCCTCGTCATGGATCATGTGGAGGCCCGACTCGCCGAGGACCTGTCCCTCTCGGAGCTCGCGGCGGTCGTCAACATCTCTCCCCGCCACTTCCTGCGGCTCTTCAAGCGGTCCACGGGCATCTCGCCGCATCGGTACGTGATCCGGCGCCGCGTGGAGAGGGCGAAGGTCCTCCTGTCCGGAAGCGACACGCCCCTGTGGCAGGTGGCTGAGGCTTGCGGCTTCGCCCACCAGCAACACCTCTCCACGCACTTCAAGCGCCTGGTGGGCGTGAGCCCGGGCCGCTACCGTAACCTCCATTCCGGGTAGGCGCCGCCGACGCGGCGGCACCCGAAGCGTGGCGAAAACGTGCCATTGCCTGGCGCGAACGTGGAAGAGAAACCGCGCTCGATGATGCATGCTAATCTTTTGAGCTAATCGGAGTGAGCAGGAGGCCGGGATGGGCCAACCCGTTCCCTTTACGGTCGACGTGCCGCAGGAGAAGCTGGACCGGATCCGCCGTCGGGTGGCCGAGTACCCGTGGGATACGCTGGACGACCTGGGCGACTGGCAATTCGGGCCGCCGGTGCCGTTCATGCGCCGGGTGGCCGAGCACTGGCTGTCGTCCTACGACTGGCGGGAAGCCGAACGCGAGCTCAACCGCTTCCCGCACTTCAAGGCCGAGATCGCCGACGGGTTAGAGACGCACTTCGTCCACGAGAGGGGTTCGGGCACCGATCCCGGGGCGGTGGTGTTGGTCCACGGCTGGCCGAGCTCCCCCTACGACTTCTGGGAGATGATTGAGCCACTGGCCCACCCCGAGCTCTTCGGCGGCGACCCCGAGGAGGGCGTGGACGTCGTCGTCCCCTCCGTGGCCGGCTACGCCTGGTCGGGCAAGCCACCCAACGGGCCGCAGGGGCGCAGGACCGAGGCGGCCCAGATACACGAGCTGATGACCTCGGTCCTGGGCTACGAAGGCTACGTCGCTGGCGGCGGCGACTTCGGGGGCAATGATCGCCGCGTGGATGGCCGTCGACCGCCCGGATGCGATCAGAGGCGTGCACGTCTACGCGCCCAACGTGAGGCCGGCCGGTGGCGGCTTCTTCGAGACCAACCCGCCGGAGGACTATACCGACGAGGAGCGCGAGTTCCTGCTCTGGGAGATGGGCTATCTGCAGCAGCGCATGGCCTCTACGCCAACATCCAGGCGTCCTCGTCGCAGACGCTCGCGTACGCGATGATGGACAGCCCGGTCGGCCAGGCGGCATGGCTGCTGGAGAAATTCCAGCGCTGGACCGACGAGTCCGGCGAGAGGCCGCCCGACGAGATCTTCGGGATAGACCGGCTGCTAACGGCGGTTATGATCTACCTCGTCACCGACTCGTTCGATACCTCCTTCTGGGCCTACCCGGGCGTGTACCTGGACCCGCCGACCCTGGAGCCCGGCCGGCGCGTCAAGGCGCCGGTCGGGATCGTCGCCTGCGCAGACCCTCTGGTGCCCGTCCCGCCACGATCGTTCGTCGAGCGGGCCTACAACCTCGCCCGGTGGACCGACATGCCGGAGGCCGGCCACTTCGCGGCCTTCCAGCGGCCTGGGACCGTACTGGAGGACCTGCAGGAGTTCCTGCGCCTGCTCCGCGGACGCCGTCTACCGGCGTCCGCGGCAAGCGCGCCCACAAAACCCGCGTAGCGGGTATGCTCCCTAAGCTATCCCGATGGGCCTGAGCACGGTGCCCGCCGAAGCGCCCTGGATCTTGTTTATCCCGAGCATGTAGGCGAACTTGTAGACCTCGTCTTTGGAGAGATCCTCCTGGTTCTGGTACTCGAGGATGTGTACGCCCTGGCGGACCAGCAGGTAGTTGTGAACCGGGTTAAAGCTCGTGCCGTCATCCAGCTGCTCGGTTGGCGGGAGCACCTCGATAGCGGAGGTGTCACAGCCGACGGCGAGGGCGCCTTTCTCTTCCACGAGCCACTTCGCCGCGGATACCGTGATACCGGCGCTGTCGGCCTTGGCCATCTCCTCCTCGTTCGCCCCGACGTTGTCGCCGTCCAGCCACACGCCGGCCGCCCCGGTGCGGACGAGCACCACGTCGAGCGGATCTATATCGACGCCCTGGTCATCGAGGGCCTGCTGTAGCTCCTCTTCCCCGATGGCGAAGCTCTCGCCCAGAGGGTCCTGACCCTGGCTCTTGGCGACGTCGATCATGGTCGCCGGGGCTACTATGGGCGGGACGGTCTCAGCGCCAAGCTTGAGGAGCCCCCAGTCGCTCTGTATGTCCTCGTAACGATAGCCGTTATAGGTGTGCGGCGGGTCGCCCTCGTAGAAGTGTCCGAAGGTGTCCAGCTGGGTGGCGACGTTGTCGCTGATAAAGAGGGCATTGCTCGTGAACGACGCGTTCGTCGAGTTGCCCTCCTCGTCCATTACGTTGTCCAGATCTTCCTGGCTGAACATCCCGGTCGGCGTGCGGAAGGAGATGATCTCCCCCGGGCTGTGCCCCGCGAACTTGTAGCTGCGGCGCTCGTACGTGAGGCCCAGGTCGTAGACCTTGCCCTCGTTCACCTGCGCCAGGGCCTTCTTGGTCAGCTCGGGCGAGAGCTCGTTCAGGTTGCCGAGCTGGTCATCGTCGCCCCAAACCCAGCCCCAGCCCTCGCCCTGCTTCCACTCCTTGGGCGTGACGGAGGGCGAGTCCTGGGCTCGCGCGGTGTTCTGGCCCCTCGGCGCGGCGAGCAGGCCAACGGCGGCCGCCGCCGTGATCCCCAGGGCCCCCGCCTTGGCCAGGAACCCCCTGCGGGTCAGGTAACCGTTGCGAAAGTCGTCGACAAGCTCCCGCGTCCGGTCGTTGCGATCCACGATGTACCCCCTTTGATACGCTTGCCCCGATGACAACATACCATGCATCGAAGCTTGCTAAACCAGAGACGGCGCCCCGCAAGTCATGATCGGCACCGGCGGCGAATGGAACGGGTCCGTCCTGGGTAGCATGGTCCCGGGCGCGGGCGTTGTGTTGTCCGGAGGGGCCCGCGGATAAAGGAGCCTGGGCAAACGCGATGATAGAGCTAACGCCGTTCAACAACTCGGTTGTGACGTTGTCCAACCACCTGACCACCTACTACGCCCAAGAAGCGGAGCTCGAGACGTACGTGATCTGCGCGAGGGTCAAGTGCCCGAAGATACCGGGCGGCAGCGGCCTCAACTGGGTAATAAATCCCGGCGGCGAAGAGCTGGCTCCCGGTCTGTTGCGCGCGGTCCTGGGGTCCCTGGGCGAAAACGGCAACGGCGGCTAGTCGCGCACCGGGTCCCTAGCCCAGGTCGCGCAGCCCCCGGTCCATCGCCTCCCAGGCCAGCGTGGCGCACCGGATGCGGTTGGGGGCCGAGATGATCCCCTTGAGCGCCGCGAGCTCGCCGAGCTCTTCCCTCTCCTCGGTGCGCATCATCTCGACGAAGGCCGAGATCTCACCCTCCGCCTCCTCGCGGCTCTTGCCCGCGAGGCGTTCGGTCATCATGGAGGCCGAAGCCTGAGAGATGGCGCACCCCCGCCCGGTGAAGCCCACCTGGGCCAGCTCGCCGTCGCGGAGGTTGGCGTAGACGGTTACGTCGTCGCCGCAGAGCGGGTTGAGGAGGTATTCTTCTACGTCGGCTCCCTCCAGCTCGCCCCGGTTGCGCGGCCGCCGGAAGTGGTCGAGGACGATCTCCTTGTAGAGGTCTTTCATCACCGTGAAGAGGATTCTAGCAGCGAGGGTCGGGTTCGGTCCCTCAGCCCGTCCCGTACAGACCGTGGCGGCGGTGCCACTCCTCCAGGGACTCGTCCGGTCCCTTGGGGTAAGTACTCTCGTTCTCGCCGGTTGGGATCTCGACCCACGACGCGGCAGAATCGAGCATGATGCGAACGTGCTCCGGTGGCCTCGGGAGCGGCGTGTCTATGGCCGAGGCGTGCGGGTGGACGAGGTCCGGGTAGCTCGGGGAGAAGAGCCACACCGCGCTGCCACAGAATTTGCAGAAGTTGCGCTCGGCATCGCTGGCCGGAACCCCGTCAGGCCCGCCGCTGTCGTAGAGCTTCGCGTGGTAGACGGAGAGGTTCTCCTCGCCCTCCACCTCCAGCGTGTTCGCGTCCGCTCCGAGGTTTATGGCGTAGCCCCCGCCGCCGGCCGTCTTGCGGCAGATGGAGCAGTAGCATGCCTGGTACGGGTATAGCTCCGCCGACTCGACCCGGAAGCGAACAGACCCGCAGTGGCAAGACCCTTCGAGCAGCACCGGCCTACCTGCCCCGGCCCCTGCGCCCACCCACCTTCACTCGCTTGGGGTTCAAGGCGACGTAGACGTGACCGTCCTCCACCTTCACCTCGTGGGTGGGTACGGGCTTCACGGCGGGCAGGCTCTTGGGCTGACCCGTCTTCACGTCGAAGAGGGCGCCGTGCAGGGGGCACCGGATCCTGCCCCCCTCCATCCCGCCCTCGCTGAGGTAAGCAAAAGAGTGGGTGCACACGTCCTCGAAGGCGTAGAACTCCCCGTCAACGTTGCACAGCGCCACCGGCCGGTCCTCGACGCGGTACTGCTTTACCTCGCCGGGGGCCACGTCGTCTACGGGAGCTAGCTTGTGGAAGTGTTTGTCGGTCATGTTATCCAGTGAGATAGTGATTAGTGAGGTAGTGAGATAGAAGGACCTTGACTACCTAACTACCTCACCACCCAACTTATTCCTAAGCCACCCTCTCCTCGAACCCGAGCCCGATCTTGCCCTCTATCGCGCGGTCGAGCTTCTCCTTGAGGCCCTTGAGGGGTACGCGGCTCGTGACCTCGCCGAAGAAGCCGAAGACGACGAGCTTCTCGGCCTCGCGGCGCGGGATGCCGCGGCTCATCAGGTAGAAGAGCTCCACGTCGTCGACCTGACCCGTCGTCGAGCCGTGGGAGCACTTGACGTCGTCGGCCATGATCTCGAGGTTCGGCAAGCTAGACGGCGAAAGCGTCGTCGGTGCCGAGGATCAGGTTCCTGTTGGTCTGGTAGGCGTCGGTCTTCTGCGCCCCCGGCTCGACCCGGATGAGCCCGCTGAAGACCGCCACCGACTCGTCCCTAAGAGCGCCCTTGTAGAGCAGGTCGGAGTGGGCGTTGGGCGAGATGTGGTCCTGGAGGGTGTGGTGGTCGAGGACCTGGTTCTCGTCGGCGAAGTACAGGCCGAGCATCTCCGAGTCGCTACCCGGAGGCCGTCAGTCCCGCCTCGACGTTCGTCCGTGAGAGCTGCGATCCCAGCGCGACGACGAGGCTGTTGATCGTCGCGTCCTTGCCGGTCTGCGAGCGGATGGTGTTGAAGTGCAGGACGTTACGCTCCCAGTTCTGCAGCGAGACGTAGCGCAGGTTCGAGCCCTCGCCGACGTACAGCTCGACCGCCCCGTTGGAGAACGCCGGGTCCTCGCCAGCTTCGCCGGCGCTCGCATACTCGTCGATGTACGTGACGCTCGAACCCTCCTCGACGACGACGAGGGTGCGGGGCACGATCGAGCCGATCACGTCGAGCCACCTGTAGCTCTGGATCGGGACCTCCACGTCCACGTTGCGCGGCACGTAGAGGAACGACCCGCCGCTAAAGGCGGCCGCGCACAACGCCGCGAACTTGTCGTAGTCCTCGGGCACGAGCCCGAAGAGCCTCTCCCGGACGAGGTCCTCGTGCTCGCGCGAGCGCCGTGTGCAGGTCCGTGAAGACGACGCCCTTACGGGAGAGCTCCTCGTCCACGCGCGAGTAGGCCGTCTCGGAGTTGTGCTGCACGAGCAGGGCGCTGTTCTCCTCGCCCTCCTCGTATGAGCCGCTGGACGGCCTCGGGGAGATCGCCCTCGCTCTGCGGCGTCCGGGCTCGGGGCGTAGGGGACGAAGTCCTCGATGCGCACGTCCGAGATGTCCGTGTAGCGCCACGCCTCGTCGCGCAGGGTGGGCATCGGTAGCGCCTCGAAGGCGCGCCACGCCTCCAGGCGCTTCTCCGCGAGCCAGTCGGGCTCGTCCTTGAACGAGGAGAGGGCCCTCACGGTCTCCTCGGTGACGCCCTTGCTCTGTGAGAACCTTCGGCGCTTCCTTCTGCTGCATACGACCTGCCTCTTCCGTCTCTCAAAGTCTTCTCTCGTAAAACGGGGCGGGCTCTCGGTGAGAGCCCGCCCCGACCGTTTCGCCTACGAACGCGCCAGCAAACGGCGGTCGCCTTAACCGACAGAGCCCTCCATTTCGAGCTGGATCAGGCGGTTCAGCTCGATGGCGTACTCGAGCGGGAGCTCCTTGGCGATCGGCTCGATAAAGCCGTTGACGACCATCGCCATGGCCTCTTCCTCCGAGAGCCCGCGGCTCATGAGGTAGAAGAGCTGGTCCTCGCCGACCTTGGAGACCGTGGCCTCGTGCTCGGTGTTGACCTTCTTCTCCTCGATCTCGATGTACGGGTACGTGTCCGTCCGCGCGTTCTCATCGAGGAGCAACGCGTCGCACTCCACGCGGCTCTTGGAGCCGACGGCCCCCTCGTATACCTTGAGGAGCCCGCGGTAGGTGCTCCTGCCCGTCCCCTTGGAGATGGACTTGGAGGTGATGAGGCGACGAGGTGTTCGGCGCGACATGGACGACCTTGCCGCCGGCGTCCTGATGCTGGCCGTCGCCGGCGTAGGCGACCGAGAGGATCTCGCCGCGAGCACCCTCGCCGGTCAGGTAGACCGCCGGGTACTTCATGGTGAGCTTGGACCCGAGGTTGCCGTCGACCCACTCGACGGTGGCGTTCTCCTCGGCGACCGCCCTCTTGGTCACCAGGTTGTACGTGTTGTGCGACCAGTTCTGGATGGTCGAGTACCGGATCCGGGCGTTCGGCTTGGCTATAAGCTCGACGACCGCCGAGTGCAAGCGAGTTCGTGGTGTACGTCGGGGCCGTGCAGCCCTCGATGTAGTGCACGTAGGAGCCCTCGTCGGCGATGATGAGCGTCCGCTCGAACTGGCCCATGTTCTCCGCGTTGATGCGGAAGTACGCCTGCAGCGGGATGTCGATGTGCACCCCCGGCGGGACGTACACGAACGACCCGCCGGACCAGACCGCCGAGTTGAGCGCCGAGAACTTGTTGTCGTCGGCGGGGATGATGGTCCCGAAGTACTCGCGCACGAGGTCCTCGTGCTCGCGCAGCCCCGAGTCCATGTCCATGAACACGACGCCGGCCTTGTCCCACTCCTCCTTCAAGGAGTGGTAGACGACCTCGGACTCGTACTGGGCCCCGACGCCGGCCAGCGTCTCGCGCTCGGCCTGCGGGAATCCCGAGCTTCTCGAAGGTGTTCTTGATGTCGTCCGGCACGTCGTCCCAGGAGCGGCCCTGGTTCTCCATCGGGCGGATGTAGTAGTAGATCTCGTCGAAGTCCAGCTCGCTGAGGTCGCCGCCCCACTGCGGGGTCGGCCTCTCGAAGAACGACTCGAGCGCCTTGAGCCGGTACTCCAGCATCCACTCGGGCTCGTTCTTGTGCTTGGAGATCATGGCGACGATCTCCGGGTCGATGCCCTTCCGCGGGGTCCTGAAGAAGTACTCCTCAGGATCGTGGAATCCGTACTTGTATTCGTCTAGCCCGAGCTCCTGAATACTCTTGTCTTCTGGCATTTCGGGTCCCTTCCCTAGCTTTGCGCCGCGGAGCCGAACTCCTGGCGCACCCAGTCGTAGCCCTTGTCCTCGAGCGCCAGCGCGAGCTCCTTGCCGCCCGACGTCACAAGCCTGCCGTCGAGCATGACGTGGACGTGGTCTGGCTCGATGTACCTGAGGATCCTCTGGTAGTGCGTGATGATGAGCGCGCTGAACTCCGGTCCGCGCAGCTCGTTTACGCCCTTCGCGACGACCTGCAACGCGTCGATGTCGAGCCCGGAGTCCGTCTCGTCCATGATGGCGAGCCTGGGCTCGAGCATGAGCATCTGCAGGATCTCGTTCCGCTTCTTCTCGCCGCCGGAGAAGCCTTCGTTGAGGTACCGCTCGGCGAACTTGGGGTCCATCTGCATGACCCTCATCTTCTCTTGAAGGAGCCGGTACATGTCCATAGGCGCCAGCTGCTCCTCGCGCACGGAGTTGACGGCGGTGCGCAAGAAGTTGGCGACGGAGACGCCGGGGACCTCGCTCGGGTACTGGAACGCGAGGAACAACCCCATCCTGGCCCGCTCGTCGGCCTCGAGCTCGAGCACGTCCTCGCCCTCGAACGTGACGGAGCCGCCCGTCACCTCGTAGCGGGGATGGCCCATGAGCACGTTCGACAACGTGCTCTTGCCCGACCCGTTCGGGCCCATGATCGCGTGTATCTCGCCCTTGCCGATCTCGATGTCGAGACCCTTGATGATCTCGTTCCCGTCGATCTCTACGTGAAGATCTTCAACCTTTAGCATCGAACCCCTGCCGTTGCCTGAAATGCTTGCTACTACAGGGCTATTAAATCACAGTGACTACCCCCCAACAATGTAACGGCATCACAATCAAGAACATTTCCTGATGCGAGACGAAACACGCGTTTTCATGCGTATTTTGGGAGGCTGAAGAGCACGGGCCACTCCTCCCTGATAGCCGTTGTCAACAAGGGCGCCGTGAAGGTCGCTTGTAACATCCAGAGGGGCACTAAAGGCACGTTATTGCGAAACGTTCTCGATAAGCGCCGGTCTACCGTTTCTCGAAGGCCGCCTGGATCACGGCGATCCGGCCCTCTTCGAGGTTGCGGACCTGGTTGTGGAGCATCTCCCCAAAATCGGGGCCGAGCAGTAGGGATAGGTCGAGTGGCTGGGTTCCCTCGGGTCGTGGCGCGGGATGGCGCTTCCGGAACCATGCCGTGGACGAGGCTGTCTCGTCCACCCATGCCCGTTCGTCGAAGCCCACCGCGGAGATCAGGGCCCGGATCTCCACTGGCGGCCGGAGGTGGTTGAGGGCCGGTACGCGCGCCCAGGGGACGGGGAGGTGGATGGGGGACGTAGCACCGGACATGATCTCGTGCAGCGCCAGGAGGCCATTGGGACGCAGGACGCGGTGGATCTCCGCGTAGAGCCGCTCTTTGTCCGCCATGTTCATCGAGCTGTGCTGCGTCCACGCTACGTCGAAACCCGCGTCGGGGTAGGGCATCTCCAGGGCGCTGCCGTGCCTGAAGGAGACGAGGTCGGCCAGGCCGGTGCGGGCCGTCAGCGCGTGGCCGGCGTCGCAGAGCTCCTCCGTAAGATCCAGAACCTCCACTGAGCAGCCGAACTCTGAGACCAGGGTGCGCGCCGGGCCGCCCAGACCGCCGCCCACGTCCAGAACGCGCATACCGGGCGAGACACCGGCGAGGTGGGCGAGGTCTAGCGTCGCGCGCCTGCCGCGCGCGTGGAACTGGTCGATGGGGGACAGGTCTCGCGGTTCGAGGTGTTTCGGATCTTTGCCGGCCGCGCGCAGGGCGGCGAGTATCTTCCCGGTCAGGTCACCGCGACCGTAGTGGCCGCTAACCGCTTGGTCGCCCACCGTCGGCCGACTTCAGGTGTTCTCCCAGGTACGCAGCTCGCGTTGTACGAAGTAGTCGAGCAGGCGTTGGTAGAGGTCGGAGATCACGGCCGCGTCGAGGCCCTCCTCCTCGGCCCAACGCCGGCGTACGTCGAGCATGGCCCTCTGGCGTTCCGGGGCGCGCACGCTATCCTCGCCCGTCTTGAACCGCGCCGCCGCCTCGACGTACCGGGAGCGCTCCCCGATAAGGGCGACGATCCTGCGGTCCAGCGCGTCTATGGCGCCGCGCACGTCCTCGATGCTCGCGCAGTCCTCGGGTGGTTTCATGCGAGGCCCAGGACGGCGAGCTTCGAGCCTCTGACCTCGAGAGGTCCGTCCAAGTCCGCGCCGCGGGAGAGGTAGCCCAGGGCGAGGACGTTACCGTCGACGGGCAGCGGGGCCACGCTGGTCACGGTCCCGACCTGCTTGTCGGTCTGGAGTATAGGAGCCCGCGGCTCAGGGGCCGTCCCCCCGACGGCGAGCCGGTAGAGCAGCTTATTCGGGCTACCGCGGTAGTGCATCCGGGCCACGGTCTCCTGGCCCGGGTAACAGCCCTTGCCGAAGCTCACGGCCCGCTCCAGGATGCCGGCCTCCCCGGGGAAATTCTCTGGCGTGAGGTCCGAACCGAAACGCGGGACACCGGCCGCCACGCGGGCAGTCTCGTAGGCATCGGACCCCGCGAGGACGGCCCCAAGCCCGACGAGCTGCTCGCGGACCGGGGCAAGCGCTTCGGTGGGGCACAGGAGGTCGTAGCCGGGGACGGGGACCGCGACGCCGGCGGCGAGCACCGGGGCTCCGCCGAGCTCAACCTCTGCCGACGCGTGCTCGGCGAGGTCGGGGCCGTCGATCAGGGCTCTCGCCCGCGGCCCGTAAAGGCCGAGGACGGAGAGAGTGTCCGAGAGGTCCTCGATCCGCACGCGCGAGAAGGGCGCGTATCGGCCGAGCAGTTCCATCGCCGCCGCGGCGCCTTCCGGCTCGGCGTCGACCAGGATCCCATCCCCCGACCTCAAGACGCGCAGATCGGTCTGGACGCGGCCCTTCGGGTTCAGGAGCAGGGCGTAGACCCCGGAGCCCTCCGTTTGGGGTGTCTCGTTCGTCAGCACGGCTTCGAGCATCCCGACGGGATCCTTGCCGGTGAGCCGCAGGACCATCCTGCCCGGACGCTCCACCAGCGCAGCACCGCCATTCAAAGCCTCGTATCCGACGAGAGTGGCGTCGTGTCGGTCGGAAAGTATCGTGTTTCTCGCGTTGTCCATTCGCCTATTCTATGACACCGGGCCAGAAGGCCGAAAGCCGCCGAACGACGGCATGCCGACATGCGCCGCGTTGCTCGAGACGTATTTCCCGGAGTGCCGCGCATTACGGCGGCAAAGCGCGTGCAATCCGTCGTGTTTTGTACTAGAGTCCAGGCCGCTGTTTAGAGGAGGGTCGGATCCGACACGATGCCGTCACGTGGGTGAGGCATCTTTCTCGTGTTCCGGGCCCGGGAAGAAGAAAGGTGGGCGCAACCGCATGGCCCAAGGAACGGTGAAGTGGTTCAGCGACGAGAAGGGCTACGGCTTTATCTCCCCGGACGACGGGGGCGAGGACCTCTTCGTACACTACTCGGGTATAGAAGGCAGCGGGTTCAAAACCCTCGAAGAGGGCGCCCGCGTGAGCTTCGAAGAGTCTCAGGGCAGGAGGGGCATGCAGGCGGTGAACGTCCAGCTCGCCTGAGGACCGAAAGAGGTAGTTACCGGGGCCGAACCAAGCACCCGGCCCTTTTTGTTTGGAGGTTTGGAGCAATCAGCTCTCGGCCTTCAGCTGTCAGCCCTTCGATTCGTGGTGGGGTTATTGCGTCGCGCTGCTGCCATCGGTCTGGACCAGCCCTTAGCGGAATGGTGTTCGTCTCCGCGGGATCCGGGCGACGTTCACACGTCTTTTTGCTGATCGCTGAAAGCTGACGGCCGAGAGTTGCCGCCGAAGGCGGCGACCGCGTCGGCGTAGATCCGGGGCAGTGGCAGTCCCGTCTCTCTTGCCAGCCTTGCGGCGTCGGCGTATTCCGGCGCCGCCACGTAGTCTTCGCCGTCGAGGCTGCCGACCTTGACGTGGCACATGCCGTAGGGAAGCCGCACCTCGACGCGCCGGCGCTCGGCCGTGGTGCGCCCGACGGGGAGGTGGCGCACGCCGAGCGAACCCGTCTGGCGCATGAGAAGCCGGGCCAGGCGGGCCCGGTCACCGGAGCGGACCAGGGCGCAGGCCTTGTAGGCCCCGCGACCGCCCTTCATCACGATGGGTTCGAGCCAGGCGTCGAGGGCGCCATCCTCGAGCAGGCTGTTTACGGCGGCGCCCAGGATCTCCCCCGGCGCGTCGTCGATGTTGGTCTCCATCAGCTCTATCGTCCCCGGGGGGCCCTCGAGCTCCCCGACGACGGCGCGCAGGAGGTTCGGAGCGTTCTGCAGGCTCGAACGCCCGGCCCCGTAGCCTACGGCGCGAAGCGTCATCGGGGGGGCGGCATCGATGAATTCCCCGCCGGTCAGGGCGCCCATGAGGGAGGCCGCGGTCGGGGTGGTAGTCTCCCTTCCCTCTTCGACCCAACGGACCTTCGAGTCCTTGAGGACCTCCAGCGTTGCCGGACCGGGGGACGGCAGAAGGCCGTGGGCGCTATCAACGACGCCGCTTCCGAGCGGGAGCGGTCCGCAGCTCACAGTCGCCGCGTCCAGAAGCTCGAGGGCCACGCAGCTTCCGACCACGTCGACGATGGAGTCCACCGCCCCCACCTCGTGGAAGTTCACGTCCTCCGGCCTCTCGCCGTGCACCGCACCCTCGGCGACCGCCAGGCGCCGGAAAGCCTCGACGGCGCGCGACGAAACCCGCACCGGCAGCCCGGCCTCGCTTATGAGCGCGCGGATGTCAGAGAAGGTGCGATGGGCAGATTCGTCCGGCGCTTCGACCGTTGCCCGGAGCGCTCCCACGCCGTTGATCTCCAGGCGTTTGCTCGTCAACTCGAAAGGAACGCCGAGACGTCGGACGGTCTCGACTATGCGTTCTTGCGGAGCGCCCGCGGCGATGAGGGCGGCCAGCGTCATGTCACCCGCGGCACCGCCCACGGGCTGGAAGTGGACGTGCGTCAAGGCATTCCGGGCGGCTGGGACCGGCGCCCTACTCTGCCACTCCCCGGCCGTTGGAGATCTTGCGCGCCGTCAGGGTAACGACGGCGAGGAATATGGCGATCAGGACGAGGGGCCGCGGGTCGCTCTTGACGGCGTCGGTTAGGGGAGAGGGGTTCCTGTTCCTGCCGGCCTCGCCGACCATGCGGGCCTGCCGCCGCGCCGAGTCGACCAGGCTCTTCCCGACCTCCCTAACGCGTTCTTTGATCCTGGTGCCGATCTGCTTGCCCACGGCCTGGGGCTCGACGTGCTTTTTCAAGTCGCGCACGTCCGGCGCCATGCGGCCGCGGATCTCGAACATCTCCCGCTCTATGCGCTCCGGTATCTCGCTCACGACCTGAACTGCCCCTTAAGCCAGTTTATGTTCTGCTGGAGGGTCCGGATGGTCAGGTGGGGCTTGGGATCCAACCGCCTCAACACCGCCGCCCCCGCGCCGGCCAGTATAGCGCCGATGACCAGCAGTATGCCACAGACGATGAGGGCCGAGAGCCAGAGGCTCAGCCCCACGACCTCGTTTAGCAGGTAGATGCCGGTGACCGAGAAGAACACGAGGAAAAGGTGCAGGAACACGGCGCCGGCGACGGCCAGTCCCGTGCCCAGACCCGCCTGTCGTGCGACCGGCGTGAGCTCCGTCTTGGCCAGCTCGATCTGCTTGTCGGCCAGCTCCTGGAGCTGCGGCCGCAGCGCGTCGACTATCTCCTTTATGCTCCGGTCTGAGGGCTCTGGTCCCTCCCTCAGCTCCCGGCTAAACTCGGCGACCCGGTCCCGCCCTTCCATATCCCACGCTCCTCTCTTCGTCCTCGGACCCTCAGAGCCTGCGGCGTAGTTACCCCTAGCCTCGACCGCATAATCCCTCGCGTCCACAGCGGCCCGACCCTAAAGTGCGCAACATAACATAAAGTGCATAAAGCTCGCGAGGAGAAATTGATGTAACATAGACTAGGGGCACAAGGGGTATACAGGATCTCTTGGCGTGATTCGACAGGAGGAAGTGCTTGAACCTGCATCGGGCCCTCGGCATCTCGGCCGGGGACGTGGTGGCATTCGTCGGTGCCGGAGGGAAGTCCAGCGCGATCTCTGCGGTCGCCGGGGAGCTCGCGGACGCGGGTATGAAGGTGCTGGTCGCCCCGACCACCAAGATGATGCTCAGGGAGGCCGAGGGTATAGGGCCTGTGGTGACGGCGGACGATGGCGCCGACGGGCTGCGCCCGCGCACCGAGGAGGCCCTGGCGGGGAGTAAGAGTGCCGCGGTCGTAGTTGGCGGCGAACTGCTCTCGAAGAACCGCGTGGGAGGGGTCGCACCGGCCGAGATACCGTCTCTTGCCTCGCTGGTTGACGTCGTGCTAGTCGAGGCCGACGGCGCGCGCCACCGCCCGATCAAAGGGACAGCAGACTACGAGCCCGTACTGCCCGAAGCCACCACCCTCGTCGTGGCCGTGGGCCACATCCAGGCCTTCGGGTCGCCGGTGGACGAAGAGCACGTCCACCGGCCCGAAGCATTCTCCACCCTCACCGGCATCGGACCAGGCCAGAGCATAACCGCTCCGGCCTTTGCCCGCGCCCTCGCCCATGGCTCCCTCGGCAAGACGCCCCCTGGAGCCCGCACCGCAGCACTCATAACCGGCGTGCAACCAGGCCGCAAAATGTCCGACGCCTCCATAATCGCCCGAGAGCTCTGGCGCTTCGGCGTCCAGAACGTCGTCCTCACCTCCCTCCCGAACGAGTCGCCCGGCCAAGCCTGGGTCCCATAAAGCGATCGGCGGGTGGCTTCTGGTCTCCCGCCGGCCGCGCACAGGTCAGCACGCCGCCTGACGGCGGCTTTCGGCTTCCTGGCTCTATGGCAGAGGACCGTGCGCGGCATCCTTGTGCCGGGTCACCCGCCGGGCGCGGCTGACGCACCCGTCAGAGCCGCTGCGAACGGGAGGAACCATGGCAATCGAAGACTTCGACCGTTATCCGCTTTTATTTGGTCCTTCGCCTGTGCACCGTCTCGGGCGGCTTACGGAGCATCTTGGCGGCGCGGACCTCTGGGCCAAGCGCGAGGACTGCAACTCCGGCATCGCATACGGGGGCAACAAGACCCGCAAGCTCGAGTACCTCGTGGCCGACGCGCTCTCTCGGGGCTGCGACACGCTGGTCTCGATCGGCGGCGTGCAGTCGAACCACACCCGGCAGGTGGCGGCGGTGGCGGCCCACATGGGCCTGAGATGCGTACTGATCCAGGAGAGCTGGGTGGACTGGCCAGACAGCGTCTACGACAAGGTTGGGAACATCCTGCTCAGCAGGATGGTCGGGGCCGACGTGCGCCTGGTGGAGGCGGGCTTCGGCATCGGGTTCAAGGAGAGCTGGAACGCCGCGATAGCCGAGATCGAAGCCTCGGGCGGCAAACCTTATGCCATACCGGCCGGGGCGTCGGACCATGAACTGGGCGGCCTGGGCTTTGCCAACTGGGCGTACGAGGTCGTGGCCCAGGAGGAGGACCTCGGCGTCTTCTTCGACACCGTCGTCGTGTGCTCCGTAACCGGCAGCACGCAGGCCGGCATGGTCGCCGGCTTCGCCGCCCTCGAGGAAGCAGGAGGCCGTCCTCGACGGGTGGTGGGCATAGACGGCTCGGCCAAGCCGGAGGAGACCAGAGACCAGGTAACGCGTATAGCCCGCAACACCGCCAGGCTGCTCGGGCTGGAACGGGACCTCGACGAAGACAGGGTTATCCTCGACGACAGGTACCACGCGGGTACCTACGGCATCCCGGACGCATCGACGATCGACGCCATGCGCACAGCGGCCCAGACCGAAGGCATGATCACCGACCCCGTCTACGAGGGAAAGTCTATGGCGGGCATGATCGACCTGGTAAAGAGCGGCGAGATCCCCCCGTCGTCCAGCGTGCTCTACGCCCACCTTGGCGGCCAGCCGGCCCTGAACGGCTACAGCACCCTGTTCTCCTGACGCCGACCAGCCAGGCGCCGCCGCCGGCTACCCGGAAGCTAGCGCTTCGGTCGACCGCTTGACCGCAGCTACCCGTCAGCGTATCATTGTATCATATTTATAAAACAATAATACGCAGGAGGTGAGGGTTCTGGCCGTCTGGATCGACGTGGATGCGCGGAGCGGGGTGCCGATCTACGTGCAGATCGTGGACCAGGTCGGGCACGCGGTTGGGGTCGGCGCCTTGCGGGCCGGGGAGCGGCTGCCGACGGTGCGGGCACTGGCGGACGAGTTGACCATCGCGCCGAACACCATCGTCAAGGCGTACGACGAGTTGCGGCGGATGGGGATGGTCGACAGCCGGCCGGGGGTGGGAACGATCGTGGCGCCGGGCGTTGCGGAGGTCGCCCACGAGCAGCGTCGGTCCGAGATATTCGGGCGGTTGCGGGAGCTGGTGCGCGATGCGGCGGCCCTGGGCATAAGCGAGGACGAGCTATGGGCGACCCTGGACTCGGAGTTCGAGAACGTTCTGAGGGACGATGTAGTTGCGAGGAGCGGGGATGGCGGCGCAGCACGTGGTTCGACTGCGGCCGACCGTTCGCAAAACCCGCCGGGCGGAGCTAGCCTGTAGACTCTGGCCGTGGCGGGTAGAACGGCCAGGGGCGCATCGGATTCCGGTTCTGACGGGCGCTTCGCGCCGAGCCCGACGGGACAGCTCCATGTCGGGAACCTGCGGACGGCGCTTCTGGCCTGGCTGTTCGCCCGCTCGGCGGGGGCACGCTTCCTGGTACGGGTCGAGGATCTTGATCGGTCGAGGGTCCGCCCCGGCGTCGAGGAGGCTCAGCTCGAAGACCTGCGGGCCCTCGGGCTTGACTGGGACGGGCCCATAGTCCGGCAGTCAGAGCGGATGGAGCTGTACGAGGAGGAGATCTCGCGCCTGGACGCCGACGGACGCCTCTACCCGTGTTACTGCACGCGGGCGGAGATACGGGCCGCCGCCTCCGCGCCGCACGGTATCGCGGCCGCCGACCGTTACCCGGGAACCTGCCGCGAGCTGACTACCGCCGAGCGCGCGGAGCGCGAAGCCCGGGGTCGCCCGCCGGCTCTGCGGTTGCGGGCGGAGGGCGGCATCGTCGCGTTCGAGGACCGGCTTCTCGGCCGGCAGGAGGAGACCGTGGACGACTTCGTTATCCGCCGCAACGATGGGGCTCCGGCCTACCAGCTCGCCGTGGTGGTGGACGACGCGGCGCAGGGGATCGGGGAGGTTGTGCGGGGAGCGGACCTCCTGGATTCGACCCCGCGGCAGATCCTGCTCGCCAGCCTGCTCGGTCTCGGCGCGCCCCGCCACGCCCACGTGCCGCTCGTGCTCGGTCCCGACGGAAGCCGGCTCGCCAAGCGCCACGGCGCCGTCACGCTCGCCGACCGGGCCGCGCGGGGCGAGGGACCGACGGACGTGCTGGCCTGGATGGCCCGTACGCTGGGACTGGCCGAGCCCGGGGAGACGGTCGTTGCCCGGGACCTGATCCCACGCTTCGATCCAGCTAGTCTGCCGCTGGAACCGACCGTGTGGTCGTCTGGGGATGAGCACCCGGCGGCATAGCCACCCGCCTGTGGTAACTTTCCCGTGCGTCGCCGCAGCGGCGGATGGGGCGTGAGGACGAGAGGAGACCTCGTGGACGTGGCTCAGGGTTTCGATGGACTTTTAGGAGGCGTTCGAGAGAGCTTCGGCGAGAAGATCGTCGCCCTCAGGCGCGACATACATCGGGAGCCGGAGCTCGGCTTCGACACGGAGAAGACGGCCGAGAAGGTGCTCGCCGCGCTCGACGGTTTGCCGCTGGAGGTTCAGACCGGCGTGGCCGAGAACGGGATCGTCGCGACGCTTCGAGGGGAGGGTGACGGGCCCACGGTCGGGCTTCGCGCGGACATGGACGCGCTGCCCATCGAAGAGGAGACAGGCCTTCCGTTCGCCTCGGAGACCGAAGGCAAGATGCACGCCTGCGGCCACGACGGGCACACGAGCATGCTCGTAGGCGCAGCCCATACCCTGTCCGGGATGCGCGAGAGGTTGAACGGCTCCGTCCGCTTCGTCTTCCAGCCGGCCGAAGAGGCCAAGGGCGGCGGCAAGGTCATGGTAGAAGAGGGGGTGGCCGAAGGGCTGGATTCCATCTTCGCGCTGCACCTGTGGCCGGGGTTGCCGTTCGGGACCGCGGCGACCAAGGGCGGCCCGATCATGGCCGCCGCCGACGCCTTCGAGATGGCGGTCAAAGGGAGCGGTGGGCACGGCGCCATGCCGCACCTGACCGCCGACACGATAGCCATAGCCGCCCAGATCGTCACGGCGCTCCAGACCGTCGTCTCGCGGGAGGTAGATCCCGTAGAACCCGCGGTGCTCACGGTCGGGGAGATCTCGGCCGGCACCGCATTCAACATCATCCCGGAGACGGCCCGCATCGGGGGAACCGTCCGAACCCTGAACGAGGACCTGCGCCGCCGGATGCCAGAGCGCATAAAGGAGATCTCGCGCGGCGTAGCCCTGGGCATGCGCGCGGAGGCCGAGCTCGACTACCAGTTCTCCTACCCCGTCACCCGTAACGACGATAATGCAGCCCGCCAGGCCCTCGGCGTTGCCCGCGACCTCTTTGGCGAAGATCAAGCCCTGGAGCTACCCAACCCCTCCATGGGCGGCGAGGATTTCTCCTTTTTCCTGGAGAAGGTCCCCGGGGCCTTTGTCTGGCTCGGCGTCGGCGAGGACGTTTCCGGACTCCACACCCCCAAGTTCGCCTTCGACGAGGCCATCCTCCCTAGAGGCGCGGCCCTGCTCGCCGCGCTTGCTCTAAGGAACGTCGGAGCTCAAGAGCACGCGGCTTGAGTCAGCACGCTCCCTCCGGTCGCTCTCAGCACACCGCCTTGGCAGGCGGCTTTCAGCCAACCGCGAGGGCGCGCGGTGCCTCGCCGTGGAAAGGGCGTCTCGCGGGCGCGCCAGGGGCGCGTGCCGAGCGGGAGAAGCTGATAGCTGAAAGCGAGGGCCTTGAAAAGGCCCGAAGCGTGCTGAGAGCGGAGCCCGAAGGGCGTAGCGGGCTGAAAGCTGGCGAGCGTAGCGAGCCCGCGTGCTACGAACCCGGAGGGTTCATCAAAAAGCCGTAGCCTTCTGCCGGTCCGGTCAGGAGGAACACTATCAGGATTACGGCGCCGAACGGGATGAGGGCCGAGAGCGTGGCCCAGCGCCAGTCGAGATCGAGGGCGTTCTTTACGGCGACGGTGGCGACGTAGGCGCCGTAGGGAACGGCGAGCAGCGGGCCGAAGGGCACCCACAGCACGAAGCCTATGCCGCTCGCGTAGCCGAGGTAGCGGAAGACGGGGCCAAAGTTTCGCCGCGAGGGGGCGCCCTGCAGGACGACGAGAACGAGCGCGGCGAGCCCGGCGACTAGTAGCGGCCCGAGCACGAGGGCGACCGCCAGCCCCAGGAAGAGCGCGTAGATGAGTCCGATATTGAACTCTTGCGTCCAGAAGGCCTGGAGACCCGCCTCCAGCAGCAGGTTGAGGTAGAGGATGATCGCCGCGAAGAGGGCAGGGCGGATGGGGCCTCCCTCCGGGTTCAGCCCCGCAAAGTAGCGGCGCGGAGAGAACCAGACCCCCAACAAGATGCCCCAGAAGTCTTCTCTGGACCTCCCCGGATCCACGGGACCGCCCCGGCGCACTACTCGGGATCCCCGCCGGAGCTTCCTTCGTCGTCCGGCTGCGCGTTATCCGGCGGGTTCTCACGCGTGACCTTGCCGACCGTGGTCTGGAGGGTGAGCTCCCTGGTGTCCTCCGGCGGGAGCGTGGCGGTGATGCTGCCGGTCTCCACGGAGATGCGGCCGCTGCCCGAGAAGCGTCCCGAAAGGTCGACGTCCCCGACCTCGACGCGGGTCTCCAGGGTGCCAACAACGATGTCCCGCAGCTCGACGTCGCCCGAGCCGACCTCGAGGCCGGCCTGCCCGGTGTCGGTGTTGACGTCCTCGACCGTCACGTCGCCCTGGGGCGCCTCGATCTCCACGTCGCCGCCCACCCCTCGAACCGCCACGTCGCCGGCCTCCGCGAGCACCGTCGAGTCACCGCTGATACCGCTGACCTCCGCGTCGCCCGCCTCGACCTCGACCTCGACGCTACCGTCGGCCGGGATGCTGACCGCGTAGTCGGCCCCTGTGTCGCGTCCCCCGTCGGTCTCGAGTACGAAGACCGAATTCTCCTCGCGCGAGACGTCCACTGGCACCCCGGAAGCTTCTTGCTCGGCATCGGCCGGATCCCGGCCGACGGCGTACTTCGTCACCTCGTACTCGACGGCTTCGAGCCCCTCGACGCCCTCGACGCTGACCCTGCCCGCGGCGTTGGCTATGCGGACCTGCGGTTCGCCGTTGGTACCTATGGAATCGCGTTCGACGCTGGTGCCGGAGAGGTTGTCCCCCAGGGATCTGAGCAGGACGAGGCCAACCACGACCAGGGACACCACCAACAGGACCGCCAGGACCGGGAGCACGAGGGAACGGCCGAAGCCGCGGCCCCGCTCGTCTTCCGGCGGGGCGTCATGCTGACGGGTATCGTCGCGCGACCCCCCGTCGTCGTCGGAGCTCACCGGGGCGGTGTTTGGACCGTCACGGCCCGACGCGGCCGTAGACGTCTTCCAGGCGCACGATGTCTTCCTCGTCGAACTCGCCGAAGGAGATCTCCAAAATCCTCACCGGCCCGGCAACCGAGCACAACCGATGGACCGTCTCGCGCGGGATGAACAGCTTCTCGCCCACCGCCGGCTCCAGGACCGCCTCGTCGAGCTCCACGCGGGCGCCCGGGTCGAGGACGACCCACAGCTCGTCGCGGTGGTGGTGGTACTGCCTGGACAGCGTCCCGCCCGCGGCCACGGTGATGATCTTGACCGTCGACGGTCAGGTTGTGCGTGTACTGCTCGAACTCTCCCCAAGGCTTCTCAACCTTTATGGAAGGCGGCCGGTGATCCATCCTCAACCCCCTTTCGTGCCGGGCGTAGTTTAGACCATCCGATGGGGGTTTTGGAGCTTCGGGCCGATGCTTCCGGCCAGGACGGCGTATCCTACTTAACAAAACTTAACGAAACTTTAAAGCTATTCGGGGTGTTTTGCCGACTTTGTCGCGCCAACCTTTATAGAATTGTCCCGCAATCCTTCGGGGCTGCTTCGCTTGCAGGGTCACACCGACCCGGGCGCGGCCCAAGGCTTCCTTGCCGCGACGCTCTGTCGCACCCCTTGGAAGAACGTTTGGATATTGCTCTTGCGGTATTTCGTGATAGACGCTACGCGTCTCTTGTCGGGGCTCACGCCTGCGGAGGCGCACTAGAGGAGGAACCTGCGTGAGAAGTACTTTCAACGCTGGACGCGAGGCCGCCGGTTCGGATCACTCGTCAACCTCGGACGACGGCGAAGCATCAAGTAACAGGACTATTGAGGAACTTCGGGACGCCTGCCTGCACGAGCTCTTCGAGGACCAGGCGCGCAGGACCCCCGATGCGCCGGCCGTGGTGGATGAGCGGGGCGAGACCTCCTACCGGGAGCTTGACCGGAAGGCGGATCTCCTGGCCGCGTACCTGCGGCAGGAGGGGATCGGCCTGGACGACGTCGTCGGCGTCTACCTCGAGCGCCGCGCCGAGTTCGTGGTCGCTTGCCTCGCGGCCCTCAAAGCCGGCGGGGCTTTCCTGCCCCTCGAGTTGGCCTACCCGCCTTCCCTGCTCGAAGACGTCCTCGAAGATTCCGAGCCCCGCGTCGTCGTCACGCAGGGCGACCTGATCGAGCGGCTTCCGGAGGGACAGACGCTCTTCTGCCTGGACGAGGGCTGGGAAGACTCGTTAGAAGATAACGTCGGTGCGGACTCGCAGGATGGTCCCCGGCCCGGCCCCGACAACCTGGTGTTCGTGGCCTACTCCTCCGGAACGACGGGCAAGCCCAAGGGTATAGCCAACCCGCACCGGGCGGCGGTCGGCTCCTACCTGTGGCGCTTCGGCTTGAGCGACTACGGACCCGAGGACAGGGTGGCTTGCGGCGTCTTCTTTATCTGGGAGGTGTTCCGGCCGCTGCTGCGGGGCGCGACCTCTTACGTGATCCCGGACGCCGTTATCTACGATCCCGGAGCCCTCGTCGGGTACCTGGAAGAGAATGGCATCACCGAGACCCTCATGACCCCGTCGCTTCTCGACGCCGTCCTCGACGCCGGCGGCCCGGATGTAGCGGAGGGCATCGAAGACCTGCGGACGCTCTGGCTCAACGGCGAGGTGGTCACCAAGAACCTCGCCCGGCGCGCCCTCCGCGCGCTCCCTGATGCTCGGCTCTTCAACCTCTACAGCGTCAGCGAGTGCCACGAGGCCGCCGCGGGCGACCTGCGCGAGCTCGTCGAGAGCTCGGGGTCCACGCACTGCCCCGTCGGCAAGCCCGCCGACCCCGACCGGACCTACGTCCTCGACGGGGACGCCAACCCCGTGACCGCCGGGACGCCGGGGGAACTCTACGTCGGTGGGGACCTCCTGGCGCGCGGCTATGTCAAGCTGCCGGAGAAGACCGCCGAGCGTTTCCTGCCGGACCCGTTCGCCCCCGAGGAGGGCGGCAGGATGTACCGCACCGGGGACAAGGCGCGGCTCTTGCGCGACGGAAACCTCGAGATCCTGGGCCGCGCGGATTCCATGGTCAAGATCCGGGGCTACAGCATCGAGCTCGGCGCCGTCGAGGCCGCGATCCTCGACGGGCTCGCGGTCGAGGCGTGCGCCGTGGTCGCCGAGGGCGAGGAGGGGGAGGACAAGCGCCTCGTCGCCTACCTGGTGCCCGCCTCCGATCCCGGCGATGAAGTCGCCGATTGGACCGTCGACCCCGAGACGGGGCGCAGCCCGGAGGCGCGACGCGCGCTGCAGGAGGCGCTCCCGCACTACATGATCCCGGCCACCTTCGCCGAGGTCGCGTCCCTGCCCCTGCAGGACACTTCGGGCAAGGTGGACCTGAAGCAGCTTCCGCCGCCCCCGCCCCGCACCGCGCCCACGGACTTCGATCCCAGAGAATACTCCCTCGCCCCCGACGCTCCCCGATCGGAGAGAGTAGAGCTACTTGCTCGCATGTGGGAGCATGTTCTGGGCCTCGAAGAGGGCGACGTGCGCCCCGAGGACGACTTCTTCGACCTCGGCGGGCACTCCCTCGCGGCGGCCCAGCTCCTCGGCCTCGTCGAGGACGCCTTCGGCGCCCGCTTCTCGATGCCCGAATTTCTCGCGCGGCCGACCGTCGAAAGTCTTTGCGACGCCATAGAGGCGAAGAACAGCGGGGACGACGAACCTGACTCTCCTGACCCGGCGGTAGACCTGCGGGCCGAGGCCGTGCTGGATGCGGAGATCTCGCCGGAGCATCCCGGTGAGGGGGTCGTTCTGCGGGACGCGCGCCGGGTCTTCCTTACCGGAGCCACGGGGTTTCTCGGGGCGTTCCTGCTCGAGGAGTTGCTCTCGCGGACGGACGCCGAGGTCCGGTGCCTGGTGCGCCCCCGCAAGGGGGAGGGAGACCTCATGGCCCCCGTGCGCGCCAACCTGGAGCGGTACGGGTTGTGGAGGCCGGAGATCGCTTGGCGCGTCGCGCCGGTCGCGGGGGACCTGGGCGAGCCGTTGTTCGGGATGCCGGAGGAAGACTTCGACCGGCTGGCGGGGGAGGTGGATCTCGTCTTCCACGCCGCTGCTTCGGTGAACCTGATCTACCCCTACCGGGCCTTGAAGCCCGCCAACGTGGACGGGACCCGGGAGGTCCTGCGGCTGGCCTGCCGCGGCGCGGCGAAGACGGTTCACCACGTCTCGACCAACGGTATCTTCCCGCCCGAGGCGGGCGTCTGCCGCGAGGACGACGACCTCGACGCCATCGCCGACGCTCGCGAGGACGGCTACGGCCAATCCAAGTGGGTCGCGGAGAAGCTGGTGTGGGAGGCCGCCGGCCGCGGCTTGCCGGTCGCCGTCTACCGCCCCGGCAACGTCTCGGGGCACAGCGTCACCGGGGCTTCCAACCCGCGCGACGCGCTAGGATCGGTCATCGCCGAGTCCCTGCGCCTCGGGTACGCGCCAGAGATAGACGGCTGGCGCGTGGAGATGACGCCCGTTGACTTTGTGTGCGGCGCGATCCTGGACTTCGCCGACGATCCGGGGAGCTTCGGAGAGGTCTTCCACCTCGCCAACCCGGATCCCGTCCCCGCCGACGAGGCCTTTTCGTGGTTCGAGGGTATGGGCTACACGCTCGAAGCCGTCGCCTACCCCGAGTGGCTGGAGAAGCTGCGCAAGACGCCGCGGGAGGGGTGGGAGAACGACGACGGGTTCGCCGGCGTCCTGCCCGGCGCGGCCCCCGAAGCGCGCGAGCTCTGGGACGGCAACTCCTACGACGACGCCAACACCCGCGAGGCCCTCGCGGGCCGAGAAACGGCCCGACCCGAGCTGGACGCGCGGCTCTTCGCCAACTACGCGCGGTACTTCGTAGATCGTGGCTGGATCGAGGCCGCCCCAGGCCTGCCGAGCGGGGTCCGGTCCGGGGCGCAGGCATAGACGGCGGGCGCGCGGGCCACAGCGTCGCGATCGTGACCGGCGCTTCGAGCGGCATCGGCGCGGCGGTGGCGCGGGCGCTCGCCGGCGCGGGGATGCGGGTGGCGATCGCCGCGCGGCGGGAGGACGCGCTCTCGGAGGTCCTGACCTCTTTAGAGGGCCTGGAGAGCATCGCCGTGCCCACGGACGTAACCGACCGCCGGCAGGTCGGGGAGCTCGTGACCCGGACCGAGGCCGAGCTTGGCCCCGTCGACGCGCTGGTGAACTGCGCCGGGGTCATGTACTACACCCTCATGGGCAATCTGCGCGAAGACGAGTGGGAAAGGACCGTCGAAGTCAACTGCAAGGGCACGCTGAACTGCGTCGGCGCGACGCTCGGCGGGATGCTCGAGCGGGGTCGAGGGCACATAATCACCGTCTCCTCGGACGCCGGCCGCAAGGTATTCCCCGGCCTCGCCGTCTACTCCGCCAGCAAGTACTTTATCGAGGCGCTCTCGCAGGGTTTGCGCCTCGAGACCGCCGGCACGGGGGTAAAGGTCACCACCATCCAGCCAGGTAACGTCGCCACCGAACTCTTCTCCCTGAGCGGCGACGAGGAGGCGATCTCCCGCTACGGCGAGCCGACCGGGGCGCGGGTCCTCGACCCCGAAGACGTCGCCGCGTCGGTAGCCTACGCCCTCTCGCAGCCGGACCACGTCGCCGTCAACGAGATCCTGGTCGAGCCCCGTGACGAACCGGTGTGAAGCGTAGGGGGTCCAATTGGACCCCCTACGCGCTCTCAGCCATCAGCTTTTTGTTGGTCGGCGCTGCGGCGGTACCGGTTCTCCTGGTGACGAGAGACGCCCACGCATCCGCACCCTCAGTTGGCAGAAGCTGACGGCTGAGAGCGGAGGCCGCCCGCCGGAGCGGGCTGACAGCGGCGGTTCGTGGGAGCCTGCTCCCACGAACCGCCCTACCTGAACTCGGGGACGACTTGCTCGGCGAAGCGCTCGACCATCTCGGGCTCGTGGGCGACGCGGGGCAGGTAGGTTATGAAGTAGTTCGACGCCGGCGTCGACCATGGGTTGCAGGCGCTCGACGATCTCCTCCGCGGTGCCGACCATGAACTGCTCGGCGTACTCGTCGTAGCTCATGGGGCCGCGGGCCTCCTCCGTGGCTTCCTCGGGGTCCTCGCCGGGCTCCAGGAGGAAGACGTTTACGCGAGGTCGAGCGGGTGATCTCCTCGTAGTCGCGGCCCAGGTCGTCGCAGTGGCCCTTGAGGACCTCGAACTTGTGCTTGAGGGTGTCGACGTCGCCGCCGACGTTGCAGGCGTCGCCGCAGCGGGCGACGAGCTTCAGGGTGACCTTCTCGCCGCCGCCCCCGATCCAGATCGGCGGGTGCGGCTCGCTTACGCCTTTGGGCTCGTTTATGGGCTTGTCCAGCTGGTAGAACTCGCCGTCGAAGACGACGGTCGTCCTCGGTGAACATGCGGTGGACGATCTCGCACGCCTCCTTGAACATCCGCATCCTGACCGGGACCTCCGGGAAGCCGTAGCCGTAGGCGAGCCACTCGTGCTCGTACCAGCCGGCCCCGAGCCCGAAGAGCAGGCGCCCGTTGCTCATCACGTCCACCGTGGAGGCGATCTTGGCCAGGAGGGCGGGGTTGCGGTAGCCGTTGCAGGTGACCATCTGCCCGATCTTGACGTTGCTCGCGTGTCGCGCGCGAGCCCGGCGCTGATCGTCCAGGCCTCGAAGGTGGTCTCCTTCGTCGGCTCGGGGACGGTGTGGAAGTGGTCGTAGACCCAGATGGAGTCGTAGGCCCCGCGTCTCGTCCGCGACCTTCGCCACCCGCGTCATCGCCTCGTACTGCTCGTACGGGTCCTCTATCCCGACGAGGTCCATCCTCCACCCCTGCGGTACGAACACCCCGAAATCAACCGCCACCCTTTCCTCCTTCAAGGTCGTTTCCTGTCTGGGGATTTATACCCATTTTCGTGAGTTGCTAGGGGGGCTCCGCTGACGCTACGCCCCGGTTAGGTGGTTAGGCGCTCGCCTTCGGCTCGCTTGGTTAGGTAGTTAGATAGAAGGAGCGTTACTGCCCAACCAACTAACCTCTGGAGAGGGTGCTGTGGCCGTCGGCGTTGCGGGCGGCGACGAAGAGCAGGTCCGAGAGCCGGTTGATGGCCCGCACGGCGTCGGGGTGTTCTTTGGTGTACCCGGCGGCGACGAGGCTTCTTTCGGCGCGGCGCACGACCGAGCGGGCGACGTCCAGCAGCGCGCCGAGACGGCTCCCGCCGGGGACCACGAACTCCTTGGGTATCTGAGTCCGGCCCCGCCACTCTTGCAGCGCATCGTCCACGAGGGCGACGTCGTCTTCGCCCACGAAGTTGTCCTCCTTGGGCATCGCCACGTCGCCCATGACTCGGTAGAGCAGCCGCTGCATCTCGAGCAAGAGCTCGTTCAGGTCCCCCTCGGCCTCGGCACGGGCCAGGCCGAGAAAGGAGCTCGCCTCGTCGACGTCGCCGAGAACGATGATCCTCGCGTCGTCTTTGCCCATCCTGCCGGAGCCGAGCAGGGTGGTGGTCCCGTCGTCGCCGCGGCCGGTCGAGACCGGCGGGTTGTTTTCGCTCATGCGTCTCCTCGTGTCAGAACGGCGGTTCGCGGCAACCGTAGACCGGAACACCGCCGGGCGCAAGGAACCCGGCGCTTTCGGGGGCGTGGGGTAGAATCTGCTAACGATGAAGGTACGGGTCGATTTTCCTTTGAGCTCGGAAGGCCCCCTCGGGCGGGCTTCGGCTGCCGCCGCACGTCATCCTTCTTACGGGGTGGAGGCCGATAACGGGTCGGCGCGGGTTGCGGTCGAGCTCGACCTGCCCTCCGACTGGCGGCTCCTCGACCACTTCTCCGGGTTGTTGCGCGGGGAGAGGGAGGCTAGGTACGCGGCCGACGGGGCCGCGCTCTCGGACGACGAGCTCTTCGGGGGCTTGAGGTGCTTTCTGCGCAAACAGCGCTCCGGGGCCGCGAGCCGGGACTGGTGCACGCCGGAGAAGCTCGCCGACAAGCAGCTCTTCCCATGCAAGCAGATCCGGCTCTACGACAATGACCACCTCACGGCCAACTCCTGGTACGCCCACGGCAGGATGGGCGAGGACGGCGCCTTCGAGGTGGACAAGGACGCCATCACCGAGCGCGTCCTCACCGACCTCGGCCCGTGCGTGAGGTGCCCAATCCTCGACCTCGACACGACGGCGGAGATCGTCGCCCGGCTCCCGGCCAAGCTAGACCCGAGCCGAGACGCGGGGTGGCGCTACAGGGAGGACGGCCTACTCCCAGAATGGAAGGTGGCCAAGACCCACGACGGTCACGAAGAGGCGGCGCCCGCCGAGGAGCGCGAAGGCCTGATCGAGCGCCTGGCGCGCAGCGTGCGCAGCGGCGGGGCCGGGGTTGCCGCGGCCGGCGGGGTCGCGGCCGGAACCAGGAACGTGCCTGCGACGCGCTACGAGGACGTCGGCGGGATGCGTGAGACCGTGGCCCTGGTACGCGAGGCCGTCGAGCTGCCGATAACGCACCCGGAGATCTTCCGCAAGCTCGGCATCCGGCCGCACAAGGGCATCCTTTTCTACGGGCCACCGGGTACCGGAAAGACGCTCCTGGCGCGGGCCGTGGCCAACGAGAGCGGGGCGCACTTCATCGCGCTGTCGGGACCGGAGATCCTCAACAAGTACTGGGGCCAGAGCGAGGCGCGGCTGCGCTCGGTCTTCGCCGAGGCGCGGGCGAAGGCGCCCGCGATCGTCCTCTTCGACGAGATAGACTCATTCGCCTCTTCGCGCGACATGATGAGCGAGAGCTTCGAGGCAACCCTCGTCTCCCAGCTCCTCTCCTTGATGGACGGTCTCAACGACCTCGGCCGCGTTTGCGTGATCGCGACGACCAATCGCCCCGGCGCCCTCGACTCGGCCCTCAGGCGCCCGGGACGCTTCGACCACGAGGTCGAGGTAGGGCTCCCGGACGCCGCGGCGAGGCTGCAGATCCTCGGCATCCACACCCGCGAGATGCCGACAGCCCCGGACCTGGACCTTGCACAGATCGCCCAGCACACCGGGAGCTACTCCGGCGCGGACCTCGAGGCCCTTTGCCGCGAGGCGGCCCTCGTCTGCATGCGCCGCACGATAAACCTTAAGGACATGGAGAAGCGCATCGCCGCGCACCAGCTCTCGGCCCTATCCGTCACCACCTACGATTTCCGCACCGCCATGAAGCGCGTCGGTCCCAGCATCCGCCGATAGGTCCCGCGTCTCCCCGCACAACGTGGTCCAAGCGCTCCCAAAGAGGGTTCAGTTGAACACCACCAGAAACAGTACCAGCAGCCCGCTCAATACAAGGCCGATGAGCGAGACGAAGAAAAGCGCGCCGTAGACTAGCTCCTCAGCGCCCGAAAACGCCTCTCCCCGGTAGTTGGCCCACAGCAGCCCGGATGCCGTCGACATGCAACCCAGCAATGCCGCTGCAATGTACGGGAACTGGAAGCCGTACAGCTCGTACTCGTGGGTGACACCGCTGCCAAAGGCCGCCAGGGACACGACCACGAAGTAGACAAAGCACGTTAACCAAACGATTATCAACAGCCAGATTACCGGTCGGGGAAGACCCACGTGTAGATTGTATCATTAGTGTCTATGTTAGGACCAATACGAGTACGTACCCACTCCGGGATCTCCCCTCCGGCCACCGTTCCGGCCTTATAATCTTCGGGTGATCTCTACGAACGGGGGCCCGGAACCGGGCGACGGGAGGTGCGAGCTTTGCGGCAGGCGAGTGGGGGACGAGGCCCTCACCCGCCACCACCTGTTGCCCCGCTCCCGGACCAGAAAGTTGAAGCGCAGGAAGAAGGGCCGGCTGGCATTGAAGGAGAGGGATCCCGACCTCACGGTCGCCCTGTGCGCGCCCTGCCACCGCAACGTGCACAACTCGCTCTCCAACGCCGACCTCGGCCGAGGCTACGACTCGCTGGAGGCGCTGTCAGCCCACCCGTCCGTTCGGAGGTTCACCGACTGGGTGAAGGACAGGCCGTGATAGGGACCGCGCCGAGATGCCCGGAGTCCGACGTTGGGCGGTAGGCGCTGGATCCGGCGTCGACCCGAAGTGCCAGACCCCGGCCAGCGCGTCAGGCTTCGGGGGCCGGACGGGACGTGGCGCGAGGGCTTCGTGGCGGTCTCAGGGCCACTGAGTGATGACCGCCACGGGGTTGTCGTCAGGGTCGCCGAAGAGCGCGAGTTCTCGCTGGCCGAGTTGCAGGGACGCCGGCCCGTCTCCCTTGCCTGGCCGCTCGGGCTGATCGAGATCGAGGGCCAGAACCGGCGGTAGCTACTCCGGCGAGGGCACGGCCGGCTCGTTCTCGCCGCGCATCAGGCGCCGCCTGGCGGTCTCCCGCCCGCCGACGGCCCTGACGTGCTCGGTGGCCTTGGCGAGCCCGAAGACCGGCATGTTGGAGTAGATGGCCTCGTAGTTGCCGCTCCCGACGATGTATGTCTCGTGGAAGATGCCCACGCTCCCGTCCGATCCTACCGTCCGGTTGAACCTCTGCCAGGCCGGCAGGTGCGGGTCGTCGGGGTTGCGCGCGAAGCTCTCCAGGTCCTCGAACGAGCGCCAGTACTGCACCAGCGCCGGCCCCCAACGGTAGAAGAAGAACTCGCCTCCGAGAAACCCTTTCTCGGGGTGTCTGTAAAGTTCGCGGAGCATGGGTCCCATCGCCCGGAACGTCGGGAGCCACTTCCTCACGGCGAGGAGATTGTTGATCCTCATTCCTATGATGAACACGACGAAGGGCTCGTCTTTCCGGGCCGTGTACCTGCCGTCCAGGATCTGCACCATGCGCGGCTCCTCTTCTCTCGATTCTCTACCGTTCGGCGGGATCTTCTACGAGCGCAACTCCCTGTAGTGGTGCTACCGTCCGGGCTGCTCCTCGGCCGGGTTGACCTCGAGGGTTATCTCCCCGATCTCCGTCCTTCCGAAGAGGTGGAACAGCCTGAGACCGCGACGATACTTCTCTTGGAAGGCCGCCACGCCTCGTTCCGGAGCCTGCTCTTCTTCCAGGACCCGGGCCAAACCCTCAACGCTTTCGCCTTTCGGCTTCCCCCGCGCGTTGCACGGGGTCAGGCGCACCCGCGGATTGTTGCGGATGCGCTTCATCTTGCCGGAGTCGCGCGGCGTGGTCGCGTAGAGACGGCCGTCCGCGAGGGCGAACCACAGCGGGGTAGATACCTCCTCGCCGCTCTTGCGGAAGGTCGTCAGGCTCACGTAGGTGTGGCCTTCCAGCGCCTCGAAGGGGTGCGGTGGGCGTGCCTCCGCGGTGATCAACTCCCGCACCCGCAGTCGCCCGACCTCCAGCTCCTCGATGCTGAGATGCTTGACCCTGCCGCGCTGGACGGTGAGCTTGCGGATCGCCAGGGCGCCGAGGCTGGCCGCCCCGAACTCCGGGGCTTTACCCGCGGGTTTGCACTGCGCCGCAAGCGGTAGGATCCTGCTCGTCGTCTGGTCCTGTCCCTTCAACTGGTGTCCTCCTTTGCTTTGGAGACTCGTGTCTGGCGAGACTCTACCCCTCGTGGGCCTCGACCGGCCGCCGGATGAGGCCGACGCCCAGGATCAGGAGCCCCACGGCCAGGGAGGCCGCGCCGGCGTAGGCCAGGTAGATCAGGGCGTTCGGCTCCGTCGCCTCCGGGGAGAGGACCGAGAGGAAGAAGGCCGCCGGCAGCAGGACCGCCGCGGCCGGTATCGCGTGTCGCGTCAACCGCTTCAGCCCCTCAGGCAGCGTCGCCTCGTCCACGTAGCGCAGGGTCACCAGCGAGAGTATGAGCAGCACGCCCGCGTGGGCGTGGCCGGCGCGCCACAGGTCCTGGCGTAGCTCGTTCTGGGCGTAGCCCGGATCTCCGACGAGCAGCGAGAGGATGCTCGTGCCGCCGTAGACGACCGCGGGCATCAGGATCAGCAACACGCCCGCGGTCAGGCGCGACTCGCGGCTCACGACGCTCCTTTCGGTTGTAGTTCGTCCAAGATCGGTGGGGCCTCGGCCTCCCGGATGCCCTTGGCCGCCAGGTCTCGTAGCGCCCGCTCCAGCTTCTGGGTGTCTTCGAGCGTGCGGACCTCCGTGACGCGGCCCCACCGTAGGCGCACGAACTGGTTGAAGGCGTTCTCGTACGGCGTCCCGTCGGGCAACGTGGCCCGCACGATCACGTCGGTCGCGACCCGGGTGGACCAGGGCCATCCGGCGACCAGGACCTCCCGCGGCTCGAAACGCGCGCCGGGCAGGAGGCGGAAGACACGCCGCCACCAGGCCTGCATGGCGGCCAACGTCCTCCGCTCTCCACCGAGGGCGTGATCTCCGTAGAAGCGGTAGGTGAAGCCCGGCGCCAGCGACCGGACCATCGTCTCCCAATCGCCGGCGCTCAGCCTGGCGAAGATCTGCCTGATCCGCGCGGCCACGATGAGCCTGTACATAGAATCCGAACCTCCTTCGTTAGTCACCTAGCGGCTCTCGAGCTCCGGCACCTCCTCGGGGGCGCCCCACAGGGCGTAGAAGATGCCGCCGCCGCGTACCCGCATCTCCAGGTGGCCGGCTCCTGCCAGATCCTTGAGCAGCCTCTCGGACTCGGCGACTGAAAGCGAGGTCTCCGTCGCCGCGAGCGCCGGGGTGAGTTCCCCGTTCCTCTCGAGCGCCCGCAGGAGCTGACGTTCTTTGGTCTCCACGGCCGGGGCCTCCGACTTCGCCCCGTCCAGACCCGCCACACCTCTAACCAGAAGCCCGAGGGCCGGGAAAGCGACCCAGAAGTAGGTGGTGAAGATCCACCACAGGGACGGAGCGAGCGCGACCAGCACGACGCCCGAGAGCGCCACGGGCACCAGCACCGCTAGCGAGGTCACGACCTGCGCCCTCGGACCCATCCCCTCCGGGTCGAGCCCGAAGAAGTGGCCGTGCCTGTGGCGTTTGTGCCCGAAACCCGGCCTACCCGTCGCAGAAGGTCTACACGTCATCGCTTCTCCTCTTGCTGTCGTTTGCCGCCGCGAACCGCGGGGTGCGCAGCATTGTCCAGTTCGGCGGTCCTTCGGGCGTGAAGGACACCCGGGACATTTCGATCTCGAAGCCCAGCTTCCGGTACCAGGCGACGTTACGCTCCGTCATGGTCTCGAGGTAGCTCGCCTCCCCTGCCGCGTCGGTCCGGGCGAGGCCACGCTCGAGGAGCCGCGTGCCGACACCGAGCCCCCGCACGCGGGGATCGACGCCGACAACCTCCAGGTACCAGTGCGGCTGTGCGGGGTGCATCCGGCCTAACGCGGTCATGAACTGCACGAGCCGGGGAATAGACCGCGGTGCCGCGGCCAGTACGCGGCCGACATCCGGTCCGGTCCGGAGTTGTCGCCAGGGCGAGAGCGGGAACGCGCCCGGTGGCAACCAGGCTGCGACGCCGAGGATCTCGCCGGCATCGGTTTCACTACCCACGGCCACGTCAACGTGCCCGAAGGCCAGGGCGTCGCGCAGGCACGCCCGCTGCAGGTGGATGAGCGCGCGGGCGCGGGCCCCGCTGTCCGGGAAGAGATCTACAAAGTTGAGGTTGTCGAAAAAGCAGCGGGCGAGCACGTCTGCAGCCTGCGCCAGCCGGGCTTGGGGTAGCGCCATTACGTGCACGTCGACGGGCGCCAGTGGATACGATTTTCTGCCAACGGTGTTTTGCGTCTCGGTCAAGATCTTGCTCTCCTTCTGTACTACGGCTTCGTGTGGCATCCTCGTTACTAGCCCACGTCGGCCCCTTCTTTCTGGGAAACCGGCCCCTCGGCCAGCGCCTGGATCTCCTGCTCGATCCCGTCCAGAAAATCGATCCACCTCTCGGCGGTCATGAGGCCGGAGCGCAGGCACATGAACTGATAAGGGGTGGCGACGCCCGCAAACTCCTCCCTGACGCTCTCCAGGCGCCGGAACGCCTCCTCGTGCCGGGTCCGACGTTCCCTGACCATCTCGAGCAACTCCGCCGGGTCCTGCAGGTGCCCGAAGAAGAGGCGCATGAGAAACTCCGACCGGTAGCTGTCCCCGGCGGGCGGCTCCTCGAGGACCTCGCGAAAGTGCGTCCGGCCCTCGGGCGTGATCGCGTAGACCTTCTTGTTGGGCCGGTCGGACTGCACGACCAACGTCGACTCGACCAGGCCATCCCCCTCCAGGGCCTTGAGCGCCGGGTAGATCGATCCGTAACTCGCCCCGAAAAAGTAACCGACGCTCCTCTCCATGAGGTGCTTGAGCTCGTACCCCGTCATGTCCTCCTGCGCCAGAAACCCCAGCATCACCGTTCTCAGGTTCATCTCGTCCCTTCTATATCTCGTAAGACAATATATCGCATCGACATATAACGTGTCAATACCTAGTGAGCCTCGGAACCGAAGATTCCTGTTTCGCGGTGCGGGCCCAGTGCCCGGCTAGAATCTTGGGGCTGGCGAGAGCGGGAGGAAACGCTTGGGGTTGCGCGGATATAGAGAGGAAGACCGGGAGACCCTCGCTCGCCTGAAGTCCATGGCCTTCGGTCCGAGCATCGCGTCGGACTCGTGAGCACTACGATCCTGAGAAAAACCCGCGCCTGGACCTAGAAGGGATCTACGTCGTCGAGGAGGATGGGGAGGTCCGGGCGGGCACCACCGTGCTGCCGCTGGAGGTGTTCGTGGACGGGGGGTTGGCCGCCATGGGCGGCGTCGCGGACGTCATGGCGCATCCGGCCTACCGGCGGCGGGGTTACGCCGGCGAGCTCATGCGGGCCGTATTGCGGGGCATGCGGGATCGGGGGATGCGGCTGTCGGTGTTGTGGCCTTTCTCCCACGCCTTCTACCGGGCGTATGGGTGGGAGCTCGCGGGCGAGGCCATCGCGTACACCTTCAAGCCGACCGACCTGCCGACGAGTCCCGAGCAGCGCCACGTGCGGGCCTACCGGGACGAGGATCTGCCGAGGGTCATCACATTGTTCGAAGGGTGGGCCGCCGGGCACCAGCTCTGCGTGCGGCGGGACGAGGCGTACTGGCGCAAGATCCTCGCGAACGAAGAGCAGCGGACCGCCGTGTACGACAAGGGTGGGCACGTCGAGGGGTACGTGGTCTACCGGATGTCCGGCTGGCATGAGGACCGTAGACCGAGGCGAACCCTGACCGTCGATGAGCTCGTCGCGGGGAGTCGGGGGGCCGGGGAGGCTTTGGTCTCCTTTATGGCCGTCCAGGACCCGCTCGTCTTCGAGATCAGGTACTCCACCCCCCGCGGTGAGCCGCTACACCCGTACCTCAAGAGCTCCTACGTCGAGGCTAAGGTGGACCCCGAGTTCATGCTCCGCATCTTGAACGTCGAGGGGGCGCTCGCGTTGCTCGACCGCGAGATCGGGGCGCCGCTAACGCTAGAGGTCGCCGACGACGGCATCCCGGAGAACGCCGGTGCCTTTACCGTTGCGGGCGGCGAGATCGTCCGTGGCTCCGAGGCGGAAGCCAGGGTGGAGCTCGACGTGCGGCAGCTCGCCCAGCTCTACGCCGGCTACCTCCCGGCGCGCCAGCTCGCCGACCACGGGCTCCTGCGGACGAGTTCCCTTGAGGCATTGGAGCTGTTGGAGGCGTATTTTCCGGTCGGTGACCCTTGGGTGTCGCCGCCGGATCATTTCTAGCTGTCAGCGGTCAGCTTTCAGCTCTTGCGCTCCGAGCGGTTCTCGTAGTCGTCGCTGTAAACTGTCGGGGTGTATGGTCTGTGGGGACGCGTGGCCGTCAAGAAACCACTGACGGCTGAACGCTGAAGGCTGATAGCTGCCAACGAAGGAGGCACATTGGAGACCACCGGCACGGTCGGATACGCGGCGATGTTCGAGCAGTTCCATCCGACGGAGTTGCTGGAATGGTGCAAGGAGGCCGAGGGGGCGGGGTTCTCCTCCGTCATGGCATCGGACCACTTCCATCCCTGGACCCCGGAGCAGGGCCAGAGCGCCTTCGTGTGGAGCTGGCTGGGAGCGCTGGGGGCTACCACGTCGCTACGCTTCGGGACCGGCGTGACGCCGCCGGGGTTCCGGTACCACCCGGCCATCATCGCCCAGGCCGCCGCGACCCTGGAGGCCATGTACCCGGGACGGTTCTGGCTCGGTCTCGGGGCGGGGGAGGCCCTCAACGAGCACGTCGTCGGGCGCTACTGGCCCGAGGCCCCGACGCGGTTGCGCATCCTCATGGAGTCCATCGAGGTCATCCGCAAGCTCTTTTCCGGCAAGGTCGTCAAGTACCAGGGCGATCACATCACGCTCGAGAGCGCCAAGCTCTACACGATGCCCGAGACGCCGCCGCCGATCTACGTCGCGACCGCCGGGCCCATCCAGAGCAAGAGGACCGGGCGGGCCTGCGACGGGATCATCACCGTCGGCGCCGCCGACGAGAAGATCCAGATGCTCATGCAGAAGTTCGAGGAGGGCGCCCGCGAGGCCGACAAGGACCCCTCGACGATGCCGCGCATGATCCAGCTTCACGTCTCCTGGGCCGAGAGCCAGGAGAAAGCCGAGAGCCAGGCCGTGGAGGAATGGCCCAACGGCGGGATGCCGTTCCCCAAAGCCGACATCCGCAACCCCGAGGACTTCGCGGCGATGGCCCAGCAGGTCTCGATCGAGAACTTCGCGAACCGCGTCCTCACGAGCGCCGACCTGGACGAGCACCTGGAGCACATCCAGCACTTCGTGGACCTCGGTTTCGACGAGGTCTACGTGCACAACGTCGGCCGAAACCAGGGTGAGTTTATCCGCGCTTACGGTGAGCGCGTCATCCCCAAGCTGAGGTGGCCGGAGTAATCGAAGATGGAGGCCGGCCAAGCGGCCGACATAGCGGTTGTGGGCTTATGATCCACCGCCACTGCGATACCGGGAGGGCGAGTTGAGGGTCGCGATCGTGGGGGCGGGCATCGTCGGCACCTCCGTTGCCTACCGGCTCTCCGAGGGCGGGGCAGAGGTCGTCCTGATCGACGGGGCGGAGCCCGGCTCCGGCACCACCTCGACCAGCTTCGCCTGGGTCAACGCCAACAACAAGCTCCCCCGCGCCTACTTCGAGCTGAACCGCGCCGGGATGCGCGAGCACGAGTGGCTCCGGGACGAGGTCGGCGGCGGATGGTTTCACCCTACCGGGAACCTGATCTGGCCCACGGAAGAAGAACAGGAGCAGCTCGAAGAACGCGTCGAGCGCCTTCGCTCGTGGTCCTACGCCGCGGAGATGCTACCTGCCGCCACGGTCAACGAGGAGCTCGAGCCGGAGGCCGTTTTCCCGGACCCGGAGACCAGGATCGCGCACTTCCCCGAAGAGTCCTGGGTCGACGCTCCGGCCCTCGCGAGAAAGCTCGCGCAAGCCGCCGGCAACAACGGAGCAACGACGCTGGTCGGGAACGCGGTGGACGGCATCGAGGTCGGCGGCGATGGCGTGACGCTGCGACTGCAGGACGGTGACACCGTACACGCTGACGCCGCGGTCAACGCCACCGGCGCGTGGGCCGAATCCGTCGCAGAGATGGTCGGAAGGACGTTGCCGCTCGACGTGTTCCGGGGTCTGCTCGTCCGGGTTGCCGTCCCGGGCGAGCCTCTGGGTCGTCTCATGCACACGCCAAGCATCAACGTGCGACCCGACGGACCCGGGTACGTCTTGCTCAACCACGATTCGGTAGACGCCAGGCTCACGGACGACTTCGCCGGGGTGGAAGATCCGCTCTGCGCGGAGCTTCTGGAGCTTGGGCGGCGCGTGCTTCCCGCCCTCGCTGAGGCGGAGATCGCGGAGGCGAGGTTCGGGCTTCGTCCGGTCCCGGCGGATGGGCATTCGTGCGTGGGCGCGCTCTCCGGGGTTCCCGGCTACTACGAGGCCGTAACCCACAGCGGGGTCACACTCGGTCCGCTCATCGGACGGCTCTTGGCGAGCGAGATCCTCACCGGAGAGGTAGATCCCCTGCTGGCGCCGTTCCGCCCGGACCGTTTCGCCGGCGGGTAGCGCGGACCGGGCTGTCTAGCAGCGCCCGACTTCCTGGTCCATTGTCCTCCAGCACAACGCGCCAATGGGGTTGGAAGCCCCGTTTTTGGACGGACGGCCGAGGAAAACGGTTGCGCCGAACGCTTTACTTTGAGGGGTGAGCAAGTCTAGGCTTACGTATGGCTACATATGACCTGATCCTCCGCCGGGCCCGTCTGGAGGGCGACCTCGTTGACGTCGGCGTCGCCGGGGGGCGTATCGGGCGCGTGGCACCCGGTATCGACGGGTCGGCGACGCGCGAGATAGACGCCGGCGGCCGGCTTGCTCTCGCCGCCCTTCGTCGAGTCCCACGTGCACCTGGACACGACGCTCACGGCCGGGCAGCCTCGGTGGAACGCGTCGGGGACGCTGTTCGAGGGCATCCAGATCTGGTCCGAGCGCAAGAAGGACGTGACGCGGGAAGACGTGATCGAACGCGCCACCAGGCTCCTCCGGTGGCAGGCGGCCCAGGGCGTGCTGCACGTCCGGACCCACGCGGACGTGACCGACCCCGAGCTCACCGGCCTCAAGGCCCTCCTGGAGGTCCGGGAGAAGGTGCGGCGGCTGGATAGATGTCCAGATCGTGGCCTTCCCGCAGGAGGGCCTTCTCTCCTTCCCTCAGGGCTCGGAGCTGATGGAGGAGGCGTTGAAGCTCGGCGCCGACGCCGTCGGGGGGATCCCGCACTACGAGCGCACCCGCGAGATGGGCACCGAGTCCGTCAAGGAGACTTTCCGGCTCGCCGAGAAGTACGACAGGCCCGTGGACGTGCACTGCGACGAGACCGACGACCCCGAGTCCCGCTTCCTCGAGGTGATGGCGGCCGAGGCCATAAGGACCGGTATGGGAGAGCGCGTCACCGCGAGCCACACCACGGCCTTCGGATCCTACGACAACGCCTACGCCTTCAAGCTCATGGGCTTTCTGGTCGAGAGCGGCATCAACTTCGTGGCCAATCCCCTCGTCAACATAACCCTCCAGGGCCGCTACGACGCCTACCCCAAGCGCCGCGGCCTCACCCGAGTCAAGGAGCTCTGGCAGAACGGCCTGAACGTCTCTTTGGGCTACGACGACATCATGGACCCGTGGTACCCGCTGGGAACCGGCGGGATGCTCCAACCGGCGCACATGGCCGTCCACGCGTGCCACATGACGGGCCTCGAGGAGGTGACGGCCTGCTTCGACATGGTGACGGAGGGCGGGGCGAAGACGCTGGGCATCGAGGGGTACGGGCTCGCACGAGGGGAGCCCGGCGGACTTTGTGGTGGTCGATGCGCGCGACAAGTGGGAGGCGATCCGGCGCCTGGCGACGACCACGCTGGTAGTCAGGGGTGGCGAGGTCATCTGCGGAGAACCGCCCGGCGGAGTACCGGCTGATGGGCGAGGTCGTCGACTTCGAGCGGCGGGAGGCAGGCGAGCGAGGAGGCTAGGTATGGCCGGCAGGATGACGCACGAGCGCGGGGAGTTGGCGGAGGCGACGCACCTCGAGCGGCACAACTCCATAACGCCCGTCCCCGAAGAGGACAAGGACGCCACGCCGCTCGACCAGTTCTGGATCTGGGCCGGCGCCAACATCGCCCCGATCAACTGGGTCCTGGGCGCTCTGGGGATCGTGCTAGGGCTCGGGTTCTGGGACACCGTGCTCGTACTGGCGCTTGGCAACGCCTTGGGCGTGACGATCTTCGGCGCTCTTCGTGCTGATGGGACAGCGCACCGGCGTGACGCAGATGGTCCTGACGCGCAGCGCCTTCGGGCGCAGGGGCGCGTACCTGCCGGCGCTCTTCCAGATGGTCATCGCGACCGGCTGGATCGCGATCAACACCTGGATCATCCTGGACCTCACCGCCGGGCTGCTAGAGAGGCTCGGTATACCCGGGCACCCCGCTCGTGAAGGTCGTCCTGGTGCTCTTCATCATGGCCGTTCAGGTCGGGCTCGCGACGCTCGGTTTCTACGCCATCCGCACCTTCGAGAAGTACACGGTGCCCGTCACGCTCGTCATCCTGGTCGCCATGTCGGTCGTCGCCTGGACCGGTGGTGACGTCAATTGGGGCTACGCCGGCGAGGCCGAGGGCGCCGCACGCTGGACGGCGATGAGCCAGGTCATGACCGCCATCGGCGTCGGGTGGGGCATCACGTGGCTGGCCTACGCCTCGGACTACTCCCGCTTCGTCCCGCGCTCGGTTCCCCGGGGCCGGCTGTTCTGGGCCGGGGCACTGGGCCAGTTCGTGCCGGTCCTGTGGCTCGGCGTCCTTGGCGCCTCCATCGCCACCACCGGCACGGGGGCCGACCCGGCCGTCATCATCGTCCAGACCTTCGGCGCGCTCGCCGTGCCGGTGTTGCTGCTCGTGATCCACGGCCCCATCGCCACCAACATCCTCAACGTCTACTCGATGTCCGTCACGGCGCTCGCGCTGGACATCAAGCTGCGCCGGCACGTGCTCGCGCTCGCGGTCGGGGTCCTCGCCACCGCCTTCACGATCTACCTCGTGTTCGCCGGCAGCATCGCCGAGCAGCTCGACTTCTGGCTGGCGAGCGTGGTCGCCTGGGTCAGCCCGTGGGCGGCGATCATGCTGGTCCACTACTACGTGATCCGGCGCGAGGACATAGACATCGAAGCGCTCTACCAGCCGCCGGACGAGTCGCGGGTCGGCGACGTCAACTGGGCGGCGATGGCTTCCCTCCTCATCGGCCTCGTCGTGACGTGGATGTTCCTCTACGGCCTCGTCGCCCCGCTGCAGGGCCCGGTCGCCCGCGCCCTCAACGGCCTCGACCTCTCCTGGGCGGCCGGGATGCTTACGGCTGGCGGCCTCTACTACGCCCTGTACCGCTTCGGCGTCGTGACCGGCGGCACCGCGCCCCGGGAAGAGGTCGGCCACCCACCTCAGGCCGGGAGCCCCGGCGCCTAGGCGAGCCCGGTTGCACCCGCTAGGGTCGCCGAAACGCTTGGCCCGGGAATTGCGCCGCTCCCTCAGGGTCGGCGCTGGATCAGGTACCGCACGAGCAGCGCGATCCAGAACAGAAAGTCGATGACGAGCACGGGGTAGATGAGCAGCAGGTCGATGCGGATGTTGTCTTCCGGTGGCACCCCCGCCTCGTAGATCGCGTACAGCAGAATGGCGGCTAGCGGCAGAACGAAGACCGCCCAGGCGCACTTCTGCCGGAACGACGCTGGCCTGTTCCTGTTGAGCGAGAGCACGAAAAGTATCAGGCACGCCACCGGGGACAGGACGATGAGCAACGCCAGTGGCAGCCCCACCCACGCCGGTATTCCTTGCAGAGTGATCGCGACCAGCAACGAACCTATCACTTAACACCGCCCTTTCGTATCGATGCCTTCCAGGACAGTCAGCGGGCGGCTGGTACTTCTATCTTGCTGAACGCGCGGGGTCGAGGCCCGGCAGGCCGTCGATGCTCTCGGCGTTCTTGAGCCTCCTGTACTCGGCCATCTTCTCCGGGCCCTTGCGCTCGGCCGAGACCAGCAGCTTGTCGCGGGGGCCGACCAGGTCCATGCGCGGTACGCCGAAGCCGCACGAGCTCGCCACCCGGTGTACCTCAACGTCGATTATCGCCCGGTCGCCAGGCAGGTCGGGGAAACGGGGGCGCAACTCTTCGAAACCCCGGTCGCCGGGTTCGAGGACCTTGCCATGTCCGTAGAGGCGCAGGATGTCGGGGAGGCCTTCGAATGCGCAGAACATCAGGGTGATGCGGCCTCCGGCGTCTCCGCCGGCCCCGAGATGGGCTACGGTCTCGACGCCGCTTCCGGTGAGGTCGAGCCAGGCGACGCGGTTGGGGCCGAGGACCCTGAAGGTGTCGAGCCCGCGGGGGAGAGGTTTACGTGCGTCTGCGGGTCGGCGGGGGCGGTGGCGACGAAGAACATGGGCTGCGCCGAGATCCAACCGGCCCACTCATCGTTGATGCTCTCGTAGACCTTGCCCATCTCCGTCCTCCTTGTAGCGTCTCGAAAAGATTGTACGCCCGCCCCAAGCTCCAGTGCATCCTTCCCATCGGTTGTGTGCAGGTTCGGCGTCGGTCGGCAACATGTCGCTGTTGCGAACGGAGATATCGCCCCGACTTCTGGTCAGTACCCTACACCGATGGCCGTCCTTACAGAATCGGGATCCTCGAGGCGGTGCAGGATCGCGTCGGCGAGGTCGGCGCGCGAGATAGAGTTGCCGCCCGGCACGTTGCGGTCGAGGGCGGTACGGTAACGGCCCGTGCGTGGCTTGTCCGTGAGCCGCGGGGGACGGAAGATCGTCCAATCCGCGTCGCTCCGCCGAACCTTCTCTTCCATCAGCGCCATGTCCTCATAGACGCCTCGGAAGATCGTCCAGAGCAGGGGCCTGACCACGAACCGGTACAGGGGCTGTCGCCTTTGTCGGCTTTCCGCGATCGGGTGCTGCGCTGACGACGACGAACCGTCGTACCCCCGCCGCCTGCATCGCCTCCAGAATGCTGCCTCGTCCCGGCGAGCAGACGGTCGGCCTGCCGCGGTAGGAACGCGACCCGAGCGCCGATACCGCGGCGTCGGCTCCCGCCAGCGCCGGTTCGATCTCCGGGCCGGCTCGAACACGTCGGCCCGCACGATCCGGAGCCGCTCGTGACGCACCGGCAACCGCGCCGGGTCCCGCACCACCGCCGTCACCTCGTGCCCCGCCTCCAGCGCCTGCTCCACCACACATCCGCCCGTTCCGCCCGTCGCCCCGAACACCACCAGCTTCATCGCCGCGACCTCGCCGTCTGGCCCGGCACAGAATCGACGCCAAGTTGCCGCAGCAACGCGGCGTGTCGAGATGCTGCCAGCGCTCCGCGATCCTGCCTTCCGCGAAACGCGCGACCCCGATCGCCGACCAGGTCGCCGCCCTACCCGTGGGCGGTAAGCCCCGAGGTCCCCGAGATGGGTGCCGCGAAACGTCCAGCGGTAGGCCACCCTGTCCCCCTCGGAGACCACATCCTCGACGGTGGCATGGAAGTCTGGGAAGGCCTCGCGAACCGCCGCGAAAGCCTTCTTGATGCCCGCGATGTCCGGTGAAGCCCCCGGCGGAGGGTTATGGTCCACGAAAGTCATCCCGGAAGAACCTATCGACCAGATCAAGGTCGCCCGTGTTGACCACCCGCTCCACAAAACTCCCGAACCGTGGCCTCGCCCGCTCTCGTTCGCCATCGTGCGACCTCCTTTGGCGGGTGAGTACGCACACTTACCAAGCTGGTGCTATGGTAAGCGGGTACTCGCTCACTGTCAAGTGGAGGGATAGAAACGTTGGGGACTCGCGGGCGCATCGTGGAGGCAGCGGAGCGGGTGATGAGGGAGAGGGGGCTCGCGAGGAGCACGACCAAGGAGATCGCGCGCGAGGCCGACTTCTCGGAGGGCACGCTCTACAAGCACTTCGACAGCAAGGAAGAGTTGTTCATGTGCGTGCTCGCGGAGCGTCTCCCTTCCTTTGTCGCCCTCGCCAAAGAGTTGCCGGGGCGGGCCGGTCGAGGTTCGGTGGAGGGGACGCTCGGGGAGGTGGCGAGGACGGCGCTCGCCTTCTACGCGGAGGGTTTCCCGGTGATCGCCTCGGTCTTCTCGGAGCCCACCCTGCTGGCCCGCCACGTGGACGAGCTCAGGAGGAGGGGCGGGGGTCCGCAGAGGGCCAACGAGGCCGTGGAGGCTTACCTGCGCGCCGAGCAGGAGTTGGGTCGCGTGCGTGGCGACGCCGACCCCGAGGCCGCGGCGGCGATGCTGCTCGGGGCGTGCTTCCAGCGGGCCTTTCTCCAGAACTTTCTCGGCGCGGACGCCGCGTCCGGTGGGGAGGACCGCTTCGCCGAGAGCGTGGTGCGCTCCCTGATGCCGAGCCTGGAGCCAGGGGAGGGTGCAGGGTCCGAGACAGCGGGCTGACCGGGGCTCGGGGTGCCGTGACGCCCCGCCGGTACAAGGAAGTGGCGTCCCTGTTGCCCCAAAAACTAGCCGGCGGGCCAAAGTAGCCGGGCGGCGCCCTCCCGTAGCATTTGACGTCTAGAAAGCGTCTGCGGGAGGTTTTGCTGTTGAGTGCGGCTATCGGGCGGGACGAGAGGTTCGATCCTACGCTGTACAACAAGGATCTTGCGCCCATCTCCGAGGAGAAGCGCAACTGGAGCTGGGTCAACTACTCGACGGTCTGGATGGGGATGGTCCACAACGTCGTGGCCTATACCACGGCGGCCCTCCTGGTGCAGCAGGGCATGAGCCCCTGGCAGGCGCTGGGCACCGTGACGGTCGCGAACATCATCCTGATCGCCGCGATGTGGGCGAACAGCATCGCGGGCGCCAAGTACGGGTTGCCGTTCCCCGTGCTCTTGCGGGCCTCGTTCGGGAGGAACGGGGCGCAGATACCCGTCGTCATCCGGGCCTTCGTGGCCATCTTCTGGTTCGCCGTGCAGACGTACGTAGGGAGCCTGGCGGTCAACGCTATATTGGGTGGGATCATCCCCGGCTGGGACTCGCTCAACGTGTCGATCCTGGGCATGGAGCTGAACACCTGGATCTCCTTCGCCATCTTCTGGGCGCTGCACGCCTACGTCATCTTCCACGGGATGGAGCGCATAAAGTTCTTCGAGCTGTGGGCCGGACCCATAGTCATCGTGGCCGGCCTGGCGCTGGTGGTCTGGGCCGTGAACGTGGCCGGCGGTGTCGGCCCGCTCGTCGACCAGCCGAGCCGGCTCTCGCCCGGCGAGTTCTGGCCGCTCTTCGCGATCTCCGTAACCGGGCTGGTCTCGGTCTGGAGCACGCTGGTCCTCAATATCCCGGACTTTACCCGCTTCTCCCGGTCCCAGAAGGACCAGCTTCTCGGCCAGGCCATAGGCCTTCCGCTCACGACCATCCTGTTCTCCGTCATGAGCATCGCCATCACCGCCGGCTCCGTGGTCGCCTTCGGCAGGCCCATCGCCGACCCCGTCGAGCTCGTGCAGGCCTTCAACAGCCCCATAGTCCTGTTCATCGGCGGCGCCATCATCCTGATCGCCACGCTCTCGGTGAACGTCGCCGCGAACATCGTCTCCCCGGCCTATGACCTGGTCAACCTGTTCCCGCGGAAACTCAACTTTGTCTCGGCCGGCCTGATCTCCATCGTCATCGGCGTCTTGTTTATGCCTTGGCTGTGGATGGACGACGCCGGCACGATCTTCGCCGTCCTCGGCTACATCGGCGGCGCTCTGGGGCCCGTGGCCGGCATCATGCTGGCGGACTTCTACCTGATCCGACGCCGCAACTACGACCTCGAGAGCTTCTACGTCCGAGACGGCGACTACGAGTACGCCGGCGGCTGGAACAAGAGGGCCATAGCCGCGACCGCCATCGGCCTCGCCGTCGCCTTCGTCGGCGTCTTCGCACCGCTCGTCGGCCTCGACTCTCTCGGCTTCCTCTCGGGCTACACCTGGTTCCTCGGGCTTGCGGTCGCCTTCGTCGCCTACACGATCCTGATGCGTCCCGAACGCACCCCCGACAGCGAGGCCGAACCGGTGATGGAGATAGCCGAGGAGCTCTCGTAACCCAAGCCGCATAACCACCGCGGGAAGACCGGAACGGTGACGGGCGGTCCTCCTCGCGCGTCCCGAGATAACGCGCTGCACCGGGCAGGCTAGCGGCTAGGCTGGTGACGGGGTGTTGACCGTCGGCCCCGCGGGGGCGACAGCGCGGCGCGGATTGAAGGGCTGGATCTGGTGCGTGCCGGTACGCCAGGAGACCGTTTTCTGCGGTCGGGAGATGACTTCGGAGCCGACGGGAAGGCTCGCGCGACCGGCGCATTGACGGGTGGGCGCGGGGTGTGCGAGAGTAGGCTCAAACACGATCGCAGCGGGAGAGGAGAGCAACATGAGCGAGCTGCTTTTCACCGGGGGTACGGTCGTCACCGCCGAGGGCAGCTACCGTGCCGACGTGCTCGTCGAGGACGGCAAGGTCGTCGCCGTCGGCGCGAGCATCGACGCGGAACGGCCTGGAGACCGTCGACGCCTCGGGCAAGTTCGTCATGCCGGGCTTCATAGACGCCCACACCCACATGGACATGCCCTTCGGCGGGACCATGACCGCCGACGACTGGGCCACGGGCACCGAGGCGGCCGCGGCCGGCGGCACGACCACGATCATCGACTTCGCCCTCCAGGAAGAGGGCGGCACGCTCGCGCGGGCCGTCGAGGCGTGGACGGAGAAGGCGACGGGCAAGGCCGTCATAGACTACGGCTTCCACGTCGCCATAACCGACCTGCGCGACGACATAAAGACCGAGCTGCCGGACCTCGCGGCGAAGGGCGTGGCGTCTGTCAAGATCTTCATGGCGTACAAGGGCACCCCCCTCTACACCGAGGACGACGACCTCTTCGAGACGCTGCAACTTTCCAGAGACGCCGGCGTCCTCGTCCTCGTCCACGCCGAGAACGGCGACGCGATAGCCAAGCTCCAGGAGCAGGCGCTCGCGCGCGGCGACACGGCCCCCAGGTTCCACGCCCTCACCCGGCCCGAGGCGGTCGAGGCCGAGGCGACGAACCGGGCGATACGTCTCGCCGAGGTCGCCGGGGCCCCGATCCTGGTCGTCCACGTCTCCTGCGCCGCCGCGCTCGAGGCCATCCACCTTGCCCACGAGCGCGGCCAGACCGTCTACGCCGAGACCTGCCCGCAGTACTTCGCCTTCGAGTACGAGGACCTGGCGCGAGAAGGCTTCGAGGGCGCCAAGTACGTCTGCTCGCCGCCGCTGAGAGACCCGTCCAACAGGCCCGCGCTCTGGAACGGTCTCAGGACGGGGGACCTGCAGATTTTCGGTTCCGACCACTGCTCGTTCAACTACGCCGAGCAGAAGGAGCTTGGCCGAGACGACTTCACCCTGATCCCCAACGGCCTCCCCGGCGCCGAGGAACGCGCCATGACCCTCTGGACGCTCGGCGTCCGCGAGGGCAAGCTCTCCGAGAACCAGTTCGTCGCCGTACTCTCGACCAACCAGGCCCGCATCTACGGCGCCTACCCGCAAAAGGGCACACTGGCCCCGGGCGCTGACGCGGACATCGTGCTGTGGGACCCGGACCTCTCGACGACGGCGACCGTCGAGAACCGGCACGGCAACGTGGACTACACGCCATACGAGGGTATGACGTTCACCGGCGGACCGGCCGCCGTCTACGTGCGGGGCAACCTGGTCTACAAGGACGGCGAGGTCGTCGGGGAGCGGGGCTCGGGTCGGTTCGTCGAGCGAAAGTTCGTTGCCACGAAAGGATTGGAGGCTCGGGTATGACGAGTCCAGAGGAATTGCTCAAGCGGCACCGGGCGGTGATGCCCGGGTTGGACCCCGCTCTACTACGACGAGCCGATGGAGCTCTCCCACGGCGAGGGCTTCAAGGTCTGGGACTCCGAGGGCAACGAGTACCTGGACTTTTTCGGCGGGATCGTGACGACCATCAGCGGGCACAACATCCCCGAGATCGTGGAGGCCGTGCGGGAGCAGGCGGGCAAGATCCTGCACTCCTCCACGCTGTACCTGATAGAGAACCAGGTGAAGCTTGCCGAGAAGCTGATCTCGCTCTCCCCGATCTCCGGCGACCAGAAGGTCTTCTTCGTGAGCAGCGGCTCGGAGGCGAACGAGGCGGCGCTCCTCTTCGCGACGCAGTACCGCCGCTCCAGCGAGATCCTCGCGATGCGCGGCTCCTACCACGGCGGCTCCTTCGGCACGATGGGCATCACGGGCCAGAGCACCTGGCGCCCGACGAGCCGCTCCGCCCTAGACGTAACCTACGCGATGCCGCCGCACCACTCCTACTCCTCGCTCTACGGCCGCTACGAGAAGGACGCGGAGTTCGCGAAGGCCTGCGCCGACGACCTGCGCGAGCTGATCCAGACCGCGACGACCGGCCACGTCGCGGCCCTCATCGCCGAGCCCATCCAGGGCGTCGGCGGGCTTCATCGAGCTGCCGCCGGAGTACATCAGGGGCGTCAAGGAGGTCCTGGACGAGACGGGCATCCTGTACATCTCGGACGAGGTGCAGACGGCCTTCGGCAGGACGGGTTCGCACTTCTGGGGCATCGAGGAGTCGGGGATCGAGCCGGACATGATCACGATGGCCAAGGGCCTCGGCAACGGCCTCGCCATCGGCGCCGTGATGGGCCGCGCCGAGGTCGTCGACTCGATGTCGGGCAAGCTCCACCTCGCCACCTTCGGCGGCAACCACGTCTCGACCGCGGGCGCCCTGGCCAACCTCGACTACATCCTGGACAACGACCTCCAGAGCAACGCCGACGAGGTCGGCGGCTACCTGAAGGACCGCCTCGTGAAGATGGCCAAGGAGAGCCCCATCGTCGGCGAGGTCCGCGGGCGCGGCCTGATGCTCGCCCTGGAGATGGTCGAGCCCGACGGCGGGCCGAACCCGCAGGCGGCCGTCCGCTTCCTGCAGGCCTGCCGCGAGCGCGGCGTCCTCGTCGGCAAGGGCGGCATCGGCGCCAACGCCATCCGCATCTCCCCGCCGCTGACCATCACCCGCGAGGCCGCCGAAGAGGCGGCCAACGCCTTCGAGGAGGCCCTCGCCGTCGCCGGCGAGGCGGCGAGGGTCGGCTAGTGCAGGCCGAAGGGGTAGACGCCCGCCGCGCCGTCGAGGAGCTCAAGGAGCTCGCGCGAGCTGACCGGCGGCCCCGAAGGCGCCCGCCGGGTCGCCTGGACGGACGAGTGGATCGAAGGCCCGCGAGTGGTTCAGGGGCAAGCTCGAGGAGATAGAGGGCATCACCGAGATAGAGACCGACGAGGCCGGCAACGTCTGGGCGACCGCCCCCGGCGACTCGGAGCGGGCCGTCGTCCTCGGCGGCCACATAGACTCCGTCCCCAACGGCGGCTGGCTCGACGGCGCCCTCAACGTCGTCGGCGCCCTCGAGGTCATGCGCGCCCTCGCCCCGCAACAGCGGCCCGTAACCCTGCGCCTCGTGGACTGGGCGGACGAGGAGGGCGCCCGCTTCGGGCGCAGCCTCTTCGGCTCCAGCGCCACCGCCGGCGCCCTCGAACCCCGACGACGTGCGCGACCTCAAGGACAGGGACGGCGTCGCGCTGCCGGACGCCCTGCGCGAGCACGGCGTCGACCTCGACCGGATGAACGAGTCGAACGCCCAGCTCGAGAACGCCGCCGCCTACCTGGAGCTGCACATCGAGCAGGGCCCGGTCCTGGAGAGGCATGGACCTGCCCCTAGGCGTCGTGCTCGGCACCTTCGGGGTCGAGCGGCACGCGGTCCGCTTCACCGGCCAGCACGCCCACTCCGGCTCGACGCCGATGGACGTGCGCAAAGACGCCTTCGTCGCCGCCGCCCGCTCGGCCATCGAGTTCCGGGACGACGCCGCCCGGCGCGACGACGTGCGGGCCACCACGGGCTTCGTCAACGTCAGCCCGGCCATCGTGACGGCGTTCAACGGCTGGTGCGAGATGTCGCTCGACCAGCGGGCCCTGGACGCCGACGTGCTCGCCGACATGCTCGAAACGGCCAAAGAGGCCAGCCAGAGCGTCGCCGAGGAAGAGGGCGTTTCGGTCGAGTGGGAGCGGCTGTGGCAGATAGAGCCCATCCTGTTCGACGACGACCTGATCGGGCTGGCCGAAGAGGCCGTCAACGAGGTGGCAGGAACCTCCCACCGCCTACCGAGCGGACCCCTGCACGACGCGGCCGAGATGGCGCGCTCGCTCCCGACCGTGATGATCTTCGTGAAGTGCCTGCGCGGCCTGAGCCACACCAAAGACGAGGACACGCCGGAAGAAGACCTCGAACTCTCCGTGCAGGCGCTGCACCGGCTGACGGAGAAGACGATGGAGTGGGTGAGTTAGCGAGGTAGGGAGTAGTAGGTTCGCCAGCCCACTACTCCCTACTCGCTACCTCGCTATTCGCCGGAGCCGACGAAGGAGGCGACATGGCGCAAGAGGAATTCCGGGATCTTCGGCGTAGACGACAGGCCGAGCTCGCGAGGATAAAGTCCGAGGTCAGCTCTTCGAGCCTGTACAACGACGACCTCGCGCCGACGGGGCCCGAGGAGCGCACGTGGACCACGTACAACATCGCGGCGCTCTGGATCGGGATGTCCATCGTCATCACGACGTACCTCCTGGCCTCGGGGCTGATGGCCGCCGGGATGAACTGGTGGCAGGCGCTGCTCACGATCTCCCTGGGCAACATCATCGTGCTCATCCCGATGCTCCTCAACGCCCACGCCGGGACGAAGTACGGCGTGCCGTTCCCGGTCTTCGTCAGGGCTTCGTTCGGGGTGAGGGGGGCGAACTTCGCCGCGATGGCCCGCGCGCTCGTGGCGTGCGGCTGGTTCGGGATACAGACCTGGCTCGGCGGGTCGGCCCTCGACGCGCTGGTCACGGCCGCGTGGGGCGGCTGGGCCAACGTCACCGGGCACACCTTCATAGCCTTCCTCGTGTTCTGGGCGATACAGGTCGTGATCATCCTGACCGGCGTCGAGGGCGTCAAGTGGTTCGAGTCCCTCTCCGCGCCGCTCCTGATCGGGGGCAGCATCGCCCTGCTGGTCTGGGGCTTCAGCGCGGGCGGCGGGATCGGCAACGTGTTCTCGACCTCGGCCGAGCTCCAGACGGGCAACGCGCCCTTCTGGGCGCTCTTCTGGCCCTCCCTGGCGGCGAACGTGGGGTACTGGATCACGCTCTCCCTCAACATCCCGGACTTCACCCGCTACGCCCAGAGCCAGCGCTCCCAGGTCGTCGGGCAGATCCTCGGCCTCCCGCTGACCATGACGGCCTTCTCCTTTATCGGCATCGCGGTCACGGCGGCGACCATCGTCGTCTTCGGCGAGGCCATCTGGGACCCGGTCGTGCTCATCACGCGGCTCACCAGCGGCATCCCGCTGCTCCTGATCCTGGCCATGTTCATCATCGCGATAGCCCAGATCTCGACCAACATGGCGGCGAACGTGGTCTCGCCCTCGTTCGACTTCTCGAACCTGGCGCCGAAGTACATCTCCTTCCGCACCGGCGGCATCATCACGGCCATTATCGGCATCGTCTCGTTCCCGTGGCTGCTCCTGGAGACCGCCGGGGCTTACGTGTTCACCTGGCTGGTCGGCTACGGCAGTCTTGCTCGGGGCCATAGGCGCCGTCATGATCGTGGACTACTGGATCGTCCGGCGCCAGCAGCTCGACCTGGCCGACCTCTACAAGCGCGACGGGCGCTACGCGTACTCCGGCGGCTGGAACTGGCGCGCGATCGTCGCGGTCGTCATCGGCGTGGCCCCCGTCCTCCCCGGATTCTTCAAGGCGGCGACGACCCCCGGCTTCGCCGGCGTCTTCCAGAACCCGACCTTTATCGAGAGCCTCTACAACTACGGCCTGTTCTTCACCTTCGGCGTGACGGCGCTGGTGTACCTGGGGCTCTCCATGATCGGGGGCCGCTCCGCCGAACGGACCGACCGCGGCCGCGAGCCTGAGACAGCGTGAGGGGCGAACATGCCTGACGCGTCCACCTTCGGGATCTTCGTGGTAGCGGCGCTCGTGCTGCTGGTGGTGCCCGGCCCGGCGGTCTTCTACATCGTCGCCCGCAGCATCGAGGGCGGACGGCCGGCGGGCCTGGTCTCCGTCCTCGGCGTGCAGCTTGGCACCCTAACGCACGTGGCCTTCGCCACCGTCGGCCTCTCGGCCATCGTCGCCTCCTCTGCGACGGCCTTCGCGGTTGTGAAGTGGGCCGGCGCGGCCTACCTGGTATGGCTCGGCCTGCAACGCTTCCTGGCCCGCGACGAAGTCGAACCGGACCTCGAGACGGGACAGAAGGAGCGCCTCTCTCGCGTCTTCCGGCAGAGCATCCTGGTCCAGATCCTGAACCCCAAGGTGGCGCTGTTCTTTCTGGCGTTCCTGCCGCAGTTCGTGGACCCCTCGCGGGGGGCCGCCTGGACGCAGATCGTGGTGCTCGGCGCGACGCTCGCCTTTCTCGGCCTGTTCACCGACGGGCTCTACGCGCTCCTCGGCGGCACGGCGGGCGAGTGGCTGCGGCGCGGGGGCCGGAGCCCGAGGTTCCGGCGGGTGCAGCGGTACCTCACGGGTGGCGTCTACGTGGCCCTCGGTGCGGCGACGGCGGTTACGGGATCGGGGAAGGACTGACGGCCGTGAACCTCAGAGAGTTCGAGACGTGGCTCGACGCCTACGGTCGGGCCTGGGAGATGAGGGACCCTGAGGCCGCGACAGACCTTGTCGCTGAGGACACGACCTATCACGAGACCCCCTTCGACGAACCGTGCAGGGGGCGGGGCGAGATCCTCAGGTACTGGTCCGATGTGCCCCGTTCGCAAGAAAACGTCAGCTTCTCGTACGGAATCCTCTCGACCACGGACGACACGGGAATAGCCCACTGGCGCGCAAGCTTCGTCCGGCTTCCGGCAAGAGAGCGGACCAAACTCGACGGCGTCTTTCTGGTAAAGATGGGCGTCGACGGGCGCTGCACGGAGTTCCGAGAGTGGTGGCACAAACAGGAAGAGAGGGCGAGCTAGCATGGACTTCGGCGTAACGCTCCAGACCAACCCGCCGGCGAGCCGCGTCGTCGAGCTGACCCGTAGGGCCGAGCGCCACGGGTTCACCCACGCCTGGACCTTCGACTCACACATCCTCTGGCAGGAACCGTACGTCATCCACTCCCAGATGCTCGCGGCGACCGAGAGCATCACCGTCGGGCCCTTCGTCACCAACCCGGTGAGCCGCGACCCTTCGGTGACGGCCTCGACCTTCGCCACCCTCAACGACACGTTCGGCAACCGCACCATCTGCGGCATCGGGCGCGGCGACTCGGTGGTGCGCGTCCTGGGCCGCAAGCCGACGACGCTGCGCCAGCTCGAGGAGGCGATGCACACCATAAAGGAGCTGGCCGAGGGCCGCGAGGTCGACTACTCCGGGACCATGGTCCGTATACCCTGGATCCGGGACGGCAAGCTCGATGTGTGGATGGCCGGCTACGGTCCAAAGGCCCTCTCGCTGACCGGCCGCAAGGCCGACGGCTTTATTTTGCAGCTGGCGGACCCCGTGATCCTGGAGTGGACCATGAGCCACGTCCACGACGCCGCCAAAGAGGCGGGCCGCGACCCGAAAGAAGTCAAGATCTGCGTCGCCGCGCCCGCCTACGTGGGCGACAACCTCGCCCACCAGCGCGACCAGAGCCGGTGGTTCGGCGGCATGGTCGGAAACCACGTCGCGGATCTCGTGACCCGCTACGGGGAGGACAGCGAGGTCCCGCACGCCCTCACCGACTACATAAGGGCCCGCGAGGGCTACGACTACTCGCACCACGGCCAGGCCGGCAACCCCACGACCGACTTCGTCCCGGACGAAATAGTGGACCGCTTCTGCGTCCTCGGGACCGTCGAGGACCACGTGGCCAAGCTGACCGAGCTCAAGGACCTGGGCGTCGATCAGTTCAACATCTACCTCATGCACGACGCGCAAGAGGCGACGCTGGACGCCTACGGGGAGGAGATCCTGCCGGCGCTGGGGCTCGAACCCGTCAGGTAGGGAACGCCAGCCCGAACCGCAACGATCCGGCTAGCTTACGGACGAAACTAGCGTTACGCACCGCTTTGAAATATGCTTCGGAGATGCGGAGGTTTCCGACATAGCGGAACCGGCGGTCAGCCGTCAAAGGGTTGAGCTACCGGTACAGGGGCCAGGAGAAGCCCGCGCTCGACGGGGTGGACCTCGAGGTGGCCGAGGGCGAGTTCGTGGTGGTGATGGGGCCATCGGGGGCGGGGAAGAGCACGCTCTGCACGTCCCTCAACGGCCTCGTCCCTCACTTCTTCCGGGGCAAGATGGAGGGGGAGGTGCGCGTCCGGGGGCGCTCGACGCGCGAGGGGAAGGTCGGGGAGTTCGCCAGGGAGGTCGGGCTCGTCTTCCAGGACTTCGAGGCGCAGCTCTTCTCGACGAACGTGGCCCTGGAGGTGGCCTTCGGGCCCGAGAACTTCTCCGGTCGAGCAGCGAGGAGATGAAGCGGCGCGTCGAGAGCGTGCTCGGGCAGGTGCGGCTGGAGGGGTTCGAGGGGCGGCAGCCAGCGACGCTCTCCGGCGGGCAGAAGCAGCGGCTGGCGATAGCCTCGGTACTGGCGATCGAGCCGCGGGTCCTGTGCCTGGACGAGCCGACGACGGACCTCGACCCGATCGGGAAGCTCGGGGTGTTCGAGATCGCCGAGGAGCTCAAGGAGCGCGACGACGTGACGCTTATCGTGGTCGAGCACGAGACCGAGGAGACGCATCGACGCCGACAGGATCGTGATCCTGCGCGACGGCAAGCGTCGTCGCCGACCGCCCCGCCCGCGAGGTCCTGCGCGACGTGGAGCTTCTGGAAGACGTCGAAGCGTCATGCCGCTCGGCGTCGCCCGCTTCTTTCGCGAGAGCGGCCTGTGGCAGGCGGCAGACCTGCCCCTCACGCCCGAGGAAGGGGTCAGAGGAGTTCCGGCGGCGAGGCTGGTGGCTGAGCTGGCAGCAGCACCGCAGAGCTCGTGACCGAGGACGAGAGGCGGAGCGAAGGCTACGGGGAGGCCCTGATCGAGGTGGAGGGCCTGTCGCACCGCTACCCGAACGGCGTAGTAGCGCTCGAAGGCGTGGACCTCGCGGTGCGGCGGGGCGAGTTCCTGGCCGTGCTCGGGCAGAACGGCTCGGGCAAGACCACGCTCGTCAAGCACTTCAACGGGCTCCTGGAGCCGACGGAGGGCTCGGTGCGGGTCGACGGGGAGGACGACCGGCGAGCAGGGGATACGGAAGCTCGGGCAGACCGTCGGGTACGTCTTCCAGAACCCGGACCACCAGATCTTCTCGGACACCGTCTCCGACGAGGTGGCGTTCGGGCCGAAGATCCGGGGCCTCGAAGAAGACGGAGGTCGAGGAGCGCGTCAAGGAGGCCCTCGCCGCCGTGGGGCTCGAGGGCTACGAGGAGGAGGACCCGTTCGGGCTGACCAAGGGCGAGCGCCAGCGGGTGGCGGTGGCGAGCGTGCTGGCGGTGCGCCCCGAGGTCCTGATCCTGGACGAGCCGACCACCGGCCTCGACTACGCCGAGCAGCGCTCCATGATGGACCTCGTCCGGCGCCTGAACGAGTCGGGCTCGACGATCATCGTCGTGACCCACACCATGTGGGTCGTCGCCGAGTACGCCCACCGGGCCGCGGTCGTCCGCGACGGGCGGGTCGTCCTCTCCGGCACCGTGCGGGAGGTCTTCGCCGAGGAAGAAGAAGCTGCGCGACGCCGTCGCTCCGGCCGCCGCACATCGTCTCTTTGGGCAACTCCCTGGGCTTCACGGTCCTCTCCGTGGACGAGATGCTCCGGGTGACGGAGACCGAACAGACAGAGCGGGAGGAGTAGGTGGACCCGTTCCTCTACCTCGACCGGGACACCTTCGTGCACCGGCTCGACCCGCGGACCAAGATGTTCCTGCTCGTCGGGACGTTCGTGCTCGCGTTCCTCTTCGTCAACCCGCTGTACGGGCTCGTGGTGCTCGCGCTCGTGCTCGCGTTCGGGGCGCTGGCGAGGTCGCTCGTCAACCTCAAGCGCATCGGTTTATCCTCGTCATGATCGGCGCTCGTCACCGTCGGTGATGTGGTCCGTGTTCGCCAGCGGGGAGACGCCGCTGTTCCTGTTCGTGGAGTAGGAGGCCGCTGCTGTACGGCATCGGGGTCGGCGCTCCGGATAGACACGACGATCATTGCCGGCATGATCTTCCTCTCCACCACCCGCAACGAGGAGATAGCGACCGGGCTGGTGAAGCTGGGCATCCCTTACCGGTTCGCCTTCGCCGTCTCGACGGCGCTGCGGCTCGTCCCGACGATAGCGGCCACGGGCTCGACCATCGGCCAGGCCCAACGCTCGCGCGGCCTCGACCTCGACTCCGGCAAGCATCATCGAGCGCGTCCGCAAGACGCGTCCCGCTGCTGATCCCGGTCTTCGTCTCGACCATCCGCTCGACCAACGTGTTCTCGATGGCCCTGGAGTCCAAGGGGTTCGGGGCCAGCCCGAAGCGCACCTACTTTCTGCAGCCTCGCCATGACCCGCCGGGACGCTCGTCTGGCGTGTCTGCCTGCTGCTGTCGTCGCGCTCTACTTGCGCTTCGCCGGTTACGGCGGCCTGGAAGGCGTGACAGGAGATAGCTTCAGCCAAGGTATCAGGTCGGTGTTTCTGGGTTGGATGAGATGATCCGGTCGACAGGCGGCGAGGAGCTGCCCACGGCAGAGAACTGACGGCAAACGATAGCCGAAGCCGCCGACCGAGGGAGGTCCGATGAAAGAGATCTTTACGATGTGGCGGCACACCCAGATGGTGGTGCTGGTAGCCCTGAGCGCGGCGATCTACGCGGCCACCCTGATACCCACCCAGTTCCTCCCGATCATCCCCGGGTTCACGAACGTCCGGCCGGCCAACGTCTTCCCGTTCGTCTTCGGGCTGCTGTTCGGGCCCGGCGGGGGCGTGGGGGGCGGCGATCGGCAACCTGATCAACGACTTCTTCGGCACCTTGGGCATAGGGAGCATCGGCGGCTTTATCGGCAACTTCTTTCTCGGGCTTCCTGCCGTACAAGATGTGGGGGGCCTTCTTCCGGCGCGGGCGAGAACATGGAGCCGAACGTGAACTCCGGCAAGAAGCTCGTGCGTCTTCTTCGCCATCGTCGATCCTCGCCTCGGTCGTCTGCGCGGTCTGGATCGCCTGGTTCAACGACCTGCTCGGCTTCGTCCCCTTCGCGGCGCTGAGCTCGGTCATCAGCGGTCAACAACGCGCTCGCCGGGATCGTGCTCGGCCCCGTCGTTCCTGCTCGTGCTCTACCCGCGGGTAAAGCGGTGGGGCCTGCTGTGGACAGAGATCATGCGCCCCGACGAGGTTCCGGCCTGCCAGGGTGCAGCTCCTTGGGCAACGTCCTGGTGTGGGTGGGCGGCATCGGCGGCCTTCGTCGTCGGCCTCGTCCTCGGCCTCGGCCTCTACGACCAGGGCCTCGCCGCGGCCGGCTTCGCCGACGGCGGCGCTGGCGGCGCCGACGCTCGGCCTGGTCCTGATCCCGTTCCTCGCCCTCATCGTCGTCGGCAGCTTGCTGCTCGGCGGACGCGAACAGGTCGAGGCCGCCGAGGAAGAGGCGAGCCGGCTCTCACGCTAGACTAGGGAGAACCGCCATGCAGAGCGAATCCGTCGTCAAGGATCCGTCCCTCGCCCCTGACGGGCACAAGAAGATCGACTGGGCCGCCGAGCACTCGCCGATCCTGAACCGGGTGCGCGACGAGTACCTCAAGGACGGCACCTTCGAGGGCGTGGGCGTCGGCGTCGCCCTGCCCATAGAGGCCAAGACCGCCTACCTTACGGTGGTGCTCGCCGAGGCCGGCGCCGATGTCGCCGTGGCGAGCCCCGGGCCGTTCTTTGTCCAGGACGACGTGGCCGCCGCGCTCGCCGAGCGCGACGTGACGGTCTACGCCTCCTCGGAGGCTCCGCCCGAAGACGCCGACCGGGAGCTCGAACGCGTGCTCGACCGGGCGCTCGACGGCAAGGAAGCGGTCCTCATAGACGACCGGGCCGGCCTCACGCGCCTGGCGCACACGACGCGCCGCAACCTGCTTCCCCGTATTCGCGGGGCGTCGGAGGAGACCACGAGCGGGGTCGCCAAGTTCAGGGCGATGGAGGCCGAAGGGCGTGCTCGAGTTCCCGACCCTCGCGGCCAACGACGCCCGCTGCAAGTACCTGTTCGACAACCGCTACGGCACCGGCCAGTCGACCGTCACGGCGATCATGCAGAACACCAACCTGATGATCGGCGGCAAGCGGGTCGTCGTCCTCGGCTACGGGTGGTGCGGCAAGGGCATCGCCCGCTACGCCGCGGGCCTCGGCGCCCGCGTCACGGTCTGCGAGGTCGACCCCGTGCGGGGCCTCGAGGCCTACGCCGACGGCTTCGACGTGCTGCCGGCCCTGGAGGCGGCGCCGCTAGGAGAGGTCTTCGTCACCGCCACCGGCAGCCGGGACGTCCTGGTGGGAGAGCACTTCGAGCGGATGCGCGACGGCGCGATCCTGGCCAACGCCGGCGCGGTGGACGTGGAGATCGACGTCGAGGACCTGCGCTCCGCCTCCTCGGGGACGCGTGAGGTGCGCCGCAACGTCGAGGAATTTACCCTGCAAGACGGCAAGAGGCTCCACCTCGTCGGCAAGGGCATGGTCGTCAACCTCACCGCCGGAGACGGTCACCCGATAGAGATAATGGACCTGACCTTCGCCATACAGGCCCTCTGCGCCCACCACCTTGCGACGAATCACTCGTCGATGGAGAACCGCGTGCACCTGCTACCCGAAGAGATAGACGACGAGGTCGCCCGCCTGAAGCTCGCCGCCGTCGGCATGGGCGTCGACGCCTTGACGCCCGAACAGGAGACTTTCCTGACGAGTTGGCAGGAGTAGCACGCTTAGGCTCCCTACGGTCGCCGGCTACTCAGCCCGCTCCGGCTTCGCCTCCGCTCTCAGCACGTCGCCTCCGGCGACTTTCAGCACGCCCCCTTCGGGGGCTTTCAGCCAACTGCCAGGGCCCGCGGTTCGTTACTAGCCCGCGCTTCTTTCGCGGTCAAGCGATTCGTTACCGTGCGCGAACGTTTCGCCGGGCGCGGCGGGGCAAGTACCGAACGGCAGAAGCTGAGAGCGAGGCCCCGAAGGGTCCGAAGCGGGCTGAGAGCCGACGACCGTAGGGAGGAAGGCGTGCTGAGAGCGGAGCCCGAAGGGCGCAGCGGGCTGACAAGCGGAGGCGCAAGCCGGACCGGGCTGGTAGCGGAGTTTACTCCGCTACCACCACGTAGCCCCGGTTGTTGAACGGGCCGTAGACGAGGCCCGTGTAGGTGACGCCGGCGGAGGTGTTGAAGATCAGGGCACTGCCGTTGTAGTCGAGCACACCCGTCGAGGTGTCGGTGAACTCGATGGAGACGGCGTCGAGGCCGGCGTACCGGGCCTTTACGTCGCGGGTGATGGCCTCGTAGTCCGCGGCGCTGGTGGAGCGGGTGTCGACGAGCAGGTACGCGCCGCGGGCCCCCTCGCGCTCGTCGCGCTCTTCTTCCAGGACCTCGTACCGTGGCACGCTTTGCGGCCGCCGGAAGCTCCCGATGCGGATCTCCGCGGGGTCGTCCTGGCCCGCGCGGGTATCTGCGTTCGCGGTGTTGTTTGCCGGAGGCCGGGCCGCCAGCGCGGGCGGCGGGCGGAGGTTGGGGGTCTCGAGAGCCCGCACGGGTGTTTCGCCGCCGAAGCGTCCGTAGAGAAGGGCGACGGCGGCGAGGAGTACCAGCAGCGCGGCGATCGTGCGGGGCAAGATGGGCCTCACTCTCGGGTGTAGCCCAGTATAGTCCGGGGCCCGGGTCGCCGGGCGATACGGGTCGCGCGATGTAATAAAATATGGAGGCAAGCAATTCTGTGCGACCTTGTATGCAGAAGGGTGTTTGAGATGGCGCGAGATACCTACGATGTGGTGGTAGTGGGTTCGGGTCCGGCCGGGTACACGGCTGCGTTGTACGCAGCCAGGGCCAACCTGGACACGCTCGTCTTCCAGGGCTTCGAGTCCGGCGGACAGCTGATGCTCACGTCGGACGTCGAGAACTACCCTGGCTACAGGGACGGCGTCGCCGGGCCCGACATGATGGACGACCTCGAGGCCCAGGCCGCGCGCTTCGGGGCCGAGATGCGCCCGGACAACGTCGAGCGGGTCGACCTCTCCGAGCGGCCCTTCAAGCTGTGGGCCGAGGGCGAGGACGAGCCGATCTTCGCCAAGACCGTCGTCATCGCCACGGGGGCCAAGGCCAAGTGGCTCGGGCCTCGAGGGCGAGCAGCGCCTCATGGGCCGGGGCGTGAGCGGCTGCGCGACCTGCGACGGATTCTTCTTCAAGGAGAAGAAGGTCGCCGTCGTCGGCGGCGGCGACACGGCGATGGAGGAGGCGCTCTTCCTCACCAGCTACGCCGGCGAGGTCCTCATCGTCCACCGCCGGGACACCTTCAGGGCGTCCAAGATCATGCTCGAGCGGGCCCAGAAGAACCACAAGATCACCTTCGTAACCGACACGGTTGTCGAGGACGTGATCGGGCGATAACACCGTCGAGGGTATCCGCGTGAGGAACCTCGATGACGGGCGAAGAGCGCGACATCGAGGTCGACGGCTTCTTCGCGGCCATCGGCCACGAGCCGGCGACCGAGATCTTCGTGGATCAGGTCGAGACGGACGAGGCCGGCTACGTGCTGCAGAGGGAGCACACCATGACGAGCGTCCCCGGCGTGTTCGCCGCGGGCGACGTCTCGGACAAGCGCTACCGTCAGGCGGTCACCGCCGCCGGCGACGGCTGCCGCGCGGCCATAGACGCCGAGAGGTGGCTGGACGAGCAGGGCGAGGCCGAGCGACGCCGAGGACCCCGCCGTCTGGACCGCCGAGAAGGAGCGTCGACGCCGCAGAGCATCGCCTAGAGAGTCCCGGTGTCGTTCCCCGCAGAGCCCCCGGCGAACACGTCGGGGGCTCCTTGCGGTCTGGCAAGGCACCGCGCCGACGTCCGCTATAATGCGCCGCTAGCGTGGCGAGTGGGGGGGGGACGGCGTGAGCGAGAAGACCATACTGCTCGTGGAGGACGACGAAGACCAGGTGATCCTCGCGATGCGCGCCATGCGCAAGCACGGCATCGCCGCCGAGGTGGACGAGGTCGTCGTCGCGGAAGACGGCGAGGAGGCGCTCGACTACCTGTTCGGCACCGGACTCCTACGACGGTCGCGACGCCGACTACCTGCCAGAGTTCGTCCTGCTCGACGTAAAGCTCCCCAAGCTGGACCGGCCTGGCAGGTCCTCGAGAGGCTGCGGGGGGACGAGCGCACGCACCTGCTGCCCGTCATCCTCTTCTCCTCCTCCAACGAGCACACGGACGTCGTCAAGGGCTACGAGCTCGGCGCCAACTCCTACGTCACCAAGCCGGCCAACTTCGAGAAGTTCTCCGAGGCGATGCAGTACCTCGGGCTGGTACTGGCTGAACTTCAACGAAACGCCGTAGGCGGCCGAAGGCCGCCGGCTGTCAGCCCGCTGCGCTCAGCTTCGTGGGCTCCGCTCTCAGCACGCATCGTCCGGCTCCGCCGGCCTCGCTCTCAGCTTGTCAGCCTCCACCGCCATTCGGCTCCAGCCCGGCAGCGAACCGCGACCACGCGTTTGCTGAGAGCGACCGGAGGGAGCGTGCTGAAAGCGAGGATCGAAGATCCGACGCGTGCTGAGAGGCGCGCAGCGCCGGGCTGACTAGCGGAGGCCTCGAAGAGGCCGCAGCGGGCTACGAGGCGCTTTGCGCCTCGATAAGTTGGCTGGTGGCGAGTTCCCGGTACAGGGGGTTCGAGTGCACCAGCGTCTCGTGGGTTCCGGTGCCGCTGACGCGGCCGTCGTCGAGTACGACGATCCTGTCGGCGTCGGCCACGGTGGAGAGACGGTGCGCGATCACCATCACCGCGCACCGTTCGGTGAGCCGGGCGACGGTCTGTCGCAGCGCGACCTCGTTCTTGGCGTCGAGCTGGGAGGTGATCTCGTCGAGCAGCAACACCTTGGGCCGGGTCAGCAGCATTCTCGCGATGGCTATGCGCTGGCGCTCCCCGCCGGAGAGCAGGACCCCGCCGTCTCCGACCTCGGTGTCGAGGCCCAACGGCATGCGCTCGACGAGGGAGCGCAGGTTCGTGAGGTCCAGGACCTCGTCGAGCTGCTCTTCCGTGGCGTCGGGCTCCGCGTAGAGCAAGTTCTGGCGCACCGTGCCGGCCAGAACGGGGGAGTCCTGTTCCACGTAGCCTAGCTCACGTCGCAGCGTCTTGAGCGGAAGCTCGCGAACGTCGGTCCCGTCGAGCTCCACGCGCCCGGAATCCGCGTCGTAGAAACGCGCGAGCAGGGCGAAGACGGTGGACTTGCCCGCTCCAGACGGGCCTACGAGGGCCGTCAGCGCGAACGGAGCGGCGGCGAAGCTTACCCCGCTGAGGATTTGGCGCTCCGGCGCGTAACCGAAGGCGACGTTTTCGAGCCGGACCGCCGCATCGTCGTCCCGCGACGTCCGCGGGGGAGAGACTTCGTCGGCGGGCTCGGCGGGCGAGTCGAGCACCTCGTCTATCCGGCCGACCGCCGCCAGGCCCTGCTGCAGGTCTGTTAGGGACATAAAAACCATCACGAGCGGTCCGACGAGGTAGGCCAGGTACAGCAAGAAGGCGACCAGGTCGGAGACCTGGAGCTGGCCGGCCGCCAACCGCGCGCCCCCCACGCCAAGCACGAGCACGAACGCCGCCTGCACGGCGACGAAGGTGGCCGGCTCCACGACGGCCTGGAGCTTTACGGCGCGGACGCCGGCGTCGTAGGCGGCCCGCGCCTCACCGGAGACCGCACCGGTCTCCCGCTCCTCGGCCCCGCTGAGCTTGACGGTTCGGATGGCCCCGAGGGCCCGTTCCAGGGCGGAGCTGAGTCGGCCGAGGCTCTCCTGGGCCTCCTCCGAGGCGGCGCGCACCCTTCCCGAAACGGCGAGCACCACGGCCGCGGCGGCCAGCACGCAGACCAGGGCGACGGTGAGCAGCACGGGGTCGAGGAGCGCCATGAGCGTCACGGCCCCGGCGAAGGTCAGCAGGCCGGCGACCGCCTGGGTGAGGCTCGAGGTCAGGGCCGTCCGGAGCAGGACCGTATCGGCGGTCACGCGCGAGAGCAGGTCCCCCGTCCGAAACCGGTCGTGCACGTAGACCGGCAGACGGATGAGGCGACCGATCAGGGTCCGGCGAAGATCCAGGACGATACCCTCGCCGGTCCTGCCGAGCAGGTACCCCTGAAACCCCGAGAGCCCGGCGTCGGCCGCAAAGAGCACCACGAGCAGTAGCACCGGCCTCCATACCGAACGCCCGTCCTGGATGGCGTCGATGACGGCCCCTACAGTCAGCGGCTGGGCGAGCTGGGCGACGGTCGCCCCGATCCCAAGCGCGAGCGTTACCGACAGCACCCCCAAACGGGGTCTGAATGAAGACCCTCAAACCCCTGAGACTCTCCAGCAGCGAAGCCACGCGCCGTTTCCCTCCGGGATCGCCACCCCTAGCGCCTGCTCTCTGCCGGCCGTCCACGAACCCTACTACGGGGCCTGAGGCCTCCGGTTGCGGATCTCCAGCCCAGCCCCGGGACGACCGCCACCCACCGAGAACCGGCCGAATGCCGCCGACGGGCGTCTTGCCGAAGGCGGGGCCTTTAGGTGAGCAGCGTGCTACTTGCCGCTTTTCAGGTACGCCTCGAACTCGGGCCACGGCAGGCAGTTGATAACGCTCCCCTTCTCCACCCACGCGCGCCGCGCCTGGAAGACGCCGAACTTCACGAAGGAGAGGGCTCGCTCGTCGTGGGCGTCGGTGTCGATGGTGATCTCCACGCCGTTCCCGACGGCCTCGCGGATGTAGGGGGCGGAGAGGTCGAGTCGGTCGGGGTAGGCGTTCAGCTCGAGGGCCGTGTTCGTCGCGGCGGCCTCCTGTATGAGGCGCGAGACGTTCACCTCGTAGGGTTCGCGGCGGTTCGAGCAGACGCCCCGTGGGGTGCCCGATGGTGCGAACGTGGGGATTGTTTATGGCCCGGACGATGCGGTCGGTCATCGCCTCCTCTTCCAACCTGAAGGAGGTGTGCACCGAGGCGACGACGAAGTCCAGCTCGGCCAGCAGATCGTCCTCGTAGTCGAGCGTGCCGTCCTTGAGGATGTCCACCTCCGAGCCGCAGAGGAGGTGGATCTCGCCGTACTTATCGTCGGCCTCCCTCACGGCCTCGATCTTCCCTCTGAGGCGCTCGGGTGAGAGGCCGTTGGCGACCCTGAGGCTCTGGGAGTGGTCGCAGAAGACGAGGTACTCGTAGCCGAGGGCGATGGCGGCCTCGGCCATGCTATCTATGGTCCCCTTGCCGTCGGACCAGTTCGTGTGCACGTGCAGGTCCCCGCGCACGTCGCCGACCTCGACGAGGTCCGGCAATTGTCCCTTCTCGGCGGCCTCGATCTCCCCGGTGTCCTCCCTGAGCTCCGGCGGGATGTACGAGAGGCTGAGACGCTCGTAGATCTCGGCCTCGGTGGCAACGGGCTCGTACTCGCCGCTGCCCAGTGGCGCGAGCCCGTACTCGGAGATGTTTATCCCCATGTGCACCGCCCGCTCCCTCAAAGAGATGTTGTGGGCTTGCCCCCCGGTGAAGTGGTGGAGCAGGGCGCCAAACGCCTCCGGCTCGACGATCCTCAGGTCCACCTCGACGCCGTCGCTCACGATAAAGACCTTCTTCGGGCCGTGGGCCAGGACCTCGTCAACGAACGGGGCCTCGGCGAAGGCATCGGCCAGCGCCTGACCGTCGGTGCTCGCGGCCACGATGTCCAGGTCGCCTATCGTCTCTTTGCGGCGGCGCAGGGAGCCCCCGATCTCCGCCCGCTCGCATGCGGGGTGGGAGCGGACGAATTCGAGCATCCGCTCCCCGAGGGCGGACGCGTAGTCCAGGAGCATCCTGCGCTCCTGGGAGTTGTACGTCCTGGCAGCCCGCAGAATCCGTTCCTCGCTCTTCTTCCCGAAGCCTTTCAGGGCGGAGATCTGCCCCTCCTCCAGCCCGGCCAGCTCCTCGACGTTGGTCACGCCGAACTCTTGCCAGAGCCTTCCGACGGTGCGCGTCCCGACGTTGGGCAGGCGCGTCATCTCCACCAGACCGGGTGGGATCTCCTCCGAGAGCTCCGCCAGGATCTCGGGGGTGCGATCCTGGGCGAGGTCCCGGATCACGGCGGCGGTGGTCTCGCCGACGTGGGGCAGCTTGGTGATGTCCTCCATCTCGGTGACCGGCCGTCCGGCGCCGGCGACGGCCTCGGAGGCGCGCTGGTAGGCGAGCACCCTGTAGTACCCCTCGTCCTTGATCTCCATGAGCGTTGCGATCGTCTCCAGGGCGCGGGCTATATCGGCATTTTGCAAGGCGCCTCCCGATCCGGATGGGCGTGGCCTGATCCTCAAGGTAGTGTACAGCCCGGCGGTGCGCGCTTCGCCCCCGAAATGTCGTCCGCTCGGGGACGCGAAATTCTTCTCATTGCTGAGATAATAATGGGACAGTCCTCGATGACCGAAGAGGCGGAGATGAAGCGCGTCGTCCTGATCGAAGATCACAGCGCGTTCCGGCTGGCGCTTGCCATGGTGCTGGAGCGGGAACCCGGCGTGGAGGTAGTGGCCCAGGCCGGGACCCTGGAAGAGGGCCGCGCCTGCGCCGAAGGCGGCGGCTTCGACGTGGCGGTGGTGGACCTGATGCTGCCTGATGGGGACGGCGCGCTCGCGGTGCGGGCGTTGCGCGAGGCGAACCCCGAGTCCCGTATCCTGGTCCTTAGCGCCGACAGCAGCCTCGACCGCGCCCTGGAGGCAGGAGCCGACGAGGCGCTGGGCAAGAACATCGGCCTCGGGGACGTCATCGCCGCCATAAGGCGGCTCGCGAGCGACTGACCCGGCGATCGGTCGGGGCACCCGCCCGTGCGATCGGACAACTTGGGCGCGTGGTGTGTAGCTCCCTGAACGGACTCACGTTAGCATCGGGTCACCTCGCCAGCCGCTCTGATGCGAAAGACCGGTCGCCGCCCTTCGAACATTCTGCGGTGCGCAAGCGTCTACTCTAATGAGCGTTCCACAAAAAGAGGAGGTACGCCACGCGTGGATTCAACAAGGAAGTGCCGATAGCCGTGGAATCTGGTGGGTGGTCGTCCGCTTGACCGAATGGGGCGAGATGAGCGTGGCGCTCGAAACCTTCCCGCCGGACCGACACGGCGCCGATCTTCGAGGGCCTGGCGCGGGCGTAGTGCCAGGCTAGAATGGAACTACCGAGGAGGGGAGCGCGGTGACGTTCGGCGACGCGGAACTCGTGACGATGGCCCAAGGCGGCGACTCTGTGAGCCTCGGCGCCCTGCTCGAACGCCACCGCGCATCCCTGTACGCCCTCGCTCTGGGTTTCCTCGGCCACGGGCCGGACGCGCAGGACGCCGTGCAAGACGCCTTCGTGCTGGCCCTGCGCAAGATCGGCCAACTCGAGGAACCCGAGGCCGTGGGCGGGTGGTTGCGCTCCATCGCGCGAAACGTGTGCCTGAACAGGCTGAGGGAGCGGCGGAGCGGGGCCACGCTCACCGGTCTCGTCGGAGGCCCCAGAGAGCCTCGCGAGTCGTCTGCGGAGGAGGCCGTGGATCGCCTGGCTATGCGCGACTGGGTGTGGACGGCGCTCTCCGAACTTCCAGAAGCCTTGCGGATCACGGCCATGCTTCGCTACTTCGGCTCATACTCCTCCTACGAGGAGATCTCGGCCATCTTGGGCGTGCCGATCGGGACCGTAAAGAGCCGCCTGAGCCAGGTCAGGGCGAAGCTGGCCGATGCCCTGCTGGAGACGGCCGGACTACGCCACGACGAAGCCCGCCTGGTCTCCGACGCCCAGACCCGCTTCTTTATCGAAGCTCACAAAGAGTTCAACCGGGGTAGCTACGAGATGTTCGCTGACGCCTTTTCGCACGATGTCATGCTGGGTTACTCTGGCAACGACGCCGACGGCGGGCTCGAGTTCCTTATCCACCAGGTGTGGGAAAATCAACTGGAGGCCAGGGTCAAGTTGCATCCGACAAATGTTCTCGCGAGCAAGGACGTCACCGTGATCGAGGGCGACTTCGAGAATCCTCACGACGATCCCTTCCACTGTCCTCCCGCCACCTCGATCGTCTGCTTCTACCGCGATGGCAAGATACGCGGACTGCGCCAGTACTACGCGCAACGTTCGGAGGGTGGGCGCGACCATCGGTAAGAGATCCCGCGCGATCGCGCTACGACCTCGAAGACCCCTCGCTCCAACCTCCGACCAATCGGAGTACGCGCCACGGCTTGCCTTCGGCTGATCGAAACAGTAGCATCAAACTGTGGATACCCACGATCCTCTCCACTCCGCTGCGACTATCGAGACCGGCATGCAAGCCCTGGAGCGGGGAGCCTGGGAGGAGGCGAGGACCGCGTTCGAGGACGCCCTGCGAGCGGAGGCGTCTCCCGAAGCCTCGTTCGGGCTGGGCGACGCGCTGTGGTGGCTGGGCGATATCCGGGAGTCGGCGCGCCGCTGCGAACAGGCGTATGCTGCGTTCCGGCGTCGCCCCGACCCGGTCCAGGCGGCCACCGTTGCCATTCAGCTCGGGTTCCTCTACCACGCGAACCTCGGTAACAATGCCGCCGCTGCTGGATGGGCGGCCCGCGCCGCGCGGCTGGTCGAGGAGTTCGACCTCGAACCCATGAGAGGTTGGGTGTTGCTTCTCAAGGCGGCTGGCTGCACCGATCCCGGCCAGAGCGAGACCTGGTCCCGTCGGGCCCGCCAGTTGGCCGTCCAGTTCGGGGACCGCGACCTCGAGCTGTGCGCCCTGAGCCAGACCGGGGTGGCCTTGATCAACCAGGGCAGGATCGCCGAAGGCGTGCCCCTGATCGACGAGGCGATGGCCGGCGCGCTCGCCGGCGAGGGACAGCTCAACACCGTGGTCTACACCAGTTGCCACATGATGGAGTCGTGCAACCGCTGCGCCGATTTTCAGCGGGTCGTGCAGTGGGTTCGGGCGGCGGATCGGTTCGTCGAACGCTACGGCTGCCCGTACCTCAACGCCACCTGCCGCGCCCACTACGGAAGCGTCCTGTTCGCCACCGGAGAGTGGCAAACCGCTGAGGAGGAACTGCGGAAGGCCATCGAGCTTTCGGGGGACGCGCAGCCGGTGGTGCGCGGCAAGGCCCTGGCGAAGCTGGCCGAACTGAGGCTCGCCCAAGGCCGCATCGAGGAGGCCGAACGGCTGCTGGCGGGCTTCGAAGACCACGAAGCAGCCGCGTCCGTGAGCGCCCGGATCCAACTCCAACGAGGCAAACTCGCCGTGGCCGCGGCGACGGTCCAGCGCGGTCTCGACGTTCTCGGCGAGAACCGGCTAGAGAGCGCCGAGTTGTTGGAGCTGCTCGGCGAGGCCGAGATCGGCCAGGGCCGGGCCGGGGCCGCGGCCGAGAGAGGCAGCAAGCTCGCCGAGTTGGGCGGGGCTCACGGTTGCCGGGTAATGCTCGCACACGGCGAGCGCCTGCGAGGCCGCGCGGCCGGCGCGGATGCGGCGGCCAAGCGACACCTTGACGCGGCGCTGCGCGAGTTCGTCCGGCTCGAGATGCCGTTCGAGACGGCCCGCACGCGCCTGCTGCTCGCTCGCGCCCTGCGCGAACGCGAACCCGAGGTCGCCGAAGCGGAGGCCCGCGCCGCGCTCGCCGTCTTCGAGAATCTCGGCGCATCGCCGACGAAACCACCACGCTGCTACGCGACATAGAAGCCGGCAAGCCATCCTACCCGGCCGGTCTTTCGAAACGTGAAACGGAGGTGCTTCGCCTCGTCGCGCAAGGTTTGAGCGATAAGGAGATCGCCGCCCGCCTCGTCCTCAGCAGGCACACCGTCCACCGCCACGTCTCCAGCATCCTCGCCAAGCTGGGACTCCGCGTCCCGAACCGCCGCCGCGACATTCGCCGCCCGGCAAGGCTTGATCTGACTTTACGCCACCAACTTCGTCTGTTCCCGTAGCCAACCTTGGCTATATAGCCAATTCGGCAGAATAGCCCACAAAGGCGAAGTTGGCGCATTGCTCGCCTCGTAGTCTTCCTTTGCATCGGTACAAGTGGGGATCATAGGAAATCCGCCGCGCGAAAGAACGGAGGAGCAGCATGTCGGAGGCGAACAAGGCGCTCGTACGCCGGGAGGTCGAGGAGATTTTCAGCAAGGGCAATCTCGACGCCGCCGGGGAGATCTACGCCCCCGGCTACGTCGGCCATGAACCCACCAGTCCCGAGGACCCGCGGGGCGTCGAGGGCGCAAGGCGGTTCGCCGCCACCTACCGCGAAGCCTTCCCCGACTTCGAGGTCACCGTGGAGGACCAGTTCGCTGAAGGGGACAGGGTGGCGACGCGCTTCACCGCTCGCGGCACCCACGATGGGGAACTCGAAGGCATCGCCGCCACGGGCAACCGGGTAGAGATATCCGGTCTCGCCATCAGCCGCATAGAGGGCGGCCAGGTCGCCGAAGACTGGACCGTCTTCGATGCCCTGGGCCTCATGCAACAGATCGGCGCGATCCCTTCGCCGGAGCACGCGGAGGCATAGCCCGAAGATATACGTCGGGAGGCCGGGAAAGAAACGCGCCTCCCGGCCTCCCGATAGTGATCCCGCGAACCGGCGCCCCATAGTCGGAGCAATCCACGCAAACGGCAAGTCAATGACCCACCCAACCACGGAGGAAAGGCAATGACGGTAGAAGAACAAGCATTGGTCGGCGACAAGGAGCGCCGTGCGATCGTGCGTAAGGCGACGGCCGATGAGGCTCCCTCGCTTGCCCGGTCTTTGGCGAGAGCCTTCTATGACGACCCGGTGACGGAGTGGTGGCTACCGGACGAATCGAGTCGAATGCGAGGGGCGCGGCGCGCGTTCGAGGCAATGTTCCTGAAGAGAATTTGTCTTCCCCGCGATGAAACGTACACGACCGGAGACGTCGTCGGCGGGGCATTGTGGATGCCGCCCGGCGAGTGGCAGGTCGGACGCGTCGAGAACTTTCGGCTTCTGCCATTCATGGCCGCGGTATTCGGTCGCAGGCTGCTGCGGGTGATGCGCTCGCTTGGCCACATGGACTCGAAGCACCCTCACGAGCCGCACTATTATCTCTTCATACTGGGCGTCGATCCCGGATGGCAAGGGAAAGGCGTCGGCTCCGCCCTCATGCGTCCGGTCCTTGACCGCTGCGACCGGGAGAGGCTCCCCGCCTACCTCGAAGCCACCACGACGCGCAACCGCGAATTGTACGGGCGCAACGGCTTCGAGGTCGTCGAGGAGATCGAGCTTCCGGGAGGAGGCCCGCCCCTGTGGCGAATGTGGCGCGAACCTGCAGCTTGACGCCACGCAATCCGAGCAATCCATACGAGCAGCGGGTCAGTGGCCCGCCCAAGCCAAAGGAGAGCAATCTATGTCGGTCGAGGTAAGAAGCTGGGTGACACAAGAACTTGATGAGGCGAAGGTCGAGGAGTTCGCCGGGAAGATGGTCGGAGTACTCAACGACGCGATGCTTGCCCTGATGACGAGCATCGGCCACCAGACCGGACTCTTCGATGCGATGGCCGACCTTCAGCCCTCGACCAGCGAGGAGGTCGCGAGCGCGGCCGACCTCGACGAGCGGTACGTGCGCGAGTGGCTCGGAGCGATGACCGTCGGCGGAGTCGTGGACTACGCCCCTGCCGCTGCGACGTACCATCTGCCGCCGGAGAGGGCTGCCTGCCTCACCCGCGCGGCGGGGCCGGACAACATCGCAAACCTCGCGCAGTTCACGGCGTTGCTCGGCAACGTCGAGGGTGGGATCGTAGAGAGCTTCCGGGGCGGAGGCGGAGTGTCGTACTCGAAGTACCCGCGCTTCCAGCAGCTCATGGCCGAGGACAGCGCACAGGTCTACGGGGCGACTCTGATCGAAACGACCCTTCCCCTCGTCCCCAACCTCCTTGGGAGGCTGCGCGACGGGATAGACGCCGCCGACGCGGGATGCGGGCAAGGGGTAGCGCTCAACCTTTTGGCGAGGGAGTTCCCGAAGAGTCGCTTCACCGGCTACGACCTTTCGGAGGAAGGCATCTCCGTCGGCAGAGACGAGGCGGAGAAGATAGGCCTTTCCAACGCCCGCTTCGTGGTGAAGGACATCGCCGCGTTGGACGAGCCGGGCGGCTACGACCTCATCACGGCGTTTGATGTGATCCACGACCTCGCCCATCCGGCGAAGACACTGGAGAATATCCACGAGGCGTTGCGCCCCGGCGGGACGTTCCTGATGGTGGACGTGGCCGCCTCCAGCCACCTCCACGAGAACATCGAGCACCCGTTGGGACCGTTCCTGTACACCGTCTCGACTATGCATTGCATGACCGTCTCGCTGGAGCAGGGCGGCGATGGCCTGGGCGCGGTGTGGGGCGAGCAGAAAGCAAGGCAGATGCTCGCCGACGCCGGCTTCGGGGACGTGGAGGTCAAGAGGGTCGAGGGCGACTTCCTCAACAACTACTACATAGCCACGAAGGCTTGAGCATCAGAATGGGACCGTTTCCCGCGGCGGAAAAGACATGACCATACCGCCCCGATCGGGTAAGCCGGGCTGAACGAAGTCGCCGGTAAGTTTGCCGTCCTCGAGACGCTTCGATCTCGAACATTCTGCCGGGCGCGCGCGTCTTATAGAGAGGTGCAAAAGCGTTCGGACGGCAGGCACCGGCAAGCGATCCCAAAACCCACCGCCGAGCCCCGATCAACGAGGTTGCCCATGGCCACCCGATACTCCTCCGCGCTCCAAAACATGGAGGGCTCTCCCTTCCCCGTGCTGTGCAGCGCCGGTGCCGAGGGGCGTGCGGAGAAGGTTTCCGCCCTTCTGGAGCGAGCTCACCGCTACCTCAGAGGAGTGTTGGGCTTCGATCCCGTTCTGCGGCTCCTGGTGCTCTCCCCCGACGACTGGGCGGAACACGCCGCGTTCCCGCTCTACGGCATGCCGCACTACACCGAAAGGGACACCATCATCGTCAGCGCCGGACCGGCCGATTTCTGGCAGGGAGTCGTCAGGATGCCCGACGGCATTCTGACGCAGGACCAACGCGCCGAGGTAGAGACCGTCTACGGCATGGCGGATGGCAAGCCCGACATGTCCGCGTTCGCCGACCTGATAGCGGTTCACGAGCTGGGCCACCTGTTCCACGAGCAGGTACCGTTCGCCTTCCCCAGGCTCTGGCTGATGGAGCTCTTCGCCAACTTGTGCGTCCATGCCTACCTCGCCGAGAAAGAACCGGAACGGGTGCCGCTGTGGACCGTGCTGCCCGAACGGATGATGTCGTTGCCGGCGAACAGGGTGCGACACCGCTCGTTGGAAGACTTCGAGCGGCTGTACGTCGGCGTGGGTCCCGAGAACTACGTCTGGTACCAGTTCGGGCTGGCCTTTGGCGCCAGCGAAATCTACGACGCCGCGGGAGCCGGCGCATTGCGGCGGTTGTACCGGACGTTCGAAACGAACGAGAACGAATTGACCGACGGGCAATTGGCGGAGCTCTTGAGGGAGCGAGTACACCCCACGGTCGCGCGGGTAATGGGAACGTGGCCGAGGTAGAGAGCGACAAAAAAGGGGCCGTGATGGACCTGCGTACGGTACGCTGGTTGCCGCCACCCCGCAACACCACACGTCTTAGCTGAAATGGGCTAGGAAAAGATCCACTTTTCTCGGGACGCTCCAATCCATGTACGGGTTTACCCTACGCTGTATGGATGGTGACAACGTAGACGTTAAACCGCGCATCTTGCTGGCCAACACACCACGCGCTTACCGTCAGGCGATCGCCGGCGCAATTCAGGAGCTCAGGCCGAACGTCGAGGTGGCCGAGGTCGAGCCCGGTGCGCTCGAAGGAGCCCTCTCGCTTGGTGCTCCCGACCTTGTGGTGTGTAGCCTCGCCACGACGACCGTCCGAGAGACCGCACCCGCCTGGGTCGAACTCTATACCGACCACGGCTCGAGCTCGTCTATAGGCATCGGCGGAGAGGTCTCCACGGCGGAGAACATCGAGCTCACCGACCTGCTTCTCGTGGTGGACCGGGCGGTCTCCGTACCCCACTAGGGGCTTCCGGCCCCAGCGAACCTGCAGGGCTGCCTGGTGCCGTTTGCGGCCCGACCGGGCCGATCCGTGTACCCGAAGGGCCTCAAAGGCTAGAATCTCTCCGTGCTCAAGACCTGGATCGGGAGACTGCGGTGGCTTTGGGACGAGCTTCGGCGGGTGATCGCCGAGCGGCTAACGGTGGCGGCCGTCGTCTGGCTGACGATCGCGCTGGCGGCCTCGATCTTCGTCGTGTGGGCCTTCGCAGAGATAACCGAGGAGGTCGTCGAGGGCGAGAGTCGCCGCTTCGACCGGGCGGTCTTGCTCTGGATCGAGGCGAACGTCCCTGGCTGGTTGGAGGGGCCCATGCGCCTGGTGACGGAGTTGGGGTCCTACCGGGTCGTCGTGCCGCTCCTGGTACTGGCTACGGCCGCCTTCTATTACAAGGGCTTGAAGCTGGCGGCCGTCCTGCTCGTCGTCTCGACCGCGGGCGGCATTCCTGCTCACCACCGTCCTCAAGGCCGTCTTCCAGCGTCCGCGCCCGGAGATCGTCGAGACCGGCTACACGGCGAGCTTCTACTCGTTCCCCAGCGGCCACGCGACGATCGCCGTCGGTTTCTACGGGGCGCTGACGCTCATCCTGGCCTACCAGCTGCGAGGCCGCGCGCGCTGGGCCGTTGCGGCGTGCGGGACGCTGCTGGTGCTCCTGATCGGCTTCAGCAGGCTCTACCTCGGGGTGCACTACCTGACGGACGTGCTCGCCGGCTTCCTGGCCGCGCCGCTGTGGCTCGTCAACGTCGCGGCCGTCTACGTGCTCTGGACCTCGATCCGGAGCCTCAGGGCCGCCGAGATGCGGCGGGCCGGCGGGTAACTCCAGGTCCCGGCGGTGGAAATCTGCCCGGAGGGGTGTTAGCTTCTCCGCGTGCTCGAAGCGATCCTCGAACCGCTCATACACTTTGTAACCGAGACCATCGGCAGCTACGGCGTGCCGGCGGTCTTCGTGCTGATGCTCCTGGAGAGCATGGGCATCCTGATCCCCTCGGAGGCGATCTCGCCCTTCGCCGGCTACCTGGTCTCGGAGGGCAAGATGGGTCTCTTCGCCGCGGTGGCGGCCGGGGTTCTTGGGCAACCTTGTGGGCTCCTGGGTGGCGTACTTTATCGGGCTGTGGGGCGGCCGGGAGCTCTGGGAGCACTACGGGCGCTACGTCGGGGTCCGCTCCCACCACCTCAGGATCGCCGAGAAGTGGTTCGACCGGTACGGGGAGATCACAGTCTGCGTCTCCCGCTGCCTGCCCGTGGTCCGCACGTTTATCTCGTTCCCCGCCGGCACCGCCAGGATGAACTTCGCCAAGTTCACCTTCTACACCTTCGTCGGGTGCGTGCCCTGGGTCTTCGCCCTTACCTACCTCGGGTACGTGCTGGGCGAGAACTGGGAGAGGATCGGGGACTTCCTCCACTACCTGGACTACGCCGTCGCGGTGGCGGTACTGGCCGGCGCCGTCTACCTGTTCTGGCGCTGGAGAAGGTCCCGCGTGTAGGGGCGTTTCGCGAAACGCCCCTACACGCCTAGGATGCGCCAGATGCCGACGATCCCGAGCACGACGATGACGCCGCGCAGGACCGGGGCCGGGAGCCGGCGTCCGACGCTCGACCCGATCAGGCCGCCCACCAGGGACCCGGCCGCGATGAGGCCGGCGGCCTCCCAGCTGATCCTGTCGAACGCGACCACGATGTACGCGGTGGCCGCCGTGGCGTTGACCACCAGCGTGAGCAGGTTCTTGAGGGCGTTTATGCGCTGCAAGGAGTCCGTGAGCAGGGATCCCAGCACGCCTACGAGCAGGATGCCCTGGGCCGCGGCGAAGTACCCACCGTAGCACCCGACGAGGTAGGTGCCGCCGAGCGTCGCCGCCAGCTCTCCCCGTCCCGACTCGGGCTTCTCCCGGCGCTCGCGAAAACGGGCTATGGCCCGCTGGATGCGCGTCTGGGTGACGACGAGTATGAGCGCCAGCGACGAGCAGCACGGGGACGACGGCCTCGAAGGTCTCGTCCGGGAGGTTGAGCAGCAGCCAGGACCCGGTCACGGCCCCGAGCAGGGATGCCGGCACGAGCTGCAAGATGCGCCTGCGCTGCCCGGAGAGCTCCCGCCGGTAGCCCCAGGTGCCGGAGACGCTTCCCGGCACGAGCCCTATCGCGTTGCTTATGGTCGCGACCACGGGCGGGAAGCCGACGGAGAGCAGAACGGGAAAAGTGATGAGCGTCCCGCTCCCCACCACCGCGTTGATCGCCCCCGCCCCGACCCCGGCCAGGAGGATGGTGACGATCTCGAAGGTGCTCACCGCGCACCGGCCCCGACGCCGTTACGATCTTCCGCGACGAACCTGTCCTCGACCCGCAAGCTCCAACCTTTCTCTGAAGCGACATGCGACTCGAAGCATATACCCATTGCGGATGTTGAACCGGCAGGGCTCCCCGGACCAAGGGAGCAGTGAGGCTCGGAGGACCGAGACCTTCTCCGGTCCTCCGAGCCTTCCGCCCGTCCGCCGAAATCCTCGGGACTTCGCCTGGGCCTTTCTCGGAAGTCAGCGTAGCCCCAGACGAACACTACAAGCGTCGGGTGCTTGCGCGGGAAGGCGCCGCGGCCTGAGGCCCGAGGTCAGCCCTGGGCGGCCGGTGCGCCAAACGCGCCGCCCCGGCCGCCGCCGAGGAGCGCCCACGCCACGAGCGCGGCGCAGACTACCGCCACGGCCGTCGTAAAGGTCGAGGCCTGGTACTGGTTCGCGACGATGCCCGACAACGCCCAGAGAACCGTTAGGCCATACGCCAGGTAGCCTTGGGGCACCCCGCCTTGCCGACCCTCACCACGAGCGCGGCCAGCGCGCCGCCGACGAGCAGGATCCCGGCGCCGAACAGCGCCCCGCCGAAGCCCCCGCCGCTCACCAGGCCCGACCGGGCCACCAGGGAGGTCAGGCTGACGGCGTTGGCCGCCGTGATCCAGCCGAAGTAGATGCCGATCGTGGGGGCGACCAGCCACCGCCCGGCCACGCCCACGGCGCCGCGTCCCGTCCCAACCCGCGCGAGGCGCAGGTAGGCCACGGCCAGGAAGGCGAGGATGCCCGCGATCAGCACCTGCGCCACCCCAAGCCGCCCGAGCGGCGAGGCCACCTCCCACAGACCGTTGAGGAAGAACGCCCCCGCCAAGGGCCACCCCACGCGCCTCAGGAGCGCGTCTCCACGCCGGGAGGGTAGCGCCTGGTAGGCTGCGTAGGCCAGGCATAGCAGCAGGATCGGCGCCCACACGAAGAAAGCGTAGCCAGCCGGGTCTATCAGCGTCGCCCCGCTCGCGCCGTCCACGGGTTCGGACGAGAGGTTGAGAACGAAGTAGACCCCGGCCAAGGCCTGGAACACCGCCCCCCCAAGTTCGCCGCCTGTCTCGCCAGGTCCCACTTCGCGCTGTTGCCCATCTCTGCACCTTCCGCTAAACTGTGTATATGAACAACAATATTGACATACAAGATAGTAGATTGTCAAGTAATATAGGAGAGCCTCCCGAAAAAGTCCTGGAACTCCAGCAGCGCCATATTGCTGAGGTCCTGACTTTTGCGGCGGCTCTGGCCAGGAAGATGGGCTTGAGCGTCTCGGAGATGGCCGCCCTCGAGCACCTGCACGCCTCCGGTGGGTTGACCCCGGGGCAGCTGGGCAAGCGCCTGTCCATGAGCTCGGGGACGGTCTCGCCGCTGGTAGACCGGCTCGAGAGGGCCGGGTACGTCGAGCGCCACCCCAACCCGGAGGACCGCAGGAGCTCGGTAGTGAGGATGACGCCCTGGGGCGTGGAGGATTCGTCGCGCCACCTGTTACCCTTGGCCGCGGACCTGCTCGAGACCGCCTCTGGGCTCGGGGAGCAGGAGCGGTCGTCGGTGTGCGGCTACCTGGGGGCCGCCTCCGATGCGTTGGCGTTCCACGCCCAAAAGCCGTAGCGCAACCGGGCCGTCCCGATCCTCGCTTGCTTCCCTTTTTCAACCAACTGCGGCTAAGTGGCGTTTCCGGAAGTCCGCGGGACACACAGAGCCAAGAGTGTGGGTACCACGTACAATCGCCGTAGAGTCGAGCGGGCCGAGGGCGCGAGAATGTCAGAGCGTGGGTTGCCAGAAACACGGGCGGAGCGCAGTCGCCCCTACGTGCCAGGCTACGGCGTCCCGGCTAACCCGGAAGGGATGCTGCCGTGGAGCTTCGTGGAAGAGCACATGCTTGCTGCCCGCAACTACTGGGTTGCAACGGTGTATCCCGATGGACGGCCACACCTGACTCCGGTGTGGGGGTTATGGGTGGAGGGGGCATTCTACTTCGGCATCGGAGCGCGGACACGCAAGGCCCGCAACCTCGCCGAGAACCCGAACGTCGCGGTTCACGTTCAGGGCGACGACGTGGTGATCCTGGAGGGAGTGGCCGAGGTGGTCACCGCTACCGATCCCACGCTAGCCGAGCAGATCTTCGCCGCCTCCGTCGCCAAGTACGGGATGGGCTCTCGCGATATCGAAGGCTCCTACGTCGTGCGTCCCAGCGTGGTGATCGCTTGGTCCGTAGACGGCTTCCCGACCACCACTACGCGCTGGGTGTTTAACTGAGCCCCAGCGCCGCCATCTGGTAGCCTCACATCTCCTGCCAATCCTACGCTACCCACCGAAGTGCGTGGAAAGCGATTTTTTCGGTAGTTCGCCGCTGCTCTTCTCACTCCAGCTCGCGAGGAGACGACCGCAATGTTCCGGGATTGGAACAACGATGCGAGATCCCGCCTAGCGGCCGAGGTCCGCAGAGGGTGGCATCGTCAGTGGTAGGGGCCCCGGGCACCTCTCGCTAGAGGTCGGGCTGCCAGTTGAGGAGCTGGGTGTCGCGCACCGTCGCGAGGTGGTGGCTCATGGCTTCGCCCGCGCCGGCGGCGTCCCCGAGCCTTACGGCCCGCGCCACGCGCCGGTGCTGCTCCAGGGACCTCGGCGGGCGACCAGGCTGGCGCAGCGACTCCTTCCTGCTCTCCGCGACCTCGTCTGCGATCTGGCCCATGAAATTGGCCAGAACTTCGCTGCGAGCGGCCGCGGCGACCGCCGCATGAAACCGCGCGTCGGCCCGCTCCACGTCCTCGAGGCCGCCATCGATACCGGCCTCCATCTCGTCCAGCGCCCCATCTATCTCCCGCAAGTCCTCCCCGGTACGACGCTCCGCCGCGAGCGCGGCGAGCTTCACCTCCAGGGCCTCCCTGGCGTCGAGCACGTCTGGCAGACGGGCCTTGCGGCCCAGGAGCACCTCCAGCGGCTCGCCGGCAAGCTCCGCGGACCTGAGGTAGCTGCCGCCACCGTGTCGCGTCTCTATTAGCCCTTGCACCTCGAGCGCTATCAAAGCCTGCTTCAACGACGGCCGGCTGACGCCCAACCGCTCCGCCAATACCCGCTCGGGCAACAGCCGGTCCCCAACCGTCAACCCCTCCGCGCGCACGTACAGCCCTAAGGCCTCTATCACCTGCTCGTAGAGCCGCTGCCTGCGAACCCGCTGCAACCCGGAACCCTCGATCCGATCCGTCCGACTTTACCGGAGCCTTGACAGAAAATACTACCTTCGCTAGACTCTGCGGTCAATTGGATATACCACTTGTCCAATTAGCTAGGATCGGGAGGGAGCGTGGAACCGGGCGAGGTGCCGGAGGTGGGTCGGCGCGACTGGCGGCTTCGGGAGGCGGCCAAAGCGGAGCGGGTGACCGCCGGGGGGAGGTTCGCCGAGGGCAAGGTGCTCGACGGCGGGCGCATCGTCGAGGCTCTGGAGGGGATCGTCCGTCCCGGCGACCTGGTGGCGCTGGAAGGAAACAACCAGAAGCAGGCGGACTTCCTCTCCCGATCGCTGGCGCGAGTGGACGCGGAGACGGTGCGCGATCTGCACATGTTGATCTCCTCCGTCAGCCGGCCGGAGCACCTGGACCTTTTCGAGCGGGGGATAGCGCGCAAGCTCGACTTTGCCTACGCCGGTCCCCAGGCCTTGCGGACCGCGCAGATGATGGAGGATGGCAAGCTCGAGATCGGGGCCGTCCACACGTACATAGAGCTGTACGCGAGGATGTTCGTGGATCGAACGCCATCTGTGGCGCTGGTATGCGCGGCGAAGGCCGACCGGAGCGGCAACCTCTATACGGGGGCGAACACCGAGGACACGCCGGCCATAGTCGAGGCGGCCGCCTTCCGGCACGGGGTCGTGGTCGCCCAGGCGGACGAGATCGTCGAGGAGCTACCACGGGTGGACATCCCGGGCGACTGGGTTGACTTCGTGGTCGAGGCCGACCGGCCTTTCTCTTTGCAGCCGCTGTTCACCCGCGATCCGCGGCACATCGGGGACGTCCAGATCCTCAAGGCCATGCTCGCCATAAGGGGCGTCTACGAGCGCCACGAGGTTCAGTCCCTCAACCATGGCGTCGGCTTCGATACGGCCGCCATCGAGCTTATCTTGCCGACCTACGGGGAGAGGCTCGGGCTGCGCGGCAAGGTGTGCCGCCACTGGACGCTCAACCCTCACCCGAACCTGATCCCGGCGATAGAGACCGGATGGGTCGAGAGCGTGCACTGCTTTGGCGGAGAGCCCGGGATGGAGCGTTACGTCGCGGCCCGTCCCGACGTGTTCTTCACGGGGCCCGACGGCGGCCTGCGCTCCAACAGGGTCTTCTGCCAGCTCGCCGGGCTCTACGCCACGGACATGTTCATCGGATCGTCGCTGCAGATCGACGGTGACGGCAACTCCTCGACGGTCACGGCGGGAAGGCTGGCGGGTTTCGGCGGGGCGCCGAACCTCGGGCACGACCCGCACGGCCGCCGCCACCCGACGCCGGCGTGGCTGAGCCTGATCGAGCCCGGCGAAGAGATCTCGCGCGGCCGCAAGCTCGTGGTCCAGATGGTGGAGACCTTCCAGCGCGGCGGCGTGCCGACGTTCGTCGAGTCCCTGGACGCCATCGAGCTCGGTGAGAAGGCCGGGATGCCGCTCGCGCCGATCATGATCTACGGCGACGACGTCAGCCACGTCGTCACCGAGGAGGGCGTCGCCTACCTCTACAAGGCGAAGAACCTCGACGAACGCCGCAACGCCCTCTCCGCCGTCGCCGGCGCGACCCCGGTCGGCCTGCGGCACGATGGGACGATCACCAGGGAGCTGCGGCGCAAGGGGCTCGTCGCGTTTCCCGAGGACCTGGACGTCAATCCTGCCGAGGCCAACCGCTCGCTGCTGGCCGCGCGGAGCGTCGAGGACCTGGTGGCCTGGTCCGGCGGGCTCTACGACCCGCCAGCCCAATTCAGGAGCTGGTAGATGACCGTCCCGCTCGTGAATAGAGCCCTGCCGTTCCCGCTCATCGCGCCGTCGGAAGTCCTCGCCGATCTGGCCGTGCGCGCGCTGGTGGAGGAGGCCCTGCTCACCCCGAAGCCGGGTCTGGTGGACCTCAGGGGTCCCGGCGCCCACGACGATCTGAGCCTGAGCACGATGCTCCGCTCCGCCGAGAGCCTGCGTGGGACCTTCGCCGACGTGGCCGCTGCCTGCGAGGGACGAAGGCCGGATCTGGACTTGCGCGAGACCCTCGGGGCCATCGGCCGGGCCGGCGAGGCCGAGATGCTGGGGGTAACGGGCGGCGCGAACACGCACCGAGGGGCGATCTGGACGCTAGGCCTGCTAGTGGCCGGGGCGGTCCTTGCGAGCCCGACGGATGGAGAGCACACAAGCCGCGTCGCGGCGTCCGCCGCCCGGATTGCCAGGTTGCCGGATGTACATGGGACCCCGCAGGGCACCAACGGGGCGCGGGTGCGGGATGTCTACGGCGTCGCGGGGCGAGGGGGGAGGCGCGGGAGGGACTGCCGAGGGTGGTCGGGATCGCGCTCCCGATACTGCGGGCGGGCAGGGAGACCGGCCAGCGAGTGGACACGGCCAGGCTCGACGCGCTGATGGGGATCATGGCGGTCCTCGACGACACGTGCCTGCTGCATCGTGGCGGCTGGGATGGGCTGCGGCTGGCGCAGCGGGGCGCCGCGCGGGTCCTGGACTCAGGGGGCACGTCCACGCCGCAAGGGCGGCGGGCGCTGGCGACGCTCGAACGCGCGATGCTCAAGAGACGGCTCTCTCCGGGCGGATCCGCGGACCTCCTGTCCGCGGCCATCTTTCTGGACGCGCTAGAGAAGCTTGATAGTACCGAAGGATCGGAGACCGAGAAAGGGGCGGGTGAACCGTGGAGAGCTTGAGCTTCAGTTTCGAGACGGAGGGGGTGGCCGCGCGCCGGGCCCACGTTGGGGTCGTGGGTTCGGGGGATCTGGAGATCCTGTTGGAGCCGCGGGAGGAGAGCGGCGCCGAGGTACACGTGCTGACCAGCGTCGACGGTTACGAGCGCGTCTGGCGCAGGGTGCTCGACAGGTTCTTCGCCCGCCGGCCGCTCGGCGGACGGTACGAGATCCACGATTTCGGGGCCACCCCCGGAGTCGTCTCGCTGCGGCTGGCCCAGGCTGCCGCAGAGGCCGAGGCCCCGTGACGCAGGAAGGTCGTACGAATTCCTGGAGGCCGACGCTCGCGCGGCGGAGCTTTATCGAGCTCTCGGCCCGGGAGCGGGCGCGGGCCATCTTGGATGGGGGCACCTTCAGGGAGCTTCTCGGGCCCTTCGACCGGCTGGAATCTCCGTGGCTACCGGAGCAGGGGATCGTTCCCCAGGCCGACGACGGCGTGGTGGTGGCGCGGGGGGAGATAGACGGCCGCTCCGCCGTCGTGCTGGCCGTGGAATCGGCCTTCCAGGGCGGGGGCATCGGTGAGGTGGGCGGATCCAAGATAGCCGGCGCGCTGGAGCTGGCGCGGCGCGATCACGCTGCCGGGACGCCGGTGCTGCCGGTGATCCTCTTCGAGTCCGGCGGCGTGCGCCTGCAGGAGGCCAACCTCGGGCTGGCCGTTATCGCGGAGATAAACGCGGCGGTCAGCGCCTTGCGGCCCGTGGTGCCGGTCGTCGGGGTAAGCGCCGGGATGGTCGGCTGCTTCGGCGGCATGGCCATCACGGCGGGGCTGTGCAGCTACCTGATCCTCACGCGCCAGGCCCGCCTGGGCCTGAACGGCCCGCAGGTTATAGAGCAGGAGGCGGGCGTCGAGGAGTTCGACTCCGAGGACCGCGCCCTGGTCTACGCGGTGGACGGCGGCGAGCAACGCTTCGAGACGGGCGTGGCCGACGCCCTGGTGGAAGACGACGCGGAGCAGGTCCGCGAGACCGTGCGCGCGGCCTTCTCCCTCGGCGTACCAGAAATCCACCGCTCGGAGGAGGTCGAGCGCTACAGGGGGCTCGTCGAGGACGTGGCCGCCGAGCCGCCCGACAGCCCGGCGTCCCTCAGAGGTCCGTGGGGCAGGTCGGAAGCCTCCGAGAGGTTGGCCGACGCCATCCGGGAGACTGCCACCGGGGGGACGGAATGACCCGCGGGCGGGCCTGGATGGAGGCGCTGGCCGGTGACGCGGTGGTTGCTCCGGTGCCTTCCGTGCTCTGCGCGGACGGCGAGGTGTCGGCTGAGCCGGCCCGATTCCTGGCCGTGGTGCCCGACCCGGAGAGCCCCTTCCACCGGGCCCGCAACGGCGAGGTGGGGCTGCGGGAGGCGTGGACGCTTGCGGGACTCGTGCGGGAGGTCGTCGAGTCCGATGGCGGGACCCCGGAGGACCGGCGGGCGATCGTGGCAGTGGTCGACCTTCCGGGGCAGGCCTACGGCAGGCTGGAGGAGACGGCGGCCCTGCACCTCGCGCTCGCGGCGACGAGCGACGCCTACGCCGCGGCGCGGCTGGCGGGGCATCCCGTCGTCGCCCTTATCGTCGGGGAGGCGCTCTCCGGAGGCTTCCTGGCGCACGGCTTCCAGGCCAACCGCATCCTCGCCCTCGACGATCCCGGCGTCACCGTGCACGCGATGCACGAGGAGGCCGCGGCCCGGGTGACCATGCGGACGGTGGCCGACCTCCAGCGCCTCGCCGATTCGGTGCCACCGCTGGCCTTCGACGCGAGGTCCTGGGCCTCCCTCGGCATGTGCGAGCCCCTGATCGAAGGCGTCGACGCCCAGGATCCCGGACCCGAGGACGCGAAGACCGTCCGCCAGAGGATCTCGGCTTCGGTGACTGAGGCCCGCGGGTCATCAAGGGGCCTCTCGAACCGCCTAGCCACGGACGGGGCGCGCGAGAACCGGCGGGCCTCCATCCTCGTCAGGGAGAAGCTCGCGGAGCAGTGGGGTTGAGGGGTGGATCTTCGACCGCACGACCTGCTGCGGCTCGCCCCCGACGCTGTTGATCTCTCGGACGGCGTCCCGGCGTGGGCCGCGCGCGGGCTTGCGCGGCGGGAGCCGTGGGTCGTCGTCCGCCGGGCCGTCGCGGGACCAGGGAAGGCCGCCGTCGGGGTGCGGGGGAGCACCCGAAGCGAGCGCTGGGCGCTCTCCGTGCCTCTCTCCGGCATCCAGGAGCGGGTGACGCCCGAGGCACTCGCCTGGCCGAAAGCCTGGAGGACCGTCGAGAAGCCTCGTGGCGCGTTGCCGGCGTTCGTGGCCCTGGAGCTGGTGGCGGAAATGCTAGAAGAGCGCGGCCTCGCTTGGGGACCGGCCGGCGGCGTCGGTTACGAGCTAGCGAGTGGTCTCCCGGTCGTCACCGAGGGTAGCGACCTCGACCTGATCCTGCGCTGTCCCGAACCGCTCCCGCGCATGGAAGCTAGGGACATCTTCGAGGAGCTAGCCGCGCTTCCGGCCCGGGTCGACGCGCAGATCGAAGCCAGAAACGGTTCGGTGGCGCTCGCGGAGTGGGCCGGTGGTGGGCCCGTGCTGCTCCGCCGGGCCGAGGACCCGATACTTGCGCAGGATCCCTGGGGCGAGCGAGCGATGACGCTGTGGGGGTCCGACGCGCCTGCGCCGGGACACCGTCCGTGAGCGTCGCCCTGCTGTTTCCGGGACAGGGCTCGCAAGAGCCGGGAATGTTACGCGGCCTGCCCCGGCATCCCGAGGTCGAGCGCACGCTGGACGAGGCGGCCTCGACCATCGGTGAGGACCCGAGGGGATTGGACACGGTGGACCGTCTGCGTTCGACGGAGGCCGTGCAGGTCGGGTTGCTGGTGTGCGGCGTGGCCTCCACCCGCGTTCTGCTCGCGGAGGCCGGTCCGGGGACCCGCGTGGAGTACGTGGCCGGTCATTCCGTCGGGGCGTTCGCCGCCGCCGTTGCCGCGAGCGCTCTACGCTTCGAGGACGCCCTAAAGCTGGTTCGCCTGCGGGGAAAGCTTATGGCCGAAGCTTTCCCAACGGGGTACGGGATGGTCGCCGTCGAGGGCCTGACGGAGGGCGCCGTCGAGGCCCTGGCCGCCCGGGCCCGTTCGGACGGAGGAGACGTCTACCTGGCGAACGTCAACTCCCGGACGCAGACCGTGCTCGCCGGGGAGGACGGTGCCCTCGAGCGGGCGGCCGAGGATGCCCTGGAGGCTGGCGCCCGCCGGACGGAGCGCCTGGAGGTGGCGGTCCCGTCGCACTGCCCGCTGCTCTCCGGCGTCTCGGACGCGCTCTCGGAGGCGCTCGAGGAGGCCGCGATGGAAGACCCCGCGCCCGTCTACGTGACCAACCGCACGGCGCGGGCGGCGCGGACCGCGGGCGACGTGCGCGATGACCTCGCGAAGAGCGTCATGTGCCCGGTGCGCTGGGATGATGCGACGTCCCTGATGGCGGAGCTCGGGTGTTCGCTGTTCGTGGAGGCGCTGCCGGGGCACGTGCTCAGTCGTCTGGCCGCCCAATCCGAGGGCTCGCCGAGGACCGTGGCCCTGGCCGACGCGGGCGCGCGCACCGCCGCCGTCCGTATTCGCCGGGCGTCAGGGTCGTGAAGTGGTACCAGAGACGCGAAGTCGTTCGACAGAGAAGGGATAGCTCACTATGAGCATAGAGTTGTTCTCGATAATCTTGCTCCTGTTCATGTTCGTGGCGGCGGCCATCAAGCCGATCAACCTCGGAATCATGGGCATCGTGGCCGCCTTCCTGCTCGGCACCATCGGGGGCGGGCTGACCGTCGACGAGATCTTCGAGGGGTACCCTGGGGACCTCTTCATACTGCTCACCGGGGTCACGCTGCTCTTCGCCATAGCGCAGAGCAACGGGACGACGGGGTTGCTCGTCCAGGGCGGGCTGCGCCTGATACGGGGGCAACGTCGGGCTGATGCCCTGGGTGATGTTCGCCCTGGCGGAGGTGTTCACCACCGTCGGCGCCGTGACGCCCGCGGCGGTGGCCATCGTGGCGCCCATCGCGCTGAAGTTCGCTGACCGCTACGGAATCAACCCGTTCCTGATCGGCATCCTGGTCGTCCAGGGGGCCAACGCCGGCGCGTTCTCGCCCATCAACCCGTTCGCCGTCATCGCCAACGGCGTCTTGCAGGCCAGGGATCTCCCAGTCTCGCCGGGGCTCCTGTTCTTCTACTGCTTAGCCTTCAACCTGATCCTGGCCGCGGTGGTCTACGTGGTCTTCGGCGGGGTGCGCCTGCTGAGGGCTAGCCCGGCCACCGCCGGAGCTACCGCCGGGGCCACTGGCGGCGCGCCCGGGATGATGTCGGGGATCGTCCCGATTGCCGCGGCCCCCGCCGACTCGGACGGCGAACCGGATGACGACGCGGACGTGCCGGGCGGGGAAGACGGTGGCCTCACGTGGTACAGGGCGGTTACGCTCGCGGGCATCCTGACGCTCACGGTGTTGACGATGTTCTTCGACATCGACGTGGGCTTCGGGGCGATCACAATAGCCCTGGTGTTGCTGGCCATCTCGCCGGCCGAGCAGGAGAGGGCCTTCGCCCAGATGCCGTGGTCCGCGATCCTGCTGGTCACCGGCATCGTCACCTACGTCTCGGTGCTCGAAAGCATCGGCACCTTCGACTACGTCGAGAGCGCCATAGCCGCGGTTGGCAGCCCGGCCCTCGCGGCGCTGGCGGCCTCCTACGTCGGGGGTGTGATCTCCGCCTTCGCCTCGACAACGGCGATGCTCGGGGCCCTCATCCCGCTCGCGGCGCCGATCCTGCAAGACCCCACCGTCCCGGCACTCGGCGTGGTGACGGCCATAGCCCTCGCCTCTTCGGTCGTGGACACCAGCCCGTTCTCGACCAACGGGGCGCTGCTCCTGGCCAACGTCCAGAACGTCGACGGCCGGGTGTTCTTCAAGTGGCTCCTCTACTGGGGCATCCTCGTGACGGCCCTCGTCCCGCTCGTCGCCTGGGCCCTGTTCGTGGTGGTCGGGAGTCTGGTCGCCTGAACCGCCCATCCGGGGGCGAAGGCGGTAGATCCGCGGCCTTCGCCCCCGTTGCTGGCCGCTCAATCGGGGTCCCGGCTACGATACCCGCCCGCGTGCGTTATTCTAAGCCCTCATGTCCGAGAAGCCCTACCACAACGACGAGAGGTTCCAGACGGGCGAGCCGGAACGCCGCTCGCGGTCCCGACGCGCCAAGAATGGCGGGGGGACGCTCGAGTTCCTGGTCATACTCCTGATCTCGTTCGCCCTGGTCTTCGGCTTCGTCCGGCCCTACGTGGTGGAGGCTTTCTACATCCCCTCGGCGAGCATGGTGCCGACGCTCCTGATCAACGACCGGGTGCTCGTGAACAAGTTCATCTACCGTTTCGTCGAGCCTGAGCGCGGAGAAATCATCGTCTTCCGGAGCGTCGATGGACCGCCCCCGGACGAGAACCCCATAAAGCAGCTCGTCGGCCTTTCCGAACGCGTGGTCGGCTTCTTCGGCGGGACGGCGCAGCCCGTCCAACCGCAGTCCCCGGACCTCATAAAGCGCGTGGTCGGTGTGCCGGGGGACAGGATCTCGGTCCGCGACGGCGCGCTGTTCGTCAACGGCGAGCGGCAGAAGGAACCCTACGTGAACAGCAGGCTCCCCGACAGGAGCTTCTTCGCCCCGACGACGGTGCCCAAGAACCACGTTTTCGTGATGGGGGACAACCGGGCGAACTCTCAGGACTCCCGCGTCTTCGGCCCGGTGCCGGACGAGAACATAGAGGGCGAGGCGTTCCTGCGCTTCTGGCCGCTCGACCGCATAGGCATACTCTAGCGTGACCGAGGAAGGTTCTCGCAAGGAGGGCAAACGCGCCCTCTACAAGTCCCTGCTAGAGATCCCGGTGATACTCGTGGTCTCCTTCGCCCTGGTCTTCGGCTTCGTGCGCCCCGTGATCGCGGCCCCGTACCGCATACCAACGGAGAGCATGGTGCCGACGCTCATGGTCCAGGACCGGCTGCTGGTCAACAAGCTCGCCTTCGATTTCGGCGCGCCGAGCCGCGGGGACATAGCCCTCTTCGAGAACCAGCAGGGCGCGGAGGACCCCCTGATCAAACGCGTCGTCGGCCTGCCGGGGGAGACGCTGGAGCTGCGCGGCGGCCGCATCTTCGTGGACGGAGAGCCGTTGGACGAGCCGTACCTGCGACGCGAGACCTGCGTGCGCTTGATCCCCAAGACTTGCTCTTTCGGACCGGTAGAGATCCCGGAGGGCCAGTACTTCATGATGGGCGACAACCGGACGAACTCGGTGGATTCCCGCTACTTCGGGCCAGTCCCGGAGGACGACGTTATCGGGGAGGCCCTCCTGCGTTTCTGGCCGCCGACGCGGGCCGGCGTTCCTTAGCGGTCCGCTAAGCGGACCGCGCCATCAGCGGTCAGCTTTCAGCCGTCAGCCCAGACGCCAGCGGGTCGCCGTCTCGGGGAAGTTGCTCTCCCGCCACGCGAGCGCCGTGCGCGGCCTCAGGATGTACAGTGGAGGACCTCCGTCTCGACCTTCTCCAACGGCGTTCATCCCGTACTTGCGTGCGTAGTCTTCGCCGACGTGGCGGCGCAGCGGTGAATCCTCGAACTCCACGAGTACGCCTTCCAGGATCACGCAATCGTCCCCGCTCTCCAGGTGCACCACGGCCTCCGGGCTGGCGGCCAGGTTGCGCGCCTTTCTGGAGGCTCGGTCCGTGCCGAAGAAGAAGGCCCCCTCGGTCCACACGCCCCACACCGGTGCCGCGTGCGGCCTCCCGTCTGGGCGCGTCGTGCAGATCCAGTAGTTGCGCGCGGCGGCCATACGTTCCTCCACGTAACCCCACGACAGCATCCCAGCCGCCTCCGAGCTGATGCCGTAGCCGTCCGTAATACCTGGACGCTCCGCCTCGGGCTCCAACCGCCCCAACGAACCACGCTCTTCCGACACGCCGCTACCCCGCTTCCGATCCCTAGCTCCCTGCGCTCTCCTCCACCAGGATACTCCTAGCCCGAACAGGCTTGCAGCCAGTACGAGGATTCGACCCCTACTAGTAATTAATCATCGCGAAACCGTTGGAGTCCGAATCCTGGGCAACGAGGGAGCCTTCCTCGTAGACCTCGATGGTCGTCTGCGCGACGTACGCATCCGTTGTGGCGCTGACCGACAAGCCGGAGTTCTCGGCGATCTCCCGTTCGTAGGTTTTGGTGCCGGTGATCTCCTCGGTCACGAACCAGTCCAGGCTATCGTCGTTGATGGACACATCGGCTGGCTTGTCTGAGCTGATGACGATCTGTACCAACTTGGTGCCCGCGTTATCGCTGGCGCTGGGTGACGCCGAGGTCGAAGCGCTGGCGCTGGCGGTCGCGCTGGCGGTGGCTCCGGCAAAGAGATCGTACTCGGCCTGGGTTAGCTCGTGCTTCCAGGTGCCGCCCTCCGAAACAAACCGCGTGGCACGCTCGGAGCTGGAGCCGTCCGACGAGGTAACGGTCAGATAGACCTCCGCCGTCGCGTCGTCCACCAGATCGGCGGAATCGATGGTGTAGCTGGCCGAATCGCTTTGCAGGGCGGTGTTCGCGGCAACCCACTGGCCCTCGGTGAACTGACTCTGCGAGGACGCGCTGAGCTCGTCGTAGGTCTGGACGTAGTCTCCGGCCGATGCCGCCGCGTAGTAGCTCTGAGCCGCGGCCAGGGCGTCGGACTCGCCGCTGCTCTCGGGCTCCTGCGTGGGTTGCACGGAAGACCCGTCGTCGACCTCTTCCTCGAGCTCGGCAAGACGCTGGTTGAGCTCGTCCTCCTCCCGCTGGCTCATGCCCTCGTTGACTACGACCGTTTTGGGCTTCTCGGAGCCTGCCTGCGCCCGATCCCGGGGAGCGGCCGTCTGCTGGGCCCCGTCTTGCTGCCCGGACGTTGGTTCTTCCTCGGAACATCCCGCCGTCAGGATCACCGTCACCATCAGCGCCGGCGCTATCAACTTTCTCATCTATCCTCCTTGAGTGGTTCGCTCGGCATTAAGCGAGGCTGGTGAGGACAACATCTTGCTATGCCAAAACTCGACGTCTCACTGTCCCGACCCGCACGGCCGATGACGAACGGTGCCCCTATATCCTTTGGCGCGAAGGAAAGCGCCGGCACTTCCTCCGGGCTTTGATGGCGAAGCCTGTTCGCTAGGCTGTCATCCCAAGTCCTTCTTACATAGCAAATGCGTCGGCGGATGCGCCTTGATACATAGATTCCGGATCCTGTGGAGTAGGCTTTGTATTTATCAACCCGCCAAGACGCATTTGACTGTTGTGGGGCGACAACATCGTTACCCACGATGCACCGGGAAGGGGAAGGGGAAGGTGCAGGTACTCTCCGGCGCGGGAAAGCGATCGAAGGAGGCACCTTGAGGAGATTGTTGTTACTGACAACGTTGTGCATGGTGGCGGCGTTGGTGTTCGCGCCCGGTGCTATGGCACAAGACCCTTGCTCCGACCCTGACTTTCCGAGGGCAACACCGGACGGTTGCCAGGCAAGCGACCTACCCGACGTAACTTCCGGCCCGGCATCCGCATCGGCATCCGCATCGGCGGTTGCCATCGAAGGAATCCCGCAGAACTGCGATGACTTCGCTAACCAAGGAGCGGCGCAGGGCTTCTACAACCAAGACCCAAGCGACCCAGAAGGCTTGGATGCCGACAACGACGGCATAGCCTGTGAGGAACTGGCAAGCGGAGGTTCCACCGCAACCCCGATGGCCGAAGAAACCATGATTGAAAGCGCAAGCTCCTCGGCCAGCGCCTCAGCTTCGGCGCTCCCAGACACCGGTGGTGCCGTCACTCCCGCTGCGCTGTCCGTTGTAGCGGCGCTGCTATTGGTCAGCGGCGGCATCATGTCGGCCAGCATCGCCCGCCGCAAGTAACGTTCTTCGGGGAGGCACCTGCACCTGCCTCCCCGCACTTGACCCCAATTCTGAACCCGCAGAGGTGCCACACTAGACGTGCTGGGCTATCGAAGTTGACGAATCGGTGCGGTGCGTGGGAGGGAGAATCCCACTAGCGTAAGACTATTTCACGACCTGCGGGGCGAGGTCGCTGGTGTCGAAGTAGGCCATGAAGCGGCGGACGTTATCGCCCTCTATCTCGAGGATGCTCACGCCGTCGTAGGAGACGGAGTTGCCCTCGGAGGTGGCGTTCGTCGTCCACTCCAGCGCCGCCTTCTCGTCGGCGGCGAAGACGTTGCGAAACTCGCTCTTCATCTCCCCGAAAGTGCTGCGGTAGCTCGTCCAGAACCTGCGAAGCCCGTCGTGGCCCTCGAAGGTGCCTGGCACCGAGACGTTGCCGACCTCGCAGTCTTCGGTGTGGATCTCGACCAAAGGCTCCACGGCGTTGTCCTCTTCGAGCTTCCAGAGCGCCTGGACGAAGTTGTCGGCTACCTCTTTGGACATGCGATCTTCCCTCCTCGGCATCGTTGTGCGCTGTCGTTCACCAGCAGAACTTACCGTTTACCCCGCGCGAAGGACTGTAAATCCGCGCCCACCGCGGCGGCCCCGCCCCGCTTGACCGGGTTGAGCGAAGAGAATACTATCGTTGCCACGTAAGCCGCTTTGTGGGAAAAGGCGGCGGGGGAGGAGAGAAAATGGGGATACCTGGCGCGCAACCGCTGTCCTTCGGCGAACCTCCAAAACGTGATGTCCGGGGTCCGATGGGGAGGCGAGGATCATGAGCCGGGCGCCGAGCACGCGGGGAGGCATCTTCCGCAAGAAGCCCGTCGGGGCGTTTGTCGACGAGACGAGACCCGATACCGAGGGCGGGGAACTCGAGCGATCCATAGGGCTCTTCCAACTGACGATGTTCGGGGTCGGAGCCACCGTCGGCACCGGCATCTTCATCGTCCTGAGCGAAGCGGTGCCGGAGGCGGGTCCGGGGGTCATCGTGTCCTTCGTGCTCGCCGGGATCACGGCCGCTTTGACGGCGGTTTGCTACGCGGAGCTCGCCTCGACGATCCCCGTCTCCGGGTCCTCGTACTCCTACACCTACGCCACGATGGGGGAGATTGTGGCCTTTGGCGTGGCGGCGTGTTTGCTACTCGAGTACGGCGTCTCCTCCGCGGCCGTGTCCGTAGGATGGTCGCAGTACCTCAACTCGCTGTTCTCGGACCTGTTCGGCTTCCGCATACCGGACATTTTGACCGCGGCGCCGGGGGAGGGGGGCCTTCTCAACTTCCCGGCCATCGTGCTCGTGACGCTGTGCTGCCTGCTGCTGATACGCGGGACGCGGGAGTCGGCGAGGGCCAACACGATCATGGTGCTCATCAAGCTCGGGGTCCTCGTCCTGTTCGTCGTGATCGCGTTCACGGCTTTTGATGGAGCTAACTTCACGCCCTTCGCGCCCTTGGGGATCGCGGGGATAGGCGCGGCTGCCTCGTCCATCTTCTTCTCCTTCATCGGCCTCGACGCCGTCTCGACGGCGGGCGAGGAGGTGCACAACCCCCGGCGCAACCTGCCGCTAGCGATCATCTTCGCGACCATAATAGTCACCACCGTCTACGTGTTGGTGGCGGTCGCCGGGATCGGCGCGCAGCCCTACCAGGACTTCGAGGGCCAGGAGGCCGGACTCGCGGCGATCCTGCGCATCATCACCGGCTCGAACATCTGGTCCGCCATCCTGGCCGCGGGAGCCGTCATCTCGATCTTCTCCGTGACGCTCGTGACGATCTACGGCCAGACGCGCATCCTGTTCGCCATGGGGCGCGACGGGATGCTGCCGAGCGTCTTCCACAGGGTGGATCCCACGACCCTCGCCCCGGTTCGCAACACCATCATCGTCGGCCTCTTCGTCGGGGGCCTTGCCGGCTTCGTGCCGCTCGGCGTGCTCATAGACCTCACCAGCATGGGAACCCTGGTCGCCTTCACCGTGGTATCCATCGGCGTGATCATCCTCAGGCGCACCCAGCCGGATCTGCCCCGCGGTTTCAGGGTCCCGGGATACCCGGTAACGCCCGTACTTAGCGCGGCATCCGCCCTCTACATTATGTCCGGGCTGCCATACTTGACGTTCGGGCTGTTTGCGGTCTGGCTCGGGGTCGCGGCCATCATCTACTTCACCTACAGCATGCGGCACTCGCAACTGGCCCAGACAGGAACGGGGAGGGTGCGGTGAGGTACCTCGTCGGGTTCTCGTCGGACCGGGGCGGGAGGGAGGCGGTAGCCTTTGGCCGCACCCTCGCCCGCACGGGCGACGTCGATCTTACGGTGTGTGTTGTCCTCCCCGAGGTCTGGGGCCACCCCTCCATGGCGCGCGTGGACGCGGAGTACGCGGCCTTTTTGCGGCAATACGCCGAGGAGTCCCTCGCTGAGGCGCGCGAGATCCTCGGGGATGGGGTGCGCGCGGAGTTCATCTCCAGGGGCGCCCGGTCGGCGACGGAGGGGCTCGTCGAGGCCGCGCGGGAGACGGGTGCTGCGCTCGTCGTCCTGGGCTCCGCCCGGCACGGCCCGATCGGCCGGTTCACCGTCGGAGGGGTGACGGGGGAGATGCTGCACTCCTCCCCGGTGCCCATCGTGCTCACCCCGCGGGGCTACAGCGCGCCAACCGAAGCGAGGCTGAACCGGGTTACCTGCTCCTTCGCCGGCTCCACGCGCTCGCGGACGGCATACGACGCGGCGGTGCAGATGAGCCTCCGTCACGGCGTTCCCGTGCGGATCGCCACCCTCGTCGTGAGGGACCGGCAGATGTACCCTTCCGGCGTGGGCTACGACGCCGAGAAGCTCGTGGCCGAGCAGTGGCGCGAGCAGGCGCTGGAGGCCCAGCGAAGCGCGCTGGAGTCGCTGCCCGGGGACGTCGAGGCGGAGGCCGTGGTGGTCGACGGCCGCGACTGGGAAGAAACGCTCGACTCCCTCCCCTGGGAGGCCGGAGAGCTGCTCGTCGTGGGCTCAAGCCGGCTAGGGCCCGTCGCCAGGGTGTTTCTAGGCTCCAATTCCGCCAAGATCGTGCGCAGCTCCCCGGTACCGGTCCTCGTCGTGCCCCGCGGGGCTGAGGTCAACCTGGAAGAGACGGCGGCACCCGCCGGCGCGGGATCCTAGCCCAAGGAGACGCCATGATGGGTCTCCCACGCGGCCCGAGCTGGAAAGTTCCCGCCAGGTACGCTAGCTTTCCTGGCGTGGGGACGAGGGACAAAAGGGGATCCGCGGGCGGGATCTTCCCCGTCAGGGTCCGGGCTCTGTGCCTGCTCCTGATCCTTCTCCTGCTGACGGTCTCGTGCTCGGTGGCGAAAGGGGTGGAGGAGGTGCGGTCGGTCCTCCAGCCCTCGACTTCCGCGCAGTCTCAGCCGCCGTCCACCACGGCGATGGCCGACGAGCCCCGGGAGGGGAAGGCCGGTAACGAGGCAAGCCCGCAGAAGGACGAGGACGACCCGGGCTCGGAGAAGGGGGCGCAGGACAAGGACCGCACGGCCGCCGCGACCGAGCCCACAAAGGGCTGCGACGATCTGCGGGTGCTCGTCGACCGCTCGCACACGCTGCCCCCGGATTACGCCCCCGACGACCTGGTTCAGATCTCCGACTATGGCGTCCCGACGCTCGGCAGCGACACGCTGCTCCGGCGCGAGGCGGCAGAGCATCTGGGGAGCCTCGTCGCGGCCGCGGCGGCGGACGGGCAGGAGCTGGTGGTCTCCTCAGCGTACCGCTCCTACGAGGACCAGGCGTTCTCCCACGCCAGGCTTCGCAGCATCTACGGCCCGGAGGCCGACGCCGTGAGCGCGGCCCCCGGTCACAGCCAGCACCAGCTCGGCACGGCCGTGGACTTCACGAACGCGGCCGCGAGCTACGAGGTCTGGCAGGTCTTCGGCCAGACGACCGCCTCGGCGTGGCTGCGCGCCAACGCCTCCGCCGACGGTTTCGTCCTGGCCTACCCGCGCGGGGGCAGCCACAGCGGCTATGCCTGGGAGCCCTGGCACTACCGCTACGTCGGCGTCGAGACCGCCCGGCGGTGGGAACGGAGCGGCGGCAGCCTGCAGGCGTTTCTGGTCGAGGAAGGCGTCATGCCCCGCTGCTAGGCGCTCCGAGGGCCACGGCCCTCGGAGCGCGCCGTCAGCCTTACTATCAGCCGTCAGGAGATGCAGGCGGCTAGAGTTGCGGTGGTCCGAAGGGAGCCTTTCCTTCAAGAGCTGGGGATCTCTTCTATCTCGACGCGTTCGATCTTCTCCCCCGGCTCGCGGGCGCGTTGCGGGTCGCGCTCGGGGATCGCGTTGACGACCTCCATCCCCTCGACGACCTCCCCGAAGACCGCGTGCCGGTCGTCGAGCCAGGGTGTTGGGACGTGGGTGACGAAGAACTGCGACCCGCCGGTGTTCGGTCCGGCGTTCGCCATCGAGAGGACGCCGGGTTTGTCGTGGCGCAGGTTGGGGTGGAACTCGTCCCTGATATGGTAGCCGGGGCCGCCCATCCCCGTGCCGGTGGGATCGCCGCCCTGGACCATGAAGTCCTTTATGACGCGGTGGAAGGTGGTGCCGTCGAAGTACCCCTCCCGCGCCAGGAAGACGAAGTTGTTGACCGTCTCCGGCGCCTCCTCGGCGAAGAGGCGGACCTCTATCGGCCCATGCCCGGTGACGATGGTGGCGCGGTAGTCGTTACCCGGCTTGAGCGCCATCTCCGGCGGCCGGTCGTAGGCGGTTGGCTCCATGCTCGTCTCCTCGGATCTCTTGCAGAACCGCCCATGCTATCTCATCCTCCGGCCGGCGTCGGTGGGTAGGCCGATTGCGCCGCAAAGATGACCTGGAGCACGTTCGGTCTCGGAGGTACCATGCCGGTACCGTGCCCTTGGCGCGACGAGATCGGGAGGTCCATCCATGAAGGCCGTCCTCAAGACGCTGTACTTTCTCGGGATCCTGGCGGAGGTGGTCATCCGGAGCCCGCACGAGCGGCGGCGCAGGGAGACCCGCATGTCGGACGAGCGCGTGGATGACCTGGAGCTGACGCTCCTCGGCCTGTTCTCCGTGGGCGAGCTCTTCGTTCCGGTCGTGTATGCCACGACTTCCTGGTTGGATCGTTTCGACTACCGACTGTCGCCCGGGGCCGAGAGGGGCGCCGGGGGCATCGGCGCGGTGCTCCTGGCCCTCGCGGTCTGGTTGTTCTGGCGCTCGCACGCCGACCTCGGGCGCAACTGGTCGCCCTCGCTTCAGCTTGGTGATGATCACACGCTCGTGACGGAGGGCGTGTACCGGCGCGTCCGGCACCCGATGTACGCCTCCCAGTGGTTGTGGAGCGTCGCGCAAGCGTTGCTCTTGCAGAACCGGGTCGCCGGCTGGGCGGGGTTGGCCGTGTTTACGCCCCTTTACGCATCGCGGGTGCCGCGCGAGGAACGTATGATGCTCGATCGGTTCGGCGACGAGTACCGCGCCTACATGTCCCGGACCGGACGCGTCGTACCGCGCCTCCGGTAGGGGCGAGGGCCGCGAGCGCCGGGCTGAGGCTCAGCCGCTACGCGTGAACCAGGTTCCGCCCGGACCGCTGTAGCTTGGTCCTTCCCCCCACGTCGCGTGGGTTGTCCCGTCCCCGCCTATGGTCATCTGTCCGTAGTCGCCGTAGGGGAACTCAAAGCCCTCGGGTGACTTGTAGGGGGCGCCGTCGGGGCGGTCGGAGAGGCGCCGGTCGTCGGACCACGTGCGCCCGCCGTCCGTCGAGCGCCGGTACCAGGTGTTCCATCTCCCGGTCCGGTTGTCCATCCAGGCGACGCGGACGTCGCCGTCGCCGGTGGCGGCTATCATCGGGAATTCGCTGTCGACGCGATCCTCGTCCGAGGAGGAGACGCGCTGGGCAGGCGACCATGTCTCGCCCTCGTCATCACTCCACCGCACGTACACGCGAGTCGTCCCCCCCTCGAGGTTCGCCTGGTTCCAGATGGCGTAGACGCGCCCGGCGGCGTCTGAGGCCACCGAGATCTGGGGCCCCAGGAACCCGATCTCGCAACCCTTACCCTTGGGACAGCGGCGAACCTCCTCGGAGGTTCCGATGCCGACCTCGTCCCACGTTCGCCCGCCGTCTTCCGAGCGCAGGACGCGCAGGAACGTGCGGCCCTTGTAGTCCTGCTCGTAGACGTCGTGGGAGCCGATGACCGTACCCTCGGGCGTGACGGTCAGGCCCCCCGCGAACCAGTAGAGTTCGTTCGTCTGCACGCCATCGACCGGATCCGACCACGTCTCGCCGGCGTCATCGGAGGAGACGGTGTACGGAGCGCCGGGGCTGTCGCCCGGCCCGTTAAACGTGATGTACGCGTCTTCGCCGTCGCCGGAGGTCGCGATCCAGGGCTTGTCCGACCACCGCAGGTCCCCGTCCACGGCGACGGGTTCCGTCCAGCTGCGCCCGCCGTCGTCCGAGCGTGAGAAGTACACGGCGAAGTCGTTCATCCACGTGGCGAAGACGCGCCCGCGCTCGTCGACAGTGAGGACTGGATCCGCCTGTTCCGCGACGCCGGGGCACCGGCAGACGTATAGCGGGTCGCTCCACGTTTGACCGCCATCGTCCGAGCGCTTCAGGACGATGGCAGGATCCGGGCAGTCCGAGCACGCCTTCGGTCCCCCGAAGCGGGTGGTCGCGATGTAGACGTTGCCATCGTCGTCGGCGGCCACGGAGGGTTCCCAATCGTTCTGGGGTGGCCCGGGCTCCGACAAGAGCCTCTCCGACGCGAACTCCTCGCCAGCGACCCTGTCCGGCTCGGGGCGCTGCTGTTCGTTCTGTTCCATGCACGCCGTCGCCGCGAGCGCCAGCGCGCCGATGGAGAACACGATCAGGTAACGCATCAGCCACTTGACCATCCCGAGCCTCCGCCCTCGTAGTCCGCGAAACCGTGCCTCGCGGTTTGCCCTCTGCGGAATACGCCGCCGAAACGATTGTTACGAACCGCACGAGAATTATAGTCACACCGCGCGGTTCGGGCCGCGCGCCGGGCATCCACATGACCCCATAGGAGGGCTAGGCGGGGCTCTTCTCAGCGGATCATGTACACCTTGCGCACGGTCTCGTGCACCCGGCAGGTGCCCTTCCAGCCCTCGGGGAAGAAGGCCGCGGTGTCGGGCAGGATCTCTATGACCTCGCCCGACTCGTGCGTGTAGGTGCATCGACCTTGCACGAAGTGGCAGAGTTCGTCCCGCGTCACGTGGCAGCGCCAGAGGCCCGGCGTGCAGATCCAGACGCCGGCCTCCGAGCCGTTGCCGTCCTTGTGGAGCAGAAAGCCGGAGGTGCGGCTCTCGCCCTCGATCATGTCCGGCACCTGACCCCAGTCGGCCAGGCCAGCCGACAGGTCGGACGCGTCCGCGGCGTGCGGAGCGGTGGAGTCCAGGTTCGCCGGCACATCGGCCCTTTCGCTCACGGCATCAGCCCGTCGAGCAGCTCGGCGGCCCGGGTCGGGCCGTGCCGGGATTGCATATGGCGTGCCGTCTCGCCGAGCCTTGCCCTGAGCTTGAGGTCGGTGAGGCAGCGTTCGATGAGGTCCGCGAGCTGTTCGTCCGTCCAGTCGTAACGGTCGAGCTTGAAGCCGTGGCCCGTCTCCTGGACGCGTGTCGCGTTGTCGTGGCCGTCCCAGACGTAGGGCATGATGATCGCCGGCTTGCCGAAGTAGAGGCACTCGGTGAACGTGTTGTTACCGCCGTGGTGGATCACGACGTCCACCTGCGGGATGACCGAGGGCTGCGGGTACCAGCCGGCGATCCTGACGTTCTCCGGCAGCGCTCCGTACTCGCCCTCGTAGTCGCCAACGTTGACGAGTGCCCGCACCGGCAACGCGCCGACGGCCGCGATGACGCGTTTCAGGAGGTCCGTGTCGCCGGCGCCCAGAGAACCGTAGCTGATGTAGAGGAGCGGCACGTTCTCGTTGGTCCCGAAGTCCGGCACCTCGTAGTCCTCGGCTTGCCGAACGCAGCCCTCCAGGTACTGGAAGCGGCCGGGGTCTAGCGGCTCGGCGCGGGCGAACTTCACCGGCTCGGGGTAGAGCAGGAGGTTCAGGTGCGGCGAGGTCTCGAAGAACTCGCCCGGCGGGTAGGGGTCCTCGCCGCAGGATTCCAGGAAGGCGTTGAAGTCGTCGTGGATGGGCCGTATCACCTCCTCGAAGCGCCTCCTGAACCGCTCGTGGCAATCGGTATCGTCCTGGCCGCAACCGGATAGGTGCGGCGGTAGCTTTGGGTCGCCGATCTCGTTCTCCGAGCAGGAGATGATGCGTACCCACGCCTTGCCGTTCTCCTCCGCGTAGCGCTTTATCGCCGGAAAGTGGACGACGTTGTCGACGCAGACGATGTCGGGGTGGAGACCTTCGAGGATGCTCGGCAAGTCCTTCTCGGCCCACTTGGAGCTGTCGGCGATAGCCTCCCAGCAGTCCTTCACGTAGTTGTCGATCTGGTCGTAGGGGCTCTTGCGGAAGTTCGGGATGTGGCCGTTGATGAAGTCCTCCCAGAACTTCGCCATCTCCTCCGCCGGCATCGGTTCGGAGAGGTTGACCGGGTGCGCCTCGAAGCCGTAACCTTCGTAGACCTCGACAAAGCCGGGGTCGGAGAGGAAGACGGCCTCGTGGCCGAGCTCCTGGACCGCCTGCGCGATCCCGACCGAGTTCAGCGCCGGTCCGAAGGCCGCCTCGGGGAAGAACGCGAACCTCTTTGCCGCCATTGCCGTCTCCTTCTACGCGTGTGAGAGACGAAGGTATGTTAAGGGCCCTGGCGCCACTCGTACAGGCCGATCCTGCAGACCTCCCTGAAGCCGAGACGACGGTAGACGGAGTAACCCAACGCCGAAGACCCGAGCACCCCGATCCGGTAGCCCAGATCCCGGGCCTCCCGCAACGCCGCCAGCGTGATAGCAGCCCCGATTCCCTGCCGCCTGGCGCGCTCCGCCGTACACACGAAGTAGACCCCGGCTACCCCCGCGCCGAGGTACAGCGTCGAGGTCGCCACGGGCTCCCCGGCCAACCGCCCGAGATAGTGCCGCAGCGCGGCGTCGCCGAGCCCGATGCTCCGGTACGTCCCGCCGACCCACTCCGCCTCCACCGGACCCTCCCCGAATCCTGAGCTGAGCGTCTCGACCCACGCGGCGAGCCCCGCTTCGTCCCCCACGCGCTCGACGGCGAAACCCGCGAGCGTCGGCACCTCGGCAGGCAGATCCGGGAGGTCCACCGCCATCCCTATGTCGTCCCCGCCGTACTCGAAGCCGCGGGAGAGCAGGCGTTCGCCGAGGTCCGAAGGACGCATCGACGGCCCGACGTGCCAGGAGCCGGGGACTCCGAGCGTCCGCATCCGGCCCAGCGACGCCTCGATGACCCCGTCTGCCTCCTCGGGGGGCAGGTCGGCGCGCACGACGGCGTTGTGGTAGTCGATGGGGCAGTTCCCTATGACCCAGTGGACGCCGGCGTCGCGCCGCTCTTCGGCCCCCGCGGCGCGGCCGAGGGCGAGCAGGAGCTCTGCCCCGTTCTCCTCAACGGCACGGGCCTGGGAGACGCTTCCGCCGGAGGGGTTACTGTCCTCCACCTGGCGGGGCCTATCGCCGCAGGCGGTGGGCGAAGGGCGAGAAGTCCTGCGCTTGCCTCACCCTTATGTCCTGGGCGTCCTGGCGTTGCAGCGGTTGCGCGGCCTCGGCGGGTTCGGGCCTGTCGATGTAGCGGCCCGGTATCTCGCTCGCCGCCTCGAAGTCCGGGTCTACGGTCCTGCCGTTGTTGCTGGCCTGCACGTCCACCCCGGCGTCGAGGGCGCCCTGCAGGGCCTGTTCGTAGGCCGCGCGGGCGTTCTCGAAGGTGCCGGCGTAGTCGTGGGCGGCGAGGGCCGCCTCCGCCCGGCCGTAGCTCGCGTCGGCCGCCGCGAGGTCGTCGGCCGCGGCCGCCTGGTCCGCGGTGGGATCCTCCTGTATCTGCTGCGCCAGGGCGTTGGCGTTGTTGATGTAGGCCGCCGCCTGGAAGCGGTCGGTGTTGTCGCGGTCGAACTGGGAGAAGTCCCAGTTGAGGTCCACGTAGCTCATCATCGAGTTGACCTCGTTGACGACGCCGGTGAAGTAGAAACGGCCGTCCCAGCCGAAGTCCTCTTCGGCCTCGTAATCGAAGCCGTCGAACGGGTGGCTGAGGTTCAGGTGGTGGCCGTACTCGTGGATCTCGGTGGTCGAGAGCCCGTAGCCCGCGTCCAAGATCCCCGGCGAGACGAAGCTGAAGATGAAGCTCTGGGTGCCGTCGCGGTAGTTGTCGTCGGCGAAGCCGAGGACGGGTGGCGAGGTCTGGTCGTCCGCGCCGTCCTCGACCGCCCAGTTGAGCATCGTCGCCTCGTACTGGCGCTCGACGGCCTCGTCGTCCAGGAGCCGCTTGAGATTCTCGGCGCCGTAGAGGAGCAGGTTGGCCCCCGCCGGGTAGCCCGGGTACCTCTGAGGGTAGCAGGGCACACCTTCCTCGCCGCGCAGCCAGAGCACGTAGCAGCTCTTCGCCTTGCTCTCGTAGGTGAGGTCCTGCTGGTCGATGGTGTAAGGGAGGCGGTGCAGCTCGCCGATCTCGTCCAGGATCAGGTCCCGCGACTGGTAGCGCACGGAAGCGTTCGTGCCCGGGATGCCCTCGACGGTGTTGACGTCCAGGTTGATCCTGTCGGGCAACAGCCGCGGCGTGAACTGGGGCGGGTAGAGCGGCGAGCTGGTGAAGAACAGGTCGATGGCGACGTAACGCGAGACCTTGGAGAGATCGCCGCTCAGCCGCGAGGCTTCCTTGAAGCCGCCCGGCGTGAAGTACTCCCAGATCGGGGGCAGCCGGCGGTCCCTCACGCCGTCCCCCGTGATGTCCGGGTCGTCGACGTTCCAGTTGTCGGTGAAAGAGTCGGGGCCGGCCGACAGGTCGTGGAACCAGACGCGGCTCGGGCCCCCCGAGTCGTTCTCCTCGTCCTCGGCTGTGGTGCCGCCCCAGGCGATGAGCTTGCGGCTCTCGGTCTCCTGGCCGAAGTTGAAGCCCGTGTCGGGGTCGGGCTCGTTGGTCTTGGTGTAGACGTGGTGCTTGAAGCCCGCGCGCGGCCTCTGCCCGTCGCCCCACCAGTTGATGAAGAACACCGTGTTGCGCTCCGTGTTGACGCGGCCCGGCGGGTTGGCCGCGAGCCACTCCTCGACGGCGGAGGCGTCTATGAAGTGGTTGCTTCGACGTCGCGGACGCCCTGCGTCTGGCACTGCTCGGGCGCGTCGGCCGGGCGGTCGCAGAACGCGCTCTGAGTTGCCGTTGTACAGCTTCTGGTAGTCCGTCAGCGGCGCGCGCTGGCCTGGCGATGCTGGACAGGTACCCGAAGAGCCTCTGCTCGTAGGCGGCGTCGGCGTACCTGACGTTGTAATCGTAGGTGTAGTTCAGGCCGAGCAGCGACTCCTCGACGCTCTCGTTGTAGAAGTACTCGCGAGCGGACCATGGGCTTGTACTCTCTCCGGGAGCCCAGCGAGGAACCTCTCGCGGTCCACGTCGTTGCGGTCGTAGCCGACGAAGACGAAGTTGACCGGCACCTCCTCGTCGAGGTCGGCGCGCTCGCCGGGCTGGAGGTTCTGGAAGCCGCCTTGCCTGGCCGAAGCCTGCCGCCGGGGCCAACCCCAGAGCAAGCGTCCCCACCAACGTCAGGATCAGGTAACGCCGAAGCCTTATATGCATCGCATGCCCCCCCATGCTTTGCCCTCACGCCCTTCGAGCCAGCGGATCGTACCCCGTACCCGGTCGATCCCCCCGCAGGAAACGCCGCCATTGTAGGCAGCCCGCCTCGGGAAGTAAACGGCGGCGCGTAGGGGCGTTTCGCGAAACGCCCTACGCGCCGCCGGGGAAGGTACTAGAGCGCGTAGTCGCCGGTGTGGGCCTCTTCGAGGTAGCGGGCGAGGAGGTCGATGGCGGCCTGGACGTCCGACGGCGTTGACCATCTCGTTGGGGGTGTGGACGTAGCGGCAGGGGATGGAGAGCGTGATGGCCGGGATGCCGCCGTGCAGGCGCTGGACGCCGCCGGCGTCGGTGCCGCCGAAGGGCAGGATCTCCATCTGGTGCGGGATGCCCTCGCGCTCGGCGATGGTGCGGAAGTGCTCGACGAGCTTGGGGTGGCTGATCGAGTAGCCGTCCATGATCTTGAGCGCGACGCCCTTGCCCAGCGCCGTGATCTCGTTCTCGTTCCCCCCGCCGGGCACGTCCACCGCGAGCGTCATGTCGAGCGCGACGACGACCGTGGGCTCCAGCGCCGACCCGCTGGCCGCCGCCCCGCGCAGGCCAACCTCCTCCTGGGAGGTCGCCACCGCGAAGATGGTGGCCTCGTGGTCGCCCAGCGCCCGCAGGGCCTCGAGCATGACGAAGACGCCGATGCGGTCGTCCATCGCCTTGCCGATGAAGTTGCCGCCGACCTTCTCGAGCGGTGCGGTCCATCACGGCGTAGTCGCCGACGCGGACCTTCTCCTTGACCTCCTCGGCCGGCAGCCCGAGGTCCACGAAGAACTCGTCGAGCCTTCGGGCGGCTTCTTGTCCTCCTCGGTGGCGATGTGGGGCGGCTTGCGCTGCGGCTGGAGCGCGCCCCTGAGCGTCTCGCCGTTCGCGGTCGTGACGAGGACGCGCTGGGAGACCATGTTCGCCGGGTCGTGGCCGCCCAGGGTCTGGAGCCTGCAGGAAGCCCTTGTCGTCGACGTACTTGACGAGGAAGCCGATCTCGTCGGTGTGGGCGGCGACCATGACGCGCACGTCTGTCGCTGCCCCTTCTTCGTCCCGATCACGCTCCCCAAAGCGTCGGTGCGGACCTCGTCGGTCAGAGCGCCGAGCTCCTCGCGCGCGATCTCGCGCTGCTGCTCCTCCCGGCCGGGCACGCCGGGCGTCTCGATCAACCGCTTCAACAGTGCCTCGTTGAGCGCCATGGCTCTCGCCTCCGTTCGCGGCGAATTCGCAGAGTAGCCTAGCGGCGGTACGCGGTGGCGCGTCAAAGGGCGAGCCGGGAACACCGGCCTAGGTACCGCTACTCACTCGTCTGCTCCTCCAGGCGGCGGGCTTCGAGCATCTTGGCCGAGAGGTAGAGGCTCAGGCCGAAGTAGTAGACGAGGTAGAGGACGGAGAAGCCCAGGATCAGGGGGTCGGGGTCGGGCATCTGCGAGAGGATCACGGCGTAGCTCACGAGCCAGAGCGCGGTGAGCGTGAGCGAGAGCCTGCGGAAGGCGACGGTGCGCGTCGGGTAGACGTAGCGGATGGGCACGAAGACGAGGAAGGAGCAGACGACGAGCAACGACGGCCAGAGCGCCTGGGCCCCGGCTCGAAGACGATGGCGTAGAACGCGACGACGTTGAAGTAGCTCGGGAAGCCCAGGAAGAAGTGGTCGTCGGTCTTGGCGTCCACCCGGCAGAACTGGTAGCTCGAGGCCAGATCGGCAGCGGCCGCCAGCACGACGCCGGCGTTCCCGAAGGGCAGGTAGCCCTCGCTCCACAGCAGGACCATCGGGGCGAAGACGTAGGTCATGTAGTCCACGATGTTGTCGAGCAGCGCACCGTCGAAGAAGGGCAGCGCCTCGCTGACCCTGAAGCGCCGCGCGAGCAGCCCGTCTGTGCTGTCGATGAGCAGCGACGCTAGCATGAGCCACAGGGCCGTCACGGCCTCGCCCCTGAAGGCGGCCACCAGCATCAGGAGCGCGAGCACGGTCCCGCTCGCCGTGTACAGGTGAACGAGCCCCGCCTTCACCCTGAACCAGGGCGGATCTACATCAGGCTCTACGTCTTCTAAGCTAAGGTCTTTCATCCGAACCCGTGGTTACTCAACACATCCCCTTAATGATAACAGCGTGGGACCCATGGCTCCCGTAAACGTCGCCACTATTGGGTCGCTTCGCTCGCCAGTGAGAAGGTTGTTAGTGAGGTAGTTAGGTAGTAAGGCTTTTCCTACCTCACTATCTCACTATCTGACTACCTAATTATCCCCAAAGACCTCACCCGGTTGATCGCCGCCGCCAACTCCTGCGGGCGCGGCAGGCTTAGCTCTCCGGGGTGACCTTCGAAGTCGCTCATGGAGTCGAGGCCGTCGCGCGAGCTTCGGGCCAGCGTCTCGTGGACGATCGCCGCGACGGGTCGATCGTCGTCTTTGCCCGAGGCGAAGCCCCCGATGACGCGGGCCAGGGCCTCGGTCTGGCCGGCTTCGGCTAGCTGCTCCAGGTACGAGAGGTCGACCCGCTCGCGGCCGAGCTCGACGGCTGCAGGCCCTTGCCGCGGGCCGTCGTCGCGTTTCCCGCGCCGCAGGTCTATCGAGGAGGCGCGGACGCGGCGCTCTTTTGGGCGTTGGATCCCGCGTTCGGCCGGCGGGGTGCGGGGCGGGAAGGCGGCGACGACCTCGCGGGCGCGCGGGGTGGCGTCCGCCGGTACGTAGTCCTCCATCAGGATCACGCGGTCAGCCACGTCCAGGTAGTCGCCGACCCCGCCCACGACGACGACCGTCGAGACGCCCAAAGTGTGGTGCAGCGGGCGCACCAGATCTATGAACGGGGAGATTGGCTCGCGGCGGACCAGCTCGCGCATGCGCTCGTCCCGGATCATGAAGTTCGTCGCGCTGGTGTCCTCGTCCACCAAGAGGAGCGACGTCCCCACCTCGAGCGCCTCCGCGATGTTCGCCGCCTGCGAGGTCGAGCCCGAGGCGTTCGGGGTCGAGAAGGCCCTCGTCGACCGGCCGCCGGGAAGGTCCCCGATCATGGCCGAGATGTCCACGCCCGACACGCTGCGGCCGTCCTCGGCCCGGATCTTGACCGCGTCCCCGCGCGTCACGACGCGCTCCCGGCCGTCGCCCGGCACGTGGTCGTAGACCCCCCACGAGAGCGCCGAGAGCAGTGTGCTCTTCCCGTGAAAGCCGCCCCCCGCGACGAGCGTGACCCCCTCGGGCACCCCCATTCCCGCCAACCTCGCCCCCGGTTCGGCAGCGTCACGGTTACCCTGAACTCCTGCGGGCTCTCGAAGGGCACGGCGCCCTCACGCAGCGGGCGGTCGCTCGCCCCGCTCTCGCGCGGCAGGATCGTCCCGTCCGCCACGAAGGCGACCAGGCCGAGATCCGACAGCCGCCGCCGCAGATCGTCCGCATCCTCGACGGTCTCGACGTGGAGCCTGGCCTGCCCCAGCGTCGATACCTTCCGGCGTCAGCGCCCGCTGGACGACCTCGGGAAGCTCGTCCAGCAGCACCGTCCTGGCGGCGCGGGCGTCCACCGTCCGCCCGCGGGCCGGCAGCCCCACGGCCATGCGCGCCTCGACGTACCCGTCCTCGACGACCATCGAGGTACGTGGAAGCACGACCTGGGAGGGTCGCTGTATCTCGACCCGCCCGCTCCCGCCCGAGCCGCGATTCCCCCGCACGACGGCCCGGATAGCCGCCTCCACGCCGCGCGTGAGAAAGTCTTCGAACGCGACCCGGCGCACGGGATTCTCGAACAGGGCCGGCTCGAAGCGGTTCTCCTTCGCGCGCGCCCGAACGAGCGACGGCGGGGCGAAAGGATCCCGCTGCACCCGATCAACAAACAGCGTGAAGGCCCCGAGATCGTAGGACCCTCTCAGGTCCTTATAGGCGCCGTAGCCCTTGCGGTCTATGCGATCGAGCGTGGATCGGAGTGTCGTCGTTTTTCGTCGCTCCCTTTGGTCGCTCATCTTTGCTTCGCTCCGTTGGCGAGTAGGGAGTAGAAAGTTAGGAGACCAACTACTCCCTATTCGCTATTCCCTACTCGCCAACCTGTACAACGGCTTATCGGATCGGCCGGCCTCGCTCTTGACGACCTCGATTCGGCCCTCCCCTTCCAGCTCGTCGAGGGCGTGCCGGATCTCGCGCTTGTCCTCGCCCAGGATGCGGTTCCAGTCGGAGGTCGAGTAGAGGACGCCCTGAGGTATCGCCGTGAGGACCTTGAGGATCTTCTCCTTGATCTGCTCCATGCGTCCCCGGCTCAGTCGAGGCCGAGCTTGGCCCAGGCGTCGTGCAGGGTGGACGTTGGCGACGGTCCTTGCCCTGTCGGCCCCGGCGTCGAGCAACGCGTCGACCTCGCGCGGGTCGTCCATCAGCTCCAGCGCCCGCTCGCGGATGGGCGTCAGGGTCTCGACGACGGCCTCCGCCAGGTCCTTCTTGAGGTCGCCGTAGCCCTTGCCCTGGTACTCCGCCTCCAGCTCGGGGATCGTCCTGCCGCTCGCGGCGGCGTAGACGTTGAGGAGGTTGGTGATGGCGGGCTTGTCTGGTCCCGCGGCTGATCTCCGTCCCCGAGTCGGTCTTGGCGCGCCGGATCTTGCGCCGCACGACGTCCGGCTCGTCGAGCAGGGCCACGTAGCTGGCGGGCGTGGACGCGCTCTTGCTCATCTTGCTCGTCGGATCGTCCAGCGCCATGACCCGCGCCCCGGCCTCCGGGATAAAGACCTCGGGCACGACGAAGGTCTCGCCGTAGAGCCCGTTGAAGCGCCGCGCGAGCGTCCGCATTAGCTCGAGGTGCTGGCGCTGGTCCTCCCCGACGGGGACGAGGTGTGCGTTGTAGAGCAGGACGTCCGCCGCCTGCAAGACCGGGTAGTCGTAGAGTCCGACGCTCGCCGCCTCCGCCCCGCCCCTGCGGGCCTTGTCCTTGAACTGCGTCATGCGCGAGAGCTCGCCGACCTTCGCCACGCAGTTGAGGAGCCAGGCAAGCTCCGTGTGCTGGGAGACCCGGCTCTGGCGGAAGACCACGGACTTCTCCGGATCTATGCCGCACGCCATGTAGATCGCCGCGAGCTCCCGGATCTTCGCCCGCAAGACCTTCGGGTCCTGGGGCACCGTGAGCGCGTGCAGGTCCACGATGCAAAAGTAGTTCTCGTAGTCATCCTGGATGGCCACCCAGTTCTTGAGCGCCCCCAGGTAGTTCCCGAGGTGAAGGTTGCCGCTCGGCTGGATGCCGCTGAATACCCGTCGCTTTGTCTCCATGCGATCATTCTACCGAACAGGCCCAAACAGAGGTTCAGAGAGGCTCAGGTGCCCTTAGTGTGCGCTTCGTCCGCGCTCGAAGTCGCCTTAGGTCTTGGCCCTAGGGCTTGAATAGGCCCACGAGGTGGCCTTCGGGGTCGGCGAACAGCGCAAAGCTGGGGCCCTCTGGCACGTCCGTCGGTCCCGCCACCCTCCTGCCGCCCAGGCTTTCCCGACCTGGGGTACGTTTGCTTCGCTTCCCTGTCACCGCAGGACGATCCGAGCCATCTGGTTGAGGTTACGCATCGCTTCGCACTCTCGATCCAGGCTCACGTTACGAGAGGCTCGACGACGCCACGGAACCCGGCACGAGCACCACCTTGCCGCTCGCCTTGCCGGAGGCCAGGAGTGCGAGCGCCTCGGACGCCTTTTCGAGCGGCAGTCCGGGCGGTTGCGTGCGCCTCGATCTTCCCCTCGACGAGCAGCGAGAGGACGGTGGAGAGGTCCTCCTGGAAGAACTTGGGCCAGCGCTTCACGTAGTAGAACGTCGCCCGCTTGCCGTTCGGCAGGGCGTTCCAGAAGAGGACGCGGGCGAAGATCGGCAGGTAGGGCTTGATCCAGTGCCCAGTGCCCGAGAGCGTGGAGGCGGAGCCGTAGGTGACCAGCGTCCCGCCCCTGCGGAGCATCCGCCACGAGTCCACCAGACCCGGCCCGCCGACGTGGTCGAAGACGGCGTCCACGCCGTCGGGCGAGATCTCGCGCACCCTGGCGGGCACGTCGTCGTCCCTGTAGTCGACCGGCGTCGGCGCCCAGAGAGCGCACGTACTCGTGCTTGCGGGCCGAGGCCGTCCCTATGACCTCGGCGCCGGCGAGCCGCGCGAGCTGCACGAGCAGCGTCCCCACGCCGCCCGAGGCCCCGTGCACGAGCACGGTCTGCCCGGGACGCACCCTTGCGGCGCGGTGGAGCATCTGCCAGGCGGTGACCCCGTTGGTCACGGCCGCGACCGCGTCGGCGGGATCCAGCGCCGCGGGGACCGGCGCCACGTCCTTTGCGTCGAGCGCCACGCGGTCCGCCCATGCCCCGGTCTCCGTCAGAGCGGCGACCCGGGAGCCGAGAAGTTCCTCGTCGACGCCCTCGCCGACCGCTTCCACCTCGCCGACCAGGTCGTACCCCGGCACGAAGGGGAACTTCGGCTGACCGAAGTAGCGGCCCTTGAGCATCTGAACCTCGGCGAAGGAGACCCCCGCCGCCTCGACGCGGACCACGACCTGCCCGTCCTCCGGGCCTGGCAGGTCCTGCCGGTGCACTTCGAGCACCTCCGGTCCGCCTTTGTGCGGCATCACTATCTCGGTCCTCTTGGACTCTCTGGTATTCGTCATCGTTGGTGCTCCTTTCCGTTGGGCCGCTGGGGTGTTCACTTGATCGCCGTCTCTGCCCGAAGTTCCCGGACCTTGGACGGCGTCGTCTCCGGGACAACTTCCGGCCGCAGGCTGAGCCGCGTGGGCACTGCTATGGCGACGGGACCACGTTGAGGATGGCGCCGACGGCGAACTCTGTAAGGGTGCCGCCGGAGATCAGGCCCACGAGGACCACGGCGGCCGGGCGGATCTTGCCCTCTCGATTGAACGTGATGCGGTTCATGAACACCATCCTCTTTTCGTTTGCGTCGATCACCTTTTCTCGAACACCGTTCTTTCTGTGAACTAAGTTAAGTTTTGGACAAAAAGGGTCCCTCCTCTAGCTCAGCCACGCATTGAGGTAGTCGCGGGATGCCTGATCCGCCAGCCGCTCGGCCTCTTCCTTGCCGCCGGTGAGCCGGCCGGCCATGTCGAGCGAGACGAGGCCGTGCATCGTGCCCCACGCGAGCGTCACCTTTGCCCAGACGTCTTCCGCCTCCTTCCCGTTCTGCGCGAATATCTCTTCCAGGACCTCCGCGATCGCGCCGGCTATCTTCTCTCCTTCCTTCCTCAGCTCCGTCACGGGGAAAGACACCCCTCCGAGGCCGTACATGACCTGGTAGAGGTCGGGGGATTCGAACGCGAAGCGGCACCAGGCGCGGGACATCTCGAGCAGGGCCTGTTCCGGATCTTCGGCGGCGTCCCGGGCCTTCTCGATGGCCTCCAGCTGCCCGGCGTAGCCCATCCGCACGAGCTCGAGCAAGCAGGTCTTCCTTGGAGTCGAAGTACTCGTAGATGACGGGCGGGCTGTACTCTACCCGCGCGGCAATCTTGCGGATCGTCACCGCCTGCCAACCCTCGGTCGAGGCGATCTCACGCGCCGCCGCCAGGATACCGCTCCTCAGCGTCTCCCTCTGCCTCTGCCTGCGCTCTTTGATGCCCATATTCCCTCTCTTTGCGATCAATGATCGGTATATTAACTTAGTTAACCAAGAGTGTCAAGCGAGTATCCGCCATTTTCTTGCGGAGTGTTTGGCGAGGGTTCTGGATTTCCGGGCGCCGGATGGGCTAGACTCGGATCGCGATTGTTACGACTTGTCCGTACCTGAGCCCGAAGACTGGCTCTATCAGGCGCTTGGTCAGCCCGTATTTGCCGTTGAGGAGGCGGTTCGCCAGCTTTGCCTCGGCCGAGCCGGCATCGACTATCCGGGCCTCGGCGTCGATCCATTGGCCTTCGGGCGCGCCGCGGGCGTCGCTGGGGACGACTCGTACGCGCGCCTCGCGCCTGAGCCGCTTGACCTTGCCGGTCTTCGCGAAGGTGCGGACGTACATCGCGCCGTTCTCGTCGGCGAACCACACCGGGGTCCGGACGGGCTCGCCGTTCTTGCGGAAGGTCTCGAGGTTCAGGTACTTGTGGCCCGAGAACCGACCCATCTTTTCTCCTCTCCGATCCTTAGCCTGCAAGGGGAGTCTACAGGCGTTGCTTTGAGGCGGCTTCTCGTATCTTGCTTTCTTTCCGCGGCTTCAAGCGGAGGCAAGGCTTCCGGGCAGCAGGGCCGGTAGGGCGAGGAGCAGTGGGGGGTCCAGCGCCCCAACCTCGCGCATCCGAACGCTCGTCAACCCGGCCCCGCGACCGCCGCGCACGAGCGCGGGACAATCGCCGCGACCCACCCGGAGGCCTTCGCCCGGCAACAGCGAGTCCAGGGGATCCTCCGAAGGCGGCAACGCGGCGGCCATGACGTGATAGACGCCGTCCGGGACCGGCCCCAGCCGGTGCGTGCCGGCGGCAGTCAGCACGGTACCCGCTGCGGGCACGCGCTGGGGTATGGCCCCGGGGAAGAGGCCCACGAAGATCCGGGCCCCCGCAGGAACGTCGCCGCCGACCTCAAAGGAGACCCCTACGTCCGCCGTCGGTGGGGCCGCTTCGGTGCCGGTGCGGGTGGCGCGCAGCTCTGCGGGCAGCCGCCGCATCCTGCCCGGCGACACCCCGAAGAGCTGCGCGAAGCGGGTCGAGAAGGTCCCGAAGCTGCCGTATCCGACCTCGAAGCAGACCTCGCTCGCGGTGAGGTCCGTGGTGAGGAGGAGCTCCTTCGCCCGCTGCAGACGCACGGCCGAACCGAACTCGCCAGGCGAGATCCCCGTTACCCCCTTGAAGGTGCGGGCGAAGTGGAAGGGGCTCAGGTGTGCCAAATCGGCCATGTCGCCCAGCGAGAGCGCGCCGCCGGACGGCGCGCGTATGGCCGCGACGACGCGCTCGACCGCCGGCCGGTGCGCCGTCTCGGACTCGAACCGGTCGGCGGGGCCGAGATCCAATGCCTTCCCGGGCAATGCAGGCATCCCTCGCGCAGACGACACCCGGAAGTATGCCATGCTCAGCGGCGCCGCACGTCAAGCCCGCCGAGGCCGAAACGTCGGTCGGTTGCCAGGGCCGCGACACGGTCGAGCCGGCTGCGGTACAGTCAGAGTTGGCAGGCGGGCAACCGCGCGCGTAGCGCGAGGTGGAGGTGGAAGCGTGGACTTTCTTAGGAAGAAACTGCCGACGAATATCGGACGTTACCTGAACGGCGTCGACTTCCCGATCCACAAGAGGGAGCTGATCTCCCGGCTCGAACGCAACGGCGTTCCGGGATTCGTGCTGGACCAGGTGCGCAAGCGGCTCCCGGACAGGGAATACCGAGGGCCTCAGGACGTTATCGAGGCCGTCCGCAAGGGCCGCGGGTCCTGACCCGCAGGTTTTGAACCGCAGCTCCTGAACGCTTGGCGGTCGCCGTCGAGAGAGGCCTGAGAGTCAAGTGTCGCGGGCGAACGTGGCGACGCCCGTCTGCCGCAGGGGCCTGACGTCCATGCGGTCCACGTTCACGTGCGGGGGCAGTGAGACGACCCACCGGACGCACTCGGCGACGTCGTCGGGGGTGAGCGGGGTTATTCCCCTGTATGGAGCCTCGGCCTTCTCCCTGTCGCCCTCGAACCGCACCAGCCCGAACTCCGTCCGCACGGCTCCCGGCATGATCTCCGTGATCCGCACGTCCTCGCCCAGCAGCTCCAGCCGCAGGCTCTCCTTGACGGCGTGCGCGCCGAACTTGGTGGCGGCGTAGCCGGCCCCGTTCGCGTACGTCTCGACCCCGGCCACCGACCCGATGATGACCAGGTGGCCGTCGCCGGGGGCCCGGAGCTGGGGCATGAACGCCTTTATCGTCATGCCGAGACCGAGCACGTTCACCTCGTACATCCAGCGCCAGTACTCCTCGTCCATCTCCGCCACCGGCGCAAGCCCCTTCGCGCCCCCCGCGTTGTTCACCACCACCGAAGCCCCTCCGAGCTCCTCCACCCAGGCGGCGAAGTCCTCGACGCTCCCCGAGTCGGTGACGTCGAGCCTGTGGGCATGGCCACCAACCTCGGCGGCGAGCTCCTCGATGCGGTCCAGGCGCCTGGCGCCGAGGGCGACAGAGTACCCTGCCCCAGCGAGGGTCCGCGCCGTGGCGGCGCCGATCCCCGAAGAGGCCCCCGTCACCACGGCGATCCGCGAATCCGATTCGGACATAACCCTTCCCTCCTCTTCGACGACCTGCCGGAATTCTAAGCCTGTACGCACGCCAGTGGCGTCCAGCAAAGTAGTTTATCGGTAGCGCGGTGAGCGTGTCGCCGGGAGTGGCGACAACCACCGCGTGATCCTTGGAGTGATCCCTCACAATCGACTCCAAGGTATCGACCCTGCGCGCCCAGGCGTCTCCGGATCTGCTGCGCGAGCTGCTGCAGGTGTTCGTGAACACGCTGATGTCGACCGAGGAGGTGGCCGCCGAACGGACCCTGCAAGCCATCGCGGCCTGACCCGGCCGCAACGAAGGATCACCCCAGATACACCACGCCAACGGACTTGAGCACTCCGGTGCGACGTGGCATGATCGCGCAGGTGACCAGCAGACCCGCCGCGACGCAGCACCTGCGCGACCTCGCGCGGCTGCGCCGCGTTCGCGACCGGATCGACCGGGAGTACGCGCAGCCGCTGGACGTCGAGGCGCTCGCCCGCGGCGCGCACATGTCGGCCGGGCACTTCAGCCGCGAGTTCCGGCGCGCCTACGGCGAGTCGCCGTACGGCTACCTGATGACGCGGCGCATCGAGCGCGCGATGGCGCTGCTGCGCCGTGGCGACCTCAGCGTCACCGAGGTCTGCTTCGCGGTCGGCTGCTCGTCGCTGGGCACCTTCAGCAGTCGCTTCACCGAGCTGGTCGGTGTGCCGCCCAGCGTCTATCGGCGCCAGGCGGCGCGCGCGACGGCGGGGATGCCTTCCTGCGTGGTGAAACAGGTGACCAGACCGATCAGGAATCGAGAAGTGAGGGCACGGAGCCGCAAGTAGACTTTTCTTGCTGGACGGAGTAGGACACGGAAGAACCTGCACAGGAGGGAACGATGAGCGCAAAGAAGTCCAAGGGATTCACGGCCGAGGAACGAGCCGCGATGAAGGAGCGCGCCAAAGAGCAGAAGGCGGAAGCGCGCGCGAAAAGAAGAAGGCGGATGGGGAACGCGACCGTGCTCGCGAAGATCGCCGAGATGCAGGAACCGGATCGCGCCATGGCCGAGCGGCTCCATGCGATCATCAAAGCCAGCGCGCCAGACCTCTCGCCGAAAACCTGGTACGGGATGCCTGCGTACGCCAAGGACGGCAAGGTCGTCTGCTTCTTCCAAAGCGCGCAGAAGTTCAACACGAGGTACGCGACGTTCGGCTTCAACGACGCGGCGAACCTCGACGAAGGCGCCATGTGGCCGACCTCCTTCGCGCTGAAGGAGTTGACCGCCACCGAAGAGGCGAAGATCGGCGCGCTCGTGAAGAGAGCGGTGAGCTGAGCTGGCTCCTGAGCCCTCTCCCCGCCTAGTCACCACGACCGCGAAGGAGAACCAGACGTACCGCTCGAAGCCGGTCGGATCGGGCCAGGGCGACGCAGGCCGCGAAGGCGGCCCCACGCAACAGACGGAGACACGATGAGCATGGACATCACCATCCACGCGAGCTTCCTCCCGCACGACGACCCGGACGCCTCCCTGGCCTTCTACCGCGACACCCTAGGCTTCGAGGTCCGCAACGACGTCGGATACGGCGGGATGCGCTGGATCACGGTCGGCCCCGCCGACCAGCCCGGCACGTCCATCGTCCTGCACCCGCCGGCCGCCGACCCCGGCGTCACCGACGACGAGCGCCGCACCATCGCCGAGATGATGGCCAAGGGCACCTACGCCGCCCTCCTGCTGGCCACCGCCGACCTCGACGGCACCTTCGCGCGGCTGCAGGCCAGCGACGCCGAGGTCGTCCAGGAGCCGACCGAGCAGCCGTACGGCGTTCGCGACTGCGCCTTCCGCGATCCCGCGGGCAACCTGATCCGCATCCAGGAGCAGCGCTGAGCCGTCCGGCTGTCGCGAGGCGCGAGGAGTCAGCAACGAAAGGAGCAGGCATGAGCGCGCTCGACCGGCTGCTCGGAACCTGGGAATTCACGATGCATCACTCGGCCATGTCCGAACCGGTCACCGGTCGGCAGCGGTACGAGCGGGTGCTGGACGGGGCGTTCGTGCTCCAGCACTGGACGTACGACCACCCCGACTTCCCAGACGCCATAGCGCTGCTGTCGGATGACCGGTACCACTACTTCGATGTCCGCGGGATCACCCGAGTCTTCGAACTCGAGGTCGACGACGCCGGATGGTCGATGATCCGCCTGGACGTGGACTTCTCACAGCGCTACACGGCACGCTTCCGCGGCCCGGACGTCATGGAGTCAACCGGGGAGATGTCCCACGACAACGGCGTGACCTGGCAGCCCGACTTCACCATGACCTACCAGCGCGTCGAGTAGGAAGCCGATGGAGTCACCGTGAAGGAACCCGCGCACGACGTCGGCGGCGGCCGCCTGGTGGCCACCGTCACCGACCCCGATGGCAACGTCCTCGGGCTGCTTCGGGACCGATGAGTGCCGACCCCCGCTCCCGCGCTCAGCGTCGTCGCGACACCGAGCATCGGCTCACCCACGACATCGATGTCTGGGTGGCCAGTGCCTCGGCGGACGGTGCGCCGTATCTGGTGCCGCTGTCCTTCGACTGGGAGGACGAGGCGCTGCTGGTGGCCACGCCGACGGACAGCCCGACCGGCAGGAACCTCGCCGCCACCCGAACCGTTCGGCTGGGGCTGGGCCACACCCGCGACGTGTCCATGATCGATGGCGAAGTCGAGGTCCTCGAGATCGACGCGCTGCCGCAGCAGCGGGGTGACCGGTTCGCCGCGCGCACCGGCTTCGACCCGCGTGCGCTGGCCACGCCGTACCGCTGGTTCCGCATCTCCCCGCGCCGCATCCAGGCCTGGCGCGAGGTGAACGAGCTGCCCGACCGCGAGCTGATGCGCGACGGCCGCTGGTTGGTCGGACGCCTCGGCGCGCACGCCGCGGGGCCGGGGCCCAGAGGCTCCACGAGCCGAAGCGAAGGAGAACCAGACGTACTGCTCGAAGCTGGTCAGATCGAGCCAGGCGACGCCGACGGAGACCGCGAAGGCGGCCCCGCCCAACAGATGGAGACACGATGAGCATGACCACGAGGACGGACACGCAGTCGCCTGCGCTGCACGTCGCCGACAGCCACGATCTGATCCGCGTGCAGGGCGCGCGCGAGAACAACCTCAAGGACGTCAGCGTCGAGCTCCCGAAGCGCCGGCTGACGGTGTTCACCGGCGTCTCCGGCTCGGGCAAGAGCTCGCTGGTGTTCGGCACGATCGCCGCGGAGTCGCAGCGGCTGATCAACGAGACCTACAGCGCCTTCGTGCAGGGCTTCATGCCGACGCTGGCGCGGCCCGAGGTCGACGTGCTCGACGGCCTGACGACCGCGATCATCGTCGACCAGGAGCGGATGGGCGCCAACCCCCGCTCCACCGTCGGCACCGCCACCGACGCCAACGCGATGCTGCGCATCCTCTTCAGCCGGCTCGGGAAGCCGCACATCGGCTCGCCCAACGCGTACTCGTTCAACGTCCCCTCGGTGAAGGCCAGCGGTGCGATCACCATCGAGCGCGGCGGCAAGACGAAGACCGAGAAGGCGACCTTCAACCGTCTCGGCGGCATGTGTCCGCGCTGCGAGGGCATGGGCTCGGTCACCGACTTCGACCTGTCCGCGCTGTACGACGACAGCTTGTCGCTCAGCGAGGGCGCGCTCACGATCCCCGGCTACAGCATGGACGGCTGGTACGGCCGCATCTTCAGCGGCGCCGGCTTCGACATGGACAAGCCGATCGCAGAGTTCACCAAGAAGGAGCTCCAGAACCTGCTCTACGGGGAGCCGACCAAGATCAAGGTCGAGGGGGTCAACCTCACCTACGAGGGCGTGATCCCGAAGATCCAGAAGTCGATGCTCTCCAAGGACGTCGACGCGCTGCAGCCGCACATCCGCGCCTTCGTGGAGCGGGCGGTGACGTTCACGACCTGTCCCGAGTGCGACGGCACCCGGCTCAGCAAGGAGGCCCGGTCGTCGAAGATCAAGGGGAAGAACATCGCCGACGTCTGCGCGATGCAGATCAGCGACCTGGCCGACTGGGTCCGGGGCCTCGACGAGCCGTCGGTGGCGCCGCTGCTCGCCGGGCTGCAGCACCTCCTCGACTCGTTCGCGGAGATCGGGCTGGGCTACCTCTCGCTCGACCGGCCGTCGGGCACGCTGTCGGGCGGCGAGGCGCAGCGCACCAAGATGATCCGCCACCTCGGCTCCTCGCTCACCGACGTCACCTACGTCTTCGACGAGCCCACGATCGGCCTGCACCCCCACGACGTCCAGCGGATGAACGACCTGCTGCTGCGGCTGCGGGACAAGGGCAACACGGTGCTCGTCGTGGAGCACGAGCCGGAGACGATCGCGATCGCCGACCACGTCGTCGACCTCGGCCCCGGCGCCGGTACGGCGGGCGGCACCGTCTGCTTCGAGGGCACCGTCGAGGGGCTGCGGGCCAGCGGCACCATCACCGGCCGCCATCTCGACGACCGGGCCGCCCTCAAGGAGACGGTGCGGACGCCCACCGGCACGCTGGAGATCCGCGGCGCGTCGACGCACAACCTCCAGGACGTCGACGTCGACATCCCGCTCGGGGTGCTCTGCGTGGTCACCGGCGTCGCCGGCTCCGGCAAGAGCTCGCTCGTGCACGGGTCGATCCCCGCCGGCGCGGGTGTGGTGTCGATCGACCAGGGCGCGATCCGCGGCTCGCGGCGGAGCAACCCGGCGACGTACACCGGACTGCTCGACCCGATCCGCAAGGCGTTCGCGAAGGCCAACGGCGTGAAGCCGGCGCTGTTCAGCGCCAACTCCGAGGGCGCCTGCCCCAACTGCAACGGCGCCGGCGTCATCTACACCGACCTGGCGATGATGGCCGGCGTCGCCACCACCTGCGAGGAGTGCGAGGGGAAGCGGTTCCAGGCATCGGTGCTGGAATACCACTTCGGCGGCCGCGACATCAGCGAGGTGCTCGCGATGTCGGTGACCGAGGCCGAGGAGTTCTTCGGCGACGGCGAGGCGCGCACGCCGGCGGCACACAAGATCCTCGACCGGCTCGCCGACGTCGGGCTCGGCTACCTCAGCCTCGGCCAGCCGCTCACCACGCTGTCCGGCGGCGAGCGGCAGCGGCTCAAGCTGGCCACCCGCATGGCCGAGAAGGGCGGCGTCTACGTCCTCGACGAGCCGACCACCGGCCTCCACCTCGCCGACGTCGAGCAGCTGCTCGGCCTGCTCGACCGGCTCGTCGACTCCGGCAAGTCGGTCATCGTCATCGAGCACCACCAGGCGGTCATGGCGCACGCCGACTGGATCATCGACCTCGGCCCCGGCGCCGGCCACGACGGCGGCCGGATCGTCTTCGAGGGCACACCCGCCGACCTCGTCGCCGCCCGCTCCACCCTCACCGGCGAGCACCTCGCGGCCTACGTCGGCACCTGACCGAGGCCCTCGCGGACACCGTGAGACGAGCTCTCTCATCTGTTTGGACTCGTCCCACTCGCGGACCGATAGAGCGCGGCGGGGGGCGAATACCCCGCCGCCTCAACGCCGCGCCAGGTACACCCCGCCAAGGAGCACGGCGGCGCCGACGATGGCGAACGCCCCGATGCTCTCGTCGAGCAGCACCACGCCGGCCGAGACGCCCACGAGCGTCATGAGGTACTGGTAGACGAGCACGCGGTTGGCCCCGACGCGCGAGATGCCGCCCTGCCACGCCGCGAACCCGTAGGCCGAGACGAACACGGTGGAGTACGCCACGGCCGCCCACACGCCGCCGCTCACCGTTCCCCAGTCCGTCCCGATCAGGCCCGTCGCACCGAGCGGCATGAGCGCCAGGCCCCCGAAGAGCACGGAGAAGGCCCCGACCGCCAGCGGCGAGAGCCCACCGACGACGTCCGAACCCTCCCTGCCGCGCAGCAGGGGTATGGAGAGCACCGCGTAGGCGCCCCAGCTTGCGGCGGCGACCACGATGAAGAGGTCTCCGACCGCGCTCGGCCCTCCCGAGCCTCCCCCCGAGGCTCCTCTCTCTCCGGCGACCACGAGGACCAGGCCGATGATGGCCATGGCCACGCCCAGGATCCCGCGCAGTCGCGGGCGCTCGACCCCGAGAACGGCCCCGAACAGCATCCCCCAGACGGGCGCTGTGGCGTACACCATCGCCGTGTGCGACGCGGTCGTCAGGTCGACCCCCACCGCGAAGGCGGCCTGGTTGATGCTCACCCCGATGACTCCCAGAAATGCTAGATGTGGTAGATCCCGCCACGCCGGGAAGCCTTTGGGCTCGATGAGCCGCAGCAGCCCGACGAGCAACAACCCGGCCGCGGTGAACCGTCCCGCCGCCAGCGCCAGCGGCGGCACCTCCTGCACGATGAACTTGACCGAGGTCGGGTTGCTCCCGAGAAACACCACCGCCGCCAGCAGCGACGCCTCGGCGGCGAAGCCCCGCGACCTACCCTTCTCGTCGGACCCCGGGCTGCTCATGCCCGCCGGCGCGCGGGCATCCCGGCGCCCGCGACCCGCTCTATCTCCCGCGCCGCCGCGACCACCTGCGCCGCGAGCCGGTCCCCCGGCCTGGTCCCGAGCCTGGCTATGGGCCCGCTCACCCCGACCGCCGCGACCAATCTGCCCTCCCTGAAGACCGGGGCGCTGACGCTCGCGACCCCCTCCTCCCGCTCGGCCACGCTCTCGGCCCAACCCCTCGCCCGCACCTCCGCCAACCGCCCGGTGTCCACGTCGTGGCGCCCGGCATCGTCGGCCCAGGCGAGCAGCACCTGGCCCGCCGAGCCCCGGTCCAGCGGCAGCACCGCCCCGACCGCGACGGTCGTCCTGAGGCCCGTCGCCCGCTCGAACGACGCCACGCACACCCGCCCGTCGCCCTCCCTAACGTAGAGCTGGGTGCTCTCGCCCGAGGCGTCCCGCAGCCCGACCATCGCCGGCCGCGCCGCCTCCACGAGCCCCGACGACGCCACCGCCGCCGCCCGCTCCCCCCACCCGAGGAACCGCAGCCCCAGCGCGTACCGCCCACCCCGCCGCGCCACGAGGCCGTGAACCTCCAGCGCCGAGAGCAGCCGGTACGCCGTCGGCCGCGCAACCCCCGTCCCCTCGACCACCTCCGCGAGGCTCGACGGGCCTCCCTCGCCGAGGAAGCTCAGGATCCCAACCGCCTTGTCCAATACCCCGACCCCGCTCTTGCCCGCCAGGGCCGTACCTTCTATACTGTCCATATGTCAGACATTGTGTCTCACATTCTGAGACAAAGCAAGGGGCCTTGATCTTGACGCGCGAGTGGAACGCGGCGGAGTACGAGGAGCTCTCTTCCCCGCAGACGCGTTGGGGGGAAGAGGTTCTCGGGCGGGTGGACCTGAGGGGGGACGAGGCCGCCATCGACGCCGGGTGTGGCACCGGGCGGGTGACGGAGCTCTTGCTTGGACGGTTGCCTGAAGGGACGGTTCTGGCGGTCGATGGGTCGGCGGCGATGGTCGAGGTTGCCGGGCGACGTTTCGCCGGGGACCCTCGGGTGCGGGTCGAGCGGCAGGATCTGCTGGAGCTCGAGGTCGCGTCGCCCGTTGATCTGATCTTCTCGACCGCCACCTTCCACTGGATAGGGGATCATGCCCGCCTCTTCGGGAGGCTCGCCATGGCCCTGAAGCCCGGCGGCACGCTCGTGGCCCAGTGCGGGGGAGAGGGGAACATCTCCCGAGCGACGAGGGCCGTGGGAGAGGTCATGGAGGAGGAGCGTTATCGCCCCTTCTTCGTAGGCTGGAGCGACGACAAATACTACGCCGACGCCGAGAGCACGCGGACGCGCCTGGAGGCCGCCGGGTTCGAGCGCGTCGAGGCGTGGCTGCACGAGGAGCCGACGCCGTTCGGGTCGGTGGACGAACTGGCCCGGTTCCTCTCGACGGTCGTGCTCGGGGGTCACCTGGAGAGGCTGCCCCAGGAGGAGCGGGGATCGTTCGCAAGGGCGGTGGCCGAGAAGATCACGGCGGTTGACGGCGTCCCATTGCTGGATTACGTGCGGCTCAACATCACGGCGACGCGCGGCGGGGCGGCGGGGTGACGGTCGGGGCATCGTTCGACGCGGCGGCGCGGGACTACGACAGGTCCCGCTGGCAGCTCGTGCCCGGCCTCGACGACCTCTACGGGGCCGCGCTGGGTAGCGTGCCCTTCGGTCCGGACGCGGAGATACGGGTGCTCGACCTCGGGGCCGGGACGGGGCTCTTGAGCGGGATGGTCGCAGAGAGGTTCCCGCGGTCGCGGGTAACGCTCGTCGACGTCTCGGTGGAGATGCTGCGGGTGGCGCGGCGGCGGCTCGGGGGCGCGTCCGGGCGATTCGAGTTTCGCACCATGGACTACGCGCGCAAGGCGCTGCCGAAGGGGTACGACCTTGTCGTGTCTGCGTTGTCGATCCACCACCTCACCGACGGCGACAAGCGGGACCTCTTCGGGAGGGTGCACGAGTCCCTGCTTGACGACGGCTGGTTCGCCAACGCGGACCAGGTCATAGGAAAGACGCCGGAAGAGGAGACGCACCTTCAAGAATGGTGGCTGCGGCGGGTGCGGGAGGCGGGCGTCTCGGAGGAGGATCTGGCCGCCGCGCTCTCGCGCATGAGGGCCGACAGGAACGCCACGCTCGCGGCGCAGCTAGGCTGGCTGGCGGGGGCGGGCTTCGAGGAGGTCCGCTGCGTCTACGGGGATCACAGGTTCGCGGCGTACGCGGGCCGCAAAGGGTACGGGATGTCACACAACGGAAAGGCCGAAGATGGGTAAGCCGAAGACGCTGATGGAGAAGGTCTGGGAGCGGCACGTGGTGCACCGCGCCGAGGGGGAGCCGGATCTCCTGTACGTGGACCTGCACATGGTGCACGAGGTGACGAGCCCGCAGGCCTTCGAGGGCCTCAGGCTCGCAGACCGCACCGTACGCAGGCCGGACCTCACGCTCGCGACCATGGACCACAACGTGCCGACCACGGAGATCGGGCTTCCCATCAGGGACGAAGTCTCCGCCAAGCAGATGGAGGCACTGCGCGAGAACTGCGAGGAGTTCGGGATCGAGCTCCACCCCTGGGGCTCCATCGGGCAGGGGATCGTGCACGTCATAGGCCCGGAGATGGGCCTCACCCAGCCGGGGCTCGTCATCGTGTGCGGCGACTCGCACACCGCGACCCACGGCGCGTTCGGGGCGCTGGCCTTCGGCATCGGGACCAGCGAGGTCGAGCACGTCCTGGCGACGCAGACCCTGCCCCAGGCACGCCCGAAGACCATGGCCGTGACCGTCGAGGGCGAGCTGCCGGCGGACGTCACGGCCAAGGACCTCATGCTCGGCATCCTGAATCGGATAGGGACCGGCGGCGGGGTCGGGCACGTCATCGAGTACCGGGGCGAGGCCGTCAGGTCCCTCTCGATGGAGGGCCGCATGACGGTGTGCAACATGTCCATCGAGGGCGGCGCGCGGGCCGGCCTCGTGGCCCCCGACGAGACGACCTTCGAGTACCTGCGCGGCCGCCCGCACGCCCCCGAGGGCGAGGACTGGGAGATCGCCGTCGAGGAGTGGAGGTCCCTGACGACCGACGAGGGCGCGGAGTACGACAAGGAGGTCGTCATCCAGGCCGCGGACCTCGTCCCCTACGTCTCCTGGGGGACGAACCCGGCGCAGACCGTCGGGCTCGACGATGAGGTGCCCGAGCCCCAGAACGACGGCCACGAGCGGGCCTTGAAGTACATGGACCTCGAGCCCGGCACCCGGATTCGGGAGATAGAGGTGGACACCGTCTTTCTCGGGTCGTGCACCAACGCCCGCATAGAGGACTTGAGGGCCGCGGCCCGCGTCCTCGAGGGACACAAGGTCAAGGAGGGCATCCGGGCGATGGTCGTCCCGGGCTCGATGCGGGTCAAGGCCCAGGCCGAAGACGAGGGTCTTGACCAGATCTTCACCGAGGCCGGCTTCGACTGGCGCAACGCCGGCTGCTCGATGTGCCTCGGCATGAACCCGGACATCCTGCAGCCGGGCGAGCGCTGCGCCTCGACGTCCAACCGCAACTTCGAGGGCCGTCAGGGTAAGGGCGGTCGGACGCACCTCGTCAGCCCCGTCGTCGCGGCGGCGACAGCCGTCGTCGGGCGGTTCGCGTCGCCGTCGGACCTCGGCGCCCCCGTGGAGGTGAGCTGATGGAACCCGTAAACACCGTAGAAGGCAAGGCGTTGCCGCTCGGCTGGCACGACGTGGACACCGACCAGATCGTGCCCAGCGACGCCCTCAAGCGCATCGAGCGTACAGGCTTCGGGCAGTTCCTGTTCTCGGCGTGGCGCGAGGACCCCGAGTTCGTCCTCAACAAGCCCGAGCACGAGGACGCGGTCGTCCTGCTCGCCGGGCACAACTTCGGGTCGGGATCCAGCCGCGAGCACGCGCCGTGGGCCATCCAGGACTACGGCTTCGGGGCCGTCATAGCTCCTTCTCTCGCCGACATCTTCAAAAACAACTGTGCCAAGATCGGGCTCCTCGCCATCGAGCTGCCCGAGCAGTCCGTCCAGGAACTCCTGGACACCGTACGCGAAGACCCGGAGGCGACGATAACCGTGGACCTCGAGGGTAGCGTCGTCAAGGGGCCGGGCTTCGAGGAGCCTTTCTCCTTCGACAACTTCGCCCGCTACCGGCTCTTGAACGGCCTGGACGACATAGGCCTGACGCTGACGCACGAAGACGAGCTGGAGGCGTTCGAGAAGTCGCGGCCGAGCTACCTGCCGAAGGTGACCTAGCCTCGGCGCCCGGCGTGTGCAATATTCCCGGGTGACGACACCGGACGAGAGGTGGGAGCGGAATGGCGAAGAAGACCGACAAAGCGCTGAAGGACCTCACAAAAGAGCTGAAGAAGCTCCGCACGCAGAACGATAAGCTGGCCGCGGAGTTGGAGAAGACGCGCGAGGATCAAGCCGGGTCTCACCAGGAGATCCTGGCCCTCCTCGAAGATCGTCTGCCCACCCGCGATGCCGAGCCCGAAGAGCCGCAAGACCGCTCGACGGATAGCGGGGTCGAGGAAGGTCCGGAGGTCACCGACGCCGCCGCGCGCCGGGCGAAGGAGCTCGGCGTCGATCCGTCCGGCGTGAAGGGCACGGGCTCCGGCGGACGCGTCCTCGTATGGGATGTGGAGGCCGCCGCCAAGTAACCCGTCGTTTCATGCGCGGGAGGTTTCTGTGCTCGATGTCGCGATCATGATCGAGGGCCAGCACGGCCTGAATTGGGAGCGCTGGCAGCGGCTGGTGCGGGCCGTCGAGGACCTCGGGTACGCGGGCCTCCACCGCTCGGATCACTTCACGAACCCCGAGGGTCCCAATCTCGACGCCCTGGAGTTGTGGTCCTCTCTGACGTGGCTGGCGGACCACACGCAGCGGATAGAGTTCGGGCCGCTGGTCTCGCCGGTATCTTTCAGGCACCCGGTGATCACCGCCTGGCAGGCCTCCGCCGTGGACAGCCTCGCCGGCGGGCGCCTGCGGCTCGGCATCGGGGCGGGTTGGCAGGAGCGGGAGCACGAGGCCCACGGCTTCGAGCTGCTGGACACCGACGACCGGTTCGCCCGCTTACGAGGAGGGGCTCGAGGTGGTCACCCGGCTGCTGCGCAACGACGAGCCGGTCTCGTTCTACGGTGAGTACTACGAGCTTCGCGACGCGGCTCTTTGCCCCGTTCGCCGCGCCCCGGAGGGCCGCCGATCGTCATCGGGGGCAACGGCCCGCGCAGGACGCTACCGCTGGCGGCCCGCTACGCCGACGAGTGGAACGCCGTCTTCCTAACGCCCGACGCGTTTTCGGAACGCAGCGCGCGCCTCGACGAGCTGCTCGAAGAGGCCGGACGCGAGCCGAGTTCGGTGCGCCGGACCCTGATGACGCGCGCCGTGTTCGGCCGCACGGAGGCCGACGTGGACGAAAAGCTCGACGGCACGCCGCGGGCGGATCTCCCGGCCCCGATCATCGCCGGGACTACTGACGAGGTCGTCGGGCGGCTCGGACAACTGTCCGAGGCGGGCGTGGAGCGGGTCATGCTGCAGTGGCTCGAGATAGACGACATAGACGGCCTGGAGGCCATGGCCCAGTCGGTACTCCCCCAACTCTAGAGGCACGCTGCGCTGGGGTCCCTTCCGAACACGCCGCCGCAAGCTCCGTCGCAGACCGACTCACAACCCCTGGGCTCTCCCGATCCTTAGGCGATCCGACCTACACCTTGCCCTGTGTCTGCGCCCTATAGGCTGAGACTCGCGCCGGCGGGCCGAGCACCCGAGCCTTCCGTTCACATAAAGTTCGGGAGAACCCGGACTTTGTGAGTAGGTCTGACCACTCCTCTCCACCTCCAATATATAGCGTACCGGGGGGCTTGCATCAAGCCCCGGGTCGTGCCGCATAATGCCGGCCGAAGCCAGAACCTACGGAAATGGGAGGAGCGAAATGCGTGTGTTGTTGTCGACGTACGGGTCGCGCGGGGACGTCGATCCGATGGTGGGTCTCGCGGCGCGCCAGTCAGGACCTCCCCGGCTCACGCGCAGGACGGAGCCGGCGTCGACGTCGGGCTGTCCGACGGCCCGTCGCTGCGGGCGGAATATCTCGCCGGGTGCGACGGCGGACGTAGTCTGATCCGGAAGGCCGCCGGCATCGAGTTCCCCGGGTGGGGTTCGACGACCAGCAGCCTGATCGCCGAGGTCGAGATGGCCGAGGAGCCGGAATGGGGCCTACGCCGCGACGCGCTCGGGAACCATTCCTTGAGCAGGATGGGGGATGGGGTTTCGGTGAGACGCTGCGACGTTCTTTAGAGAACGCACAAGGGAGGGAGCGGATGGGCTGCTACGTGTTGGATTTTCAGGAGATCGACCAGACGCAGGTCGCGGTCGTTGGCGGCAAGGGCGCGCACCTGGGAGAGCTTTCGCGGATCGAAGGCCTCCGCGTGCCGGCTGGCTTTTGCGTGACGACGGACGCCTTCCAGCGGATCATGGCGGAAGCGCCGTCGATCGACGATCGGCTCGATCGGCTGTCGCGCCTGAAGCCGGACGACCGGGAGGCGATCCGCGCGCTCAGCGCGGAGATCCGCCGGACCCTCGAAGGGATCGCCATCCCCGACGATCTGGCGGCGGCGATTGCCCGCCCGCTTGCCCGGCTCGGCGAGCGAGCCGCCTACGCCGTCCGATCCAGTGCGACGGCGGAGGACTTGCCGACGGCCTCCTTCGCGGGCCAGCAGGACACGTACCTGAACGTCGTGGGACCGGCGGCGATCCTCCAGCACGTCAGCCGGTGCTGGGCCTCGCTCTTCACCGAGCGGGCCGTGACCTACCGCCTGCGGAACGGCTTGGACCACCGGAAGGTCCACATGGCCGTGGTCGTGCAGCAGATGGTCTTCCCGCAGGCGGCCGGCATCCTTTTCACGGCCGACCCCATCACCGGCAACCGGAAGGTCGCCTCCGTGGAGGCCAGCTTCGGCCTCGGCGAGGCCTTGGTCTCCGGCTTGGTGAACGCGGACGTCTACAAGGTGCGGGACGGCGAGGTCGTCGCCAGGGCGGTCGCCACCAAGCAGCTTGCTATCCACGCCTCGCCGGCAGGCGGGACGCAGGGACAGGCGATCGAGCCGGAGTGGCAGGAGCAGCCAGCGCTGACGGAGCGCCAAGTCGTGCGGCTCGCCCAGCTGGGCCGGCGGATCGAAGCGCACTTCGGCTGTCCCCAGGACATCGAATGGTGCCTGGTCGACGATGGCTTCCAGTTCGTCCAGAGCCGGCCGATCACCACGCTCTTCCCCATCCCCGAAGCCGGCGACCAGGAGAACCACGTCTACATCTCCGTCGGTCATCAGCAGATGATGACCGACCCCTTGAAGCCCCTGGGGCTCTCCGTGTGGCAGCTGACAGCCCTCCGACCGATGTATGAGGCCGGCGGGAGGCTGTTCGTCGACGTCACCCAGAACCTGGCTTCGCCAGCGGGCCGCGCCGGCCTCCTGGGGCTCCTGGGGAAATCCGATCTGCTGATCGGGGACGCGGTGCAGACCATCCTCGACCGCGGCGATTTCGTCCCATCGCTCCCTGACGAAGCTCCCGGCGCGGCGCCGGCTGGCGCGCCGCCAGCCCCGATCGAGACCGATCCGGCCATCGTCGCCGAGCTGATCGCGCGCAACCAGGCTTCCATCGCCGCCTTGGAGCGCGACATCCGCACGAAGTCCGGATCGGCGCTGCTCGACTTCATCCTGGCGGACATCCAGGAGCTGCAGCGGATCTTGTGGGATCCGCAAAGCCATCAGGCGCTCATGGCGGGGATCGAGGCCACCTGGTGGCTCAACGAGCAGCTGCAGGCGTGGCTGGGCGAGAAGAACGCGGCCGACACCCTCACGCAGTCCGTCCCCCACAACGTCACGTCGGAGATGGGGCTGGCGCTCCTGGACGTCGCGGACGTGATCCGCCCGCATCCGGAGGTGGTGGCGTTTTTGCGGCAGGTCGCGGACGAAGAATTCCTGGACGAGCTGCCCGGGCTCCCAGGCGGCCGCGAAGCGCGAGACGCCATCCGGGCCTGGCTCGACAAATACGGCATGCGCTGCGTCGGCGAGATCGACATCACGCGGCCGCGTTGGAGCGAACGCCCCACCACGCTCCTGCCCGTGCTACTCGGCAACGTCAAGAACTTCGAGCCAGGCGCCGCCGAGCGACGCTTCGAGCAAGGACGGCAGGAGGCCTTGAAGAAGGAACAGGAGCTTCTCGAACGCTTGCGCGTCTTGCCCGACGGGGATCAGAAGGCCGATGAGACCAAGCGGATGATCGACCGGGTCCGGACCTTCATCGGGTACCGAGAGTATCCGAAGTACGGGATGGTCAGCCGCTACTTCGTTTACAAGCAGGCCTTGATGGAAGAAGCCGACCGCCTCGTGCAGGCCGGCGTGCTTCGTGGGAGAGAAGACATCTTCTATCTCAGGTTCCAAGAGATCCAGGACGTCGTACGGACGAACCAGGTGGACCACGAGCTCGTCTTGCAGCGCAAGGACGCGTTCAGGTCGTATCGCGCGCTCACGCCGCCCCGGGTGCTCACGTCAGATGGCGAAGCCGTGTCCGGCGCGTACCGACGCGATGATTTGCCGGCTGGCGCGCTGGTCGGCCTACCGGTTTCCGCTGGAACCATCGAGGGGCGAGCCCGCGTCATCCTGGACATCGCGGAGGCCGATCTCGACCCGGGCGATATCCTCGTCACCGCTTACACGGACCCGAGCTGGACGCCGCTGTTCGTCGCGATCAAGGGCCTGGTGACGGAGGTGGGGGGCCTGATGACCCATGGTGCGGTGATCGCACGGGAGTACGGCTTGCCGGCCGTCGTGGGAGTGGAGCATGCCACCCGGCTGATCCGAGATGGGCAGCGGATCCGCGTGCACGGAACGGACGGTTACGTCGAGATCCTGCCCTAGCCGGGCGGCACGTGGTCGGTCAGCCAGACGCCGTTGGCAGCCTGGTAGAAAGCGTGGCCGGCCGCGTGGCGCGGTGGGTCGGGGCGGAGCATAATGGGGTTATGGCGGATCGCGCGCGGCTCGTCGGCTTCAACCACGTCGCCCTCGAGGTCGGCGACATCGAGGAGGCGCTGGAGTTCTACGGGCGGCTCTTCGACGTGAAGCTGCGCGGGCGCTCCAGGGGGATGGCGTTCATCGACGCCGGGGACCAGTTCATCGCCCTTGCGGAGGGCCAGGAGGCCCCGGCCGACACCCACCGGCACATCGGCATGGTCGTGGACGACCGGCGGGCCGTCCGGCGGGCTTTGAGGGAGATGGGGGTGGAGATACTGCCCGGCAGAGGACTCGACTTTCTGGACCCGTGGGGCAACCACTGGCAGGTCGTTGACTACTCGGAGATCCAGTTCACCAAAGCCCCGGAGATCCTGCGCGGCATGGGCCTCGGCGACCTGACGAAATCCACGGATGCCCTCGAACAACTTCGCGACAAGGGCCTCGCGCCCGACTAGGCTCTCTGCCGGCGGCGTCTGGGCGCAACCGTGCTTCGCCCCGTCCCCGGGGGTCAGCCGGCTAGACGTCAGTCGTCGAGGACCGCCAGGTCGAGCCGGCTGAGGCGCGCGGGGTCGGCGAGGACATCGATCTCGGCGATCTTCCCCCGCCTGACCGTGAAGCCCATGACCGCAAACGGCCGTCCGCGCGGAGCCACGACGACCCCCGCAGCGCCGTTCACGAGCGCCGGTCGCACGAACGGGGAGAGCCGTGAGAAGGTGAGCGTCTGCTCGGCCACCGCCCGCACGCCGCGGACCTCCCTCGATAATCCCGCACGTATGGCACCGCCATCGATCCGCAGCACGACGTCCGGGTCGAGCACGGCGAGCAGCGCCTCGAAGTCACCTTCGCGCGAGGCAGCGAGGAAGGCGTCGACGGCCTCCCGCTGGTAGGCAAGACCGGCGCCGGCAGAAGCGGCCGCACCCCGCACCCGGCGGCGTGCGCGGCTGGCGAGCTGCCTCGCCGCGGCAGGCGTGCGCCCCACGATGAGAGCTATCTCGTCGAATGGCACGGCGAACGTGTCGTGTAGGACGAACGCGAGCCGTTCGGCGGGAGAGAGCGTTTCGAGCACCACAAGCAGCGCGAGGCCGACCGAGTCGGCCACCAGCGCCTCGTGCTCGGGGTCGAGCCCGTCCGCGCGGCCCACGATCGGGTCGGGCACGTGCACGCCCACCCGGGCCTCGTCCAGGGACTCCCCACGCCTTGAGCGGCGCGAGCGCAGCATGTTCAGGCACACCCTTCCGACGACCGTCGTGAGCCACCCGCCCAAGTTCTCGATGCCGCCGGTATCGGAGCGGCTGAACCGGAGCCAGGTTTCCTGCACGGCGTCGTCCGCCTCGCTGATCGAGCCCAGCATCCGGTAGGCGACCGCCCTCAGGTGAGTCCGGTTCCCCTCGAACCGCTCTGCCAGAAGGTCGCGTTCGTCCATCGGTCACATTCCCTGGCCACGTCGTTTCATTGAAGTAGTGACGCACCAAACCCGGCCGATGTGACAAGGAGGTGACGGGGAGACGGCTTCATCTGGAACGCAAGCGGTCGGATAGCACCGAACGAAGGCACACCAAGAAACGATTGGAGTTCGCTGTGTTTAGCGCCTACGTCGTCGTCACCCTAATGGCCATCGCCGCCAGCACCTTCGTGGCCGTAGCCAACTTCGTGCGCCTCGAATTCGTCCTCACCACCGCGGCCAAGGTGCGCGTGCCCCAATCGTGGATAACCGTGTTGGGCGCCCTAAACGCGGCCGCCGCCCTCGGCCTGCTGCTCGGCCTCATCGGCGTGCCGCTGATCGGGACGGCCGCCGCGATCGGCCTCGTCCTGTACTTCGTCGGTGCCATCATCACCCACCTGCGCGCGCGCGACTACTCGATCGGCCCGGCGGCCGCGTTCCTCCTGCTGGCCGTGGCCGCGCTGGTGTTGGGACTGGCCTCGTGAGCCGTCCCGGGTTTGATGGAGGCTCCAGTCCTTGAGGGTGCTTGGCGGCCCGATCACTCTCATCGTTGCGACGGCCATGAGTTGCGCACTTCACGAGCAGATCTGGGCAGAGAGAGGCTTGGCCGGTGCTACCTGGTAGCGGGCTCTACAGGAGAGCCCGCTTGATGCCTTTTCTGCCCTACCCGCCGACTACGGGGGTGTCCGAGGCTGGCGCAGAACGATCGGACATGGACGAAGGGATACGCGGTTCGACCTCACAACGCACATCGGAAAGCACGCCCTCCGTTTCGGCAAACCAGCCGGCCCAAGAAAGCCGAAGCTTCCTCGAACCGCTACTCGAACGCGATGACCTGCGCCTCGAGGCCCTCGGGGCTCTCGGTGAAGGCAGTCTCCGCCTTCGCGGCCTCCAGGCGAACGGGAGGGGCCACGGACGAGAACTCGGAGGAAACCAGGGCCTCGTAGGCGTCCCCCGCGTCCGGGACGGCGAAGGCCAGGTGCAGGAACGTCGGCGCCTCTACGTCGGACTCGATCAACTCGATCTTCGAGCCTTTGGCGTCCTTGAGGAAGGCGATGGGCCTACCCGTCTCGTGGTGCGAGCCGCGCCGCACGACCTCCATCCCGAACGTTTCGGTCAAGCGCCGGATGAACACCTCGACGTCTGGCACCCCGAGCGCGACGTGGTCCAGACCGACGACATCTATCGGAGCCAATTCTCAACCCTCCCGAGAAGCTTGGAAACTCTCCCCGACCTTACCAGGATTCAGCGGCCCGCGCGGGTCGGCATCGCTCCCTGATTTCGTGCACGGGCGCCTGGCCGACAGGGTGAGGACACTACCACTACTGGGGTGCGGCCGGCGCGGGTTTACCCAGAGCCTCGGTGAGCGCTCTGAAGATCCGGCCTGCTGGGGCATCGCAGGGGAGGCTCTGCGGTCCGTCCGTCAGGGTCGGCCTGTCCTCGGGGCAATCCCCAGAGGAGATATCGCTGTTGATCTCCACCACCACCACGGCGTCGAGTTCCGGATGATAGTAGAGGTAAGTGTTGTAACCTGGTAGCTCCCCGCCGTGCCCGATCCACCCATGGTCGTACATGAGCCCTAAGCCGTAACCGTTGTCGCCTTTGAGCGGCGGTTGGTCGAACGGCGGCACGTCACTGACGAGCGAGTCGATTCGCTCGTCCTGCTGTGCTGGTGAGAGCAGACCTTTCCCGGTACCCAGCGCCCGCCCGTAGGCCAGCAGGTCATCTACCGTCGAGATCATCATGCCGGCAGTCCATGTCCAGGAGGCGTTCCAATCGGTAGCGTCTCTGGGCTCCTCGCCGGAGGATTGGCCTTGGAGGGTGTAGCCCTGGGCGTGCGGCTCGGGAAGGGAGGTATCCGCGAGGTCGGGGAAGGAGGTACTTTTGAGGCCGAGCGGTTCGATAATCTGTTCGCGGGTCAGCTCTCCGATACTTTCGCCGGTCACCTGTTCTAGGACGCGCCCGAGCAGCACGTAGTTCGTGTTGGAGTAGTTGAACTCGGTGCCGGGATCGAACAGAGGGGAATCCTCGATACCGATCTGCGCCAGCTCTTCGGGTCCCACACCCTGTATGGGTCTGCTCCCGGATCTCCATCAAATTTCTTGGTCTCTGAGTAGGTGGCGACCCCGCTGGTCATATCCGCCAACTGGCGCAGCGTGATCTCATCCCCGTTGGGGACACCCTTGATGTACTGGTCGATCGTGTCGTCGAGCGAGAGGAGCCCGTCGCCCGCGGCTTGGAGGAGCAGGGTGGCGACGAAGGTCTTGGTGACGCTGCCTATACGGTGGTACATCTCAGGCGTCATCGGTTCCTCGGAAATGCGGTCCGCTACCCCCAGGGCACGTATCCACGTGTACTCGGGCGTCTGCACCGCGGCCACCACCCCAGGCGCATCGCTTTCTCGAAATGACTTCTCCAACGCCGCGTCGAGAGCAGCCTGGGAGGCTCGCTCGCCACCTCCTCCAGCAGTGGTTGTATCTGCAGCGGAATCCTCTTCTTGGCCGTCACCTCCGCCACAGCTACTCACCAGCATAGCCGCCAATGCGGGTACGACAAGCCCCATAAGCCGCCTCTGGTACATACCCCATGCGAAGTACATCCCACGCCTTCCGGCCGCCCATCGGAATAGTGCCACCGGGCGAAATCTGGTGCTACCTCCGTGCCCACGTTTCCGAGAAGGGTAAGAGTTCCCGGAAATCCGCGCCGAGCCGGAGTCGATGGCATCATGCTTGCGTTAGAAAGGTTGGCCCGCCGGATTCTAGGTGCGGGTCGGAAAGGAGCTCACGCCGTATGCAACCTACCCGTGTCCTGCCTGCCGTCTCGGTGCTGTCCTTGGTCAGCGTGGAATACGGTGGCTGGGCGCTACTCGGCTACCTCACAGGACGCGGTCAGCTCGGCCAGTTCCGCGAGCGGTTCTTCCGGGCCGGCCACGCCCACGCCCACGCCGGGGCGCTGTTGGTGCTCTCGCTCGTCTAATACCTTCACCTCGACCGGACCGGCTACGCGGACAGGGTCAAGTGGCTCGCTGGCGGCCTTCTGCAGGCAGGAATCCTCGCCCAGTCTGGCGGGTTCTTTGTCCACTCGGGGCTCGGGCAGCCCAACTGGAGCTCCCTGGGAACGGCGGTGACGCGCTTCGGCGGCCTTGGTCATCTTGGCCGTGGGTTTGCTCAGGAGCGAGCGCCGGGATTAGTAGTACGAACGGAGCGCAAGCCAGGGACACGCCCGAGAACCGCCCTATTCACCGGAGTGCGTGGAAGAGCGATTCTCAGAAGTACAGCGCAGCCCCGACCCTGTGCGGCAAAGATCTCTTATGTAAGGACTAGCTCGAGATCGATGTGACGCGCCGACGTGTTCGGCCCCACAAAGCACGCCGTGGCCGTCTGGCGGGCTATCTCCCCCTTCGGCGGCCCGGGTCGTTCCGTGTCACGAACTCGGTCGTGAGACGCGAGGGATAACCCCTAGTCGGCCCATGCGCATATCGAACATGCCCCGGATTGCGCGGAAGAACCGCCGGCCACCGCCTCGAGATCCTCGTCCGAGATCTCGCCGCCTCCGCCAGCGAAGCTAGGCGAGGCGCCGGGGAGCACCAGGTAGACGGTGTCCGCGGTCTCTTCCACCGCCCTCACCTCCACGCCCTCCGGCAGCCGGCCCCCAAGCTCCTGCTCCGTGGTCCCCTTGGGGTCGTCCAGGAGCCTCCGGCGGAACCCCTCGTCCTCCATGCTCCTCCGGACCAGCCTGCGCTCCAGATCGGGGCGCCCGCCGCCACCGGCCGATGCCTCGCTCATGGTCCTCTCCCTTCGGGTTGCTCCCTACCCCTCACGCCGTGTTTTGGCGACCCGACGGCGTGAGGGCTAAGTATCCCAGGGCCCCTTGCTGGCCGTAACATGAGCAGCTCCGGCCCTTACCAATACTGTTGCCCTCATTCACCGCAGGGCGTGGAAGGGGCCTTCTCCGAAGCCCGCCCGCTATGCGGGCCGCTTGTTCGTGCTCCCGGAAGCCGCCGCCCTACCGCACTCCTCGGTCGTGCCCCAGTTGCTCGAGCAGCCCCTCGGTGTCCGCCTCCCCCGCGTGCTCGACCAACTTGCCCCCTTTGAAGCGGTCCGCGAACTCGGCCTCGAAGCTGACCCGCCGGCCGGTCGGCGGGTACCACATGACCCCGCGGCCCCTGTCGGTGCCGGAGAGCAGCACGCGCGTCCTGACCAGGTCGCCCTCGATCTCCTGGTGCAAGACCGAGACCGCGAGGTCGGGGTAGCTCGCGCGCAGGTCTTCGAGGAGGCGCCACATGCCGGATCTGCCCCGCGCGCCGCTTTTCGGGTCGCGGAAGTCCTCGGAGACCATCGCGCCGACCACCGACGCGTCGCCCTGCCCGAGGCCCGCCTCATAGAGGCGGCGGGCCAGAGCCAGGTTCTCCGTTCCCTGGCGGCGCTCCTCCCGGCTCAGGGCGCGTTCGCGGGCCTCGCGGAACAGCATGGCTCCGAGCAGCCACCACACCGGCGCCTCGAGCGCGCCCACGCCCCAACCGAAGAACCCGAGCGCCACCAGGACGGGAAGCGCCCCCGCGGGGGGTAAGGTTTCGGGAAAGAGCGGAAACCACGCGTATCCGAAAGGCGAGGTCAAAGCGCACAGCCCCAACAGCAGCGCCCCGAGCCACCGGCGGTAGGCGAGGGCCAAGAGGGCGAACGGGAGCACGACGGCCGCGGGGAGAGACGCGGCGGCCCAGAAAGTGACGGTTGCGAGGGCCGGGAGAGGTCCAAGGTTGCGCGCCATCTCCGGCGTGTTCAGGTACCACTGGTAGAACGCCTCGGCGGCCGAGGCCACCGCCAGTGCCACGAGCAACGGGACCCCGACCGTGAAGGCCAGGTGCGAGGCGCCTTGCGCCGTTCGAGGACGAGCCGGTCGGGACGCTCCCAGCAAAGCGGGTACCCCGAGCAACGAGAGCGCCGCGAGCGTCTGCCCGCAGGCCTGCATCGCTGCCGCCGAGAAGTCGGCCGTGGGATCCAGGTCGAACGAATCGAGCAAGCGGGCCTCCCAGATCGTGCCGAAGAGGCCCAGGATCGTTCCCACGAACGCCGCCGCCGAAGCCCACAGCAGCGGCTCGCGCGCCATCGCTGGGACTGAAGCCCGGATAGCCGGGTCTCGGGCGGGTCTCATCTCACGGCCATCCTACGCCATTCGCCCATCTTCCGGTAAGGTAGGCTTCCCCCATAATCCGAACGCGGCGGTCGCATCGCCCTGCTCCTTCGAGAAAGACGACCCGGCCATGCGTATTTCGACGGTCCGTCCGGCGCATATATAAGGTAAGCCCCGGCCGAAAGTCCCCCCTCCCGGTCGGGGCCCTTGCACTTGGGACTGCGGGAGAGGGCTCCTTCCAGGGTTCGACCACCGATTGGTACGATAGAGCAGTATTCATCTGGCGTGAGGGTTGGGAAATGGCGAACATTTCGCGGCCTTCTTCTCCAACCCACGACCGGAGGTCTTCGAGATGAACCCCGCAGCATTGCTGTTCCTGATCCTGGCCATCGCCTCCGAAGTCGCGGGGACCGCGGGACTGAAGGCTTCCGAAGGCTTCGCGCGCCTCGGTCCTTCCGCGCTGGCGCTGGTCGGGTACGCGCTGGCCTTCTATTTCCTGGCCCAGAGCCTCAAGTACATCCCACTGGGGGTCGCGTACGCCGTGTGGTCGGGACTCGGCACGGTGGGCTCGGTCCTGCTGGGGTTGCTGATCTGGAAGGAGATACTGGGCCCGGTGCACGTTCTGGGAATAGTCTTGATCGTTGCGGGCGTGGTGTTGCTCAACGTTGCCCCCAGCCGCTGAGAAAGTCGCCGTGGAGAAGCCTGTTTATCCAAGCGCGGAGTGAAATGGGCATTCTCGAAAGTCCGCACCCAAAACGCCGGATGAAGCGTGTGGTTTAGGGACGGGGTTACCGGGCGAAACATGTACCAAGTGCCTGAAGCACCAAACAGGGGAAACGCGTGCGGCATTGGATGTTGTTGGCGGTTGTGGGGTTTCTGCTGTTCGCTGTGGGCGCTTGCTCGCAGTCGAGCACCCCGCCCGAGCAGACGGCAGACAGAGAAGGAGCGATGGCACCCGACCGGGGCATCGCGCCTGGGGGGCAGTCATCCGCGGAAAGGGCGGCCTCTGGCGGCGCTTCCCCGGCGGCGGGAGGCAGCGGAAGGCCCAATGTAATCCTCGTGCTCACCGACGATCTGGATGCCAGGCCGACATCGATCTCGCGCATGCCCAACCTGCAACGCTACCTTGTCGACCAAGGCACCATCTTCGAGAACGCTTTCGTGACAAACGCCCTGTGTTGCCCTTCCAGGGCGACCATCCTGCGCGGGCAGTACTCCCACAACCACGGCGTCCTGACCAACAAGGCGCCGCTAGGCGGCGAGCAGCGGTTCAGCGAGTTGGGACGGGAGGACTCCACCGTCGCCACCTGGCTCCACTCCGAAGGCTACGGCACCGTGATGTTCGGCAAGTACCTCAACCACTTCAAGCCCCCCGTTCCGCCGGGATGGGACTTGTGGTTTGGGAGGGGCATCGCCCCTCCCGGTTCTTACGAAACGGACTACTACGCCTACGAGGCGGCCAAATTCATAGAGGGCGCGGGCGACGAGACGCGGCCCTTCTTCATGTGGCTGTGTACCACCGCGCCCCACGCCAACGTGGACCCACCGCCCCGCTACGCTGACGCGTTCCCCGACAGCTCCGCCCCCCGCCCGCCGTCCTTCAACGAGGAGGACGTCTCCGACAAACCGAAGTGGTTGCAAGATAAGCCGCTGCTGACCGAAAACGAGATTAGCCGGCATCGACGAGCAGTACCGCAACCGTTTGCGGACCTTGCTAGCCGTGGATGACATGATAGGGACGCTCTTCAAGGCGCTAAAGGAGAGCGGCGAGCTTGACAGCACGTACGTGTTCTTCACCTCCGACAACGGTTACGTAATGGGCGAACACAGGAGGCCGCACGGCAAGTGGTCGGCCTACGAAGAAGCCATGAGGGTGCCCCTGATTGTGCGCGGCCCGGGCGTGCCCGAAGGAAAGACATTGCCCCACATGGTGCTGAACAACGACCTCGCGCCGACCTTCGCCACGCTGGGCGACGCCCCGGTACCCTCCTTCGTCGACGGTCGCTCGTTCGTGCCGCTGCTGAGTGGTTCCCCGCCGTCCCCTTCCAGCTGGCGCGCGGCCTTTCTGGAGGAAGCCGTCGCGAGCGGCTCGGGTCGCCCCGCGTTCGAGGCCATCCGCACGACGGATCACCTTTGGGTGGAATACGCCAACGGGGAGCGAGAACTGTACGACTTGAGGGATGACCCCTACGAGTTGGATAGCCTACACAAGACGGCCCCCAGCGACCTCAAGAAGGATCTGGCCGGACGACTCGATAGGTTGCGTGATTGCTCCGGAGAAGGCTGTCGCGACGCAGAAGGGTTCTAGCAGCTTCAGTGGGTTCACGGCGCGGTAATGGCTAGGCTCTTCCGAACCGTTGGCCGCGGAGACATCGCCACCGGAAAAGCGCTGCGCTACCCGATGTCCGGGAGTATCCCCAGCTGGGTGAGCATCCCCATCCGGTCGGAGGTGCCCCACAACTCTGCTATCTTGCCGTCCTCTATCCGGAACAGAAGTATGGATTCCCACTCGGTGTGCTTTCCCGTGGGCTCCGGCACCCGCGGGTATGGGCCCGTGTTGGTTCCGGCCATCCTGAACCGGGCCACGACGTAGTCGTCCTCGCCCACCAGGTGCTGGACGTCGACGGACACGTCAGGAAACGCGACCAGAAACGTGCGTATGCCTTCGGCGACGCCCCCTGGGCCCTCCGGTTGGGCGAGGATGATCTTGTTGTGATCGACTACATTGTCTGCCACGAGCTCGTCGATGAGCCCGACGTCCTTGTCGCCGAAGACCCCTTCGAGGAGCCTCCGCGCCACGTCCTTGTTCTGTTCCGCGGACACGTCTTACGTCCTTTCCCGACGGCGGACCATCCCTGGCCTTCATTGTCTACCATCCGTCTAGCGGCAGTCACGGATGGGGCGAGGCAGAAGGCGTCCGCTCCGAGCCGTGCCAACCCTATTCACGACCATTGTGGTTTGTCACCAAAAGGCGTGCGCCGCGCTTCGGGGGGCGTCATGATGGCGGTGCGCCGTTGGTTGCGGCCCCAGACGGGCGGAAGGGAGGACGGTCATGGCAGTCGATGATGGCGGCGTCATGCTCCCGCCGGGCGATGGCAAGGCCCTGGTGTTCTCCGGCAACCGCGTCACCGTGATCCACGCGGAACCTGACGGTGCCTACTCGGTGGTGGAGTGGGCATCCGAGTCGGGTATCCTCGGCCCGCCGTTGCACATACACGAGGCGACCGACGAGGCGTTCTACATCCTCGAGGGCACTTTCGGCTTTCAGGTGGGCGAGAGGATGTTCGAGGCAGGCGCAGGGGCCTTCGTCCTGGCGCCCAGGGGGCTCGAGCACGCCTACTGGAACCAGAGCACAACGTTGGCCAGGATGCTCATAACGATCTCCCCGCCTGGCCTGGAGCGCTATTTCGAGGAACTGGCCGGCGGCCTGGCGAGAGCTGGAGACGACCCGGAAGCCGCCATGAGCCTGCGCAAAGCGCTCTCAGAGAAGCACGACATAGACGTTGTCGGCCCGCCGAGGCGGGCCGACAACCGACTTGGCCCGACCGGTGAGGGCGGACTGGTTCACTAAACGTCCATCAGGCGCGGAGGTTGATCCGTATCAGATCCTCTTGCCCTGTACCGAGAAGCGTTTAGCCTTCCTGTCGCGGTCTCCCCTTCCCCCCACGTTCGGTCCTTCGATCAAGAAGAAGTTGTTGCCTGTGGGACTGCCGACTACCTTGTGGGGGATGTTGGGGTTACCCAGGTAACCTCGCGGGGCATTGCGGTTCCACTTGAGGAAGCCCAGGAACACGCGGCTCCGCAAGGCCGGCCTGTATCTGCGGACCTTGCCCGCACCAATGTCCCGGGAGACCCTGAGCTCGCCGCGGTCGTCGGTGCGGCTTCTGAGCACGCCGTAGGGGTGGGTGACCTTGTAGACCGTTCTGCGCTTGAGATTGTCGGCCCGGACGCGTATGCGGCCGAAGGCGATCCGGCTTTTGGGGTTACGGTTGGCGAAAGCGGCCTCCACGGCCAGGACCAGCCGAGCCCGGCCGCTTCTTCCCACGCCTATGCGCTCCATCTGAGCCTCGGCGTTCCACCAGAACGCCTCACCCGCGGGCGGGCGTAGTCCCCTGCGTCCCGCGAGGCAGAGGGGTGGACCGTCGAGGCAGAGCTCCAGCCTGAGCCCTCTGGCGTCCTGGTACCACAGAGGAAACCCGCCGGCCGTCCTGGCCTCGCTGACCCCCCGCCGGTCGACGGCGGCGTCGGCCCGCGGAGCGTAAGCGAGCGTCGCGATCGAAAGCGCGAGAAGGAGGCCCGCGCTCAGCGCCGCGAGCAACGCCGCCGCGCCGTTCCGCCTCCCGAGTGTGCGCGCCTCACGCATCATGCTTGTTCCTCCTTCCCCTAAAGTCTACAGGGTCGGCTGCCGGCGCGCTCAGCGGGGGTTCTGGACGCACCGGCCGACGGGGGTGGGCTTGGTCGCCGACCCCCGTCGGTCGCGGAGCCAGATCCGCCTCAGAACCTCTTGCCTTGCACCGCGAAGAGCTCTGTTCTCCTGGTGTCGTCTCCCCTTCCGCCGACATTGGGGCCTTCCAGGAGGAAGAAGTTAGTGCCCCTGGGGCTACCTGCCACTAGGTGGGGGACGTTCGGGTTGCCCAGGTGGCCGGGCGGGGCGTTGCGGTTCCATCTCAGGAAGTTGTCGAATACCGGGCTCCTGAGAGCGGTGGTGAAGTTATTGGGCGTGTTGGCCCCCACGTCTCTCGAAACCCTGAGCTCGCCTTGGGCGTCGGTGCGGGCCCTTATCACCCCGTAGGGGTGGGTGGCGGTGTAGACCGTGTTGGGTCTGAGGTTGTCCGCCCGCACGCGTATCCGGCCGAAGGCTATGGGCTCACCGGCGTCGTCGAAGGCCGCCTCGACGGCCAGCACCAGAAGCGCCTGGCCTCCGCCACCCACGCCGACGTTCGCCAGATCGGCCTCAGCACTCCACCAGAACGCCTCTCCGTCGGGCGGGACGAGGTCTCCATCGGCTGCGAGGCACAGCGGCGGGCCGTCCAGGCAGAGCTCCAGGCGCGTCCCGTCGGCGTCCTGGTACCACACGGGAAAACCGTTAGCCCCCGTGGGTCCTACCCTGGGCACGGCCTCCGCCTGAGCGCTGAAGGCGGTTACCATGGTCAGGAGAGCGAGCAGGAGGCCGGCGGTCAGCGCTGCCAGCACCGCCAGCATCGGGTGCGCCCCTCCTCCCGACGGTCGCCTTTCGTCAAAGCTCGTCATTGCGGTTTTGCTCCTTTCACCGACCGCGTCGGGTCAAGCATCTCTCAGCAGGTGTTTTGGACGCACTGGCCGGCGATCTCGAACAGGTTCGTCCTGGCCAGCTCCGTGCCGGTCGCTATGTCCTCCACCGCGAAGAAGTTGCGTACGCTGCCGCCAGTCGCCGTGTGCGGCACTGCCGGCCTGCCGAGGAATCCGGGAGGCCGGCCCGAATCCCACATCATGAATGTCGGCCCGTAGTCGGGCACGGGCGCGGTGGGCTCCGTCACAGGACTAATGAAGTCGTTGGCCGGCGTTCCCAAGGGGGATTCGTTGCGAACCCTCTCGAGGGTACCGTTTGCCAGCACCTGGCCTTCCAGGTTCCCGTACGGGGTGAGGAACCGCAGCCCCTGGGGGTGCGCGTCGGGGTCGAGGTTGCTGCCATCGACCTGGGTTCGGGTGAAGGTGATCTGTTGACGGGGTCGAGGAACTTCGTTGGCGAAGGCCCCTTCGAGCACCCCGCGCCACCGGATCCTGCCCCCGGCGTCAATCTCGGTCTCGGCCCTCGACACGGCGTAGAACGCCTCGTCCGGCATGTTGGGCTGGAGACCGGGTCTCCGCGGGTTCGCGTCCACGGTGAGAGAAGCCGGCCTGGTGCGGTTGGGCCGAGGATCTCCTCCCAGGCACAGTCGGTTGTCGACGCAGAGCTTCACCCTTATGCCAGGAGCGGAGTTGTCCTCGTACCATCTCGGGAACCCAGTCCTCGGATCCCTCTCCGCCGAAACCCCTCCCCCTGGGGTGAGCACCGCGTAGGCGGGCAAAGCCGCCAGCAATGCTACGAACAGGCCGGCCAGCAACGCCAGGACGACGGTCCTGATCGTGCCCCTCCTCTCCGCAACCCGGGTTACGCCTTCTGCCATCGCTACTCCTATCTGTTGGGTTGACGCGATCGACGCACGGAACTATCGCGTCGGGAACGGGCCACCAATGTCAGCTACAACTATCCTTGTGACCAAGCCCGTCGTCGCAAGTCTCCGCTACTCCTGTTTGCTTGTCCATCGACGACGAGACACGACCTATGATCGGTCGCCAGACCCTCACCGCACATCGTCGAAATGTGCCAATTATGACTAGGTGATATGAATCAAAAGTTGCTAGTCCATTTGGGCCAGATGGTCGTTGTGGGTTGGGTTCTTGCCTTCGAGAAAAGGCTTACACGCGCTGCGCGACGACGCGGCTTCCCAGCCCCGCGAGGTGTTCTATCTGAGGGCCGAGGTACGAATGGTCGCAGCACCAGCCGTGGACGAGCAGGACGGGCGGGTCCCTGCCCTCGATCTCCTCCTAGACCTGTGCCACGCCGTCGCGGCTCGAGGAGCGCACAAGAGCCCCTCTGCCGGGTCTAGGACCAGGGCGTGCGCGGCCTCTCCTGCGCCTCGTCGTCCACCTCGATATCGACCTTCTCGTTAAAGAAGCAGAGGTGGTCCCGGACCTTCTCGACCTCGGGGATGGGATCCGGGTAGAACCAGACCAGGTTCTCGACGCGCTCGCCGCCGGCGTTGACCGTCTTGTAGGACGCCTCGCCCTTGTACGGGCACTGGGTCTTCAGCTCGCTCGGGGCCAGCGCCTCCTCACGCACGTCCTCCGGCGGTATGTAGTAGCGCGGCGGCAGGCCTGTCTCGAACAGGATCTTGGGCCGTTCCGTCTCTGCGACGGTCTCACCGTTGACGGAGATCTTGACGCGCCGGGAGCTTGCGAGCACGTCGACCCTGTGGTACGGGTCGCGGGGGTGGACGAAGATCTCCTCGTCCTCTTCGTACCATTGGTCCATCTTGCCCCAGTAGAACGCGACGAGGCCGGAGATCGGCGGGGCGGCGTCCAGCGGCTCCGGGTAGCCCCACACCGCGTTCTCGGCCACCTCGTCACCGACCTTGACCGACCAGTACGAGGCGTCACCCTTGAACGGGCAGTGGGTCGAGTGTTCCGTGGTCTCCAGGAGGTCAGGCCGGACGTCTTCCATCGGGAAGTAGTAGATGGGCAGGTGTCCGGTCTCGTGCAAGAGCTTCACGCGCCGGCTGTCGGCCACGGTCTCGCCGTTGAAGACCACGCGCACCCGGCGCGGGGAGTCTTCGAGGTACAGGGCGTGGCTGTCGGGCGCCGGAAGATCGAAATTGAAGGTTCCGGCGCTCTGCGGACCGAACGGTCCGTTCCCCATCGTCAAGGCCATGGCGCTCCTCTCTCGCGATCCAACCCCAATGGTACACCTCCAGGCCGAGTGGCCGCGCCGGGGCGCCGTCCGTATACTGGAAATCGGTCCAGCCCCGGCGTGGGCCGTCGATGCGTCTCCAGATCCAGACCGTTCCAGAGACCGGCCTAGGGCAAGACGGGGCGTCAGGGTGTACCCCGCCGCCGGGAAGGGGAGACGTGCCTGAACAGACGGGCTTTGCCGAAGTAAACGGCGCGCGGCTGCGCTACGAGGTCCAGGGGGACGGGGAGCCGCTCGTCCTGGTGCACGCCGGGATCGCCGACTCCCGGATGTGGGACGAGCAGGCGCCGGTCTTCGCCCGCGAGTACCGGGTAATCCGCTACGACATGCGAGGCTTCGGACGCTCGGCCCCGGCCGAGGGAGCGTACGCGCACAACGAGGACCTGCGCGGGCTGCTGGATTTCCTGGGCGTCGAGCGAGCGAGTTTCGTCGGCTGCTCGATGGGAGGCGCGACGGTCATCGAATTCGCGCTGGAGAACCCGCGGATGGTCGAAGCCCTCGTCCTGGTGGGGTCCGCGCTGGGCGGTTTCGATTTCGACGGGGGGCCGCCAGAGGAGTGGGACGAGCTGGTCGCCGCCGACGAGGCGGGGGACCTCGAACGGGTCTCGGAGCTGGAGATTCGTATGTGGGTCGATGGCCCCCGCCGAGGTCCGGACGCCGTGGACCCCGCCGTGCGGGATCTCGTCCGGGAGATGAACCTGATCGCGCTCCAGAACGAAGCCCTGGAGATCGGCGAGGAACGCGGGCCCGAGACGCCTGCGGTGGACCGCCTGGGCAACATCCGGTCACCAGTCCTGATCCTCGTCGGCGACCACGACCGTCCCAGGACCCTCGCCGCCGCCGAACGGCTGGAGGGGGAGATCCCCAACGCCCGCAAGGTCGTGATCCCCGGCACGGCCCACCTGCCCAACATGGAGCGGCCGAAAGAGTTCAACCGGCTGGTGCTCGAACACCTGGCGCGACGCTAAGGTCAGGCCCCAACGGGCTCTTCGGACACTCCAACTCCCGCGCGACGACCCCGCGGTGGCGGTTCCGGGCCAGATCGGCCCTGTCTCGTGGCCCGCTGCGCCGCACAACTTTCCGGCGTGTGTGGCGTAGGATGGTGCGTGATCCGATACAGGAGGTTGCCCGTGACCAGCGGCGACGATGGACTTCATCAACTGGATCTGAACCTGCACCCCAACGAGGCGTCGGGGTTGTACGCGGTCGAGGACGAGGAACTGCTCCGGGCGCACGGGTGGGACTTCGCGCTGTGGGCGGTGTTGGACGAGGGCGAGATCGAGGACTGCGTCGCCGTCCTGGGGCACCGGAGGGGAGAGCCGACGGACGAGGGCTGGAAGATAGAGCGCCTGCGCGCCGCGCGCAGCAAGCGCAGCGACGAGGGGAAGACCGAGGACGCCGAGGCCATTACGGGTCGCGACGGCTGGGTCTACATGCTCGGCTCGCACTTTGGCAGCAAGGACGGCCCGCTGCAGCCCAAGAGGGGCTTTGTCGCCCGCTTCCGGGAGGCCGACGTGCGCCAGGACAAAGGCGACAAAGTCCAGATGGACGTTTCGCGCCGCAGCTTCGCCCTGCACCGCCTGATAAACGACGCCATGAAGGAGAAAGGCCCCGACCTCATCCCCCTCGGGAAGCAGTGCCAGGAGGCGCTGATAGAGGCGACCATCCGCCGGGGCAAGAAAGAGGACAAGCGTTGGGTCGGCCTCGTGGAAGAGGACGACTACCCGATAAACGTGGAGGGCGCCGCGTTCCGCGAGGACGGCGCCCTCCTCCTCGGCCTCCGCTTCCCAACCTCGGCCGACGGCAACCCCATCCTGGTCGAGATAGAGGGCCTGGAGCACCTCTTCGAGCCCGGCGGCGCGCTACCGGAGGTCCGCGGCTTCTGGGTTGTGGACGCCGTGGGCCAGGAGGGTGATATGGCCGGCGTGCGAGACCTGGCCCTACTGGAGGCCGACGGCGGCGAGGAGCTACACCTCGTGACCGGGAACGTCGACAGCCGCGACAAGGACAGCGTCCTGCTCAAGGACTACCCCGGCGGCGAGTCGACCGTCGCGACCCATTTCCGCTGCACCCTGCCGGAGGGACCCGACGGACGAACCCTCGAAGCCGAGTTCGTCCGCGAGTTCCCGAGCCTGCCGCGGGTCGAGGGCATCACCATCACCGACGACGGGCGCTTCTTCTACGTCACCGACGAGGACGAGGGCGTCCACCTGCGCCTGACGCGGCTCCTCACGACCAGGGAGGCGGGCTAGAGGCTAGAGGTCAGGCCGTCGAGGTCTCGTCCGGCGGGTGTGCCGGGCGAGCGGGAGCATCATCTCTGCGGCCTCACAAGCTGGCTTCTGCCCTCTCCAGGAACGGTACGGCCATCGGGCCCTCGGGGAGGACGGCTACGGGAGTATCTTCGCCGGTGCTCCGCAGCTCCTGGGAGATGCGGGCGGAGACGTCCGTGACCGGCTCCAGGTGGACGCTCCGGACGTCCTCGGCATCTATCTCGCTGTAGAGGGCGACCCTGGCCCGCTGCAGGATCTGGGCGAAGAGCTGCACCTGCCACTGGTCGTAGCGCGAGAAACCGGGGGTGTAGATGGTCTCCAGCATCGCCTCCGGAGAGGAATGCTCCTGGAGCATCTCGCGGAAGTTTCCGTGCATCGGGAAGCCGTCGTTGCAGCGGGCGACGGAGATGATCAGGCCGCCGTCGGCGACTATCTGGTAGGCGGCCGACATGCCCTTCACGGCCTGGTAGAGGTTCTGGTCCAGGGGGTATCCGCCGTTGCTGGTGACCACTATCGGAAACTCCCGGGCGCAGGCCACCATCACGGAGGCCTTGCTTGCCTCGCAGCCCTCCGCGTGGGCGGCCAGCACGTCGCCGCAGTAGAAACCGGTGATCTCGCGGCTACGGTTGAGGGTGACGTTGACGCAGAAGTCCACCGGCAGGAGCGAGCCGTTGGCCCGGATCTGGTCCTGCGTCGGGTTGTCCTCCAAAACGCCCCAGGTGCTGCGCTCGTGCCCGATGACCGCGGCCCGGTGATAGTGCATGATCGAGTCCACGTCGGCCACCGCCGGGAAGATGCCCTTGTACCCGCCCGAGAACCCGGCCATGAAGTGCGGCTCTATGAAGCCGAGCACGATGCGCCTATCCGCCTCGACGTACTGGCGGTTCATGTACACTTCGCGGCCCTCGGGCGAGGTGCCGGCGAACGCCAGGGTCTCCGGGTCGTGGGCGTTGTGGTTGGCGATGCGGTAGTTCGCGTACACATCTTCTCCGACCATCTCGGCCAGCTCTTCTTCGGTGTTGGTGCGGTGGGAGCCGGTGCCGTTGACGATGGTCACATTGCCCGGTGGCGCGTGCGAGAGCTCCTCCAGAAGCCACGGCAGGAGCCGCTCGCGCGGCAGGGCGCGGGTGATGTCAGGGATCACAACGGCGACCCGGTCCGTGGCGCCGACGAGTTCCCCTAGCGGATCCGAGCCGATGGGGTTGCGCACGGCCTCTCGGAAGGCCGCCGCCTCGTCCGGCAGGCCCTCCTCAGGTTTCGGCGCGAGCACCGTCACGTCGGAGGACGGGATCCCCATGGTCAGGTTCCCCGTGCCGTACTGTAACTGGGCCTCCACCATTCGTAGCCTCCCTGTCGTCGCCGGGTCTCGGCCGGCGGTTCCCTACAACTCCGCCGCGTCCCCCAGGATCTCGTCGGCGTGGGTCTCGGGAGAGACCTCGGGGTAGGCCCGATAGATGGTGCCGCTCTGGTCGAGTAGGAAGGTGACGCGGTTGGCCGTCTCCCGGTTCTCGCGCAGGACGCCAAGGGCCTCGGCCGCGCGGCCTTCCTCGTCGGTGAGGAGGGGGAAATTGAGGTTGTACTTCTCGCGGAACCGGCGGTGGGAATCCGGGGAATCCAGGGAGACGCCGTAGACCTTTATGTCCGCCGCGTCGTAGTCGGTCATGCGGTCGCGGAAGGCGCAGGCCTCCTTGGTGCAGCCCGGGGTGTCGTCCTTGGGGTAGAAGTACAGGACCGTCTTCTGGCCCGTCAGGTCGCGCGAGGAGAGGCGCTCCTCGTCCTCGGTAACGAAATCGACCTCCGGTAGCTGCTGGCCCTCCTGCGGCATGGTCGTCATCAGACCCCTTTCAAGATCTGCGGATTGTCTAACGGCCTAAGTCTACGCGCTTTCGTGTCCGACGCCCGGGCAAGGTGCGGGACGTTTCCGGATCTTCACCGCGAGTCGGAGTAGGCTCTCCGGCGTCCGACGTGCACCAACACTAAAGGGTGAAGAAGAAGGTGGCACCCTTGCCCACCTCGCCCTCAGCCCACGCCCTCCCGCCGTGGCGGCTCACTATCCTCTGCACCGTCGAGAGCCCTATGCCCGTCCCCTCGAACTCCTCGGAGCCGTGCAGCCTCTGAAAGGCTCCGAACAGCCTGTCGGCGTAGGCGGCGTCGAAGCCCACCCCATTGTCGCGCACAAAGTAGGCGGCCCGGCTTTCGCCCGGTACGCCTCGCTCGCCGGGCTCGACGCGGCCAAACTCGATCGTCGCCACCGCCTCCGCGGAGGTGAACTTCCAGGCGTTGCGAAGCAGGTTGTCCAGCACGATCTCTATGAGTCGGGGGTCCCCTCCGTCGGTCAAGCCCTCCGCTATGGAGAACTGCACCTCGCGGTCGGGATCCGAACGTTGGAGGCCCTCGGCGATGCCCCTCGCCAGGGCGCTGAGATCGACGAGCTCGCCCCGTAGCGGCTCGCGGCCAACCCTCGAAAGCTCGAGCAGGCCGTCTATGAGGTCTCCCATGCGCCGGCTGGCGGCCCTGACCCTGGCGAGGTGGCCCACCCCATCCCCGTTCAGGGCCTCCCCGTAGTCCTCCTGGAGGATCCTCGAGAAGCCGTCTATGGCCCTCAGGGGCGCCCTGAGGTCGTGGGAGACCGAGTAGGAGAAGGCCTCCAGCTCGCGGTTGGTTGCCTCCAGCTGGGCGGTGCGACGGCCGACGCGCTGCTCGAGCTCCTCGTTCAGGCGCCTCAGGCTCTCCTCGGCGCGCTTGCGGTCCGTGACGTCGCGCACGATCGTGCAGATCGTCTCCCTGCCCTGCAGAGAGATGACGCTCACCCCGACCTCGACGTCCACCAGGGTCCCATCCGCCCGGCGGTACCTCCTGCCTCCGACGACGCGCCGCTTGAGGCGCAGGGTGCGCTCTATCGTGGCCTCCACGTCTTTCCGCGGATGGGCGACGAAGTCGTAGACCTCCATCCCCAGCAACCCCTCGGCCGAGTAGCCGAGCATCCTCTGGAAGGAGGGGTTGGTCTCCACGATGCGCCTGGTGGCCGCGTCCAGCAGGTAGAGGCCGTCGGTGGCCTGCTCGATGACGGCCCGGTAACGATCCTCGGCCTGGCGCCACTCGTCTTCCACCTGTCTGCGCCTGATAGCCGCCCCAAGGGTGCTCGCGGCCGCTTTGAGGACGTCGATGTCGTCTGCCGACCATTCGCGTTCGGCGAGGCATTCGTCGAACCCTATCTGACCCCACCATCCACCCTCGACGAAGATGGGGACGATGGCGATCGAGAGGATTCCCTGGTTCTGGAGCTCCGGGCGCTCGCCCTCGGGGAAGTCCCGGGTGTGTCCCCGGACGGGCTCCCCTCTTTGCCAGAGATCCGCCCAGCGATCGTACCCTGCGGCGCGATACGGGATGGCCTCCATGAGGGGGTTGTCCATCTGAGCCGTGACGCCCTCGGCGACCCACTCGTAGCGCTGGGTGCCCCAGACCTCGCCGGTCTCATCGACGCTGTTCTCGAAGACGTAGACGCGGCTCACGCCGGTGGCCATCCCCAGTCGCTCGAGCACATCCTCGACGGCCTTCTCCCAGATCGGAGACGCAAGGAAGTGCTCCGCGGCGAACCTCACGGCCTCGAGCGCCGCGCCCCGGCGCCTGGGTCGCTGCTCCGACTGCCCGCTTTCCACGCTTTCCTTCAAGGCCCTCGCCTCGTGCTCCCGTCGGCGATTTTTCCCAAGCTTACAGCCGGGATCTGGGGTGCGCAATCCGCAGTTGAGGGGCCTCCCGAGAGGTTCCGGTGTAACGGGCGACGATCTCCAGGGCCTCGAACCGACCGGAGAAGCTGAAGGCCGAACAGGCCACCGGGCCAAAATCCTCTAGTATTTCGCCCATGGCCCTGGCGCTCTTCGACCTGGATAACACGCTGCTGGCCGGCGACTCCGAGCAGTCCTGGGGCGAGTTCCTGGCGGAGGTCGGCGCGGTTGGGGAAGAGTTCCACGCCGAGGGGGATCGCCTGTACGGAGAATACCTGGCCGGCAGGCTGGATATCCACGAATCCCTGGAGCACCAGCTCGTTCCCCTGATCGAGCACCCGACAGAGAAGCTGCTCCGGTGGCGGGAGGAGTTCATGGACTCCCGCATCGAGCCCATGGTCACGGACAGGGCCATGGACCTGGTGCGGCGGCACCGCGCGGCGGGCGACGAGCCGGTGATCGTCACCGCCAGCATCGACTTCGTGGCCAGGCCCATCGCCGAACGCCTGAGTATACGCAACCTTCTCGCCATCGAGCTGGAGCGCGTTGACGGGCGGCACACGGGCCGCGTCCTGGGCACGCCGACGTACAGGGAAGGCAAGGTCGTGCGCGTCCGGGAGTGGCTCGCGGGAAACGGGGGAGACCTCGCGGGCGCCCACTTCTACGGCGATTCCCGGAACGACCTGCCGCTCCTAGAGGCGGTGGACAACCCTGTGGCCGTCGACCCCGATCCCGTCCTGCTAGCCCACGCCGAGGCGGCGGGGTGGCGGATCCTGCGCCTGCACGGTGGCTGATTCGAGAGTTCCCTCCGCCCTCGGTTCGTCATGCTGATGGTGCTGTCTAGACAACGCCCTTCCCCGGCGGCCTGCGAGGGAGGACAATGAAGGGCGCCGAGGTCGAAAGGGAGGCTCGAAGATGACGGAAAGCAGGATCGCGGGCCCGCAATTCAGGTACCGTCGCTCCTACGCGGGCCCCGTACGGGCGGTGGTCTTCGACTGGGCCGGAACGACGGTTGATTACGGCAGCCTCGCGCCGGTGGCGGCCTTCGCCGAGGTGTTCCGGCGACGGGAGATCGAGCTCACGCCCGAGCAGGTGCGGGGACCCATGGGCACGGCCAAGCGGGATCACATCAAGGAGCTGACGGGGCTGAAGGCCGTCGCGGACCGGTGGCGCTCGGTCCACGGGGAGCCTCCCGCCGAGGATGACGTGGACGCGATGTACGAGGAGTTCCTGCCGCTCCTGGTCGAGACCGCGGCCGCCCACGCCAGGCTCATACCGGGGACGGTCGAGACTATGGCCGCCTGCCGCGATCGCAGCATCCGGGTGGGCTCTTCCAGCGGGTACGGGCATGAGATCATGCGCGAGATCCTGCCCGTTGCCCGCGAGCAGGGGTACAAGCCGGAGACCCTGGTTTGCCCCGAGGACGTCCCCGCCGGCCGCCCTTACCCGTGGATGATGTACAGGTGCGTCATGGACCTCGGGGTCTATCCCATGGCCGCCTGCGTCAAGGTCGGCGACACGGTGGCCGACATCGAGGAGGGCCTGAACGCCGGGGCGTGGACCGTCGGCCTCGCCAGGAGCGGCAACGAGCTCGGTCTGAGCCAGGAGGAGGTCGAAGCTCTGGACTCTAGGGAGCTGGCCGGAAGGCTGGGCCCGATCTACGAGCGCTTCTACGGCGCCGGGGCTCACTACGTCGTGGACACCATCGCCGACGTGCCGGACGTGCTAGACGACATCGGGTCGAGGCTGCAGAGGGGCGAGCAGCCTTGAACGGCGGTGGGTCCGGGGGATCCAACCGGGCCGACGTCGTCGTGGTCGGGGCCGGGATTGTCGGCCTGGCGCACGCGCTGGCGGCGGCGAGAGGGGGCAACAAGGTCGTCGTCTTCGAGCGCGACGAGCGGGCCGTCGGGGCCTCGATCCGCAACTTCGGCCTGATCTGGCCCGTCGGGCAGCCGGCAGGACCGCTGTACGAGCGCGCCTTGAGGAGCCGGGAGATCTGGCAGGAGGTAGCCGCCCGCGCCGGCATCTGGTGCGCCGCTAGCGGGTCGCTGCACCTCGCATACGGCGAGGAGGAGCAGGCCGTCCTCGAGGAGTACCTGGAGACGACGCCAGGGAGCAGGGTTGCGCTCTCTTGACGCCGGCCCAGGTCGCCGCAAAGAGCGCCACGGCCAGGCAAGACGGCCTCCTCTCGGCGTTGTGGAGCCCGACCGAACTCAACGTGGACCCGCGGCGCGCCATCCCGGCCGTGGCAGAGATGCTCGAGCGCGACTTCGGGGTCGAGCTGCGCTTCGGGACGGCGGTCCGCGGCATCGCTGCGCCGGTCGTCGAGACGACCGCCGGGAACTGGCGGGCCGCAAGGATCTTCGTCTGCGGCGGCGACGATTTCGCGTCGCTCTACCCGGAGGTCTTCGCCGAGAGCGGCATCACGCGCTGCAAGCTTCAGATGCTACGCACCATCCCGCAGCCGCGGGGCTGGCAACTCGGGCCGGCCCTCTGCTCCGGGCTCACCCTCCTGCATTACGGCGCCTTCGAGCACTGCGCGGGCATCGGGCCGCTGCGGCAACGCCTCGAGGAGGAACGACCGTTCCACCTCGACAACGGCATCCACGTCCTCCTCTCGCAGACGGCGGCGGGCGAGCTGACCATCGGCGACAGCCACGAGTACGGGCGCACCCTCGGTCCGTTCGGGAGCGAGGGGATTGACCGTGAGATCCTGGGCTACCTCCGAACCTTCGCCGACGTCCCGAACCCCGGGATCTCGGAGCGCTGGCAGGGGGTCTACGCGTACCTGGGGGACGGGTCCGAGCTCGTGGTCGACCCGGAGCCGGGCGTGACGGTGGTAAATGGGGTGGGCGGGGCGGGCATGACGCTCTCGTTCGGCCTCGCCGAGGAGAACCTGCGCGCTCGCGCGTCGGAGAGGCTCGTGTAGGTGAGCGCGAACCGGGCGCAAGCGTCAGACCGAAGGACCGCACTGCCGATGCGCGGACACGAGCCCCTGCCTCCGTCCGCCCGCGGAGGGAGCGTGAGGATCCGGGAGATCCGCCCAGGGGACCTCGGAAGCCTGCTGGAGGTCTACCGGGCGTCGGGTTTAGGACAGACGCACCCGGGTCCCGACATAGCCTTACCGAGTGAGGTTCCGTGACGCAAGAGAGATGGACCGCGGTGGATCGCTACGTCGCCGACCTGCTCGTGCCCTCGGATCCCGCGCTCGAGGCGGCGCTACGGTCCAACGCCGCCGCCGGCCTGCCGCAGCACGACGTCGCGGCGAACCAGGGCAGGCTGCTGCAGCTTCTGGCGCAACTCGCGGGGGCGCGCTCCATACTGGAGATCGGGACGCTCGGCGGCTACAGCACGATCTGGCTGGCCCGGGCGCTGCCCGACGTCGGGCGTCTGGTCACGCTGGAGGTCGACGAGCACCACGCGGAGGTGGCCCGCGCGAACCTGACGGGGGCCGGCCTGTCGGAGAAGGTCGAGGTCCGCGTCGGGGACGGGAGGGCGCTGCTCGCGGCCATGGTCGAGGTGGGCGAGGGTCCGTTCGACCTGATCTTCTTGGACGCCGACAAGCCGAACAACCCGGAGTATCTAACCCGCGCCCTCGAGCTCTCCCGACGCGGCACCCTCATCGTCGGCGACAACGTGGTGCGCGACGGCACGGTGGTCGAGGCCGACAGCGCAGATCCCACGGTCCAAGGCCTGCGCCGCTTCTTCGAGATGCTCGCCGCCGAGCCCCGCGTGAGCGCCACGGCGATCCAGACCGTCGGCAGCAAGGGACACGACGGCTTCGCGATCGCCCTAGTCACCGCCGACGGGTAGGGTCGCAGCCGATTGATACCGGAGCCCTGGCGATCTTTGACAGGCGTTTTGCGCCACCCGGCGAAATATTGTGGAAGGGACGCTAAAATCGGGTAAGAGGGGACTCGTGGCGTTTTCTGGCGGGCTGGTGTGACGCAAGGTGTTTTTTGGGAGGGTCGTTTGCGGTCCAGGAGTTCAACGTATCGGACGCCGGGGAGGGCGCGCAGGAGGTTTCGGCCCCTGCTAATTATCTCCCTCCTGACGGTGGGGCTCTCCCTGGTGGCGTTCAACTGGTCCTGGATCGACGCCCACGCCCGCGCGGCGGTCGTGATCTCGACGGCGCTCGAGGCGCCGGTGGTCACCTCGGCCGTCGAGGCCGCGACCGGCGAGCCGCGCCTTACGGACGTCTCGGTCGCGGGGAACCCGACCCTGGTCGCGCATCCCGGCGGGGAAGGGCCGTGGCCGGCCCTGTTCTTCGTCAACGGCTTCGTCTCCGAGGGGCGGGAGCTGCCGCAGGTCCGCAGGCTGGCGGAGGGGCTCGCCCGGGCCGGCTACCTCGTCGTCGTGCCCGACCTGCCGGGTTTGAGGCGCGGTGAGATCTCCCCCAGGGCCGCCGACGAGACCGTGCAGGTGGCCCTGTCCGTGGCGGAGCGTCCGGATGCGCAGGGTGGTCGGGTAGGCCTTATCGGAGCCTCGGCCGGGGCAACGCTGGCGCTCTTGGCGGCCGAGGACCCTAGCCTGCGAGACCGTGTGACGGTGGTGGCCGACGTGGCGCCCTACGCGGACATAAAGACCGTCGTCAACCTGGCTACCACGGGCCACTACAGCAAGGACGGCGAGCCGGTCCCCTACGAGGTCGACCCTTTCCTCTCAAACTACATCCTCCGCTCCCTGATAGCCACGCTGCCGGACGAGAAGGACAGGGACGTGCTCCTCGCGGAGCTTGGGAAGGTGGACTGGTCGGATCCCGAGCCGCTGGTGGGCTTCTGCGAAGACGGACGCTGCGACCCCTGCCCGTGCGCGGAGAGCGTGGCCGACCTGCTCTCCAATCGGGATCCCGAACGCTTCGAAGAGCTCTACGCGGCGCTTCCAGACGACATGCTTTCGGACCTGGAGAAGATCTCACCCCTCGCCGGGGACGGGCGCCTCGAAGCCCCCATAGAGCTGATATCGAGCCCCCAGGACAAGTACTTCCCGATCTCCGAATCGTACGCCGTCGCCAAGATAGCGCCCCACCACCGCGTGACCGCGACGGAGGCCCTGGATCACGCCGAACTGAACCTGAACCTGGAGAACGCCCTGGCCTTCGCCGACGTCCACGGCTTCGTGGTCCGCTCCCTGCGCCAAGCGAGGAGGTGAGGCGCAAGCCTCACCGCACGCTGCGCCCTTCCAGGGCTCCGCTGTCAGCACGGCCCCTCCGGGGCCTTTCAGCACGCTTCGGGCCTTTTCGAGGCCCTCGCTTTCAGCCGTCAGCTCCTACCGCTAGGGTCGCACCCTGACGCGCCCGAGGAGACGGTCGCAAGACGCGGGGACGCCACGGATCTCGCACGCCCTTGCGGTTGGCTGAAAGCCGCCTGCAAGGCGGCGTGCTGAGAGCGAGGCCGGCGCAGCCGGACTAAGCGTGCTGAAAGCGGAGGCCGAAGGCCGGAGCGGGCTGACTAGCTGGCGACCGCAGGGAGCCGCGCTAGCGATCGGTACAGCAACTCGAAGAGTCTCTCCGTGTCGAGTTCGACGGCGACGCTGGTGTTGGGCGGGTTACCGGTCATGCCGTAGACATCGCAGACGGTCTCGCCGCGGGTCAGCTCGCTCTCGCACTCGACGGCCACGTGCATGGGCCTGGTTTTCAGGAGGTGTGGCTCGATCACGGCGGCTACCGCGACCGGGTCGTGCAGCGGCGGGGCGTCGAAGTCGAAGACGTTTCTGTAGGAGGCGGCGAAGTACTCCATGAGCTCGGCGACGATGGCGCCCACGCGGCCCAGCTCGCGCAGCCGCCGCCGTCGCTCGGGGCCGGCGCCCGCCAGGTGGGTTACGTCCAGGCCGCTCATGACTATGGGGAGGCCCGAAGCGAAGACCTCGCGCGCGGCCTCGGGGTCGACGTAGATGTTGAACTCCGCGGCCGGCGTCGTGTTGCCCAGGCCGATGCTGCCGCCCATGAGGGAGACCAGCGAGATGCGGTCTTTGAGGTCCGGGCGTTGGCGCAGAAACATCGCGACGTTCGTCAGAGGTCCGAGGGGGATAAGGGTCACGGGCCCTGGCGCGGCCTCCACGGCGTCGGCCATGAGCGTCGTCGCCTCGCGGGGATCGGGTGCGAAGCCGGCCTCCGGGATCTCGGGCCCGTCCAGCCCGCTCTCGCCGTGGATGGCCTCGGAGGTTTGAAGGTCGCGTTCGAGCGGTGCGGCGGCGCCGGCCGCCACGGGCACGTCCTCGCGCCCTATGAGGGACAGGACGCGCAGCGCGTTGCGGGTGGTCTTCTCGAGCGGGACGTTGCCGGCCACCGTGGTCACGGCGATCACGTCCAGCTCCGGGGCGCCGCAGGCCATCATCATCGCCACGGCGTCGTCGTGGCCGGGGTCGACGTCCAGGATCACGGGGGTCGGGACGCCTTTTCTCTCCACGGGCGTAGGCTAACCGTTTTCCGGACCCGCGTACAGACGCATCGGGGTGATCTGGAGCAAACCGCGCAACGCTCTCCGGACCCGGGCGACGGCGCGGGCCGCCATCTCCATCGCACGGTGCGATCCCAGAGGATCCGAAGGCCTGGTCGCGACGATCCTCCGCCCTTCGCTCATAGCCGGTTCCCCGTGGGCGCATATCATCGCTGTACCTGGGGTAGCTGGCCCTGTAGCCGAGCAGGCGACCGATGAACGCCAGCGGTGGGAAGAGCGCCTTCTGGATGGGGACGGGCGGTCTCGCGAGGTAGTTCTCGTACCCCGTCACGATCAGGGCTCCCTGAAACAGGTTCGGCGGCCTCTTCTCGCCCTCGACGGGGAACTTACCGTCGCGCTGCAAGCCGAAGACGGTCTCGAAAAAGGTCTCCATGTCGAGGGCTGGCCTGAGCTCCACGGTGTGGTGCAAAGTCCCCTCGCCGGCGTTCCAGAACGTGTGCGGCGTGCCGGGTGGGATCACGATCTCTTCGCCCGGCCCGAGGATCCGCTCCCGTCCATCAGCCCTGGCTCCCATCGTGCCCGAGACGACCGCGAAGCGCTCCTCCTGACGAGGGTGGAGGTGCTCCGGCACTTCCGGAGCGCCGCCCTTCACGAACTGCTCGAACCTGAGCAGCTCGCCGTTTGTGTCCGCCGCGGTCTGACCAAAGATCAGGCGCGTGGTCGGACTCTCTATCTCCTTGCCCGCGTAGGCCACGGTCACACCACCTCTGCGATCTCCACAGCCGGTCTCCTCACGCCCGCCCCGCCCGGAGCAGTACCGCCGCGAGGGCCAGCATCCAGAGCTGGAGCGCTGTGACGTTGACGATCAACAGGGGTCCGGGGTCCACGCCAAGGAGCTCGACCAGGCCGGCCATCAGCAGGACGGAGACGACGATGCCGGCGTACCCGATCCAGGACGGGAACCGCCCCGAGCGCACGAGCGCGACGGAGATTAGCCCGAACAGGAGACCGCCGAAGAGCTGCACGCCGAGGATCTCACCGACCCCGCCGGCGTAGGCGTTGAACGCTTCGTAGAGCACCGAGATCGTCCGCCGCGTCGCCGCACCCGTCCCCGGTTCGAGGTAGAGCTCGGCCAGTACCGGCATCAAGACGAGCCAGCGGAGGATCCCGAGCGAGCGGGCCAGTGCGGAGGCCACGCCGAAACCGGCGGCGATGGCGAGGAGGGTCGAAGGTGATGATCCGTCACGGTCGCCGAGCGCCCGGTAGAGCAGCAGCGCGAGGGGAAGGATCAGGATCGAGTACAGAAGGTAGCTGCCGTAGCCGAGGATCACCGCCCCGCGCTCCTCGGTGATGAGTGGCAGGTTGACGCCGGCGGGCTCATCCAGGCTCGCCGGCCAGCCTATCGCGGCGCCAAGCACCACGATGGTCGCCGTCAGCAGGACGAACTCCAGGACGAGCAGCAAGGCCGTGAGGGTGAGGAACGTTCTGTCCGCCTTCTCCATCTCGGGCTCCTTTCGGACGCGTTTACGACCGTCTGGAGAAGATGGTGGACCCTGACGTTGCGTGAGGGTCAAGGCGGAAAACGGGGAAACCGCAAAACTGCGGGTGAAGACGCTTCGGCGCCGGGGGTAGCTGCTAGCCGGAGGGCTCCGCGTTGAGGGACCTCACGACGTCGAGGGCTTCGACGACGTGCTTTGTCGCGCCGAATTGCGAGGAGAAGACGTGTCGGACCACGCCCCGCTTGTCGATTACGTAGGTGACCCTGCCAGGCAGGATTCCCAGCGTCGAGGGCACACCGTAGAGCTTCCTTACCTGTCCGCCGCCGTCGCTAAGGAGGACGAAGGGAAGCCGATTCTGGGAGGCGAAGCGCCCGTGGGACTCCGGCGAGTCGGAGCTGACCCCCACCACCTCCGCGCCGGCCTCCTCGAACGCTTCGTAGCCGTCCCTGAACGAGCAAGCCTCGGCCGTGCAGCCTGGGGTGTCGTCTCTGGGGTAGAAATAGAGCACCACCGCCCTCTCTCCTAGCAGGTCCCCCAGCCTCACCGTCTCCCCCGACTGCGAGGGGAGCGCGAAATCGGGTGCCGCGTCGCCGACGCCTACCCTACCTCTCCTGCCTTCGCTCATGTGTTGTGTACCCACTTTCTGGCGTCGGCCTCATCGCTCCCTTCGATGGGAAGCTGCACCTCTATGACGAAGGTGTCGTGGTCCTCGTGGTCGAGTTCACGGCCAAAGTGGTGCACCTCGCGCATGGGGCCGGCCGAGGCGTAGCCGTTCTCCCCAACCCACGCGAACAGCGCGGCGACCGCCCCCGGTATGTCCCAGATGTCCCTGCCCTCGAACGTCGCGCTTGCCAGCTGCGGGACCGCGGGGAGCCGGTGGACCCTGATCCCGTTCTCCTGTGCGGCGCGGCCCCCGGCCAGTGGGAGCGCCGCTTCCATGTCCATGTTCTCCTCGACGTACTCGCCGTTGTGGTAGAGGGCGAGCTCGGGGCCGGCCGGCTCTTCGCCGTTCTCCGCCAGCCAGCCGTAAACCGCCTCGTAGAGATCGCAGCGGCATCGCGCCGCGTCGGCCATCGTCGGCACGACCGCCCTTGCTGAGACGACGGTCTGCGGGGCGGCTTTCTTGAGCACCACCTCGTAAGGAGAAGGCTTGCCTTCGCCTTCGATCTGCCGAAGGCGAGCCTCGACGCGCATCAGGCGCGTGCTGGTCTCTGTGAGCTGGCGCTCTATCTCCGCCTGCTTCAAGGTCAGCATCCCGCGCAACTGTTCGGCGGGCACGTCGTCGCTCACGAGGCGCGAGATCTGGCCCAGGGAGAACCCTAGGTCCTTGAGCGCCAGGATGCGGTTGAGGCGCGGCAATTGCCCCACGGAGTAGAAGCGGTAGCCGGTCCAGTCGTCTATCTCGGCGGGCTTGAGCAGCCCGCGCTCGTCGTAGTGGTGCAGCGTCCGCACCGACACCTGCCCAAGCTGCGAGAAGTCTCCTATCTTGAGCACTAGCCGCCTCCGCATGGCCGGTAGCACGACACCCACGATTCTATCCGAGCATCGCCGCCAGGCCGTGAAAGGAACCTATCCATTGGGCGGATGCTGACGGTACCACGCGACCGTGTCGCGGATGGCCTCCCGGAGCGGGGTGGCGTGGTCGCCGAAGGCCCGCGCGAACCTCGTGTGGTCCACGACGAACGGTTCCTCGAACTCGTAGAGCATCTCGACGGTCTCGCGGACGGCCGGGTTGAAGAGCCCCAGAGCCCGCAGCAAGATGCGCGGCGCCCGCTGGATCTTTGCGGGCCCGCCGGCCTCCTCGAAGATCATCTCGACGAACCGGCGCGTCGATACCGTCTCCGGGCCCGGCAGGTGCCAGGCCTTTCCCAGCGCTTCGTCCCGCTCTCCGAGGACGACCAGCCCGCGGCCTATGTCGGGCATGTAAGTGTAGGTATGCGGCAGGTCGGGATCGCCGACAACCTGGGCGGCCTTGCCCGCAACCGCCTTCCCGAAGACGATCTCGCCCGCCGCCGACTGGAGCACGCGCGGCCCGAAAAAGTCGGAGGCCCGGCCCGCCGTCGCCCGCACCCTGCCGGCCTCGTGGGCCGCGAACAGTTCCTCCGACATACGGGCGCGGACGGCGCCCTTGCGCGTCGTGGCCGCATAGGGTAGGTCCTCGGTCAGCGGTCTCCCCCCCGTCGGTCCGTACATGTAGACGTTCTCCATGGCCACGAGCCTAGCGTCCGCCGCGGCAGCGCCCTCGATCACCGCTTCCTGCATGGGCGGAAACAACTCGGGCCACTTGTCGTAGGGCGGGTTGAGCGCGTTGTAGACGACCGCAGCCCCGGCGCTGGCCTCGCGGGTGAAGTTCGGGTCCCGCGCGTCGCCCCCCACCACCTCGACCTCCGCCCCGACCTGCGCCTGGCCGCTGCGGTTGATCACGCGCACGCGCTTGCCCTTCTTCACCAGTTCGTCCGCCACCGCCAGCCCCACCGGGCCGGTGCCGAAGACGACGTGCCGCTCTTTGTTCTCGTTGTTGTCGGTCATCTCGGATTTCCTCCCGATGGTCCGTTCGTCGCTCCTGCCGTCTCGCGGGTCTGGCTGTCCAATAGCCGCAGCATCGCCACGCCCGTGATCGCTGCGAACACCAGAGCTCCGCCCGACCCGAACACCGCGTAGCCGCGCTCGACGTCCACGCCGATCGCCCAGGTCACCGTCCAACCCAGGGGCCACGCTACCGCCACGACGACCGGCCACAGCACCGCCCCGCGGACGCGTCCTCGCAAGAGCGTCCACTGCGACAACCCCACGGCGATGCCGGCGGCCAGGCCGGTGACGAGCAGGTCCCCGATCCGTGTGCCCGCGCCGGTCAACGCCGCGCCCGCGGCGTCGCCCAGCCCCAGCGCGAGGGCGGTGGCGAGGATCCACAGCGGACCTACCGCGAGGCGTCCGCGGAGCACGAGCCACTGGGCCGCGCCCAGGACCGCGCCCGCCAGGGCGCCGCCCACAGCACCGTCAACCGGCCCCTCGACGGAACCCACGACCAGGAGCGCCAGGGTTCCGCCGAGCGGGAAACCCAGGAAGGTGAGCATCCAGAGGACAAAGAACCGCCGCCGGCTCATCGCCCTCCTCCCTCGATCGCGCCCGGAGCCGCCGGCTGCTCTGGCCGCTCCTGCCTTACGACGCTCGGGCTTCGGAGACGCCTGAGAAGGAAGATCCCGGCCGCGGCGAGCCAGAGCGACCACAAAATGTACCCGACCACCACGATGTCCGCGGCCGCTTCGAATCCGGCCGGCTCCAGGATGCCGACGAAGATGCCCGCCGCCGCGACCAGCCCCGTCCATCCCAGCCACCTGCCGAACAGCGGCGACCCCATCATGGCCAGCGACACCAGCGCGGTCCACAACCCGGTGAACATGTAGCCGAGGTTCTCGCCCACCGCGACGCCCGAGTACTGGTTGAACGCCCCGAAGACGACCTCGACCGAGTCCCGGGTTGCCTCGCTCGAGCCGGGGTCCAGGTAAACGTCGGCGAGGTACGGTACGAGTATGGGCCAACGGATCAGGCCGAGGAACTGCACGACCCCCGCTACGACGCCGAAGGCGGTGGCGACCCCAAGGTAGAAGGGCGCGCCCGGGCCGGCCAGGACCCTGTGGACGAGAACGGCCAGCGGCACAAAGAGCACCGCGGTGAGCATGAACCCGTACCAGATCGCGACGAGTCCGCCGCCGCCCGCATCGAAACTGCGAAGGACGTAGCCTGCGGGTTCGCGCAGGACGTCCGGGTACCCGAAGGTCACCGACAACAGGGTGAAGAACACGTTGAAGGCGACGGGCGTCAGTATGAGCAAGATCCCCGTTACTCTACGCAAGCGCACGTCGTTCATGACTCGTCTCCTCCTTTAGGGGCCTCTTGTCTTCCCGAGCCGAGCTCGGCGAATGTTTCTTCCGTCATGTAAGGCCGCAGGACCTGCATCATCAGGTCGACGCCTTCCTGCAATCGGTCAAACTCGACCCTCTCCTCACCCATCTCCGCGAAAGGCAGCCAGAATTCGGCGATCAACCAGAACATCTTCGCCAGCCTGGACACCGCAGATGGGTCTTCAGGGACTTGCAGAACCCCACCTGCGACGAAGCTCTTGAGAAGGAACTCGGTGTTGGCCAGCCCGCGCTCGCGCACTTCCCGGTAGCGCCGCCCCAGCTCGGGGTCACGACGCATCAACGCAACGAACTCCCGGTAGAAGAAGCGATACTCCCAGAGCACCGAGAAGGTCTCTTCCAGGATCACGCGCAGGTCGGTCAAGGTCGGCGCACGGTCCTGCGGCAGCTCGAAGGTCGCCTCCCAAGAAGCCATCATGCGCCCGTAGATCGCCCGGATTATCTCCTCCTTGTTGCGGTAGTGGTAGTAGAGGTTGCCAGGGCTGATCCCCGCCTCCTGCGCTATGTGGTTCGTCGAGACCGCCGCCGTCCCCCCCTCGTTGAACAACCGCACCGCCGCCCATACCACCCGGTCCTTCGTGCCCCTCTTGCCCAACCCAACCCCTTCTTAGAGTTTTTACTCTAATAGGAATTGTAGAGCACCTCCTCCGGGGTTGTCAAGAGTAATTGCTCTAATATTTCTGTGGGGCTGGTTCGGGGTTGTTCGCGGCGGCGAGTTCGGGGCTGACGGGGGCGGGGTTGGGCCGTAGAATAGCCGCATGCTTGGACGTTACGCGGAGCTCAAGGCGCAGCTTCCTTCGGGAACGATACTCTTCTACCAGGTCGGGACCTTTTTCGAGACGTTCGAGGAGGACGCGAAGAAGATCTCGCAGGCGTTATCGATCCGGCTGACGAGCCGGGAGGCCGCGGGCTACGACGGGGGGCGGGTGCCGTTGGCTGGCGTCCCTAACCATGCGTTGCAGGAGCATCTGGCTACCTTATTGCGGCAGGGCCACTCTGTTGCGGTGGCGGAGCAGCGGCCACACCCGGTCAAGCCCAAGCAGTTCACGCGGGAGATCACCAGGATACTCACGCCCGGGACCGTGATCGAGGACAACGTCCTCTCGTCGGGGGAGGCGAACTACCTGGCCGCCGTCGTGGCCCGCGACGGCGTCGCTGGCATAGCGGTCGTCGAGGCTTCGACCGGCGAGTTCACCGGGACGGAGGTTGCCGAGGAGGACTTGGCCGCCGAGCTCGAGCGCTGGGCGCCGAGGGAGCTTGTGGTCCCCGAGCGGGCGATGGCAGAGAATCTGCCCAGGGTCAGGGCCGCCCTCAGCCCGGTACCGCGCTGGACCTTCGAGCCCTCCGCCGGCGATCGGACCTTGAAGAAGCACTTCGGGGTCTCGTCGCTCAAGGGGTTCGGGCTAGACGGCAGGCCGACGCTCGTCGGGGCGGCGGGGGCCCTGATCCAATACCTCGCGTCTTTACGGGGCGGGAGCGCGCCGGAGCAGGTGGTCTCTTTCCGGCCCTACGATCCCGGTTCGGGGATGGTCCTGGACGCCGCCACGCGGCGCAACCTGGGGCTGGACGACCTGATCTCGACGGTGGACCGTACCCGCACCCCGATGGGGCAACGCGCCCTGCGGCGCTGGCTTGAGCGCCCGCTGCTCGAGGCCGAGCGCGTGAACCAGCGCCTCGAGGCCGTCGACGCGCTGGCCGCGGATTACATGCTGCGCGAGGAGGCTCGGGAGCTGCTCTCCCGCATCCCGGACATCGAGCGCATCGCCACCAGGATAGTCCGGCTCTCCGCCTCGCCCAACGACCTGCTCTCCCTGGGCGGCGCACTCGGGGCCTTGGGTCCCCTGAAAGAGGCCCTGGCGCCGGTGTCGGCACCCGGGTCCCTGCTCGGGCGAGCGCTGGCCGCGGCAGAGGAGCCGCCGGGCGTAAGGGAGCTCATAGCGGCGGCCATCAGCGAGGAGTCCGGGGAGATCATCCGCGCCGGCTACTCGGGGGAGCTCGACGAGGCCCGCGAGTTCCGCGACGGCGCCCACGACTGGCTCACCCGCTTCGAGGCCGAGGAGCGCCTCAAGACGGGGCTCAAGACCCTCAAGGTCGGCTACCGCGACGGCGAGGGCTACTTTATCGAGGTGGCGGGTAAGGAGACGAGCTTGGTGCCCGATCGCTTCGAGCACCGCAAGGCCCTTAAGCACAACGCCCGCTACGTCACCGTCGAGCTCAAGGAGCACGAGTCCAGGATGCTCGGGGCGCGGGACGAGGTCGACCGCCTCGAGCGCCAGATCCTCTCGGAGATTAGGGCCGCCGTGAAGGGTGCCGCGCCCGAGCTGCAGAAGGTGGCGCGGGCCGTCGCAGTCGTCGACGTCCTCGCGTCGTTCGCCGCCGCCGCCACGGAGCTGCGCTACTGCCGCCCGCGGGTAACCGGGGATCGGGGGATAGAGATCGTCGCCGGGCGGCATCCTGTGGTCGAGCACAACACTGACACTCCTTTCGTACCCAACGACGCGCGGGTGGACGGCGACTCCAGGCTCCAGATCATCACCGGCCCGAACATGGCCGGCAAGTCCGTCTACCTCAGGCAGGTCGCCCTCGTAGCCCTCCTGGCCCAGACCGGCTCCTACGTCCCGGCCGAGGAGGCGACCCTTGGGGTCGTCGACCGCATCTTTACCCGGGTCGGCGCGGAGGACCGGCTCGCCAGCGGCGAGTCGACCTTCATGGTCGAGATGACCGAGGCCGCGAGCATCCTCAACGGCGCCACCGAGCGTAGCCTCGTCATCCTGGATGAGGTTGGCCGGGGCACCTCGACCTACGACGGGATGAGCCTCGCGTGGGCGATGGCCGAGTACCTGCACGACGACGTGCAGTCCCTCACCCTGTTCGCCACCCACTACCACGAGCTCACGCGCCTCGTCGAGCTCTTGCCCGGCTGCCGCAACCAGAAGGCGGCGGTCGAGGAGGTGGGGGGCGAGATCGTCTTCCTGCACCGGATAGAGGAGGGCGCAGAGTCTTCCTCTTACGGCGTCCACGTCGCCCGCCTCGCCGGCCTGCCGCGCCGGGTCACGGACCGGGCCGGCGAGATCCTCGCGCGCCTCGAGTCCGAGGGCGTCAAGGACTTCGCGGGCTAGCGCCGTGGGCCTCTTTCCCCGGGTCCTGCCCGACGCCGTCGCGGAAGAGGCAGGAGGGTATGCCGGGGCCGGTGGGACGGTGCGCGTGCTGGCGCCGGAGGTGGCGCACCGGATCGCCGCCGGGGAGGTCGTCGAGCGACCGGCGAGCGCCGTCAAGGAGCTCGTCGAGAACGCGCTCGATGCCGAAGCGACCTGGGTGGAGGTGGAGATCGGGGGCGGCGGGGTCTCGCTCATCCGGGTCCGCGACGATGGGTCGGGGATGTCGGCCGAGGACGCCGGAAGGGCGGTCGGGCGGCACGCTACCAGCAAGATCCGCAGCGCGGACGACCTTGCCCGGGTCGAGTCTCTGGGCTTCCGCGGTGAAGCGCTGCACGCCATAGGGGCCGTCTCCTCCCTGACGCTGACCACGGGCACGCGCGAGGCCGGAGGCTCCCACGGTGCCCGCGTCGGGGTCTTTGGTGGGGAGGTCGTGGAGACGTCGGCCGCGGCGCATCCTCCGGGGACGACCGTCGAGGTGCGGGACCTGTTCCTCAACCTGCCGGTGCGCCGGGGCTTTCTGGGAACGGAGCGGGCGGAGACCAACGCCGTCGCCACCGTCGTCGAGTCGCTGGCCTTGAGCCGCCCCGCCGTGGGGTTCTCCCTGCGCTCGGACGGGCGCGCCGTGCTGGCGTTGCCGGCGGCCGCGGACCTGCGCGAGCGGATCTCGCAGGTCCACGGCCTCTCGCTGGCCAGGACCCTTATCCCCCTGGAGGACCCGGTCGTGTGGGGGTTCGTGAGCCCCATCTCGGTCAGCTTCCCGACCCGGCGGTACCTGCACGTGACGGTAAACGGCCGGGTCGTGGACACGGACTCTTTCGCCCCGGCGGTCTCCAAGGCCTACGCCGACCTGCTCCCCAAGGGCCGCCACCCGGCGGCGTTCTTGCGCCTGGAGCTCGGGCCCGGCGAGGTTGACGTCAACGTGCACCCGGCCAAGAGCGCGGTCAGGTTGCGGGGTGGGCGCTCGGCCTACCCGCTGGTGGTCGGCACCATTCGGGCGGCGCTGGCCCCCGAGCGCGAAGGAAAGGTTGGTGCGCAGGAGGATCTGGGCGTCACCGATCTCCTCCTCATAGGCCAGTTCGCCGGTCGGTGCATAGTCGCCCAGGAGGGGGAGGATCTGATCGTCCTGGATCAGCATGGGGCGCACGAGCGCATTCTCTACGAGAGGCTCTCGAAGAACCCGCGGGGCACGCCGGTCGAGTTGCCGGCGCCGACGGTCGTCCGTTTGCCGGAAGATCTCTCCCCGGAGGTCTGGAACTTCGAGGCGGAGCTGGAGGCCCTGGGCTTCGCGTTCGAGCCGTTCGGGGCGGACGCGGTCAGGGTACTGGCCGCGCCGGAGCCTGTGACCGACCCTGAGGCGGCTCTCATTGCGGCGATCGAGGCACTGGCGGGCGGTGAAGACTTGGCGAAGGCGCTCGCCTGCAGGGGCTCGACGAGGTTCGGGGAGAACCTCTCCTGGGAAGAGATGGGGCTGCTCCTCAGGGAGTGGGCCGCGACCGAGTTCGGGGAGATTTGCCCTCACGGGCGTCCCATCGTCAAGCGGTTGCGTCTGGGCGACCTGCTCCGGGAGTTCGGGCGGCTCTAGGGCGGTTCGCGGTGGGAACGTCCTCCTCGCGAGCTGCGCCGATCGTAGACTGGCGCTCCAGCTGTCGAACTTCGCTTCCACGAGCGCCGTTAATGCCGACGAAGGTTACGGGTCTCGTCAGAGGCTTATCTCTGTTACGCTGGCTTCCCACGCCGAAGGCGCGGTAAGAGGGGCTACGAAGGAGGACGGTATGGAACCGTCGAAGGAGCCCAGCGAGTCGCCAGGATTCCGCCGCGAGGACGAGAAGACGGCCCATTACCCGCTGATGGAGGCCCTGATCGAGCGCCGCTCGCGCCGTTTCGGCCGCGGCATGAGCCTGAACGGTGGTCCCCTCGCCTACGACAGCGACAGCACACCGCAGCCGTTGACGCTCGAGGAGGAGGCCGCCCTGGCCTTCGCGGGGTGCGGGATCACCGGCCCCGTCGTGGCCGAGCTGCCCTACGACGGCGGTGATGAGCGCGAGGCGGGCGGCGGGAACATCATGATCAACCTCGTAGGCCGCACGGTGGCGAGCGGCGATGCGGTGCACGCCGTGGCGCTGTTCGTGATCAACGACGGGGGGGCGTGGATGCTGAAGCGTCCCCAGGATTACCCCCGCGCGGAGATCGGCGCGCTGGCTCGAGCCGCTCGTGAGGGTGACCTCGTAGGGCTATACGAGAGGGGCCGCGTTCGTGTCGCCGACGGCCGCCCTGACGTGCCGCGAGAGCTGCCGTTCGTGATGCCGTTCAACAAGTGGGCCGCCAACCTGCCCGGCACGACCTATTTCCTGCCGGTCAACGAGTTCTCGGCTTTCTACATCAACGTCCTGCTCTCCGCGTTCAGCGAGGACTTTGGCTACTTTCTGGTTGACGAGCGGAACCGTTTCAGGCCGGCTGGCATCGCGAAGTTCGCGCGGTCCAGGGGCGGCCACCTGCGCGACGATCCGAAAGAGGGCCGCCTGACCACGGTCGGGTTCCTGGAGACCTGGCTCTACGAGTTCGCCGCCGTGGAGCAGGGCGGTATCTTGCAGAACCTGGCGCTGATGACCGAGGCACTGGGCCTGGGCGGTTTCCCGCACTTCGCGGCGCACCCCTACGCGTGGTTCGAGGCTCTGGGCTTCCGCATGCAGGAGATCCCCTTCTCTCGCACCATCGGCGCCGGGGCGGTGACCAAGAGGTTGCTAAAGGCGCTGGGCAAGGAGTTGCCCGTTCCAACCCCGGTCGGACTCGAAGTGGATGGCGAGGTCCTGATCAAACCCTACTGCCCGCCGTATTACCGGGACATGGAAGAAGCGGTGCTGGCCTTCGTGGACCGCAAGTACGCTCGGGGAACGGGCGCGTTCCGCGATGGGGGCGCCGCCACGGGCTGGCGCGACGGGTCCGCGATCCAGGCTGGCATCCCACGCTACTCGGACAGCGCCGTTGCGGCCACGATCGCCTACTGCGAGTACGTGTACGGGCGGTACGGGCGTTTCCCGGCCAACAGCGGCCCTTTCCGCACGGTGCTCGCGCACCAGGCGCATCACCTGGATCCGGAGTTCTACGACCGCTTCTATGTCCCCGGGACGTTGACGGAGGCCCAGCGCCGACATCGGCACAGGACCTAGCATCGCGGCGGGGCGTTCGGGGATGGACTCGAACCAAACTCTTTGTCCCGAGGGCGAGAGCCAAAGGAGAATCCAGAATGGAGACGAAGCATCCTAACGTCCGCCGTCTGTTGGCGGCGGGCCTCCTAGGTGCCGGGGTAGGGCTGCTGATCGGCGGCCGCACGATGAAGACCTACGACTGGAGAACCGAGTGGCTGATCCCCGCGCCACTCCCCACCGTGTATGAGGCCCTGACCTCGCGAAGCGCGGTGCGCGAGTGGTGGCCCTCCATGGAACTGGTGGACGACGGTTCGGACGACGAGCTTTCGGTTGGCAGCACCGTCTCCTTCAGGGTGCACCAGGCACCGGCGGTGGCGCGCCTCGCCCCGCCCTTCCGCATCCATTGCCTCTACACCGACGTCGAGCCCGAGCGCAGGCTGCGAGAGCTCGTCATCGGCGACCTCGCCGGGATACTGGAGACCCTCTTCGAAGAAGTAGCGGACGGACCTGGTACGCGGGTCACCTTCAACTGGTACGTACGCGTCACCAATCCAGTTCTCAACCTGCTGGGCTACGCCGCCGAGCGGATGTACCGTCATAGCCACGACAGCGTCATGCAGGAAGGCGAGAGCGGGCTCAGCGAGTACTGCGGCCGACGGGCCAACGGCCGCGACGCCTGAGCGATCGCCGCCCAACCATCCGGCCACCGGGTATCCGCGCTACCGCTGACCGATCAGTACGAAGGGTGCCCAGTAGTAGGGGTGGGGGTGCCGTTCCTTGATCTCGAGCTGGGCGGCACGCAGGGCAGCCGCCCTCCCGGTGCCGCCACGAAGCCGCCCGTACCATTCCTCCATAAGCTCCGCCGTCGTCTCGTCCTGCACGAGCCACAGGCTCACGAGCAGGGTCGCGGCGCCGGCGCCGAGAAAAGCCCGCGGCAGCCCGAGGATCTCGTCGCCCCCGATCACCTCGCCACGTCCCGATTCGCAGGCGCTGAGGGTGACAAGGGCTCCCGGGAGATCCAACGCCATCGCGTCGGCGGCGATGAGCCAGCCGTCGTGCAGCTTGAGCGCGGAGAACATCGGGTTGTCGGCGCGGAACATGCCGTGACACGCCAGGTGTACGACGTCGTAGCCTGACACCTCGGCGCGTAGCGCGTCCAGGGTAGCCCGCTGGCCGTCCAATACCTCGGCGCTGGGGAAGTGCCGGGCGACCGCCCGGGCCTCGTCGGTAACGGCGGGTATCGAGCTATCTGCCACGCTCATCGCCAGCGCCCGGTTCGGATCTCTCGCGGCACGCTCCTCGAAGAGGGTAAAGGCCGTCGCGCTGGGCGCGTAGGAGACCTCGAACCGCTCCAGTAGGTAGCGCTCGCCATCGAACAGGGCGTGGAGCGGCACCTGGTGAAGCAGGCCGTGGGGCACGATGACCAGTTTGCGCGGCGCCCCGTTCTGGCCGGCGCCCCGTTCTGCGGCCTGGTCCAGATGCGGCGCGAGCGGGGAGATCAACTCGTCGTGGAGCGAGGCCAGCACCTGCCTGGCCAGCCGCTCGAGAAGGTCCGCATGCTGCCGCACGAACTCCTGGCCCGCGCCCATCCGATCCCACTGCACCTCGAGTTGCCGCAGCAGCGGCGCCACTTTGGAGATGGAACCGCAGCCCCGAACGACCCGGACATCGGTATACGTCTTGACGAAGGCCACGATCTCGTCCCCGACGACGTGGTAGGCCAGCAACGTCACGTCCTCGGGGAGGTCGTACCTGGGGTCTGAAGGCGAGGCTGGCAGCGAAGGATCCGAGGTCGCTGAGGCGCGCAGGCGCAGCCTGCTGATCTCCTTCTCGAGCTCGACGGCCCGTCCCCGCAGGTCGGGGAGGGGAGACGCAGACTCTCCCGCGACGTTCCCGAGCAATTGGCTGTAGGTCGCATTGAGATCCGACCGCAGATCCTGAACACGCCGCTCCAGAGGATCGTCTGGGGGCGCGACCGGCCCGCTTGTAACGCCCGCCAGTAAGTCCACCAGGGCGCGAGACTTCGCGCGCTCGGCCACAGCGAACGCGCTTCTCGGGGTGCCTATCTCCCCGGACAGGTGAAGCTTCAGCAGCTCTTCGTACGCGACGGTCTTGTCCCTGAGAAAGAACGTGCGGGCCGTCTCGTGGTCGACGGTCCCGCGCAGGCCCTCTATCTCCTTCACCGCGTCTTCGAGCAGCGCGCGGGCCTCCTCGTGGTGGCCCTGCAGCCGGCGCAACCTTCCAAGCCGCTCGTTGGATCGGTAACGCAGGTGCGGCAGCGCCAGCCGCTCGGCCAACCGACGCGCCTCCTGCAGGTGCTCCTCGGCTGCCAGGTTGTCGGACAATAGGTCCGCGACACCGAGGTGGGCGTAGACGAGCTGCAGGGGCCGGTCTTTGTCGGAGACGAGCGCCAGGGCCTCCTCGGCCGTCGTCTGGGCGGCCGCCCGATCGCCGAGGGCCGCCTGGCAGGAGGCCTGCTCGAGCATCACGCCGGAGAGCAGCGGCGCGTTGTCGGCGGCGGCGAACAACTCCGCGGCCTCCGCCAGGGCCTTCTCGGCCTCGTCGAGTTGGGACAGGACGATGAAGGTCGAGCCCATGCCCCAGAGCGCCCGCGCGCGGTCGTGGACCATGCCGGTGCCGCGCAACATGCCGTGGGCTTCCTCGTAAGCCGCCAGCGCCTCCGAGTAGAGGTTGAGTTCCAGGTAAGCATTGGCCATGTCGAGCAAGAGCAGGCTCTCGTCAGCGAGGGCCCCGATGGATTCGTAGAGCCGCCTTCCCTGCTCGAAGGCTTCGAGGCTGCGCCTGTAGTCGGCCAGTCGCAGGTTCGCCTCGCCGATGTTCTGGATGGCTTTGGCGCGGGGGTGCGTAAGCGCGGCGTCGGAGAAGACCGCAGCGGCCGCCTCGTGGGCCGCAAGGGCTTCCTTGCCACGACCAAGTAGCAGGAGGACGGCGCCTCGATTGTCCAGGATCTCGCCCAGCTTCTCCGTCATGCCCAGGGCCCGGTAGCGGGCCTCAGCGGCGCCGTAAACGCCTAGCGTCTCTTCGTAGCGGCCCATGTACTCGTAGCAGATGCCCTGGTTCTGACGCACCAGAGCGATCAGCAGGTCTGCTTGCTCACGCGAAGGCGCCACCTCGAGCTGGCCGCTGCCCGCCAGGGCGTCGAGAACCGTCTGGCCGGTGTCCAGCGACTCCTGGTAGAGCCCCAGGTTTATGAGCGCGGCCATCTTTCCGACGTGCGTGCGCAGCGCCTCCAGGTTCATTCCGAGGACGAGGTACCCGCCGTAGGCCTCGTTCGTGAAACGGAGGTCCTGGTCGAACTCGCCGTTCAGATGGTGCGCGCCGGCGCGGACGTAGTTCGCGCGCGGTGTGGCGGCCGGCGCGTCCGCGACACCCGCCAACTCGGCGCAGGCCTCCGCGAGACGCAGCGCGCGGCCGGGATCTTCACCGAGCAGGTCGTCGGCGAAGTCGAGAAGCCTGTCCATGCCCCCGGCGTCGAGCAGGCCCCTGGCGCGAAGAAACGCCGCCTGTTGCTCCCGCGTCGGCAGGGCGAGCAGCTCGTCTACCAGATCTGAGGTAACCGCGCGGCCGGAGCCCGGTGCCACGCCTTGCGTCCTTACGCGTGGAGTTCGAGGGGCGAGAGCAAGGTCTCGAAGCGTTCGGTGCTGAGGATCAACTCGTAGTCGCCGGGCGGCACGCGCTCGAACACGAAGCCGCCCAGATCCCCGGTGACGGTCGTGGTGAGCTCGGCTCCGTCCCTCAGCAGCTGTACACCGATGCCGGCGAGCTCCGTCTCCTCCCTGGGAAACACCTGACCGTCGACGTCGAGGTACTTTGCGTCCTGGGCGCTCGGGCGCAGGTTCAGGGCGACGTCGAAGGCCTCCACGGAGAAGATGAGTTGTCTCCGCCGCTCCTGGGTGCCGGCCCTCACGCCTACCGCCGGCCGCGAGCCGCTGTCGAACGACAACGTCGCGGCGACGCGCCGAAAAAAGCCGGATGCGCGCCGACCCTCCGCGTGGGCCTCGAAGCGGGAGACGAGCGTGCGCCTCACCTCCGGAGGGGGTGATTCGAGGGGGGCGGAGACCCTGGCGGCGTCGGCGAACCTGCGCAGCCAGGCCGCCTCCGCGCGAGTCGCGTCGTCCGCGGCTGTTATCTGCTCCTCGACGATCCTGGCCTCCTCCGCGGAGAGGCGGCCCTCCATCCAGCCGACGAGCCGGGCGAAGTCGATCCTGTCCTCGGGGTCCGGCACTAGCTCTCCGTCTTTACGGTCCGGTTGCATCCTGTACTTTGTGCATGCCTGCCGGCAAGACAAAAAATACACAACCTCGTCCGCGGGCGAAAGATACCGTCCGAGGTCCGCGTGCTTTCGAAGGGACCTTGCTCACTCATCCATGATCTGCCTGAGACGTTTGAGGCACCGGATCCGGGTGGGACCCACGCTGCCGACGGCCATGCCCAGACGCTCGGCGACCTCGGCGTATGAGGGCTGTTCGGGTTCGAGGTAGAGGGCGGTCAGGAGGTCCCGGCACGGGTTGCCGACGAGCGATAGGCCCTGGTTCAGCCACTCGGAGAGTTCCCAGTGCTCCACGCTATCAGGATCTCCACCCCGGGCTGCCGGCACGTTCGCCACGTCGAGGCTCTCTCGGTCCCCGGCGCCCTCACGGCGGTTGCGATCGAGCAGGCGCCAGGTGTGGCGGCGGGCGACGGTGGCGAGCCACGCGCCGAGGTTGCTGTCCTCCGGCAAAGAGTCGATGCTCTGGATCAGGATGGTGAACGTCAGTTGCGTCACGTCGGCTGCGTCCTCGCGGGAGAGGCCGTACCTCCGCGCGACCGAGAACACGAGCGGCTCGTACCTGTCGAGCAGACGCTCCCAAGCGCCCACATCACCCTTGCGGCAACCACGGATCAGGCTCCGATCCGTCTCGGCTGCCGCATGCATGCCCTTCCGAACATTATTGGGCACGGATGCACTGCCCGCGCAGGACCACTTTCGAAAACCCGATCAGGGACACACACGGCCCCCGAGATACCACTTCGCTCTCGCCTCTCACCTGCTCTTCCCCGTCGACTCTCTCCGACGAGCCAGGAGTATAGCAGCGAGAAAATAAGAATGTGAGCGTGCCTGTTGCAAGCGCCCGAAGCACGAAATCCGAAGCTCACGCCACTAAATCTACGCTACGATCCGGCCCGCCGAGCCTCCCTCACCGAGAGGCGGGCGGCTGTCCTACGGGCAGGCCCCTTGCTGCAAACGGGTAAGGCTACGGCCGACATCCGCGTGACCACAGCCCAGAGGTGTGGGCGGTGTCGTCGCGGCGAGCGGACGCGCGCTGCGGTGGATCGTCGCCTCCACCTCCGCCGGGTTCAGCGCCGTGTTGACCCTGCCGATGAGCGCCGCCTGGCCGGAGACGAAGGGCGTCGACATCGAGGTGCCGCTAGCCGTCGCGTACTGATTGCGCGGGTAGGTGCTCCCGATATTGCTGCCAGGGGCGGCGATGTCGACCCAGGGACCATAGTTGGCGAAGCCAGAACGCTGCCCCTGCTTGTTCACTGAGGATACGGCCACCAGGCCGTCCGTGGAGGTTGCCGAGCCGTCTCCGGCGGCCGGGTATTCTGGCCTGTCGCTACTAGCGTTGCCGGCGGCCGCCGCGACGACGGTGTCGCTGGAGATGGCCTCGTCGATCGTCGCCTGCAGCAGCAGGGACCTGTTCGGCGTGCCCAGCGAGAGGTTGATCGCGTCGGCCCCATTGTCCGTGGCGTAGGAGACGCCCTCGGCGATGTCGAAGACGTTGCCGTAGCCCTCCGAGTCGAGCACCCGGATCACCATGATCCCGGCCCGCGGCGCCGCGAGCTCCACGATGCCCGCCACGTGCGTTCCGTGACCGTACATGTCATCTCGAGCGCGGTCCCTGTCGGTGTCCTGACCCGTCTCCCGCTCTGAAGGACCACGGTCCTCTTCGAGGAAGTTTCGGTGCTCGATTCCCTGGAAGTTGTCCCTAAGCTTGCTATGCGCCAGCTGTGCCCCAGTGTCGACTACGGCCACCAGTGCCCCCGCGCCCCGATGGATGTTGTGTGCCGCCGGCAGGCGGAGCGCCGAAGAAGCGTAGTTGTCGTTCGGCGGACTGGGCGTGATGTCCTCCGCTCGGGCGAAGTGCCGTCGTCCTCCACCTTCAGGTGCCTCGGCTATAAAGTTGGGCTCCACGAATTGCACGCATGGGGGAGCGACGTCTTGCAGCTGATCCACGGCTCCCCGCACATCCGAGCTCACCGGGAGCCCCAACAATAAAGTGTCAACGGGTTCACCCAAAGAATCTACACGGGTCAAATTGAAGCCGAGGGAGCCTTGGAGGAGCTCTATGATGGCGGTGGCGTTGTCGCAGGGTACGGTCGAGGGGTCCAGCTTGACGATGACCTGGTCCGGCTCGAATTCACCGGGGACGCCAGGGCCGGGAACGGTCTGCGTGTGGCCGACGGCGCCGGACAATACCAGCGTTCCTACCGACAGGACGAACGCCGCCGCCATCGCCGTAAGCCAGCGACGCGACCTTGCGCCGGTTCCCCAGATCACCCTCATACCGTCCGACATTATATTGCATCAGGATCCCGATGTGGCCGGATCGCCTCCGTGACAGAGACTAGACGCCTGCTCTTACGCCACGATCCGTGGCGCACGGCAAGCATCCGGCTCTTCCGGGAGAGAAGTGACTTTAGAGGAGCTTGCGGTGCTGCCGAGGACGCTGTCGAGCGTGGCTAGAGCTCGTTCACCGCCATCCTTTTCACGGTTTGCACGATCTCATCGACCGTCGCGTCTTTGCCGAGAACCTCGTCCGCCCCCGCCTCCAGCAGGCATGCCCGGTTGTGCGCATACCTGGCGACCAGCACCAGGATGTCGGCGCGCCTGTTGGCCCTGCGGAGCGCCGAGACTCGCCGGGTTCCGTCGCCGTCGCGCTTCGCGAGGTCGACGACCATGCTGAGCCCGCGCCCTTCCGGAGCGTGAAGGTGGGGCTCGGCGCTCCGGCCGGAACTCTTCTCCGCCTCCATGCCGAGCCTGTCGCTCAGGGTAATCGTCAGGCTCTGGCGCAGAACCTCCAGATCCGCGACTACCACCAGGCGTCTGGTGATGCTCCAGGGGCTGCGGTGTCCGGTGGCACGGGCTACACGATGGGAAGGTCCACCGTCGCCCGCGGTATCCGCGGTATGAACCAGCCTCAAGCCCCCAAAGCGGTCCCCGTTCGTATCGTCGTAGTTCGCAACCATGTGTCCGTGTAATGCGTGAGACGGGTCGAGAAAATACATCTGCTCGAGGGACCGGTGGCCCCCAAGACCGCATTCCAACCTCTCCGCGCCTCCTTCGGCGCGGTTGTCGCCCAGCGTACGACTCTAACGGAGGTCGCTCAGCTCGCTCGTCTCGAACCTCTGCTGCACCACCTCGAAACGCCTCCGGGCCGATCAAGGCGCCCCCGGAGAAGGGGTACTCCAGGGAAAAGACGGTAAAGAGCGTCAGGCCGATCACCACCGCCAGCGCCGCCACCATGAGCGTGTGCGTCGACGTGCTATCCAGACCGAACAGGTACGTGAAGCCCACCGTTACAACTCCCCCGACGGCCAAGACCACCCACAGGATGGAGGGTATGCCCTCGTTGGCCTCCTCCAGGCGCATCCTCCTGGCGTCCGCCAACTCGTGAATCCTACCCAGACCTTCGCTGAAGACTATCTGATCGGCCCGCGTACGAACCTCCATATCCTGGATGATGAGGCGCATCTCGTCCAGCAGTGCCCACGCACGAGGGCTGGAGCGGCCCTGTTCCATCAGGGCCCACTCATCCTCGATCAGCACCTCGGCGTAAGACTGGGAAAGGTCCTGTAGCTGGCGCCCGTCGGGTTCTGGGAGCCTGTGGGCGAGCCAGAAGATCTCGGCCAACTCGTTGGCCTCGCGGTTCACGGTCTCCCTGGCCCGCTCGTGCTGTTCCCACACGGCGATGACCACGAGCGCGAGCAGCACGGCGTAGACGATGCCGACGACGGCGTAGATGAAGCCGGCCACATCGTTGTGCTCCTGACGGATCCTAGCGGGAACGACGCGCTGCACCACCGTGAGGCCGCCGATCGAAATTAACAGAACCACCAGAACCGCCAGAACGCCGGTGACGATGGTCGAGAGCACGGTCTCCCCCTTTCATACACGGTGGCAGGTCGGCCTCAGGATACACCCCCGGCGGACCCAGCCTACCGCCACTCGCGGATTGCCAGCGACCCCTGCCAGATCCCCGAAAAGCTTTCGCCCCGCAGCTTCCCGGTCGTGACCGTCCGAACCTTGCTCTACAAGGAGGGTTGTTCTATATAATTCCGGTTCAGCGCGTTGCTCCCGGATCTCCTGGAGGGTCTTTGTCGGACGTTGCGGACGGCCACCTTGTCGAATGACGTGAACCTCGACGGTAACCTTGGGCGACCGTCGGAGGGGCCAGAGGACACGGCCCTCGTCCAAGACATCTTCGAGAAGGCCCATTCGTTCACCCGGGCGGACGAGGCCGAGGCCCTCGGCGTCTACCCCTACTTCAAGGCGATAAGCGCGCAGGACGGCGGTACCGTCGTGGTCAACGGGCGCGAGATGATCATCACGGGCTCCAACGACTACCTGGGCCTGACCCAGGATTCCCGGCTGGAAGAGGCCGCCGCCTCGACGTTTGGGCGCTACGGGACGAGTTGCACGGGATCCCGCTTCCTTACCGGCACCCTCTCCCTGCACGAGGAGTTGGAGGGACGCCTGGCCGATTTCCTGCGGACCGAGTCCGCCCTGACCTTCACCACGGGGTTCCTGGGCATGCTGGCCGTCTTGACGGCGCTCTCCGGGCGCCGGGACATCCTCTACCTGGACCGCGAGAACCACGCCAGCCTCTACGACGGAGCGCGGCTCTCCTTCGGCACGTTGCGCAAGTACCGGCACAACGACCTGGACGACCTGGAGCGCAACCTCGCCCGCGACGTCGGCAGGCCGGGTGGACGCCTGATCGTGACCGACGGCGTCTTCTCCATGAGCGGTCACCTGGCCGACCTGCCTGGCATCGTGGAGCTGGCCCGCCGCTACGGGGCACGCGTGGTGGTCGACGACGCTCACGCCACCGGCGTCATGGGCGCTACGGGCCGCGGCACCCCGGAGCACTTCGGCCTGGAGGACGAGATAGACCTCGTCGTCGGGACCTTCTCCAAGTCGTTCGCCTCCGTGGGGGGCTTCGTCGCCGGGCCGGCGACCGTCGTCAAGTACATAAAGCACCACGCCAGGCCATTCATCTTCACGGCGGCGCTCCCCGCCATGCAGGTCGCAACGGCGCTCAGGGCCATGGAGATCATGGCCTCCGAGCCCTGCCACCGCGAACGCCTCTGGGAGAACGTCGCCCATCTCAAGGGCGGGCTCTCGTCTTTGGGCTTCGACACCCTGGGGTCGGAGAGCCAGATCGTGCCGGTCCTCGTCGGCCCGGACGAGCTGACGGTGCTCTTCTGGAAGGGCCTGTGGGAGGCCGGCGTCTTCACCACCCCCGCCCTGCCCCCCGGCGTCCCCGCCGGGCAGAGCATCATCCGCACCAGCGTGAACGCCAACCACACCCCGGAGCAGCTAGAACGGCTGCTCGAGGCCTTCGCCGGCGTCGGGCGTCACCTGGGCGTCGTCGGCTAGGGAACACCCAGGCTTGGCCCCCCCGAAGGTGGAAACCGGCACCAGGGTCCGGGCCGTGGGTTCGTCCCGCGATCTCGACGATTTCGTCGCGTACCCCTACGTGAGGTACGGAGGATACCCTCGCTGGGTCCCGCCGCCGCTCCTGCTCGAGAAGCAACTCTTCGACCCGGGCAAGAACCCCTTCTACGAGCACGCGCGGCTCTCCCTCTTCCTGGCTTACAGGGAGGACAGGATCGTCGGGCGCGTCGCCGCCATCGACGACGACAACCACAATCGGACCCACGACGACGACCTGATCTTCTTCGGCTTCTTCGAGGCGGATGACGCTCCCGCGGCCCAAGCCCTCCTCGCCCGCGTCGAGGGGTGGGGGCGGGATCTCGGCCGCAGCGCCGTGCGCGGGCCGGCCAACCCTTCCCTGAACCACAGCGCGGGCCTTCTCGTCGACGGGTTCGACGAGGACCCCTACCTGATGATGCCGTACAACCCGCCGGCCTACCCCGTCTGGGTCGAGGGGGCCGGCTACCGTAAGGCCAAGGACCTCTACGCCTGGACCTTCGGGCGGGACTGGGCACTGTGGGAGAAGCTCGAGCGCATCGCCGGGAGGGTGCGCCGGCGCGGCGACATCACGGTGCGTCCGGTGGACATGAAGCGCTGGGATCAGGAGCTAGAAAGGGTCAGGGACCTCTACAACCGCGCGTGGGAGAAGAACTGGGGCTTCGTCCGGTACACAGAGGCGGAGTTCGACGACCTCGCCCGCAGCTTCAAGTTCCTGCTCGACCCCGACCTCGTCGCGCTCGCCGAGGTGAACGGCGAGCTGGCCGGGGTTGCCATCCTCGTCCCCGACGCCAACCAGGTCTTCAAGAAGATGCATGGCCGGCTCTTGCCCTTCGGCGTGTTCCACCTCCTGAACCGGGGCAGGATCATCGATCGGGCGAGGCTCCCGATCCTCGGGGTCGCCCCCGAGCACCGCAACAAGGGCCTGGAGCTCGCCATGATCCACGAGCTCTACGGCCGCGCCATCGAGAAGGGCTACGAGCACTGCGAATGCTCGTGGACGCTGGAGGACAACCGCGCGATGAACCACGTCATAGAGGCCGGCGGCGCGCGCCACTACAAGACCTACCGCGTCTACGAGAAGGGGCTGTAGAGCCGGTGCGTGCCTTGATCACCGGCGCGTCAGGGTTTGTCGGCGGTCACCTCGCCAAAGCCTTCGCCGACGCCGGCTACGACGTGCGCTGCGGCGTCCGTGCCACCAGCGACACCGCACACCTCGACGGGCTTCCGGTCGAGCGCATCAGGCTGGACCTCCGCGATCGAGCCGACGCGATCGAAGCGGTCCAAAACGTCGACGTGGTGATACACGCGGCGGGGATCACGCGCGCGAGATCGGAGGACGAATATCGCACTGTCAACGCCGAGGGTACGCGCACCGTCGCCGCTGCCGCGGCCGACGCCGGGGTGGGCCGCTTCGTGCTCGTCAGCAGCCTCGCCGCCCGCGGCCCGGACGCGCCGGACGTCGCCGAGGGCGTGGACCGTCCGTCAAGCGCTTACGGCCGGAGCAAGCTGGAGGCCGAGACCCTGCTGCGCGGCTTCGGAGGCCGGATGGAGACCGTCGCGCTGCGCCCGGCCGCCGTCTACGGGCCGCGCGACAGGGACCTCCTGCCGCTCTTCAAGCTGGCGGCTCGAACCGGCTGGCTGGTAATACCCGACGGCCGGTCCGGGCTGCAGCCCGTCTACGCCGAGGACGCCGCCCGCGCTGCTCTGGCGGCAGCTGTAAGGCCGGTGGGCTTCGGGCCGTTCCCCGTGGCGGAGGCCGTTCGCTACTCCTGGAATGACGTCGCCGCCGCCCTCGGTTCGGCGCTCGGGCGTCCCCTGCGCGCCATCCGGCTCCCGGCGGCCGCCTTCCTGCTGGCGGGTGAGGCGGGTGAGAAGGCCGCGAATCTCCGCGGTGCGGTCCCGTTCTTCGACGCGCGGCGGGCCCGGGATCTCGCGGTCCACGCCTGGACCTGCGACGTCTCGGGTACCGAGAAGGCGCTGGACTGGCGCGCGAAGGTGTCGCTTCCCGAGGGCCTGCAGCGCGCCGTCGGATGGTACCGGCGCGCCGGGTGGATCTAGCGGGGATTCGTCGTGAGCGTTGAGAGGCCCGAGATCCTCTTCGCCACCATCGCCGCCGGCGGCGGGCACGTGGCGACGGCGTGGGCTATGGCGGAGGCCATCGAAAAGCTCTACCCCGGCCGATTCACCGCGCGCGTCTCAGACTACATGAAAGAGGTGGGCGCGACGGCCGCCGCCGTCGCCGCTCTCGACCGCCGGCACAAAGACTCCTGGCGCGTGGCGCTGAAATACCCGGTGCTCGCCCGCGTCAGCCAGCGCCTGATGGACGCCGCCCCTCGCGCCACCATCCAGGGCCAGCGGCTCCTACTTCGGGGCTTCGCCCGCGCGGCCGCCCGCGACCTGGGCAAGAGGCCGCCGCGCCTGATCGTCTCCAACCACGGTCTCCTCACCACGGGACTCTCCGAGGCCCGACGTCGCCACGGGCTGAACGCGCCCCTGCTTACCTTCGTCACCGAGCCCCACAACGTCGGGGCCTACTGGGCCGACCCGACCTCCGACGACATCGTGGTCCCCTCCGAAGAGACGCGGGCCAACCTGGTCCGCTTCGGCGTGCCAGCCGCCAGGATCTCCGTCGCCGGGTACCCCGTTCGGCGGGCCTTCCTCGAGGCCCCGGGCAAGGAAGAGGCGCGGGCTCGCCTGGGCCTCGAGGACCGTCCGACGTTCTTGATCTCCTTCGGCGGCGAGGGCGTCACGAAGGATCCGCGCCGGCTGGTCCGGGACCTGCTCGACCTGGATCTCCGTCCTCAGGTCGTCGTGATCACCGGCAGGAACGTGGCTATGAAGGGGCGGCTGGACGGGCTTCGGACCGGCAGGCTCAGGGTGGAGGGCTACGTCGAGGACGTCGCCACGTTCCTTGCGGCGTGCGACGTGTTCGTGGGGAAGGCCGGCCCTGCCTCGGTCTACGAGGCGATCGCCGTCGGGCGGCCGATGCTGATCACGGGCTACGCGGGCCTCAACGAGCTCGGCGTGTTGGGCTTCGTGGAGCGCAACGGGCTGGGACGCCACGCGCGGACACCGGGGGAGGTGATCGAGGGGGCCCGCCACTATGCTTCGGACCCGGAGCTTTTGGAGGAGGTCGCCCGGCGGTGCCGGGCGGTCGACCTGAAGAGCGAGACAGAGCGGCTCGCGCACCACGTCGCCCGCTACGCCGCCTCGCCCGGCGTTGTCTAGCCGGGCGGCGGAGATCGGCCGCTGGGTTCGAGGAGTCGCCGTCTTCGTCGTTGGTCTGGGACTAGGGATCGGGGGCCTCTACCTGGTGGCCGGGGACGGTATTTTCCGCCCCGAAACCTACCGAGCCGAGAACCCTAGCCTCTCCGTCGCGGTCCTTTGCGTGGCGGCCTTCGTCGTTGAGTGGTTCGTCGCCGACGCCGCGAGGATCTGGCTCCTGTGCCGCCGGCAGCGCATCGCGCTTCCGTTTCGCTCGGCGGTGCTGGTGCACCTGGTCTCCATGTTCGCCGCCTCTGTCACGCCGAGCAACGCGGGCGTCGGCCCGACGATGGCCCTGGCGCTCGGACGCCTCGGGGTACCGGCGGGCCGGGGCGTGGGGGTTGCCCTGCAGGTCTTCGTCCTCGACGCCGCCTTTTTCGCCTGGGCCGTCCCCTTGAGCCTGGGCTATCTAGTCCTCTCGGGGATCTTCGCTTTCCCGGTATCTGCCGGGGTCGGGGCCCTGGCCGTCGCCGCCCTCGCCCTCGGGGCCGCCGTTGTCCTGACCCGCTACCCCCACCTCGTGACGCGCATCGTCCTCGCGGCGGCCCAACGACCGCCGCTGGATCGGTTCGCGCCCCGGCTGCGAGGCTTCGCGGGCGACTACGAGCGCGGCATGGAAGCGTTCAGAAGGATGGGCCCGCTCGACTGGCTCGGGTTGCAGGCGCTCACGGCTTCAGGCTGGTTCTCGGGTTTCGCGCTCTTCTGGCTGCTGCTCGGGCTCTACGGCGTCGACGCCGGGTTCCTGCGGACGCTAGCGGTCCTCAGCGGCATTACCCTCGGTCTCGCACCTGGTCCCCACACCGGGCGGGTCGGGGTTCATGGAGGCGGCCCTGGGGCTCAGCGTGGGCGCTGGTCAGGCCGCGGGGGCCGCCGCCGCGGTCCTCGTCTGGCGCCTGGCGAGCTACCACGTGATCTTCTTGCTCGGACCTCCGGCCGTCTGGCTACTCTACCTCTCCGGCAAGGTCCCGAACGCTGAAGGGATCGGAGAAGAAGCGCACGTCTCCGACGATCGAGAGCTCGACGGGGAGCACAAAACTCATCGGCCGGACGAATCCGGCCGATGACGCTAACTACGTGAGTCTTATCTGGGGTTACCAGGCCGGTAACCCTTCTAGGGAAACTTAATCGTCCTCGAGCAGGGTCTGGCCCAGGTTCAGGATGGTCGGGGCCCACAGGCCGACGAAGATGGCCGTCTCACGCCTGCCCGAGAAGTACAGCGCTAGCGAGAGAACGATGGAGAGTAGCGTCCCTCCGACGTAGATTCCTTTGCCGCCGTCCACGGTCTGCCTCCTCTGATAGCTGTCCAACGCACTATACCCCTGGTAGGACTCTGTAAACTGTAAGGCGGATTTCAGCGATCGGCAGAGGGCCGGGAGGGGGCGCATTGACGAGGACCGAGAACCGGCGCCCGGATACGGGCGGGCGTTCCACCGTGTACGGGACAAAGGGGGCTGTCGCCTGCGAGCATCCGAGCGCGGCGATTGCTGGCATCCGCGTCCTCGACGCCGGAGGAACCGCCGCCGACGCGTGCGTCGCGATGGCCGCCGCGATGGCCGTCCTCGCCCCGATGCAGACCGGCATGGGTGGCGATGCTTTTCTCCTTTTCTACGAGGCCGAGACGGCCCGGGTCCTGGGCGCCGACGGTTCCGGCCGCGCCCCGAAGAACGTCGCGATCGAGAAGCTGTGGGATCGGGGCCTCTCCGAGATGCCCCAGGCCGGTGGCGTTACCGTCACCGTACCCGGCGCGGTCCGTCTCTGGGAGGACGCGGCGAACTCTTTGGGCAACCTGCCGCTCGCGCGCCTGCTTGAGCCGGCCTGGGAGCTGGCCGAGGAGGGCCACCCCGTCGCCGAGGTCGTCGCCCGCTACTGGGGGGAGGGCGCGGCCCTTCTGTCCGAGAGCGAGGTTGCCTCGAGGGCCCTCCTGCTGGACGGTCGGGCCCCGGCCCCCGGCGAGATCTTTTTGCAAGCCGACCTGGCGGGAACGCTCTCGGAGGTCGCCGAAGGCGGGGCCGACGCCTTCTACACCGGGCCCGTCGCGCGGTCCATCTCCCGCGCCGTCCAGCAGGAGGGCGGTTACCTCGACGAAGAGGACCTTGCCGCCCACGAGACGAGCTGGGTGGAGCCCATCTCCACGGACTATCGCGGCGTACGGGTCCACGAGATACCCCCGCCGGGGCAGGGCATCGCGGCCCTCGAGATGCTCAACATCTTCGAAGGCTTCGACCTGGATGCGCTCGACCCTGTCGGGGCCGAGCGCATCCACCTGGAGGCCGAGGCAAAGAAGCTAGCTTACAAAGATCTCTACGACGAGATAGGCGACCCGGAATTCTGGCGGCACGCCGAGATTCCAACGGCGCGCCTGACCTCCAAGGACTACGCCGCCCGGTTGCGCGAGCGCATATCCTTGGATCGGGCCTCGGGCCCCGTCCTCGAGCCCGCGCTCGGCGAGGACACCACGTATCTGTGCGCCGTGGACGCCGCCGGCAACGGCTGCTCGTTCATAAACAGCCTCTTCAAGAAATTCGGCAGCGGCGTGGTGGCGGAGGGAACCGGTGTATGTTTGCAGAACCGGGGCATCTCCTTCCGCCTCGACCCGGACCACCCCAACGCCCTCGTCCCCGGCAAGCGACCCATGCACACCATCATCCCAGGCCTCGCCACCAGCTCCGCCACGGGCGCCCTGTGGGCGGTGTTCGGGGTGATGGGAGGCCCGATGCAGCCCCAGGGCCACGCCCAGCTCCTCTCCAACCTCATCGACCACGGGATGGACCCCCAGCGGGCCGTCGACCACCCCCGCCACTTCCACCACGAGGAGACTTTGCTGGTGGAGGGCCGCGTGCCGGAGGACGAGGTAGAGAAGCTGCGGAAGCTCGGGCACAGGGTCGAGGTCGGCCCCGACTACGCCGTCCCAACCGGCGGTGCCCAGCTCGTCCGCCTGCTCGAGAGCGGCGCCCGGGCCTGCGGTAGCGACCCGCGCAAGGATGGCTGCGCCCTCGCGCAGTAAGGGGCAGGATCGTGCTCGACAACAGCCCCGCCCACCGGGTGGCCGTCGCCGGTGTGGTGGGTGCGCTGTACGTGGTGCTCAGCCTGGCGGTCGCGCCCTTCGCCTTCGGGCCCGTGCAGTTCCGAATCGGGGAGGCACTCAAACCGCTCGTCATAAAGTACCCTGCGACCATCCCGGCCTTCGGGGTGGGGACCGTCATCATCAACTTCTTCTCGCCCTTCGCCGGCCCTCTGGAGCTGATCTTTATGCCGCTGGTGGACGTGACGGGTGGGCTCTTGTGCTGGTTTATTGCCCGGCGCATCGGCACGACGTTCGGGACCTACCTGGCCTCCCTCGTCTACGCCCTCTACACCGCCGCCGGGGTCGCGGTGGTCCTCACCGTCGCTACGGAGCTGCCCTATCTGTTCAATTTTCTCTCCGTGGCCGCCTCCGAGGTCGTTCTGCTCCTCGCCGGCAACGCCTTGCTGGTGCGGCGGGTCTGAAGCGGGGACCGCTGCCGGACCCGGTTGTGCCCGTATCGCGGGTGGTGTGTAATGCCGATATCCAGAGGCTGGGAGCGGGGAAGGGGTAGACATGGCCGATGCGACCGGTACAAGCGCCGGAGGGTCTGGCGTAGAAGAGGCGCCGCGCGGTCTAGGGAAACGGCTCACGCTCGTAGGGCCTGGGGTGGTCGTGGCGGTCACGGGCGTGGGGGCCGGGGACATGATCTCCTCGCTCGTCGCCGGGACGAACTTCGGGATGGTCCTGGTCTGGGCCATCGTTATCGGGGCCATCATGAAGTATTTCCTGACGGAAGGCGTCGGCCGCTGGTACATGGCGACGGGACGGACCATCTTGCAGGGCTGGCGGTCGCTCGGCCGGGCGGCGAGTTGGTACTTCGTGATCTACCTGTTCATCGTCACCTTCGTCTTCGGTGCCGCCGTGACGTCAACGGCCGCCCTGGCGGTGGTCGCGATGTTCCCAGATTCGCTGCCGTTGTGGGCCTGGGCCGCGCTGCACGCGGTGGCGGGTTTCGTGATTGTGGGGGTGGGCCGCTACGCGCTCTTCGAGCGGGTGATGAAGGTGTTCGCCGCCGTGAAGTTCGGGGCCGTGGTGCTGCTGGCGATCCTGCTGGCGCCCTCCCTGACGGATCTCGTCGTAGGGTTCGTTCCGAGGGTGCCCGAGGGCGGGCTCGGCAACACCCTGGCGATCATCGGAGGCGTGGGTGGGACCTTCACGCTCGCCTCCTACACCTACTGGGTGCGCGAGCGCGGATGGCGGCGCGCGACCTGGATCCCGATGATGCGCACCGACGCGGTGGTCGCCTACGTCCTGACGGCGTTATTCATGATCTCTATGCTGATCATCGGGTCGGAGCTGCTCTTCGGAACGGGCAATAGCGTCGACAGCGAGGAGGGTCTCCTGGCCCTGGCCAACCCCATCCAGGAGCAGTTCGGCTTGGCCGTGCGCTGGTTCTTCCTGATCGGCTTCTGGGCGGTCGCCACCGGCGCCATGCTCGGTACCTGGAACGGAAGCGCCCACCTCTTCGCCGACTGGGTGAGGACCGCCCGCGAGGTGCCCGACGAGGACGCCGAGGAGTACCTCTCGGAGAAGAGCCCATACTTCCGGTTGTTCCTCGTCTGGATCACCTTCCCGCCCATGATCCTGCTCTCCTTCAACGAGCCGATCCTGCTGGTAATCATCTACGCGTCTCTGGGCGCCCTGTTCCTGCCCTTCCTGGCGATCACGCTTATGTGGCTCCTCAACTCCGGACGGGTAAACCCCGAATACCGCAACGGGATAGTCTCGAACCTGTTCCTGGCGGCTTCGATCCTGCCCTTCATCTGGGTCGGTGTCCAGGAGGTGCTGGGCAGTCTATAGAATAGAGCGTCACGCTTTACCGGACGCAACTAGTCAGTCCGCCGTGCCCCAAGCGCCCCTCTCCGTCGAGGAGTACCTGAAAGCTGACGATGCCGGAGATCTACGAGGGGCTCTAGGAGGCCTGGCTCCGGAAATTCGACGACGGCCCGGTCGTTCCGGGAGGCGGCCCTAGCCCACGTCTACGTCGGTGGTGTCCACCTCGCGGACCTCGTCGAGGCCCATGATCTCCGCGACGGCCTCCCCGAGGTCCTCCCGTGTGGGCATCGCACCCCGCAACTCGACGACGCCGTCCTTGGCGGCGCGGACGCTCAGGCTGGTACCGTCGAGCAGGTCCGCCACGTCGTCGGCCAAGGTCTCGTTATCCTTTAGGAGGGGATCCAACCTCTCCTCCCCGGTGTCCGGGTCGATGTAGACGTCGGTGCGGGGATAGCCGGAATCGACGGTGGTGCTGTCCTCGTCCTCCCAGCCGCCGGCCTCGGTCGAGGACTCCTGATCCAGGGCGGCGGCCTCGTTCGGGTCCGTGGGCGTGGTGACGAACTGCCCATCGTGCTCGCTGTCTTCTACGTCGGACTCCGAGGGCGCGTAACCTTGGGGCTCCACCTCGTCGTCGAGGTGGTCGCCGGGCTCATCGTCCGAAGGATCGGCGCTGAAGGTGGCGAAGTCCACCTCCGGGTCCAGGGAGAGGGCCGTTATCGGGACCTCGATCCTCTCCAGGTCTGGGCCTTCCGTGTCTCGCTCCACGACGACGTGCGTGATCTCGCCGCTCTCCTGGTCCACCACGACCTCCGAGATGCGCCCGAACTCCGTACCGTCTGCCGCGCGCGCCTCTAGCCCTACCAGTCCGCGCTCTTGCAAATCTTCTCCCTCGGTAGCCTTACAGCCGTGACGGCAATATACCCTCAGCGGCCTGCCCTACTCCGGCAATTAGGCGAGGATCTCGGCCATCCTGTACAGGTCGGCATCGAGCTCCCGCTCTTTGCCGACGACCTCGGACAGCTGGACGTGCCCTATGCTCTCGCCCATCACCGCGACCATGGCTCCCGAGTCCCCGTCGGCCAGCGCCTGCGCCGCGGCGGTCCATCGGGTAGATCCTGCCCTCCAACAACCCCCGGTACCCGTCCCTGACCGCGAAGACCTCCCATCCCCAGAAAAACGCCGTCCGCGCCACCGCCCGTACCGCCGCGTTCATCCCGGGCGCAACGCCCCCGCTGGTCAAGATCGCAACCCTCAACAGAACCTCCCCTCGCCCGCGTGAGCCCGAGATTATAGGTTCGTCTTGGCACCAAATACCATCCTCCGCGACCCTTGATCTGCCCCGCGGAGGTAATAAAATATGAGCCTGGCAGACTAAGATTTGCAATTTTCGTGGCCCGCCGGCGTGGGGTCGGGGTGACGGGCTTTTATTCTAGGAGGATACTGACAGATGATATGTGAGAACTGCGGGGTACGACCAGCGAGCGTACAGGTCTTCCGGCAGCAGGCTGGGCAGCAGGCCTCGGCGTACCTGTGCACGCAGTGCGCCAGGGAGCTCGGCATGATCGGGGGCCGCTCCGGCGGCGTCGACCCGTTCGGGATGCTCAACAACCTCGTGCAGCAGCAGGGCGGGGGACCTGGGGGGCCTTCGAGCCCGTTCGAGGCCCTCTCGCAGGAGGCCCAGCAGGCCGTGATGCGGGCCCGGGAGGCGTCGGCCGGCACGACGAAGGCGGCGGCCATCGGCACCGACCACCTGTTGGCCGGCATCGTGCTCGGCGACAACGGGGCCACGGAAGCCCTCAGGCGCGCGGGGGCAGACGTCGAGGGCATGCGCGCGCGCTTCACGGAGTTCCGGGACGACCCGGGGGAGCGGGTCTACACCTTCACCCCGAGCGCCAAGCGGGCGCTCCAGCTCTCCTTCACCGCCGCCCACCAGATGGGTGGCGGGCAGGTGGGCAGCGAGCACCTGCTCCTGGGTCTCCTCGGCGAGGGTGACGGCAACGCGTATCGCATCCTGCAGCAGCACGGCGCCAGCGACGCGGAGTCGCTGCGGCGCGAGATCCTGCGCCTCATGCAGCAGCGGGGCGGCCAGGCGGGCCCTGAGGGTGGTGCCTACCCTGGGGCCGCGGCCGGCGGCGGTGGCCAGCAGGGCCCACCCAGCAGCACGCCGACCCTGGACCAGGTAAGCCGCGACCTCACGCAGGCGGCCAGGGACGGGGAGCTCGACCCGGTGATCGGGCGCGCCGAGGAGATAGCGCGCGTCGTGCGCATCCTCTCCCGGCGAACCAAGAACAACCCCGTGCTCATCGGCGAGGCGGGCGTCGGCAAGACGGCCATCGCCGAGGGGCTTGCCCAGAGGGTCGTCTCCGAGGACATACCGGAGTCGCTCAAGGGCAAGCGCGTGCTCGCGCTCGACGTCGGCGGACTTGTCGCCGGCACCCGCTTCCGCGGGGACTTCGAGGAGCGCATGCAGCAGATGCTCAAGGAGCTGCAGGCCGAGGAGAAGAACGTAATCCTGTTCATCGACGAGCTGCACACCATCGTCGGGGCCGGCGGGGCGGAGGGCGCCGTCAACGCCTCCAACATGCTCAAGCCGGCGCTCGCCAGGGGCGAGCTGCAGGTGGTCGGCGCGACCACGCTCGACGAGTACCGCAAGCACGTGGAGAAGGACCCGGCGCTCGAGCGGCGCTTCCAGCCCGTGCTCGTAGACGAGCCGACGGTCGATGAGACCGTCCAGATCCTCTTCGGCCTCAGGGACCGCTACGAGGCGCACCACAGGGTGCGGGTCTCGGATGAGGCCATCATCGCCTCCGCCCAGCTCGGCGACCGCTACATCACCGACCGCTTCCTGCCGGACAAGGCGATAGACCTCCTGGACGAGGCCGCCGCCGAGGTCAGGCTGCGCTCCACGGTACCGCCGGTGGACGTCCGGCGTATCGAAGAGGAGATAGCGGGTCTCGAGCGCGAGAAGGAGGACGCCGTCAGGGCCGAGGACTACGAGAAGGCCGCCGGTTTCAAGCAGCGCGTCGAGCAGCTCAACGCCGAGTTGCGCGAGCAGCACGAGGGCTGGGCCGGCAGCCGGGAGACCAACGCCCCGGAGGTCACGCGGGAGGACATCGCCCGCATCCTCGAAGAGTGGACCGGAGTTCCGGCGACCAACATCGTCCAGGAAGAGGCCGAGAGGCTCCTCAACCTCGAGGGCGTGCTCCACGAGCGGGTCGTCGGCCAGGAGCCGGCCGTCTCCGCGGTCGCCGAGGCCATCCGCCGCGCCAGGGCCGGTATCAAGGACCCCAAGCGGCCGGTGGGCAGCTTCATCTTCCTCGGGCCCACGGGCGTCGGGAAGACCGAGCTTGCGAGGACCCTCGCCGAGTACCTCTTCGGCGACCAGGAGTCCATGATCCGGATAGACATGAGCGAGTACCAGGAGAAGCACACGGTCTCCAGGCTCGTCGGCGCTCCCCCGGGCTACGTCGGCTACGACGAGGCCGGCCAGCTCACCGAGCGGGTCAGGCGTCGGCCGTACTCGGTCGTCTTGTTCGACGAGATCGAGAAGGCCCACCCGGACGTCTTCAACGCGCTCTTGCAGGTGCTCGACGACGGGCGCCTCACCGACGCCCAGGGCCGGACGGTCAGCTTCGAGAACACGGTGGTCATCATGACCTCCAACGTGGGCAGCCAGCACCTCGTCTCCACCAAGCAGTTCGGCTTCACCTCTAGCGACGGGGTCGACTTTAAGGAGACCGAGCGGCGCGCCAGGGAGGCGCTCGAGCGGGCCTTCAGGCCCGAGTTCCTCAACCGGGTGGACGAGATCATCGTCTTCCAGCCCCTCACCAGGGAGGACGTGCTCAAGATCGTGGACATCATGCTCTCGCGCTTGAACAAGCACCTCGAGGGCCAGAGGATCCAGGTCGAGGTCACCGAGGCGGCCAAGGGATTCATCGCCGAGGAGGGCTACGACCCGAAGTTCGGCGGCCGCCCGCTGGCCAGGGCCATCCGGCGCCACGTCGAGAACCCGCTCTCCAGCCGAATCATCGGCGGCGAGTTCGGCCCCGACGACACCGTCGTCGTGGACCGCGCCCCGGACGGCAGCGACGGGCTCACCTTCGCCGTGAAGGTGCCGTCCGAGCAGCGGTAGCGCCCGCGGCAACCACCGGTTATCTTTGGAGGGCTCCCCGACCCGGGGGGCCCTCCGTCGTCCGGGGCCGCGGTGTTGCGGGGTGCCCGCGGGGCGGATAACATTCCCTTGCTTTACCGGATCCTCGACCGTCCGGTGGATTTATACATTAGGACTCAGGAAGGTCGTGGGGAGAAGATGACCTTTGCGTCGCCGGCCACGGGCACGTCCCGTATGGCCCTTCGCGCGTCGCTTTGTGCGCGGCTGATGGACTTCGTGCCTTCGGTCGTCCGGTGTTCCAAATGAGGGCGCCGGGGTCTTACCTGCCCGCGTTGCGCTCGGGGTTCGAACGGCTCGCCGGCCACGTGAGGCCGGGGCGCGGCCGCCTACGGGGTGCTCCTGATCTCGCTGCTGTTCACGCTCCTGGCCTGGGCTTACGTGAGCCGGGACATCCAGGAGCAGAACTCGTTCCGGTTCGCCGAGACGGTGCGGGCCACGCGGGCCGCCATAGACCGCCGCACCGACGCCTATCTGGACACCATGTTCGGCGCCCGCGGGCTCTTCTACGCCAGCAAGATGGTCGAGCGCGACGAGTGGATCGGCTACGTAAAGGGTGTGGAGCCTGAAGACCGGCTCCAGGGGCTCCAGGCGCTGGGCTATGCGGAGCGGGTGGATCCTGGGGAGAGGGAGGACGTTCGTGCGGGAGATGAGGGCCGAGGGTCAGCCCTCCCTCCGGCCCGACCTCGACCCCGGCGGTGAACGAACCGTCTACTTCCCCGTCAAGTTCATGGCCCCCACCGACCAGGCGAATCGCGCGGCTGGTCGGCTTCGATAACTACACTGGACCCCGCCCACAAGGCCGCCATAGACCGGGCGCGGGACACGGGCTCGGCCCAGGCGACGGGGATGACCCAGGTGCTAACGACCTTCACCCCAAACTCGGACGCCGACCTTTCGCTGAGGCCAGGTTTTGCTGTCTACCTCCCGGTCTACCAGGGTGGGGAGGTGCCCAGGGACCGTGGCCGAGAGGCGCCGGAGTCTCGAAGGCTTCGTCGTGGGCTACTTCAGGAGGGACGGGCTGCTCGAGGGGATCTTCGAGGGCGGCTTCGATCCGGCCATAGACTTCGAGGTGTACGACGGCAGGGGCGCATCCGGCCCGCTCGTCTACGACGACGACGGGGTGAAGCGGGCTGGGGAGTCCAACTACGACCCGCTGTTCTCCGATCAGGACCGGATCGCGGTGGCCGGACGGGAGTGGAGCCTGTACTTCTCGACGCTCTCGAGGTTCGAGGAGCGCTCCGAGAGCCCCTTGCCGCTGCTGGTGCTGGTGAGCGGGACGGTGGTGAGCCTCCTGCTTTTCGCCATCATCCTCGTCCTGGTGCGCAGCCGGGTTCAGGCCGAGCGGGCGCAGGCCGACCTGGAGGATGCCAACCGCGAGTTGGAGGGCACGAACGAGGAGCTCGAAGCCTTCTCCTACTCGGTCAGCCACGACCTGAGGGCCCCTTTGCGAACCATAGACGGGTTCTCGCAGATACTGGCCGAGGACTACGCCAACCAGCTGGACCAGGAGGGCCTCGACTACCTCGGAAGGGTGAGGTCCGCCAGTCAGCACATGGGCAACCTCATAGACGACCTGCTCGACCTCTCCCGCGTGGGCCGCAGACCGCTGCGCCGCGAACTCGTGGACCTGAGCGCCCTCGCGGAGGACGTCGTCGAGGAGCTGCGTCGCTCCGACCCGGAGCGGCGGGTGGAGTTCCTGGCCGAGAAGGGCGTCACGGCCTGGGGCGACGTCAACCTGCTCAAGATCGCCTTCGAGAACCTGTTGGGGAACGCGTGGAAGTTCACCCGCGACCGCGAGCCCGCCCTCATAGAGTTCGGAGCCGCCGAAGGAGGGAACGAGCCTGCCGGCTCCGCCGTCTACTACGTTCGGGACAACGGGGCGGGCTTCGACGCCGCCTACGCCGACAAGCTCTTCGGGGCCTTCCAGAGGCTGCACGGATCGGAGGAGTTCGAGGGGACGGGGATAGGCCTGGCCACGGTGCAGAGGATCGTGCACCGCCACGGCGGCAGGGTCTGGGCGCAGAGCGCGGTCGGCGAGGGGGCGACCTTCTTCTTCACGCTCGGAGGAAAGGACCGTATGCTCCCCGAGGCGCCGGCCAGGAAGACCGAGATCGCGTGAGGTCGCAGCCGGTCACGGAGACCCGTGTTGGCCCCGCGAGGTGGCGCCGGGCCGTTGAGCGCTACGCTGGGGGGCTCGCTTGACGGGCGCGCGCGAGGGCAGCCGTGTGGCGGGGTCTGACGTCCCGGCGGGACGGGTCTTGCGCGTCCTGCTCCTCGAAGACTCCGAGAACGATGCGATGCTGCTTTTGCGGGAGCTCAGGCGCGGCGGCTACGAACCCGTCTGCGAGCGGGTGTACACCCCCGAGGGGATGCGGGCGCGCGCTCGGGGCGGCCGACGCCAGGGACGAGCCCTTCGAGGTGGTGATCTCCGACTACTACATGCCCCGCTTCCAGGCGCCCGACGCGCTGGACCTCCTGCGCGAGCTCGGCTACGACGTGCCCTTCATCGTGGTCTCCGGCAAGATCGGGGAGGACGCGGCGGTCGGGATCATGAAGGCCGGCGCCAACGACTACCTCACCAAGGAGAACATGGCCCGGCTGTGCCCGGCCATCGGGCGCGAGCTCGAGGAGGCGCAGGGCCGTCGGGAGCGCGAAAAGGCCGAGGCCGCCCTGGCCCAGAGCGAGATCAGGTTCCGGCTCCTCGTCGAGCAGGCGGCGGACGCGATCTTCGTGCACGACCTCGAGGGCCGCTTCGTGGACGTCAACCGTCAGGCGTGCGAGTCCCTGGGGTATACCCGGGAAGAGTTGCTCGGCATGTCCGTGGGCGAGGTCGAGATAGAGTTCGATGAAGGGTCGCTGGACCGGTTGTGGCGCCAGGTCTTCTCCGGCGGGCCCCGCACCCTGGAGGGGACCCACCGACGCAAGGACGGGACGACCTTCCCGGTCGAGGTTCGCGTCGGCGTCTTCCAGTCGGAGGCCCGCCCGCTCGTGCTCGCCCTCGTGCGCGACGTCACGGAGCGCAAGGAGGCGGAGAGGCAGGTCAGGGAGGCCGAGGCCCGTTACCGGACGCTGGTCGAGCAGATACCGGCCGTCACCTACGTGCAGGAGCCGACCGGCGACAAGCGCACCAGTTACGTCAGCCCGCAGGTCGAGAGCGTGCTCGGCTACCCGGCCGAACCGGGAACTTCTCGACACCGATCACTGGGTAAAGATCATGCACCCCGACGACCGCGAGCAGGCGCTGGCCGAGGACGCGCGCACCGACGTGACCGGCGAGCCGTTCAAGGTCGAGTACCGCCAGTTCGCCAAAGATGGGCGGATGGTCTGGATCCGGGACGAGGCCGTGCTGGTGCGCGACGACGAGGGAAACCCCCTCTACTGGCAGGGCGTCCAGCTACGACATCACCGAACAGAAACGGACCGAGGAGGAGCTGCGCCGGGCCGAGCAGCGTTACAGGACCTTTATCGCGCAGAGCACCGAGGGCATCTGGCGCTTCGAGCTCGAGGAGCCCATACCCACGGATCTGCCCGCGCAAGAGCAGATAGACCGTATCTACCGCGACGCCTACCTCGCCGAGTGCAACGACGCGATGGCCCAGATGTACGGCTTCGAGCACGCTGAGGAGATCGTCGGCGCCAGGCTCGAAGATCTGATGCCCCGCTCGGATCCGCGCAACATCGAGTTCCTGCTGGCGGGGCTGCGCGGCGGTTATCGTATGGTCGATGCCGAAACCAGGGACACGGCCAGCGACGGCGAGCCGAGGATCTTCCTGAACAACCTGGCCGGGGTAATCGAGGACGGCCTCCTGCTGAGGATCTGGGGTATCCAGCGGGACGTGACCGAACAGAAGCGGGCCGAGACGAAGCTGCAGGTCAGCGAGGACCGCCTCAGGGTCGCCGTCGAGGCGACCCGGCTGGGGACGTGGGACTTCGACCCCGCAACGCAGAAAGTCGAGTGGGACGATCGCACCAAGGCCGCCTTCGGCCTGCCGCCAGACGCCGAGGTGGACTACGACACGTTTCTCGAAAGGGTGCACCCCGACGACCGCGAGCGCGTGAGCCGGTTGACGGAACAGGCCCTGGATCCCGCCGGGAGCGGCGAGTACGAGACGGAGTACCGGACCGTCGGTCCCGAGGACGGGGTGGAGCGCTGGGCGGCGGCGCGCGGGCGGGCCTTCTTCGAGGAAGGGCGCGCGGTCCGCTTCGTCGGGACGGTTCTCGACATAACGGAGCACAAGCGCGCCGAGGAGGAATTAAGGCGCCTCGCCTCCTTCCCCGAGCTCAACCCCAACCCCATCGTCGAGACGACCGTCGCGGGCGAGCCTACCTACCTCAACCCGGCGGCACGAACGCGGTTCCCCGACCTCCAAACTCTCGGGCCTCGCCACCCCGTCCTGCGGGATCTCGACGACATCGGCCGCGAGATACGGGCGACCGGCCGACCGTACGTCCGGGAGCTCGAGGTCGCGGAGCGGTTCTACCAGCAGACCTTCGCGCGCACGCCGGAAGGCGGGCTATTGCGGATCTACGCGACCGACGTCACCGAACGCAAGCTGGCAGAGGACGCCCTAAGGGAGAGCGAGGAGAGGTTCCGGTCCCTGGTACAGAACGCTTCGGACATCATCGTCGTCATGGACGCGGCCGGCACCATCGTCTACGAGAGCCCGGCCGTCGAGCGCGTGCTGGGCTTCAAACCCGAGGACAGGGTCGGCACCAACGCCTTCGGCCTGGTCCACCCCGACGACCGTTTCAGGGTCTCGGCGATGTTCGCCGGGCGGCGGGACGAGCCTGGTCCCTTCCCCCCGGTCGAGTACCGGGTCCGCGACAGCGAGGGGGCCTGGCGGCATCTCGAGGCCATCGGCGAGAACCTGCTCCACGACCCCAACATCCGCGGGGTCGTGGTCAACGTAAGGGACGTCACCGAGCGCCGGCGGACGGAGGAAGCCCTCAAGCAGAGCGAGGAGTTGCTGCGCACCGTCGTGACCAACGCCCCGGTCGTGCTCTTCTCCCTGGACAGGGACGGCACCTTCACGCTGTCCACGGGACGCGGGCTCGAGGCGCTGGGGTTGAGGCCGGACGAGCTGAAGGGCCGCTCCGTCTTCGACGTCTACGCCGACGCGCCCAGGATGATCGAGCAGGTGCGCCGGGCCCTAGCTGGCGAGGAGCTGGTGGGCTTCAGCGAGGTCGGTGGGGTGGTCTTCGAGACCTGGTACGAGCCGCTGCGCGGGCCGGACGGCGAGACGCTGGGCGTCATAGGGGTGGCCACAGACGTCACGGAGCGGACGGAGGCGGAGGAGGGGCTGCGCAGGACCCTCAAGGAGCTCGCGGACCTCAAGTTCGCGCTCGACGAGTCAGCCATCGTCGCCATCACCGATCAGCGAGGCAGGATCTCCTACGTGAACGAGAAGTTCTGCGAGATCTCCGGCTACTCCGAAGCCGAGCTGCTCGGCCAGGACCACCGCCTGATCAACTCCGGCCACCACCCAAAGGAGTACATAAGGGGCCTGTGGAGGACCATAGCCCAGGGCAAGGTGTGGAGGGGGGAGCTCAGGAACCGGGCGAAGGGCGGCTCGATCTACTGGGTGGACACGACGATCGTGCCGTTCCTCGACGAGCGGGGCAAGCCCTACCAGTACGTGGCGATCCGTCACGACGTTACCGGGCGCAAGGAGGGCGAGGAGGCCCTGCGCGCGGCCGAGGCCCGCTACCGGACGCTGGTCGAGCAGATACCGGCCGTCATCTACGTCGACGCGGCCGATGGAGACATGACCACCTACATAAGCCCGCAGATCGAGGCGTTGACCGGATACTCCGCGGCGGAGTATCTATCCACCTCGGGACTCTGGAAGTCGCTCATCCACCCCGACGACCGCGAGCGCGTCGTCGCCGGGTTCGAGCAGGCCACCGCCTCGGGCGAACCTTTCGGCATGGAGTACCGATTCGTCGCCAGGGACGGGCGGGACGTCTGGGTGCGCGACGAAGCGGTACTGGTGCGCGACGAGGACGGGACGCCCCTGTTCTGGCAGGGCGTGCAGCTCGACGTCACGGCCCAGCGACGGGCAGAGGAGGAGCGCCGTGCGAGCGAGGAGCGGTTCCGGGCTACCTTCGAGCAGGCCGCCGTCGGGGTCGCGTTGGTCGGTGCCCGCGGCAAACTCCTGCGGGTCAACGGCAAGCTTTGCGAGTACCTGGGCTACACCCAGGACGAGCTCCTGGAGATGAGCGTCCAGGACATCACCCACCCCGAGGACGCGGAGGAGGATATCGAGATGGCCCGCCGGGTTCTGGCCGGGGAGACGGACACCTATACCCTGGAGAAGCGCTACCTGCGCAAGGCGGGCTCGGTGGTGTGGGCGAACGTCTCCGCCTCGCTGGTGCGCGACGCGTCGGGCGAGCCCGACTACTTTATCGGCGTGGTGGAGGACATCTCCCAGCGCAAGGGCGCCGAGGAGCGGACCCAGTTCCTGGCCAACCTGACCCAGGCGCTGCAGGCGGCGGACGGCCCGGAGGAGGTCAAGGCCGCAGCCTCCCTCCTGCTCGGCGAGCACCTCGGCGCCGACCTCTGCGCCTACGCGGAGGTGGAGACGGACGAGGACCACTTCGACGTCGTCGGCGCCTATTCCAGCGCCAGCGGGCCGCCCGGCATGGAGTAAGGTCCAGCATCTCCCGGCTCGGCGCTGAGGCCCTGCGGCTCGCGCGGGCGAACAGGCCCTACGTGGTCTTCGACTCGGAGACCGACGAGCGCGGGGCGGCAGACCCCGCGGCGTACCGGCAGGCGCGAATCCGGGCCCTCATGCTGGTGCCGCTGCGCAAGACCGGACGGCTCGTGGCCGGGATGGTCGTCCACCAGACGGCACCGCGGAGGTGGTCCCACGAAGAGGTCGAACTCGCCGCGACCGTGGTCGACCGTTGCTGGGAGTCGGTGGAGCGTACGAGGGCCGTGAGGAACCTGCGCCAGAGCGAAGAGCTCTACCGGAGCGTGATCGAGCAGGCGGAGGAGAGCATATACCTGGTGGACCTCGATACCAAGCGACTCCTCGAGGCCAACGCCGCGCTCGCTCGCACGCTCGGCTACACCGAAGCGGAGCTCAAGAACATGACCCTCTACGATATCGTCGCCCACGATCGACGAGAGCATCGACGAGAACACGAGGCTCATCGTGCAGGAGCGGCGGCGCTCCCTCGGGGAGCGCCGGTACCGGCGAAAGGACGGCACCTTCGCGGACGTCGAGGTCAACGTCAGCGCCATCCGGTATCGTGGCCGGCGAGGTCCTGTGCATCGTCGCCCACGACGTGACCGAGCGCAAGCGGGCCGAGCTGGCGCTGCGCGAGATCCGGGAGGCCGAGCGGAACCGGATCGCCCGCGAGCTGCACGACAGCATCCTGCAGGACATCGTCTACGCGCTGCAGGAGATACAGGTGATGCAACTCACGCGCCTCGTTCGGCGAGGATCCGGCCCTGGAGGGCGCCGCCGACGCGCTCCGCCGCTCGGTCGAGGGGTTGCGCGGGGCCATCTTCGAGCTGCGGCTCAACGAGACGCTGAGCCAGTCTTTCCTTTCTTCGCTCAGGAGAACCTGGTGGCCCTCAACCGCCGCATGGCCCGCGGCAGGCCTACGAGATCGACTTGGTCCTTGGCGGAGGGCTTGCCGTCGGAGATCTGCCGAGCGGGCCGGCGGGAGCTCGTTCGCGTCGTCCAGGAGGCGCTGACCAACGTCCGGCGCCACTCGGATGCCCGGCAGGTCAGGGTGGAGCTCGGCGTCGAGGGGGACGCGCCTACGTCGAGGTCCCGACGACGGGCGCGGCTTCGACACGAGGGATCCGCGGACGGGCGTGGGACGGCACTCCATGCGCCAGCGGGCCCTGGAGCTGGGCGGAGAGCTAGAGGTCGAGAGCGAGCCCGGTCGGGGCACGCGCGTGCGGCTGCCGCGTCCCGCCCTTCGGCTGAAGGGACCTAGGGTCTCCCACCCGGGTCTCCCAGGATCGGGAGACACCCGGCCCACCGCGAGGCTCACCGCGCGGACCGTTTGGGGTGCGCTTTACCTGGGGGAAACTGGTACGCTTGCCCTCTAGTGGGGCAAGCGGGCTCGATGTCATAATGCTGGCACACATCATGATCCGGGGGTGAATTGACCGTAGAGGGTGACGTGGAGAACGACAAGACCCGCATCCTGCTCGTCGAGGACCACGCCTCGTTCCGGCAGGCGCTCGCCTTCATGTTCGAGCGGGAGGACGAGTTCGTGGTGGTCGGGCGAGGCCGGCTCGCTCGCCGAGGCCCGCGAGTTCCTGAACGGTTCCGGGGACCGCGGACGTGGCGGTCTGCGACCTGGCCCTGCCCGACGGCGACGGGTTCGACCTCATAGAGGAGCTTGCCGCCAAGGGCACCGACAAGGTCATCACGCTGGTCCTGAGCGCCAGCCTGGAGCCCGCCCGCTTCGCCCGGGCCGTCGAGGCCGGCGCCTCGGGCGTCCTGCACAAGGCGGCCGCCATAGGCGACATCGTCGAGGCGGTCAGCGCCTGAGGGCCGGGGAGGCCCTGCTCTCGCCCGACGAGGTCATAGAGATGCTCCGCATGGTGAGCCGCCAGCGCCAGGAGGAGCTGGAGGCCCAGAGGGCCATCGACCGGCTCACGCGCCGCGAGAGGGAGGTGCTTGCAGGCGCTCGCCGAGGGCCTGGACAGCAAGGACATCGCCGAGAAGCTGCACATCACCGTGGAGACCGAGCGCACCCACATGGTGAACATCCTCAACAAGCTCGACGTCCACTCGCGGCTGCAGGCCCTCGTCTTCGCGGCGCGCAACGGTGTGGTCGAGATCCGTTAAGATCGCCGGGATCGGCCCCGCTAGTCGCGGTTGTTTGAAAAGTTCGTTAAAATTCTTCTCGGTTCGCGCCGACAATCCGTAAGCCGATCAGGCGTGGGGGGACGATGGAGGAAGCGCGACGCCCGTGTACAACCCTATGAGGGATGAGCCCGTGAGCCCGGCCGTCAACGCGACCTCGGCTAGCCGCCAAGACCGCGCCTTGCGTGTGGTGCTCGCAAACGAGCCACGCTCTTACCGCGAGAGCATCGCCGCCGTGCTCCGGCAGCTTCGCCCGCAGGTCGAGGTGCAGGTGGTGGAGGCGCAGGATCTCGACGCCTCCGTCCTCGAATACGCCCCGGACCTCGTCGTCTGCAGCCGGGTCACACGCCTCGTGGAGGACCGGGTCCCCAACTGGGTCGAGCTGTACCCGGGGCACGGGACCCGTTCGTTCGCCAGCATCGAGGGGGAGCGATCAGAGTATCCCGAGATCCAGCTAACCGACATGCTCGCCATCGTGGATCGGGCCAGCCGGATGGCCCAACTCGACTAGGGGCGACTAGCCCAAAATGGTTACGGAAAGATCGTCCGTTTTTGCGATGCTCCGGTATTCTGGTCACCCTAGTATGCTGACCATGAACCACGTGAAGCGAGTACTGGTGGCAAACGAACTTGCATCCTACCGGGAGAGCATCGCTGCCGTGCTCAGGATGTCCCGTCCTGGTGTCGAGATCTTCGAGGCGGACTCGGGAGACCTGAATCGGGAGGTTTTGCGTACCCGGCCAGACCTGGTGATCTGCAGCCGGGTCACGCGCCTCGTGGAGGACCGGGTCCCCAACTGGGTCGAGCTGTACCCTGAATGCACGCCCTCCTCGACGACGGTCTACATGGGAGAGGACCGCTCGACGCTGGAGCAGGTCGAGTTGAGCGACCTGCTCGCCATCGTGGACCGGGCGCAGCCGCTGGCGCGCTCGGCCTAGCGCGCGCACCTCGAAGAAGCACCCCTAGTTGGAACCGCCAGCATGCCGGCAACGGGAAACGGAGCCGCCCTGCGCTGGACGCGAACATGTCCGGTAGAAATCACGCATTTGGGTGATACGTCCGCCGGTCGCCTGCGGGAGAATTGTGCCCGCCACGTTACGATGAGCGGCATGTGATGCCATCCCGCGACATCGGGCGGGTCAAGGGGACACCCTTCGGAGTCCCCCCGGGCAGCCGTGGGGGCGGGGGAAGTGAGGACGGGCGATGCCCTGGGGCGGGGTAAGGAAGTTGCGGGGCCGGTTGGCCCGCTATGGCGCGGCGGTCGCGGCCGTAGGTGTGGTGCTGCTGCTAAAGATCCTGCTCGATCCCCTCACCGGAAACGAGAGCCCTTTCCTGCTGTTCTTCGCCGCCGTCATGGTCGCCGCGCTCCTGGGTGGTCTGGGGGCCGGACTCCTGGCGACCGTCCTGGCGGTCTTGATCAACTGGTTCGTCTTCCTGGAGCCCGCCTACTCTTTGCGCATCTTGGAACCCGAGCAAGGCCTGCGCCTGCTCCTGTTCGCGCTGGAGGGTACCCTGATCAGCGCCCTCGTCGCGGCCATGCACGTCGCCAGGGAGCGGGCCGAGGCGGACCGCGGGAGTCTGGCGCTGAGCGAGGAACGCTACCGGGCCGTGGTCGAGCAATCCACCGAAGGCATCTTTTTGCTCGACGCGGAGAGCCTGCTTATCCTGGAGAGCAACCCGGCGATGCAGCGGATGTTCGGGTACACGCCCGAGGAGTTGCACGGTATGGAGCTCTACGAGCTGGTGGCCCACAGCCGCGGGGACGTCGACGAGGCCGTCGGGCAGACCCTGCGCGAGCGGCGGCGTCTGGTCGGCGAGCGGCGCTACAAACGCAAGGACGGCACGTTGCTGGACGTGGAGGTGGGCGCGAGCACCATCACCTACAACGGCCACCACGCCATCTGCGCCGTCGTGCGCGACATCACCTCCCGCAAACGGGCCGAGGAGGCGCTGGCAGCGCAGCGAAGAGCGGTTCCGTGCCCTGGTCCGCTACGCGTCCGACATCATCGTGATCGTCGACGAGTCGGGCGCGGTCCTCTACGAGAGCCCGGCGGTCGAGCGCGTGCTCGGCTTCACGCCCGAAGAAAGGGTCGGCACCAACGCCTTCGACTACCTCCACCCCGACGACCGCGAGGCCGTTGCCGAGCGCTTCAGCGAGATCATCGACGAACCCGGGGGTCGCGTCTCGGTCGAGTGCCGGGTGCGACACGCGCGTGGGGACTGGCGCCACTTCGAAGCCGTAGGCGTCAACATGCTCGACGACCCCGTTATGGGGGGCATAGTGATCAACTCCCGCGACGTGACCGACCGCAAGATCACCGAGCAGACCCTCGCCGAGATCCGGGAGGCCGAGCGGCACCAGGATCGCCCGCGAGCTGCACGACGGCGTCCTCCAGGACCTCTCGTACACCGCCCAGGCCATGGAGGTCACCAGGGTCAAGTACGAAGAGGGTTGGCCTATAGAAGATGAGCTCGAAGAGGAGGCGGAGGCCGTGCGGCGAGGCGCCCGCCAGCTGCGCGAGGCCGTCTACGACCTGCGCGCCTTCCAGCCCGGGGATCGGGGCTTGCTCCAGCTCATCGAGTCCCTCGTCGAGCTCAACCGCGGTCGGGATCCCGGGTGCGACATACGGTTCGAGCCCGAAGTCGGCGCCCTCGACGACCTCCCAGAGAGTGTCGGGCTCGAGCTTCTGCGGGTCGTTCAGGAGGCGCTCACCAACGTCCGGCGACACTCGGAGGCCAGGCACGCGCGCGTTGCCGTCGGCTCGTCGGCGGACGGCACCTGGGTCGAGATCTCGGACGGCGGTCGGGGCTTCGATCCCGATGGCGCATCGGGTATGGGCACCCTCGGTATGCAGGAGCGCGCCGCCGCCCTCGGCGGCCGGCTCCGGATTAGCAGCGAGCCCGGTGCCGGCACGACCGTTCGGTTCGAGATCCCGCAAGAGACCTACCGGAGCTAGGGCCGGTGTCTCGAACGGGCCGTGTTTCGTGGGAGACCGCAAAGTTGGTCCGTGTTCACGGTTCCGATTGCTTGCGAGGCCGTTGGGATGGGATACGCCACCGCAAATCTACCGGCAACGAGGTTCTGTGCGAGATGCTGGGTAGGCAGCCCCCGATCCACGACTATCCACGATGATCCGCGAGAGATCTAGCCCGCGGGCCAGGCCGGGCGACGCCCCGGGTTTCGTGCGGCTCCGGTGGTTGGCCGTACTGCTGCCCACACTGGCGATAGGCGCCTTCGAGTTTTTCCGCCACGAGTGGCTGGCGCACGCGCTGCCTGGATGGCTGGCCGAGGGCTGGCCAGGGAGCCTGCTCGGCGCCCTCGTCGTGGCCGGCGTCGTTTACGGCTTCGTCAGGGTCTTTAGCGGGCTCGTTAGGAGGTCGGCCCTGGAGACGGTGGAGGCCAGGGAGCAGACCGCGGTAGCCATCGAGCGCCAGCGCATAGCCAGGGAGATGCACGACGGCGTCGCCCAGACCCTTTTCTACCTGGGCGCCAACCTGCGCGAGGTAGGCGCGCTGGTCGCCTCGGGCGAGGACGAGGAGGCGCTGGGCGAGCTGCGGACGGCCGAGCGGCACCTGAAGGAGGCCCACGAGCGGGTGAGGGCGGCGATCGCCGACTCGCTCCGGGGGGAGGGGACGGAGGATTTTGGTGAGGCTGTGCGACGATCCACCGCCCGCACCGCCGGCAAGCTCGGACTGCGGGTCGATTGCGAGATCCAGGCCGGCCTTTGCGTGCCAGCCCCCTGCCAGAGACAGATCCTGGCCATCATCGACGAAGCCCTGACCAACGCCCACCGGCACGGCGAGGCCAGCGGGGCCATGGTGCGCATCGGCGCAACGGGCAAAACGGGCGGGGGCACAGGCAGGGCCAACGGAGGGCCGAACGGGGAGCCGAACGGGGGCCTCGCGGTCGAGGTCTCCGACGACGGACGGGGCTTCGATCCCGGCGCCAAGCCGAACGGGGAGAGCTACGGGCTGACCATCATGGCCGAGCGGGCCCGGATGGTGAACGGCGACCTCCGCCTGGCCTCGACCCCGGGCCAAGGCTCCAGGGTGACCCTGCGGATACCGGAGGTGGAGGCATGAGCGCGAAGCGCGTGTCCGCGAAGCGCGTGTCCGCGAAGCGCGTGTTGCTGGTCGACGACAACGACCTCGCCCGCCGGGCGGTCTCCACCCTCCTCAGGCGGGAGCCGGGATTCGAGGTGGTCGGGGAGGCCGAGGACGGCCTCGAGGCGTTCGCCCTCACGCGCGCGCTGGCGCCCGACCTGGTCCTGATGGACATCAACATGCCCGGGTGCGACGGCCTTCTGGCTACCCGGCTCATCAAGCGCGAGCTGCCGAGCACCACCGTGGTCATCCTGACGGTGTCGGGCGACGCCGGCGATCTCTTCGAGGCGATCCGGAGCGGGGCGCAGGGCTACCTGCTGAAGAGCATGGAGCCGGAGAACTGGCTGGAGTGCCTGCGGGGTCTGGCGAGCGGCGAGGCGATACCCCGCGAGCTGGCGCATCGCATCCTGGCCGAGTTCGCCGCTCCGCCGGTACCGCCAGCGGCCGAACCCGACGTCTCCCTCACCGACCGCGAGCGGGAGATACTCGACCTCGTCGCCTCCGCCATGACCAACAAGCAGGTCGCGGCGACGCTGTACATCTCGGAGCAGACGGTCAAGAACCACATAAAGAAGATCATGCAAAAGCTGCACCTGAGAAACCGCGTAGAGTTGGCCCTTCACGCCAGACGCTTCACGCCCTGATTGTCGCGGTGCAACGAAATAGCCCTAAAGAGTCATGGCAACGATGCCGTGGCGCGTGTAATCTGAAGGAACGGAAGTTGTGATCCTGGGACCATAAGGCGCGAGAGGAGTACGTTTAATGCGTAGAGCCGGGTTTCGAGTCGTATCCCTGAGCCTGTTGCTGACCCTCATCATGGCCGGGGCCGCGTGGGCCCACGTCGAGGTATCGCCGAGCCAGGTCCCCGCGGGCGGCGACGAGACGTTCACCGTGGAGGTGCCGACGGAGAAGGAGGTGCCGACGACCGAGGTCCGGCTCGAGGTGCCCGAAGGGTTCCAGGTTGGCGGCGCCCAGGCGCCCTCCGGCTGGCAGAGCGAGGTCCAGGGCAACGCCCTCGTCTGGTCGGGCGGCGAGATCCCCGTGGCCGAGTCGGAGGAGTTCACCTTCGAGGCCACGGTCCCCGACGAGGCCGGAAGCTTCGCCCTCGACGCCATCCAGACCTACGGGGACGGCAGCGTGGTCGAGTGGACCGGCGCCGCCGACTCCGAAGAGCCGGCGCCCGTCGTCGAGGTTGCCTCCGGTGGAGGCGCCACGGGCGGGATGGACGAGTCGCAGCACGGCGACGAGGAACACGGCGACACGCACGGCTCCCACCACGAGGACGAGATGCTCTCCGGGACGGGCGGCGTGAGCACCGTCTTCCTCCTGATAGCCGGCGCCCTCCTGCTGGCGGCCTCCGGCGCGGTGCTCGGTAGGGTGACCCGGCGATGAAGCCGGGGGCGGCCGGCCGGAAGTTGGCCGCCCTTCTGGTGCTGGTTGCGTTCTGGATGCTCGCGCACGGCGCACCAGCCCTGGCCCACGCGGAGCTCCAGCGAACCTCCCCCGCGGAGGGAGATACGCTCTCCGAGCAGCCCGGGGAGGTGCGGCTCGATTTCGACGAGCCGGTGCGGGCCGAGTTCGATCCCATAAAGGTGACCGACGAGGACGGTGACCGGGTGGACGAGGACGACGGCCAGACCCTGGCCGACGACCCCGACATAGTCGTCGTCGGCCTCGGCGAGCTCCCCGAGGGCAACTACACCGTCGAGTGGAGCGTCACCTCGGCCGACGGGGACCCCGTCGGTGCCGAGTTCGGGTTCGCCGTGGGCGACTCGGCGGTCGACGCCGAAGGAGGCGGCGAGGAGGAGCCGACAGCGACGCAGCGAAGGATCGGGCGGCGTGCCCCTGGGTGCGATCGTGGGCGTTCTGCTGGTCGGCGGCCTCGTGGTCGGGGGCTTCGTGGTGCTACGCCGGCGCAAGCCCGAGGCATAAGCCAGGGTATAGAATGGCGTCGACGTGAAACCGTCAACGCGCATAGTGGCGGCCTTCCTCGGCGCGGCCGCCGCGTGGCTGACGGTCTTTCCCGACGCGGCCCACGCCCAGGCACACGGCGGGGAGGGACCGCTCCCCGCGGCGCAGCTGCTGTTCGGGGTCACGCACGGCATCGTCCAGGGGGCGGCGGTCTTACTCGTCGGACTGGCGGCCTTCGCGGCGCTGGTATGGCTGCCGACGATCCGGTCCGCGGGGACGAACCTGGCCGCGGACGTCCCGTTCGGCCGCGCGGCCTGGATCTTGTTCGGGGTCCTCGCCGGCGTCGGTCTGGTAGACATCGGCGTGTACGCCGTGCTCGGCTCCATCGATCCCTTGAGCCTCGGGATCTACGTACGAGGCGCTCTTCGAGACGCGGGTGGGGCAGGTGGCGCTGGCCCGTACGGGGCTCGGTCTCCTGGCCGCCCTCGCGGTCGCGTGGGCGGCCCAGGGACGCGGGCCTGACCGCTGGTGGGTCGCCGCCGGCGTCGGGGGCGCCCTGCTCGTCACACTTGCCCCGGAGAGCCACGCGGCGACCCAAGGCTTCTTGCCGATGGCGTCCATCTGGGCGCACGTCGCGGCGGCGGCGGTCTGGATGGGGGGCCTGCTCACCTTCCCGATATTGCTGCTCGGTCCGCTGCGCGCCATGGAGCCGGAGCAAAGGTCGGAGCTCGTGCGGCGGACCGTCCGCCGGTTCTCGAGGGTGGCTACCGTGGCCGTGATACTGGTCGTCGCCACCGGGTTGCACGCCACGTTGCTCAACGTCGCCGGCCCGCTCGCCTTGGTCGATTCCCCCTACGGCCGCGCCCTCATCATGAAGCTCGGGCTTCTGGTGCTGCTGCTGGCGACCGGCGGCATCAACCTCGTCGACAAGGGGGACGGCCCGCTCGGGCGCATGGTCGGCCTCGAGCTGGTCCTCGCGGCGGGCATCTTTGTCGCCGCGGGCTTCCTCACCAGCCTGCCCCCAGCCGAGTGAGAATCCCTGGGTGATCACCGCCAGGATCGAAGCACCACATCTGGTGCTAGCCCAAATCATGTAGGCAACCTGCGGTAGCCAAAGATCACCCGTCGTGACGATGCGCCGGCGTGGGTGTCTCGTGTAAAAACAGGTAGTAAGAAAGTTGGACGGCCCGCCAGGGTTTGGCGACACAGACGGGCCGCCCGCCGGAGACAAGGAGATTGCCCCTTGACTCGTGCCGCGCATTATACTCGCAATGGCGAGGGTCTCACCCGCAGGGAGATGCTCAAGCTGGGCCTGCTCGGGGGCGCCGCGCTCTTTCTGCCGCTAGAGCGGGCCGCGCGGACAAAGACGCTGGTGGACCGCGTCGCAACGAGCCGGCTGCCAAAGCCCTTCACGGCGCCTTTCGCCGTCCCGCCCGTCTTGCGGCCGCGGACCGTCGGGGACACCGACTACTACCAGATGACCATGCGCAACGCGCCGGTCCAGGTGCTGCCGGGCTTCCCGAAGACCGAGATCTGGGGCTACAACGGCATCACGCCGGGTCCGACCATCATCCAGGACAGGGGACGGAAGACCGTCGTCCGCCACATAAACGGCATAGACCACCCCGACCACGTCCACACCTCGGTGCACCTGCACGGCAACGCTTCTTTGCCCCAGTACGACGGCTACGCCAACGACACCACGGTGCCCGGTTGGGGAAAGGACTACCAGTACCCCAACAACCAGCCCGCGCGGACGCTCTGGTACCACGACCACGGCGTCCACCACACCTCCGAGAACGCCTACATGGGCCTCGCGGGCCTGTACATAACCCACGACCCGCACGAGAAGGATCTTGGCCTCCCGAGCGGGTACCACGATCCCGTGAGGCGCACCGGCCACGACGTGCCGCTCGTCCTGAGGGACGCGGTATTCGCCCAGGATGGATCGCTCATCTTCGACCGCGAAGAGGAGGGGAGCATCTTCGGGGACGTGGTCCTGGTCAACGGCGTCCCGTGGCCCAGGATGAAGGTCGAGCGCCGCAAGTACCGCTTCAGGGTGCTCAACGCTTCCATCTCCCGCTCCTACAAGCTGGCCCTGAGCACCGGCGAGCCGCTGACGGTCGTCGGGACCGACGGCGGCCTGATGCCCCGGCCCGTGCCGACGGGCTCCCTGCGCATCGGCATGGCCGAGCGCTACGAGGTCGTCATAGACTTCGCCAAGTACCGGGTCGGGGAGCAGGTCACCCTCAGGAACCTCGACCTCCCCAACAACCGCGAAGAAGAGAACACCCACCTTGTCATGCGCTTCGACGTGGTCTCCGATGCCAGAGACACCTCCGATAACAGAGTCCCCGACCGGCTCGGCAAGATCGGGGACGGCGATTACGACCCGATGCCGCTCTTGCCCTCGCAGGCGACACACACCGAGAGGTTCGTCTTCGAGCGCAAGAACAGCAACTGGGTGATAAACGACACGGTCTGGCAGGACATCGAGGATTCCGACTTTCGGTTGAACGCCGCGGTGTGCCGCAAAGACGAGGTCGAGATCTGGGAGTTCACCAACAAGAGCGGCGGGTGGTTCCATCCCATCCACGTCCACCTCGTGGACTTCAAGATAATCTCGCGTACCGGCGGCAAGTCCCCCGGCGTCCTGCCCTACGAGCGTGGCCCGAAGGACGTCGCCTACGTCGGCGAGAACGAGACGGTGCGCGTGCTCGCCAAGTTCGGCCCGCAGCAAGGTCAGTACATGATGCACTGCCACAACCTCACCCACGAGGACCACGACATGATGACCCAGTTCCGGGTCGGCAACAACGGCCCCGCCTGGAACTCGGACCCGGCGGTCCCCGTCGCCGACCTGCCCCCGCTCGTGCCGCGGAGAGTCTAGACCACGAGCCTGGATCTCGGATCCTCTCCAAGAGGTCCAGGCTAGCCCATTTAGGCTAATGCTCGTGGGTTAGCCAAAGATAGCCCGTTTTCGCCACGCCCGACGTTCGGAACATACGCTACATTGTGGTGGAAAGGAGCAGGGCCGGCAGTTCCCCTGGTTTGGCCACCCAGACGGACCGTCTGACATGAAAGTCGGGAACCTCCTTTGGCACTCATCGTGCACCACAACCTCGAGAGTTCCTTGGCACCGGCGGCCGCACCGCTGGTGCATCCCCTGACCTTACGCGCCTTTTGTCACCGCTTACCATTGAGCTCGATCCCCGAAGGGAGCTGAAGGTGGAACTCACGCGCAAGGAGATGCTAAAGCTGGGGCTCCTGGGAAGCGCCGCGCTCGCGTTTCCCCTGGAGCGCGCCGCCAGGACCGATGGGCGGGATCCGCTCAAGCAACTGCCGAGACCCTTCCGGGCCGAGCTGCCGATTCCAGAGACCCTGAAGCCCGACCCGGCGCGCTCGACCCCTGCCAGAGACTTCTACGAGGTTACGGCCAGGAGGGCCGAGGCCGATATCCTCCCCGGCAAAAAGACGCCGGTCTGGACCTACGACGGGTTCTTTATAGGTCCCGTCATCTCGGCGAGGAGCGGACGCCCGGTCGTCGTTCGGCACATCAACAGGCTCAACGTGCCCACGTCGGTTCACCTGCATGGTGGGTATGTGGACGGCGACTCCGACGGCCACCCCGACGACCTGATACAGCCCGGACAGCACAAGGACTACTTCTACTCCAACGAGCAGACCGCCCGCACCATGTGGTTCCATGATCACACCGTGCACGTAACGGCGCTGAACGTTTACAGAGGGCTCGCGGGCGGCTACCTGCTCGAGGACGATTTCGAAGACAACCTTCCCCTGCCTCAGGGAGATTTCCAGGTTCCCCTGGTGATTCAGGACAAGCTCTTCAACCAGGACGGCACGCTGGATTACCCCTTCGGCCCTGATGACCACAGCTCAAACGGCCTTGAGGGCAACGTCCTCCTGGTCAACGGCAAGCCCTGGCCGCGCATGGAGGTCTCCGCCCGCAAGTACCGCTTCCGCGTCCTCAACGCCTCGAATGCCCGCCAGTACCAACTCTCGCTCTCCACGGGTCGGCCGATGTTCCTGGTCGGCACCGAGGGCGGCCTGATAGAGAAGGCCGTTCCTCTGCGCTCGTTCCACACTGCCCCCGCCGAACGGCACGTGGTGGTCGTAGACTTCTCCGAGTACCCCGTGGGCACGCAGGTGATCCTGCGGAACACGCTGGGCGACAAGGAGATGTCGAGGGTCATGCGCTTCGACGTGGTGCGGAAGGCGAAGGATGACAGCACCATTCCGCCCGTGATCCGCCCGTTGAGGGAGCAGATTGACCCGACACACCAGCCGACCGATCTCTCCGAGGTGGTCAGGACCCGTCGGTGGGTGTTCAAGCGGCAGCACGGGTTCTGGTCAATAAACGGCAAAATCTGGAATGAGAACCGCATCGACGCGGCTCCCCGCGAGGGAGAGACGGAGATCTGGGAGTTCATCAACAACGGTGGCGGCTGGATCCACCCGATCCACGTCCACCTTATCAACTTCAAGATCCTCAGCCGTAACGGTAGGCCACCGAATGCCGACGAGAGGGGATGGAAGGACACCGTTTTCCTGGGTCCGAACGACACGGCGCGGGTGCTCATGAAGTGGCCGAAAGTCCCCATAGGACCGAATCCCGGCGAGTTTGTCCGCAGGTACCCGATGCACTGCCACGTCATAGAGCACGAGGACCACGACATGATGGCCCAGTTCGAGGTCAGGGCGTAAGGGGCTCCAAGAGGATCCGTGAGGACCGCCAGAACTGTTCCGGGATCGAAGTACTCTCTGGACGATGCGTCGGGCCAGGGATCCCAGGCTAGCCCATTTGGGCTAATGTCTACGGGCCAGCTATAGATAGCCCGTTTTCGCCACGCCCAGTACCCACTAATTGGGCTAGATTGCGGGGGTAAGCAGCCACGCCGGAGGTTCTGTAAGTCCGGACACTCGAAAGGACCGTCTGGCAAGCTACATTGTGGCAACACACTGGCGGTGATGAGGGTCTAGGCACCCAGAAGGACCGTCTGGCATGAAAGACAGGAACCTACTTTGCCCCGCACCGGGCGCCATAGCTCAACGAGTTTCTTGCCGACGGCGGCCGTACCGGTGTCGGCTTCCCCTACCTTACGTATCGTCTGTCGTCGTTTGCCCCGTACTTTGATCCTTGAAGGGAGCTGAAGATGGAACTCACACGCAGGGAGATGTTGAAGCTTGGCCTCCTGGGGAGCGCCGCGCTCGCGTTGCCCCTCGAGCGTGTCGCCCGGACCAAGTCGGAGGATCCCCTGCGGAGGTTGCCGAGGCGTTTCGTGGCCGAGCTCCCGATCCCGAAGCCGCTTGTGCCCACGAGCCGCGCCGCCAACGTCGACCGGTACAGCATAACCATGAAGCCGGGCACCGCCGACATCATTCCGGGGCTGACAACGCCCATCTGGGGCTACAACGGGCAATTCCCCGGGCCGATGATCGTTTCGAGGAGCGGACGCAGGGTCGAGGCAACCTTCGTAAACCGCCTGCCCGTGAATACCTCGGTGCACAACCACGGGGCCTACGTCGACGGGGACTCCGACGGTCACCCGGAGGACAAGATCCGCCCGGGCGAGACAAAGAAGTACGTGTACCTCAACGACGAGACCTCGCGCTTCCAGTGGTACCACGACCACACCGCGCACATCACGGCCCCGAACGTCTACAAGGGGCTCGCCGGCCTGTTCTTCGTCGAGGACGACTTCGAGGACAACCTGCCCCTGCCCGAGGGGGAGTTCAACGTCCCGCTCGTGATCCAGGACAGGCTCTTCAACTCCGACGGCGCGCTTTCTCTACCCCTTCGACGAGGACGACCACAGCGCCAACGGCGTCGAGGGCGACGTGGTGCTCGTCAACGGCAAGCCCTGGCCGCGCATGGAGGTGGCCAACCGCAAGTACCGCCTGCGCGTCCTCAACGGCTCGAACGCCCGCGACTACCGGCTGGCCCTGAGCTCGGGCAGACCCCTGACCGTGATCGGCACGGAGGGCGGCCTGATCGAGAGGCCCGTCACGGTCCGCTCGCTGCCGATCGCGCCGGCGGAGCGCTACGACAGTCGTCGTGGACTTCGCGCGACGTACCCCGTGGGTACGGACCCGAGAGCCAGGTCGTGCTCAGGAACCTCCGGGGCGACAAAGAGATGGCGAACATCATGCGCTTCGACGTGAGGCGCAGGGTCGCGGACGACAGCAGCGATCCCGCCCATCATCCGTCCCCCAAGGAGCAGGAAGACCGACGCACCTGCCCGCCGATCCCTCCGAGGCCGTGAGGACGCGGCGGTGGGTCTTCAAGCGCCAGCACGGCTACTGGTCCATAAACGGCAAGATCTGGGACCCCGACCGCATCGACGCGGCCCCGCGGGAGGGGGACGTGGAGATCTGGGAGTTCGTCAACAACGGCGGGGGCTGGATCCACCCGATCCACCTCCACATGACCAACTTCAGGATCCTCTCCCGCAACGGCAGGGCCCCGCGCCCCTGGGAGCGCGAGCTGGAAGGAGACCGTCTTCCTGGACGGCAACGAGACGCGCCAGGGTCCTCATCAAGTTCCCCGAGGTCCCCGTGCAGAGCGGCCTACCGGGCCCGTTCTCGCGCAGGTACGCCTACCACTGCCACGTCGACCGAGCACGAGGACCACGACATGATGCTCCAGTTCGAGGTCAACGCGAGGGCTTGAGGGGAGCTGCGTGGGACCTGAAGAGCCGGGGCGTCCGCCGGACGACTCCGCGCGCCCCTGCCCCCCTGTGTTCGGTTTCACGCCTTAGCCCAAACGGCGTACCGCAGCTTACCGGATCTGCGCTACGCAAAGATCGCCCATGCGTACGATGGCGGTTGGCCCGCCGTGGCCCATCATTGGATGCATGAACAGCGAGGCTCATCAGGAACAGGTCAAATGCAGATAGGAGCAGGGGCGTGGCCGTGCAAGCTATCAGCAACAGAATAAGCCGCAAGGACATGCTGAAGATGAGCCTGCTGGGGACCGCCGCCGTGGCCCTCCCCCTCGAACGCGTGCCGCCCGCACGCAGCTGGCCGCGCCACGCCTGCCGGAGGCCCAGCTCCCTGCCCGTTCCAGGTCCGAGTTCGTCGTGCCGCCGGTCGCGCAGCCCGTCCACCAGGACGCCACCACCGACTACTACGAGATGACCATGAAGGAAGGCCTACGTCGAACATCATCCCCGGGCTGCCCCACGACCGAGGTCTGGGGCTACGAGGGCATCACGCCGGGGCCGACCATCATGGCCCGCCGGGGGCGCAACGTCGTCGTCCGGCACAGGAACGAGATCCAGAACCCCCTTCACGAGCACACCTCGGTGCACCTGCACGGCAACGCCTCTCTGCCCCAGTACGACGGCTACGCCAACGACACCACCCGACCGGGCGAGTTCAAGGACTACCACTACCCGAACGGGCAGGACGCCAGGACCCTCTGGTACCACGACCACGGCGTCCACGTCACCGGCCTGAACGCCTACATGGGCTGCGCGGCATTCTACATCTCCCACGACGACCACGAGATGAGCCTGCCCATCCCGCACGGCGAGTACGACGTGCCGCTGGTTCTGCGCGACGCCATCTTCGGCACCGACGGCCAGCTCGTCTTCGACGACGCAGGCCGCCAGCTCGACAGCCTCTTCGGCGACGTGATCCTCGCCAACGGCCGGCCCTGGCCGGTGATGAAGGTGGAGCGCAGGAAGTACCGCTTCCGCATCCTGAACGCCTCCATCTCCCGCGGCTTCAACCTGGCCCTGAGCAGCGGCGAGCCGCATGACGATCATCGGCCACGACGGCGGCCTCGCCCCCGCGCCGGTCGAGGTCGACAGCTACCGTCATCGGGATGGCCGAGCGCTACGAGGTCGTCATAGACTTCGAGAAGTACGAGATCGGGGAGAGCGTCGACCCTGAGGAACCTCGGGCCTCAAGAACACGGCCAGGACTTCGCGACCACCGACAGGGTAATGCGCTTCGACGTCGTCTCCGACGCCACCGACCTCTCCGACAACGAGATCCCGAGCGTCCTCAACGTGAGCGACCACCCCTACAGCCCCATGAACCTCGAGGAGTCCCAGGCCGTGAGGACGCGGCGGTTCGAGTTCGGCGCGAGATCGTCAACGGCGAGGAGATGTGGACGATCAACGGCAAGATCTGGGACCCCAACCGCGTGGACGCCAACCCCGGCCTCGACGACGTGGAGATCTGGGAGTTCGAGAACAAGAGCGGCGGCTGGTTCCACCCGGTCCACATCCACCTCGTGGACTTCAAGATCCTCGGCCGCAAGGACGGCGACGGCAAGCCCAGAGGCCCCCCTACCCGTGGGAGCGCGGCCCCAAGGACGTCGTCTACGTCGCCGAGGGCGAGATCGTGCGCATGATCATGAAGTTCGGCCCGCAGAAGGGCAAGTACATGATCCACTGCCACAACCTCGTCCACGAGGACCACGACATGATGACCCAGTTCGAGGTCGGCACCGGACGGACCCGCCTGGGCCTCCGCCCCCGCGAAGCCGATCTCCGAGGCCGGCCCGCTGTGGGGCGACGGTACGTCGGCGACCCGCCCCCGCCGCCACCACCCCGACCGACGCCGAGCCCGAGATCTCGGTCCTGCGGACCAGGGAGAACGAGGTGACCCGCGACCGGACGCCGACCCTGGTGGCCAGGTCACGGACGACGCGGGGCTCGCCAGGACCGACATCCGGCTCTCCGTCGACGGGCGCCGGGTACCGACGTTCGACTACGCGCCGGCGTCGGGCACCGCTCACGCTACACGTGCCCGTCCCTGAAGCTCGGCTGGCACACGGCGTGAGATCCCCGCCACCGACGCAGGCGGCAAGGACGCACCACCAAGTCCTGGCGGTTCCGCGTCGTCCGCCGGTAGAAGACTAGCCAGCGCGGCGGAGACGATCGCATCCACGCCAGACGTGAGGAGGCGGCATGACCATCAGAACACGGAGTGCGACGCGCTACCCGGGGCGCGGCTCCCGTCCGCGGGCGACCGGCGGCGGAGAGCCCGACCGGCCGGTCGCCGCGACGGCTACGCGGTCCTCGGCCCTCTCGCTGGCGGCGGCCCTGGTCCACCTGTGGGTGGTGCTCGGGGTACTTCGAGGTCTGGTGGGGCTACGGCGTCTTCTTCCTGGGCGTCGCCGCCGCGCAGGGCCTCTTCGCCGTCGCCCTGCTGCGCTGGCCGGGACGGGTGCTCACCCTCGCCGGCATCCTCGGGCAACCTGGCCGTCGTCGTGCTCTACGTCCTGACCCGCACCTCGGGCGTGCCCTTCGGGCCCCACGCCGGCAGGGCCGAGGAGGCCGGCGTCCTCGACATGGCCGACGACGGCGGTCGAGCTGGCGATCGTCGTCCTTCTCCTGACCCGGCTGCGGCGGCAGGGAGCGCGGCGTGGCGGTAAACGCCGTGCTGCTGGCCGGGGCCGCGATCTGGGTTCTCAGGCTGACGGGATTTCTCTCTTGAGCCTCGCCGCTCCACCCGGACAGCGCCCCGAGGACAGGACGACACGGACGGGCGGCAGCCCTCCGGGGAGGGCGGTGTGGGGCCCTTCGGGCTGCTGGTCGTGGTCCTCGTCGCGGTCTTCCTGGTCTTCGGGGTCGTGCGACCGTTCGTCGCGGAGCCCTTCGGCATCGACCACGGGCAGCATGAGCCCCACGCTCCGGCCGGGCGACAGCGTGCTGGCCACGAAGTTCGCCTACCGCTTCGCCGAGCCCGGAGGGGCGACGTGGTCCTCTTCGAGGCCCCCGAAGAGGCGGCGCGCCGACCATCAAGCGCATCGTCGGGCTGGAGGGCGACAGGATCGCCGTGCGGGACGGCGTGCTGTTCGTGAACGGCGAGAAGATCAGGGAGGGCTACGTCGACTACGAGCATCACGGACTCGACCTTCTACGGTCCGACGGAGGTCCCCGAGGGGCACGTCTTCGTCATGGGCGACAACCGCTCCAACTCCCTCGACTCGCGCTCCTACGGTCCGGTCCCCGAAGAGGACCTCCTCGGCGAGGTGACCCTGCGCCTCCTGCCCCTGAGCAGGGCCGGTGCTCTCTAGGAGGGAGAGCCACCAGAATCCCCCATCCCATAGCCGGATTCGCCCTTCGTGCGACGCCCGTAGCCCAGATGGGTTAGGCGGCCTAGTCCAGTTGGGCTAGCTAAAGATCGCCCATAGAAATGATGGCCTCGGCGGCCCCGTAGGCGAAGATTTGGGCACCGAAGATCTCAGATTAGGGGGAGAGCCCAGATGGCAGCGCACCAGATCTCCACGAAACACGCGAATCTCACCGCCGGCTTCGCGCAGGAGCTTCTGCTCTACGCGGCTTCGGGCCTCTCGCTCTTGGCGGCCACCATCCACCTGTGGGCCGTACCGGTGCATTTGGCCGAGTGGTGGGGCTACGGCGCGTTCTTCGTGGCGGCGGCCCTGCTGCAGGGCCTCTTCGCGGTGGCGCTCCTTCGCCGCCCGAGCCGGCCGCTCCTCCTCGCGGGCATCGCCGCCAACCTCGGCGTCGTCGCCCTGTACGTGATCACGCGCACCGCCGGCGTCCCGTTCTTCGGGCCGCACGCCGGCGAGATCGAGGCCGCCGGCACGCTTGATCTGACCGCGACCGTCGCCGAGCTGGCGCTGGTCGCGACGCTCGTGGCGCTCGCGGGCGAGGCCCGGAGGGCCCGCCTGTACCTCGCGCTCGGCGCCGTCCTGTCGGTGGGAACCGGTCTTCTTCTGCACGGGATCCACTCTGAGATTCACGGGGAGCGGGGCCTCGACTTCGTGACGCACTGGCTGCAGGGCTCCGTGCTCTCGCTGCCCCTCTCCGTCCTCGCGCTCTTCGTCGCCACCCCGCTCGCGCGGCGGGGCGCCGCTTTCTTCTTCGGCGGGGACGCGTTCCCCTCCCGGATCACCTGGGCGCTCACGGTGGCCGCCGTCTATGCCATCGCTAGCATCCCGGCCAACGCCCTGGCGATGCACCACGCCTCCGCCGGCGCGTTCCTGACGCAGGCCTCGCGCGACGCGGGCATCTTCCTCGGGGTGGGCTTCCTCCTCCTCTTCGCCGTCGCGCAGGTGCGCGGGGCGCCCTGGGAGGCGCCGCGGGCCATAAACTTCTGGCGCCCCCGCGCCGCGACCGCCATCGTCGGTCTCGCGGCGGGGCTTTTCGTCGTTGTCGGGCCTTCGGCCTTCGGCCAGATATTCGCCGCCCCGCCGGTTCAGGCGCAGGCCGCGGCCGCCGACTGCTCGGCGGCCAACTACGACCGCTCCTACGACGTGGCCGCCGACAACGTCGACATCCCCTACAACCGGTTCGCCACGATGACGGAAGGCGGCGGCGAGGCGGCGGCACGGAACATGGACCCCAACGGCCAGCTCTTCGTGCTGCAGGGCGACCAGGCGGCCGTCAAGAACTGGCACGAAGAGCTGGGCGCGACCCCGGCCGAGGACCCGGCCGGCGCCAACAACCGCCGCCTGAGGCCGCGGCCGCTCGTGATCCGGGCGAACGTCGGCGAGTGCGTGAAGGTCACGCTCAAGAACGAGCTCGAGGCGACCGGCGGCGACGGCCTCCCGAACAACCCGCGGGTCGGCATGAAGGTCTACGGACCTTCCTACGACGCCCAGACCTCCGACGGCTCGGCGGTCGGCTACAACGCCGACACCACCGTCGGCATGGGCGAGACCATCTCCTACTACTGGAAGGCCCCCTCCGAGGAGGGCACCTTCCTGTTCCGCGACCAGGGCGCCCTGATGGGCTCCGAGGCCAACTCCGGCTCCACGGGCCACGGCCTGCACGGCGCCTTCGTCGTCGAGCCGGCCGGCTCGACCTGGCGCGACCCCGAGACGGGACAGCCCCTCTACGCCGGGGCCAACGACCACAACCGCATCACCAAGCAGAGCGGCGATCCCTACATAGACGCCGACATCCTCGCCCCCGGCGGGGCGTTCCGCGAGACCGTCCAGCTCTCCCAGGACGAGCTGCCGGGCGGCAACGGCTTCGCCTTCAACTACGGCGCCGAGCCGGCCTTCAACAGGATCGCCACCAACCCGGCGGGCGAGAACCCCGTTACCGAACAGCTCGCCCCCGACGCCATCGGCGAGGAGACCTCGCTCTCCTCCTGGACCTACGGCGACCCGTCGCTCATCAAGCTCGCCAGCGGCATACCCACCCCCGAGCAGGGCGGCTGGCTGCCCACCGCCCAGCGGACCAACCTGGAAGACTGCGGCCTCGAGAACTCCTGCTACGTCTCCAACGTCACCCACGCCTACCCGGGTGACGCGACCAAGATCCGGTTCGCCCACGCCGGCGTCAAGGAGACCCACGTCTTCCACATGCACGCCCACCAGTGGCGCATAGAGCAGAACGACCCGGGGAGCCAGATCATCGACTCCCAGACCTACGGCCCGGGCGAGTCCTTCACCGCCTCCCTCATCGGCGGCGCGGGCTCCAAGCCCAAGACGGTCGGGGACTCGATCTTCCACTGCCACCTCTACCCGCACTTCGCCGACGGCTTCTGGGCGCTGTTCCGGGTGCACGACGTCTACGAGGACGGCACCGGCAAGCTGCCGGACGGCACCCTGGTGCGCGAGCTCAAGAGCGCTGCCCGGCGAAACGGCCCCCGGCAACCCCACGGCCGCCAAGCCCGGCTACCCGCGCTTCATGCCCGGCGAGTACGGCTGGCGGGCGCCGCAGCCCCCGCTCGCGATGAGCGAGAGCAACGGCCAGCAGGACGACGCCTCCACCATCGAGCGCGAGGACCTCGACCCGGCCACCCGCGTGGTCCGCGGCAGGCCCCTGGACGAGGCCGAGCTGGACGCCAGGGCCGCGGCGGGCGACGTCGTCTCCCAGCGGCTCGCCGACAAGCTCGAGCTGGAGAACCAGAACATGCTGCCCGGCGCCAAGCCCGGCGCGCCGTTCGCCGAGCCCTGCCCGGCGGGCTCCAGGGAGGTCACCTACAACGTCAGCGTGATCCAGACCGACATCGTCTACAACGAGCGCGGCGACCACGACACCCAGGGCCGCATCATGGTCCTGACGGAGGACGTGGACGAGGTCCTCGCCGGCACCAAGAAGCCCGAGCCGCTCTATATCCGGGTGAACGCCGGCGACTGCATCAACTTCAACCTGACCAACCACCTGCCCAACTGGTACGGCGGCGACGCCTTCGTCGAGCTGGCCCAGACCAACATGGTCGGCGGGCACATCCACCTGGTCAAGTTCGACGTGCTCGCCTCCGACGGCTCCTCCAACGGCTGGAACTACCAGCAGGCCGCCTTCTCCGACGAGCAGGCCGCAGTTCAACAAGGACGTCGTCGCCAGCGGCGCCGGCAAGGCCAGAGCCCGCCCGAACTGCAGACTGGAACGGGTGCCGCATCACCGAAGAACCGGCCGACTGGGATCCCAACAACGAAAACTCCGGCCAGATCCCGCCGGGCCAGACCATCTCGCGAGCGCTGGTACGCCGACACCGAGCTGCGGACGGTCTTCACCCACGACCACCACTTCGCGGCCCTCGACCAGAACCGCGGCTACTTCGGCGCCATGATCGTCGAGCCCGAGAAGATGGACTTCCGCAACCCGAGGACCGGCGAGTACTTCCAGCCCGGCAACGGCAACGTCGCCACGCGCGCGGCGCCCCAGACCTGCGGCGACGCGCTGCGTCGGCGACCGCGGCGGGCGCGGCGATGGACGTCATCGGCCCCGGGCCGTCCGACGACTTCCGCGAGTTCGGCCTCGCCATCCAGGACTTCGTCTCCCTGACGAAGGACGGCGGCGACTCGGCCAACCGCGACGACGTCATCAACGCGCCCGGCCGCGCCCGAGGAGTTCCCGGACGCGGACCCCGGCACGATGGCCATCAACTACCGCAACGCGCCGTTCCAGTACCGTGAGACGGGCCCCGGCGGCGAGCCCGTCCGACCCGGCGCACGTCTTCTCCTCGACGGTGCACGGCGACCCGATGACCCCGATCATGCAGACCTACTCCGGCGACCCGGTGAGGATCCGCGCGATCCAGGGCTCCCAGGAGGAGCAGCACGTGCTGAGCATGAACGGCATCCGCTGGCGCGAGGAGCCGGACGACCCGAACTCGCCGCTCGTCAACGCCAAGTCGATAGGCATCTCCGAGGCCTTCAACTTCGAGGTCCCGAAGATAAGCTGCGCGGACGCGACCCGCAGGCCTCGTGCCGGCGACTACCTCTACGGCGGTACCGCCACCGACGACATGTACCTGGGCGCCTGGGGCCTCCTGCGGGCCCGCGCCGAGCAGGTGCCCTCGCTGCGGCCGCTGCCGGACAACGACCCGGCGGTGACGGACACTACGCCGGAGCCCGGCGAGGCCGCCCAGTCAGGGTCGGCCACCTCGTCGGCGCCGCCCGAGGCCACCTCGCCCGGCAACCCCTGCCCGACGGACGCGCCCGGTCAAGACCTTCAACGTGGTCGCGATGCAGGCCAGGATCGAGTACAACGAGGAGGGCGACAACGACCCCTACGGCCTGGTCTACGCCCTGGCCGAGGACGAGGCCGCGCATCCGCTCCGGCGAGATGGAGCCCGAGCCGCTGGTCCTGCGGGCCAACCAGGGCGACTGCATCCAGGTGCGCCTGACGAACAAGCTGACGAACGGGTGGCTCCAGGGCCACGGCAACGCCGGCACGAACGGCGACCCGACCCTGCCGACCGAGCCCGCCGGCCGGCACCCGCGCGGGCCTCAGGGTCTCGATGAACCCGCAGCTCGTCAAGTACGACGTGCGCGGCTCAGACGGCGCGGCGGTGGGCTTCAACCGCGACTCGACCGTCGCCCCCGGCGAGACCAGGGACTACCGCTGGTACGCCGACGAGCGAGCTCGGCACGACGAACCTCACCGACTTCGGTGACGTGCGCGGCCACCGCCACCACGGCCTCTTCGCCGGGCTCAACATCGAGCCCGAGGGCTCGACCTACCACGACCCCGAGACGGGAGATCCCGATAACGAGCGGCGTCTCCGCCGACATCCGGGTGCCCAATGCGCCCGACTTCCGCGAGTTCACGACCTTCTTCCAGGACGGGCTGAACCTGCGCGACGCGTCCGGCGCGATCATCGAGGACCCGCTCGACCATCCGCCGACCCCCGAGGAGCCCGCGGGCGAGCCGATGGACGCCGAGGACATGGGCGAGAAGGGCTTCAACTACGCCAGCTCGCCGTTCGAGCACCGCATCGGCGCGAACCCGGAGACCGGCATGGAGGGCGACAAGATGGCCCACGTGTTCGACTCCTCGCGCCACGGTGACCCGGACACGCCCATCTACCGGGCCTTCGAGGGCGACGACATCCGGATGCGGATCCTTCAGGGCTCCGACAAGCCCCGCCAGCACTCCTTCCAGGTCTCCGGCGCCTCCTGGAAGGCCCAGCCCAACGACCCGGGCTCGAACCTGATCGGGACCCAGGGCGGCATCAGCGTCGGCCGCACCCTCAACCTGCACCTCTCGGGCTTCGACGTCCCGCGGCGACTACCGCTACGGGTGCGGGGTGGCCTTCCACCACCTCTCCGGCGGACTGTGGGGCATCGTGAGGGTCTACGACAAGCCCGCGGGCGGCGCGGCGAACAACCCGACCCCCATCGGCACCGTGGACAACCCCCACACCGGCGGGCACCCCGTTCTGCCGCTGGAGATCCAGAACGTGGCCACGAACCTCACCCTCAACGCGACGCCGACCGCGGTCGAGCCCGGGGGTGCCACCGTGCTCTCCGGCAGGCTCACCGCCACCGGCGGACCCCTGTCCAACCGTTCGGTGGTCGTAGAGTCGAGGCCCGCCGGCGGCACCGCCGCCTTCGTCGCAGTCCCGAACGGCGCAGCTCACCACCAACGACAAGGGCGTCTTCAGGCTCGCTGGGGTCACCCCCACCGGGCCACGGAGTACCGGGCGCAGTTCGCCGGTCGCTCCGGGCGCGGGCCTCGAGTCGGTCCACGAGCGCCACCGTCCAGGTCGCGATCGCCGGCGACACCGCCCTCCAGGCGTCGGGCGCTACGACGCTCTTCGGCGAGCCCACGAGCGTCACGGGCACGCTCACCAAGGACGGCACCCCGCTCGCGAACAAGCCCATAACCCTCGAGCAGCGGCCCACGGGCCAGACGGGCTTCACGCCCGGTCGGCTCCCCCGTCAACACCAACGCCAGCGGCAGGTTCACCTTCGCGGACCTCAGGCCGCAGAAGAACACCGACTACCGGGTCAGGTTCGCCGGTGAGACGGGCGCGGGCCTGAGGCCCTCCGAGGCCATCGTTCAGGTCAGGGTCCGCGCGGCGGTCACGCTCACCGCGGCGGCCACCGACCTGAAGCTCGGCCAGAGCCGCCCCTCTCGGGTACGGTCTCCCCGGCCCACACCGGCACGGTCGAGCTCGTCGTCAAGCGCAACGGCGCCTCGGTCCTCACCAAGGCCCTCCCGCTCGACGCGGCCTCCAGCTACAGGTTCAGCTACAAGCCGACGAGCACCGGCAACTACACGGCGCAAGTCACCTTCGCCGGGGACGCCGACCACCTCAACGGCAGCAGCCCCATAAGGAGCTTCAAGGTGGTCCGTTAACCGGCCGCCCCCCGCGAACCAGCCCGCCTCACTCAGGGGCCCCGTCCGCACCGGACGGGGCCCACTCCGTCCCGCAAGTCCGCGACGGCTCCCGCCCCGATAGCCCAGTTGGGCTAGCCAAAGATCGCCCATCTGTGCGATGGCGGGCCGGGGGCCGCGGGCGATCATTGGGTTCAATGAGAGTTGTGATCGAGAGGGGCGGCAAGCGTGAGGGCTCCAGCATCATCCGTAAGCGTTAGCGGCGGCAGGCTCGGCGCCTGCCTCGTCCTGTTGGCCGCCCTGATCGTCTGCCTGCTGGTGCGGCGCCGCGTTCTTCGGAGGCCGCGGTCTCGGCCGAGGGTTTCACCGTCTCCACGAACGCCGAGAACGAGACCTCCGTCGCCGTGAGCGGCAACAACGCGGTGTGGGCCGTCTCGCGCTCCGGCGGTGGGTCCGGACATCGAGGGCAAGAACGTCTCGACGGGCGCAGGCCCTCAACCTTCCCCTCGGAGCCCGGCGGCCAGATTCGGCCCTCCGTGAGCGGCCGCTACGTGGTCTGGGAGGACACCCGCGACGGCAACTCCGACATCTACGGCTTCGACCTGGCGAAGCCGCAGGCAGGGAACTTCCCGGTGGCCGTCGGCCCCGAAGACCAGACCAGGCCCTCCGTGAGCGGCCGCGACGTGGTCTGGGAGGACAACCGCAACGGCAACAGGGACGTCTACAGCTTCAACCTCACCACCAGGCGTCGAACGCCCGGTCACGACGGCCCCCGGCGACCAGCGCTACCCGGTCGTCGGCCGCGGCACGGTCGCCTGGGAGGAGCGCGACGCCATCGACTCGGACGTCGTCGCCAAGGACCTCACCACCGGCGAGCAGAGACGACCGTCGCGCCCCGGCGACCCCACTGGCAGGACTCCCCGGCGGTCGGCGGGGACATGGTCCTCTGGCGCGAGGAGCGCAACCCCGGCGAACTACGACGTGTACGGCTACGACCTCGGCCGAGGAGAGGGACCTCGGTGCCATCAGCGAAGGCGCCGGCAGATCAGTTTGCCCCGTCCATCAACGGCCGGGTCGCGGCCTGGGCCGACGACTCGGGCGGCAACGCGGACATCCACGGCAAGGACTTCTCCACGGGCGAGACCTTCGCCGTTGCCCAGGGACCGGCGCCAGCAGGAGAACCCGGCGGTGAGCGGGGACCTGGTCGTCTGGGAGGCCCAGCGCACCGGCGACGACGGTTTCGGCACCTTCGACGTGTTCGGCGCGCGAGCTGGACCTGGCGCCCGCGGCGCCGGCCGGCCTGACCGCGAGGGGCACCGCCGCCGGGCGTCGAGCTCGACTGGACGGCGAGCAGCGAACGGGGACCTCGCAGGCTACAACGTCTACCGCGCCGCGTCCGAGAACGGCACGTACGCGAAGCTCAACACGGGCGGCCTGCTCACCGAGCCCACCTTCGAAGACGCCGAGGCGCCCAAGGGGGCGCGTTCCTTCTACGAGGTCACGGCCGTGGACGAAGCCGGCAGCGAATCGGCCGCGGCCCGCGCGAGCGCCGTGGCCCCGAGGGGCACCGACATCTCGCTCACGGCCTCACCGTCCCAGATAGGCTCCACCGGCGGCCAGACCACCCTCTCCGGGCAGCTGACCTCCGGCGGCGGGCCGCTGGCGGATAGCGAGGTCGTCCTGGAGCAGAGATCCGAAGGCGCCACGAACTGGCGTCCCGTCCCGGGTGGGCAGCTGCACGACGGCCGCGAACGGCCGCTTCTCCCGCGCGGGCGTAAACGTCAACCAGGACACCGACCTACCGGGCGGTGTTCGGCGGCACGCAGGAGTACCTGTCCTCGACCAGCCCGCTGGCGCAGGTGGACGCGCAGACCACGATCACCGTCGATGCCAGCCCGAAGACGGTACAGTTCGGGCGCAACGTGACCTTCACCGGCGTGGTCCTGCCGAACGAAACCGGCGAGGTCAGGCTGACCATAGTGCGCGGCGCGACGACGGTGCGCACGACGACCGCTCAGCTGACCAACAACAGGTTCACGATGGTGTACAAGCCGAACGCCACCGGCAATTACCGGGTGACCGCCGCCTTCGGCAGTGGCCCAGACGACGCCGACACCAACGATACCGCGACGTTCTCGGTGAGGCAGTGAGGCAATCCGCGAGCACGCTGAAGGCCTCCGCTCGTCCCGTCCGACAAGCAGAGACGTCCTCCTGATCCGGGGGGCGTCTCTGCTTGGCCGAACCGCTGCCGAAGATTACGAGCCGGGGAGTCACCGTTTCGCAGCTCGAGGCGCTGATGAACTGCTGGAGGGGCGCTCCCTGCAGGTCTTCGACCAGGTCGACGACCGCCGTGTCCCTGCCCGGGCCGCAATCGATGCTGTCGCTGCGGTTGTCCGCGGCGAATATGCGATCGTTGCCGGAACCGGCGTCGAAGCGTGTCGGAGCCTGATCCGCCGGTGAGCCTGTCTTGGGCCTCGGCGCCGGCGAGGGTGTCGGCATCTGATCCGCCGGTGAGCCTGTCCCGGTCCTCGTCACCGGAGAGGGTGTCGGACCCGCCCCCGCCGCTGAGCTCGTCCTTACCGAAGCTGCCGAACATGTTGTCCGACCCGCTACCGCCGAACATGACGTCGTTGGCGCGGTTGCCGTTCATCCTGTCCAGCCCGCCGAGACCGTTCATCCTGTCCGGCTTTGCCGACCCTCTGAGGGTGTCGCCCCGGCTGGTACCGTTGCAGACCCCGCCGTCGCACCTGATGTTGGCCGCGAGCGCGACCCCGGCCGTCAGCACGACGGCGATGGCCATCGCTGCCGACAGCTTTACCATCCACTTCATTGATGCCTCCTTACGCCTTAGCTTTGCGTCTCCCCGTCCTGAGACGGCGTTCGGCCGCCTCGTGTGGACCAGGGCAATTTCACAACCCCTCCCTAGGACGGTGCGAGACCGCCCTTCTACGCCTCGCTTGTACCGGACGCAGATCCTAGCATCCATTCCGCCGTTGGTCGGCCGGAAGAGTCATTTTCTTGCGCTTCTCGGAGAGATCGGTGGCGATACAGATCCGGCTACACCAGCTGGGCTAGAGAAGGTTAGCCCACTTGGGCTAGACGCGGCTCGTTAGTCTTCGCGAAGGCAATGAATGCCAGTCTTGCGCCGAGTTCGCCGAAGAATGCCCCTTCGCGATCGGTGCGTCCGAACGTCCGCTCCTACGGGATGTAGCCCAGATGGGCTAGCCAAAGTTCCTCCATACGCGCGATGGCGGTGGCGTGCCCGCGGGCGATCATATCTAGTGCAGACCTTAGATACCCTAGATTCGAACCGGAGGCGCAAGGCGGATGACCCCGCAGACCGTATCCAACGAGACCGAAGCCCGTTGCGAGACCGCCGACTCGCGACCCCGAGAGCGCGCGGGTCCCCAGGTACCGGGCCCTGGTGGGCGGCCTGATCCTGGCCCTCGCCGTCGTCGCGGCGCTCGCCGCCGGCGGGTGGGGCATGGTCTCTTCTCTGACGGGCGAGGGTCCCCCGGCCCGCGTCGGCGAGAGCGTGGAGGTGCCGGGCGGCACCATGCGCGTCGAGAAGGTCACGCCGGAGCACATGGCCCCGATGCGTTCGGGCAAGTTCTCGAACGCTGGCATGAGCATGTCCTCCACAGGCATGGACATGGCGCCTGAGGGCTACAGCCGCTTCGCCGTCGAGGTAACCCTCGCCGCGGAAGGCGAGAACCTCTCGTTCGCCCCCGAGGACTTCAGGCTCTCCGGCGAGGGCGTCAAGACCCACGACCCGGTCCGATCCCAGCTCGGCGCGACCGAGGTCCCCGATGGCAGCGCCGTCTCCGGCAACCTCGTCTTCCAGGCCCCAGAGAAGGCCAAGGGTCTCACGCTCGAGTTCGACGGCGGCCGGCCGGTTGCCCTCGACCTCCCGGCAAACCTGGACGGAGGACACGGGCACTAGCCCCCAAACGGGCCACCCGCGGTCACCGAGCCTGACGCCCCCGCACCGACGTTCGACCCGTCCGCAAGCGAAAGACGAGCCGGGCTAGCGGTCTCCATTGCACCGCGCGGGCTTTCCTGGCGCCCGTTCGGGCCTCGGCTAGCCCATGTGGACTAGCGAAACATCGTTCTTATTCACGATGGCGGCCGCGCCGTTTCGGGCGAAGATTCGTGGTGCACGACCTTCGGGTACCGGTCGTAGAGAGGCCAGGCATGAGAGACAGAATCGGCACCTACCTTTGCGGGGGCTCCGCCACCGGGCGGCTCGCGCTGGCCATCACCGTGCTCCTGGCGTCCCTCGTTCTCGCGCAGGCGGCAACACCGGCGGGCGCATCGCCCACCGGGCCTGGCGTCAGGCCCGGCAAGAACATCAGCGTGTTCCACGAATCCGACTTCGTGGCGGCCTTTGGGTACCGGATCAGGGAAGAGCTCACGGTCGACCTCTACCGCGGGCCCCACAAGATCGCCTCGGCGTCCGGGCCGGCGGTCGACACGCCCGAAGGACCGGGCCTGGAGGTCAACCACGGGCCGGCGGGCGTCGCGGTTCGGGGCGACTGCTGGGAAGGGGTCACCCCCGATGTCCGTCCCGGCGACCGCATCGCGGTGACCGGCGACGGCGGTACGGACGAGATCCTCGTCGACGACATCGTCATAACCAGCGGCCCCACCGACGACGCCTCCACCCCGGATACCTCCGACGTCATCCTAGAGGGCCGCGGATCCTTCGCCGACGGGACGCCCATCCCGGTCAACCAGCTCTCGGACGAGCTGAGGCAGGGGTCCACGTACCGGGCTTCCCCGAACACCATCGAGAGGATCTCCGGCACCACCGACGGCTGGAGGGCCACCTTCAGGGTCCCGTACGCCTTCGAGAGGAACAGGGATGGACTCGACAACGCGCAGCAGAAGCTGGCCATCCTGAACGGCGACCACGCCATAGGCTACGGTCACGTCGAGCCGTTGCCCACCGAGACCCAGATCGTCGAGCAGCCCGCTCTCAGCGGCCCCGCCCTGGACTGCGGCCGGCCTTCGTCGCCGTTCTACGCTCCGCAGTCGGCCAACGCCGTCGCGACGTCCGACAGCACCGCCATTAACCGCGTTAGCGGGAACCTCGTGCTCGGCGGGACCGCCGCGCAGGAGATCTCGGCCGTACGCGTCGCCCTGAGCGATGGTGTCGCCGTGACCCCCGACCCCACCGTGGACGCTACGGGGCCGACAGCGGGACCTGCAGAATGGGGCTGGTCGGCGGAGTTTTCGCGCGCGCAGCTCGAGGCACTGAGGGACGGCACCCTCACCGCCAGGGGCACCTTCGAACGGGCGGATGGTACGACGGCCACAGGGGTCGTGAAGAGGATCGTCAAGGACACGGTAGCTCCTGGTGCCACGACCGCCACCCCCAATGCGGGGATCTACTATCAGGCGCAGAGCGTGGCGCTGAACGCGCCCGCGGACGGTGCCACCATCCGGTACACCGAAGACGGTTCCACCCCCAACGCCACCACGGGCCAGGTCTACGACCGGCGGATCCAGGTGCCCACCTCGCGGACGATCCGCGCGCGCGCCTTTGACGCGGCGGGAAACCCGGGCCCCGTCGCGACGTTCGAGTACACGATAGACCTCGTCGCCCCGACCATCTCCGCGAGCCCGGACGGTGGTCTCTACAAGAAGGCCCAATCGGTGAGGCTGAGCTCCGACGACCCGCGGGCCAGGATCTTCTACACCGTAGATGGCCCGCCCCCGACCCGCTCGAGCCCCGAGTTCAAGGACACGAGCAAGCCTATAGCGGTCGGCCGAACGTCGACTGTCCGGGCGCTGGCCGTCGACCCGGCGGGCAACGAGACCCGGCGGGCCTTCGAGTACAGGATAGACACCAAGGCCCCGACCGTGAGCGCGAGCCTCCGGGAGGCCTCATACGACCCGACAACGCCGCCGCGCGTGGTGAACCTGAGCGCCAGCGAGGCCGGCGACGTCTACTTCACCACCGACGGGAGCGCCCCCGAACCTGGTAGCCCCGGCACCACCGAGGGCACCGGTCCCATACAGCTCGACGAGACCAAGACCATAAAGGCATTGGCCGTTGACAGGGCCGGCAACCGGGGCGCCGTCGCTTCGTTCCGGTACGTGATCCGGGAACCCACCGAGGTGACGCTTCAGGTGCCGACGACCGAGCTAACGTTGGGCGACTCGCTCACGATCTCGGGCTCCGTCAGCCCGGTCGGCGCGGGCGAGACCGTGGAGATGACGATCTTCACGCCCGGCACCTCCCCGAACGTGACGAGGACCCTCTCCCTCAACGCCGCCTCCCGCTACACGTCCAACTACAAGCCCACCGTCGTTGGGATGCACTCGGTCAGCGTCAGCTTCGCCAAGGACGCCGATAACCTGGGCAGCATCAGCCAGCTGGCGAGCTTCCGCGTCGTGCGCTAGACCCGAGCATGGAGACATGGAGAGCCCCTGTCCGGGTTCTCCCTGGCGCTTTACGGGCGCGCGAGGTCTCTGAGGAGGGCCTTCAACCGGGGACCGAGGTCCTCGATCTCGTCGGGCGCGCAACGGACGTGGAGGTGGATCTGGACGGGGGCCGCATCTACGCCCGACGACCCGTTTGTCTGCACGACCGCCGAGACTGGCGTGCCCGCTGGCTCTCGTGACCCGGTCTTTTCGCGCTCCGAGACGCCCCCGAGATCGTCCTCGAGGCCGTCCTCGGGGGCCTCGTGCACGGTCTCGAAGGTATCCCGCGCGGGCGCGCTTTCCCCGGCCGGTGGCTCGTCGAAGAGGGCGACGATCTCCCCCTCATCTTCCCTGAGGAGACCGGCGGCCTTCAGGATCTCGACGATGGCACCGGCCCCGTTCATGACCGGCTTGTTGCGGGGCTGGCCGGCGGCGTGGGCGATGTAGGCCTGGACGGTCGGGTAGAGCATCCCCTCCCGCAGCTTCACCGCCGAGACGACGTTCTGCAAGAACTCGTTGCCCGAGACCAGCTCGCGCCAGCCACCGCGGGTTCTCTCCTCGTCCCTGCGGGCGAGGGCCAGGGCGAGGGACCGTCCACGCTGCGTGACCAGGAGCTTCTCGCGTTCGCCCCTGACGACGCCCACCTGCTTGAGAAAGGCGTTGTTCCGGCTGACGCTCGATTGGTGCACGGAGTTGAGCTTGCCCACGTCGCGGGGGTTAGCCGCGTCGTCGCGTGTGCCGTAGGCAACGATGATGTTGACGAGCTCCTCGTAGGTCGAGCCCGGCAACCTGAACGCTTCGGCCATCATCCAGCACCATCCCCAAGGTCGCGGCAATACGCGTCCCCCCAACGACCATTATAGAGAACTTTGGCATCGGAGTGTCACCCTGAAGCTACAGGTGACGTGTTTGGCGCGTGGCTCGTCGGCCGGGGAGCTCCCGCAAGGGCCGCCCTTCTCCCAGGCCCTACCCCTCCGGGTCGGATGTTCCTCGAACGATGGCGAGTTCGACGTCCGCGTTCAAGAAGCGCCCGATGTCGCGAGCCTCGGCCGCGATCTCGTTCTCGGTTCGTGGATCCACCGGATTGAAAGGCTCGACCGAGACGGTCAGTCGCGCGCCGCGCCGCTTCGTATGCCAGTTGGCTATCGCTCGGCCTTCCGCCAGCACCACCGGGCGTATCACGCCGCCGCCGGGGTGCACCTCTGCGGGCGTTTTGCCGGTCGACGGCGAAGCCCCTCTTCTGGTGGCCGAGCATGTAGTTGTCATAGCCCGGTAGGAGCCGCACGACGCTCCGCGGTTTCGGCCGCAACTCCTGGGATTGGGCCGTCCACATCCTCTTTCCGCCGACGTCGATCTCCTGGACCTCGCCGGCGACCAATCGCCAGGCTTTCCTGGCTTCGGCTACCCCGAGACCGGACCACGCGGCCATGTCCTCGGGGGTGGCTGGCCCGTAGGCGGAGAGGTAGCGGCGGGCCAGCTCGGCGAGGGCCGCGTCTCCGGTTGCGGAATCCGGAGGGCCGATCCAGTCGCGAAGCAGGACAAAGGTTGGCTTGCCCTCCCGGTCCGGTCCCATGCACACCAGGCCCTCCAGGGCGGCCAGCAGGATCAGGTGAAAGGCAGCCTGTCCCTCGGCGCGGATACCGCTTCGCGCGAGCCTGATCGCGATCTCCGCGCGCGTCAGGGGCCCCTCGTCGGCGAGCATCTGGCCGATCAGGCGAACGGCCCTTGCCGGATCTCCGTCCTCAACCCCGTGTTGGGCCAGCCGCCGCCAGGATCTTGGCAGGAACCTGGGAGCGACGAGTGGCAAGAGCCAGCCCGCGTCCTCGGTGGCTATCAGGTGGAGCGTGCCGCGCATGGCCCACGTCCTGATCACCGCCCGCTCCGTGACCCGCGCCTCGCGCACTTGGACGGCCGTGAGGTCGTCGGACCGGGCGCGCAGGGCAAGCTCGGCGGAGGGGAGGTCTTGCGCCTGCACGCCGCACACCCGACGCGCGATCTCGGCCGGCGACAGGACCGTTCGCGGCGCGCGATCCAGCAGCTGGGCGCGCGCCCTGAGCGCCCGCAGCCCCTCCTCGCTTATCATCGGCACACCCTTGACGCCGGCATCAACGAAGCCGAGAACGCCCCGCTAGTACCCATCGTCAGTGGTGGCTGGATCGGGCGCATCCGGTGGGATCCCGAGCAGCAGCTGGGCCAGATCCTCGGGCCTGGAGAACATCGGCCAGTGCCCCGTGGGTAGCTCGGCGAATTCCCATTCCGGCCCGCCGAGCTCACGGAACCAGGGATGTTCGTTAGCGATCAGCTCCTTCACCTGAGCCAGCGGGAAGCTGTTGGTGATCAACAGCTTCGGCAATGCCCCTCGGGCGACGTTTCCTAGCCGTAGCGGCTGGGTGTAGGTTCCGGACGGCTGCGCGATCGCACGAGAGCACATCAACTCGCTTCGCTCCTCACCCAGCCCCCGAGCCAGGCGCCGCCAACAAGCACGTAGGCCGCCATCTGCGAGTCCTCCTCGTGATCCGCTCGGCTCTCAACGGCTGGATCTTAACCTGTACGTAAGGTTTACACACCTGCCGCCGATCGTGACGACGCCGGACGGATCGTCGTCGTCCTCCTCGCATCGTGTCTCGTACCCGCGCGGGCGACGCCGCGGCGTTCCGCGATGTTAGCTGAAAGCTGATGGCTTTCCCTACGCGAAGCCGGTGATGGCGATCACGGACGACTTAGGCTCGTCGCCGTTCGGGCCAGGTGCTGGTGGGCTCCTTCGGGTCCTCGGTCTCCTCGCCGGGGTGCTGGACGGCGAGAAAGAGGGTCTTGCCGTCCGGGGTGAAGGCCGGTCCCGTGAGCTCGGCCTGCGACGGGGGCGCTGGCGAACTGGTAGACGTCCGCGGCCGTCGCGCCGCCGTCGAGGCCGCTCGGCATCACGAAGGCCCCGTTGTTCTTGAAGGTCGCGTAGATGCCGGAGCCCAGGGAGCTGCTGGAGATGTCGGTGACGACCCAGAGGTTGCCGCCGTTGTCGAAGAGGAGGTTGTCGGGGGAGGCGAAGCCGGTCTGCGGGCCACCGGCGGCGAAGACCTCGAAGGAGAACTCCTCGGCGGTGGGGTCGTCGTCCTTCTCGGTGAGGCGCAGGATCTGGCCGTAGAAGTTGCCGTGCAGCGCGTTGTTGGTGAGCGCGCGTAGACCTGCCCGGTCTCGGGGTGGACCTCTATGTCCTCGCAACGGTCCATCGGGGTGCCGATGGGCGGTCTCGGTCTCCGGGTCCTCGAGCGTCGCCGCGTCGATGGTTCGCACCAGGACCTCGGCCTGGTTCTTGTAGCCGTTGTCCCTGAAGATGGGGTTGTTCTCGTAGTCCAGGGCGATCCACCTGCCCTGGGCGAAGTCGGCGACGTAGAGCATCCCGTCCGAGAGCAGGTCCAGGTTCGCCTCCCGGTCGTCCTCATCGTAGGTGCCCGAGGAGACGAACTTGTAGATGCACCGGTCCTCTTCGTCGTGGCCCGTGTAGACGACGACCCTGCCGGAGTCGGAGACGTTTATGGCGGCGTTCTCGTGCCGGACGCGCCCGAGCCAGGTGTGCTTGCGTGGCTTGGAGTTCGGGTCGAAGGGGTCGATCTCGACGATCCAGCCGTAGTGCTCGGGGGGCTGGGCGCTGTCGGGGTCGTCGAGCCAGCGGTAGGTCTCGGCGAGCTCCAGCGCCTCCGGGGCGTCGTCGGTGCCCTGGCCCGGCTCGCCCTGATCGTCGGTGCGCTGGCCGTAGTAGTCCTGGAAGTTCTCCTCGCAGGTGAGGACGGTGTTCCACGGGCGTCACGCCGCCGCCGCAGTTGGCGAGCGTCCCTATGACCTCGTCGGTGCCCTCCATCCGCATCTCCGGGCTGCCGGCGGCGGGCCCGGTCACGTCCATCGGGGTGGTCGCGTCGATGCGGCGGTTGAGCTCGTCGTCCTCGACGAAGGTCCAGGTGCCGCCCTCCTTTCTTCACCCGGACGACGGAGCCGCCGACGCCGGCCTTCTCCCGGGCTACCTGCTCCTTGGTCTTCTTGGTCGCGCCCTCGGGGTCGGTGTAGTTCGGACCAGAACATGGGGTTGACGTACTCGTGGTTGATCCAGAGGATGCCGTCCTCGGAGTCGTCGCCGCCGTCGAGGGTGTCGATGGGGAAGTAGGCCACGAAGTCGTTGTGGTCGCCGTAGACCATGTCGCCGCCCAGCGAATCGCCCGAGCTGCGGACGACGTCGTACTTGAAGCCCTCGGGCAGGACCACGTCGTCGTCCGTCGGAGGGCTGCACCGGCCCGAAGGACGGCCGGCCGTCTGCCGCCGACCTGCAGCCGGCCTCGCCGTCCTCTGGGATGCCTGGGCTCGCCGGCCCTGCTCCTCGCCCTCGGCGCAACCCGACGAGCACGCCGCAGCTCCCCGCGGCCAGCGCCGCCGAGCCCGTCCCGAGAAACGTGAGGAAGCGGCGCCGGCTCATCCCGGCCGGCGCAGGCTCCACCGCCTGCCCACGCTTCTCCCTCTTTGTCCGCACGATGCTCGGGCTCTTTGGCCACGCCCTCTCCTCCTCCAAGACCCTCCGAGACTACTTCTGTGGATATGTTAGGGAGCGCCGCGGCCCGCAAGGTTTCATGGCCGTTAACTCTGGGTTAATTGTGCGTGACCCGAGCAAGCACTTTCACGCGCCGGCCCGAGAAGGCGACTTTAACCGACATTTAGCCGAGATTTGACGGCCCCTTAACCAGGAACCATCCGCCCCGGAGTATCTTGGGGTTCGGTGTACCCCGATGGGCAGAACGGGTCTGCGGCGGGGCGTCCGAACGGGGGCCTCTGGGTGACTCCGACCTCCGAAACGGCCGAGAAGCGCGGGATCCCGCGCGCCTTCGTAGTCGAACCCCAGCCCGCCGTCAGGGCTGTTCTGGAATACCTGCTCGTCAGGGAGGGATATGCCGTCGAGGCGGTCGCCGCGGTGGAGGCCGGCATCGTGACGCCTGGCCCGGCGCTCCTGGTGCTCTCGGACGACGACGGGGGAGGGCTGCATGTCTTCGAGTCCCGCGACGCCACGAAGGATTTGAGAAGGGGGACCCTGCGGGCCCGGGAGCCGACGGGCATCCTGGCGTACGTGCCCAAGCCCTTCGGCGTCGCTGACGTGCTGCGGGTCGTGCGGGCGGTGAGGCGATTCGACGGGCGCCGAAGGGAACGCCCGAAGACGGTGTAGAAGTCACGCAACCATTCGGGAGGAAGCATGGCAAACGCAAGCGCAGGACCGGGCGGCACGCGGGTAGACCTCCACCTCCACTCGCGGGCGTCCGGGACGGCGTCGAACTGGTGGGTGCGGGGGCTCGGGGTGGAGGTCGAGGCCAGGGAGTCCTACACGCCCCCGGAGTCGGCCTACGGGATGGCCAAGGGGGCGGGGATGGACTTCGTAACCCTAACGGACCACGAGACCATAGAAGGGGCCATGGCCCTCGCCCATCATCCGGATTTCTTCTGCGGCGAAGAGGTCTCGGCCCGTTTTCCCGAGGATGAGAACTACGCGGACGTGCTCGTCTACGGGCTCGACGCGGAGGCCCACCGGGAGGCGCAGGCCCACCGCGACGACGTCTACGCGCTGGTCGATTACCTCAGGGAGGCCGGCGTCGTCCATGTTCTCGCACACCCGGTCTACGGGATGCCGGGGCCGCTCGGCAGGGACCAGATGGAGAAGAGGCTAGTGCTGTTCGGGCTCTGGGAGTTCGTCAACGGCTCGCGCCCCGCGCAGCAGAACCGGCTCGCGGCGGAGATCGCCTCGGGCATAGGCCCCGCCGAGCTGCGGCAGATGGCCGCGAGACACGGCCTGGCCGTTCCCCCGCATCGAGGCATCTCTGGCACCGGCGGCTCGGACGACCATGGCGGGCTCTACGGCGGTGCGACCCACACCATGGCGCCCGCCGGGATACGGAGCCCGGACGAGTTCCTGGCCGCCCTCGCGGCGGGTGAGGTGCGCCCGGCGGGCGAGGATGGAACGGTAGCAAAGATGACCTGGACCGGGTTCAGGCTGGCCGGTGCGGCCATCGAGGAGGGCGAGGACGGGGGCGGGGCCCGCGCGCTGCGGAGGCTCGTCGCCCGCCCGGCCCTGCTGCGGCGCCTGCGAGGGTTCGCCGCCGGATTCGGAGGCCCATCCGGGGGCGCGGAGAAGAATCTGCTCGAGCACGTACCGCTCCTGGCCGGGCTCGGGGAGCCCCGGATCCGGGCAGCGCTCGTCGGCCGCTACGAGGAGAGCCTCTCGGCCTCCTTGCGCGACGTCGGGTCCGGGTTCCCGGCGCTGGATTTCCTGAGCTCCATAGGGGGCTTCATAGACGGCCACCTGTACATAGCCCCTTACGCCGGGGTGCACGGTTACTTCGGCCGGGAGCGCAGGAAGGCCCGCGAGCTTGGGTCCGACCTGCGCGGGGGGCTCCTGCCCAAGGAAACGCAAGACCCGCGGGTCGGCGTTTTCGTGGACGGCATGGATGGCATCCACGGCGTCGCCACGATGTACCAGAGGGTGGAGAGCCTGGCGCAGGCTGGCCGTGGGGGCTTTCTCAAGATCGTGCGCTGCGGGGCGGGGGACGCGTCGGACGCCTGCTCGCTGCGTCAAGTCGCCACCTTCAGAGTCCCCCTCTACAGAGACCTCGTACTCGGGGTGCCCTCGCTGCTCGACGTGCTGGAGCACGTGGCCGAGGAAGATTACGACGTGCTACACGTGGCGACGCCAGGCCCGCTGGGGCTTGCGGCCCTGGTGGCCGGGACCATCCTCGGCGTTCCGGTTGTGGGGGCCTATCACACGGAGTTCGGGGCCTACGCCGAAGCGCTCTCGGGGGACGCTTTCGTCGCCGAGGTCGTTGAGGTCGCCGTTCGGGAGTTCTACGAGCGCTGCTCGGCCGTCGCCGTGCCTTCCCAGGCGACGGCGCTCTCTTTACGCAACCGCGGGTACCGGATCCGGCGCTTCGAAGTCCTGAAGAACGGTGTGGACGGGGAGCTGTTCTCCCCCGAGAAGCGTCGCCCGGGGCTGCGCGAGGCCCTGGGCGGCGGCAGAACGCTCCTCCTGTACGCCGGCCGGGTGAGCCGGGAGAAGGGCGTCGACGGGCTCGCCGCCGGCTACCTGGCCCTGAGGCGTCGCAGGGCGGAGGGGGACGACGTACACCTGGTGGTAGCCGGCGACGGCCCATACAGGAGGGAGCTGGAGGTGGCCCTTGGGGAGACGGCGACCTTCACCGGGTTCCTGCGGGGCGAGGAGCTGGCCCGCCTGTACGCCTCCTGCGACGTCTTCGTCTTCCCGAGCATCACCGACACTCTGGGGAGGGCCGTGGCGGAGGCGCAGGCCTCCGGCCTCCCGGCCGTCGTCCGCGGGGTCGGGGGCCCGAGGGAGTGCATCCGTCCCGGAGTTTCGGGCCTCGTGGCCGCGCCGGGGGACGACGAAGGCTTCTTCTCCGCGGTCGAGCTCCTGCTGGACGACGTGGATCTCAGGGGGCGGATGAGGTTGGCGGCTAGAGGGTTCGCCGAGACGTTGAGCTGGGAGGCCGTACTCGAGGACATGGTCGGGGTCCACACCCGGATTGCGGGCCTGCGTCCCGACCTCACCGCCACGGTGTGAGCGCAAAACCAAAAGAAGGGAGGCACAGTAGATGACGTTCCAGAGAGTGGGCATAAACCTCTTGGGTGGTCACCCGGCCGGCGAAGGGGATCTCGTCGAAGACCTGCGGTACCTGATGGACGCCGGACCTGACTTCGTGGAGGTCGGCCCGCACGGGCTCGGCGTGATCCTCGGCGGCGGGCTCGACGAAGACCGGGCGCGCGCCGTCGCGGGGATCCTGAAAGATATGGACGTGGCCTGCACGGTACACGCCCCGCACGCCCTGAACCTTATGGATCTGGACGATCTGCCCCTGCAGCGCGCCGTGCTCGAGGCCAGCGTCCGTTTCGCCGGCATGGTGGATGCCGGGGTGGTGGTCTGCCACGCCGGGAAGCGGGAGCGCTGGCACGCCAGGCACGCGCTCAGGGATGGGCTCGCCGCCGAACGGGCCGCCCTGCGCTCGGTCGGCGACATCGCGGCCGGGCTCGGCGTCACCCTGGCCGTTGAGAACTCTTACCCGGAGCCGCCGATCCTGCGCGGCGAGACCGACGCCTACGCTGCCTGGCCCTCCGAGCTCGCGGGGCATGTCGCGGCGGCGGACCACCCCGCGGTTGGCGTCTGCCTGGACGTTGGCCACGCGGCGGTGGCGGCCGGCGCATTCGGCTTCGACTTCCTCGAGGAATGCGCCGCTGCGGCCCCCCTCGTGCGTCACCTGCACCTCCACGATAACCTGGGCCGCCCGGAACCGGAGAACGGCGAGCCCCGCGTCGCCGAGCGCCTGGCTTACGGGATGGGCGACCTGCACCTGCCCCCTGGACGTGGCAGCATTCCCCTCCAGGAGCTCATCCGCACGACAAAGTTCCCCATGGACCCCACCGTCTGCGTGGAGCTGCACCCGACCCTCCGGCCCCTGGCGCGTGAGGCCATAGAAGCCGCGCGGAAATTGGTCGTCGCCGGTCCCCTGGCGTCAGATCTTCCGCCAACCATCGCCGTCGGTGGACCCGCTGACAGCTGAAAGCTGACGGTTGATAGCGGCGGGGCTGGGGAGGCAGTGCCTCCCCAGCCCCGCCTACGCCACGAACCGCCAGGTCACGAAGAGGGCGCAGAGCACCAGTGAGTAGGCGGCGCTCAGGGCCAACCAGCCACCGAGGATCCGGCGGTCCCCGAGCAGGCTCCCGAGGACGATAAAGACGGGGAAGGCAACGAGCACGTACCGGGGCATCCCCATCAGCGGGCTCTGCGGGGTCCCGAATAGGGCTGGTGCCGCGATGAGCAGCAGGGCGTAGGCGGTCAGGGAGGGTGGCATCCACCGCAACCCGGCGAGCAGGAGGGCCAGTGCGAAGAGGAGGAACAGGAGGTTGGTCGCGTTGTTCGCCCCCGCGAGGTGGTTCGCCAGGTTGCCCAGGGTAGGGTCGGCCCGGAGGCCGGGATCGAGGAGGCGCCCGGCTCCCTTGAGCGCCGACGGCAGGGCGTCGCCGACGACCGCCAGGGGACCGGCGGCCTCGCGGCCCCACTTTGCCTGATCCGTGTAGAAGAGGAAGGGGTTGCCGAACCGCAACCAGAGGTAGGCACCGTAGGCGATCAGGCCGCCCGGCGCCAGCGCCAGGTACGCCCCGCGCCACCTGTAGGCGTGCCGGTCCCCGAACCACTCGAGGGCGAGCGGGACGAGCAGGAAGAGGCCCACGTTGCGGGTGGCGGTGGCGAGTCCCGCGAGCAGGCAGGCGAGCAAGAGGTCCTTCCTGACCCGGACCGCCCACAGAGATCCGGCCGAGAGGGCCAGGAACAGGCTCTCGGTGTAGACCGCGTTGAAGAAGAAGCTCGTCGGGAAGAAGGCGAGAACGAGCACGGTCCGCCGCGCCGTCGCCGCGTCCCGCGCGTGCTCGGCGATCTTGTAGACGAAGTAGAGGGCGAAGGGCAGGGCCAAAAGCGAGACCAGGACACCCCACACCCCGAGCGCGCCCAAGGAGGCCGGTCCCCCGAACATCTCCGCGAACGAACGCGCGAGCAGCGGGTAGAGGGGGAAGAACGCCGGGGAGACGTTCTCCGGCGGCTGGAGGTAGCCGCCGGCGGCCAGCGCGACGTAGTGCTCTCCGTCCCAGTGGCTCCAGAGGTTCATGGTCCCGAAAGGCGCGTCGGAGGTGATCCTGTAGAAGGCGGATACCGGAACGACCCTCGCGAGCATGGCCCCGGCCAGCAGGTAGAAGAGGCGGCTCGCGGCGTAGGCGAGCAACACGAAACCGAGGCCCGCCGACCACCCTTTCTTGTCCGCGCCGTTCATGGGCTCCCATTATGGCCCAGAACTATGGCCCAGAACGGGCCGCGCTTATCCGGGCGACCCCTGCGCCCCCTGGCGTCGCGACACGATGAGCACGTCGCCGTTCTCGAAGTCCGTCTTGTAGAGGTCGGGGCGGGCCTTGAAGAGCCGCCAGTAGTCCCGGGTTGGCCTGTCGGGCATGTCCTTGTAGAGCACGAGGTATCGGACATCGTACTTGCGCAGGATCCCGTCCGTGCGTTCCCCGGCCGGGTGGGTGATTACCCAGAGGACGTCCAACGGCGGGTCTGGCCCCGTTGGCGGTAGGTCCCTGGGAAAGAGGACCTGCTCGAGCTCGAAGGACTGCAGCGCGGGGTAATCACCCAGGGCGAGCATCATGCGGCTCGGTACCTGGTTGACGTGCGGGCTCACCAGGATGTTGCCGCCGTTGTTGTGCCGCTCGAGCCACGCGCCGGCGGCCGAGATCTCGGGCGTCATCGTGATCTGGACGCTCGGGCTGGCAGCGGCCCAGAGGCTCTGCGCCCCCCGAACGCCCACCAGGCCCGTCGCGAAGACGACGGCCAGGACGGCCGCGACGACCGACACCGGTCCCGCGAACCGGCGCGCTCGAGGCAACCCCGGTATTCCCGTAGGAGCCGAAGCGTCGCCCTGGCGCGCGCGCCACAGCGACCGCAGGAGGGCAACGAAGGCGAGGGCGGCGAAGAGCGCCAGCGGCACGCACAGGTCCCGCCCGAAGCGCTGGGGGAAGCCGGAGAGCGTGGTGCGGCCCCCGACAAAGAGCAGCAGCACCCAGAGCAGCAGGGTGAAGTAGGCCAAGAGCTCCGGCGTGCGCGCGCTGCGGGAGAACAGGCCCGCGAGACCGAGCGAGATCCCGAACAGCCCGAGCCAGGCGACGGGTTGGGAGATCATGGTCCCCACCAGGAAGTGGACGGCGTAGGGGGGCTGGGTGCCGACCGCCATGCCCAGGGCATCGCCCGTGCCGCTCTGATCGGCGGACCCGCCGACGAGGCCCGCGACCACCTGACCCAGATCGTAGGTGTCCCAGGCGTAGGCCACGGAGAGAACCCCAAGGAGCGTCAGCGAGGCGAGCATCACGACCCCCGTCCTCCGCTCGCGCCGGAGCAGGCCAAGGGCGAAGGGGCCGGCCGCGAGCGCCAGCAGCAAGGCCAGGTACATGCTCGCCACCTGGTGGTACAGCACGACCGACGAGCCCAGGAAGGCCAGCAGGAGGCCGCCCCTGACCGTCGGCGCCCGGCAGACCGCGAACAGCGCGGCGAGGGCCATCACCATCAGGAACTGGGAGGCGACGAGGTTCGGGTACATGGCGTCGTTGAAATAGTAGTAGGTTCCCCCGAGCAGCATCGCGAACAGGGCGGCGCAAACACCCGCGCCCCACCCCCACAGCCGCCGGGCCAGCACGTAGAGGGCGAGCGCCGGCAGCGTCAGCAGCACCGGGGCGAGGACGGGGAAGATCTCCAGCGGGTCCAGGCCGCTCAGGCGCGAGACCGCCGCGGTCATCGTGTGGAAGCCCGGCGGGTAGATGAGGTAGGGTTGGATCTCCCCTTCCGTCATCATCAGGTTGGCCATGACGGCGTGGGAGTAGTGGTCCACGCCGCGCATGAAGGGCCAGTCGTGTAATACCGGTCCCGAGTAACCCCGTACGAGCGCGAGCACCAGCACCAGCGGCAACGCGAACCCGCGCAGAGTGGTCCATCCCGGGATGCCCGGGGACTCGGCGAAGCCTTCGTCGATCTCCCGAGGAGCCACCCCCTCTTGTGCCTTGCCAGAGGCGTAGAGTTGGACGGCGCCGGCGAGGAGCACCAGGATCCCCACCGAGACAACCACCCACACCTCAGGCACCGGGCCGATGGTCAGCGGCTGCTCGACCTCCGCGTCGGGCACCACGCCGGCCGCCGCCGCCAGCGCCAACCCGAACGCCGGCACCAGGAGCAGGAGCGCGGGCACGGAGATCGGGGCGGGGAGGGGGATCAGCGGTTCCTCGGGCCCCTTCGAGATCCCCGCCATCAGGTAGGCCGCGAGGCCCCCGAAGAACACCACGGCGGCCGACGCCACGGCCACGGCGAGCGTAACGCTCGCTCCGAAGAGGTAGATCGGCACCTGGGCGACGGCGGGCACCAGCGCCAGCGAGAGGGCGACGGCGAAGGCCAGGCGCTCGGCGCGGTCCGAGGACGCCAGGAGCACCCTGGACCAGAACCAGCCGGGCAAGACACCGACCAGCACCGCGACGGGCAAGGCCAGGATCAGATCAGAGACCAAGCCCCGTCTCCCTCATGTCGTCTAGCTCGCGCACGCCGCTAGCTTAACCAGGGTCTTTCGACGTTGCCACCTGGACGGCGCGGGACGGTCGAATTCAACGGAGCTTTCACGTTGCTGCAAAGCTCCTGTAACGTTCTTCTCTTCGGATGGAGCCGATGGTCCATCGCCGTCACGTCCACGCGGACATCCATCCAATCAGGCCACACGGACCGCGGCGAACCTCCCTACCGGGTGCTTGTTTGAACGGAGCGATGGAAGGGCCGGCGCCCATCGCGTAGGAGCCGGCCCCGTCCTAAGCTGGGGATGGGCAGATCAGGTAGCGTCAGGCTATCTGAACGCGGACGCGGAGAGGTCACCCCGAACGTTGCTGGTGCGAACCGTGCGCGTCACCCGTATCACCTCGCAACTCACGCGCTCATCGCCGCGGTCGACGATGCAGGTGTCGCGGCCCGGGCCGCCCCTGACCGTGTCGCGTTTGTCGCCGTCGTTGCTGAGGAGCCTGTCGCGCCCATCCTGGCCGAACAGCCCGTCCGATTCGCCGTTGAAGGTGTTGGCGTCGATAAGGTCCGGGCCTCTGAGGCCGAATATGCGGTCGTCGCGGTCTCCCACCCGCTCGTAGAGCAGGTCTTCGTTGTTGGTGCCGGTACAGGGAATCGGGCCACACGCCTTCTGCACCGCCAGCGCGACCCCGGCCGCCACGAAGACCAGCACCAGCGCCAGGCCCAGCACTATCGCTACCCTCTTTTGCATTGTCCTCCCTCCGTTCGCCGTTCGGGATTTGCGTGAACTCTCTCACACTCGGACCGGGCCCGCATCGACCGGATGGGTGACCGGTGCGTCCAAAGGTAGGAGTCTCGCGTTAGACCTCGCGCGGGGCGAAGATGACGACGGAACCGTTCTCGAAAGCCTTGTGGTAGAGGCCGGGATACTGCGCGAACGACCTCCAGCTCACGCCGGGGTACCTTTTGTGGAACACGATGTATCGGACTTTGTTGTCCCGGAGGATTTGCTGCGTCTTTTCGCCCCGCGGGTGCTGCAACGCCCAGAGCGAGTCCCACAAGGGTTTCGCGCCGAAGGGTGGCAGGTCCCTGTCACGCCGGATACGGGCCGCGTCGTAGGACTGCATCGTGGTGTAGCCGCCCATCGCGAGCATCCCACGGCTGGGGACGTAGTCCAGGTACGGGGTCGCGAGGATGCTTCCGCCGCCGTTGTTCTCTTCGAGCCAGCGCCCAGCGGCCGCGACGGGCCCGGGCGCGGGACGGTCCTTGGGACGCTCGCTGGGCCCGGCGGCCGCCACCAGGTTCTGCCCCGACTGCAGCCCCACCACGGCCCCCGCCAGGACCAATGCCCCGAGGCTCGCGGCCAGGACGATCCTGGGGCTCCGGCCCGCGCCGAAGCCCAGCGACCGCACGAGCGTCACGAGGGCCAGGGCGGCGAAGATGGCCAGTGGGACGCCGAAGTCGCGCTCGAAGCGGTCGGGGAAGGCGGCCAGCGACGTTCGGCTGCCGACGAAGAGGAGGACGCACCACAGGATCAGGGCACCTCCCGCCAGCGCTCCCGGACTGGGGCCTGGGCTTGTGTCGTTCGAGCCTCTCCCCACGAGGAGGCCGACGAGCGCCAGGATCAGGCCGAGCATACCGAGCCAGACCACGGGCTGGGTGGTCGTCTCGATGAGGTGACCGATGGGGAAGACGGGCTTCGTGCCGATCGCCATCGCCACGGCGTCGCCGCCCCTGCCCGTGGACGCCGAGCCGCCGACGAGGCCGATCATCAGACGGCCCAGGTCGTAGGTGTCCCAGGCGTAGGCCACGGCGAAGGTTCCCAGGAGCGCCAGCGAGGCGAACAGGGCGAGGCCCCGGGTACGATCCCTCAGGACCAGGTAAGGCAAGAACACCGCCGCAACGACCGCGAGCAGCACGGCGGTGACGAAGCTGGAGATCTGGTGGTAGAGCACCGTCGATGAGCCGAGAAGGGCCAGGAGCAGGACGCTGCGCGGCGACGGCGCGGCGTAGAGCCCGGCGAGGGCTGCGACGGTCAGCACGACGAGGAACATCTCGCCGATGGAGTTCGGGTAGCGGGCCTCGACGAAGTGCAGGTACGGTCCGCCGAGGATCAGGCCCGAGAACAGCGCGGCCGCCACCCCGACGCGCCATCCCCACAACCGCCGCGCCAGCGCATAGCACGCCAGGGCGGTGAGCAGGGGCAACGCGGGGGCGAGGGCGGGGAAGATGCCCAGCGCCTCCATCCCGCTCAGGCGCGAGATCGCCGCCATGAGCAGGTGGAAGCCGGGCGGGTAGAGCATGAACGACTCCGTGGAACCGTCCGAGAGCATCATGCCGGTCATGACGTCGTGCTCGTAGCGGTCCACGCCCCGCGGGAAGGGCCACCCGTTCCACAGCGGCCCGAGGTAGCCGCGGGCCAGCACCGCCAACAGGACCGCCGATAGCAGCAGGCGCCGGATCGCGGTCTCGAGCCCCGATCCGCCTCGGTCCGCTGGTGACGATTGCGATCCAGGTGCGGGTTCCGACGCGTCGCGCCGGGCGTTGAAAGCGTAGGAGATCCCCGCCAGGAGCACCAGCGCCCCGGCGGGTGGGACGCCCCACGCCAGGGGGACGAGGCCCCCGATCGTGGCCAGCATCAACCCGAACGCCGGGGCGAGGAGCAGTAGCTCGGTGACGCCGAGTGGGGCGGGGAGGGGGATCAGCGGTTCCTCGGGCCCCTTGGCGGCCCCGAAGATCAGGTACGAAGCGAGCCCCGTGAGAAAGACGCCTAGCGTCGAAGCGACGACGATGGCAAGCGTCGCGCCGGTGCCGAGGAGGCGCATCTGCAGGAGCATCGCCGTGGGCACCAGCGTGATCGAGAGCGCCACGGAGTAGGCCAGGCGCTCGGCGCGGTCGGGCGAGACGACGAGCGTCCTCGCCCAGAACCATCCTGGCACCACCCCGACGGCGAGCGCCGCGAGAGAGGCCCGAAGAAGGTCGAAGGGCATGCGCCGTACTTCAGGCCCCGGGGGCCCCCGGCGCCCTGGCGGGCGTCCGGGCCAACGGGTCTACCGCCGGATCTCGGGTTGGCGCGTTCATCCGGAGGAGTGTATAGCAGAATGGGTGGCGGGGGTTTGGCGGCTTTGCCTGGCGGATCGCCGGGACCGGGGCCCGTTACGATCCCGTTAAATCCGCATATAATGGCCGACGTGCATCAGACAGGAAAGCTTTTCGCGGTCGTTCTCTGCGCGGTCTTTGTATCGCTGGTGTTCTACCTGGTGATAACCTCCGGCAGGCCCTCGGTGGGCGAGGAGCGACAGGCCACCGAGGAGGACGCCGGAGGCACGCTCGAGCGCCCGAACATAATCCTCATCCTGACCGACGACCTGGACGTCGCCGCCGTCAGGGATCATCCTGAGAGCTACCCCAACCTCCAGGCGCTGGCGCGGGAGGGCACGACCTTCGAGAACGCCTTCGTGACGAACTCCTTGTGTTGTCCCTCCAGGGCGACCATCCTGCGCGGTCAGTACGCCCACAACCACCAGATCCTTGGCAACGAGCCTCCCCTCGGCGGGGTCGGCAAGTTCCGCATGCTGGGTCGCGAGGAGTCCACGGTGGCGACCTGGCTACAGGTGGCGGGCTACGAGACGGTCTTCCTCGGCAAGTACATGAACGGTTACACGGGGGGACACGTGCCGCCGCCGGGCTGGGACGAGTGGTACGCGGTGGCCGGCAACTACCTCAGCACCCAGCTGGACGAGAACGGCCAGGTGAGCGAGTACGATCCGGAGCGCTCCTACCTCACCGATATGCTCTCCGACCGGGCCGCGGAGTACATCCGGCGCACGGCGGAGGAGGATCCATCCCTCTTCGCGACCGACCAGCCCTTCTTCATGTGGCTCGGTACCAATGCCCCCCACATGCCGGCGACCCCCGCCGCCCGTCACGAGGCCGCCTTCTCCAACACCGAGCTGCCGATGCCGCCCTCCTTCGGGGAGGACGTCTCCGACAAGCCGGCCTGGATCCGCAACAACCCCCAACTCGGGATGGGACAAACGGCGGATCTGGAGGTGATCTACCGGAACCGGCTGAGGTCGATGCTGGCGGTGGACGAGATGGTTGGGGACCTCGTCGATACCTTGCGCGAGAGTGGGGAGCTGGACAATACCTACATTTTCTTCACCTCGGACAACGGCTTCCACCTGGGCCAGCACCGCCTGGACTCGGGCAAGTGGACGGCCTACGAGGAGGACGTCCGGGTGCCGCTCCTGGTGCGGGGCCCCGGCGTACCCGAGGGCCGTACGCTCGAGCACCTCGTACTAAACAACGACCTCGCGCCCACCTTCGCGGCCCTGGGCGGTACCGAGGCGCCGTCCTTCGCCGACGGTCGCTCGCTGGAGCCGCTGCTGATAGGACCCTCCGCGCCGCCGGAGTACTGGCGGGACGCCTTCCTGATCGAGACCGCCGCCGAGCCCGTCCCTTCCTCACCCAACATCAACGAGCGATTCTTGCCGCCGCTCCTGACGGGCGACCCGCTGCCGGCGGACTGGGGGGCGCTGGAGGGTGGTCCTGGGGAGGACTGGGGCCGTCCCGGGCTGCAGGCGGTGAGGACACGAGACTACCTCTACGTCGAATACGACGATGGCGACCGCGAGCTGTACGACCTCAGGCAAGACCCCTACCAGCTCGACAACCTCTACGAGATCGCGGACCTTGGCCTGCTCCGGCAGCTTCAGGCCCGCCTCGACGCGCTGCGGGATTGCGCCGCCACGGAGTGCCGGGCCGCGGAGGGCGCCGGGTAGGCGGGCCTTGGGCATGCCCCAAGGCCCGCGCTGTCAGCTATCAGCCGTCAGCGGTCAGCTTTTCGATCAACCGGCGTGACCGGGTCCCAACCCGGATACCCGGCGCCCTCCGGACGGCCCAACACATAGTCCGAGCCCTTGAGAAGCTGTTGCGACGAAACAAGCTGAAGGCTGATAGCTGACGGCGCGGTTCGCTGCGCGAACCGCTAGTCGGTCGAGGACTCCGGGCTTGGGGGGACGAGCTTGAACAGCGCCCCGTCGACCTTGATCGTGCGCCAGCCGGCTTCGTAGAGGCCGCTGGGGTTGATGCCCTCCTGGTCGATGATGTAGACGGGACCCCGGCGGGCGGCCTTCTCGGCGGAGGTCACCCCCGAGAAGTCTTCTGTGCCGTAGCGCTTGTCCGAGGCGGCGAGGTCCAGGTCGTCGGGCCAGACGATGTCGGCGTAGCCGATCTCGCGGTTGTGCCAGAAGGGGTCCACGATGGTTATGTCCTGGCGGCGCTTCTCCACCAGGACCAGGTACCAGAGCTCGCTGCGGTGTTGCAGGACCGTGGAGTTCGGTTCGGCGCTGTCGGCGACGGCCTCTATCCTCTCGCGCCCGAGGAGGGCATCGCTCATGTCGTTTCTCTCGTACTTTTCGCCGACGCCCGCCAGCGGCAAGAGCAGCAGCGCCCCGTAGGCGGCGGCGAGGACCGCTACACCTACGACCCTGCGCGTCCCCGAGAGCAGGCTATCGACCGTCTCCAGGATCGCCGAGATCCCGACGGAGGCCCAGAGGCAGAGCACCAGGTACGTGGGGATGAAGTAGAGGTTTATGTCGGGGATGTCGTTGCCGAGCGCGTGGACGAGCCAGCCGAAGAACAGGAAGCCCAGGAACGCGGCCCCCGCCCGGTCCTTGACGAGCATCACCACCGCCCCCGTAAGCGCGAACATGACGAAGATCAGATGAAAGTTGTCGAGCAGGTAGCCCCCGTAGAACGCCAGGCGGCCCGGGATGTCCCCGAGGCCGAAGGCGAAGAACGTGCCGCGCAGGTTGCCGCCGCTGACGATGTACGAGAATCGCTCGAAGTTGGTCGGGTTGTTCCCCAGGAATGGGGCGCCCATCCAGGCCCTGATAGGCAGGTAGAGGTACGGCAGCAACCCGACGAAGAAGAGTCCGGCGGCCTTGAGCATGAGCCGCCAGTCCAGCAGCTTGCGCCACTCGACGAGCCCGACGAAGAGCAGGGCGCCGGGCAGGAGCAGACCGCTGGTCAGGTGGTTGGTCAGGCACAGGCCCGTAAGGAGAGCGGCGAGCAGGAGGTAGCGGTCGGCCTTCGGGCTGTCCTCGGGGCCCCGCTGCCGCTCCCGCCACAGGAGCAGCACGAGGATGGTCAGCGCCTCGAGCAGGGCGTTGAGCGTGTAGACCTCGGCGATGACCGCCTGCGACCACAGTGCTCCCCCCAGCCCGAACGCGAGGGCCGCGACTGCCGCCGCGATCACCCTGCGGCTCACTATCAGGCCCGCCGCGTAGACCACGATGACGGAGAGGGCCGCGTAGGCGGCGGAGGCCAGGTTGACGCGGTAGGCCACGTCCCCGAAGGGGAGGTAGGTGAATAGGTGAGAGAGCATCAGGTAGGTGGGGTAGCCCGTCGGGTGGGTGATGCCGAGTACGGCGACCTGCATCTGGACCATCGCCGCGTCGAGCAGCCCCGGGTCGTCGTAGTAGAGGACGGTCGGCGCCAGCGTCATCAGGTAGAGGACGAAGACGAGCAGGGCGGCCCCCGCCCCGGCGAGGACGACGCCCAGGGTATTGAGCCGCGCCTCAGAGAGAGAACGCTTCTCCGCGTCGGCGGGTCCGGCTGCGGGCGGAGGAGCCGTTTTGTCGTCGTGATCCAGCGCCAAACCTTTTCTTGCCCTCCGTAGACTGCGTGGAACTACACTCGCGGGGACGTATCCTAAGCCGCGCGCCTTGTTATCTACAGCATATTAATTTACATTAACAAGCCGCACGGCACTTGACCAGAAGGATGTGCCGTTCGCGGAGTTTGGCCCGCGGGCGGTTCCGCTGACCGTTAGTCGGTTACAATCTCCGGCTGTTATGTCGAGCACACGCCGAGTCGGACCCCACGAACGGAGCGAGCGTCGTAGTGAAGGGAGCACGTAAATGAAGGTACTGGTTCTCGGCGGCGACGGCTTCTGCGGCTGGCCGACCTCGCTGCACCTCTCGGCGCAGGGATACGAGGTGGCCATAGTCGATAACCTCTCCCGGCGCAAGATAGACGTCGAGTTGGAGTGCGAGTCGCTCACCCCGATCCGCCCCATGGGCGAGCGCCTTCGCGCCTGGGAGGAGCTGACCGGCAACCGGATCGACTTCCACAACATCAACGTCGCCGAGAACTACCAGCGGCTTCTGGACCTGCTCCTCGAGTGGCAGCCCGACGCGGTCATCCACTTCGCCGAGCAGCGGGCCGCGCCCTACTCGATGAAGTCCAGCTACCACAAGCGCTACACCGTAAATAACAACCTCAACGCGACCAACAACCTGCTGGCGGCGATCACCGAGAGCGGGCTCGACACCCACGTGGTGCACTTAGGGACCATGGGCGTCTACGGTTACGGCACGGCCGGGATGCAGATCCCCGAGGGGTATCTGACGGTCAAGGTCGAGACCGACGGGGGCGAGCTTGTAGAGCAGGAGATCCTCTACCCGTCGAACCCGGGCAGCATCTACCACATGACCAAGACCCAGGATCAGCTCCTGTTCGCCTACTACAACAAGAACGATCTGACGCGCGTCACCGACCTGCACCAGGGCATCGTGTGGGGGACCCAGACGGCGGAGACCAGGCTCGACGAGCGCCTCATAAACCGCTTCGACTACGACGGCGACTACGGCACCGTCCTCAACCGCTTCCTGATGCAGGCTGCGGTAGGCTACCCGCTCACCGTCCACGGCACGGGCGGCCAGACCCGCGCCTTCATCCACATCCAGGACACCGTGCGCTGCATACAGCTCGCCTTGGAGAACCCGCCCGAGAGCGGCGACCGCGTCAACGTCTACAACCAGATGACCGAGACCCACCGTCTGCGCGATCTTGCCAGGCTGGTCTCCGAGCGCACGGGCGCAGAGATAGACTACGTGCCCAACCCGCGCAACGAGGCCGCCGAGAACGATTTGCACGTCCGCAACGACCGCTTTCTCGATCTGGGCCTGCAGCCGATCACCCTGAGCGAGGGCCTGCTGGAGGAGGTCACCGAGATAGCCCGCCGGTATGCCCACCGCTGCGACACCTCCAAGATCCCCGCTACCTCCCTGTGGAGGCCTCAGGCGAAGATTGAGGCGCCGGCGGAGCCCAGCAACGTCTGATGCTGCGGGCGGAGAACATAAGCATCGCCGGCGTCGTCATAGCGCTGCTCTTCGTGGCGTACGGGGTCTACAGATTCAGGAGGGGAGGAAGCAGGCTCGACCTGCTCCTGTCCCTCGCCATCGCCCTGGGCGTGGCGCTGGTCTCCTCGGTCCCCCAGATCTTCGAACCCGCCAGTCGCCTGCTCGGCCTCGAGAACCGCGCCTTTGCCCTGCTGGGGCTAGCGAACCTTCTGCTCTTCGCGCTCTTTTTGAACCTGCTCGGCCGGGTGCGCGAGGCCGGCCGCCGCGGCGGCGAGATCGTCACCGGCCTCGCCCTCCGCGACTACAACGAGAGGCACCTCTCGGCCGAAGAGAGGATCGAGGGGCATCCCGACGAGATCCTGATCGTCGTCCCCGCCTACGACGAGGAGGGCGGCATTGCTGGCGTGCTGCGCCGCATCCCCGATGAGGTCCTGGGCCACAAGGTCAAGACCGTTGTTGTCGACGACGGCTCGACCGACGCGACGGTGGAGATAGCCCGCGCCGAAGGGGTGCCCGTCGTCTCCCACGTCGTCAACCGGGGACAGGGCGACGCGCTGCGCACCGGCTTCGCCATCGCGCAGGCGGAGAAATCCCTCGCCGTCGTCAACCTGGACGCCGACGGGCAGTACAAGCCAGAGGAGCTCGACCGTCTCGTGAAACCCATCATCGACGACGAGGCCGACTTCGTGCTCGGCAGCCGGTTCATGGGGTTTTACGAGGAGCACGGCAGCGTCCGGCACATCGGGGTCGTGTTCTTCTCGCGCATGATCTCTCTGCTCACCGGCGTGAAGGTCTCCGACTGCACGAACGGCTACCGCGCGATAAGGGTCTCGGAGCTCCACAAGATGGACCTCCGGGAAGACCGCTTCAACGCCAACGAGATCACCCTGGAAGCCCTCAGGAACAAGCTGCGCTTCCACCAGGTTCCCGTCTCCATGATGAGCCGCACCGCCGGCGAGACCAAGAAGCCGCCGAGGCTCGCATACCCGCTCGGCGTCTTCCGCGTGATCATCTCGACGTGGCTCAGATAGCTGTCAGCACTTAGCTTTCAACTCTCAGCCAGGCCGCGGAGTGGCGGAAGTTTGGCGCGGAACACCCACCACGCTGTTCGATAAGGGTTTCGTGTACCCTGCGAGGGTACGCCGTCGTCGCAAGAAGCTGAAGGCCGATAGCTGAAAGCTGAAAGCTAGAATGAGGTTTCTCTCCGGCTTTGCCGGGCAGCAGGGAGCCCGAGCAGGGAGCTTGTTTATCGGGCTCTCGTTTCTCGTCGCGGGCGCGCTGACGTTCTTGTTCCAGAGCGTCTCCATGCGGGCTCTCGGTGGACCCGCGGAATACGCGCCGGTGGCTCTGGTGTGGAACGCGACGTTCCTTGCGGTCCAGGTGCTGTGGATCGCGGCGACGCAGACGCTGGGCCGCCACGTCGCCGAGCGGGAGGCCCGCGGCGAGGATTGGGCCCCCGTGATCTCCTCCGTCCGGCGTTGGCAGACGATCCTCTTGGGCGTCTTCGTCGTGCTCGCGCTGGTCGCGAGCCCGGTGCTCACCGCCCGGGTCTTTGAGAACCCGTGGCTCACGACGGCGTTCGTGTTGGCGGTGGCCGTGTACGCGCCGGAGTATTTCAGGCGAGGGATCTTTAACGGCCATCGCCAGAGCAGCCGGATGGGAGCCCAGATCGTCGTGGAGGCTTCGAGCCGCGTGGTCGTCACGGCCGTGCTGCTGGTTGCGGGGTTCAACGTCGCGGCGCCCGTGGTCGCCATAGTGCTCGCGCCCATACTCGGGGTGCTCGTCGTGCGTCCGGCCCGCGTGCCACCGCCAGAGAGGGTCGGCGGGCGCTTCTCTGCGGGAAAGGCCCTGCGCTTCGCCGCACCGGTGCTGGTGTGCATGGCATGCGCGCAAACCCTGGCGAGCGGCGGGGTCATTCTGGTTGGGCTGTTGGGCGGGACGGCGGCGCAGGTCGGGCTCCTCGGAGCGGCGCTTATCTTCACGCGCATCCCGCAGTACGTGATGAGCCCCGTGATCGGAGCGCTGCTACCCCATGCCAGCCGCGCCTTCTCGACCGGCGGCTGGGTCGCGCTCGACCGCTTCACCCTACGGTCCGTCGGGGTGGTGGGCACGATTGGCTTGCTAATGGTCGGTGGCGCCTGGGCTTTTGGCGAGTGGGGGCTGAAGGTGTTCGGCGGCAGCGGTTACGAGGTCGACGGCGTCCTGCTGGCAATCCTTGCGGCCCTCGCCGCTTTCTATATGCTCTCGGAGACGCTCAATCAGGCGCTCTTCGCCCTGGGTCGTGGGCGTCTCGCGGCGCTCGGCTGGGTTCTGGGGCTGCTGGCGTCCGCCATCTTTGTTGCTGCGCTACCGCTCGGCGTGGTCGAGCGGGTCGCCTACGCCGTCGCGCTCGGCGCCTTTGTATCGGCCGTGGCGCAGGCAGTCTTCTACCTGGCGTCGCGGAGAGGAAGGGCTTTGGCCGACGCCTCTTAGCTCTGCGGCTTTTTGGTACCGCTGTCCCGGATCAGAACCAGTACCGAGAGCGCGCCGGCGCCGGCGAGCCCGGCCGCCCCGAAGAAGGCCCACCTGTAACCCTCGACGAGCGCTTGTGGCGTGGGTACACCCCCGGTCAAGGCGTCGGTGCGTGCCGCGGCTAGCGTGAAGAATACGGCCAGCCCGAGTGCCGTTCCGACCTGGGCGGCGGAGTTGAGCAGACCCGAGGCCAGACCTCGCTCGTCCTCCTCCACCGCCGAGGTGCCGTGCGTCGTCGCGGCGACGGCCGAGCAGCCAAGAGAGAAGCCCGAGAAGGTCGCGTTGGCAACCACGTACAGGAGGCCGCCCTCGGCGGAGATGCCGGTGGCGAGGAGCGTGGCGCCGGAGATCCCCGCCAACCCGAGCGCCATGGTCCGTCTCGCTCCAATGGTGTCCACCAGCCGGGAGCCCGCCAGGGAGCCCACCACGACGGAGAGGCTCAAGGGCAACCCGATGAAGCCCGCCAGCGTCGGGGAGTACCCGAGCACCTCCTGCACGTAGAGCACCGCGAGCACGCCCACCGCGCTGGTCGTCGCGGTGTTGGCGAATGCCGTTAGGGCCGAGCCCGACAGATCCCGCGCGCGAAAGATGCCGAGCGGTACCAGAGGGTCTCGCACACCCCGCTCGACGAGGAGGAAGACCGCGACCAGGGCCAGGCCTAGCCCCGTCGTCGACAACGCGAGGGGCGAGTCGAAGCCCTCGCCCTCCGCCCGGGTCAGACCGTAGACCAGGAGTACCAGACCCGCCGTTACCGACGCCGCGCCCGCCAGGTCGAGGCGGCCCGGCGCCCGATCCCCGCAGTCGGAGTCGAGCAGCACGAAGGAGAGCGCGACGCCTGCCGCGCCTACGGGGAGGTTGACGAAGAAGATCCACTCCCAACCCAACGCGTCGGTGAGCAGGCCGCCGACGACGAGCCCGGCGGCGCCCCCGCCCGCCGCCACCGCCGTCCACACGCCCATGGCGAAGGTGCGTTCCCGGCCTTCGGTAAAGGTCGTCGAGATGATGGCAAGCGCCGCCGGGGCCACGACGGCCGCACCTAGCCCCTGCGCCGCGCGAGAGACCACCAGCGCCAGCGGCGACCACGCAAGCCCACACATGAGCGATGAAACGGTGAACAGGATGAGGCCGGCGACGAACATCCGGCGCCTACCGTAGAGGTCCGCAAGCCTCCCCGCCAGAAGGAGAAAACCCCCGAAGAAGAGCACGTAAGCCGTGACCACCCACTGCAGATCCGTCGGCGCGAAGCCCAGATCCCGCCCGATCGTGGGCAACGCCACGACCACGGCGTTCACGTCCAGAACGTCCACGAACTGCGCCACGCACAACAGCGCCAGTACCCACCATCGCCTGGACCCCACCCCACGATCCTCGCCGCCGACCAGGTTCTACCACCCCTCGCTTCGCGTCTTTGACGTCCCATCTTTAACGTCAAAGTAATGTATCATCCCTGGCGTGGGACGCAAGCGCGGGCGGGCGACGATGGCGGGCGTGGCGGAGGAGCTCGGGGTCTCGACGATGACCGTCTCCAACGCCTACAATCGGCCGGACCAGTTGTCCGCGGGGCTGCGGGCCAGGATCTTCGAGGCGGCCGAGCGGCTAGGTTACGCGGGACCTGACCCCGTCGCGCGCTCCCTCAGGCGGCAGAAGACCAACCTGGCCGGGATCCTCTACTCCAACCGGCTCTCCTACGCCTTCGATGACGCGGCCCAGGTGTTGTTCCTCAAGGGTGTCGCCGCGGCCACGGAGGAGGCGGGGATGGGGCTCCTGCTCGTGCCGGGAACGGTGGGAACGTCGGACGAGGAGCGCGCCGCGGCCGTACTGGACGCGACCGTCGACGGCTTCGTCGTCTACTCGGTATCCGACGACGACCCCTTGATCCGGGCCGCTCTAAGGAGACGGCTGCCGACGGTGGTCGCCGACCAGCCCATGGTGGAGGGCGTGCCGTTCGTCGGCATCGACGATGAGGCGGCCGCGTGGGAGGCGGCCGAGCACCTGGTTGGGCTGGGGCACCAGAGGTTCGGCGTCGTCGCGTCCGCCATCTCCGAGAACCCACCCTTCGACCTCGTCGATAGGCGCCGGCAGGGGTCGGCGACGTTCCGCATCAGTCGCGCCAGGCTGGCGGGCTACGCGGCGGCCCTCGAATCCGCCGGCCTTTCCTGGTCGAACGTTCCCGTCCACGAGAGCTTCAGCAGCGCGAAGGCGTTGGGAAGGGAGGCCGCCAGGGCATTGCTCGCGCGCGAGCCCCGTCCGACGGCACTGCTGGCGTTCAGCGACCAGCTGGCCCTCGGCGTGGTGGAGGCGGCGGGGGAGCTTGGCCTCTCCGTGCCCGGGGACCTCTCGGTCGTCGGCTTCGACGACGTCCCCGAGGCGGCTACGGCGGGCCTGACCTCCGTTCACCAGGACCACGCCGAGAAAGGGAGGCTGGCCGGGGAGATGCTCGTCGCGCGGTTGCGCGGCGAAGAAGCCCTGGAGCGGACCCTATTGCCGGCGCGACTCGTCGTGCGCGGCTCGACCGGGCCGCCACCAAGCAATCGGGGTTAAGGACCGTCTTCTTCCGTGAACCAGGCTACCGTGCGCCTGAGGCCATCGTCCAGGTTGACCTCTGCCTGCCAGCCGAGCATGCGACGGGCCTTTGAGGTGTCGGCGAAGTTGCGGCGGACCTCGCCCTTACGGGCCTCGGTGTGGCGGACCTCGACGTCCTTCATTCCGGCTTCGGCGAGGGCCGGCAGAAGTTTCTCAGTCAGCTCCTGGACGGTCGTCTCGGCGCTGGTGGCGATCTGGAAGGTCTCGCCGCCCACGCCCTCGACGGTGGCCGAGAGCTTTACGGCGCGGAGGAGGTCCTCGACAAAGACAAAGTCGCGGGTCTGGGTCCCGTCGCCGTAGATCTCGAGCACCTCACCGTTCATGGCCCGCTTGATAAAGCGGGCGACGGCGCTGTTCTTGTGGCCCGAGAGCGGCCCGTATACGTTGCCGAACCGCAGGGCCACGGTCTCTAAGCCGTAGGTCCGGAAGTAGGCCGAGCAGTAGCCCTCGCCGGCGAGCTTGCTCGCCCCGTACGGCGCGACCGGGTGGGGGGCCATCTCCTCGTGGATGGGCGGCTCGGCGTCCCCGATGACCGTCCCCCCGCTGGAGGCGAAGACGAAGCGGGAGACGCCGTTGTGCCTGGCGGCCTCCAGGTAGTTGAGCGTGCCGACGACGTTGCTCATGCAATCGCCCCGGGGATCCTCGACGGAGGGCTGCACCCCGGTGTTGGCCGCGAGGTGCACTACGGCGTTTGCGCCCTGCGCCGCCCGCAGCGCCAGCTCCGCGTCCAGGATGTCGCCCACGATCAGCTCGACGGCCGACCCGGAGGAGCCGAACGGGCCAGGGTCATCGGGCGAGACCTCGGCAAAGTCGCTCGCCGCGGAGAGGTCCTCCCGGTCGCCGACGGCCAGGTTGTCCACGACCCGAACGGAATGCCCGCCTTCCTCGACGAGCGTCCGGATCAGGGCGGTCCCCAGAAAGCCGCAGCCGCCGGTGATGAGCCAGTTCATCTGTCTACTCCGATCACGAAGCGCGTCCTTCCCTCTGTGTCTCACCATGCAACGTATATGCAACGGGCGTCCTGCGCCGCGCGTACCTTAGAACAACTCGGGCGACCGTGCCGGGTGGGGGAACACCCCGTGGTTCGTGCGGAGGGGTGAGCTCTTCGCTAGAATCGATGCCGCAAGCGGTATCCGGAGGAGAATTCTCGTGGCGGAGCAGGGGACGGAGAAGTCGGGCGGGGACGACCCCCGCGAGCCCGGGTTCGTCTTCGAGCAATTCAGGGTCGAGCGGGGCTGTCTCGGCTACGTGGTGGCCGACCCCGAGACCCGGCACGCCGCGATCGTCGACCCCGAGATCGAGATGGTCGAGCCCATGCTCGACTTCGTCTACGAGCACAACCTCAAGCCCGCGTACGTGATCGACACCCACACCCACGCGGACCATTTCTCGGGCGCGCGGGAGGTGAAGGCGAAGACGGTGGCGAAGATCGTCATGCACAGGGAGGCTCCGGCTAGCTGCGTGGACCTCCGGGTGGAGGACGGGGACCGCGTGTGGCTCGGAGAGCTGCGCCTGGAGTTCCTGCACACCCCGGGCCACGCCAAGGACCTCGTCTCCGTCCTGTTGCCGGACAGGATACTCTCGGCCGACGCCCTGCTCATCGGCTCGTGCGGCAGGACGGATCTCCCGAACGGCAACGCGGTGCGCCAGTACCACACTCTGTACCACACCTACCGCTCCCTGCCGGACGCCCTGCTTCTCTTCCCCGGCCACGACTACGAGGACCGCGGTTATTCCACCTTAGGTGACGAGAAGCGGGAGAACCCCAAGATGCTCTTCGCGTCGGAGGATGAGTTCGTGGTATACATGGAGCGGCAGAACCCGCAAGGGTTGACGCCCGTCTATCAACTCTCAGAAGCCCTCAAGACCAACATGGCGTGAGCGGCTCGGGTTGTTCGAGGTGAACGCGCGGATCGCAGGAGGAAGCGCTTGAGGGACCGTGAACTGACGCGCCGGGATTTCCTCAAGGTCGCCGGCGCCGGGGCGGCGGGCATGACGCTGCTGGGATCGGCCGCCTGCGGACCCGTGGCCGAGAACCTCACGCAACTTCCCGAAGAGTACCTTCCGAGTGGGGGATCCAGGATGAACGTGATAGTGGTGCTTGTGGACAGTCTGCGTAGGGACCACGTCGGGGCCTACGGCGGAGACGGGGCCAAAACGCCGAACCTCGACGCCCTGGCCGGGGAGAGCCTGCTCTTCACGAGGCCCTACCCCGAGTCGATGCCCTCGATCCCGGCGCGGCGGGGTATCCACACTGGCATCCGGAGCTTCCCGTTTCTGGGCTGGCAGAAGTGGAGCGAGGACGACGTCAACCTCCGCGGCTGGCAGCCGATACCCAGGGAACAGAGGACGCTCGCCGAGACCGTCGAGGGACGAGGGTTTCCAGAACCTCTTCGTCACCGACACCCTGCACCAGTTCAGGCCGTTCTACGACTTCCACCGCGGCTTCCACATCTTCCACTTCATCCGCGGGCAGGAGAGGGACTTCTTCCGGCCGCAGACGGCCGCCTCGCGCAAAGAAGATCGAGGGCGCGCTCATCGGGGGGCCGAGCGGGTCGCACGCCGAGGACATCATGCTCCAGTACTACGCGAACACGATGGGTCGCAGGCGCGAGGAGGACTGGTTCACCCCGCAGGTCTTCATGAAGGGGATGGAGTTCGCCGAGGCGGCCAGCGAGGACCAGCCGTTCTTCATGGTGGTCGACTCCTACGACCCGCACGAGCCGTGGGACCCGCCGGAGAAGTACGTGAGCATGTACAGCGACGGCTACAGCGGTCCCGAGCCCGTGACCTCCAGCAGCGGTCCCTCGGACTGGATGACCGAGGCCCAACTCGAGCGGATGCGGGCGCTCTACGCCGCCGAGGTGACCATGATGGACACCTGGCTCGGCAACTTCCTGGACCGGGCCGAGGGCCTGGGGCTCATGGAGAACACCATGATCCTGTTCCTCTCCGACCACGGCCACGCCTTCGGGGAGCACGGCTACGCCGGCAAGGTGCCCGGAGCCCTGTACCCGGAGCTCACGGACATAACGTTCATGATCCGGCACCCCGGCGGCAAGGCGCGCCGGCGAGGACGAGCGACGCCTTCGTCTCCACCCACGACGTCGCCCCGACCGTCCTCGGCGCTTTGGGCCTCGAGCCCCAGCAGCCGATGCGGGGGAAGGATCTCTCGGTGCTCCTCGACGGCGACGACCCCGAGCCGCGCGGTCACTTCTCGGCCGGCTACCACGACCACGTCTTCGCCCGCGACGACCGCTACGCGATGTTCGCCCGCGACGACGGCGCCGAGCCCCACCTCTTCGACCTGGAGGCCGACCCCCAGATGGACAAGAACACCGCCGCCGCCAACCCCGACGTGGTGAAGATGATGTTCCAGGACTACGTCCTCTCGGACGCCGGCGGCCGCCTCCGCTAGCGTGACAGACGGTCCCGAAAAGACCGGCCAGGGTTCGGCCAACCCGCTGCTCAGGCTCGGGAAGTTCCTCGTCCGGTGGAGCGGGCTTTTGTGCGTTCCGGGGGGCGTGCTGTGGGCCATGTCCCCTCTGGGCGTCCAGCTCTCGGAGCTCAGGTTCCACACCCCGAACGTCTTCTGGAAGCTGTTCCCCGCGGCGCCGATCTTGATCCTGCTCGGGCTCGTGGGCCTGCAGATCGCGCAGTCCGGGCGCGCGGGCCTATGGCAGAAGGTGGGGTTCGTCGTCGCCCTCATCGGGCTGGTGCTCCTCCTGATCGGGGACGTCGGCCAGTTCTGGCTGAGGCTCGACGACACCTACCTCATGACCGCGCCGGCTTACCGCGCCTTGAGGCTCGGTCTGATCCTGCTGGCCGCGGGCTCGATCCTGTTCGGCGTCTTCGCCCCGCGCGACGGGGTGTTGCCGACCTGGGGCATCCTGCCCTTCGTCGTCTGCTCCCTGGGCGGCCTGGTGGCCTTCTCCCGCGACCTCGGCAGCCTCGGGGCGATACTCTGGATCCTGTTCGGCCTCGGGTGGGCGTGGCTCGGGTTCTCCGTCGCGGTGAACGGCGTCGTCTCGTACCTGCGATCCCGTCGAACGGGCCGCGAGGCCGCCGCGCAGGGGTGAACTCCGCCTGGCCTGCGGCGCCCGGATAACATAGGACGGCGGCGCGGGCCGGACTTATCGGGAAGAACTCGAGAAAGGATGCGGTGGACGATCTCAAGGCCATCTTGAAGGAGGGAGGCGGGGTCGGGCAGCACTTCGGCATCGAGTTCGTCGAGCTCGAGCCGGACCGGGTGGTGGCGACGATGCCGGTCGACGAGCGGCACCACCAGCCGTTCGGGTACCTGCACGGTGGGGTCAGCGTGGTGCTCGCCGAGTCCGTGGCGAGCGTCGGCGGCTACCTCAACTGCCCGCCGGGCAAGGCGGCGTTCGGGGCGGAGATCAGCGCGAGCCACGTCAGGCCCAAGAGGTCAGGCACCCTCACGGCGGTCGGTACCCCGGCGCACGTAGGAAGGCGCACCCAGGTCTGGGAGGTCCACATAACCGACGAGGACGAAAAGACGGTCTGTATCTCCCGCTGCACGGTCGCGGTGGTGGACGCCGAGCAATGAAAGCCGGGGGCCCGTGGTGGGGATCGGGCGACCTCTACTACGGTTGGGTGGTCGTCTGGGTCGTCTTCGCCGCCCTGCTCGTCTCCGCCGGCGTGCGGGCCGCACCGACGGTCCTCATAAACCCCCTGGAGACGGAGCTCGGGTGGGGACGGGCCACGATCTCCCTCGCCGTCTCCATCGGCCTCCTGCTCTACGGGCTCTCCGGTCCTGTGGCCGGCTGGCTTATGGACCGCTTCGGCCCGAAAAGGCTCACGGTACTCGGGCTCTTCATCATCGGGGTGAGCACCCTGCTCGGCGCCACGGTGACCGAGCTTTGGCAGCTCAACCTCTTCTGGGGCGTCCTGAGCGGCGTCGGTACCGGCATCGTCGCCCCCGTGCTCGGCGCGACCGTCGCCAACCGCTGGTTCGTCGCCCGTCGCGGCCTGGTGCTCGGCATCTTGGGCGCCGCCGCCTCCGCGGGACAGCTGGTCTCCGTCCCCGCCCTGATGTGGCTCGTGGTCGAGGTGGGCTGGCGCTGGGGCACGACGTTCTTCGCGCTCGCGGTCTTCGCGATGATCCCGCCCGTGCTCATCCTGATGCGCGACGACCCGGCCCGCATGGGCCTGAGACCCTACGGCGAGGAGGAGGAGACCCCGGCCGCCGAGGCTAGCCCCGCGCCGGAGCCGGGGACGCCGGTCGCGGACGCCGGCTCGGATGCCGACTCGGAGGCCGAGGGTGGACGCGGCGCACTCTCGCGGGCCGTGCGCAGCCCGGTCTTCTGGCTGCTGTCGGGCAGCTTCTTTATCTGCGGGGCGACCTCGAACGGGATCGTGGGGGTCCACTTCATCCCGCACTCGATAGACCACGGCATCCCCGAGGTCACCGCCGCGAGCGTCCTGGCCCTGATGGGGGCGATGAACTTTGTCGGCACCATAGCCAGCGGTTGGCTCACCGACCGCTTCGACCCGCGCAAGCTGCTCGCCATCTACTACACCGGGCGCGGGCTCTCGCTCCTGATCCTGCCCTTCGTCACCGATTTCTCGGGGCTGGCGGTCTTCGCCATCTTCTTCGGCCTCGACTACATCGCCACCGTCCCCCCGACCGTCGCCCTCGTCGCCGACCGCTTCGGCCGCGTCCACGTCGGCACCGTCTTCGGCTGGGTGTTCTTCGCCCACCAGGTCGGCGCGGCCCTCGCCGCCTACCTCGGCGGCGTCGCCCGCGACTCTCTGGGCGACTACCAGCTCGCCTTCCTGAGCGCCGGCGTGCTCGCGATCCTGGGCGCCCTCATGGCCCTCGGCGTCGGCCGCGAGACCTCGGACGAGGACCCGCGGGAGGCGGAGGGAGCCCGGGCCTAGTCTGTCTGGGTTGCGCGGCCACGATCCGGAGCTCGAAGTGACGATCCTCCAATCCCCGGCGGTGACCTGGGCGCTCAGGTCCGGCCGCGCGTCCGGGATTCGGTCCTCAAGAACTTTCGCACCTCGCGTTGAAGGTTTCGGCCCGCTCGTCGTGCGGGAGGAGGGCGGCGTCCCTGAAGAGGCGCGGCTCGGCGCGGGGGTTGCGTCCGACGAACTCCTGGGCCTGGGAGGGGGGCACGGTCCTGGCCTCCTGGCCCCAGCAGACGAGGCTCTTGTGCGGCACCCGCGGCCAGAGCTCCCCCACGCCGAGGTTGAGCTTGCCCGAGACGAAGGCCGCGGGCAGGTACCTGGCTCCCGGTCCGTGGGCCACGCGATGGTAGTCTTCGATCAGCTCCTCCGTCACGAACCGCGGGTCGTGGTAGGCCATGCCCCGCAGGTAGTAGCGTAGCCCCGCCCGGGAGACGATGGCGTGGTAGAGCGTGTCGCCGAGGATCGGGGCGAGAAAGAGACCGTAGACGGCGGCTCCGAGAGAGCCCGAGGGCCGGTCCAGGGTTCCGTAGCCGGTGGGGCAGATGAGGACGAGCTTCTTGAAGAGCCGCGGGCTCCTGCACGGCGGCGGGCACGCAGAGCGCGGCGGTGAGCGAGCTGGCGACGAGGTGGGTGGGGACCCCGATCTCCTCCCGCGCAAAGTCCTCCACCTGGGACGCGACGTCCTCGGGACCGTAGCGCCGCCGCGGCCGCGCCGACATACCGCAGCCCAGGAGATCCAGGGCGTAGACCCGGATAGTTCCTCCGAGAGCGCCAGAAAGTTCTTGCGGAACTCGAGGGACGACGCCCCGGCGTAGACGCCGTGCACCATCAACAGCGGCTCCCCCTCCCCGGCGACGGCGTAGGCGAGGTTCTCGCCCTCTCCACCGGAAGTAGCGCGTCTCGCCGCCGATGCGGTTGACCGCCGATCCCCCCGCCTCCAGACCGGCGGTTGAGCACCGCGAGCCCCCCGATCGTCCCCGCCACCGCCAGCGCCTTTCTGGATGCCGCCACGTTCCCCTCCACTCTACGAAACTTCCCGTCGCCAGGATCGTACCCGGTCTGCGTGGCAGTCGTTCAAAGACCGCCGTGAACCCGACCTTGACAAAAGCCTTGCAGGCAGGTTATTGGTTAAGTCAGTTATATAAGTCGCTTAACTATGTAGGAGATGTGGCGTGGACCGGGAGCGGTTGGTCGACGAGGTCCTGATGTTGATGCCGGCGCTGATGCGGCGGTTGGGGCCGAACCCGGCGCAGATGGACGAGATGGCGTGCCGGGGCGTAGAGACCCACGTGCACGTTTCGCCGGGGCACGTGCAGGTACTGATCGCGCTCGCCGACGGGCCGATGCCCGTGGGCCGGTTGGCGCGCAGGGTGGGCGTTTCGTCGCCGGCGGTCACCCAGCTCGTGGATCGCCTGGTCGAGCACGGGATGGTCGAGCGGCGCCACGACCCGTCCGACCGTCGGGTGGTGCTCGTGGACTACGCGCCGGGCATGCGTGAGGTGTCGCGGCGCGTCATGGAGGAGCACCGGCGTCAGGTAGGGCTGGCCATAAGCTCGTTGAGCGACGAGGAGGCCGGTGGTTTGATCAAGGGCCTGAGGTTGATGGCGGAAGGGTTCGGCGTGGCGCGCGAGGAGGAAAAGGTCTGATGCAGAGGATCGTCCGCTGGTGCCTCGGGAACAAGTCCGTCGTCTTGCTGGCGGCCGTGCTCCTGATCGCGAGCGGGGTCTACGCGACGACCCGGTTGAACCAGGAGCTCTTGCCGGACATCGAGTTCCCCATCGTCATCGTCTCGACGCCGGTGCCGGGGGCCGGGCCCGAGCTCGTGGACGAGCAGGTCACCCAGCCCGTCGAGGACGCCGTAAACGGGGTGCCCGAGATCGAGTCCGTCCAGTCGACCTCCTCGTCGGGGTTCTCGGTCCTGGTCGTCGAGTTCGACCTGGACACCGACACCGAGGAGGCCGAGGCCGACCTGCAGAGCGCCCTCGACGGCATCGAGCTGCCCGACCAGGCCGGCGAGCCCGAGGTGCAGTCCCAATCGGCCTCCGAGTTTCCCATCCTGACCCTCTCGCTGGCTGCCGAAGACGGCGACCTCGCCGGCCTGACCGAGTACGCCGAGGACGAGGTAATCCCCAACATCGAGGAGGTGGACGGCGTAGCGAGCGTCGACCTCGTCGGCGGTGCCGAAGAGAGCGTCGAGGTCGTCCTGGATCCCGACCGGCTCGTGGCCGAGAACCTTCCGACGGAGGCCGTGGTCGGAGCCATCAGCGGGTCACAGGTGGACGCCCCCGTCGGCAGCGGACCGATAGACGGGCTGGAGACCCCCCTGCGGACCACGAGCGAGCTCGCTGGCGCAGGGGCGCTGCGGGATCTGCCCGTGGGGACCTCCGGGGCACCGACCGGGGCGCCTACGGGAGCGCCGACCGGTGCCCCCGCTGCGGCTCCGACAGGGGCCGCGAGCGCGCCGCCCGGCGGCGCCTCCGCACCTCCGGCGGGGGCTTCGGCGGCGGCCGCTGCGTCGGCGCCTGCCGCCCAGGGTGCGGCGCCAGAGCCGGTCGTCCTCGGCGACATCGCGGAGGTTCGGGAGGTTCCTTCGGACCTCGCCGGGATCTCGCGCACCAACGGTGAGCCGAGCCTCGGGTTGAACGTCGTCAAGGAGACGGACGCCAACACCGTCGAGGTCGCGGAGGAGATCGAGGGGGTCCTCGACGACGCCAGGGATGAGTTGGGCGAGGACCAGGTCGTCGTCGTCTCCAACGCGGCCGTGGACGTCGAGGAGTCGGTGAGCGGCCTGGTCGAGGAGGCCCTCGTCGGCGCCGCGCTGGCGATCCTGATCATCTTCGCCTTCCTGCGCTCCCTGCGGGCCACCCTGGTGACGGCGGTCTCGTTGCCGACCTCGGTCCTGGCCGCCCTCCTGTTCTCCTGGGGCGACGACCTGACCCTCAACATCCTCACCCTCGCGGGCCTGACCATCGCGGTCGGGCGCGTGGTGGACGACGCGATCGTGGTGCTGGAGAACTCCTACCGCTACGTCCAGCGGGGGCTCGACCCCGAGGAGGCGGCCCTCAAGGGCACCACCGAGGTCGCGAGCGCCATCACCTCCTCGACGCTCACGACGACCGCCGTGTTCATCCCGCTGGCCCTCGTCGGCGGCCTCGTGAGCCAGTTCTTCGTCCCGCTGTCCCTGACCGTCGCCCTCGCGCTTCTAGCCTCCCTGATCGTCTCGGTCACCGTCATCCCCGTCCTGGTCAGCATCTTTGTCAAGCGGCGCGCCGGCGCGGCGGAGTCCGAAGCGGGCCCCGAGCCTTTGCCGGAGGAGATCGCGGACGAAGGGTACGAAGACGATTACGGGGACGAGGAGTACGACGACGGTTACGGGAGCCGGAGGGCGCGGCGTCAGGCTACGAACGGCGGCTTCGTCAGCGGGTTGGCCCGCTTCCTGGTGCGGCGTCGTCGTGTTCGCGGTCGCGGCGGCGGTGGCATTCGTCGTGGCGGCGAGAGCTGGTGTTCTGGGTGGCGTGCCAGGCGTGCCTCCGGACTTGGTGGACGCCGCGGTCGGAGCTGGATCTGGGCTCGCCGGTCGTGCTAGCGGCGGCGGCCGTGGCCGGCGCGCTGGTGCTCCTGGGCGTGATCGTGCTGCTCGTGCGGGCGGCGCGCAGGCCTTCGGGCGGCGAGGGGCACGGGCTGCTGGTCCGGATCTACACGCCGGCCTTGCGCTGGAGTCTGCGGCACAGGCTCGCGGTGCTGTTGCTGGCCGTCGTGGTCTTCGCCGGGGGGCTTGCCACCGTGCCGTTTCTGGCGGTCAGCTTCTTCCCGCCCAGCGACGAGCGGCTGCTTATCGCCGAACGTCGAGCTCGAGTCGGGGACCACCCTCGACCGGACGAGCGAGAGGCTCCGACCGTTCGAGGAGTTCCTGGCCGACGACGAGGACGTGAAGAATTACCTGGTCTCCGTCGGCGGGGAGGACACCTTCGACCCAGAGACGCCGGTCCGGCCGGGCAACAGGGCCCAGGCGTTCATCAACCTCAGGGAAGATTCGAGCCCCAGGAGCGTTCTCGAGAGGGTCGAGGAGGAAGGCACCGACCTCTACGGCGAGGGTTTTCAGGTCCAGATCCTCTCCAACGGTCCGCCCCAGGGGGGGCTCGAGGTCATCATCACCGGCGGCTCCGAGGAGGAGCTTGCCGAGACCTCCGAAAGGTCGTGGACGAGCTCGACGGGCTCGACAACGTCATAAACGTCCAGAGCGACCTCTCCGACGGCGCCCCCGAGGTGGAGGTGCGGCGTCGATCCCCGAGGAGGCCGCCAGGGCTGGCCTCTCCCCGACCGGCGTCTCCACCTCCCTGGCCACGCTGCTCGGCGACACGCCCCGTCACCAGCATCGGGGAGGTACCGGTCTCCGTGGGAGTGCCGGCGGGGGCGGTGGACTCCATCGAGGAGGTCAGGGGCCTGCCGGCCGGGCCGGGGACGTCGGTCGGCGACGTGGCCGAGGTCGAGGAGGTCGCCGTCGCCGACGGCCATCAGCCGCGTGGACGGCGAACGGGCCGTGACGGTCAGCGGCGAGATCACCTCCGACGACACCCAGGCCGTCTCTACGGAGGCCAGGGCCGCCGTTGACGGTGCTGAACCTGCCGGACGGCGTGTCGGTCGCCGTGGGCGGCGAGACCGAGGACATCGAGGAAGGCTTCAGGAACCTCTTCCTCTCCATCATCGTGGCGCTCGTGCTGGTGTTCCTGATCCTGGTCGTCTTCTTCGGCTCGCTGCGCATCCCGCTGGTCATCCTGCTCGCCGTGCCGCTCACGACGGTCGGGGCCTTCGGAGGCGCTGCTACCTGACAGGAACGGCGCTGAGCCTGCCCGTCCTTGCTGGGCATACTGCTCCTGATCGGGATAGTCGTCTCAAACGCCATCCTGCTCGTGGACTTCGCCATCAACGCCCGCGGACCGGGAGGGCCGCTACGCCGATCCGACGAGGCCGTCTGTGGCGGCGGGGCAGGCGCGTCTGAGGCCGATCCTGATGACCGCGCTCGCGACGATCTTCGCCCTCTCGCCGCTGGCTCTTGGCCTCTCCGGCGGCGGCAGCGGCGGCCTGGTCTCTTCGAGCCTCGCCATCACGGTCATCGGCGGGCTCACCACCTCGACCTTCCTGACCTTGCTCGTCGTGCCGGTCGGTTACTCGCTGCTGCGGAGCGGCCTCCGGCGCAAGAAGAAGGGCTAGCGGGGCCGGTTGGTAGGCGGGCTTGAGAGGGGGGAGCGCGCGCCGGATTTCGGCCTCGTGGCCGCGGGTTCCGCGCGTCTGTTCGGCGTCCCGGACGCAAACGGACGGCGGCTGGTGCTCGTCTTCCACCTCCAGGGCACGGCGCGGGCGGCGCGCGAGATAAACCGCGCCGTCCGCGCCCACTACCCGTCCACGGAAGAGGTGCTGATCGCCAGCGTCATCGACCTCTCCATCGTGCCCCCCGTGTACTGGCTGACGGTGAACTTCGTGCTCGGCAACGCCTACGACCAGGCTTCTCGAGAGCTGCCCCCCGACGCCGACCCGGCGGACTACCTGATCATCCTCCCCGATTGGGGCGGCCGCGTGAGCCGCGGCTACGGCGCCCGTAACACCGGCCGCGCCGCCGTCGCCGTCGTCGTAGACGGCGGCTCTAACGTGGTCGGCTCGTACCAGGGCGGCCGGCCGGCGGAGGCGGTCATCGAGATGTTGGCGGCAAAGAGTTAGGTAGTTGGGTAGTTAGGTAGAAGAACAACCACCCAACTATCTAACCAAGCGAGCCGGGGGCGAGCGCCTAACCACCTAACCGGAGTGAGCGAAGCGACTACGTCGACAGTGTTCTGGACAACAGTAGCCCGTCGGTTGGCGGCGCACACTAAGGAGACCGAGGTCCAGGAGGACGGTCTTGACGAAGATTACCAGAGAGGGAAGGTACCGAACCCCCGACAGGCGGCAGCAGATCCAGATGCGCGAGACGCTTCGCCAGAGGCTGACGGAGTGCCCCGTCTGCATCCCTAGGCAGGATATCGAGGCGATGGGGACGGAGATCGGTCTGAGCGATCCGGTGGAGGCCGTCCGGGTCTTCGACCGCCTCAAGGGCGTCTCCTGGAGGGGCGAGTACGTCAGAGACGACGAAGGCTGGGTCGCGGCCTGGGTCAAGGAAGTCACCTAGCGCCGCCCCGCCTAGCCGGCTCGCGGGCCACAAAATGTGGCGTCGGATAGCGTCCCGCACCGGCATGTTGGGTGCCGATTCAATGCCGGAGCGTTGTCTATATAATGTCGCCCTGGAAGTGTGCGGTTGGAGGGTGGTAAGACGCTGGAAGCCCCGGTCGGAACGGTCCTCGCTGGACGCTACAAGGTAGATGGCACGCTCGGAGCGGGCGGGATGGCGGTCGTCTACAAGGCCGTGGATAGCGTACTGGGACGGACCGTCGCGCTCAAGACCCTGCACCAGAGCTACGCCGAGATACCCTCGTTCCGGAGGCGCTTCAGGCAGGAGGCCAGGGCCATGGCCTCCCTTGACCACCAGAACGTCGTCAAGGTCTTCGACATCTGCGAAGACGACGGAAGGCCATTCATCGTGGCCGAGCACGTGGCCGGCAGGGACCTCGGGAAGATCCTCTCCGGACGCCGCGATGGCCTCGACGAGCGGTTTGTCGAGGGTGTCGCGGCGCAGCTGCTGCGGGCGCTCTCCTACGCCCACCGGCAGGGCATCATCCACCGTGACATAAAGCCTTCTAACATCCTCATCGCACCTGGCGGGACCGTGAAGGTCGCCGACTTCGGCATAGCGCGGATCCTGGAGGACGAGGACGCCGCCTCAGGGGCGCCGGGGGAGATCGTGGGCAGCGCCCGCTACATGTCCCCGGAGCAACTCAGGGGGGAAGAGGCGACCCCCAGGAGCGACGTCTATTCCGTGGGAATTCTCCTCTACCATTGCCTGACGGGCAGGCCGCCTTTCTCGGGCGACGTGAAGGCCCTCGCCCGGCAGCACCTTCGCGAGAAGCCCACACCCCCGCGCAAGCTGAACCGCGGGATCTCGCCGCGCATGGAGGCGGTGGTCTTGCGGGCCCTGAAGAAGAACCCCGACGATCGTTACCCCTCGGCGACGGCGATGCTCGACGACATGGAGGCCAGGGGCCACCGCACCGCCGTGGCCAAGGGACCGGAGCCCCGCGCAGCCGGGGGCGCCAACCGTGGTAGGCGGGTCGGCCTCGTCCTGGCCTCGCTGCTCGGGCTCCTGGTGCTGCTCGGCGGTGGAGCCGCCCTGGCCTCCGGGCTCGGCTACATGGAGCTACCGGCCAGACTGGCGGCGCAGAGCGGCGGCGGGGCCGAGACTGCCGCGGGCCAGTCGAACCCCGTCGAGAGCGCGGATGCCGTCGAGGGCGCGGAGCCTCCCGCGACCCCCCAGGAACCGGCAGGCCAGGGCCAGCCGTCACGGGGCCCCGGGGAGGGCGACCCGCCGCAGGACGCGGTCTCCGGTCGGGGGCAGGGATCCGACGCGCGGTCCCTGGCGCCGGTACCGGACGTCACAGCCTACTACGACTACTACGCGCGACGGACCCTCGTGAGCAGCGGGTTCGACGTGAGGTTCGTCTACGACTACCAGCGCGGGTTCGCCCCCCGCGGGGTGGCTTGGGCCACAGAGCCCGCCGTGGGCTCCCTCGCCCCACTCGGCTCCACGATAACCGTCTACGCTACGCCGGAGGACCTCCCGCAGCCGGTGTTTTAGCGGCCGGGAGCTCTGCCCCCGACCGCGCCGTCAGCGATCAGCTTTCAGCCGTCAGCTGTTGTGCTCGTTTACGTGGCGGAGACTCGTGGTCGGTTGTCCGCCGCAAGGACGGTCTTCGTGGCAATTCCTTTAGGGGCGGGCCCGCACACCTGCGGACACCGTGCACTCGAAGAAAAGCTGATAGCTCCTATAACCGGTAGGCCCGGCGCCTGAGGGAGATGAGGCGGCACAGGAGCAAGACGGCGATCGGCAGGGCGGCAGCGTCGTTCCGGTCGTAGGTCGCCTTGTAGCTCAGGTTGGTCAGCGGACCGCCGACGGCCCGAGCGGTCTCCATGGCTGGCGCGGCGTCGCGCGGGCGGGCTTCGGCGGTGTTGCGGAGGAGCGCCATGCTGGCCTCGTAGGTCTCGTCGCCACAGCGGATCTCCACGGAGCTCGAGGTACCCAGCGGCCTGGCCATCAGCGTCTCGCGGCCGCCGGTCAGCATCACGTGTCCGGAGCCTTCGGAGGGCAGGATCTCCGCCCTCAGGTCCCCGTCGAGCGTCGCGCGGCCTGACTCCTCTACGAGCAGCCGCCCGAACTCCCCGCCGGCGCTATCTCTCAGGACGTATTCCGGCACGAAGAGCCTGCGGCATCTGGCAGAGAAGGAGCCGCCGAGGCGATCCGCCAGGTCCGACCAGGCGAGAGGGAGGGGATCTCCTGCTGAGAACTGCATGACGTACAAGGGTACGAAGCGGGGCCGGTGGAGTTTCGCTGGGGCAGCGAGTACATTATCCGGGACCCGAGAGGTATCCGAGAGATGGGAGCGTCGTGGAGCTCAGGAACAAAGAGGAGATCAGGGACGAGATCCTGCAGTCCTGGCTCAGGAGCGCCTGGGTGTACCCTGTGGAGGCCCCGGAGGAGCAGGTCATGTTGCGCCTGACGCCGGGCGGACGCCTCAAGATGCGGCGCAGGATCGGCGAGCTGGAGAAGGCCCTGAACGTCGAGGGCGAGGAGCTCGCCCGCCAGGAGGAGGCCGGCACGCTGCCCGTCGAGCGCGAGCAGTTGGAGCTCGCGATGATGGTCCAGGCGTACTCATCGGAGCGACGCTTTATCCAGAGCCAGGGCGGCTCTTTGGGCACCCCGGCCGTGGAGCTCGAAGACCCCGACGCAGTGGAACCCGCAGCGGAGGCCGAAGCAACACCGGAGACCGGTGACGACCCCCAGGAAGGGGAGCCGGGCTAACGTCGAAGGGGGCGGAGATACGTCTCCGCCCCCTTCGCAATGCTTGCGGCCCTCCTCAGGCGGTGCGCCGCCGCAGCATCAAGAACAGGGTCATGGCTCCCAGAGCGAGCGCCGACGCCGTGACGATGGAGAGCAGGGCGGGAGAGACACCGCCTGTCTCGGGCATCACGGTCATGCCGTTCACGCTGTCTTCGGTCACGATCACCTCGAGATCCCCGGCCGCGGCGGTGCCCACGGCGAAGGCCGAGTAGACCGTGTCGGTCTCGAGCACGGCGTCAGGGACCGTGATGGCCGCCTGGTTCGTGCCCGCCGCGTTCACGTCGAGGGTGTAGGTGCCGGCCGGGACCTCCGCGTAGGGCGAGGCGTCCGGGTAGACGAGCCCCTCCACGAGCGGGTCGCCGCCGCGCGGCACGACGTCCACGGGGCCGGCGTCTGGGGAGGCGTGCACGACCCGCAGCTTGGCGTTGCCCGCCGCGGGGGCGAGGAGGTCGTCCTCGTAGACCTGCGCCGTGAGCGAACCGTCCTCGACGAGCCCTATGGCCGCTATGGTGTACGGTAGGCCGCCCGCGACCTCGACGGGGGCGTCTATGACGGGCGTGGACGTGTCGCCGGTGGCGTAGACCGTCACCTGATGGGGGCCCGCGGGGAGCGGCAGGTAGCCCGAAACGGTCCCGTAGGGGACGTTCGTGAGCTCCGCTACCGGCTCACCGTCTACGTAAACGTCAACGTTCGGGGCGTCCGAGGCCAGGTGCGCCACCCGCACCATCGCGTCGCCCGCCGCCGCGCTAGCCGAAGCGCTCGCTGGTGCGCTCGCTGGTGCGCTAGCCGAAGCGCTCGCTGATGCGCTTGCCGACGCGCTCTGGGCGAAGGCCGGTGCGGCCAGCGCCAGGGCCGCGAGCCCTGCCGCGAGCACCATCAGCAGCCTGTAGATCTTCCTCAACCTGACCTCCTCTTGCTCCGCATTTCTCTGCAACACCCACAACTACGAAGCGCGAACGCGGGCCGGATTCATCTGCCAGGCGCCGCACGGTACCGTGGGGGCCGGTAGAATGGTCTATGCGGCACGGCAAGAGCTATGGGAGCGAGATGGACTACGCTCGCCTGGGCGACGAAGAACTTATCAACACGATCGCGGAGGGACGGAGTGGCGCCCTGGGGGCACTCTACGACCGCTACGGCGGGCCTTCCTACTCGCTGGCCCTGCGCATCCTGGGGGACCGGGAGGCCGCCGAGGAGGTCGTGCAGGACTCCTTTGTGGCCGTGTGGCGTAGCGCCAAGACCTTCAACCCCGGGAACGGCCGGCTGTACTCGTGGTTGCTCAAGATCACCCGCAACCGGGCCATCGACGAGCTGCGGCGCCGGCGGTCTCCGGTCAGGAACCCGAACGTCAGCGGACGGAGCTTCGAGGGCGAGGCCGACCCGGCGCAGGATCAGGAGGCGCCGCAGGCGGCCCGCGCGGCGGAGCTCAGGTCCATGGTCGGCGGGGCGCTGGAAGGCTTGCCCAGGGACCAGCGCGAGGTGCTGGAGATGGCGTATATGCGGGGGTGGTCCCAGCGGGAGATAGCGCAGCGGACCGGCATCCCCCTTGGTACCGTGAAGACGCGGACCCGGCTGGCGCTCAAGAAGCTCCGTAATGTTCTCGAACCCCTAACGAGGGAGCCCGTGGATCTCGATGGAATGTGACGGGCACATAAAGGACCTTCTGCCGGACTACCACCTCGGCCAACTCCCGCTCGAGGAGGCCGAGGAGGTGCGCCGGCACCTGGCCGAGCACGCCGCCTGCCGGGACGCCCTCGAAGAGGTCGCCGAGGTGCTGGACCTGATGCCGTTCGCCGTGCCGCCGGCCACCCCTCCGACGACGCTCAGGGAGCGCATCGTCACCAGCGCCTCGGGGCTCGAGGCGCCGCGGCCCGTCGCCGAGGAGCTCGAGGAGCGACCCGCGTCCCGGTGGCGCGAGGTCCGTTGGAGGACGCTCCTGCCGCTCACGGCGGCCGCGGCCGTCCTGATCTTCCTCTCCGTCTTTGCCTGGTCGGCTTACCTGGGCGCCGAGCGGGAGAACGAGCGGCTCAGGGCCGAGGTCGAACGCCTGCAGGTGGAGAGCGGGGGGGACCTGGTCGTCGTGAACGTCGAGAGCACCGGTCAGGCTCCAGAGGCGAGGGGAACGGCGGTGCTCGATCCGACAGATGGCGCCGTGGCCCTGGACGTGTACAACCTGCCTTCTCCGCCGGAGGGCCATTCGTACCGGGTCTGGCTGCTGGGAACCGACCAGGAGTCATACTCCCTGGGCACGATGGAGACCGACGGCCGGGGCGACGGGCGCATGTCGGGCCGGCTCCCCGAGGGCCCGGGACCTTACGACGCCTTGCAGGTCACGACCGAGCCCGTCGGGGCCGAGGAGCGCGCCGGACCTGTCTACCTGCACGGCAGCCTGTAGCGGCACCTGCGCTCCGCGCACGACCAGATGTCGTGGGGAGCCGTGCCGACCCCCACCTTCCCTCGTGTCGGACCTTTTCCGGGCGCCGCCCAGGAAAACACTTGGCGTCGTTCGGGGGACCGTGTTAGGCTTACCCGGCCACAAGGTCGCCGGCAGGCGAGGGGGGCAACCCTAAATAGGCATGTTCGATGGCCAGACGGAAGCTTGCTTGCGCGGAGGTATAAGGACTTTGAGCCTCAAAAATCGGAGGAAGAGACAGGGTCGCGAGACCTTACATGGAGGGTCTTCGTCGGGATCCCAGGGCACCGGCAAAGACTTTGGCCGTCGGAGGCGGGGTTTCGCGGGTCCGGTTCTCATCGTCTGCGCGATCGTCGCCGTTCTCGTGGCGCTGGATCACTGGGCGAACGCCGGCCAGATCTACGGCGGCGTCGAGGTCGGCGAGGTCAGCGTGGGCGGGAGAACGCCCGAGGAGGCGGAGCAGATCGTGCGCGAGCGCGCCATGGGGGCGCTCGACGAGATAGAGTTCGGCGGTCCCGAGCGGTTTACCCGCACCTCGGAGGAGATGGGCGTCGACCTGAACGTCGCGGCGACCGTGGACGAGGCCTACGCCGTGGGCCGCGACGGGAACATCATCGATAACCTCCAGCAGCGTCTGCGGGCCCTGACCCTGGGCGTGACGATACCGCCAAACGTGAACTACCAGCCCGCGAGCGCGCGGGCGGAGGTCGAGGAGATCGCCGCCCAGGTCGACCACGCTCCGCGCGAAGGGGCCGTGAGGGTCGTCGGCTCTCAGGTCGAGGTCGTCAGCTCCGGCGAAGGGTTCAGGACGGACGTCGCGGCCACCATGCAGAGCGTCGATGAGGCCATAGAGAGCGTTACCGGGGAGGCCACAATCACCGGCGACGTACTCGAGCCCCAGGTGACGACGGCGGAGGCAGAGACGTCGGCCAAGAAGGCCCGGGGCGCCGTCTCTGAGCAGCTCGTCTTCAACGCCAAGGACAAGAATTGGACGCTCTCGCCCGCGGACATCGGCTCGTCGCTCAACACCTTCAGGGAGGACGGCAAGATCGAGGTGACCCTCGACCGCGCCCGCCTGGAGGAACGCCTGGCGACCGTCTACAACGACCTGACGATACAGCCGAAAGAGGCCAGCTACGACTTCGACGGCAGCGGCAACGTAATAGTCGTGCCCGGCGGTGAGGGCCAGAGCATAGAGAAGGACAAGTTCGTCTCCGCCATACAGGACGGCCTCTTCGAGGACAAGCGCGAGTACGACGTGCCCCTCGTGGTGACGAAGCCCGAGTACACCACCGCCGAGCTCGAGGCCCAGAAGCCGACCGAGCTCCTCGGGTCGCTACAAGACCAACTACACGGCGACCACCGACCAGGGCGCCGAGCGTGTCGGCGAACCTCGAGATCGCCTCCGAACGCCGTGAGCGGCACGTTCGTGGCGCCGGGCGAGGTCTTCTCCATGGTCGAGCACGTCCAGGACGTGAGCTACAACGAGGCGCACGTCATCGTGGACAGCGCGGAGCAGACCGCCGAGGGCGGCGGCCTCTGCCAGGTCACCTCCACGCTCTACAACGCGGTCCTCTACGCCGGCCTGCCGGTGATAGAGCGCCAGCCGCACGACTCGCAGCTGCCCTACATCAGGCCCGGGATGGACGCGACGGTCTGGTACGGCGACACGACGACGACGGCCGACGACACGGACATGAAGTTCAGGAACAACACCGACGGCTACGTGCTCATCGAGGAGTACGTCTCCAACGACGGCTACATCTACGCCAACGTCTACGGCGTCCCGAACAACATCGAGGTCGAGATGTCCTCCGAGGAGGTCTGGATGACCGCAGGACGCCTCCGAGTGGATCACGTACTACACCAGGACAGAGAACGGCGAGGTCGTGTACGAGGACAGCTGGAACAGCCCGTACAGCGCCCTCTACGACGAGAAGGGCAAGAAGATCCCGACCCCCAGGGTCCCGATGGCCGAGGTCGACGGCAGCTACTCGGGCCGGACATAGCGGCGAGTAGACTTCAGCCGACGCGCGCCAAGTAGAGGCCCCGTCCGCGGACGAGCCTCCGGTTCGAGCTAGACGTCGCCCGCTTCACGGACTTCTGGGTTTCGAGGGGCGCGTGCTGGGCCGGGTCGCGACCGACGCGCCCCTGGTGTCAAGACCTAAAGACCTCGAAGCGATTCCCCGATCGCGGACCGCTCAAGGAAGCGCCCTCTGCCCGTCGAGGACGTCCTCGGGCTTGCCCCCGGCGCGCAGCAGGCGCGCCTCCCCGTCCAGGAGCATGCACCTCGGCCGGCTTGGGGTGGCTGAGGAAGCCCAGGTTGGAGGCCGAGTAGCCGTAGGCGCCGCTGTAGAAGACGCCGATAAGGTCGCCGACCTCGGGGTCGGCCAGCGGGATGTTGTTGCCGAACATGTCGAGCGGCGTGCAGCAGGGGCCCGCGACCGCGACGCCCTCCTCGGGCACCGCCGCTCATGCGGGTGAGGTTCAGGAGGGGGTAGGCCTTCCTGAAGACCTGGCCCATGTTGCCGGTGGCCGTGAGGTGGTGGTTCATGCCGCCGTCGGTGACGACGAAGGTCTTGCCCCGGGTCTCCTTGACGTCGACGACCCGCGTGACGTAGACGCCGGCGTCGGCCACGAGGTAGCGTCCGAGCTCGAAGAGGAAGCGGCATCCCGCGAGGCGTCCGTCGGGGCGGTAGCCGTCGAGCAACTCCCGGAAGCCCTCGCCGAAGGCGTCGAGGTCGAAGTCCTCCTGCTTCTCGAAGTAGGGCACCCCGAACCCTCCGCCGAAGTCGATCATCTCCATGGGACGGCCCGCGTGGTCGGCGGCCTCGAGGGCGATCTCGAGGATGTTGCGGCAGTGCTCCAGCAGCGGCTCGACCTCGAAGACCTGGGTGGCGGTGTAGACGTGCACGCCGCGCAGGGCGAGGCTCGGGTGGGAGAGTGTCCTCTCGACCGCTTCTCGCGACTCGGTCTGGTCCATGCCGAACTGGCCGACCGTGCCACCCATGCGCATGCCGCTGCCCATGAGCTGGGCGGTCGGGTTGACCCTCAGGCCCACGCCGACGGTCTTGCCCTCGACCGCGGCGATCTCCGCGAGGCGGTCGATCTCGCCCAGGGACTCGACGTTGACCGCGAAGATGCCCTCCGTCACGGCCCGCAAGAGCTCGTCGTCGGTCTTGCCCGGCCCGGCGAAGACGATGTCCTCCGGCGCGAAGCCGGCGGCCCGCGCGACCGTGAGCTCTCCGGAGGAGGCGACCTCCGCCCCAGCCTCGCGCTCGCCGGCTATGAGCTGGCAGATCCCAAGGCTCGGGTTGGCCTTCACCGAGTAGGAGACCTCCGTCCCGAGGGCCTCGCGGACGCGGCGGACCCGCTCGGCGATCATCTCCCCGTGGTACAGGTAGAACGGCGTGCCGAAGTCGCGCGCGATCTCCGAGACCGGGACGCGGGCGGGGGCGAACTCCCCGTTCGCACCGCCGCCGAAGCGGTCGGCGAGGTCGTGGGCCTTATCCGTTTGCGTAAGCATTGCTGATCCCCTTGCGATCTATCTTTCCGGAGCCCGTCTTGGGGAGCTCGTCCTGGATGTGGATCTCCTTCGGCACCATGTAAGGCGGTGCGTTCTTTATGACGTGCGCCCGGATGGCATCGACCGCGTCTTCGGCGTACCGTTCGGTGTCCTCTGCGTCCCTCAAAGAGACCACCGCCACGACGTGCTGGCCCTCCCGCGGGTCCTCCACGCCGAAGGCGCACGCCTCGTGCACGAGGCCCGAGCCGATCAGGAGGTTCTCCACCTCTTCGGGGCTCAACCTGTAGCCCTGGCTCTTGATCATGGCGTCGTTGCGGCCGAGGTGATACAGGAAACCGTCGGCGTCGCGCTTGGCCAGATCTCCCGAGTAGACGACCCTCTCGACGCCCAGCAGCTCAGACGGGGCCAGTGGGTTCGGGCGGTACGCCTTGCGCGTCGCCTCCTCGTTTCCCCAGTAGCCCATCGCAACCGTCGGGCCGCGATGGACCAGCTCCCCGACCTCGTCCGGAGCGCACTCCTCGCCGTCGTTGTTGACGACCAGGATCTCGGTGTCCGGGATGGCCTTGCCGATGCAGTTGCCCCTCTCCACGGAGGAGCGCCAGATCTCCTCCGGTGGCAGGAAGGTCGAGCGGAACGCCTCCGTGAGGCCGTACATCAGGAAGATGTTGGTGCCAGAAGGCGCCATGAGCCGCCTCAGCTCGTCGAGGTTGGCCTGCGGGATGCGCCCGCCGGTGTTGGCCAGGTATCGCAGGTGCGTGAGCGGGTTCTCCCCGATGGACCTGGAGCTCCTGAGCAGCAATGCCCACAGGGGCGGGACGCCGGTAAAACCCGTGATCTCGTGCCGCCTGAGGTTCTTGATCAGGTCCCCCGGCAGCCGCGAGCGCAACAGGTACAGCGTGGCCCCGACCCGCAGGGAGGTCGTGAACTGGCTCATCCCGGCGTCGAAGTTCAGCGGCAGCGCAGAGAGGATGCGGTCCTCGGGGGTGTTCTCCAGGTACGTGGAGACGATCTGGGCCCCCACCACGAGGTTGCGCTGGCTGGTCGCAACGCCCTTGGGCATCCCCGTCGAGCCCGACGTGTAGAGGATGGTCCCGAGATCCACCTCGGAGACCGGCCTGTCGCTTCCGCTTCTGTCCCCGCCGCCCGAGAGCGCCTCCTCGAGGCTCGCAAACGTGCCGGCGGCGTCTCCATCGGGCCTCTCGCCCTTGTAGAAGGCAACCGAGACCGTCCCCGGCGCGAGGTCCTCGAGCCGGCCCGACTCCAGGAGCATCACCCGGATGCCGGAGTCCTGGACCAGGTACTCGACCTGGGGGGCTTTGAAGAGCGGGTTTATGTTCACGTAGGCGGCCCCGATGCGGGAGGCGGCGAGCATCGCCACTATCGCCTCCCACGACTTCTCGAGCAGGACGCCGACCCTGTCGCCCCTGCCGACGCCCGCCTCGACGAGGGCGCCCCCGAGGGCGGCGCTGGCGCGCTCCAAATCCTCGTAGGTGTGCTCCGCGGCGCCGTCAACGACCGCGGCTTTGCCCGCGTCGCGCTCGGCGGCGTTGAAGAGCAGGTCGTGGAGGGTGAACTCCGGGCGCAACCTCACGCCGACTTGCTCTCCACCAGGCCGGCTATGGACTGGATGGAGCCGAAGTTCTCCTCGTCGAACTCCTCGTCCTCGATCGTGATCCCGAAGCTCTCCTCCAGGAACATGACCAGCTCGACCGTCTGTAGCGACGTCATGACCCCGTTCTCGATGAGCGGGTAGTCGTCGGGGTAGTCGCGTCCACCCGTCACGTTGTCCCCGAGCCACCCGCGGATGGCGCTCCTGGCGTCTCCGTTGCTGGATACCATGTCTCTCGCCTACCTCCTCGTGTTTATCTGAAGTTACCTGAGCCAGAACGTGGCTTCGCCGTCGCCGATGCTGTACGACCAGTGGGCGATATCCGCGGCCGCCTTTTGCATCCCCGCGTCGGCGAACCTGACCATGAGCGTGTTTCGCCGGTTGTCCCGGGAGAAGTAGCCCAGGCGCAGCAGGTCGGCCGGCGCCGGCGAGGTGGGCGACTCCGAGAACCTGTACCGGATGATGTGCGCCCCCGCCTCCCTGAAATACCTGGCCATTCCCCGCAGCAGCGCCCGCGCCACGTCCCGGCGGCCAGGTAGCGTGGCCAGGTCGAACACGTAGCCGTCCTGCCCGCCGGAGACGGTCCGCACCACGGCGTAGCCAAGGAGCTCCCCCGAGGCTCCCCGGTCCCTTACGCCAAGCACGGTGACGGGCTCCTGCGGGGAGCCGGGGCCGTAGCGCCAGGTCAGAAAGGCCGCGTCCTTCTCCGGCACGCAGGGCACCGAGGCGGCGACCTTCTCGAAGAAGACGTCGAAAGAGTCGTCGAACCCGTCGAGGATCTTGGCCCTGCGGCCGCCCGCAAAAGCGTTGCCCAGGGCCTCGTCCACCACCCCGAGGCCGCCGTTCAACAGACTCTTTAGGGGGGGCGGGATCGGGGCCCGCGGCCGCGTCGGCGGGGCATCGAGGTCTTCGGGTTGCTCCATCCCCTCGGCCGACGGGCTTCCGTCGGAAGTTCCCGGGCCTTGCCTGGGGAGGTTCAGGGCCCGCTCGACGGAGGCGAGGACGGGGGGCATAGGGAGCCTCGAGACGTTCAGGAGCTTCGCGGCGTAGCGGAGCTTGCCGGCGTCAGTCGCCCCCATGCGGGTCTGGACCCCTATCACCTCGGGAACCATGTCGCACGAGACGCAGTTCTCGCACTCGGCGAAGAACTTGCGCATGAGCAGTAGGGCGTGGAAGCCGTAGCGGGGATCGGCCATGTAGTCCCCTGGCGTGTGCGCGACCACCCGCTCATCGTGTATCCGGTAGTACTGCGGCGTGGCGGCGAGATGTCCGACGACCTCGCCGTCTTCGGTGACCGCCACCCAGCGGCGCAGCTCCCCGGCCAACGGGTGCCGCCCGAGCCAGCGGTAGACGGCAGGGTAGTAGTCGACCTCCCTGACCTCGGGGAAGGCCGGGAACGCCCGGATGCGCAGCCTCCCCACGCCGTCCTCGAGGCTGGGATCGTCGAGGGGTATCACGGTCGCCTTCTTCGTGGCCTTCTTCATCACGGGCGACCCGCGAGGTCTTCGTCGCGCGTCTCGGAAGGTGCTCCGAAAGATTCCGTTAGGGGCGGTGTCTCCAAGGGTGCCCCCGCGTCTCCTCCAGCTCTTGCCACGATCGCGCGACTCCTTCTCGTTTGACGTTTGCCGAATGGCTCGACCCGAAGGACAGAGTTTAAATGAGCGGCCCCGCAAAATCCAAGAAAGGGCGACGAGAGGACGGCCGATGCGCGCCCGGTCCCGACCCGAACCGGGCGCGCGGGGAGCGATTTTTCCGGACGCGGTTGAACATCCAACGCTCCCCCGCGATAATTACCGCTTGTATGCCGACGTGGCCCACAAGAAAGCGGGTGGCGGAGGACGACGCCGCAGGAGGGGCGGATACTTGAAAGAGATAAGCAAAGAGGGCGGCCCGCCCGCCGCCCGCGGCTACTACGGCAAGGGCGGCAAACCCTTGCGTCGAAAGTCGCAGAAGGCGTACTACGCCCGGAGGCGCAGGATCATTGGCCTCGCGTTGCTCGCGGGCCTCTGCGTGCTCCTGCTGGTGTTCCTCATCGGGCCGTTCGGCGGCGAGGGCACGATCCGCCCCGGCGTCGAGGTCGGGTCGGTGGACGTCGGCGGCATGACCAGGTCCGAGGCCCGCGCCGCCATAGAGCGCAACGCCACCGCCGAGCTCGAGGAGATCCGCTTCGGCGATGGCGTGTTCGCCGTCCCGGGTAAGGCCCTCGGCGTGAAGGTGGACGCCGCTGCCGCCGCGCAGGAGGCGTACGGCGTTGGCCGGGAGGACGGCTTCTTCGGGCGCGTCTCCGGCATCCTGGGCGCCTACGTCGGGGGGCCGGCGATAGAACCCCGCGTCGCGTACGAGGAGGGGGCGGCCCGGGTCACCATGAAGAACCTGGCGGCCAGGTACCTGCAGAAGCCGCAAAACGCCTCCTTCAGCGTCACTGACGATGGCGAGGTCGAGGTGAAGCAGGCCAGGGAGGGCCGCGTCCTCGACCAGGGGGCCACCTTCGCCAACCTCGACCGTTCGCTGCAGAACGTCGACGGACAGGTGCCGATCGCCGAGGGCGCCGCGCCGAAGCCCGCGGTCACCACCCAGGAGGTCGAGAACCTTCGCCCGACGGAGGTGATCGGGGAGTACCAGACCGACTTCCGGTGGGATTCCAACCCCGACCGCAAGGAGAACATGAAGCTGGCGGCCGGGGCGGTCAACAACACCACGCTGGCCCCGGGTGAGATCTTCTCGTTCAACGAGCTCGCATCCTCACTCGACTACCATGAGGCCAAGACCTTCTCGGACGGCGGCGTCGACTTCGCCAACGGGGGAGGGCTCTGTCAGGTCTCCTCGACGCTGTACATGGCGGCCCAGTACGCGGGGCTCGAGAGCATCGAGCGCCATCCGCACTACGCCGTGCTGCCCTACATAAAGCCGGGCTTCGACGCGACGGTATGGTTCGGTGACGAGTACGGGTACGGGGCCCTGGACATGAGGTTCAAGAACACCACCGACGGTTACGTCGTGATCCGGGAGTGGGTGGACGAGCAGGGCTACTTGAACGCCGAGATCCTGGGACGGCCAACCGGCAAGAAGGTCGAGATGCGCACGACGAAGATCTTCGAGGACACCACGCGCGGCATCCGGTGGGACACCTACAAGAAGGTGACCGGCGAGAACGGCGAGGTGCTGCGCGACGGTCTCCTTTACAAGTACACCTACAGCTACAACCCGCCCGCCCCGGACACCGGGCCCCACTACGAGACCAGCGCCCCGCGGGTCTCCGGCTGGTCGGACCCCGGTAACACCACCGGCTGGGCCGAAGTACCAGAGTAGCGCGATGCCCGCGGCAGGATCGTACGTTCGCGTCCGGAGCACCCCTTGAACCTGTTCTCCTCCAACAAGAAGATGTTCGTCTCCCGCGCAGAGGCCCGCCGCAAGCGTCGGCGGCGGCGCTTTGGCGTCCTGCTCGTGGTGCTGGTGCTCCTGGGCGGCGTCGCCTACCTCTGGAACTCCCTCGCGAGCGACGCCCCCGGCGCCGAGGGCGCCTCTCGCCGAAGGCCCCGGGATCTCCGAGGCGAACCCTCTCCAGCGCGGGGACGAGGCCGAGGCTTCGCCGCCCGAGCCGCCGCAAGAGGAGCCCCCTCCGCCGCCGAAGACGCCCGAGGCGGCCGCCTACCTCGCCGTCGCGCCGGAGCTGCCGGGGATTACGCCGCAAAGCCTCGAACGCCGTGTACCGGAGCAGGCTGAACCCGTCGTGGGCCTCCGTACGCGTGGCGGCGCCGGGGGGAGGGCGACCGTTCGTGGTCTTTGCCCACGAGGGTGACGGCGGCGTCTGGGAGGCGAAGAAGTCGCTGCGGGCCGACGAGCCCGACTACGCCAAGAACGAGGTGGTCCCCCTGGCCGAGGTGCCGAGGGATCTCGTGCAGTACATCTACCCCGAGAACGCTCTTCGTCGCCGACGTCCCGGCGCCCCGCCAGGAGACGGTGGACCGGGACGGCCTGCCCGGACGTGGGGCCCGCCGAGTTCGCCTCGACCGAGCCGGTGGTGGACGGCATGGAAGGCGTCTCCGACGCCGAGCGGGAGCGGGTCGAGGACGCGCTCGAGAACGTGCGGGAGAAGGTCGAAGGCTACGACGGGGTCGGCGGGCGTGTACGTGCTACGACCTCGAAGGGGACTTCGGGTACGGGGTGCGCCCCGACGAGACGTTCTTCTCGGCCTCCATCATCAAGGTGCCCGTCATGGTCGCCGTCTACCGCAGGGTGGACGAGGGCAAGCTGAGCTTCTCCCAGCAGGTCGAGATCAAGGAGGAGGACTGGGCCGCCGGAGCCGGGTGGCTGCAGTGGGAGCCGGCGGGCACGACGCAGACCGTCGGCGATCTCCTCCTGCTCATGATGACCCAGTCCGACAACGTCGCCACCAACGCCCTCATCCGCATGGTGGGCGGGCCGGGCCACGTGAACGAGGTCGCCCGCTCCATGGGAGCCGAGGACACCCTGCTCTACCAGAAGCTCAGCAGCGAGCGGGCCGCCGTCCCGCAGCTCGACAACAGGACCACGCCGAGGGACATGGCCACCATGATGCGCGAGATCGCCGACGGCGACGCCGCCAGCGAGAAGAGCTGCGGGTACATGATCGACCTCATGCGCCTCAACGAGCTCGACTGGTGGCTCGACGAAGGCCTCCCCGACGACGTAAACGCGGCCAACAAGGCCGGCTGGCTCTACGCGGTCTACGACGACGCCGGGATAGTACAGGCCGGCGAGAGACCTTACGTCGTCGCCATCCTGAGCAAGCACGGCCCCAAGGACGTGAACGTCGGATCGCTCCTGATCCAGGAGACCTCGAAGACCGTCTGGGACTCGCAGAGCCAGCCCCCGCAAGACGACTCCGACGGCGACGACTCCGGAGACGAACCGCAAGAGAACGGTTCGGACGCCTAGTAGCTGTCAGCCGACCATCGCACGACCACGCGGCCGTAGGGCGGCTGAACAGCCTGCACGGCTGAGAGCTGATAGCCCTCAAGCGGTACGCCGCCTGAGCAACGTGATGGCGGACTTTCAGCTCTTCGACCCTGAGCAGGTATGCCGAGCCGAGGTAGGCGGCGAGCGAGGCCCCGCCGATGGCCAGCAGGATCCCCAGCCTCTCGACGTTGTCCGAGCCCACGCCGAAGAGGGCCGTCCCGCCCCAGGCGAAGGCGTACATCACGGCGCCGGCGACCAGGATCTTCGCCGTGGACCGCACCAGACGCTCGCCGTCTACCCGCCCGATCTCCCGCCGCGTCGCCGCCAGGCTCAGCAGGGCGAGAACGGCGTAGGCGATGGAGAGCGCCAGGACGATCCCGACGGCCTCGAAGCGCCAGCGACAGCAGGTAGGCGAGGATCGCGTAGAGGAGGAAGATGCCGACGTTCAGCAGTGCCGGGGTCTTGGTGTTCTGGCGGGAGTAGAAGGCCCGGACCAGGAAGAAGTAGGCCGAGTAGCCCAACAGGCCCACGGAGTAGGCCACGAGGAGCGTGGCCACCGCGCTGGTGTCCGCGGAGTCGAAGGTGCCGCGTTCGTAGAGGAGCCCGACGATGGGTTCGGAGAGCGTGATCATGCCGACCGCCGACGGGACCACGACGAAGATCATCGTCCTCAGGCCGAAGGAGAAGGTGTCGCGATAACCCTCGACGTCCTCGAGGGAGTGCTTCTCCGAGAGCTCGGGCATCAGGGCCGTCGCGATGGCGACGACGAAGACGCCGTAGGGCAGAGAGAAGACGATGAACGCGTAATTGAGCTCCGCGAGGGCCTCGAAGCCGGTGGCGAGAAAGGCCCCGAAGGCTTGAAACGCGACGGATGCGGCGACCAGCACGACCATCGGTCCGGCGAGCCGGGCGGTCGGCAGCAGGGCCGGATGGTCGCAGCTGCGGGCGCGGCCTGTAGCCAAGAGTGAGCATGCGTAGGTACGAGTGCCAGGGCCATGACCGCCACGCCCAGGGTGACGCCGAAGGCCAGGACGTAGGTCGCGGTGGTCGAGTTCGTGTCCTTGAGTAGCCAGTAGGCTCCGAAGGAGCCGATCACGACAAAGTTGTTGAGCACCGGGGCGAACGTCGGCAGAAAGAAACGCCTGTGGGCCTGCAGCACCCCGGTGGCGATGGTGCTAACACCGTAGAACAGCATCTGCAGGGCGAAGATCCTGAAGAACAGGACCGCGAGATCCAAAGTCTGCTGGGCCTCGGCGGGGGAGAGGTTCTGAGAGGCCTGCCAGTTGGTGGCGAACGCTACGAGCGGCCCGGCGAACACGATACCGACGAGGGCGAGCAAGGCCATCAGGGGCAGGACCAGGGTGAAGAGGACGTTTGTCAGACCCCGGGCATCCTCCTCGCCCTCCTTTGTCATGCGGTCGACGAGGACGGGGATGAAGATCGAGTACAGGATGCCGCCCATGAAGAGCTCGTAGATCAGGCCGGGCAGAAGCAAGGATGCGGTGTAGGCATCGGCCACGATTCCGGTGCTGAGAACCGCGGCCTGCGTGCCCCACCTGAGGTATCCCGAGGCCCGGGAGAGTACCGTCGCCGCGGACACCGAGAGCGCGGCCCGCAGGATGGCTGCCATGGCCGGATGGTACTACAACGCCGCCCGGCGTATCTTCGCCGGTCACGCCACCGCCTAAGGGTTGAAACGCCCATGCGTGAAGACGACCTGAGTACATCCCTCCCCGTGACCGCCTGGACTTAGAGAGCGAGCCCAGTTTCGCCATCCTGCGCCGGGGTGCCGAAGGGTCCGTGGTCGCCCGCCGGGAGGCGCGGGAGATCGGCTGGGAGGACGTCCTGCGGGGCCGCCGCGGCGGATCCCTCTCCAAACGCGCCCTCGGAAGAGGGGTAGGAGAACCGGAACTTCTACCAGTAGCGGGAGACCAGGTAGGCAAAGACGGCGACGACTGCCAAGGCCATGAGCACCACAAGCAGTGCCAGCAGTACGAAAGGCAAGTCTCTCCCGTCTAGTCTACGTCCGTCACGCGCCTAGTAGCGAGGGAGGCTTAGCGGCGTCCACGTGCCTATTACCTCCGCCCTCTGGCAGGGAAATATAGGTTCCCGCGCGGGCCTGGGCAAGCGGGGGATCTGGGGGCGTGCTACGTTGCCGCCCTGGTGTCTCTCGCAACTCTTGGGGGTGCTTTATGGGAAACCTCGACGCCGGGCTCGTGGACGCCGTGGTCCGCGCCGTGGAGGACCGGCGTGAGGAGGCGGTGCGGCTGCTGCAACAACTCGTAAGCGTCCCGTCTCCAACGGGGGAGGAAGGCGTGGTGCAGGAGGTCGTCGGGCGCACCTTCCGCGAGCGAGGCCTCGAGGTCGACCGGTGGGAGGCCGGTCCGGAGGAGATGGGGCCGTACCTCGACCACGTCGGGGAGCAGGAGGGGTACGAGGGCCGTCCGAACGTCGCCGGCGTGCGGCGGGGATCCGGCGGGGGCCGCTCGATGCTCCTCAACGCGCACGTGGACACGGTGCCGGCCGGCGATGCCACGGCCTGGAGCCGCGACCCCTTCGGCGGTGAGGTCGAGGGGGATCTGCTCTACGGCCGTGGATCCTGCGACATGAAGGGCGGGCTCGTCACCCACCTCGCCGCGCTCGACGCGCTGGAAGCGGCCAGAGTCACCCTGGACGGCGACGTCACGGTCGCGGCCACGGTGGGGGAAGAGAACGGGGGCCTTGGTGCGCTCTCGACCGTGCTGCGGGGCCACCGCGCGGACGCCGCCCTCATAACCGAGCCGACCCGGCTGCGGTTGGTCCCGGCGCAGGGCGGTTCGCTCGTCTTCCGACTCGCCGTCACCGGACGATCTGCCCACGCCGCCGTGCGCGACGCGGGCGTCTCGGCCCTGGAGAAGTTCTTGCCCATCTTCGAGGCGCTGCGCGAGCTTGAAAGGGAGCGCAACGCCACACTCGCCCATCCCCTCTACGACGATCTGGCGAACAAGGTGCCGATCAGCGTCGGGACCGTGCGCGCCGGGAACTGGGCTTCGACCGTGCCCGAGACGCTCTTCGCCGAAGGGAGGGCCGGCCTGATCCCCGGCGAGGAGGTGGAGCCTTTCAAGCGGCGGGTGACCGAGCGGCTCGCTTCGGTGGCCGACGAAGATCCCTGGCTGCGCCAGCATCCCCCGGAGATCGAGTGGTTCGGCGGCCAGTTCGCCCCGGCCGAGATGCCCCTCGACGCCCCGATCTGCGAGGCCGTGGCGGAGGCCCACGAACGCGCGACCGGGGAGAGACCACCCATCGAGGGCGTTCCCTACGGGGCGGACATGCGCCTGTTCATCCTGTTCGGAGGGATGCCCTGCGTGATGTACGGTGCCGGAGACGTCAGCCACGCGCACGCCCCGGACGAGCACTTGAGCATCACCGACCTCATGACCGCCACGAAGACCGTCGCCCTGCTGCTAGCCGACTGGTGCGGGGCGGAGCGCGGCGGGTAGCGTGGGTGCGCGCGAACGGGACTGACCGGTCGCCGTCCCAGGCCTGGAGGACAATGGCGGCGAGGCCGGAGTCCACGACGGACCTGTCTCATGTCTGCGGGGCGGGATGCCTAGGCTGGGCTCGCGCCCTGGGGGAGGGCCGCGAGCAGGCGTTCGTTCTCCTCGGGGCCGCCGATGGTGACCCGGCTCCAACCGACCGGGTAGCCCAAGGCTTCGCCCTCGCGCACCAGCACGCCGGTCTTCTCGAAGAGCTTCGGGCCCGTCTGGACCATGATGAAGTTGGTGTGCGACGGGATGTACCCCAGGCCGGCCGCCTCGAAAGCCCCTTGCAGGCGCTCCCGCTCGCGCTTCATCAAGCGGGAGCGTTCGGCGATGGCCTCCGTCTCGCGCATCGAGACCGTGGCCGCGGCCTGCCCGGCCTGGTTGACGCTGAAGGGCACGTGGGCGCGCCACACGAAGTCCGCGATGGCGGCCGGGGCGAGGCAGTAGCCGACCCTCAGGGCCGCCAGCCCGTGCACCTTGGAGAAGGTCCTCGTGGAGACCACGTTCTCCGACCCGAGCGCCAGCTCGTGGGAGCCCATGTAGGCCGGGTCGTCGACGAACTCGTAGTAGGCCTCGTCCAGGATCAGGAGCACGTTATCGGGGAGCGCCTCGGCGAAGCTGCGCACCTCGGAGAGGGGGAGGTAGGTCCCTGAGGGGTTGTTTGGGTTGCAAAGGATCACGGCCCGCGTCTCCCCGCGTGACGGCGGCGAGCATGGCGGCGAGGTCGACCTTGTGGTTCTCGTCCAGATCGACGGTGCGGGTCCGCAGCCCCACCACGCGCGCGGCCGAGGCGTAGAAAGGGAAAGAGGGCCAGGGGAAGAGGACCTCGCCGGGTCGCTCGAGGACCTGCATGAGGTCGACGAGCGTCTCGCTCGAGCCGTTGCCGACGGCGACGTTGGCGGGCGTCACGCCGGGGTTGGCCCGCGAGATGACCTCGCGCAGAGGATCGGCGTCGCGGTCGGGGTAGCGCCCCCCGCGCGCCAGGGCCTCGACCACGGCCTCCTTCGCCACCGGGAGCGGGCCGAAGGACAGCTCGTTCATCGTGAGCTTCACGTACCTGTCCGAGCCGCGGTCGACCGAGATCTCGTCCCGCAGCCGCGGCGGATGGTACGGGCGCACGTCCCCCAACACGGCCCTGAACTTCAAACTTGTCTCCTATCCACTAGGAAAGCCGATGACCCTGCCGCAGAAGATAATCTACCTGCCCGTCCCCCGCAACGTGGGGCCGGCGGCACCGCATCCAGGCCCCGCGGCCGGCCAGAGGACGGGGTCGGTTTTGACCGGGGTCGGCTGGGTAAATAGAAGCGTCATCAAGTAACCTTCGAGGCATGTGGGCACAGCGATGGGGGTATTTTGGAAGCACCGGGCGGACAGACCACGGTAGCGCAGGGCACGGCGGGACAGACGGAAGAGTTGGCGCGCGCCATCAGCGCGCCGCTGCTGTTCTTCTACGTGCTCGGCGATGTGCTCGGTTCGGGCATCTACGCCCTGATCGGGGTGATGGCAGCCCAGGTCGGCGGCGCGTTCTGGACCTCGTTCGTTGTCGGGGTGGCGGCCGCCATGCTCACCGGCTTCGCCTACGCCGAGCTGATCACCAAGTACCCCAGGGCGGCGGGCGCCGCCCTGTACACCGACCGGGCGTTCGACAACCGCTTTTTCACGTTCCTGGTGGCGTTCTGTACAGTGGCCGCGAGCCTGGCCGCCACCGGGGCTCTTGCGCTCGCGTTCAGCGGGTACTTTCTCGAGCTCATGCAGTCGATCTTCCTCATCCCGCTGCTCGTGGCGGCCTTCGTCTTCGTCGTGGCGCTTGCATACATCAACTTCCGCGGCATCTCCGAGTCCGTGAAACTCAACCTCGCCATGAGCGTCACCGAGCTCACGGGGCTGGCGCTAGTGCTGGTGATCGGGATCGTGGTCTTTGCGGGCGGCGGGGCGGACCTCGGCCGCCCCTTCGAGTTTAACGAGGGTAGCAATCCTGTTTTCCTGGCCCTCGCCGGCGCCACGCTCGCGTTCTTCGCGATGACCGGCTTCGAGAACGCGGCGAACGTCGCCGAAGAGGTCCAGAACCCCAGCAGGGTCTACCCGCGGGCGCTGTTGGGCGGCATGGCGGTTGCGGGTCTGATCTACCTGATCATCGCGTTTATCGCCTCGATGGTGGTCCCGACCGGCACGCTTGGCGAATCCGACGTGGCGCTGCTCGAGGTGGTGCGGCAGGGTTTCCCCGCCTTCCCTGGCTGGCTGTTCGCGATCATAGCTTGCGTGGCGATCACGAACACGTGCCTGGTCTCCCTGATCACGCAGTCCAGGATCATGTACGGCATGGCGCGCGAGCGGGCCGTGCCGCGGGTCTTCGCCCGCACCCACCGGTCGCGGCGCACGCCGTGGGTGGCCATCGTCTTCACCACGATAATCGCGCTGATACTGATCGTCGGCGTCGGGGAGGAGGGCGTGAACACGCTGGCGAGCGCAACCGTGGCGTTCCTCCTGGCGGTCTTCGCCTTGGTGTGCGCGTGCGCGCTCGTCCTGCGCCGCGACGACGTGGACCACGAACACTACACGGCGCCGACCGCGCTCCTCTACCTCGGGGTGGTGGTGAACGTTGCGCTGGTGCTCTACGTGCTGGTGACCGACATCCAGGACCTCCTCGCGGGGGAGATCGCGGTCCGGGAGAGCGTGGCCGTCGTGTGCCTGATTATGCTGCTGATAGGGGTCGTGCTGTATTTCGTGAACAACCTCGCGCGGCGCAGGCTGGACTCCACCCAGACGGACGGTAGCCAGGGAGGAGGAGAGTAATGACCCACGTGCTTATCGCCACCGACGGCTCGGAGCAGTCGCTCAAGGCGGCCCGGTACCTTCGCTCGCTCCTCGACCCCGCCTCGCTGGAGCGCGTCAGCATTATCGCCGTGGTGCGGCCTCTGGCCGCCGTGCCGTTCGCCAGCGATTTTGGCGAGGAGGAGCACGCCGCCCGGCGGGCCGACGACGACCCGACAAACTACTCATTCCAGCTGGCGGCTCAGGAGGCCGTCGAGCGCGTGGCCGAGGAGCTCCGGGACGCGGCTCCGCGGGTGGAGACGATGGTCCGGGGCGGCACGCCGGCCGACCAGATCATCCGGGCCGCGGACGAGCTCGAGGCCGACCTGATCGTCATCGGCGGCCGGGGCAAGGGGGCTATGGAGGCGATAGTGCTCGGCAGCGTCGCCTACAGGGTGCTGCACCACGCGCCCTGCCCCGTGCTGGTGACCCGGTAAGAGGAGAACATAGTAAGGGCGGTTCGCGAACCGCCCTTTAGACCACCCCACAATGGACCAACGGGCATGTGGGTAGAATAGCCCGACGCAACGAGGCCAGCCGAACCATGGAGGAGTCTTGGACAGTCTTTTCGACGCCGCGGACGGCGGCGAGGACCGGGAGGAGCGGCTCGAGCGAGCTCGCCCGCCAGGTCGCCGTCTGCACCAAGTGCGACCTGGCCCTGAACCGGACGAACACCGTCTTCGGGACCGGCGATCCCCACTCGCCGCTGATGCTCGTCGGTGAGGGGCCGGGCGAGAACGAGGACGCCACGGGGCTGCCGTTCGTGGGCAGGGCCGGCAAGCTCCTCGACGACATCCTGGCGGCGGTGGACCTGACCCGCCACCAGGTCTACCTGACCAACACCGTCAAGTGCCGGGCGGCGATCGAGGAGGGCGGCAGGATGAAGAACCGCCAGCCCAAGACCACCGAGATCCGGGCCTGCAACCCCTACCTGCAGGGCCAGATGGAGGCCGTCAGGCCCGCGATAGTCCTGTGCCTCGGGGGCCCGGCCGCCAAGACCATCATCGACAAGGACTTCCGCATCACCAAGGACCGCGGCAAATGGTACGACCTCGAGGGCGGCGTCAAGGCGATGGCGACCTTCCACCCGGCCTACGTCCTGCGTCAGCGCGGCGACGACCTGCAGAACACCAAGCGTCTCGTGTGGAGGGATATCCAGGACGTCTACGCCGAGTACCAGAAGGCCATGGAGGCGCGGGGATAGGGGCCGAAGGTGCGCCCCGGTTCTGGTCGGACCGCGGCCAATATCGTAAAGAACTTCATACCGGATTCTGGTTACGCCTGTTATCATTGCCGTCATGCAGTAGCAAACCGTCGAGAAGGGCTATGTAAAGCGTGGTAAGCACAGTCTCCGGTAGCCGCATGATGGACGGCACAGACAAGGACATCCTTAACTTTATCCAGCGCGAGTTCCCGCTGGAGCGGGAGCCCTTCGCGGCCATCGGACGCGAGGTAGGCATCTCGGGCGCCGAGGTGATCCGGCGCATCGAAGCCCTCAAGAGGGGCAAGGTGATCCGCCAGATCAGCGCGATCTTCGACACCCGCGTCCTGGGCTACGAATCTACCCTGGTCGCCGCGAAGATACCGAAGCGCAAGCTGAACGAGGGCGCGAAGGCCGTGAACTCTCATCCCGGCGTCTCCCATAACTACGAGCGCGACAACGAGTTCAACCTCTGGTACACCGTCGCCGTACCGCCGGGCTCGCGCCTGGGGCTGAAGGGCACCGTGGACGTCCTGCACCACATTAGCGGCGCGGAGAAGACGCGTGTCCTTCCGACGCTGAAGCTCTTCAAGATAGGGGTGACGCTCGACATGAAGCAGGGCGCCACCGCCAAGAAGGAGGCCCCGCAGTACGGCGAGTCCGACCGCCAGGGGGCAGACCGCAACATCTCCGAGGACGACAAGGCGGCCATAAGGGCCCTGCAGGAGGACGTCCCCCTGACGCCGCGGCCCTTCGACCTGTGGGGCGAAGGCGTTGGCCTCTCCTGGGAGGACCTGCTCGACCGGGCATACGACCTGCGCGAGCGCAAGATCATGCGCCGCTTCTCGGCCGTCCTCTACCACCGCAAGGCGGGCTTCCGGGCGAACGCCATGGGCGTCTGGGAGGTGCCCGACGAGCGCGTAGAGGAGGTCGGTCAGGCCTTCGCCCAGTACCAGGCCGTCTCGCACTGCTACCAGCGCCCGACCTACGAGGACTGGCCATACGCCCTCTTCTCGATGGTCCACGGCCGCAGCGTCGAGGAGTGCGAGAGCGTCCTCGACGCGATGGGCGCCGAGACCGGCCTTACCGAGCGCCTCTCCCTCTACTCGACCCGCGAGTACAAGAAGACGCGCGTCCGGTACTTCACGCCGGAGATGGAGGCCTGGGAACGCCTCTACGCCGGCGTGCTCCGCTGAACTAGCTTTCAGCCGTCAGCTTTCAGCCGTCAGCTCCTGCTTGTTCGTCGACGGTCGCCGGCGGATGCGGCAGACCCCCTAGCGCGATGGTGGCGCGCGCTTGCTGACCTGGGGACTGCTCGTGGCGCTGCTGGCCGCGTTGTTGGCAGGGACGGTCTCGGGGCTCACGGGGTTCGGGCTGGCCCTGATCAGCACCCCGCTCCTGCTCTTCGTCTACGAGCCGAGGACGGTCATCATCCTGACCACGGCCTTCTCGATCTTTATCAGCGCCGCCGTGGTCTACGACTCTTGGCGGGAGGCGCGGCAAGGACTGGCCCTCGCGCTCCTGATTCCGTCGGCCGTCGGGGTGGTCCTCGGCACCGAGGTGCTGAGGCTCGTAAACCCAGACTACATCCGGCTGGCGGTCGGCGTCGTCGTCGTGCTCTCCGCATTACTGCTGGTCAGGGAAGTCCGGCTTCCGGGGGCCAATACGCGCTGGGGACCGCTGGTTGCCGGCTCGACCAGCGGAGCCCTCTCGACCTCGACGGGGCTCGCCGCACCCCCGATAGTCCTGCTCCTCGCCTCCCGCGGCCTGCCCAAGAGCGAGTTCCGTAGCACAAGCGCCCTCTACTTCCTGGCTATGAGCCTCGTCGGTCTGCTGGTCCTGTCCCTCCGCGGCCTGATCGAGGGCCCAGACGTGACGCTCTCGGCGATCCTTATTCCCTTCGCCATCGTCGGCAAGGTCATCGGCACGGCGTTCCTGAGGAGGATCTCCGAAAGGACCTTCCGCGCGCTGAGCCTCGGCATCGTCATCCTCACCGGCGTGCTTGGCATCTGCACCGCCGTGTTAGCGTTGTGAGAGCGGAGGCCTCGCAGAGGCCGCAGCGTGCTGAAAGGCGCCGTGCGGGCGACCGCAGGTCGCCCACGTTAACCCGGTCACATGGGCGGTCGGAGAGCGCTGGATCCGGGCCGGAAGTTTGATACTGTCTAGTTACAAGATAATTCTTCGGATTGGCAAGATCAGGCAAAGGCGGCATCACTACGGGTACGATTCGTTCGGTTTTGGGCAGGATCTCGGCGCGGCGGGGGGAGTCTTCCGCGGAGGGCGGGGTGTCCTTCTCCGTTCTGTTGGTCTCGCAGCTGGCGGCGACTACGGGGTTCATGTTCGTCATGCCTTTCCTGCCGCTCTACGTGCAGCGTCTCGGGGTCGAGGATGCGGGTGATGCGGCCGCCTGGGCGGGCCTCTTGAACGCTGCCACGGCGGTGACGATGGCGCTGGCGGCCCCGATCTGGGGCAGGCTCGGCGACCGTTACGGGCAGAAAAAGATGCTGTTGCGGGCCACGCTGGCCGGGGCGGTGATGCTCGCGCTGATGGGGCTGGTGACGGCGCCGTGGCAGTTGCTCGTGCTGCGACTCTTGCAAGGCTCACTCACGGGAACGGTCGCGGCGGCGACGGTGCTCGTCTCGGCCACCGCACCGCAGAACCGGGCGTCCTCCCGGCTGGGCATGCTCCAGACGTTCATCTTTATTGCGGCCGCCGCCGGCCCGTTCTTCGGCGGGGTCTTCGCAGACCTCGTGGGCATCAGGGCCTCCTTCGGGGTCACCGCGGCCCTGCTTGCGACCTCCGGGTTCCTGGTCCTCTTCGGGGTGCGCGAGGTCGAGCCCTCGCGGTCCAAGGCCGACAAGGAAGAAGCTTCGGGCGGGGGACCATTGCCACTCTGGGCTCTGTTCCCCGGTGTGCTGGCGTTGTTCGTGGTGCACCTCTCGATCACGGGCGTGCAGCCGGCCGTTCCCGGGTTCCTGCAGACCCTCATGGAAGATCCCGTGGGGGTGGCCAGCCTGGCCGGCCAGATCATCGGCGCCGGCGCCCTCGCGGCGGCCCTGGGAGCCCTCGTCGGGGGCCGCCTGGCCACACGGTTTGGCGTCTGGACCACCATCGTTCTGGCGCTGACCGCCGCCGGGCTTGGATCGCTACCGCAGGCCGGGGTCTCCTCGGTGGCGGAGCTCTTCGGGCTGCGCCTCGTCGTCGCGTTCGCCCTCGGCATGGTCATCCCGGTAGCGAACCTCGCCGTGCGCTCCTCCGTACCACCCGAGCGTCAGGGCGCGGCCTTCGGCGTCGCCGCATCGGCTACCTCGGCCGCCTTCGGTATCGGACCTCTGGGCGGCGGATTTCTCGCCGCGACCTTCGGCTTCGGGGCCCCCTTCGTCGCCCCTGGGGTGCTGCTACTCGCCGCGGCGCTGGTCCTGGCCGTGTTCTCCCTGACGAGGAGCCCACGGTACCTCAGGCTGCTCAAGCACACGCTTGCTAGCCTGATCTCTTAGTTGCCCACGAATAGCGAGGTAGCGAATAGGGAGTAGTTTGTTCGCCGGTCCACTACCCCCTTTTCGCTATTCCCTACTAGCCATCTGTCTCGCCAGGTCCACCATATCGCCGGCCACCACATCGAAGGCCGGATCTGGGGGTTCGGCCTGACCCTCTGGACCAAACTCATGGGGGCGGGGGACGTAGGCGGTGAGGAGGCCCGTTTTCGCGGCGGCGCGCAGGTCGTCGGGGTGGGCCGCCACCATCATCACCTGCTCGGGCTCCAGGGAGAGTAGGTTGGGGACCATCCCGTAGGTCTCGGGGTCGGGTTTGTAGTGGCGAACCAGCTCGGCGGAGAAGATCGCATCCCACGGCAGTCCCGCGTGCTTGGCCATGTTCGTTAGCAGCGCCACGTTGCCGTTGGAGAGCGGGACGATGGTGTGGTTAAGCTTGAGACGCGTGAGGCCTTCTACGGAGTCGGGCCAGGGTTCCAGGCGGTGCCAGACTTTGTTGAGGTCGTCCTTCTCCACTTCCGTTAGGCCTTCGATCCCGAACTCGGCTAGCAGGTCTTCGAGGGAGGCGCGGTGGAGATCGTCGAGTTTCGTCCAGGGGACCTCGCCGCGGCGTACCCGGCCCATCGAGGAGGCGTACCTGCCGCGCCAAGCATCGGCGAAGGCTGCCCAATCCGCGTCCACGCCCTTCTCCCTGCCGAGACCTTCGCCCTCCCGGATTATCGTGGAGCGCCAGTCCACCACCGTGCCGAACACGTCGAAGGCCAGCGCCCGCACGTCGGTCAAGTTCGCCTCTCCTGATGCTGGTCGAGCAGGCCGACCTCATCGAGGACGGCCTCGACGCCGGCGCGGGCTCCTTCGGGGGCCGGCAGGGCTGGGCCGCGGACGGCGGGGGAGATGGGAACCCCCAGAATGTTCATCGCCAGCTTGATCGCGCCGATCGCCGGGTCGCTGTACGCCCCGAGCGTTACGAGGGCGAGGACCCGCCGGTGCAACTCTGTGGCCCGGGTCAGGTCGCCCTCGCGGGCCGACCGGACCATGTCGACGAAGAGCCCGGGCGCGACGTTGGCGAAGGCGCAGATCGAGCCGTCGGCCCCGGCAAGGAGGGAGGGCAGCACCAGGTCCTCCCAGCCGCAGAGGACGGAGAACTCCGGCCGCTCGCGCTTGACCTCGCGCAGGACGCCGACGACGTGGCCGTACTCCGTGACGGTGTCTTTGATCCCTACGACGTTCGGACACGAGGCGGCTATCCTCCCGACGAGACCAGGAGAAAGGTCCACCCCGGTCAGCATCGGCAGGTTGTAGAGCAGGACCGGGATCTCCACCGAGCCTGCCACGGCCTCGAAGTGCCGGAACAGGCCCTCTTCGCCGATCCCCCAGTAGAACGGCGAGACCACGAGCGCGGCATCGGCGCCCACCTCCTCGGCGTTGCGGGCGAGTTCCACGGCCACCCTGGTGCCACTCGAGCCCGCGCCCACGACGACCGGGATGCGCCCGCCGACGATCCTCACCACCTCGCCCGCGAAGCGCTTGCGCTCGTCGAAGGTCAGGTGTGTCGCCTCGCCGGTGCTGCCCAGAGGTGAGATACCGCTCACCCCAGCGTCCACGAAGCGCTCTATCACCGCCTCCGTGGCGCGCAGGTCGATCTCCCCTCGCTCGTCGAAGGGCGTCACCATCGCGGGCATGAGCCCGTCGAACATACCGAAACCTCCCGCCTCGTAAACGGTGCCAGGACACTATAGCCTGCTCGGTTCCTCGCGCTATGGCCCACGAACGACGCCCGGATGGCATAATCTGCCCGGTCGCGAACAGGAGGAGATCGCATGGCGATACGTGTCGGGGCGCAGATCCAGCCGCAGCAGGCGGAGCTACGCGGCAGATGCGCGAGGCCTGGGTCGAGGTCGAGGAGATGGGGGCGGACACGCTCTTCAACTGGGACCACTTCTACCCGCTCTACGGCGATCCGGACGGCAAGCACTTCGAGTGCTGGACGCTCCTGGGCGCGATGGCCGAGGTGACCGAGAGGGTCGAGTTCGGCGCCCTCGTGACGTGCAACTCGTACCGCAACCCGAACCTGCTCGCCGACATGGCGCGCACCGTCGACCACATCTCGAACGGGCGCCTGATCCTCGGCATCGGCTCCGGCTGGTTCCAGAAGGACTACGACGAGTACGGCTACGACTTCAAGACGGCGCCGGACAGGCTGCGCGACCTCGACGCCGCCATGCCGGTCATCGAGGAGCGCCTGGGCAAGCTCAACCCGCCGCCGACGCCGACGCATCCCGATCCTGATCGGCGGCGGCGGCGAGAAGGTCACCCTGCGCATCGTCGCCGAGCACGCCCACATCTGGAACGGCTTCGGCGACCCCGAGCAGGCGGGCCGCAAGAGCGGCATCCTGGACGACTGGTGCGAGCAGGGTCGGGCGCGACCCGGGCGAGATCGAGCGCTCCGTCCTGATCGTCACCGGACCAGATCAAGAACGCCGACCGCTACGTCGAGAACGGCATCACCCACCTGATGCTCGGCTTCGGCGGCCCGGACTACGACCTGGCCCCGCTGCAGGAACTCGATCGCCTGGCGCGACGACTACCGCGAGCGCAACCCGGAGGTTCTGGCGGGGTAGGTCGAGCCCCGGTAGCGGCGCCGTGCCGAACCCGGCGCACAAAGCATCGTCGAGCGCTGGTTCGACGACCTCTTCACGCGGGGCGACCTGGACGCTGTAGACGGCCTCGTCGCCCCGGACTTCGTGGCCCACGGACAGGGCGGTATGGAGGCGACCCACGGGCGCGAGACTTCAGGGACTGGCTGCGATGGTACACCTCCGCCTTTCGCGAAAGGGAGTGGGCCGTCCACGACCTTATCTCCGAGGAGAGACAGGATCGTCGCCCGCTACTCGGGGTGGGCGACGTACAGGGGCGGCCTGCTCGACATACCTTCAGACGGCCAGCGCATCCTCGAGACCGGCATCCTGATCCTCCGCGTCGAGGACGGGCTTGTGCGAGAGTCTGGTCGGAGATGAGCGACCTTCAGGTCGTGATGCAGCTCGGCGCCCCCAGTTGGGACGGGGCAGGGAGGCGGATCCAGCCCCTAGCCCCCGGTGGCGCGGTGCAGAGCCAGAGGAGGTCAGGACCCGTTCGCGAGGCGCGCCCTCGGCCAATGCCGGGGCGGAACGCCCTACGGGCTTGCCGTCGGGGGCTTCCACGACGGCGGTCTCCGGCGGCTGCCCCTCCTCCGCGGATTTCCCGGGCCAAAGATGGCGGCCGGGGTCGGGAAGGGCACGGTGCTGACCATCAGGGCGCTCGTGGCGGCGAGCGCCGCCAGCACGAGGAGCGGCGGCGGGCCGAGGGCGGCGAGGCCGCCACGAAGAGGCCGGCCGGCGGTATCGGGAGGCCGACGAACCGGTCGGGTCTGCCGACGAGCGGGAAGCGGGCCAGCCTCAGCGCGCCGCACACGAAGAAGGCCAGGCAACCCGCCAGCCCGGCCACCGGGCAGACGTGCAGGACGGCCGACGTAGGCGGCGAAGGCTGGCGCGGCGCCGAAGGAGACGACGTCCGCCAGCGAGTCCAGGTTCTTGCCGAACTCGGAGAGCCGCTCTTCCCCCTGGCCCCCATTGCGGGCGATGGCGCCGTCCAGAAGGTCGAGGACCGCAGCCGCCAGGACGAAGGCCGCCGCATATGACGAAGTCGCCCGAGGCGGCGAAGAGCAGCGCGAGGAAGCCCGAAGCAAGGTTGCCGCAGGTGGCGAGGTGGGGGAGGGCCCGACGCAAGGTCAGCGGGGTTCCCCGTAGCGGGCCAGCGGGGTGAGACCGGCGCGGACCCTGTCGCCGGGACGCACCAGCGGCTCCGCCGCGCCCGCGGGGAAGAGCACGTCCGTGCGGGAGCCGAGGTGGATCAGGCCGAGCCTGCCGCCCGGCTCTACGCGCTCGCCCGCCCGACCCAGGTGGAGATGCGGCGCGCGATCGCCCCGGCTTTCTGGATCACCACGACGGGCCCGCGCTCGCCGCGGATCTCGATCCTGTTTCTCCGGTTCTCCTCGGAACGCCCGAAGAGCGCCGGGTAGTACCCGCCCCCGATCTCCTCGACCGCCCCATCGTCCCCCCCACCGGGCTCCGGTTGACGTGGACGTTGTGCAGCGAGAGGAAGATGCTGACGCGCGTCGGCCCTTCCGCCGGGCATCGCCGGGTCGGCACCTCGTCCACCTCCCGCACCAGCCCATCCGCCGCGGCGTAGAGCACGCCCGGGCTGCGTAGTCCGTCTCCCGGCTCGGGTCGCGGAAAAAGGCGAGCATCCCGCCCGCAGCCAGCACGCCGAGCCACCCGGACCGCCGCCGACGAGCAGCAGCAGCACCCCGACGACGAGGGGAACGAGCACGTACGGCCTGCGCCGCCTCCCAGCCGCGCCGAGTCACGACCCCTCGCAGGCGAAGAGGAAGGCCGGCGGGACGTTCAGGGGCGAGAAGCGCTGCCGGATCTTTGGGAACCGATGCTTCAGCTCCGGCAGGACCGTCTCTCGAGTACTGCAGCACGAGGAAGATCCCGTCTGGGGCGAGCGCCTCGCGGGCGGCGTCGAGGAGGTCCTGCCGGACGGGCCCGGGCAGGGTCGAGAAGGGTAGGCTCGAGACGACGACGTCGGCCCTCCGGCCGAGTCCGCCGAGGTCCCCGACCACGTTCTCGGCCGAGGCGTTGACCACCTCCAACCGTTCGTCCGGGAACCGGCGGGCGACGGCCGCGGCAGAGCGCGCGTCCACCTCGTAGGCGAGGAAGCGGGCGCCGGGGGAGAGACGACGCAGGATGCCCTCCGTGTAGACGCCGGTGCCGACGCCGAACTCGACGACGACCTCGGCCGAGCCGAGGTCGGCCATGTCCAGCAGGTCGTCCACGGCCCGCCGCGAGGTCGGCCAGACCGCGCCGACCGTCCGCGGATGCCTCAGCATCGAGAGCGCGAAGAGCGCCCGCCGGTTGAGGTCCTCCGCGACCCTATGGGGGTTCCCGCCTTCGTTGTCTCTCGCAGGATCTTGCCCTTTCCTATCCACCCGGACGAACTGACGGGACAACAAACTACAGCCTGACACGGATAGGATCAAGCGCCGCCGGTGAGACGCTTCGCTACCCTCGGCCGATGGGGGCCTAGAATCGGCCCGTGTCGCTCGGCGAGACGGAGCGAAGCGAAGCGCGGCGAGGCCGTGGTGGTCGGGGCCGGTATGGCGGGCCTCCTCTGCGCCCGCGTGCTCGTGGATAGCTTCGACCGCGTGACCCTCCTGGAGCGGGACGCCCTGCCCGACGAGCCCGTCGCCCGCAGGGGCGTGCCCCAGGCCCGCCACCTGCACAGCCTGGCGACGCGGGGCTCGCAGATCCTCGAAGACCTGTTTCCCGGTCTCGACGCCGAGCTCGCCGCCGCCGGATGCCCGCTTCTCGACCAGGCCTCCGACGCCGTGACCGAGCTGCCCGCCGGGCGCCTGCCGCGCTTCCGCTCCGGCATCACCATGCGCGCCGCGAGCCGCGCCATCATCGAGAGCCGCATCCGCGCCCGCCTCGAAAGGGAGCCGAAGGTCTCATTCCTCCCCGGCCGGGAGGTCGTCGGGCTGCTCCCCGGCCCGGGGGGTCGGGTCTCCAGCGTTAGGTCGCGTTCGCGGGGCGACGGTTTCGTCGAGGACCTGTCGGCCGATCTTGTGCTGGACGCGAGCGGGGCCGGCTCCAGGGCGCCGCGGTGGCTCGAAGATCTCGGACACGGGGCACCCGAGGAGACGGTCGTGGACGCTCGTCTCGGGTACGCGACCCGCTGGTACAGGGTGCCGGAGGACTTCGCGGAGGACTGGGACGGGGTGGCCGTGTTGCCGGCGTGGCCGGAGAGCACGCGCGGCGGCACGTTGCGGCGGGTCGAGGGAGATCTGTGGACGGCCGTCCTGATCGGGACCGGAGGCGACTACCCGCCGACGGATCCCGACGCCTTCGTGAGCTTCGCCGCGAGCCTGCACAGCCCGGTCATTCACGACGCCATAAAGGACGCCGAGCCGGCCTCGCCCGTCTACGGCTACCGCCGCACCGCCAACCGCCTGCGCCACTACGAGAAGACCCGCCTGCCCGAGAATTTCCTCGTGGCCGGCGACGCCGCCTGCGTCTTGAACCCGTCCTACGGCCAGGGCATGACCGCCGCCGCCCTCTCCGCCCTCGCGCTGCGGGAGTCGCTGAATTCTCGCCAGACGGCGAGCCTCTCCGGCCGGTTCCACCGCCGCCAACGAAGGGCCGTCGCCCATTGCTGGACGGCCACGACCAACAGCGACGCCCAGTGGGCGGCCGGCGGCGTCGAAGACCTGGGCCTCGCGCGTCGCATCCTCTACCGCGATCTCCGAGAGAGGTCATGCAAGCTCGCCGTCGAGCGAGAAGACGTCGCCAGGACGCTGCTTGGAGGTGAAGAACCTGATCGCACCCGCCGGCCGCTCTCCTGCGCCCCGGCATACTCCTGCCCGCGCTGGCGAAGACCGTGAAACCCACAGGCGGCCCGCGGGGCGGCGTGCTGAAAACGGGGGCCGACAGGCCCGAGGCGGGCTGAGAGCGGAGGCGAAGCCGAGGCGTTCTACTCGGCGCTTATCGCCTGGTCGAGGTCGGCGACGAGGTCGTCCGCGTCCTCGATGCCGACGGAGAGCCGCAAGCAGACCGTCGGTGACGCCGCGGGCCTCGCGCTGCTCGCGCGGGATGGCGGCGTGGGTCATCGAGGCCGGGTGCGTGATGAGCGACTCGACGCCGCCCAAAGACTCGGCGAAGTGGAAGACCTCCGTCTTCTGCACCGCCGCGTAGGCCGCCTCGGCGCCGCCCTTGAGCGTGAACGAGACCATCCCGGAGAAACCGCTCATCTGCCGTTTGGCCAGCTCGTGCTGCGGGTGGCTCGGCAGGCCCGGGTAGTTCACGGTGGCGACCTGGGGGTGATCCTGCAGGAAACGCGCCACGGCGAGGGCGTTCTCCTCGTGCTGGTGCATCCTGACGGCGAGGGTCTTGAGGCCGCGCAGCACGATCCAGGAGTCGAACGGCCCTGGTACCGCCGCCCGCGGCGTTCTGGTAGAAGGCCATCCTCTCGTGCAGGTCCGGGTCCGAGGTTACGGCCGCCCCGCCGATCACGTCCGAGTGGCCGCCCATGTACTTCGTCGTCGAGTGGACCACGATGTCGGCGCCCAATGAGAGCGGGTTCTGGAAGTAGGGCGAGGCGAAGGTGTTGTCCACCGCGACGGTAGCCCCGCGCTCGCGGGCCATCCCGGAGAGCTCCTCTATGTCCGAGAGGGTCAGCATGGGGTTGGTCGGCGTCTCGATCCAGAGCAACTTCGTCTCCGGCCGGAGCGCCTCCTCCACGGAGGCCGGATCCGTGGTGTCGACGAAGGCGAAGTCGAGGCCGTTGGATCTCTGGAGGACCTTGTCGAAGAGACGGTACGAGCCGCCGTAGAGGTCGTCGCCGGCGACCACGTGGTCGCCGGGGCGAGAGCAGGCTCATGACGGCCATGGTCGCCGCCATCCCGAGGCGAAGGCGAGGCCGTGCTCGGCGCCTTCGAGGGCTGCGACGCACTCCTCGAGGGCCGCGCGGGTCGGGTTGCCGGTGCGGCTGTACTCGTAGCCCTTGTGCTGACCCGGCGCCTCCTGGGTGTAGGTCGAGGTCTGGTAGATCGGGACTATCGTCGCCCCGGTCGCCGGGTCGGGGTCCTGCCCGGCGTGGATGGCGCGGGTGGCGAATCCTTTGTCTCTGGAACTCACATACCCTCCCCGAAGACGCGGTACGGTTTTTCGAGGTCTGCTCTGGTGGCGCCCGAGTTGGCAAGCGTCCAGTCATCGTCAAAGACCTTGGAGACGTAGTTGCGCCCGGTATCGGGCAGCAGCACCACGACGACGGCTTCTGAGGGCAGACCCTTCGCCGCGCGCACCGCGGCGACGGCCACCATCCCGCACGAGCCGCCGACGAAGAGGCCCTCCTCGGCCATCAGGCGGCGGGTCATCAGGAAGGACTCGCGGTCGGTTACCTGGACGACCTCGTCCACGACCTCCGGGTCGTAGTTGCCGGGGTAGAAGTCCTCCCCCACGCCCTCGACGGCGTACTGGTGGACGTTCTCGGGGTCGGAGAAGATGGAGCCCTCGGGATCGGCGCCCACCACCCGTAACTCGGGGCTCTGCTCCTTGAGGTAGCGTCCGGTGCCGGTAATGGTCCCGCAGGTGCCCATCCCGGCGACGAAGTGGGAGATCCGGCCATGCGTCTGGCGCCAGAGCTCCGGGCCGGTCGTCTCGTAGTGGGACAGGGGGTTCGCGGGATTCTCGTACTGGCCCGGCTTGAAGCCGCCCGGTATCTCGTTGGCGAGCCGCTCGGCGACGGCGTAGTAGCTCTCCGGGTCGTCGGGCGGCGCGCTCGGGGTGACGACGACCTCCGCGCCCAGGGCCTTCAAGAGGTCCCGCTTCTCCTGGCTCACCTTCTCGGGCATCACGCAGATGCACTTGTAGCCCCTGACCGCGGCCGCCAGGGCAAGCCCTGCCCCCGTGTTGCCGCTCGTCGGCTCGACCACCGTTCCGCCGGGCTTGAGCAAGCCCTGCTCCTCGGCCACCTCGAGCATCTTGACGGCGGGACGGTCCTTCACGGAGCCCCCTGGGTTCAGGTATTCGACCTTTGCCAGAAGGGTGGCGTCGAGGCCCTCGTCGCGCTCGATGCGGCCGAGCCGGATCAGGGGTGTATTGCCTATGGCGTCCAGCACGTTCTCGAAGTAGTCCATAGCCCGGCAAGTATAATGCTCCGCGTGAGCGAGAACCTGTGGACGACGGAGAGGGTGTCGGGGGAGCCCGAGCTGGCGATCTGGCGTGCGGGGGAAGGTCCCGACCCCGTCGTCGCCCTGCACGGCATAACCGCCCAGCACCGGGCCTTCACCGCCGCGGCGCGGCATCTCGCCGGGACGCGGGGCATCGTCGGGGTGGACCTGCGGGGCCGGGGCGATTCGGGCAAACCCGATTCCGGCTACGGGCTGGAGGCGCACGCGGGGGACGTGATCCGGGTCCTCGACCACCTGGGTCTCCGGGACGCCGTGATCGTCGGCCACTCCATGGGCGGCTTCGTAGCCCTGAAGACGGCCCTCCTCTATCCCGACCGCGTCCGGGCCCTCGTCCTCCTCGACGGCGGCTGGCCCCGCGTCGGGAAGCTCCCGGAGGAGCTGACGGAGGCGGAGAAGGAGGAGGCGGCGGCCGTCGAGGAGGGCCTGGAACGCGCCTTCCGGCGCCTGGACATGACCTTCGAGAGCCCCGAGGCCTACCTGGACTTCTGGTTCCCGGGCCAGGGCTTGAAGCCGGAAGACCTCCCACTGGACCTCGCCGACTATTACCACTACGACCTGGGGGAGGTAGAGGGCGGCTACCAGCCCAAGGCATCCCGGGCCGCTGCCGAAGAGGACTCGACCTCCATCTCCTCCGAGAGCCCGACAGCAGACGCGTTGCGCGGGGTCGCCTGTCCGGTCGTCCTGGCGCGCGCCGCCGAGGCGTTCTTCCCCGGCAGCGATCCCCTAATCCCCGACGGAACCAGGGACACGATGGCCGCGGTCCTCGACCTCCGCTCGGAGAGCGTCATCGAGGGTGCGACCCACTACACCATGATGTGGGAGCCGCACGCGAGCCTGTGGGTCGATATGCTCGGCTCGGACGACTGGCACCGTTAGTGGTTCCGCAGGCTCCGGATGCGCCCTATACTCTTTCTTGACGGGACGCCCGACGTGGTGAAAGGGATATGGAGCTGGCCTGGTGGGGGTGGTACCTACTATTGTTCGAGATTTACCTCGTCACCGCGCCGGCCGTGGTGGTCATGTGGTTGATCCTGCGCGACAGGGACGTCTGAGCGCGGGGCCGGGTTTCGTTAACACACGTTTAACGTGGGCCGAGAAGGGTATGGCACAGAGACGGGCTCGGCGTCCGTGGGGTGAAAGGGAATGAGGATCGGGCGCCGGGTCATTGTTACCCCGCCGGTCGGAACCCGCGATCCCCAGGGCTTCTCGAGGTCTGCCGGGTCGGACCCGGGTATGACGGCAAGCCGGCTAGCGTTTAGACTGTGGGTGCCGATAGGGAGGTGGCGATGACGGCGACGACGTCTGCGGCAACGAGCGGCGTGGAAGAAGATGCGATGCGGCTCCTCGGGGCCTTCTACGACCTGTCGGGAGGCAAGCTCAACGAGCCCGTGCCCATCGGCGACTCCCAGACGCCCGGAGAGAACGGGGCCGCGCACGAGGCCGGCATGGGGCCGGAGGCGTGGGAGACCTCTATCGCCGTCAGGTACCTCCTCAACACCGGCAAGTTGCAGAACGCCGACACGGTCGGCGCGTACAGGATCACCGTCCCCGGAATGGACGTGGTACGTCGGGCGCGCGGGCTGGATCCCCCGCCGAAAAAGGTGCGGCATCTGAGCGACACGGCGCAGCGGCGGCTACTGACCGTTATAGCGTTAGCGCTCGCGTCCTTTCTCAAGCGGCCGTTGACCGGCCTGGTAGCGCGCCAGATACCCGAGCGCCGGGGCGTGAAGGACGACCTCGCGGAGGCCGCCGTGCAAGGCCTGTCCCGTGCGGTCGCGCTCTTTGTAGCCTCTGCGATCATCCGCAGGCTGGCCGGGCGTTAGACGTTCGGGGCCCAAACCCCCGAACGCGCTTTTTGGCACGCTCCGGCTGACGCCTCCGCTGTCAGACTGCCTCGGACCTCAGATCCTGGCTTCAGTCTGTCGGCGAGGTTCTCGACGGGATCCCGCGGGCGTCGGTCCGGAAAGGGAACGGGGAAACGGTTAAAATTGTAACGGCGAAGGCGCCCAGGATAGGCGACAATACGAACGTCACCAGGGGTGGGTCCGCGCGGTAGCGGCAGGGGCCCCGGAACTACGAACGGGTCAGGAGTAGAGGCTTTGTCATCGGAGTTTTTTCAGTTCGCCGTCGTTCTCGTGGCGTTCGTGGTCGTCGCCTTGCTGTGGCTGACCATAGTGTACATTCCCGGCCGCACCGTAGAACGCTGGGAGGCTCAGCGACCGGAACGCCGGAACAAGGGCGGCAAGCCCCCCGGGTGAGCGGCAAGTCTGCGTCGTAGCGACGGGCTCGCAGGGATGCTGACGCGTTTGGATCATGCCGTGATCCTGGTCCGCGACCTCGGTCACGCAACCAGGGACTACGAGGGCCTGGGCTTCAGGGTGACGCCCGGTGGTGAGCACGCCGACGGATTGACGAGGAACGCCCTGGTCCCCTTCCGGGACGGCTCCTACCTGGAGCTTGTGGCCTTCGTGGACCCGCACGACCCGCAGGACAACGCGTGGGGCTGGCGCCTCTTCCTCTCCGCGGGCGGAGGCCTGATCGACTACTGCGCGGCCTCCGACGGTCTGGAAACCGACGCGCAGAAGTTGCGGGACGCCGGCTTCCGAGTGAACGGTCCGGTCGAGGGTGGCCGGAGGATCCCCGACGGGACCGAGATCCGCTGGCGCAGCGCCAGCGTAGACCAGGATGGACGCGTGCTGCCCTTCCTGATCGAAGATCTCACCCTGCGTTCTTCGCGCGTTCCGTCCGGCGCTGCTACCCGGCACTCGAACGGCGCGACCGGCATCGCTCGCCTGCACGTCGCCACCCCCGACGCCGGGGAGGCGGCCGAGACGCTGGCCTTGCTCGCGGCGGAGCACGTGGCAGGGTCGTCTGTCCCGCTGGGCGCGAGCGTGCTCTCCTTCGCGGCCCCCGACGCCGCGGATACAGACCCACCCGATGCCACCGGTCCCGGTCCCCACACGCTAGACCTTACGGTGGACCTGGACGGCAAAGTAAAGGAGTTGGATCCGGAACTCACCCACGGCGCCCGTATCCGGCTCATCGGGGCCTAGGGAGGGGCGTCCGGCCGACCCAGCTTACGACGCCGGGATCGCGAACCGGCGCAGCCGTTCGTAGAGGGGAAGGCACTCGTCCAGTAGCGGTTCGAGCCGTTTGGGGAAGGCCTCCGCCTTCGGTTCGTAGCGGCCGAACCCCGTCGAGGTGTGCACGTTCGCGTACCAGTGGCGGGCCCACACGCCGTCCTCGGGTTTCGGACCGGGGGGCCAGGAGAGCATCGCTTCCTCGAAGGGGAGGCCGAGCTTCTCGCAGGTGATTCCGAGCACGCCTGGCGGGTCGAGGAGGAGCTCCCGCGCGTCGAGCACCACGGGATCCTCGCCGAGATCCAGCACAAGGTCCAGGATCTCGACCTGACGGTCGAGGCCGGTGTCGCGCACGATGGGTTCGGGGAGCTGGTTCGCGAGCGAGGGCAGCATCTCTTGGGGGTCTCGGATCAGGAACACGTTCGTGATCTTGGAAAGAAAACCCCGGTCCAGCCCCACGAGGTGGTGGGCCATGTTCTTGAAGAAGTGAACCGGCCTCTCGCAGGGTCCCAGGATGACCTCGCGCACGACGCGCTCGCCGTCGCGGTCCATCGCGGCCAGCACCTCCTCGTCGCCGGGGTGCTCCGCGTCCGTAACCGTCAGGTAGTGCCCGTAGAGGGGCTCGTCCAGAACCACCGTGTCGGAGCGCTGCCGGAAGGCGTACATGAGCGCTGTGGAGACGTTGCGCGGGCCGGACCAGACGGAGAGCTTGAGGCAGTCGTCCACGGGCTCTATGCCTGCGCGGTGGAGCGGGAGACGGCCTCTTTGTAGAGGGCCGAGAGTCGGGCGGTGATCTCTCCTGGTTTGCCGGAGCCGATCCTGCGCCCGTCCACCGCGACGACGGGGGTGAGGCTCGCCGAAAGTGCCGGTGACGAAGGCCTCGTCGGCGGAGTATACGTCGGTGAGGGAGAAGGCGCGCTCGCTCGCGGGGATGCCGTTCTCCCCGCACAGCTCGATCACCATGCGGCGTGTGATGCCGTTGAGGGAGTACTGGCCCGTCGAGGTCCACACCTCCCCGCCGCGCACGACGAAGAAGTTCGTGGCGTTGCAGGTCGCAACGGCGCCCTCCGGGTCGAGCATCAGGGCCTCGTCGGCCCCCGCTTTGAGAGCCTGGATCAGGGCCACCACCTCGTGCAGCTTGCTGTGGCAGTTGAGCTTCTGGTCCAGCGTGTCCGGCGGCGGCCGCCTGACGGTCGAGGTAAACAGGCTCACGCCCGCCTCCCGAACCCCGGGATCGGCGACCTTGTGCTCGGCGATGATCACGACGTTGGGACCGCCGACGACCAGGCGCGGGTCCTGAGAAGGGGTCTTCTTGTCGCCGCGGGTCACCATCAGCCTGAGGTGGACGTCGGTCTGCATGCCGTTTTTATCGACGGTCTCCCGCAGCGCCGCCGCCAGCTCCTCGCGCGTCATCCCGACGTCGAGATCTATAGCCTTCGCCCCCTCGAACAGCCGGTCGAGGTGCCGGTCGAGAAAGGCGAACCCGCCGTCGTGCAGGCGGATGCCCTCCCAGACGCCGTCCCCGACCAGAAAGCCGGAGTCGAAGACGGAGATCCTGGCCTCCTCCCTCGGGTAGAACTCGCCGTTGATGTAGACGAGCACGCCCGCGTTGCGCTCGTCTGGCAGTGCCTCGTGCGTACCCCTCGCCACCCTCACCCCCGGTCTCGTCTTGCGCGAAGGCCAGTAAAGCACGAAGCCGGCGCGGAGTTCACGCCCCACCGGAAACGCGCTAGCCCGCTTCGATCACTTCTCTTGACGCGGTCTTGGCCGCAGAAGGGGCGTCCGCCGCGTTGAATAGGGACGCGCGTCCGGTATACTCGTCGTGCTACGAGATCAAAGAACATACGTCCACGATCATCGAGATGCCGGATGTCTGAACCGCATCTCTTTTTTGTGTCTTGCGCACTCCCCCTCGCGTTGGGTAGTAGCCCACGACGTACGCTCCTCTTTGTGGCGGCTACTGCACAACAAGAGAAGGGAACCGTGTCAACTTGACAACCACGCTACGGGAGGTCCAGCGGACCTCTTTCGAAGATTTTTCCGTCTCCGAACGAACGCTCAAGGCCGTCGCCGAACAGGGCTGGGAGACCCCGACGCCCATACAGGCGCTGGCGATGCCCGAGCTTCTGGACGGGGAGGACGTCGTCGGTCTTGCCCAGACCGGCAGCGGCAAGACCGCCGCGTTCTCCATACCCCTGATCGAAGGTCTGGACGGGAAGCCTCGGGGCGTCCAGGCGCTGGTGCTCGTGCCGACGCGCGAGCTCGCGGCGCAGGCCGCATCGGAGATCTCCAGCCTCTCCCGCTACAACCCGGTTCGGCCGGTGGTTTTGTGCGGGGGCTTGGCCATCGGGCCCCAGATAAAGGCCCTCAAGAACCGCTCCACCTCCGTCGTCGTGGGCACGCCGGGCCGCATCCTGGACCACCTCCAGCGTGGCACGCTGCGCCTGGGAGCCGTGCGCTACCTGGTGCTCGACGAGGCGGATCGGATGCTAGATATGGGCTTCGCCCCCGACGTCGGTCGCATCCTCTCCCACACCCCCGATGGGAGGCAGACCGCCCTCTTCTCGGCGACCATGCCGGGGGAGATCCGGGGCATGGTCAAACGCCACATGCGCTCCCCGCGGTACCTGACGGTGGAGACCGAGGCGCCTACGGTGGATACCGTCGAGCAGGTCTACTACCGGGTGGACGGCCGGGACAAGACCCGCGCCCTGCGCGCCCTCATCGATTCTGAGAAGGATCCGGTCACGATAGTGTTCCGCCGCACCAAGCACAGCGCCACCAAGCTTCACCGCCAGCTGGAGAAGAGCGGCTACAGGTCGGCCCTCCTGCACGGCGGCAAGTCGCAGTCGCAGCGCACCAAAACGCTCGCCGGGTTCGCCAGTGGCCGGACGCGCATCCTCGTGGCGACCAACGTCGCGTCGCGCGGGCTCGACATCCCGGACGTCTCGCACGTCGTCAACTACGACCTGCCAGAGGACGCGGACACCTACGTCCACCGCATAGGCCGTACGGCGCGGGCCGGCAAAGAGGGCGTGGCCGTCACGCTCGTGGGCGACGCCGAGATCAGGGAGTTCAAGAAGATCCAACGCGCTTTGCCCGTCGAGGTCCGCGAGGGCCGGTTGCCCTACGCTGCAAAACCCGCCGCGTAGGGAATCCGCCTCAGCTCGCCTCGCCTCCGAGATCCTTGCTCAATCCTGGTGGCACCACGCGACTACCCCTGCCAGCGGCGGGTCAGCGGACCCGCTTCTCCGAACAGGGGATCGGTCTCGGGCAAAGGAACGTTGCGGATGTTCTCCAGGACCTCGGGGCGCTCGCCCGCTTCGCCGGTGCGCAGGTCGTAGTTCTCCTGGCCGCGTGGGTAGGCGCCGATCACCGAGAAGTCGCTGCTGGATCCCTCGTTCTTGTGCCCCACCCCGGCCGGGATGACCACGACGTCGCCGGCCGAGACCTCGACCGTCTCCCCCTCCGGGCCGCCGAAGGTGACGCTCGCGCTGCCGCCAACGACGCACAGGACCTCGTGCGAGACGGAGTGGTAGTGGTGGTACGAGAAGACGCCGTTCACCCAGGAGCCTCCCCAGCCGTTCTCCGCGAGCAACGCCTGGCAACGCGAGGCATCGTGTTCGGACCCGTCCAGCGCCTGCGGATAGACGAGCAGGGGCAGGCTCGGGTTGTTGGGGATGCTGCCGTCGTCGTCGAAGTGGTGTTCGCGTACCTTTACCTCTCGCGCCCGATCTTCCATCTAATCCTCCGTGGTGTCCGTCGTGCGGGGATCATCATATCCATCGGCGGCGCTGGCCGAACATACCGGACCTTCGTGCTGGCAAAGACCGTACCCCCGTACGATGCGCGGGATGCTGTCTTGGTCCATCGTTTGTGCGAGAAGGAACGGCTGATGAGGAGGAGAAGATGGACGGCGAGCTGCTGGCGTCGATCGAGCGCGAGGTGCTCGGTTGGCCCGGGGTCAGCAAGAGGACTAGCGACAGTGGTCCGGGAGGTGTCGGCGTCACCGGTTACAGGCTCGGACGACGCCGGATCGGGCACATCCACCACGACGGCGTGGCCGATCTCCAGTTCCCGAGGGCGTTGCACGACGAGCTGATCTCGGTCGGCCGGGCTGAGCCCCATAGGGGCGGGTTCGCAGCGGTCGTGAGCTACCGCATCCGTACCCGGGACGACGTGCCGGGCGCCGTGGAACTCTTCCGCGAGAGCTACGACCGGGCGAGGGCCGCCGAGCGGCGCGAGGAGGGTTCGAAGGCCCCGGAACGCCCGTAGCTGTAGCTACCCCGCCTTACGGCCTCGCCGCCTCGCCCGCAGGAAGGCGCCGGGGGCGGACGCGACCCGCGGCGTCGGCACCGCTGCCCCCGAGAGGGCCTCTCGCAGGCTCTCCGCGCGGTGGACCAGGAAGGCGAAGCCCTTGGCGGCGGTCTGCTCCACCCGGCCTTCCAGCAGGAACGCGCCCTCGCGGTGCAGCAACCCGCCGCACCTCTGGTACGCCTGGCGGAAGAGGGTCGCCTGCAGCAGTCCGCTTTCGTCCTCTATCAGGAGGAAGTAGACCTGGCGACCGCTCTTCGTCGGGGGGTTCTGGAGGCACTCTATGAGGCCCGCCGCGCGGGCGCGGGTCCCGTGGGGAAGAGTCCGGATCTCCTCGCTCGACACCACCCCCAACCCCTCGAGCGCCGTGCGATACGGGGAGAGGGGATGACGGCGGACGTTCAGGTTCAGGACCTCCCACTCCATCCTCTCCCTGGCGGTCTCCGCGAGCGGCAGGTGCTCGACGTTCCTCCTCTCCCGCAACGTCCACCAGCTCGCGGGGTGCTTCAAGGGTATCTCCGGCTGCTCCGCGCGCCGACGCTTCTTTGGCAGAGTCCTGGCCTCGTGGAGCAACCGCGCCCGGTCTCCCTCCCCCGGTAGCCCGTCCAGGAAACCGCCCCCGACGAGGTTCTCTCAGCGAGTCCCTCTCGACGGACGTCCTGCCGTACAGGTCGGCGACGGAGACGAACGGCCCATGGCGTCTCTCGGAGACGATGGAGGAGATGGCCCTCTCAGAGAGCCCCTTGCAGTAGCGGAGGCCGACGCGGAGCGCCGGGCCGGTGGGAGTGTCCTCGACCGTGAAGTCTTTTTCGGAACGGTTGATGTCCGGCGGGAGCACCCCGAGACGGATCCTGCGGGCCTCGTTCAGGAGCAGCCTGGGGCTGTAGAAGCCCATCGGCTGGGAGTTCAGGAGAGCGCAGAAGAACTCGGCCGGGTGGTGGCGCCTCATGTAGGCGCTGGCGTAGGAGAGCTCCGCGAAGGAGGCCGCGTGCGCCGCCGAGAAGCCGTAGACGGAGAAGCCCTCCATCCAGGAGAAGACCTCGTCCGCCAGCGCCGCCGTGACGCCGTTGTTGCCGGCCCGGACGAGGAACTCGCGGCGCAGTTTGCTCATCGAGTCGGGGCCCCGGTCCTTGGTCATGGCGCGGCGGAGCTGGTCGCCCTCGGCGAGGGTGAAGCCCGCCACGGCGTTGGCCACGGCGAGGACCTGCTCCTGGTAGACGAGGACGCCGTAGGTGCTGCGCAGCACCTCCTCCAGCTGCGGCAGGATGGCCTCGCGCGATCCTTCGCCGTTCTTCCTCTGGATAAAGGGGGTTACGAGGTCCCCCCTGACCGGTCCCGGCCGGAAGAGCGAGATCTGGGCCACAAGGTCCGCGAACCTCTCGGGCTTGAGCCGCCGGCTCAGGTGCATCTGTCCCGGGGATTCGAGCTGGAACATCCCGGCGTTCTTGCCGGTCCGGATGAGGGCGTAGGTCGCCCCGTCCTCGGGCGGCAGGTCGTAGGGGTCCACCTTCCGTCCCGTCCTCTCCGTCGCAAGGGCGCCGGCCTTGCGCAGCGCGGTGTGCATCCGCAGGCCCAGCAGGTCGAGCTTCGGGATCCCGACCCGCTCGAGGTCGTCCTTGTCGTACTGGCAGCGCGGCAGCCCCTCCGTACCCGAAGGCTCCAGCGGCACCAGCTCGGAGAGGTGGTGCTCCGCCGTCCCGAAGACCATCCCGCCGCTGTGGGTGCCGGCCTCCCGGATGCGCCCGGCGAGCCCCGCGGAGAGCTCGAGCAGGAGCCGGTACCGGTCCACGTCCTGGAGCGGATGGCCGCGCATGGCGGGCTCCCCGAGCGCCTCCTTCCAGCCGTCGAGGCCGGCGTAGACCCGGTCGCGGTCCCTGAAGCGGGTAGGGACGTGTCGGCTGAGATCGTTTATCTCGCGCGGCGAATGCCCGAGCGCCCGGGCCGCCACCCTTACCGCCCCCCGCAGGGACATGGTCTGGACCGTGGCCGCCTCCGCCGCGCCGCTCTTCTCGTAGCGCCGGACCATCTCGAACCTGACCTCGTCCCGCCGCAGCGAGCAGAAGTCCAGGTCTATGTCCGGCGGATCCTTGCGCCCCTCGTGCATGAACCTCTCGAAGAGCAGCCCGTTGCCGAAGGGCTCAGGCTGGGACAACCCCAGGCAATACGAGACCAGGCTGTTCGCCGCGCTCCCCGCGGCCCGTCACCGGGATGCCCTTCTCCTGCGCGATCTCCTGCGCCTCCCGCGCCAGCAGGAAGTACGGCGAGAACCCGAGGGACTCTATGCACCCGAGCTCCCGCCTCAGCCGCCGCCGCCACCTCCCCGAGCGTGGGATCTCTGCCACCCTTGCCGTAGCGTCTCCTCGCCCCCGCGAACGCCCTCTCCCTGAGGATCCTCCGCGCCGACGCTCCCCGCGCGGCCCCGGACGCCGGGACGTGGACCTTCCCCGAGAGGTCCACCGCCCCGGCGCACCGCTCCGCCACCGCCGCGGCGTTCGTCAGGGCCGCCGGGTGGTCCGCGAAGAGCCGGCGCATCTTCTGCGGGGGCTTGAGGTAGAGCTGGTCGGTGGGCCGGTACTCGGGCCCCGGCAGGCGCGAGAGGTTGGACGCCGCCACGAGGACCTCGTGCAGGCGGTGGTCCCCCGGGCGCAGGTACGCCGCCTCGTTCGTCGCCAGGACCGGCAGATCCCTCCCCCGCGCGAACGCGGCCACCTGCGATACCCTCCGCCGCCCGCCGGCCGTCCCGTCGTCCGTGAGCTCGACGAAGACCCCTTCCTTGCCGAACGCCTCCCTCAGAAGATCCGTGACCTCTCCGGCCCGGTCGCCCCGACCGGAGAGGACCAGGCTGGGGACGAGGCCGAAGGGAACGGCCCCCGTCAGGCAGACGAGCCCGCCGGCGTGCTTGAGCAGGGTCGGTAGGGGACAGACCGGTCGACGCCGGTCCTCGGAGGAGCACCGGTAGGCGGTGATGAGCCAGCAGAGCGAACGGTACCCTTGCATGCCCTCCGCCAGCAGGACCACGTGACCGCCGCCCGACATCGACACCTCCGCCCCGACGACGGGTAAGATGCCCGCCTCGCCGGCGGCCTCCAGAAAGCGCGGGACGCCGTACAGGCCGTCCCTGTCCGTGAGCGCCAGGCGGCGCATTCCCATCCTCGCCGCCGCCCCGACGAGCTCCTCGGGCGTCGCCACCCCGAACCCGTAGGAGAACCCACTCCTGACGTGCAGGTGAGCGTAGCCGGGGACGTAGCAGGATGCCGGTCCGGTCAATCCGCCACGCCTACCAGGAACCAGCCCCCAACGTCTCCCCGCTCGAGCGCGAGGTCCACGACCGCCCCGCCGCAGAGCAGTACCCGCACCACCGAGCGGTCCACGCGGCCTTCCTCTTCCCACCACCGCCCGACCTCCCGCCAGCGGTCCAGGACCTCGACCACCCGCCGCCCCCTGCGACGCCGCCCGCGACCCTTCCGGCGCCGCACCAGTACCCCGCCGCGGGAACGTTTCAGCTCGACCGGCTCCCGCGAGGAGCGGGCGACCTCGCCGGAGCGACCCTCGAGCTCCGAAGCCCGGGAGAGCCACGGCGCCTGCAGAAGATGCTCCGCTACCGCCCGCCTGGAGGCCGCCGTCGGGAAGAGCGGCTCCTCGAAGCCGGGTGGTCGTGACGGGTAGGCGTGTACCTCGGAGACGCTCGCGCCCGACAAAGGCTCCCCTTTCTTCGGGGAAGAGCCGACCCGCGTATTCGGGGTCGAGGGCGCGCGTACCTGCGGGTATAATCACCCGCAGGACGGGCGTCTCTGCCCCCGCAGAACCCCCGAAGACCGCTCCTGGTGGCAGCCGCGGGCCGGTCTTCCGGAGGTCCGGGGTGGGGACGCTCCTCCGTTTATTCTTTTCCGGACCACTCTACAGTAAACATTTGTTTACTTGCAAGGGCTCTTCGGCTACAATGTGCCCGAGGTGGCGTTTCGCTGGAGGTTTCACCGTGGCCGAAGCTTTGAGCCGTCGGAGGTTGGAGATACTGCGGTTTCTCGCGCGGCGGGCCTCGGAGGGTGAGGGATCCCCCAGCGTTCGGGAGGTCGGCGCCGCCGTGGGATTGAGGAGTTCGAGGAGCGCGCACGGGAACCTACGGTGGCTCGAGGAAGAGGGGTACGTCCGGGTCGAGGGCGCCAGGGCCCGCGGCGTCCGGCTCACGGAACGGGGCTGGGAGGTGGCGGGGCGGGTGCCGCTCCTGGGACGCATCGCGGCCGGGCGAGGCCTCGAGGCCGTGCCGGTAGAGGGCGAGGACTACTCTCTGCCCACGGAGCTCCTGTTCCCACGCTCGGGGAGGCGGCGTTACGCCTTGAGGGCCGTCGGGCAGAGCATGACGGGGGCCGGCATCGAAGACGGCGACATCCTCGTAATCGAGGAAGACGAGGGCCCGGCGGACGGCGAGATCGTGGTGGCGCTCCTGCGGGGCGGGGAGGAGACCACCGTCAAGCGCCTCTACCGCGAGGGAGAGAAGGTCAGGCTCAGGCCCGAGAACGGCGACCACGAGGACCTCGTCGTGCCCGCCGGCGAGGCGGAGATACAGGGCCGGGTGGTCTACGTCGTGCACCCGCCGCGCGGCCGCCGGAGGCCGGGAGCGTAAGCCCCAGAGGCCCGTATTTGACTTACCGATAAGTAAGTAGTACGGTTGCGGTCATGGGCGGGGTGCGCAGAAAGCCTTTGGCGGCGGGGCGGGGAGGGACCAGGGAGAGGATCATGGACGTGGCCGAGTCCCACCTCGCCGGGGGCGGATACCTTGGCGTCTCCCTGGAGGAGGTGGCAAAGGAGGTCGGCGTCAGCAAGCCCGCGCTGTACTACCACTTCCCGGAGGGCAAGGAGGAGCTCTTCGTCGAGATCGTCCACCGGTCGCTGCGGCACATCCGCGAGGGCCTCGAACGGGCGATGGCCGGTCCCGAAGACGGGGCGGGCAAGCTACGGGAGGCCGCCCGGTGGCTGATGGCCGGGGAGGACCGGGTGGAGCACATGGGCGAACTGCGGGGCGTCGCCAACTTCGTCGCCGAACAGCACCAGGCCGGGATGGCCGAGGGTTTCTACGGCTCCCTCTATATGCCGATACGGCGCACAATCTCCGCCGCCCTCGAGTCCGGCGAGTTCCGCAACAACGATCCCGATTTCCTGACCTGGGCCTTCCTCGGCATCGCCGCCGGCATGATGGACGTCCAGCACGTGCCCTCCGGCCTGCCCGCACTCGCGGCCGCCGTCGGCGAAGACGGCCAGACCGCCGACCGTATGGTCGATCTCTTCCTGGAAGGCGCGCTGGCGTGAAGAGAATGGCCCCTTTTTTGATCGTTGGTTTACTTACCGATAAGTAGGACGGGGTATGATCGAATGGGAGGAGAGGCGATGGATACGACCCGCGAGGCGCGAGCCATCGGGCGTAACCCGGAACAGAGGAAGGAACGGCGAGGAATGAACGATACGGCGCATCTCTCGGCGGAGACGGTTGACGCAAAGGCGGCCTCCCGTCCGGACGTCCGCTACTGGATCTTCGTGGAGCCCGAATCGGACCGGAACGGCGCGCTTTGCCCGGCGTTGACCGGCGGTGGGGAGGAGTTGCCGGTCTTCAGTGACGGGCAGGAGGCGGAGGCATTTCTTCGAGGCCGCGGGATGTCGCCAGCCTGGCGGGTCGAGGAGATAGACGCCGCGAGGCTGTTTTCGGTGCTGGTGGAGCCTTCTTCCTCGGGGGTAGAGAGGGTGACTCTGGACCCGATGCCGCAGGTATCCGACGAGGTCTCGGCCTGCCTGGTCGGCGTTGACCGGGAGCGGTTTGCGCGGGGCCTCGCGGAGCGTCTCCTGGCGCGTCGGGGTCTTGTCGGCCGTCGGGGACCCGTGTTGCGAGGGGCGGACGAGAGGAGCCGAACGGCCGCGAAGAGCACCGGAGGAGGTAAGGTGTGAGGGATCCAGGCAGAAACGATGCGCGACGGCGGTGGGCGACCGTCTTCGGGGCGGTGTTCCAGGTGCTGGGCGGGGCCCTGGTGCCCGTAGGGGCCTTCGCGAGGGAGGTCCCTTCGCTGGTCATACCGGCGGGCTACGCCTTCGCTATATGGGGTTTGATCTTCTCCCTCAGCCTGGTCTACGCTGCCTACCAGATGCTGCCTTCAAAGCGCGCGGACCCGCTGCTCCGGCGGATGGGATGGCCGCTGGCCGGGGCGTTCATCCTGAACGGGGTCTGGGAGGTCTGCGTCCCGCTGCGCCAGCCGGTGCTGTTGCAGGTCATCATCGCCGGCATCTTCGCGTGCTCTGCCATCGCCTTCATCCGTTTCGTCCGGTCGGAGAGAAGCACGCTGAAGGGGGTGGACCGCTGGCTCGTGGCGCCGACCGTCGGGCTGCTGTTCGGTTGGATCACGGCGGCCAACGTCGTCAGCTTCAACGACATGCTCGTCGATCTCGGTTTTATGGGCACGGGCGTCGGGGCGGCGCTCGTCGGAGCCTCGCTCCTGATTCTGGGCGGCCTCGTCGCCTCCGCCTTCGTGTTGCTCGGGCGGGCCGGTCCCGCGCAGGCCTACCTCTGCTACGGCGCGGCCGTCCTGTGGGGGCTCGCCGCCGTGGTCGTCAACCAGTACGACGCCTCGCTCCTGACCACCGCAGCCGCCCTCGTCGCCGCCATCCCCGTCCTCCTGACCCTCCTTCGTGGACCGGACGGGGATCGCGCCGCGCCACCCGAGCCTGCTTGAGCGGGCGCCCGCGAACGCGGCTACCCGCTGGCCAATCGGCGCCCAATCGGGCGAATCGACCGGTGGGATAACGGGGTCTCACGAGTACAATTCTATGTAGTGAATTACCTGCAAACGTTGGCAAAAGAACAGGGAGGCGGTAGGGGTTTGGTCGCACGAAAGGCATCGTTGAACGGGACCGCGATCCGGGCCGAGGGGCTCGTCCGCAGGTTCGGCGACAACGCGGCGGTGGACGGGGTGGACCTCTCCGTCGAGCCGGGTGAGATCTACGGTTTCCTGGGCCCGAACGGGGCCGGAAAGACGACGACGGTCCGGATGCTGGTGACGCTCCTCTCCCCGACGTCCGGACGGGCGACGGTGGCCGGGCGCGACGTCATCACCGAGCCGCACGAGGTGCAGGCTGCGCATCGGGGTGGCGCTGCAGGAGGCCGCGCTCGACGCGCAGCAGACGGGCGCCGAGATACTGCGCCTCCAGGGCCGCCTCTACGGACTGAGCGCCGGCGAGACAGAGCGCCGTCTCTCGGAACTTGGCGATCTCATAGACCTCGGCGACGCCCTCGACCGGCGCGTCGGCAGGCTACTCGGGCGGGATGCGCCGCCGCCTGGATCTCGCCGCCGCCCTCGTCCACAACCCGGACGTCCTCTTCCTCGACGAGCCGACGACAGGCCTCGACCCCGTGAGCCGCCAGAAGGTCTGGGAGGAGGTCCGCCGCCTCAACGACGAGCTCGGCGTCACCATCTTCCTGACCACCCAGTACCTCGAAGAGGCCGACAACCTCGCCGACAGGGTCGGCATCATCGACGCCGGCCGCATCGCCGCCGAGGGCACGCCCGAGGACCTGAAGCGTTCGGTCGGCCAGGACCTCGTCGTCGTCAGCACCCGCGGTGAGGCCAACGGTGCCGTGGACCGGCTGCGCGGCCTCGAGTCCGTCGAGAGGGTAGACGTGCGCGGCGAGGAGCTGACCGTCGCCACCCCCGACGGCCCGCGCGTCGTCGGGAAGGTCGCCGTCGCCCTGGAGGAGTCGGGCGTCGCCGTGGAGCGGCTCACCCTGCGCACCCCGACCCTCGACGACGTCTTTCTGGAGGTTACCGGCAACAGGCTGATCGCCGAGGACGGCGGAGACATCGACGAGGAGGACGGAAGATGACCGGCGCCAGCATCAACGTGGAAGGCTACCGTGACGATCACATCGGGGCGCGCCCGGCGGGCTTCTGGCGGGACCTGATCAGCGTCGCAGGGAGGGCGCTGCGCGCCATACCGCGCGAGCCGGAGGCCCTGATACCGGCCCTGATCGTCCCCATCTTCTTCTTCGTCGTGAACGTCGGAGCGCTCGCGGACATCTCCTCCTTCGCCGGGGTGGACGACTTCGAGGCCTTCCAGCTGCCGGTCGCCATAGTCTTCGCCGTGACGGGCATCTCCCGGGCCTCGGCGCTCGTCACGGACATCCAGTCCGGCTACTTCGACCGGCTGCTCGTCTCGCCGGTCAACCGCTACAGCCTGCTCCTCGGCCTGATGGTCGCCGACCTCGTGCTCGTCATAGCCCTCTGCGTCCCCGTGCTCATCCTCGGCTTCATCCTCGGCGTCGGCTTCGCGACCGGGCCCTCTGGGCGTCGCTCGCGTTCCTGCTCCTCAGCGGGCTGTGGGGGCTCGCGTTCACGGGGTTCCCCTACGCCATCGCGCTCAGGACCGGCAACCCGGCCGCCGTGAACTCCTCGTTCATCCTCTTCTTCCCGTTCGCGTTCCTGACCACGACCTTCCTGCCGCAGGACGCCCTCACCGGCTGGCTCGCCACCGTCGCCGACTACAACCCGGTGACCTACCTGCTCGCCGGGCTGCGGGCCCTGATCTCCGACGGCTGGGTCCTCGCCGACCTGCTCGCGGCCGTCGGCGCCGTAGCCGGCGTTGGCGTCGTCTCGTTCGGACCTCGCCTTCTCGGCCCTGCGCGCCCGCGTCCGCCGCGCCTGAGACGCTTGACCTCCGCGACCACCGAGGAACGGATGGGCGCGTGGTCCTACGGACGCCAGCTCCTGGGACGGCACAGGGCTACCGACCCGGACGGCGCCCTACGTGGCATCGTCGGCGTCTACAGCTCGCACCCGTGCGCGCCGCTCTCGCTCCACGCCCGCTGCGCGGCGCTCGACGCGGCGGACTTCCGGCGCCTCGACGCGCGGGCGCTGCGCCTGCCCGCGATGCGGGGCTCCATCCTCCTCCTCCCGCGCGAGACCGCCCACCTCGCGTTCCGCGCCGTCCCCGAGTCGCCGTCGGGCCGAGACAGCGGCTGCAGGTACTTCGGCCTCTCCGAGGAGCGCTACGCCGAGCTGCGCGAGGCGGTCCTCGCCGCGGCCACCGAACCGACGAGCCAGGGAACTCGCCCGCGAGCTGCGCGAGAGCGGCCGGCCACGACGAAGCCCGACGCCCGTCCTTGGCCGGCATGGCCCGCGAAGGAGTGCTCGCTCGCGTCGGTGCCGAGGGCCTGCGGTCCAACGCCCTGCGCTACGTCGCCGCGCGACCTGCTCGGCGGGACCTGCCCAAGCCGGCGCTGACGAAGCTCTCGCCTGGCTCGCCGGCGAGTACCTGCGCGCCTTCGGCCCGGCGCGGGTCGAGGACTTCCGATGGTGGACGGGCGCGACGAAAGGCCGCGCCGAGGCGCGCTCTGGCATCCGTCGAGATCCGTCGAGCTGGACGATGGCTACCTGCTGCCGGCCGACGACCGGAAGGCTTCGAGGTGGCCGAACCTCCCGACCGCGGCGCCGTCGACCTGCTGCCGAAATGGGACTGCTACACGATGGGCCACGCCCCGGACGGGCGCCGGCGCTTCGTGCATCCCGACGTCCAGGATCGTGTCTACACCCCCGTCGGGGATGGTCTCGGTGTGGTGCTCGTGGGCGGAGCGGCGGCCGGCGCCTGGGAGCGTGCGGTTCTCCGGGAGGCGGATGGAGGTCGGGCTGGATCTGTTCGAGAAGCCAGGTGCGGAGCTGGAGCGGTCTATCAAGGGCAGGTTCGAGGAGACCGCCGCCTTTCTGGGGGCGCGCAGCTTCTCGTTAGGTCCACCGTCCGGACCGTAAAGCTACCGCGTCACCCCAGACCGACAGGATCAAACGAGCAAACCGGACACACGGCGCCCCGCACCGCTCGTAGATGCCCGGAAGCATCCGGTGGAGTGTTCGAAATCCTAACTCTCCTCGGAGAACAGACCTTGCGCTTCGCACATTTCGTCGAACATCTGGCTGATCTCTTCCAGAGAGCATACGGCCGCAGTTAGAGGATCCAGCATCAGGGCGTGGAGCGCGCTCTGCCGGTCCCGCTCCAGCAGCGCCCGGACGACCAGCTCGTGCACGGCCATGTGCGCGCGATTTAGCGCGGCGAGTTGCTCCGGCAGTGGCCCGAAATGGGTCGGTTGGACGCCGTTGCGGTCCACCAGGCAAGCGACCTCGACGCAGCCGTCGGGCAGGTTGTCCACGAGGCCCGCGTTGCGGACGTTGCCGTAGATCACGCGCTCCCGGCCGAGGACCATGGCCTCGATCACGTCCGCGGCGTACTCCGGGCTCCGTTCCAGCGGCAACCCTTGTTCGCCGGAGAGCATGCTCCGAATCTCCTGGTCGTTCTCCGCCCGCCACGTGGGCCAGTTGTTGGCGTAGTATCCGCTCTCGCCCAGGTACCCGGCCCTGGTGTAGCGTTTGACCAGGTCAGGCCGCTTGCGGAAGTAGGGCAGGTACTCGGAGAAATGGCCGCTGGACTCCGTCGGAAAGGCGCCGAGGTGGAGCATCGTCTCGAACCGTACGGGGTCCTGCTCGTAGACTTCGGGTATCCGGGCCCGCTCGCGTAGCTCCGGGTAGAGATCCTCCCCGTCCCGTCCGAGCTCGACGAACCACGAGTTGTGGTTGATGCCCGCCGCCCTCCAGCGCAACACTTCCGGAGGCACCCCAAGGTAGCCCGCGAGCTGCTCCGAGGTACCCTGGATGCTGTGGCACAGCCCGACCACGTCCATGCTCGTGCCGTTCATCGCGGCCAGGGTGAGTATCGACATCGGGTTCGCGTAGTTCATGATTACGGCCCCGGGACACTCGCGCTCCGCGTCGCGCAGGATGTCCAACCAGGCCGGTCCGGTGCGCAGAGCCTTGAAGATGCCGCCGGGTCCAATGGTGTCGCCGATGCACTGGTCGACGCCGTACTTCAACGGTATCTCGTAATCGTGGCGCACGTTCTCGAGCCCGGCGACCTCGATCGAGTTGACGAGGAAGTCCGTCCCCGCCAGAACGTCGTTCCGCTCGGTCGTGGATTCGACGTCCCAGTTCTTGCCCGTGGCCTCGACCAAAGCCTCGGTTATCCTGTGCGCCAGCTCGAGCCGCTCGGCGTCGATGTCCACGAGGGCGAAGGTGCCGCCGTCCAGGCCCTCCACGGCAAGGACGTCCGTGACGATCTGGCGGGCAAAGACCGAGCTACCCGCGCCGACGAGCGTTACTCTGGTCATCTCAGTTCTCCTCCGAACCCAGGCTAACGGCCGGCGAAGAGGCGCCGTCGCGCGACCGTCCCACAGGGACGACCTCGACCTCGACGCCCTGTTCTTCCATCGTCGACACCATGGCACCGGGGGTGCCCGAGTCCGTGATGATCCGGCGCATACGCTCGATCGGAGCGACGCGCATCATGGCTATCTTTCCGAACTTCGTGTGGTCGGCCAGGACGATGACCTCCTTTGCCGAGGCCATGAGGTTACGGTCGCTCTCGACCTCGAGCATGTCGTCGGCGGAGAAGCCGTAGTCGACGTGGATGGCGGGGCTGCCCATGAACAGCTTGTCGGCGCGCAGGTTGCGCAGGGCATCCTCGGTCAGGGCGCCGAGCATGGATAGCTCCGAGTGCCTCAGCACACCCCCCGTGATGACGCTCTTTATGTTCGGGTGCGGTGCCAGCAGCGAAGCTATATTGAGGGCGTTCGTGATCACGGTCAACTCCTGGACGTCGCCCAGATACTGAACCATCTCGGCCGTAGTCGTGCCGCCGTTTATCATGATCACGTCCCCGTCTTCCACGTACCGGGCCGCCGACCTCCCGATGAGCCGCTTCTCGGTAACCTGCAACCCGGCCCGGTCCAGAACCGGCAAGCTCGGGCAAGCCCTGCGACCGCCTCATCCGGCGCGGCGCGGCGCCCCCGTGCCCACGTTCCACAAGCCCTTCCTTGCTGAGTTGGATGAGGTCCCGCCTTACCGTCGCCTCGCTGACGGAGTACCTGCCGCTCAACTCGCCCACCGTGGCCCCGCGTTCTGCTCTATAAACGCCACCATCTTCTGACGCCTCTCGACATCCAGCACCCCGCCACCTCCCATACCATCCTCGAAGACCCTCGGTCACCACGCCGCGTGTCGTCGCGCCCATGTTGTCACCAGAGATCACCCGCGTCAACAATATCGCGCACAAACGAGCATCGAAGTTCGCCGTGAAGCACGTGCCGTGGCCCCTGGACGCCTTTGAGCAGAGAACTGGCGAGGTCTTCTTGACTCAAACAAGCACGTTAGGCAATATATGAGCACAAGAGTTGCAGAAACAAACATAACTGGTGCTCTTCGCGGTGCAATCGGGTGGGTGTGGGGCCCTGAAAGGAGAAGAGGGCTGTGGCCGGGACTGATAGGGTTTCGCGGACGGGGCGTTGGAGTCGTCGGGAGTTCTTGAAGCTGGGCGGTGCGGGCCTGCTTGGGGGCACGGGGTTGCTCGGCGCCGCCGGGTGCGGGGGGGATTCGTCGGGTAAAACGAGTCTTGCGGTACGGCATCTGGGACCAGACGCAGCTCCCGGCGATGGAGCAGATCGCCGCGGCGTTCACGAAGCAGAACCCTGGCGTCAAGGTCGAGATCGAGCTGACGCCCTACGACGACTACCTCACCAAGTACGAGGGCGCTGCGGAGGGCGGCACGCTCCCCGACGTGTTCTGGATGGAGCCGATCTGGTTCCGCATGTTCGCCGGAAACGACATCGTTTTGCCGATCACCGACAGGATCGAGGAAGCCGGCATTGACCTCTCCGCCTATCCGGAGCAGGTCGTGCAATACTTCGAGTTCGGTGGCGACAACTACGCGCTGCCCAAAGACTTCGACACGATCGGGCTCTGGTACAACGAGAAGCTATTCGACGCCGCCGGAGTACCACTCCCAGACGAGACGTGGGATTGGCAGACCTTCACCGACGCCGCGATAGAGCTCACGGACGGCCCACGAGGCGTCTACGGGACGGCCGCCCCGCTCGACCCGCAGCAGGGTCACTGGAACACGGTATATCAGGCCGGAGGCGCGGTGATCCAAAGATGACGGGGGTGCGCTCAGGTCCGGTTACGGGGACCCGGAGACGGTCGAGGGCATCGAGTTCTGGACCGACTTGATCCTGGAGCACAAAGCGTCCCCAACGCTGGCGCAGATGACCGAGACGGAACCGTACCTCTCTTTCTTCTCCGGCAAGATTGCCATGATCTTCCTCGGCAGTTGGAACGCCGTTCTGCTCAAGGAAGAGGACGAGGAGGTAGTCGAGGCCATCAACGCGGCCGTGCTCCCCCAGGGGGCCATGCGCGCCACCATGACCAACGGGCTCGGCAACGTCATCTCTGCCAACACCGAATACCCCGAAGAGGCCTGGAAGCTCGCCAGTTTCCTCGGGGGCCAGAAGGCCGCCCAGATACAGGCGGAGACCGGCACCGTGATCCCGGCGCTCCAGGGCACCCAGCAGGCGTGGGTGGATTCCTACCCGGACTTCGCCGCCCAGGTGTTCGTGGACCAGGTCGAGACCGCCGTTCCGGTTCCGATCTCCGACAACGTCGCCGAGTGGCAGCAGGTCGAGCTGGAGCGGCTCAGGGAGGCCTGGATCGGCGACGTGAGCGCGGAAGAGGCGTGCGGGCAGTTGGCGGAAGAGATGGACGCCATCCTCGCAGAGGAGAGGGAGGGCTAAGCCCCGTGGCGGTCGGGGCCGAGAGGAGACGAGCTTCGGGGTCCGAGCACCCGCCGGCCAAAGAACCAAACCGGCGGCGCAAGTGGAGCCGCATGAGGCGCAGCGACGTGTTCTGGGGCTACGCCATGATCGCCCCGAGCATCCTGGGCATACTCGCCTTCTCCCTCTGGCCCATAGCCCAGACGATCTACCTGAGCTTCACCGAGTCGGAGGCCTTCGGCAACCAGGAGTGGGTTGGGCTCGCCAACTACGCCGAGATACTGCGCGACGAGGACTTCCGGCTGGCGCTCAGGAACACGCTCGTGTACACGGTCTTGAGCGTCGTGGTGACGCAGGTAATTGCTTTGCTGCTGGCCGTATTGCTCAACCAGAAGCTGCGGGGAATGTCGTTCTACAGGACCCTCTTTTTCCTGCCGGTGGTAACCATGCCCGCGGCGACCGCGCTGGTTTGGAACTGGCTCTACAACTCCGAGCATGGCCTGATCAACTACGCACTCGGCTTCCTCGGCATACCGGGCGTCGCGTGGTTGACGAACCCGAACACGGCCCTCTACGCCATCACCGTCGTCGGGATATGGGGCGGCATCGGGTACGCCATGGTGCTCTTTCTGGCCGGCCTCCAGACGATACCGGGGGAGTTCTACGACGCGGCCTCCGTGGACGGCGCCGGAGCCGTGACGAAGTTCTTCCGGATAACCTTGCCGCTGCTCTCGCGCACGATCTTCTTCGTGACCGTGGTCTCGCTCATCAACGCCTTCCAGGTCTTCGACCTCGTCTATATGATGGTCGGCGGGGGCGGGGCGGGGGGCGCGCTGAGCCCGGTCATAAAGGACACGCAGTCGGTGGTCTACCTCTTCTACCGGCACTCCTTCGTGATGAACGAGCGGGGCTACGGGGCCGCCATAATCCTCGTCCTGTTCGCCCTCATCATGGTCTTCACCCTGGTGCAGCTCAGGCTCCAGCGTAGGTGGGTGCACTATGAATAGACCTCACGCTTCCACCGAGCCGCGAAGGCGTACGCGCCCTGCCGTGGTCGTCTCGCACGTTATTCTCGCCGTGGGTTCGCTGTTCATGATCGGGCCTTTCGTATGGTCGCTGCTGACCTCGCTCAAGAGCTTCGGCGAGGCGACGCAAGTGCCGCCGACCATATTTCCGACGGAGTTCATCTGGGAGAACTACACGGAGGTCGTCTCGACCCTGCCGTTCCTCGACTTCTACAAGAACTCGATCATCGTGACGAGCTGCCAGGTCCTTGGGGTGCTCGTGATCTCCTCCATGTCCGGCTACGCTTTCGCCAGGATAGATTTCCCCGGCCGCGGATTCCTCTTCCTGGTGCATCTGGCCGTCCTGATGATCCCGTTCCAGCTCTTCCTGATCCCGCAGTTCCTCATAATGGTCAACCTCGGGTGGGTCAACACGCTTCAAGCCCTGATCGTGCCAGGCCTCTTCAGCGCCTTCGGGACCTTCCTGATGCGCCAGTTCTTCGCGGGTTTCCCGAAGGAGCTTGAGGAGGCGGCCAAGCTCGACGGGTGCAACCACTTCCAGATCTACTACCGCGTCATGCTGCCCCTGGCAAAGCCCGGCCTGATAGCGCTCGCCATCTTCACGTTCTTGTGGTCCTGGAACGACTTTCTCTGGCCGCTGGTCGTCATAAATTCCCCGGAGAACACGACCCTCGCCGCTGGCCTGTCGTTCTTGCAGGGTCAGCGCCTGACGGACTTCCCGCTCCTCATGGCCGGAGCGACGCTCTCGACCGTGCCCGTGATAGTGGTGTTCGTCCTCCTGCAACGCCAGTTCGTCGAGGGCGTCGCCACGGCGGGGCTCAAGTGACGGAGCGGGAGACTGGCTCTCTCCGGGACCTGCCGCTGCGCGAGTACCGGCCCGTCAGCCGGCTCGTCAGACGCGAGTCCCGCGTGGAACGCGCCGCTTATGGCGCCGTGGATGCCCACAACCACCTCGGGCGGTGGCTCTCCGAAGACGGCGACTGGACCGTGCCCGACGTCGGGGCCTTGCTACAGACCATGCGGGAGCTAGGCGTGGAGGCGATGGTGAACCTCGACGGGCGCTGGGGGGAGGAGCTCGAGCGGAACCTCGACCGCTACGACCGGGCCTATCCCGGCAGGTTCGCGACCTTCTGCCACGTGGACTGGGGCGAGACGGGTACCCCGGGTTTCTCCGAGCGGCTGGTGGATAGCCTGCACCGGTCGGCGGAGGCCGGGGCGAAGGGTTTGAAGGTCTGGAAGGATCTCGGCCTCCGGTTCCCTGATCCGGACGGGTCCCTGCTCATGCCCGACGACCACCGCCTGGCGGCGGTCTGGGAGGCGGCGGGGGACCTGAACCTTCCGGTGCTCATCCACACCGCCGACCCGGTGGCCTTCTTCGACCCGGTGGATGCCTCGAACGAGAGGCTCGAAGAGCTGCTCGAGAACCCCGACTGGAGCTTTCATGGTCCCGGCTTCCCTTCCTTCATGCGGCTGGTGGAGGCGCTGGAGCGCGTGGTGTCCGAGCATCCGCGAACCAGCTTCATCGGGGCGCATTTCGGGTGCTACGCGGAGGATCCGGCCTGGGTTGGTGGGATGCTGGACCGCTATCCCAACTTTTCTGTGGATATCTCCGCCAGGATCGCGGAGCTCGGGCGGCAACCCAGGGCGTCCAGGGAGGTCATCGTACGCCACCAGGACCGCGTTCTCTTTGGCACCGACGTCTTCCCCCCGGACCCCGAGCACGTCAGGACCTACCTCCGCTTTCTGGAGACCGCCGACGAGTACTTCCCCTACTCTCCCGACGCGGTCGGTCATCAGGGGCGCTGGAACATCCACGGGCTCGACCTTCCTGGGGGAGTCTTGCGCAAGATCTACCGCGACAACGCACGGAGCCTGATCCGCGGCCTGGGCGACCAAACCGGCGAGGGCCGGCCTTGACCAAGGTTGGAGGGACGAGCGGCGACGAGCGGGCGCGGGTGTCGTGACCGGCCCGGTATCGGATATCCTGCGACGGCACAAGTCTGGCGAGCCCGTCGGCCTCTACTCGGTGTGCTCCGCGCACCCGCTCGTCCTGGAGGCCGCGGTGTTACAGTCGCTCGACGATGGGAGCCACCTCCTTGTTGAGGCCACGTCGAATCAGGTGGATCAGTTCGGCGGCTATACGGGGATGACGCCGTCTGACTTCCGGACGCTCGTGCTGGGGATAGCCGGACGCAACGGGCTGTCGGAAGATCGAATCATACTGGGCGGCGACCACCTCGGCCCCAACCGGTGGCAGAAGCTCCCCGCCGAGGAAGCAATGACGCAAGCGGAGGGTCTTATCGAAGCCTACGTCGCCGCCGGATTCACCAAGATCCACCTCGACTGCAGCATGCCCTGCGCCGACGACCCTGCACCCTTGGGCGACGACGTGGTGGCCGAACGCGCGGCCCGGCTGGCCCGGAAGGCGGAAGAGGCCGACCCTGGTGTTGGAGATCTCCTCTACGTCGTCGGCACCGAGGTGCCCGTCCCCGGCGGCGCGCACGAGTCGCTGGCGGAGCTGACGCCCACGTCGGCCGACGCGGCGCGGACCACGCTCGCCCATCACGAGCGGGCCTTCGCGGGGGCGGGTCTGAAGGACGCGTGGAGCCGGGTCATCGCCCTCGTCGTGCAGCCGGGGGTGGAGTTCGACCACCTGCGTGTCATCGACTACGAGCGTTCCGCCACGGCGGAGCTGCGCCGCGTCCTCGACGATCACGCGCGGCTGGTCTTCGAGGCCCACTCCACGGACTACCAGACACCGGCGAACCTCAAGGCGCTCGTGGAGGACCACTGGGCCGTCCTCAAGGTGGGACCGGGGCTGACCTTCGCGATGCGGGAGGCCCTGTTCGCGCTGGCCGCCATCGAAGACCAGTTGGTCCCCGAAGGTGAGCGATCCGACCTGCTCGCCGTGGTCGAGCGCCGGATGATGGCTGAGCCCCAGCAGTGGGAGGCCTACTATCCGGGTGGCCCTCGGGCCCAGCGCCTCTTGCGTCGTTACAGCTACAGCGACCGGATCCGCTACTACTGGCCCGACCCCGAGATCAAGGCCGCGCAACAGCGCCTGCTGTCCAACCTCGCGGACCGCGACGTTCCGCCGCCGCTGCTGAGCCAGCACCTGCCGGATCAGTACGCGCGCGTCCGCCGCGGCGAGCTGCCCGTCGAGCCGAAAAGACTCGTCCTGGACCGCGTCCGCGACGTGCTTCGGGCCTACGCGTTCGCCTGCACCCCCACCGTCAAGGAGGACACCCGATGACCACGTCCCTTGGGTTTTCGACCGACCAGCTCGGGCAGCGAGGCGCCGAGCATACCGCCCGCGAGATCGCCCAGCAACCCGCCGTCTGGCGCAAGACCGGTTCGGTCGTGTCGTCACGCCGCGAAGAGGCCAACGCCTTCCTCCGGCCGTTGCTCGGGCGTCAGGACCTGCGCGTCGTCCTCACCGGTGCCGGTACGTCGGCCTTCGCGGGGGAGATCCTGGCCCCGGCTCTCTCCCGGCGCACGGGGCGCCGCGTGGACGCCGTTGCCACGACGGATATCGTGTCCAATCCGGAGGAGTACTTCGCCGAGGATCGGCCGACCCTCCTGGTGTCCTTCGCACGGTCGGGCAACAGCCCCGAGAGCGTCGCCGCCACCGAGCTCGCCGACGGGTGCCTCTCCGAGTGCTACCACCTGGTGCTGACCTGCGATCCCGACGGTCGGCTGTACAGGGATCACTCCAGCGCCGACCGTTCGCTCGCGCTCCTCATGCCCGAGGCGGCCAACGACCAGGGCTTCGCGATGACGTCGAGCTTCACGTCGATGGTCCTGGCGGCCTGGCTCGTCCTGGGCGACGTCGCGTATGAAGGCTTCGTCGAGCGGCTGGCCGCCGCCGCCGAACGGGTGCTGACCGACCGCTACGAGGAGGCCCGCAGGCTGGCTTCATCGGGCTACGGGCGGGTCGTCTACCTCGGGAGCGGCCCGCTCAAGGGCCTCGCGCGCGAGTCTGCCCTCAAGCTGCTCGAGCTGACCGCCGGCGCGGTCGTCACGTTCTTCGACTCCCCGATGGGTTTCCGGCATGGGCCGAAGTCGATCCTCGACGACCGCACGCTGGTCGTCCTCTACGTCTCCGGCGACCCTCACACTCGTCGGTACGACCTGGACCTCCTCGCCGAGCTGCGGCGGTCGATGCGCCCGGGCAGCGTCGTCGCGGTCGCCTCGACGCCCGACGCCGGATCCGACGGAGACGGTACCTGGCTGCTCGACGGCCTGGAAGGCGTCGAGGACCCGGAGCTGGCGCTGCCGTTCGTGCTGGTCGCCCAACTCCTCGGGCTCTACTTCGCCCTCGCCCTCGGGCGCACACCGGACAACCCCTTCCCCGACAACGAGGTGAACAGGGTGGTACAGGGCGTCACGATCCACCCTCTGCGGGCCGGCGATGGGACCGACGCGGGCCGGCGGTGACCGTGTTCCTCGGCGTAGACGGCGGCGGCACCAAGACCGCGTTCTGCCTCGTCGACCGGGGGGGAGCGTGGTTGCGCGGGCGCAGGCCCCGAGCTCCTACTACTTCACGGAGGGCATTGGGCTCGTCGGTCGCGTGCTGCGCCAGGGCGTGGACGAGGTCTGCCGGCAGGCCAAGCACCACGCCGGCCGGCATCGACCACGCGTTCTTCGGGCTCCCCAGCTACGGTGAGGTCAGCGCCGACGTTCCCGCCCTCGACGCCGCGCCGGGCGAGGTCCTTGGCCACGACCGCTACCGCTGCGACAACGACATGGTCTGCGGGTGGGCGGGCTCGCTTGGCGGGGCCGATGGCATCAACGTTATCAGCGGGACCGGGTCCATGACCTACGGGGAGAAGGATGGGCGCGGCGCGCGGGTCGGCGGCTGGGGCGAGCTCTTCGGCGACGAGGGGTCGGCTTACTGGATCTCCGTTCGGGCCCTCAATACCTTCTCGCGGATGAGCGACGGGCGCCTGCCGGCCGGCCCGCTGCACGGGATGATCCGCGAGCGCCTAGGCCTGGCTAGCGACCTCGACCTCGTGGACGTCGTCCTCAACCGCTGGCAGGGCCGACGCGGCGAGATAGCGGCGCTCAGCCGGACGGTGGTCGAGGCCGCCTCCGCCGGCGACGGGCACGCCGCCCGGATCCTCGCCGAGGCCGCGGGGGAGCTGGCGGACATGGTCGACGTCACGAGGCGGCGTCTCGCCTTCGGACCGGGGGAGAGGGTGCCCGTCTCCTATTCCGGCGGTGTGTTCACCGCGGAGCCCGTTCTAGAAGGCTTCGGCGCCGCCCTGGCGGCGCGCTATGATGGGTACGAGCTGCGCGAGCCCCTGTACCCGCCCGACGTCGGGGCCGCGCTCTACGCGGCCAAGCTCGCGGGAGATCCCCTCGACGATGGCGCGCTTCGCGCGCTCAACGCGGCCCGCCGTGTACCGCAACAAAGTTAGGAGGCAACGATGAGCACACGAAGCTGGATCCCCTACGCTGCGCTCCTGGTCCTGTTCTGGGGCGTCTGGGGCGCCTTCTCGGGCCTACCGACGGCGGAGTACGGATACCCCGACGAGATGGTCTACATCCTCTGGTCCCTGACCATGCTCGTCCCGGCGTTCTTCATCCTGCGCAGCGAGAGGTCCTTCGACCGGCGGCCCGTCGCTGCCCTGTACGGGTTGCTGATCGGGCTGACGGGCGCCGGCGGGCAGCTCGTGCTGTTCCAGGCCCTGACTATCGGCCCGGCGTACCTGATCTTCCCGGTCGTCGCCCTCTCACCGGCGATAACCGTGCTGATGGCCATGGCGCTCCTGCGCGAGCGGACCCTCGCGCTGACCAAGGTCGGCATCGCCGTGGCCCTGGTGGCGATCGTGCTCTTCAGCGTCTCCGGCGACGGTGGCAACGCGAACCTCGGCCCGTGGCTGCTCCTGGCCATACTCGTTACCCTCGCCTGGGGAGTGCAGGCCTACTACATGCGCAAGGCCGCCACCGTCGGGGTCAACGACGGCACCACCTTCGGCTACATGGCGCTCAGCGGGCTGCTGCTCGTCCCCGTGGCCTTCGTGATGATGGGCGGCTTCCCCGAGGGCGCCCCTTGGCAGGCCCCGACGCTGACCCTGGGCACGCAGCTTCTCAACGCGGTCGGCGCCCTCTTCCTGGTGATGGCGCTCAGCCGTGGCAAGGCGTCGGTCGTCGCGCCCACCACCAACGCCCTGGCCCCGGTGCTGACCATCGTGCTCTCGCTCGCCTTCTACCAGACGCTGCCAACCCCTTACGCCGCCGCCGGCATCGTGCTCGCCATCGTCGGCTCGACGCTCACGGTCCTGGGTGATGAGAGGCGCGGCGAGGCCGATGACAAAGGACCGAGCGCGACCAGCGAGGAGCAAGGCAGGGAGGTTTCCAGGCCGACGCTGTAGCGCGGTCGGCAAACCGCTCTAATGGGGGCTTTTCACGCCGTACTCGTGTTCGCCGAAGATCAGGGACCCGTTCGCGAACCGCTCGGAGGTGTAGGAGAGCACGTCGCGCCTCCTGGGAGCCCCGTCTACTATCCAGCGGGCGAGCTCGGCGCCGGTGGCCGGGGCCTTCTTGAAGCCCTTGCCGCTCCAGCCGACGGAGAGGTAGAGGCCTTCGGGGCCCGCGGGGCCCATGATCGGGCGCGTGTCCGGGGTCATGTCCAGCACCCCGGCCCAGCCCGAGCGGTGGGGGGCGCCTCTGAGGGCGGGTATGCGGCGCGATATCCTGCGCGTCGCGCTCTCGACGAACGCGGGATCCGTCCCAGGGTCGTACGCGTCGGGGTCACCCAGCCACTCCATCTCGGAGAGGCGCATGCTGACGAGGGTGCAGCGGTCGGCGGTCGGCCTGCTGGCGACGTCGATGACGGAGTCGATGAGCGTGAGGTGCGTCGGCAAGGAGAACGGCCGCTCGAAGAGCGCTATCTGCACCCTCGCCGGCTCGATGGGCAGCTCGAGATCGACCCCCGCGGCGAGAGGGACCGACCAGGCACCGCAGCAGAGCACCACCACCGGCGCCTCCAGGACGCCCTCGCGGGTACGGACGCCCGAGACGCGGCCCCCGCGCTCCAACAGTCCTTCTACCGTCCGGCGCTCGAAGCGGGCGCCGAGGCGCTGGGCCGCCGCGAGGAACCCGAGCGTCGTCGAGGTGGGGTCGGCGTAGCCACCGCGGGGCTCGTAGGCCGCGGCCGCAACGCCCTCCGGTGAGAGTGCCGGGTCGATCTCCGCCAGCTCCTCCGGCTCGACGAGGACCGTGTCCAGGCCGACCTCATCCCGGAGCATGGCGGTGTTCGCCTCGACCTTACCGGCGTCTCCCTCCGAGGCCAGGTAGGCGAAACCCGTGCGGGTAAAGCCGCAGCCGCCCCCGACCCGTTCGCCCCAGGGTTCGAAATACTCCGTGAGGCTCTCCCAGGCGAGATCCGCATCCAGGGCCGTCGCGTAGTGGGCCCGGACGAGCGCCGCGGAGCGGGCCGTGGGTCCGGCGGAGGGGCCGTCGCGGTCCACGACCAGGATATCGACGCCCCTTTCGGCCAGGTGGAACGCCACGCTGGCCCCGACCACCCCGGCCCCGACGACTATCGCGTCCACCACCTAGCCCTCCCCGCCCGCGGTCTGACGGGACCCGCCGAGCGCCCACCAGCCCATCAGCCAGGCGAAGGCCAGGACGCCCGCGGCCACCAGCACGGAGCCCCCGACGAAGGCCCAGGCGAAACCGAAGGCCACGACGAACGCCACGGCGAAGGCAGGGACCGTCACCGCAGGAAATAGCGTTCCGGCGAGGATGCTCAGGTAGTAGGCGGCGGTCGCCACGATGAGGATCAGGCCCAGGTGCAGGGTCAGTGGTTCGAGGGAGGCGGGCGAGACCGTCCCCTCCCCAACCGACTCCCTCTCCGGCCGGGCGACGAGCCCCGTCCTCAGGTGGTCCGGCAGCTCGTCGAAGTCCGAGAGGATGGTCGTCTTGCCCGTCCTGGCCCCCCATTTGGTGAGGGCGAGCCCGCCGACGATGCAGACGGCCACCCCGACGGTCGCCGACGTGAAGCCCAGCGAGGTGGCCTCGGACCACCCGAGACCTTCGAAGGCCGAGCCGACCGCCGCGGCGGTTCCGAAGCCGCCGGCCCACCCGGCCGCCAGCATCAGGCCGAAGCCTTCCGGCAGGTCCCAGACGACGCCGAGCACCGCGAGGGCGAACAGGAGCCCGAGGCCCCACTGCAGCAGGTACATCGCCATCGAGTAGGACCACAAAGCGCCGGCCCTGCCGGCTAGCCCCCGCAGGTCGAAGGCCTGGCCCAGCGGGATGGCGGCGAAGATCAGCACGATCAGTATCTCCGGGTAGACCGCTATGGACTCGGAGCCAGAGAAGGGCAGGAGCGCAAAACCGTTGGGCCCGAGGACCAGCCCGGCCAGGCCCGCCAGGATGCTCGCCGGGATAAAGAGCCTCTGTATGACCTTGATCTTTGCCCGCGCCAGCTTGCCCGCCAGGAGCAGCAGGGAGATCAAACCAAGGTCGACCAGCACGCTCCACGCAGTGAACTCCACGCACCGTCCTCCCCGACAGATCTCCTGGTGCAATCGCAACATATCCCTCACACCGTCGCGAGTCAAACGGGGCCGGGCCGTTGCGACGCGTCGCGCGAGGGGGTACCGTTCGTTTGCGGGCGCCGGACCACACAGAGGGGGAGATACAACATGGCAGAGACCTTGCTTCTCGCGAACGCGCTCCTCCTGGACTGCACGGGGGCCGAGCCGCGCGAGCGGGCCTCGGTGGTCGTCGAGGGGGAGAGGATCCGGGAGGTCCGCGTCGGGGACTCTGGCCCGACGGGCTCGTACGACGCGACCATCGACTGCGCGGGGATGACCCTGATGCCGGGGCTGACCGACGCCCACGTGCACATCGGGGCGGTGGACGTGAACATCCTCGACCAGCACAGGGAACACCCGTCCAACCTGGTCGCCATCATGATGGCCAGGGTCCTCGAGGACACTCTGGCGCGGGGGTTCACGACCGTGAGGGACGCGGGCGGGGCGGACTGGGGCTTCAAGGAGGCGGTCGAGCAGGGGTACGTCGAGGGACCGCGCCTCCTGGTGAGTGACCGGCCGCTCTCGCAGACGGGCGGGCACGGGGATTGGCGGCGGGCGACCGAGACGCAGGCGCCGGAGATCTTCTGCCCCACCGCCGGCATGCGCTCCGTCGTCTGCGACGGGGCGGACGCCGTCAGAAAGGCGGCCCGCGAGCAGCTCCGCGTCGGGGCCGACCAGATCAAGGTGATGGCCTCCGGCGGCGCGATGTCCCCCGCTGACGAGCTCGCCGCGACCCAGTACGCCCTCGAAGAGCTGCGCGCCGCGGTCGAGGAGGCCGAGGCGGCCCGCACCTACGTGATGGCCCACGCCTACAACGACACCAGCGTGAGGAACTGTCTCCGCGTCGGGCGTGCGCTCCATCGAGCACGGCAACCTGATAGACGAGGAGACGGCCCGCCTCATCGCCGAGGCCGGTACGTACCTCGTGCCGACGCTCGTCACCTACGAGGCCCTCTCGAAGGAGGGCAAGGACTACGGCGTCCCCGAGGGCGTGATCCGCAAGATAGACGAGGCGCGCGAGGTCGGGATCAGGGCGCTGCGCTACGCATACGAGGCCGGCGCCCCCATCGCCTCGGGCTCCGACCTGCTCGGCCCGTTGCGGGTCCACGCGGCCCGCGAGCTCGAGATAAAGACCGAGGTCATGACCCCGATGGAGAGCCTACTCTCCGCCACGAAGACCAACGCCGAGCTCTTCAACATGGGGGACGACATCGGCACCGTCGAGGAGGGCAAGCTCGCCGACCTCCTCGTCGTCGACGGCAATCCCCTCGAAGATATCTCCGTCTTCCAGGACCGGGAGAACCTCAAGCTCATCACGAAGGGCGGCAAGGCCGCCAAGAACGACCTGGGAGGGTAGCCGGAACGGGGCGACCTCGCCTCGTGCTACTACGGGCCGCCCGCCGCTATCGTCTGCGAGTAGGGCAGGAAGTAGAGCAGGAAGAGGACGAGGATCAGGACCGTCGAGAGCGTGGCGGTCGTGAGGGCGAAGCGCAGCGTCGTCCTGGTGCGGCCGGGTTCGGCGTTCTCTTTCGGCACCCTCGCGATGGCGCGGCGGAACTCCAGCGCCCGGTCGCTCGGTTGCTGGCCCAGGCTGCCGACGAAGATGCCCAGGAGGCTGGCGCCGAAGCCGAAGAGCACGGGGTTGGCCCAGATGGGGAACGTCACCCCCGCGAACTCCACGAGGCCCTGCAGCACGAACACCGTCACGAAACCCGCCACCATCCCCGCGATGGCGCCGCGCGCGGTGATGCGCTCGTTGTAGATGCCGAGTATCGCCACGGGACCCCAGGAGGCCGCGAACAGCGTAGCGGCGAAGTAGCCGATGGTGAACACGGCCGGCGGGGCGACGTAGGTGATGCCGAGAACGACGAGGCCGAGGACGAGCATCACGGCGCGCGAGAAGCGCAGGGAAGAGCGTTCGTCCCGCTCGCCGCTCGAGAAGGCCGGCGCGATGTCGTGGGCGGCGGAGAAGCCGATCAGGGCCAGAAAAGCCGAAGCCGAGGAGAGACCCGCGGCCACTATGCCGGTCACCACGATCACGCCGAGCCAGACCGGCAGCACGTTCCTGGCCGCCCAGATAAAGGCGGTCTCGGAGGGCGCGATGTCGGGGTTGAAGACATTGATGGTCGCGCCGCCGAGCATCAGGAAGATGTACAGGAAGAGCACGCAGATCATGGCCACGAAACCGCTCCTGATCGAGACGTGCTCGTCGCGGGCCATGAGGTATCGGCTGCTCTGCCAGGGGCTGACGGCGACGATGGTGGCCCACACGAACCCCAGGGTCACAGCCCAGAAGATCGCCTCGGCCGGCGACCGTACTCGGCGTCGGGACCGGTGACGACCCCGTAGGGGGAGAGGATGCCAGGCTTGCTCCGCGAGGTCCGTGAGCTCGGAGGCCACGGTCGCCGGGCCTCCGGCGGCCCAGATCAGGTACACCATCCCGAGAATCCCGGCGATCATGAACACGAAGAACATGATGGTGTCGTTGATGAGGACGCCCGGGCGAGCCGGAGAAGAGGGTGAACGCCGTGTAGGCGACCCAGACAACGACCAGCGCGATCCAGAAGTCTATGCCGATGAGGTCCGAGATGAGCAAACTCATCCCCTGCGTTACCGCGATGAGGTAGGCCCCGATGCCCAGCAGCACCGTCCCCCCGGCGACGGCCTGGAGCGCCCGCGAATCGAAGCGCTTGCCGAAGAACTCGGGGACCGTGAGGACCTCCGAGCGCCTGAGGTAGCGCCCGAAGAGCAGGACGCCGAGCACGTAACCCGAGGCGTTGAGGGGCGTCAGCACGAGCATCAGGACCGCGTATCCGTCGTAGGCGAAGCCGACCTCGCCAAGAAACGCCACCGTGCTGATGAACGAGGCCACGAGCGTGCCGGAGACCAGGAGGGTCGGGGCCGAACGTCCGGCGACGTAGTAGTCCGACTGGCTCTTGACCCGCCGGCCGACGATGGTGCCTATAACGAGGTAGACCAGGAAGCTGACAAAGACCCCGGCGGCGAAGATCATCGCTCGCCGTCCCCCGAGTAGCTCTTCTTGATGACCACGTAGGCCACGACCGTCGCGGCGAGCGGCACGAGCCCGTAGTACAGCACGAGGATCAGGGCAGAAGCCATGCGGCGCCTCCTATGCGTTCGACGGCCAGGTCCATGGTAGTAACGGAGACGAACCGGCGCAAACCGCCGATCCGGAGGCGCGTCCCCGCCAGCCTTCGCTACCGGATGGGGTCGAGCAGCGGCCCGCAGAGCTCCTCGCTCAGGTCCCAGAGCCGCCTCCGCGCCGCGGGATCGTCGGCCTGGGTGTTCGGCCGCGACTCGCGCGTACCGTCGAAGTAACGGCCGGACACGCCCTCGAGTTCCGGCGAGGCGACGAGGCGGAGCGTGGCCTCGGCGCCCTCCTCGACGGTGCTCATGTTGTAGCCGAAGGCGTCGCGGACCATCTTGGTGTCCATGAGGCTCGCTGGGTGCAGGGCGTTGGCCGTGACGTCCGTGCTGTCGAGGCGCGCGGCGAGCTCGAAGGTGAACAGGATCTGGGCGAGCTTGCTCTGGGAGTACGCCCGCATGGCGTCGTAGCCCCGCTCGAGCATGACGTCGTCGAAGCCCACCGGGCTCTGGCCCACGGAGGCGACGTTGACGACGCGGGACGGGGCGGAGTCGTCCAGCAGCGGCAAGAGCAACCTCGTGAGCAGGAAATGCGACAGGTAGTTGACGGCGAAGGTCAGCTCGTGGCCGTCCTCGCTGAGGCGCCGCTCCTGGGAGATAACGCCCGCGTTGTTGACCAGCGCGTCCAGCCGGCCCTGATCGGCGACGACCTGTTCCGCCAGGGAGCGCACCTGTTCCAGAGAGCCCAGGTCCGCGAGGTAGAAGCCTGCATGCTCGTTGCCGGTCTCGGTCCGGATCTCCTCCAAAGTTGCTTGGCAGCGTTCGCGGCTGCGACCGTGGACGAGAACGGTGACGCCCGCGGCGGCAAGCCTTCGGGCCACGAGCCTGCCCAGACCGTCGGTTGCGCCGGTAACCAGGATGGTCTGCTCTGTCAGATCCCTCAAGGGCGTCTCCCTCCGGCGGTCGCGTGGTTCCCTGGTCCATCCTAACAGCGGTTTCGACGGTGCCCGGACGCGGGGCGGCGAAGACCGGGGATTGGGAATCGGCCGCACCCCACGTAGACTTTGGTACATACGAGGCATCGGGGGTTTTTCTTGGAACGGGTGACGGGCATTGGCGGGGTGTTCTTTCGCGCTGCGGACCCTGCGGCGCTGCAGGGATGGTACGAGGCACACCTGGGCGTCCGACCGCCGCCCGAGACCTACGACGGGCCGGTATGGTACCAGGAAGCGGGTCCGACGGTCTTGGCGGCTTTCCCGGAGAGTTCGGAATACCTCGGGAGACCCGAGCAGCGCTGGTCCATAAACTTCCGCGTTCGCAACCTGGATGCCATGATCGACCAACTGAGACGCGCCGGCATCGACGTCCAACCCGACCCGGAGGTTTATCCGAACGGGCGCTTCGCCTCGTTGGCCGACCTCGAGGGCAACCCCGTCCAGCTCTGGGAGCCCTCGGACTCCGGATAGGCAGGCGGGCTGGGGAGCGCCTCGCCCAAGACCGTCCGGACGGAACCGGCGGACCGGCCCCCGTTCCATACCTTCGAGGTTCGTGCCGGTCCGTATCCTGTCGCGGGCTCTATGGGTAGCTTGCACGGTGCGCGGGGACATCCCCCTTCTGTGATGTAATGGGAGGCTTCGGGAACTAGCAAGGAGGAACCGGGTGAGGCTGGCGGAGCGGATGGGACGGCTCGGGACCGAGACGGCGTTCTCGGTGCTGGCAAAGGCCAAGGCGCTGGAGCGCAGGGACGCGAGATCGTCCACCTCGAGATCGGGGAGCCCGACTTCGACACGCCGGAGAACGTGGTCGAGGCCGGCTGCCGGGCGCTGCGCGACGGGCAGACCCACTACACCCCCACGGCCGGCATCCCCGAGCTGCGCGAGGCGATCGCCGACGACGTCGCGCGCAGCCGCGACGTCCCCGTCGACCCGGCGCAGGTGGTCGTCACGCCTGGCGGCAAGCCGATCATGTTCTTCGCCATCCTCGCGCTTGTCGAGGGCGGCGACGAGGTTCTGATGCCCAACCCCGCCTTCCCGATCTACGAGTCCATGGTCGATTTCGTCGGCGGCCGGTCCGTCTTCGTCCCGCTGCGCCAGGAGAACGACTTCCGCTTCGACCTCGACGAGTTCCGCGCGAAACTGAGCGAGAAGACGAGGCTGGTGATCCTCAACTCCCCCGCCAACCCGACCGGCGGCGTGTTCACCCCCGAGGACGTCTCCGGCGCTCGCCGACATCCTGCGCGACCGTCCGGACGTATCGGTCCTCTCGGACGAGATCTACGGGCGCCTGATCTACGACGGCGCCTTCGCCTCCATCGCCTCTGAGCCCGGCCTTGGCCCCGACGAGCGCACCATCATCCTCGACGGCTTCTCCAAGACCTACGCGATGACCGGCTGGCGTCTCGGCTACGGCGTGATGCCCCATGCCCTGGCCGAGGAGGTGACCAAGCTGCAGGTGAACTCGAACTCCTGCGCGAGCGCGGTGGCCCAGCACGCGGGGCTCGAGGCCATCACCGGCCCGCAGGAGAGCGTGGATCGCATGCTCGCGGAGTTCCGCGCCCGCCGCGACCTGATCGTCTCCGGCCTCAACGATCTGCCGGGCGTCGAGTGCGCAACCCCCAGGGGTGCCTTCTACGTCTTCCCGCGCGTCACCGGCACGGGCCACGATGCCGACGATCTGGCCGACCTGCTGCTCGAGGAGGCCGGCGTCGCCTGCCTCTCCGGGACGGCGTTCGGGCGCCACGGCGAAGGACACCTGAGGTTCTCCTACGCCAACTCGCGCGAGAACATCTCCAGAGCGATCGAGCGCACGGGCGAAGTTCTATCGCGGGCGAAGAACCTCTAGCCCGGTCTGCCCGTCGGTCGCCCGACATCAGGCGGCACGAACGCGTCGAGGACGCAAGCAACAGAGAACCGTGGCCGGACGCGTCCGTGACATCAACGTTCCGCTCGCAGGCCCACGAGGATCTCGAGGTAGAGAGGAGAGCATTTGGAAAGTGAAAAGTACTTGATCGTTATGACCTTCGACGTTTCGCTGGCGCCCCCTAGCTGCACAATGGGCGGTAGGGGGCGCCGGTGATCGTGATGATGCGTTTCGGCGGGTCGCGGGAGATGGCCGAGGCCGTACGAGATCGGGCCCTAGAGGCCGGCCTACAGGCGGATGTTTTGGAGGGTATGGGAGGCACCGTCGTCGACGTGGGTGGTCGTGCCGTCCCCGGTTTGCAGGAACAGCTCGAGAGCATGCCGGGTGTGCTGAACGTGGCCGGAGGGGAGCTCGCGCCTCGAAAGACCGGAAACCTGCGTGTCGAAGACATCCGTCCTCTGGTGCCACCGGCGATCTTGTTAGAAGAGCTGCCGCTCTCGGGGACGGCCTCACAAACGGTCAGCAGGGCGCGCGAGGAGGTCAAACATGTTCTGGACGGGCTGGACGACCGGCTCGTCGTGGTGGTCGGCCCGTGCTCGGTGCATGATCCGGCCGCCGCCCTCGAATACGCTAGCCGCCTTCGGTCGCTGGCAAAGGGCTTGGAGGATGACCTTTGCGTCGTCATGCGCGTCTACTTCGAGAAACCTCGGACGACCGTAGGATGGAAGGGCTTGATCAACGACCCCTACCTCGACGGCAGCTTCGCCGTCAATGACGGGCTGCGTTCGGCGCGCGGGCTGCTGCTCGAGTTGGCGGAGCTTGGGGTGCCGGCCGGATGCGAGTTTCTGGATCCCATCTCGCCCCAGTTCTTCGCCGACGCCGTCTCATGGGGAGCCATCGGCGCGCGCACGACCGAGAGCCAGGTGCACCGTCAGCTCGCCTCCGGACTCTCCATGCCGATCGGCTTCAAGAACGGTACCGACGGCGGCGTGCAGGTCGCCATCGACGCCGTGCGGGCCTCCGCCAGCCCGCATCGGTTCTTGGGCGTCACAGAGCAGGGCCTCGCCGCGATCGTAGCGACGCGTGGCAACCCGGACTGCCACTTGATCCTGCGCGGTGGTAAGGACAACACGAACTACGATGCCCGCAGCGTGGGCGAGGCACTCTCCCTTCTCCGCGGGGCGGGCGTACCGCCGCGGGTGATGGTGGACGCCAGCCACGGCAACAGTAGTAAGGACTACCGGCGTCAGCCGCTGGTGACCGGCGAGGTCGCCGACGGGGTGGCCCGAGGCGAGAGCGGCGTTGTCGGCGTCATGCTGGAGAGCTTTCTTGTCGAGGGTAGCCAGGACACCGCCGACGCGTCATCGTTGGTCTACGGTCAGAGCATCACCGACTCGTGCGTAGGGTGGGAGACTACGGAGGAGGTGCTACGGGAGCTCGCGAGGGCAGCCCGCGCGCGCCGCAAGCTCCGCATACTTTAGGCCTGTGGACTTGCAAAGGATAGGGGTGAGGCGGCTTTCTGGCAACCCAAGAGTTCCTTAACCCCAGGGCCTCCTGGATCGTGTGCGCGCCGAACAAGACCAGCACCTCACCGTAGTTGGGCCGGTCGACGCCGGCTTCTTCGAGGGTGCATCGACCACTGCTTCGGCACTACGACCGAGCGGTTGGTCGACTTGCTATCGTGGGTCATGGTGTAGAACCGGTTGCTAGAAGGGTTGCGAACTTGGAGATAAGGCGGCGATCGTCGTCCTGACAGAAACCGAGACCCACGCGGACCGGGTGCGGACGGCCAACACCCTCACAGCCGCCTACAAGTTCAAGGAGGCCGGCGATGAGGTAGAGGCCGCAGGCGTGCCCCTGCTCACCGAGTACCGGGGACACCAGAGCCTGAGAAAGCTCGTCGCGCAGGGCTATCAGATAACAACCTTCTAGACGATCTTCACGCGGGGGCGCTAGGTGTCCCAGCGCCCGCCGATCTCCTCCCAGCTCGGCGGCGGTCCCGGCAGCGGGGAGTCCGACGGAGCGCGAAGGGCTTCGAGGGAGAGCGCCAGGTAACGGCGGCGAAGCTGACGGGTCCTCTCCTCGTCCGCTATGCGAACGGCGGCGAGTTGTTCGAGCAATAGAGAGATATCGTCGAACACCAGATCGGGCCGTATCGCGCCCACCTCCGTCATGCGCTCGAAGAACCGCAGGTTGAGTTCGCGCGCCCTCCGTCCGTCGCGGTACAGTTGTTCGGTCGGGGTGAACGTCCCGGCCAGGCGCAACGTGAGCGAGTGGGTGTCGGCGTCCACGACGCGGCGCATGAACCTCGTGAAGGCCTCCCACGGATCACCCTCGTCGGCCAACGCGTCCTCGACGGCGGCGATGTAGACCCGTAAACCGTCCGAGCAGAGCCGCTGAAGCAGGACCTCTTTGCTCTCGTAGCGCCGGTAGAGCGCGCTGATGCCCACCCCGGCCCTCCGCGCCACGGCCGAGATCGGGGCGCCAGGATCCGCCGTGAACACCTCCCGCGCCGCGTCGAGGATCCTTCCGTCGTTGCGGGCGGCCTCCGCCCGACGGCCGCTCAACGGGACGGATTTTTCTTCGTTTTTCGTGTCCATACGGGCCATTATACCGTGGAACAAATCATTCCGTTCTGATATAATCTGGAACAGAACAGTTCGTTCCGTGAGAAAGGTTCGGAACGAAGCGAGAGAGAGGAGCATCATGGACTGGAAGCTCGAGTTGGTGGCCATTCCCGTCACCGACGTGGATCGCGCGAAGGCGTTCTACACGGAGAAAGTCGGGTTCAACGCGGACCACGATCACAGGTTGAGCGACGATCTCCGCTTCGTGCAGTTGACGCCTCCCGGATCTGCCTGCTCCATCGCCATAGGCAAAGGGATCGTGGACTCGCGGCCTGGCGCGGCGCAGGGCGTTCAGCTGGTCGTCTCGGACATACAGGCCGCGCGGGCGGAGCTCGTCGAGCGGGGCGTGGAGGTCAGCGAGGTCCAGGACCTGCCGGGTGGCCTGTTCGTCTTCTTCAGCGACCCGGACGGCAACGGTTGGTCCGTTCAGCAGACGGGGTGATCGACCCTGGAACGCACAGGCTCACGACACATCGAGGGGAGATCATGACCGACGCTTCATGCCCCGACGCCGGGATCCGGCCGTTCGAGATCGACGTTCCGCAAGACGACCTGGACGACCTGCGCGGGCGTCTGGCGCGCACGCGCTGGACGGACGAGGTAGAGGACGCGGGCTGGGACTACGGCACGAACCTCGGGTACCTCAAGGCGCTGACGGATTACTGGAGGGACGGGTTCGACTGGAGGGCTCAGGAGGCGAAGCTAAACGAGTTCGCGCACTACAAGGTCGGCCTCGACGGGACGGACATCCACTTCGTCCACGAGCGCGGAAGGGGGCCCGATCCCATGCCGATCCTGCTCCTGCACGGCTGGCCCGACTCGTTCTACCGGATGCACAAGATCGTTCCGATGCTCACCGACCCGGAGCGCTTCGGCGGGGACCCGGCCGACGCCTTCGACGTGGTCGTGCCGTCGCTGCCGGGTTTCGGCTTCTCGGACCGTCCGCGCGAGCGGGGACGGTACCTGACGCAAGACGTGGCGTTGTTCTACTCGCTGATGACCGAGGTCCTCGGCTACGAGCGCTACGGCGCGCACGGCGGGGACACCGGAAGCCCGATCTCTCAGGCCCTGGCGCGCTCGCACCCGGAGTCGGTCGTCGGCGTCCACCTCACCGACATCGGCTACGACAAGGTGATGCAACTGGATCCTTCGACCTTCTCCGAGGCCGAGCAAGGGTACGCGAACAGCCTCGAGCAGTGGTCGTTCGAGGAGGGCGGGTACATCATGATCCAGGGCACCAAGCCGCAGACCCTGGGCTACGGCCTCAACGATTCGCCCGCGGGGCTGGCCGCCTGGATCGTGGAGAAGTTCCGGACCTGGAGCGACTGCGAAGGCGATGTGGAGCGGAGCTTTTCCAAGGATGAGCTGCTCACCAACGTCACGATCTACTGGGTGACCCAGACGATCAACTCTTCCATCCGCGGCTACTACGAGGGGATGCATTCGTGGTCGGAGCCGGAGCCGCGTCTCGAAGCACCGGTTGGCCTGGCGCTCTTCCCGAAGGACAACCCCCCTCCGCGCGAGATGGCCGAGCGCTTTTTCGACGTCCGGCGATGGACCGAGATGCCCCGCGGCGGACACTTCGCCGCCATGGAAGAGCCGGAGCTGCTGGCGGGGGACATCCGCGAGTTCTTCCGGGGGCTCCGGTGACGACAGAGGTTCTCGGGCGGCGTGCGCTCAACCGCGCGCTGCTCGAGCGGCAGATGCTGCTACGCCGGTCGCGCTCATCCGCCTACGACGCCATCGAACGCCTGGTCGGCATGCAGGCCCAGGAACCTGATGATCCGTACTTCGGCCTGTGGACGCGGCTCGAAGGCTTCGACGCCGCGGAGCTGGCCGCCCTGATCCTGGAGCGCCGCGCGGTGCGCGCCCCGCTGATGCGCGCGACCATCCACCTGGTCACCGCCCGAGACCTCCTGAGGCTGCGACCCGTAATGCAGCCCGTCCTGGCCCGCGCCTACGCCGGCAGCCCCTTCGCAAAGCATCTCGTGGGCGTGGACCTCGGGGCGCTCACGGCTGCCGGTCGGGCATTGCTGCAGGATCGGCCCCGCACCCGCGCCGAACTCAGCGGGCTCCTCCGGGAGAGGTGGCCCGACCGCGATCCCGCCTCCCTCGCCTACGCTTCTACCTTTCTGGAGGCGCTGGTGCAGGTGCCGCCTCGTGGGGTCTGGGGGGAGAGCGGACAGGCCACCTGGACCACGGCCGAGGCCTGGATCGGCCAACCCCTCGACCCCGACCCTTCGCCGGACGAGGCGATCCTGCGCTACCTGGCCGCGTTCGGCCCGGCAACCGTCGCGGACATCCGGACGTGGTCCAGGTTGACCGGCCTGCGGGAGGTCGTCGAGCGTCTGAAGCCGCGCCTGCGAACCTTCCGCGACGAGCAGGACCGGGAGCTGTTCGACGTGCCCGATGCTCCGTTACCGGACCCCGATATCCCCGCGCCGCCCCGCTTCTTGCCCCGCTTCGACAACGCGTTGCTCTCGCACGACGACCGGACCCGCATCGTCAGCGACGAACACCGCCAGCGGCTCAACGCCGGCAACGGCATGGGCTCCGTTGGCACCTTCCTCATCGACGGCTTCGTCGGCGGCACCTGGAGGACAGAGCAGGGTCGCGGCAAGTCGTCGCTCGTGATCCGGCCGTTCGAGCCCCTGGTCGCCGTAGACCGCGACGCCCTGGCAGGGGAAGGCGAACGATTGTTGCGCTTCGCGGTCGGGCCAGCAGAGGCCGCCTCGTTCGAGGTCCGGTTCACCGACTAAACCATAGGCTTGCCCGGCCCGCCGGCGCGCAAGACTCGAACGCTTCAGTAGCGTTTGCCGCGCTGGCGTTCGATGTCGAAGCGGGCCGAGGACGAGACGGCCATGACGGCCATGACCCCGCACTGGACCGGATCGCTTACGACGAGGTCGGCGGCCTCGGGGACGCTGCCCGGCATGTTCAGCGAGAGCACGATGATGCCTTTCTCCCGGATCTCGTAGACCGCCCGGGCGACGTCGCCGCCCATGAGGGCGCCGGCCAGGACCAGCGCCACCGCGCGCGGGAGGCGGGCAACGGCCCTCGTGGCGGCGGCCAGGTCTTCCTCGCCCACGAGCGGGATGGTGTCGACGGAGATCTTCTCCCCCCGGATGTTGTGACGGTCGGCCTCGGCGACCGCGCCCACCACCACCTGGCCCACCTGCGCCCCGCCCCCGACGACGATGATCCGCTTCCCGTAAACCTTGGAGAACGAAGGCGCTCGCTCGACGGTCCGGACCATGGGCAGCGCCATCAGGTCGGCCATCAGCGTCTCGGCCGTCCCCGTCATCTCGTCGATACCTTCCAACTCGAAGTAGACGGTCGAGCCATCTTCCCGCTGCTCGGCTATGTCGACGTAGGTGATGTTGGCCCGGTGCTCGAAGATGACCCTCGTGAGCGCGTGCAACACGCCGGGCTGGTCGGGCGTGCGGACCATCAACGCCAGCGTCTCCGGCCCGGTCACCCGGCCGGCGCTACCGTCCACGGTCACGCCTCCCCCAGGGGGAAAGCCGGCAGACAAGATGTTGTCTCCAGGCAGCGGATCTTCGGGTAGCCTCTCCGTTAGCGTGCTGGCACGCGCATTGTACCGACGCCCGCCGCTGCCATCAGTCTCCGTCCAGACCACGGCGAGGCACGATGCGGGCGTATTTGTTTGTTCTCTAGAATTTATCAGTTGTGTTTTAGGACTACTATCGTATGCTGGGATCAGAGGGTGAGAGGCTGGCGGAAGAAGGGGTACGGGATGTTGCTCGAGGGCAAGAACGCGGTGATCTACGGTGGTGGAGGTTCCATCGGCGGGGCGGCCGCCCGCGCGTTCGCCAGCGAGGGGGCCAGGGTCTTCCTCGCGGGGCGCACCCTTGCGGGGCTCGAAACGGTGGCCGCGGGGATCCGCTCCGAGGGGGGAAGGGTCGAGGTCGCGCAGGTCGACGCGCTGGACGAGGAGGCCGTCGACCGGTACGTGGACTTTGTGGCCGAGGAGGCCGGGAGCGTAGATGTCTCCTTCAACGTCATCTCGCACGACGACGTGCACGGGACCCCGCTGTCCGAGATGGAGTACGAAGACTTTGCGCGGCCGATCCTGAGCTCCGTCAGGACGATGTTCCTGACCTCGCGGGCGGCGGCGCGGCACATGATCGGGCAGGGATCCGGCGTGATCCTGGCTTTCGGCGGGTCGGGCGACCCGGCGCGCGACTACTACATCGGGGGCACCCAGGTCGCGTTCGAGGCGGTCGAGTCTATGCGGCGGCAGCTCTCCGCCGAGCTCGGGCGGCACGGCGTGCGTGTGGTGACCCTGCGCACGGGCGGCATCCCGGAGTCCCTCCCCGAGTTCGACGGGCGCGAGGCGATAGTCGAAGGGATGGAGAAGGAGACGATGCTCGGGCGGACGGCGACCCTCCAAGACGTGGGCCACGCGGCCGCGTTCGCCGCCTCCGACAGGGCCCGCACCATGACAGCGGCCACGATCAACGTCAGCTGCGGCGCGCTGGTCGACTAGCGTCGAGCAGGAGAATCCACCGCGAACGCGGATCCAACCCAAAGGAGCAGAACGCCATGACCGAGGGCAACTACGCTTCCGTCAACGGCCTCAAGATGTACTACGAGGTCCACGGCTACGGCCGCCCCCTGGTCCTGCTGCACGGCTCCTTCGGCACCACGCAGATGTTCGCGGACATCCTGCCGACGCTCGCGGAGGGCCGGCGGGTTATCGCGGCGGACCTGCAGGCCCACGGGCGCTCGGCCGACATAGACCGTCCTTTGAGCATCGAGTCGATGGCCGACGACGTTGCCGCCCTGATCCGTCACCTCGGCCTCGGGAGGGCCGACGTTATGGGCTACTCGATGGGCGGCGGCGTGGCCTTGCAGACCGCCGTTCGGCACCCCGGGGTCGTCCGCAGGCTCGTGGTCATCTCCTTCCCCTTCAGGCGCGACGGGTGGTACCCGGAGATCCTCGCGATCCTGGACGAGATGGGCCGCGAGGCCGCCGAGCCGATGAAGCAGTCGCCGCTGTACGAGGCCTACGCCGCCGCTGCGCCGAGGCCGGAGGACTGGCCGGTCCTGTGTGAGAAGGTGGGCGAGTCTGCCCGGCAGGACTACGACTGGTCTGGGGAGGTGGCATCCGTCCGGGCCCCGACCATGGTCGTGGCCGGAGACGCCGACGGGTTTCCGCCCGCGCACGCGGCGGAGTTCTACGGGCTGCTAGGCGGCGGCAGGCGAGACCCCGGCCGGGACGGCTCGGCGATACCGGCCTCCCAGCTGGCCATCCTGCCGGGCACCACGCACTACGACAGCTTCGCTTCGCCGCTTCTGGTCCCCGTCGTCACGCCTTTCCTCGACGAGCCCACGCCGGGAGACGAACCGCCTTCCGAGAGCGACCTTCCGGTCGGGCTGGGCAAGCCGGCGCGGCGGGCGCTCGCGGGGGCGGGATACACGCGGCTCGAACAGTTCACCGCGGTTAGCGAGGCCGAGGTCCTACGGCTGCACGGCATGGGGCCCAAGGCGCTGAGGATACTCCGCGGCGCCTTGGCCGACAGGGGTCAGTCGTTCGCCGACGAACCTCGAGACGGCGGATAGGCGTCTCGTCGGCGGGAGTAGGGTCGGTTGAGGCGAGAAGGAGGAAGGGTGACGGACACCGGAGGTCTGTCGAAGGCGCGGCTCGACCGCATGCGCGACGTGATGGCCGGGCACGTGGAGCGGGGCGAGGTTCCAGGGCTCGTCACGCTGGTCGGCCGGCGGGGCGCGGTTCACGTGGACGCCATCGGCGCGAAGGCGTTCGGCGGCGATCCGATGCGCCGGGACACGATCTTCCGCATCGCCTCCATGACCAAGCCGATAGCCGCCGCGGCGGCGATGATTCTGGTCGAAGAGTGCGTGTTGCGGCTGGACGATCCCGTGGACCCCTTGCTGCCCGAGCTGGCAAACCGCAGGGTCCTGCGCTCGATCGATTCCGCGATCGACGACACCGTGCCGGCGAAGCGTCCCATCACGCTGCGTGACCTGCTGACGTTGCGGTTGGGGATCGGGGCGGTGATGGCGCCCACCGGAAGCTACCCGATCCAGGCGGCGATGGACGAGGCGGGGGTCGCCCCAGGCCCGGACCCGCCCTCGCTCCCGCCCGAGGAGTGGATGGCGCGCCTCGGAGGCTTGCCCCTGATCCACCATCCTGGCGAGCGGTGGATGTACGACACGGGGTCCGAAGCGTTGGGCGTCCTGATCTCTCGTGCCACAGGCCAGCCGCTGGAGGCGTTCTTCCGCGAGCGCATCTTCGGGCCGCTCGGGATGACGGACACAGGCTTTCACGTGCCGACCGAGAAGCTGAGCCGGCTGGCTAGCTGTTACGTGGCCGATCCCGAGACCGGGGCGCTAGGGCTCTACGACGACGCCAACGACGGCCGGTGGAGCCGTCCTCCCATCTTCGAGTCTTGCGGCGGAGGGCTGGTCTCGACCGTCGACGATTACCTGATCTTCTGCCGGATGCTGCTGGGCAAGGGCAAGTGCGGCAACGAACGCATCCTGTCCAGGCCGTCGGTCGAGCTTATGACCGCCGACCATCTCACGCCCGAGCAGAGAGCGGGGGCTGGCATCTTTTTCGGGGACAGCAGCAGCTGGGGGTTCGGCATGTCCGTGGTCATCAAGCGCACCGATCTGGCATCGACCCCGGGACGCTTCGGTTGGGACGGCGGCTACGGCACCTCCGGGCACTCGGACCCCGAGGAGGACATGGTCGGCATCCTGATGACCCAGCGCCTGGCCGGCTTCCCCTCGCCTGGCATAGATCTCGACTTCTGGACCTCGGCCTACCAGGCGATCGACGATTGAAAAGCCTACCCAGGAGGACGACCTTGAACGCCGGACCTGGAGAGAAGGGTGGTCCGCACCAACAAAAGGGAGCGGCGCGGGTGGTCGACCACCGCGTCCTAGACGGTCGGGTGCTCCTGGTCGAGTACCGACCGACCGGCAAGGACATCCCGCGAGCCTGAACACCCAAAATCGGACAGTCCCACTCGAAGGCGGCAGAAGAGGAGCGCACCCATGGTCATCGTTGCAGGACACATCACCGTCGAGCCCCAGCAGCGCGAGTCCTACCTCGCGGGCTGAGTGAGCATCGTCGAATGGGCACGCGAGACAGCTGGCTGCCTCGACTTCGCCATCACCGCCGACCTGATCGACCCGGGCCGCGTCAACATCTTCGAGCGCTGGGAGTCGCAAGCGGCCCTCGAAACGGCTCGCGGCAGCGGCCCCAGCAACGAGCAAGGCGCGGCAATACTCTCGGCGTCGGTAGCCGACTACGACATCGCCGACGTGCGGCCCTTCTTCGAGAAAGGCACAGCATGAGCTGCAGCACGGACTCTGCTGCGACCGATGAGATACGCGCCTCGGTGCGGTCATAACGAAAAAGACCACCACGAGAGAAAGGACGAGGCCCCATGACGAAGCAACTCGATCACCAGGCGATGGTTCGCGCTCTGGACCGAAGCCGACCCGCAAGCGCGGTCCAGGCAGGTCGCCGACCTGTGGGCGCCCACTGGTGCGCAGGTACTGGTGGACCCGCCCCAGGAGGTGCGGGATGCGGCCACCGCGTTGGCATTCCCGGTGCCTCGTCTCGAGGTGCGCGGCCACGACGAGATCGAACGTCGGGTGACCCAGGCGTACGCCATGTTCGTCGAGCCCGGCGTATACACGTTCCAGGCGGCGGGCGATGCCGTGCTCCTGGCACCCGCTCTCGTCGGGTTGGGATGGGAGATGGTCGCCGTCGCTGACGGGACCGTCGCCGGGAGCGGCTACGACGTGATCGTACTCGATGACGACGGCCGCATCCTGCTGGACCACCAGCACATCGCACCGAGCTGAACCGAAGTCGTCGTTCAGCGCGAACCACTGTCCGGAGGAGGAATCGTGAAGCTTGACCGAGCAACGGTGTGCCTACCCATCAAGGATCGTCTGGCATCGCACGCCTTCTACACCGCCCTCGGGTTCGCGGCAGTGGGCGAGTTGGGTGACGATGGGCTACCCGAGCCCCTGCAGTTCGAGATCAGCGTCGGATTGCGTGTGATGCTGATTCCGTCGCGCGGCTTCGGGTGGGTGATCGGTGATCGCAAACGATCGCCGCGGGATGCGCATGAGTGTCTGGTCGTGATCGGGCTGGCCACCGATGCCGCAGTCGACGAGCTGATGCGTCGCGCGCAGGACGCCGGCGCCGAGATCGTCGTCGAAGCCGGGAACCAGAGATGGGGATACGCCGGCGCCTTCGCCGACCCCGACGGCCACATGTGGCAGGTCGGCCGCGCTGACGGCTTCCTGACTCGATAGGGGCCCCAAATCGGCACGCGCTGCGATTTGCGGCACGGACCGTGCCATGACCGACGAAATCGACCAACGAGAAAGGAACCGCGACCATGAAGCTGACGACCAACACGAACGTCTCCGTCGACGGCGTGATGCAGGGGCTCGGCGGGCCGGAGGAGGACCGCAGCGGCGGGTTCGAGCGCGGCGGATGGGCCATGCCGCACTTCGATAGCGAGACCGCGGCCTTGACGGGCCAGGTCTACCAGCGCGCCGACGCGTTCCTCTTCGGCCGGAGGACCTACGAGATCTTCGCCGGCTCCTGGGGAGAAATCGCAGAGATGCGCGCCCACCCCATCGGCGAGGCGTTGAACACGAAGCCCAAGTACGTGGCATCGACCACGCTCACCGACCCGCAATGGGCGGACACGACCGTCCTCCCCGGAGACGTCGTGGCCGCCGTCGGCGAGCTGAAGGCCAAGCCGGGGGGCGAGCTTCAGGTGGTCGGTAGCCTCAGCCTGGTCCGGTTGCTGCTCGACAACGACCTCGTCGACGAGATCACCCTGCTCACCTACCCCGTGGTCGTCGGCCAGGGCAGGCGGCTGTTCCCCGACACCGGCCAGGACACGGCGCTCGAGCTGGTCGAGTCGCGCGCCACCGCCAACGGGGTGATCTTCCAGGTCTACCGTACGGACGGGCGCCCGCAGTACGGGTAGGAGCCACGGCCGACCTGAAGCACGTGACATAGATACCCATCGAGGGGCCGGACGACCGCGCGACCGACGGACCCCGTCCGGGTGGGGCCGCCGGTGGCGCTACCGTCTCGACTCAATGACCGATCCTCAAACAGGACGGACACGCTGAACTCCCCAAGGGAGACCTGTCACAGCCCGACGCGCTCGAAGAGGAGCGAACGAACCGACGATCGGAGAAGGGCATGACCGACCATCAGGGCACGATGTCCGACGATGCCAACGAGCTCGAGAGCCGCCGCCTCGGCGCCGGAAGACTGCGTCAGGTGGACATACACGCCAGCGACAGGTTCGCCACTGAGTGGCTCGAAGACTGAGCCCTGCCCCGGACCAGGTAATACTCACAAAGGACACCCGAGGAGGATCACGCATGCCAAGACCTTTGACCGAGCAAGAGCGCCAGGACTTTCTCGCTGAGCCGCACATCGGGGTGCTCAGCGTCGCCAGCGATGACGAGCGGCCGCCCCTTACCGTGCCGGTCTGGTACGGGTACGAACCCGGCGAGGATCTCACCTTCTTCACCGGAACGCAGGGCCGCAGGGCCCGCAAGACCGGGCTCATCGAGAGGGTGGGGGTGCTGAGCCTGTCGGTGCAGCGCGAGGAGTTCCCTTACAGGTACGTCACCGTGGAGGGCACCGTCGCGGAGACCGACCGTCCGCCTTCTGCGGAGCAGATGCTCGCCGTCGTCCGCCGGTACCTGCCCGAGGAGGCGGCCCAAGGCTTCGTCCGGTCGGAGCTTGACCATCCTTCGGGCGAGCTTGTGCTGTTCACGATCCGGCCCGACCGCTGGCTGAGCTTCGATTTCGGGGAGGACGAGGGTTAGCGAGGCCCGGCTCTGGCAACGAAGAAGAGCGAAGTGGACTTCGTCCTGATCCCCGGCGCCTGGATGGGTGAGTGGGTCTGGGAGCCGGTGACCCATGGGCTGCGCGCGCTCGGGCACCGCGTCTACCCCGTTACGCTCTCGGGACTGGCCGACGACGAGGTGGACATCGAGGACATCGGCCTCGCGACCCACGTCGAGGATGTGCTGGCGGTGCTCGAGGAGAGGGACTTGCGGTACACCGTCGTCGTGGGGCACAGCTACTCGGGGATCGTGGCCGGCCAGGTCGCCGACCGCGCGCCGGAATGCGTGTCGCACACCGTGTACGTGGACGCGTTCGTTCCGGTAGACGGGAGGGCTCTGCTCGACGCCTTCCCGGAGAATGTGCGCGAGGAAGAGCTAGCCCAGATCGCCGCGAACGGGGGTCTCTGGCCGCCACCGACGGCCGAGGAGGTGGCACGCGAGCGGGATCTGTCCGCCGAGCTGGCCCGGTCGCTGGCGGAGCGTCTCGTCGGGCATCCGGGCCGCACGGTATCCGAACCGGCCGTCCTGAACCGGCCGCTAGCGGAGCAGCGGGCGACCTACGTTGCTTGCGCGTTCGAGGTCTCGGACGATGTCGCAGCGATGGGCGAGGAGCCGACCTGGACCGTCCGCAAGATGGACGCCGGTCACTGGCCGATGGTGTCGGCACCCGGCGCGCTCGTCAGGCTGCTAGCCGAGATCGCGTCCGAACACGGCTAACCGGACGGGTGATTACGCGCGAAGAAGGCGGCCAGTCCTTCGGCCATCCCGCGGGAGTTCTGCACGTGTAGCATATGGGTCGCGTCGGGGAGATCGAAAGCCTCGGCGTTTGGTAGCCAGTCGAGCAGCAACTTTCGCCGCTCGCCGAAGGTGGCGGCTACCTCTCCTGTTTTCTCACCCAGGACGGCGAGGACTGGCTGGGTGATGCGGCTTGCGTCTTCCCTGCCGAACGACCACTCCCGCACCGCGGGCAGTTCCTGGCCGAGGAAGGTGTCCGCGTCGGCCACGGCCTGGTCGTAGGCGCCAGGCAGCGCCCGCTCCAGCTCGTCGTGGTAGTCCGGGCCGCAGACCCCGCGCATCCAGGCGTCGACGGCCCCGGCCTTGTCGCCCGCGCCGTAGCGTTGAAAGGTGGGTTGGACGACGGTCCTGGCGAACTCGGCTTCCGTCTCGCTCGGCCTCGCCGGACGCGCCGACTCCAGCAGGGCGAGGGTCTGCACCATGCCCGGGGCATCGAGGGCCAACTGGAGGGCGATCATCGCGCCGCTGGAGTGGCCGACGAGGTGCGCTCGTTCGATCGCGGCGTGCCGCATCAGCGATCGGCAGTGCGCTGCCTGATCCCGGATGCTGACTGGACCCCCCGGGTGGCTGCTGCCCGCGTAGCCGACGCGATGGTAGTTGAGCACACGGTAGCGGCCGGTGAGGGCGGGCTCTTGCAGGAGGGGCACGAACCAGTCGGCGCATACGCCCGCGTGGACGAGCACCACGGGCTCTCCGGCTCCCAGGACTTCGTACTCGAGTTCCACGTCCCCGAGAGCTACCCGATCCATCGGCTTCATGACTAGCCTCCTTGAAGATCCGCTCGCAGGAGCACCACCGCGCTACCCTTTCACCGCACGAGCTTCAACCCCCCGGTTATTTCGTCCAGCGCTCTCCCCGAGGCCGGCCCGATACCTACGCACGTGACTGTTCCGGCGGGCAATACGGTTCTGCCAGCGTCGGCGATCAGGCAAGCCGGAATGCCGCGTTCCTTGGCGGCGGCTTCGATTTGCCCCAGTTCCTCGGCATCCGGGCAACCCAGTACCACTTTGGTCATCCCGTTCGCCAGCCACATCCGCTTCGCTTCCCCATCGGCTTCGATAAACGCTGCCACGGCCGCGTGCGCCACTTGAATTGCCAGCTTGCCTCTGGGCAGTCCGAGCGACTCGTTGACCACGACTATCTGCTTCACGCCCTCTGTGGCCCGACCCGTCACGCGCGGATTCGCCCTTTGCGGCCTGTCTGTATTGGTCCTGCAAGTAATCGCATTATGGAGCATAAGTATGTGGAATTACAAACTCATCAGCGAAGGCACGCCGGGCGGCCGAATCTGATTCTCGCCAGAGACGCTCGGGATTTCCGAGGCGTCCGCGACGTCCGCTCGCCCGAAGCGTGGGCCTCCGCTACTATCATCGGGAAGGACGGAGCTTCGTGGGAGATCGGCCAACGAGCGGTATCAGGGAGGATAGCGTGGTGATCGAAAGGCTACAGGCGTTCGGAAGGGCTGCGGGCGATGCTGGTCTCTGAAGCGATCGGGCGGACGCTGGCCGCGCGCGGGGATCGAGGTGTTCTTCGGGCTCGTCGGCAGCGGCAACTTCGCGGTCACGAACGCGCTGCACGCGGCTGGCGCGGCGTTCTACTCCTCCAGGCACGAGTGCGGCGCGGTCATGATGGCCGACGGCTACGCGCGCGCCAGCGGGAAGGTCGGGGTGTGCACCGTTCACCAGGGGCCGGGCTTCACGAACACGCTCACCGGCCTGACGGAGGCGGCCAAGAGCCGCACGCCGCTGGTCATGCTCGCGGCTGACACGCCGGCTGGGGCGCTGTGGTCGAATTTCAAGATAGATCAGGCCGCGCTCGCGGCGACGGCCGGCGCTATCCCCGAGCGAGTACGCGGGGCTGAGACGGCCGCCAAGGACGCCGCGCGGGCGCTGCGGCGCGCCCGAGTCGAGCGCCGTCCGGTTGTGCTGAACATCCCGATAGACCTCGTGGAGATGTCCTTCGACGGAGACCCGTCCGGCATCCCGGACGGGCCGACGCTGGAGGCGCCGCGCCCGGCGGAACGTTCGGTCGTCGAGGTGGCGGACCTGCTCGCCGCCGCGGATCGGCCGGTCATCGTGGCAGGGCGGGGCGCGGCCCTGGCCGGCGCGCGCGAGCCGCTGGAGGCGCTCGGAGATCGGGTCGGGGCGCTGCTGACGACCAGCGCGGTGGGGCACGGGCTCTTCGCCGGGAACCCTTACTGCGTGGGCATCGCCGGCGGCTTCTCTTCGCCGCTGGCCGTCGAGCTGTTAGGCGAGGCCGACCTCGTGCTCTCGTTTGGCGCCTCGTTGAACCGCTGGACCGTGTGCCACGGCAGCACTCTTCCCCGACGCCGCCCGTGTGGCACAGGTGGATCTGGACGAAGAGGCGATCGGGGCCCTCTACCGCGTCGACGTCGGCGTGGTCGGGGACGCGGCCCAGACCGCGACGGCCCTGGTCGAGGAACTCCAGCGGCGTGGCTTGCGCGGCGAAGGCTTCCGCCGCCAGGGCCTCGCGGACGAGCTCGCCGCGCGGCGGTGGCGCGACGAGCCCTACGAGGATCGGGGCACCGACCAGTACATCGACCCGCGCACGCTCAGCATCGCGCTCGACGAACGGCTGCCGGCGGAGCGCACGGTCTCCACCGACTCCGGGCATTTCATGGGTTACCCGGCGATGTACCTCGAGGTGCCCGACCAGCAGGGTTTCGTCTTCTCGCAAGCCTTCCAGTCCATCGGTCTCGGGCTTGCCAGCGGGATCGGCGCCGCGGTAGCGAGACCCGACCGGCTCTCCGTCGCGGCCCTGGGCGATGGCGGCGCTCTGATGGCCCTGAGCGAGCTCGAGACGGCGGCCCGTTACCGCCTGCCGATGGTCGTCGTGATCTACAACGACGCGGCTTATGGCGCGGAGGTGCACCACTTCGGTCCCATGGGGCGTCCGGTGGACCTCACGCAATTCCCCGACACCGACTTCGCCGCGCTGGGGCGTGCCGCCGGGGGTGAGGGCATCACGGTCCGTAGCAGAGAGGATCTCACGCCACTCAAATCCTGGCTCGGGCGGCGCGATGGGCCGCTCGTGATCGACGCCAAGGTCAACCCGGAGGTGCGGGCCGAGTGGCTCGAGGAAGCGTTCCGCGCCCACTAGGCGCCCGTTCACGAAGCACACGACGAACGAGCAGGAGGAGCCATGATGTCCCCAGACCCCGTCGCATCCCTCGTCGAGGCGCTGGCCGGAGGCGGCGTCGAGGTCGTGGACCTGACCCAGCCGCTCGACGAGCGCACCCCGGTCATCCAGCTCCCGGATCAGTTCGAGCAGACGCCGGGCCTGAAGGTGCACGAGATCAGCCGCTACGACGACCGCGGGCCCGCGTGGGCGTGGAACTGGCTCGAGATCGGCGAGCACGTCGGCACCCACTTCGACGCGCCGGTTCACTGGATCTCCGGCCGCGACGGCCTCGACGTGGCGCAGGTGCCGCCCCGCCACCTCGTCGCGCCGGCGGTCGTGATCGACAGGTCCGCCGAGAGCGCCGAGGACCCCGACTACCTGCTCACCATCGAGGATATCCGGGCGTTCGAGGCCGAGCACGGGCCGCTGCCCGAAGGCGGCTGGCTGCTGCTGCGCACGGGCTGGGACGCGCGGGCGCACGACGCCGAGCTCTTCCTCAACGCCGCAGTCCGGGCAGCCGCAATCTCCCGGCTTCGACGCCGAGTGCGCCCGCTGGATCGCCGAGGAATCGCCGTTCGTCGGTGTCGGGGTGGAGACCGTCGGGATCGACGCGGGGGCGGCGGGCGGCTTCGACCCGCCGTTCCCGGTCCACTATTACCTTCTCGGTGCGGGCAAGTACGGCGTCACGCAGCTGGCCAACCTTGTCTCGCTGCCGCCGACGGGCGCGCTGTTCATAGTGGCGCCGCTCAAGCTCACCGGCGGGACCGGCAGCCCGGTGCGGGCGCTGGCCCTCGTGCCCCGCGGCTGAACGGACCGGTAAGAACCGAGAGGAGGAGGCTTGCTGGACGAGAAGCATCCGTCGCTGCAGGCCCTCGAAGACCTGATAAGCATCCAGAGCGTCAACCCGTTCTTCGGGGAAGACGCCAGGGGAGAGCGTGAGATCTCGGACTACGTCGAGCAGAGGTGCCGAATGGCCGGTCTCGACGTCTCACCGGCAGTCGGTGTTCCCCGATCGGGAGAACGTAGTAGCGGAGCTGCGCGTGGGCAAGCCCGAGAACGCCCTGCTCTTCGAGGCGCACATGGACACGGTCTCCTTGGGGAGCATGGAGAACCCGCTGGAGCCGACCTACGCGGGCGACCGGCTCTATGGCCGCGGGGCTTGCGACACGAAGGGATCGCTGGCGGCGATGCTCTACGCCGTAGAAGAATGCGCCAGGAATCCCGAGCAACTGGCGGCCGACATCGTCCTGTGCGCCTCCGTGGACGAAGAGCGCGCCTTCAAGGGGATACTGGCCTTCGTCGACTCGGACGTGTCCGTGGCCGGGGCCGTCGTCGGTGAACCCACCGATCTCGGGATAGTGGTGGCGCACAAAGGGTGCGCGAGGTTCAGGCTCAGGACCCACGGAAAGGCGGCTCACAGCTCCGTCCCCCACGAGGGCGACAACGCCATCTACCAGATGGCGCAGGTGCTCGGAATCATAAAGGACGACGTCGAGGGCGGGCTTGCGGGCCTGGATCACCCGCTGGTCGGACCGCCGACGATCGTCGTGGCGGCGATCCGGGGCGGGACCCAGATCAACATCGTTCCCGAGGAGTGCGAGATCGACGTGGACCGGAGGGTCATCCCCGGCGAGGACGCCGGCGAGGTGCTCAACGGCATCCAGAGCACCCTGCGAGAACGCCTCAGAGAACTCGAACGTCGATTTCGACGTCGAGAGGTTGCTCCTGGACTGGCCGCTGGACACGGCGCCGGAATCCGCGGTCGTTCGTCAGGCGCAGCGGGTCGCGGCGTCGATGGGCCTCGAGGACCGGTTGCACGGGGTCGCGTACGGCAGCGACGCGAGCAAGCTGCAGCAACTGAAGGGGATCCCGAGCATCGTCTTCGGGCCCGGCTCTATCGCCCAGGCCCACTCCAGGGAAGAGTGGGTGCCGGTCGCGGACGTCGGGCGCGCCGCGGAGTTCTACGTCTCGATGGCGCGAGGTTTCGGTCGGGCAGGACGCATAGGCGGCGGGGATCGGAAGAGAGGAGAACCTGGCGTGCGGATCTCGGAGAGGGTCAGGATGGTCGGCAGCGGCGAGCTCGGTTTCCTGACGAGCCACCCGCTGGACTGCAACGTATTCCTCCTGGACGGTGGCGCGGAGCACGCCCTGATCGACGCCGGCAGCGGCGTGGAGCCCGAGAGGATAGTCGCCAACATCGAAGGAGACGGGGTGTCCATGGACGGGGTAACGCGCCTGCTCCTGACCCACGTCCATGGGGATCACGCGGCCGGCGCCCGGTTCTTTCGGGACCGATGCGGCGTCGAGGTTACCTGCGCGCGAGAGGCTGCGCCCTGGATCGAGCAGGGCGACCTGGAGAAGACCAGTTTGAGGTTGGCCATAGACGCGGGCATCTACCCCGAGGGCTTCCGGTTCGAAGCATGCCCGGTCGATTCGTCGGTCGCGGATAACGACACGATCGAGGTGGGCGACTTGCGGCTGCGGGTGCTCGAGACGCCGGGCCATGCGAGGGGGCACGTCAGCTATCTCTGGGAGGACGGCGAAGACGCGGCGCTCTTCGGCGGCGACACGGTGTTCGCCAGGGGCAGGATCCTGATCCAGAGCACCTGGGACTGCAGCATCCAGGAGTACGCGGGGACCGTCCGCAAGCTGGACAGCCTGGGCCTCGAGAGGCTCTACCCGGGGCACGGGCCGTCCCTGCTGTCGGGGGCGCACCGGCACATCCAGCGCGCGAACCAGGAGTTCGAGAACCTCGGCGTCCCGCCAAACGTGTAGCGAAACCGAAGGGGGTTTTACTATGAGCGACGAGGGGTGGCGCGGCCGGGTCGGCCGTCTGGACGAGGAGGAGATTGCCGCATTCCTGGAGGAGCCGCAGATCACGCGCCTGGCCTGCCTCGATGACGAGGGTTGGCCCTACGTGGTGCCCTGCTGGCACGAGTGGGACGGCGACTCCTTCTGGGTGATACCGCGCGAAAAATCGGCCTGGGCCCGGTACCTGGCCGACGACCCTCGTTGCGCGGTCACCGTCGACGAAGAGGGGGCACAGCGCAAGGTCGTCGCGCAGTGCAACGCCAACCTAGTCGAGGAGCCGAACGTCGGCGGCCGGTGGGTCGCCATCGCCGAGCGCATGAGCCTCAGGTACCTGGGCGAGAACGGCCCGAAGTACCTGGAGCCGACCCTGGACAAGCCCCGCTGGCTGTTTCGGCTGGACCCAGTGAGACTTCAGACGTGGCAGGGCGTGGACTGGGCGGCGCGGTACAAGTGAAGCCGCTGACCCGGAGGCTCGCCTACAAGAGATCCACCACTACCTCTAAGCGGCCTCCGTTGGCCGCTTGGCCGCCGCGGTCTGCGTGTTGGCCGTCAACACGTAGTAGATGGCGCCAGAGACCACCATAGCCGAGACGGCCGGCACCCAGGACTGGGGGACCAGGAAGGTGATGACGGCGCCGGCCGCCCAGGCCACGACGGCGCGGACGTTCCATCCCCTGTAGTACCAGTAGGCCGAGTCTTCCTGCTTGAACAGCTCATCTACCAGCATCCGCCGTCGGTTGCGGACAAAATAGTCCACCACCAGGACGCCGGTTGTCGGGATGAGCAGGGCGGTGATCAGGGTCAGGTAGTTGACCAGGCCCTGGAACGAGTAGATACCGGCCACGGCCAGGAGTATGCCGACGACCGACGCGATGATCGACGTACGCACGCGCAGCCAGCCGGTCATGTTTGACAGGGCCAGGCTGGCCACGTAGACGTTGGACACGTTCGTGGTCCAGGCTGCCAGGATGAGCATCAGCAGGCCGAAAACGCCCAGGCCGAGGTCGACGAAGATCTGTACCGGGTCCCAGTTGCCCGCCACGGCGGCCGAGACTACACCGAGAGCCGCCACGACGAAGAAGAAGACGATCACGCTGACCGGGGCACCCAGGGCCGCCCGCTCGGACTTGACGTACCTGCCGTAGTCCGCGCCGAGGATCAGGGCCGCCGCCATCCCGGCCGGCAGCAGGTTGATGACGACAAAGAACGTCGTATCGCCCGTGGCCTGGAACGAGCTCAGCTCGTCGCTGTAGACCGTGAACAGCTTGTACGTCAGCCACGCGAGGAGCAGGATCAAGCCGGGTATCGCCACGCGGTTGAGCCACACGATGGCCCTGTAGCCGAAGATCCCCACCGACGCCATCAGGACGCCCGTAAGCACCATCCACACTCTCGGCGTGAACGCGAGCGGCGGGGCGAGGCCCCTGACTATCTCGTACGCGGCCGAACCCACCATGCCCGTCTGGACCCCGAACCAGCCGACGCCGACGATGAACATCACGACGGACGCGATGTACCGGCCGTTTATGCCGAATGCGGACCTCATGGCGACGGTCCCGGCGATCCCGTGGTCCGAGCCGAGCAGCGTCCCCAGCCACACGACGCCGGCGACGATCAGGATGCCTATCGTGTGGGCAACGAGGGCCGGGCCGATGCCGATGCCGACCCCGAGCGCGCCGAGCAGAAAGTTGGACATGATGATGGAGAACCCGCCCCACACGATGAACAGATCCCAGAAACCATAGGTCTGCTCGTCTTTGGGAACGATCTCTACGCCCCTCTGCTCTACCCCCTGCGCTTCCTGGCTCATGCGGGTACTCCCCCGTTCGAGACGCCCAAACGTTCCTGTATCATAGGTGACGTTGATCTGCGGCGAAAGTCGCGGTACGAGCGACATTCCAGAGAAGAAGACAACGGTTGGCACCGGGGCGACCCGATACGGCGCCGGCGGGCGAGGGAGGGGACAGGTTGCGACCTCAAGAGACCAGAAGCCGAACGGATAGCGGGCTAGTGTCACCCTCGCTGGTGGCGAGTTCCATGCCCGTCTCGCGCATCCGCGAGATCATGGACCTTGCATGGGCCGACCCTGAAGCCATCCACCTCGAGGTCGGCGAGCCCGACTTTCCAACCCCGGGGCACGTGGTCGAGGCCGCCTACGAGGCCGCTCGGGCGGGCCAAACGCGCTACGCCCCGAACGCCGGGGTGCCCGAGCTGCGCGAGGCGCTGGCGGACAAGGTCGCGCGGCGCAACGGCTACGAGGCGACCCCGGAGCAGGTGGTGGTCACGCAGGGCGGCGTCCAGGCGCTGCACCTGACGCTCCTCGCCCTGCTCGAACCGGGCGACGAGGTGCTGTTGCCCGACCCGGCCTGGCCCAACTTCCGCATGATCGCGCACCTGCTCGGGGCGCGCGTGCTCCCTTACCCGCTGGATCGCGGAGGGTGACTTCCTGCCACGTGTCGAAGACCTCGAGCGCCTGGTCACCCCGCGGACGCGGGCGATCCTCGTCAACAGCCCGTCCAACCCGCTCGGGGCTGTCGTGCCCCCCGAGCGCGTCGGAGAGTTGCTCGCCTTCGCCCGCCGGCACGGGTTGTGGTACATCTCTGATGAGGTCTACGACGAGATCTCCTTCGACGACACGTTCGTAAGCGCGGGGGCGGTGGCAGAGCCGGAAGACCGTCTGGTCTCGATCTACTCCTTCTCCAAGGTCTACGCGATGACCGGCTGGCGGGTGGGCTACCTCGTGGCCCCGCCCGACCTGGCAAAGCTCCTCACCGGGATGCAAGAGCCGGTGATCTCGTGCGTCAACACCCCGGCCCAGATGGCGGCCCTGGCCGCCGTAACCGGCCCGCAAGACGTGGTACGGGAGATGCGCGAAGCCTACCGGGCGCGGCGCGACGAGTTGCTCGGGGTGCTCGATAGCGGGGGGCTACCCTCCAGCCGGCCCTCGGGGGCCTTCTACGTGTGGACCGACGTCTCGGGGGCGGGGGTGCCTTCGATGGACCTCGCCCGTTCCCTCATCGAGCACGAGCACGTGGCCGTCGCTCCCGGGGGCGCGTTCGGCGAGCTCGGTGAGGGGTATGTGCGCCTGTCGCTCGCCTCTTCCAGAGTGGACCTGATCGAAGGCGCTTCCCGCCTCGTCCGGTTCGTTGGCCTCCCGAACGAGGCTCGCGGCTGAAGGGTGCCGGGCGGCCGCGCTTCCGGCCGTGACCGAGGTGGGCGAAGAGACGCCGTTCCAGTACCGGATCCCGCCGCGAGGGAGACGCGGCTCCCGGTGTTCGGGGGCCTGTCCCACCGCGAGGGCGGCCAGGGCTACGACGTCATGGGCTACACCCACAGCCAGCTGATCGACGACGTCCTCGACCAGTAAGGGCAACACGTGGAGTTCGTGCGGCTCGGCGCGGAAGCCGCCCGGTGAGCGAGAGACCCATTCGGGGTACAAGGCAACCACAGAACCTGGAGAGAGACCTATCGACGGGGAGCAGGTGAGATGAACGGCAGACAGTACGTGGTCGCGGTCGGCTCCGACGACGCGGGGGTCAACCTGAAGAACTTCATCAGGGACCAGCTGCGGGAGGATTCGCGCGTGAAAGACGTCGTGGATTTCGGCGTGGCGGACGAGAGTGACAAGACGGAATACCCGATCGTCTGCATCAAGGCCGCCGAGGCGGTCGCGAGGGGCGAGGCGGACCGGGCCGTGCTCTTCGGGGGGACCGGCCTTGGGGAGGCCATCTCCGCCAACAAGGTGCGCGGCATACGCGCCGCCGTCGCCCACGACCCCTACTCCATTGAACGGTCCATCCTCTCCAACAATTGCCAGGTGCTGTGCCTGGGCGAGCGCGTCATAGCCCCGGAGCTCGCGGATCGCATCGTGGGACTGTGGCTCGGATACGAGTTCGACACCTCGTCACCGTCGGCCCGCAAGGTTGGTTTGATAACCGAGTACGAGGAGAAGGGCAGCCTCTAGATCCCCACGCTCAGCCGCGGCTCTTGGCCGGGCTCTTTTCGCTCTGGGCTTCGCCTTGAGCGGCGGACCCCGCGGGTTCGTCGTCGAGTATGTCGATCATCCTGCCGGCCGTGTCTTCGTCCGTGATCAGGACGTTGAGCAGGCTCGAGCGCGCCGCCCCGATGTTCGCGACCGGCTTCTCCGGTCCCGAGCTGACCCCGACGCGGTTCGGTACGTCGGCTAACCGGTCCGCCCCCAGGGCTATGGAACGTTCGTTCATCTCGAGTGGGACCGGCGAGCCGTCGGACGCGAAATAGGCGCCGCAGATGTCCCCAACCGCCCCCTGCTCCCGGATGTATTCGAGGTCGTCGTCGCTCAGGTAACCCGTGAGGTACTGTCCGTGCTCCCGGCCAGGGGTGCCCACGGAGGACACTATGGTGTCGGTCTGCTCGGCCACCTCGAGGGTCTTGCGGATGTGCGGATCGCGCAACAAGCCGTCCCGCACCGCGGCATTGGTGACGAGCATGGGCGCGTGCAGGTAGTGCGCGCTCGCCTGCAGCACCTCCGCCAGGCGCGCGGTCGTGGCTATGCCGTCGAACTCGGGGATGGAGCCCCCGATGCTGCCCATAACCTGCACCACGGTAACGTCCCGCTTCTCGCGGAAGAACCTGTTGTGGACGACGCGGTGAACGCTTCTCCCCCAGCCGAGCCCCACGATGGTGCCCGCCTCGATGTTCTCCTGCAGGTAGCGGGCCGCGAGCGCCGCGACCTGGGTGACGGTGTCGGTGGCCTCGAAGACGTCGGAGTCCCGGTCCAGGGCCGCCAGCACCAGGCACTCCCGCAGCCCTAGCCGCGAGACGAGCTCCTCCTGCAACTCGGGCACGGTCCGCAGCGGTGAGTGGATCCTTACCTCGACCATCCCCTGCTTGCGCGCCTCTTTGAGCATCCTCGAGACGTTGGAACGCGAAGTGTCGATCCGCTTGGCTATCTGCTCCTGCGTGAAGTTCCTGACGTAGTAGAGTTGGGCCACCTCGGCCAGCATGAACTGGTCCTCGGATAACGGGACGCGACGCCGCGATGCCAACCTTGTGTACCTCCTCCCTGACTACCCGGATGCCGGAACTTGAAGCGTGTTGATACCGATCCCGAAAACGTAGGTAAGCCTCTCTTCGCCTCCGCAGTTTAGCATTCCAATACCATGCTCCGCCCGAAGGCCTCGCCGGGTCTCAGAACCACAGACCACACCTCCGTGCACATAATTGCCGTTCGTGCACGTTTGACAGGCTATGCCCGATCCGCTACGCTTGCCCCGATAGGGGATGACAGGATGAGAACTTGCCCTGGTGGGTAGAGGGCTGCATTCGGGCAGATTGACCGGACCGTTGACAACGGATACTTGCGGGTACCCGGTGGTCGTTCGGCGGTTTTCCATGGGGGAGCACGTTCTCTAGTGCATCGGGCCTGGTTTCGTGGGCCTGTTTACCGCACCATCCCGGGCGGGTAACGGTAAGACGAGGAGGTCACCAAGAACATGCCGAGCATAGCGATTGGGGCGGACGACGCGGCCTTCGGGCTCAAGGATGTGCTGGCTCAGCACCTGCGTGACAGCGGCTACGAGGTAAAGGATTTTGGCACGGATCCGGACGACCCGGCCGATTATCCCGACGTGGCGGTCGAGGTAGCCGAGGCCGTCGCCAGGGGTGAGCACGACCGGGCCATCCTGTGTTGCGGCACCGGACTCGGGATGTCGCATCACGGCGAACAAGGTGCCCGGCGTGCGCGCCGCGCAGTGCCACGACGTCTACTCAGCAGAGAGGGCCCGCAAGTCCAACAACGCCCAGGTCCTGACCATGGGCGGGCGCGTGATCGGGCCCGAGAACGCCAAGACCGTTCTGGACGCCTGGCTCGCTTCGGAATTTCAGGGCGGAAGTTCGGCACCCAAGGTCGAGAAGATGGAGGAGATCGACCGCCGCTACCACGCCGCGAGGACGACAGAGACCTAAACCACCCAGACCAAGCGCACGAGTTATCGCCGATCCGGCCGGCCGGTCGTGCCGGCCGCGGTGTCGAGATGGCTTTGGGGGACCCCGAACGGTGCCTCTCGGAAGGCGCCGATCGGGGATGAGCCGAGGAGGCCGCATGACGGAGCGCAGCAAGGCCCAGTCCTCTGGCGAGCCGGAGACGCCAGACAGGCTCTACGAGGGCTACGTCTTCGATCTCGACGGGACCATCTACCTGGGCGACGAGTTGCTTCCCGGCGCCGAGCGCCTGGTCCTCAAGCTGCGCGAGCTCGGCAAGCGCGTCGTCTTCCTCTCGAACAACCCGACGAAAGACCCGGAGATGTACGCGGAGAAGCTTGGCAAGCTGGGCCTGGAGACGCCTTCCTCCGAGATAGTGAACACCGTCGTCACCATGACCCAGTGGCTCTTACAGAACCACCCGGAAGCCACGGTCTTCCCCATCAGCGAGGATCCGCTGAAGAATCGCTTTGCGGGAGGCCGGGATCAGGATGTCCGAGGATCCGGAGGAGATAGACATCGTCATCGCCAGCTACGACCGCGGCTTCGAGTACCGCAAGCTCCAGATAGCCTTCGACGCGATCTGGTTCCACAAGACGCGCGATGCTCGTCACCACCAACCCGGACCGCTACTGCCCGTTCCCCGGCGGCAGGGGCGAGCCGGACGCGGCGGCGATCGTCGGGGCGATAGAGGCGTGCACCGGGGCGAAGTGCGAGGTCAACGTCGGCAAGCCGGACCCGATCATGCTAAAGACCATCATGGACCTCATCGGACTCGACGCGAAGGAGTGCGTGATGAGCGGGGACCGGCTCTACACGGAGATCCGCATGGCGCTCGACGCCGGGATGCCCTCCGCCGTCGTCCTGACCGGCGAGACCACCGCCGAGGAGCTCGACGGAGGAGCCCGAGGAGAACCTCCCAGACTACACCCTGGACAGGATAGACCAGCTGATCCCGCGCGAAATGTGGGAAGAGTTCGGCTGGGAGGATGAATGAGGAGGCCGTCGCGACACGCCCCGGTGGACAGGACAGTGGAAGGAGGACGGTGATGGCCGATGGTCCTTACCTCATGGGCATAGACTTCGGGACCGGGGGCGTTAGGGTCGGCATCTTCGATACCGAGGGGACGCCGGTCGTCTTCACCGAGCGGGAGTTCACGCTGAAGCACCCGCGCCCGGGCTGGGCGGAGCAGGACCCCGACGAGTGGTGGTCGCGCACGGTGGAGGCGGTAAAGGGCGCGATCGAGGAGGGCGGCGTCCCGGTCGAGGAGATCGTGGGCATCTCGGTGGACGCCATGAGCAGCACCGTCCTCGCGATGGACGAGAAGGACCGGCACCTGCGGCCGGCCATCATGTGGATGGACGTGCGCTCCTCCGACCAGGCGGGCAGGATCGCCGCTACCGGCAACGACGCCCTCAAGTACAACGGCTACGGCGCCGTCTCCGCCGAGTGGGGGCTTCCGAAGGCGCTCTGGATCAAGGAGAACGAGCCGGAGATCTACAAGAACGCCAGGCACATCTGCGACTGCGGGGACTGGCTGATACACCGCCTCACCGGCGAGTGGACCTCCTCCATCAACATGGCCAGCTCGAAGTACTACTACGACCGCGACGAAGGCGGCTACCCGGAGAGCCTCTACGACGCGGTGGACGCCGGGGACCTGCTCGAGAAGTACCCGAAGGACGTGCTGGACCTCGGCACGGTGGCCGGGGAGTTGCGCAAGGAGGTCGCCGAAGAGTTCGGTCTGAAGGCCGGCACGCCCGGTGGCCGAGGGGGGCGTGGACGCCTACGTCGGGGCTATCGGTCTCGGGGTCGTCGAGCCGGGGAAGATGGCGCTCATAACGGGCTCCTCGCACGTCATGATCGGGCAGACCTCCGAGCCCATCCACGACCCCGGATTCTGGGGTGCCTACACGGACGCCATGATCCCGGGCCAGTACACCGTCGAGGCCGGTCAGACCTCGACCGGCTCGATCGTCGCCTGGTTCAAGAACCAGTTCGCGGGCGACGCGGCCGCGGAGGCCAGGAAGCGCGGCGTGGACACCTACGACGTCCTGACCGAGCTGGCGCGCGACGTGCCCATCGGTTCGGACGGGCTGATCGTGCTCGACTACTTCCAGGGCAACAGGTCGCCCTACACCGACCCCCTGGCGCGCGGCATGATGTGGGGCCTGACCCTGAGCCACACCCCGGGGCACGTCTTCCGTGCCATCATCGAGGGCATCTGCTACGGGACCGAGAACATCCTGCGCACCATGCGCGGGCAAGACTTCGAGCCGAGGCTGAACGTCGTCTCCGGCGGCCCCGCCAAGAGCGACCTGTGGATGCAGATGCACGCCGACGTCTCGAACGTGCCGATCTCGTTCACGAAGGTGAGCGACGGACCGGTCCTCGGCTCGGCGATGCTGGCCGCCGTCGGGGCGGAGATCTACCCGGACATCCAGACGGCCGCCGAGCACATGGTCCACACCGCCGACACCATCGAGCCCGACCCGGAGCGCCACGAGGAGTACAAGTTCTACGTGGACCGGTACCTGGAGACCTACCCGCAGATGAAAGAGCTGATGCACAAGACGGAGCGCCACGTCGCGGGCGGCGAACCCGCGGCCGGGGCGTAGGCCATGCCCGAACTTTGTTTCACGTCGCCCGACCAACCGGGAGGCCGATGTGCCAAATCGCCGGGATCCCCGACGGCCGCGGGAGGGCGCGAGTGGGAGGTAGCTTGTGAGTGAACAGCGCATCGACGAGGCCCTACGGGAGGCGACCGACACTCAGAACGTGGTCATCGGGGCCGGCGCGCTCGCCTCCGTCTCCGACGTCTTCCAGGAAGGTTTCGGTGACCGGCCAGCGGTCGTCGTCGCCGACGAGAACACCTTCGAGGTCGCTGGCGAAGAGGTCCGGCGGCGGCTCGAGGAGGCGGGGATAACCCTGCTGGAGCCTTACGTGTTCCCCGCGGAGCCGACCCTGTACGCCGAGTACGGGAACATCGAGAAGCTGAGGGACTCCTTGAAGGAGCACGACGCGATACCGGTCGCCGTAGGGTCCGGGACGCTGAACGACATCGTCAAGCGCTCGGCCCACGAGTGCGAGAGGCCCTACCTGTGCGTCGGAACCGCCGCGTCGATGGACGGGTACACGGCGTTCGGCGCGTCGATCGAGAAGGACGGGTTGAAGCAGACGCTGAGCTGTCCTGCTCCCAGGGCCGTGGTCGCGGACCTGGACGTCCTCAAGCACGCCCCCGGCGACATGACGGCCTCCGGCTACGCCGATCTTTTGGGCAAGGTGACCTCGGGAGCGGACTGGCTGGTAGCGGACGCCCTGGAGGTCGAGGTGATCGACCCGACTGGCTGGTCGCTGGTGCAGGACCATCTTCGCGGGTGGGTCGACAGGCCCGCCGACCTGCGCTCCGGGGACCAGCAGGCCACCGAGCACCTTATAGAGGGCCTGATCATGTCGGGCCTGGGCATGCAGTCCTACCAGTCGTCCCGGACGGCCTCGGGGGCCGAGCACCAGTTCAGCCACCTGTGGGAGATGGAAGGGTTGGGGCACGGCGAGGGCCACGAGGGACCCCCTCTCTCCCACGGCTTCAAGGTCGGGGTAGGCTCGGTGGCCATCGCCGCGCTCTACGAGCGGATGCTGCAACGCGACCTGGGCGACCTCGATATCGAGGCGCTCCGCGACTCCTGGCCCACCCGCGAAGAGGTGGAACGGGACGTGCGGGCGGTCCACACGGATCCCGAGCTGGAGGAGGGCGCCGTCGAGCAGACCCTCGCCAAGTACATCAGCGCCGACGAGCTCGCCCAGAGGCTGAGGTTGCTCCAGGAGCGTTGGCCGGAGCTGCGCGAGAAGGTGGTGGGGCAGTTGATGCCGGCCGAGCAGATCAGGGAGATGCTGCAAGCGGCCGGGTGCCCCACGAGCCCCGTCGAGATCGGGCTCAGCTGGGAGGAGTTCAGGTCGACGTACTTCAGGGCGCAGACGATCCGCAAGCGCTACACCGTCCTCGACCTCGCCGTCGAGACCGGAGTCGCTCGACGAGTGCGTGGAAGAGCTGTTCGCGCCGGACGGGTTCTGGGGTCGCCAGGCAGCCTCGCACGCCCGGGCGTGCGAGGGAAGCTGATGCCGTCCCGGGTGGCACGCTCGGCCCCGAAACCGCGATCTCCGGCCGACGGGCCAGCCTCGGCAGGCCCGCGGGCAAGGCGCGCAGGAACGGGAGGAGGGCCATGAGCGAGGGGCCTTACGTGCTGGGCATAGACTACGGAACGGAGAGCGTGAGGGTCGGGATCTTCGACCAGGAGGGCACCCCCGTGGTCTTCGCCGGGGAAACGTACGCGCTCGAGCACCCGCGTCCCGGCTGGGCCGAGCAGGACCCCGACGAGTGGTGGAGTTGCCTGGTCAAGGCGACCCGCCGGGCGCTCGACGAGGGGGACGTCTCACCGGAGGAGATCGCCGGTCTCTCCGTCGACGCTACGACCTGCACCGTGGTGGCCCTCGACCGGCAGGACAGGGTCCTGAGGCCGGCCATCATGTGGATGGACGTGCGGGCGGTGGACCAGGCGATTCGGGTGCAAGAGACCGAGGATCCCGCCCTCAAATACAACGGCTTCGCCAGGGTCTCCGCCGAGTGGATGCCCTGCAAAGCCCTGTGGCTCAAGGAGAAAGAGCCGGAGACGTACGGGAACGCCGAGCGCATCTGCGAGTGCCTGGACTGGGCCACGCACCGCCTGACCGGCGAGTGGACATCGAGCATCAACACCGCCAGCTTCCGTGCGTACTACGACCGAAACGAGGGCGGGTTTCCTGAGAGCCTCTACGGCGCGCTCGGGCTGGACGACCTGCTCGAAAAGTTCCCCCAGCAGGTTCTCGACATGGGTACAGTGGTCGGCGAGCTGCGAAGGGAAGCGGCCGAAGAGCTTGGCCTTCCGGGCGGCATCCCGGTCGCGGAGGGGGGCGGGGACGCCTTCGTCGCCCTCGTGGGCCTCAACGTCCTGGAGCCGCGCAAGATGGCCCTGATCACGGGCTCCTCCCACGTCATCGTCGGCCAGGCCGCGGAACCCAAGTACGGGGCCGGGCTCTTCGGCGCCTACACCGACGGCATCGTGCCCGGCCAGTACTCCGTCGAAGGCGGTCAGTCCTCCACGGGCTCCGTGGTCAAGTGGTTCAAGGAGAACCTCGCCAAGCGGGCCAGCGCGGAGGCCGAAAAACGTGGGGTGGACCCCTACGAGGTGCTGGGCGAGATGGCCGCCGAGGTGCCGCCGGGATCCGAGGGCCTGATGGTGCTCGACTACTGGCAGGGCAACCGCACGCCCTACACCGACCCCCTGGCCCGCGGCATGATGTGGGGGCTCTCTCTCAAGCACGAAGAGGGGCACATCTTCCGGGCGATCCTCGAAGGCATCTGCTACGGCACCGAGCACATCCTGCGGACCATGCGCGAGAACGACTTCGAGCCGACGGAGGGTGTGGTATGCGGCGGGCCGACCAAGAGCGACCTGTGGATGCAGATGCACGCCGACGTCTCGAACCTCCCGATCTCCTTTACCCGGGTGCCCGACGCGCCCGCGCTCGGCTCGGCGATACTCGGAGCCGTTGGAGCCGGGCTCTACCCGGACATCAAGACGGCCGCCGAGAACATGGTCCACGTCGAGAGCCAGATCGAACCAGACCAGGACATGCACGAGGCGTACAAGTTCTACGTCGACAAGTACATCGAGACCTACCCCAGGATGAGGGAGCTGATGCACGAGGTGTCCCATCACGTCGCGAGCTAGGACGGAGAAAAACCCCTGGCCCATGGCTGAACGCCTCGGGATCCCGGTCGGGAGGGCTAAAGGCGAAGCTTGGGGATTAGGGGATAGTTTTGCGTCGAGCGAGGCATCCGTTGGATGGTACCCAGAGCAAAGGAGAAGTCGATAAGTGAGTAGTCAGCAAGCACAACCCGAATACGGGGCCTTCGGGCGCCGGGTCGAGCGCCTTGGAATGCCGAGGCCGATCTTCTGGGGGTTCGTCGCGGTCTTTATCTTCATGATCGGCGACGGCGTGGAGATCAGCCGTCTTCCCGGTTACCTCACCTCCGAGGGCGGACTCAACGGTGGCCAGGCGTCTTTGATCACCGGCACCGTCTACGGCCTCGGGGTCATCATAGCCTCGTGGTTCTCAGGCACGCTCTCGGCGATCTGGGGTCCCCAACGGGTCATGCAGCTCGGCGCGGCGATCTGGGTCGTCTTCGAAGCCATCTTCCTCCTCTTTGCCATCGACTCGGGTAGCCTCTTCTTCGTCGGCCTGGTCTACGGGATAAGGGGCCTCGCTTACCCGCTCTTCGCCTTCGGTTTCCTGGTCTGGGCCCAGACGGTCACCCCGGTACACATGAGGGGCTCGGCGGCCGGGTGGTTCTGGTTCGCCTTTACCGGCGGGTTGCCGACCCTGGGCGCCGTCGTGGCCGCCATCTCCGTGCCGCTCCTTGGCGTGTACAACACCTTCTGGCTCTCGCTCGTGATAGTAGCCATCGGCGGCGCTCATAGGCTCATTCTGGCGTGCGCGAGGCGCAGGGCCTGCAACCGATCGCCGACGAGCACGTGGAGAACCCGAGAAGCTACAAGCGCCTGCTCGAAGGCATCGACATCCTGTGGCGCGATCCCAGGACGCTGCTGGGCGGCGTGGTCCGCATCGTGAACACCTCGCCGCAGTATGGGTTCTTCTTCTTCATGCCTTTCGTCTTCGTGGCGGCCACGGCGGAGGCCCCGTACGAAGGCTTCATGAGTGCCGGACAGTACTCGATCCTCGTCTCGCTGGTCTACGGGGCCAACATCGGTGCCAACCTGTTCTTCGGGATAGTCGGCGACTACTTCGGTTGGCGGCGGACGGTGACCTTCTTCGGCTGTGTCGGATGCGCGATAGCCGTGCCGCTGTGGTTCTTCGGGTCGCTGCTAACGGGAAGCTACGCCGTCACGGTCGTGCTCGGCATGCTCTACGGTGTGCTGCTGGCTGGCTTCGTCCCGCTCTCCGCCCTGATGCCCTCGATGGTGGAGCGGCACGACAAGGGCGCGGCCCTGGCGATCCTCAACACCGGCGCCGGCGGCGCCGCGTTTGTCGGCCTGGCGATCCCCACCGCCCTCGCCCCCTTCATTGGGTACGGGGGCGTCGTCATAACCTACTCAGCCCTCTACCTGGTGAGCGCCGTGCTGACCTCGTTCATCAGTCTCCCCGGCCGATCCCGGTGAGGAAGGAGAGATGGAGGAAGATGCCGTAGCCACCACCGCCTAGGAGCGTCCCGGACGAGCTCCGGACGCGTAGGGTTCTGACCGGCCTGCTAAGCCGGTAGCGACGACCGTAGGTCGGGAGGCGGGACGGTGAACCGCCTCCCGCTCCGGTCTCAGAACGACCGAGAGAACGACAGAGAAGGAGACTACGTGGATCTCAAATCCAAGAACGTCGAGGCGGTTTCGGTCAACACCATTCGGGGACTGGCGATGGACGCGGTGGAGAAGGCGGCCTCCGGACACCCCGGAACCGCGATGGCCCTGGCGCCGGTGGCCTACACGATCTTCACCAAGCTCCTGCGCCACAACCCCGACAACCCCGCCTGGCCCGACCGGGACCGCTTCGTCCTCTCGGCGGGCCACGCGTGCATGCTCCAGTACGCCATGCTCCACCTGACCGGGTACGACCTGACCATCGAGGACCTGAAGAACTTCCGCCAGTGGGGGTCCCGCACGCCGGGCCACCCGGAGCACTTCCTCACCCCCGGCGTCGAGACCACCACTGGGCCGCTCGGTCAGGGCTTCGCCAACGGGGTCGGTATGGCCATCGCCGAGCGTTACCTGGCGGGCCGCTACAACCGCATCGGGCACGAGGTGGTCGACCACCACACCTACGCCATCTGCTCCGACGGCGACGTGATGGAGGGCGTCGCCCAGGAGGCCGCGTCCATAGCCGGGCAGCACGCCCTGGCCAAGCTCGTCTACGTCTACGACGACAACCACATCACCATCGACGGGTCGACCGCCGTCTCCTTCGACGGCGAGGACAAGGAGCAGGCGGTTCGAGGCCCAGGGCTGGCACGTCCAGCGCGTCGAGGACTCCGAGGACCTCGAGGCCATCGAGGAGGCCCTGATCAACGCCCGCGACGAGGACGAACGTCCCTCGCTCGTGGTGGTGCGCTCGCACATCGCCTACCCCGCTCCGCACGCCGTGGACACCGCGGCGGCCCACGGCAGCGCCCTGGGCGAGGACGAGGTGAGGGCGGCCAAGGAGGCGATGGGCTTCGACCCCGACGAGCACTTCCACGTCTCGGACGAGGTCTACGAGCACATGGACCAGCGCGAGTCGCGGTGGCGAGCTCGAAGAGGAGTGGAACGGACGGTTCTCCGCGTGGCGCGAGGAGTTCCCGGAGCAGGCCGAGGAGTGGGACCGGGCCTGGAGCGGCCGTCCCATGCCTGGCTACGAGGAGACGCTGCCGAGGTGGGACCCCGAGGAGACCGAGAAGCTCGCCACCCGCAAGGCCGGCGCCGCCGTCATGAACGCCTTCAAGCACCATACGCCCGACCATGGTCGGCGGGGCGGCCGACCTGGTCAGCTCCACCAGCACCGAGTTCGACGGCGCCGGGCTGTTCTCCGCCTACCACACCGGGCGCAACATCCCGTTCGGCATTCGCGAGCACGCCATGGGCTCGCGCCATCAACGGCATCTACCTGCACGGCGGCATGCTCAGGCCCTACGGATCGACGTTCCTGATCTTCTCCGACTACATGCGCCCGGCCGTGAGGCTCTCCGCGCTCATGGGCATCCACGTGGCCTGGGTCTACACCCACGACTCGGTGGGCCTCGGGGAGGACGGCCCGACCCACCAGCCCGTGGAACACTACATGGCGCTGCGGGCCATACCGAACCTCACCGTCATCCGCCCGGCCGACCCGAACGAGACCTCGATGGCCTGGCGCGCGACGTTCGAGACCGACGGTCCCGTCGCCATGCTCCTGACCCGCCAGAACGTCCCCACCCTCGACCCAGACGCCACCGAGGGCGCGCTGCGCGGCGCCTACGTTCTGAGGGACGCGGACGGCGATTCGCCAGGGGCGATCCTGATCGGGACGGGCTCCGAGGTCGCCGTGGCGCTCGAGGCGCGCGAGCTGCTCGCGGACAAGGGCGTCGACGCGCGGGTGGTGAGCATGCCCTCCTGGGAGATCTTCGACGCCCAGGATCAGGACTACAAAGACTCCGTCTTGCCGCCCGCCGTCGAGGCCCGCGTCTCCGTGGAGTCGGGCATTACCTCGGGCTGGGAGCGCTACGTGGGCTTCGGGGGGACCAGCGTCGGCATCGACCGCTTCGGCGCCTCGGCGCCGGGCGAGAAGGTCTTGCAAGAGCTGGGCATGACCCCCGAGAACGTGGCCAACACGACGCTGGAGCTGCTCGGAAGCTCGGAGAGGGTCGAAGAGGAGGCCGGCACACCGGCCGTCGAGGACACCGCGCCGGAGGAGGGGCATTCCTGAAGAGATTCCGAGACCGCCCATCGTGGGTACAGAGAGGGACAGTGGCCGGGCCACCGTGGAAGGAGCCGTGGTGAACGAACGCTTGCGCAAGATGAACGAGATCGGCCAGGCGCCGTGGGTCGATGAGATCTCCCGCGACGACACCCAGGAAGGCGGGCTGCAGAGCCAGGTGGACGAAGGTATCGTGGGCGTTACCTCGAACCCGACCATCTTCCAGAAGGCCATAGCGAACTCCGATCTCTACGACGAGCAGCTAGAGGAGCTCGCGACGGAGCTCGACGATCCGAAGGAGACCTTCCTGCGCGTGGCCCAGAAGGACATCCGGGACGCCTGCGACATCCTGAAACCCGTCTACGACAGGACGGATGGCAAGGACGGCTACGTCTCGCTGGAGGTCTCCCCGGACCTGGCCTACGACACCCTGGCAACGGTGGAAGAGGCCGAGCGGCTGGTCGAGCTCGTCGACAGGCCCAACCTGTTCGTCAAGATACCGGCGACGCTGCCGGGCCTCGCGGCCGTAGAGGAGATGATCGCGCAGGGCGCCTCCATCAACGTCACCCTGATCTTCTCCCTCAAGCGCTACCGGGCCGTGACGGAGGCGTACATCCGGGGCCTGGAGCGTCTCGTGGCCGCCGGGGGGGACCCATCCGGGGTCGCGAGCGTGGCCAGCTTCTTTGTCTCGCGCGTCGACTCGGAGGTCGACGACCGGCTGGACGAGATCGGGCGCGAGGACCTGAAAGGCAAGCTCGCCATCGCCAACGCCAAGCTCGTCTATCAGGAGTTCAAGGAGATCTTCTCTGGACCCGAGTGGGACTTTCTGGTCTCCAAGGGCGCCACGGTGCAGCGGCCCCTCTGGGCCTCGACCTCGACCAAGAACCCCGAGTACTCGGACGTAATGTACGTGGAGAACCTCGTCGGCCCGGACACGGTCAACACCATGCCAAAGTCCACCATCGAAGACGTGATGGACCACGCCGAGATCCGGGAGACCATCGAGGAAGGCCTCGACGAGGCCCGACAGCTCTTTAGCGACCTCGAGGAGGCCGGCATCGGCTACGAGGACGTGACCGACGTGCTCGAGATGGAGGGCGTCCAGAAGTTCGCCGACTCCTTCGATGAACTTATCGGCGAGATAGAGCAGCAGCGCAACAAGCTGGCACGCCAGACCTAGAGCTTTACCGGGGGAGAGGAGAGAGGCATGGCGACGGGTTTTCGGGGCGCGGTCTTCGACGTGGACGGGGTGCTCGTGGACTCGCCCCACGAGCAGGCCTGGCGCGACGGGTTGCAGCAGCTCATGGAAAACGAGTGGAGCGGCATCAGGGACCAGACCTCCTACTCCCCGGAGGCCTTCACCCCGCAGGTCTACCAGAGGGAGATGAGCGGCATGCCCCGCTACGACGGCGCCCAGGCGGCGCTGGAGTACTTCGGTGTGCCCGACGCCGAGGAGCGGGCCAAAGAGTACGGCGACCGCAAGCAGGTGATGATCGTGGAGCTCATAGAGCAGGGCGAGTTCCACGCCTACCCGGACGCCCTGCGCTTCTTGCTGGCCGTCAAGGAGGCGGGACTGAGGATATCGGCCGCCTCCTCCTCCAGGAACGCCAACGCGTTCCTGGAGAGGATCAGGATCGACGAGTTCGTGGAGGAGGAGGGCCTGAGCTACGACTTCGTGCGTCCCGGCTACACCCTGCTCGACACGCTGGACGCGAACGTGAGCGGGCGGGAGTTCGAGCGGGGCAAGCCCCACCCCGAGATCTTCTTGACGGCGGCCGCGGAGGCCGGACTTGCGCCGGAGGACTGCTTCGTTGTGGAGGACGCGGCCAACGGGGTTCAGGCGGCGAAGGCCGGGGAGATGGCTGCCTTGGGTCTTGCGCGGGTCGACGACGAGGAGCTGCTGGCCGAGGCGGGGGCGGACCTCGTCGTCACGTCTCTAGACGACGTCTCCCTCGACGCGCTGAACGAGGGGCGTCTCGAACGCAAGGACAGCCGTTGAGCCGGGGGATGGCGACCGCTATGGCCGGGAGGGAGAAGAATGACGACCGTTAGCGTTCTGGGCTCCGGCATTATGGCCTCCGCTCTCGCCTTCCCGCTCGCGGACAACGGCCACGAGGTACGGCTGGTCGGCACACATCTGGACCGCGACATCATCGACAGCATCCAGGAGACGAGGGTGCATCCGAGTCTGGAGTTGGAGGTCCCCGAGTCGGTCCGCGCCTTCCAGCTCGAGGAGGCCGAGGAGGCGTTTAGCGGCGCCGAGGTTGCCATGAGCGGGGTCAACTCGTTCGGGGTGCGTTGGGCCGGCGAGCAGCTCGCGTCGTTGTTGGAGCCCGGCATGCACGTTCTCTCCATCGCCAAGGGCATGGAGGCGGCGGAGAACGGGGACCTGCGCATCCTTCCCGACGTGCTGGCCGAGGAGGTGCCGGACGACCTGCGAGAAAGGGTCTCCTGGTCGGCCATCGCGGGTCCGTCGATCGCCGGCGAGGTCGCGGTGCGGCGGGACACCTGCGTGGTCTTCGCGGGCCTCGACGCGGGCGTGTTCGGAGCAGTTGTCTGGCCTCTTCCGGACCCCCCACTACCACGTCTGGACCTCGACCGACTTTGTCGGCGTCGAGGTGTGCGCGGCGACCAAGAACTGCTACGCCCTTGGGGCCGGTTTCATGGAGGGCATCCTCGACCGCGAGGACGAGTCGGAGGCGAAGTACCGCAACTACGACTACGGGGCCGCGCTCTTCGGTCAGGCGACGCGGGAGCTCGGACAGTTCATGGGGTTGCTCGGCGGCGAACCGGACACGCCCTTCGGTCTGGCCGGCGTGGGGGACATGTTCGTCACCAGCATGGGCGGACGCAACGTCAAGGTGGGGCGGATCGTCGGCTCCGGGCTGCGGTTCTCGGAGGCGCGCGAGCAGATGCCGGGGGTGACGCTCGAGGGGGCCGCCGCCATAGTGGTGATCGGCGACGCGCTGCCGAAGCTCGCCGAGCGCGGGGTCATCGGGCGGGAGGACTTCCCGCTCATGCGCCACCTGCACGCGGTCGTCGGCAAGGACGAGCCGCTGGACATGCCCTGGAGCACCTTCTTCGGGGGCGAACCGGAAGCAAGCACAGGGAAGGGATAACGATGCAACCACGGGTTACGCAGGACATCGAGCGGCAGGCCTTCGACCTCATCGTGATCGGGGCCGGCATAAACGGCTCCGGAATCGCCCGCGACGCCGCGATGCGGGGCCTACGGGTATTGCTCCTGGACAAGGGCGACCTCTCCAGCGGTACGACGCAGTGGGCGACGCGCCTGATCCACGGCGGCCTGCGCTACCTGGAGCACTACGAGTTCGCGCTCGTGAGAGAGTCTCTGAGGGACAGGGAGGCGCTTCTGCACATTGCGCCGCACCTGGTCAGGCCGCTGGGCTTTCTGGTTCCTATCTACGACCGCAGCGCGCGGGGGCCGCTAATGGTGCGACTGGGCATGACCCTCTACGACACGCTCTCCTACGACAAGAGCATGGACCGGCACAAGATGTTCAACCGCAAGAAGGTCCAGGAGCGCGAGCCCGGTCTCAACCCCGAGGGTCTGAAGGCCGCGGCCTTCTACTACGACGCGCAGGTGGAGTACGCGGAGAGGGTCGCCGTGGAGAACGCCGTCTCGGCCCGCGACAACGGGGCGACGATCCTCACCTATGCCAGGGTGGATCGCCTGATCCTGGAAGACGGCGACGTGAAGGGCGTGGAGTTCACCGACGTCCTCGAGGGAGGGAGCTACGAGGTTCATGCCCCGGTAACGGTGAACGTCGCCGGGCCGTGGGTGGACGAGGTCCTCGCGGATCTGCATGTGCCCGGCACCGACAGGAACGTCGGGCGCTTCATGGGGGGCACGAAGGGCAGCCATCTCGTCGTGGATCCGTTCCCCGGCGCCCCCGTGGGCGAGGCGCTCTACGTCGAGGCCCGCAAGGACGGCCGACCCTACTTCATCGTGCCCTGGAACGGCCGGTACCTCATCGGGACGACCGACCTCCGCTACGATGAGAACCTCGACTTCGTCTCCGCGACCGAGGAGGAGATCGAGTACCTGCTCGACGAGACCAACTACGTCATCCCCGAGGCGAACCTCTCCCGCGAGGACGTGCTGTTCACGTACTCCGGCGTCCGGCCGCTGCCCTTCAGCCCCGAAGGGGAGACGGGGGGCGTCACCCGCAGCCACGTGGTCTTCGATCACGCCAAGGGATCTTCCGCCGCCGGCGGTAAGGTCAAGAGCGCCAGCGCCGAGCTACCGCCGGTCGGTGGTCTGCTCTCCATCATCGGCGGCAAGCTGACCACGTACCTGAACCTGAGCCGCCAGACGGTGGACGTCGTCTTCAAGAAGCTGGATCGGCGGGGACCAAAGAGCCAGTCTCGCAAGGTTCCCCTGCCCGGCAGCGCGACCTCGGATTTCGCGGCTTTCGCGGCGGGGTTCAAGGCCGGGACCGACGCGCCGGAGGTGCTCAGCGACAGGCTCCTCAAGCTCTACGGCGTCAGGGCCGCCGAGGTGTTGCAGATCGCCGGGGACGACCCAGAGCTCAACACGCCCCTGTCCCCGATCGAAAGCGTCGAGACGGCGTTGATCGGGGCCGAGGTCATCTGGGCCTTCCGCGAGGAGATGGCGCAGACGCTCAGCGACGTGCTCTTGAGGCGCACGATGGCGGGTTACGGTCCCGATGTGGCCCTCGACGTCGCCGAGGCCGCGGCGGAGGTCGCCGTCAAACACCTCGGATGGGACGAAGAGCGCGCCGAACGCGAGGTGCGCGAGTACCGCGAGTGGATCGAGCGCTACACCCCCAAGGAGTTCCGGGAACGCGAATCGTCGCGAGCGTAGGTCCTCGACCGGGAGTGGTCATGGAAGCCTCGTCACCCTAGCCCACTCCCGGGTGGCTGCCGATCGGCCTACGGTTGGTCGTCGGTCTCGACGGCCTGCGCAAGAGGGGCAAAGAGCGGCGAGAGCCGCGGGTAGAGTTGCGCGAAAACGTCGTTGTAGAGTCGGTCGTAGAAAGCTGCCCTTTTCTCGTCCGGCTCGTAGGTTTGCCCGTCGCCGCTCATGGTCGCGGCCACGTCGCGAAGGTCCGAGTCGTCCGCGGCCGCCAGCGCCAGCATCCCTGCCCCCAGGCAGGTGGTCTCCACCTCCTTGCACGCCGCCACCGGCCGGCCCGTGATATCGGCGACGATCTGGCAGAAGAGCGGGCTGCGCGATCCGCCGCCCATGGCGAAGAACTTCTCCACCGGCTGCGCGAGCGCCTCCTCCATGCGCTCGGTCTCGAGACGCTGCTCGAAGGCCAGCCCTTCCAGGATCGCCCGGTACGCGTGGGCCTTCTTGTGCCCGCCCTGCAGCCCGAACAACACGCCCCTGGCCTGCGAGTCCCAGTACGGGGTAGAGGCCGCGTTGAGGTAGGGCAGGAAGATCAGGCCGTCGGCCCCCGATGCGACGCGGCTCGCCGCCGTCTCGAGAACCTCCTCGGCGCTGAGGTCGAGCCCCAGATCCGAGGTCCGGATGCCGCTGAAGTTCTCGACGAACCAGTCGATGCTGTGGGTCCCACCGCGGAGGAGGGTCTCCGGCACGTAGGTCTTCGGGATGGGGCCGGAGAGGGTGCGGAACTCGCTTCCCCAGGCGTAGTCGTCGCTGTAGGTGCCGGAGACGATCGCCGTCCCCAGGTTGAGGTACGCCCGGCCCGGCCCGGTTATGTTGGCCCCAAGGCCCGCGGCCTGACCGTCTCCGGCGCCGCCCACGACGGGCAAACCCGGAGGGAGCCCCAACTCCCTCGCCACCTCGTCCCCGAGCTCGCCCACCACCGAGCCGGGCGGGGACAGTTCGCAGAGCTGTTCCCTCTCGAGGCCCACCTCGGCGAGCACCTCCTCCGACCAGTCGAAGCTGCGCATGTCCAGCAGGCCCAGCGGGTCGGCGCACGCCCAGCTCGTGCGCCACTCCCCCGTCAACCTGTGGACCAGAAAGGCGTGCGTGTCCAGCACCCGGGCCGTCCTGCGCAGGAGCTCCGGCTCGTTGTCCCGCATCCAGAAAAGCTTGTACAGGGCCGGGGTCATGCTCGGCGGCTTGCCCGTGATCTCGTGCAACTTCTCTGACCCGTACCGGTCCACTTCTTTGTGGGACCTCGCGTCCAGCCACAGTATCGCCCGCCGCAGGGGACGGCCGTCCTCGTCCGTGCAGACGAAGCTCTCGCGCTGGTGCGTTATGCCGAGGGCCCGGACGCGGCCCGGGTCCACCTTCGCGGCGGCCTCCTGAAGGGCCGTCCTGGTCGACCGCCACCACTCCTCGGCGTCCTGCTCGTACCAGCCCGGACGGGGCGTGGCGAGGGGAAAGGCGGCGCGACCCTCCGCGACGGTGTTGCCCCTACCGTCCCAGACGACGGCCTTGGTGGCCGTGGTCGAGCAATCGATCCCGATGACGTAGGAATCTTCGGTCATGTTGGTCGACACCCCGTGACGTCTCTGCGCGGGTTCCGTTCGCGCCCAGCCTCCACCCGACACCTCCCGTTTCTCCCGGCCGCACTATAGCATTCCGAGGCCTTGGGCCGTCCGCCAGAGCCCACTGGGAAACGGCGCCTTCTGCTAGACTTGTCCAGCCGAAAAAGTGCTTTGGGAAGCCCGATCGGGCGGGAGGTGGCACCCTATGAGGGCAGCGATGTTCTACGAACCGGGCGACGTGCGCATGGAAGACGTGCCCGTACCCGAGCCTGGTCCGGGCGAGGTTCTGGTGCGCATTGGCGCGGCCCTCACCTGTGGTACCGACGTCAAGACCTATAAGCGCGGCCACCCGACCTTGATCAAGGAGCTCCCATCCCCGTTTGGGCACGAGTTCGGGGGGACGATCGAGACCATCGGCGAAGGGGTGGAAGACTGGCGGCCCGGCATGCGGGTGGTGGCGGCGAACTCGGCGCCGTGCAACCGCTGCTATTACTGCAAGGTCGGGGATCAGTCGATGTGCGAGAACCTCGCTTTCCTCAACGGCGCCTTCGCCGAATACATCGTGGTCCCGGCCCGGATCGTGGAGCAGAACCTCTACGAGATCCCCGAGGGCGTCGAGTACAGCCGGGCCGCGCTCCTGGAGCCTCTCGCCTGCGCCGTGCACGGGATCGTGCGCACCCCTGTTGCCACGGGCGACACCGTGGCGGTCATCGGGGCCGGTCAGATCGGGCTGATGTTCGTCCGCCTGGCTACGGAACGCGGGGCCCGGGTGATCTGCGTCGACAGGAGCAGCGAGAGGCTCGCGGTCGCCAGGGAACTGGGGGCCGCGGAGACGGTGGAGGCCGCCGAGGGTGTGGACACCATCGAGGCCGTGCGCGGCTGGACGCCCGAGGGCCGGGGTGCTGACAGGGTGATCGAGGCCGTCGGTCTTCCCGAGTTGTGGGAGCAGGCCCTGCAATTGGTACGCAAGGGGGGAGACGTCACCCTCTTCGGGGGGGCGCCGTCGGGCACAACCTTCGAGGTGGACACGGTGCTGCTGCACTACTCGCAGATCACCATCAGGGGCATCTTTCACCACACCCCCTACACCGTCCAGGTGGCCTTCGACCTGCTGAAGAGCGGGCAGGTGGACCCCGAGCCCTTCATATCCGGGGTCAGGCCGCTCGATGACGTCGTGGAGGCCCTCGAGCAGCACGGCCGTCAGGAGGGCATAAAGTACGAGATTCGCCCACCCAACGGTGAATCTACCAGCGGGGAGGCGTCTTGAGGGATCGCGCTTTGCGGGAGGAGGTGGCCCGCGTCGCCAAACGGCTCATCGCTTCGGGCCTGGTGACGGGGACCTCGGGCAACGTCAGCGCCCGTACCCCCGAGGGCGACTTGCTGGTGACCCCGAGCGGCATCGACTACGAGGAGCTCGGACCCGAGGACGTGGTGCTCGTCGACGTAGAGGGCAATGTGATAGAGGGTTCTCTGGAGCCCTCGAGCGAGACCCCCATGCATACGGGCATCTACCGCGCCCGGGGCGAGGTTGGCGCCGTGGTCCACACGCACTCCATCTACGCGACGACCCTGGCCTGTCTGGGGTGGCCCATACCGCCAGTCCATTACATGCTCACCACGCTCTCGGATGACGGGCGGATACCGATCGCGCCCTACACCACCTACGGCACCGAGGAGCTCGCCGGCTACGCCAGCGACGCCCTTGGAGAAACCGGCAACGCGTGCTTGCTGCAGAACCACGGCACCATCACCGTGGGGGAGAGCCCCGGGGAGGCCTTCTCGAGGACGATAGTGCTCGAGGAGATGGCCGAGATCTACTACCGGGCCAGGGTGGCCGGCGGCCCGATACTCCTCTCCCGCGCGCAGGTCGCAGAGGTGGCGAACAAGATCTCCGGTTACGGGCAGCCCAAACCTGCCGCCACGGACGATGGGGAGCAGCGCGGGTAGACGACGTTCCGTAAGGGGGTGAGCGCATTGCTATTCTCCGGCGAGGTGGCCTGGGTCACCGGGAGCAGCAAGGGTATCGGCCGGGCGGCAAGCATCGGCCTGGCCGAGAGCGGGTGCAACGTGGTAGTCCACTACAACAGCAGCGAGGACGACGCCAGGGAGGTTGGGGAGCGGATCCGGGCCCTCGGCAGGGACGCTCTGCTGCTCGGAGGGGACGTCACCGACGCCGACGACGTCCGGCGGATGGCCCGGGCGATCGAGGACCATTACGGGCGCGTAGACATTCTGGTGAACAACGCCGGGTCCATGGTCGAGAGGGCCACGCTGGCCGAAATGACGGAGGACGTGTGGGATCGCGTGATGGACGTGAACCTCAAGTCCGTCTACCTGTGTTCGCAGGCCGTGCTACCGATGATGAAGCGGCAGGGCGGCGGAAAGATAGTAAATATGACGTCCGTCTCCGCCAGGGACGGGGGCAGCCCCAGCTCCCTGGCCTACTCGACGGCCAAGGGGGGCGTGAGCACCATGACCCGCGCCATGGCCAAAGAGCTCGTGGCCGACGGCATCCTGGTCAACGGCGTGGCCCCGGGACGCATCGACACGCCGTTCCACGATGAGTTCACCACGGACGAGAAGCGGGCGAACGCCGCCCAAGGCATCCCGTTGGGCAGGGAGGGCACGCCGGAAGAGGTGGTCGGCGCCGTCCTCTTCCTCGCGTCTTCACGGGCCGAGTACATCCTGGGCGAGATCGTCGAGGTGAACGGCGGGATGCTGATGGACTGAGCGCCGGGGTCACTCCCCGGGAAGGCCAGCCTGGCCGTGGCCCTTCATCTGGAACTCTGCCAGGGCGTGGACGGTGTCGCTTGTGGCCGGGTACAGGTCCCTGTATAGGGCATAGAGCTCGTCGTAGACCTCGCGGTTGGCAGGATCGGGTTCGACGATCTCGGCGATCGAGGTCCAGTCGGTGTCTTCGTCCACCACGCCGCCCGCGATGCCGGCCAGGAGGGCGTCGCCGTAGGCGGCCCCGATCGTCTGCTCGGGCAGCTCCTGACGCTCGTCGATGACGTCGGAGACGATCTGGGTCCACACGCCCCCGCTCGTCCCGCCGCCGACGGCGACCAGCCGTCTGGCCTCGCCGCCCGCGTCGCGCACGGCCTCCAGGAGGTGGCGTATCCCGAAGGCGCACGCCTCGAGCACCGCCCGGTAGAGGTGCCCGCGGGTATGGCTCAGGGTCAGGCCGCAGATCACGCCGCGCGCGCTCGGGTCGCTTATGGGGTTGCGCTCCCCGGCGAAGTACGGCAGGACTATCAGGCCGTCGGAGCCCGCCGCGACCCCGGCCGCCTCCTCGGTGAGCTCCTCAAAGGACCGGTCGCCGGAGATCTTCTTGACCCAGTCCGTGAGCGCCCCCGAGGTAGACATGCCGCCGGCCAGCACGCTGGTCCCGGCGAACGGGCCGGCGGTGCTCCAGAGGTTCGTGGTCGGCAGCGGGTCGTCGACGACCTCGTAGGTCAGCGCCGTGGTGCCGTACATGATCATCATGTCGCCGGGGTTTCGCACCCCGATGCTCGCCGCCTCGGACCAGGCGTCCACGGTTCCGGTCGCTACGGGGATGCCGGCCGGGAGCCCCGTGGCATCGGCGGCCCCCTCCGTGACCACCCCCGCAACCTCGTGCGGCCAGCGAAGGGTGGGTAGCTCCAGACCGGGGGCGACCTCGTCCGCCCAACCCTCCACCCAGCCGTGCTCTTCCATGCCGTAGAGGGGCTCGCACATGCTCGCCGCGGTGTGGTCCAGGACGTATTCGCCGGTGAGCCTGTGGGCGATGTAGGTGTGGGCCATAAAGAAGTGGCGCGTCTTCTCCCAGACCTCCGGCTCGTTGCGCCTGAGCCAGAGGATCTTGGGCCCGACCGACTGCGAGGTCAGCGGATTGCCGCAGCGCGACAGGATCCTTTCGCCTCCGTATTGCTCGGTGAGTTCCTCGACCTCACCGGTGGCCCTGGTGTCGACGCCGTAGAGTATCGCCGGCCTCAACGGTCGCCCTTTCTCGTCGGCCGCCAGAAAGCAGGGGCCGATGCCGCTCGCGCAGACCGCGGCAACCGGTCCGTCGGCTTCCCCCAGCAGCTCGGAGCAGATCTCCGCGAAGTCCTTCCACCAGATCTCCTCGGCGTCGTGCTCGACCCATCCAGGATGGGGCATGGACGTCTCGTGGGTCCGCCGGGCCTCCGCCACCACCCTGCCGCTGGGCGTGCACAGGAGGCCCTTTGACCCCGACGTTCCTATGTCGATGCCCAGCAGCAGCCCCTCGCTCACGACACCACCTCGGTTCCTTTTCGGGTTCCTCCAAGTCCGACCTCGACTCCGGAGCGACGACCGCAGTGCCATCGTCGACGGATGGGGCCGACGGCGGCCATCTCGACCATCGTCTTGGTGCCGTCGACGAAGGAGGCCAGCATCTTGGGGTTCATGGCCTTCTCTCGGGCCTCCTCGCCGACCGACTCAGGGTCCGCGCGGTGGTCGAGGGGGTTGTTCTTCCCCTTGCCGGCGATCAAGACCTCCATGCCCATGGACCGGGCGAAGTCGTAGAGTTCCAGGATGGCGCCGGGCTCGTCCCCGGCCGAGCCGGTATAGACGACCCTGGCGCTCCGCGCCATGCGGTTGAGGATCGCCCCGACGGTGACGTCCATCTCGACGTTGAGCATGACCACGTGTTTGCCGTCGTGGATGGCCTCGTAGGCCACCCGGGCGCCGACCTCCACGATGCCGGTCGCTTCCACCACGACGTCCACCGAGTCCGAGCATACGACGTCCATGGGGTCCCGGGTTGCGGCGGGATGGCCGGGGCGGCCGTCTGGACCCTCGACGGGATCCCGGTGCGCGTCCCGGAAGGCGCCGAATGCGCGTTCGAGGTCCGCGTCAGCTGCCGCCACCACCTCTATACCGGGGATGTCCTCGACCTGCGCCACGAAACCCCGGCCCATCTGGCCCGCGCCCACGAGGCCGACGCGGATGGGGGTTCCTCTCCGCTCGAGATCCTCTAATCTATCCCTCAAGCCCATAGCCAGATCCCACTTTCCCACAAACGCACAGACGCGGCGAACGCGGAGGTTCCGCGCGAAATCCCCCCGCGGGTCGCCTCCGACGACGCCGGACCCAACACCCATGATCCAGCACGCCTACGCCACGCGCAACCGCGGCGCAACCGGGCCACACGGTCGGAGGAGGGCGTTACCGGCGTCGCCCTCGCCGGTGCGCCGGAGCCTGTTCCTTGCGGGAGGCAATAAGGGCCGCCAACCGCAACGAGCCGGTTGGCGCGTGCACTGCGGGCAGCGCCGCGGCGCGCGACGCGATCCGCTTCGACCTGGGCGAGCAGGCGACCGTCACGCTGGTCACCTTGCTGCCGCCCATCGGAAACCCCGCGGGTCTCGCCATCGTCGGGCAGGGCGCGAGGATCACCGTGAGCGGCAACGGCGGGGCGCAGGTGTTCATCGTGAGAGAGAACGCTAAGTTCTCCCTGCGCAGCCTCACCGTCGCCGATGGTTTCGTCGACCAAACCGGCGGCCCGAACACCGGCATATGGCGGCGGTATCCGGAACAATGGCGGCACCGTGACGGTGACCCGCAGCACCTTCACGGGCAACAACGCCGTCAACATCGGCGGCGGCATCGCGAACCTCAACGGCGGCATGCTCACGGTCACCAACTCCACCTTCTTCGGCAACAGTGCGTCCGCCAGCGGCGGCATCGTCAACGACGGCACGCTCAAGGTGGACTACTCTACCTTCTCGGGCAACGACGCTGAGCAGGCCGGCGGCGCCATCAATACCGCGAACACGAGGGGGGCCAAGGCGACCCTTAGCGACGCGATCTTCGCGAACAGCAACGGAGGCAACGTCTTCATAGCTTGCGGCCGGCTCACCCTGCGTGGGCAAGTTCGTCGACGCCGGCTACAACATCTCCGACGACCAAAGCTTCCGCTTCCCCGCCCAGACCTCCAGGACCAACACCGACCCCAGGCTTGCCACCAACGCCCCGCAGGACAACGGCGGCCCCACGAACACGATAGCCGTGCGGCCCAACTCTCCGGCCGTCAACGACATTCCCATCGGTACGAACGGCTGCGGCGCGCCCATTGAGTCGGACCAACGCGGGGTGAGCTGGCCGCAGGGCAGCGGGTGCGATATCGGGGCGTTCGAGAGGGAGGTCCCCCAGCCCTAGAACCGACGCGTCCAAAAGCGCGCCTTTCGCCCGACCCTCGCGCGACCGCGCGCGAGTCGGTACCTCGCGCACCGCGCGCGAGTCGGGAGATCCTAGAGGGGCTACGGTGTAACCGCCGGGCGACCGACAAGGGTGCCGAGCGGCGCCATTGGCGACACCCAGCCCCTCCGGGTGTCGCGCCCTCTGGTGGCTGTTTAGGCGCGTCATCGCAGGGGGCTCCAACGATCGCGACCTCGGAGCAGGACGGGCGGCGTGCGGGGGACGCTTCGCTAGCGATGCGTCTGCTCCCGAGAGGCACGGGCTACAGAGATCGGTCCGTAGGACGCCCTAGGGCGCCTCACGGCCCCGCTCCTACGCGCGGGTGCCGGAGGCTGGCTCGGACGTAGGGGTCGACTTGTGCCTATGTGCACGAACCTATAAGATGCCCCGCACAAATTTGCTACCTGTGATGGGGTAGAGGCAGAGAACTTCGTCCCACGCCAAGAACGATCTTGGGCACCTGGATTGGGACTTAGGGAGCCAGTGGTGCAACCGGCTACCGCAACACACGGGCGCGCGGCGTCCGTGGTCTGTGGGGTGGCCGGTTTTGCTTTGGTGAGGACAGTGGTCGCGCCCTCACCGGAAGGGAGCACCCGATGGCCGAGGCAAGGACGAAGATCCGGCGAGGGTCTGGGGTATGGGCAGCGTTATTGGCGGCGGTCCTGGGCGCAACGATCCTGGTCCTTTTGGTTCCTGTCTCGGGCGGTGCCGCGTCGACGCTGCCCTCCGGTTTCCGAGAGGAGGTGGTCTTTAGCGGCCTGACCACTCCCACCAATGTCGAGTTCTCCGACGACGGTCGGGTATTCGTGGTCGAGAAGAGCGGCCTGATCAAGGTCTTCGATGGCCTCTCTGACGCTACACCTACCACCTTCGCCGACCTGCGCACCAAAGTCTACAACCTGGGAGATCGCGGCATGCTCGGGTTCGCCCTAGATCCCGACTTCCCGACCAGGCCCTACGTGTACGTCCTCTACGCCCACGACGCGGCGATCGGAGGCACGGCGCCGCGCTGGGGAGACGTTTGCCCGGACCCGCCCGGTAGGAACACCGACGGTTGCGTGATCAGCGGGCGCCTCTCGAAGCTGACGGCCTCCGGCGACACCATGACGGGTCCCGAGCAGGTCCTGATCGAGGACTGGTGCCAGCAGTACGGTTCCCACTCCGTTGGGGATCTGGCGTTCGGGGCCGACGGGGCGCTCTCTCTACGTGAGCGGCGGGGACGGAGCGAGCTTCAACTTCGCCGACTACGGCCAGGACGGCGGTGCCCGGGAAGCCCCACCCCGAAGAACCCGTGCGGGACCCGCCCGGCGGGGTGGGAGCGACCTTGACGCCACCGACGGCCGAGGGGGGAGCGCTGCGTTCGCAGGACTTGCGCACCAGCGGCGACCCGGTCAGCCTCAACGGGACGATCCTGCGCGTGGACCCCGACACCGGCACCGCCATGCCGGGCAACCCCCTTATCGGTCACGCCGACCCCAACGCCAAGCGCATCGTCGCCTACGGGCTGCGCAACCCGTTCCGACTCACGATCAGGCCCGGCACGAACGAGGTGTGGGTGGGCGACGTGGGCTGGGGCAGGTGGGAGGAGATAAACCGCATAACCAACCCCACCGACTCCACCGTGGAGAACTTCGGCTGGCCGTGCTACGAGGGAAACGGCAGGCAGGGAGGCTACGATGCGCCAACCTCAACATCTGCGAGAACCTCTACGGACTGGGGCAGACGGCCGTCACCAACCCCCACTACACCTACGCCCACGCCGACCCGGTGGTGCCGGGAGAGGCGTGCGGAACGGGCAGCTCTTCGGTGGCCGGCATGGCCTTCTACCAGGGCGGCCCCTACCCGAGCAGCTACGACGGCGCCCTCTTCTTCGCCGACTACTCCCGCGAGTGCATCTGGGTGATGGAGAAGGGCGCCAACGGGTTGCCGGACCCGACCAAACGCAGCACCTTCGTGGCGGGGGCGGCGGGTCCGGTCGACCTGGAGATCGGGCCAGGAGGAGATCTCTTCTACGCCGACATCGTCAGCGGGACCATCCGTCGCGTAGAGCACTTTGCCGCCAACCAGCCTCCCGTGGCGCGCGCCACCGCGAGCCCCATCGGGGGCCCGGCGCCGCTTACGGTGAGCTTCGACGGCACCGCCTCCAGAGACCCCGAGGGCGATGCCCTCTCTTACGAGTGGGACCTCGACGGGGACGGCGCCTACGACGACTCCTCCGAGCCCCGGCCCAGTCGCACCTACTCGGGTGGTAGCTACCAGGTCGGACTCAGGGTCACCGACGGCCAGGGGGCGTCCGACACGCTCGACCAGGCGCTCACGATAAGCGCGGGCAACACCCAGCCCACCGCGGCCATAAGCGCGCCTTCGTCTACCACCACCTGGAAGGTGGGGGACAGGATCAACTTCTCCGGCTTCGCCACAGATGAGCAGGAGGGCCAGCTTCCGGCCGCAAGGCTTTCCTGGTCGCTGATAATGCACCACTGCCCGTCCGACTGCCACGAGCACCCGGAGCAGAACTTCGCAGGCGTGGCGAGTGGCTCGTTCGTCACGCCGGATCATGAGTACCCCTCTTACCTGGAGCTGCGCCTCACAGCCACCGATTCGAGCGGTCTCACCGACACGGAGAGCGTGCGGCTGGATCCCGAGACCGTGGCGTTGAGCTTCCGGAGCAACCCCGCGGGGCTAAGGCTGGCGGTCGGGGACGGCCAAGCAACGGCGCCCTTCTCCCGCACGGTGATCGTCGGTTCGACCAACTCGATCAGCGCCCCAACGCCCCAGACGCTGGCGGGAACGGTCTACGAGTTCGCCTCCTGGTCCGATGGGGGCGCGCAGACCCACAATGTCGTCGCCGGCGCGGAGCCGGGCACGTTCACCGCGACCTACGGAACCGCGGTCTGCACCGTCACCGGCACTTCGGCCAACGAAACGCTCACCGGCACCCCCGGTAACGACGTCATCTGCGCCGGCGCGGGAAACGACGTCCTGAGAGGCCTCGAAGGCAACGACATCCTCGAAGGCGAGGGAGGAGCCGACAAGCTCTCCGGTGAGACAGGAGACGACACCCTAGACGGCGGCAAGGGCACCGACACCGCCCAGTACTCGGGCAGCCTTACGGGGATCAGCGCCTCGCTGACTACCGGCTCCGCCACCGGCGAAGGCTCCGACAACTTCCTGGGTGTGGAGAACCTTGTGGGTTCCCCTCAGGCCGACGCGTTAACCGGGTCGGGCGCGAACGACAACCTCAACGGTGGCAGTGGGGCGGACACACTCTCAGGCCAACAAGGGGCGGACAAGCTCACCGGCGCCGGGAGCAACGACACGCTCCGTGGGGAGTCGGGCAACGACACGGTGGTGGGCAGCGGAGGAGCCGATCAGCTATTCGGCGATGACGGCGACGACACCGTGAACTCCAGGGACGGCGTGAGCGGCAACGACACACTGAACGGAGGGTCCGGCACGGACACCAAGACCACCGACGCAACCGAGAAGACGATCGTGGGCTTTCCGTAGGCCGCGAGCGAGAATCGAGTAGGTGCTTTCTCGGCCTACCGCTGCCAAGAGATCCCGGCAATAAAGCCGGGGTCTCCGGGGTACCCCGACGTTTGCAGGACCTTCGGGGGCGCGCTCGGCAGGACTCGAACCTGCGACCTTCTGATTCGTAGTCTGAAGAGGCTTGTTCGTAGCCGTTCGCCCGTGCTCGTGGACGTAGGACGGAAACCCGCATAAATAAGCCAACCGGGCCGATACTTGCTCGCAATTGTGCGTAGTTGGTCGCGCACGGTTTCTGGCCGCGTTGGTGTAGTGATTGGTGTAGTGCGTGGGCTGACGTTTGGGCTCCGCGCCCCCGGCACCTCCCTCTCGTAAGGGCGGCGGCCACCGAGTCGCCGACGCGTCAGAACGGCGGGGGGCGCAGGGGACGCCCCATCTTGGTGGGATGCTTCGGTCTCTTCTGCCTGCTAGTCGTCCTGATCATCGCAGGGGCGGCGTTGGAGGGGGCGGTGGCGGCCAACAGGTGGCGGACTCCCCGTCCGATGGGCCAGAGCAAGGCGGGGGCGGGTGAGGCGGCCAGCAGCCGGAAACGAACGAGCCCAAGCCCCAGAAGACGTACAGTGTGGGGCAGACGGCGCGGGTGGGGAACGTCGAGTGGACGGTGACGGACGCCTACCTCGCGAACCGGCTCACGAGCGGCTTCGGGACCCAGAAGCGCGGCAGGTTCGTGGTGGTCGACTTCGCCTTCACCAACAACCGCGACGAGGAGGTCACGATAGACCCGGAGCTGCACATGGTCCTCAAGGGCTCGCAGGGGCGGGAGTTCGGGCCCGACCCCGACGCCTTCGAGTTCGTGCCGACCAACCTCAACATCTTCCTCGAGCCGGTCAACCCCGGCTTGAGCACGGACGGCCGCGTGATCTACCAGGTCCCGCCCGACGCCGCGGGCTTCACGCTCACGCTCGACGACGTGGAGTTCCTGGAGGACAAGTCCGCCGTGTTCGACCTCGGCAACATCGCGCCGAAGGCCTACGACCCCTCCAGCGCGTCGGCCTCGGCGTCCGCGGCGCAGTAGGCGGCAGCAACGTGAGCGAGCTTTACCCACGAACTTCACAGAGTCCGACTTCCAGGCACTCGGGTGGATAACGTAGGCTGGTAGGGTCGTGCGAAGCACTCGAACCCATGAAGGAGGTTCCCAGATGCCCTGGATGCCGGAGGTCTTCAGCGCTCCGATAGCCGAGGCGATACGCCATCGGGAAGCCGAGAGCGCCAACGACGCCGTCGCCTACTACGAGGGGATCATGGCCGATCAGCCCGAGGCGCTGGTGCGCTCCTTCGCCGGGGAGCCTGTCCTCGACGATCCCCGTGTCGGCCTCGTGCAGGGCACGAGACCGCTGCGCGCCTTCGTCAACGGGACGGCCGACTGGCTGCGCGAGCGCGACGCGGTGGTGGAGAACGTGGCCCTCGCGCGCACCCAGGCCCGCACGGTCGAGGAGGTCGTGCTGCACCTGCTCTCCGAGGGGGGTGAGAGGGTCGAACTGCCCGTGACCGTCGTGGCCGATCGCAACCCCGACCGCACGGTGAAGGCACGCCGGGCCACACCTTGGGCCACTGCGCCCTCCACTTCCCCGAGCGCGACGCGGTCATCTCGGGCGACGCGCTGGTCACCCACGACCCCTACACCGACACCCGCGGCCCCCGGATCGTCGCCAGGGGGGCCACGGCGGACAGCGAGCGGGCGTTGGACTCCCTCGACCTCCTGGCGAAGACGGGCGCCGGGACGCTCCTGCCCGGCCACGGCGAGCCCTGGACGGGCGGAGCAGAGAGCGCCGTGGGAGAAGCCCGGCGGGTGGGAGTCCTCTAGGCTTCGCCTCATGTGCAGCCTTATCTATGCAGCCAACTGCGGGTAGACGGGTTCTCGGAAACCCTTATGCACGATCCCGCGCTCGGCCACGGTCCTGTCGCCCGACCCGGCCCGCCGTGGGACGGCGGCCACGGGCGCGGTTTTGGCCCTCGCGCTAGCCCGGGCCGTCTGTCCCCCTGATCGCGGCGGACGCGTGAGTCCCAAAACACCCAGCAATCAGAGCTGCGCTTCAGTGTCCGGCTGACCGGGACAGCCCCTGGTCTGGAACTGGCACTCGTCTAGCGGTCACGCGCTCACCTCCTAATCACGGGCCGCAACGGGGGTGGCGCCCTCCGAAGGTTGGAGGACCAGGTCGCGGACTAAGGTTCTCGCATGCGCGTTTTCGGCGTCGGACCGGCGTCCGGACTCGAAACTACCCGCCAGACTCCCGTTATGCAACAATATCTCGCTTGGCTCCAGAGGCAGTGGAATGGTGGCGATGCAACCTCCCGATTACGAAGAAGAACCGAGGCACAGCGGGTACCTCCTGGCAAGCGAGGAGCGCTTCCGGCTCCTGGTGGAGGGAGTCAAGGACTACGCCATCTTCATGCTCGACCCCGAGGGACACGTCGCCGCCTGGAACCCTGGGGCCGAACGCATCAAGGGTTACAGCGCCGAGGAGATCCTGGGCGAGCACTTCTCGATCTTCTACACCAACGAAGACCTCGAGCGCGGGCACCCCGACGCAGAGTTGCAAACAGCGGCGGCCGAGGGCTCCTACGAAGAAGAAGGCATAAGGGTGCGCAAGGACGGCTCCACCTTCTGGGCGAGCGTACTGATCACGGCCCTGAAGGACGATGCGGGGACCCTGCGTGGCTTCGCCAAGGTGACGCGCGACATCACCGCGCGCAAGGAGGCCGAGGAACGCGAACGCCAGCTAGCCCGCGAACAAGCGGCCCGGGAGCGGGCTACCGACATACTGGAGAGCATCTCCGACGCCTTCTTCGCCGTTGATCACGACTGGCGCTTCACCTACATCAACCGCGAGGCGGAGGAGATCTGGGGCCGCTCCAGAGAAGGGCTGCTGGGCAAGAACATCTGGGAGGAGTTCCCCCAGGCGGAGGACTCCGAGTATTACCGGCAGATGCGGCGGGCCATGCGGGAGGGCGTCACCACCGAGTTCGAGACCATGTCCCCGATCTTCAGTGCCTGGGTAGCCGGGCGGGCTTATCCTTCTCGGGAGGGGCTCTCGGTGTACTTCAGAGACGTGACCGAACGCCGTCGAGCGGAGGAGGAGCGCGCGCGGCTTTCGGCCATAGTCGAGTCCTCAGACGACGTCATCATCGGTAAGACCCTAGAGGGCATCATCACCAGCTGGAACAGGGGAGCGGAGCAAACCTACGGTTACTCCTCCGAGGAGGCTGTGGGGAGGTCGATCTCCATGCTGGTGCCGCCCGATCGTCCCAACGAGATACCCCGCATACTCGCGAGCGTCCGGCGGGGGGAGAAGGTTGACCACTTCGAGACCGTGCGCATGACCAAAGGCGGCCGGAGGCTTGACATCTCGCTCACCGTCTCTGCTATCAGGGACTCGACCGGCAACATCGTGGGCGCCTCGACGATCGCCCGCGACATCACCGAGCGCAAGAGATCGGAGGAGACGATACGGCGCATTCGCGAAGCGGAGCGTCGCCGCATCGCGCGCGACCTGCACGACGGCGTCCTGCAGGATCTCTCCTACACCGCCGCGGCCATGGGGCTCATGATGCTCGATATCGAGGACGCGGGTCTGCAGGAACAGCTTCAGAAGGCGGTCGACGCCGCCCGACGCGCCGCCCAGGGCCTGCGCGCGGTGGTCTACGACCTGCGCCTCGCGGACGAGGTAGATCGGCCGTTCCCCGAGCTGGTGGAGTCGGTGGTGAGGAGGAACCGGTCCATGGCTCGGGGCATCGAGATAAGCCTGGAGGTGGGAGAGGGGTACCCCTCGGCGCCATTGGGGGAGATGGGTACGGATCTGTTGCGCATTATCCAGGAGGCGCTCACCAACGCCAGGCGCCACTCCGGGGCGGGGAGGATCACGGTGACCTTGAAGGTGGAAGGGAGCGATCTCGTAGCCGAAGTGCGCGACGACGGGCGGGGGTTCGGACCGGACATGGCCCCCGGGGTGGGCCTGAGGAGCATGCGCGAACGGGCCGCGGACATCGGCGGCGAGTTGGAGGTCGAGAGCCGGCCGGGGCGGGGCACCAGCGTGCGGTGGCGGGGCCCATTGCCGGGGAGGGCGCAGGCATGACGGGGGAAAATGGAGCAACTCCGATCCGCGTCATGCTCGTGGAGGACAAGACCGAGTTCAGGCAACTGATGGAAATCCTGCTGTCCCGGCAGCCGGATCTAGAGGTGGTCGCTCAGGCCGGTTCCCTTACGGAGACTCGCGAACTCGCGAACTCCGTCAGCTTCGATGTGGCAGTCCTGGACCTCGGGCTCCCCGACGGGGACGGGGGGGACCTGATCTCGGAGCTGCGCGCGGCCAACCCCGGCGCGGCGGTGCTGATCCTGAGCGCCAGCCTCGATCCCACCAACATCGAGAAGGCGACGCAGGCGGGCGCCGATGTGATACTGGACAAGCTCTCCCCCCTGGATGAGGTTCTTGCTACGGTGAGGCGCCTGGGGGCCGCGTAAGAGCTCCCTAGCAAGCGTCGTAAGGAGGGCCGTAACCCACCACTCTGCTCCCATTTCGCCCCGTTGACGGCTCGGGATCGCCGGTTCTCCCGCATAGAGCGAGGACGCCTAGAGCTCCTCGACCAGATCGTCGCCTCCGCGGAGTGCTTCACGGTCGGGGAAGGCGGCAAGCGGCGGCTGCCCGAGGCAGACGCCCACGTCGACTTCCGAGATGGGATCCCCTCGGTGGGCGAGGATCCGAGGGAGCGGGAGGGGACGTCGCCTCCGACCACGCCCCCGTGACAGTGCTGTTCGGCTTGTAAGGTGGAGGGCCAGGTTCGATGTGTAAGTCCCAAAACACCCAGTCCTTTGAGCTGCGATTCTGCGCCCGGCTGATCGACGCGGCCCCCGATCTGGAGCTGGCGCTGGTGTAGCGGTTACGCGCTCGTGCACCGCGTACGGACCCGCGTGCAAAAAGTAACGGTTCTCGGAAGTAGTGCTACTCCTGGATCACCGATTCTGCTGGTTGTGCGGTGGTTATGGGGTCTGCATGCCGATGCACCACCTTCCACGTACCGTCTTCCGGCCGAAAGATCATCGTGACCCGCAGAGCGGATGGGGCGAAGTCCTCCATCCCGCCTATCTTGACCTTCACCCGCTCTATCCACACCGTGTAGGCGAGCCCGGGGGTCACGTACTTCGCCACGGTCTCGCAATGCAGGTCCTCTCCATCTCGGAAGTTGGACGAGGCACGCTCTATGGTCGCGGCGACCTGCTCCCACCCGCGTGCGGGTGGGCCAAGGGGGTTGGCGAGGGTCACGTCGTCTCGACGGGAGAACAGCTCCTTTACGGCCTCCGGGTTCCCTTTCACGAACTTCTCGAGCCCCGATTGGTAACGCTCGATGAGTCGATCGACATCATCTACGGTAGCCATCTGTAGAGATCACCCCCATGGTCGGCACGTTGTCCTTTCCCTCGATACCTTCCGAACATGCTACTCCATTCACCCAACTGCGGGTAAGGCTAGAGTTCTCCGAAGTTCGCATAGCCCCGGCCCTCCGCTTCCCGCCCGATAATACCCGGCCCAGATATTACGCTACCCCGCGACCTTGGCCCATCGGACCGGGGCCACTCGGCATTCCTTGTATCTTCCGGCCCCATCGGGCGCATATGAGGGGTAGCGTGCCCGGCCCAGCTTCGCTACCTCATGCCAGGCGAAGCCCTTAGCCGGCCGGGCGCCACATCGTCGGGGGGAGCCATCGGCGAACGCTTCTCTTCACTTTCCCTCCCCCCGAGCCGTCCGCCCAATCGGGGGTAAGATCTCCCCAGGATCGGACGGGCCCCGAAGGGGGATCGACGTCAAGAAGACCCGAAAAAAGAGCGACGGGCTGCAGCTGCTGCGGGCCATCGGCGAGACCCAGGCCCGCGGGCAAGAGGGGGCCAGGGTGGACCCGACCAGGGCCGCCTACGAGGCCGGGCTGGACGCGGGCGACGTGGGCTCCGAGCGCTACCACGACGCCATGGGCTACCTCCTCGGGGAGGGCGCGTTGGTGGGGGACGATCGCACGGCGTTCGATGTCGGCGAGCGGCACCCCCACGGCTACGCGCTCTACTTCTTCACCCGGCGGGCGGTGGAGCTGCTGGAGGGCTAGCAAGGGGGGGCGCTGGGCGTCGTGGGCCGGATCCACCTGGCGGAGGACGACGGGCGGGCGCGGCCAGGACCCGCGGGATCCCATCGCGCTAGGAACGCCCCATCCGCATGGGCACGGGGTCGAAGTCGGCCAGGAACTCTTGGGCGGGGACCCCGGATTCCGTCGCCCGGTGGGCGGCGCTGAAGGAGCCGAACCCGAAAAGCCACCTCTTCTTGTGCGCCGAGCAATAGAACCACTGCCCCTCGCCGACGTCCAGGTAGCCGTCGTTCGCGCCGCACACGGGGCAGCATCCGTAGACGTTCTCCAAGCCCATAGCCCCCGAGTCTACCGCCCCGGCTCGTTCTCGGAAGCCGGTCCTGCTACCGGGCTTATCCACCGTACGTCCTAGAATTGCGTTCTCGGAAGTTGCGCCGTCTCATGTAACAACGGTATCATAGGCACGGTGGAAAGGGTCGGCCCGCCGAGATCGGGGCGGGAGGAAGGAGCCGTGGCATGCACGCTCGGGTAACCACGTTGGAGGTGCCTCCGGACAGGATGGACGACGCCACGCGCCACGTCCGAGAGCAGGTCCTGCCGCGCCTGAGCCGGATGGAAGGGTTCGAGGGGTTCGTGGTCCTCGGCAGCAGCCAGAGCGGCAAGCTGCAGGGCGTGGCCTTCTGGGAGAGCGAGGAAGCGCTGCGGGCCACCGACCAAGCGGTCGCCCCTATCCGCGAGGGCGCGGCGGAGGCCGCCGGCGGAACGGTGGCGAGTGTGGAGGAGTTCGAAGTCCACGTGTTCGAGGCGCCCTCGTCGGGACCGGTGAGCGGGGTCACGGACACGGTGGGCGGGGCCACGGACACCGTAAGGGGGGCCACGGACGACCTCTTGGGAGGCGGAGATAAGCAGCGCTAGGAAAGGGTCGCGGCCAAGACCGACGCGAGGAGAAGGGCCGGGTTTATCGATGCCGGCCCTTCTTCTCGCCCCTATTCACCCGAGTGCCTAGAAGTGGCCTTCTCGGAAATTCCCCCGTACGGCGCTCTCGGCGGCGCAGGCCGCGCCGGTGGGGGCGCTCAAGCAGTTCAAGGTCCCGACGGCCAACAGCGAGCCGAGGAGCATAACCAACGGCTCCGACGGCAACCGCTGGTTCACCCTGGGCGGTGAGAACGCGAACGTGCCCTCGCAGATCGGGCGCATCACGCCCGCCGGCGTCATCACCGAGTTCGGTCCGGCGTGCGAATTCTGCACGGTGACCGACATCATCCAGGGGCCGGACGGCGTCCTGTACTACACGACGAACAACCCCATCCTCGGGCGCATCACGACGTCCGGCGAGATCCTGGATCCCATCGCAATCCCGAACTCGAACGCGGTCGCAGGCGACCTGGCGGTGCGCGGCGACGAGATCTGGTTCACCGACTTCAACAACGACAGCCTCTGGCGCTACGACGTGGGCGCGGGGCAGTTCACCCAGTTCCCCGTCCCCGAGCCGAGCGACGTCGTCGTCGACGGGGACGGGATCGTCTGGTTCGCCGCGCCCCTGGAGCAAGCGATCGGCAGGCTCGACCCGGCGACCGGTGCCGTGACGCTCACGCCGACCGACACCCTCATCCCGCGCCAGCTCACCATCGCCGCCGACGGGGACATCTGGTTCACCGCGCGCTTCACCCCGCAGGGGGTCGGCGAGCTCGACCCGGACACGAACGACGTCCGCGAGTTCCCGCTTACCAACGTCGGCCCGCAAGGCATAGCCTCTTCTCCAGACGGCTCGGTGTGGTTCACCCAGACCACCAAGGGCAACGTCGCCCGGATCACGGACGCCGGCGTCGTCACCGAGGGCAAGGTCGTCAAGAGCAGCGAGCCGTTCGGGATCACGGTCGCGCCCAACGGCGACCCCTGGTACGCGATGCTCGAGGCGAACAAGATCGCCCGCCTGACGCCGAGGTAGGGAGGAGAAAGGGGGCGGGGTCGTGTGAGGCCCCGCCCCCTCCTGCGGACCCTATGCACCCACCTTCGGGTAAGAAGCGTTCTCGGAAGGTGCTTGCCCTAGCGCACCCGCCGGGGCTGCAGTGGTACTGGAGGGGCGACTTCGTAACCGAGCTCTCGGACGAGGCCGTCGCGGTGCACCTGAGGTACGGCCCGGAGGTGCCGACCATGCACCTCTACCCCATAGACGGGGCGGTCCACCGCGTGGGCAGGCACGAGACGGCCTTCAGCTACCGCGATGCCAAGTGGTCGGCGGTCTCCGTGGGCGTGGACCCGGACCCGGACAACAACGAACGCATCATCTCCTGGACAAAGGAGTACTGGGACGCGGTGCATCCCCACTCGGGCGGCGGGGCGTACGCTAACTTCATGATGGACGAGGGCCAGGAGCGCGTGAAGTCCACCTACCGCGACAACTTCGAGAGGCTGGCCGCCATAAAGAACGAGTACGACCCGGCCAACCTCTTCCGCGTCAACCAGAACATAAGGCCCACCGCTATCGTCTGACGGGACCCTAGGACACCCGAGCAATAGAGGGAGGGACGGGACATACTAGCCTCGGCCTTCCCTTTTGCCTCTATTCACCCGAGTGCGTGGAAGGTAGGTGTTCTCCGAACTTCGGGCTGAGGGGGTTCTCGGAAGTTCGTGCTGGGCTGCGCCGGGGAGTATGATGTCCTTGCTAGTACGTGGGCAACAAGGGTGGAGGGTCCATCGTGTCGGCAGAAGAGAACAAGGCCCTAGTCCTCCGGCGCCTGCGACTCGGGCGCCAGTCCGCCTCAGGAGCGGATGGCTCCCGATCCTCCAGACGGCTGCTGGCCGCCTGCCTCGCCTGGTTTCTGGCCGTCTTCATCCTCGGGCTTGAGCGGCCCACCTTCGCCCCGATAGCGGCGGTCATCGTGCTGGGGCTGGCGGTGGGCGAGCGCGGCCGGCGCGCGGTCGAGCTGACGCTCGGGGTGGCCTTCGGGGTCGCGATGGCCGACCTCCTCCTGTCCGTCGTCGGTGTCGGGGCGGTGCAGGCCGGGATCTTCGTGGTGCTGGCGATGGCGGTGGCGGTGTTCCTGGGTGGGGGAGACCTCGGCGTGAAGGAGGCCGCCATCTCGGCGATGATCATCATGTTCACCTTCCAACCCTCGGCCGCCGGCTTCCCGGTCGATCGCTTCCTGGAGGCGCTGATCGGCGGCGGTACCGCCTTGCTCATCAACGCGCTGCTCCCGGTGAACCCCGAGCGCATGGTCGAAGAGGCCGCGTACCCGGTCTTCGCCGAGTCGGCCGCCGTGCTCGAAGAGGTGGCGGACGCCCTCGAGGACGGCGATGCCGGGCGGGTTCAGAGGGCGTACGTGAAGGCCAGGGAGATCGACGCGCGGGTGAGCGGGCTGAAGGAGGCGGTCGCGGCCGGACGGGAGACCGCCCGCCTCGCCCCGCCCCGGCGGAGGAGCCTCGGGCACATGGACCTCTACGCCGGCGCGGCCGACCAGATAGACCTGACGGTGCGCGACGTGAGGGCGCTAGCCCGCGCCGCGCTCTCCGTGGTCCAACCCGAAGCCGAAGATCCCGTCCCCGGACGCCTCCCCGCAGCGATCCGCGGCCTAGCCCGGGCGACGGAGGCCCTGGCCGCCTACCTGCAGACCTCCGGAGATCCCGAAGAGACGCGCCGGCTGGCCCTGGAGGCCGCGAGGGAGGCCAGCACGCTGCTCGAGGAGCACGAGGACCTGGCGAGCAACCTGGGCGTCAACGCGCTCGTCGACCAGATCCACTCCTCGGCGGTCGACCTCATAGGGGGCACCGGCATGGATCGTGCGGAGGCCCTGCAAGCCCTGGAAGAGGTTACCGGACGCGCCTCGTGGTAGCGAGCGCGCCGCTACCGCGCTATGGGCGAGCCGGCCACCAGGAACTCATCTTCAAGGTCTCGGGACTGCCCAGGCTTCTGGCCCTTGATCCATCCGCTTTCGTGGAGAAACCGCTCGCGATCGAAATGAGTCCCGCTGGGACCCTCAGCCGCCCGGGGTGGCGAAAGGGAGTCGTCGCGCCTTGCCGCCGATGCAGGTTGAGAAGCCTTCGGCTATTTTCCAAACAGTTTCGGAAGGGTGTTCTCCGAAGTTCGCAAGAAGCCTTAGATATCTAGCCCCTCCGGGGGCAGGCCGCGTAGCCGGGCGCCGAGAAGGGTACCGAAGGCTCGTAAGGACACGAAGCACGGGAGGCAAAGCCGAGTGGACGACCAACAGCAGCAGAGGATAAACAGGGCGGCCCAGGAGTTCACCGACGCCCTGGTGGCGGCGTACAGGACGGCGTCCGACAACACCGCGGTGGCCCAGCAGCTAAGCGCCCGGCAGATCGAGTACTTCTTCGACGCCGTGATGGGCAACCTCCGCGCCCAGGCCGGGGGCACCTCGCAGATGGCGCGGCAGTTGGCCGGCCAGCAGCGGCTCGCGCAGGAGACCACCCGGGCCCTCGCGCGGGTGTCCACGGACAACTACATGGACCTCCTCGACTCCGTGTTCTCCTTCTACCAGGGGGGCGCCTCGAGGACCCAGAGGCGCGCCGATGAGGCCCGGGGGCACATCGAGCAGGCCGAGGCGCGGGCGAGCAGGCCGAGGCACGGGCCGGGGAGGCCGAGGCCCGGGCCGAGGAGGCCGAGCGGACCAGGAGCGAGGCCGAGAGCCGGGCCGAGGAGGCAAGAGGACCCCAGCGTGGCCAAGAGGCGGGCCACGGAAGCCGAGAAAAGGCCAGGGAAGCCGAGGCCGGGCCGAGCAGACCCAGGAACAATCTCAGGAAACGGAGAGGAGACTCCAAAGGCTCAGAGGCGCGCCCTGGAAGCCGAGGGCCGCGCCGAGGAGGCCGAGAGGAGCAGGAGCGAAGCCGAGAGCCGGGGAGGCGACGAAGAGGGCGACACGGAGGCCGACGCCGCAAGCCAACCGCAGAGCCAGTGGGTGCGGACCTCCGGGAGGTCGAAGGTCCGGGGGCGGAACACCAGAGCTCGGAACCGGTCCTCCGGAAGAAGAAGGTAGGCTCGAGCTCCCCTCCGACGATGACGAGGGCGCGGAGTCCGGCAGCCCGTCGCCTCCGCAAGGCCGCGTAACGACTCGGGCCGGGGCCCGTCCTTGGGCGGGTCCCGGCCCTTCTTGCCTTATTCACCGGAGTGCGTGGAAGGAGCGTTCCCGGAACCGAGCGGGGCCGGATACCTGAGAGCCTCCGGCCCCGCTCGGTTTCAGCCTCAGGCCGACGGTATCGGCGTGGCGCGGCTCAGGTGCAGCTCGCCCCCGAGGCCAGGATCGTGGCCGAGTGGCCGTCTGCGCCCGCCTGAGCGCCGCCGACGGCCACTCGTC
>CAVYMT010000012.1:0-7616 GCA_963769655.1 uncultured Rubrobacteraceae bacterium | reverse complement strand
GGGCTGAGGCTCCCTTCGGTCGCCAGCTTTCAGCACACTAAGTCCGGCTTCGCCGGCCTCGCTCTCAGCACGCCGCCTCACGGCGGCTTTCAGCCAACCGCCAGGGCCTGCAGTTCGTTACTGCCCCGCGCGTCTCTAGCGGCCGGGCGATTCGTTGCCGTACTGGAACGTCTCACCGGGCGTGGCTGGGTAGTGTGGCTCTAACGGGATAGTCTGACAGGCTGAGAGCGAGGACCGGAGGTCCGAAGCGTGCTGACAAGCCTGCGAAGCAGGCGTGCTCCATCGGAGACGCTGTAGCCGAGCGAGAGCGCTGTAGCGGACTTTGGTCGGGAAGAGCTCGGTGAAGGCCGCAGGATAAGCCCCGCCGAAGAGGCCTATGAGAGAGCCGACGAGGGCGTGCGCCAGGAGGACGGTCGCGTAGCTGCCCTGCAACAGTAGAAAGATGGGTACGGCCAGGATCTCGGCGCCCAGAGCCGGGATGACCAGGAAGGGCTTGCGCCCGAACCTCTCGGAGAGCAACGCCGCCGTCGGGCAGAGGACCAGCAGGCACGTTTTGGCCCTTGCGGCTACCTTCACGCGGGACGACTCAGAACGGGGCTGACGATCGACGCCCCGAAAACGAAACGCCCATCTGGGCATCGGCCATGCTCTGCTCGTACGCGATTCCTCGCGATTGTCTAGTTATAACCGTTACAATATAGGCGGAATTGGAAGAGGTGCATGGCGAAATCCTTTGGGTTCTGCGCTCGCATTCGGACAAACGGCGATTCTAGTGGGATCACCTGCGAGCAAGCCGTTGCATATCCGGGTAAGCGTGGCGACAAGGGGGTCTTTGGCAAGAACGCTTTCGAGATCGCAACGGGATGGAACAACTTGAGTGCAGGAGAAAGGGAAGTGCGTGGCCACGACCGCGGCGATCCGGGCGAAATTCGAGGAGCTCAAGGCGAGGGGAATCGACCTGGGCGCCGAGCAGCGCGGCGAGACGCCAGCGCTCGGTCCCGGCGCCCACGATGCAAAGGGCGAAGGCGAGGGCGAGGATGGGCAGTCCGACCCACACTATCGTCAGGGCGAGCCCGACCAGAAGCAGCGTGATCAGGACGACGAACCAGAACAGCCCGAGCGGGAAACTCGACAACAGGAAGAGCACCGCCGACCCGGCCCGGACCACGCGCCTACCGTGCCGCCCGCCCCTCCGGACGGATCGTCCGCCAACCGCCTGCGTCTCTTCGGTGTAGTCCACGAGTCCCTTCTTGCGCATAGTCTACCCGCTCACCGGACCTCAGAACTGGAACCCGATCAGGTTGTAGTAGCCGAGCAGCGCGACGAAGGTGAGCGCCGAGAGCGCCACCAGCGAGTACTGCACCCGGCCCAGGAGGCCCCAGAACCCCCGCGCCCAGGCCAGCGCGGCGTAGACGAGCACGCCCACCGTCAGGACGGCAGATCGGGATCGGCACGGCGAGGGTGCCGACCAGCAGCGGCGAGGCGCCCAAGCCAAGGACCGACACGGCGTTCGAGAGGACCACCGACATCCCGACCGCGAAGAGTCAGGGCGAGCGCGGCGACGGCGGAGGCCACGAGCCGCGCCCGGCGAGGCGTTCCTGTTGGTCTTCCGTTCGCCCGCGGGCTCCCGTGGAGCCTTCGGTCCCGCCTCTCGCTCCACCAGGTGACCGCAGCCCCGACCGCCCATCCCAGGGCCGAGAGGAGCAGGACGGCGACGCTGCCGGCCAGCAGGCCGAGGTGCAGCCTGGGTGCCTCGTAGAAAGGCAGCTTCCCGTAGGCCGACGTCGGGTCCGCAGTCCCCGGCGAGGTACGTGGCGTCGCCCGACCCTGACTCCCGGAAGGCTATGCGCTCGTCGCCCTCCTCGGCGCGGAACGTCGCCGGGGCGTTCGCCGGGGCGACCCTGATCCAGCGCTGCTCCGTCTCCTCGGGATCCGCCGAGAGGTAGCCGCCGTTCGTCGTCAGGCTGCCGTCCGGGTTCGCCGTCACCCTCGCGCCCGTCATCAAGCGTGGACCACCTTCTCGAAGCCGGTGCTGTTCGCGCGGGTGGTACGGTAGCTCCCGGCGAAGCGCTCGGCGTTCTCGGCGGCGTCGGCGGCCGAGGGTTCTAGTGGTGCCGGCGGCTCCTCCGGGTAGTAGTGGTCGATAAAGGCGTCCGTGCAGCTCGTACTCGGCGAAGTCGCCGCCCTCCCCGTAGGAGTTGTAGGCCACGAAGACGCCGACGTTCCGCTCGGCAGCAGGTGAGGAGCGCGTGGAACTCGGATCAGGTTGCCGTCGTGCTGGATCGTCCGCTCGCCGTTCATGGTCTGCTCGTAGAACTGGAGGGCCATCCCGTCTTCCAGGCCGGGAGCGTTGGCGAACTGCTGCTCGTGCATCTGCCGCGCCGTGGCGGCATCGAGGATGCGCGTCCCGCCGTAACTCCCGTCCTGGAGGTGGGCGATCATGAAGCGTGCCATGTCCGTCGAGGTCGTGCTCGCGGAACCGGCGGGCGCCTCGCGCATGTAGTCGAACGGCCCGCGACCGGTCGCCGCCCTCGACGTCGTAGCCCGTCGCACCCTCTGCGCGAGCTCGGGGGCGGGCGGCTGGGCGAACGTCGTGCTCCTCATACCGAGGGGATCGAAGACGTTCTCCTCGACGTAGCGGTCGTAAGGGCACGCCCGAGATCTCTTCCACGACGTGGCCGGCCAGGGCCACGCCGTAGTTGGAGTAGGAGGTCACCTCCCCCGGCGGCCTGACACGCGCGGGCACGTTCTCCGAGAGATGCTCCCCGAGGGGGCCACGTCGTCCGCGTCGCGTGCCAGGGTGCCCGTGAAGTTCTCCTCGAAGCCCGCCGTGTGCGTGAGAAGGTGGCGCAGCGTAACGGGCTGGCCGGGGTAGGTGTCGGGTATCGTCATGTCGTCGAGGTAGGCGTTGACGTCCCTGTCGAGGTCGAGCCTCCCCTCCTCGACGAGCTGCATCACCGCGGTCGCGGTGAAGAGCTTGCTCGTGGAGGCGATCCTGAAGAGCGTCTCGTCGGCGACGACAGGCTCGCCGTCCTGGACGTCGGCCTCGCCCGTAGCCCTTGGCGAAGATGACCTCGCCGTCCTTGACGACCGAGACCGTGGCGCCGGGGATCCCGTAGTCCTCGAGCTGGTGTCCCACGTACCCGTCCATGAACGCCTCGACGTCCCGCTCGTCCAGCGGAGGGGGCGTCTCGGAAGACGGACCCCGGGCCGTCTGGGCCAGCCCGGGCGAGGCCGACGTCAGCGCGACGGTGAGCAGGATCAGGGACACCACCAGCAGGCGCATTGCGCCCCGGTAAACGTTGCTCTCGAATAACGGCATGGGACTACCTCCTAAACTTTAGATAAAGAACCCGACGAGGCCCGCCACGACGGCCAGCCCGAACCACATGAACAGGATAAAGACGACGCCCAGCAGGTAGCGCGGCCAGGTGTTCTTGCCCCGCCTGCCGGCCTCCACGTAAGTTTCGCTCAGGCCGCTACTCCGTTCCTCGATGCCGGGGCGCAGGGCCCCGAAGTCCGGCCCCATGCCGGCCCCCGCTGCGTCATTTCGTGTGCCTCCTTTCTCCTGCTGTCTCGGGAAGGCTTTGCTCGAGACCCTGCGGCGCGGGGAGCATTACTAACCTTTGTTGGGACGTCTCTTCCTGCTCTCGAAGATTAGCCAGACGAACGGCAGGAGATACGCCAACCTTACGACGGACGTTTCCAGGAACGGATTGGTGCCGAGGAAAAGTAGAGAGAAACTAACGTACATATCCACGCCCACGACTATCGCCATCGTAACGAAACCCAGGATCCTCGTCTTGCCCCCGCTGGCGGTCAGCAGCAGCCCAACGAGCCAGAACGTGACCACGCTGAGCAACGCCTTCTCCCCCCATAATCCCAGCACTTGATCGGCGAAGTAGGAGAACGATTCGTTCCCTATCAGCGCGCTCGCGTTTTGCACCAGGAAGATGGCGGCGAAAGCGATCATGGAGACGCATCCGATCCAGGCCATCCATCGTGGCGTCCCGAAATCGAAGGCGGAGAACGCAACAAGCACGCAACCCGCCGCGAGCTCGAAGTGGATCGCTAATCCCGACCCGCCGCCGAACAACATCTGGGTCAACACCGCTACGGGAAGAGCCAAAAGGAGTACGATGGCCCCAATAAGACCTCGCGGCGAACGCATGCTCGAACCGCCCGATGTCTCGGATCGGATCGCAACTTCCGGCGGCATTCCTGCTCCTCCTGGCCCGATGCTTCGAGAATGGTCCGTCATTTCGAGTACCTTTCCTCTACTTTCCAAACGGCTTTGCTCGTGTGGTGACACTCTATGGAGCAGGGACCGACGGCACACCGGTAGAACTACCTGTTCGGAATACCGGGTTCTGTGGCAGGAGGAAAGAGCGGGACCCGGTAAGGGCTACCCGACGACGACCTCGAAGGCCTGCGAGAGGACGGTGCGCGTCCGCGTTCGATGATCGGTCAGCGAGGACGAAAGCCAGACTGCCGGGCGTCCAGAGGCGGGAAGCTGCTCGCCGAAAGAGATACGGACCCTAGAGGAGGCCGTGTTCGACGGCGAAGCGGGTCGCCTCGGTTCGCGAGTGGAACCCGAGCTTGCGGTAGATCGCGCTCAGGTGCCAATTTACGGTGCGAGGGCTGATGAAGAGCTTCCCGGCGACCTCGGCGTCGGTCAGCCCAGTGGCGACCAGGCGCAGGATTTCGACCTCCCTGGCGCTGAGGCCGGCAGGATAGGGCTCAGGGGCGGCCGGCTCGGGGGCTGGCTCCCCTTCCAGCGCGTACTCGGCGGCCTGCTCGGGGCTCATCGCCCGTCCCTCGGCCCACGCGGCGGTCCATGCCGCCTCGTCCAGTTGCGAGCGCACGGCGGCCACGCGGCCCTCGTAGTCGATAAGAGAGCGTACCGCGGGCGGGAACTGCGTGCCGTAAGTCTCGCTCATGCCTTCCGCGATCCCCCATAGCCGCGCCGCGCGTATCGGCCAACCCTGGGAAGCGGCCACGCCCGCCAACCCGACGATGCTGTATTGGATGTACAGCTTGTGGTCCAGATCCCACGCCGATATCAGGCTTTCCCGGAGCAGCCTGGTGGCCCTTCCGTGGTCGCCCTGGGCCAGCGTCACGAGGCCCATGTTCGTGAGGCACGCGACGACGCCAAGGGCGTCACTCACCTCTCGGTACAGCGCCAGGCCCTCCTCATGCAGCGCCACCGTCTGCTCCAGATCCCCCAGGTTCAGCGCTACCAATCCCTCGAGGACGAGCAAATAGGCGACCGTGCGCCGGTCCCTTAGCTCCGGCCTGAACGCTTTGGCTTCTTCGAGCAGAGTAGCAACGGGTACGTCGTCACGCTGCCCCAATACCGCGACGAAGCCGAGGTAGGCGATGGAGGAGGCGACGCCTTCCTTGTCTCCCAACTCCCGGTAGAGGGCCAAGCCCTCCTCGATGAGTACCTTCGCCACCCCGTAGTCGTCCTGGAACGCGGCAAGCCAGCCAGCTCCGCTGAGTGCCTTCGCCCTCGCGGCGGTAGCCGTGGGGCCGCTCTGAGAGATAGCGCTATCGAGCCACCTTCGTCCTTCGCTCACGTATCCGCGCGCAAACCAGAAAGGCCACAGCGCCGCCGCCAGCCGCACACCCGGCTCCGCATCCCCTCTCTCCCCGAGTGACCAGGAGAGCGCCGCACGCAGGTTGTCATGCTCGGACTTCAGCCGGGTCAGCCACCGCGCCTGATCCGGCCCGCTCAACTCCCGCTCGGCCTCTTCCGCAAGGTCCACGTAGTATTCTGCGTGCCGCCGCCTGGCCTCGTCCTCCTCCATAGACTCGTCGAGCTTCTCCCTCCCGTACTGCCGGACCGTCTCCAGCAGACCGAAGCGGGCCTCGTCCCCCTCTTCCCGCACCATCACCAGCGACTTGTCCACCAGGTGCGAGAGCAACCCCAGCACTTCGGCTCGTTCAAGGTCCTCTCCCGCGCAGACGGTCTCGACGGCCTCCAACGTGAAACCGCCGCCGAACACCGAGAGGCGGCGGAACAAGATCTGTTCCTGAGCCGGGAGCAGCTCGTGGCTCCAGTCCATCGTCGCGTGCAGCGTCTGGTGGCGGGGCATCGCGGTCCTGCCGCCGTCCGCGAGCAGCCCGAAGCAGTCGTCCAACCGGTTCGCCATCTGCTCCACCGACAACACCTTCGCCCTCGCCGCCGCCAACTCTATCGCCAGCGGGATGCCGTCCAACCGGTAGCAAACCTGCGCCACAGCCGGCGCATTCCGCTCCGTGAGCAAGAACTCAGGCTTGACCGCCGTCGCCCTCTCCACGAACAGGCGGGCCGACTCGTACCGGGGCAGGCGCTCGACCTCCGGCACATGCCGTAGGTCGGGCAGGGAGAGCGGGGGGACGGGCCAGGCGACCTCGCCTACGATACCCAGGACCTCCCGGCTGGTCGCCAGGATTCGCAGCTCGAGACAGGAACGCAGCAGCGCCACGGCAAGGTCGGCGCAAGCCTCGATCAAGTGCTCGCAGTTATCCAACACCAGCAGCAGCCTCCTGGTCCGGAGGTGGGTCGAGAGGGTCTCGGTCAGGGAGCGGCCCGGTTGCTCGCGGGCGCCAAGAACCGAGGCCACCGCTTGGGGCACGAGAGAAGAGTTCGCAAGCGAGGCCAACTCCACCAGCCAAATCCCGTCCTCGAACCCTTCTGCCAGCTCGCCCGCCGCCAAAGCCAGCCTCGTCTTGCCGCAACCTCCCGAACCGGTCAGCGTCAGCAAGCGCGCATCCTCAAGCAAACGCATTACCTCGGCCAGCTCCCTTTCCCGGCCGACGAAGCTGGAGAGCTGGAGTGGCAAGTTGTTGGGCGAACTCGTGTCCCGATACCTGTCCGGGACGGCAGACAGCCGCCCACGACCGCTTCCTCGTACCTCACGCGGAGAATGCGTCGCGTCGGGCATTGGGTTTGCTCCCAAAGGTTCTTGGTGCTGGTTGGGGGATTCTAGCCGCTAGACGGCCAGACCGGAAGGGCTGCAAGCATGGAATCTTCGAGCTCGTCATCGAGACCCCATGCAACCGCGTGGTTTCTTTGGTGGGTAACAGCGGCCAGTAGATGTCACGTCGGCGTCGGTTCGATCTCCGGAATCTGCCCGAGCGTGACAAAGACGCCAGGCATTAGGTGCGTGGCGAAAAAGTAGGCCGTCTGCCCCGTCCCCTTTGCGCGGTGCAGGCGGACCAGGGCGTCGAACCTCGAGTCCTCGCGAACCAAGAACCTCCGCAGTCTCTGCACAACCCTGCTCCTCCCCGCTCCGTGCGCGAGCGTGGCATGAAGCACGCCCGGGTGCTCGATTACGCCAGGATCGTACGAGACGCGACCCGCCGTGAGAATTCGGCGCAGGCACAGGTCGAAGAAGAACGAACCGCACCAGGCAGACTTTGTCGCGTACTTCGACGAGCTGCCCCGCGGGGTCCGCAACCCGCCAACGAAGGGACCCCTACAGCCCGTGACGATAGGGAAACCTAGCCTCGACTAGACCCTAACCAGTTCCAGGGCCGGGGTTCCCCCTGGGTCCCCCAGCGGCACGCTGAAGACCAGGGCTTCCGTTAATTTCGGTACTAGCACGCAGAAGATGCCGCGAGGTTCGCGG
>CAVYMT010000011.1:0-60998 GCA_963769655.1 uncultured Rubrobacteraceae bacterium | reverse complement strand
CGCTGTTCTCCCCGCTCATTAACCTCATCGAGCTTGCGGGCGTGATCGTGGTCGTCGCCGTCGGGGCTTACGGGCTCGCCCAGGGGAGGCTGACCATCGGCGGCCTGCTGGTCTTTCTGGTCTACCTCGGCAGCTTTACCGTCCCATCAGGGGTATCAGCGGCCTGCTCAATTCGTTCTACGCTGCCTCCGCGGGCGCCGAGAGGGTGATCGAGGTCCTGGACGAAGAACCCTCCGTTACGGAGAAGACGGTGCCGTCGAACTCGAAAGCGCGGCGGGTCACGTCGAGTTCGACAACGTCTCCTCGGTTACCCGGAGGCGGAGCGGCAGGTCGCTCGACAGGGTCTCCTTCGGCGTCGGTCGCGGCGAGGTGATCGCGTTGGTCGGCCCTTCGGGGGCGGGCAAGTCCACGATGGCGAAGCTCGCGCTGCGCTTCTACGACCCGGCTCCGGCGCGGTCCGCCTCGACGGCCACGACCTGCGCGACCTCACCCTGCGCTCGCTGCGCGAGAACGTCGCGGTGCTGCTCCAGGAGGCGCTGGTCTTCGACGGCACCGTGCGCGAGAACATCGCCTACGGCGCCCTGGAGCCGGCCGAGGGCGAGATCGACCGCGCCGCCGAGGCCGCCGACGCCCACGGGTTCATCGAGGCGTTGCCCAAGGCTACGACTCCGGCGTCGGGCAGAAGGGCCGGCTGCTGCTCGGGCGGGCAGCGCCAGCGGCTCGCGATCGCGCGGGCGATGGTGAGGGACGCCCCAGTCCTGATCCTCGACGAGCCGACGACCGGCCTCGACGCCGAATCGAGCGAGAGGGTGATGGCGCCGCTGAGGAGGCTCATGAGCGGGCGGCGCGACGGTCGTGATCTCCCACAACCTCACCACCGTACGCGAGGCGTCGGAGATCCTGGTCCTCGAAGACGGGCGCGTGGCCGAACGCGGCACCCACGCCGACCTGCTCGGGCACGACGGGCTCTACGCCCGCCTCTACGAACTCCACCGACCCGGCGTCGCCGCCCAGGTCACCGAACAGTGATCGAAGCCTGATTCGACTGACGACCACTACGAGGGCCGTGTGGACTACCCGCCGCTGGGACCCGGCGACGTCCTTGCGCCTGGGTACGAGGTGATAGAGCACCTCCACCAGAGCAATAACTTCGACGTCTACGACGCCTTCAGCGACGAACGGGCCAGCCGCTGCATCGCCAAGATGCCCCGTCAAGACCTGCTGAACGACGAGGACGTTCGGCGCGGCCTTTTGCGCGAGGGCAGGCTCCTCAAGAAGCTCACGCACCCGCACATCGTGCGCCTCTACGAGACCATCAAGGAACCACACCCGCTCCTTATCCTGGAGACGCTTACCGGGGAGACACTGGCATATCTCATCGACACCTCCTACCGGAGGTTGCCGATAAGCGATGTTGCACACCTCGGGCTGCACCTTTGCTCGGCCGTCCACTACCTCCACCGCAACGGTATCCTGCACCTCGACCTCAAGCCGTCGAACATCGTCTCCGAGCGCGGGGTGGCGAAGATCCTGGACCTCAGCATCGCCCGCCCGCCGGGCCGGGTACGCAGGGGCGCCGGTACGAAAGCAGTACATGGCCCCCGAGCAGGTCCGCGGCGGCCAGGTGAGCCCCGCGACCGACGTCTGGGGCATCGGCGCCGTCCTCTTCGAGGCCACGACCGCCGAGCTACCCTTCAACGCCGGGGACGAAGAGTCGAGCGACCAGGTGAGCGAGACCGACGGACCTCGACGCCTACGAGCAGATCCTTCGCCGCGCCGCGCCCGTCCGCGCCTACCGGCGCGTCCCGGTGGCCTTCGCCGAGATGGTGAACCGCTGCCTCGAACCTGACCCCGCCAAACGCCCGACGGTGCAGGAACTTGGACGGCCTCCGAACCGCCTTCTAGCGTCGACGCCTGGGCCCGTTCCGACTTGACGCCAGGCGGATCAACCTGATCGATTAGAGCAACCTAACGGGCTTCTAACCTAGCGCTAACGCCCACCTGCGAGAGTAGGTAATGCGCTAACCCCTTGAAGATAGGAGACGGAACATGGAGAGCAAGAAGACCCGGACGATCTGGGTCGTCTTACTGATTGCATTGGGCCTCACACTGGCGGCCTGCTCGCAGCCGAGCGCCGCCCCGACCGACGACGATGCCAGCGGCGACAACCCACCAGCCCAGGACTCCCAGCAGGGCCAGAACGACGACGGACGACGATGCCGCAGCCGCCCGGGACGACGACGGAGACGATGGTCGCGACGACGCGGACGATGGCGCGGACGACGATCGGGACGATGGCGATGATGCGCGTGACGACAACGGTGGGCTCGACGATGATGATCGTGATGATGGCGGTCGGGACGACGACGATCGCGACGACCCGGACGATCGGGGCGATGACCGCGACGGCGATCGCGATGACCTTGAAGATGACGCCGGCGACGATGCGGACGATGACCTCGACGACGACTAGCGTTTTCTGGTCTCGGGCTTGACCGAAAGTCTCATCACCACCTGGAGGCCGGGCCGCGCGGCCCGACCTCCGGCTCGTCCTTACCCGCCTTCCGTCTCCAGAGCGGCCTCTTCGAGTTTGCTCTTGTAGACGCTGGGGCGGGCGCGTGGGGCTTCACGCCGACGCTCTCCGTGACGCTGCCGGAGAACAGGAACGAGACCTGGCGCAGCGACGACTCCAGGTCGAAGGGGTCGCAGGGCCGAGGTGGCGTCGTGCGGAATCACCACGTCGTACCAGCGCAGGGCGGCGCTCGAGGCGGTGTAGTGGACGCAGATGTTGGCGACGGTGCCGCAGATGACGAGGGTCTGTATCCCCCACAGGCGCAGGAAGTGGTCCAGGTGCGTCCCGTAGAACGCGTCGTAGCGGACCTTGCGGATGACGGTCTCTCCCTCGCGCGGCGCGAGCTCGTCCACGATCTCCCAGCCCCACGTGCCGTCGCGGACGTGTTCGGGCCAGATGTCCCACTCGGGGTCCCCCTCGTCGTGGGTGTCCTGGGTGAAGACGATCTTCATCCCCGATTCCCGGGCGAGGTCCAGGAGACGCCGGACCGCGGGGAGCGTGCCCTCCGCGTCCGGAACGACGAGGGCGCCGCCCTCCTTCACGAAGTCGTTCTGCATGTCCACCACGATGAGCGCCGTGCGGGCCGGATCTACCCGAACCTCGTCGTGGATCTCGTACTCCGGGACTTCGACCGCGCGAGCCATGGGAACCTCCAGCGAGATCACGGTTTCGCCTCCAGTTTACAGCCCCAGTTGGATCAGGCGCGAGATAACCGCCGTGGTTCGAAGTCCCCCATCGGGGCCGCTAGCGCTCCTGTGTAGGCTGAGGCGCCGACCGCCCCTTTTCCCGGCGCAGGGCGGGCAGGATCTCCCCGACGACGAGGGCAGAGAGGATCAGGCCCGCCCCAAGGATCTGGACGGCGACGAGCCTGTCGCCCGCGAGCCAGTAGCCGAAGAGCGCGGCGAAGACGGGCTCCATGGTCAGTATCACGGCCGTCCGGGCGGCGGGTATGCGCTGCTGGACGAAGGTCTGTACATAGAAGGCGCCGGCCGAGGCCAGTAGGCCGGTGATCAGGAGCGCGACCCAGACCTCGAGCGACGGCATCGTTACCGCGTCGAAGAAGGGCCAGGCCAGGGCGAAGATAGCGGCCATCGCCAGGACCTGGGCGAGGGTCAGGGCGCCGGCGTCGTAACCGGCCGCGTACCGGGAGAGCAGCGCTATGTGCAGCCCCAACGCCGCCGCGCACAGGAGGGTGAGCAGAGTCCCCGAGGTTCACTCCCTCTGGGCCGCCCCCGGCGAGCAGGACCATCCCGAGCAGGCTCAGGCCGACGGCGACGATGACGCCGCCGGAGATCCGTGTCCCGAAGAACAGGCGGTCGGCCAGCGGGGCGAAGACGACGAAGAGGCCGGTGATCATGCCGCTGTTCGTCGGCGTCGTGAAGAGCAGCCCCAGCGTCTGGAAGAGGTAACCGGCCGCGAGCGCGACGCCTATCCCCCCGCCGACCACCAGCGACCGGCGCGTGAGCCGCGGCGCCGTGAAAGGCGCCAGAGCCGCCGCCGCGAGCGCGAAACGGGCCGCGAGAAACGGCAACACCCCGTACAGCACGATGGCGTCCTGTACCACGACGAACGTCCATCCCCAGACCGCCGTGACCCCGACGAGCAGCAAGGTATAGACAAGGTTCCGAGCCATCAGCCGCTCACCTCAAGCGGGCCGTAAGGTGGATCCGCGTGCTCCCCACCGCGGAGAACGAACCGCCGGCAGAGAATGACGGGCTAGGCTCGCGATCGTCGCAGCTCGTCGAAGAACACGCCCGCACGCCGGAGCCCCTCGGCGAACACGGTCGGGTCTTGGCCTATGCCTATGCGCAGGTGGTGCTCGAAGCCGAACGCCGAGCCCGGGCGCGAGCATCACGCCGTATTCTTCGGAGAGCCTGTCGGCGAGCTCGAGCGAGGGCACGTCCAGCTCGTAGCGCAGGAGGGCCAGCAGGCCGCCCCGCGGCGGCGTCCACGAGAGGAAGTCGGAGCGCTCCTCGACGAAGCGGTTCGTCGCCTCCAGGTTCTGGCCGATGATCTTCCGGTTGCGCTCGACGATGCGGTCCCGGTGCTTGAAGGCCAGGATCGCCAGGGCGTCGCTGAGCTTGCCCGGGCTCAAGGAGACGTAGTCGCGCATGGCCCAGCACGCGGTCACTATCTCCGGCCGGCGCCGCCATCCACCCGATCCGCAGCCCCGGCAACCCGAAGGGCTTGGAGACGGTGCCGACGCTGATGGCGGAGGGACCGTAGTCGAAGGCGGGCGGCGCGAAGGGGTCGCCGCCGGGGACCTCCAGCCAGCGGTAGGCCTCGTCGCAGAGCAGCCTCGCCCCGACCGACTCGGCCAGGTCGTAGACGCGCCCGAGCTCCTCCTCGCTCGAGCATGGCTCCCGTGGGGTTGTGCGGGGTGTTGACGACGATCAGGCGCGTGCGGGGCGTGATCAGGCGCTCCAGCTCGTCCAGGTCGTAGCGGTAGCCCTCGGGCCCTATCCTCCAGAGGCTGACGTCGGCGCCGACGGCGCGGGGCACGCTGTTGAGCTGCTGGTAGGCGGGGTTGACGGCGACGACGTGGTCGCCGGCTCGAGCAGCACGTTGAACAGCAGGAAGTTGGCCTCGATGGCGCCCGTCGTGACCAGGATGTTCTCGGGGCCGCAGTCGCGGTAGGTGCCGGCGAGCGTGGTCTTGAGCTCCAGCGACCCGGACGCGTCGCTGTAGCCGAGCGGGGTCTCGAGCAGACCTCTCCAGAAGGGCCTCGCGCTCTTCGGGTTCCTCGAAGGAGATCAGGTCGTTGGTCGAGAGGGGGAGGATGCCGCTCTCCGCTATGTCGTGGGTGGCCGAGAGCTCGTGCGCGGTCATCCAACGTTCCAGGACGAACGGCTCTATCTTCAAAGCTTGGCTCCTACCTCTACAAGACGCTCCGACGACACTCCAGTGTACTGTCTGGCACGTCCCCGGGCGCTACAAACGCCCCGACACGTCAGCCCGCGCGAAACGCGGGTCGTCGGCCCTGAAACTGTCAGGGTTCGTGCCGCACGCGAGCGCCAGGTAGTAGGAGAAGAGCTGCAAAGGCACCATGCAGGTCAGGGCGGAGAACGGCTCCGGGACGGGAGGAACGGTCACGCCGTCCGTCCCCAGGTCCGACGCGCCGTCGGAGACCACGAAATGCGAACCCCCGATCTCCGCGGCCAACTCCCCTATCTCCAGGGTACGGCTCTGGGCCGCGCCGGACGGGGCGATCAGGACGAACAGGTCCTCCGCCTCGACGCACTGGAATGGGCCGTGCAGCAACGTCTCCGTCGGCATCCCCTCGGCCTGGAGGTAGGAGGTCTCCTTGATCTTTAGCGCGATCTCCGTCGCCGTCACCGCGCTTGGGCCGCCGCCGGCGAGCCAGATCCTGCGCCGCCCCGAGTACTCTCGGGCGAGCTCTTCCGCCTTTTCTTCTGTCCCGAGCGCGGCCCGCAGCGCGTCCGGCAACTCGTCCCGCAAGAACGCTTCGGGCAGCGTCTCGGACCCGGTCCTGCGCGTCCCGACGCCGGCGGCGAGGAGGGCGAGGACGGAGACCGCCGTCGTGTAGCTCACGGTGTGCGCCGGGGAACGCTCCTGCGCGACCGTCTCGAAGACAGCATCGGTCCGAACGGACAGGGAGGCGCCCTCTCCGGTGACGATGGCCGTAGGGCAACCCGCCTCCCTCGCCCGCTCGAGCGCCTGCCCGGTGTAACGTTTGCTCCCCCGGTGGCTAACAGCGACCACGCAGTCGTCGGGCCCGAGGTCGGGTCCGTAGAGCGCGAAGTCGAAGGAGTGGACGGCGCGCGCGTCGATGCCGTCGCCATAGACGCGGAACAGGTGCTCCCCGACCTGGGTCGCGTGGTGCGAGGTCCCGATGCCGATGAGGAAGAGCCGTCGGCACGATGCGACGCTGGGCACGAAGTCCTCGATCCCCGCGCTGTTGCGCTCCAGCGCCCGGACGAGCGCCTCGGGCTGCGCGTGGATGGCGTCGTGCATATGGTAGGGATGGCCCTCCCACCGCTCGTTCTCCATAGCTTTTCCTCTCTTTCGGTGCGGTTCTCGAACCTACGTCCGTGGCGTCCCCGCGGGTCGTCTTCTGGGGCGGGCGACCAGCTCACCGCCACAGTTCGGGCAGACGAGGTCCAACGCGTCCGCGCACCCATCGCAGAAGGTGCACTCGTAGCTGCAGATCATGGCGGGTCCCTCATCTGTGAGGGCGGTCGCGCAACGCTCGCATTCGGCGCGCATCTCGAGGCTCACCGCGTCACCCCCGGACTCACCTGGGTTATCGGGACGTGGCCGGGTTGGGAGGCGACGCGGTCCATCCAGGTCCGGACGGCGGGGAACCCCTCGAGATCGATGCCTCCCTCGGGGGCGACGTGGGTGTAGGCGTAGAGGGCGATGTCCGCCACGGAGTATCGGCCGCCGACAAAGAAGTCGTTGCCGTCCAGGTGGTCCTCCATGACCCCGATAGCGTCGTAGCCGAGTTTGCGCTTGGCCTCCAGCAGGATCCTGCGCTCCTCCGTCATCTCCAGGTTGTGCGTGATCCAGAACCTCGGTGTCGCGACGTTGGGCTCGTGGCTGTACTGCTCGAAGAACATCCACTGGAAGACCCGCGCCCGTTCCAACCGCTCGTCGGGAAGAAATGGCGTGCCGTCGGCAAGGTAGAGCAGGATCGCGTTCGACTCGGGCAAGAGCTCCCCGTCGTCGGTCTCGAGCACCGGCACCCGTCCGTTGGGGTTGACCTTCTCCAGGAACTCCGGGGTGCGCGTCTCGCCCCGATCGATGTCGTACTCGATCCTCTGAAACGGGACGCCGAGCTGCGCGAGCAACAGCCGGACCTTGTAGCCGTTTCCCGAGGAGAGATAGTCGTGCAGGATCAAGGTTCCTCCCCACCCTCGGGCCCGTAGAACACGACCCAGGTGACGAAGTCGTCCGTGAACCTCTCGAACCGGTGCTCGACGCCCGCGGGCACGAACAGGACGTCGCCGGGGCCGAACGGATGCCGGTCCTGGCCGTTGACGAACTGCCCCGTCCCGCTCATCACGACGTAGACCTCGTCCTGAGTGTGCGGCGATTGCGGGTCGGTCCCGCGCGGCGCGTAGACCTTTACGATCATGCTGCCGTGCGCGAACACCTCGGCGGAACGCTTCCCGTCCGGTCCCGGCAGAAGCTCCATCGCCTCCGCGAGCGAGAACTTGTGCCGCCCGGTCTCTTGCTTGGCCTCTTCGCCCATCTCGCCTCCTAGCCTTGCCCGGCGGTTATCTCTCCCAGACGCCGCCGGAGGTTTGCCTCGACCTCGGGCCACTCGTCGTCGACGATGCTGTAATAGGCCGAGTCTCGTAGCTGTCCTCCCCGCACGAGCATATGCTTGCGGAAGATGCCCTCGAAGCGCGCCGGTAGCGCCGAGAGGGCGGCCCGCGAACGCTCGTTGCGCGCGTCCGTCTTGAACTCGACCCTCATGCAGCCCAAGGGCCCGAAGGCGCGCTGCAGCATCAACAGCTTGGCCTCGACGTTGGCGCCCGTGCCCCAGGCCGAAGGATGCAACCAGGTCCAGCCGATCTCGAGCCCCCGGTGCTCGGGCCGCGGCGCGAGGTAGCGGGTGCTCCCGATGGGCTTCCCGGTCCCGGCGTCGAGGGTGACGAAGGCGGCCTCGGTCCCCGCCTCCGACGCCGCGAGCGCGTCCCCCAGCAAGGATCCGAAGTCCTCCCGCGTCTCGGGAATACCGCGGGGCATCCAGCGCCACACGGCGGCATCCTGGGCAGCCTCGAACAGGCGCTCCTCGTGTTCGGCCGCCAGCGGCTCGAGCCTCACCACCGAGCCCTCGAGCACGGCGGCGGTGGCCCATCGCTCCGGTCTTCCCGAAGTTCTCGCAGCCTCCACACTCCTCCTATCCTCGACTTCGACGGATCGCAAGCGTTATGGTCCAGGCTAGGCGACCAACCGGCACTTGCGCAAGGTCCACTTTGGTCTATCCTGATGGTGCCAATTTTCGCCGGCATGGGGAGGTTCGGAGATCGAGCGATCCACGTCCGTTCCGCTCGCGCTCGACCGTTCATCGGCGGCGCCCTTGCACCGCCAGATCTACGAAGGCTTGCGCGAGGCGATCCTGGGCGGGCGGCTCGCCGCCGGGTCCCGGTTGCCCTCGACGAGGGCGCTCGCGGCCGAGCTGGGCGTCTCCCGGAACACGGCGATGGGCGCCTACCTGCAGCTCCTGGCCGAAGGCTACGTCGAGGGTAAGGTGGGCTCCGGGACGTTTGTGGCGGGTTCATTGCCGGAGGAGTTGTTGAGCGCGGGACCCTCGGGGGGCGGGACGTCCCAGGGAGCGAGGACGGGGCGAAGGTTGAGCAGGCGCGGGGCACGACTGGCAGTCACGCAGACGACGGCCACGCGGGACGTCGGGACGCCGCGCGCCTTCCGGCCCGGCGTCCCGGCGCTCGAAGAGTTCCCGCTGGGCATCTGGCGGCAACTGGCCAGCAAGTTCTGGCGGCGTCCGCCGGGGGGGTTGCTCGGCTACGGCGACCCGGCAGGTTACGGTCCGCTGCGGCGTGCGATCTCGGACTACGTCGGGGCGGCGCGGGCCGTGCGGTGCTCCTGGGAGCAGGTGATCGTGGTCTCCGGCTCCCAGCAGGCGCTGGACCTCACCGCCCGCGTTTTGCTGGATCCCGGCGACGCCGTGTGGGTCGAGGATCCCGGCTACGCGGGGGCCCGGGCCGCGCTCTACGGGGCGGGCGCCAGGCTCGTGCCCGTGCCGGTGGACGCAGAGGGCCTCGACGTCGCAGCCGGAGAGGAGCGCTGCACGGACGCCAGGCTGGCCTGCGTCACGCCCTCGCACCAGTACCCTCTGGGGGCGACGATGAGCCTGGGGCGCCGGCTCGAGCTGCTGGCGTGGGCCGGCCGAGCCGGGGCATGGGTGCTCGAGGACGACTACGACTCCGAGTACCGCTACGCCGGGCGGCCGTTGGAGGCATTGCAGGGGCTCGACGGCGCCGCCGGAGAGGGACGCGTCATCTACGTCGGCACATTCAGCAAGGTCCTCTTCCCCGCCCTCCGCCTCGGCTACCTCGTGGTGCCGTCGGATCTCGTCGACGCCTTCGTCTCCGCCCGCGAGCTCACCGACAGGCACCCGCCGGGCGCGGAGCAGGCAATTCTCACCGAGTTCATCTACGAGGGTCACTTCGCCCGGCACGTGCGGCGGACGCGCACGCTCTACGCCGAGCGCCAGGCGGCGCTCGTCGAGGCGGGGTCGCGCGAACTCTCGGGCCTCCTCGAGCTTGGCCCGGCCGAGGCCGGCATGCACCTCGTCGGTCGGCTGCCGGAGGGCGTCGACGATCACGAGGCTGCGCGCCGGGCCGCGGCCGGCGGCGTCGAGGCCCCGGCCCTCTCTGCGTCGGCGACGGAACCGCTGGAGAGCGGGGGTCTCCTGCTAGGGTACGCGGCCGTCAACGAGCCGGAGATCCGGGTAGGCGTGCGCCGGCTCGCGGCGGCGTTGGTCCAGGCGTCGGGCTAAGGCATCGCGTTTCGGGGAAAGAACCCCTACAGAAACCGCCGATCGAAAACGCTACCATCGGCCACGGTGGGATTTCGTTCCGGGGCAGGAGCGTCGTCGAACGAACAGGCTCACAGGCCGATCGGAAGGAGCAGACGTGGGGCAAGGCAGGATCTCCGGCGTGGCGATGTCATACAGGGAGTCGGGAGAAGGCTCGGAGGACCCGCTCGTCTTGCTCCACGCCTTCCCGTTGAACGGCCGGATGTTCGAGGGACAGACGGCCGCATTCTCCGACGGGCGGCGCGTAATCTCGCCGGACTATCCCGGCTTCGGACGTTCCCCGCGCACGCCAGCCCAGCCCGACCTCCGATACTACGCCGGCTGTGTCAGCAACCTGCTCGACAGGTTGGATCTCGGTCGCGTGGTGCTCGGCGGCCTCTCCATGGGCGGCTACGTCGCCTTTGAGTGCCTCAGGCTGTTCCCCGAGAGGATCTCCGGCCTTATCCTCGCCAACACCCGCCCGGATCAGGACTCCCAAGAGACGAGGCAGAATCGCAATAGAGCCGCGAACCGCGTCGCCGAGGAGGGGGTAGGGGTCCTGATCGAGCTGCAGATGCAACGCCTCCTCGCGCCGGGCACCTTGAAGGACGAACCCGAGGTGGTGGAGAAGGTCAAGGCCATGATCTTCGAAAGCTCCCCAACGGGCGTCGTCGCGGCCCTCGGCGCGATGCGCGAGCGTCCCGACTCCACGGCGCTGCTCGGCGCCATAGAGGTCCCCACGCTCGTCATCGGCGGCGAGGAGGATGCCATCTCCTCGCCCGAGGTGATGGGCGCGATGGCCGAGAAGATCCCGGACTCCCGCCACGTAACGCTCCCGAAGGCCGGACATCTCTCGAACCTGGAGAATCCTGAGGAGTTCAACTCGGCCTTGAGAGACTTTCTGGCAAGACTCTAGGCATGAGAACCGGATCGGCGAGGAACGATTTTCGGGTTTGTCGGTCGGGCCCCTTCAGGTAGAATCCGGCCTTGTGACCACCATAGCGCACGTCTCGGACCTGCACTTCGGACGCCCGGCCGCCCAGGAGCGGCTGAACTACCTCAAGGAGTTTGTCTCCGGAGTGGAGCCTGACGCCATCGCTATCTCCGGCGACCTCACACAGCGCTGCACAAAGGGGGAGTTCACGCGGGCCCGCGACTACCTGGACGGACTGAGTCAGGTCGCGCCTTACATCGTGATCCCCGGCAACCACGACATCCGCTGGCTAGGGGCCGTGGCCCGCAACCTCGGCCTGGCGGGTATGTTCCGCCGGCAGGCCCACGAGTTCAAGTATTCCCGGTACAAGCGCTTCATCTCGGAAGACCTCAGCGTCTCGCTCGAGGTTCCAGGAGCGGTCATCGCGGGCCTCAACACAGCCCACGGCATAACGCGGGGCTCCATAACGCGGCGCTTCCGGGACCTCGGCGTGATCGGGCACGTCAAGCATACCGACATCGAGCTGGCCAAGGCTGCCTTCGAAGGTGCCGCCCCCGACGCTGCCCGCGTGATCATGATCCACCACAACCCCATCAGGGGCGAGCTCTCCGGACGCCACGGCCTGGCCAACATGTCGCAGGCCCTCCACTCCTTCGCTTCTTTGGGCGCCGAGCTCATCCTCTGCGGCCACGACCACCTGCAGGCCGTGCACACCATAGAGAAGTCGTCCCCGGGGCTCGTGATCTCGACCGCCGGCACGATCTCGAACCGCACCCGTCCGGGCCGAGCCTCGAGCTTTAACCTGGTCGAGATCGACGAGCGCAGCCTCCGCATCACGACCCACACCTGGCAGAAGGACGCTTTCGTACCCGCGGAAGAGCGGACATTCAAGAGAAAGGTCGCCACCGAATCGATCTAGTGGATACCCTTCACCGTCCCCAGACGAGCCGACGTTATAATCTGCCGCGACGCCGCCCACCCCAATGGAAAGGGTAGGACCATGTGGAGCCGACTTACCCGCGGCGGGGACGGCCTCCCCCGCGAGAAGGTGGACGCGATAGTTCGCCTCATCGACCAGTACCTCTCAGAAGAAGCGAGCCTCCGCAACCTCCAATCCGACAAGCAAACCATCCACCCCCGCGACCTCCCGCCCGACAAGCGCGAGGCCCTCATCAACGACATCTTCGAGATCCTCAAGGACGCCAGAAGATCCTAGGGGGCGGTTCGCGAACCGCCCCACCCAAGATCCGGGTCCTAAGCCCGACACGACGGGCGGCGGACCTTGCCTTATGCGCCGACGCAGGTCCTCGGGCTCGTTGGGAGCGCCCGATCCCCCGAACATCGGCAAGATCCAACCCGCCGCACGAACAGGCCCGCAACTAGCATCCCTCTCGTTGAATAGGGTAGGGGGGTATAGTAAGATCGTCTTGTCAGAACGTCTATCGGGAGGCTTTGTGGGTCGCGAGAAAGTCTCGCTCTCAGTAACTGGGATGAGTTGCGCGGCGTGCGTGCGGCGGGTGGAGAAGGCGCTCGCGGGTAGCGACGGCGTCCGCGACGCGAGCGTCAACCTCGCGGTAGAGAGGGCCACGGTCGAGTACGACCCGGCCACGACGAGCGTTGGGGAGCTGGTCGGCGCGATCGAGGGCGCGGGCTACGGCGCGACGCCGGAGGGTTCGGACGACGACCGGGAGGAGGCGCGAGCTCGGGAGTACAGGAGCCTGAGGGCCGACCTGCTCCTGGCCGCGGTCCTCGCGGTCCTGGTCCTCATCGGGAGCCTGCCGCACATGCTGGGCTTCGAAGTTCCGGTGCCGACGGCGTGGTTGAACCTCGGGCTGCTCGCCCTCGCGACGCCGGTCCAATTCTGGGCCGGTCGGCGCTTCTACCGGGGGGCGTGGGCTGCCCTGAGGCACGGTCAGGCCGACATGAACACGCTGGTCGTGATCGGGACGAGCGTCGCGTACGCGTACAGCGCGGTGGTAGCGCTCGCGCCGGGGCTGCTCGGCGGCCGGATGGACGTTTACTTCGACGTGTCGGCGATCATCATCGCGCTCGTCCTGCTCGGCAGGTTCCTGGAGGCGCGGGCCAGGGGCCGTACGGGCGAGGCCTTGACCAGGCTCGCGGGGTTGCGGGCAACATCGGCTCGTGTTCTCAGGGATGGCGAGGAGGCCGACGTGCCGGTCGAGAGCGTGCGCGTCGGGGACGTGGTGGTGGTGCGGCCGGGCGAGAAGGTACCGGTCGATGGTCGGGTCGTCTCCGGCGCGTCGGCGGTGGACGAGTCGATGGTCACGGGCGAGCCGGTCCCCGTCGTCAAGCGGGCGGGCGACGAGGTCATAGGCGCCACGATCAACAAGACGGGCTCCTTCCGCTTCGAGGCGACGGGGGTTGGAGAGGAGACGGCGCTCGCCCAGATCCTGCGCATGGTCGAGGAGGCTCAGGGCACCAAGGCCCCCTTGCAGCGGCTGGCGGACAGGATCAGCGGCGTCTTCGTGCCGATCGTGCTGGCGCTCGCAGGGATCACGTTCCTCGCATGGCTCCTGTTCGGCCCCGAGCCGGCCCTGACCACCGCCCTCCTGAACGCCGTGGCGGTCCTCATAATCGCCTGCCCGTGCGCCATGGGCCTCGCGACGCCAACTTCGGTGCTCGTAGGCACCGGCAAGGGCGCCGAGAACGGGATCCTGATCAAGGGCGGCGAGACTCTGGAGGCCGCCAGGGACCTCGACGTCGTCGTACTCGACAAGACGGGAACGCTCACAAAGGGTGAGCCGAGGCTTACCGACGTACTCCCCATCGACGGTCTCCCCGAGAAAGAGCTCTTGCGCCTGGCCGCCGCCGCGGAGCGCGACTCCGAGCACCCTCTGGGCGAGGCCATCGTCCGGGGCGCGAGGGACCGCGGCCTCGTCTTGGCCGACGCCGACGCCTTCGAGGCCGAGGCCGGCGGCGGGGTGCGGGCTGGGGTCGAGGGTCGCGAGGTGATCGTCGGCAACGCCAGATACCTGGAAGAGTCCGGCGTCGCGGTGAACGGTCTGGCTTTCAGGGCCGGCGAGTTCACGATGGCCGGCAAGACGCCCATGTTCGTCTCCATTGGCGGCGGGCTGGCCGGCATACTCGCGGTCGCCGACACGACCAAGGACGAGGCCGGTGAGGCGGTCGCGAGGCTGCGCGCCATGGGCCTCGAGGTCGTGATGTTGACCGGCGACGACGGGCGCGCCGCCGGGGCGGTGGCCCGCGAGGTCGGTATAGACCGCGTGCTCGCCGGGGTCAGGCCCGAGGGCAAAGCCGAGGAGATCGAGCGGTTGCGGGCCGCGGGCAAGGAGGTTGCCATGGTCGGGGACGGCATCAACGACGCCCCGGCGCTGGCGGCCGCAGACGTCGGCGTCGCCCTGGGGACGGGCACCGACGTCGCGATGGAGGCCTCGGACCTCACCCTGATCTCCGGCGACCTCCGTGGCATCGCCCGCGCGATAGATCTCTCCCGGGCGACGGTGAGGAACATCCGGCAGAACCTGTTCTGGGCCTTCGCCTACAACATAGTCCTGATACCGGTGGCGGCCGGCGCGCTCTACCCACTATACGCGGGCGGGACGGTCCCGGAAGCGTTGCAACCGTTCCTGGGCGAGCAGGGCTTCCTGAACCCCGTGCTCGCGGCGGCGGCGATGGCGCTCTCCAGCGTCACGGTCGTCGGCAACGCCCTCAGGCTCAGGGGCGCGAAGGTCAGCTAGGGAAGGAGAGGCATGGAAACGGCACAGAAGGACGCGGCGGCGGGTTCCACCCACGGCTACATAAAGGCCAGGGACAAGGAGAAGCTCCAGAACCGTCTCAAGAGGATCGAGGGGCAGGTGCGGGGCGTGCAACGCATGGTGGACGAAGAAGCCTACTGCGTGGACGTGCTCACCCAGATAGGCAGCATCGTCGCCGCCACCGAGAAGGTCGGGGCACTGCTGCTGAAGGACCACGTCGAGCACTGCGTCCGAGGCTCCATAGAACGTGGCGAAGACGCCGACGAGAAGATAGAGGAGCTCACGACAGCTGTCGAACGGTTCCTCAGGGTATAGAGGGGAAGACCATGACCAGCAAGACGTTCAACGTCACAGGTATGAGCTGCGCGCACTGCAAGGCCGCGGTCGAGGCCGAACTGAACGGGCTCCCTGGCATCGAGCGCTCGGAGGCGGATGTGACGTCGGGCGCCGTCGAGGTCTCCTACGATGGGAAGCTGGTCTCGCCCGGGGACATCAGGGCCGCCGTAGCAGAGGCCGGCTACGCCGTAGAGGAGTAAGGAGGACCGCCGGCATGGGCACAACGTCCTTGAACAGGGTCGCGTTCAGTGCGACGGCCCACTGTCTCACCGGCTGCGCCATCGGCGAGGTCCTGGGGATGGTTATCGGCACGGCGTTGGGCTGGGGCGACATCGCGACGATAGTGCTGGCGATCGTCCTCGCGTTCTTCTTCGGCTACTCGCTAACGATGTTGCCGCTTCTGCGGTCGGGGATGGCGCTCGGGGCCGCGTTGCCGCTGGCCTTCGCCTCGGACACCCTCTCCATTACCGTCATGGAGATCGTGGACAACGCGATCATGCTCGTCATCCCCGGCGCGATGGAGGCCGGTCTGGCGAGCCTGGTGTTCTGGGGCAGCCTGGCCTTCGCGCTGGCGATAGCTTTCGTCGCGGCCTTCCCCGTCAACCGCTACCTCATCGCCCGCGGCAAGGGCCACGCCGTCGTCCACGAACACCATGGAGACCTTTAGAGCTATCAACTCATTGATCGCAGGATCCTCGCGGACGCGTGGCGTCAGGTCGAGCGTTCTCGGAGCGGTCCGGAGGTCTAAACCTTGTACCACCAATCGAAGAAGCTGATAGCTGATAGCTGACCGCGCGGATGGGGTCTGGGCTGCTTGCCCAGACCCCATCCGCTCTAACGGCGACGGATCAGCCAGATGATTATGGCGAGCAGGCCTATACCTACGAGCACCGGCGCCAACCGCTTCACGACCGCCTCGCTCCCAGCGGCGCCCAGGTCGAATGCCTCGGGCTCCTCCGACGGACCGCGTCGGGGTTGCTCCTGCTGTGCACCCGGATCTCCTGACGCGCCGGACGGGGCGCTCGCGGCGGCCTCGGCCGCCTCCCATCCGCAACCACGGCGCCCTCGACCGTACCCCCCGCCATGACGGTGGGATCATCGCTGCTATGATGCGACCCGCGGTACCGCCGACGCCAGCGGCCGCCGGTGGCGCCTCCTCGGTGGTCCCGGTCGATGCGCCGTCCCCGGAGGAGGCTGTCTCGGCCGACCCGTTCGCCGTCGCATCGGCCGTGGCGGCCGCCGCGGCTTCCGTTCCGGCGCCGGAGATCTCACGCTCCAGGCACTCGGCGAACTGGTTGAGCATCTTGGTCGCAACGTCCTGAGCGACGCCGCGCCCGAACTGGGCCGCGCGGCCGGTCAGCTTCATGTCCGTCTCGACGCTGACCTTCGTACTCGTCGCCCTCCTCCTGCAGGGTCGAGACGATGGTGGCCGAGGCCGTGCCCTGCCCGCGGGCGTCGCGGCCCGTCGCCTCCAGGACGGCGCGATGGTTCGCCTCGTCGGTCTCCTCGAACTTCACCGTGCCCTTGTAGTTGGCGGTGATCGGTCCGATCTTCGACCTTCATCGTGCCCGCGTACTCGCCGTCGTCCTTCTCCTCCTGGATGGAGGCGCCCGGAAGGCACGGCGCTATCTTCTCGAGGTCGAGCATCGTGCCCCACGCCTGGTCTATCGGCGCGCTTACCGTGAACTCGTTGTTTATCTTCATGCAGTCTCCTCCTCTACAAAGGACGGAACCTTCAGACGCCTGCGTCCTTACTGCGATCCCTCTTCTCTACCCCATCTTAAAGGCGCCCCCCGGCCCGCGCATCTCCCCCAGACGTCGCAGGTCCTCGACCGTGTCCACGTCCGCCGGGTCCCCGATCCCGTCGCACGGCACGCGCTCGACGAGCTCCGGGTAACCTCGGATGAACTTCCTCGCACCCTCGTCCCCAGAGAGCTCGCGGGCGAGGAGTGGCCAGACCTCCCGCGAGAAGAGCGCCGGGTTGCGCGGTCTCCCGCCGTACGTCGCCACCGCCGCCTTCGCCCCCCGGACGAAGGCCTCGACGAGCCGCCCCACCGCCCCGGCCCCCACCAGCGGCTGGTCCGCGAGCAAAACTACCACCGCCCGCGCTCCCGGCCCGCACGCTTCGAGTCCCGCCCGTACAGAGGTTGATTGCCCCCGGTCCCAATCGGGGTTCTCGACGACGCGGACCCCATAGGGCTCACAGACCTCGCGCAACCCGGAGGCGTCGTGGCCGACGACGACCACCGTCTCCTCCACCGGGGCCCCGGCGATGTTGGAGAGGGTCGCTTCGATAAGGGTTCGGCCGCGGTACGGCGCCAGTAGCTTGCCGCCCCCGAAACGGCTCCCGGAGCCCGCGGCGAGCACGACCGCCCAGACGCCCGTCCCGACGTCAGACATCCGGGCGGCTACGAGGCCGCCCGCCAGCGGGCGAGGGCCAGCTCGTAGTCCTCGGGCGTGTCCACATCGGGGGGCAACTCGGCGTCTATCCCGATTCGGCCTACCCTCTCGGGGAAGGCTTCGATCAGTTTCCACACTGCCTTGTCCCCGTGCAATCCCCTCAGCTCCCCGAACGCCTTCCGAGAGAAGATGAAAGGATGCCCCAGGGTGCCTCTGTACGAGCAAACGGAGGCCCACGGTCGGGCGCGGCGACACTCAGAAAGCGCCGCGTCTATGAAACTCGGCACGACCCCGGGCTGGTCGCCCAGCAGCAAGGCCAGCGCCTCGCAATCCTCGCCCGCGGCGTCGAGGCCCGCGAGCAGCGAAGAGGCGCATCCCGAGCCGTAGGCGGCGTTGTCCACCACCTCCGCCCGGCCAGAGTCTATCGACGCCCTGACATCTCCAGAGGCGCGTCCCAGGACGACCACGACCCTGTCCAGGGTAGAGGCGTTGGCGTTCTGGACCACCTGGCCGAGCAGGGTCGTACCCGCGAAAGGGAGGAGTTGCTTGGGCGAGCCAAAACGGCTCGATTTGCCGGCACCGAGCACCACACCGACGACCTGACCCATCAGATGTGGGCCCCGCCAGCGTACCTCTCGGGCTCCTTTTCGAAGGCACCCTTGCAGCCCGGGCAGCAGAAAAAGTAGCGCTCCCCGGCGTGCTCGGCGACGTGCCTGTTCCGTGACACCTCTACGACCATCCCGCAGACCGGATCCACGGCCTCGATCGGTTCTGACGCGCCAGCCTCCTTGCGGACGCCGGGGCGGGCGTTCGCGCGCAAGGAGAGGACCTCGGCCATTATCGAGAGCGAGATCCCCTCCTGACCGTCCGCGCCAATGGGGAGCCCCGCAGGTGAGCGCACGGCCCCTAGCGCCTCCTCGTCCAGCCCGCGGACGCGCAGCCCGTCGAGTATCTCCGCCGCCCGACGCTCGCTGGCCACGAGCCCCACGTAGGGCAGCCCGAGGCTCACCCCGGCCTCCACCGCCTCCTCGTCGGACGCGCCAAAGGTCGCGACGGTCATCCAGGTGTCGTGCGGGTAGGGAACGTCGGCGGTGGTTGGCTCCGCGTCGAGCCTCACGAGCCTGAAGCCCAGAGGCGGCGCTATGGCGGCGAGGGTGTCGGCGACCGGCGAATCGCCAACGAGGAGCAGGGTCGGGCGTGGGAGAAACGGCTCCACGTAGAGGTCGGCCGTGCCCTCGCTGGCGCAGGTCATCCGGGTCATCCTAACCCCCGGCTGGGGGGTCGCGGTGTCCGGCGTGATCCTTACCAGCCGCGGCGCGCCCTCCTCCAGGGCGGACAGGGCCTCCCGCCGGGCGGTGGGCTTGATGCACCCGCCGCCGACCCACCCCTCGACGGTCCCGTCGGCGAAGACGATGGCGCGATTGCCCACCCGCGCCGAGGTGGCGGGCTCCGTGCGAACGACCGTCACCAGGGCGAACGGGCGCTCCCCACCAGCCAGCTCACCCGCCCGCCGCAGCGACTCCGCGCGGCGGGCCAGGGAGTTCGCGTCCCCGAGCATCGTGCTCTAGGCCCCGATCCCGCGCTCGCGCAGCAGGGCCCAGACCTTGTTGGGCGTCAGCGGCATGTCCACGTGGCGCACCCCGTGGGGCGAGAGCGCGTCCACCACCGCGTTCACCACCGCGACCGGAGAACCGACCGTCGGAGACTCGGCGACGCCGCGGGCGCCCAGGGGGTGATGGGTGGACGGCGTCGTGAACTCGCCCAGCTCCCAGTCGGGCACCTCCATGGAGGTCGGGATCAGGTAGTCCATAAAGCTCGAGTTGAGGTGGTTGCCGTCCTCGTCGAACTCGATCACCTCCAGGAGCGCGGTGCCGATGCCCTGGGCGAGGCCGCCGTGGATCTGGCCGTCCACGATGGTCGGGTTGATCCTGACCCCGCAGTCATCAACCGCGATGAAGCGCTTGACCTCTACCTGCCCGGTCCCCTTGTCTATCTCGACGACGCACAGGTACGCCCCAAATGGGTACGTCATCTCCGGCGGATCGTAGTAGGTCACGCCCTCTAGACCGGCCTCTTCGCCCTCGGGGACGTTGGTGTAGGCACCGAATGCCACCTCGGCCATCCCCACGCCCCGGTCTGGCGATCCTTTGACCTCGAAACGGTCCCCCGTCCACTCGACGTCGCCCTCGGCGGCTTCGAGCATGTGGGCCGCTATCTTCTTGGCCTTCTCGCGCACCTTGCGGGAGACGATGGCCGTCGCAGCGCCGCAGACCGGCGTCGAGCGGCTGCCGTATGTGCCGAGCCCGAATGGCGTGTTGTCCGTGTCGCCCTCGCGCACCTCCACGTCCTCCGCCGGGATGCCGAGTTCGCCGGACACGATCTGGGCGAAGGTCGTCTCGTGACCCTGCCCCTGGGACTTGACCCCGAGCTTGAGGATCGCCTTGCCCGTCGGGTGCAGCCTGAGCTCCGCGGCGTCGAACATCTCGATGCCGGCGATGTGGCACTTCTTGCCGGGGCCGGCGCCCACGATCTCCGTGAACGTCGAGAGCCCGATTCCCATGAGCCGGCCCTCTTCGCGGGCCCGCTTCTGCTCCTCTAGCAGCTCCTCGTAGCCGGCGATCCTGAGGGTTTCCTGCAAGGCGCCCTCGTAGTCGCCGCCGTCGTACTCCCAGCCCATGACGGAGACGTAGGGCATCTGCTCCTTGGTGACGAAGTTCTTGCGCCGCAGCTCGACCGGATCCATCCCCAGCTCGTCGGCGAGCACGTCCATCGTGCGCTCCATGAGGTATATCGCCTCGGTCACCCGGAACGAGCAGCGGTAGGCGATGCCGCCGGGCGCCTTGTTGGTGTAGACGCCGGTCGCCTCAGCGTAGGCCGCGGGCACGTCGTAGCAGCTGGTGAAGATCGGGAAGAAGCCTGTGGGCCACTCCTCGCCGGGCTGGGCGTGGGCGTTGAAGGCGCCGTGGTCGGCGAGGATGCTGGACCGGACGCCTAGCAACGTGCCGTCTTTCGTGGCGGCGATCTCGCCGACCATGTGGTAGTCGCGGGCGAAGCTCGTGCTCATCAGGTTCTCGGAGCGGCTCTCCATCCACTTGACGGGCCGTCCCAACACGAGCGAGGCGACGGCCGCGCATACGTAGCCGGGGTAGATGGGGACCTTGTTACCGAAGCCCCCCCCGATGTCGGGAGAGATTATGCGGATCTGGTGCTCCGGCAGCCCCGAGACGATCGCGAAGAGCGTCCGGTGCGCGTGCGGCGCCTGCGAGGTCATGTAGATGGTCATCTCGCCCGTGGAGACGTCGTAGTCGGCGACCGCCCCGCAGGTCTCCATCGGGGCCGGGTGGATGCGCGGGTAGAACATCTCCTGGCGCACCGTGACCTCGGCCTCGGAGAAGGCCCGCTCGGTCGCCGACGCGTCCCCAGCCTCCCAGGAGAAGATAAAGTTGTCCCCCTTGTCCTCCTTGTCGTCCCTGATCACCGGCGCCCCCTCATCGAGCGCCTTGCGGGCGTCTACGACGGGGTCGAGCGGCTCGTAGTCGACCTCGATCAGCTCGAGGGCGTCCTGGGCGACGTAGCGGTCGGCGGCGACGACGAAGGCGACCTCCTGCCCCTGGAAGCGCACCTTGTCGGTGGCGAGCACGGCCTGGGTGTCGCCCGCAAGCGTCGGCATCCAGGCGAGGCCCTGCGCCTCGAGGTCCGTGCCGGTGATGACGGCGACGACACCGGGCAGCTCCAGGGCAGCGGAGGTGTCCACGGAGTTGATCTTTGCGTGGGCGAACGGGCTGCGCAGGATGGCCGAGTCGAGCATGGCCGTCAGCCTGACGTCGTCAACGTAGTGGCCCCGGCCCCGGATGAAGCGCCCGTCCTCCTTACGCGGCATCCGGTCGCCGAAGGTGTGTCCCCGCCTGACGGTATCAACCATTACGCGCCCACCTCCTGCGAGGAGCCGTTCTTAGCGGCGTGCTGGATGGACTTGACGATGTTGACGTAGCCGGTGCAGCGGCACAGGTTACCGGAGATAGCCTCCCGGATCTCGTACTCCGAGGGTTCCGGGTTCTTCTCCAGCAGCGCGGTGGCCGTGAGGATCATGCCCGGCGTGCAGAACCCGCATTGCAGCCCATGCTCCTGACGGAACCCCTGCTGCAACGGCGTGAGCTCCGTGCCGCTCCAGGTCCCCTCGATGGTCGTGATCTCGTGGCCGTTGGCCCTCGCCGCGAGCACGGTGCACGACTTGACGGCCTCACCGTCGAGGAGCACCGTGCAGGCCCCGCAGTTGGAGGTGTCGCACGCCCAGTGGGTTCCCGTGAGCCCGAGCGTCTCCCGAACGAAGTGGACGAGCAGGAGCCGCGGCTCGACCTCCGCCACGAGCCCGTCGCCGTTTACGTTGACCTCTATCCTCATGCTCCGTCCCCCTCACTCCGGCCCGCGCGTTCGAAGGCCTTCGCCACCGTCCGTCCGAGGATGACCCTGACCAGGTCCCGCTTGTACTCTGGGGTTCCGCGAGCGTCCTCTATAGGATCGCACTCGCCGGCGGCGATCTCCCCGGCCTCCCTGTACGCCTCGTCTCCCGGCCCCTTGCCCCTTAGCGCCTCCTCGGCGCCGACCGCGCGCAGCGTCTTGTTGCCGACGCCGGCCATGCCGATACGGATGTCCTCTATCTCATCGCCGCCCATCGTGAGTGCGACGCCGATCGAGGCCGACGTCCAGTCCCCCGCCCGGCGCTCTATCTTCGTGTACGCGCTGCCGCCCGGCGCCCGGGGAATACGGGCCTCGATCATGACCTCGCCGTGCTCCAGGACCGTCTCGTAGGGGCCGACGTAGAAGTCCTCGATCCGAACCGTCCGCTCCCCATCCGGGCCGCGCGCGACGACTTCGGCGTCGAGGGCCAGGAACGCGGCCGGCAAGTCCTCGGCGGGGTCGGCGTGGGCCAGGGCGCCGCCCAACGTCCCCATGTTCCGCACGAGGGGGTCGGCGATCAGGCGCTCCGCGTCCGCCAGAAGGGTGTAACGCTCCCGGACGATGGGCGATTCCAGCAGCTCGCGGTGGCGGGTCAGCGCCCCGATCCTGAGCTTGCCGTCCTCCTCCTGGAGGTAGCGTAGTTCCCCATCCAGGCCGCTGATGTCAACGAGAACGTCGGGCGAGGCGAGCCTGAGCTTCATCATCGGGATGAGGCTGTGTCCCCCAGCCAGAACGTAGGCGTCCTCCCCATGCCGCCTCAAGAGCTCCACCGCCTCGTCCACCGAGCTCGCAGCCTCGTAATCGAACCGCGCAGGTACTTGCACGCCGGACCCCTTTCCCTTACTCCGGAGCAGAACCTAAATGTAGTTCACGGTACAACCCGTGTCAAAACAGCAAATAATGCTTATCCGGAGACCTCCCCCGCGGTGACCTCCGGGCCGCGCGACTCGGGATCCTCCGGCACCGGGGCGTGGATCGGCCCGGCCCGCCCGGCCAGTCGCCCGCCCGCGTGCCCGGTCCTCAGGGCCACGATCTCCGCCGCGATAGCTATGGCCGTCTCCTCCGGGGTGCGCGACCCGATGTCCAACCCGATGGGGCTGGAGACGCGGGCGAGCTGCTCGTCGGAGACACCCTCTTCTTTGAGGCGGGCCGTCCTGTTGTCGTGCGTCCTGCGGCTCCCCATCGCCCCGATGTAGCCGGCCCCCGTCTCGAGCGCCGCCCTCAGGACCGGCACGTCAAACTTGGGGTCGTGGGTCAGGACGCAGATCACGGTGCGCCCGTCGACCTCGGCCGTCTTCAAGAATTCATCGGGCCACGCCACGACAACCTCGTCGGCGCTCGGGAACCTCTCGCGGGTGGCGAAGACGGGCCGCGCATCACAAACCGTCACCCTGTAGCCCATGAACTTACCTACCCTGGCCACCGCGCTGGCAAAGTCTATGGCGCCGAAGACGTACATCCTCGGCGGTGGCGCGAAAGACTGCACAAAGACCGCAACGTCCTCCATGCGCCGCTGTCCCCGCGGCCCGAAGTGCACGGTATCCGTCTTCCCGCCCTCCAGAAAACCCCGCGCCGCCTCCACTATCGCCCGGTCGAGGTCGCCGTCGCCGGCCGTCCCGGTGTGGTCCTCGGGGGAGACCAGGATCTTGCCGCCGACCGAATCCCCAGGCCCGGATATCACCGTCGCGACCGCGACGGGGGACTGCTCGGCCAGCGCCGCGTGCCATCGAGCCAGGAGGTTGTGGGTCATGTGGTCTGCCGCTCCCTTCGGTCGTTCCAGTGAGGTAGTGAGATGGTTAGGTAGTTAGGTAGAAGAGCGACTACCTAACCAAGCGAGCTGCAAGCGAGCGCCTAACTATCTCACTGGGCGCGCTCCGCGCGCCCCTCACCAATCCACCCGCTCGACGAAGATGTGAATAATGCCCCCGCACGTCAGCCCGACCCCGAACGCCTCGTCGTCCGAGATGCCGTAGGAGAGAAGCTTGGGTTTGCCGCTCTCGATGGCGGTCATCGCCTCCTCGTAGACGGCCGGCTCGACACACCCACCGCTCACCGACCCCACAACCTGCCCGTCTTCCGAGACGGCCATCGAGGTCCCGGGCCCTAGAGGGCCTGATCGCTCGACCTTCACCACCGTCGCGAGTGCGGCCCGCCTGCCCTCCGCACGCCAGCTTGCTACCTTGTCGACCACCGGGTTCATGCGACGCCTCCTGTGCACATTGCCCATATTCTATCCGTTCCACCGTTTTCCGGGGAACGCTCCCAGCCGACCACCCCGACTCCCGCGACCCTTGACATCCAGGACGATCGCGCTTATAGTCGATTTCGACTAAACGAGATCGACTAACGAAGGAGAGCCGTGGCGTCGAAGAGAAAGGTGTCCAATCCGCTGGCGTTGGCGGTGATGGCGCTCCTCTTCGAGCGGCCGATGCACCCTTACGAGATGGTGTCTTTGATGCGGGAGCGTGGCAAGCACGAGTCGGTGAGGCTCCGCTACAGCTCGTTGTACTCGGTTGTTGACGCGCTTGAGCGGGAGGGGCTCATCGAGCCGAGGGAGACGGTGCGCGAGGGCAAGCGACCGGAGCGGACGGTCTACGGGATCACCGACGCGGGCCGGGAGGAGTTTCTGACCTGGTTGCGGGAGCTGTTGCGGGATCCGGCCAAGGAGTTCACGCAATTCGCGGCCGGGCTCACGTTCATCGCCGGGCTCCCTCCCGACGAAGCGGTCGAGTTGCTGGGTGAGCGGGTACGGCTACTGGAGGCGGAGGTTGGCGAGATGAGATCCCAACTGGACGCGGTCATGGAACGGGGCTTACCCCGGCTGTTCCTCATCGAGTCCGAGCACGAACTGGTGCTGCGAGAGGCCGAGTTAGCCTGGGTTCGCAAGCTTGTGCGCGAGATACAGGACGGGACGCTCGACGGTTTGTCGAGGTGGCGGTCCTTCTATGCGGAGGCTCCGGCAGGGGAACAGGCGGAAGCCGATGTCTGAACGGGCGACCTTGCCCCGCTGGCTGGGACCGGCGAACCGTGCGATCGTGGCCCTGCAACGCCGCGGGCTGGTGCTCGGCACGATGCGTCTGCTCTCGGTTCCGGGTCGTAGGACCGGCACCCTGCGCACCACCCCCGTCTCCCCCCTTACGGTGGACGGCCAACGCTACGTCGTCGCCGGCGTGGAGAGGGCCGACTGGGTCAAGAACGCTCGGGCGGCCGGGTGGGGCGTCCTCGCCCGCGGGCGCGAGGGGGAGCGGGTTGGCCTGATCGAGCTTCCTGCCGAGGAACGCGCGCCCGTCCTGCGGGCGTTCCCGCTCGAGGTGCCGCACGGGGTCGGCTTCTTCCGGAGGTTGTACGGCGTGTCCGCCGACCCGGAGGAGTTCGCGACGCTGGCGTCGAGATGCCCCGTGTTCAGGGTGGAGGAGGCGAGGAGATGATTTGAGAAGAAACGGCCCCCGGTGGGTGCTGCAACACCCTTCCGGAGGCCGCGAATCTCCGAGCAGAGGAACCGTGGAGCGGAACCTGTCGCCCGAAGCATCCGAATCCAAGGATAGCAGGCGAAGCTCCGCAGGCTAAACGGTCACCAGCAACCACTGGGGCCCGATAACTTCGGCCAGAAAGGAGCCTTCGGCAACATGGCTATCCGAGGAGATCATCAGACCACAGACAGACCCACGGACGAGCGGGCCGTAAGCCAGCTATTCGAGGAACTGCTCGAAGACTGGGCCAGGGGTGACGGCGAAGCCTACGGCTCCCGGTTCACCGAGGACGCCGACTACGTCGCCTTCGATGGGACGCGCACGGAGGGGAGAACGGACATCTCCGCCTCTCACCAGGAGCTCTTCGACAAGTGGCTCAAGGGCTCGCGCCTCACCGGCCGCATCCTGAGCGTGAAGTTCCCGGCTCCAGACGTCGCCCTCGTCCACGCTACCGGCGGCACGGTCGTGCGCGGCAAGACAAGGCCGTCGCCGGAGCGGGATTCGATCCAGACCCTCGTCGCCGTCAAGCGCAACGGGGGGTGGCGCTTCGCCGCGTTCCACAACAGCAGGGTCAGGCCCATAGGCGGCGGCTTCAGGTCGTTTCTCGTGTGGGCACTCACGGACCAGTTGTGGAAGATCCTCGGCCCGAAGAAGAAAGGGGCGCCCCATGGGTAGGCCGACCACTCTCGGGCCGTCCCGGAAGGTCTTGATCTCCGGCTGCGGCACCGCCGGCCCGGTCCTGGCCATGTTCCTGAAGAAGGCTGGTATGGACCCGGTCGTCTACGAAGGACGCCCGGAACCGGACGACTCGGCGGGCTATTTCCTCAACCTCGCGCCCAACGGCGTCGCGGTGCTCGACGCCCTGGAGATAAAGGAAGCGGTGGTCGGCCGCGGGACCCCGACCACGTCCATAGTCATGCGCAACCACCACGCCAGGGTGCTCGGATCCGTGCCCGAGGCTTCGGTCCTGCTCAAGAGGGGCGCGCTCAATGGCGCCCTGCGGGAAGCGGCTTTGCGCGCCGGCGTCCGCGTCGAGTTCGGCAAACGGCTCACGGATGTCAGGATCTCACCCGGGCGCGGGGTCGTGGCCCGGTTCGAGGACGGCTCGGAGGCGGAGGGCGATCTGCTCGTCGGCTGCGACGGAATCCACTCCAGGACCCGGCGCTCGATCATGCCGGACGCGCCTGGTCCCCGGTACGCGGGCATCATGGACTCCGGCGGGTTCACGCGGACCGCGGGTGTTCCGCCATCGGGCGGCGTCTTCAGCATGACCTTCGGCGTCGAGGGGTTCTTCGGCTACCAGGTACTGGACTCGGGCGAGATCTACTGGTTCGAGAACTTCCACCGGGCCACCGAGCCGGACCGTGGCGAGCTCGAGGCGATCCCGAGCGCCGAGTGGCAGCGGAGGTTGATCGAGCTGCACCGGCACGACCACCGTCCCATCTCCGAGATCATTGGCTCGACGGAGAGCCGGATCGGACGCTGGCCCAACTACGAGATGCCGTCCCTACCCACCTGGCACAGAGGTCCCACGTGCCTGGTCGGGGACGCCGCACACGCCATGCAGCCCAGCGCGGGACAGGGCGCCTCGATGGCCCTGGAGGACTGCATGGTGCTGGCCAAGTGCCTGCGCGACGTCCGCGAGGTCGAGGACGCTCTGGCCGCCTACGAGCACCTACGCAGGGGCCGGGTGGAGAAGGTGGTCGAAGAGGCCCGCAGGAACGGCGCCCGCAAGGCGCCCACCAACGCGTTCTCGCGCGGCATCCGGGATCTGGTGATGCCCGTCTTCCTGAAGATGGCCGCCAGAAACGCGGCGCGCGGCCACTCGTACAAGGTGGTGTGGGACGAGCGGGTGGCGGCCTGAACCCTGGGACGTCCCTATCTCAGAGGTCGCGTAGCCTGTGGAAAGTGGAGCGCCTTTTGACGGGCGCTCCACTTTCTTGGGGGTTCAGTGTCGAGGATGCGCGTAGACTCGGGGCACACCCCAGGGGCGAAGGGAGAGGCGCGGCGCATGGTGCACGAGATCATGTGGACGGCATGGGACGTTCCGGGACTGGGTCACCTGCGGCTAAGGACTCGAGCCGATGGCATCCTGGCGAACGGCCTGGTTCTCGGGGCTGCCGAAGGACGTCCCTTTCGCGTCGCCTACGAGGTGCGCTGCGACGCCGACTGGCGGGTATTGGCCGCGCGCGTGGGCGTACCGGGCGAGCGGCCCGAGGTGGACCTCCTCTCGGACGGCGGGGGCACCTGGAAGACATCCGACGGAGCAGACCTGCCATCCCTCGACGGATGTATCGACGTGGACATATCCGTTACCCCGTTCACGAACACCCTCCCCATCCGCAGGCTTGGCCTGGCACCCGGAGCATCGGCCGCGTTCTCCGTCGCCTACGTCGACGGGACAAAGTTGCAGGCATGGCCCGAGCCTCAGCGTTACACGTGCCTCGAGAAAACCGATCAGGGAGGGCTCTACAGGTTCCTGAGCCTGGACGGTGGGTTCACGGCCGACCTCTGCCGGTAGACGCCGAAGGGCTTGTGCTGGACTACCCTGGCCTGTTCAGGAGGGTGAACTAGGCCGGGAGCGCGTCGAACAGGATCGGTGTCCTTGCGCCGTTCGGCCTCGGGATATACTGATTCCATCGTATGACGCCTGACACTCCGCACGGGAACAAACCTCGGCCAACGGCCGGCACTCGAAGCTGCGAGCTTATCAGTCAGGACCTGGGGCGATGATGGCCCGGGTGCTGGCGGCTCTGGGCGTGGGGTTGTGGTGCTTCCTCGTCCTGTTCGCGGCGCTCGCGATGATCATAGATCGGGGGCTTGCCGACGTGGGCATCGTCTGGATCGGCGTCCTGGGTATCGGGGTGGTGGCGCCCGTCCTCCTGTTGTGGCAGGTCAACCGTGCCATAACGTCGCACGAAGAGCGCGACCGCACCGCGCCAGGCGCGAGAGAGCAAGAGCAAGAGTTGCTCGGCGTCCTGGAGGAGCGCGGGGAGATCACGCCCGTCACGGCAGCCATGCGCACCTCGCTGACCGCCGACGAGGCGGCCACGATGCTCGAGACGCTGGCGGAGAAGGGACACTTGCAACTGCGCGCAGAGGACGGAATACAGACCTACGCGCTGCCGCAACGGAGCATGCGCGAGCTGCCGCAACCGTCCCCAGCAGGCCCGCGCCCGACCCCTGGAACCGGCGAGGCTCGCGACCTGCGGACCCAGGACCTGAGCGAGCGAGAGCTCGAGGTTCTGGCGCTCCTGGCATCGGGCCGGACCAACTCCGAGATCGCCGGCGACCTCTTCGTCGCGGTCGGCACGGTCAAGTCCCACGTCAACAACATCTACCAGAAGCTCGACGCCCGGAACCGCGCCGAGGCCGTCGCGCGGGCCACGGAGCTGGACCTGCTCCCGTAACCGCTAGTCGTAGCGGCACCCCGCCGCCCACGTTGGACGAATAAACCACCCGCTGAACCACCAAACCTGCCCTTCGGTCGATGTTCCCTGGACTAGTTCGGCCATAGCCTGATCAGGTAACGCACCGGCAACGGACCGGGAGGTACCGGAGGACGATGGTTCGCACCGCAGAGACGACGACAGGCGTCCCTCCAACGCGCTCTGACGAAGAGAGCGGACCGGCATGAGGGCGGTCGTGAACGGGCGGCTTCGACGTGGTTCGCCGCAACCGTGAAGCCGTCGAAGAAAAGCCAGAAGATGTCCGGGCCTTCCGCCCTGGTCCGGCTGGGTCGGGTCGGCTACGCCGGGCTCGCTTCGATCTTCGTCGCCTGCGTCTTCGTCCAGGTGTTCTTTGCCGGCCTGGGGGCTTTCGGGGCGGACTGGTCCTGGCACCAGACCTTCGTGCACCTGATAGAGCCGTTGCCCCTGCTGATGATCCCCATAGCTTTCCTCGGGAGGTTGTCGTGGGGGCTGAGGCTCTTGCCCTTCGGGCTTACGTTTCTGATCGGTGTGCAGTACGCGACCGCCAACTCCGCCGTGCCAGCGGCGGCGCTGCACCCGGTGAACGCGCTCCTGATCTTCCTGCTCAGCCTTGGCCTCGCCTGGCGGGCGTGGGTCACCGTAGCCGGGCGAAGGAAAGGATGATCCCCGATGAAGATGTCGCGCAAGGAGTTCTTGAAGATGGGCCTCATGGGCAGCGCGGCGATCGCCCTACCCTTCGGTGCATCCGCGTGCTCCCCATCCGGCAACGGCTCGACCGGGACGGTGTTGGCCAGCAAGGCGACACTGCCCGGACCGTTCAGGACGCCGCTGCCCATCCCCCCGGTGGCGAAGCCCGTCCGCACCGACGCCACCACCGACTACTACGAGATTACGCAGAAGGTCGGCCGGACGGAGATCCTGCCCGGCCTCGAGACAGAGATCTGGGGCTACGACGGCGTCTTCCCCGGCCCCACCATCGAGGCGAGGAGCGGCCGAAAGATCGTGGTGCGCCAGCGTAACGAGCTCTCCGTCCCGGTCTCGACGCACCTGCACGGGGGACGGACGCCGCCGGGCAGTGACGGCTACCCGACGGATCTCATACCGCCGAAGAGGATGCCCCCCCGCCACTCGATGGGTGAGCATGGCGCGACGGCCATGGGCGGTTCTCAGGTCTTCATGGACTACGAGTACCCCAACGGTCAGCGGGCGGCGACCCTCTGGTACCACGATCACCGCATGGATTTCACCGGTCCCCAGGTCTGGAAGGGCCTCGCGGGCCTCTACGTCGTGCGAGACGACGAAGACGACGCGCTGCCGCTTCCCAAGGACGAGAAGGATGTGCCGCTCATGATCTGCGACCGCTCCTTCGACGAGGACGGTTCGTTCCTCTACCCATCCCTCGACACCTCGCTGATGGGCGAGCCCGGCGTCGAGGAGGACTACATGGACGGCGTCCTCGGGGACACCATCCTGGTAAACGGCGCCCCGTGGCCGTTCATGGAGGTCTCCAACACGAGGTACCGCTTCCGCCTCCTCAACGCCTCGAACGCCCGCCGCTACGAGCTCACCCTGGACCCGCCGCCACCTAAAGGAGTCTCATTCGTACAGGTCGGCAGCGACGGGGGGCTGTTGGACGCGCCCATTCCCCACCGGACCATCACCATCGCCCAGGCGGAGCGCTTCGACGTGGTCGTTGACTTCTCGAAGTACGAGGTGGGCACGAACGTCACGCTCAGGAACCGCCTGGGCGACGACGGGACCTCGGACGTGATGCGGTTCCGCATCGCGCGCGACGAGAGAGACGACAGCACCGTGCCGCGACGGCTCTCCGACATGGGCGACTTCGCCGCGCTAAAGGAATCCGACGCCACGCGCGAGCGAGAGTTCCGCGTGACCCGCGTCGGCGATGACGGCCGGGTGATGTGGGGCATCAACGGGGAGGTTTTCGACCCCGAGCGCGTGGACGCCCGCCCGGCGTTTGGCTCGACCGAGATCTGGAACCTGGAGGCCGCACCGGCGTCGCACCCGGTCCACCTGCACCTGGTCCACTTCAAGGTACTCTCCCGCAATGGCAGGAAGCCCTTGCCCAAAGATGCCGGCTGGAAAGACACCGTGGACCTCACCTCGGGTGAGGAGGCGCGCGTGATCGCCCGCTTCGACGGCTACCGGGGTCGCTACGTCTTCCACTGCCACAACCTGGAGCACGAGGACATGATGATGATGGCCAACTTCGAGGTCGTCTGAGGATGGGACCGAACCTGGAGATCCAGGTCGTTTCGTGCGAGAAAGGAGCAACACCGATGTCTTCCGAGAGCTGGCGGCCGCGGCGGCCCTTGACCCTGCTCACCAGGATCACGCTGTGCGCCTTGTTCGTCAACGCCTTGGCCTACGGATCCGAACGTTTCCGGCTTGGCCTCTTCGATCCCGAGGTTAGCATCATCGTGGCCTGCCTACTCCTCGCCGGCGCGCTGGTCGCCACGGGTTGGCGGTGGACCCCTGCGCCCGGCGGGTTGCTGGCGGGCGCGATCCTGGCGGGAAACCCCTTCCTGCTGACCAACCTGTTAGACCCGGAAGCGATCCTGTTCTTCGTCGCGACGGTGGTAGAGATGGTAAGCGGCCTGACCGCGCTCCTCGCGGAAATCGCCGCAACGGTCCAGAACTACCGCGCGCGGCGGGTAACGACACCGCCTGCCTAGAGCGAAACCGAGGCGCGGCCATCGGCCGGAAAGACCGTGTCACCCCTGCCGAGGCGCCGGGCGTCGATACCGCGACGCCCGCTGGTAGTTCCAGGCCGCGGCGCAGAAAAGGATCCCTCCCAGCAGGAAGTATGGGCCCCAGAGGAAGGTGTACCAGCGGATCATGGCCCATGAGGCCGACGCCGGGAGGTCGACCAAGCCGCCGAGGGCGAGCGCCCCCTGCACGACGAAGTCGCCGCCGTGCACGAGCAGCAGCAAACCGCCGCCCCAGGCGCCGAGCAGCAAAATCCAGCGAGGAACCCTGCGGCCCCAGGGCCGGACGAGGGCGAGGGCAAGGAGACCCGCAATGACCTTTGCAAACCTGGTTACTCACACCAGCGCAACGAACCACGGCTCGCGGGCCATCTCGGTGATCGCCGGGCTAACGGCACCCACACCCACGGTCCCGCCGGCAGCCCAGTAGAAGCTCGGCACGGCGAACGCGAACGCCCAGACGGCCGCCGCGTACGCGGCCCACGTCGCCGGCTCTGTGGCTACTGCGCCGGGCTTGTCGACCAAAACGGTCCTTCTCCTCGTCAAGCCATCTTCGCAAAGATCCTAGCCTCCAACGGCGACCGTTACGTCGGCTGCGGGAAGAAGGTCCTGTAAGTCCAGAGGACGATTCGCGAAACGGACAAGAACCGCGATCTGTGGGGCAAGCCGTCCACCGCGCCGGCGTTGCCCCGATTCCGGAACGGCTCCTCGAGACGCCGCACGTGTCCTTAACACTCCTAACGGGAACGAAAGCGTACCTGCGAAACACGCCAAGGTGGTGGCGAAAAACTGAAAGTATCTTAGTAGACGTCTTTTACGCCGTGTAGTACAGTTACTACGAAACGTAGGAGTAAGCGGATCGAAAGGTGGGATTCGGTAGGAATGATTGGTGGGGCGTATTGGGATGCCGAGCCGTTGGGTGAAGATGCTATTATCGACGTTCGCGGGCTACGGATGCGGTACGGGTCGGTCGACGTGCTCAAGGGCGTCGAGTTCACGGCGCGCAGGGGCGAGGTCGTCGCCCTGCTCGGGCCCAACGGCGCGGGCAAGACGACCACCATCGAGATCCTGGAGGGGTTCCGGGCGCGTTCGGCCGGGGAGGTGAGGGTGCTTGGGGTAGATCCTGCCAGGGGCGACGAGCGGTGGCGGGCGCGGATCGGGGTCGTGTTGCAGTCCTGGCGCGACCACGGCAAGTGGAAGGTGCGGGAGCTCTTGGACAACCTCGGCCGGTACTACGCACCGTACGGCACGCCGGATCGGAAGCGGCCCTACAGCGTTGAGGAGCTCGTCGAGACCGTGGGGCTTACCGGGCAGGCGGAGAAGAAGATCTCCTCCCTCTCCGGGGGGCAGCGTCGCAGGCTCGACGTCGCCATCGGTATCGTCGGGAAGCCCGAGGTCCTGTTCCTCGACGAGCCGACCGCCGGGTTCGATCCCCACGCCAGGCGCGAATTTCACGACCTCGTGCACCGCCTGGCCGATCTGGAGGACACCACGATCCTGTTGACCACCCACGACCTGGACGAGGCCGAGAAGCTGGCCGACCGGGTCTTGATCCTCGCGGGAGGGACGATCATCGCCGAAGGCTCCGCCGACGCGCTCTCGCGCAGGATGTCCGCCGAGTCGGAGGTGAAGTGGAGCCGGGACGGCCAACACTACGTGCATTCGACGCCGGAGGCGCCCCGGTTCGTCCACGACCTGTTCGGGCAGTACGGAGAAAGGATCTCCGACCTGGAGGTCCGGCGGGCCAGCCTGGAGGATGCGTACATGTCCCTGGTCCAGCGATTCGAGTCCGGCCAGGCGGAGTCGGCGGCGCGAGAGTTCGAGGGGGCGGTCCGATGAACCCTACGATGGTCGCCATGCAGGCCGGGGTACGGCGCGGGGGCGTAGAGCTGCGTCAGACCTTCACAAACTTCCAGGACCTCTGGAACTATATGTTCCTGCCCGCGATCTTCCTGGTAGTGATGTACTTTCTTCGCGGGAACACAGTCCCTGGCACGGACTTCTCTCTCAGCGCCGTGACCATACCGAGCGTGTTCGGCATGCAGATCGTGTTCGCCGGCCTGATAATGGTCGCGACGATCCTGTTCATGGAACGGGAGGACGGAACCCTGCTCCGGGCCAAGGCCACGCCGAACGGCATGCTCGGCTACCTTGTCGGCAAGATCATACAGATCTCCGGAATGTCGCTGGTCTCGGTGGTGACCATCCTGATCCCTGGCGCCCTCCTCTTCGGCGGGCTGAAGCTTGGCAGCCCCGGCGCATGGTTCACCCTGATCTGGGTGCTGCTGCTCGGCCTGGTGGCCACGATGCCCATCGGCGCGGTTCTCGGCTCACTGTTCTCCAGCCCGAGCAGTCTGGGATTCGTCTTCGTTCCGATGATGGGGCTTATAGCCATCTCGGGGATCTTCTATCCCATAACCGCCTTCCCGATCTGGCTGCAGTGGATCGCGCAGGCGTTCCCGATCTACTGGACGGGGCTCGGGATGCGCTCGGCCTTTCTACCCGACTCGCTCGCCAGCGTGGAGATCGGCGATTCCTGGCGGCATCTGGAGACCGTCGGCGTCCTCGGGGTCTGGGCCGTAGCGGGCCTGATCCTGGCGCCCATCGTGCTCCGCCGGATGGCGCGGCGCGAGTCCGGCTCCAGTGTGGACGCGAGGCGCGAGAAGGCCATGCAGCGGTCCGGCTGGTGAGCGAGACCACGTACAACCGCATAGCCATGCTGCGCGCGGAGAGAGGCATCTCCCGTAGGCAGCTCGCCGAGGCGCTCGGGGTCCACTACCAGACCGTCGGCTACCTGGAGAGGAGCGAGTACAGCCCAAGCCTTTACCTCGCGCTGAAGATTGCCGAGCATTTCGAGGTCCCGGTGGAGGTGATCTTCTCCACCGCGCCGTTCCCGCGCATCGGGTCTGGCGAGCGCTCGGCCTGATCCCGATCGACTCCCCACTCCCTAAGCGAGCGCCTCCCTACTCACGAACATCCAGAGCCGCGAAGTCATCACCTGGATTCCGCAATCACCTGTCGCGTTCGGCCGCCGCGGCGACGGCGCGGGCGAGCTCTTCGAGCGACTCGAAGTTGTGGCCGGAGAGGAAGATGTCCACGTGCGGCAGGGCCGCGGCCATACCCGCCGCGAGTGGTTTGTAGCCGGGAGCCGACTTCAGAGGGTTGACCCAGATGATCCTGTACGCCAACCGGGAGAGACGCCGCATCTGCTCGGCAAGCACACCCACGTCACCCCGGTCCCAGCCGTCGGAGAGGATGACCACGACCGCCCCGCGCGCCATCCCGCGCTGGCCCCAGCGGTCGACGAACTCCTTGATGGTGTCACCGAGACGCGTGCCTCCGGAGATGTCGGGGGCGGCTTCGGTGGCCTGCCGCAGCGCCCGGTCGGGGTCGTGGGTGGCAAGCTCCCTGGTCAGGCGGGTGAGCCGCGTACCGACCGAAAAGGCCTCCAGGCGCGAGCCGGAGACGACGCTCGCGTGCAGGAACCGTAGCAGGGCCCGGCTGTAGGGGGCCATCGAGCCGGACACGTCGCACAGGAGAACGACCCTGCGCGGCTGGACCCTGGCCTTGCGGAAGTGGTGCCTGACGGCCTCACCCCCGGTCCGCATCGCGCCCCGCAACGTCCGACGGGGATCGTGCCGCCCGCGGGGGGCCGACTCCAGGCGCCGGCTGCGCCGCAGCGCACCCGTGACGCGCAGGTCGGCGAGCAGGCGTTGCAACTCGGCGAACTCCTCCGGCGAGTACAGGGCGAAGTCCCTGCGCTTGAGTACCTCGACGGGGCTGTATCGCAGCCTGACGGCCTCCTCCCCCGCCTCGTTCTCCTCGACGGTCTTCTTCGGCGGCATGACCGAGCGGTCCGGCTGAGGTATGGAGAAACGCACCTTCGGGCGTGGCCTCGACTTCGCGCCCCCGCCGGTCTCCCAGAACAGCTCGAAGGCCCGGTCGTAGACCTCTATGTCCTCGGGTCGGGAGACGAGGGTGACGCGCCCGGCCCAGTAGACGTCGTCGCGGCGTCCCGCGTCGAGTTCCTCGACGGCCCGGGCGAACTCGACGAGCCGGTCAGTCCCGGTCCGCAAGCCTGCCCCGCGCAGGACGCGGCCGAAGGCGACCGCCGCTTCCAGCATGGACGAGGACCTCTCGGGCGGGACGTCCTCCGCCATCCGGTCTAGCCCCCCGCCCCGCCGGCTCCGCGTACCCCGCTGACGAGGGCCTTCAGGCCGGCGCTCTTGGCTCGCTGCTGGTCCTCGCGGTACTTCAGCACCGAGCCAAGGGTGGCCTCCACGATCCGCTCGTCGAGCTCCCTGGCGCCCAGGGCCACGAGCGCCTCGGTCCAGTCCAGCGTCTCGGCGACGCCCGGGGGTTTGTAGAGGTCCATCGCGCGCATCTTCTCGGTGGCGGCGGCGACCTGGCGGGCCAGGTTCTCGTCGGCGTCGGGGACGCGGAGCCTGACGATCTCGACCTCCCGCTCGAAACTCGGGTGCTCGATGTAGTGGTAGAGGCAGCGCCGCTTGAGCGCGTCGTGAACCTCGCGGGTCCGGTTCGATGTGAGCACCGCCACCGGCGGCCGGTCGGCGCTCACCGTCCCGAGCTCGGGGATGGTGACGGCGAAGTCCGAGAGGATCTCGAGCAAGAACGCCTCGAACTCGTCGTCCGAGCGGTCCACCTCGTCGATGAGCAAGACCGGCGGCGCCGGCCCGCGGTGTTCGAGGGCCTGCAAGAGTGGCCGGCTGACCAGGAACTCGCGGCTGTACAGGTCGCGCTCGAGGTGCTTCCGGTCCTCACCACCCTCCGCGCCGAAGGCCTCCGCAGCCCGGATGTGCAGGAGCTGGCGGGCGTAGTCCCACTCGTAGACGGCCTGGTAGACGTCTATGCCCTCGTAGCACTGCAGACGGATCAGGGGCGTCTGAAGGATGCGCGAGAGGACCTTGGCGACCTCGGTCTTGCCGACTCCGGCCTCGCCCTCCAGGAAGAGCGGCCGTCCGAGCCTGAGGGCGAGAAAGATGGCAGTCGCGAGGCCTTCGTCCGCGAGGTAATCCTCCCCCCGCATCCTCCCGCCGAGTTCCAGAGAAGACGAAACGCCGGAGGGCAATGCCCCCCGGCGTCCGCCAGAAGCCTCGGTCAACGGGAGAGGGCCTCCTCGACGGCCCGCCTGCTGAGGACCCGCGCCAGGTGGCGCCGGTACTCTTCGGAGGCCGCGATGTCCGAGGAGGGACTCGTGCCCTCGTCGGCGCTCTGGGTCGCCTCGCCCACGGCATCTGGGCTGGCGCCCGAGAGGGCGCTCTCGGCGGCGGTCGCCCGCACCGGCGTGGAGCCCATGTTGGTGAGCCCGATGCGGGCGGAGCCTATGGTGCCGTTGGAGCGCTCGACAACCGCTGCGGCGCCGACCACGGCCCAGTCCTGGGCGCGGCGGTTGAACTTCTTGTAAGACCAGCCGGCCCCGTCGAGCTTGGGGACCCGGACCTCCGTCAGAACCTCGTCGGGGGCGAGTTCCGTCTCCAGGTAGTCCTTGAAGAAGTCCCCGGCGGCCACGGTGCGTTCGCCGCCAGAGCCCTTGATCGCGAAGGTCGCGTCCAGGGCGAGCAGGGCCGATGGCAGGTCGCTCGCGGCGTCGCCGTGGCTTATGGATCCGCCGATGGTGCCACGATGCCTGACGGACGGGTCACCCACCAGCGAGGCCGTGTAGGAGACCAGGCCGCAATGCTCCAGGAGCAAAGCGTCCCGCTCCACGTCGCAGTGGCGGGTCATGGCGCCGATGGCGAGGTGGTCGCCCTCGTCGCGGACGTAGTTCAGATCATCCACGCGCCCGAGGTCGATCAGGACCGTCGGGGCGGCGAGCCGGAGCTTCATGATCGGGAGCAGAGAGTGGCCGCCGGCGAGAAGCTTGGCGTCCTCACCATGCTGCCCCAGAAGCTCGATGGCGTGGTCGGCCGATTCGGCGACCTCGTAGTCGAAGGCCAGGGGGATCAAGAGGCGCTACCTCCTTCCTGCTCGATGCTGTCGGTTGCCTGGGCCGGGCGGCCCGAGAGGTCGGCGTCGCGCGAGCCGGCCTCGCCCGCGCGGCCCTGGGAATCCTGGATCGCCTGCCACACCTTCCAGGGAGAGGCCGGCATGTCCACGTGCTTGATGCCGTAGGGCGAGAGCGCGTCAACGACGGAGTTGATGACCGCCGGCGGCGCCCCGATGGTGCCCGCCTCGCCAACGCCCTTGACGCCCATCACGTTCGAAGGCGAGGGGGTAATGGTCCGCTCCAGGGTGTAGTTCGGGAGCTCGGGCGCCCCGGGGATCAGGTAGTCGACCATGGTGCCGGTGATCAGATTCCCGTCGGCGTCGTAGACGGCCTCCTCGTAGAGAGCCTGGGCTATGCCCTGGGCGATGCCGCCGTGGAGCTGCCCGTCCACGATGGCCGGGTTGATGATCGGGCCGCAGTCGTCCACCCCGAAGTAGTCCCGAATCTTGACGAAGCCGGTCTCCGTGTCCACCTCGGTGACGCAGATGTGCGCCCCGAACGGGAAGGTGAAGTTCGGCGGGTCGAAGAAGAACTCCTCCGAGAGCACCGGCTCCATGCCCTCGGGCAGGTTGTCCGCAAGATACGCCGCCCCCGACACTTCGGTCATGGTGACGCTGCGGTCCGGCGAGCCCGCGACCGAGAACGTGCCACCCTCGAACTCCATGTCCCCCTCGGCGGCCTCCAGCATGTGCGCCGCTATCTTCTTGGCCTTCTCGACGACCTTCTGGGCCGCCATGTGTACCGCCACGCCGCCGACCGGCAGGCTCCTGGAGCCGTAGGTGTCGCGGCCGTAGGGCGCTATCGCCGTGTCGCCGTGAAGGACTTCGACGTCGTCGGGGGTGACGCCCAGGGCGTCGGCGGCGATCTGGGACCACGAGGTCACATGCCCCTGGCCGTGGGGCGTGGTGCCCGTTATGACCTCGACCTTGCCCGAAGCGAGCATCTGGACCTTGGCCGTCTCCCAGCCGGCACCGCCGGCCCCGAGGGCCGCGAGCACCTGGGAGGGGGCGAGGCCGCAGATCTCGGTGTAGGTCGAGAACCCGATGCCCATTTGGACCGTGTCGCCCGACTCGCGTCGCCGCCGCTGCTCGGCGCGTAGTTCGTCGTACTTCGCGAGCTCGATGACCCTCTCCAGCGTCTCCTGGTAGTTGCCGGAGTCGTACTGGATGCCGGCCGGTGTGTCGGTCGGCTCGTCGAACGGCTCGTAGAAGTTGCGCCGGCGCACCTCGGCCACGTCGAGCCCCGTCTCTTCGGCCAGGGCGTCCATGATGCGCTCGACAGCGTAGGCCGCCTCGGGACGTCCGGCCCCCCGGTAGGCGTCGGTCGAGGTCTTGTTGGTAAAGATGCCGGTGCACTCGAAGGAGTACGCCGGGAAGGTGTAGACGCCGGGGTACATGAACGCTCCGAGCAGCGGGATGCCGGCGGTGTTCAGGTGGAAGTAGGCGCCCATGTCGGCGAGCAGCTTGACCCTCATGCCGAGGATCTTGCCCTCCGAATCGGCGGCCACCTCGATGTGCTGCACCTGCCCGCGTCCATGGATCGTGGCCAGGTAGTTCTCGGACCTGTCCTCGATCCACTTGATCGGCACGCCGAGCTTGCGCGCCAGGACGAGGGAGATGACCTCCTCGGAATAAGCGTTGAGCTTGGAGCCGAAACCCCCGCCAACGTCCGGCGCCACCACCCGCAGGCGCTGCTCGGGGACGCCGCAGTACGCCGAGAGGACGGCCTTCAGGATGTGGGGTACCTGCGTCGAGGAGAACACCGTGTACCCGCCGTTGACGGGATCCGGGTTGGCGACCACGCCGCGCGTCTCTATGGCGTTCGGGATGAGGCGCGGCTGCAGGTAGCGCTCGGTGACCGTAACGTCGGCCTTCGAGAAGGCGTCATCGATGTCGCCGGTGTCGAGGTTCCACGTGTAGGCCTCGTTGGTTCCGAACTCCTCGTGCACGAGCGACGAACCTTCGGCCACGGCCTCCTCGAGGTCCGTCACCGGGTCGAGGGGTTCGTAGTCGACCTCGATGAACTCCAGGGCGTCCTGAGCCTTGTAGCGGTCGGTGGCGACCACCACGGCCACCGGCTCGCCGGCGAAGTTCACCTCGTCACGGGCGACGGGATCGTGGTGGGGCACCTTGAGGTCTTCGGTCACGACCCAGGCCACGAACGTGCGCTTTTTCTCGTCCACCGGTTGCCCGTCGGTGTTGTCGGCGGTCTCGGTGACGCTGGTGTCGCTCTGGGAGCGCTCGTGGAGGCTCAGGTCGTAGCCTGTGACGGCCGCTGGGTTGTCCAGCGGGGTCCCTTCGTACTGGTCGACGAGGTCGTCGCCGGTAAAGACCGCGACGACGCCAGGTCGGTTCTTGGCCTCCGAGACGTCGATGCTCGTGATCTTGGCGTGGGCAAAGGGGCTGCGCATGATCGTCGCGTGCAGCATCCCCGGTAGCTTGATGTTGTCGGTCCAGTTGGCGCGCCCGGTCACCAAGGCCGGGTCCTCCTTGCGGAGTACGCCGCCGCCGACGTAGCGTTCCGGTGCTTCGGTCACCCTGTCTCCTCCTCTAGGAAGCCGCGGACACGGACTGGCGGCCCATGTGGCCCTGCGCCAGCTGTACGGCCTTCACGATGTTCTCATAACCCGTGCAGCGGCAGAGGTTGCCTTCTAGGCCCTCCCGGATCTCCGCCTCCGTCGCCTCCGGCTTCTCCTTGAGAAGGCTTATGGACGCCATGATCATGCCCGGCGTGCAGTAGCCGCACTGCAACCCGTGCGCCTCGTGGAAGGCCTGCTGCATCGGGTGCCAGAGGCCGTTCTCGCGGATGCCCTGCACCGTGGTGACCTCGTAGCCGTCGGCCTGTACCGTCAGCACCGTGCACGACTTGACCGACTCCCCGTTTATGTGGACCGTGCAGGCCCCGCAAGACGTCGTGTTGCAGCCCGAATGGACGCCGCCGATGCCGAGGTTCTCCCTTAGGTGGTGGAGCAGCAAAAGCCTCGGTTCGACCTCCGCCACGTGGGCCTTGCCGTCCACCGTCATCTGGATCCTACGCAACCCGACTCCTTTCCCTGGCATGCCCCCAAAATGAGGACCACCCCTGTGCAAGTTGCCCAAAATTCACGTTGGCCGGGCCACCCCCTGGCCGCCGCTAACGTGATTACACGCAGAACGCTTTTCCTGCCGTTTGCGGCTTTTCTATGGGCTTTTCCCCTTTCCTCGCGAAGTTCGGGCAGTGTAGCACAAGTGTTTTTCTTTGTGCACTTCGCCGGTTGCGCGGGGCCAAGGATGTGAAAGAGTTTGGGGTCGGACGAAAGGAGGAAAGGTTAGACTTGGTGCGGTTGGGCTGTTATATTGTTGTAACAGCTTTCGACACGAAAGGAGCCGAAGGCCGGAGGGACGGCGAAGAGTGGGTATGAGGGCCGTTGGGGAGCGGCCGTTGAGGAGATTAGATCGGAGGGGCCACACTCGTTGGGGACGAGAAACGGTCCCGGTTCGTAGCCAGGTCACCAGGATGGACTCGGAAGGGGTGATCCCGGAAGACAGAGACGTTCTTGGACGGTTGGTCTAATGGATCCGCAGTGTGCCGCTTGCATGGAAACGCTTGGATGCATCGGACGGAAAACTACGGAAGGAGTAGCGTGGAGCTACAAGTAGAACCGAAGGTAAACGATTTCGTCACCGGCCAGCACCGGTTGCTGATAGACGGCGACTGGGTGGACTCGGCCTCGGGCAAGACCTTCGAGACCATCAACCCGGCTACCGAGGAGCATCTCGCCGACATAGCGTGGGGCGAGGCCGAGGACATCGACCGGGCCGTTCGGGCCGCGCGCAGGGCCTTCGCGGACGGTTCGCCCTGGCGCAAGATGAGCGCGTCTGCGCGTGGGCGTTTGATCTTCAAGATCAGCGAGCTGATCGAGGACAACGCCGACGAGTTGGCGGCGCTCGAGGCGCTGGACAACGGCAAGCCCGTCGCCGTGGCGAAGGCCGCCGACGTGGCGCTGGCGGCAGACCTGTTCCGCTACATGGCCGGCTGGCCGACCAAGATCGAGGGCAACACCATCCCGGTCTCGGCGGTGGTGACCGGTGGTGAGTTCCTGGGCATGACGCTCAAGGAGCCCGTCGGTGTCGTCGGACAGATCATCCCCTGGAACTTCCCGCTCCTGATGGCCGCCTGGAAGCTCGGGCCGGTCCTCGCCGCGGGCTGCACCGTGGTCCTCAAGCCCGCCGAGCAGACGCCGCTATCGGCCCTGCGTCTCGGCGAGCTGATGATGGAGGCCGGCGTCCCCGACGGCGTGGTCAACATCGTGACCGGCTTCGGGGACACGGGCGCCGCGCTCGCCGCCCACGAGGACGTTGACAAGGTCGCCTTCACCGGATCGACCGAGGTTGGCAAGCTGATCGTCGAGGCCGCCACGGGCAACCTCAAGAAGGTGTCCCTCGAGCTCGGCGGCAAGTCGCCCAACGTGGTCTTCAAGGACGCCGACATGGACCTCGCCATCCCTGGCGCGGCCAACGGCATCTTCTTCAATCACGGCCAGTGCTGCAACGCCGGCTCCAGGCTCTTCGTCGAGAGTGACGTCTACGACGAGGTCGTCGAGGGCGTAGCCGAGCAGGCCAGGAACATCAAGGTCGGCAGCGGCCTGGACCCCGAAACCAACATGGGTCCGCTGGTCTCCGACGAGCAGTTCGAGAAGGTCCTCGGGTACCTGGACCAGGGCCGCGAGGCCGGCGCCGAGGCGTACATCGGCGGCAGCCGGGTCGGTAATCGTGGGTACTTCGTCGAGCCCACGATCCTCACCAACACCTCGCCGGACATGTCGGTGGTGCGGGAGGAGATCTTCGGCCCCGTCGTCACGGCGATACCGTTCGACGATCCGGCTCAGGTCCTCCCCGACGCCAACGACACCAACTACGGTCTGGCCGCTGGCGTCTTCACCCGCGACATTTCCAAGGCCTACAAGACGGCCAAGCGCCTGCGGGCCGGCACCGTCTGGGTGAACTGCTACCACGTCTTCGACGCGGCGATCCCGTTCGGCGGCTACAAGGAGAGCGGTTGGGGCCGGGAGATGGGCCACAACGTTCTCGACAACTACCTGGAGACCAAGTCGGTCGTTACCGCCCTCTAAGGGGGCAAAGCCATAATCTCTAGGTTGAGGAGGGCCCCGCCATTACGGCGGGGCCCTCCTTCTGAGGCGTGATAGGTTAGAGGGATGATCGTCGGGGAACTCTGGCGCTACCCGGTCAAGTCCATGGCCGGGGAACGGCTGTCCACAATCGAGCTAACGTCGGAGGGCTTACCCGGCGACCGCGCCGTGTACGTCGTGGATCGGAGGGGCAGGATCGTCTCCGCCCGCACCCGTCCGCGCCTGCTCGCCTTCCCCGCCACGCTCGGCCCAGACCGCGAGCCTCTGGTGTTCGGCCGGCGGTGGGATTCCCCGGAGATCGCCCACGCGGTAACGCTCGCGGCGGGCGCTGACGCGCGCCTCGTGCGCCACGACGCTTTCGAGCGCTTCGACATCCTGCCGCTGCTCGTCGCCACGGACGGTGCCATAGAGATGCTCGGGGAGGACCACCGTCGTCTGCGCCCCAACATCGTGCTGGAAGAGGTCGAAGGCCTCGCGGAGCGCGACTGGCCCGGCAAATACCTGCGGATCGGCGAAGCCGTCATCGCCGTACACAGCCTGCGCGAGCGCTGCGTCATAACGACGTTTCACCCCGACACGCTGGCCCAGGACCGTGGCGTGCTGCGGCGCATCTACCGCGACTTCGGCGGCAAGGTGGCGCTCAACTGCTGGGTCGTCGAGCCGGGGCGCGTAGAGGTCGGCGACGCCGGCGAGCTGCTCGAAGGCTACGAGCACTCGGCGACCCCGCCCCCCGGCGGGCGCTACGCCTGATCCACGAATCCATCACCCGACGTCGCGGCGCCGGAAGCCGACGAGCCCGACGGCGAAAAGCGCGGCGGAGATGGCCGTCAGCCAGATCAGGGGCTCGAGATTCACATCTGCGGAGGGGACCTTCGGGACGTGGGTGAACGGCGAGAGGTCCATCGTCCAGTCCGGCAACTGCAGCAGGGGGCCGAGGATGCCGACGAAGAAGCAGCCGCCGAGCGCGATCCACGCGAGCGGCGCCGCGCGTGGCACGAGCCCGAAGAGCGCGACGGCGAGCCCCGCGACGACCCAGACCGCGGGGAGCGACGCGAGCTGGGCGCCGAGCAGGCGCGGCAATTCGCCGGTGTTATCGCTGCGCAGGGCGTGAGAGATACCGATGCCAAGGCCACAGGCGGCGAGGACGAGGGCGGCGCCGGCCATGGTGACGAGGACCTGCGCCCCGGCCCACCGCCAGCGCGAGGTCGCCGTCGCCAGCAGGGGCTCGAGGCGCCCGGCGGTCTCCTCCGAGCGCATCCTGAGCGCCGACTGAACCGCGTAGACGGTCCCTATCATCGCCATGATGAGCAGGATCGTGGCGAAGAAGCTGTCCACCACGCTCGCGCCGCCGCCCTGTCCGACGAAGCTCCTAGCCAGGTCGCTATCGCCCACGAGATCGTCCACGTCCTCCCCGAACGAGCCCATAGCGAGGCCGCCGGCGAAGAGACCTGCCGTCCAACCGATCAGGAGCCCGCGGCGCAACCGCAGCGCAAATCCGGACGGTCGCGCGAGGCCCGACGACGCCCCGGGCGGCCCCGGCCTGGCGGCGACGAGCCCTGCGCCGTCGTCGCGGCGGGCCATGAGCGCGAAGCCGAACGCCAGCAGGACGACGGTGGCGCCGAAGAACAGGAAGAGCGGCCACCACCGCTCGTCGGCGAAGGGCCTCATTTGCTGGGCCCAACCGATCGGCGAGAGCCACGAGAGCCTCCCTTCGCCGATGTCCCCGGCGGCGCGCAGCAGGTAGGTGACCCCGAGCACAACGCCGCCGATGCCGTAGACCGTCGAGGTGTTCTCGGCGATCTGGGCCGCCACGATGCCCACGGCGGCGAAGACGATCCCCACCGCGCCCATCGAAGCGCCGAAAGCGACGGAGCCGGCGGCTGGCAGATCGAGGGAGACCATCGCGAGCGTGGTGGCCGCCGCGAGCAGGACGTTGGCGCCGCCGACGACGACAAGGGCCGCCGCCGGTTGGGCGTAGCGGCCGAGCACGTTGGCCCGCAGGAGCTCGCTGCGCCCGCTCTGCTCCTCGGCGCGGGTGTGACGTCCGACCATGAGCATGCTCACCACGGCGATGGCCGCCCCGCCGAACCCGCCGACCTGCCACGCCGTGTCGCCGCCCACGGTGTCGATCGCGAACGCGGGCCCGGTGAGCGCGATCGCGGCCGGGTTGTTCCCGGCGGTCGCCGCGTACACCTCCCGCTCGGCCTGCGTCTCGTAGAGCCCCTCGCTCCCGAGCGCCTGGCTCGCGACGAAGGCGGTGAAGAGGACGACGAAGAGGGGAACGATGATCCTGTCTCGCCGAAGAATAAAGCGGACCATCACGCCGGTGCCCGCGAGCGACTTCATGCGGAGACCTCCTCCGCGGGCTCGCCCTCGTAATGGCGCATGAACAACTCTTCGAGGGTGGGCGGCTGCGTTACGAGGCTGCGCACCCCGACCGAGGTCAGGCTGCGCAACATCCCGTCCAGGGCGGCGGTGTCCACCTGGCAACGCACCCTATTGCCCTGCACGTCCAGGTCGTGCACACCGGGCAACCCGTCCAGCCCGACCGGAGGGCCGGCCAGCTCGGCCACGACCGAGGTCCGGGTGAGGTGCCGCAGATCGGCTAGCGTCCCACTCTCCACGTTCCTGCCGTCGCGGATGATGCTCACCCGGTCGCACAAGGCCTCCACCTCGGAGAGGATGTGGCTGGAGAGGAGCACCGTGCGACCGCTCTCGTGCTCCTCCTCGATGCACTCCCGAAACACCGCTTCCATCAGCGGATCCAAGCCCGAGGTCGGCTCGTCGAGCAAGAGCAGATCCACGTCGGAGGCCAACGCGGCGACCAGGGCGACCTTCTGGCGGTTGCCCTTGGAGTAGGTACGGCCCTTCTTTCTCGGGTCGAGCTCGAAGCGGTCCAGGAGCGCGGCCCGGCGCTTCGGGTCGAGGCCGCCGCGCAGCCGTCCCAGAAGATCTATGGCCTCACCACCCGACAGTTTGGGCCACAAATTTACGTCGCCGGGGACGTAGGCGAGCCGGCGGTGCAGCTCTGTGGCGTCGCGCCAGGGATCTCCGCCCAACAGGCGGACCTTGCCCGAATCGGGCCTGAGCAAGCCCAGCAGTACCCTCAAGGTGGTGGACTTGCCGGCCCCGTTGGGGCCGAGGAAGCCGTGGACCTCGCCGGACCTGACGAGCAGATCCAGCCCGTCCAGCGCCCGCGTCTTCCCGAACGTCTTGACCAAGCCCGTAACCGAGATAGCGTACGTTCCACCCACGAGCCCTTACCTCCATTCCCACGGAACCACCGGTCAGACCCTTCTCGATCCCGGAGTTCGGTGTCCCGCCCCGAAGACGGCCCTTCCCGGCCGCCCACTCGAGCCGTCAGACGCTGCCTTCGCTTCGCAGTCCAGGTTCCTCCTCTACCGATCCGTGTACCCTCATAGACGTTTGTCCGTCCCATGTTGTGACTTTTTCATACTGTATATTTGTTTTACGAAGTTGTAAATGTACTGAATCTGTATACTCGGAGGGGTTTGTGAACCTATACACAAATCGGAGGGAATCATTGGGGGAGGGGATCGAGGATGGTGGGAAGCCTGGCGGGGAGCGGGACGAGAAGGCGGTGATGCGTTTCGTCGAGCGGTTCGCCCTCACGTTCTCCGAGGCGGGGGTTCCGCGGATGGCGGCCCGGGTGTTCGTCGCGCTCCTCGCCTCCGAGGACGGTAGGCGTACCGCGGCCGAGCTTGCGGAGACGCTGCAGGTCAGCCCCGCGGCGGTCTCCAACGCGGTGCGCTACCTTCAGCAGGTAAGGCTCGTCGAGCGGCAGCGTGAGCCCGGAGAGCGGCGCGACCACTACCGGGTCTACTCCGACACGTGGTACGAGATGGTCATGCGGCGGGACGAGATGCTGGTGCGTTGGCAAGAGGATCTTCAGGAGGGAATCGAGGCGGTCGGTGCCGATACCCCGGCCGGAAAGAGGTTGGAAGAGAACCGCCAATTCTATGCGTTTCTCCACGACGAGCTTCCGAAGCTCATGCAGCGGTGGCGAGAGGTTCGCTCGGGGTCGGCCGCCGACGAGGCGGGTTGATACGATGACGGGTGGGAAGGGTTCGGGTCGCACGGATGGGGGACGGTCGGATCTCGCGTCCATGCTCGAGGGGCTGGCGCGTTCGGGTGAGCTGCGGCCGTTTCGGGAGTTGATCGAGCACATAGAAGCCTACGACCGCCGGCACGGCAGCGACCTGATCCGGACCCTGCGGGTCTTTTTTGCCGCGAACGCGAACGTGAGCGAGGCGGCCGACCGACTCTACCTGCACCGCAACAGCCTCCCCTACCGCCTGACGCGCGTGCAGGAGCTCACGGGGTTAGACTTGAAGGACCACCGGGCGCGGCTCGCGCTGCAGCTCGGCTTGCTGGCAACAACCGAAAGGGGCACCACAGATGAAGTTGAGCACCCGTAACCGGCTCCCCGGCACTATCACCGAGGTCGTCAAGGGCGAGGCCGCCACCAAGGTATCCCTCCAGGTCGGCGACAACCACATGGTCGCCCTCATAACCACCGAGAGCGCCGACGAGCTCGGCCTCGAGGTCGGTAACCAGGTGACTGCACTCGTCAAGGCCACCGACGTTATGGTCCTGACCGACGAAGGCCTAGCCTAGCCCTGGCCTCAGCCTGGCCTGGGGCCAGAAGCAGGGAAGAGACCACGGACGAGATCCGTTACACGCCCATAGGGATCATCCGCTCCCCGTTCGAGGAACCGGCGGGGATGCCGATCCAGGCGGTCGCCGCCGCGGGCGTCGCCGGCACCGTCGAGGTCTTCCCCGAGTACGTGGCTGGGTTGCGGGACGTCGAAGGCTTCTCGCACCTCACGCTCCTGTACCATCTCCACCTCGTCGGGGAGCCCGGCCTGGTGGTGCGCCCCTTCCTGGACACCGAACCGCGCGGGGTCTTCGCTACCCGCTCGCCCCGGCGGCCGAACGCCATCGGTCTCTCGACCGTGCGGCTCGTCCGGGTGGAAGATCAAGTCCTTCACGTGGAGGATCTGGACGTAGTAGACGGCACGCCTCTGTTGGACATCAAGCCCTACGTTCCGGCCTTCGACGACCGCGCCGGGACGCGCATCGGCTGGTTCGAGGGCAAAACGAGCCGGGTTCACGAAGTGCGGGCCGACGATCGTATCCGCTAGCGGCGTTGGTAGACGGCTGATCGGGAGCGTCCTAGGATTCGTACTCGACGGTCTTTCTCGTCAGGTACCTGACGGCCAGGATCACGGCGAAGGCGAACCCGAGGACGAGCACCGAGAGCGCAACGGCCGCGTCTATGTCGCTCTGGAACTCGGCGAAGATGGCCAGGGGTATGGTCTGGGTGACGCCCCGAAAGCTGCCAGCGAACACGATGGTGGCGCCGAACTCGCCCAGGGCGCGGGCCCAGGCGGTGAGCGCCCCGGCCACGATAGCCGGGAAAGCCAGCGGCACGGTCACCCGCAAGAAGACGGTGGACCGATCGGCGCCGTCCACCTGGGCTGCCTCCTCGATCGTCCGATCCACGCCCCCGAAGCCCGTAGCGACCTGCCGGACGTAGAAGGGCGCGGCCACGAAGACCTGCGACATGACCACTGCGATGGTGGTGAAGCTCAGCGTTATCCCGAAGAGCGTATAGGTACTCCCCCAACAGGCCCAACCTCCCGAACGTCAGCAGCAGCGCGATCCCGGCCGCGCTCGGGGGCAGCACCACCGGGATGTCCACCAGGGTGTTGACCACATGGGCGCCCGGAAAACGGTACCGGGCAAGGACATAGGCTGCGGGCGTCCCGACGACGATCAGGATGACCAACGTCGCGGCCGTGGTCTGGGCGCTCAGCAGCAGGGCGTCCAGCGCCACCGGCGAGGTCATGGCCTGCCATGCCCCCTCGTTCGCCGTCCAGATGAGCAGGCTGAGGATCGGGACGGTTATGAAGCCGGCAAGCAGCCCGAGGGCCGCTATCGCCAGACCGGAGGCGATGGCGTCGCCTCCCCCGGAACCTGGAGTAGGCAGCCGGCCTTTGTTGCCGTTGGTCACGCGGCGGGTTCGAAGCCCCACTTGTCGAGCACCCGCTGACCCTCCTCGCTCATCACCAGATCGACCCACTCCTCGGCCAAGCTCAGGCTCCTCCGCGTCCCTCAGAGCTGCTATAGGGTAGGTCGCGATTATGTTCAGGTCCGGCGGTATCGTAACGACCTCCACACGGTCACGGATGTCCGGCGTGTAGTCGCTAGCGTAGCCGAACGTGGCGTCCGCGTCCCCGACGACCACCCGGTTAACCGACGCTCGAACGTCGGCCTCCCGCGAAACTACGTTGGCGAGGACGTCTTCATCGAAATCGGGCCCGTACTCCTCGTTGGCCTTGCCCAATATCTCCAGGGCGTAGTCCGCCGCCGGAACCCCGTCCTCCGCCAGGACCAGCTTTATACCCGGCTGCGAGAGGTCGCGTAAGCTCTGAATGTTCGCGGGGTTGTCCGCGGGCACCATGACGACCTCGCGGTTGCGGACGAAGACCTCGGGCTCTCCGGCGACCAGGCCGTCGTCGACGGCGGTGTTCATCTCCTCCTCGGCAGCGGAGGCGAAGACGTCAGCCGGGGCGCCCTGCTGAATCTGGGTCAGGAGCGTCGAGCTGGAATCGAAGCTCTGCTTCACCGACACGCCGGGGTTCTGCTCCTTGAAGTCCTTGGCCAGTTCGCCGAAGCCGTCGGTGAGGGAGGAGGCCGCGAGCACGGTCAGCGTACCGCCGCCATCGCCTCCTCCACCGCCCTGGCCGCCATCCCCGTTCCCGGAACCTCCCCCGCTGCTCCCGCCGCACGACACAACGCCGAGCAGCATCAAGGGCACGCCGGCAAGTGTTACGAACCTCGACCGCATCCACCCCATCCCCAACCCCCTGGTCTCATGGAACACCGCACGATGCCCCAAACTTTCGGGGCATGACCGCCCATCTTAGGCAACGGTAGGGCCCCGGTCTTTGTGCAACGTGCACAGAATTGCGGGCCGTGGCGCCGCGCCACGCGCTCTCGCTACGCGCTTTCCTCTGACGGGTCCGACATCGATAATGGCGCGGCCGGTGCGTTCACCTCGGCGGAGAAGGAGCTGCTCGTGGGGCTGGCGGAGGCCTTCGCCTCGCCTAGCAGCCATGGCAGTCTACAGGGATCGGCCCCTAGCCACGGACCAGGATCTTCTCGAGCGCCGCCCGCGACTCTTTGGGTAGCGCGGCGGGGCGGCGGTTCTCGCGGTCGACGTAGACGTGGACGAAGTGGCCCTGGGCGGCGGCGGTGTCGTCATCGTTGCGGAAGATCCCGATCTCGTAGCGCACGCTGGAGTTGCCGAGGCGCGCGACGCGCAAGCCCGCGTGGACGGTGTCCGGGAAGGTTATCGACTTGAAGTACCGGCACTGCGTCTCGACGACCAGGGCGAAGATAGGGCTTTTCTGTATGTCCAATGAGCCCGAGGAGATCAGGTACCCGTTGACGACCGTGTCGAAGTAGGAGTAGTAGTTGACGTTGTTGACGTGCCCGAAAACGTCGTTGTCCATCCACCGCGTCGGTATCTCCAGAAAGTGCCGGTACCGGTCCCGTGCCTCGGGAGCATCCCTCTGTACCGCCCGCCCCTCGTCCAACCTCGTCCTCCAGCTCGCCAACCCGTGCCGGCCCATGCTACAGGACGCGAGCAACACGACACGGACGCCCCGGTTCCCTGACCCTTGCTGACGGCTGAAAGCTGACCGCTGATGGCGCGGTTCGCGTAGGGGCGGTTCGCGAACCGCCCCTACGCGAACCGCCCCTACGCGGACTGGACGGCGAGCTCGTTGTGGTGGCGGTAACGGTCGGGATGGAAGAGCGCCTCGACGACCTCCACGGGCATATCACCGGCGACGTAGGTGGTGCGCCTTACCTTGAGCACCGGCACTCCCGGCTCGATCTCCAGGAGATCCGCCACGTCGGCGGGGACGAGGGCCGCCTCGATCCACTGCTGCGCCCTCTGTATCGGTTGGCCCGTCCTGTTCTCCAGGAGCCGGCTCAGGGAGACCGCGCCGTAGTCGGCGTCGCGCAACGCCGGGAAGCGGGCCACCGGCAGGCTCGAGTCGCAGACGAAGATCGGACGGTCGTTCGCCAGCCGCAGCCGCCGCACGCGCATCACCGGCTCCCCCGGCTCCAGCAGCAAGCTTGCGGCCGTCTCCTCGTCCGCCGGCCCCTCCGACGAAGAGATCAAACGCGCCCCAGGACGGTAGCCCCAGCGCTCGATCTCCTCGGAGAAGCTGTGCAGGTGGGCGAGGTTGGATTGCAACTCCGGACTAGACAAGAACGTGCCCCGCCCCGGCTCCCGCCGTACGAGCCCCTGCCGCCGCAACTCGTCGAGGGCCCGCCGCGCCGTGGTCCGGCTCACCTCATAGTCCCGGACCAACTCAGCCTCGCTGGGCAACCGCTCCCCGACGCCGATGTGCCCCGACTCTATGTGCCCCCGCAACTCCTGAAGGAGCTGGAAATATAGCGTGCCCGTGCTCGACCGCGATAGACGCCCCATGCCGGCAAATGTAGTATCAAAGTATTGATGTGTCAAGAATCACAAACGCGCCAACGGGGGTCGGCGCCGCCAGCACCTCAGGACGAGCCCATGCTATAAAGCCCGTTGGATCGCCGCTTCGGGCCATATTCTGCTCTGCGTGGTGGACGCGGAAGACCGACTGTTATATTGTTGTAACAGCTTCCAGGGGGAACAGTGGCGTTAGATATCGGGACCCCTGGGGTGTTGCGCACTCGAGCTGATCGGGGGTAAGCGACAGGCCAGGGTTTGAAGGGTAAAGATGGGCCCGTCTCTCGCGCTGGGGAAGCGTGGGCGCGGCTCACGGCGTCGGTGGCGCCGCGACTCAGTAACTCAGTAAGCCAGAGGGAAGGAGTTCGGTTAGTGGATACCTCCCAGATGTTCGAGTTTCCGATAAAGGAGTTCTTCAAGCAGCCGCGGTCGTTGTGCGGGGCCGGAGCGTACGAGAACGCCGGTCCCGAGGCCGCGGAGATGGGACTCAATCATGTCCTGTTCGTCACGTCCGGGCTCAAGGGAACCGGGATCATCGATGAGTGCAAGACCAACTTCGAGAACGCGGGCGTCTCGGTCTCGGTCTACGACAAGGTCGAGTCCAACCCCAAGGACTACAACGTCATGGACGCCTACAAGGCGTTCGCCGACGGGGAGTGCGACGGGTTCGTCTCCATCGGGGGCGGCAGCTCCCACGACACGACCAAGGGTGCCAGGGTCGTGGCGGCCCACGATGGCAGGAACGTCAACGAGTTCCAGGCCGTGAACGCCTCCGAGACGCTGGACAATCCGGCGCACATCGCCATCAACACCACGGTCGGGACGGGCTCGGAGACGACGCCGGCTTACGTCATCACGGACCTCTCGTCGCCGGACGCCCCGCACAAGTGGGTCGGGTTCGACCGGGCGGCGATCACGACGCTGGCGATCAACGACCCCGTGCTGTGCATGACGCAGCCGCCGGAGTACGTGGCGTACACGGGCTTCGACACGATGGCCCACGCCTCGGAGTGCTACGTCGGCCGGGTGCAGCACCCGTCGACGACCCCCGTGGCGCTCGCCGCCGTCAGGCTGGTGCAGGAGAACCTGCGTGAGGCGACCTACAACCCGAAGAACTACAAGGCGATGGAGGGGATGGTCTGGGCGCAGTACATGGCGGCGCAGGCGTTCAGCACGGGCCTGCTCGGCATCCTGCACTCGCTCTCGCACGCGGTCTGCGCGTACTACGACATCCACCACGGTCTGAACAACGGCATCGGCCTGCCGCGGGTGTGGACCTACAACCAGCCGGCCGCCCCCGAGCGGTACGCGGACATCGCGGGTGCGATGGGCGTGGACACGCGCAACATGAGCACCTTCCAGGCGGCCGACGCGGCCATCGAGGAGGTCATCCGGCTCGTCAAGGACTGCGGTTGCCCGGAGAACTGGGGTCAAGTCACGGAGTACCCCAAGACGCGGATGGGCAAGGGCTGGTACGAAGGAAAGACGACCGGCGCCATAGCGTCCGAAGACGGCGAGCTGCAGGCGATGGCCGAGCACATGATGGGAGACCTCTGCACGCCGGGCAACCCGCGCGACCTCACCGTCGAGGGGGCCAAAGAGGTCCTGCGAGACTGCATGTACGATGGCATGGACGTCAAGACTAGCAACGGCCACCGGCAGAACATCTGGGGCGCCGCCCCCGAGATGGGCCGCAGAACCCAAGGCTACGGTGAACGCGGATCGGAGACCGGGATAGGCGTCGGCCGCCAGCCGAACTAGAGTAGACTGGAGCAACCACGAAAGCGGTGGGAGCGGGCAACGATGCCCGCTCTCGCCGTCTCTGAAGCGGCAAGGATTTAAGAAGGAGCATTTTGTTCGAGAGCATCGAAGAGGTCCGGGAGAAGCTCGCGGCGCAGGAGTACGTCTGCGACCGGCGGCTGGCGACGGTCGTCTACCTGGCGGTCAAGCTGGACAAGCCGGTCCTCGTCGAGGGCCCGGCGGGCGTCGGGAAGACCGAGCTGGCCAAGACGCTCGCCGCCGCCACGGACCGGGCGCTCATCCGCTTGCAGTGTTACGAGGGGTTGGATGAGGCCAAGGCCCTGTACGAGTGGGAGTACGGCAAGCAGCTCCTCTACACCCAGGTACTTCGGGAGAAGATCGGGGAGTTCGTCGGTCCGACCAAGGGCCTGCGCGAGGCGGCGGCGGCCCTGCGGGAGCAAGAAGACGTCTTTTTCTCCGAGAACTTTCTGGTCGAGCGTCCCATACTTCAGGCCGTGACGTCCGAGACGCCGCCCGTGCTCTTGCTGGACGAGATCGACCGCGCCGACGAGGAGTTCGAAGCATTCCTGCTCGAGTTCCTAAGCGACTACCAGGTCTCGATCCCCGAGATAGGTACCGTCAAGGCGGATCATCCCCCCGTCGTCATCCTGACCTCCAACCGCACCCGCGAGCTCTCGGAGGCGCTCAAGCGTCGCTGCCTGCACCTCCAACTCGACTACCCGACACCGGAGGTGGAGCTCGAGATCGTGCGCCTCAAAGCCCCTGGCATCGGCGAGGCGCTGGCGGACGAGCTCGTTGAGACCATCCAGTCCCTAAGGACCCTTGACCTCCGCAAAGCCCCCAGCATCGGCGAGACGCTCGACTGGGCCCGCTCCCTCGTGGTCCTTGGCGCACCCTCCATCAACAAAGACCTCATAGAAGAAACCCTCAGCGTCATCGTCAAATACGACCGCGACGCCGCTAAGGTTCTCTCCCACGTGAGAGGCGCCTCGGAGGACAGGGACCTCGGCCAGAAAGAGCCCACCGGCGAGAAGCAGAACGAGGGCATGTACGAGATGCACCGCTCCGTCCACAAGCATGCGCATTGAGAGGGAGTAGGGAGAGCGAATAGGGAGTAGTAAGTTGGGAGACCTACTACCCCCTACTCGCTACCTCGCTATTCGCCGGAGCGACCGAAGGGAGCGACCCTGGACACCGTGATCAACGATTTCGTGCAGGTCTTGAGGCGGCACGGGCTCAGGGTCTCCCCCGCCGAGAGCTTGGACGCGCTGCATGCGCTGGGGCAGGTCGGGCTTGGGGAGCGCGGGGTAGCGCAGGACACGTTGCGGGCGACGCTCATCAAGAACCTCGACGATATCGAGACGTTCGACCGGCTCTTCGACGTGTATTTCAGTCTGCGGCCCGAGAAGGAGAGGCCGCAGGCGAAGCTCGACGTGCACGACCACGATCACGACCACGGCAACCGGCGAGCATGGAGTTCGGGGAGGACCCGGGGGGCGAGGCGCCGGACTCTGAAGAGCACAGCCACGACGACAAAGAGTCCACGGACTTCAGGCGGTTCTTCGACGAAGACAGGATGCGCCCATCGGAGGACATCCACGGCCAGGCAGACAAAATGCGCCTCTCGATGTTCTCGCAGGAGTTGATCCTGAACCGCAACCCGGGCGCGCTGAACCAGGCGCTGCAGCGCATCACCCACCAGCTCAGGCTCCGGCGGGCCCGCAACATGTTCAACCCCGGCGACCTGGTCACCCACGGTCAGGGCCAGGAGCTACCCCTCGACGTCTCGGCCGCCGACCTGCAGGGCTTGCTCGACCATCTCCACGACATGGAGGTTGACGAGGCGCTCATCCGCCAGCTCGAGGAGCAGAGCGAGGAGATCCTGCGCGGCCTCCCCCAGCTCATCGAGCAGATGGTCGAGCGCCAGAAGAAGCTCGAAAAAAAGAAGGACGACTCGGCCCTCATGCGGCGTTCGCTGCGCAAGATCTTCGAGTTTTCGCCCGCCGAGCAGCGGGAGACGGAGGCGGCGATCCGGCGCATAGCGCGCCAGATACACGGCGCGAAGACCCGTCGCCTGCGCCAGGACCGGACCGGGCACATCAGCGTCCCACACACCCTGCGCCGCAACGTCCGCTACGACGGCATCCCGTTCGACCCCGTCCTGCGCCGCCACCACGAGAAGCGTCCCAGGATCGCGATGCTCTGCGACGTGTCCCTGAGCACGCGCAACCTGAGCCGCTTCTGGTTGCACATGGTCTACCAGATGCAGAACCTGTTCTCGAAGGTGCGGACTTTCGTCTTTGTGGCGGAGATGGCCGAGGTGACACAGGTCTTCGAGGAGAGCAGCATGGACCGGGCCGTGGAGCAGGTCTTCTCCGGCCGCGTCATAGACGCCGACGTCAACAGCGACTTCGGCAGTGCCGCCGAGCAGTTCAAGAACCGGTACCTACCGACCATAAACCACCGCACGACCGTGGTGATCCTGGGCGACGGAAGGAACAACGGCAAGGACCCGAACACGGCGGCCCTCGAAGAGATCACGCGCCACGCCCGGCAGACGATCTGGATCACACCCGAGCCGCGCTGGGGCTGGTCGCTCGGCTCCTGCGACATGCCGCTGTACGAGCCCCTGTGCGACCGCGTCGAGGTCGTCCGTACCGTGGATCAACTCGCCGGCGTGGCCGAAGAGATAGCCACGCTCAAGCGAGTAGCGAGGTAGCGCGTAGTGGGTAGTGAACAGGACACCACTCCCTATTCGCCGTTCGCTACTCGCCCGTTCTCAGCTACGTCGCCCTTCCGATTCTGCCCGGCGGACGGGACCCGTCTCTCTGAACCGCGCCCGAGCGGCGGCGCGAGTTGTCCTGTGTGCGGCCGTTCCTGGTACCGTAACCCGGTGCCGGCGGTGGGCGCCGTGATCCTGGAAGGCGGCAAAGCGCTCCTGACCGTTCGTGGCCGTGAGCCCGAGAAGGGTCGCCTGGACCTGCCGGGCGGCTTTCTGGAGCTCGGGGAGCACCCGGCGGAAGGTCTCGTCCGCGAGGCTCGCGAGGAACTCGGGGTCGAACTTGAGGTGGATGAGACGCCGGTGCTCCTCGCCCCCCACACCTACGGCTCCGAGGGCGTCTGGGTGCTCGCCATAGGCTTCCGAGCGAAGATCCTGGCCGGTGAGCCCGCCCCATCAGACGACGTGGCCGGGATTCGGTGGGTCGCGGCGGAGGACCTGGACGCCGCCGACTTCGCCTGGGACCACGACCGGCGGATGGTGCGGGAGGCCCTGGAGCAGACCTAGCGGCCTCACGCCTCGCCCCAACCTGGGCAGCCTCCCGGAACGCGATACGGTCAGATAGATACTTGCGCGAGTCGTTGGCTTCTGCCAATAATTTGCATGTGGGTACCAAGGGCCATTCGATCGACGCTTTGCAGGAACGTGGGGTGCGTGTGACGCCGCAGCGGGCGCACATCTGGCGGGTCCTGATCGAGACCGGCGAGCACTTCACGGCGGAGGAGATCTGGGAGCGGGTGAGGGGTTCTCTGCCGGGGCTCGAGCTCTCGACGGTCTACAGGTCGCTGGAGGCGTTGCGTGCGGCTGGCCTCGTGGCGGAGAGCCGGCTGCCCGAGGGTCCGAGGGTCTTCGAGGCCCGCACGGCGACGCATCCGCACCTTTTGTGCGATGCGTGCGGGGGCATCTTCCACCCCAACCCGGAGGTTGGCCGCGGCATCCTCGAGGTATTGAACGCCGGTTCTGGCGGCTTCGAGGTGCAGGAGTTGCACGTCGTCGCCCGCGGGATTTGCGCCGGGTGCGCTGAGGGGGCGGGCAGTGGACAGGGACTTTTGCAGGGAAAGGAGCACTAGATGAGCATCGCGCTCATGCACGTTCCGGATGGCCTCATCGGCCCCGTAACCGCGATAGTCACGTGGGCGATCGCCCTCGTCGTGGTCGTTTACGCGCTCAGGAGGTCGCAGGCGGAGCTCGACGACCGGAGCATCCCGATAGTCGGCTTGACGGCGGCGTTCATATTCGCGGCGCAGATGGTGACCATCCCGGTAGCCGGCGGGACGAGCGCGCACCTCCTCGGCGGCGCCATGGCGGGGATATTGCTCGGCCCCTGGGTCGGCACGCTGGTGGTTACCGTCGTGTACACGGTGCAGGCCATAGCCTTCGCCGACGGCGGCATAACCGCCCTGGGGGCGAACGTCCTGGCGATGGGCGTCCTGGCGGCGGTCGGGGGCTACTACCTCTTCCGGGCCTTGACGGCCGCGCTGCCGCGGACCCGCTGGGCTTACCTCGGGTCGGTGGCGGTCGCCTCCTGGGTGACCATCGTCGGTGCCGCCGCGCTCGTGTCGGTCTTCATAGTGTTCGGAGGGCCTTTGCCGCTCGCCACGTTCCCGATCATGATCGGGGTCCACATGCTCGTCGGCATCCTTGAGGCCGTCATCGCCACGAGCGTCGTCGCGGCCGTGCTTGCGACCAGGCCGGATCTCCTGGCCAACCAGGACAGGCTGCCCGTGACCGTGCCGGGCGCAGGGGAGGTGGCGTAGGGTGGCAGCCTCGTCGGGTAACCGGTCCGTCGTACCCTTCGTCCTCGTCGGCCTCGCCGTAGCGCTCCTGGTAGGGGTGGTCTTCTCGAACTTCGCCGCTAGCACCCCCGACGCTTTGCAGCGCGCGATCATCAACAGCGCGTGCGAGGGAGAGCCGAGCAAGGCGGCGAAGGAAGAATGCCTGGCCGAGCAGGAGGGCGAGCCCGTGCTCGGCATCCAGCCGTCCTTCCTGTTCGATTACAGGGTCACCTGGCTCTCCGGGCTGGTTGGGGTAATTCTCTCGTTCGTCCTGGGCGCCGGGATCGTCATGCTGCTGCGCCGCCCAGACAGGCTCATCGGGCGGCACCTCACCGCGGGTGAGGTAACACCCGGTGGGCGGTGGGCACCACGGGGGCGACGTCGAGGTGGTGGCGGCGCAGGACTCGCCGGTCCACCGCCTCGATCCCAGGGTCAAGATAATCGGCCTGATCGGGCTGGTCGTCGTCTCGGTGTCGCTGCCCGCGGGTGCCTGGTACGCGTTCGGGGCCCTGGCCGCGATCCTGGTCGGCCTCGTCGTCGCGGCCCGGCTGAGCCCCCGGCACGTCCTGCGGCGCATGACCATCGAGGTGCCGTTTCTCGCGGCGGCGGCGATCCTGCCGTTCACAACCCCCGACGGCGTGGTGCTCGGCCTTACGGTCGGCGCCAAGGTAACCATCGGGGTGCTAGGCATGGTGATCCTGAGCTCCACGACGCCGTTCCCGCGCCTCCTACGGGGGTTCGAGCTGCTTCGGACCCCGCGCCTCATCGTCGTGATCGTCTCCTTTATGTGGCGCTACCTGCACGTGCTCGGCGAGCAGGTCTCGAATATGCAGACGGCCCGCGCGGCGCGCGGCTATTCGGCGCGCTATTTCTGGCAGGCCGCCGGCTCGACGGGCTCGCTAGTCGCGGCTCTGTTCGTGCGGTCCCTGGATCGCGGGGAGCGCGTCTACCTGGCCATGACCAGCCGCGGTTACGACGGGAGCATGCCCGAGACGGCCGTCGAACGGCTCACGCTGCGACCGGCTGACGTAGGGTTCCTGGTCGCGCTCGCCGTCGCGCTCGCGCTCATCCGGGTCCTGTTGCCGTGACCGGCGTGCACAACGGGGGGCCACCGGCCATAGATCTGGCCGGCGTGTGTTACACGTATCCCGACGGCCACGAGGCGCTGCGGGGCGTCACGCTGCGGGTCGCGACCGGGGAGCGGATCGCCGTGCTCGGGCCCAACGGCGCCGGGCAAGTCTACCCTGTGCCTGCACCTCAACGGCATCCTGGAACCCACCGGCGGCTCCGTGTCGGTGGACGGCCTGCCGGTAAAGGGCGGCAAGAACCTGAAGGAGGTCCGAAGGAGGGTGGGCCTGGTGTTCCAGGACCCGGATGACATGCTCTTCATGCCGACGGTGGCGCAGGACATCGCCTTCGGGCCGTCGAACCTGGGGCTTCCAGAAGACGAGGTCAGGAAGCGGGTGGAACGCGCGCTGGCCGCGGTCGGGATGGAGGGGGTAGGTGGGCGTCCGCCGCACCACCTGTCGTTCGGGCAGCGAAAGCGGGTTGCGACCGCGGCGGTGTTGAGCATGGAGCCGGCGGTGCTCGTGCTCGACGAGCCTTCGAGCAACCTGGACCCTCGGGCGCGGCGCGAGTTCGGGGAGATCCTCGCGGGGCTCTCCCAGACCATCGTCCTGGTTACCCACGACCTGCCCTACGCGCACGAGATCTGCGAACGCGCCGTGATCATAGACGGCGGGCGGATCGTCGCCGACGGACCGACGGACATGATCCTCGGCGACGCCGACCTCCTGGCCGCGCACGACCTCGAGCTACCCCACGGCTTCGTGATGGACCATCACTAGCACGGAACACATCAGCGCCCTGTGAGTACGCCGGAGGGGATAAAGCCTCTCGTCTTCGGGCATCTGGACGAGTGCGCGGAGATCTTCGCCGCCGCGGGCCCCGCCGATGAGCCCCAGAACCAGAGATGGACCCACGACGCGGCCCGCGATCGGCTGAAAGAGGCCCTGGACGCGCCGAAGTCGCTTGGCCTGATCTGCGCGAGCAGGGACGGCGGGATCCTCGGGTTCGCGTTGGGCTTCGCGAGAAGGCAAGTCGACGGCAGGACGTTCGTCCTTGACGCGCTATGCGTGCGGCCCGAGGCGCGCAGAAGGGGCCTCGCCACGCGGTTGCTCGACGGCCTGCACGGCGTGCTCGGCGGCAGGGGCGTCGGCCGCGTGGTGGTGGAGACCCAGATGAATGCGCCTGCGGAAGCCTTCTACCGCAAGTGCGGCTACGCCGAGGTCTCCGGGACGGCAATGGTCAGGCAATTGAGCGTTCGCGAAGACCAAGCTACCGGGACCGGGGAGCGCACAATATCGGGTGCGGGCGTCGCGTTGGAGCCTATAGGGTTCGTGCGGACGGATGCCGAAAAGGTCCCCAGGAGCTTCCGCGTCTCCGAGGTGGAGGGGACGCTAGAGATCGACGACGCCTACAGAGAAGCACTCGCCGACATCGAACCGGGGCAAAGGATCGTCGTGATCTTCGCCTTCCACGAGAGCCCCGCTTTCGCCCCCCGCTTTCTGCGCCAGACGCCCCCGCACAGACGTGAGCACCCCTCCCAATCCGACCGGAGCGTGGGCGTCTTCAGCATCTGCTCTCCCGTGCGGCCCAACCCCGTCGGCATGTCGATACTCGACGTGCTGGGAGTGGACGGGACGAACTTGCGCGTCAGGGGCCTGGACATGAAGGACGGCACCCCGATCCTGGACATCAAGCCCTGGCTGGGCGACGCGCGCGACCGCGCCTAGAACTTTTCCGGCTCGTTCCCTATTTCCTGTTCACCGCGGCCTTCGAGCGCAGGGCCGATCCGGCAGACGTCCTGCGGGGGATCGGTGTCCATGAAGTACCCGGCGACGCGGATCGCGGCTACCGGGACTACGTGCTCTGCGCGATCGTCGCCCGCCGCGACGCCCTTCCGCCGGACGCGCACGACCTCGACGGGCCCGGACTGCAGCGCGTCGTCGGTGCCCTGATCGAAGACTGGCACCCGGACCTGCGCCGGGTCGTCGGCGATGCCGACCCGGACAGCTCGTGGCTGGGGTCGCACGCGGCATCGGTCCCAGTCACCCCCTGGAAAAGCACGAACGTCACGCTTCTTGGGGACGCCATCCACGCCATGCCCCCGGTCGGCGGCCTTGGGGGAAACACGGCGCTGCGCGACGCGCGATTGCTGTGCCGGACGCTCGGTGCCGTCCACCGTGGCGAGGCGCCGCTCGTTCCGGCCATCCACGGCTACGAGGCCGAGATGCTCGACTACGGCTTTGCGGCCGTCCGCACGGCGCTTCGGTACCAGCGGCAAGGCCTGCGCAGCAGCCGCATCGCCGCCGCGGGAGCCAGGACCTGGTTCCGGGTCCTGGACGGCGTCTCGGGCCTCATGAGCAAGAACTG
>CAVYMT010000010.1:0-373907 GCA_963769655.1 uncultured Rubrobacteraceae bacterium | reverse complement strand
TATCGGGCGGTCCGGCTGGAACGATGGGCGCATGCGCTCCCTTCGTACGGCGACCGTCCTCGTCACTCTGCTCGCGCTGACCGGGTGCGGGTCGGGCGGCGGCGACGCGGACGACGTACCGACGATCACGACGCGGCCGTCGACGTCCGTCACGAGCACGCCCCGACGACCGACGTCCACCGCGCCGTCGACCGAGCCTGTCGACGAGCCGCGAACGGAGACCAGCGCTGCCTCGCCGACCGAGACGACGGTGGCGCCGCCGACCTCGGCGCCACCGCCCGACCAGCCGCGCGGCCCGACGACGTACGACGACGCCATCGACCGGATCAACTCCGATCGCGACCCAGGGCGAGACCGTGTTCGAGACCCGGTTCGTCACGCCCGGCGACGACGTCTACTGCCTGCTCGACGACCCGGTCATCGGCCCGAGCTGCGAGCTGGGCAACGGGTTCATCACCGACCCCGAGGTCTGCGGCTCCGACTCGACCGACCGGGTCGGTCGGATCGAGACCTTCAACGGCAAGCCCCGGCCGGTGTGCAACGCCGACACGATCCGCGAGCCCGGCGCGAAGGTGATCAGCCCGGCCGCGGTCGTCGTCGCCGGCGACGTCACGCTGCGGGGTCGAGCCGTTCGGCGTGACCTGCATCGACCGCGCGGCCGGGGTGGGATTCTTCCTCGGCAAGGGCGAGTACCACGTCTTCTCACGCCCCAACTAGCGTGAGCCACATGCTCGTCGCCTTCAGCATCTCGCCGTCCGGATCCGCCGCCGACGAGACCGGCGGCGTCACCGAGGCGGTCGCCGCGGCGGTCCGCGTGGTCCGCGAGTCCGGGCTCCCCAACGAGACCAACGCGATGTTCACCAACATCGAGGGGGAGTGGGACGAGGTGATGGCCGTGGTCAAGCGCGCCGTCGACGTCGTCGCGGAGGTGTCGCCACGCGTCGGGCTGGTGCTCAAGGCCGACATCCGGCCGGGCTACACCGGCCAGCTCACGGCGAAGGTGGAGCGGATCGAGCGGGCCCTCGACGGATGACGAACAGCCCAGCGCCGGACGCTGCCGATCGCGGTGGCCGTGGTCGCGGGACTGCTGGTGGTGCTCGCGGCCGTCGTGCTGCCGATGGTCCTGGGCGGCGACGACGACGGTCGACGATCGCGGCGGATCGAGCGGGACAGTCGACCGTGGACACCAGCAACCTCGACCTGGTGCGAGGAGTACGACGTGCCGCCGTACGTCCACGTCCGCGAGGACGTCGACTACCCCCAGTCCCCGCCGGTGGGTGGTGACCACTGGGACCCCTGGCTCGAGTGCGGTGTCTACGACGTGCCGGTGCGCGACGAGTACGCCGTGCACGACCTCGAGCACGGCACGATCTGGCTCACCTACCGCCCCGACCTGGTCGACGCCGACGGGTGTCGCCGAGCTCGCCGGCCACCTGCCCGACAACGGGATCATGTCGCCGTACCCCGACCAGGAGGCTCCGGTCGTGATCACGACGTGGGGCCGGCAGCTGGAGCTCGTCGGGCCGGACGACCCGCGGATCGCGCTCTTCATCGACGAGTACGGCGCCGGCGAGACCGCTCCCGAATCCTTCGCCTCCTGCGCCGGCGGCACGACCGACCCCGGGACCGGCGACACGGGCCTGACCGGGCACTTCTGGCCGCACCTGCGCGTCACACGATGCAGGAGGTGCGGCATGCGCGCGAACACGAACCGCACGACGGCGATCGCTCGCGCCGCGCTCGTCGTCGCGCTCTCCTCACCGCCGGATGCGCGCGGGCCGAGTCCGAGATCCCGGCGGACCAGCTCGCGACCGCGACGCCCCCGAGATCCAGACGATCATCTCGGCACCGCCGGTCGAAAGCGAGCGGCCGCGGCTGGTGCGCTGGCACGGCCCCATCGAAGCGCTGCTTCGTCCACCCACTGATCCTGCGACCGAAGCTCGCGTTCCGTGGCGGCCAGGCCCGGGGGTTCCTCGACTACTTCATCACCGCTCGCGAGTTCCGGGCGCTGCTCGACGAGCTGTGGCGGAACGGCTGGACCCTCGTCGACGTCCACAAGGCGGCCGCCGGCACCGTGCGCGTGCCGCAAGGACGCACACCGCTCGTGCTCTACGAGGACGACGCGAACTACTACCGCTACTTCCGCGGCGAGGGCCTGGCCCGTCGGCTGGTCGTCGATCCGAGCGGCGAGGTCAGGGCCAGCTTCCCGGCGGAGCACTGAGCACGGCGGACGTCGTACCCCTCGTCGATGCGATGGTGGCGCGGCACTCCACGACCGACACCACCTGATCGGAGACCGATGGACAGCGAGACCTTCAGCTTCCGGACCGGCGGCGAGGAACGGGTCCTCGACATCACCTCGTGACTGCGCCGATTCGCGTCCGGGCGCGGCGACGGGCTGCTCCACGTGTTCGTCCCGCACGCGACCGCCGGCATCGCGATCATCGAGACCGGCGCCGGGAGCGACGACGACCTCCTGGCCGCGCTGGCGGACCTGCTGCCCGCCGACGACCGGTGGCGGCACCGGCACGGGTCACCCGGCCACGGGCGGTCCCACGTGATGCCGGCGCTGGTGCCGCCGTACGCGTCGGTGCCGGTGCTCGACGGTCGGCTCGCGCTCGGCACCTGGCAGAGCATCTGCCTGGTCGACCTCAACGTCGACAACCACGAGCGCGAGGTCCGGCTGAGCTTCCTCGCCGGCTGACGCGTCAGTCCGGCGCGTAGCCGAGCCCGAGCTCGGCGACGCCGCCTCGATCCGGTCGAGCGCGATCGGCCCGACCCCGTGCAGCGCGGCGAGGTCGCCGCGGGTCCACCGACTCGCCGCCTCCAGGGTGTGGACCTCCACCGCGCGCAGCGCGCGGTCGCCGGCGCACCGATCGTCCGTGGCAGCGGCGTGCCCTCGCGACGTGGGGCACGCTCGTCGCGGACCGTCCTCGTGGTCGAGCGACCGCCTCCCCGCGCGGCGACAGCCGGTAGCCGATCGCCAGGGACTCGGTCAGCCCGCGATCCTTGAGCTTGCGCACGTCGCGCTTGAACTCCGCGGTCGGCCTGCCGACCTGCGCGGCGAGCTCGGGAGCCCGGACCTCGGGGTGGGCGTCGATGAGGCGCAGCGTCGCGCGGGTCCACGGCCCGATCGCCGAGGACGCGTCGAGCCGGTCGAGCCCGGCCAGGATGTCCGTGATCTCGTCGGCACCGGGGAGCGCTGCACGGAGCGTCTCGCGCGGATCCGCGCCGGCGTACCTCAGGCCGACGCGGTACGCCGGCCGGTCGGCCTTCGTCGCGAGCGCGGCCTTGAGCGCGGCCAGGACGGTGCTCCGCACCGACGTGCGTCCTCCGCGCGCAGCGCCGACAGCGCCACCCGGTCGACGCTGACCACCTCGAGGAGCCCGACCGCGGTCCGCAGCCGCGTTCCGACCTTGACCCGGGGCCGGTCCCACCGGCGGAACGCCAGGTCGATGTCGCCCCTGCGGATCGGCCTCGAGCTCGGCCGGTCGGATCATCACGCTGGCGAGGATACGGTGGCCGACGTGCGCCGGTTCGCCTCGATCGTCCTCGTCGACCCGCGTGGGTGGGTGCTGCTCCAGGAGCGCGACGAGCACCCGGTGATCGACCCCGGGTGCTGGGGCTTCGTCGGCGGGCACGTCGACCGCGGCGAGGAGCCGGACGCCGCGGCCTACCGCGAGCTCGCCGAGGAGACCGGCCTCCGGGTCGAGCCGCCGGCGCTGGAGCTGTGGCAGGAGATCTCGATCTACCACGCGGCGTACGAGTCCTTCGACGACGTGTTCGGTCTACACCGCGGCGACCACCGCGACCGATGCCGACGTCGTCGTGGGGGAGGGCCGGCAGATCGTCTTCGTCGATCCCGCTGACCGTCGGCGAGCTGCCCCTGACCGCCTCGGCGAGCCGGATCCTGCCGGAGTTCCTCGCCTCCGACCGCTACCGGAGCCTGCTGCCCGTGAGAGCCGCGAGTCGCCGGCGGTCGGGACCGCTGACGGCCTAAACTCGCCCCCATGTCCCTCCTCGACCGGATCACCTCGCCCCGCGACCTGCGGGACCTGTCGGACGACGAGCTGACGACGCTCGCGAGCGAGATCCGCGACCTGTTGATCCGGACGGTCGCCACGAACACCGGTCACCTCGGGCCCAACCTCGGCGTGGTCGAGCTGACCCTGGCGATCCACCGGGTGTTCGACAGCCCGCGCGACCGGGTCGTCTTCGACACCGGGCACCAGGCCTACGTCCACAAGCTCGTGACCGGCCGGGTCGCGGAGTTCGGCACGCTGCGCCGCGAGGGCGGGATGAGCGGCTACCCGAGCCAGGCCGAGTCCGAGCACGACATCGTCGAGAACTCCCACGCGTCGACGGCGCTCAGCTATGCCGACGGCATCGCCAAGGCCTACGCGATCCGCGGCGAGGACCGCCACGTCGTCGCGGTGATCGGCGACGGCGCGCTCACCGGCGGCATGGCCTGGGAGGCGCTCAACAACATCGCCATCGCGCGCGACTCGCGGCTCGTGATCGTGGTCAACGACAACGGCCGCTCCTACACGCCGACCATCGGTGGCCTCGCCAACGCGCTCACCGGGCTGCGCACCAACCCGCGCTACGAGCAGGTGCTCGACCTGGTCAAGAAGCGCGTCAACGCCGTCCCTGCGGTCGGCCCGGCCGCCTACGACGCGCTCCACGCGGTCAAGAAGGGCCTCAAGGACGCGCTCGCGCCGCAGGGCCTGTTCGAGGACCTCGGCCTCAAGTACGTCGGTCCCGTCGACGGCCACGACCGCGCCGCGATGGAGCAGGCACTCCAGCAGGCGAAGAAGTTCGGTGGCCCGGTGATCGTGCACGCGATCACCCGGAAGGGCTTCGGCTACGACCCGGCGGAGCGGCACGAGGCCGACCAGTTCCACGCGCCCGGCCCGTTCGACGTCCAGACCGGCGCCGAGAAGCCGAAGGGCCTCATCTGGACCGACCACTTCGCCGAGCACATCGTGCAGATCGGCGCCCGCCGGCCCGACGTGGTCGCGATCACCGCGGCGATGATGCACCCGGTCGGACTCGACAAGTTCCAGGCCCGCTTCCCCGAGCGCACCTTCGACGTCGGCATCGCCGAGCAGCACGCCGCGACGTCCGCGGCCGGCCTCGCGATCGGCGGCCTGCACCCGGTGGTCGCCGTCTACGCGACGTTCCTCAACCGGGCCTTCGACCAGGTGCTGATGGACGTCGCGCTGCACAAGTGCGGCGTCACGTTCGTGCTCGACCGGTCCGGCGTCACCGGTGACGACGGCGCCAGCCACAACGGCATGTGGGACATGTCGGTCCTCCAGGTCGTGCCCGGGCCTCCGGCTCGCCGCGCCGCGCGACGTCACCCGGATGCGCGAGCTGCTCGACGAGGCGGTCGAGGTCGCCGACGCGCCGACGGTCGTGCGCTTCCCGAAGGGGCCGCCGCCCGCCGACATCGACGCGATCGACCGGGTCGGCGGGGTCGACGTGCTCGTGCGCGACCGGCAAGCGCGACGTGCTCGTCGTCGCCGTCGGCTCGATGGCCGGCGTCGGCGTCGACGTGGCGGAGCGGCTGATCGGCGCAGGGCATCGGCGTCACCGTCGTCGACCCGCGCTGGGTCAAGCCGGTCGACCCGGCGCTCGTCGAGCTGGCCGCCGCACCACCGGCTGGTCGTGACGATCGAGGACAACGGCGTCATCGGCGGCGTCGGCGCCGTCCTGCTGCAGACCCTCTCCGCCGCCGGCATCGACACGCCCGTGCGCCTGCACGGCATCCCCCAGGAGTTCCTCGACCACGCGAAGCGGGCCGTGATCCTCGAGCGCATCGGCCTGTCGGCCCAGACGATCGCGCTCGACATCGTGCACGAGATGGCCGGCAAGGGGGCGTCGACGCTGCCGACGCGGCCGCGGCGGACGACCGGACGCTCCTCGATGCCGACAGGAACGGCTGACGCCGACGGGCTGCCGGCGCCGGTCCGTCTCCGCACTCCTGCTGCCCGTCCTCCTGATCTCCCTGCTCGCCGCCTGCGGCGACGACTCGCCGGTCGCGCCGTCCGACCCGGACGCCGAGGTCGCCGAGGCCATCCAGCGCACCCTGCGGCAGCGGGCGCGGGCGATCGTCGACCGCGACCCGGTGGCGTTCGACCGCACCCTCGCGCAGCGCGATCGCGGCTTCGTCGCCGAGCAGGACCGCTACTTCGAGAACCTCGGCCAGCTGCCGCTCGGCACGGTGCGCTTCGACGCTCACGGAGCAGACGATCGAGCCGGACGGCGACGGCTACTGGGCCGAGGTCACCGTCCGCATCGAGCTCCAGGGGTACGACGTCGCGCCCGTCATCACCCGCGACCGCTGGCGGTTCGCGCCCACCCGCAACGAGCGTCGCTACCTGCTGACGTCGACGACGGACGCCGCCTGGGAGGCCGACTCCGGGCTCCGACCCGCAGCCGTGGGACCTCGGCGAGATCGAGGTCCGCGACGGTGCGGGCGTGCTCGGGATCTTCGACGCCACCACCGTGCTGAGAGCCGACGCGGTGCTCGCGTCCGTCTCGGAGGCCGGTTCGCGGTGCGGTCGGTGCTGCCCGCCGACATCGAGGACCCCGGCGGCGTGGTCGTCTACGTCCTCTCCGACCCGGCGTTCGTCGAGTCGCTCGACGGCCTGCCGGTCACCGACCCGGACCGGCTCGACGGCGTGACCGTCCCGGTGCCCCGCGACGCCGGACGACGCCGACGGGCCGGTGGCGTCGTACCGGATCGTGCTGAGCCCGCACGTCCTCGACGAGAGCGACGAGGTGCTCGACCGGCTGGTGCGGCACGAGCTCACCCACGTCGCCGCTCGGCGAGCAGGCGCGCGGCGTCCCGCTGTGGCTCGCCGAGGGCCTGGCCGAGTACGTCTCCGTGCGGCCGATCGCGCCGGCCGAGCGGCGGCTGCAGACCGACGCCCTCAACCTGGCCGCCGCCGGCGTCACCGACGTCCCGTCCCGACAGGAGTTCGCCGGCGAGCACGCCGAGGGCTGGTACGCCGTGTCGTGGTGGGTCTGCGAGTACATCGCGGCGACCTACGGCGAGGCTGCGCTGTGGACGCTGCTCGACGGGCTCGCCGACGAGTGGCGACCAGCAGACGGTGGTCTCCGACCAGCTGGGGATCACCACGTCCGAGCTGGTCCAGGAGGGCATCGACCTGATGCGCGCGCACCTACGGGTGAGCGTGCCGCCGAGGCCGGTCAGTATCGTTTCCCCGTGACCCCCACACCTCGCCTCGTGCACATCGTCGACGACGTGCCGGAGCTCGCCGGGGTGGAGGAGCTGCGGATGGTCGTCGCGCTCGACGGCTTCCTCGACGCCGGCAACGCCGGTGCGATCGCGTGCCGCCACCTGGTGGCCGAAGGCGGCGGTGACGGCGGCGGCGGGGTGGTCGTCGCGACCTTCGACGTCGACCAGCTCCACGACTACCGCGCCCGCCGGCCACCGCATGTCCTTCGTGCGCGACCACTACGAGGCCTACGACGCGCCGCGGCTCGTGGTCCGGTTGCTGCGCGACGAGGGCGACACGCCGTACCTCCTGCTGCACGGGCCCGAGCCCGACACCCGCTGGGAGGCGTTCTGCCGCGGCGGTGCTCGAGGTCGTCGAGCGGTTCTCGGTGTCGCTGGTGATCGGGATGGGCTCGGTGCCGATGGCGGTGCCGCACACCCGGCCGATCGCGATCACCCACCACGCCAACAACACCGACCTGCTCACCGGCACCAGCCCGTGGCAGGGCGAGCTGCGGATCCCGAGCAGCGCCCAGGCGCTGCTCGAGGTGCGGCTGGGGGAGTGGGGCCACGACGCGATCGGGTTCGTCGCGCACGTGCCGCACTACCTCGCCCAGCTCGACTACCCGCGCGCCTCGATCGCGCTGCTCGAGCAGGTCGAGCTCGCCGCGCGGCTGACGATCGACCTCACCGACCTCGGCACCGAGGCCGACGAGCGCGAGGAGGAGATCGCCCGCTACCTCGCCGCCAACAGCGAGGTCGACGACGTGGTCACCGCGCTCGAGCAGCAGTACGACGCCTTCGCCCGGGCCGAGGAGAGCGGCTCCAGCCTGCTCGCCGAGGACCAGCCGCTCCCGACCGGCGAGGAGATCGGGCAGCAGTTCGAGCAGTTCCTGGCCGGCCTCGAGCGGCCGGACGAGACCGGAGGTCAGCTGACCCCGCCGATGACCCGAGCCCGACCCGCAGGCCGAGGGAGCGACGCGACCCGCCAGCTGGTCGTCGCTGCTCGACCTCGAGCAGCTCGACACCGACCTCTTCCGCGGGCAAGCAGCCCGACTCGGTGCGGCAGCGGGTCTACGGCGGCCAGGTCGCCGCCCAGGCGCTGATCGCGGCGACCCGCTCGGTCGGCCCGGACTTCCACGTGCACTCGCTGCACTCGTACTTCCTGCTGCCCGGCGACTACAACGTCCCGATCATCTACGACGTCGAGCGGATCCGGGACGGCAAGTCGTTCGCGACCCGGCGGGTGCTCGCGCGCCAGCACGGCCGGCCGATCTACTACCAGTCGCTCAACTTCCAGCGTCCCGGAGGAGGGCTTCGAGCACCAGGACGTGATGCCCGAGGTGAAGGCGCCGGACGAGGGCCTCAACCTGATGGACCTCATGCAGGAGCGCGGCTCCGACGACGGGCTGCGGCAAGGAGTGGGCGGCGCTCGACGTGCGCTGGCTCGGCAACTCCCGCTACGGCCTCGAGCCCGACCCGATGCACCCGTCGAAGGCCCAGCTCTGGATCCGGATCGACGGGCGGCTCTCCGACGACCCGCTCGAGCACCTGGCCACCTTCACCTACGCCAGCGACGTGTCCCTGCTCGGCGCCGCGCTGGCGGCGCACGAGGCCGACCCGACGACCGTCCAGATGGCGTCGCTCGACCACACGATCTGGTTCCACCGGCCGTTCCGCGCCGACGAGTGGTGGCTCTACGACCAGTGGTCGCCGTCGGCCGGCGGCGCCCGCGGGCTGTCGCTCGGCCGGGTCTTCACCCAGGACGGCACCCTCGTCGCGACGACCGCCCAGGAGGGCCTGATCCGGCCGCGGACCCGCTAGGATACCGCTAGAGCGCCGTCGTACGTCCCAGCAGGTGCGGGGCACCCGACTTCGGGTTGACCAGGGCGAAGTCCCAGCCGGCCGGGTTGGCCTCGGCGCCGAAGCGCGCCTTGCCCGGGCAGGAAGATCGGCTTCTTGAAGCCGACCTCCACGCGGACCTGGTCGGGCAGCCGGTTCTCGAGCGCCGCGATGCAGCGGGCCTTGCTCCACATGCCGTGCGCGATGTGGCGCGGGAAGCCGAGCGCCTTCGCCGTCAGCGGGTAGAGGTGGATCGGGTTGCGGTCGCCCGACACCGCGCCGTAGCGTGCGGCCGATGTTCTCCGGCATGCTCCACACCGGGCCCTTGGCCTCGATCGCGGTGAACGACGTGCCGGGGTCGCCGTTCTCCTTGTCGCCCTTGCCGACCCGGAGGTACGTCGAGACCGACTCCCACACGACCTCGTCGCCGACGGTGCCGACGACGTTCATGTCCCACGCGCGGCCCTTGGTGCTGGCGCGCAGGTTGTCGGCCCGCAGCGACAGCGACACGGTCTCGCCGATCGCGACCGGACGGTGCTGGGTGATGGAGTTCTCCAGGTGCACCGACCCGATCGCCGGGAACGGGAACGCCGCGTCGGTCATCAGCGCCATGTGCAGCGGGAACGCCAGCATGTGCAGGTAGGGGACCGGTGCGACGTCCTTGGTCGGGAAGCCGCAGACCGTCGGCGTAGCGGTCGACCTCGCCGCGCGTCGACCGGCGACGTCGTCGCGCTCGCAGGGTGAGGTCCGGCAGCGCGCCGCCGGTCTTCTTGATGCCGGGGAGCTGGTTGACGCCGGGGACCGCGGGGAGCGCGCCGCCTTCGAGCATCACGGGCGAGTCGGCCATGTCAGGCACCCAGCATCATCTGGCCGCAGACCCGGACCACGTTGCCGTTGACCAGGCTGGAGGCCGGGTTGGCGTACCAGGCGATGGTCTCGGCGACGTCGACCGGCAGGCCGCCCTGCGACATCGCGTTGAGCCGCTGGCCGACCTCGCGGGTCGCGAACGGCACCGCGGCGGTCATCTGGGTGATGATGAAGCCCGGCGCGACGGCGTTGATCGTGATGCCGTCCTTGAGCTCGTCGGCGAGCGAGTCGACGAGGCCGATGACGCCGGCCTTCGAGGCGGCGTAGTTGGTCTGGCCCACGTTGCCGGCGATGCCGGCGATGCTCGCGACGCCGATGATCGAGCCGCCCTTGTTGACGACGCCCTGGTCGAGCAGCTCACGGGTGATCCGCTCGGGCGCGGTCAGGTTGACGCCGAGGACCTGCGCCCAGCGGTCGCCCTTGTCGCTGGCGCCCATGTTGGCGAGCTTGCGGTCGCGGGTGATGCCGGCGTTGTGGACGACGACGTCGACGCCGCCGTGCTTCTCCTTGAGGTGGTGGGCGATCCGCTGCGGGGCGTCGTCGCCGCTGATGTCGAGCGTCAGCCAGTCGCCGTCGAGCTCCTTCATCAGGGTCTGCAGCTCGCTCGCGGCCTGGGGCACGTCGAGGCCGACGACCTTCGCGCCGTCGCGGTGCAGGACCCGGGCGATCGCCTCGCCGATGCCGCGGCTGGCGCCGGTGACGAGCGCGACCTTGCCGGCCAGCGGCTGGGTCTGGTCGGCCACCTCGGTGACCTTGCCCTTGCCGTGGGCGCCGATCCGGACGACCTGGCCCGAGACGTAGGCGGACTTGGGGGAGAGGAGGAAGCCGAGGGTGCTGGTCGACACCGGCCTCCGCGCCCTCGGCGACGTAGACCAGCTGGACGGTGCTGCCCTTGCCGATCTCCTTGCCGAGGCTGCGGGTGAAGCCCTCGAGCGCGCGCTGGGCGACCCGCTCGCGAGCCGCTGGTCAGCTCGGGCGGGGTGCCGATGACCACGACGCGCGCGCAGCTCGTCGAGGCTGCGCAGGACCGGGGTGAAGAAGTCGCGGAGCGCGACCAGCTGCGGTCGGAGTCCTTGAGGCCGGTGGCGTCGAACACGACGCCCTTGAGCCGCTGCGCCCTCGCCGGCGCCGATGCCGGTGGTCGACGCGATGCCGAGCAGGTCGAGCAGGCCGGGCAGCGACTCGGCGAGCCGGCCGGTGCCGCCGACCAGCACGGTGCCGTCGACGAGCGGGTCGCCCGCCGTCGTAGCGGTCGAGCTTGGTCGGGGCTGGGGAGCCCGAGGTTCTTGACCAGCAGCTTGCCGATCGGGGTCGAGACGAAGCCCTGGTACTTGTCGCTCATGATGGTGCGTGCCTCCGCAGGTGGCGCGTCGATGAGTCGTCGAGGTCCACGGGCCGAGCCCGCTCACCGCTTATGTAACTAGATGTGTAACTCTGAGTCCACATTTCGTGACTTGGCCCTCAAACGGTTCTCTCGACGGGCCTGAAGCATGAGGATAGGAAACATGGCTGACTCTGCTATTCGTCGGTACGCCGCGCTGCCGTCATCGGCGGTAACCGCATTCCCTTCGCTCGCTCCAACGGTGCCTACGCCACCGCCTCCAACCAGGAGATGCTGACCGCCGCGCTCGACGGCCTGGTGACGCGCTTCGGGCTCGAGGGTGAACGCATCGGCGAGGTCGCCGGCGGCGCCGTGCTCAAGCACAGCCGCGACTTCAACCTGGTCCGCGAGTCGGTGCTCGGCACCAAGCTCGCCCCGAGACCGCCGCCGTCGACCTGCAGCAGGCCTGCGGCACCGGTCTCCAGGCGATCAACTACATCGCCAACAAGATCAAGCTCGGCCAGCTCGACTCCGGCATCGGCGGCGGCGTGGACACCACGTCCGACGCGCCGATCGCGATCTCCGAGAAGCTGCGCAAGAAGCTGATCAAGGTCAACAACGCCCGGTCGGCCAAGGACCGGCTCGCCGTGCTCGCCACGATCCGCCCGGGCGACATCGGCCTGGCGATCCCGTCCAACGGCGAGCCGCGCACCAGCCTGTCGATGGGCGACCACCAGGCCCTGACCGCGCTGGAGTGGCAGATCGCCCGCGAGGCGCAGGACGAGCTCGCCGTCACGTCGCACCACAACCTCGCCAAGTCCTACGACGAGGGCTGGCAGGACGACCTGATCACGCCGTTCCGCGGGCTCGAGCGCGACAACAACCTGCGCGCCGACTCGTCGTTCGAGAAGCTCGCCACGCTCAAGCCGGTGTTCGGCAAGGGCGAGGCCGCCACCATGACCGCCGGCAACTCGACCCCGCTGACCGACGGCGCCTCCGCGGTGCTGCTCGCGTCGGACGAGTGGGCCGAGGAGCACGGCCTCACGCCGCTGGCGTACTTCGTCGACTCCGAGGTCGCCGCCGTCGACTTCGTCAACGGTCACGAGGGCCTGCTGATGGCGCCGGCGTACGCCGTGCCGCGGATGCTCGCGCGCCACGGTCTCACCCTCCAGGACTTCGACTACTACGAGATCCACGAGGCGTTCGCGTCGCAGGTGCTGTCGACCCTCGCCGCGTGGGAGAGCCCGGTGTTCTGCAAGGAGCGCCTCGGCCTCGACGCGCCGCTCGGCTCGATCGACCGCAGCAAGCTCAACGTCAAGGGCTCCTCGCTCGCCGCGGGTCACCCGTTCGCCGCGACCGGCGGCCGGATCGTCGCCAACACCGCGAAGCTGCTCGCCGAGAAGGGCTCCGGCCGGGCGCTGATCTCGGTCTGCGCCGCCGGTGGCCAGGGCGTCGTCGCGATCATGGAGCGCTGACACTCCGGCGGCGCTACGACGCGCGTGGCCGCCGCGGGTGACGAGCGCCAGCGCCGACGAGACCACGTAGTGGCGGACCTGCTCGGCCGAGCATCTCGCTGACCGTCGGGATGCCCGGCGCGGACCTCGCTGACGAGGATGCCGAGACGGGCGAGCTGGAGAGCGCCGAGACCGCTCGCGTACATGCGTGTTGGCCATCAGCACCGGGTCGATGGTCATCGTGAACTCGCCGGAGTCGCTGCCCTCGGCGAGCACGTCGGACAGGATCGTCATGCACGAGGTGATGCCGCGGCCGAGGCGGAACAGCGCGCCCTCGGAGATCTCGTCGAGCAGCTCGTCGCCCGGCCGGACCATCAGCGACTGGGCGCAGTCGACGAACGCCGGGTGGGCGACGCCGTAGTCGATGAAGGCGCCGACGACGGCCGCCAGGCGGTCCGGGCGTCCGTCGCTGGAGGCGGCCGCGGTCTGCATCGCCTCGTGCAGCTCGTCGAGGTAGCCGACCAGGGTGAGCGCGAACAGCTCCTCCTTGCCGGTGAAGTGCCGGTAGACGATCGCCCGGTTGATGCCGACGGCGCCGGCGATCTCCTCGATCTGGACGTCGCGCACGCCGCGGGAGTCGAAGAGCTCGCGGGTCGCCGCGATGATCTGCTCCTTGCGCGCGCGCCGGCGTGCTGCCGCAGCCTTGCGACGTCCGTCGGTCTGCGGGTGCCCGGGTCGCCATGCGGGAAACTGTACGCGATGTGCAACTCAGAGTTGCAACATCGTGCCGTCACCAGCGTCTGGATCGTGTCGGCGTGTCCCTCGGCGGCCCTTGTCGTCGCGGTAGCGGACCACCCGGGCGAACCGCAGCGCCAGGCCGCCGGGGTAGCGCGAGGACCGCTGGAGCCCGTCGAAGGCGATCTCGACGACCTGCTCCGGCCGCACGTGCACGGTCCAGTCGTCCTCGTGCGGTCTTGAGCTCCTGGAACCGCTCGGTCTGCCAGGCGAGCATCTCGTCGGTCATGCCCTTGAACGTCTTGCCGAGCATCACGAACCGCTCCGGGTCGGCCGTCGTCGCGGGCGCCGAGGTGGATGTTGGAGAGCGTGCCCGCGCCGCCGGCCGGAGCCCCACTCGACGGCCAGCACGACCAGGTCGAGGGTGTGCACCGGCTTGACCTTGACCCACGCGGCAGCCGCGCCGGCCGGCGGCGTACGGCGCGTCGGCGGCCTTGACCACGACGCCCTCGTGACCGTCGGCGAGCACCTGGTCGGCGAACGCACGCGCGGCCTCCGGGATCGGTGCCGCGCCAGCGCGGCACCCGGTGCTGCTCGGGCACCAGTGCCTCGAGCGCCGCCCAGCGCTCGGTCGCGGGCAGGTCGAGCAGGTCGCGGCCGTCGAGGTGCAGCACGTCGAAGAAGTACGGCGTCACCGCGGTGATGCCGTCGGCCGACGATGCCGTGCGGGAGGCCGTCTCCTGGAACGGCCGCGGCCGCCCGGCCGCGTCGAGCGCGATCGCCTCGCCGTCGAGCACCAGCTCCGTCGGCCGGCAGCGCCCGCACCACCTCGACCACCTCGGGCAGCCGGTGGGTGATGTCGTCGAGGCTGCGGGTGGCGATCAGCACCTCGTCGCCGCGGCGGTGCACCTGGATCCGGATGCCGTCGAGCTTCGCGTCGACCGCGAGCGGCGCCGTCGATCTTGGCCAGCGCCGCGTCGAGGTCGGGCGCCGACGACGCGAGCATCGGCTGGATCGGGCGACCGACGGTCAGGCCGATCGCGGCCAGCGCCTCGCGCCCGGCGAAGGCCGCGTCGACGACGTACGTCGCGCCCCCGGCGAGCATCGCCGCTCGTCGTACGTCGGCGACCGGCACGCCCGCGGCCTGCGCGACGCCCTCGGTCATCACCGCCTCCAGCGCGCCCTGTCGGACGTTGCCGCAGCGCCACGGCCCGCAGCCACTCCTGCTCGTCCGCGGTCGCGCGGCCGAACAGCTCGGCGACCGCGGCCGCCCGCGCGGCGACGGATCCGGGCCCGCCCAGGGAGCCGAGGTGCTCGAACGCGGCGTCGACCTCGTCGACGTCGAGCGACGGTGCGTCGGCCGGCGGCGGCAGCGTCTGCAGGCCGCGCCAGCCGAGGCCGGTGCGGCGCTGCCGGAGCCGGCCGCTGACGTAGTAGCGCGACGAGCTCGCGCTGCGCCGGGCTCGGTGCGGCGTCAGCAGGTCGGCGATCAGCGCCGGTCTTCTCCTTGCGCGAGCGGGTGGCGCGCGACCCGCGGCGGAGACGTCGACGATCTCGTGCAGCAGCACCCGCCGACGCTAGCCGGGACCGCCCCCAGCCGGCAGCGATCAGTGGGTCGCCTCGAGCACGGCCGCGGTGACGGCGCCGCGGATGACCATCTCGTAGACCGCGTCGAGGTCGTCCTCGACGTCACCGAAGTAGCCGGCCACCTCGAGCGAGACGAAGCCGTGCAGCGCGGCGAAGACCGCCATCCCCGTCGGCCAGCACCCGGTCCTCGGCGCAGCCCGGCGGAGCGCACCATCACGCCGAGCGCCTCGATCGTGTCGGCGGCGGCGGCGAAGAACGCCTCGCGGATCGATCGGGGGCCGGGTGATCGCGGCGTACCGCTGCGGGTTGGACCGCGCGAACGCGCGCAGCTCGTGGCTGAGCACGCGCAGCCCGTCGGCGCCGGCGTGACCCATCGCCGCCCGCCGTACGTGCTCGCCGAGCAGCCGCATCGCCCGCACCTGGATCGAGGCGCGCAGGTCCTCGAGGTTGGCGACGTGGTTGTAGAGCGAGGAGACGCGGGTGTCGAGCTCGGCGGCGAGCGAGGTCATCGTGAGCGCGTCGTAGCCCGTCCCGGTCGACGAGGACCTCGGCCGCCTGCAGCACCGCCTCCTGGTCGAGGCGGGGACGGCGGGTGTCCGGAGTCGAGCTCACGCTGCCTCCTCCCGGATGTCTCTCGTGTGACAGCGAATACGGTTTCGTGTCGGGACAGAGCCTAGTGTTCCTTTCGTGGATCGGCCGGATGCGACCAGGGTGTGGCGTCCTGACTGGCCGTGCGCCGTCCGCAACGTCCTGGCCCAGCAGCGTCGTGGAGGCGGCGACCCGACGCTGCGGCTGGCCGCCGCCGGGGGAGCGCGGGCCCGCACTGGCGGGCCAGCCGCACGCCGGAGGGCCCGGTCACCCTCGCGGTCGAGTCCCGCGACGCGGCGGGCGAGGTACGAGCGCGCGGCCTGGGGCCCCGGGGCCGGACTGGGCGCTCGACCAGCTGCCCGACCTGCTCGGCGCCGCCGACGACTGGACCGGCTTCGAGGCCCGCCACCCGGTCGTCGCCGAGGCGTGGCGTCGCCATCCGCACGTCCGTCTCGGCCGCACCGCGCGGCCGCTCGAGGCGCTGGTGCCGACGATCATCGAGCAGAAGGTCACCGGCAAGGAGGCGTTCGCCGGCTTCCGCGCGCTCGTCCTCGAGTACGGCGAGCCCGCGCCCGGGCCGGCCGTCGGCCTCCGGCTCCAGCCGACGCCGGCCACGCTTGGCGAGCATCCCGTCGTGGGCGTGGCTCGGCCTGCACATCGACCCGGCGCGATCCCGCGCCGTCGTCACCGCGGCCCGGCACGCCGACGCGCTGGAGCGGATCGTCGCCCGCGCCGAGCGATCCGGCCGCGGACCTCGACCGCGCGATCCGCAGCCTGCCCGGGCCTGCGGGGTCTGGACGAGCGCCGAGGTGCGGCAGCGTGCGCTCGGCGACCCCGACGCCGTCTCCTTCGGCGACTACCACGTAGCCAAGGACGTCGGTTGGGCGTTGGTCGGACGAGAGATCGATGACCGCGAGCTGCAGGCGGTGCTCGAGCCCTGGCGTCCGCACCGGGGCCGGGTGCCGTTGCTCCTGGGTGCCGCTCGGCTCCGGCGTCCGAGGCGTGGTCACCGGGTGTCACTTCGTGGACACTTGCCGCACGTGTGACGTTTTCTCGTGATATCTGTTACACCGAGCAACAGGCACTCGAGCCTCAGCATCGACCGAGCGAGGTGGCGCATGGGACGTGAGGCTCGCCGCTCGTGACTCGAGAAGGGGCCGCGATGACGGCAGTGATGGCCGGTGGGCGGTCGGTCGTCGACAACCTCGTCGGACCGCGCGAAAGCCGGCATCATCACCACCGGCGACCTCGTGATCCTCGTCGGTGGAGTCGGTCGACGTTCATCGTGACCGACATCGTCGCGCGTCGCTTCTCCTGGTCCGAGTTCCTGCTCCAGTGCTGGTTCATGACGCGGGTGTCGCTGCTGCCCGACGATCCTGGTGTCGATCCCGTTCGGCGTCATCACGTCGGTCCAGATCGGCGCGGCCGCCAACCAGATCGGTGCCCAGTCGTTCATCGGCGCGGTCAACGGCATCGGCGTGCTCCGGCAGGGTGCGCCGCTGGTGACGTCGCTGATGATCGCCGGCGCCGTCGGATCCGCGATCTGCTCCGACCTCGGCGCCCGGACGGTGCGGGAGGAGACCGACGCGCTGATGGTCATGGGCATCTCGCCCGATCCAGCGCCTGGTCGCGCCGCGGGTGCTGGCGGCGCTGCTGATCTCCGCTGCTGCTCACCGTGATCGTCGCGATGACGGCGATGACCACCGCGCTTCGCCCTGGTGGTCGGCACCGGCCAGATCTCGTCCGGCACCTATCTCGACTCCTTCGTCGGACTCGCTCAACCAACAGACCTCGTACCTCGCCGAGCTCAAGGCACTGATCTTCGGCTTCATCGCGGTCGATCGTCGCCGCGCACAAGGGCCTCCAGCGCGCGCGGCGGCCCGAAGGCGGTCGCCGACGCGGTCAACCAGGCGGTCGTCCTCAGCGTCATCCTGCTCGCCGTCGTCAACGTCGGCATCACCCAGGCCTACGTGATGCTCGTTCCGCAGGGGATGGTGTGAGCCATGGCTAGCGTCCAGCCACGAGCGCGGGGCGTCGGCGAGCGGTTCTCCGACAGCCTGGTCGGCGTCACCGACTCGGTGCATGAAGGCGCTCGCCGTCATCGGCCACTTCGCGTCGTTCTCCCTCGACGTCGTCAAGAGCGATCCCGTCGACCCTGGCGCTCTATCCCAAGGAGATGCTCCGGCAGCTCAAGGACATCGCCTGGGGCAGCGGCGCGATCCTCGTCGGCGGCGGCACGATCGGCGTGATGATCCTGCTGTCGATCGCGGCCGGCACCTCGATCGGCATCGAGGGCTTCAACGGCCTCGAGATCGTCGGCCTCGCGCCGCTGACCGGCTTCATCTCGGCCAGCGCCAACACCCGCGAGCTCGCGCCGCTGATCGCCGCGCTGGCGCTCGGCGCCCAGGTCGGCTGCCGGTTCACCGCGCAGATCGGCTCGATGAAGATCTACGAGGAGATCGACGCGCTCGAGGTGATGGCGGTCAACCCGATGCGCTACGTCGTCACCACCCGGGTGATCGCCTGCATGATCGCGATCCTGCCGCTCTACCTGATCGGCCTGATCGGCAGCTACGCCGCGTCGCAGATCTCGGTCGTCGTCCTCTTCGACCAGTCCCCGGGCCAGTACGACCACTACTTCTCGACGTTCATCCAAGGACGCGACGTCTTCTTGTCGGTGGTCAAGATCCTGATCTTCGCGTTCGCGATCGCCCTCATCCACTGCTGGTACGGCATGAAGGTCGGCGGCGGCCCGCAGGCGGTCGGTGAGGCGACCGGCGCGGCGATCCGCGCCAGCATCGTGTCGATCGTCATCCTCGACATGGTCCTGACCCTGATCTTCTGGGGCGGCGACCCCGGCTTCCGGATCTCGGGGTGAGGTGACCGATGCCCAGGGATCTTCCTCGTCACACGCTCGCCCGGCGCGGGGCTGATCGTGCTCGTCGCGCTGGCCGTGATCGGCGTGCTGATCTCGTTGCGCGAGCAACGGGACGTTCGGGTCCAAGCCGCACGTGTCGGCCGTGGTGGCCGACGCCGGCGGCGCGCTGCGCAAGGGCTCGGACGTCAAGATGGGCGGCGTCCTGGTCGGCAAGGTCAGCTCGGTCGAGCGCGACGAGTCCGGCGGCGTCCTCATCGACATGGAGATGTCGGAGGAGGACCTCGAGTACGTCCCGGCCAACGTGGTCGCACGGATCCTGCCGGCGACGGTCTTCGGTACGACGTTCGTCGACCTGGTCGTGCACGGCAAGCCGGCGGAGGACAGCCTCGAGGCCGGCGCCGAGATCGAAGGCCGACGACGACCCAGGAGACGCTGGAGTTCCAGCAGGCGCTCGACGACATCGACCGGCTGGTCAAGGCGCTCGGGCCCGGCCGAGCTGGCCTCGGCGATCGGCTCGGCGTCGCAGGCGCTGGAGGGTCGTGGCGACCAGCTGGCGGCGACCGTGAGCACGCTGAACTCCTACCTGGCCCGGCTCAACCCGCGGATGCCCGCGGTGCGCGAGGACCTCGCAGGCGCTGGCGACGACGGTCGAGGTCATCGACGACGTGGCACCCGACCTGCTCGACGCCACCGAGGACGCCCTGGTGTTCACCAACAGCCTGATCCAGCAGGAGGCGGCGCTGACCGCGCTGCTCACCGGTGGCACCGACCTCGCCGACCGTCGACCGAGTTCCTGTCCCGCAACGAGCAGCGCGCTGGTGCGGTGGATCCGAGGCATGGGCGGCTTCGTCGACGTCGCTCTACGACAACCGGCGGGCCGGCATCACCGACGCCATGACGATCAACATGGCGCTCGGCAAGGCGCTCCCGGCGTCATCAAGGAGGGCTTCATCCGAGTCCGACGCGCATCATCAACACCGACCTGCCCGCCGTACTACGGCGGCGGGGACCGGCCGTCCTACCGCACGAGCTTCGGCTCGATGGTGGGGGGCTGACCGATGACCGGTATCAGGGTCGTCGCCGCCAAGGTCGCCGTCTTCGCGTCTCGCCAGCATCCTGTTCGCTGATCCTGCTCGTCAACACGATGCCCAACGGCGTCTCCGGCGACACGAGCGACTTCAAGGCCGAGTTCGCCGACGTCAGCGGCCTCGCGGTCGGCGACGACGTCAAGGCGGCCGGGCGTGCGGGTCGGCCGGGTGACCGGCATCGACACGACCGACGACGGCGCGATGGTCGACTTCGAGCTGGTCGACGAGCAGAAGATCTACGACACGACCAAGCATCATCATGCGCTACCAGAACCTGCTCGGGCAGCGCTACCTCCAGCTGCGCCAGGAGGCGTGCGCGGCGACGAGCTGAAGGACGGCGCCGAGATCCCGATGCTCGTCGACTACGGCCCGGCCAGGGACCGGTGGCGGACCAGCCCGGGCTTCGACCTGACCGAGCTGCTCAACGGCTTCCGGCCGCTGTTCGAGATCCTCCAGCCGGCCGACGTCAACCAGCTGGCGACCTCGATGATCAAGGTCCTCCAGGGCGAGGGCGGCACCATCGAGGGCCTGCTGCAGCAGACCGCCGAGCTCACGAACTTCGTCGCCGACCGCGACGAGGTGATCGGCGAGGTGATGACGAACCTGACGCCGGTCCTCGAGAACCTCGCCGGGCAGGGCGGCGAGCTGCAGGCCACCGTGGTCGAGCTCAAGAACCTGATGACCGGGCTGGCGCGCGACCGCAAGGCGATCGGCGGCTCGATCGACGGCATCGGCCAGCTGGTCGGCGCGACCAGCGACCTGCTGCGCGACGCGAAGGCGCCGCTGACGCGGACGACCGACCGGCTCGCGGCGGTCGCCGCGATGTTCGCAGGAGTCCCGCGGAGACCTCGAGGACTCGTTGGAGGCGTTCGGCACGATCTTCGAGTCGCTCGGCCGGGCGGGATCCTACGAGAACGCGCTCAACGTCTACGCTGTGCACGTTCGCGATCGCGCTCGGCGACCTAGCTGGTCAATCCCGCCGGCGGCGACGGCCCGTGGTCGGAGGTGTGCCGATGAAGCCGATGAACGCACGGGACCCGTTCAAGACCGGCCTGGTCGCGATCGTGATCCTGGGCCTGATCGGCGCGGCCGTGCTCTTCCTCAGCGTCGCCAACTTCGGCACCAAGAGCTACACCGCGGTGCTCGAGCACACCGGCGGCCTCCGCACCGGCGAGGACGTGCAGGTGCACGGAGTCTCCAAGGGCAAGGTGACCGGCATCGAGCTCGAGGAGGACCGCGTCATCGTCGAGCTTCGTGCTCGACAGCGACATCGACCTCGGCTCGCGCACCGAGGCGACGGTCAAGGTCGCCACCCTGCTCGGCACCCACTACCTCGAGGTCGACCCGTCCGGCGCGGGCGACGCTCGCCGACGACACGATCCCGATCGAGCGCACGTCGGTGCCCTACAACCTCCAGGACGTCCTCGAGAGCGGCGCCGAGGCGCTCGACGAGCTCGATCCCGAGCTGCTCGCCGAGGCCCTGACCCAGATGGCCGGCACCCTCGGTGCGTCCCAGGACCAGATCCGGCCGGCGCTCGAGGGCGTGGCCAGGCTCTCGGAGATGATCGCGACCCGCTCGGACCAGACCGGCGCGCTCCTCGACCGCCGCGCGCAGCGTCACCGACCAGCTCGCGGCGAGCAGCACCGACATCATCGCGATGATGAAGCAGACCAACCTGGTGATCACCGAGGTCACCAGTCACGGCGGCAGGCGATCCACCGGCTGCTGGTCGAGACGACCGAGCTGTCCCGGGCCCTGCGAGTCGATCGTCGAGTCGACCAAGGGCAAGCTCGCGCCGGCCCTGCGCGACCTCAACGACGTCATCAGCGTTCCTCAACCAGCAGGACGACCAGCTCCAGCACGTGCTCGACGTGATGGCTCCGGCCGTCCGCTACGTCGCCAACGCCGCCGGCAACGGACCGTGGGTCGACCTGTTCGCCGCACGTCCGGCCCTACCGGCCGACGACGTCGGCGTGCCGCCTGCGGGGTGACTGCCGATGAGCGCGCAGACCAACGGGAGGATGACCGTGACGGTCGTCGAGGACGTACGCGCCCGGCGCGCCCGCGTCGGTTCGGCCGGTCGGCTCGGCTGGCGCTGCTCGTCGGTCGTGCTGATGCTGACGGCGTCGTGCTGCTCGCTGCCGTGCAGCCGGCGGCAAGATGGAGGTCATCGCCTACTTCGAGGACTCGGCCGGTCTGTTCGTCGGCAACGACGTCGGCATCCTCGGCGTCGCGGTCGGCAAGATCACGTCGATCGAGCCGGACGGCGACCAGGTCAAGGTGACCATGGAGGTCGACGACGACTACGACGTCCCGGCCGACGCCGGTGCCGTCGTCGTCGCCCGGTCGGTCGCCACCGACCGCTACGTCGAGCTGACGCCGGTCTACTCCAAGGGCCCGACGCTCGAGGACGGCGACGAGATCGCGATCGAGCGCACCCGCGACCCCGGTCGACTTCGACCAGGTCCTGGCCTCGCTCAACGACTTCGCGACCGGGATCGCCGGCTCGAAGAAGGCCACGAGGGCGATCGAGCGGTTCATCAACCAGGGCACCGACGGCCCTCAAGGGCAACGGTCCGCTGATCAACCAGACGATCCACGCCCTCCAGGAGGGCGTCAACGGCATCCACGCCCAGCGCGACAACATCGCGTCCACGCTGCGCTCCCTCGACGTGCTGCTGGCCGCGGTCGCGGCCAACGAGTCCACGGCGCGGGAGTTCATCCACCAGGTGACCGAGGCAGCCGACCTGCTGGCCGACGAGCGGCGAGAACTTCGCGCACGGCGCTCCGCTCGCTCGACGACGCGGTGACCGTCGTCGCGCAGTTCGCGGTCGACAACCGGGAGCAGATCGTCGAGGCGCTCGACGGGTCGACCCGGCTGATGAAGACGATCCTCGAGAAGCAGCGGAACCTGACCGAGATCCTCCGGGTCATGCCGCTCGCCCTGCAGAACCTCCAACGCGCTCGGATCGGCGACCGGATCCCGGTCGATCGTCGACCCCGTTGGTCCTCACCCCGCTGGGCGGGATCCTCGACGAGATCTGCGACCAGCTGCCGCCGGCGATCTGTGCAGCTGATCGGCACCGACCCGCTGGGGGGCAACTGATGAGCAGGCGCACCATCAGGGCCGTCGCGGCCGCCGCGGCCGCTGCCGGAGTGCTGCTGGCGCGCCGGGTGCTCGACGACGATGCGCGACCTGCCGATCCCCGGCACGGGCGTCTCGGGCGACACGATCGAGATCAAGGCGAAGTTCGACGAGGCGCTCAACCTCGCCGAGGGAGCGCCGGTCAAGGTCAACGGCGTCGACAGCGGCAAGGTCACCTCGATCGACGATCGACGACTACACCGCGGTCGTGACGATGGACGTCCGCACCGACGCCGAGCTGCACGACGGTGCCACCGCCCGGCTCCGCTACACGACGCCGCTCGGTGAGCTCTTCGTCGACGTCACCAACCCGGCCAAGGGCGAGGAGCTCGACGACGGCGCGACCCTCGACGCTCGACGAGACCGAGACGGCGCCGACGGTCGAGGACGCGCTGGCGCAGGCGTCGCTCCTCATCAACGGCGGCGGGCTCGACCAGCTGCAGACGATCACCGAGGAGCTCAACACCGCGCTCGGCGGCAACGAGGACGACGTACGGCTGCTGCTCGAACCAGGCGACGACCTTCCTCACCCAGGCGAGCGCCACGACGTCGAGCATCGACGCCGTCCTCACCTCGCTCGAACTCCCTGTCGGGGACGCTGAACGACCGCGGGAGCGGTCATCAACCGGGCGATGAAGGAGATCCGGCCGGCGGCCGCCGTCCTGCGCCGGGCGACGCCGGAGCTGACGGCGCTGCTCAAGGCCGTCGAGCGCTTCTCGTCGGCGGCCAACGACACCGTCAACGCCACCCGTTCGCAGCTGTTCGCGCTGCTCGCCGAGACCGAGCCGGTGCTCGCGGAGCTCGCGTCCAACCGGGGCCGGTTCAGCGACATGATGCAGCAGCCTCGTCGAAGGCGGCCGACGCGCTGCGCGAGCGTCGTCCCCGGCGACTACGCGTCGATCTCCATCGACCTGCACCTCGACGAGCATCCAGGCCGGCAACCTGCCGGCGCTCCAGGGCCTGCTCGACCTGATCGGCATCACCGCGCCGATCGCGGACGTGATCGACGAGCTGGGCCTCGGCGACCTCCTCGGCGTGGCGGCTCGCTCCGCGCACCGCGACGCCCGGACTCGACGTCGCCGCCGGACGCGACCACGCCACCCGGCGGACCGGCGGCGGCGACGATCCGGACCAACCCGTTGTCGCTCGACGGCCTGCTGAGCGGGCTGCTCGGGGGAGGTGCCTGACATGCCGAGCGTGCGCAACATCCTCAGCGACCGGCTCTACCTGAGCGCGGTGGGCATCGTCGTGGTGTTCCTGGTCGCGATCGCCTACCTGTTCGCGGCCGTGCTCGACCAGCCACTGACCTCGCGCCCCGTCACCGTCGACGTCGAGCTCGAGCAGACGGGCGGCCTGTTCGAGGGCTCCGCCGTCACCTACCGCGGCATCAAGGTCGGCAAGGTGACGACGATCGTGCCGACCGACGACGGCGTCCTCGCCACCGTCCGGCATCAGCGCGGGCACCGAGATCCCGAAGGACTCCGCTCGCCAAGGTGCGCAGCCTGTCGCCGGTCGGTGAGCAGTACCTCGACTTCCAGCCCGACTCGGCCGACGGTCCGTTCCTGGAGAGCGGCGACACGATCGGCGCCGAGTCCACGGACCTGCCGGAGAGCCTGAGCGCGACGGTCGTCGCGGTCAACGACGTGCTCCGCCAGATCGACGACAAGAAGCTCCGGATCGTGCTCGGTGAGCTCAGCACGGCGCTCGCCGGCACCGGCGACGACCTCGGTCGGATCCTCGACCAGGGCACCGACCTGCTCGCCACCCTCGACGCGGTGTGGCCCGAGACCAACCGGGTCATCACCAACGCCGGCACCGTCCTCCGGATCGTCAGCGACAACGAGGGCAGCCTGCGCATCCTCGGCGACCAAGGCCAAGCAGTTCGCAGCGTTCCTGCGGAGCTACGAGCCGGAGTGGCAGCAGGTGCTCGACCGGACCCCTGGTCAGATCGAGGACCTGCAGGCGCTGATCCGCGACGCCGACGAGGTGCTGCCCGGCTTCCTCGACACCGGCGTGAGCTTCACCGACGTGGCGATGGCCTACGAGCCGCACCTGCGGACGCTGCTCCAGGAGTACTCGCGCGGTATCGGTGCCTTGGCCGCGCGTCATCACGGACGAGCGCATCAACCTCCAGCTGATCGGCGTCCGCACCGCGCGCTGCGACTACGGGACGACCCGGCACCAGCCGCTACGACCCGGAGCGCTACGCGTTCCAGACCGACGGCGCCTGCCCGGCCTCGTTCGCCCGCCTCCAGCGAGGCGCCGCCCATGCCCCTGGTCCGGTCCGATGAGCGTCACCAAGGTCGAGAAGGCCGGCGACGACGACCAGGAGCAGCGCGAGAAGGTCTTCCGGCTGGTCATCGTCGTGCTCGTCGGCGCGCTGGTCGCGACCTTGGTCGCCGTGGTCTGGCTGGTCCAGGGCAAGAACAGCGCCCAGGACGACCTGGACGAGGCCGAGGAGGACCTAGGAGTCGTACGCCGCCGGCCCCGACGCCCAGGCCGCGGCCGAGGAGATCCTCGGCGAGATGATCTCGTTCGACTACCGCGAGATCGACGACGAGTACGACTGGACGAAGTACCTCGGCGACGACGAGCTGCGGGAGGAGTACGAGGACGACCATCATCCCGCGCTCTGGCGAAGGTGATCCGGCGGACGAAGGCCGCGGCCGAGGGCGAGGTCGTGCAGTCGGCGTACAACCTGATCGACGAGGACCACGTCGACGTCCTCGCGTTCGTCCGGCAGCGAGCTCGACCGACGTCGACAACAAGGACGGTGTGCATCGCCGAGCAGTGGGCCTCCCTGTCGATGGTCCGCGACGGCGACGACTGGCTGATCGACAAGGTCGACATCGTCTCGGTCCCGCCGCCGTCGTGACGCGCGGGTCGGAGCGCGCCCACGCTTCGGCCGACCGACTAGATTGACTGCCGTGGGACGGCAGGACAGGCAGCGCGACGGCGTGGGGCGTGCTCTCGGCTGCTGCGCCGACTCCTGCTGACGATCCTCGGGATCCAGGTCGGCCTGGCGGTCACGATGTCGCTGGTCGACTCCTACCGTCGGCGCGGCAAGAAGCCGAAGCCGTTCCCGACGCGGGACCCGGAGACGGTCGCGGTCGGCGACGGCGAGGTGACGACGTACACCTTCGGTCGCGACCTGTACGACGACATGATCGCGGCGATCGACGGCGCCCAGCGGCAGATCCTGTTCGAGACCTACATCTGGAAGGGCGACGCGACCGGGGAGCGCTTCAAGCGCGCGCTGGCCGCGGCGGCCGACCGCGGCGTCGAGGTCTACTGCATCTACGACGGGTTCGCGAACCTCGTCGTGGCGCCGACGTTCAAGCGGTTCCCGTCGTCGATGAAGGTGCTGCGCTACCCGATCTACGCCGCCGGCTGGCGGTTCTTCGACCTGCGCCGCTACGGCCGCGACCACCGCAAGATCCTGGTGGTCGACGACCACACCGGCTTCATCGGCGGCTACAACATCGGGTCCGCCTACGAGACCGAGTGGCGCGACACGCACGTGCGGGTCGACCGGGCCCGCCGTGTGGGACCTCAAGCGCGCGTTCGCGGACTTCTGGAACCTCAACCGGCGGCGCCGGCTCCGCGCCTCCGAGCGTCCGCTGCTGCTCGAGACGGCCTCGACGTGGGAGCCGCGCGATCCGGATCCAGCGCAACGTGCCGCGGCTGTGGGTGTTCCCGATCCGCGGGATGTACCTCGAGGCCATCAACCGGGCCAGCCGCAACATCTGGCTGACCCAGGCCTACTTCCTGCCCGACCAGGACTTCGTCGACGCGCTCAAGGACGCCGTCGCGGCGCGGTGTCGACGTACGGCTCCTGCTGCCGCTGAAGTCCAACCACATCGTCGCCGACTGGATCTCCCGCGGCTACTTCAGCCAGCTCCTCGACGCCGGCGTGCGGGTCCTGCGCTTCCGCGACGCGATGGTGCACGCGAAGACGGCGACCGTCGACGGCACCTGGTGCACCGTCGGCACGGCGAACATCGACCGGCTCAGCCTGCAGGGCAACTACGAGATCAACCTCGAGGCGATCGACCAGGAGCTCGCCAAGCAGCTCGAGGAGATCTTCCTCGTCGACCAGTCGAACTGCCTCGAGCTCACCAGCGGGAGTGGGAGGCGCGCGACCTGCACCGCAAGTTCACCGAGACGGTCCTCGCCCCGTGCGGCCGCTGCTGTGAGCAGGGAGAGGCTCGCGCGCAGAGGCATCGTCGTCCTGGTGGCGCTTGCTGGTCGGCGTCGGTCGCGGTGACGTTGCGGAGCAACGGCACGTTCGGCTCCTCGCCGCACGTCTCGTGCCGTGGTCGCCGACGCCGGGCGGTGCGCTGCGCAAGGGGTCCGACGTGAAGATGAACGGCGTCCTCGTCGGCAAGGTCAGCTCGGATCGAACGCGCGACCGAGTCCGTGATGGCGTCCGTGATCGACATCGCGACTGTCTGAAGGAGGACATCGAGCATCGTGCCGGCCAACGTCGTCGCGCGGATCCTGCCGGCGACGGTGTTCGGCACGACGTACGTCGACCTGATCGTGCACGGCACGCCGGCTGAGGATCGACCTGGCGGCCGGCGACCACGATCGAGCGCGCGACGACACCCAGGAGACGCTTGGAGCTCCAGCAGGCGCTCGACGACATCGACCGGCTGGTCAAGGCGCTGGGCCCGGCCGAGCTGGCCTCGGCGATCGGGTCGGCGGCGCAGGCGTCGACGGGCGTGGCGACCGGCTCGGCGACCACGATCGGACACCCTGAACTCCTACCTGGACGCGCCTCAACCCGCGGATGCCCGCGGTGCGCGAGCCGACCTCGAGTCGCTCGCGGACCGCCGCCCGAGGTGATCGACGAGATCGCCCCCGACCTGCTCGACGCGACCGAGGACGGCCTGGTCTTCACCAACAGCTCTGATGCCCCAGGAGGCCGCGTTGACGGCTCGCTGATCACCGGCGGGATCCGAGCTGGCCGACGACTCGCTACAGCACTTCCTCTCGCGGAACCAGCCACGCTTGCTGCGCGTGCATCCGGCGGCACCGGTAGCCCTCGTCGACGTGCTCTACGACAACCGCCGGGCCGGCATTCACCGACGCCATGACCATCAACATGCGCGATCGGCAACGGCGCTGCCGCTCGATCGTCCGACACGGCTATCATCGAGTCCGACGGCGTCTTCCGCGGCGATCTGCCCGGAGGGCTACTACGGTCCGGCGGACGACCGGCCGTCGGTGTCGCGTCGATGGTCGGACAGGGCAGCCGTGAGGCCTCCGGTCCGCGACCTCGCCGGCAAGAACGTCTTCGTCACCGGTGCGGCGAGCGGCATCGGCCGCGCGGTCGCACTCCAGGCCGCGCGGCGAGGGTGCGGTGCTCCACCTCACCGACATCCAGGCCGACCTGCTCGCGGAGGTCGCCGAGGAGGCGACCGCGGCCGGCGGGCGGGTGGCGCTCGCGGAGCCGGCGGACATCACCGACCACGACGCCGTACGACGCCTCGCGGCGCAGGTCACCGAGACGTCCGGGCGCGATGGACGTGGTCCTCAACGTGGCCGGGCATCGCGATCTGGGGCACCGTGCGCGGTCTCGAGCACGAGCACTGGCGCTCGCTCGTCGAGGTCAACCTGATGGGCCCGATCCACGTGATCGAGGAGTTCCTGCCGCCGATGATCGACGCCGGACGCGGCGGCCAGCTGGTCAACGTCTCGTCGGCGGCCGGCATCATCGCGATGCCGTGGCACGCCGCCTACAGCGCGACCAAGTTCGGCCTGCGCGGCATCTCCGAGGTGCTGCGCTACGACCTGCGGCGGCACCGGATCGGCGTGACCCTGGTGGCTCCGGGCGGTGTCGACACCGGGCTGGTGCAGACCATCCGGATCGCCGGCGTCGACGCGAACGACCGCAGGTTCCGGCGCGCGCGGAAGCGGTTCCAGTCGCACGCGGTGTCGCCGGAGAAGGCGGCCGAGGCGATCTGGAAGGGCGTGCGCCGCAACAAGTACTGGGTCTACACCTCGGTCGACATCCGGCTCGTGCACCTGGCTGCAGCGCTACTTCCCGCCCGGCTACGTGCTCGCGATGCGGGTCTTCAACTGGGGCGCGCACCGGGTGCTGCCGGCCGTCGACCAGGCCCGTCGATCGGACCTGCGATGAGCGGCCGGCGAGCCGCGGGTCGCCCCCGGCACCTGGCGCGAGACCGGACCGGTCGTCGCGGCGTTCGCGCACGTCGCCGGGCGGGTCACCGGCACCGAGTCGCCGGCGGTGTTCCGCACCCTCGGGCGCAACCGGCGGCTGTTCTGGGGCTGGCTGCACTTCGCCGGCCGGCTGATGCCCGGCGGTCGGCTCCCGCGCCGGCAGTCCGAGCTGGTGATCCTCCGGGTCGCGACCGCCTGCGGCTCCGACTACGAGCTGACCCAGCACCGTCGGCTCGGCCGCCGGGCCGGGCTGAGCGCGGACGAGATCGCCCGGGTCGAGGCCGGCGGGCTCGACGGCTGGACCGGGCCGCGACCGGACCCTGCTCGCGGCGCCGACGAGCTGCTCGCCGACCGACGACCTCACCGACGAGTCCTGGACCGCGCTGCGCGCGGACGTACGACGAGCGCGAGGCGATCGAGATCGTGATGCTGGTCGGCCACTACCGGATGCTCGCCACCGCGCTGCGCACCCTCCGGGTGCGTGCCGGACCGGCCTCGGCGCTGAGCCGCCTGTCGGCGGGCGCCCGTACGCTCGTAGCCATGCGTCCGATCACCGACCTCGAGCGTCGCGTCGCACCGTTCAAGGTGGAGTCCGACTACCAGCCGTCCGGCGACCAGCCGGCGGCGATCGCCGAGATCACCCGCCGGATCGAGGCGCGGCACGCAGGACGTCGTGCTGCTCGGCGCCACCGGCACCGGCAAGACCGCGACCGTCGCCTGGGTCGCCGAGCAGGTGCAGCGGCCGCTGCTGGTGCTCCAGCCCAACAAGACCCTGGCCGCCCAGTTCGCCAACGAGCTGCGCCAGCTGTTCCCGAACAACGCGATCGAGTACTTCGTCTCCTACTACGACTACTACCAGCCCGAGGCCTACGTCCCCCAGACCGACACCTACATCGAGAAGGACAGCTCGATCAACGAGGAGGTCGAGCGGCTGCGGCACTCGGCCACCAACAGCCTGCTGACGCGGCGCGACGTGATCGTGGTGTCGACCGTGTCCTGCATCTACGGCCTCGGCACCCCGCAGGAGTACGTCGACCGCATGGTGCGGCTGCGGGTGGGGGACGAGCACGACCGCGACTCGGTGCTGCGCCGGCTGGTCGAGATCCAGTACACCCGCAACGACCTGTCCTTCACCCGCGGCACCTTCCGGGTGCGGGGCGACACGCTCGAGATCTTCCCGGTCTACGAGGAGATGGCGGTCCGGGTCGAGTTCTTCGGCGACGAGATCGAGCGGCTGATGACGCTCCACCCGGTCACGGGGGAGGTGCTGACCGAGGACAACGAGCTCTACATCTTCCCGGCCAGCCACTACGTCGCCGGGCCCGAGCGGATGGAGCGGGCGATCCGCGGCATCGAGGCCGAGCTCGCCGACCAGCTGGCGACGTTCGAGCGGCAGGGCAAGATGCTCGAGGCGCAGCGGCTGCGGATGCGCACGACCTACGACATCGAGATGATGCGCCAGATCGGCACCTGCTCGGGCATCGAGAACTACTCGATGCACATCGACGGCCGCTCGCCGCGGGTCGGCGCCCAACTGCCTCCTCGACTACTTCCCCGAGGACTTCCTCCTCGTGATCGACGAGTCGCACGTCGCGGTGCCCCAGATCGGCGGCATGTACGAGGGCGACATGTCCCGCAAGCGCAACCTGGTCGAGCACGGCTTCCGGCTCCCGAGCGCGATGGACAACCGGCCGCTGCGGTGGGAGGAGTTCCTCGACCGGATCGGTCAGACCATCTACCTCTCCGCGACGCCCGGGCAACTACGAGCTCGACAAGGTCCAGGGCGACGTCGTCGAGCAGATCATCCGGCCGACCGGCCTGGTCGACCCCGAGGTCGTCATCAAGCCGACCAAGGGTCAGATCGACGACCTGATCCACGAGATCCGGCTGCGCACCGAGCGCAACGAGCGGGTGCTCGTGACGACGCTGACCAAGAAGATGTCGGAGGACCTCACCGACTACCTGCTCGACGCCGGCATCCGCACCCGCTACCTGCACTCCGAGGTCGACACCCTCAAGCGGATCGAGCTGCTCCGCGACCTCCGGCTGGGCGCCTACGACGTGCTCGTCGGCATCAACCTGCTCCGCGAGGGCCTCGACCTCCCCGAGGTCTCCCTGGTGGCGATCCTCGACGCCGACAAGGAGGGCTTCCTGCGGTCCGACAAGTCGCTCATCCAGACCATCGGCCGCGCCGCCCGCAACGTGTCCGGCCAGGTGCACATGTACGCCGACCGGATCACGCCGTCGATGGAGTCGGCGGTCGACGAGACCAACCGGCGCCGGGCCAAGCAGGTCGCCTACAACGAGGCGCACGGCGTCGACCCGCAGCCCCTGCGGAAGAAGATCGCCGACATCACCGAGATGCTGGCCCGCGAGGACGAGACGACCCAGGAGCTGCTGCAGACCTGGGCCGACGCCGGCGTGAAGGGTCGCGCCGGCGGCGTCAAGGGACGCCGGGCACCGGTGCCGACCCTCGGCGAGGGCGCGCGCGGAGCAGCACGCCAGCCGAGCTGGCCGGGACTGCCCAGCTCCGACCTCGCCGAGCTGATCCAGGACCTCACCGACCAGATGAAGGGCGCGGCCGCCGAGCTGCAGTTCGAGCTCGCCGCCCGGCTGCGCGACGAGATCTCCGAGCTCCGCAAGGAGCTGCGCCAGATGGTCGAGGCGACCAAGTGAGGAGCGAGCGCCGACCGAGGAACGAGGTCGAAGCGCTCCCGACGAGCGCGGGAGCCGCGCGAGCGCAGCGAGCCCTGGCGACGAAGTCGGAGGTCGCTCTGGACTCGCCGTCGCGCGAGCGTGGCTGAGCCCGACCAGGCGGGCGATCACCAGCGCGACGTAGAGCACGCCGGCGACCTGCTCGACCATGACCAGGGACCGGGCGTGGTCGAGGACCGGGTAGACGTCGGACAGCCCGACGCTGGTGAGCGTCGTGAACGACAGGAAGAGCAGCTCGAACCAGCTCGACGTCCGCGCCGGCCTCGGTGCCGTAGCGCGACGAACGACCCCGGCCAGATCACCTGCGCGGCGGCGTAGACGTAGGCGAACGCCCACGCGACGACGGTGAACGCCGCGCCGACGGCGTACAGCTCGTCGCGGGTGACGACGTCGTCGTGGAACAGGTAGCGGATCATCGCGTAGGAGACGAAGAAGTAGAACGGCACGTGGAACGCGGCCGAGGCGAGCACGATCGCCGTCGGCGTCGGGGGCGATCGCTTCGAGCGACCGTGAGCACCATCGCCGGGCGCGCCGAGGACCACCGCGACCCAGCTCAGGGCCGGGGTGCGCGCGCACGGCCCAGGCGGCGATGAGCACGACGCCATCTGCACCACGCCGACGACCGCGCGTCCCGCCGTCGAGTCGTCGAGGAACGGGTAGATCAGCACGACGACGAGCTGCGCGACGAGCAGGACCGCGGACGGGTGCCGGCGCGAGCGTCCGAAGTCCGGCGCTCGTCGGGGTGCTCACGATCCGGCATCGTACGGCGGTCGTCGACCCGTTCTCGGAAATCGGCACGCTTCAGGTCAGCTGACCCGATACCGTGACGCGACGCTGAGCCGGGGTCGTTAGCGAGTTGTGTAACGGGTCACAGTATGGTTCGTTGACCACGTAACGAGAACACGTTCTACTATGGCGCCGTCGTAGGCGACGGGGGAGGTGACCGGGTTGGCGTTCAGCGCTGCTTCGGTCATTCGTGGACCCGGAGAGCTCGCGCTGATGACCGTCGAGGTCACCAAGCGCATCTTCACCACGCCGTTCCAGTTCCGCGAGTTCGTCGAGCAGGCCTGGTTCATCACCAGCGTGACCCTGATGCCGACGATCCTGGTCTCGATCCCGTTCGGCGCGGTCATCTCGCTCCAGGTCGGCAACCTGACCGGTCAGCTCGGCGCCCAGTCGTTCGCCGGCGCCACGGCCGTGCTCGCCACCGTCCGCGAGGCCGCGCCGATCGCGGCGGCCATGATCATCGCCGGCGCCGCCGGCTCGGCCATCTGCTCCGACCTCGGCGCGCGCAAGATCCGCGAGGAGATCGATGCGATGGAAGTGCTCGGCATCGACCCGCTCGAGCGCCTGGTCGCACCGCGCGTGGTCGCCACGATGTTCGTCGCCTTCATGATCAACGGGATCGTGATCACCGCCGGCATCGGCGGCGGCTACTTCTTCACCGTCATCGTGCAGGGCGGCTCGGCCGGCGCGTTCCTGTCGTCGTTCACCGCCCTCGCGTCGCTGCCCGACCTCTACATCGCGATGGTCAAGGCCATCATCTTCGGCTGGCTGGCCGCGATCGTGGGGGCCTACAAGGGTCTCAACGCGGGCGGTGGGCCGCTCGGCGTCGGCCGCGCCGTCAACGAGGCCGTGATCGTCGCCTTCATGCTGCTGTTCTTCCTGAACGCGGTCATCTCCGCGATCTACTTCCAGGTCGTTCCTCCGGTGGGGCTCTGACATGGCTGCGATCACCGACCTCGTCACGCGACGCCGTGCAGGGCGCCGCCGGTCGCTGGAGCAGTACGGCGACCAGCTGCTCTTCTACGTCAAGGCCATCCTGCTGGGTGCCCGGGGCGATCAAGCGCTACCCGCGCGAGATCTGCGAACACCCTGGCCGAGGTCGCCTTCGGCGCCGGCGGCCTGAGCGTCATCGCCGGCTCGGTCGGCGTCATCGCGTTCATGTCCTTCTTCGCCGGCACCGAGGTCGGCCTCCAGGGCTACGCGTCGCTGAGCCAGATCGGTGTCGCGAAGTTCAGCGCGTTCATCTCGGCGTACTTCAACACCCGCGAGGTGGCGCCGCTCGTCTCTGCGATCGCGCTCGCGGCGACGGTCGGCTGTGGCTACACCGCCCGGCTGGGCGCGATGCGGATCTCCGAGGAGATCGACGCGCTCGAGGTGATGGCGATCCCGTCGCTGCCGTTCCTCGTGACGACCCGGATCATCGCGGCGTTCATCGCGGTGATCCCGCTCTACATCGTCGCCCTCTGCGCGTCGTACCTCTCGCCGCGCCTGATCGTCGTCTACATCTACGGGCAGTCCGCCGGCACCTACGACCACTACTTCCTGCAGTTCCTGCCACCGATCGACATGCTCTGGTCGTTCTTCAAGCTGCTCTTCCTCGCCGTGGCCGTGATCCTCATCCACTGCTACTACGGCTACACCGCGTCGGGCGGACCGGCCGGCGTCGGTCGAGCGGTCGGCCAGGCGATCCGGACCAGCATCGTCACCATCGTGGTGGCCGACTTCTTCCTCAGCTTCGCGATCTGGGGATCGACGACGACGGTGAGGATCACCGGTGCGTGATGCTCGTCAACATCCACCACGACTCCGCCAAGGAGCACAACCGGCTGCTCGTCGCCGGCATCGCCTTCCTGCTGTCGCATCGCCCTCCTGGTCTGGCTCTCGATCGCGATCTACAACAAGGAATTCGACCGGGTCACGATGGTGACGGTCAAGGCCGACCGCGCCGGACTGCAGCTCGCCAAGTTCGGCGACGTCCGGATCCACGGTGCCCTGGTCGGCCAGGTGCGCAAGGTCACGCCAGGACGGCGAGGAGGCCGAGATCCACATCGCGCTCGACCCCGACGCCGCGAAGGAGATCCCCGCCAACATCACCGTCGAGATCCTCCCGACCACGCTGTTCGGCCAGAAGTACATCGCGCTTCAACCGGCCGGCCGATCCGTCCTCCGACTCGATCGAGGACGGCGACGTGATCCCGGCCGACCGGGTCGACACCAACGTCGAGCTGAGCCAGATCCTCGCCGACCTGTTCCCGCTGCTCCGCGCGGTGCGGCCTGCCGACCTCAACGCGACGCTGAACGCGCTGGCGACCGCGCTCGAAGGCCGCGGCGAGCAGATCGGCGCAGACGATGGACGAGCTCGGCGCCTACCTCGACGGTCATCGACGACCACCTCCCGACGCTGCGGCAGGACCTGATCGCCCTCGCCGACGTCGCCGACACCTACGACCTGGCCGCGCCCGACCTGCTCGACACCCTCGACAACGTCACGGTGACCAGCCGGACCATCACCGAGAAGGCCGACGGACCTCGACGTCTTCTTCGCCGACCTCGCCGGTCTCGCGAGGACGTCGACCCGGATCCTGCGCGCCAACGAGCAGAACATGATCGAGGTCGGCCGGGTGACCGAGCCGGTCCTCGCGCTGCTGCACACCTACTCGCCCGAGCTGCCCTGCCTGCTCAAGGGCGCCGCGGCGTACGCGCCGATCCTCTCGAAGACCTTCGAGGGCAACGTCGTCAAGCAGTACATGGAGCTCGGCAACGCGCAGTACCGCCACTTCGACGAGTCCGACCTGATGGAGTACGGCGAGGTCGGACACGGACCGTGGTGCCTCGGCCTGCCGAAGTTCAAGGTCCCCGGTGACCGGGTGCCCCTGGACAACGGCAGCGACATCGACGAGAACCCGCCGACCAGCATCCTCCCCAACTTCGGCGTGCTGCCCGACATCGACCTCACCAGCGGCTTCGCCGGCAGCGAGGGCGACCAGGAGGTCGTCAACGCGCTGCTCGCCACCCACAGCGGCAAGCAGCCGGAGGAGTACGGCGCGCTCGGGTCGCTGCTCTACGGTCCGGTCGTGCGGAAGGGGGAGCGAGGCAGGATGACCTCCCGCCACAGCCGCAACGCGTCTTCGCCGCCGCCGGCATCAAGCTCGGCCATCTTCAGCGTCATCTCGGTGCTGACGACCGGGCTGCTCGTCGTCATCATGGGCAACATCGGCCTCGGCGCCGGCAAGACCTACGAGGCGATCTTCACCAACGCGAGCACGCTCGAGAAGGGCGACGACGTCCGGGTCGCCGGCGTCAGCGTCGGCGAGGTCAAGGAGGTCGAGCACTACGAGCGGACGATGGCGAAGGTGACGTTCCGGATCGACGCCGACATCGAGCTCACCACGGCGTCGACCGCCGAGATCCGCTTCCTCAACCTGGTCGGCGACCGCTACCTGGCCCTCGAGCAGGGCAGCCAGGCGGACCACGCCGACATCCTCGACGAGGGCGACACCATCCCGGTCGAGAACACCAGCCCGTCGCTCGACCTCACGGTGCTGTTCGACGGCTTCAAGCCGCTGTTCCAGGCGCTGACGCCGGACCAGGTCGAACGAGCTGAGCATGAACCTGGTCCAGGTGCTCCAGGGCGAGGGCGGCACCGTCCGCGGCCTGCTCGAGCACACCGCGTCGCTGACGACGGCGCTCGCCGACCGGGACCAGCTGATCGGCGAGGTGGTGACCAACCTCAGCGAGACGCTGGACACCGTCAACCGTCGCCACGAGCAGCTGAGCACCCTGGTCATCGAGCTGCAAGGACTGGATGCAGGACCTGGCGCGCGACCGCAAGACCATCGGCGGCTCGCTCGACAACATCTCCGACCTGACCGTCACCGTCGCCGACCTGCTGCGGCGCGGCCGGCCGCTGCTGAAGCGCGACATCGCGGCACTGCACGACCTGGCGAAGCTGCTCAACGACCCCGACCAGCGCGCGGAGATCGTCGACCTGCTCGACCGGATGCCCGAGGTCATGTCGGACCAGATCCGCACCGGCACCTACGGCTCCTGGTACCAGTACTACGTCTGCGGCGCCTCCGTGCGGCTCGACCTCCCCGTCCTCGGCAGACATCCCGATCATCGACCAGATCGAGGACCAGTTCTCCAGCTTCGAGTTCCAGTCCACGGCGCCGAGGTGTCAGGACCGATGAAGACGAACGACGCACGCGATCATGCGGCTCGGCGTCATCACCCTGGTGCTGATGGCGGTGATCTCTGCCGCCACCTTCAACCTGAGCAAGTTCCCGGGCTTCCGCGGCACCACCTACTACGCCGAGTTCAGCGACGCCAGCGGCATCCACAAGGGCAACATCGTCCAGGTCGGCGGGATCCGGGTCGGCCGGGTCAGCGACGTCACCCTCGACGAGGACCGGGTGCATCGTGAAGTTCGAGATCGACGACGGCGACGTCGACTTCGGACCGGACTCGACGGCGTCGATCGAGGTCCTCAACCTGCTGGGCGAGAAGTTCCTCGACCTCCAGCCGTCGCACGGAGGGCCAGCTCGAGAGCGGCGGCACGATCCCGCTCGACAACACCGAGGCGGCCTACGACATCGTCGGTGTGTTCGGCGACCTGACGACCACCACCGAGGAGATCGACACCCAGCAGCTGTCCGAGGCGCTCGACGTCGTCTCGCGAGACGATGGACGACTCGGCTCCCGAGATCGCCGCGGCGTTCGACGGCATCGCGCGGCTGTCGCGCAGCGTCTCCCAGCGTGACGAGCAGATCCAGACCCTCTTCGAGAGCTCGCAGCAGGTGACCAAGGTCCTCGAGCGGCGCAGCGACGACATCGTCGACCTGATGGCGGCACAGCGACCTGGTCTTCAAGGAGCTCCAGCAGCCGGAAGGCGGCCGTGCACCGGCTGCTCGTCAACGCCCGGGTGCTCGCGATCGAGCTGCGGGGGGTGGCCGAGGACAACGAGGAGCAGATCGGTCCGGCCCTCGCGGAGGTCGACGAGCTGCTCGAGCATGCTCGTCGACAAGCGCGACGAGCTGAAGGCGACCCTGCACCAGCTCGGGCCCGTACGTCGAGATCCTCAGCAACATCATCGGCACCGGTCCGTGGTTCGACGCGCTGGCCATCAACCTCGCCTCGATCCCGACCGGCGAGTTCGTCCCGGGCTTCGTGGAGTGATGGCGATGGTGACGAAGGTCTGGCAGCGCATCGACCGGAGGATCATCCTCCTGGTCGTGCTGCTGCTCGCGGTCGGAGCGGTGCTCAACGTGGCGCGGTCGCCGAGCAGCGAGACGAAGACGGTGACCGCGATGTTCCCGCGCGCGGTCAGCGTCTACAAGGGCACCGACGTCCGGATCCTCGGCGTCAACGTCGGCGAGGTCACCGCGGTCACCCCGGCCGGCAACGCGGTGCGCGTCGAGATGGAGTACGACGCGTCGTACGACGTGCCGGCCGACGCGCAGGCCGTCATCGTGACCCCGACCCTGGTCGCCGACCGGTTCGTCCAGCTGACGCCGGTCTACGAGAACGGCCCGATCCTGGCCGACGACGCGACGATCGAGCTGCCCGACACCGGCGTGCCGGTCGAGCTGGACCGCATCTACGGCAGCCTCCAGGCGCTGACCCGGGCGCTCGGTCCGAACGGCGTCAACAAGGACGGCACGCTCGACCACCTGCTGAAGGCCGGCCGGAACGCGCTCGAGGGCCAGGGCGCGGCCGGCAACGAGATGATCCGCGAGCTGGCCCTGGCCGCCGAGACCTTCGGTGACGGCGCCGGCCCGTTGTTCGAGACCGTGACCAACCTCGCCGGCCTTCACCGGGACGCTGGCTCGAGAACGACGCGCTGGTGCGGGCCTTCATGAGGGACCTCGCGGGCGTGTCGCAGACGCTGGCGACCGAGAGCGACGAGCTCCAGCAGGCGGTGGCCGCGGTCGCGAGCGCCGTCGGCACCGTGGAGACGCTTCGTGCGCGACAACCGGGACGGGCTGTCGAAGTCCATCCGGCAGCTGTCGTCGGTGATGTCGGCGATCGCGTCGGAGAAGGACAACCTCAGGTCGGCGCTGGAGATCGCGCCGACCGCGATGGACTCGCTCCACCTCGGCTTCGACCACTCGCACCGGTTCGCAGAACTCCCGGGTCGGCATCTCCGGCAACATCTGGACCGCTGACGGCTTCATCTGCGGTCTGCTCCAGCAGGGCCCGGCGTACCGCGATGCCGCTGAAGGACGTCGCGTGCGACCTGATCGCTCAGCTGCTGAGCCCGATCGTCGACAACCTGCCGCCGCTGCCGCCCGGCTACGAGCAGTACGTCCCGAAGCCGGCGGTGCACGAAGAACGGTCGGATCAACGTGCCGGCCGGCGCCGGACATCGACTACGCGCCGGCCGACGACCCGTCGCTCACCGGTCTCCTCGGAGGTGGGTCATGACCCAGGACGCCTCTCCGCTGGCTGCTCGCGACGACCCTCGGCGCCGCGCTCCTCACCGGATGCGACTTCGACGGTGCCTACGACCTGCCGCTGCCCGGTTCGCCGGTCGACGCCGACGAGGCGTTCGAGGTCACCGCCGAGTTCCACGACGTGCTCAACGTCGTGCCGCGCTCGCCGGTGATGGTCGACGACGTCGTCGTCGGCGAGGTGACCGAGGTCGAGCGGGACGGCTGGCACGCCGAGGTGGTGCTGCGGATCAAGGACGACGTCGTCCTCCCCGACAACGCGATCGCCGACATCCAGCAGGTGTCGCTGCTCGGTGAGAAGTACGTCTCCCTCGAGGAGCCGACCGAGCAGGAGCCGACCGGCCGGCTCGAGGAGGGCGACGACATCCCGCTGTCGGTCACCGGTCGCAACCCGGAGGTCGAGGAGGTGCTCGGTGCGCTCTCGTTCCTGCTGAGCGGCGGCGGCGTGGCCCAGCTCGGCACGATCACCCGGGAGGCCAACCTGGTGATGAGCGGACGCGAGGACCGGCTCAAGGCGCTCCTCGGCTCGCTCGAGGGCGTCGTCGGCACGCTCGACGACCAGAAGGCCGACATCATCAACGCGCTGGAGTCGATGAACAACCTGGCCGCGACCCTGAACGCCGAGAAGGAGACGATCGGCGACGCGCTCGACGCGATCGGTCCGGCGATCGACGTCCTCGCCGACCAGCACGACGAGCTGATCGACATGCTGGGCGCGCTGGAGGAGCTCGGCCGGGTCGGCACCCGGGTGATCAACGCGAGCAAGGAAGACGTGCTCAAGATGCTCGAGCACCTCTACCCGGTGCTCGACGGGCTGCACCAGGCCGGCCACTAGCTCGGTCCCGGCCTCAACCTGCTGGTCAGCTTCCCGTTCCCCAAGGCGGCCAACGACATCGTCGAGGGCGACTACGCCGACACGACGATGACCATCGACCTCAACTTCGACAACCTGCTCAAGGGCCTCGGGCTCCCCGACATCAACCTGCCCGACCCCGGCGAGGTGCTCAACGACGTGCAGCGGTGCCTGCGCAGCGGCAGCCTGACCAGCGCGGCCTGCGCGAAGGTCCTGCAGAACGCCAACCTGCTCGCCGACCTGCAGCGGCAGTGCCGCCGCGCCCGCGCTGGCCGACAGCCCGGTCTGCCAGCTCCTCAACGCGCTGCCGGACCTCGACCTCGGTGGCCTGCTCAACCGCGGCCTGTCTCAACGACTCGCTCAACGGCCTGACCGACGGCGTCCCCGGCCTGTCGCGAGGAGCTCGTCCGCGGCGTCGAGCCCGACTCGTCCGACGACCCGTCCGGCCTGCTGGGGGTGACGACATGATGAGCCGCGGAGTCCGGATCCGGCTGGGCGCGTTCGTCGTCCTGAGCGCGGTCGGCATCACCTACATCACCGCCAGCTACCTCGGCCTGGTCGAGAGGATCACCGGGAGCGGGCACACGGTGACCGCGACCCTGCCGGGCTCCGGCGGACTGTTCGAGGGCAGCGAGGTGACCTACCGCGGCGTCAAGATCGGCAAGGTCACCAAGATGACCCCGACGAGCGAGGGCATCGAGGTCGAGATGGCGATCGAGGAGGAGGTCGAGCTGCCGACCGACTCGGCGATCTACGTCCACAACCTGTCGGCGGTCGGCGAGCAGTACCTCGACTTCCAGCCGGAGGACGAGGACGGCCCCTACGCCAAGGACGGCACCGTCTTCCACGGCGACGAGTCGTCGCTCCCGGTCGACGAGGCGGACCTGCTGGTCGACCTCGACGACTTCGTCGGCTCGGTCGACAAGCAGCAGCCTCCAGGTGATGGTCGAGGAGCTCGGCATCCTCTTCGGCGACACCGGGCGCGAGCTGCAGGCGCTGCTCGACAACGGCTCGGTGTTCATCCGCGAGGCCTCCGCGCACACCGACGAGACCGTCGCGCTGCTGCGCAACGGCCTCACGGTGCTGCGCACCCAGCAGGGCCAGAAGGAGAACATCCGCTCCTTCGCCCGCGACCTCTCGACGATCACGGCGGCCCTGCGCGGCAGCGACCAGGACCTGCGGAAGGTGCTGAGCAGCACCCCGGGCGCCGCCCGCGAGCTGCAGAAGCTGCTGGAGGAGGTCGAGCCCACGCTGCCGGTGCTCTTCGGCGACCTGGTCACCATCGACCAGATCGTGCTCGCCAACCTCGCCGGGCTCGAGCAGCTGCTCGTGACCTACCCGACGCTGATGGCCGGCGGTCCGACCGGCAGCACCCGCGACGGGTACGGCCACATCAACCTCCAGTTCGACTACAGCGTCCCGCCGTGCACCGAGGGCTACCTCCCGCCGAGCCGGTGGCGCAGCCCGCAGCGACCGGACCGACGCGCCGTACTTCCCGGCCAAGTGCGACTCTCCGGCGCCGTACGTCATGCGCGGCCCGAAGTACGTCCCGGCCCGCCGCGGCAACGCCTCCCCGCCGCGCGTCTACAGTGGCGCCTACGACCCGGTGACGGGGGAGGTGCCGGGCGTCCGCGACGACGAGGGCCGCCAGATGCAGTTCCGTCAGCCGGGGAACCTGTCCGTCCTTGGAGGGGATGCGTGGAAGTGGCTGCTCGTGGGTCCGGTGACCCGTTGACGTCTGGGTCGTCCGGGGAGCGGGGAAGTCGCAGCGGGTCTCGTCTCAACACCGTGCTCGCGGTCGTCGACCGTGGTCTGCCTGGTCGCAGCCGTCGGCGCTGGTGCCTGCTGATGGGCCGCACCTACGACAACCGCGCCGACGCCGTCGACGGACGGTGGGTTCTGGGACCGCGCCGGGTCGCTGCTGACGATCGAGCGGCCAGGACCGGCGAGTCCACCCGCGTCGGCGAGGACGTCGGCGACGGCACGGTCGAGGCGATGGACGCCGCGCCGCAGGCGGAGCAGGTCCGCACCGCCGACCAGATCGAGGCGGCGACCAAGATGGCCAACGCCTTCCTCAACCTCGACCACGAGAACATCGAGGCCAACATCGAGGCGGTCAAGTCGCTGGCGACCGGGCCGTTCCTCCGGCAGTACACCCGGGCCGTCGAACGACCTGGTGAAGCTGACCCGGCGCGCGCAGGCCACCCAGACCGGCGAGGTCGAGTGGGCCGGTCTGGTGGCGGGCGACGACGACAGCGCCACCGTGATCGTCGCGACCTCGGGGACGGTCGCCAACAAGCTGACCGAGTTCGAACCGGTCGCGCGGACCTACCGGCTCCAGCTCGAGGTCGACCTCGTCGACGGCCGGTGGCTGACCAGCGACCTGCAGTACGTCAGGTGACCGCCCCATGAGCCGCCCCACGCCGCGCCGCCCGTCGCGCACGACGACGCCCCGGCCCCGCAAGATCGCCGGCCGGGACGACGCCCCTCCGGACGTCAGCCGGCGACGACCTCGGCTCCCGCAGCCGCGGTCGAGGACGCCCCGCTCCGCCGCCCGCCGCCGAAGCCGCCGCGCCGCCCGGTCGCGGAGCCGACCGGACGAGCCGGACGACGAACCGGCCGGCAGCCGGCGCCGGCACGCACCTCGACCCTGCTCGCGGTGCTCGGCGTGCTCGTCCTGGTGCTCGTGCTGCAGTGCGGCTGGTTCGTCGTGGAACGCCGTGCGCGACGTCGAGGTCGCCGCCACGTCGTCCTCGACGGACGAGCGAGGACGACGACGCGCCGATCGCGGTGCCGGCCGGGAAGCCGGTCGTGCTCAACCAGCTCGCGGTCCAGGAGGGCGTCGAAGCGGCCGCAGCTGCCGCGGAGGTCATGTTCGCGCGCAACTGGGAGAACTACGACGAGGGTGTCGACAACGCGGTCGCGCTGATGACCGAGACGTTCGGCGAGGAGTTCCGCACGACGACCGAGGACGTGCGGCAGGAGTTCGTCCGCAAGAAGACCGAGGTGCAGGTGCGGGTGGTCGCGCAGAGCGTCGTCCGCGCCAACGACACCGAGCTCGAGGCTCTGGTCTTCCTCAACCAGTACGTCTTCCGGGGCGAGGGCGAGGACGCCAAGTCGACCTACACGCCCTACCGGGCGCTGCTGACGATGGTGCACACCGACGAGGGCTGGCTGGTCGACGGGGTCGACACGAAGTAGAGGAGAGGGTCATGCCCCACGAAGAAGTAGAACACGTTACAGTTTCTTCCGTGGAGCATGACCTGGTGATCGTGGGCGCGGGCCCGACCGGGCTGTTCGCTGCCTACTACGCCGGCTTCCGCGGCATGAGCGTCGCCGTCGTCGACTCGCTGCCGGAGCTCGGCGGCCAGATCACCGCGATGTACCCCGAGAAGGCGATCCTCGACGTCGCCGGGCTTCCCGAACGTCAAGGGCCGCGAGCTGGTCGCCGGACTCGTCGAGCAGGCCGCGACGGCGTCGCCGTCGTACCTCCTCGACCGCACGGCGACCACCCTCGAGCAGGACGCCGACGGCGTCACCCTCGGCCTCGACGACGGCTCGACGGTGCGGGCCAAGGTCATGATCATCACCGCCGGCATCGGCAAGTTCAGCCCGCGGCCGCTGCCGTCGGGCGACGGCTGGCTGGGTCGCGGCATGGAGTTCTTCGTCCCCAGCTTCGAGCCGTACGCCGGCAAGGACGTCGTGATCGTCGGCGGCGGCGACAGCGCGTTCGACTGGGCCCTGCACCTCGAGCCGATCGCCAACTCGGTCGCGCTCGTGCACCGGCGCGACGCCTTCCGGGCGCACGCGCGCACGGTCGAGCAGGTCCGGGCGTCCTCGGTCGAGATCATCACCAAGGCCGAGGTCACCGCGATGCGCGACGCCGACCGGCGGCAGCGACCGGCGCGCTCGCCGAGGTCGAGATCACCGTCGACGGCGAGGTGACGACGCGCAAGGCGCAGGCCGTCGTCGCGGCGCTGGGCTTCATCGCCGACCTCGGCCCGCTGCAGCAGTGGGGCATCGAGACCCACAAGCGGCACCTGGTCGTCGACTCCTCGATGCGCACCAACCTGGAGCGGGTCTTCGCGGCCGGCGACATCACCGACTACCCGGGCAAGGTGCGGCTGATCGCGGTCGGCTTCGGCGAGGCGGCCACGGCCGTCAACAACGCCGCGGTCGTCATCGACCCGTCAGCGCGCACGTGTTCCCCGGGTCACTCCTCGGAAGGGACCTGAGCGATGGCGAGCGGACGCGACGCGGTCAAGCTGACCGACGACGAGGTCCAGGCGCTGCTGGGCGAGAACCTCAAGGTGCAGGTCGCGAGCAACGGCCACGACGGGGTCCCGCACCTGACCACGCTCTTCTACATCGTGCGCGACGGCAAGATCGCGTTCTGGACCTACGGCCGCAGCCAGAAGATCCGTCAACCTCGAGCGCGACCCGCGGGTGACCGCGCTGGTCGAGGACGGCGTCGACTACTTCGAGCTGCGCGGCGTGTCGATCACCGGGCAAGGCCGAGATCGTGCGCGACTACGACGCGATCTACTCGATCGGCGTCGCGAGGTCGCCACCCGGATGGTCGCCGCGGAGTCGTTCGAGGCGCTGGGCGACTTCGGTCGCGAGACCGTCGAGAAGCAGGCGCAGAAGCGCGTCGGCCGTGATCATCCATCCGGAGCACGTCGCCACCTGGGACCACCGCAAGATGGTGTGAGGAGAGACAACATGAAGATCAAGGTCGACTTCGACCTCTGCGAGTCGAACGCGATGTGCGAGGCACTCGCCCCGGACGTGTTCGAGCTCGACGACGACGACTTCCTGCAGCTCAACACCGACGAGGTGACGCCGGAGAACGAGCAGCGGGTGCGGCAGGCCGTCGCGGCCTGCCCGCGGGCCGCCATCAGCACTGGTGGAGGACGACGAGTGAGCACCAGCCTCGACGGCAAGGTCGCGATCGTCACCGGCGCCGGAGCCGGGCTGGGTCGCGCCGAGGCGCTGGCCCTCGCCGACGCCGGCGCCCGGGTCGTCATCAACGACCTGCCCGGCGCGGGCGACGAGGCGGCGGAGGAGATCCGCAGCCGCGGCGGCGAGGCCACGGTCGTGGCCGGCGACGTCAGCGAGCGGGCGACCGCCGACGCGATGGTCGCCGCCGCCGTCGACGGGTACGGCGGGCTCGACGTCGTCGTCAACAACGCCGGCATGACGCGTGACCGGATGCTCTTCAACATGGCCGACGAGGAGTGGGACGCCGTGATCGCGGTCCACCTGCGCGGCCACTTCCTGCTGAGCCGCAACGCGGCGTCGTACTGGCGCGGCAAGTCGAAGGAGGCCGGCGCGCCGGTCTACGGCAGCGTCATCAACACCGCCTCCGAGGCGTTCCTCGGCGGCTCGCCGGGGCAGCCCAACTACGCCGCCGCCAAGGCCGGCATCGCCGCGCTGACCCTGTCCACCGCCCGCGGTCTGTCGCGCATCGGCGTCCGCGCCAACGCGATCTGCCCGCGCGCCCGCACCGCGATGACCGCCGAGGTGTTCGGCGAGGACACGTCCGGCGGCGCCGTCGACCCCTACTCGGCCGACCACGTCGCGCCGCTCGTCGCCTACCTCGCGTCGCCGGCGGCCGAGCGGATCACCGGCCAGGTCTTCGTCGTCTACGGCGGCATGGTCGCGGTCGTCGCCGCGCCGGTCGTCGAGCAGCGGTTCGACGCCGTCCGGCGACCTCTGGACCGGCGACGACCTCGACAAGCAGCTCGGCGGCTTCTTCGCCGACCGCGACCCCGCGGTCGGCTTCGCCGCCGACTCGATCATGCAGCTAGGAGTCTGAAGTGGGTCGTCTCGACAACAAGGTCGCCATCGTCACCGGTGGCGCGATGGGGCAGGGCGAAGCGATCGTGCGCGCCTACGTCGCCGAGGGCGCCAAGGTCGTCATCGCCGACATCGCCAAGGAGGCGGGCCAGGCGCTCGCCGACGAGCTCGGCGCGACGACGCGCACTTCGCCGCCCACGACGTCAGCGACGCCGCGGCCTGGGCGACGCTGGTCGAGGACACGAACCAGCGGTTCGGTCCGGTCAACGTGCTGGCCAACAACGCCGGCCTGCTCCGGTTCGGCCGCATCGAGGAGATGCCGCTCGAGGAGTTCATGCTGCTGGTCAACGTCAACCAGGTCGGCGTGTTCCTCGGCATGCAGGCGGTCGGTCGCACCATGCGCAAGAACGGCGGCGGCTCGATCATCAACGCGTCGTCGATCGAGGGGCTCGCCGGCATGCCGTCGTGCACGGCGTACGCCGCGACCAAGTGGGCGATCCGCGGCATGACCAAGTGCGCGGCGATGGAGATGGGACCGAAGGGGATCCGGGTCAACTCGGTCCACCCCGGCATGATCGACACCCCGATGACGCGCGTGCACGGCGGCGACGCCGCGATGGAGTTCGGCGCCAGCAAGGTGCCGCTGCGCCGGGTGGGCACGCCTGACGACATCGCGCCGGTCTACGTGTTCCTGGCCAGCGACGAGTCCAGCTACATCAACGGCGCCGAGATCGCCGTCGACGGGGGAGTGACCTCCACCCACGCGTTCGGGGCGTAGCCCGGACCGGTCAGTCTCCGCATCTGCTCGCGCCGGCAGCCGCGGGAGTGCCACCGTGTCGGGATGACGCGCACGATCGACGCCGACTACCTCGTGGTGGGAGCCGGTGCGATGGGCATGGCGTTCACCGACGCCCTGATCGACCACGCCGACGTCCGCGTCGCCGTCGTCGACCGCCGGCACAGCGTCGGCGGGCACTGGCTGGAGGCGTACCCGTTCGTCCGGCTGCACCAGGCGTCGGCCTTCTACGGCGTCCCGTCCACCTTGCTCGGCGGCGGTCAGCTGCAGCAGCGCGGACCGGAGGAGGGCCTGCAGGAACGCGCTTCGCAGGCGGCGATCTGCGAGTACTACGCGCGGGCGCTCGACCGGATGGTGGAGTCGGGGAAGGTCGAGTTCTACCCGAATGCCGAGTACGCCGGCGATCGCACCGTGGTCTCGCACGTCTCCGGCCAGCGGTACGACGTGCCCGAGCACTGCCGGATCGTCGACGCGCACTACCTGGCGCCGAGCATCCCCGCGGAGAAGCCGCCGCCGTTCGCCGTCGAGGCGGACGCCCGCGTGGTCGCGGTCAACGCGCCTCGCCCGGCTCGAGGAGGCGCCGAGTCAGTACGTCGTCGTCGGCTCCGGCAAGACGGCCACCGACGCCTGCATCTGGCTGCTCTCCCGAGGGGTCGATCCCGACGCCATCTGCTGGGTCCGGCCGCGGGAGCCGTGGATGATGAACCGAGCGGTGGTCCAGCCGGATCCGGCGATCTTCACCGGCATGGTCGCCGACACCATGCACGCCGCCGAGCAGGCGTCGTCGCTCGACGACCTGTTCCTCAGGCTGGAGGACGCCGGCATCATGCTGCGGATCGACCGCACGGTGACGCCGACGATGGCCAAGGCCCCGACCCTGGCCACGTGGGAGCTGGACCAGCTGCGGACCCTCGAGAACGTCGTCCGACGCGGGCACCTCGAGGCCGTCGGACGCGGCCGGCTCGTCTTCGGCGACGGGGCGGTGACCGTCGCGAGCGACGCCGTCGTCGTGCACTGCGCCGCGGACGGCCTGAAGTACCCACCGCTCGTGCCGGTCTGGCGCCCGGACGCGATCACGCTGCAGCCGATCCGCTCCGGCTTCCCGTGCTTCGGAGCGGCGCTGGTCGGGTACGTCGAGGCGACCCGCGACGACGACGCCGAGAAGAACCGGCTCTGTCCGCCGACGCCCTACGGGAACTCGATGGCGGAGTGGGCGCGGATGAACGTCCTCGGTGCCCGGGCCACGAAGTCGTTCTCGTCGGAGCCCGACATCGCGGACTGGTCGAGCCGGGTGGCGCTCAACCCGGCCCGGATCCCGCCCGGTCATCCGGGGTCCGACGCGCTCGACCACGCCCGCGAGCGGCTCGCCGCGCACGCGCCCTCGGGACTGGCCCGGCTCGCCGAGCTGGTCGACCGTCCTCAGACCGGGGTGATGGGCAACGAGGTGCGCGACTCGAACGCGAAGTCGGTCGCCGGTGCTGAACTTGGTGACGGCGACCTCCTTGCGCCTCCGGGGCGGGCTCGTCGCGGCGGACGACGGTCAGCGGCCCGGCGTCGTCGCCGGCGGGTCCGACCTCGACGTCGAGGTGCGGGTCGAGCGCCTGGACGATCGCGGCGAGCGCGCCGGTCCACTCCGGGCCGCAGAGCGAGATCCAGGCGCCGTCCTCGTGGGCGAGCGCGTACGACGACCGCGCGGCTGGCGTCGACGTACGCCGCCGGGTTGAGCAGCGGATGGATCGCGAGCAGCCGACGCGCGCCCGTCCTCGTCGCGGCTGATGCCGAGCGCGCGGGCGATCCGCATCGCCCCGACGCCGGCGACGCCGGTGAGCTGCTGGCGGCGGATCCGGGTCAGCTGCTCCTCGCTCTCGCAGCGCTTCTCCAGCGCGAGGGTGAACGCCCGGTCGAGCAGGTGCATCTGCAGGCAGACCTCGTCGGCGATCCGCACCAGCGCCGAGTGCGAGAAGGCGGTGAAGTCGAGGTCGCTGACCAGCGGGCCGGAGTAGTCGGAGGCGCCGTCGTCGGCCGGGGTCGATCGGCGCCAGCTCGAGCGTCGCGGCCCGGGACCGCTCGTTGACCGCGAGCGCCGGGATGCCCTGCGCCTCGGGGTAGGAGTCGTCGATGATCACGGTCCACGCGCAGTGCGGGCTGCGGTCGGCGGCCATGTCCTCAGTGCTGCGCGGCGGCCGGTGGATCGGCCGGACCTGGGCCTTCGGGTTCGACGCGATCGCGGTGGCGTCGAACGTCGGGTCCTCGATGTCGTGGCACATGCCCTTCACGTAGTCCGGGCCCATCGGCTCGACGTCCATCAGCGCGCCGCAGTGGTCGAGCTGGAACTCGCCGTGCTGCGGGTCGTGGACGGTGTAGCGGAAGTCCATGAACTGCGGGGGAGCGCCGATGTCGAGCTGGAGTCCCTTGAAGATCGTGACGACGTCGCCCTGGCCGGCGACGGCCGGCGCGTAGCCGAGCGCCTGCTGCATCCGGCGGGTGTAGATCGGGCTGGCCGCCGCCCACTCCTCGATCGCGATCTGCAGCATCTCGTCGCGACCGAACTCGGAGATGCACCACGCCATGCCGGACCGGTCGATCAGCTGGCCCATGAGCAGCAGCTCCGGCACGAGGACCGCGAGGTCCTCGCGGGAGAGGTCGGCGTACCGGCTGCGACGGGTCGGCGTGTCAGCGCCGTCAGCCCCAGTCGGCCGGCCATCTTGTCGAGGTAGCCGAGCACGGTGTCCTTGTCGGAGTCGGGCACGCCCCAGATCAGCTCCGACGCACCGGCGGCCATCCAGTCCGCGAAGTCCTCCTCGGTCGGCCGCTTCGCCACCAGGATCCGGACGTCGGGCTGGCCCTCGCGGCCGGCGTCGGCCCAGGCCTTGCGCAGCATGTCGGCGTTGGCGGCGACGTCGGTCGACGCCGGGGTGGTCATCCAGCCGTCGGCGTTGCGGGCGATCCACTCGAACGTCTTCGGGCCGGCGCCGGCGCCGATGATGACCGGGATCCGGCCCTGCGGCGGCTTGGGGTAGGCCCACGAGGCACCGAACTTCACGAACTCCCCGTCGTACGACGCCTCCTCCTCGGTCCAGAGCGCCCGCATCGCCTCGAGGTACTCCTTGAGCACGGTGCGTCGCTTGCCGGCCGGGACGTGGTGGTCGGTGAGCTCGTCGGTGTTCCAGCCGAAGCCGGCGCCGATGGTGACCCGGCCGCCGGAGAGGTGGTCGAGCGTCGCGATCGTCTTGGCGAGCGTGATCGGGTCCGACTCGACCGGCAGGCACACCGCCGTGGACAGGCCGATCCGCTCGGTGACGGCGGCGCAGGTGGCCAGCGACACCCACGGGTCGAGCGTGCGGAGGTAGCGGTCGTCGGGCAGCTCCTCGCCGCCGGTCGGGTGCAGTGCGTCGCGGCGCACCGGGATGTGCGTGTGCTCCGGCACGTAGATGGTGTCGAAGCCGCGCTCCTCCGCGGCCTGGGCGAGCTCGGCCGGCGTGATGCCGCGGTCGGACGTGAAGAGGACGACTCCGTTGCGCATGACAGAGCAACATAGAACGTGTTCTCAGAAATGTGCTTGCGTCCGCCGAGAACGTCTCCTATGTTGGACACGTGTCCAGTCAGGTGACCAGCATGCCGCGCCAGCAGCTCAACGAGCGCCAGGCCGAGACCGTCGAGCGACTGCTCGACGCCGGTCTGGCCGAGCTGCGCGAGGTCGGGCACGAGGCACTGACCGTCCGCAGGTCGCGGTCCGGGCCGGGGTCTCGCCGGCGACGGCGTACACCTACCTCGCGTCGAAGAACCACCTGTTCGCCGAGCTCTTCCACCGCGCGATCGTCGACCAGACGCCGCCGGTGCCGGGAGCCGCGAGCGCCGCCGAGCGCGTGCAGGCCGTCACCCGCGCGCTCAGCGACCTGTGCGAGCGCAACCCGCACGTCGCCGCCGGAGCCAACGTCGCCCTGCTGGGCAGCGACCCGGACGTCGAGCGGCTGCGGCTGCGGATCGGTGGGGAGTTCGTGACCCGGTTCGAGGCGGCGCTCGGCGAGAGCAGCACGCCGGAGCTCGTCGACGCGCTCGTCCTGGCCTTCTCCGGCGCGCTCCTCCAGGCCGGGCATGGGCCTGATCACGTACGACGAGCTCGCCGACCGGCTCGACACGGTCGTCGCCATGATCCTGGGAGGCAACCGATGACGCTGACCGACTGACCGCAGCGCCGCCACCGCTGCTCTTCGACCCCTACGACTACGACTTCCACGAGGACCCCTACCCGCTCTACGCGCGGCTGCGGGACGAGGCGCCGCTCTACTACAACGAGGCCGACGACTTCTGGGTGCTGTCCCGGCACGCCGACGTCTTCGCCGCGTTCCGCGACGACGAGACCTTCTCCAACCGGATGGGCGTCACGCTCGACGCCAGCGCGTGGAACCCCGACGCGCATCGGGTGATGTCCTTCCTCGCCCTCGACGGCGCAGCGCAGACGCCGGATCCGCAAGCTGGTGTCGGCCGGCGTTCACGCCGCGCCGGGTACGCGAGCTCGAGCCGCAGGTCCAGCGGCTCACCGAGCACTACCTCGAGCGGATGTTCGCGGTCAACGCCGAGCAGGGAGCGGCCGACTGGATCGCCGAGCTCGCCGGCAAGCTCCCGATGGACGTCATCTCCGAGATGATGGGCGTCCCGGTCGCCGACCGCGACGAGGTACGACGCCTCGCCGACCTGCTCGTGCACCGCGAGGCCGGCGTCCGCGACGTCCCGCCGGCCGGCATGGAGGCCGCGATCGAGCTGTTCGCCTACTACGGCGCGATGGTCAAGCAGCGCCGCGAGCAGCCGAGCGACGACCTGACCTCGGCGCTGGTCGAGGCCGAGGTCGACGGCGACCGGCTCACCGACGACGAGATCATCGCGTTCCTGTTCCTCATGGTCGTCGCCGGCAACGAGACGACCACCAAGCTGCTCGGCAACGCGCTCTTCCACCTCTCCGCCCACCCGGACCAGCGGGACGCGGTGCTCGCACCCCGACGGACGCCGACCTGGTGGCGCCGTGGATCGAGGAGACGCTGCGCCACGACACCTCGACCCAGATGCTGGCCCGCTACGTCACCGCCGACGTCGAGCTGCACGGCCGGACCATGCCGGCCGGCTCGAAGCTGCTGCTCGCTGCTCGGCTCGGCCAACCGCGACGAGCGGGTCTTCACCGACCCGCCGAGTCTACGACATCCACCGGTCCAAGGACGAGCTCGGCGAGAGCCTGAGCTTCGGCACCGGCCGCCACTTCTGCCTCGGCGCCAACCTGGCCCGGCTCGAGGCCCGGGTCGTGCTGGCCGAGCTGGTCCGCCGGGTCGAGCGCTTCGAGGTCCACGCCGACCGTGCGGTCCGGGTGCACTCGGTCAACGTGCGCGGCTTCGCCCAGCTGCCGGTGACGTTCGCCGGAGCGGATGGTGCCTGATGGGCGCGTACGAACAGCCCGACCCGCCGCCCGGCGGTCGTCGCCGGTGCCTCCTCCGGGCATCGGCGCCGAGACCGCGAAGGCGCTGGCCGCCGCCGGTCACCCGGTCGCGCTCGGTGCCCGACGGGTCGATCGCTGCGAGGAGCTCGCCGCCGCGATCCGGGCCGACGGGGGAGAGGCGGTCGCCCACCCGCTCGACGTGACCGACGACGAGTCGGTCGCCGACTTCGCCGCCAAGGCGGCCGCCGACCTCGGCGACGTCGAGGTCGTGGTCAGCAACGCCGGCGCTGATCGGCCCGGGCGCGCTGCTCGAGATCACCGCCGAGCGGCTCGCGCGACGAGGTCGACGTCAACCTGCTCGGCCCGCACCGGCTGGTCCGCGCCTTCGTGCCCGGCGATGGTCGAGCGGCAGCGCGGCGACATCGTGTTCGTCTCCTCCGACGTGGCCGTCCGGCCGCGGCCGTTCATGGGCGGCTACAGCGCGACGCAAGTCGGGGCTCGAAGGCCTGGTCGGCGTCGCTCCAGATGGAGCTCGAGGGCACCGGCGTCCGGGCGTCGATCGTGCGCCCCGGCCCGACCTGGAGCGAGATGGGCATGGACTGGGACCCCGACGAGGCGGCGCTTCGTGCTCAACCAGTGGGTCAAGTGGGGCCTCGCCCGCCACTCCGCACTTCCTCAAGGCCCGCGCCATCGCGCGACGCGATCACGACGGTCGTCAGCGCACCGCGCGGCGTCCACCTCAGCCCTGTCGACGTCAACCCCGAAGCCCCGGTGGAGGAAGCCGTGACCACGACCGACCAGCTGACCGCATCCCCGAGGTCTCGACCGTCCTCGACGACCAGAGCCCCGAGGTGCCGGAGATCATCCGCGGCACCGGGCACCTGCCGGAGATGCGGGTCGACCCGATCGGCCTGTTCACCCGGGTCCGCGAGGAGTGCGGCGACATCGGCCGGTTCCGGCTGGCCGACAAGGACGTCGTCCTGGTCACCGGCGCCGAGGCCAACGAGGCGTTCTTCCGGGCGCCCGACGACGTGCTCGACCAGGCGGCGGCGTACCCCTTCATGACGCCGATCTTCGGCAAGGGCGTCGTCTTCGACGCCTCGCCCGAGGAGCGCCAGCAGATGCTGAAGAACCAGGCGCTGCGCGGCGACATGATGCGCGGCCACGCGCAGACGATCGAGGCCGAGATCCGCCGGATGGTCGCCGACTGGGGCGACGAGGGCGAGATCGACCTGCTCGACTTCTTCGCCGAGCTCACCATCTACACGACCTCGTCGTGCCTGATCGGCAAGCCGTTCCGCGAGGAGCTCGACGCGTCCTTCGCCGCAGCACCTACCACCAGCTGGAGCACGGCACCGACGCGATCGCGTACGTCGACCCGTACGCCGACATCGAGAGCTTCCGCGCATGCGCGACGCCGCGCGGGAGACAGCTGGTCGCGCTGGTCCAGGCGATCATCGACCGGCCGCAAGGCGCGGGGGACGGTCGCCAAGGAGGACCGCGACCTGCTCGACGTCCTCATCTCGATCGACATGGCCGCCGACGACATCACCGGCATCTTCATCTCGATGATGTTCGCCGGCCACCACACCGTCGTCGGGCACGGCGTCCTGGGCGATGATCGAGCTGCTCCGCCACCCCGACGTCATGTCCGACGTCGTCGCCGAGCTCGACGAGCTCTACGCCGACGGCGTCGCGAGGTCTCCTTCCAGGCGCTGCGCTCGATCCCGGTGCTGGAGTCGGCGCTCAAGGAGACGCTGCGGCTGCACCCGCCGCTGATCATCCTGATGCGCCTGGTGCAGGAGGACTTCGAGCTGCTCGGTCACACCATCCCGGCCGGCACCGTGCATCGCCGCCTCGCCGCGGGTGTCGAACCGGATCGAGGAGGACTTCCCGAAGGCCGACGAGTTCGACCCGGGTCGCTACATCGACCCGCGCCAGGAGGACCTGCAGAACCGCTGGACGTGGATCCCGTTCGGCGCCGGCAAGCACCGCTGCGTCGGCAACGCGTTCGCGATGATGCAGATGAAGGCGATCTTCTCGGTGATCCTGCGCGACTTCGAGTTCGAGGCCGCGCAGCCGCTCGACTCCTACCGCGACGACTTCTCCAAGATGGTGATCCAGCTCGAGCAGCCGTGCCGGGTCCGCTACCGGCGGCGGTCGAGCGGCCATGAGGGTCGTCGCCGACACCGGCATCTGCCAGGGCCACCAGCTCTGCCAGGGCGAGGCGCCCGACGTCTTCGGGTTCGACGAGGACGCCGACGTCGTCGTCCTGCTCGAGGAGCACCCCGACGAGTCCCGTCGCCAGGACGTGACCACCGCCGTGAAGTACTGCCCGGCGTTCGCCCTGTCGATCGAAGAGGACTGAGATGAGTGACCTGACCACCCCTGACCCGCGCCGAGATCGAGGAGTTCTGGGACTCCTGGCTCGACGATCAACCGCGAGGCCGAGCGCACCGGCGACTGGCGGGTGATGGCCGAGTGGTACGCCGAGGACGCGACCTACGGCTGGATGTACTCCGTCGACGAGCACTTCATGGCCGTCGGCCGCGACCAGATCCGCGACTGGGCGATCGGCATCGAGATGGACGGCCTCGACGGCTGGCACTACGACTACCAGGCGACGGTCATCGACGAGCAGAACGCGATGATCGTCGGCTTCTGGAAGCAGCGGTCCGGGATCGTCGACGACGAGACCGGCAAGGAGTACGAGATCCTCGGCATCGGCGGCTCCTGGTTCGGCGTCGAGCGGCAGACCGACCGGCGCCGACGCCGGCAAGCTCAAGATCGCCTGGCAGCGCGACTGGTTCGACATGCCGTCGACCGCGCACACCTTCCTGGAGATCGTCAAGCGCCGGCAAGGCGCCCGACACGCTGCTGAAGCGGATGTCGGTCACCGGCCACGACGTGCCCGGCCACTACCACCTGCAAGGACATCCCCGCGCCGGTCTGGCCGCCGCCGGTCGAGCGCGGCGACTACGTCACCCAGAAGCCCGTCGGAGGCGGACGCATGAGCTCGATCACCAACCCGCCGGCCCAGCAGCTGGTCGACGGCAAGCTGACCGGCGCGAGCGACGGCGCGTCGTACCCGATCCTCAACCCGGCGACGGGGCGAGCAGATCGGCGTCGCGCCCGACAGCACCGCCGACGACGTCGACGCCGCGATCGCGGCCGCGCGCCGGGCGTTCGACGAGACCGACTGGTCGACGAACGTCGAGCTCCGGGTGCGCTGCCTGCGGCAGCTGCACCAGGCGCTGCTCGACCACGCCGACGAGTTCCGCGCGCTGACCACCGCCGAGGTCGGCATGCCCGGCTTCATGATGGGCGCCGCCGGCTTCGACGTCCCGGTCGAGGGCCTCAAGTGGGTCACCGACCTGCTGGAGTCCTACGAGTGGGAGACCGACCTCGGCGTCGCCGCAGCCGATGGGCATCCCGACCCGGCGGACGGTGCGTGCGCGAGCCGGTCGGCGTCGTCGCCGCGATCACCCCGTGGAACGTGCCCAACCAGATCAACCTGGCCAAGATCGGCCCGGCGCTGGCCGCCGGCTGCACGGTCGTGCTCAAGCCGGCGCCGGACACCCCGTGGGTGGCCTGCGAGCTGGGCCGGTTCGTCGCCGAGCACACCGACATCCCGGCCGGGGTCTTCAACGTCGTGACGCCGCGCTCCAACGAGGTCGCCGCGGTCCTGTCGTCCGACCCGCGGGTCGACATGGTGTCGTTCACCGGCTCGACCGACACCGGCCGGGCGATCATGGCGGCCGCCGCGCCGACGCTGAAGAAGGTCTTCCTCGAGCTCGGCGGCAAGTCCGCCGCGATCGTGCTCGACGACGCCGACGTCGCCGCCGTCGGCGGGCGCCACGGCGTTCGCCGCCTGCATCCACGCCGGCCAGGGCTGCGCGCTGACCACGCGCCTCGTCGTACCGCGGGAGAAGTACGACGAAGCGGTCGAGGTCGCCGCCGCCACGATGGCGTCCATCGGCGTCAGCGACCCGGCCGACCCCGACGCGATCTGCGGGCCGGTCATCAGCCAGGTGCAGCGCGACCGGGTCGAGGGCTACCTGCGCCTCGCCGAGGAGGAGGGCGGCCGGATCGTCACCGGCGGCAAGGTCGCTCGACCAGCGCCGGCTTCTGGGTCGAGCCGACGGTCGTCGCCGGCCTCGACAACTCCGTCGCGCGCTCGCGCAGGAGGAGATCTTCGGGCCGGTGCTCGTCGTCATCCCGCACGACGGCGACGACGACGCCGTACGCATCGCCAACGACAGTCGACGTACGGCCTGTCCGGCTCGGTCGACTCCGCCGACCTGGAGCGCGCCAAGAGCGTCGCCCGGCGGATCCGCACCGGGACCCTCGCGGTCAACGGCGGCGTGTGGTTCAGCCCCGACGCACCGTTCGGCGGCTACAAGCAGTCCGGGCTCGGCCGCGAGATGGGCGTGGCCGGGCTTCGAGGAGTACCTCGAGACCAAGACCGATCGCCGAGCCGGCCTGAGACAGTGAGACGAGACATGCGATTCCAGGACAAGGTCGTCGTCGTCACCGGCGCGGCCCAGGGCATCGGCGAGGCCTACGCGACGGGCGCTCGCCGCCGAGGGTGCGGCGCGTCGTCGTCGCCGACCTCAACGAGGAGGCGGGCGCAGCAGGTCGCCAAGCAGATCGAGGCCGACGGCGGCGCGGCGATGTTCGTGCCGTGCGACGTCTCGTCGGCGGAGTCGGCGGAGGCGCTGGTCGCCCGCACCGTCGAGGAGCTGCGGCGGCATCGACGGCCTGGTCAACAACGCCGCGATCTACGGCGCGATGGAGTTCGACCTGCTGATCACCGTCGACTGGGACTACTACAAGAAGTTCATGGGCGTGAACCTCGACGGCGCGCTGGTGATGACGCGGGCGGTCTACCCGAGATGCAGAAGCGCGGCGGCGGTGCGATCGTCAACCAGAGCTCGACAGCGGCGTACCTCTACTCCGGCTTCTACGGCCTGGCCAAGGTCGGCATCAACAGCCTGACCCAGCAGCTCGCGCACGAGCTCGGCGGCATGAACATCCGGGTCAACGCGATCGCGCCCGGGCCGGTCGACACCGAGGCGACCCGCACCCAGGCCGGCGACGTGGCCAAGGACATCGTCCGCAACTCGCTCGCGATCAAGCGGATGGGTCAGACCGACGACATGGTCGGCGCGCTGCCTGTTCCTGCTCTCCGACGAGTCGTCGTGGGTCACCGGCCAGATCCTGGCGGTCGACGGCGGCCAGACGTTCCGGCTCTGACCATGCGATGACCGGGTCGGGTTCGTCGGGCTCGGCAACATCGGCAAGCCGATGGCGCTGCGGCTGCGCCGCGCGCGGAGCGACGTCGAGCTCGCGGGTCTACGACGTCGCGCCCGACCCGGTCGCCGAGCTGGTCGCCGCGGGCGCGAAGGCCGCGGCCAGCGTCGGCCGAGCTGGCCACGGTCGCCGACGTCGTCTGCGTGATGGTGCGCGACGACGACCAGGTGCGCGCGGTGGCCGAGGACGGCCGTCGGCGCCGGCACCGGTGCTCGTCGATCCACTCGACGGTCGCGCCGGACACGCCGGCCGAGCTGCGAGGCGCGCGGGCTCGACCGTCGCTCGACGCACCGGTCAGCGGCGGCCCGATGGGCGCGGCCGACGGCTCGCTGGCGATCATGGTCGGCGGCTCCGACGAGGCGTTCGCGGCCGCCGCGCCCGGCCCTGGACGTGATGGGGTCGAAGGTCGTGCACGCCGGTCCGCTCGGGGCCGGCACCCGGATGAAGCTGGCGCGCAACCTGCATCCACTTCGTCGCGTTCACCGCCGTCACCGAGGCGCAGCGCCTCGCCGAGGCGGCCGGGCTCGACCTGGTCGCCCTCGGCGACGTCGTGCGGCACACCGACGCGATCACCGGCGGACCGGGCGCGATCATGCACCGCGACACCACGGCGCCGATCGCGCCGGACGACTTCTGGCACGGCGTCTTCGACCACGTGCGGGCGCTGGGGGAGAAGGACCTCGCGCTTCGCGATCGCGCTCGCCGACGAGCTCGGCGTCGACGTACCACTGGCGCGCGAAGCGCTGCCACGACTGGGGAAGGGGCTGGGTCTCTGATGGGCAAGTTCGAGCTGCGAGAGTCAGGGCCTCTTCGCCTAGCCCCGTTGCCCGCTCATGGTCGCCCTGCATCACCGCCACGTACCCCAGGTTGGAGAGGGTCGTTCCGACACGATAGGTGTCTCCCGCTTCCCTGGCCAATGCCAGGCTTTCCTCCCACTGCTCTGCCCCCCGCGCGTAGTCGCCCTCCTGGTTAATTGCCAGGGCACCCAGCAAGTTGTGAGCGTGGTGTTTCTTGAGCGTCGTGGCCGTGCCTGGTTCGTCCTCCATCTCCCGGAGCACCGCCAGGTTCTCCTCGAGCAGCACCGTTGCCCGCTCGTTGTCGCCTCGTGCCAATGCCAGGGTCCCCAGGCTGTTCAGGGCGGTCGCGATGTATCCTTTGTCCCCCAGATCCCGAGACAGGTTGAGCATCTCTTCGTACGTCGCTTCCGCTCGTTCAGCGCCACCTTCGAACTGTGCCATCCACCCCATGCCTTCGAGCGTCTCTATTCGGGCCGGAGTCGGTGCCGGGTCGCTGGCCGCGAGAACTTCTTCGAGCCACCTCTGCCCCTCGCCGAGGTAGCCGCGGGTGTGCCAGAATCGCCAGAGCGCCCTGCCGAACCGCAACCCGAGTTCGCCCTCTCCCGATTCCAGCGCCCACGAAAGCGCCGCGCGCAGGTTGTCGTGTTCCCTGTCCAGCTGCTCCACCCAGAGCCTTTGCTGCGGACCGGCCAGCTCCGGTTCGGCCTTCTCCGAGAGCGCCAGGAAAAAGGCCGCGTGCCGACGCCTGACCGCCTCGGCTTCGCCGCCCTGCTTGAGTCTCTCCTGAGCGTACTGCCGGATGGGCTCGAGCATCCGGTAGAGTGATGCGCCGCCTGTGCCCGCGGCCACCACGAGCGACTTGTCCACCAGGCCACCGAGGAGGTCCAGGACCTCGTCTTGCTCGATGCTTCCCCCAATGCATACTACTTCGGCGGCCTCCAGGGTCCATCCTCCGGCAAACTGCGAGAGTCGACCGAACAGCTCCCGTTCCGGCTCGTTCAGCAGCGCGTGGCTCCAGTCGAGCGAACCCCGCAGGGTCTGTTGCCTGGACTGCATCGTCCGGCCACCGCCGGTTAGGAGCTTGAGGGAGTCGGAGAGCCTCTCGGAGATCTGCTCGACCGCCAGCACCCCTACCCTCGCCGCCGCGAGCTCTATGGCCAGCGGTATACCTTCGAGCCGCCGGCAGATATTCGCCACCGCCCCCGCGTTCTCGGGCGTCAACGCGAAGGCCGACGGACGGTAGAGCGCTCGCTCTACGAACAACCGCGCCGCCCCGTGGCGTTCGAGCTCCTCGACCGTCGGCGGCCGCCCGGGGTCGGGAAGGGAGAGGGGCGATACGGGCCGGTTGAACTCGCCGGAGACGCCCAGCGCCTCGCGGCTCGTGGCCAGTAACCGAAGGTTCGGGCACGATCGCACGAGCTCGTCCACCAGACGCGCCACGGCATCCACGAGGTGCTCGCAGTTGTCCAGGATGAGCAGTGTTTGCCTGGGCCACAAGGCATCCGCGAGCGTGTGAGCCAGCGGTTGGCCGGGACGTTCCGCCACATCCAGAGCCCCGGCTACCGCCCGGGCGACCAGCCCCGGCTCGGAGAGGGGCGCGAGCTCCACCAGCCACACGCCGTCCGGATACGCCCCTATCAGGTCTCGGGCCACCTCGAGCGCCAGCCGCGTCTTGCCCGAACCTCCCGTGCCCGTGAGGGTCAGGACCCGCGTCATGGCCAGCGTCCTCTTGACCTCCACGAGGTCACGCTCGCGACCCACGAAGCTGGTAAGGGGGGCGGGCAGGTTGTGCTTGCCCGTGCCGGATGGCTCCCGAGGCGGGGGACCGCCAGGCTGAGGAGCGGCCGACTGGATCGGTGGATATCTGCCGGCGGCTATGTCCTCGCGCAGGCGCCGGGTCGCCTCGCCGGGCTCCGTATCCAGCTGCGTGGAGAAGATTTCCCGGAGCCGTTCGTACTGCGCGAGGGCTTCTCCCTGCCGGCCGGAAACTGCATAGAGACGCATCAGTGAGGCGTGCGCCTCTTCGTTGAGCGGCTCCTCCGCCGCCGAGCTCTGGAGTGCGTCGATGGCCGGGCCGTACTCCCCGCGCGCTTCGTGGAGCCCGGCCAGGTCATCCAGAAGTTCGAGGTACACACGCCGGAGGTCCGCCCGCCGGCTTTCCGCCCACGGCTCGTAACGGTCCTCGGGCAGTTCCCCGGCGTAGAGCTCGAGGGCCAAGCGGTAGGCCGCCGGGGCCTGCGAGCGCCGAGCGGCGCGCGCGGCTTCCTCGAAGGCCTGAGCGTCGACCCAGAGGTCGCCTTTAGGGCCCAGCACGAGCGACTCGTCCTGGGATGTCAGGTAGCGGGAGCCGGCCGCGCCGAAAGCCTTGCGCGCAGTGTGGAGGGTTTGCCGCAGGTTGTTGGAGGCGGCTCTCCTGCCGAGGTCGGGCCACAGGAGGTCCATGGCCTGTTCTCGATTCAGGCGGTGGTCGGGCGCCAGGGCGAGCAGCTTGACCAGGCTCGCCGCCTTCCTCAGACGCCACCGATCGTTGTCCATGGTGGTGGAATCGACCGACAGACGGAAGCCACCCAACAACCATACCCGCAACACCTCCGGCCTCTCTGGCGCGGGGGCCACGGAACTTGCTACGCCTTTAAAGTCGCCACGAGGGCACATCCCATCCCCAACGTCGCTCTTGTTCATTATCTTACGAGACTGGTGCACCCGTCAACCAACCGCGGATGAATCGAAGGACGGGGAGCTGGCGGAGCTGGCGGACGCGCTTGCAGATCGCGTACGCTTGGGGTGCCCGCCTCAGGAAGGAGCGAATCGTGAGCCTGGGTTCTTACGGCAGACTGGCCACCGAGGTCTACGACATCGACAAGCCGATCGGCCACTCCTTCGGTGACGTGGAGTTCTACTCGGAGAGGCTACGCTCGTGCGCCGGACCGATCCTCGAACCAGCGGTCGGGACCGGCCGAGTCCTCATCCCCCTCTTGGAGGCCGGGCTCACCGTCGAAGGGGTGGACGGCTCGCCGGAGATGCTGGCGGTCTGCCGCGCCCGCTGCGCCCAGTGGGGGCTCCACCCGGTCCTCCACGAGGGGGACATGCGCACGCTTTCCCTCTCCAAGAGGTACGAGGCCGTCATCGTCCCCGCGGGCTCCTTCCTGCTCATCGAGCGGCGGGAGGAGTCGATCGGTGCCCTACGGCGCTTCCGCGACCACCTGGTGCCAGGCGGCCGCCTCATCGTCGACATCGAGCTGCAGACCGAGTTCACCACCGGCGCCGTATCGACGAGTTCCTACGAGACACCCGATGGCGAGACGATCACGCTGGAGCGCAAGCTCGTGGAGGTGGACTTCCTCGAGCAGTACACCGTCGCCCACCTCCGCTACGAGCGGTGGCGCGATGGCGAACTCTTGCGGTACCGAGACCGCAGCGCTTCGCGCTGCGGTGGTACGGGGTCGAGGAGTTCGGGTTGGTGCTGCGGGACGTCGGGTTCTCGGACGTGGTGGTCTCCGCCTCCTACGAGCACGGGAGGCGGCCGTCTCGCGCGGATGAGGTCTTCACGTTCGAGGCCCGCCGCGCGTAAAGCCGTGGGGCTCCGAGGCCAGCCGCCTCATGGCGACCGTCCTCTTGACTTCGACCTTCTCCCGCCCAAGCCCAACGAAGCTGGTCCTCGGGGCGGGCAAGTTGTCCCTGCCCACGACGGATGGCTCCTCCTGCCGACGAGCGGCGGGCAGCACGGGAGGAGAGGCAGCATCGAAGTTGCCTCTCTACGCTACATCGACGCCCCGTAGTATTGCTCGGCTATCCCTCGGTGGGGCAGGAAACGAATGCTGTCAAGTCACCTGCGGCTATGAAGTTGCCGTCTGCGTCCTTTAGCTCTAAGCGACCTGAGTCCCTGTACTTAATGTTAATGGCGCCAGCCGCGGTCCAGCTTACGGATAAGTCGAGGCTTTCACCCGGCGCTACGCGCAACACGTCGTCCGCAACCGAGTAGCTGGCCCTCGTGACGCTGGGGAATAGGTCGACCTGACTCGCTCCCGTGTTCGTGATGGTCACCGTTTTGGTGATGGTGCCGGTACAGGCTGAAAAGCCGGGCGTGAAGTCCAAGGGCGAAGGCCTGACTTCGATAGGCGACTTGGTAGTGAACGTCCAGCTGCGATCCTGCGCGAGCGGGTTGCCCACCGAGTCCTTTACCCCGTGGTGAGGGTGGCGGTGTAGGTCGTGCCCAGGGCCAGAACGGTATTGGGTACGAGCCTGGCTTCGTTTGTGGTGGCGTCGTAGCTTACAGCGGCCGCGACCGGGCTTGGGGAGGCCTGCTCGGTGAGCGTGAAGGTCTGGTCCGTGATGGTGTTTGGATCCATCGCCTCCGAGAAGGTGGCCACCACGTCAGTGTTCGGGGCAACGCCTGTCGCCGCGTTCGCCGGAGAGACGCCGACCACGCTACGGGCGGTGGCGTCCACCGTCCAGCTGCGGCTGGCCGGGGTGGGATCGGTGTTTCCCGAGGCGTCGGTGGCCCTGACCCTGAGGATGTGCTCCCTGTCGGCCAAGCCCGCGTAGCTCGCTGGCGAGACGCACTCGGCGAAGGGGGCGCCGTCGAGGCTGCACTGGTACGTGGAGCCCGGCTTCGATGCGGAGAAGGAGAAGTCGGCCGTGCGACCGGAGACGGTGCCCGTCGGGCCGGAGTCTATGGCGGGGTCTGGCGGGTCCGGCGGCGCGGCGGTGGTGAAGGTCCAACTCACCCTTCTGCCAAGGGCCTTGCCGTCGACGTCCTTGACCCCGGAGCTGCCGGCGACGATCAGCACCTGGTAGGTGGTACCCGGGGCGAGGTCCGCCCTGGGGTCGAGCGTGGCTACGCTCTGGCTGCCGCTGTTGGCGAGGGCGGGAGAGACGGCGATGTTGACGGAGCGGGTGAACGTTTGAGGGAAGCTGGAAACCCTACTCGGGGTCGAGTGTTGGCAGATGCTGTTCGGTGACCCAGGTAGCGATCTGGGCCCTCGAGTGGAGGCCCAGCTTCTTGAGGATCCTTCCGACGTGGTTGGCGGCCGTGCGCTCCGAGATCGACAGCTCGGCGGAGATCTGGCGGTTGGTGAGGCCTCGGGCGACGAGGAGCGCCACCTCCCGCTCGCGGGAAGTGAGCTCGACGGATGGCTCCAGCGGTCTTCCGGGGACGGTCTCGTACTCCGACAATGCGTACGCCATCGCCTCTTCGAGGCCATCGCCTTGCCTGCTTCCCACGCCTCCTCGAACGCCGCCTCGCCCAAAGCGGCGCGCGCGCCGGCCAGGCGGTTCTCGTACCGCATGACGAGCAGCGCTGCGTGGGGGAGTCGAAAACCGGCGGCTTCCCGTATGGCCTCCGCCACCGCCCACAGTAGGGTCGCACGAGACGTGCGACCCTCGGAGTCGGCCACACACGCCAGCCCGAAGAAGGAGTACTGGCTGCCAAACTTGTCGCCCAGCTCTCGCGACCGGTGCATGAGCTCCCGCAGCAGCCTCGTCGCCCGAGCATTATGTCCCATGGCCGCAACTATCAACCCCAGGTTGGTAAGGCACAGGCCCATGCCCCACCTGTCATCAATCTTGCGAAACAGCGCCAGGGCTTCCTCGTGCAGCGCCACCGTCTCTTCCCAATCTCCCCGTAGGAGCAACGCGTCGAGGGCGGCGAAGACTAGCGTATTGGCGATCGTATGGCCGTTTTCGATCCGCGGCTTGAGCGCCAGCGCCTCCTCCAGCAGCGCCGCCACGGGTATGTCCTCCCTTCCTCCCAGCAGCGCAACGAATCCCAAGAAATTGAGGGAGGATGCTAGGCCCTCCTCGTCCTTTAGTTCCCTGTGCAGGGTCACGCTTTCTTCGAGAAGTTCCTTTGCCGTCCCGGCGTCGCCCTGGAACAGGGCTGTCCAGCCGGCCCCGCTGAGGGCTTTCGCCCTTGGCGCCTTCGACCCGCCCAGGTTGATACCTCTCTGCAACCACCCCCATCCCTCGGAGGAGTGTCCGTGCGTGAACCAGAACAACCACAACGCTCCCGCTAGCCGCAGGCCCAAATCGGCATCGTTTTCGTCTAGCGACCAACCCAAGGCCGCCCGCAGGTTATCGTGCTCGGTTTCGAGTCGCGGCAACCACCTCAAATGGCTCGGCCTGTCCGACTCTTTCTCCGCCTCCTCGGCTAGCGCGAGGAAGTACGCTGCGTGACGACCCCGGACGGTGTCGGCTTCCCCGTACTCTTCGAGTTTTTCACGCGCGTACTGGCGCACGGGTTCCAGAAGCCTGTAGCGCGTCTCGCCGGCTCTGTACGGTTCTGCCACGACCAGCGACTTGTCCGCCAGACGAGAGGTGAGATCCAAGATGTCGTCTTCCTCGATCCCCTCGTTCGCCCCGACCGCTTCCGCGGCCTCCAGGGTCCAGCCGCCCGCGAACACCGAGAACCGGGCGAACAACCGTTTCTCCGGTTCGGTGAGCAGCTCGTGGCTCCAGTCCAGCATCGCCCTCAAGGTCTGCTGCCGAGGCTCCAGGGTACGGCCGCCGGCCAGCAGATCCAGGGAATCCTCGAGCTTCTGGGAGATCTGCTCCACCGTCAGTGATCCAAGTCGCGCCGTGGCGAGCTCTATTGCCAGGGGTATCCCGTCCAGTTTCCAGCACACCCTCGAGACCGCGCCGGCGTTCCCGTCTGTCAGCTCGAAGGCGGGCAGCTTGTGACGGGCGCGATCCACGAAGAGCCGCACCGCTTCAAAACTCCTAAGGCTCTCGATCCTGGACGCTCCGTCCGCATCCGGCAGCGAGAGCGGGCTCACCCGCCAGACCACCTCTCCCCGGACACCCAGGGACTCCCGGCCGGTGGCCAGCACCCTGAGGCGCGGGCACGAGCGGAGGAGCGCCTCGACGAAACTCGCGGCGGCATCGATCAGGTGCTCGCAATTGTCCATTACGAGCAGCATCTCCTTGTCGCGAAGGGCGTCGATAAGTATGTCCAGAAGGGGGCGGCCCGGCTGGTCGCGTACTTCGAGCGTGGCCGCCACGGCCTGCGGCACCAACCCAGGCTCCGAGAGCCCCGCAAGCTGCACCAGCCACACCCCGCTCGGGTAAGCTTCGGCCAGGCTACGCGCCACCTCCAGGGCGAGGCGTGTCTTGCCCGACCCGCCCGCGCCAGTTAGGGTCAGGAGCCGGGTCATGAGGAGCAGCCGTCTGGCCTCCAGCATCTCGCGCTCGCGGCCCACGAAGCTGGTCAGTGAGGCGGGGAGGTTGTGCCGGGCGGGGTCCGCAGGGTCCCGCCCGCGGGGGGTGAAGGAATCGCTGGTGACCTCCTGGCCCGTATCTCTTCGTAGGGGTGCCTCCTCTCGGCGCCGAGCTCCCGCAGCCGCTCGTACTGGAGGATCGACTCCTGGTGCTGCCCCGTAACGGCGTACAGGCGTGCAAGGCCGGCGTGTGCCTCTTCTCTGGCCGGCTCTTCGGAGACTACCTGCCGGAGCGCTTCTATGGCCGGCTCGAGTTGCCCGTGCTCTTCGCGGAGCATGGCCAGCTCGACGAGGAGCGCGAGGTAAAGTTGCCGCAACTCTTCCCGCCTACCCTCCACCCACCCCTCGTAGCAGTCACCCGGCAATAGCTCGCCAGCGTACAACTCGAGCGCTACCCCGTACGCTGCAGGCTCCCTGGCGCGCCGGGCCGTCGTCGCGGATTCCTCGAACGCATCGACGTCCACCCGGAGCTGCCTCGCCGGGCACAGGACCAGTTGCTCACCCTGAAGTTTCAGGCAGCGGGAGGCGGTAGACGGGGTTGGCTCGAGGGTCTTGCGCGCGACGTGGAGGACTTGGCGCAGGTTGTTCGAGGCCGCCTTCGTGTTCAGCGTTGGCCAGAGGAGGTCCATTATCCGTTCGCGGTGGAGGCTGTGACCCCGTGCGAGGGCGAGCAGCTTGATCAGGCTCGCCGCTTTCTTCAGGCGCCAGGCGTCGGACTGGATCACCCTGGACCCCACGGACACTTGGAAGCCGCCAAGCAACCATACTCTGACCGCCTCGAACTCGCCGTCCGCCGGCACCCTGGATCTCGTCATGCTTGTAGAGTCAGGAGGACACATCCCGTTCTCCATGTCGTTCTTGCTCATTTTCCTACAAGATCGAACCTCGTGGCAATGACCCGGCGATGAATCGGTGTAAGTGTGCCGCGCTTGAGGCCGCGACCTTGCTCGAGCGAAGCACTGGGAGGCGCTGCGATTGCACCGCGCGGGAGCGCCAGCTGCGAGGACGGGTGACACGTTCGGGAAGGGAGCCGATCCTGCGACACGCGAGTACCCGGGTACCAAGCTGTGCTGGAGCGCGAAGAGTAAGGTCGGCAGGATCTCTCAAGCGTCGTGGGGTTATCGTGCTCGGGCAGGGGGTAAGTATCGGATCGTTTCTCGTCCGATGCCCGTAGTTTGAGGAGGTTTCCATGCCGAGGATCGGGTACTTTCTGTCTTGCGAAGAGTTCGGGCCGCTGGAGCTTCTGGAGCAGGCCCGGATGGCTGAGGAGGCGGGGTTCGAGTCGTTGTGGATCTCGGACCACTACCACCCCTGGGTCGAGGCGCAGGGCAACAGCCCGCTGGTGTGGAGCGTTATCGGGGGACTCTCCCAGGCGACCGAACGCCTGCCGGTCTTCACGGCCGTCACCTGCCCTACCTTGCGCATCCACCCGGCGATCATCGCGCAGGCGGCGGCGACCTCGGCGGTCATGCTCGAGGGCCGGTTCGGGCTCGGTGTGGGTAGCGGCGAGGCCCTCAACGAGCACATCTTCGGCGACGCGTGGCCCTCGGCCGACGTGCGGCTGGAGATGCTGGCAGAGGCCATAGAGGTGATGCGGCTGCTCTTCGAGGGCGGTACCAAGGACTACGAGGGCCGTCACTACGCGGTCGAGAACGCCAGGCTCTATACGCTGCCAGACGAGCCACCGCCAATCCTGGTCTCGGGCTTCGGGCCGAAGGCGACCCGGCTGGCCGGCAAGGTGGGGGACGGGTACATGAACGTCTCCCCCGACGCGGAGATGCTCGAGATGTTCCGCTCCTCGGGCGGCGGCGACAAACCGGCGCACGGGGCCTTCAAGGTCTGCTACGGCGAAGACGCGGCGGAGTGCCGCCGTATCGCGCATCGCACCTGGCCCAACGAGGCGCTCCCCGGCGAGCTGGCCCAGGTGTTGCCCACTCCGGCCCACTTCAGGCAGGCCACGCAGCTCGTTACGGAGGAGATGATCGCCGAGACCATCCCCTGTGGGCCCGACCCAGAGCCGCACCTGGAGACCATCCGCCAGTACGCCGAGGCCGGCTACGACGACGTGTACGTGCAGCAGATCGGCCCGAACCAGGAGGCCTTCTTCGACCTCTACGCGAGAGAGATCCTGCCAGTGTTCCGGTAGGCGGCGGCCGGGCGGTGCGCCGGATTTTGCGACCCGGGTGCTAGAATCTCTCGGTCGGTATTCCAGTAGCGGAGGCGTATCGTGGGCAAAAAGGGCGGCGGTTTCGGGACGACGCTCGTCCTGGCGTTCGTCATCGTGCTCGTCAGCGTGGCCCTGGGCGTCGGGATCGGACGCTTCGATTTCATGGAACAGGCGCCCATTCTCGGGCCGCTCTTGCGCGAGCAGCCGGCCCGGACCGAGGCCGGACCTGTCGTCGTCGAGGGCGTCAGGGAGCTGGACCAGCTCGCAACCGTGCGCTGGACCGAGTCGGTGATCGTTACCAGGGAGAACGGCGGGAACTCCCTGGAGCGTCTGTTCTCGGGCGAGAAGGTACTGGTCGTCGCCGCCGGTGAGGTCGAGGCCGGGGTTGACCTCGCCAAGCTCGGCGAGGACGACGTGACGGTCTCCGGCAACAGCGTGACCATCCGCCTGCCCGAAGCCGAGATCCTCTCGGTCAGCCTCGACGAGGGAGAGACCCGGGTCTTTGATCGCGACCTCAGCCCGTTGAACCTGCGCCCGGACGACGACCTGGTGGAGGAGGCTCGCGCGAGGGCCGAGGAGAAGGTCGAGGGGGCCGCCCGCGAGAACAGCATCCTCGAGAGCGCCGAGCGTAACGCCGAGGACAGCATCAGGGCCTTCGTCCAGACCCTTGGCTTCCGAGAGGTGCGGTTCCTGTAACGGGGTCCGCTTGCGGAGCGGGTTCGGCCCAGATATACGACGAACGGGTGATGCGACCCCATCGTCTACGCGCTACCCTGTGCCTCAGGGCTACACGTTGGGCACGATCGGAAACGGGAGCCGAGGCTAACAGCGATGACTACGCCGCGTCGCACGGGGAGCGGTTCAGGACCGGCGCTTGCCCGCGGTAACGGGCTGGACGACCTGCCGCTGCAGCTCACCAGCTTCGTGGGACGCGGGCGGGAGCTGGTGGAGATCGAGGAGCTCCTGGACGCGACGCGCCTGCTCACGCTCACCGGGCCGGGAGGCTGCGGCAAGACGCGGCTGGCGATGGCGGCGGTCGGCCGGATCGCCGAGGATTTCGAAGACGGCGCGTGCTGGGTGTGGCTGGCCCCTATCTCCGATCCGACGCTCGTCCCCGAAGCGGTCGCTGCGGCCGTCGGCGTGAGCGAGGCTCCGGGGCTCTCGCCGGCCGAGGCCATCGTCGAGCACGTCGGGGACGGGGATCTGCTCCTGGCCCTCGACAATTGCGAGCACGTCGTGGAGGCGTGCGCGGGCCTCGTGGACCTCCTCCTGCGTTCCTGCCCTGGGATCGGGATCCTGTGCACGAGCCGGGAGGCCCTCGACGTGGCGGGGGAGACCGCCTGGCCCGTCCCGCCGCTCTCGCGGCCGGATCCTGGGGAGGAGATCGTGGATCCTGCCGGCCTCGCGCGCTACGAGGCCGTAGGTCTCTTCGTCGAGCGCGCCGCCGTCGCCGCGCCGGGCTTCGAGCTCACCGCCGAGAACGCCGCGGCGGTCACCCGCGTGTGCGCGAAGCTGGAGGGAATGCCCCTGGCGATTGAGCTGGCCGCCGCCAGGGTCAGGGTCCTGTCCGTCGAGCAGATCTACCAGCGCCTCGACGACGCCCTCGGTCTCCTGACGGCCGGGAGCAGGACCTCGCCCTCGCGGCAACGTACCCTGCGCGGCGCCCTGGACTGGAGCCACGAGCTGCTGCCGGAGGAGGAACGGGCGCTGTTCCGGCGCCTCTCGGTGTTCGTCGGGGGTTTCGCGCTGGAGGATGCGGAGAGGGTCTGCGCGGGGGACGAACTCGCCGAGGGCGACGTGTTGTTGCTGCTCTCGCGCCTGGTGGACAAGTCGCTGGTGATGGTGGTGGAGCGGGAGGGCGAGGCGCGCTACCGGCTGCTGGCGACGGTGCGCCAGTACGCGCAAGAGAAGCTCCACGCTTCGGGAGAGGAGCCGCGGACGCGAGGTCGCCACGCCCGAAGCTTTCTGGAGCTCGCCGAGCGCGCTGATGCCGAGCTTGCAGGACCAGGCCAGGAAGGGTGGCTGGACCGCCTGGAGGGGGAGCTCGGTAACTTCCGGGCGGCGCTCAAGTGGTCGTTGGCCTCAGGCGATGCGACGCCCGGCGACGCGGACGTGGGGCTGCGGTTGGCCGGGGCCCTGTGGCAGTTCTGTTACCTGCGGGGGTACTACGGTGAGGGGGCCGGCTGGTTGGAAGAGGCCCTGGCGATCGATAAGACCTCGGAGTCTGCGCCACGAGCCGAGGCGCTCACGGGCGCCGGGGTGCTCGCGCTGTTGCGGTGCGAGTACGGCCGCGCCGAGGAACGGCTCGAAGATGGCCTCGCGCTCCACAGGGAGCTTGGCGATGCACGGGGCGAGGCCTCCACGCTTCAAGTGCTTGGCAGCGTGGCGCGCGAGCGCGGCCTCTACGGGAAGGCGGAGGCCTTCCACGAACAGAGCCTGGCCTTGTGGCGCGGGCTCGAAGACGAGCGCGAGATCGCCCGCTCGCTCAACTACCTGAGCTTCGCGGCGTGGCTGCAGGAGAGGTACGACCGGGCTGTGGAGCTGGGCACTCAGACCCTCGCCACCTTCCGGCGTCTCGGGGACGCGGAGGGGGTTGTCTGGGCTTTGATCAACCTCGGATCAGCGGCCCTGTATAGCGATGACCTCGGCCGGGCAGAGGAGCTGCTGGAGGAGAGCCTCGCCGTCTCGCGGCGGGCCGGCTACAAGGAGGGCATCGGTTGGTCCCTCAACCAGCTCGGCGTCGCGGCCCGCCGGCGGGGCGATACCGCCGGGGCGGAGGAGAGGCTCCGCGAGAGCCTCAAGGTACACCGGGATCTCGGCGACACGTGGCGTATCGTCAGCGTGCTCGAGGCCCTCGCAGAGACCGCGGGGGCGCGGGGGCTTCCGGAACGGGCGGCGAACCTGTTCGGCGTGGCGGAGGTTCTGCGCGAGAAGATCTCTACCCCGATCCCCCCTGTGGAGCGGCCGGATCGCGACGAGCGAGCCCTCGCGGCGCGCACCAGGCTTGGCGAGGAAGGCTTCGAGGGTGCCCTGGCGTGGGGACGGGCGATGGCATTGGAAGAGGCTGTCGCGCTCGCCGCGCAAGAGACGCCGGACCCACACAACCGGCCCGTCTCCCTGCCCCACGAGCTCAGCGCGCGGGAGGTCGAAGTCCTCCAGCTCGTGGCCGAGGGGCTCACCGACGCCCAGGTCGCCGAGCGGCTCTCCCTCAGCCCGCGCACGGTCGGGCACCACCTCCGCTCCATCTACCGCAAGCTGCGCGTACCCTCGCGCGCCGCAGCCGCCAAGAGCGCGTTGGAACTCGGCCTGATATAGGGCCTTCTAGCGAGTAGGGAGTAGCGAATAGGGAGTAGTTGGCTTCCTATTCGCTACTCCCTACTCGCGGGAGGCGCTGCGCGCCTCCCATCTAGTACCAACTGACTAACGCATTTGCGTTAGGCATCTTTGCCTACCCTCCGATCATCGCGTTTTCGCTGCAAGTTGCGTAGATCTACCGATTAAGAGGTCCTCTCCCGGTCCTAGCATCTCTTGCGGGTGCTCTCCCGTGGGCCGAGGCCATTGAAGGCCGGCGGCGGGCGCACCGGACACGGAACTGAGTGAGAGGAAACGGCATGTATCACAGCAGGCAACGCGGCGGTCGGTCGAACCCACGACGCGCGCACAGGAACGCCGCGCCGGTAAGCCGGTTTGGCGGGCCCCACGCCGCCGCCAACCGCGAACGCGTTGGGGAGCGCGCTACGCTTGTCCCCGTCGCCCTGCCGGAAGCCCCCGGGGCGACCGTCATGGGCCGCAGCGCGGACGAGTTGCGCGGGATCTGCGCGCTTCCCACCGAGGCGGCGCTGCCAGAGGCCGCCGCCTTCCTGACGGACCTGATCAGGGATCCCGTCTTCGCGTGGGCCCAGATCCCCTCCATCCTCGAAGAGGCGCGGGGGGCGAAGGACTGGTACGTGGCCCGACGCTACGAGGCCGAAGACGGTTCGTACTCCCTGCAGGTCTTTGTCTGGCCCGCCGGGACGGGAACCAGGATCCACGACCACTCCTCGTGGGGCGCTTACCACTGCGCCGCGGGCTCCGTGTTGGAAGAGCGTTACGAGCGCCTGGACGACGGCTCCACGCCCGGCCACGCCCACCTGAGGGAGTCCTGGCAGCTCGCGTGGGACCCGCAGGACGGGGCGTCGACGGTGCTGCCTGGCAACGGCGGCATCCACCGGGTGTCCAACCCGGGCTCCGAGGTGGCCGTCTCGGTGCACCTCTATGGGCCGCGAACGGAGGAGGTCGACGGCCGGGATTACGACCCGACGCGCGACTTCGTCTGCGACCGGATGGAGCCCGGCCACTAAAGACCGACGGACGCGAACCCGGGAGCCACACCTCGACCCAAGGAGGACGTGTGAAGGCGAACGAGACGACCAGAGAAGGGCAGATGGATGGTCCCACCACAGAAGGAGAGGCGTAGTCATGAACAGTGCTTCGGAGATCGCCGCCTACAAACGCGCGATCCAGGAGCTTGCGAGGTTCGACAGGGTGCTCGTCGAGAGCGAGCGCGAAGAAGCCAGGGAGCTGGAAGAACTTCTACAGCTCGAATACAGCGCCAGCGACGCGGTTTTGTACGCGCTGGGCGAGGAGGAATGACATGGACGGAACGGGAGATACCATGATGGAGCGCCGGGAAATCGGGACCGCGGCCGCCAGAGGGCGGAGGATCTACAACCCCGTGCAGAAGGACACCGCCACCTTCCTGCAGACCAGCGAGGAATCCGGTGGCGAACGGACGCTGATAGAGATCGAGGCCGCACCCGGCGGGGGCGTGACCCCCCACTACCACAAGACATACGACGAGCACTTCGAGGTGCTCCGGGGCGCGCTCGAGGTGCGGGTTGGCGCGTCGACGCGCATCCTGCACCCGGGAGAGAAGGCCGTCGCCCCGACCGACACCCTGCACCGCTGGCACAACGCGACCGCCGAGCCGACCACGTTCCTAGTCGAACTTCGCCCAGGCCACAGCGGGTTCGAGAAGGCACTGACGGTCGCCTACGGCCTTGCGGCCGACGGGCTCGCCAACGCCAACGGGCTGCCGAAGAACCTCTACCACACGGCGCTTTTGTTCGAGTGGGGCGAGGGGCGGCTCCCCGGCGCGTTCGCCCTCCTCGAGCCGGTGTTCCGGTTGCTGGCAAAGCGAGCCCGGCGCAAGGGCATCGACCGCGAGCTGGAGGCCAGGTACCTCTAGCGAGCGGTGCAACACCCACGCCGCATCGCGCGGTGGTGGGGCCAGAACAGTCTGATATCCGAGAGGAGAAGGATCATGAATACGTTTGTTTGGATCGTACAGGGGCTGTTGGCGGCCGTCTTTCTGGCGCACGGTCTGCTCTTCCTCTTCCCGCCGGAGGCGGTGCGGAAGATCAAGAAACAGAACCCGTTACCCGAAGGGTTCATGTTGTTCATCTACGTGGCCGAGATCGCTGGCCCCATTCGGGCTCATCCTGCCGGGGTTGACCGGGATACTACCCTGGCTGACCCCGCTGGCGGCGGCTGGCCTGATGCCCATCATGGCTGGCGCGACCGTCTTCCACGCGTCGCGGCGTGAGATACCGCCGGTGATAGTCACCGCCGTCCTCCTCGGGCTTGCGTCGCTCGTCGCCTACGCGCGGCTGTTTGTGATCCCGATGTAGGGCTTGCGCCCGCACGCGGCAGACAAACCGGATTGCGAAGGAGAAAGTCATGGCAAAAAGTGGCGACGTTATAGAGCACCCAGTGACGGGGGAGATGCTCACCTTCCTCGAGACGGCGGAGGACACGGCCGGCGAATACGCGACGCACGAGCTGCGCGTGAAGCCCCACGGCTTCGTGGCGGCCCCGCACATCCACCCGAAGATTGAGGAGAGCTTCGAGATCCACTCCGGCACCTTCACCTTCGTCGTGGACGGCGAAGAGCGCCAGGTCGGTGCGGGCGAGAGCGCGACGATCCCGATGGGGACGCCTCACGCGTGGTGGAACGCGGGCGAGGAAGAGGGTGTGGCGACCGTCGAGTATCGGCCGGCGCTGAAGTCCGGCGAGTTCTTCGAGTCCTTTTTCGGGCTCGCCATGGACGGGAAGGTGAGCCCGAAGACGGGGCTGCCCGGCCTGATGTGGCTGGCGCTCATCTTCCGCCACTACGGCGAGGACTTCGCGTACATCGTCCAGCCGCCGCTACCGGTGCAGCGAGCCATCTTCACGCCGCTCGCCGACGTGGCGCGGCTGCTCGGATACAGGATGCCCTACCCGTACCCCTACGACCGCGTGCCCGATCCCGAGTTGCAGGAGATCCAGGTCTAGGGGCCGGCGATCCTCGAACCGGAGGAGATCAGAATGCACTGGATGAACGACTACCTGATGGTCATGCACGAGGTGGAGAAGGCGCGCCGGGTCCGCGAGGACCGCGAGCGGGTCGAGCCCGCGCGGGCCGGGGACCCGCCGCCCTCCAGGGACAGGTGCTCCCGCCTGCGAGACCGGAGGAGGTAAGGACGTGGAGGCAGAGAACAAGATCCTAATAGGCCCGGGCGAGGGCGCGCACCTGCCTGTCCTGGACATGACGCACAAGATCACCGCGGGGGCCTCCGGCGGTTCGCTCACGATCGAGGAGTGGGGGCTCCCGTCCGGACAGATGATTCCCCCGCACACCCACGCCCGCGAGGACGAGTACGACTTCGTGCTGGAGGGCGAGCTGACGAGCTTTGTGGGCGGCGAGGTCGTGGTCGCCCCGGCCGGCTCCTACGTCCTCAAGCCGCGCAACGTACCCCACGCCTTCTACAACGCGGGCTCGGAAACCGTGCGGGTCGTGGGGATCGTCATACCGGGCGGGCTCGAGGGCTACTTCGACGAGTACGAAAAGATCGCGTCGAAGCTCGCCTCGGGAGAGATCGACGAGGAGGAGCACCGGAGGAGCCGAGCCGAGCTCGGCGATCGCTACGGGATCACCTGGCACGATGAGCGCATTCCCGAGGCCAGGGCCCGATTCGGCATGGGGGCCTAGCCGGACCGAAGAACACGCAGCAGATCGTTCGACAGAGAGGAACACTCATGCAGACCACAAACACCATCAACATCACCAGGGCCGGAGGCGAGGAGCACTGGCTCATCGGCGCGGACGTGACCACCGTCAAGGCGTCCGGACGGAGCACTGGCGGCGAGCTGCTCGTTCTCGAGAACGCCGTCCCCCGGGGGGCGGTCCCCCGGTCCTGCACCGGCACGCGTATTCGGAGGTCTTCCTCTTCCAGTACGGAGAGTTCGAAGTCAGCACGCTGGACGCGGACGGCGCCATGAGCACGCTCCGAGTCGGGGCAGGCGACACCGTCTCCATACCCTCCATGGTGTGGCACAACTTCAAGAACGTCGGCTCCATCGCGGGCAAGTTCACCGCGATCCACACGCCTGCCGTGATGGAGGACTTTATGCGCGAGATCGGGCAGCCCATCGAGGACCCGCACGACCCGCCCGTGCCGCAAGGCCCGCCATCGGACGAAGAGATGCACAGGATGATGGATATCCTCGAGAAGTACATGGAGGTGCTGCCGCCGGACAAGATGCCGGGGTAGCGCCCCGCCGCCGACCCCCCCATCTACCGTACACAAAGATCACGCGTTTAGACGATGCGCGGTAGTTCCCTGGAGGACAGGATTGTGGCGCACGGGTCGCTAGCGCGAGCGCAGGGTGATGGGTGTCGCCGCAGGAGAATCGGTCAGAGATCGCGAAGTCGAAGAAGAGCGGAGGCGTCCTCCGGGAAACCTGCCGTTGCCGGCCAACAGCTTCGTTGGGCGCGAGCGGGAACTGGCGGAGGTCAGAACGTTGCTGGCCTCGAGCCGGTTGGTCACGCTCACGGGGCCCGGCGGCTGCGGCAAGACGCGGCTGGCGCTCGAGGTTGCCGGCCTGGCAGAAGACTTCGATGACGGGGTCTTTCTCGTTGAGCTTGCCGGTATTTCGAACGGGGAACTCGTACCGGAGACCGCGGCGCGAACCCTTGGCGCGCGTTTGAGGTTGGGGGTCTCGCCGACGGAGGAGCTGGCGAACCACCTGGAGACCGGGCAGACGCTTCTAGTGCTGGACAACTGCGAGCACGTTGTGGACGCCTGCGCCGACCTCGCCGACACGCTCCTCCGTTCCTGCCCCGGGCTGAAGATACTCGCGACCAGCCGCGAAGCCCTCGCCACAGCGGGCGAGCGGGCCTGGCCCGTACCCTCACTCTCTCTACCCGATCCCCAGACCGACGCGGATCTCGACGACACCATGGCCTTCGGGGCCGTTCGGCTCTTCGCGGAGCGGGCCGCGGCCGTCGCGCCAGGTTTTACCCTTACTCCGGAGAACACGGCCGCGGTGGCGCGCGTCTGCGAGAGGCTCGAGGGGATGCCCCTGGCGATAGAGCTCGCGGCGGCGAGGGCCAGGGTGCTGGCGCCCGCCCAGATCGCCTCGCGCCTCGACGATCGGTTCCTCTTGCTCACCGGCGGCAGCCGGATCGCCGTGCCTCGCCACAAGACATTGAAGGCTACGATGGACTGGGGCCACGAGCTGCTGTCCGCCGAGGAGAAGGCGCTGTTTCGCCGCCTCTCGACGTTCGCGGGAGGATTCTCACTGGAGGCGGCCGAGGCCGTCTGCCCGGGTGAGGACTTCGAGGAGAGCGAGGTCCTGGGGTTGCTCTCCCGGCTGGTGGATAAATCCCTGGTCGTGGTCGGGGACCGCGGCGAGCAGACCCGCTACCGCATGCTCGAAACGGTGCTGAGCTACGCTTCGGAGCGACTGGAGAATTCGGGAGAGGCAAGGCTCATCGGGGCCCGCCACGCGGACTTTTTCCTGGGGCTCGCGGAAGAGGCCGAGCCGGAGCTCTTCGGCGCCCAGCAGGGCGCGTGGCTCGGGCGACTTGACGCGGATACGGGGAACCTCAGGGCGGCGCTCGGCTGGCATACGGGTTCGGGCGAGGCCGAGGGGGCCCTTCGGATGGCCGGCGCCCTGTGGTGGTACTGGTTCCTGCGCGGTCGCTACGACGAGGGATGCGGGTGGCTGGAAGCGGCGCTCGCCCTTTCCGGGGCCGACGGATCTTCGCACCGGGCCAGGGCCCTGACCGCGGCCGGCGACCTGGCGTTCTTGCAGGCTCGATACGCCCGGGCCGAAGAGAGGATAGGGGAGGGCCTGACCCTCTATCGGATCCTCGAGGATTCCAAGGGTGTGGCCGGCGCCGTACAGCTATTGGGCAGCATAGCCCGCGAGCAGGGCCGCTACGCGGAAGCGGTGTCCCGCCACGAAGAGAGCCTGGCGCTCTGGCGGGAATTGGGCGACGACTGGGGCATAGCGCAGTCGCTGAATTACCTGGGCTTCGTGGCCTGGCTGCGCGGGGATCCCGACCGCGCGACCGAGCTGTGCGCCCTGGCCCTCGGCATGAGCCGGAGCCTCGGGGACGGGGAGGGGGTCGCCTGGTCGCTGATGAACCTGGGGACGGCGGCGCTGTACCGGGGCGAGCACGACCGCGCGGACGAACTTCTCGATGAGACCTTATCGCTATCGCGGGAGGGCGGTTACAGGGAGACCGTCGCGTGGGCGCTGGACGGGCTTGGCAAGATCGCGCGCCGTGAGTACCGTCTCGAACGGGCGGCGGAGTTGCTCCGAGAGAGCCTGACCCTGCACCGTGACCTGGGCGACAGGTGGCGGATGGCCAGCCTGCTCGAGGGGCTCGCGGAGCTCGCGGCGGACCTCGGGGACTTCGCGCGGGCTGGACGGCTGCTCGGGGCGGCCGACGCCCTGCGCGAGCAGCTAGGCGACCCCGTGCCGCCGGTCGAGCGCGACAACCTGGACCGCGCGATCTCCGACTCGAGGGCGGGCATCGGCGAGGACGCCTTCGCGAACGAGTGGGCGGCGGGATGTGGGACGCCGCTCGACGACATCCTCCATCTGGCGCTGGCGCCGGGGTCCGACGAGTCGCCGGACCCTGTGTCGCCGCGAACCCGGTTGAGCGACCGCGAGGCCGAAGTGCTCGGGCTCGTGGCCGAAGGGCTCTCGGATCCCGAGGTTGCGCAAAGGCTGTACCTGAGCCCCCGAACCGTCGGCCAGCACCTCAGGAACATCTACCGCAAACTCGGCGTGCGTTCCCGGATCGCCGCCAGCCGCGCGGCGATCGAGCGCGGCCTGATCTAGGGCGGCCACCTAGCAGCGGTCGGCCAGAAGGCCCGCAGAACTGATGGCTGATCGCCTACCGCGAACGGTCTAGTTCATCCGTACTACGCAGCCTTACCGGACATTTTTCCCCGACGGATTGCGTAATCCTCGCGATGCCAAGGTCCTGGGACTGGCCCATGCTGTTACCCGACGGTAAGGCTAGGCCCCAGGGGCCAAAGGAGGTGAACGGCATGCAGGAGGTTTGCTACTGCGGCCGGTCAGGCGAGATCGAGGACAGGAAGCCCGTCATGGACGCCGACGGAAGGTCGGCGCTCGAGTGTGGATCTTGCGGCCACCTGGACCACCTGTCGTGGCTCCCGGCGGATGCGAGGGATAACGTGTTTGAGGAGGCACGCCGGCGCTCAAGCGAAAGGAGCATGCCGGCCGCCTAGGCGCCCGACTGCCCCGCCAACGAAGAGGGTTGGTGCGCCGTGAGAGAGACGCCCGAGAAACGATCTGTCCAGCAGCGAAAAGGAGCTTAGCACGATGCCCAAGCCTGGTGCCCTCATAGCGTTCGGCGTGCTGACCCGGAGCCAAAAAAGCGCGGCTTCCCAGGACCTTCCGAGGCGGGATCCTCAGGAGAGCCGGACCGCGCGGGCCGGATCCTTTGGCCCGTATCTTCCAGAAGGAGACGCGATGATCTCGAAGGAATCCGACTGGGTCCGCCGCGGCGCGGCGGCTACGGCCATCGGGGGCTTGCTATTGGCCGGGAGCGCCGGGGCGACGCTGTTGCTAGCGCAGGGTCCGCAGCTGCTCGGTGCGCTGGCGGCCGCGCTGCTGGCTGTCGGCATCATGGTTCTGTATCCCTACGCCCGCCGCTCCAAGGCGTTCGGGACGCTTGGCCGTGCCGGTTCCGACGTGAGCGTCGCCGCGTTCACCCTCCTCGCCATCGGCGGCGTGGCCGGCGTAATCACCGAGACGGACATCGCGCTCCCCGTTGGCCTGTTGCTCGCCGTCGGGTCTGCGATGTTCGGTGTGGCCGCCGTGCGCTCTGGGACCTTTCGGCGTGGGGGCGCGGTCCTGGTCCTGATATCCTCTCCGATCTTTTTCGCGGCGGCGATGGCCGCAATCCTCGGCGCTCAGACCGCGTGGTTGCTCCCGGCGACGCAGGCAGTGGCCGGTCTTGGGTGGGCCTGGATCGGGGCCGGACTCCTCTCCGGTCAGAGGCGCGTCGCTGACCTCCTCGGCTCCCCGGTTTCGGGCTAGGTAAACGGACGCGCGAAGGCGAAGTCAATGATCTCCTTGACCGTGGAGAAGAGGTACGGGGCGGCGACCGTGAGAACGCGGGTGACCGCCCCTTCCGTCGAGCAAGCCCTGAGGCTGTGTGGCGGTGACGCCCGCGTCGTCTCTCCCATGGAACCCGAACACTTGTCTGCCGCAAACGGCGATGCCGGGCCGGCCAACGGACCGTCGACCCTAGCGGCGCACGCCCGCGCCGAGGCCGCGTAAGCCTTGAGAAAGCCAGGCAAGAGGTAGCAAAGACGAGGGGCGGCTACTAGTCGCCCTCAAAGGCCAGCGCGACGCGCCCCTTTTCGAACGGGAATGAGAGGTCGAAGAATGACAGACTTTGTATCGAAGAGTTTATCGGGAGCCTTCCGGCTGGCACGGGGCACGGCCACGATGCTTGGCCTGGTGGTGATGTTCGCCGCGGTGCTTGGCCTCGGGACCGCAGCGCTGGCCGCGGTGCCGGGGGATCCCCTCAAACTGGGCCAGCGCAACGCGATGGACACACTCACCACCCTGACGGGCAGCGCGAACGGTGCGCTGCTGAGCGTCGAGAACGGCTCTCCCGGCGCCAAGGGCGCCCCGGCTTCGGCGCTCGCCTTGAAGGTCGCGCCTGCAAACCCGCCGCTGAGGGTCAACGCCGAGGCCGGCACCGCGACGAACCTCAGCGCCGACGAGCTAGACGGCAAGGACGCCGGCGCGTTCCTGGCCAGCGACGGCAAGGCGGCCGACGCCGACGAGCTCGACGGCAAGGATGCCAGCGCCTATTTCTCCGGCAAGTCCTACATTGTGCAGCGGGAAGCCCAGGGCAGCGGGGGCGGCGGCGTCATCACCGTTACGGCGGCCTGCGACAACGGAGACAACTTGCTGAGCGGCGGGGGCGGCAGCATGACCGACATCCAGGACGACATGAACATCAGTCGTCCGCTCTCTTCGCGGGAGTGGTCCGCTTCTTTCCAGGACAATGGCACCTCCAGCAAGTTCTTCGCGCAGGCCCTCTGCGCCGACTTCCCACCGCTGAGGCCGTAGGGCCTCGCGAGCAGCGAATGTAGTCAGATGTGGGGGCGTAAAGCGCGCTCCCACATCCAAAAAGGAAGGAAACCGAAGATGAGAACGCCCTTGAGCAACAAGCCCGAGAAGGACGCGGTCTACGTACTAGGGCACTCCGAGGAGGAGCGGCAACGCCTGATCGAGCAGGCCGGCATTTTCGGGGGGTTCACCGAGCGATTGTTCGTGGACGCGGGCGTCGGACCCGGGATGCGGGTCCTGGACATCGGTTCCGGTGTCGGGGACGTCTCGTTCCTGGCGGCGTCGCTCGTGGGCCCCGAGGGTATGGTGGTTGGCGTCGACAGGGACCCGCTCGCGATCGGGCGCGCCCGGGAGCGGGCCCTCGCGATGAACCTCGAGAACGTGCGCTTCGTCGAGGGGGATGTCAGGGATCTCACCTTCGACGAACCCTTCGACGCCGTCGTCGGCCGGTGGGTCTTGCAGTACCTCGCGGATCCGGTCGAGGTCATCCGGTGCGTCGGCGGGCAAGTGCGTCCCGGTGGGATCGTCGCCTTCCAGGAGTGGAACATGGCCGATCCCGTGCTCTCCTTTCCCAACGCTCCGCTCTGGAAGCGGACGGTCGACCTCCTCGTGGAGACCTTTCGCCGCGCCGGAACGGAGATGGAGATGGGCTTCAAGCTGTACCCGGCCTATGTCGAGGCCGGCCTGCCAGCCCCGCGCATGCGCGCGGAGAGGCCCGTCGGCGGCGGCCCCGGCTTTGCCGGCTACCGCTACCTGGCAACCACGGTCCGCAGCGTGCTCCCCATGATGGAAGGGCTCGGCGTGACGACCGCGGAAGAGATGGGCGTCGAGACGCTAGAGGCGCGGCTCCGCGAGAAGGTCGTCGACGGGGGCGGTGTGATCTCCTTCCCGACCCTCGTAGGAGCGTGGGCGCGCAAGCCCCACGAGGTGAGCGACTATGTCCCGGTACCCGTGGGCGTCATGCCCCCGCCCCAATTGCCGGGTCCCGGTACCATCAACGGCCAGATGCCCTCGAGGCATCGGAACGCCGGACGGGACAAGACGAGACACACCATCCATCGGACGGAGCGTCGGCACTAGATTGCAGGGCGTTGGTGAACCGGCCCTCCGAGCCGGCTACAGCCACGAGTCGAGCGCACTTCGACAAGAAAGTGGGGTGCTCCCCGGGGAGGTTTGCGATCCAGGATGTGGCCGTCGGGGCGGTGAACGTGCAAAGATGGTAGACGACGCCGGGAACGTCAAGGAACCAAGTATCGCGAGGAGAAAGAGTTGAGCCGGTCAGGGATCAACCCCGATGCCCGCATCGGGCACGTGCACCTGCGCGTGGCCGATCTGGAGAGGGCGACCGCATTCTATCGTGACGTTATCGGCTTCGATGTGACGGCCTATGGGCCCGACCTCGGCCTGCCAGGCGCGGCGTTTCTGTCCGCCGGGGGCTACCACCACCACATCGGCCTGAATACCTGGTCGAGCGAGGGTGGAGAGCCTCCGCCGCCGGGGCGCACGGGGCTGTACCACTTCGCCATCGTCTATCCTGGCAGGGACGGTCTCGCGGACGCCGTGCGGCGCCTCATCGACCACGACTATCCGATCGATGCCGCCGAGGATCACGGGGCGACGGTCTCCGTGTACCTGCACGACCCCGATGGCAACGGCATCGAGCTGTACTACGACCGGCCCCGCAAGGACTGGTGGGACGAGAGAGGCCGTCCCGTCCTGAAGGCCGAGCCCTTCGATCCCCGAGACCTGCTGGGCGCGGGCAAGGGGCTCTTTGGGATAGACCGGAAGGGGTGAGCGCGGGATGGAGCAACCGGGAGACGAGCGAGACAGGATAAAGCTGCTCAAGCGGGGAGCGGTCGCGGAGATCCGGCTAAACGAGCCGCGGGTGTTGAACGCCATGGGGCCCGATTGGCCCGAGGACATGGTCGCCGCCCTCGGCGAGGTGCGCGAGGACCCCGAGGTACGCGTCGTGCTCGTCACCGGCGAGGGTCGCTCCTTCTGCTCCGGGATGAACCTCACCCGACTCGGACGGGGCGATATCCCCCTCGAGTGGTTCCACGAGAACGAGCGGGCCTTCCGCGCCCTCGAAACCTTGGAGAAGCCGGTGATCTGTGGCCTGCAAGGGTACTGCATCGGTGGTGGGCTGCAGATCGCCATCGCCTGCGACGTGCGCATCGCGACCGAGGACGCCGTCCTGGGCCTGCCCGCCGTGAAGGAGGCCTTCATCCCCGGCATGAGCACGTTCAGGCTGCCGCGGCTCATCGGCATGGGCCACGCTCGGCACCTGATCCTGAGCGGCCAGAACATCCATGCGCAAGAGGCCCACCGCATCGGGCTGGTCAACAAGGTCGTCCCTACCGGGGACCTGGCCGACGAGCTGGAGGCCTGGGCCCGCATCTACGCGGAGGTGCCGCGACCGAGCATCACCTGGTCCAAGCGGCTCTCGAACCTCGCGTACGACGTGGAGTTCGGGCGGTTCCTGGACGAGTTCGACCGGGCGGCGCAGGCCGTGATCTCATCGGACGAGCACCGGGCCGCCCGCAGGGCCTGGCTGGAGCGGAGGAGCCATGGTTAGTCCGACCCGAACATACTGGGACGCGGAGGCCGAGACCATGCCGCGCGAGTGGCTGACGAAGCTGCAGATCGAGCGCGTGCGGGTTTGCCTGGAGCGGATGCAAGCCTCGGACGTAGGATTCTATGGGCAGCGGCTGTCGGCGGTGAGGCCGGAGGACATCCGGACCCTCGACGACCTGGGACGCCTACCGTTCACGGCCAAGGACGACCTGCGCGAGCACTATCCTTTTGGCCTGCTCCTTGCTCCCATGCGGGACGTCGTCCGCGTCCACTCGTCCAGCGGCTCCACGGGCAAGCCGACGGTCGTCGCCTACACTCGGGCCGACCTGGAGCTGTGGGCGGACGTCCTGGCGCGGGGCCTAGCCGCCGCCGGGGTCACCGAGGAGGACGTTTTCCAGAACGCCAACGGCTACGGGATGTTCACCGGCGGGCTCGGGTTCCACGACGCGGCCACCCGCGTGGGCGCGACGGTCGTCCCGACGGCGGTCGGCAACACCACGCGTCAGGTCATGCTCATGCGCGACTTCGGGGTAACGGCGTTTACCACTACCCCGTCCTACGCGCTACACATCGCCGAGGTCGCCGACGCCGAGGGCGTGGACCTCCGCGCCGCGCCCGTCCGAGCGGCGTTGCTCGGGGCGGAACCCATGTCAGAGCCGATGCGGCGCGAGATCGAGGAGCGTATGGGCGTCACCGTCTACGAGCAGTACGGCCTCTCGGAGATCATCGGCCCCGGCGTAGCCTCGACCTGCGAGCAGCGGGACGGGATGCACGTCTGGGAGGACCACTACATCCCGGAGATCGTGGATCCTGAGACCAGCGATACCCTCCCCGACGGCGAGGTGGGCGAGCTTGTCTTGAGCGCGCCGATGAAAGAGGCGTTCCCCGTCTTCAGGTACCGCACCCGGGACCGCACCAGCCTGAACCGCGAGCCATGCCCGTGCGGCCGGACAAGCGTCCGCATGACGAAGGTACTCGGGCGGACGGACGACATGATGATCGTGCGCGGGGTGAACGTGTTCCCGTCCCAGATCGAGCACGCGCTGCTCGGCATCGAGGGGCTCGCGCCGCACTACCAGATCCTGCTGAGCACCCGTCCCGACCGCCAGGACGGGCTTCGGGTGCGCGTCGAGACCGCATCCGCCTCCTCCGGGCCGGACCGGTCGGCCGCGCTCGAGGCGCGGACCGTGGAGGTTTTACGCAACGCGCTCGGCCTGACGGTCGAGGTCGAACTGGTCGCGCCGCGCACGATCCGACGCAGCGAAGGCAAGGCGGTTCGCATCGTGGACCAGCGTTCGGAGACGCCGTGAGCGGGATGCGCGAGGGGCCCTTCGTGCTGGTTCACGGCGGCTGGCACGGCGGTTGGTGCTGGCGGGACGTCGGACGGCTGCTGCGCGCGTCGGGCCACGAGGTCTTCGCGCCCACGCTCACCGGCCTCGGGGAGCGGGTGCACCTGCTCGAACCCGGGATCGGCCTGGACACCCACGTTCGGGACGTGGTCGGCGTTCTGGATTTCGAGGACCTGAACGGGGTGGTCCTGGTGGGCCACAGCTACGGGGGCATGGTCATCTCGGGGGTGGCCGAACACGCGGCCGAACGGGTCTCGCGTCTGGTCTTCCTCGACGCTTTCGTGCCGGAGGACGGCCAATCGCTGTTCGACCTGCTGCGACCGGAGCGCCGCGACCTTTACCGTCAGGGCGCGCTCGAACGGGGCGAGGGTTGGCGCGTGTCCGCTCCTCCGCCGCAAGCCCTCGGCATTACTGACGAGCCTCGGGCCCGCTGGCTGGCCGAAAGGCTCACCCCGCAGCCCCTGCGCACCTTCGAGCAGCCCGTCCGGCTCGCCAGCCCCGCGGCGGCGTCCCTGCCCCGCACCTACGTCCACTGCACCAAAGGGCCGCTCGCGCCCAGCTTCGTCCCGTTCGCGACGCGCTACAAGGACGAGCCTGGCTGGCGATACCGCGAGCTGGCCACCGGGCACGACGCGATGCTCACCGTGCCGGAAGAACTGGCCGAAGAACTTCTGCTTGCGGACGATTCGCCGCAGCGCACCGAGATGCCCGCAAGATAGCCGCCGCCCGTCCGACGAGAACCTGACCGAGCGGTCCGAAAGCGAGGAAGCCATGCGAGAGATCCGAGAGACGGCGCCGCCGGGGATGCGGTCGCTGTTGAACGAGACGGCCGCCCGCGCGGCCGGGTTTCTGGAAGGTCTGCCGGAGCGCGGCGTCGCGCCTACCGCGACCGTCGAAGAACTGCGCGCGACGCTCGGCGGACCGCTCCCCGAAGGGCCGCGTGACCCCGCCCGGGTCGTGGCCGACCTTGCCGACGGGGCCGAACCCGGTCTCGTGGCCTCCGCCGGAGCCCGGTACTTCGGCTTCGTTGTCGGCGGCGGACTTCCGGCCGCGTTGGCCGTAGACTGGATGACCTCGACCTGGGACCAGAACGCCGGACTCTACGCCCTCTCCCCGGCGGCTTCGGTGGCGGAGGAGGCGTGTGGCGCGTGGCTCGTCGAACTCTTCGGGTTGCCCGAGGACGTCTCTTTCGGGTTCGTCACCGGCTGCCAGATGGCGAACTTCACGGGTCTCGCCGCCGCCCGCCACCACGTGCTCGCCGCCGCCGGCTGGGACGTCGAGGCCGCCGGTCTCGTCGGCGCTCCGCCGATCAGGGTCGTCGTCGGAGAGGAGCGTCACATAACCATCGACCGCGCGCTGCGCTTCCTGGGGCTCGGTACCTCCTGCGTGCGCCCGATCCCCGCGGACGACCAGGGTCGTATGCGGCCCGACCTGCTCGAAGAAGTGCTCGCCGAATGCTCCGGGGCCGACCATAGTGTGCGCGCAGGCCGGCAACGTCGACACCGGGGCCATCGACCCGCTGGCGGAGATCTGCGACGCGGCGCACGAGGCCGGTGCCTGGGTTCATGTTGACGGCGCGTTCGGGATGTGGGCAGCAGCCAGCCCGGCCACACGCCCGCTGGTGGACGGAATCGAGCGCGCCGACTCTTGGGCAACGGACGCCCACAAGTGGCTCAACGTGCCCTACGACTCCGGCCTCATCTTCTGCGCCCATCCGGCCGACCACAAGGCCGCCATGACGGCGAGCGCGGGCTACCTGGTACCTTCCGAAGAAGGTAGGGAGCGCGACGAGTTCGACTGGAACCCGGAGGCCTCCCGCCGCGCCAGGGGGTTCCCCGTGTACGCCGCGATCCGGTCCCTCGGCCGCCGGGGCATCGCGGATCTGGTGGACCGCTGCTGCGCCCACGCCAGACGCTTCGCCGATGCCCTCGCTCGGGAGCCTGGGGTCGAGGTTCTCAACGATGTCGTTCTGAACCAGGTCCTCGTGCGGTTCCTGGACCCCGTTGGGGACCACGACGCCAGGACGCGGGGGGTGATCCGACGCGTTCAGGAGGACGGGACCTGCTGGTTGGGCGGCACCGTCTGGCAAGGCAAGGCGGCCATGAGGATCTCGGTCTCCAACTGGTCGACGACCGAAGAAGACGTAGATCGGTCTGTCGCAGCGATCCTGGAGGCGGTAGCATGACCTGGAAGGAGGAAGCCGCGACGTCTGCGGAAGAAAACAAGGCGGTGGTGCTTCGGTACATCGAGGAGGCCTGGAACCGGCACGACCTCGACGCCACCGACGAGCTCGTCTCGTCCGACTACCTCAACCACGCGGCCTCCGCCGCATGGCAGCGCGCCGGGGCCAGGGTCTCACTGGAGTGGCTCTGCTCCGTCTTCCCCGACCACCGCTTCGACATCGAGGACGCCGTCGCGGAAGACGAAACGGTGGCGGTACGCGGAAACTGCAGCGGCACGCACGAAGGCGAGCTCATGGGTATCCCGCCGACGGGCAAGCGTTTCGCCGCCCAGCAGTCGCACTGGTTCCGGGTCGTGGATGGCAAGATAACCGAGCATTGGGCGGTGAGGGACGACCTCGGCATGCTACAGCAGCTGGGGGTCATGCCGACCCAGGGGCAGTCGGAGTAGGCCGGTGTCCGCCTCGGGATCGGGCCTTGGATCTTCTCAGACGATTCACTACAAGTCGGAGGAAAGACAGCAATGAAAGAACATCAGATCTCCAACCTCGAAGCGATGGACGAACGCGAAGCGACCCGCTTCCTCGCCGCGTTAGCGACCAATCTCAGTCCCGAAGCGGAGTACGAGATCCGTCACGAGGACTACGTGATGGAGATGCCCCAATCGGGCGAGCGCTTCCGGGGCCGGGACAAGATGCGCGAGTTCCAGGAGGGCTTCCCCGATAACGCTGACCCGCCGCGCATCAGGATACGCCGGGTGCTCGTGAGGGACGGGCTGTGGATAGTCGAGAGCATCGTCGACTACGGGGATCAGGTCTCCCACGGCGCGGCCATCCTGGAGCTGCGCGACGGGAAGATCTGGCGCGACACCCGCTACTTCGCCGCGCCGTTCGAGGCGCCGGAGTGGCGGGCCCGGTGGGTCGAGCGGATAGAGCCCGCAGCATCCGCGGCTGGCGCAGGCGGGCCGGAGGCCGAAGCAGAGGACGAGACGGACGAGGACGAGGTCCGAAGGCTCATAGTCGAGCAGTGGGCGAAGATCCAGGCGCGCGACTTTGCCGGCGCCCACGAGTGGTATGACGATGCGGTCGTAGTCGAGTGGCCGCAGTCAGGAGAGCGTGTTCGGGGCAAGGATAACCTCCTGGCATTGAGATCGGCGTATCCGGCCGGCGTAGCGTTCGAGATGCGACGAATGATCCCACGCCGGGACCTCGGGGTGAGCGAGTACGTGATCCGCTACGACGGCCGGCCGGTGTACGTGGTCGCCCTCGTCGAGTTTGGCGGCGGCAAGGTCGTCAGGGAGACCCACTACTTTGCGGACCCCTTCCCGCCGCCCGAGTGGCGGTCGCAGTGGGTTGAGCCGATGGGGGCGTCGTGACCGCTGACCCACATGAGACGCGCCCGGGGAGACGAGGATGAGCCATTTGGAATCCGATCCTGTGCTGGAGACCGATCGCCTGACGCTGAGGCCGCTCACCGGGGGCGACGCGCCGGCTTTGCACCGCATCTCCAACGAGCCGGCCGTGCGCCGGTATTTGTGGGACGATCAGCCGGTCCTGGAGGCGGGTATCCGGGACCTGATCGAACAGAGCACGCGCATGTTCTCCGAAGAGGACATCGGCCTCTTCGGCGTCCGCCGGCGTGGCGACGAGGAACTCCTTGGCTTCTGCGGTTTCGTGCGTCTGGCGGGCATGAAAGAGCCCGAGCTCGGCTACGAGCTCGATCCCGAGGCGTGGGGCAAGGGGATCGCCACCGAGGCCTCCTGGGCGTGCCTGGGCCACGCCTTCGAGGAGGCCCGCTTGGGGCGCGTGATCGCCGGGGCGGACCGCCCGAACGCCGCCTCGCTGCGGGTGCTGGAGAAACTGGGCATGCAACCGGCCGCGGTCATCAACCCGACAGCCCCGGAAGAGCCTTACTACGCGCTCCGCCGGGACGACTACTTCGCGTCGCGGGGCGAAGCAACCTCCGCCGACTAGCCCGACCTGCGAGAGAAACGGAGGACCGGATGCCTTACGCCGTGCCGATCTCCTCGTTTGATGCGTTCGGGGACGAGTTCTTGGAGCGCGTACGCCGTATCGTGTGGTGCACGGCCGCCACGGTAGACACCCGCGACAGGCCGCGCTCCAGGGTCTGGCATCCGATCTGGGAGGGCAAGACCGGTCGGGTCGCGACCATGCGCCACACCCTCAAGACCAGGCACCTCGCCCGACACCCTTACCTGTCCCTCTCTTACTTCGATCGCGAGGACATCTGGAGCCCCGTCTACGTCGACTGCCGCGTCGCGTGGGACGACACCACGGACGGCAAGCGGCGCGCGTGGGAGATGTTCCTGCGGGCGCCCGAGCCCGTTGGGTACGACCCGGGAATTATTTGGGACAGCGTCGAGCACCCGGAGTTTGGGGTCCTCGTGCTCGACCCCTGGCGCGTCGAGCTCGTGGACGGACCAGGGGAATCGCGCGTCTGGAGGGCGTAGAGAGCTAGCCTTGCAGGCTTGGCAGGAGGCTGTCGAAGAACAGGTGCTTGAGGAGGCCCTTGCGGCTACGGACGCCGACCTTCTCGAAGATGTTCGAGAGGTGCCGCTGGACGGTGTGCTCCGAGATAAAGAGGGCGTTCGAGATCTGGCGGTTCGAGAAGCCGCGCACCACGAGCCTCGACGACCTCTTCTTCCCGCGGGCTCAGGCCGTATGCCGCGACGTTTAGCCACGCCACCTCCTCCGGCTTGGCCGGCCCGATGACGACCACCGTCTCGCTCGGACGGTCGTCGGTGGGTTCGGTGAGCGAACCGTAGAGCGCCAGCCAGAGTCCGGAGCGTCCCCGAACGCGCAGGCGCGGTATAAGGTTCGTCTCCCTGTCCGACCCCGGGTCGAGGGCGTGCCGCAGCGCCCCGGAGACCATCCTGACCGTGACGGGCAGGTCCCTGTCCCGCCAGAGGGGACCAAGATCCTCGAGGTCCCGGAGCCAGCGTTCGGCCGAGGGGGTGTGGGAGAGAATGCGGCCCGAGCGGTCGAGGGTGATCACGCCGGGAGCGTCGGGGTTCTCCCGCTCCTGTGTCGCCCGAGAGCGGAGGTACGCGGCCTTGAGGCCGGCGCCGACGTGCGGCGCCACGCGCTTCACTAGGGCGACCTCGCCGCCGACAAAATCGGAGGCCCCGGCCTCGCGCATAAGGTCCATCCCGCCCCAAAGGTTTCCGTCGACAAAGGCGCCGTTCAGCTCGTGGCCGAGCCCCAGGGGTCTCAAGAGCTCGCGGTAGCGGATGCTGCGCTCCGGTTCGCCGCCGGTGAACTCGGAGAGCAATTGTACCGGGCGCCGCTCGCGCAGCATCGAGGCCACCTGGGGCAGGCCCTCCTCGAAGTAGATGCGGTCCATGAAGACGCTGGCGGCCTCGGCATCGTCTTCGGGGAACCCGGCGGCGAGGCCGTGCGTGATCAGGTTGCTCGCCGGATCGACCGTGGAGGCGCAGTAGGCCTCGAACGGTATCGCGTCCTTTAGCCTCTCGGCCGTCCGTCCCAGGAGCTCGGGCCCGTCGAGGTCCGCAGCCGAAAGGCGTTTGATCTCCGCGAAGACCCGCTCGTTGCGATGGGACGTGCTTTCGGTGGCGATCATGATTCTCGACCTGCTCCCCCGGCGCCTACGGCGCCGCTGTGCCCGCTTCCGCCGTCGGCCGAAGGATAGCGCCGGGCAACGGACACGCGTATCCGCCAAATGTACTATTTTCGCCCATCACGCCACGTCTCCGGTGAATGTCCTCGGGAAGAATGGCAGGTTTCTGCCATATGCGGCCGCAAGCCTCCAGGCTAAGGTTCGAACCGTAGATCGCACAGCCCAAGAGGAGTTGGAAAGATGAGCAACTACTTACTGATCCACGGTGGTTCGGACAGCGGCGCCGTCTGGGAAGCCGTCGTCCCTCGCTTGAGGGACCGGGGCCACACGGTGGTGGCTCCAGACCTGCCGGCCCACGGCGAGGACGAGACCCCGGTCGGGGAGATCTCGCTCGGGTCGTACGTCGCGTGCATCTGCGAGCGGCTCGACGCGCTAGCACGGCCCGGTTATTCTGGTCGGCCACAGCTCGGGCGGCATCAGCCGATCACCCAGGCCGCCGAGCACCGGCCGGGGAAGATCGAGGCGCTCGTCTACCTGGCCGCCTACCTCCCGCAGAACGGCCAATCGCTGATGGAGCTCGTCGAGTCCGACCCCGAGGCAAGCGGCGACGGCGTGATCGTGCGGGAGGACGAAGGCCTGATCGAGTTCCCCGAGAAGCTCGCGAGGGAGGCGTGGGGCACCGACGTCTCCGACGTGGTGTGGGACCGTCACTGGGCGCGGACCCGCCCCGAGCCCCTGGCACCGCTCGTCACGCCGGTGCTCACCACGGAGAAGAACTTCGGCCGCGTGCCCCGGGTGTACGTCGCGACCCTTCGCGATCTCGGCGTCTCGCCCGAGCTGCAGCGCCGCATGTGCTCGGCGCTCCCGTGCCGGGTCGTCTCCATCGACACCGGCCACATGCCGATGCTCTCGGCGCCCGGGCAGCTGACGGATCTCCTGGCATCGCTGGCCAGCAGGGAGGAGGCGCTTACCGGATAGGAAGCAACGCGGACCGTTTCGAGAACAGACAGAGCACACCGAACCAGGCAAGGGAGAACATCGCATGTCGACAGAAGAGAACAAGGCCACCATCCGCCGCATCTACGAGGAGCTGTGGGACGGGAGGAAGCTCGAGGTCGCCGACGAGGTCATCGCCGGGACGGCGTCAACTACGACACGGGTCTCGTGCCGGGACCGTTCGGTCCGGAAGAGATGAAGGGGACCGTCCAGCATGGTCACCGCAGGCTTCCCGGACAACCGCCACAAGGTCGAAGAGTTGATCGCCGAGGGCGACACGGTGGTCGCCAGGGTAACCCTCACGGGCACCAACGACGGGCCAGTTCATGGGCATGCCGCCGACCGGCAAGAAGATCGAGGTAAACGAGATCCACATCTATCGGCTCAAGGACGGCAAGGCGGTCGAGCATCGCGTGGGCCGCGACGACCTCGGCGGCGATGCGCCAGCTCGGTGTGATCCCCGACTCCGTCCCAGCACCAGGACCACCCCGCGAGGCGGCGCCGGCTCGTAGCTAAACCGAGTTAGGAAAACAACGAGTAACCAAAGGAGCAATTATGGACACCACCCACGTCGACGCCAAGGAACTCTGCGTCCGCTCGATCCACATCATGGCCGACGGCACGCTCGAGGACTTCGAGGCCGTCGTCCACCCCGACGCCCGCAACCGCGAGGCCGTCGACGAGCCGCCCGCCAGCCGCGGCCGCGGGCCTGCGGCCTTCTACGCCACCGCGCTGTGGCTGCGCGACGCCTACGCCGAGCTGCGCTGGGACATCCACGACGTGGTGGCCGAGGGCGACCTCGTCGTCCTGCACGCCACGATGTCCGGCCGGCACGCGGGCACCTTCGTCGGCTACGACGCCGACGCGCGCCCCGCGCAGGCGTTCCCGCCCACCGGCAAGCGGTTCGCCACCACCCAGACGCACTGGTTCCGCATCGCCGACGGGAAGGTCATCGAGCACTGGGCCAACCGGGACGACCTCGGCACCGCGATGCAGCTCGGCTGGACCCCGCCGTCGCCGCTGTACCTGGTGCGGATGCTGCTGGCGACCCGGCGGGCCCGCCGGGATGGCCGGGCGATGATCGGCGAGCCCAACGGACAGCCGCCCGCCCGCAAGTCAACGGGCGACGAAACAAGGAACCGGTAGTGCTCACGCGCATCATCAGAGACTACCTTTGGATCGGGCTTGTCGTAGCCTTCGCCCTCGGGCCGCTGCGCCAGGCCGCCGGGACGGGCGTTTTCATCGTCGCCGGCGCGGTCCACCTGGCGCTCATCACGGCGGCCATTCTGGGCCTCCGGGCGAGGGAGAAGACGGCGGGACAGATCGGCGAGCAGCCTGGCGTTCCTGCCCGGCGTCCTCCTGATCGCCGGTCCCCATCGTGCTCTTCATGGGCGCGAGCACGGGGCCTCCGACGCCGGCCCGCACGGGCGACTACCTGTTCAACACGACGGGCCTGCTCCTTGGCGTCCTGATAATGCTCCTCGGCTGCGCGCTGCTCTCGGCGCGGCTGTGGGAGACCGGTGAGCGGACCTGGTCCGTCCTCGGGTTCGCGGGACTGCTCGTCGGGGTGGAGCTCTTCGCGCTGAACATGATCTCCCGCTACGCCCAGATCGCCGCCGGTGCTGCAACGCCGTTCGTCGAGGCCGAGCGTCAAGTCTTCCCCGGGATCGGCAACCTCTCCCTGCCGCTCGACGCGCAGCCATCGTGGCCGGCGTTCGTGTGGGTGCTGTTCACGTTGATGCTGGCCGCCTACGGCGTCACCGTCTACCTGGCGTCCGCGGCCTACGCGACCGCAATGCTGCGGGCCGGTTGGATCGGCAGGATCGGCGGGAGCATCTTCGCGGTGCTCAGCCTCGCACTCGGCCTCATCATGTCGGCAGGTTGGCTCTTCCTGGGCAACTCTGTCGTGGAGACCCTGCTCTTCTTCCTCGGCGTCCCGTTCGCGACGGTCATATTGCCCTACTTCATCGGCGTGGTCCTGGTCCGGAATGGCGGCAGAGCCAAAGACAACAAACCAGTCCATCGACCCAAACGGAGGCACAATGCTCTCTCGCACAAGTAGGGTTTATCTGTGGATCGCACCGTTTCTCGCGGTCCTTGTCGGACAATCGCGGGGCTTGGCCGGGGTGGAGGCCCTGCTCGCCGGCTACGCTGTCTTTATCGCGCTAACCGCGGCGGCCGTCCACAAGGTCGGCGCGGCGAAGGCCCATGAGGGCCTCGCCCGCGAGCATCCGGCGTTTCTCCCAGGCGTGCTGCTACTCGCGGGACCGCTCGTCCTGCTGCTGGGCGCTTCCGTCACCGGGGAGCCCACGGCTTCACGCCCCGGCGACTACCTGCTGAACACCACGGCAATTCTGCTTGGCACCCTGATCCTCATCGGCGGCTTCGTGGTCCTCTTCGTGAGGCTGTGGGCGGCCGGAGAACGCGTGCTGTTGGCGCTCGGGATCTCGGGCCTGTTGGTCGGGGCCGCGCCTTGGCTCGCGAACCTCGCGTTTCGCTACGCGGTGGTCGCTTCTGGGGCGGCGAATCTGCAGGCCGCGGTGGAGGATCGGGCCTGGGTGGCCAACGAGTACCTGCGCGGGTTGCAGGGCGAACCGACCTGGATGGAGCTCCTGCTCGTGTGGACCGATATGACGCAGCTCGCGTTCGTGCTGCTGGCCTACCTGGCCGCCGCCGCGTTCGGGACGGCGTTGACAAGGTCCGGTTGGCTCGGGAAGGTCGGTGGAAGCATCTTCGTGGGACTGAACCTCGCGCTTGCGCTCACCGTGACGGTGGCAATCGTTCTGGCCGGTGGCGGTAGCACGGCCGCGGCGTGGACGGCGTTCGTCCTGAGTATCCCGTTCATGGTGTTCATACTGCCCTACTTCGTTGGCGTGGCGCTGGTCGGTCGCGGAGGCCGTGCCGATGCCGCGCGCGAGCAAGAACCGGCCGCACTGGACCTCGTTACCGCGTCGAGATGGCCGAAAGAAAGGGCACGATAATGGACTTCGCACACTGGTTCTTGTTGATGTGGGCGGTGCTCATCTTCTCTGTGTTCGGGGAGATCTGGCTCGTCCAGATAGTCGTCTACCCCCTGTTCGCCAGGGTCGGAGCCGCGGAGTATGTCGCCTACCACAAGTTCTACAGCAGCCGCATACCGCTGCCCGTCATCCTGCCAGGCTTCGCGAGCTTTCTGCTTCCCGTCGTGCTCGTCTTCGTGCGGCCGGACTCTGTACCGTTGTGGATGGCGCTGGCCAACGCGGCGTGCGGCGTCGTGGGGCTGCTCGTAACCGTGGGGCTGGAGATACCGTGCCACGCCAGGCTCGAGAAGGGCGGCAAGCAGGAGGCGGTGATCCGGCAGCTCATCCGCTACAACTGGCCGCGCACGATCTCGATCTCGGCCTCCGCCCTACTCACGATATTGATGCTCCTTGCGGCCTTCCGGCCGGTCTGAACACCGGCGTCGCCACCCTTACTTGGGGGTCTTGCGCTCGCGCCTCAGCAGTTGGGGGTTCTCGGGGTCGTGCGACAGGTTCAGGAGGAGGCACTGCCTGGCCTCCGCGAGGGGCTTTCCGTTGCGTCCGGCGTAGTCTCGGACCTGGCCGCGCTCGTCTCTGCCGCGCTGGCAGCCGCGGCGGCTTCTTGGGCGGAAACCGGAGACCTCGTTCTCTTGTTGCTGATCGCACTAGTCTCGGTCCTCGTCATCGCCTGGCTCACGCCGCAGGCCGCCATCACGGCCTCGCCCGATGATCAGCGATGTCTGGCCCTCGAAAGGCGGGGTTCGGGGGGCGAAGGAAGATTGGCAGGCACGGCCAAGGCGTGTGATGATTGTCTTGGTTTAGGGGTGAGGAGATGGGGGAGATGGCGCGACAGTACTTCTTTATCAGCGACATGCACATCGGTGGCGACGGAGAGCTGCGCAACTGCGACTTCGAGGACGAGTTGATCGAGTTCCTCCAGTCGCTCGAAGAGCACGAGGACGCCGAGTTGATCATCAACGGGGACGCCTTCGGGTTGTGGGAGTTCACGACGCTTCAGGGCAGGGAGAAGCTGGAGGCTTTGATCGGAGCAACAGTCCAGGCTCTTTGCGCAGTTCGAGAAGACGGGGAGCAAGGTGCCGATCACGCTCATGCCCGGCAACCACGACTACGAGTTGGCCTGCTTTCCCGAGTTCGTCGAGCGCCTCAAGGACTTCAACCTCAACCTCGTCCCGGAGGTGTCGATCACGCGGGAAGTGGCCGGGAGGAAGATCTGGATAGAGCACGGCCAACAGCACGACGAGCGCAACCACATGCCCGACTTCGGCAACCCCTACGCACAGCCCGTCGGCTATTACATCACGACGAGCATAGTCGGCACGGCGGGCAGGTACTCGGAGTTCGGCCGGGGCAACTGGCTCAAGGACGTGCAGGCGGTCATGCCCATCACGGAGATCCCGACGTGGACCATCTCCAACTACTTTTACCGGGAGATGGGCCCGATGTTGCGGTGGATCCTGCTGCCTTTCCTGCTACTCCTCGCGCTCGGCGCCGTCGTGGTCCTGAGCTGGCTCCTCGAAGCATTCGGCCTGCTGCCGGTCAACCCGATCCTGGACAATCCGCTGACGAAGTCCCTCGGTCTTCCCGGGGAAGTCGTGCGGGCGGTGCTGATTATCGAAGGCATCCTCGCCCTGTTCCTGCTGCTTACGTTGCTCCCCCTGGCGATACCGCTTGGGATCCTCTACCGGGACGTGCGTCGTACCCTGGGCCGGTACCATATCTTGCTGCCCAAGACCCCGGCAGAGGTAGGGGACGGCCCCTACATCGACGCGGCCCGGCAGGTGTTCGAAAAGACCCGTCCGTGGCAGTATACGTCTACGGCCACACCCATCTCGCCTCCCTCACGCAGGTAGACGGGAGGGTCGTGATCAACACCGGGACGTGGCTGAAGATGCCGAAGAAGGTGCCCGTCCTTTTCGGTCAGCTACCGCCGGTCTACGTTCCGGCGTTCCGCCTCAACTTCTTCAGGATGGTCGAGGAAGACGGCCAGCTGGCGATCTACTACGAACACATCGAAAAGACGCCGGCGCGCGAGCTGACCTGGACCCAGCGTATCCTGACGCTCACCAAGAAAGCCCCCGCCGGAGCGACCATCCCAAAGAGGACCGATGTCGCCGCGTAAGGCGCCCGTTGGCGAGCCACCTCCAAGTTTCAGAAACGCCCCGCCTATGTGGGAAGATCAGCCGGGTTAGCCGCAAGGGCGCGATCTCGCGCGGTTCTTTCTCCCACGGTTCTTGCTTCCGCTATTCGGGATCGTAGGCGAGGTTGGGGGCGAGCCATCTCTGGGCTTCTTCGAGCGTCATGCCCTTGCGCTCGGCGTAGTCTCGGGCCTGATCCCGACCGATCTCCGCGACGCCGAAGTAGCGGGCATCCGGGTGGGAGAAGTAGTAGCCGCTGACGGCGGCTCCAGGGGCCATGGCGCAGCTCTCGGTCAGCGAGATGCCGGCGTTTTTCTCCACGTCCAGGAGATCCCACAGGGTGCGTTTCTCGGTGTGCTCCGGGCAGGCCGGGTAGCCCGGGGCCGGCCTGATGCCCCGGTACTCCTCCCGGATGATGTCCCCCACGTTCAGGTCCTCGTCGACCGCGTAGCCCCAGAACTCTCTGCGGACCCGCCGGTGCAGGAGCTCGGCGAACGCCTCCGCCAGCCGGTCGGCCAAAGCCTTGACCATGATCGCGTTGTAGTCGTCGTTCTCCTCCTCGAAGCGCCGCGCCGCCTCGTCAGCCCCGATGCCGGCCGTGACCGCGAAGAGGCCGACGTAATCTTCGAGCCCCGTCTCGGCGGGAGCGACAAAGTCCGCCAGCGAGTGGTTGGGGCGGCCGGGAGGCTTCTGCTTCTGCTGGCGCAGGAAGTGGAGCTCCGTCAGCACCTCCTTGCGCGACGGGTCCTTGAAGACCTCGACGGAGTCGTCCGGCAGCGCGTTGGCCGGGAAGAGCCCGTACACCGCCCGGGCCGTCAGCCACCGCTCCTCGACCATGCGGTCCAGCAACTCTTGCGCGTCAGCGAAGAGCTTTCGAGCCTCCTCGCCCTTCTCGGGGTCGTCCAGGATCTTGGGGTAGCTGCCCTTCAGCTGCCAGGAGTGGAAAAAGGGCGTCCAGTCAATGTAGTTGCGGATCTCCTCCAGCGGGTAATCGTCGAGGGCGTGGACGCCGAGGACGTTCGGTTTCGGAGGAACGTAGCCCGTCCAGTCGATCTTGACCCGGTTCGCCCGGGCCTTTTGCAACGGGGACATCTTGGTCTTCGAGCGGCGTCCCGCGTGCTTCTGACGGACCTGCTCGTAGTCTTCGGCGATAAGCCGGGCGAAATCTTCCTTGCGACCCTCGCTCACCAGGTTCTGGACCACGCCCACGGCCCGGGAGGCGTCCTTCACGTGGACGGTGGGGTGCTCGTAGCCCGGCGCTATCTTGACCGCCGTGTGCGTCTGGGAGGTGGTTGCGCCCCCGATCAGGAGCGGAACGTCGAATCCCTCCCGCTGCATCTCGGAGGCGACGTGCACCATCTCGTCGAGGCTCGGCGTGATAAGCCCCGAGAGCCCGACTAGGTCCGCGTCCTTGTCCCTGGCGCTCTGCAGGATCTTCGTCGCCGGCACCATCACCCCGAGGTCGATCACCTCGAAGTTGTTGCACTGGAGCACCACCCCGACGATGTTCTTGCCGATGTCGTGCACGTCGCCCTTCACCGTCGCCATCACGATCGTGCCGTTTGGCCTGCGCTCCTCTTCTTGCTCTTCTTCTATGAACGGGATCAGGTACGCCACCGCCTTCTTCATGACGCGGGCGCTCTTGACGACCTGCGGCAGGAACATCTTGCCGGCCCCGAACAGGTCCCCGACCACGTTCATCCCGTCCATGAGGGGCCCCTCGATCACGTCGAGCGGGCGATCCGCCCTCAGCCGCGCCTCCTCCGCATCCTCCTCGGCGAACTCCGCGATGCCCCTGACGAGCGCATGCTCCAGCCGCTTCTCCACCGGCCAAGATCGCCACTCCTGCGCCTCTTCCTCGACCGCGTCGTCCCTGTCCCGATACCTCTCCGCCAGCTCCAGCAGCCGCTCGGTGGCGTCGTCCCGACGGTTCAGGACCACGTCTTCGACCGCCTCGCGCAGCTCGGGGTCGATCTCGTCGTAGACCGCGAGCTGGCCCGCGTTGACGATGCCCATCGTCAGGCCGGCACTTATCGCGTGGTAGAGGAAGACCGCGTGGATGGCCTCGCGAACCGGGTTGTTCCCGCGGAACGAGAACGAGACGTTCGAGATGCCGCCAGAGGTCTTGGCGTGGGGGAAGGTGCGCGAGATCTCGCGCACCGCCTCGATAAAGTCCACGCCGTAGTTATTGTGCTCCTCTATCCCCGTTGCGATGGCGAAGACGTTGGGGTCGAAGATGATGTCCTCTGGCGGGAAGCCGACCTCCTCGGTGAGGATCTTGTAGGCTCGGCCGCAGATCCCGACCTTGCGGTCTTTCGTGTCGGCCTGTCCCTGCTCGTCGAAGGCCATCACGATAACGGCCGCCCCGTATCGCTTGAGCAGCCTCGCCTGCCGGACGAACTCTTCCTCGCCCTCTTTCAGGCTGATGGAGTTGACGACGGCCTTGCCCTGCACGCACTTCAGGCCGGCCTCGATGATGGACCACTTGGAGGAGTCGATCATGACGGGCACCCGCGAGATGTCCGGCTCCGATGCGACGAGTTTGAGGAAGGTGACCATCGCCTCCTCGCCGTCGAGCATCCCCTCGTCCATGTTGACGTCGATGATCTGGGCGCCGTTCTCGACCTGCTGGCGCGCTACCTCGAGCGCCGCCTCGTAGTCGTCGTGCAGGATGAGCTCCTTGAACCGCGCCGAACCCGTGACGTTCGTCCGCTCCCCGACGTTGACGAAGAGCGATTCGGGCCCGATGTTGAGCGGTTCGAGACCGCTCAGGCGCAGTATTCCGGAGCGCTTCGACACCCTGGTCAGCCCTCCGGTATCTCGCGCGGCGCGTAGCCGGAGACGGCCTCCGCTATCGCCCTCACGTGCTCCGGCGTGGTGCCGCAGCAGCCGCCGACGATGTTCAGCCAGCCGTTCGCGGCCCACTCCCCGATCTCGGCCGCCATCATCTCCGGCGTGTCGTCGTACTCGCCGAACTCGTTGGGCAGGCCGGCGTTCGGGTAGGCGCTTACCGGTACATCGGCCACCCGCGCGAGCTCCTGGATGTACTGCCGCAGCTCCTTCGCGCCCAGGGCGCAATTCAGGCCGACGCTGATCGGCTCGGCGTGCCTCACGGAGTTCCAGAACGCCTCCGTCGTCTGCCCCGAGAGCGTGCGCCCGCTCGCGTCCGTGATGGTCCCGGAGACCATGATCGGCACGTCCAGGCCCGCCTCTTCCAGATACTCCTGTATCCCGAAGATCGCCGCCTTGGCGTTGAGCGTGTCGAAGATCGTCTCGACCAGCAGAAGATCGGCCCCGCCCTCGACGAGCCCGCGCGCCGCCTCCGCGTAGGCCTCCGCCAGCTCGTCGAAGGTCACGTTGCGCTTGCCCGGGTCGTTGACGTCCGGGCTTATGGACGCCGTCCGGTTCGTCGGCCCGATGGCCCCGGCCACGAACCGCGGCCTGTCGGGCGTCGCGAAGTCGTCGGCCGCCTCGCGCGCCAGCCGCGCCGCCGCATAGTTCAGCTCGTAGGCGCAACCTTCGAGCCCGTAGTCCGCCTGCGAGATAGAGGTCGCGGTAAAGGTGTTCGTGCCGAGGATATCCGACCCGGCCTCGAGACACGCATCATGGATGGCCCGCACCACGTCGGGCCGCGTGATGGCAACAACGTCGTTGTCCCCCTTGAGCTCAGAAGGATGCCCAGCAAACCGCTCTCCCCGAAAGTCCTCCTCGTCCAGTTCGTAAGTCTGGATCATGGCGCCCTTGGCACAATCCAGGATGAGTATGCGCTGCTGGAGCAGGTCGCGGAACTGTGTCGCCCTCGTCTGTCGGTCTGAGGTTGTGGTGCTCTTCAGGGTCATGTCACTCCGTTCCTTGGCGAATAGCGAGGTAGCGAGTGGGGAGTAGTTTGTTCGCCAGCCCACTACTCTCTATTCGCTACTCCCTACTCGCTGCCCTACGGCTTCGATCACATCCCCCGCGAGATCCGGGCGGCTGGCCGGCGGCATGAGGTACGCGCCGCTGACGAGGGGCTTGGCCCTGGCCAGCAGGTTGCGGGCGACGTCGACGCCGTAGCGCGGGGCGTCATCGGGGGAGAGCGCGGCCAGCTTATCGCGGACGGCGGAGGGTATGTTTATGCCCGGCACCTCGTGGTGCAGGAACTCGGCCTGGCGCGCGCTGCGCAGCGGCATGAGGCCGAGCAGGAGGCACACGTTGTCGTCCTCGATGCGCTCCAGGGCTCTCTCCAGCGCCCCGAACTCGAAGACCGGCTGCGTCCAGAAGGCGTGCGCCCCGGCCTCTACCTTGCGGCGCAGACGCTCCACCTCCGCGTCGAGGTCCTCGGCGGTCGGGTTGAAGGCGGCCCCGATGAGGAACCCTGGGGGCTCGCCTATCGGGTTGCCGGCCAGGTCCTCGCCCCGGTTCATGCGCGAGAGGACGTGCACGAGGCCGATCGCGTCGGTGTCGAAGACGCTAGTGGCCTCGGGGTAGTCCCCGATCTGGGCCGGGTCCCCCGTGACGGCCAGGATGTTCTTGACGCCGAGGGCCGCCGCCCCCAAGAGGTCCGCTTGCAGCCCGATGATGTTCCTGTCGCGACACGAGAGGTGGGCTACGACTTCGACGCCGGCCTCGTCCTGCACGATCCGCGCCGCCGCCACCGGGTGCATCCTGAGGCGCGCCCGCGCCCCGTCGGAGATGTCCACGGCGTCCGCGCCACGCTCTTTGAGGCTGCGCGCCGCCTCGACCACCTTGCCGATGTCGTTGCCGCGCGGCAGATCGACCTCGACCGTGACGGCGAAGCCGGAGCGGAGCCTGTCGGCAAAGCCCGTGGCCGGCTCCTCGGGGACCGGCACCCGCGCCTCTTGGACGCCGACCGATACGAGCCCCCGCCGGATACCGGGACTACCCTCGGGCACGAAGTCGCGCAGGGCCTCCGAGAGCGCCCGCACGTGCTCGGGGGTAGTGCCGCAGCAACCCCCGACCAGACGGGCGCCGGCGTTTGCGAGCTTGACGCCGTACTCGGCGAAGTGCCGGACATCTCGGCTGAAGCGGATCCGGCCATTTACCAGCTGGGGCAGGCCCGGGTTGGGGAAGGCGGCAACAGGGCCTGCCTCCGCGGACATCTGCTCTACTATGCCGACCATCCTCTGCGGGCCGACGGTGCAGTTTGCGCCGGCAAGGTCGGCCCCCCAGCCGGAGATCTCGCGCGCCGCCCGGCCTGGAAGCCCCTCGGCGAGCGTTTCGCCATCCTCGACAAAGGTCTTGTAGGCCAGAACCGGGGCCCCCAGAGGGCGCAGGGCCTCGAAACCGAGCCGCAGCTCGGCCAGGTCCGTGAAGGTCTCGAGGACCAGCGCGTCGACCCCACCCTCGAGCAGCGCCTCAGCCTGTTCGAGGAAGACCTCTCGCGCCTCATCCGGCCTTACGAGCCCCACGGGGGCCAGGGATCTGCCCAGCGGACCAATCGCGCCGAGGACTAGGGCCAACGCGCCGCTTGCGGAGCTTCGCTCGGCGGCCTCGCGGGCCAGGCGGGCGCCGGCGGCGTTCACCTCGCGCACGCGGTCTTCGAGGTCGTGGGTCTCAAGCTTGTAGCGGTTGGCGGCGAAGGTGTTCGTCTCTATCGCGTGCGCTCCGGCGCGCAGGTACTCTCCGTGGATGCCGCAGACCATCTCGGGGTGGGAGAGGTTCGCGCGGGCATAGGGATGTCCGAAACCGACGCCGCGCTCGGCCAGCAGGGTGCCGACGGCGCCGTCCCCGATCAGGACCCGCCCGCCGATCAACTCTTCCAGGTACCGGTGCAAACTCTACCCCTCTCTGGTCTTCGCGCCCGCGGCGTAGAGAGAGGTTGCGTCGTGAGGTTGCGTAGGAACCTTTACGACTCATCTCTCGGAGATCCACTCCGCGGGAGTTGGCACCTGGCGCGAGCCTAGATCTTCCCTCGAGGGGTACCTCGAAGCGTCTCTCGGCCCACCGGTTGCCGCGGCTTCTCGGGGCCCGTCCCTCCGCCGCTCTCGATGAGCGCCGCCGTATCCGGCGGCCTGTGACGCTAAATTAGATCACGATCCCGCCGGTAAGACAACTTTGGCCGGCTTCTAGCCACCGCGGACGCGGGCGAGGATCTCCCCAGGATCCCGCGCGGCGCACGAGGCGGCTATGGCGAGCTTGGCCGGGCGCGTGGTCTGCGCCCGGCGGGAGAAGACGTCGTAGTCTTGGGCCTCTATGCGGTCCAGGATCGCCGCGTAGAGCCTGCGGGCTACGGCGATGGGGTAACGTCGGCCGCGCGGGATGTAGCGCATCCCCCCGTCGGCGACGGCGTAGAGGTCGCGGGCGCGCCGGATCTCGAACCGCATCAAGTCCTCGAACCGCTCATCGACCACGCCGCGCCCGAACTCTTGCTCTGCGTACCCGAACCGTCGCAGGTCCTCCTGGGGCAGGTAGACCCGGCCGCGCCGCCAGTCCTCGCCGATGTCCCGCAAAAAGTTGGATAGCTGCATGGCCACCCCGAGCGCCTCCGCCGGCCCCTCGGCCCTTGGATCCGTCACCCCGACGACCCGGCACATCATCAGGCCGACGACCGCGGCGCTCCCGTAGGTGTAGACCTCGAGGTCCTCGAAGGTCTCGTAGCGGAAGACGCGGGTGTCCATCTTCATGCTGTCCATAAAGGCCGCTATGACCTCGGGCCGGATGCCGCACAGCCGCACCGTGTCGCCGAAGGCCCGCAGCACGGGGTTCGCGACGGGCTCACCGCCGACCGCCGCCATCGTCTCCGCCTCGAAGGCCTTGAGCGAGCCGAGTTGTTCGTCCAGGCTCGTGACGCCAGGATTGTCCACGATCTCGTCGGCGTAGCGCATGAAGGCGTAGAGGGCGTGCACCCGCGGCCGCACCTCCCGCGGAAAGAGCCTCGTGGAGAAGTAGTAGGTCCTGCTGTGGGTCCTCTGCACCAGCCGGCAGAGCTCGTAGCTCTCGGCCAGCGAGAGCCCGCCGTCCAGAACCTGCCCGCCCGCCGGGTCGAGGCGCACTAGCGCACCTCCCGCGCCATACGCTCCGCGACGAGCCGGGCCCCGATGGTGACGAGCGGCACCCCGGTCCCGGGCCGCGTGCTGGCCCCCACAAAGTAGAGCCCATCGACCGCCGCCGAGACCATCGGCGGGCGGAAGTACCCGACCTGGAGGATGCCGTGCCCGAGCCCGAACGCCGCCCCCTCCTCCAGGTTGTAGTCGTCCCGCCAGTCCAGAGGCGTCTTCACCTTCTCGTAGACCACGCTCCTCCGGTCCAGGCCGCACCGCCGCTCCAGAAGCCCGTAGACCTTCTCCTTGAAGGCCGCCCCGTCGCGGGTCCAGTCGACGTCCGAGCCCGCCAGGTGGGGGACGGGGACGAGGACGAAGAGGTTGTCCATCCCCTCCGGGGCCATCCGCGGCTCCGTCTTGGACGGGACGACGGCGTAGAAGGAGGGGTCCTCCGGCAGCCGGTGGTCGCGGAAGATCGCCTCGAAGTTCTCCTTGTAGCGGGACGAGAGGAAGAAGTTGTGGTGGAGCATGCCGTCCAGCTTGCGGTCTATGCCGAGGTACAGCATGAAGGCCGAGGCGGTATAGTCGAGCTTCTCGCGCTTGCGGAACTTGAAGTCGCCGTCCGCCGAGCCGCCGAGCAGGTCCCGGTACGCGTAGGGCAGGTCGGCGTTGGCGAGCACGGCGTCGGCCTCTATCTCCTCGTCCCCAACCCTGACGCCCCTGGCCTTGCCTTTGTGGACGGTGATCTCCTCGACCGGGCTGTTCAGGTGGAAGCGCACCCCGAGCTCTCTCGCCAGCCGCTCCATCGCCTGGACCAGGGCGTACATCCCGCCCTTGGGAAACCAGAGGCCGTCCTCGGCCAACTCCGTGTAGGGCAAGAGGGAGTAGACCGCCGGCGCCTCGAAGGGGGAGAGGCCGAGGTACATGGTCTGCAGGCTAAAGGCCTGGCGCAGCTTCTCCGTGCGGAAGAAGCGCGAGACGTTCTTGTAGTAGTTGCCGAGGGCCCTCGTCTCGAAGAGGAGCCTGAGGTTCCTCAGGCCGAAAAAGTCGCGTGCGGCCTCAAAATCCCGCTCGACGAACTCCTTGCGGCCGGAGCGGTACTTGCGGCAGGCGTCCTCCAGAAAGCGGTAGAAGCGAGGGGTCACACCGGGCTCGACTCGTTCGAGCTCCTGGATCAACTCCGGCAGCGCGCGGCGCATCGTGAGGACGTCGCCGTCGCCGAAGATCACCCTGTACTGGCCGTCGAGCGGGATCAGCTCGACGTAATCGCCGAGGTTCCGGCCTGCGAAGGAGAATAGCTCCCTGTAGGTGTCGGTCATCAGGAGCAGCGAGGGGCCGGTGTCGAAGGTGAAGCCGTCGGCCTCCAGGCGCCCCATCCGGCCGCCGGTTTCGGAGTTCTTCTCGAACACGTCGACCTCGAAACCGGTCCTGGCCAGCCGGATCGCGGCCGCTAGGCCGCCCATCCCGGCCCCGATGATCGCCACACGCTTTCCTGCCGCCGAGTCCGCCGTCGTCCTCCTTATCCAGAGGATAGGGATATAGTTGGGAGTATACGCCGCAGATGCTAGCAAGGCCCGGCGGCGCGCCGGGTAAAGGGGCTTACACGGAGGGCAAGACGAAGGGGGCGGCGACGGGGGCCACAGAACCCGAGGCGGTCGTGACGAACAGGGGCGCCGCCCGAGCGCGCTCGGGGCACCCCTGGATCTACCGCTCGGACGTTCGCGACGCCGGCGGCGAACCAGGCGACGTTGTGCGCGTCGTCGACGGGCGAGGACGTTTTCTCGGCCGCGCCTTTTTCAACCCGAAGAGCGAGATCTCACTCCGCATCGCCACCCGCGAGGACGAGCCGGTGGACGACGCCTGGTTTCGTCGGCGCATCGAGGCGGCCCTCGCCTACCGCGAAGCGCTCGATATCGACGCCGACGCCTACCGCCTCCTCCACGCCGAGGCCGACGGTTTGCCCGGCCTCATCGTCGACCGCTATGGCGACCACGCGGTCCTCCAGGTCGGCTCCGCAGCCGTGGAGCGGCGCCTCGGGACGGTCGTCGCCGCTCTCGACGGCTTGATCTCCCCGAGCGGCGTTCTGCTGCGCGGTGATTCGCCTGCCCGCCGGCGGGAGGGGCTCGAGGTCGGGGTCCGTGTCCTCGCCGGTACCGTCCCCGAGAGCGTGGTCGCGCGGGAAGGCCCCGTCCGCTACCGGGCGCCGCTCTGGAGCGGCCAGAAGACCGGCGGCTTTCTCGACCAGCGCGAGAACCATCTCGCCGCCGCACGCCACCTTCGGGGCGCCGACCGGGTCCTCGACGTTTTCTCCTACGTCGGCGGCTTCGCCCTGCACGCCGCCCGGAGCGCCAGACGGCGTCGAGACCGTGGACTCCAGCGGCCCGGCGCTTGCCGCGGCCCGCGAGAACGCCCGGCTCAACGGGCTCGAAAACGTCTCGACCACCCGCGCCAACGCCTTCGAACTCCTGCGCCAGCGCTCCGACGCGGGGGAGACCTTCGACGGCGTGATCCTGGACCCCCCGGCCTTCGCCAAGGCGAGGCGAGACCTGCCCCGAGCGCGGCGGGCGTACAAGGAGATCAACCTGCGTGCCATGAAGCTGCTGGCGCCTAACGGCGTCCTGGTTACCTGCTCGTGCTCGTACCACCTCTCGCGGAAACAGTTCGAGGAGATCTTGCGCTCGGCGGCCGCCGACGCCGGTGCGACGGTGCGGGTTCGCGAGTGGCGTGGGCAGGCCGCCGACCACCCCGAGATCCTGACTGTCCCCGAGACTCGCTACCTCAAGTGCGCCGTGCTCGAGCGAGCCGGATAGCTAGACGGGCCTGTCTCTGGGGAGCACCCCCGCGTCCCGCAAGGTCTCCGCGACGAGGGCCCTGCCTTCGGGGGCGTTTAGGAAGATGCGGTGGGTACCCCCGTTCCAGGTGATGCGCGGCTCGTCCCAGTGACGCCAGAGGGCCAGCGCCTCAACCGGCGGCGTCACCCGGTCGGCCACGCCGGCGAAGATGGCCCGCCCGGCGTGGGGCGTCCGGGAACGCATGGCCAGCGGGGAGACCGTGTTCACCAGCGCGCCCATGCGTGCCTCGTCGACCCCGGCGGTCTTCAGGTAGCGCGTCGAGAGGGAGAGGGCGTTGCGCCAGAACAGGCGCGAGGGGTCCACGGCCGGGTCGCCGGCGACGACGCAGTCCAGCCTCGTGTCCAGGCACGAGAGCAACGCCGCGACGTAGCCGCCCAACGAGTGACCCGCGATCCCGACCGCCGGGGCGCCCTCGCTGGCCCGCAGCCAGGCGGTGAGGCGTCTGAGGTCCCAGACGGCCTGAGCCCCGGCGTGGACGGTGTCCATAACGTCGCCGGAGAGGATGCGGTCCCCGCTCACCGGGCCTACCCTTCTCGGGCCGTGGATGGGGAGCACGGGGAAGAGGAGGTTCAGGCCGAGCTCGTGGTGCAAAAAGGCCGGCTCGAAGAGCCCGATATCCCCTTTGGGAGAGCCCATGCGGATACCGTGCACGCACGCCAGCCAAGGGCGGGGTTCGCCCCTGTGCCTCAGCGCCCACGCGTGCGCCGTGCGGTTACCCTCGTAGGAGAGCCAGCGGTCCCTGCCAGGCTCCTCCGGATGTGGCTCGTAGAGGCTCTCGAAGGTGAGGTGCTCGAAACCCTCCTCCCGGTGGCGGCGGTCGCCGCCGCGGACCTCCCCGATCGGCGGTGGCGCGCGATGGTAGGCGGCTGGATCGCTCAGCCAACCCTTCTCCCCGAAGATGCCCAGGGCCTCCTCTGTCTCTCGCCCGATGCGCCTCGCCCGGCTGCCGACCGAGAGCGGCCACGTCGTGAGAACTATCGTGCACGCGGACAGCTCGTCTTCGGCCGCCCGGGCCGCGAGCCCGAGGCCCATCTTGGGAGCGGGCACGCCCTCGGGTACCGGTTCCTGGCCGAGCCCGAGGTAGCCTGCGGTCAGAAAGCTGGCCACCGAACCGAGGATGAGGATCGCCGCCGTCAGCGGCCCGAAAACCAGGGCGGCGGGGAGCGCGAGCACGACCCCGGCAGCGGCCCCGAAGGACATGAAGTGGAAGATCCGGGCGTCCCCCGCCCATAGCAGGTTCGAGAACCCCGTCGCGACGAGCAGGGTCCCCGGCAGGCCGCCCAGCAGCGCCCCGTAGACGCCGCCCCGCACGGCCAGCCACAACCAAAGGGCGCCTACGAGCGTCGGGATCAGGGCCGCAAGTGGCCATCCCGGCGGGGCTATTGGACCTGGCCTGTTCCCTGCTCGCAGTGGTGCGCGCTCCTGGTGGTACACGGCAACTCGCGAAACCGTAGCATTTCGGGGCGCCGGACGCGCACCGCCGCGCAACGGAATCATACTTCCGGTCCGGAACTTTCCGCCGACCGGACGATGTTCTGCGGTCGGCCATGCGGGAAGATTGCCCGTGACGTAGGAGCCGCGGCGAAGGGAGACGAACTCATGATGCCGAGATGGTTCTTGGTGTTCGCGGTGGTCCTCGTGGTCGTCCTGGTCCTGGCGATTCCCGCTACGGCCCAGACAAAGGACCGGTCGGACATCCGCGGCTACATCACCGAGAAGAAGGACGGCACGATCCTGGTGGAGTCCAGGCCGTGCAGGGAGCAGGGACGCATCGTCAAGTACACCCGTTGCGGCTTCGAAGACTGGCGCGGGGAGAAGGGTTTCTTCGCGGTGACTCGGAAGACCACGATCCTCGACAAGTCCGGGTCCGGAATGCGCCCGGCCGACTTCGAGGACCTCAAAGTGGGGCAGACCGTGAAGGCCACCTACCGGTGGCCGGTGCGGGAATCATACCCGTCCGACGGGGGCGCGGGACGCATCTCGATCCTGGCCGAGGCCGGAAGGCCGGTCGGCGGGTAGGACCTACGCCGGCGCGGCGCGCGGCGATCGCCGCGCGCCGTCTAGCCTCTCCTTGGCCCGATAGCCAAAGCCGCCGTGTAGCGGGCCCGGTCGAAGACGAACGGTCCAAGCCCGTCGTAGCGCCAGTCGGGCCGATGCGGCTGGGAAAAGTCGCTCCAGACGACCGAGCCTTGCAGCGGGGTGATTCTGGCCAGCAGGGGCCAGCAGCCAACGTCGCCGCAGCCGTAGCCGAGGACGGCGATCCTGCCTGGATGGTCTCCGTCGTAGTACGTGGCGGGTTCCCCAAACATCCGGCGCGCCGGCAAGAGAACCTCCCCCGGCGGCAGACCTACGTAGCCCCCGGCGAGCCCCGCTCCGGCGCGCACGGCCCCGACGAGCGGCAGCTCCGCCTCCCGCACGATGTCCACCAGGTCGCGACCGTTGATGATGATGGCGACAGCGTCGACGAGGCCTGCGGCCGGGTCGTCTCGCCTGATGGTCCCGAAGCGTATCTCGTCCATGACCAGGATTCTAAAGCGTGTGCGAGTACTGGCGGTTCTCGAGGGTCGCTATACTGCGACCGGGGATTCTGGCGAGAACGGAGGATATTTGAGAAAGCGCGGGACATGGCTCGTCCTCGGGCTCGCGCTTGCGGGAGGGGCGGTGGCAGGCAGGCTGCTGCCGGGGTTGCGCTGGACGCTGCGCCGCCTGGCCGACAGGGCGACGGAGGCGGCGCAGCGGCGCGGCGTGAAGCTGCCGGGACTCGAGTCGGGCGGCCGGCGGGAGACGGTCAGGCGCCTGCTCCGGGACCCGGTCGTGATCGCCGCGGCGGAGGTTCATGCTCGGGATAACGGCCTGTCGCAGGTGCGCGTCATGGGTCAGGTGGAGCGCTACGCCCGCGAGATAGTTCCGGCCTTCAACGCCTTTCTGTACTTCAGGGTGGGGATACCGGTCGCCGGTCGCGTCGCCCGCGGGCTCTACCGTATACGCCTGACCTCAGAGGAGGGGCTGGCCGCGCTGGCCGAGCATCCGGGTGAAAGGGTCGGCGTGGTCTTCGTCATGAACCACCGGAGCAACCTGGATTACGTGATCCTGGCCCACCTCACCGCGGACCGTACCTCCCTGACTTTCGCCGCGGGCGAGTGGGCGCGCGTGCCACCGATCGGGCCGCTGGCGCGGGCGATGGGGGCGTTCTTTGTCCGTCGCAGGTCCGGCAACGAGCTGTACCGGCGGGTCCTGGAAGGGTTCGCGCGGCTGGCGGTCGAGCTCGGCCTGACCCAGATCATCTTCCCCGAGGGCGGTCTGAGCCGCGACGGTACGATCAGGGAACCCAAGATAGGCCTCTTCGATTACATGCTAAGGCGCTTCGACCCCGATCGGGCAGACATCCTGTTCGTCCCCGTCGCCGTCAACTACGACTGGGTGCTCGAGGATCATGCCCTGCTCCAACCGGGCGGCCCGGAGGCCGGGTTGTGGGGATGGGGAGGGCTCCTGACCTCCACGATCGCGTCCTTCGCCCGAAACCTGCTCCAGGCGCGGCGCTCCGGCGGCTACCGCCTGGGTGAGGCCGTCGTGGCGTTCGGTACCCCGGTCTCTGCGAGGGAGTACGAGGTTGCCCACGGTGTTAGTTTCCGTCGGATGGAGCGCGAGCCCCGGGGGCAGGAGGTAAAGGCCCTCGCCGCGTCCCTGATGACGCTCGTCCGGGAAGCCGTCGCGGACGCCGCCGTCCCGCTCGTCGCCCGCGCGCTGCTAGAGGCCGGAGGATCGCCTGTCAGCGGGGAGGATCTCGTCGCCCGCGCACAGAGCCTGGCGCGGGGCGATGGACCGCTGGACTTTGAAGCCGCCCTGCGGACCCTGACGATGCGGGGTCTGGTGCGGGCGGAGTGCGGCGGATACCGTCCCGTGACCGGGGGCGTGAAGGTCCTGGAGTACTACGCCAGCTCCGTCTTCCGCTAGGCGGGCGTTCCGCTGGCCTCTTTCGGGAGCATGTCCGCGGCGCGAAGCGTCTCTTCGAGCACCTCGCGGCCCTCCTCGGCGCGCAGGAAGCGCTGGTGGGCCCCCTGGTACCACCCGATGCGCGGTTCGTCCCAGTGGCGCCACAGCTTGTGGGCCTGGACGGCCGGTATTACCCGGTCGACCGTGCCGGCGAAGATGGCCCGGTTCTCTCGTGGTACGACAGGCTCGAGCGAGAGGGGGGAGACGGGACGCAGCAGCGCCTTGAAGGTCTCCTGGCGGACGCCCTCCGCGCTCAGAGAGTGGGTCGCGAGGGCCAGCGTGTTGGTCCAGAACAGGTCCGAGGGGTCGACGGCCGGGTTGCCCGCGACGACGCAGTCGAGGTCGTCCTCCAATGAAGCGAGCAGCGAGACCGCGTAGCCGCCCAGGGAGTGACCGAGGGCGCCAACGGCCGTCGCGCCCTCGCTGGCGCACAGCCAGTTGACGAGCCGCCGCAGGTCCCACACCGCCTGAGCACCGGTGTGCAGCGTGTCCATGACGTCGCCCGAAAGCGTCCGTTCGCCGCTGATGAGGCCCGTGTCGCGCGGCCCGTGCAGCGGCAGGACCGGCATGAGCAGGTTCAGCCCCAGCTCGTCGTGCAGGTAATCGGGGTCAAAGCGCGCCAGGCACTTGTTGAGGGTGCCCATCCTGATGCCGTGGACGCAGATAAGCCACGGACGCCCCTCGTCCTGGTGGCGCAGGGCCCAGGCACGGACCACATGGTTCTTCTCGAAGGAGAGCCAGCGGTCCCTGCCAGGCTCCTCCGGGTGCGGTTCGTAGAGGCTCTCGAAGGTCAGGCACTCGATCTCCCGATCCTTGCGATTCTCGAAGGCGACGTCGGGATCCTCGAGCGGCGGCGGGTCCTCGTGATAGCTGGCGGGATCCGAGAACCAACCTTTTTCCTCGAACAGCTCGCAAGCCTCCACGGCCTCACGGCGGACGCGGGTGGCGATCGTGCCGACCACGATGGGCCAGCTCGTGAGGATGAGGCCGCAGGTCATGAGCTCGTTCACCGCCGCGCGCGCCGCCAGGGCCGGCCCCGTCTCCGGGGTGGGCACCCCGGAGGGACAGCGATGCTGTCCGAGGGCCAGGTAGCCCGTCGCGAGAAAGCTCGCCGCGGAGCTCAGGACCAACACGGCCGCCTCCAGAGGCCCGAGCACGAAGATCGCCGGTATGGAGAGGATCACGCCGACCACAGAGGCCAGCGCCATGTACTGGTACGTCCGAGACTCCGCGGCCCAGAGAAGCCCAGAGAGCCCCGTGCCGAGCAGCAACACCCCGGGCACCACCCCTAGCAACGCCGCCAGCGCGCCGTCGAGGGGCGTGAGATACAACCAGAGCGCGCCAGTGACCATCGGGACGAGCGACGAAAAGGCCCACCACTGCGAGCTTATCGACTCCAGTACCGCGCTGTCCTCCAGGTTGCTCTTTTCCTGCCTTCGTTCGTCCATCTGGTACCTTTCCCCACGCGCCCAGAAGATACGACCGGCACATTCTAGCCACTGTAGCACCCACGTGCGCGGACAGCGATCTTTGTTCCTGCCGCGTACCCGGATCAGGCGCCGAGCTCGACCGTGAACCCGCCGGGGGCCTCGACGTAGAACCCGTAGGCATGGTGCCTCTCGGGCGCGGCCACGTCGAACCCATCTTCTCTCAACCGAAGGTTTATCTCGTCGACCGTCTCCTCGTCCGCGATGAAGAAGCCGATGTGGAAGGTGTTGGGGTATTCGACCGCGGTGGCCCTGCCCGCCTTCATCAAGGTCAGCACGAAGCCGTCCTCGTCCGACAGGAACGCCATGCCCGCGTTCCCTCCCATCCTCCCCAAACCAAAGTACCTCTCCAGGAAGTCCCTGGCGGCTGGAACGTCCGTGACGGTCAGGTTGACGTGGTTGAGCTTCACGACGCGATCCTCCGTCGTCCGGTCCAAAATGGCCCCTTCACAGCAACCTCCTCAATTTGAGTACACTGTACCTTGTTTCAACTGGGTACAATATACGCAAAAGGAGGTTCTGTCAATGCCGACCGAGTATTCGGGCCGAGGTGACGCGGCGCGAACGATGGAGTTGCTCTGGGGCACGCGGGGCCGCGGTTCCCGGGGTCCCAAGCCCGGCCTCACCGTCGACGGGATCGTGGCCGCGGCCGTCGGGATCGCCGACGCCGAGGGCCTGGAAGGGCTTTCGATGCGCCGCGTCGCCGATCGCCTGGGCGTCGGTACTATGTCCCTGTACCGTTACGTGCCGGGCAAAGCCGAATTGCTCGACGTGATGGTCGACCGGGTGAGCGGCGAGGTCGAGCGACCCGACGACGTCCCCGGCGGCTGGCGCGCGCGTCTGGAGCGCGTGGCCCGCGAGAACCGCCGACTCTACGAGCGACACCCGTGGCTGTTGCGGGTCTTCCTCGGCCGGCCCCCGCTGGGGCCTGGCATCATGGCGAAGTACGACCACGAGCTGCGCGCCGTCGAGGGCATTGGCCTCAGCGACGTGGAGATGGACTCGGTGCTGACCCTCGTGCTCGGGTACGTGCGCGGTTGGGCGGCCGGCGCGTTCGAAGCTGCCCGGGCCGCGGAGCACACTGGCCAGACCGACGACCAGTGGTGGTCGGACCTCGAACCCCTGATGGAAGGTGTCTTCGACCCTGGACGCTACCCGCTGGCAGCCCGCGTCGGAACCGCATCCACGCAGCATTATCAGGGAGCGTACGATGCGCAACACGACTTCGAGTTCGGGCTCGAGCGTCTCCTCGACGGCGTCGAGGTGCTCGTTGAGGAGGCTTCCCGCCGCTAATCCTACTCGTACTGGACGGCCTCGACGATGCTGCGGCGGGCGGCGGAGCGGGCGGGGAGCAGGCCGGCGAAGACGCCGATAAACAGGCCCGAGGCCAGGGCGGCGATGGCCTGGACCTTCGGGTAGAAAAAGTCGACCTCGAAGCCCCCGGCTCCCGAGCCCTGGACGAAGAGGTAGCCGAGCAGCGAGCCCAGGAGGACGCCGACGAGGCAGCCGATCAGGCTGATCACGATCCCCTCGTCGATAACGAGGCGGCCGATCTGCAGCCGCGTGGTGCCCACGGCCCTGAGGATTCCGATCTCGCGCGTCCGCTCGAAGACGCTCATGGAGAGCGTGTTGACCACCCCGAAGGCCGAGACGGCGACCGAGACGCCCATGATCGCGTAGAAGAAGACGTACTGGCGGTTGAAGTCGCTCTCTATCTGCGCCTTCCACTCGGCGTTGGAGTAGAGCGTGAACTGCGGGTAGCGCTCGAGCTCCTCCCCGATCCGGCGCTCTATCGCGCCCCTGTCGGAGCCGGGCTGAGCTTTGACCGCGAGGAACTCGGCCTCCCGCTCGTTGAAGTCGCGGGCGAGCGCCTTGTCGGAGAGGTAGATGCCGGACCCCCCGCCCACGATGTCGCTGCCGAGGATCCCCTCGACCCTGTAGCTCTTTCTCCCTTTGGGGGTGGGAAGCTCGACCTTGTCGCCGACATCCAGCTTGCGCGAGCTCGCGAGCTGCTTGCCGATCAGCGCCCCGCCGCCGTCCAGGCTCCGGAAAGCGTCCTCGATCGTGCCGGGGCCGGCGGCCAGGTCAACGCGGAAGATCTCCGGGTAATCGGCGTCCACCCCGAAGACGATGCTCGTCTGATCCCCGTCGCGCAAGAAGGTCGAGGCTATGCTGGTCGTCTTCTCGACGCCTGGGATCTCCCCGATCCTCTGCGGCAGCTGCGCGGAGAAGCCGGCGTCGGAGTTCTGGTTGGTGGGCTGAACCACGTAGTCGCTGCCCAGTGAGTCCTCCAGGTAGGCCTGGATCGAGCCGAGCACGCTCCCGCCCAGGGCCGAGAAGGCGACGACCAGCGATATGCCGACCATGAGCGCCGAGGCGGTGAGCGCCGTCCGGCCCCGGTTCCTCGTGGCGTTCGCCGCGGCCATCCTGCCCTCGACCCCGAAGAGGAGCCTCAGAGGTGGGGAGAAGATCGCGGCCAGCGGGCGCACCAGGACCGGGATGATGAGCGAGACGCCGAGGAAGGCCCCGATGACGCCGGCTATACCGGAGGCGTAGACGATACCGTCGAGGTCGGCCGAGAGGTTCTTGGCGAGGTAGTAGATCCAGGGTACCCCGACCGCGAGCAGCGCCACACCGACGAGCGGGGCGAGTCGGGATGCCAGCCTTGCCCGCCGAGAGCCGGCGGACGATCCGGAGCGGGCCCGCATCGCCTCGACGGGGCTGACGCTCCCGGCGCGCAGGGCCGGATAGAGCGCTGCCAGGACCGTCACCGCGATGCCGACGACTATCGCCGAGATCAGGGCGAAGGGGGAGAGGACGAGCGTGGTGATCTCGAACAAGAAGGCCCTGCCGAAGAGGTAGACGAGCCCCTTCGCCATCCCGTACCCGAGCAGCACCCCGAAGACCGAGCCGATCGCGCCGAGCAGCAGCGCCTCGACGATGACGGAGCGCGCGATCATGCCCCGCGTCGAGCCGAGTGCCCGGAGCATCCCGAGCTCGCGCGTCCGTTCGAGGATGGTCATGGAGAGCGCGTTGAACACCAGGAACGCCCCGACAAAGAGCGCGGTCCCGGCGAAGAATAGCAGCGAGAGCTTGAACCCCTGTAGCTGGCCGCTGATCTCCTGGGTGCGCGTCTCCGAGCGCTCGGCCTGGATGCCCTCCCCGAGCCCCCGGTCGAGCCTCTGGCGAAGCTCGCCCACTGGCGTCGCGTCGTCGGCCTCGACGGCGATGCCGGAGATCTTGCCGGGCCTGTCGAAGGCCCGCTGCGCGTAGGGTAGCGGCGCCATGCCGAAGGCGAGCCCGCCAAACGAGCCGCCCGGGATCCTGAGCAACCCGACGACCTCCATCTTCTTCGGCCCGCCGGGGGTGCCGACGGTGACGTCGTCTCCGAGCTCGAGTCCGGCCGCCTCGGCCGCGCCGCCGTCCAGGGTGAGCTCCCGGCCTCCTTCGGGGAACCTCCCGTCGGTCAGCTGGAAGCCCGTAGCCAGCGCCGCCGACTCGGGTTCGACCCCAAACAGGCGCATGCTCTGGACCTCGGGCAAGCCGTTCTCGCCCCGCCGGTCCAGGATCAACGATCCCGAGAGGGAGAGGCGCGGAGCCGCCGACTCCACGCCGTCGTAACCGCGGGCATTCTTCGCCACCTCCTCGTCGAAGGTTCCGCTGCCGCCGGCCGCCGTCACCGTGAGGTCGGCGGCCCCGTAGGCGCGCGAGAATAGGTCCCTGAAGGTGCCCGACATCGTGTCCGAGAGGGTGAGGACGCCGTAGACGATACCGACCCCGAGGACTATGCCCACGACCGTGAGCAGCGTCCGCTGACGCCGGGCGCCCAGGTTGCGGAGGCTCAGGCCGGAGAAGCGCCGGAGCTTCAAGACGCGTCCGCCGGTCGGCTCATGCGGCATGCTAACCTGAGGACGCAAGGGTCGGCGCGCCGCGCCGTAGTGAGGTGGCACTCGGCGACGGGAGGGTAGATGGAGCAGGGGTACGCACCGCCGGAGGTCCCGGAGAGGCGCGGGCAATCCAGGATGGGGGTGGCGTCGTTCGTCATCGCGGTTCTGGCGACGGTGGTGATGGTGGCTGGCATAGTCGCCGTCGGTGCTGTAGGCGGACAGGCGGTTGGGGGCGGAGACCCGCAGCAGTTGACACCCCAGGATCTGCAGCGCAACCTTGAGGAATCGCCCGGCGCCGTGGGCGTGCTCGCCGCCGCAGGACTGGGCTTCGTCGCCGGGCCGTTTTTGTTCCTCCTCGGCCTGAGCCTTGGTATCGCCGGCCTCTTCCAGCGCCGCCGCACCAGGCTCTTCGCCGGGCTTGGGACGGCGTTCAACGGCCTCGCCCTGCTCGCGATCGTCGGGCTGTTCGTGCTGGGCGTCACCCTGGCACCGATGGCTGGGTAGCCCGTCATCCCTAGGCCTCCCGGGCCATCACGAGGAAGGGTTGCCCGTCGGCTTCGCTCGCGAAGACCTCCCGCCTATTGAAGCCGGCGCGCTCGTAGACCCGGATCGCACGCTCGTTGAAGGTCGCCACGGTGAGCCTGAATTCTTCAGTCCCGAACCGCTCTAGCGCGAACGCCAGGCCTGCCAGCACGAAACCCAACCCCGCTCCCCTTCCGACCAGGTCCGGCCTGAGCCCGAGCCCGACGTCGAGAGGCCCATCCGGGTAGGCTCCGCCCGGCACCCGCGCCGACGCCCCGAAGGAGAAGAACCCGACCAGCGCGTCCCCGGCGTGCGCGGCGTAGTAGGCCCGGCGCTGCGCCGGGTCCTCGAGCCCGGCGAGGCCCTCGAGGTCGCGCGCCATGTCGTAGAAGTCGTAGGGGGGATCGTAGCGCCAGGCGGCGACGGCGCGGGCGCCCGCTTCGGTCATCGGCCGGAAGGCGTAGTCCGGCGGCATCTCACCCGGCGGACTCTAGGGTCTTGATACGCTCCAGGATGCCGTCGGCGTCGGGGTCGCGGGCCTCGTCCACCACCCGGCCGTCCGAGAGGAACACCACGCGGTCGGCGGTCGCGGCCGCGCGCGGGTCGTGGGTGACCATCAGGATCGTCTGCTCGTAGCGCGTCGCGGACTCGCGCAGGAGGCCCAGTACCCCCGCGCCGGTCTTGGAGTCCAGGTTCCCCGTGGGCTCGTCGGCCAGGATGATGTCGGGGTGCCGGATCAGGGCCCGCGCGATGGCGACCCGCTGCTGCTCGCCACCGGAGAGCTCGTCCGGGCGGTGCTCCCTGCGCTCGGTAAGCCCCACGAGGTCGAAGAGCTCACCGAGCCTCTTCTCGTACTTGGCGGGCCGCCTGCCGGCGATGAGGGCCGGCAACAGGACGTTCTCCTCGGCCGAGAGCGTCGGTATCAGGTTGAAGAACTGGAACACGAAGCCCATCCGCTCGCGCCGGAGCAGCGTGAGCTTCTTGTCGGAGAGCCCGGAGAGCTCCCGATCTCCGACGTACACCCGTCCGGAGGTCGGCCGGTCGAGGGCGCCGAGGATGTGCAGCAGCGTGCTCTTGCCCGACCCAGACGCGCCCATGATGGCCGCGAACTCCCCCTGCGGGAACGCGAGCGAGACGTCCTTTAACGCCTCGACGGTCGTGGACCCTTCCCCGTAGACCTTCTTCAAGCCCACGGTCTCCACGGCGTTCCTGCTCCCGTTCTGCACGGAAAGAGTATATCCGCGCGTAAAGCTCCCAGTGTGTGCGCTGATGCAGCGGGTCGCAGTCGGCGTGGCTGCACCCTCGATGGGGAAAACGGTGACGAACTAGGGACAGAAGATCACGCCGCAGACAATGTGCGGTTCCTTCTCCGTCGCGCGCTGCCGCCCCTTTTTGGCGACACCCCTTCCACGGGGCGGGAGGTTCCTAGCTGTCCTCTTGTTCGCGCAGGTCGAAGATCCTTTCCGTCAGCGCCTCCGGCGAGACGTCCATGCGGGCTAGCATCCTGGGGGCCATCCCGTCCTCGTTTGCCAGCATCCCCAGCAGTATGTGCTCGGCTCCGATGCGGTTGTCTCGCAACCTCACCGCCTCCCTTAGCGCCTGCTCCAGAGCCTTCTTCGCCCTCGGGGAGAACGGGATGCGCCGATCCTCCGGTATCCGCGGGTCGAAGGCGTCGCCGGCCTCCCTACGAATGTCGTCCAGGGAGATACCCACCGAGGAGAGCGCGGCGGAGGTCATCCGTTCGGATTCCTCGCGGGCGGCGTCGAGCGTCACGTCCAGCGAGGAGAGCGCCTCTACGGCCGGTCCCTCGTCGGTACGGAGTATCCCCAGCAAGAGGTCCTCGTCCCCGATGGAGTCGTGGCCCAGCGCCCGGGCCTCCTCCACGGAGGCCTCCACACACGAGCGGGCCTCCTTGGCGAAACGGTTAAAGATCAATCGCCCTTCCCCTTTCGTCCCGGTCCACGCCCAGGATACCTGGCCCTGATCCTCTTGGCGTGCTTTTTGTGCACGGCCTGCTTGCTCACCCCCAAAACCTCCGCGATCCTGGCCCACGACCACCCGGCCACGAACGCGTTCTCCACCTGCGCCGCCTCCAAGGCCTCGAGCGTCCGCCTCAGGGCCACGACCGCCTCGAGCCCGTCCCGCGGATCCTCCGGCCCACCAACCCTTGTCCTCGTCTTTCCGTCCATGTGTCAATATTAGTTGACGAATACGGGTACGTCAAGTTTGGTTGACGAACTACCGGTAGGTTGTGGTCTCGGTAGTTTGTAACAACACGTTCCCGCTGGTAGACTATTGCGGTAATTCCATAGGCCCCTGCTTCGACGGGTTTGTACCGCGAAGCCGATTCTAGACCGGAGGAGGCAGAGATCGATACTTACGAAGCCATGCTCATAATCATCCCGGAGCTCGACGAGGAGCAGGTCAACAACACCGTCGGGCGTTTCTCGACGATCATCGGGCGGACGGGTGGTGAGGCGGAGGAGCCCAACCACTGGGGTCGGCGCAAGCTCGCCTACGAGATCAACGACAGGACCGACGGTTTCTACGTGGTGATGCGGTTCACGGCGGGGGAGCGCACGCTCGTGGAGCTCAAGCGCATCCTGCGGGTCTCCGACGACGTCTTGCGGCACATGGTCGTCAGGCTCCCGGCGAGCTACGCGGACCAGACGTTGCCGGAAGAGGCCGTCGAGGCCGCCAGCTAGGATCTTTGGACCAGGAGGTAGAGAATGGGTAGGAGAAGAGGAGGACCGCGCAGCGCGCGGCGGCGGCCGTGACCGTGGCGGCAGGCCCGGCAAGAGCAAGCCGTGCGTGTTCTGCAAAGAGAACATCTCGTACGTCGACTACAAGGACTACAACATGCTGCGGCGCTTCACCTCGGATCGCGGCAAGATTCGGGCTCGCAGGGTTACCGGTCTGTGCCCGCAGCACCAGCGGGAGGCGGCCGTGGCGATCAAGCGCGCCCGCGAGATGGCGCTCTTGCCCTACGTGGTCGGCCGGTAGGGGGTAGGACGTGCAGGTAATACTGATGGAGGACGTCGAGAAGATCGGCCAGCGGGGCGACATCGTGGACGTCAGCCGCGGCTACGTGCGCAACTTCCTGGTGCCGCGCGGGTTGGCCGAGGTCGCCACCCCCGGCAAGATGGAGGAGGCCCGCCGCCAGATGGAGGAGAGCGAGGAGCGCAACCGGCGCCTCGCCGAGAGGGCCGGCGAGATCGCGGCGACGCTCAACAAGAGCGTCATCACCATCGAGGCCCGCACCGGCGAGGACGAACGCCTCTTCGGCTCCGTTACCGCCGCCAACATCGCCGACGCCATCCAGCGGGCCCGCGGCGTCCACCTGGACCGCCGGCGCATCCGGCTCGACGATCCCATAAAGTCGCTGGGCACCCACCAGGTGCCCGTCACCGTCCACGGCGACGTCGAGGCCAGCGTCAAGGTGATCGTCGTTCCCAAGCTTTAGCCGGGCTGCGCCTGGCAGTGAGGTAGGGAGTATTTAGATAGTGAGGCAGTTGTTCTCTAACTGACTATCTAACTCCTAATTGTCTGACCGGTAAGGGCTCGCGGAGCGAGCCCTTACCCTCACTCGTAGCTTCACGCACAACCTCGACCAGAAGATCAAGGGTTTCGTCTTGCCACGGACCCGTTTTTCATTCATGCTAAGAGGTTCAATGGAGAGACGGGGGAGGATCAGGGAGGTACAGGGCGGGCCCGAGGCTGGCCGAGTGCCGCCGCATGATCTCGAGGCCGAGAGGGCCGTAATCGGGGCCATGCTGGTCTCGGAGACGGCGGTCGTTGCGGTCGCCGAGAGGTTGTCGGCGGAGGACTTCTACTCGGAGCGCCACCGGGTCATCTACAGCGCCATGCAGCGTCTGTACTCGCGCGGGGACCGGATAGACAGGATCACGCTCACCAACGAGCTGCAGCAGGTCAACGAGTTCGACCAGGTGGGCGGGCGGGCCTACGTTTTCCAGATCGTCGAGAGCGTGCCGACGGCTTCGAATGCCTCGCGGTACGCGGACATCGTTCGGGGCAAGTCGCTCTTGCGCTCCGTTATAGACGTGGGGAGCCGGATCACCGAGGACGCCTATCGGGAGCCCGACGACGTGAGCGAGGCCCTCGACTCCGCCGAGCAGCTCGTCTACGAGGTCTCCAACCGGACGCTTCGGGAGCACCTCGCGCCGCTCAGCGAGCTCGCGCCGGGGGCGCTGGAGATGATCCAACGCCTCTACGAGCAAGAGGGCGAGGTAACGGGTGTCGAGACCGGGTTTGAGGACCTGGACCGGCTGACCACAGGCTTCCACAAGAGCGACCTCGTCGTCCTGGCCGCGAGGCCGGCCATGGGCAAGACCGCCATGGCCCTCAACGCCATCTGGCACGCGGCCGCGGAGAAGAAGATGCCGGTGGCGATATTCTCCCTGGAGATGAGCAAGGAGCAGCTCGTCCAGAGGCTCATCTCGCAGACCACGCGCATCCCGACGCAGGCCTTGAGGAGCGGCAACGTGCAGGCCGGCGACTGGCCCAAGCTCTTGCACGGCGTCTCCAAGGTGAGCGAGGCCCCGATCTGGATCGACGACACGGCTGGCGTGACGCTCATGGAGATGCGGGCCAAGGTGCGGCGCCTCTCGAGCCAGCTCAACGCCCGCGGGGAGCAGCCGCTCTCGCTCGTCGTGGTCGACTACCTGCAGCTCATGGTCGGTCAGGGCAACCGCAACGAGAACCGCCAGCAGGAGATATCAGAGATCAGCCGCGGCCTGAAGGTCCTCGCCCGCGACCTCGACGTCCCCGTGCTCGCCATAGCCCAACTCTCGCGCGCCGTCGAGCAACGCCACGACAAGCGCCCCCTGCTCTCGGACCTTAGAGACTCCGGCGCCATCGAGCAGGACGCCGACATGGTGATGTTCCTGTACCGGGACGAGTACTACAACCCCGACTCCGACGACCGGGGCATCGCCGAGGTCATCGTCGGCAAGCACCGCAACGGCCCCACAGGCAAGATCCAGCTCGCCTGGCTCGAGCAATACACCAAGTTCGCCTCCCTAGCCCGGCGATCCTAGGTGATGGATTCGAGTCTGCCGTGGCGCGTCTCCCGAGCCGATAGAATACTAGGACAGTAGTCGAGAAGCGCGCGAGTAAGCAACCACGCGCGATGTGGCATGTTTTCCGGCAAAGGTTTGCCTACCATCCAAGCTGTCCTGCGGAAAGCGGTCTGAACCTGGGAGTTCGCAGAGGTTTCGAAAGAACGGTGGGGTAGCCTAAGTAGGCCGAAAGTTGCGGGAGGCTGGCGGTGGGGATGCGGATCGAGTTTAGGTGCGGGACGTGTGGGTACGCGGCCATGGTCTCTGGCGGGAACGATATCGGGGGTATCGGGTACACAACGACCGTCCTCTGCGAAGACTGCGAAGAACTGTACGACGTGTTCACCTACAGGCGCATGGCGTTGACGGAGGACGACCGGCTAGGACGGATCGAGCCGGCGTGTCCGAAGTCAGGCGGGCACTCTTTCAGGCTATGGAAGGATCCCGACGCATGTCCCAGGTGCGAGAACTCGATGGCGCGTGGCGAGAAGTGGATGATCTGGGACTGACCCAATGGGGCACATGCGTTCGGGAAACGAGGGAAATCGTGAATACTGGATGGTTTGACCATGAATTCTAGGATGATACGATTCTCCACCTTCCCCAGGACCGAGCCTCCGCCAAGCTTCGTCGAGGACGTGGTGGGCGCGTTCGAGCAACACCAGCACGAGAGATAGCCACCGAACCAAACGACAAGGGCCTGAGGAGCGACGAAGTCCTCGCCGTGCTTCGGTCGGACCTGGCCGACCTGGGTTTCCAGGTCGAGGCCGGCAAGAAGAAGGTTGACAAGCCCGAACGGCCCGTCTTCTTCGGGGAGAATGGCATCCCCACATTACAGTACGAGATCGACGCGTACCACCCCGGATGGAGATGCGGCTTGGAGGTGGAGGCAGGACGGGGGTGGATGGGCAACGCCGTGTACAGGGACATAGTGCAGGCAGCGGTAATGGTAGGGGTTGAGCACCTGTGCCTGGCCGTGTCCAACGCCTACAGATACAAGTCTTCTGGGAAACCGGCGGTCAGCAGAGACTACGAGAACACGAGGCAGGTGGCCGAGGCCGTCTACGGGCACAGCAGGCTTCGTCTTCCCTACAGCCTGATCTTGATCGGGTATTGAACTTGCCTATCTACCGCAGTTGATCGTGGGATGTGAATCGGTAAGTCAGCGATAGGGCAGATCCGACCCTATACAGCCAGGGCGCTACAACAATCCGCGCGTACAGGCTGACTGCCTGGCATCTTGGGACGTTGCCCGCTTACGTAACCATCGCGTCCCGCCCGGTCTTCCGGCAGAGTTCGTCCCCCAATGCCTGGCACGGCTCATCAATGCCCTCTGACAGCTGATAGCTGACAGCTAACGAATCGGCGCGCCCATCGCGTGGTAGCCGCCGTCGACGTGGATGAGCTCGCCGGTCGTCGCCGGCCACCAGTCGGAGAGAAGGCTGACGACGGCGCGGCCCACGGGCTCGGGGTCCGTGGTCTCCCAGCCCAGCGGGGCCTGCCGGCCCCACTCGCCCTCGATCTCTTCGAAGCCGCTGATGCCCTTGGCGGCCAGCGTCGTTACGGGGCCGGCGGAGACGAGGTTGACCCGGATGCCCGTTCGCCGAGGTCGCGGGCGAGGTAGCGCGAGGTTGACTCGAGGGCGGCCTTGGCGACACCCATCCAGTCGTAGGCGGGCCAGGCGACGCGGGCGTCGAAGTCGAGGCCGACGACGGAGGCGCCGGGCGGCATGAGATCCGAGAGGCCGACCGTCAGTGCCTTGAGCGAGAAGGCCGAGGTCTGAACGGCGGTGGCGACCGAGGGCCACTCCGCCGTTAGGAAGTTGCCGCCGAGGGCGTCCTCGGGGGCGAAGGCGACGGCGTGGACGATGCCGTCGAGCCTCGCCCCACCGCTCGTCGCAGGTCGTTCGCGACCGCCTCTATGTCCTCCGGCTTGTTCACGTCGAGCTCGAGGACGGGGGGCTCGGGGTCGAGGCGTCGTGGCGGTTCGGGTGGTGAGGTTGCGTCGCGGCCGAAGCCGCTGAGGACTATCTCCGCGTCCTCCTCGACCGCCAGGCGCGCCGCCGAGTAGGCGATGGAGCGCCGGTCCAGGACGCCCGTCACCAGCACCTTCTTGCCTTCTAGCAATCCGCCCATGTTACCTCCGAGACTCGCTTGATCTCTGGAACCGGACCAGTCTAGAGAACGGGGCCGGACTACGCCAGCCGCCCGGCCGCTAATCGGAACGGGTCCCTTCGGGCTCCTTGCTCGTAGGAGTCCTCGACTTGGGCAGCCCAGGTCAGGAGGTCGTTGCGGAGATCCGCAATCTTCGCATCGTCCTGACGCTCGATGATGTTGTTGCGTTCCTGGGGATCCTTCGAAAGGTCGTAGAACTCCTCGCCCTTGTTGCCGTAGAAGTAGATGTACTTCTCTTCGCCCTTGATGCTCGCCACGCAGGTGCGCTCGTGGTAGCAGCTGGCCTTCAGCTCCGGTCCGCCGGCGCCGAGAGCACGGAGGTTCCGGGGTAGTCGCCGCCGCGGACGCGGAAGCCGAGCAGGTCGGCGAGCGTCGGCAAGATGTCCAGCTCGTTCACGTTGGCGGTGATGCGGCCCCTCTCCGGGTTCTGCGGATCGTGGATGATCAGTGGTATCCGGAGTCCCTCGTTGTAGATGACGTTATCGTGCTGCTTGAGGTTGTGCTCGTCGAAGCCCTCGCCGTGGTCGCCCTAAGACCACGAAGATGGTGTCCTCGTAGAGGCCGAGTTTCTTGTACTGGCCGAAGAGCTTCTCCAGGAACCGGTCCTGATAGCTGCACCGTGTTGAGGTACTTGTTGAGTGGGATCCTCCGAGGCGAAACGGCGCTCTTCGAAGCTGTCGGGGACGACGTAGTTGTGGTGCCCCGTCAGGGTGAGGTAGGTGGTGAAGAAGGGCCCATCGCCGTTCTCTTCGAGCCACGTCCGGCTCGGCTCGAGCATGATGTCGTCCTCGTAGCCGAAGTAGTTGGTCTTCTCGAAGCCCGCCCTGTCCATCTCCTCCAGCGGGTAGAAGTCGTCGTAGCCGAAGTTCTCCACGAGCTGCTCGCGGCGCTCGAAGGTCTTGGTGGCCGACTGGAAGAAGGCCGAGCGGTACCCGCGCTCGTCGAGGAGCTCCGGGACGCACCGGGCGGGGATGATGTCCGGCTCGGATTCGGTCTTTTCGGTGTCCAGGGGCGGCGTCACCCCGCAGAGGGAGCCAACGAGCGCCTTGGAGGTGTGGGGGACGACCGCGTGGGCCCGCTCGGCGAGCAGGCTCTCCTCGGCCAGCTCGTCCATGAACGGGGTCGTCTCGAGGTCCTCGTTGTAGGGCGTGGTCGACCGCGCCCGGGTGGACTCCAGTACGACCACGACGACGTTGCGCCGCCCGTCGTCGCGGGTCGTCACGAGCCTCGTGTTGGTCGGCAAAGTACCGGGTTCCACCCTGGCCTCGACCTCCGGCGTGGCAAGCCCGCCGATGGCCATGTTCACTATGGCGTCGCGAGAGAAGGCGTTGCCGGCCCCCGTCGCGCTCGGCAGCGCCGAGAGGGCGAGGAGCGACGAGCGCCACGAGGCCCGCGACATGGGGGACGCGCGCCACGCCCGTCCCTCCTGTCGTAGCGGTCGAAGCCCCGGCGGGCAGACGCCAGCGGTGCGTGATCAGGCGGGTGACGATGGCCGGACCGAAGATCGCGTAGAAGCAACGCGACCCCGGCCAGGACGTAGTGCAGGACCTCGACCTCCGAGGCTATGACCTTTCGGATCTCGCCGAGAGAAGAGAGCGAGTCGATGGCGAAGCTCCAGCCCAGCGTCGACCCCGTGAGCCTGGTAGAAGAAATGCGCGCTCGTGGTCAGCGCCACCACGAGAACCGCCGACAGGTGGAAGAGTACGACAACGACGATGCGCGATACCCTGCCCCGCACGGCGGCAAGGAGCCCGATCCACAACAGGGCGTAACCCAGGTTGAACAAGACGTCCGACCGGACCTGATCCAGGAACGCCAGCGGCCCCGGCACGTAGAGTTGGCCGAGAACCCTTGCAACCTTAAGAGCGACGTCGTAGACGAAGAGGGGCACGAGCAGGCTCAGCGCGTAGACCCAGTCCTCCCGTGTCAGGAGGGATCCAATCCACCCAAATACGCTGTTTCTTGGCCTTTTTCGCCATGACGAATGCGCGAAAGTTTAACAAACATTTTACGAGCCCTTAACAGTCTAACTTCGCCCACAATCGAGGTGAACGCCGCCACGGGGCACACGACAAATTCATCGCCACTAGATCTGTTTGGCATAAACTCGCGCCGGGAATAGCGTAAGATTCGTAGGGAGGTAAGGGAACTTACATCAAGGCAGGGAAAGGAGTCACATGAGCGAGCAGACCGAAGCACAGGTATACGAGCCTCCGGAGGAGTTCGCCCGGCAGGCTAACGTCAGCGACAACTCCGTCTACGAGGAGGCCGGGGACGACTACGAAGCCTTCTGGGCCGAGCGTGCCAGGGAGTTGCACTGGTTCAAGGAGTGGGATCAGGTCCTCAATTGGGACCCGCCCGAGGCGCAGTGGTTCGTCGGCGGCAAACTGAACGTCTCCTACAACTGCCTGGACCACCAGGTCGACCAGGGCCGGGGCGACAAGACCGCCATCCTCTGGCAGGGCGACGACCCCGACGATAGCAAGGCCATCACCTATTCTGAGCTCAAGGCCGAGGTAGAGAAGTTCGCCAACGTGCTCAAGGGGCTCGGGGTGGGCAAGGGCGACACGGTCGCCGTCTACCTGCCGATGATCCTCGAACTGCCCATCACGATGCTGGCCTGCGCGAGAATCGGGGCGCCGCACTCCGTGGTCTTCGGTGCCTTTTCGGCCGATTCTCTGCGGGACAGGATCAACGACTGCGAGGCCAAGGTACTCGTCACCGCCGACGGCGGGCCGAGGGGCGGCAAGGTCACCCCGCTGAAGAACAACGCCGACGAGGCCCTCGAAGACACGCCTTCGATCGAGAGCGTGGTCGTCGCCCAGCGTAGCGGCGAGGACGTGAACATGGCCGAGGGCCGTGACCGCTACTGGGACGACCTGATGGGCGAGGCAGACGAGGAGTGCCCGGCGGAGGAGATGGACGCCGAGGACATCCTCTACATCCTCTACAGTTCGGGTTCCACGGGCAAGCCCAAGGGCATCGTGCACACCACCGGCGGCTACCTCACGCAGGTCAAGGCCACTACGAAGTGGGTCCTCGACGTCAAGGACGACGACGTCTACTGGTGCCAGGCGGATATCGGCTGGGTCACGGGCCACTCTTACCTGGTCTACGGCCCCCTGAGCAACGGCGCGACGACGGTCCAGTTCGAAGGGACGCCCAGCTATCCGGGACCCGACCGCCACTGGGACATCATCGAGCGCCACGGGGTCACGATCTACTACTCGGCGCCGACCGTTATCCGGGCGTTCATGAAGGAAGGCACCGAGCCGCTAGAGGGCCACGATCTGTCCAGCCTGCGGTTGCTCGGGACGGTGGGCGAGCCCATCAACCCGCGGGCCTGGGAGTGGTTCTACGATAACGTGGGCGGCGGGCGTTGCCCGGTGGTCGACACCTGGTGGCAGACGGAGACGGGGGCCATAATGATCGCGCCCCTCCCCGGCATCACGCCGACCAAACCCGGCAGCGCTACGCACCCATTCCCGGGCATCTCCGTTGACATCTACGACGAGGAAGACAACCCGATAGAGGGCGCCGGCAAGGGGAACCTGGTAATCACCCGTCCGTGGCCCGGCATGCTCCGGACCATCTACAAGGACCCCGAGCGCTTCCGCAAGACGTACTGGGAGAGGCTCGGCGACAAGTACTTTGTCGAGGACGGCGCCGAGCGCGACGAAGACGGCAACTACACCATCACCGGCAGGATCGACGACGTGATGAACGTCTCCGGGCACCGCATCGGCACGATGGAGGTCGAGAGCGCCCTCGTCTCCCACGAGGCCGTCGCCGAGTCGGCCGTGATCGGGCGCAACGACGAGGACAAGGGCCAGGCCATAGTAGCCTACGTCATCCTCGAGGGCGACCGCGAAGGTTCCGACGACCTGATCCAGGAGCTCAACCAGCAGGTCCGGAAGGCCATCGGCCCGCACGCGCGCCCGGAGGAGATCATCTTCACCCCCGACCTGCCGAAGACTAGGAGCGGCAAGATCATGCGCCGCGTCCTGCGCGGCGTGGCCGAGGGCGAGGAAGACCTCGGCGATACCTCGACCCTCGCCGACCCCAGCGTCGTCGACGACCTCAAGGAGGCCCGCCAGAGCTAGAGCGGTTCGCGCGCGAACCGCGCCGTCAGCTATCAGCTGTCAGCTAAGGGCTGATAGCTGATAGCGCGGTTCGGCCGAAGGCCGGGCCGCTTACTGAGGCAGTTCGAGGTGCTGGCCGGGTCGGATGCCGTATCCGTCGAGGCCGCTCTCCTCGCGGATGTCTTCGACCCTGGTCCGCGGGTCCTCCGACGGCGGATAGTGCTCCGTCGCGATGGACCACAACGTGTCCCCGGCGGTGACGGTGTAAGGTTGCGCGGGCGCCTCGGCCCCGGCCCCCGCGCCCGCGTAGAAGGCGAAGACGATCGTGGCGAGGACGAACAGCCCACCTAGCCGGCGTCTCTTGTATACGTTCGCGGTCTTCACCTCGTAAAGATACTCCAAGGGCATCCGTTTCCCAACGGCGTTCTGTGCCGTCGCGGGAGAACTTTCGTACAGTCCCGACGTATACGCTTGTAGTAAAATAACGATCGTAAAACCCACTAGGAGGACAGATTGGGATTCGGCGGTTATATACTCATAATGGTCGTGGGCATGCTCATATCCGGGGCGGCCGCGCTCTGGGTGCGCAGATCGTACTCCAAGTACTCCAAGCAGCCCAGCGCGAGCGGCTTGACCGGTGCGCAGACGGCGCGCATGATCCTCGACCGCAACAACCTCACGAACGTTCAGGTCGAGCCGGTGGCAGGCACCCTGACCGACCACTACGACCCGCGTTCCAAGGTGATCCGGCTCTCTGAAGACAACTTCAGGGGCAACTCCATCGCCGGGGTGAGCGTCGCGGCCCACGAGGTCGGGCACGCCATCCAGGACGCGACGGGCTACGTCCCGATGAAGCTGCGCTCGGGAATCTTCCCGATAGTCAACATCAGCAGCCAGTTCTGGCCGATGGCGTTCATGCTCGGGATCTTCGGTCTCGGGCAGTTCTGGATCAACCTGGCCATCATCCTGTTCGTCGGGGTGCTAGCTTTCCAGATCGTGACGTTGCCGGTGGAGATCAACGCCTCCACCCGCGCCTACGGGCTGCTGACCCGCTACGGGATCCTCTCGTCCAACGAGGCCGGGGGCACCAAGCGGGTCCTGACGGCGGCGGCCTTCACCTACATCGCCGCGGCCCTTACGGCGGTGCTGACGTTCGCCTACCTGCTCTTCATGGGCCAGAACGAGTAGTTAGCGAAGGAGAAGAGAATCCGGATCGGGCGGGGCACAAAGCCCCGCCCTTTTCGCTGCTGTGGGGCGTGCCCTGGGGGCGCGGCAGGACGCGCACGAGGGTTGTAAAATACTCGCGTCGTGGAAGAGATACGTCGCATATCGAAACGTCGCCGCCGGCTACGGACGGTGGGCGAGCCGCAGCCGTGGGAGGCCAAACACATGCGGCTGCGGGGGCTGCGCCGCGCCGAATCTGTCGGGGATCCGGCCGGCCGCCGCAACGTGACGCTGGGGGTCATACAGCACCTCTGGCGTTCGCCGGTCCCCTTCGTCGGCTTCTACGCGCCCGAGGGCGTCAGGGTGACGGAGAAGCGCTCCTACGTGCCGGCCCCCCCGAGGCTCGTGGACGACGCCGACTACCTCGTCGGCGTCGAGCACCACAAGCGGGCCTTCGCCCAGGACCTGAGGGACGGCATGATCGTGGACGGCAGCCTGCCCGGCTACTTCGACGCCCCGACCGACGAGGGCTGGAGTCTCTCCCTCGACCTCGTCGCGGGGCGGTTGGCGCTGCACGACGCGTGGGGCATGGGCTCAGAGGTTGAGGTCGATGGGGATCTTGCGCCCTTCGTCTGGGCCTACCGCAATTGCGGCTTCTGTGTGGTGACCGTCTACGACAAGGACATCGACGCCCTGCGCGACGACCTGCTGTTCGTCGCCAAGCGCGGCGGCGTCGAACTCCGGTGGAGGCGCACGGCCGCTTGAGAAGCATTACGAGTACTTTCGAGAACAAGCGCGAATCGAATAAATCCAAAGATGCAAGAAATTCGTATGGAACGTTGTAGGCTTCGTCTTCATAATATAATGTGCCGGTGTCCGGGGGTCGGTGCCTCGGGCTGGCAGGAGGCCAAGCCAGAGAGGTAATGTTAGAGAGGTAACGAGTTGGTGCTTTACAGGCATGACACGGGGAGCTTCGCCGCCACGACCGCGCCCGAGGGGTTCGGCCTCACGGATTTTCAGGACGCGGGCCTCAGGGTGGTCGAGCGCCGGTTCGGTCCGAAAGACACTATCTTCACGCCCGGCGACCCCGACGACCAGCTCTACTTCGTGCTCTCCGGCACGGTGCGCCTGTACAAGATCTACGGCGACTACAAGGAAGCGACCACGGCCCTGTTGAGGGACGGTGGGATCTTCGGCAAGCTGAGCCTCGTCGAGGGACGCTGGCAGAACGTGTTCGCCGAGGCCGTTACGGAGGCCAAGGTGGCCAGCATCCAGAAGGCTTCCCTCGAGCGCGCCGTAAAGAGCGACTCCGAATTCGCCCTCAAGCTCTTCACCTCCCTATCCGAGCGTCTGCAGGCAGTCCGACGAGGTGATAGAGAGCCTCCTGCACAGGGAGGTCGCCACGCGCTTGGCGACGCTGCTCATGAACCTCGGCGACCGCTTCGGCACGGAGAACGGCGAGGCCGGTACGCTTATAGACGTCCGCCTCACCCACCAGGACCTGGCGAACATGATCGCCTCGACCCGCGAGGCCGTCTCCAAGGTCATGAGCGAGTTCCAGCGCGACGGCCACATCGAGACTAGGAACCGCAAGATCATTGTCCTCGACCGGAACGCCCTCTCGGAGTACGCCTCTCCTTCGGGCCTCTCGGTGGACGGCCAACTCTCGATTTAGAGCTGTCAGCGGCAAGTCCGCTGCGGCCTCCGCTCTCGGCCGTCAACCTTTGTGCCCTTGCTGAATGCTGATGGCTGACCGCTGATGGCGCGATCTTCGGGTCGACCCGAAGATCGCTTTAGAATGTGGCGATGAGCGTGCCCGCACATCGAGAGGCGGACCGGCAGGTTCGAGCGGTGGGTCCTGGCCGCTTATCTCGCGGGGCTGGTCCTCCTCGGGCTGCTCACGGTCGGGCAGATCGGGATAACGTGGGACGAGCCCAACTATTTCACCTCATCCTACCGGTACCTCTCCTGGTTCGGGCACGTCGCGCTGGAGCCCGCCGACTGGTGGGCCTCCATAGACCGCTTCTGGGAACAGAGCCACGAGGCGCCGCCCTTCTTCAAGCTCTGGTCCGGGCTCTTCGCTGGCGTTGCGGCGCTCATTTTCGGCACGGAGAACTTGGAGTTGCTGGGAAACGCCTACAGGATGGGGTCCTACGCGCTGTTCGTGCTCTCCGTCTTGGCCGCGTTCCGCTTCGTGCGCGACGCGTTCGGGTCGGCGGCGGCCTGGGGGACCGTCGTTAGCATGCCGCTCATCCCCGCGCTCTTCGGTTTCGCCAGGCTCGGGCAGCTCGACGGGGCGGTCGCCGCGATGTACGTGCTGGCGACGGTCGCGCTCTACCGGGCGCTGACCCTGGGCGGCCGCCGGCACGTGGCGTGGGCGGGGATCATGGTGGGCCTGGCGTTCGCTACAAAGCTCAACGTGTTTACCCTCGTGCCCGCGGTGGTGTTGTGGGTGGGCGTCTACCGCCGAGGGGACCTGCGGGCGACGATGGGTCGGGCCGCGGTGACCTTCGCGCTGGGGGCGCTGGTGTTCTTCGCGATCTGGCCCTGGCTCTGGCCCGAGCCTGTCGGTAGGACGTGGGAATTTCTGACCTGGGCGCGGGGGCTCGAGGACGAGCGCCTCACGTACTATCTGGGCCGGTGGTGGGCCGGGGCGCCCTTCCACTACCCGGTCGTCGCCCTACTCGCGCTGGCGCCGCTGGCGGTGGCAAGCGCTGGCGTACGCGGCGTGGTGACGGCTCTTCGGCGGGGCGCGAAACCCGGCGGCCGGCTGGGTCCTGCTCAACCTCTCCCTGATCGTCGGTGTGGCTGGCTCGGGGCTCGTGCCGATCTACGGCGGCCCGCGGCAGTTCCTCGCCGCGTTCCCGCTATGGGCGATCTGCGCCGGCGTGGGCTTCGCCTGGTTGGCCGCCGGGCTCCGCCTGCAGGGCCCGAAGCTGGCCGTGGCGCTCGCGGCCTACGCGGCGCTCTCCCTGCCCGGTATCTTGTGGACGGGGACCGCCAACTCCCTCGAGTACTATGGCGAGGCGGTCGGCCTCGTGCCGGGCGCGCGATCCCTGGGGTTCGAGACCACGTACCTGGCCGACACCTACGAGCCGGCCGTAGAGTGGTTGAGCGAGTCTGCGCCCAGGGGCGCGACGGTGTACGGTCAGGCCGGAACCTACCCCGTGCTCGAGAGTTACCGCCGGGTCGGGGACCTCAGGCAAGATTTGCGACCGGCCTACCTCGCCCCCGTAGCCCCGGCGAAGTTCGTCCGCGACGCGGAGCCGCGCGAGGATTCGTACTTCCTCTTCCTGCCGCGCCAATCCATCTACACGAACCAGTTGCTGTCGCTGGAGAAGAAGGAACCGCTGTACGAGCACGCCAAGGGCGGGGTGCCCCTGGTTAGGGTCTACTCCGGTGACGCGGTCGCGGGGACGCTCGACGAGCGGGGCGCGCCGGAGATCCGAGACGTCGGGTGGATCAACCTCCTGATCGTCTGCTGCGGCCTGCTCGCGGTGCTCTTCGCGTTGGTTTGGGCCTGGGGAAGACCGAAGAACGCCGATCCGTAACGGTCGGGATGAGCCGGGTCTAGGGGTGCGGCGTGATCCGGCCCCCCGCAAAAGCCGTATAACTTTCCAACGCCGCGTCCGGAAACTTTCCGGTGCCGACGGCGTATACTGATGCTGTTATGGAGTACACATCTTCTGTGGCGCTAGGCGGTTGGAGGGAGAGGCTCGGCGGCCTGTCGGTCCGGCGCGAGACGCTGGACGACAAAGAGCTCGTCGCCAGGACCCTCTCCGGCGACGTGCGCTCCTACGAGGAACTCGTGCGCCGCTACGAGCGGCTGGTAGGGCGCGTCCTCTACCCCTACGCGCGGCGTGAGATCTCCGTGGAGGACCTCGTGCAGGAGACCTTCCTGCGCGCCTACGACCGCCTGGAGACGTACAAGCCCGAGTACCGCTTCAAGACCTGGCTGCTCGCCATCGCCAACCACCTCGGCGTTGACACGCTGAGGCGGCGCAAGGAGACCGTCGAGTTCAACCCGGAGACGCACGCCTCATCCGTGAGCAGCCCCGAGGCCGAGGCCATGGCGGCCGACCGTTCCAAAGACGTGCGGGAGGCCGTCGTCGCGCTGCCCGAGACCTACGGCGTGCCCCTCATCCTCCGCTACTCCGAAGGCCTCAGCTACGCCGAGATAGCGGAGGTGCTCGGCGTCACCGTCCCGGCGGTCAAGAGCCGGCTCTTCCGCGCCCGGAACATGCTAGCCGGGAACCTGGAAGGGGCCGTCGAGCCGGGATGAGCGGGACGCCAAGAGAATCGCGGCATCCGTCGCCCGACTGCGGCTGCGATCCGGAGGCGGTCTTCGAGCTCGCCGACGCCACGCTGGACGGCGGTCGGGAAGGTGAAGTCCGGCATCACGTTATCGGCTGTCCCGGATGTAGAGAGCTCTACGAGAGGGAGCTGGGCCTCAACGCCCTGCTGGGGGACCTGGACCCTGGGGTGGCGCGTTCGCGGTCTGTATGCCGGGGTGTGGCCATGGCCCTGCCGACCCGGGCGGCGAAGGCCAGGATCCTCTGGGCCGCCCTCGCCGGGGTCCTCCTGATCTCCGCGGTCCTGGCGCTAAGCCTCGACGGCACGAACCCCGCCGTCTTCGCTGCGAACACGCTCGGAGCCCTGTGGGAGCTGGTCTCGGGGCTCGCCGGCGTGGTCTGGGGTATCGTCGCGGCGGCCGGTCCTATCCTCGTGTTCGCGCTCGTGGCGGGCGCGGTGGTAGACCTGATCATTGCCGTGGTCCTCCTGAGGAAGAGGCGCCGCGGGGCAAACGCCAGCGGGGTATGAGCCTCGCCCTTTCGGCCCCCGCCCCACGGGCAGCCCTGCGTTACCTGCTCTGGATCCTAGCCACCATCGTCGGACTCATCCTCCTCCTGCCGTTGCCCGCCTGGGCCCTGGATAGCAAGGCCTTCGGAACCGTGGTTGTCGAACCCGGGCAGTGGGAGAACGAGGTGTCCACCGTAATCGGCGACGTGGATGTGAAACGGGGGGGCACCGTTGATCACGGCGTGCGTTCCGGGTTTGGGGACGTCACCGTGCGCGGACCCGTGGGCGGCAAGGTGAAGTCGGGCTTTGGCGACATCGAGGTGCACGCGCCGGTCGGAGGCATCGACGCCGGTTTCGGCGACGTGTACATCAACGCACCCGTCAGCGGGGACGTGGACGTCGACCGGGGCGATCTAACCCTCGGCCCGGACGCCGTGGTACCCGGGGACGTAACCTGCGAGAACGGCGAGGTCGTGCACGAACCGGGAGCCCCCAACCCCCCGATAAACACTGGCATGACGGCGGAGATGGACAACCCCTTCGATTTCCCCGGCCTGCTGGGCCTGTTGGGATGGCTCTTCGCGGCGCTGGGGTTCGTGGCGTGCGCCGTGCTCGCGACGGTGCTGGCCCCTGGGCCTTTCCTCTCTGCGGCGCGGCGGCTGGAGACGGATCCGGTGAGGTCGTTCGTCTTCGGGTTGGGCGCCGTGCTCGCGGGCTTCGTTCTCGCCGTGGCGCTGGCGGTCTCCATCATCGGCATACCGTTGCTCTTGCTCCTGATACCGGCCTTGCTGGCGCTGGTGTTTGCCGGGTCGCTGGTCTCCGCTTACGAGGTGGGCCGCCGCGCCCTGCTCGCCACCGGCCGCTACCGGGCCGGCAACGCGTTCGCCGCCGCGCTCGGGGCCGGCATACTCGCGATCGCGGGCCTTCTGCCGTTTGTCGGCGTCCTCCTAGTCTACGGCCTGGCCCTGCTCGGGACCGGCGCGGCCGTCATGGCGATTTTTGCCCGCTTCTCCAGGCGCCGGTCGCCACCGGCCCCAATGTCCTACGAGGATTACGTGAGGGACAGGAGAGCCTGAAGCGGTCCGCCTCGCGGACCGCGCTGGCAGCCGCCACCATTCAGCTTTCAGCACTGTCTCTTCCTGCCGTGGGCACGCGCCGTTCGGGGAGCATGGCGTAGACAAGTATGCTCCTCAGGCTACCGTCGGCGCCGACCTCGTGGCTGCGCAACTCTCCTTCGAGGCGGTAGCCGGCGCGTTCGGCGACCCCGATGCTCGGTACGTTCAGGGAGCCGCAACGTATCTCCACGCGCCTGGTCCCCAGAGCGCCGATGGCGAAGTCGGAGATACCCCTGACGGCCTCGGTCATGAGGCCGCGGTCCGCAAAGCCCGTCCTCAGCAAATAGCCAATCTCTACCTTTGGCACCGACCAGTCGATCCGATGGAGGCCGCTGCCGCCCACCGGGGTGCCCGTGTCTTTGAGAACGGGCCATCGTCAGATCCGATCGTTCCACAAACCGCGCCCGCCGGACGGATTCCTCGGTGGCCCCAACGGTCCTGTGTGGTTGGGGCCAGGGCATCCAGGACGCCAACTGCTCCATGGATGCGGTGACGGCCGCGCGCATCTGCGGACCATCGCCGGGCAAGGGGCTCCTGACGAGGACCGGTGCTGGGGCTTCGGGGCCGAGCGGCACACCGCGTGTCCGCGGCCCGGCCCGCGTTTTCGGACCAGCCGCCAGAGATTCGCCGCACCTCGAGCTTGTTTCCTCCGGATGGTGGGCTAGGGGATAGAGGTCGGCAGAGCGTGGCAGCCGGGCGTACCGGGGTCGTGGCCGCGGGTATGCCGCGTTGCACGGTGATCAAAATAACGCGTATACTGCGCATAGGTAAGCCTTGCTGTGTGTCTACGGGAACATCCACAAGCGGCGCACGTCCGTGAACGAGGTAGGCAGGAACCCGGTGCCTCCGCGCGTCGCGGGCGCCGGTGTTAGAGAGGAGAACGCATGAGGAACAAAGGAGCGGTCAGGCTAGGCGAGAAAGCGTCGCTGGACCTCAAGCGGCTGACCCGTCGGGACTTCCTCAAGCTTGGCGGCACCGGACTCGCCGGTGCCACGCTGCTCGGGAGCGCCGGTTGCGGGGTGTTCAGCCAGGGCAGCCAGGGTGGCAACGGCGGGGACGGCGGGAACTCCATCACCCTAAACCTCGGCGACACGATCCGCGATCTGGACTCTACCACTACCACCGACTCGGTCTCCGGCGGCGACATACTCCAGAACGTCATGGAGGGACTCTACCGTCTCGATGCGAACCTCCGGCCAGAGCCCGCGCAGGCCGAGAGCGTGCAAATAAGCGGCGACAAGCTCACCTACACTTTCACCCTGCGCGACGGCATCCAGTGGTGCAACGGCGACCCCGTGACCTCGCAAGACTTCAAGTTCGCCTGGCTTAGGGCTCTGGATCCGGAAACCGCGGGCCAGTACGCCTACATCCTCGCGACCTTCATCGATGGCGCCAACGAGTACAACCTTGGGGACGGTAGCGCTGAGGACGTGGCCATAGAGACGCCCGGACGACAAGACGCTCGAGGTCACGCTGGTCAGCCCTTCGCCCTTCTGGCTGGGCCTGACGGCGTTCCAGACGTACTCGCCGCAGCAGCAGCAGTTCGTGGAGGAGCAGGGCGATAAGTACGCCCAGAACGCCAACGCCCTCCTCTACAACGGCCCGTACACCCTGACCGACTTCAACCCTACCGACGGCGTCACCTTCGTCAAGAACGAAGGCTACTGGGACAAAGAAAACGTGGACATACCGCGGATCGAGGGCCAGCATCGTCAAAGATCGCGACACCGCCGTCAACCTCCACGAGGGCGGCGAACTCGACATCACCGAGATCACCGGCGAGTACGTGGACGAGTACCAGGGGACACCGGACTTCTGAGTCGCAGACGAACTTCGCCGTCTTCTACCTGGTCGGCAACTACGAGCTTGAGTTTTTCCAGAACGAGAACATCCGCAGGGCTCTGCAGACTGGGCTTCGACCGCGAGGCCATGACGCAGCAGATCCTGAACGACGGCTCCGAGCCCGCGGACCGGCTACGTCCCGGCGGGTATCGCCGGTCCCGGCAACCAGACCTTCCGCGAGGCGGAGGGTCCGACGATGCCTGAGTTCGACCCCGACGAGGCCCGCAGGCTCTTCCAGCAGGGCACGGAAGAACTGGGCAGCAACCCGCACGATCGAGCTGCTCGCCTACGACACCGAGTCGGGCAGGGACATCGCCACGTTCTTGCAGTCCCAGTTCGAAGAGAACCTCGGGGCCAAAATCGACGTGAAGGTCCAGCCCTTCGACCGGAAGCTCGAGCTGGAGACTGACGGCGAGTTCCAACTCTCCTGGCAGGGTTGGATAGCGGACTACAACGACCCGATGACCTTCCTGGACCTCTGGCTCAGCGATTCCTCCTTCAACACCCAGAAGTACGAGAATGCGCGGTACGACGAGCTGGTCGAGCGGAGCCCAGACCGAGACCGACTTCGCGACGCGGCATGGACATGCTCCTGGAAGCTGAGCGGGTCCTGGTCGAGAACGATGCGGCTTGCGCGCCGATGTTCTTCGAGGGACAGACCAGGCTAGTTTCGTCCAACATCAAGAACTTCGTCTACCACCGATACGGCGGCTACGCGATGACAGCTCTGGAGCCTCCAGAGCTAGCAGGCGGGACGATCGAACGTGTCGCGGAACGCGGATAGGGGAATCTCCTTATGGGGAGGGTCCGGTCTGCCGGCAGCGCTTTGAGGAGGCGAGTTCGTAGATGATCAGGTACATCGCCAGGCGCGTCGCCTACATGCTCGTCACGCTGTTCGTCATCATCAGCGTGACCTTCTTTATTAGCAAGGCGCTACCTGGCACGCCGTTCGCCGACGACAAGCTCACGCCCCAGACCCGGGCGCAGCTCTTCGAGAAGTACGGTCTCGACGAGCCGTTCTACGTCCAGTACGGCAAGTACATGTGGCAACGTGGCGCACGGAGACCTGGGCAACTCTTTCTATTACGAGAGCAGGCCGGTGACGCAGATGATCCTTCAGCGACTGCCGGTCTCCGCGTTCATAGGGATTCAGGCGGTCATCTTCGGGGTGGTCGTGGGGCTGCTACTGGGGATCGTTGCTGCCCTTCGACACAACACCCTCTGGGACACCTCGGCGGTGGTGGTGGCAGTGCTCGGCGTATCCGTGCCGACCTTCGTTCTGGGACCGCTCTTACAGTACAGGTGTTCGGGGTGAGGCTCGGGTGGTTCCCGATTGCCTTCTTCGAGAGCTGGATGCACTCCGTGCTTGCCTTCGCTGGTCCTCTCGGTCTTCGTTATCTCCGACAGTCGCGCGCTTCGTCCGCTCGGAGATGCTGGAGGTTCTGGGGCAGGACTACATCACCCTGGCGAAAGCCAAGGGCTCTCGAGCAGCATCGCGGTGATCAGTCAGGCACGTGCTGCGCAACGCCATGATACCGATAGTCACCATCCTGGCGCCGTTAACCGTCTTCCTGATCACGGGTTCGCTGGTGGTCGAGCAAATCTTCGTGGTACCCGGCATCGGCGAGCAGTTCGTGGACTCGGTCTTCGTGAACGACTACGCCATGATCCTGGGCACCACGTTGTTCTTCTCCGTTCTGTTCATAGTCGCCCTTCTGATACAGGACATCCTGTACGGGATCATCGACCCCCGAATCCGCGTCGCCGGCGCGAAGGAGTAGGACATGGAAACCGAACGCCGCGACCTGACGCCGGACCTTTTCGGACCCGTCGGACTTCGACGCGCGCGAGGGAGAGCGGCATCGCCGGTCCCCCGGTGGGCTTCTGGAAGGACTCCTGGATCCGGCTGAAAAAGAACCGCGGGGCGGTCTTCAGCCTGGTGGTCCTCGTCCTGCTCTTCGCCATGGCCTTCGTCGTGGGACCGCTGCTCTCGTCCTACTAGTCCCTACGGCCAGGACCTCGCCCGCCGCTTCTCCGGGCCGACGGCCGAATTCTGGTTCGGCACCGACAAGTTCGGCCGGGACATGTGGACCAGGGTGTGGGCGGGGACGAGGGTCTCGCTCTACATCGCGTTCCTCGCCGCCTTCCTCGACATGTTCGTCGGCGTCACCTACGGGGCGATCTCGGGGTACCTGGGGGGCAGGACGGACGACGTGATGCAGCGCATCATCGAGATCCTGGTCGGCATCCCAAGCCTGGTCATCGCGATCCTGGCGATGGTCGTCTTCAGGCCGGGGATCATCACGATCTCCATAGCCCTCGGGATAACCGGCTGGGTGTACATGGCCCGGATCGTGCGGGGCAGGATGCTGCAGCTCAAGAACCAGGAGTTTACCCTGGCCTCGCGCTCTCTGGGGGCGAGCGGGTCCCGCCTGGTGTGGAAGCACCTGATCCCGAACTCTCTGGGGCCGATCATAATCAACCTCATGTTCACGATCCCGGCCGCGATATTCGCGGAGGCGTTCCTCAGCTTTATCGGCCTCGGCATACAGGTGCCGGAGGCCTCGCTAGGGTCTTTGATCAGCGACGCGGCCGGCGAGATCAGGTTCCATTCCTACCTGCTATGGTACCCGTCCCTCGTCTTCGTGCTGATCATGATCTGCTTTAACCTGCTGGGCGACGGCCTGCGCGACGCCTTCGACCCGAAGATGCGCAAGTAGGGTGTGGTGATGAACGGCGACAACATCCTCCAGGTAAAGGACCTGCATATCTCCTTCTCCACCTACTCCGGAGAAGTCCAAGCGGTGCGGGGTGTCACCTTCGATCTGAAGCAGGGAGAAACGCTGGCGATCGTCGGTGAATCGGGTTCGGGTAAATCGGTCACGGCCAAGAGCCTGATGCGCCTTCTGCCCGCGGCCAATACCAGGATCAAAGGCGGGGAGGCCACCTTCGAGGGGCGGAACCTGCTGGAGCTCTCCGAGAAGCGAAATGCAGAAGGTCCGGGGGCCGAAGATCGCGATGGTCTTTCAGGACCCTATGACTTCCCTTGACCCGACCATGAAGATCAGCACGCAGATCACCGAGAGCCTGAGAAAGCACCTCGGAATGTCGGGCAAGAGGGCCAGGGATCGGGCCGTGGAGCTACTGAAGCTTGTCGGTATCCCCAACGCCGAGGAACGCGTGAAGCAGTACCCTCACCAGTTCTCCGGCGGGATGCGCCAGAGGGTGGTTATCGCCATAGCCTTGGCCTGCGAGCCGCGGGTGCTCCTTGCCGACGAGCCGACCACGGCCCTCGACGTCACCATCCAGGCCCAGATCCTGGACCTCCTACGGGAACTGCAAGAGAGGATAGGCACTTCGGTCATACTCATCACGCACGACCTCGGAGTGGTTGCCAGCACGGCCGACCGGGTCGCCGTGATGTACGCGGGCAAGGTCGTCGAGACGGGAACGGTGCGGGAGATCTTCTACAACCCGCAGATGCCGTACACGTGGGGCCTTCAGGCTTCAATCCCGTTGCCGACCGCTGACCGATCGCAGGAGCTGATCCCGATCTCCGGCTCCCCGCCGGACATGTCGGACCCGCCGACAGGCTGTCCCTTCGCCGCCCGGTGCCCGTACGTAATGCGGATCTGTACCGACGAGTTGCCCGAATACACCTCGTTCTCGCCCGAGCACAAGGCGGCCTGCTGGTTGCATCATCCCATGGCCCCCAACGTGGAGCCTCCGGCTAGGATAAGAGGGGGTGCTCGATGACCGAGCACGGCGGCAACGGGCGGCCTATGCTGGAGATCAAAGATCTCAAGAAACACTTCCGGATCGGCCGCGAATCCCTCAAGGCCGTGGACGGCATCACGTTGCACATCGACAAGGGCGAGACCTTCGGCCTTGTGGGCGAATCCGGATGCGGCAAGTCCACCGCCGGCCGGGTCCTCGTCAGGCTCTACGAGCCCTCCGGCGGCGAGGTCCTACTGGACGGCGAGAACGTCCACGAGGCGAAGGGCGACGAGGGGAAGGTTCTCAACCGCAAGATGCAGATGATCTTCCAGGATCCGCAGGCTTCCCTGGACCCGCGCATGGTCGTCAGCGACATCATCGCCGAGGGCATCGACATCCACGGGCTCGCCGGGAGCCAGAAAGAGCGACTCGACCGGGTGCACGAGCTGCTCAAGACGGTGGGCCTCGACGAGGAGCACGCCAACCGCTTCCCGCACGAGTTCTCGGGTGGCCAGCGCCAGAGGATCGGGGTGGCGAGGGCACTCGCGGTGGACCCGGAGTTCATCGTCGCCGACGAACCGGTCTCCGCCCTGGACGTCTCCATCCAGGCGCAGGTCATCAACTTGATGAAGCGGCTCCAGAACGAAATGGGCCTTACCTACCTGTTCATCTCCCATGATCTTTCTGTCGTCAAGTACATTAGCGACCGCGTCGGTGTGATGTACCTGGGTCAGTTGGTCGAGGTCGCGCACAGCGACGAACTCTACGCGAACCCGTTGCACCCGTACACGCAGGCCCTGCTCTCAGCGGTCCCCGTCCCCGACCCCGACGTCGAGCACGAGCGCGAGCGCATCGTGCTTGCGGGCGACGTGCCAAGCCCGGTCAACCCGCCGTCTGGCTGCAGGTTCCGCACCCGATGCCCGTACGCGACCGAGGCCTGCGCCCACGAGGACCCGGTCTGGCGCGAGGCCGCGCCCGGCCACTGGGTCTCGGCCTGCCACTGCATCAATTGATCCCCGGACCGTCCTTCGGGAGGTAGGCCGAGTGTTCACGACCAGACCCGAGCTCACCGGTACCCACGGCATGGTGGCCTCCACCCACTGGCTGGCCTCGGCGGCCGGCATGGCGGTGCTGGAGTCCGGCGGCAACGCCTTCGACCTGTCGAAGCTTGCCGCAGATCCCGCACATGTCCTTAGCCGCCTTTCCTTCCGAAGTCGGGTTCGTGGACCACGACGGATTCTACAGGGTTGCCGGGGAGAATCCTGGTGAGAACCCGGGAAAAGTCTAGGGGAAGGGCCGCTCAAGCGGCGGTGTGCGAGACGATCTCCTGTAGCGGGCGAACCTGCATCTCGACCTTCCCCTTGGTCTGGCCGGTGGACCGGTAGACCCTTACCGACGCGAAGAGGGTGTTGTTGCGGAGGTCGAGGTTCTCTACTATCCCGGTGTCTCCTTCCCGGATCTTGAGCTCCGGTATATCCTCGGGGATGGCCACCACGTCGTACTCGTAGTAGACGTGCTGCTCTCCAGGCCTCGTTGTTGCCGCCAAGTCGTCCTCCAGTCCGTAGGTCTCTCGGTGTTCGCCGGCAGTCGGTGTGCGCCGTCGGCGATAACCTCGTCCGCTATCTTGCGGCAGGCCGATCCGGAAAGCATTGGCCCACCGGAGGTAAATAGGGATCGTTTCGTGGGCGGCGGCTTGTACGGCAGGCGGAGGTGCCTGTCGGGCTGGCTTGAGATACGTTGCTGCTGTAATCTAGCCCGCGTGGGGAGCGCTGCCCGGGGTCGAGAACGCGAGGCGGGACCGATGGCCATGCTGGAGGTGAACAACCTCAAGACGCACTTCAAGACCCCTGACGGGGTCGTCAAGGCCGTGGACGGGGTCTCCTTCTCCCTGGAGCCCGGGGAGATCTTGGGGATCGTGGGGGAGTCCGGCAGCGGCAAGAGCGTCTCGGCGCTCTCGATCATGCAGCTCAACCCCAGGCCGTCCGCCGAATACCCGGAGGGCGAGATCCTCTTCGAGGGCCAGAACCTGCTCGAGGCCTCCGAGAAACGCATGCAGCAGATCAGGGGCAACGACATCGCCATGATCTTTCAGGACCCGATGACGAGCCTCAACCCGGTCTTCACGGTTGGCAACCAGATCCGGGAGGCCATCCGCATCCACCAGGACGTCTCCAAGGCCGAGGCCCAGGAGAAGACGGTGCAGGTCCTAAAAGACGTCGGCATCGCCAACCCGGAGCAGCGGGCCAAGGAGTACCCGCACCAGTTCTCGGGCGGGATGCGCCAGCGGGCCATGATCGCGATGGGCCTCTCGTGCAACCCGAAGGTCCTGATCGCCGACGAGCCGACGACGGCTCTCGACGTCACCATCCAGGCCCAGATCCTGGAGCTCATGGTCGACCTGCAGGAGAGGTACGGGACGGCCATCATCATGATCACGCACGACCTCGGCGTGGTCGCCCAGCTCGCCGACAAGGTGATGGTGATGTACGCCGGACGCGCCGTGGAGAAGGGCACGACGGACGAGGTCTTCTACGACCCGCTGATGCCGTACTCGTGGGCGCTGTTGCGTAGTCTCCCGCGCCTGGACACGGCGGGCGATGTCCGGCTCCTGCCGGTAAAGGGCACGCCGCCGTCCCTGATCTTTCTCCCCCAGGGCTGCAACTTTTCTCCCCGCTGCCCGTTCGTCAAGGACGAGTGCCACGAGGTCGACCCGCCCCTCGACGAGAAAAAGCCGGGCCACGCGGCGGCGTGCGTACTTTCGGTCGATGAGATCGAGGCGAGCCGCCACCGGGTGGACGAGGAGCTCGGGGTGGAGAGTTGAGCGAACGCACCGGTACCGACGGTCGAGACGGGGGCAACGGCCGGGTCGGGACTTCCGGGGACTACCTACTCGAGACCCGCAACCTGAAGATGCACTTCCCGATCAAAGCCGGCGTCCTCAGGCGCACCGTGGGACACGTGAAGGCCGTGGACGGGGTGGACCTGAGACTCCGCAAGGGCGAGACGCTCGGGCTCGTGGGGGAGTCGGGGTGCGGCAAAAGCACGCTGGCGCGTCTCATCCTCAGGCTGCTCGAGCCGACCGCGGGCGAGGTCATCTTCGAGGGCGAGAACATCCTCCAGATGGGGCGCAAGCAGATGCTCGGCGTCCGACGCGAGATGCAGATCGTCTTCCAAGACCCCTACGCGAGCCTGAACCCCCGCATGACCATCGGCAGCATAATCGGCGAGCCCCTCAAGACGCACGACGTGGGCGGCGGCTCCGCGGACCGCAAGAAGCGGGTGCAGGAGCTGCTCGAGGTCGTCGGGCTCTCGCCGGAGCACTACAATCGCTACCCGCACGAGTTCTCCGGCGGCCAGCGGCAGAGGATCGGGGTCGCGCGGGCCATCGCCCTGAACCCGAGGCTCATCGTCTGCGACGAGCCGGTGAGCGCGCTGGACGTCTCGATCCAGGCCCAGGTCGTGAACCTTCTGCAGGATTTGCAGAAGGAGCTCGACCTGACCTACATCTTTATCGCCCACGACCTCTCGGTGGTGAAGCACATCTCGGACAGGGTGGCGGTGATGTACCTGGGCAAGATCGTCGAGATCGCCGACCGCCGCGGCCTCTACGCCGATCCCCACCATCCCTACACCAGCTCCCTGCTCTCGGCCATCCCCGTCCCCGACCCCGCCAAAGAGCGGGAGAGGAACCGCGTGGTCCTCACGGGGGACGTGCCCAGCCCCGCCAACCCGCCCGCCGGCTGCTCGTTCCACACCCGCTGCCCGCGCGCCCAGGACTACTGCGCCCAGCACGAGCCGGTCCTGGAACGGCAAGACGTCTCCGAAGAAGTGACCGGCGTCGGAACCGGCGACGGAACCGGGTACGGCGTCGAGAACGGGATCGGCACCCACCGCGCCGCGTGCTTCTTCCCCGTGATGGCGGGCCAGAGCATCGAGGAGCCAGCGAAGAGCTCACCATACAAAGTAGGCGAATAGCGAGGTAGCGAGTAGTGGGTTACCTAAGGCACTATTCCCTACTCGCTTGCGGCCGCAGGCCGCCGACCTAGTAGAATCACTCCGTGTGGAAGAGTACCTCCAAGGGGCGCGGTCGGCGAGGTTCCGTGGCGTGGGCGCTGGTCTTTGCCGTGGTGCTGGTGGCGACCGCGGCCGGGGCGTTCCTGTACGGCCGCTCTCAGAGCCCGGCGACGCTCGGGGAGGATGACCGCGAGAGCCTGGCGCTGTATGCCGAGGCGCTCGACGCCGTTCGGGACGACTACGTGGACCAGGGGGCTATAGACCCCGAGAAGCAGACCTACGGCGCAATCGAGGGCATGCTGGACACGTTGGGGGACGAGGGGCACACGCGCTTTCTCACCCCCGAGGAGCGCGAGCAGAACCGCGAGGGCCTCTCGGGGACCTACGTCGGGATAGGGGTCCAGTTAGAAGAGGAGGGAGGCGACGTGCTCGTCGCCTCCCCCATAGAGGGCTCGCCTGCCGACGAGGCCGGCGTGCAGACCGGCGACGTCGTCGTCGCCGTCGACGGGGAGGACGTGCGGGACACGGACGTCTCTGGGATCGTCGACAGGGTCAAGGGCCCGGAGGGAACCCGGGTCGAGCTCACGGTCGCGCGGGATGGGAACCGGCGTGTCTTCGACCTCGAGCGCGCCGAGATCGACGCGCCTTCCGTCGCCTGGGCCAGGATTCCCGACAGCGACGTCGCCCTGGTGCAGCTCTCTTCCTTCTCGGACGACAGCGCCAGGGAGCTGCGGGAGGCCTTCGAGGCGGCGCGGGGGGCGGGGGCGCGGCGGTTCGTGCTCGACCTCCGCGACAACCCCGGTGGGAGGTTGGATCAGTCGGTAGAGATTGCCGGGCAGCTCCTCGATTCCGGCAGCGTCGTCTACCTGCGCAAGGAGGCTTCCGGGAGCCGGGAAGAGATAGAGGTCGAGGGCGGCGAGGACCCCACGGGGGCACCCGTGGCCGTCTTGGTGAACGGGGGCTCGGCCTCGAGCTCGGAGATCCTGGCCGGCGCCCTCAGAGACAACAATCGGGCGACCGTGATCGGGGAGACCACCTTCGGCACCGGGACCGTGCTATCGGAGTTCGAGCTCCAGGACGGCTCCGCCATCCTGCTCGGCGTCGCCGAGTGGCTCACCCCCGATGGAGATTTTATCCGCGATACGGGTATAGAACCCGACGTAAAGGTTCCTCTCGACGAGGACACGGAACCGCTCGACCCGGACGAGGTGCGCAACCTCTCCAGAGGGGAGATCCTCGAGAGGGACGCCCAGCTCGGCGCGCGCCTTCGAGGAACTCGGAGGACAGCAGACGGGCCCGTGAGCCCGGTCGCGCGCGGCCTTACGAGGGAGGGACTATGGGCCTGCAACGTCGAGCCGTCTACGGGGCGCTTGGGGGCGTCGGGGGAACAGCGGCGCTTACCGCGGTGCGGAAAGGGTCTGGCCGCGGGCCGGCATCGTGGAGCAGACGGCGCCCGAACAGGTCGTCGAACGTCTCGAGGAGCTCGGCTTTCTCGACGGCTTGTCGCCGAGTTCCCGGCGACGGCTCACCGTGGCCGCGCACCTCGCCTACGGCGTCGGCACGGGCTCCGCGCTGGGCGTGCTGCGCCGGAGAAAGGAAGGGCCCGCGCAAGAGGCGGCCGTGGGAGCCGCGCTGGGGATCCTCGCGTGGGGGGCTAGTTGGACCAGCATACTGCCGCTCGCCGGGGTGCACCGGCCGCCCTGGGAACAGCGCAGCGCGAAGGTCCTGCTCCCCGTCGTCGACCACGCCATCTACGGCGCCGTATGGGGCTTCTTGTACTTTATGTGCCGCAACGGAAGAGATTAGCGCCGGCATCTCTGCGGGTGCGGGCGTAGAGGCCTGCGATCCTCGTAATACTCCTTACGGACATGAGCATCGAGGCTGATAAACTCAATATTGTAGGACGCGAACGAGATCTTCAAGGGAAAGGAAGGCAAGAGATGGCTCAGCGCGTACACGAGACCGTAGAGGTACAGGCGCCAGTCGAGGACGTTTTCCGGTACTGGTCCAACTTCGAGAACTTCTCGAACTTCATGAGCAACATCGAAGAGGTCAGGATGACCGGCCAGGACAGGAGCCACTGGAGGGTCAAAGGCCCTCTCGGCACGAGCGTCGAGTTCGACGCCAAGACCACCGAGATGGACCCGAACCGTGGCATCGGGTGGAACACCATCGACGGCGACGTGATGACCAGCGGCGAGGTGCGCTTCGAGGAGGTCCTGCCCGATCGCACGCGGGTGGACGTCACCATGAACTACGCCGACCCGCCCGGTGGCAAGGTTGGAGAGGTAGCGGCCAATATCCTCTCCAACCCCGAGCGGAACATGCAGGAGGACCTGCAGAACTTTGCCGGTATGGTCGAGCGCGGCGAGCTCGGCGTCGCCAGCGGCCAGTAACGATCCGTAATACCTGAGCTGCTTTTTCGGGTAGTATGAGGCAGCCGGGCCAGGCCCGGCTGCCTTTGCACGAGCGAGAAAGGGCAGCAAATGAGCTTCGCCATCGTCTCCCTCCTCCTCCTCGTCGTGATGGCCGTGATCGCCATCCCGATACTCGTCAGGGTCTTGGGCGAGGCCGCCAGTCGTAACACCAACCGCCCGGAGGGCGAGGGGCAGGACGAAGCAGACCCAGGAGACCGCGGCCCCGGGAGGGAGTAGCACGCTACGGCCTTCGGCCTTAGCTTTCAACCCGCTCCGCCCTAAGGGCTCCGCTCTCAGCCCGTTTCGGATCTTCGATCCTCGCTCTCAGCACGCCTCCTTCGGAGGCTTTCAGCCAACCGCAAGGGCATCTTTCGTCGCACCCCCCGCGTTTATGAACCGTCCGGGCGTGGTCCTGTCTCAGGATGTGGAGCCCACCGCGTCCGGGAGGGCGACTTAGGCGAAAAGCTGAAAGCGCCCGCAAGGGCGCGGGCTGAGAGCGGAGGCCTCGGAGAGGCTGAAGCGTGCGGGCCTACCGGGCTAGCCCAGTAGGCCCTTTAGTCCAGCAGATCCCTTAGTCCCGCGGCGTGGGGGCTGCTCTTTATCTTGGCCAGGGCGGTGAGCTGTATCTGTCGGATGCGCTCTCGGGTCACGTCGAAGCGTTCGCCGACCTCTTCGAGGGTCTTGGGCTGGCCTCCGGTCAGGCCGAAGCGGTACTCGAGGACCATACGTTCCCGTTCCGGGAGGCTGCCCAGGGCCTCTCGCATCCTGGCCTTCAGCAGGGAAGACTTGGCCAGGTCGTGGGGGGACTCCGATTCCTCGTCGGCGATAAAGTCCCCGAGTTCCGAGGAGTGGTCCTCGCCAACCGGCGTCTCTAGAGAGATGGAGCGCCGGGAGACGCGCCGGATGCGCACGATCTCCTCGGTGTCAACCTCCATGATGCGGGCGACCTCCTCGTCGGTGGGGTCGCGGTTGTAGCTCGGCGGCCAGCGAGCGCTGGACGCGGTAATACTTGTTGATCTTCTCGACCATGTGGACCGGCACCCTTATGGTGCGGCCCTTGTCGGCGATGGCCCGGGTCACGGCCTGGCGGATCCACCACGTCGCGTAGGTCGAGAACTTGAAGCCCTTGCGGTAATCGAACTTCTCGACGGCCCGCATGAGCCCGATGTTCCCTTCCTGGATCAAGGTCGAGGAGCGAAACGCCGCGCCCGGCGTACTTCTTGGCGATGGAGACCACGAGCCTCAGGTTCGCCTTGGTGAGGTGGGCCTTGGCGCGCCGGTCGCCGCGCTCTATGCGCCGGGCCAGGTAGACCTCCTGGGCCTTGGTGAGCAGTGAGGTCTTGCCGATCTCGTCCAGGTACATCTGGACCGCATCACCGGTGTAGCGGCTCTTGAGATCGCTCTCGAGGACCTCCTCGACGAGCTGCGTGTCCTCTTCCTCGTTGAGGGTGTCGGCGAGAAATCCGGTATCCATGATCTCCACGCCGTGCTCGCGCAGCAAGCCGTAGACCTGCTGGATCTCGTCGGTGGAAAGGTCGACCTCTTGGAGGAGGTCGAGGACTTCGCTGGACTCCAGCGTGCCGGTCTCCTGGCCGGCCTCGAAGAGTTCCTGTATCTCCTCTATGTCCCGCAGGTCACGCTGTGGCTGCAAGCTCTCCTCCGGGTTTGCGGCACTAGAGTCTGTTGGGGTCGAACCTTCCAGAGGTTGAAACCCTCCCGTAGCCTGCACGTAATATATCTTAAACGGGTAGATAATCAATTTGGCCGCGCGAATTGGGGCGGCGGTACCGGGCGCAGGATACGAATCGGGAGGAGAGGCACGCTCATGATGGGCCTGAGAAACCTGTACAAGGTCTTTAGCGAGACCCGCAAATCCACCAGGGAGCGGGCGACCCTCGCCGTGACCGGCAATTCCTCCCGGGCCGCCGAGCTCGCGGACTTGCTCGGGGCCCAGAGGGTGGCCAAGGGCGCCGAGGTGATCCTCTCCGTCGCGGGCTCCAGGGCTATGCTCTCCGGGAAGGGGGTGGACGACCCGGGGGAGATGGACCTGCCCTCCGCGCACGGTGAGGCGTTGCTGGACGAGTTGACGCCGAAGGTGGTGCGGGCGCTCGACGAACCTTATCTGGTACCGCTCGCGAGGGTGTACCCGGCGTTCCGGCGGGCGGTCTCCGAAGAGGTCATCCGCAAGAACGCCCGCCAGAACGCGGTGGTCGGGGCGCTCCCGATCCCCGGCGCGGACATGCCGGTGATGACCGCGAACCAGGCCAGGATGGTCCTCCTCCTCGCCGCCGCCTACGGCGAGGACCTCTCGCTCAGCCGGGCGCGCGAGCTGCTCGGGGTGCTGGCCGCGGGCTTCGGGCTGCGGGCGGTCTCCCGCCAGGTGGTGAAGCTGATCCCGGTCGGCGGATGGGCGGCCGGCGCGGCCATCGGCTACGCGGGGACCATAGCTATGGGGCGCGCCACCATGCTGTACTTCGAGCGCGGCGGCCAGAGGATAGGCGAGAAGGAGATGGCCGAGATCCAACGCCGCGCCGCGGAGGAGGCTAAGACGTTTGTCTCCCGCCTCCGCCGCCGGTAGGACGGTTCTTGGCACGGCATCTTTGTCCGCGACGACGTCGGCAAGAAGGAAACGGCTGACGGCTGACGTCGCGGCCCCGGGGAATTCCGGAGCCGCCTATAATGTGGGGTATGTTCTCCGGCCCGCGGATGACCATCTCCGACCTCCGGCGGCTGTGCGTGAGGGCGTTTCTGGTCCTGACCGCGATACAGGCGGCGCTCGTCGGCATCCTGGTGGCGATGGACGAGCTGCGCAAGCGGCGGCAAGGGCCCAGAGAAGGGTTCCCGTGGGAGGACCAGCCCGAGGTCGAGGTGGAGTCCGGTGGAGGCCTCAAGCTCTACCCCTACGGCGTGAAGCTCTACGAGGCGATGCTCGACGAGATAGAGCGGGCCGAGGAGAGGATCTTCGTCGGCACCTTCATCTGGAAGGGGGACGAGGTCGGACGGCGCTTCGTGGACGCCCTCGCCAGGAAGGCCTCCGAGGGGGTGACGGTGTGCGTGATCTTCGACGGGCTCGCGAACGTCTTCGTGCCGCCCTCCTTCAAGCGGTTTCCCAAGGCGATCCACACGTTGCACTTCCGTCCCCTGTGGGGGCCAGAGAAACTCGCGAACCCTCGCAACATCTTCAGGTACCACCGCCACATGATGAGCGTGGACGGGAAGGTCGCCTTTCTCGGCGGCTACAACATCGGGTCCATATACGAGGCCAGCTGGCGCGACACCCAGGTCCGGGTCACGGGCCTCGAGGCGCGCGAGGTGGAGAACGACTTCGTCGACTTCTGGAACGCCCACCGCACGCCGGACCTCCCGCCCATCGAAGACATCCGCGGGGAGCGCTCGTGGGACCCGACCGCCGTGCTGCACCGCAACGACCCGTACCTGCGGATCTTCCCGATCCGGGCGATCTACCTCGAGGCCATCGACCGCGCCAACAGCCACGTCTACCTCACCCACGCCTACTTCGTCCCCGACCGCGCGATGCGGGCCGCGCTCGGCGAGGCCGCGCGCCGGGGCGTGGACGTTCAGGTGCTGGTGCCCGAGCACTCCAATCACGTTACGGCCGACTGGCTGGCGAGGCGGTACTTCCACGAACTGCTCGACGCGGGCGTCCGGATCTTTCTATACGAGCACATGATGATCCACTCGAAGACCGCCACCATAGACGGGGTCTGGTCCACGGTCGGCTCGGCCAACATCGACCGCTACAGCATGCTCGGGAACTACGAGATCAACCTGGAGGTCTACTCGGAACCCTTTGCCGGCCAGATGGAGGGGATGTTCGAGCTGGACAAGACCAACGCCCGGGAGCTGACCCTCGAGGAGTGGGAGAAGCGGCCCCTGCCGGCCAAGCTCGTCGAGCGGGTGCTCTCGAGCCTGGGCCCGCTGGTCTGAGGCCAGGACACGTTTACGGAGCGGTGTCCGGTAGGATACCGGGGGTATTAAGGCCCCACGGTATAATGTCGATCAGGTAGTTTGTGGTCCCGAAGGGATCGATGGGAGGGACCGGTTGGCGCGTTGGCGGCTCCTCGAGCCGGAGACAGACCTGGTTGGCGAGCTTGTTAGGGGGGCGGGTGTCGACCCGCTGTGCGCCCGCGTGCTGGCGAACCGGGGGATCGTGCCAGAGGAGGTCGAGGGCTTCCTCTCACCCTCGCTGAAGAGCGTCGGGCCGCCGGGGGAGGAGGCGTGGCGGGTCGCGGCGAAGCGGGTGGCGCGGGCCGTGAAGAACGGCGAGCGCATCGGCATCTTCGGCGACTACGACACCGACGGCATCACCTCGGCGGCGGTGCTCTACCTCGCGCTCTCCAACTACACGGACAGGCTTGCGGTCAGGCTCCCGATCCGGCAGATGGGCTACGGTCTACTCGAGCCCTACGTGCGCGACCTCTTCGCCGATGGGGTAGACCTCCTCATCACCGCCGACTGCGGCGTCTCGAACCGGCGGGAGGTCGAGCTTGCAAACTCTTTGGGGATGGACGTCATCGTGACGGACCACCACATCCCGCCCGAGGACCCGCCCGAATCTCCAGCGGCCGTCGCCGTTCTCGATCCGAAGCTCTGGGATCCCGACGACCCCCTGGCCGGGGTGGGGGTGGCGTGGAAGTTCGCCTGGGCCGTCGCCCGCGAGCTCGGCGACCCGGAGGGCCGGCAGCGGCTGGGCCGCCTGCTCGACCTCGTCTCCGTTGGGACCGTCGTGGACATAGCTCCGCTCGTCGGGGACAACCGGGCGCTCGCGAGCATGGGGCTCAGGCACATGAACCGGTCGCTCTCCGCGGGCACGGGCCGTCCCGGTATAGAGGCCCTCGTCAAGGTCGCCGGCGTGCGGGGCGAGGTGGACGAGGGGGACCTTGGTTGGAAGCTCGGGCCACGCCTGAACTCCATCGGTAGGATCAAGGACCCACGACCGGCCCTCGACCTGCTGCTCACCAGGGACCCCAAGGTGGCGTTCAGGATCGCCTGGGAGCTCAACCAGCTCAACTCCGAGCGCCAGCGCAGGACGAGGTTCGCCGTCGAACGGGCGATGGACGAGGTGGACCCCGACCAGGACTTCAAGGTGGTCGTCTCGGAGGAGACCGGCGGCCTGGCCGGTCTCGTGGCCGGCAGGGTCGCGGGGGCGACGGGACGCCCGGCGGCGATCCTGCACCGCAGGGCCGACGGCTCCTACGGCGGCTCGGCGCGCGCCGGGGAGACTGACGTGGACCTCTACGGCGCTCTGTACGCGGTGAGGAACCTGATGGGCGAGTGGGGCGGGCACCGCAAGGCCGCTGGTCTCTCGGTAAACCCCGGCGAGTTCGACGCCTTCGTCGCCGGCGTCAACGGGGCCGTGCGGGAACAGCTCGAAGAGAACCCGGACCTGTTCGTCCCGGCGCTCGAGGTCGACGCCGAGATACCCCTCGAGGGTGTCTCGAACGGGCTTCTCGAGTGGCACGAGAGGCTCGCCCCGTTCGGCAGCGGTAACTACCGTCCGATCTTCGCCACCGGAAACCTCAAGGTCGCGGGGTCGCGCCAGATCTGGGACGGGATGCAGCTCCTGACCCTCGCTGGCGGCGTGAAGGCCAAGATGGCCGGGGGGCCGGATGACGTGCCTACCGGGCCGTTCGAGGCGGCGTACACGGTAGCCCGCAGCCGATACTCGGGGCAGGCGGAGCTTGAGGTGCTCGACTGGCGAGATGGATGAACGCCGTCGGGGTGGACGTTGGGGGGACCAAGATCGCCGCCGGCGTAGTGACGCCGGATGGGGAGATCCTGGGCGAGGTTCGCTACCCGACGCCCCGCTCGCCGGAGAAGCTGGTCGAGACCATCGTCCGGGCCGTCCGCGAGGTCGCCGACGCGTCCGAGGTCGGCGGGGTTTGCCTCGCGGTGCCAGGCCTCATACTCTCCCGGGAGGAGAAGGTGGTCTTCTCACCCAACCTGCGAGCCGTCGAGGGCATACCCCTAAAGGACGAGCTAGAGCCGGAGATCGGGCTCCCCCTGACGGTGGAGAACGACAACAGCGCGGCGGCGTGGGGCGAGTTCCGGTTCGGCGCGGGGAGGGAGACGAACCACCTGGTGTTCGTGGGCCTCGGTACCGGGATCGGGGGCGGCATCATCGCCCACGGCGTGCTGCTGCGCGGAGCCCAGGGCGCCGGCGGCGAGCTGGGCCACGTCACGATCCACGCCACCGGCCCCCGCTGTGCCTGCGGTAACCGCGGCTGCCTGGAGGCCCTCGCCTCCGGCACCGCTATCGCCCGCCGGGCCCGCGAGGCCGCCGTGGAGAAGCCCGGCTCGGCCCTCGGCCGGCTCGCCTCCGAGCGGCGGGTGCTCGGGGAGGACGTGACGGAGCTTGCTCAGAACGGGGACGAGGTGGCGATCTCCGTGCTAGAGGAGACCGGCCGGTGGCTGGGCATCGGGCTCGCGGGCTTCGTAAACGTCTTCAACCCCGAGATAGTCGTCGTCGGCGGCGGCGCGATGGCTGCCGGCGAGCTCATACTCGAGTCCGCCCGCCGGGAGGTACGCCTCAGGGCTCGACCCCCATCGCGCGACCTCGCGGAGATCAGACAGGCAACCCTGGGGCCGAGGTCGGGGGTGCTGGGCGCCGCGGCGCTGGCGCGAGACCCGAACTCGGGGGAGTACCTCCTGGAGGCCTGACGAAGATGCCCCTGGTCGTCGTCCCGACCCCAATAGGCAACATGGAGGACATAACCCTCCGTGCCCTGCGACGCTTGCGCGAAGCCGACGTCGTGGCCTGCGAGGATACGCGGCGCACGGGTCGCCTGCTGGCCCACCACGGCATCAAGCAGCGCCTGATCTCCTACCACGAGCACAACGAGGAACGCATGGTCCCCGAACTGGCCGACCGGGCTCGAACCGGGACCGTCGCGCTGGTCTCGGACGCGGGCATGCCGCTCGTTTCGGACCCCGGGTACCTGCTGGTCTCGGCCTGCATCGATGCCGGCGTCGAGGTCGAGGTACTTCCCGGCCCATCGGCCCCGATCACGGGGCTCGTCGCCTCGGGGTTGCCCGCCGCCGGCGCCGTCCTGATCGGCTTCCCGCCCCGCAAGGGCAGGGAACGGACGAAACTGCTGGAGAGGATCTCCCAGGAGGACGCGACGTTTGTGCTCTTCGAGTCGCCGCACCGCCTGGTGAAGACGCTCGGCGATCTACCGCAGGAGACCCCGGTCGCCGTGTGCCGGGAGCTAACGAAGCTGCACGAGGAAGTGTTCCGGGGCAAGGCCGGGGAGGCGGCGCAACGCTTCGCCGGGGGGACGAAGGGCGAGATCGTGCTCGTCGTGCGCGGCGGAACGGCCGCCGAACCCGCGACCGTGGACGAGGCCGTCGAGCTTGCCCGCGGGTACGTCGCCGAAGGGGAGAGTCCGTCCCGGGCGGCGGCCAGGGCCGCCCGGGAATCGGGCGTGCGACGCGCCGAGGTCTACGACGGCCTGGTGGGTTAGCCTCCGTCCCTGGCCCATCGAAGAGCCAGAGATCTCGCCACCGAACCTACGAGGCGACCCCTCCGTCTTCGGGCCCCTGCCAGAGGCTGAACGAGTTGCCCTCCGCGTCGCGGCAGCGGGCGTAGGTTCCCGAAGGGATCCCGACCGGCTCCTCCGCCTGGCCCCCGAGCTCGCGCACCCGCCGGACCGATTCCCCGATGTCCGGGGCGTTAAAGTACACGTGGATGCCCGGCGACTCTCCCGTGCCGTTGAGGCCGCCGCCGGGGACGGAGCCGGAGATCATGTAGTAGCCAGGGAAGTTGTCCTCCGCGAACCGCCAGCCGAACAAATCCCCGTAGAACACCCGGGCAGCCTCCGCATGGTCGACCCTGACCTCGAAGAAAACCAACTCACCCGCCATAGAGCTCTCCTTCCCGAACCTGACTATATCTTGCGAAATATAGTACGGAGGCCAGCAGATATATCAACTGGGATATAGTGAGGATCGCCGACGGTTTTCTATGTTGGGGATGGTTGGAACGGGGTGTGCGCTGGAGGGTGCCTGGTTCCGGCGCTCTGTATAATGCCGCTCGCTATGTCTCTCGGGGAGAGGGTACCGGTAGCATGTTCGTAGATTCGCACACCCACCTGCTGCGGCTTGAGGTTTCTCCGGAGGAGGCCGTCGTAGAGGCGGCCGAGGCCGGTGTTGGCGCCGTGGTGAACGTCGGGACCGAGGTAGAGGATTCCAAGCGTGGGGCTGAGTTGGCGGCGGTCTTGCCGAACGTGTACTCGACGGCGGGGGTGCATCCGCACAACGCGGGGACCTACACGGCGGCTCACCTCGAGACGTTGGCGGAGCTCTCGGAGTCGCCGGGGATAGTGGCGCTCGGGGAGGTTGGCCTCGATTACTACCGCGGTGAGTGGTCGCGGGAGATCCAGCAGGCCCTCTTCGAGGACGTCATCTCCCTGGCCAACGACACCCGGCTGCCGCTGGTCATCCACTCCAGGCAGGCCTTCGACGACACCATGGCGTGCCTTGGCAGCGCCAGGGTCCAGGTGGTCCTGCACTGCTTCGAGGGCGGTGAGCGCGAGCTGCGCGAGGCGAACGAACGGGGGTACTTTATCGGCCTTGCCGGCAACGTGACCTACAAGAGCAGCGCGACCGCGCCCGTTTTGTACCTCGCGAGCCCGGAGCGTCTGCTGGTCGAGACGGATGCCCCGTACCTCAGCCCGCACCCCGTGCGGGGGGAAAAGAACGCGCCGAAGAACGTCGTGCACACGGCCCGGTTCGTCGCCGAGAGGCTCGGCATAGGGTTGGACGAGCTAGCCACCCTCACCACCCGCAACGCGCGCAACCTCTTCGGGCTGCCGCTGGAAGTGTGAGCGTGGGACCTGCGTTTTCGGAGAAGCCCGAAAGTCTTCGTGCCTGATCCCACGCCAAACCTCCCCAAGAAGCGTCTCGGCCAGCACTTTCTGAAGGACCCCAACACCGCCAGGATCGTGGCCGAGGGGGTGACGGAGGACGACGTCGTGCTCGAGGTAGGACCGGGGCGGGGGTTTCTCACGCGCTTTCTGGCCGAGCGGGCGAGGCTCGTTCACGCCGTCGAGCTCGACCCCGGCGTTCTGCCCGCCCTGCGGGCGGCGATAGCGGGTCACGACAACGTCCGCGTTTACCAGGGCGACGCGCTCCGATTCGCCTACGCAGACCTCGAGCCTCCGCCCGATAAGCTCGTCGCCAACCTTCCCTACAACGTGGCCTCTCCGTTAGTCTTGAGAGCTGCTCGAAGAGGTTGAGAGCATCGGGACCCTTCGCTTCATGGTGCAGCTCGAGGTTGCCCGCCGGATGGCGGCCGAGAGGGGTAACAAGGACTACGCCGCCTACGCGGTGCTGGCGCAGCTGCTCGCCGGGATCCGGGTGATCCACCGCGTGCCGCCCACCGTTTTCGATCCGCCACCGCGGGTGCAGTCGGCGATCGTGCTCATGGAGCGTCTGAGGCCGGGGGTGGATCGCGCCGACTACGATGGCGTCAAGCGGCTCGTGCTCGCGGCTTTCAGAAGCCGCCGCAAGCGGCTGGTCAACAACCTGCCCGAGGCGGCGCGGGGAGAGGCGCCGCGGGTCCTGGCCTCGCTGGGTCACGGGCCCGATGCCCGGGCCGAAGAGCTGGCGCCGGAGGACTTCGTGGCGCTGTACCGCGCGGTCTCCTGGGCGGTGTGATGGAGGGAATCTGGCTGCGGGCGTTCGCCAAGATCAACTACGCCCTCGAGGTGCACGGCCTCAGGGACGACGGGTACCACGAGATCCGGACCGTCATGCAGAGCGTCTCCCTGGCGGACGAGGTAACGATAGAACGCGCCCGAAGCGGCTTTGGACTGCGCGTCGAGCCCGAGGGGACGGACATTGGGCCTTCCGAGAAGAACTCCGTCTATCTGGCCTGGCGAGCGCTCTGCGAGCTCGCGGGTCAGAATCTTCCCGTCAGGATCTCGCTGCGCAAGAACATACCGGCGGGGGCGGGGCTTGGCGGCGGGTCGGCCGACGCGGCGGCCACCTTGCACGGCCTGAACGGGCTCTACGAACTGGGCCTGCTCCCCGAGGAGCTCGGCGTTGCCGGGGGCACCATCGGGGCCGACGTTCCGTTCTGCGCTCTGGGAGGGACCATGCTGGGCGAGGGAGTTGGCGACGAGCTTACGCCCCTGCCGTCTCCGCCCGCCCATCGGATCTTGATCGCAAAGCCGGAGCAGGTCGCGGAGACCGCCGCCATCTACCGCGCCTTCGACGAGCTTCCGAGGAGGCAAGGATCCCCCGTCGATCCGGTCATCGAGGCGCTGCGAATGGGCGATCTGTCGTTGCTCGGCTCGGCCGTGGGCAATGACCTCGCGCCGATAACCTGCGGTTTGGTCCCCGAGGTCGCAGACCTGGAGCGGGAACTGCTGGACGCCGGGGCGCTTGGGTCGGGGATGAGCGGGACAGGGACGGCCGTGTACGGCCTTTTCGCCTCCGAGTCAGACGCTCTGGACGCCGCGCGTCGGATCGGGGGGCACTTCGTCGGGACCTTCGACCTCGAGTCGCGCGGTTTCGAGGCAATATAGGGGCGCCACCGCGAACCTCCGCCCGTGGGTTGGAGACCAGGTTCTGCCAGGCGACGGCGGCGAGCTTGTCGCCAAGTTCTATGCAGTGGATGTGGTAGCCCCGTCGTGCGAAGGGCACGGTCGATTTTCCGGTGCCGCAGCCAACCTCCAGCACCCGCCCGCCGGGGTGTAGGCCCGACCAGGAGATCACGTCACCGATGAGCGTTGACGGATAACTGGGGCGAACTTCGTCGTAGGGCCCTGCCACCCGATCGAAAGTGGTCCGCAGCCAGACTTTGTCTGCGGAAGCGGTCGTCTTGCCTCCCTGGTGCCGCGGGCAGTGCCCGAGATCCTACAATCGCCCGTGCCCGAGAACGGGTGGGTCGGTCGGGCCGGTGGTGAGAAGCTGGAGGCTTGTTGGCGGGGAAATACGGCCCGCGCTTTCGGTATAATCGCGGCGGCGCAGGTGCAAGACAACTCTGGGGCGTAGCCAAGTGGCAAGGCACCGGGTTTTGGTCCCGGGATCGCAGGTTCGAGTCCTGCCGCCCCAGCCGCCAGGCGCGCACAGCGCGCCGAGGGTGCGCGAGGCTACCTGATAGGAGTGGCGCGAAGCACATGTCGCAGAGACCCCCGATCTTCGCCGTGGTCCTGGCCGCTGGCAAGGGGACCCGGATGAAGTCCAACCGGGCCAAGGTGCTGCACACTTTGTGCGGCGTCCCGATGGTCAACTACGTGATCGAGGCGATACGGCCTCTGCACCCCGAGAGTTTGCAGGTGGTCGTGGGCCACCAGGCAGAGATGGTCGAGGCGGTCCTCCCGCCGGACGCCGAGCCGGTCCTGCAGCGCGAGCAGCGGGGCACGGGGGACGCCGTGCGCGTGGCCCTGGATGCCCTCGAGGGGACGGAGGAGGGGGTGCTCCTTGTGGTCAACGGCGATGGCCCGCTCATCTCCGCCCAGACGCTTGGGGAGTTGGTCGAGCGGCACCGCTCCGCGGGGGTGGGGGCGACGGTTCTGGTGGCGGAGCTCGAGAACCCGAGCGGCCTGGGGCGCGTGGTCGAGGACGCGGGGGTCGTGAGGATCGTCGAGGAGAGGGATGCCACCGAGGAGGAGCGGGACATCCCACTCGTCAACCTGGGGCTTTACGCGTTCAAGCTCGCGGAGATCAGGGACGCCGTGGGCAAACTCTCCGTCGACAACGATCAGGGCGAGATGTACCTCACGGACGTGCTCGAGGTCATCGGGCGCCGCAGCCGCGCCGTGACCTATCGGCTCAAGAACCCCGAGGAGGCAAACCTCGTCAACGACCGTGCGCAGCTGGCGCGGGCGGAGGAGATCCTGCGTCGCCGCATCCTGGACTCCCACATGCGCGACGGGGTTACGGTGCGCGATCCCGCGAGCACGCACATCGAGGCGACCGTCGAGATACAGCACGACACGGTGATCCTGCCCGGCACCATGCTTCGCGGGGAGACGCGGGTGGGGTCGGACTGCGTTATCGGGCCCTCGGCCGACCTTCTGGACACGGTGGTCGGCGACGGGGCAATCGTAGAGCACTCCGTCGGGCGGGGTGCTGTGGTCGGGGAGGGGGCGAGCGTGGGTCCCTACGCGTTCTTGCGGCCGGGGACGGTGCTCGGGCCCGACGCCAAGGTCGGCGCTTACTGCGAGGTCAAGAACACGCGGGTGGGACGGGGGAGCAAGGTACCCCACCTCTCCTACGTCGGAGACGCGGAGATCGGGGAGAACGTGAACCTCGGGGCGGGGACCATCACCGCCAACTACGACGGGGAGACCAAGAACCGGACGCGCATCGGGGACGGGGCCTTCACGGGCATAAACACGAACCTCATCGCGCCGGTGACGCTGGGCGACGACGCGTACACGGCGGCGGGGGCCACCATCAACAAGGACGTGCCGCCGGGCAAGCTCGCCGTAGGCGCGCCGGCGCGCGCGATCCGGGAGTCCCCGCAGCGGCGCAAAAAGCGTACGGCACAACTAGAAGAAGACGGGCCAGGGCCGCAGAACGAGAGGGGGGACTAGCGTGTTGATGCAGAACGGCCACCTGACGCAGACAACGGAGAAGCGGCTGATGATCGTCAGCGGCGAGGGCTACCCCGCACTGGCCGAGAGGATAGCCGATCGGTTGGACATGGACCTTAGCGCGGTCGAGCTCTTGGAGTTCCCTGGCGGTGAGCTCTACGCCAGGTACCTGGAGAGCGTGCGCGGGGCGGACATGTTCATCGTCCAGTCCCTCTGCGAACCGGTCAACAGGAACCTGATGCAGCTCCTGATCATGATAGACGCCGCAAAGCGGGCCTCCGCCAAGCGCATCGTGGCCGTCATCCCCTGGTACGCCTATTCGCGCCAGGACCGCAAGACCAAGCCCCGCGAGCCGATAACGGCGAGGTTGGTGGCCAACCTGATCCAGGCCGCCGGCGCCGAGCGCGTGATGACCATGGACCTGCACACGGGGCAGATAGAGGGCTACTTCTCCTTCCCCGTCGACCACCTGACCGCGATGCACACGTTCGTGGACTACTTTGTGGACCAGGGCTTCCAGGACGCCGACGACGCGGTGGTCGTGGCCCCTGATACGGGCGAGGTGAAGGTCGCCAAGCAGCTGGCCGGGCACCTGAGGCTCCCCTGGGCCATCGTCAACAAGATGCGCGACAGGCCCGACCGCTCGGAGGTCACCCACGTCATAGGCGACGTCGCCGGCAAGCGGGCCGTGATGATCGACGACGTGATAGCGACGGGCGGCACACTGGTTAACGCCGCCGAGCGCCTGGTCGCCGAGGGGGCGACGGAGGTCTATGCCTGCGCCACCCACGGGGAGTTCTCCGGCAACGCTTACCAGAAGATCGAGGACTCCATGATCCGGGAGGTCGTCGTGACGGACTCGCTTCCCTTGAAGGAGGGCGAGCCGCGGTCTAAGATACGCACGCTTCAAATCGCCCCGATCCTCGCGAGCACCATAAGAAACGTCTTCACCGACGAGTCGGTGAGCGAGGTCTTTATGGGCGAGAACCAGCTCTTTTAGGAAAGCGCGTTAGGAGACGTGAGATGGCCGACAACGTAGAACTTCAGGCGAACCAGCGCGAGGGCCGCGGCAAGAACGACGCCCGGCGCCTCCGGGCTTCGGGCATGGTCCCGGCGGTCCTCTACGGCGACGGCGACGGTGGGACCGCCGTACTCGCGGTTCCGGACAGGATCCTGGACTACACCCTGACGCACTTCGGGGACAACGCCCTCTACAATATAGCGGTGGGCTCGGATACCTCGACGGCCCGCGTCGTGGACGTGCACCGCGACCCAGTCACCGGGCGCCTGATCCACGTCGACTTCGCCCCCGTGAACATGCACGAGCGCATCGAGATTACCGTGCCGCTCACGGTGGTCGGCGAGGCGCCGGGCTCCGAGGAGGGCGGCGTGCTGCAGCAGGTCGCCTACGAGATCCAGGTCGAGTCGCTGCCGGGCGACATCCCGCAGGAGATCACCCTCGACGTCTCCTCGCTGGGCATGAACGAGAACCTCACCCTGGCCGACGCCATCATGCCCGATAACGTGATCCTGATCTCCGACCCCGAAGAGGTGGCCGTGACGGTGACGGCGCCGACGGAGATCACCGAGGAGGAGATGGAGGCCGCCGGCATCGTCGAGGAGGAGGCCGAGGAGGCCGCCGAGGGCGAAGAGGTCGAAGGGGAAGAGGGCGAGGAGCCTGCCTCCGAGGAGGGCGAAGGTCCCGCCGACCAGGACGAACGGGCCTAGCGCCGGGGAGGTTTCGCGCTGGCGCGCGCGTTTCTGGACAGGCTTCGCGGACGCGAGGGCGGGAACGCGCCGCGTTCCCTGGTAGTCGTCGGCCTGGGCAACCCGGGCCGGCGCTACGAGCGCACGCGCCACAACGTCGGCTTTCTGGTCGCCGACGAGCTTGCCCGCCGCAACGGCGGCGACTGGCGCAAGAGGAAGCGCGCCGAGGCCGCACCCGTGAACCTTGGCCCGAGCAACGTAACCCTCCTCAAGCCCCCGACCTTCATGAACGACTCCGGCGCGGCCCTCTCGGACCACCGCGCCGCGGACCTTATCGTGGTCCACGACGACCTGGATCTTCCGCCCGGTGACGTCCGCGTCAAGGTCGGCGGGGGGGCCGGCGGGCACAACGGCCTGCGGTCCCTGATCTCTCGCCTGGGCCCGGACTTTGTCCGCGTTCGCATCGGCATCGGGCGTCCCCCTGCGGGCTCGCCCATGTCCGTCACCGACTACGTGCTGGGCCGGATGGACTCGGCCGTGAGGGATGCCGTTTCCAGGGCCGGCGACGCGGTCGAGACCGTCGTGGAGGAAGGGCCAGAGGCCGCGATGAACCGCTTCAACGTGAGGCCCTAGGGGAAGGGGCGAAGGTTGGGTGGGGAGCCAATGCGCCTCACCACCGGGTGAAAGTACGGGCGTCCGCCGGAGGCTCTTGACGGGCCCCGGAGGGCAGGAAGGGAGACGTGGCGTCATGGGGCACTTGCGTCGCGGGGCTGGGGTTGAGGGGCGACGGGTCACGACCCTGGAGCTCTTCTACGATCTCGTTTTCGTGTTCGCGATCACGCAGGTCTCCCACCTGCTCTTGGAGCACCTGACTTGGGCGGGTGTCGGGCAATCCGTGCTCGTGCTGCTGGTCGTGTGGTGGTCCTGGAACTACACCACGTGGACCACGAACGAGTTGGATCCCGAGTCGACCAAGGTCCGCATCATGATGATCGCCGTGATGCTCGCGAGCCTCTTGATGGCCGTCGGCATCCCGGAGGCGTTCGGCGAGCGCGGACTGCTGTTCATAAGCTCCTACGTCGCGATCCAGGTGGGGCGGACCGCCTTTCTGGCCTTCGTCGCGGCGGACCGGGGGACCATCGAGCGGGAGCGCGCGCTGCACATCCTGATCTGGTTCATAGCGGCCGGTGTGCTCTGGATCGCCGGCGGGCTCGTCGACGGTCCGGCACGCGTCATCCTGTGGCTGGCCGCCCTCGCGATCGACTACAGCGGGCCGTTCTTCGTGTACCGGGTCCCGGGGTTACCGCGCGTCGCGAGCGCCGCGTGGAACGTGGGGACGGAGCACTTCGCGGAGCGCTTCCAGCTCTTCATCATCATCGCGCTCGGCGAGACGATCGTCATCACTGGCGCGACCACCTCGGACCTCGACCTCACCCCGTGGAGGCTGCTCGCGTTCGGGTTGGCGTTCATCGGGACCGCGGCCCTCTGGTGGCTGTACTTCAACTACGTGGCCAGGATCGCCCAGCGACAACTGGAGCTGTCCGAGAACCGCACCGAGGTCGCCCGCGATGCGTACACGTATCTGCACGTCTTCATGGTGGCGGGTGTGATCGTGTCGGCGGTCGGCGACGAGCTGGTGATCGCGCATCCGACGGACATCTTGCCCGGCCCCGAGATCGCCGCCGTGGTCGCCGGGCCGGCGATCTACCTGCTCGCCCACGCGCTGTTCCGCCTGAGGATGACGGGCTCCATCAGCAGGAAGCGCGTGTTCGGGGCGATCGCGTGTGTGGCGGTCGGGTTGCTGGGCCCGTACGTTCCGGGGCTCGTCTTGTCCGCGCTGGTGGTCGCGGTCTTGATCACGGTCATCGTCTCGGAGCACGTCGCGGCGGCCCGCCGCACCGCCCGCGGAGAGCCCACCCCCCTCGAACGGCTGGAGGCCAGGGCGGCGAGGCAACGGCAAGAATCCTGAGCGCGGCAGGGGAAAGGTACGGAGCCGGGGGTGCTGGTACCATGCAACGAAAGCGACGGTAGGAGGCCTTGATGAACCTCGATGCGCACCACGTCCACCGCTGGTTGAGCGGTGTGCACTGGCCGGCCGACATGCCGGATCTGCTCTCCGCCGCCGACGCCAACGAGGCCCCCGAGCCGTTTGTCCGCAGGATCCAGGACCTGCCTCCCAGGCAGGAGTTCGCCGGACCCGATGAGGTGCTCGAGGCGCTCGGAGGGACCGGCGCGGCCAGCGGACAGGGCTGAACCTCACTCCGCCGCGGAGCCGGAGACGCACTCGTCGGCGTCTCCCAACCAACCCATCCACGCGTCTCGCACTTCGGACCGATCTTCGGCCCGAAAGTTAGAGACACGTACCCGACTGCGTCTTTTGCGGCGGGGCTGCGGCGGCGAGAATACACGAACCTCTAGGTGCGCTAGAAACTGAACTAGCGTATGATTTCGGAGTTGCTCGGTGTGGGGTCAAGCAAGGAGTGGGCTTGACCTGTCAAGACGAGGAGATCCGGATGCGCAGGACCTTGATGCTGTTGGTGTCGATGGCCGGGGCGGTCGTACTCGCCTCCGGGATTGCGATCGCCGCCGCACCGCCCGACGACGGCGCCCAAAGGACGGTGGCCGAAGCCCGCGACGCGGCACTCGATAGGGCGCTCGAGGATCTAGTCGCCATGCGCGGGGGCCGCCGGGCGTGATCGCCGTCGTCCAGCGCGGGGAGGCGCGGGAGGTCCACGCCTTCGGGGAGGGCAACATACAGACCGGCAGGACCATGCGGGTCAACGACCGCATGCGCATAGCGAGCGCGGCCAAGGCCTTCAGCGGTGCGGTGGCGCTCTCGCTGGTGAGCAACGGGGCCATGTCACTGGACGACACGATCGAGGAGAGGCTTCCGGACCTGCCGGTGGCCTGGCATGATGTTACCCTGCGCCAGCTCCTCAACCACACCAGCCGGATTCCCGACTTTTCGCTGGATCCGGCCTTCCAGGACGCGGTGCGAGCGAGCCTGACGAGGGCACCGCCGCCGAGGGAGCTGCTCTCCTTCGTCGAGGACGATGGCCTGCTCGACCTACCGCCGGGCACCTACAACTACTCCAACTCGGACAACGTCATCGTGGGGCTGATGGTGGAGTCGGCCACGGACAGGACCTATGAGGGGCAACTGCGCGAGCAGGTCACGGGACCGTTGGGCTTGAAGAGTACCACCCTGCCGCGGGGGATAAACCTCAGGGCGCCCTTCATCCACGGCTACGACAACGATCCGCCGCCTCCACCGCGCGAAGACGTTAGCAATGTGATCGCCGCTGGTTGGGCCTGGGCCTCGGGCGGCATTGTCTCCACGCCGGGCGAGCTGAACACGTTCGTCCGCGCCTACGTGGGCGCCGAGCTGTTCGACCTGAGGACCCGCGCGCTGCAGCGCCGGATCGTGGAGGGCGGGGGATCGGAGCCCCCAGGGCCGGGGGCGAACTCCGCGGGGCTCGGGATCTTCCGCTACGAGACCAGGTGCGGGACGGTGTGGGGCCACACGGGCAACACTCCAGGCTACACCCAGTTCATGGCGGCGAGCCCGGACGGCAGGCGCTCGGTGACCGTGTCGGTCAACTCGCAGCATACGCCAACAAGGCCAGGTCAGCCTCCTGGGCAAGGCAGGCCTGCGGTGTTCAAAGCGCTGAGGAGCGCGGAGGGCCGCGCCGTCTGCGCCGCGCTGGCAGGGTAGCTTACCGCGGGTCGGTGGGGCCGGGGTGGTCGTGCCCTGGCCCCGTCACCCGAAATACCGCAAAAGGTCGCGTCCCACAGTGCGTACCGGTCTTGTACGATCTCTCAGGAGTCTTGCGCCAGACCTCGCTGCGCGCGCAGCATGCGGCCCAGCATCTCGACGCCGCCCTTGTCGAGGGTACGGTCTTCCTCGATGAACTCGACGTTCTCCGGCACGCCGAGCTCACGGAGCTTACCGGCCGTGATGCTGGCGCAGACCACTGCCTGCACCTGTTCGAGCTGCGCCTTCACGATGTCTTCGTCTTCCACCCGAGCCTCGACGAACTCCAGGTGATCCAGGCCCGCACCCTCGATGGACCGCGAGAGGTTCTCCATGCACGTCTGGCCCCACCCGACTACCGCCACCGGGGTCCCTGTCGGGAGCTCCGTTAGCCTCTGCAAGCTGGCGATGTTGGCCTCGGCGAGCAGCGCCACGGTCTCGATGCCGAGCGGGTCCATGATCTCCTGGACCTCGTGGACGTGGAAGAAGGTAGTGACCGCGATGTGCCAGGGCGGCACGCCGTCTTGCGACGTCCTCTGCGCCAGGTCCCCCAGCAAGACCCTCTCGACCGTGACCGGGAGCTGGTCCTCGAGCTCTTCCGAGAACTGCTCCAACTCCGACGCCGTGCACTCGACGAACAGGATGGGCGTCTTCTCCTGCGGCCCGGCGCCAGCCCGGGCCCACAGGGCGTACGCGAGCTCCTCGACCGGGACGCTCTGCGCCGCCGCCAGGTCAAGAACCCGCTCCAGCACCTCCTGACGCTTGAGATCCTCCACGTCCACCGGCGGCTCGAGCACGTAAACGCCGCTTCCCCGCCTGCTGTCCACGTACCCCTCTCGCTCGAGGTCCGAGATCACCCGCGCCACCGTGTTCCGGTTTATCCGCAGATAACCCGCCAGAGCCCGGATGCTCGGCAACCGGCTCCCGACGGCAAAACGCCCCGTCAGGATGAGGTGCTTGATCTGCTCCTCCAACTGTACGTGTACCGGTACGCGGCTTTTCTGATTTATCTGCAGATCCACTAAAGTATCCTATTGTCCTATGACGGTATGTCGATTATAATTGTCTGAGCCAGCTAGGCCAATTATAGCGCAACCGGCGGATACGGAGGAGAGCGATGTTCGGCTGGATGGAGTTCGAGGCCTTTGATGGGCGCCGCAAGGACCTGCTGCGGGAGGCGGAGCAGAGGAGGCTGGCGCGCGAGTTGCGCAGGGATCGGCGGAGGAAAGTGGTTGAGCGGCCCGAAATTCGGCCCGCGGGTACGGGCGAGCCGGTAGAGGTTCGTTGGGGCATGGCGGAGGATGACGCTGGTGTTGCGAGGCTCATGGAGCTGAACGGGATGCCGCGTTGGATCGCTTTCGAGGAGCGGTTCGTCGTCGCCGAGCGGGAAGGGGAGCTGCTCGCCGCCCTGCGTTACCGGACGGAGCCCAAGCGGCTCTTCCTCGGGTTGCTGGTCACGGATCCGTGGGCCGATGAGCGCGGCCTGGCCACGGCGCTCTACAACGGTGCCGGTCAGATGGCGCGCGAACTCTGCGTGACGGAAGTGCGGGCCACGGGGCAAAGTTACGCGGACTACCCTCGGGACGCCGGCTTCGGTCGGCGGGGACGCGAGTGGAGGCTGCGGGTGATGCCATCCGAGGGGAAACCCGAAGGCGGGCGCGCCGGCGGCTGGCTCGGCAGGGTTCTCCACCTTCTCGGCATCCCCGCCATCCCGTTCTTCAGAGCGTTTCGCGGGTGAAGAGGTCCTGGACGATACGGCAGACACGATGGGAGGAAGCATGATCGCGAGGATTTGGCACGGGGTGACGGCGGCCGAGAAATCCGATGAGTATCTAGACTACCTCAACGAAACCGGCGTTCCCGACTACCGGGCGACGGAGGGGAACAGGGCCGTATACGTCCTGCGCCGGATCGAGGACGGGAAGGCCCACTTCTTGACGCTGTCGTTCTGGGGCTCGCTAGAGGACATCGAGCGGTTCGCAGGATCCGACGCGACAGAGGCTAAGTACTACCCTGAGGACGAAAGGTTCCTGCTCGAGTTCGAGCCCGGGGCCGAGCACTACGAGGTGGCCGTCGAGCCGGAGAAGACCTCTTGAGTCTATCGTCCAGGGCAGACGAAAACAGCGCATCGGACGTGCGGATCAACGGTTGGGAGCGGTATCTCGCCGGGGCCAGGGCCGCGCTCCCGTTCGCGCTGGCGACGGTGGTACTTGGCGTATCGTTCGGGGTACTCGCGCGCTCCGTGGGTTGGGGCGCGGTCCCCACAATTGCCTCGTCCATCATCATCTGTTCAGGGTCGGCCCAGTTCGCGGTTGCGGCCGTGCTCGGTTCCGGCGGTGGGGTGCTCGCCGCGGTCATCGCCGCCGTCCTGCTCAACGCCCGCTTCGGACCGATGGGCCTGGCCATCGCGCCGTACCTCAGGGGTGGCCCGTTGCGGCGCGCGCTCGAGGGTCAGGCCGTGGTCGACGCGTCGTGGGCCCTGGCGAGCCGGGGCGGGGGGCGCTTCGACCGCGAGTTCATGATCGGGGCCACGATCCCGCAGGTGGTCGCCTGGGTTGGCGGCACGGCCGTCGGCGCCCTGGGCGGAGACTTCGTCGGAGATCCCGAGAAGCTCGGGCTCGACGTCGTCTTTCCCGCCTTCTTCGTCGTCCTGCTCGTGGGCGAGCTTCGCGGCAGTCGTTCGCCGATGGTCGTGGCGCTCGTCGCGGCGGTTCTGGCCCTCACGCTCGTGCCGTTCACGCCCCCGGGCGTGCCCGTTATCGCCGCCTGCGCGGCGGCGCTTCTCGGCCTCAGGAGGTCGTCTTGACGGCGCTCTGGGTCGCCCTGATCGCCGTCGCCGCGGCCAACGCGGCGATCAAAGCCTCCGGGCCGGTCCTCGTGGGGGGACGGGAGCTTCCCCCGCGCGTGGGAGCCGTGGTCGCCCTGCTCGCGCCCGCGCTGCTGGCGGCCCTCGTTGTAACCGAGACCTTCGGCGGGGAAGGGAGGCTCGTTCTGGACGAGCGGGCCCTCGGGGTGGGGGTCGCGGCGGTCGCGCTGTGGATGCGGGCCCCGATCCTGGTCGCCATCTTTCTCGCGGCCGCTACGGCGGCGCTGGTACGGGCGTTCGGCTGGGGGTAAAGAAGCCGTGTATCCGGGACGCGCGAAGTCGCGTTTACCTGAAACCTCTCGGGCGTCCCGGTTGTTGTAGATGCGAACGACGACGGTCGGGCCGATGTCGTAGGATCTCGAAGGGAGGCATGCGAGCTTGAACAGGAGAGACCTCGGCGCGCTGCTCTTGCTCGGCGCCTTGTGGGGCGGATCCTTCCTGTTCATCCGGGTGGCCGTTCCAGCCTTGGGGCCTTTGCCACTCGTGGAGTTACGCGTCGGCCTGGCGGCCCTGGCACTAGTCCTCTACGCGATCGCCGCCGGGCGCGCCCTGAAACTCCGCGGCCGGTGGCGTCGGTTCCTCGTCATGGGAGTCTTCAACGCGGCCCTCCCCTTCACGCTCATCTCCGCCGCGGAGATCTACCTCACGGCGTCCCTGGCGGCGATCCTCAACTCCACAACCGTACTGTTCACGGCGCTGGTGGCCGCCGCGTGGCTGGGCGACCCGCTGACGGCCCGAAAGGTCGTGGGCGTGCTCGTGGGCATCGTCGGGGTCACGGCGCTCGTCGGGTGGGATCCCCTCCCGTTGAACGGCCCCGTTCTGCTCTCGGTTGCGGCCGTGCTGGGCGCCTCGGTTTCCTACGCCGTGGGCGCGGTCTACGCCAAGCGGGCCTTCGATGGCGTTCCCTCGCTGACGCTGGCGACGGGGCAGGTGACGGCGGCCGCGGGGATCATGCTCCCGCTCGCAGCCGTGAGCCTGCCGGACCAGGCGCCCTCCGTGGCGGTGATCGCTTGCGTGCTGGCCCTCGCAGTACTCTCGACGTCCGTGGCCTATCTGCTCTACTTCTATCTCATCTCCAGCGTGGGACCTACGGGCACCTCGACCGTGACGCTGCTCGTGCCGGTCTTCGGGCTTCTGTTCGGTGTGCTGCTCCTGGGCGAGCCCGTGGGGTTCGGAACGCTCGTCGGGCTTTGTCTCATCCTGTCGAGCGTCGTCCTCATCACGGGTATGGGTCGCGGAACCCGCAAGCCGCGCGCGTGAGCTGGCGGGGCAGCGTATCGGCGCGTCTCCTGGTCGATCACGGGGCGTGGGAGCGCGTTGTCTAGGACCTAGGACGAGAAGTCGGATCATAGCCGAGGGCTTGCAGTCTCTCGGCCATTAGCGCGTAACCGCCGGCGTTCGGGTGAACGCCGTCGGGGTTCATCCCGTCTTCGGCTAGGCGTAGCTGGACGTAGGGGATGCCTTCGCTGGTCGCGGAATCGGCGATGTGCTCGTTAACAGCGGCGACGTATGGTCTAAAGACCCCACCGACCTGAGGTGTGTATCCGAGGCCCGGCGTGCGGATCACGGCACCGCCCGGCGAGCTCAGGCCCAGGATCTCCGCGGTTGCGCCGTCCCAATTGGCCTTGAACCGCTCGACGGCGACTTTCAGGCAACGCTGGCCGTCATCGCCGCCGCAGCTGCCGCTGTTGTAGGCGTCGCCGGCCCGACCGAGGTCGTTGATGCCGATGTTGAAGGTGATGACCTCGGCCGATCGGACGGATCGGCGCGTCGTCGGGTCGTTTCGGAGGGCGTCGAGCAACTGCGAACTCGTCTGCCCGCTGATTCCCAGGTTGGTCACCCGAACCCGTATTCCGGTGTCGGCGGACAGGCGGGCCGCGTAGCGCTCCACGTAGCCCCTGTCCGCTCCGACCCCCGCGGCCAGCGAGTCGCCGAGGGCCACGTAATCCCAGGAGCGAAGATCTTCGGAGGGTCCAGTAGTCTCCTGGCCCGGCCCTGTCTCCCCGCCTTCGGCTGGAGCGGCCGTACGCGGCGCCGGCTGTGCGCGTTGTCCCGGCGCTTCCTGCGGACGGCTCTGTCCCATCCGATCCGAACCCTGCCCGGCATCGGAACCACAGGCGACCAGACCCGCCAGCAGCACTGCCAACGCGCACAGTCGGACGCCGCGCTCCCTCCAACGTGACCGACGTCCGACGCAACGCATAATCGCAGCGCATGCTACACCTCCGTGGGTGATCTTTGCCCGGTGAGAAGCGGAGGGCGGCGTCCGGAATCGGGCCGGTATCTGGTCCATCCGCCTGGTCCAAACGCCTCGCGTCGCGCGATCGACTAACGGGTAGAATTGCCCGGTGAGCGAGAGGACGAGCACGCGCGCCCTTCAGGCCCCGCGCAGGGTCAGGGCTTTTCTGGCCGTCGGAGAAGAGCGGCCCGTCGTGCTGCTCGCTTCGGATGAGACGGCGGCCGAGCGCTACGCCGGGGACGCCGCCTGCTTCACCGACGGGCCGGTCGTGCATCTCCCTTCCCGCGGGGTTCCCTACGGGGACGTCTTCGACCCGGCGGTAACCCGGGTCGGTCGCCGCCAGCGCGCGCTGCACGAGATGCGGTCGGCGCGCCTCGTGGTGGCCGGGCCGCTGGCCTTCGCGGAGAGGACGCCGCTGTATGAGCCGCTCGACTTTGCCGGGGAGACGGTGCTGGACCTCGACGAGACGCTCGGGCGGCTCGTCGGGCTCGGATACGAGAGGGTCGACAGGACCTCCCGCCCCGGGGAGTTCGCCGTACGCGGCGGAATAGTCGACCTGTTCCCGAGCACCCGCCGCTCGCCGGTAAGGATCGAATGGTGGGGCGACGAGATCGAGAGCGTTCGCGCGATCTCCCTGGCGACCCAGCGGGTCGTGCGCGAGCTCGAAGCCGTGACGGTCTACGCGGCCCGTGAGGCGGATCTTGCGGCCCTGGCCGCCACGGCCGGGGAGGATTTTCCCGAAGAGGCCCGCCGGGGCGTGCGCGTCCCCGGCCTCGACCGTCTGCTGCTCGGTCTCGACCCCGTCGCGCCGTCTGATCTCCTGCCCGAGAACGGGCAGTTCTGGCACGAGGAGCCGATAGAAGATCTCCCACGGGTCCTTGGGGGCCTCGTCGAGGAGCTCTACGACCGCGAGATCCCGGGTCCCGACGTCCGGTTCACGGGCGCTAGCGAGGGGGAGATCTTCTCGGCCCCGCCGGTCGTTCTTTCGGCGGGCTCGCTGCGCGAGGCGGCCCGCAGGCTCGACGCGCTGGTCGAGGATGGCCTCGCCGTGTTCGTGGCCTGCGCGTCCGAGGGGGAGGCGAGGCGGACGGTCTACGCCCTGCAGGAGATAGGCCGCCGGGCGCGGGAGGTCGAGAAGGCTGATGGGGGCCTCGGGCCGGGTCTGTACGCGATCCCGCGCGAGATCGAGGAGAGCTTCGCCCTCCCCGACGGGGGCCTGGCCGTCGTGCGCCGGGACGCCGTCTTCGGCCGGCGACGCGAGGCGCGGCGGCGCCCCGGGAGGGCCGTGGCCTCCTTCGCCGACCTCAAGGTCGGGGACCTAGTGGTGCACGCGACCCAGGGCATCGGGCGGTTCGAGGGTCTCGTGGCGCAGGAGGCGCTGGGGGCCACGCGCGACTACATGCGGGTCAGCTACCGGGGCGGGGACACGCTTTTCGTCCCCTACGAGCAGATGGAGCTCCTGCACAAGTACATCGGCGGCGACGGCGCCCGCCTGGACCGGCTCGGAGGAACAACCTGGGCGCAGGTAACGGACAGGGTCCGCAGGAGGGTCAAGGCGCTCGCCGGGGAGCTGCTGCGGCTCTACGCCGTGCGGGCGTCGGCGCCGGGCTTCGCCTTCCCCGATGACACGGAATGGGAGCTCGAGCTCGAGGAGGGTTTCCCGTACCAGGAGACCACGGATCAGGAGGCGGCGATCGTCGCGGTCAAGGCCGACATGCAGCGGCCGCATCCCATGGATCGGCTGGTGTGCGGCGACGTCGGCTTCGGCAAGACCGAGGTGGCGGTGCGGGCGGCGTTCAAGGCGGCGCTCGCGGGCAAGCAGACCATGATGCTGGCCCCGACGACGATCCTGGTCCAGCAGCACGAGCGGACCTTCAAGCGCCGCTTGGGCACCTTCGCCGTCAGGGTCGAGAGCCTCTCCCGGTTCACCACCCCGGCCGACCGGAGGCGCATCCTCGCGGACTTTGCTTCCGGGGAGGTGGACGTGCTGGTGGGCACCCACGCCCTCCTCGGCGCGGAGGTTCGGCCCAAGGATCTCGGCCTCGTCGTCGTGGACGAGGAGCAGCGCTTCGGGGTCAGGCACAAAGAGCGCATCCGCCAGTTCAAGGTCAGCGTCGACGTCCTCACGCTGACGGCGACCCCTATTCCCCGCACCATGCAGATGGGGATGGCCTCGCTGCGCGACATTACTGTCATAGAGACGGCGCCGGCGGGCCGCCGCAGCATCCTCACGCACGTTGGCCCCTACGAGGAGGGGCTGGTAAAGAGCGCCATCGAGCGGGAGGTGGCGCGGGGCGGGCAGACCTTCTTCGTCCACAACCGGGTCGAGAGCATCGACGAGGTCACCGAGAGGTTGCGGTCGCTCGTGCCCAACGCGAGGTTCGCCACGGCGCACGGCCAGTTGCCGGAGCGGGCGCTGGAGGGCGTCATGCGGCGATTCCTGGACCGCGAGGCCGACGTGCTCGTAACGACGACCATCGTCGAGAGCGGGCTCGACGTGGCGACGGCCAACACCCTCGTCGTGGACCGTGCCGACGCGATGGGGCTCGCGCAGCTCTACCAGTTGCGCGGCAGGATCGGGCGCTCCACCGAGCAGGCGTTCGCTTACCTGTTCGCCCCTATGAGCACCACCGTCGAGGCGCAGAAGCGCCTGGAGGCCCTGATGGACTTCACCGAGCTCGGCAGCGGCTTCGCCGTCGCGATGCGGGATCTCGAGATCCGGGGCGCCGGGAACCTGCTCGGCGCGGAGCAGTCCGGGCACATAGCGGCCGTCGGCTTCGAGATGTACCTCAGGCTCCTCGAGGAGGCGGTCGCCCTGGCCAGGGGCGAGGAACCCGAGCGGCGCGACGAGCGCCCCGTCATAGTGGAGCTCGGCCTCGACGCCTACCTGCCGCCGGCGTACGTGATGGACGAGATCGAACGCGTGGACCTGTACCGCCGTGCCTCCGGCCTGCGCACGCTGGGCGAGGTGGAGGATCTGGCCGAGGAGCTGACCGACCGCTTCGGCGAGCTGCCCGAACCCGCCCTCAACCTCCTCGGCCTGCAGCGCACAAAGCTTCTGGCCCGCGAGGCCGGCGCCACCAGCGTCTCCTACCGCTCGGGCTCCCTGACCGTCTCCGGAGTGACCGCCGACCCGTCCACCGAGGCTCGCCTGGCCAAAGACACCGGAGGCACGGTCACGAGACGTGCCGGCCGCATCACGGTCCGGGGATCCTCCCGCGATCCACTCTCCCTGGCGGAGGAGGCCGTGCGCGAGTTAGCACGCTCCGGATAGGCAGCCCGCTCCCTACGGTCGCTCTCAGCCAAAGCGGGCGCGGCGCGTGGTGGCCCTGCGTTCGGCAAATGTCCGTCCCGGGCCGTTCGTGGCCGTTGCTGGGCAGGATTCAGCCGACAAGAAAGCTGAGAGCGAGGGCCTGTAAGGGCCCGGAGCGAGCTGAGAGCCGACGACCGGAGGGAGGAAGGCGTGCTGAGAGCGGAGGCCTGACAAGGCCGGAGCGGGCTGAAAGCTGCCGTAGGCAGCGTGCTGGCATTCCGACCGGAGAATCCGGTCGGAATGCTATAATCCCGCGCGGTCTAGAGATACGATCCCGACAGCGAGGTACGCGTCGCTTTGAGCAAGCAGTGGTCTTTGAGGGTTTTCGTGGCCCTCGTCGCATTGATGGTCGTCGTTATCGCGGGTTGCCAGCCGGCGGATCCCGTCGCCAACAAGGAGTCGGGGGCGAAGAAGGTTGCCACCTTCGAGGGGGGAGAGGTTACGCTTGGTGAGCTTCAGGACTTCGCCGACCAGAGCGGGCGCGGGCGAGCTCGAGCCTGGCTCGCCGCAGTTCGAGCAGGCGGTGCAGACGCTCATGCCCCAGCTCGTCGAGATCGAGATAGCCAAGGCCTACGCCCAGGAGCAGAACATAACGGTCTCTTCCGAGGACGTGGATCAGGAGATCGAGGCGATCAAGGTCCAGATCGCCGCGCAGGCCCAGGCCCAGGGGCAAGACGTGAGCCCAGACGAGGCCTTCGATCGGGCCCTGGAGGAGAGCAACCTGACCGAGGAGGAGGTGCGCGCGCAGCTGCGCGAGGACGTGCTTCCGCTGCAGGAGGTCCAGGAGAGGGTGGCCGGCGACGCGGAGCCTTCGCAGGAGGAGGTCCAGGCCTACTACGACGAGAACAAGACCCAGTTCACGACCCCCGCGCAGCGCTGCGCCCGGCACATCCTGTTCAACAAGGACCAGGAGCAGCAGGCCGAGGAGGTCAAGGGGCAGCTCCAGGACGGGGAGACTTCGGGGAGCTCGCCAGGGAGTTCTCCCAGGATCCCGGCAGCGCGGAGCAGGGCGGTGACCTCGGGTGCCTCGGCCGGGGCGAGACGGTGCCCGCCTTCGAGGACGCGACCTTCGGGGCCGAGGAGGGCGAGATCGTCGGCCCCGTCGAGACGGAGTTCGGCTACCACGTCATCGAGGTCACCGAGATCCGGGAAGAGCAGACCGAGCCTCTGAGCGCCGTGGAGTCCCAGATCCGGCAGCAGCTTGCCGCCGAGCAGCAGTCCGAGGCGTTCACTTCCTGGGTGGAGAAGCAGAAGAAAGAGCGCAACGTCAAGTACCTCCCGGATTACAAACCCGCCTAGCGGGGAACGCTGTTGTCAAGGCCGCGGAAGGGCGCGCTTCAGCGCTGTAGCGCCGCGGCGGGTAAAGGCGTACAGTTACGATAGAGCGGTCAGCCATCGGCTGTCAGCCCCCGGCTAGAAGTTGGTAGGCGGTGCAGTGGGAGGAGACGACGGGAACATGGCGGACCGGACTCTTGCCACAGTATCGAAGGCGCCGGCGTTCGAGTGCTTCGTTGCCTACTGAAAGCTGAACGCTGACAGCCACTAGCTGACGAGCTTCCTACCAAAGGGAGGATAATGACGGAGATCGTCGCTGTTCACGGGCGTGAGATCCTGGACTCAAGGGGCAACCCGACGGTCGAGGTGGAGCTCGCCACCGTGAGCGGGTTCGTGGGCCGGGCCTCGGTCCCCTCGGGTGCCTCCACCGGGCAGAACGAGGCCGTGGAGCTCAGGGACGGTGACAAGAACCGCTTCGGGGGCAAGGGCGTCTCCACCGCCGCGGCCAACGTCGACGAGGAGCTCGCGGAGGTCGTCGTCGGGATGGACGCGGCGGACCAGCGGGCGCTGGACCTGGCGATGATCGAGGCCGACGGCACCGAGAACAAGGGACGCTTGGGGGCGAACGCGCTGCTCGGCGTCTCGCTGGCGGCGGCGAAGGCCTCGGCCGAGGCGTCGGCACTGCCGCTGTACCGGTACCTCGGCGGCGCCGGCGCGTACACCCTGCCTGTCCCGTGCGCAAACATCCTCAACGGCGGGGCGCACGCGTCCAACAACGTCGACTTCCAGGAGTTCATGGTCGTGCCGGTGGGCTTCGACGACTTCGCCGAGGCGCTGCGGGCGGTGGCGGAGATCTACCAGGGCCTCAAAAAGTTCCTGGCCGACCGCGGTCTTGCGGGCGGCATCGGGGACGAGGGCGGCTTCGCCCCCGACCTGGAGAGCAACGGGGCCGCCCTCGGGCTCATGAGCGAGGCGATCGAGAAGAGCGGTTACTCCTTGGGGGACCAGATGGCCTTCGCCCTCGACCCGGCGGCCTCCGAGTTCTACGAGGACGGCCGTTACGAGCTCGCCGGCGAGGGGAAGAGCCTTGGCCGGGAGGAGATGGTGGACTACTGGGCCGATATTTGCGACCAGTACCCGGTTATCAGCATCGAGGACGGGCTCGCCGAGGACGACTGGGAGGGGTGGGCCATGATCACGGAGCGACTCGCCGACAGGGTCCAGCTCGTCGGCGACGATCTTTTCGTGACCAACCCGAAGATACTCGGCCGCGGCATAGAGGAGGGTGTCGGCAACTCCATCCTGGTCAAAGTCAACCAGATAGGAACCCTCACCGAGACCTTCGAGACGATCGATCTCGCCCAGAAGTCCGGGTACACCACCATGATCAGCCACCGCAGCGGGGAGACGGAGGACGCCACGATCTCGGACCTTGCCGTCGCGGTGAACGCCGGGCAGATAAAGACCGGGGCGCCCGCGCGCACGGACCGGGTGGCCAAGTACAACCAGCTCCTGCGCATCCGCGAATCGCTCGGGGACTCGGGCTTCTACCCGGGCCGGGCGGCCTTCAACCCGCGGTTGCGGCCGGCGAGGGGGGCGTAAGGATCATGCGGCGGACAAAGATAGTCGCGACGCTGGGGCCCGCCACCTCCTCCGAGGAGACCATCGGGTCGCTGGTGAGGGCCGCGGTGGACGTCACGAGGTTCAACTTCTCCCACGGCGACCACTCGATGCACCTAAAGAACGCCCAGACCGTCCGGTCGGTGGCGAAGGACTGCGGCCGCAACGTGGCCATCCTCCAGGACGTGCAGGGGCCCAAGATCCGCACCGGCGAGGTCGAGGGCGACACGCGGCTCGTCGAGGGCAACCGGGTGACGATCGCGGCTGGCGACTTTGTCGGCGACGCGAGCCGGCTCTCGACCTCCTACGACAAGCTCGCCCAGGACGTCGAGCCTGGCCACCGGCTGCTCATCGACGACGGCCTGATCGGGCTGAAGGTCGTGAGCGTCGAGGAGAACGGCGACGTTACCTGCGAGGTCCTCGAAGGCGGCCCCGTCTCCTCGCACAAGGGGCTGAACTTCCCCGACTCCCGTCTCTCCATCCACGGGCTCACGCCCAAGGACCTCGAGGATCTGCGCTTCGGCATGGAGGAGGTCCATCCCGACTGGGTCGCGGTCTCGTTTGTCCGGACGGCCGACGAGGTGCGGGAGGTTAAGGAGCGCATAAAGGAGTTCGGCGGCGACGCGCCGGTCATCTCCAAGATCGAGAAGCACGAGGCGCATAGAGAACATCGAGGACATCATTCAGGAATCCGACGGCATCATGGTCGCCCGGGGCGACCTCGCGGTCGAGCTTGCCGCCGAGAGGGTCCCCATCGAGCAGAAGCGGATGGTGGCCCGCTGCCGCAGGCTCGGCAAGCCGGTCATCGTCGCCACCCAGATGCTCAACTCCATGATCGAGAACCCCAGGCCCACGCGCGCCGAGGTCTCCGACGTCGCGAACGCCATCTTCGATCGGGCCGACGCGGTGATGCTCAGCGGGGAGACGGCGGTCGGGCGCTACCCCCTGCAGAGCGTGTTGCAGATGGACCGGATCTGCCGGACCGCCGAGGGCGCCATAAACTACGGGCGCGACATCCCGGCGTCGGCCTCCTGGGGCCGGGGCGATCGTCTACGATGCCCTGACGCATGCGGCCTGCGAGCTCGCCGAGGACCTCGACGCCGAGGCGATCCTGACCTCGACCCAGAGCGGGCTCTCCTGCATAAGGGTCGCCCGCTTCCGGCCGCCGAACAGGATACTGGCCATCAGCCCGATCCGGGAGACCGTGCGCCGTTTGGCCCTCGTCTGGGGCGTAACGTCCGTGCTCGTCCGGGAGCAGGCCGGCACCCTGGACGAGCGCTTCCTGGACGCGCTGGAGGCCGCCGAGGAGTCGGGCGGCGTCCAGAAGGGCGACCAGATCATCATGACCGGCGGTACCGCGGGGTCCCGACCGGGGTCGGCGAACGTTCTCGAGATATACACGGTGGGCCAGGAGAGGTAGAGTACAGACCCGAGATGGGTACCCGCCTGAGAACTTGGCCACTGACGGCCCTGCTATACGCGGCCCTCATCGGTCTTCTCCTCGCCTCCTACGTCTCCCCGCTGCAGGACATCTTTCGGGCCAGGGCCGAGATCCCGACCCTCGAACAGCGGCTGCACGAGACCAGGGTCCACAACGCCGCCCAGGAACGCCTGATCGGAGACCTGAACACCCCGGCCGGCGTCGAGCGGGCCGCCCGGGAACGCTACGGTATGGTCAAACCCGGCGAGAAGGTTTTTATAGTTGAAGGGCAGGGAGTAGGGGGTGGGGCTGCGCCCCACTAGCGAATAGCGAGGTAGCGAGTAGGGAGTAGCGGGCTAGAAAACCAACTACTCCCTATTCGCTACTCCCTACTCGCTCAAGGAGCGACCGCAGGGAGCGACAAATGAGCGAAGCGACGACCGAAGATACCGATCGCCCGCTAGCAGCTACTCCCTCGGACCGCGACGCTGTCGCCCAACAGCTCGGTCGTGACCCCAGGCCCTTTCGCGTCGCCGCGCGTTGCCCGTTCGGCAGACCGAGCGTTATAGAGAACGAGCGGGCGCGGAACATGCCAACGAGCTTCTGGGTCACTTGCCCGAGCCTCGTTGCGGAGATCTCGCGCGTCGAGTCCACGGGTGGCGTGCGGGCCGCGGAGAAGGCGTTGGGCGAGGGGACCGTCGAGGGTGTTCACGAGGGGCACCTCGACCGCTACGGTACCAGGGTCGCCGGCGTCGGTGGTCCCGGTGGTCATGTCAAGTGCCTGCACGCCTTCACCGCCCTGCATCTGTCAGGCGCCATGCCCAACGCGGTCGCCGAATGGACCCTGCGACGTCTCGAGCGACCTTATCCAGAGCAGCGCTGTTGCACGGAGAACCGCGATACCTGACTGCTATACTCGGGCCGGTTCGGGGGCGTAGCCCAACGGCAGAGGACTACGGTGTTCGGCCGCTGCGTCCGATGAGCGTTATGGATGCGTGGTCCATACAAGGGCAGAGAGCAAGAATACGCCAGGGCGCATCGAGCTGCGCCAAGCAAGGTACGGTTACAGAAGCATCGCTGGGGAGGTCGGTGTCCCCTGGCGAACGGTGTGTGGTTGGGTAAGACACATACGCGTCGACAAGCGAGAAGCTTACGAGAAGGCGATCGCGCTCCGGAAACGGGATGTCTTCCCGCGCGGGAAAGGTGCTATCCGATTGAGGCTCATTGAGGAACGTGGTAACGTTTGCCGGCTTTGCGGGCTCGGAGAGTGGCTCGGCGACCCAATAATGTTGGAGATGCACAGAGAGGGTGTGGGCGGACCTTACACAAGGGATGACGTGGTCCTTCTCTGCCCCAACTGTCACAGCACAACCGAAACCTGGCGAAACAAGAAGCGCGGGGGCGTGGCGGAATTGGCATACGCGCCGGACTTAAAATCCGGTTCCTGAGAAGGATTGTGGGTTCGAGTCCCACCGCCCCTACTCCGAAAATACCTGGAAAGGCGAAGGAAACCGTAGAGTCCCGCCATTGTGTAGGGGGCTCTTTGCTGCGAGCGCCCGGCGATCGAGCGAATGGTCTATCCGGGCGGCTCTTCCATCCTGTCCGCGAGTGCGTCGTCCATGCCCGGCAGGACGTGACTGCAGGTGCCCGTGGGCCCGTGGTGATGCTGGCGTGCCCTAGCAGCTCCTGGACCATCCTCGGATGCGTGCCCTTGAGCAGATCAGCAGGGTGGCGTACGTGTGCCGGGGGTCGAGAACGATGATCTTTCATTAAGTCCTCGTGGTGATGTGCGGTAAGATTACTCCGGTCCGACGATGTCGCCCTTGCCAGCATACCTGCCTCCCAGCAAGACGGTGCTTCGCCGATGGTGACATCGGCGGTAATCGGTCTGCTTCTGATCCTCATCGGGCTCGTGTTGTTGGTCGTGGACCTGAGCGTGACCAACCACGGTCTGCCCGGCGCGGGGGGCATCATGACGCTGCTTGCGGGAGGCTCGGTACTGCTGTGGGCGGGGGTCCCCTACTCGGGGGTGTTGCTCGGTGCCCTCGTGGTCGTCGCGGTGCTCATTGGGGGTGTGCTCTTGAGGGTGCTGGGTTCTTCGCGAGCCCTCAGGGAAACGCCGGTCCTCACCGGCAAGGAGGGAATGATCGGCGAGGTCGGCACCGTCAGGAGCACTGTAGGGGTGGAGACCGCAGGGTGGGTGTTCGTACACGGCGAGAGGTGGCGGGCCGTGCTGGCGTTCGCTCCCGAGGAGGCCGACCCGCGAGATGGTGAGCCCACGGTGGGCGCGGGGCGCAAGGTGACCGTGGTGGGCTTCGTCGAAGGAGGGACGGTGCAGGTGGTGCCGGTGTAGGGAGCCTACTATCGTGGATCTCAGGACCTTGAAGGCTTGGGCAGGAGGACATTAATGCACGTAACTTTGGGCTTGTTGCAGGCGATCGGGGTTGGGTTGGCCACCATAGCGGTGGTGGTCGTGGTCATCTTCGTCGCCGGGGTCGTGCTCAGCGCCATCAAGATCGTCAAGGAGTTCGAGCGGGGCGTCATCTTCCGCGTCGGACGCGTGCAGGGCGGCCCGAAGGGGCCGGGGCTCTTTATCCTGCTGCCCGTTCGTCGACAGGATGGTCAAGATAGACCTCAGGACCGTCACCATGGAGGTGCCGCCCCAGGAGATAATCACGCGCGACAACGTCCCTGCTCGCGTGACCGCCGTCATCTACTTCCGGGTGGTGGACCCCAACAAGAGCGTCATCGAGGTCGAGAACCACGTCCTGGCCACCAGCCAGATCAGCCAGACCACCCTCAGGAGCGTCCTGGGGCAAAGGGACCTCGACGACCTGCTCACCAACCGCGAGACCATAAATGAGGAGCTGCAGAAGATCATCGACGAGCAGACCGAGCCATGGGGCATCAAGGTCAGCGTGGTGGAGGTCAAGGACGTCGAGATCCCGCAGAACATGCAACGGGCGATGGCCCGCCAGGCCGAGAGCGAGCGCGAACGGCGGGCCAAGATCATCGCGGCGGAGGGCGAGTACCAGGCCTCCGAGCGCCTCAGGCAGGCGGCCGACAGGCTCGAGAGCCCGACGGCGTTGCAGCTGAGGCTGTTCCAGACGATGGGGGAGATCGCCGTGAACCAGAACTCCACCATCATCCTGCCCATCCCGATAGACCTCTTCGAGCCCTACCTGAAATCCCACAACGGATCCTACGGCCAGGGGGTCAGGGAGGCGCGCCGCGAGGAGGAGAAAGAGGCCGAGCGCCTCTACAAGGAGGCCGTCGGAGACGCCGCACGCGAGGTGTCGAGCGAGGACGTTCCTACCGAGATGCCAAACGGGGACCCCGACCGTTAGAGAGAAGTAACCCGGGCGACTGACATAGAGCAACTCCTCCTGCTCACTCATGAACTTCATGTCCACCCGAGGCTCTGTACCAAGTATCGCCAGGTCGTCTGGAAAGCCGCCCATGCGGGGACGCTGCACGTACCCGGGGCTCCGGCGACTACCGGTCCCATCAGGGCCTGGATGTGCCTACTGGCAAGGGAGCCCTCGCGAGGACCCTCGACCGGTTACTCGCTGGGGTCGACTTCGGGGCTTTCGGACTGCACCAATTCGACGCCCTTCTTGTCCTCCACCCGGCGCGCGAGCACGGCGTTGACCTCGACCCCCACCAGCACCGTGAGCCCCATCGCGTAGAGCCAGAGCATGAACACGATCATCGCCCCGAGCTGGCCGTAGACCTGGTCGTAGTTGCCGAGCCTGGAGGCGTAGAAGCTCAGCCCGACGCTCGCGGCGAACATGAGGACCGTCGCCACGAACCCTCCCGGCGTGATCCACTTGAACGGAAGGCGGGCGTCGGGGGCCAAGTAGTAAAGGATGCTCAGCGCGCTGGTCACGACGGCGAAGGCTAGCGCCCAGCGTGCGGTGTCCCAGATGGCCAGCAAGGAACCCGACGGTCCTCCGAACCTCCTGATGTTGGTCTCCACCTCGAAGACGACTAGCGACAGGGCCGCCATCAGGAGCGTGAAACCCAGCGCCAGCAGGATGGAGGTGCCGCGCAGCTTCCAGAACGGCCGGGTCTCCGTTATCTCGTAGGCCCGGTTGGCAGCCTTCGTAATGGCTATCGAGGCCGCGGAGCCCATCCACAGCGTCGTGACGACGCCAACGAGGAGCACACCGGAGCCCGCGCCGCGAAGCGTCCGGTCCAGGTAGGCCACGAGAAGCTCGGCGGCGTCTTCCGGCAGAAAGCCCGCCGATCTGCCTATGAGGCCCCTTACCACCGCTTCGGGATCCTGGATAACTAGTCCCGCCAGCGCGACCAGGAAGATAAGGAAGGGGAAGAAGGAGAGCAGGAAGAAGTAGGTCAACTGTCCCGCGAGCCCCAGCAGGTCGTTCTCCCGTGTCTTGAGCAGCACCTGCTTGAGGGCTCCGGGGCCCAAGATATCCTTCAGGTCCGAGAGAAAGGTTCTCACGGGCACGCCTTCCGCAGCCACAAGGTGCCTTCGAGGAGGGCGCGTACCATCTGGGGCAGCCGCTTGACGGGCAAACGCTCGAGTACTGCTACCTCCAAGATCGACGCTTCCAAGCCCGGAGTGTACTGACCGATCACGCCGACGTGCCAAGCGGGCGAACGACACCAGCGATCCGACGTGCAGACTCGCTCAGCAACTCACCCACCGAGTACCACCTGCCAACCTCCTTCGCAGAACGACCCCAGTATGTACCATACGGCACTCATCCCGTGCCAGTAAGGCTTCAAGGCCCGGCTACGCCGTCCGAGCCTGCGGGCTACGCATAGTAAGTGGCGTCCTCGTGGGCAGACCTGCCCATGAACCCTGCGACGTATGGCTGTCGCAACGGTGAGAGAGATCCTCGGTGTCTATGGCGCCACGATCTGTTTTCTCAGGCAGCGTCTCGCTGGCCACGGAGCACGCAGGAGGGGGAACGGCATGAGCACGAACATGCGGGTGGGCGACCGGCCCACGAATGGGGGCTATTGGACCGCTCTTCGAGTGGACCGAGCAGGAGCCCTACGAGGAGATCCGCTCTGTGATGCTCTTCGGCCCGGCCGAGACCCGCGGCGAGGTGGGGTGGCCAGAAGGCCTTTGAGCTCGAGGAACACGTGCCCAGGAGGCCACGCCGCCCTGTGGGTTGCAGCGGGCGCTGTTCGCCTACCGGGAGACCTGGGGCTGAGGCGCCGCCTTCGTCTAGCGGGCACCTCGGGGACCGTCGGCGAACGACTAGCCTCTGGCGGCGGAAGGCGGCCCATGTCTTGCAGGTCGTCCATCTCGTTCGAACGCTTGGACATTTGGTCGCTCACAACTTCTAGCACACCGGCAAAGTCCCGGAGTCCCATCGAACGACGCCGATGGGACTCCGGGGCAGATACGCGGGGTTCAGGGTATCAGCTCACCCGCGAAGACTGCACCTGACCGCCGCCGGTGGGATCCGAGAGTGCGTCGCGGCTGGTCAGGAGGAGGAAGCCGAAGCCGACCTTCGCGAGCAGGTCGAGGACCATGAAGATGAAGATCTCCGTGGTAAGGCCGACCGCTCCGAAGCCTTCGCTCCCCAGCAGGAACACGACCGGATAGATCGCCCAGAGAACGACGGTCAAGCCCGCGAGTGTGTTGAAGATGCGGGCTACGGCGGGTGACCTGCCGCGGGCCGCCTGGAGCAGCCTCGTCGTGAGCAGGTAAAGGATGCCGACGAGCGCGGCCGTGCTGATCAGGAACAGCACCACCTGGACGAAGGCGTTGGTCGAGAAGCCGGCGCCGAGCCCCGTCAGTATCATTAGCACGTCGAGGCCGATGATGCCCGAGATCAGGCCGATGCTTTTCCCCGGCCTGATCAGGGCCAGCAATGCGAGGTCGAGCAGCAGAAGGGGCGTCGTGAACAGCCAGTCTACATAGCGCGCCCAGTAGAATTCTCTGGTTTCACCGCCCGCCGTGGTCAGTGTCGTGGATCCTTGGCCCGTCGTCATGACGAGGTAGGAGATGAAGGCGATCAGGGTGATGCTCGCGGTGATTACGAAGAAGTACCTGCTTCCCTGGGGCGCTCTCAGCCCCAGAAGAACGAAGGCCACCGTGCCCAACGCCATTCCTGCGGTTCCTGTACTAAGCCACACTGTACTCATAGTTCTCCTCTAGCTTTCCCGAGGTACGCCGGAGACGTATCCCAGACTGCGTACGACTAGTGAATATCTGACAGCGTGCAGGATTATTCCCGGTTTTGCTCCTCATGCGGGAAATAAACGTCGGAGACCGTCGCGTTGACCTCCGTGACCTTCAGGCCTATCATCCTCTCCACGCTCCTCACGACGTTGTCGCGGACGGCCTGCGTCAACTGCGGTATCGGCTTGCCGAACTCTGTGGACATCGACAAGTCCACGGCGGCTTCCTTTTCCCCGACTTCGACGGAGACCCCCTGCGTTCGGCCGCCGCCCCCGGTGATCGAACCCAGAAGCGACCCTGCCGCCTGAGCAGCACCGCCGCCCAACCGAACCCCTTGCACCTCACCGGCCGCCATGGCGGAGATCTTCGAGACCACAACATCCGCGATCACGGTCGAGCCGCCGGGTTCCGACCTCCTAACTTTCTCGCTCATCGCTTGTTCCCTTCCTGGATGACCCTACCGTCTAACCTAAATGTAAATCGCTTCGTGCGTGCCGTTGTAAGACGGGCTACAGCCCCTTTGGGTTAAGATCATTGGGCCACCGGAAATCCCGGCAGAAACACGTTAAAGGAGGTGGGAGCATGGACATAGCGATCCTCGGGGCTGGCTGCTCGGGCGCCAGCCTCGCCTATCTCCTCGCCGACGCGGGCTTTCCGGGTCGTATCCACATCTTCGACCGCCGGACGGACTTCACCCGAGAACAACGCTGGTGTAGTTGGGGTCTCGTACCAAAGCAACTTTCCAACCTCGTCAGCGCGTCGTGGAGTCGGTGGAGGGTCGTTTTAGGGGACATGGAAGCGCTGTGTTCACTACCGGAGCGACCATACCTCCACGTCCGCGCGCCGGAATTCTACGAGGAGATCCACGCCAGGCTCAGACAACATCCGAAGGTGCGCCTCCACCTCGGATGCAGCGTACTGTCCGTCACTCCCGCCGGGCCGCGAGGGGAGGCCCGGAGAGTGTCCACAGACCTCGGAGACCACGACGTGAACCTCGTCTTCGACGGCAGACCCGCCGTGGAGAACATGAAACCGCCGCGCGGTTCGGGCGAGATAAGCCTCCTTCAATCCTTCGCGGGCCTCGTGGTCGAGTCGTCCGAGGCTGCCTTCGATCCCGAAACCGCCACCCTCATGGACTTCGGCGCCGGAGACTCGCCCGAACTGTCCTTTGTCTATGTCCTCCCCTTCTCCCGCCGCCGGGCTTTGGTGGAGAGCACGGCGTTCTCCGGGGACGCGATAACCCGTGCGGAGCATGGGAGGCGCGTCGAGAACTACCTCGAAAAACTCGTTGCGGGCGCGTACACCGTGAAGTCTCGGGAGAGCGGATGCATCCCGATGACGACGAGGAAATTCCCGCGCACGCTGGACGAGCGGCATGTCATGATCGGGGCGGCCGGGGGCGCGACCCGCCCATCGAGCGGCTACGCCTTCGTCCACATCCTCCGCCAAAGCGAGAACATAGCAAATTCCCTCATGCGAGGGGGGCAAACGTTTCGGAGGCCGATCCCCCGCAAATACGAAATCCTCGACGCGGTCTTCCTCGACGCCCTGGAATACTCGCCCGCGCTCGCCCGCGAGAGCTTCATGCGAATGTTCGAGCGCGTTCCGACCGACGCGCTGGTTCGATTCCTCTCCGGCGAGAGCACCCTGCACGACGACCTCGCGGTGATCGCGGCACTCGACAAGGCGCCGTTCCTCGCAGCGGCGGCGCGCCGAGCGAGGGCCTCCTTGCCCGGCTGGTAAGCGGCGATGAGCGTGGGAAAAGAAACGTACCCGTTGCGCCTCTCATACGGCCTCGTGCCGTGGCTCTCCGCGTCTGTGGCGGTCGTGTGCGCCCTTCTCTTCGACTCGAGCCTCTCGGGCCTCTGGTTCGTGCCGTGGATGCTCGGGCTGCTCCTCTTCGGACTGCCGCACGGCGCCTGCGACCATCTCGTCGCGTCGAAGTTGACGGGACGGCGTTCCGCGGGCGACGCACTCGGCTTCGTGCTCCTCTACTTGGGCGCGGCCGCTTTCGTGTTCGGATTGTGGATGCTCGATCCCCCACTCGCGCTGGCTTTCTTCCTCGCCCTGACGGCCTGGCACTGGGGGAGCGCCGACGCGGCGCCCCGCAGAGGGGAAGGCTTGGCCCCGTTCCTCATCGCGGCGGCGGCAAGGGGAACGCTGGTCATATCCGCTCCCATTGCCTTCCACCCCGAGCAGAGCCTGTCCGCCTTCGACGGTATCGTGTCGGTCTTCGGAGCGGCGCCTGCGTGGAACTCGGATTGGGTTTCGGCCTTGGCCGTCGCCGGCCTCGTCCTCTCCGTGCTCGTGGAGTTTTCGGTAGTCCTTTCGAACCTCGTCCGGCGACGCGCGCATTCCGCCCTCCGAGTGGCGGTGGAGATCCTGTTATTGGTAGCAATGTTTTTCCTCGTCTTCCCCATCGTCGCCGTCGGAGTTTATTTCGTCTTCTGGCACGCCTGGAGGCACGTACTCCGGGTGAGCGGACTGCTCGAGATCCCCGATGCCCGCCGCAGCGACTTGGGACTTGGCTCCACCGTGGTCGGCTACCATGCGAAGGCTCTCCCCGTCACGCTCGTCACCCTCGCATCGCTGCTCTTCTTGACGCTCATCTTCGGCCTGCGGGAATCTCAGCAACTTTTTGGGATCTACGTCGTTCTCATCTCCGCCCTCACGGCCCCGCACGCCGCGCTCCTCCTCTACTGGGATCTCGAAGCGAACGCGCTCGGTCGACGGCAGTATTCGAAGGCCGGGTCGTGATACCGAACTCGGGCAACGGGCTCCACGGTCGGCGGTTCCATGTGTCGGGGAGCGTCTCTTGCCTACGCTCGCTTCGTGGGATCGCATTCGCTTTCTCGACCGATCATTTACCCATCCAACGAAGCGCGACAACATCCTGCGGCGGACGTCGGGGCGTCTGTGTTCGTCGAAGACATGTTCGCTACCGGAACCCACTCGCCACCCATCATGCAACCGATCAAGGATAGAGGCTCCATGACTTTGCCCGAATGGCTCGACCCGCTATACAGTCCCGAAGAGATGCGGGCGGCGGATCGCTTCGCCATGGAGGAGCATGGCATCCTTGAGCTGGAACTCGCCGAGAAGGCCGGAGCCGGATTGGCTTCCGTGGTGGAGGCCGTCGCGAAGGCCGGGCCGATTCGCATCGTGGTGGGGCCTGGCAACAATGGCGGAGACGGGCTCGTTGCGGCCCGGCTGCTGCGGGCGGCGGGGCACGTCGTGGATGTGCTCGCCCCGCTGTCGTTGGACAGCCTCGAAGGTGTGCCGCGCACCAACCTCGACCGCCTGCCCGGCCCGGCGCCGCAGGCGTTCGACGCCGCGCTGCTGCGAGACTCCGGAGCCATAGTAGACGCGTTGCTCGGAACGGGGGTCGAAGGAGCCGTCGGCGAGCCGCTCGACGAAGTGATCGTGGCGATCAACGCCGAGAACGCTCCGGTAGTGTCCGCCGACGTGCCGTCGGGGGTGAACGCGGCCACCGGAGCAGTCGGAGGCTCCGCTATCGAGGCGAGCGTTACTTCGACAAACCATGCCCCGAAGATCGGGCTGTACGTGGGGCGTGGAGCCAGGCACGCAGGCTCGGTGCGTACGGTGGGCATCGGCATCCCACCCGGTGACCCGGGCGCCAGCCTCGCCGGGCTTACAAAGCGACGAGTCTTGCGGACGATCCCGGCCCGACTCCGTTGTGACTCGGAACGAGGGGCCGGAACCGTGTTGGTCGCGGGCGGGGCGCAGAACTCCATCGGCTCTCCTTCCCTGGCGGCGCTGGCAGCGATGCGCGGCGGCGCCAATCGGGTTCGTGTGGCGGTTCCGGCCTCGACCGCGCCTACCCTAAGCTCACGCTTGCTCGAAGCGCTGGTGCATGGCTTGCAAGATGATCGGGACGGAAGCCACGTCGAGGACGGCGCGGAGTCTGTCGCACGGCTTGCGACGCAAAATGAGGCTCCAGCCGAGACCGTTGTGCTGGGGCCGGGCATGGGAAGCAGTCCGGGTGAACGAGAGTTCGTCCGGGCGGTCGGCCGGGCAGACGCGTTCCCGTTGGTCATCGCGGCCGATACCTCGTCCGCCTACGCCACCGAGGAAGGGCTGGACGAACTCGCCGGGCGTTCGGCAGCTACGATCATCATGGCCGACCCCGATGGGTTGGCGCGTCTTCTCGGCGAGGAGCCCGCCTCGGTCGAGGAACACCGGCTCGCAGCGGCGCGGACACTGGCGGATCGCAGCAAGTCCGTGGTATTGCTCGAAGGAGACAACCCCATCGTCATGCCTCCCGACGGCCCGTGCGCGGTGAGCGCCGGCGACACCGGCGCGCTCGCCGCGCACGGGGCTGGCGACGTGCTCGCCGGCTTGGTCGGCGCGCTGCTTTCTAAAGGATCAGAGCCGTTCCCGGCGGCGGCCGCAGGCGTTCTTGCGTGCATCGAGGCAAGCGAACGGGCCTCCGAACGCATAGGAGGAGCCGACTACACGATAGCCTCCGACATCGTCGGCGCTTTGCCCGAAGCCCTCTCCACACTCCGGTAGCAAGCGCCCCGCTGAGGCAACCCCACGACCCTGTCCTGTGGATGCCGGTCCGCTGTGCACGGGGCGCAGATTTCAAGATGATCCCTGGCCGGGTTTCGTGCCAAATCCGGTTGGTTGCCGCCTTGTCCGCCCGGCGGCGCAAGCAGTGAAGTAGCGAGCAGAGAATTGCTCGCAGTGGAACCTACGAGGGGCGCTCCACCCAACCGATGAGACTCCGCCGAAGATCACTATCCGTCGGGAAAGCCGCTTCCTGACGCCCGAAATCCGATGCCGGGCATCTAGCTCGGGTGAAGATCGCCATCTTCTGTGGGTTCGGGAGTAATCCCTATTCGAGGTGATGGTAGTCGAGGCTGTAATCCTCGTCGAGTGCGCGCTGTATCTCCTCCGGTATCTCGCCAAGCGGCTCGCACCAGAGTTGCATACCATCGGCGCCCTTCGCGAAGAAGATGGTCCTCTGCCACTCGGGGTCCTCTTGCTCGAAGTCCTCGCGGTGGTGCGCCCCTCTCGACTCCTTCCTCAAGAGGGCACCGCGAAGCACGGCCTCCGCCGCGGTGAGCATGAATCGTAGATTGAGCGCCTGTTCGAGATCCCCGTCCGCCCGGCCCTCGGCCAGATTCAGCGAGTCGGCCTTCATTCTCAGTCCCTCGAGCTTGTCGAGACCTTCTTCCAGCCATCCTGCGGTGCGAACGATGCCGCCATGATCCCAGACGAGCTTTCGCAACTCGGCGATGACCTCTTTGGGATCATGCGCCCCTTCCGAGGCGCCCAACGCATCGAGGTAGGCGAAATGTCCGGCCACGTCGGCCTCGTCCGGGTAGCCATGGGGCAGGGAATCGATGTTCCTGACCAGGTGCTCGCCGAGTACTTTGCCGAAGACGACGGTCTCGGCTAGTGAGTTGCCTCCCAGACGGTTCGCGCCGTGCACCCCGGCGGTCGCCTCCCCGATGGCGTAAAGCCCCTCGACGGTGCTTCGCATGGTGTCGAAGTCCACCTTTATGCCGCCCATCGCGTAGTGGGCGGTCGGGGAGACTTTCATCGGCTCGCTGGTGATATCCACCCCGAGGCCGGCGAACTGCTCGTGCATCTTGGGCAGCCGCTCTTTTATGTAGTCGGCGTCCCTGTGGGAGATGTCGAGAAGCACCGCGTCCCCCTCGACGCCGCGTCCTGCCCGTATCTCCCGGTAGATGGCGCGTGCCACGACATCCCGCGCGTCGAGCTCCATGTGCTCTGGCGAGTAGTGTTGCATGAACCTTTCGCCGTCGGCATTGTACAGCCGTCCGCCCTCGCCCCTGACGGCCTCGGTGACGAGCATACCGGCCATGTCCTCCGGCTCGACCATGCCGGTGGGGTGGAACTGGACGAACTCCATGTCCCTGAGAGCGGCCCCCGCGTCGTAGGCGAGGGACATTGCGTCACCATTATTCTCGCCTTTGCGCGAGGAGCTTCGCTCGTACAGCGAGGTTAGCCCACCGGCGGCAATCACCACCGCCTTCGCGGAGAAGAGAAGGCGCTGGCCGGTCTTCAGATCGTAACCCGCAGCGCCGTTCACGCGGCCGCCATCGTCCGGGGAGGAGGTGAGGAGCTTGGTTATGTACACGTTCTCGCGGTAGGGTACGTTCTCCTCTTTCGCCTTGTCTACCAGCGTATCGAGTATCGCCTCCCCCGTGCGGTCTCCGGCGAAGCAGGTGCGCCGGAAGGACTGCGCGCCGAAGTAGCGTTGGTCGATCTCGCCGTCCTCAGTGAGGCTGAACGGGCAGCCCCACTCCCACAGCTCCCGGATACGCTCGGGCGCCTCGCGAGCCAAGGTCTCCACCGCCCGCGAGTCGGTGACATAGTGTCCCTCTCCGACGGTGTCGGCGGCGTGGATGTGCCAGCGGTCTTCGGGATCCCTCGTGCCAAGCGAGGCGTTGATTCCTCCGGCGGCCCATATGGTGTGGGCGTCCCCGTGGCGGCTCTTGCCCACGACGAGCGTATCCACGCCACCCTGGGAAAGCTCTATGGCCGCCCGCAAGCCGGCCGCCCCGGCGCCAATTATCAGAACGCCCGTAGCGACGAGGTCGTAGTTGTCGTCCCGGGTCTGCAAGTCGCCTGCCTTTTCTCCGTTTGCGATGGTGTATGAATTGTGTGGATGTCTCATGACTAGAATGTACCGCCCGCAGCCCGGCCCGGCGGTAAAGTGTGTCACCACAAAAGTTACGCCGGTTACTAAGTTCACACACCGTGCGGATCGTCGCGCTACGGTTGTTGGCTGTCGGTTGTTGTTTGGTAGCAAAAACCAAGAATGAAAGCGAAGCGACTAACCGAATTCCGTTCGACCGTCCCGTCCCGCCTCACATCCTGTGGAGACCCCTCGGCACTGTCACTCCTCAGGGAGCGAGGCGTGGCTGCTTGCGGCGTGCTTCCTGAGGCCGGACGGGTCTGCGAACTTTGCCTTCCGCCGTTCGGGGTCTAGGAATCCTTCTCTCCTGGGTTCTCTCAGCGCCTTCGAGACGGCTTCCCTGTTGCATGAGATCATTGCGGCCAGCTCGCCTTAAGGTAAGGGGATCGTGAACCCAGCGCGGTCCCCGCCATGCTCCCCGAACCTCTCCGCGGGCCTCGGCATCAGGGGAGCCAAGCGCGACGACTTCACGGTCCAGAGACGCCCCCACACTCTGCTCCGAGCGGCGGAGCTTCCCTGAGAACACGGAGAACACCTCCAAGTCGAGCTTTGGATGGCGCTCCATCGCGAGCCTCAAGTCTCCCGTGCGGAAGCCCGCCACTCCGCAGTCGGCCATCGCCTGAGCTGATGCCCTCACACAACGGCCCTCAATCGACCATGAGCAGGTCTGCTCGTGGGCAACGAAACTACCGACAGCTCAGGCCAAAGGTCCGCCGAAGTGGCGCCGTGACCGGGCCGGGGAGGCACGACCTCACCTCCCCGGCCTTGGGGACGCGTTAGTCGGGAACGCGAGAGAACGTGTCGGGGTGCGGGCCGGTACGGCCGTCCTCGTCACTGTCGAGCGCGGAGATCTCGCCCATCTCGTCGGGCCCGAGCTCGAAGTCGAACAGCTCGAAGTTCTCCCGCATGCGCGACGGCGTCACCGACTTCGGAAAGACGATGTCGCCCCGCTGGATGTGCCACCGCAGGACAACCTGCGCCGGCGTCTTGCCGACGTTGTCGGCGATGCGGGTGATGGTGGCGTCCTCGAGCACCCCGCCCTGCGCGATCGGCGACCACGCCTCGGTGGCGATCTGGTGCTCCTGGCCGTAGGCGCGCACGGCGTCGTTGGTGAAGTAGGGGTGAACCTCGATCTGGTTTACCGCCGGCACCGACGTCGGCCTCGGCGGCCAGGCGCTCGAGGTGCTCGACCTGGAAGTTCGAGACGCCGATAGAGCGGGCGCGACCGTCGCGCTGGAACTCCTCGAGCGTCTTCCAGGTAGACACGTAATCGCCGTCATAGAGCGTCGGCAACGGCCAGTGGATGAGGAACAGGTCCACGTAATCCAAACCGAGCGCGGAGATCGTGCCGTCGAACGCCTCGCGGGCGTCGCCGGGCTCGTGGGCCCCGTTGTTGAGCTTGCTGGTGACGTAGATGTCGCCGCGGTCGAGGCCTGAGGCGCGGATGGCCTCGCCGACCTCGGCCTCGTTGCCGTACATCTCCGCGGTGTCGATGTGCCGGTAGCCGATCTCGAGTGCCTCGCCGACCGCTTCCGCGGTGTCTTTGGGCTCGATCTGGAAGACCCCGAAACCGAGCTGCGGGATGGTACTGCCGTCGTTGAGGGTGATGTCGGGAACTGCGCTCAAAGCTTTCTTGCTCCTTCTAGTCGGTCGTGACCGCACAAAGACGACACGATACCCGGAACGATCCGCCACCAAACCGAGACGACCGCTGGCAATGGGTCCGATCCCTTCCCGCTGCCAATGCGTTTCGGGAATAGGCTGAGCGGGATGGGGCGTCCAAGCAGTTGCATAATATGTTAATGGTATGTATGCTTCTTACCATTATTGGGCACGTGGGAAGCCCCCGAAAAAAGGAGACGGCCGGTGGAGATCAGGAGCGTCGAGATTTGGTCTGCGACAAAGGTGCTCGGTACGCTGTACGCCCTGATAGCCGTCGTGGTGGGCATACTCTCGACCATTGCGGCCGTGATCACCAACCAGGACGTCGGTTTGATCGCCGGTCTTGGAGGGGGCTTGATCGGGACCGTCTTGCTACTGATCGTCTGGGCCATCGGTGGGGCCATCGCGGGGTTCATAACGGCGGTGGGCTACAACATCGTGGCTTCCATGGTGGGCGGTATCAGGATCCGGACCCGCTAGCAGGGCCGCCACCGGCGCTGCTCAGGACAGGATCAGGGCGACAAACACGAAGCACAGACCCCGGCGTTTATGACCTACCTGTGACCTGTGCGCGTTCATCCAGTCGCGCGATTCGGGCATGAACTCCCACGCGCGACTGCCGAACGTCAGGTAGACCAGCACTGGGAGGGCGGCGATCAGCAAGGTCACCGCGACGAACGGCAGGGTCGCGAGCGGACCGGCGCTGTCCTGCACCACGTTGAACCCGATCGTAAGCATGGCAATGATGTCGCCGGGCATCAGCCAGATCATCAGCCCTCCGGCCTTGATCGCCGTCTTCCCGGCGGGGAGTACCGAACCCGAGAGCCTGAGGGGTTTTGGGGCGGTGACGAAGATGATCGCCGAAAGGATCTGGTGTCCGGCCATCATGGTTAGCGCCAGCGGGAGTATCGCCACGTTCATGCTCTCCCGGCGCTAGCGGAATGCCCCTTCCGCCGGCGCGGGTCAGGTGTCGCCCGAGAGTACCCCGGTCCTCTTCATTTTCCGAGTTCTCGCAGGTTGGACCATAGCACGTAGAGGCCGAACAACAGCACCGCCACGACGGCTATCTGCCAGTAGTAGTGCTTGAGGAGAACCAGGCCACCCACCGCCGCCAACCCGAGGTTCACGCTGCTCATGAACCCGGAGAGCTGTCGCCTGAACGCGGCCTCCACGAAGGCGAACACCGCGATGGCGAAGACGAGCGCGGAGAGCAGGTGCTGACGCTCGCTGACGAAGATGACGACGAGCGCCAGAAGCACGAACGTCACGCTTACCGAGGCCCAGAGCTGGGCCACGCGTCCCGAACGGTTCTCGCTCTCGGAGACGGGCCGGGTGGCGTGGGCTATGTGGGCGTCGGCCGGGGGCCTCTCGCCCTTCTGCAGGCGGTTGGCATGATCCTCCAGCGATGCGTAGAGGACCTCGTCCGTGGCCAGCCGCTCGCGCATACCGTCCACCTCTTTGGAGAGTTCCGCGATGCGCCGCGTCTGGGCCTCGTGCAGCTCCCTGAGGTGGGAACGGTTGCGCGTCGCTTCGGCCTCCACGCCGAGGATCTTCAGGTCATCGGCCTTCTCCAAGAGCCCGGTCTCCTGGCCGACGCGGCGCGCGGTCAGCTCCGCCTGACGCTTGCGGATGACGGAGAGCTCCTCCGCCCGGGTAGACACCTTGTCGAGGCCGGCCCATCCCACCGGGTCGTACCAATCGCGGCTTATGGTCTTGTCGCGGTTGAACATGGGGCCGGCGGGGGCGTTCTCGCCCTCGAAGGGGTCGCGGGTGAACAACCCCCACAGCCCCCTATAGCCCGAGACCCAGGAGGGCACCGGGTGGTCCAGGAGCCTCGGGGGATCCCACTCCCTGTCCTGGCCGGGTCCTAGCGACAGCCCGTCCCCGCGCCCGTAGTCCACGAAGGGAATGGTGAACAACTCGTAGGATCTCCCCGCTACGTCCTGGCTGGAGTACTGGCGCAACGTCCTGTACCAGAAGTTCCGCACAGCGTTCCTGACCCGGGCGATGGTCCGTGGCAGGGGGAAGGCGATCTCCGTCAGGTACTCGCCGGGGAAAAAGCGGCTGGCGTGGGATCCGACGCAGACGTAGACCACCGGATGGTCGCCGATGCGGGTGAGTTCGGGGTCGTCCCAGCGGCGGCGGAGGTCGTCGCCGGTCTCTTCGTGGGCCGCGTAGGCCACCCACTCGGGCACCACCTCGCCGGCCTCCGATTCCGAGAGATAAACGAAGACCTTCTCCCAGTCGGCCTCGTGGTCGTTGGCCCCGAAAAAGTTGCTCCTCCAGTCGTTGAACGGGTAGAAAAGCCAGTACTGCAAGACGACCCAACCGTCCTGCCGCACCACGCGCCCGTGGTACCTGTAGCGTTCCTCCTCCACCATCTGCCGGCCGTAGACCACGCGTGCCTTCTCCACGGCTCCCCCCGGGACCCCGCCCCTGGCGAGCAGCACCAGCGAGAATAGCGCATCCGCCAACCGCGAGACGTACCCCACGCGGGCCAGACGGCCCCTGCCGGCGCGAAAGGTCTCGCGGGGCCAGTCCGGGTTCTTGTAGTCCTGCCGGCGGCGCAAACGCGCGAAGAAACCCTGCCTCTCTTCCTCTTTTACGTCGGGAAGCCGCAGGTAGTGCACGGCGTCCGGGCTGTCCAGGGGCTGCTGGCCGAGGGTCTCCAGGGTCAGCTCGCCCGGAGGCACGATGCATACGGGCTCCTCGTCCGGCTGCTTGACCCAGAGCCCGCACACCCGCACGTAAGGCTCGCAGTCCGTCGGGTAGAACCACTCGCCTTTGGTAAACCGGATAACGGGCTCGAAACGCCGCAGCAACGCCTCCGAAGCCCTCGCCTCCGCGAGCAGTTCATCCTCCAATGGGCGTCTCCGATCTCTCGCCGAGCGGCCTGCCCCTGGAATGGACCACGGTGCGCACCTCTCGGCTGTTGAGGAACAGAACCATCACGATGCCGTAGGCGATTATCGGGTAGGCCAGGGCCGGACGGGGGTCCGGGTAGAAAAAGATGCACGACAATAGGATCCAGCCCTGCGCGACGGAGGCCAGCAGCCATCCCCGCCTCCGGAGCAGGACAAAGCCGAGGCCGGCGAAGAACAGCAGGACCGTCGGCGCAACGAAAAACACCGTGAAAAGGATGGCCTGGATCAGCTCTGCCCGGGTCGATCTCGGGATGGAGCGTATCGTCACGTTCTGCCCCTGAACGGTGGAGGCGTCTATGAGCGCCTGCCAGTCGACGTTGGAGATGAGCAGGGCGCCGATGGCCACGAGGCCTACCACCTGCAGGATCAGCAACGCGCCAAGCACACGCACCTGTCGGTACAACTTCCGCCCCTCAGGTTGGATTTACGATATGCGTTTCCCAGCGGGCAGGATACCTGCTCCCGCCCATTCCCGCACCTTTCTGCCCCCCGACAGCGGTACCCTTCACGCCACGCTTCGCGGATGCCCGCCCCTCCGACGACAGGGCTTGGGCATCCTCATCTGAGATCGGACGAAACCTTTTGTCTGCCCTCCCGTAAGCATAGGTAGCCGGGCCGGCAGACTCTACCCCCCTCCTTGCCAGAGCCCGGCGCGCCTCGAGTAACCTGCAAGACACCCAGCGGCCCTGTGGGGTGGGTGTAACCGCCGGGTTCACGCCAGGTATCTAAGGGGTAGAGGGAAGGCAGGCGAAGAAGAGGAGGCCGAAGGTGGCCGACAAGAAAGGGCGCGGGGCCAGGGCGGCGGACAAGGTCGTGGGGGAGATGACGGAGACCGCCGGAATGCTGACCGGTGACGAGAGTCTGCAGGCCGAAGGCAGGACGGTGGCCAGAGACGCCGACAGGAAGACGTACCTTGTCACGCCACGCGATGGCGGTGGCTGGGCGGTGCAGGCCGCGGGTGCCAGCCGGGCGACAAACGTGTACGACGGTAAAGAACAGGCGGTGGCGAAGGCCCGGAAGCTTGCGAGGGAGCGCTCTCCGAGCCAGCTCCTCGTCTACAAGAAAGACGGGACCGTACAGACGGAGCAGACCTACGGCTAGCCCCCTGCTGGCGCCTGCCCCCCAACCCGCATAAAATCCTGGGCGGGGGAACCGTATCCCGCTTACGGAAAAGGGGAGAGCGATGGGATGGCGGATCTTGCTCGTGGCGTCGGTGGCGGCCGTGCTGGCGACGGGCACCGGGGTGGCTTTCGTGACGGTCGTGCATGGCACGCCTCACAAGGACGAGCTGGTCGGCACCGGCTCCATCGATACGCTCTACGGCGCTGGGGGCGACGACACGCTCGACGGTCGGGGCGGTGACGACGTGCTCCACGGGCAGCGGGGTAGGGACCTGATCTTCGACCGCTCCGGGGACGATACATTGCGGGGCGGCGCGGGTGACGACACCTTCGGGGGCAACCCGGGCGACGACGCGGTTTCCGGCGGGCGCGGCAACGACGTGCTCCTGGACGACGCGGGCGTCGATCGCTTCCGGGGAGGCAAGGGCGATGACAGGATCGAGTTGTCGGGGTTCGGGCCAGGCCCACCAGGTATGTCGCTCGAAGCGGACACTATCTTCTGCGGCCCTGGGAAGGACCAAGTGGTGGCCCACAGGGCAGACGTCGTCGCCTCAGACTGCGAGGACATCCGCCGCGTCCGGTAGCCGGACAGGAGGCTATCCAGTCGCCGCGGGTTCGGCTTCGCGGCGCCGAGCGATAGCGTCGGCCGAGCCGCCGAAAGAGTCGCCGTCTTGTAGCGCCCGCAGGTGGTAGAGCGTCGTGTCCCTGTTCAGGTCGACCATGTCGTAGGTGATGGCCTGGTCGGTGCTCACGCGCTCCCTTAGCCTGGCGCCTGGTAGAAGGCCCAGCGGGACGACGCCCTCCGGCTGCGTGACCTCGTACAGGTCGTTCAGGGCGTAGACCGTCGAGCCGCCGGGGCCGTCGATGGTCGTTCCGGCCTCCAGAGGGCGCTTCGCCGCACCGAAGACCTCCGAGACCAGGCCGAGCTTCGGCGTTATCGTCGGCAGGCCGTAGTCGACCGCGAGCACGATCGAGAGCGGTATCTCGTTCGTCACCAGGTGATAGGGCGTGTACATGTTGTAATAGCCGTCCGAGCCGGTAACGTCCAGGTACTTGAGGTCCTCCTGGATCTGCTCGTGCTCCGTGCGAACCACGAGGAACACGCCAGGGGTAACGCTCCGGTCGAAGTCTATGGAGCCGTCGGGCTTCTTGAGTGGCCGCGCGTAGTCCACGACGCCCCGGCGGTTGAGGATGCCGCCCTCGTCCTTGGGGCGGAACAGCTCCGGCACCTCGTGGATGCCGGCCACGGGCCCGTGCATGCCCCGGACGTCGGGCACGAGCCCCGTGTAGTTCGAGATGCAGGACATCTCGATCATGGTCTTCGTGGCGTCGCGGAAGGTCACGAGGAAGTGCGGGTTGACGTCCAGCGTTCGCGCGTCTTCGGCCACGCTGTCGGGTGTGGCGTACCTGTCGAATTGGCCGAGGCTAGACGGCGTCTTGCCGACCGCCACCACCTCGAAGCCCAATGAGGTGTAGCGGTCGTGGTACTCGGCGATCAGGCCCGGCTCGTCGCCCGAGGACACGGTGTAGACGACACCCGCGCTCTGGGCCATGCTGTGCAGGATCGGGCCGACGACGACGTCCGTCTCGACGTTGAGCATGATCACGTGCTTGCCGGCCCGGATGCCCTGCAGCGCCACCCGCGCCCCGACCTCCGGACTGCCCGTGGCCTCGACGACGGCGTCGACCTCGAGGCCCGGCACTAGCCCGACGTCCTCTGTGGCTACCGGCCTGCCCCGCCGCAAGGCGTCGGACGCCTCGGGTCCGTTGTTGGTGATCACGACGTCGTCCCTGGCGTGCCCGGCAAGCTCGAAGGCGCGGACCACGCGCTCTGGGTCGAGGTCGGCGATTATCGCCGTGCGGATGCCGCGCATCTGGCCGATCTGGCAGATGGCGCCGGTGCCCATCCTGCCGGCGCCAACGAAGCCGACCAGGATCGGCTCGTCCCTGCCCGCCCGCGCCTCCAATGCCTGCTTGATCGTTATCATGCCGCCACCCCTATCTCTTGGCCGGACCGCCGGACTTGTTACACTGGCGCTGCGACCATGATGCCTGACGCCCCCGCATCCCGCCACGCGCCCGCGACGCCGAAATCAGCCAGCATAACAAAGACGCAGAAAACCCTAGACGGCGTCCACGCTCCGCGGTAACTTATCGCTACCGATGGGATGATGCGCGATCGCGCGTTGCCCGCGGCCCCAGTATCGCGGCGTTTCCTACGGTTGGTTTTCGACCGTTTGCCGGCGTGTTACCGGGTTGTTACGCAAGGCGTGTAGATAGAAGGCTGCTGACGAGGCTACTGGCAAGGGGGACGACGATGGTAAGGATGCAGATCGAGGTGAACCGGGGCGACGATCGTTCGAGGGTCGTGGTGCGGGCGGAGAGCATCCGGCGGGCCTTGCAGGCCGTCGGTGAGCGCAACCCCGGGTGCGACGCGCGGGTGGTCTTCCCCATAGATCCGGGGACGTTCTTCGTGTGGGATACCGTCGAAGGAACGGAACTCTCCGAGATAGAGGTCGCCGCCTAGCGCCGGTTCGGTGGGCCCCGGGCGGGGGGTGCTAGACTGGCGCCCGTGGCAGCGGAGACACGATCCGGGCCGACGTCGTCGGGAGCCTGCTCCGGCCGCCGGAGCTGCTCGAGGCGCGCGAGCGCTACGCGGACGGCGAGATCTCCGCCGCCCGAGTTCAAGCGGGCCGAGGACCGGGCCGTCGACTGGGCGATCTCGCTGCAGGAGCGGGCGGGTCTGCCGGTCGTGACGGACGGCGAGATGCGCCGCGAATCGTTCCAGAGCCAGCTGGTGGAGGCCGTCGAGGGCTTCGCCGGGCACACCATCGACGCCTGGCTGTGGGGCGACTGGCACGGCGACGCGGAGGTCGGGGACAAGAACCGTCGAGCGCCCGCGACGCTCGGCGTGGTGGGCAAGCTGCGCAGCGCGCGCGTCACCTCTCCGTCGAGGAGTTCGTCTACGCCAGGGCCCGCACGGACAGGGACGATCAAGGTGACGCTGCCGAGCCCGAGCCTGTACGCCAACCTGTGGTCGCCGGAGCTCTCGAGGGAGGCCTACCCGACCCTCGACGGCTTCCTGGAGGACGTGGCGGAGATCCTGCGCGACGAGGTCGACGAGCTGGTGCGCCTCGGGGCCACCTACATCCAGCTCGACGCGCCCGCACTACCCGCTGCTCCTCGACCCGAAGACCCGCGCCTTCTACGAGGAGCGCGGCTGGGACTTCGACCGCTGGATGGGCCGGGGCGTCGAGCTGGACAACCACGTGATCGGGGACCACCCCGGCGTCACGTTCGCCTTCCACCTGTGCCGCGGCAACCAGGGCAGCCGCTGGCTCGTCTCGGGCTCCTACGAGCCGCTGGCGCGTCACCTCTTCGGCGACGATAAACGCCGAGAGGCTCATGCTCGAGTACGACGACGAGCGCAGCGGCGACCTTCGAGCCCCTGGCCCACGTGCCCGAGGACAAGATCGCCGTCCTCGGCCTCGTCACGACGAAATCCGGCCGGCGCGAGACGCCCGACGAGCTCGAGGCCCGCGTCCGCGAGGCCGTCGGCGTTACGTGCCGCTGGAGCGGCTGGCCCTCAGCCCGCAGTGCGGCTTCGCGACCTCCATCGTGGGCAACGCCCTGAGCGTCGAGGACGAGGAGCGCAAGCTGCGCACCATCGTCGAGACGGCCGAGAACGATCTGGGGCTAAGCGAAGGTCTAGGCGCTTGTCTCTGGACCGACGGCTCGTCTTCCGGCGGGATGTTAAGCTGCCGCAGGAGACGGGCCGCCGATTCGGCCCGGCGTAGCAGGACCGAGAGGAGATGGCATGCTGCGGGTAAGGGATGCCATGACGCGGGACGTGGTCACGCTGGGGCCGGAGGCGAGCGCTGCCGAGGCGTGGAGCGCTTGTGCCGAGGAGATGAAGATCCGGCACCTGCCCGGTCGTCGACGAGGGGCGTCTGGTCGGGCTCGTCTCCGACAGGGACCTCAGGGACGTGAGCCCGCCGCGTGGCTCCGGCGGAGCGAGCAGGGACGCGCTCAGCTGGAGCGGCTGCGGGACATCATGAGCACGGACCTCGCCACCATCCACCCGCTCGACACCATCGAGCACGCGGCGCGCGAGATCCACGACCGCAAGATCGGCTGCCTCCCCGTCGTCGCCGACGGCGCAGCTCGTCGGGATCATCACCTCCTCGGACATGATGCGAGACCCTCATGGAGCTCGTCGGGGCGCACGGGAGCGGGTAGCTGGGTCGAGGTCGAGGTCGCCAACGAGCCTGGCATGCTCGCCAACGTGACGGACGTGATCCGGGACCACCAGGTCAACATCGCCGGCGTCTTCCTGACCCCGGCCCCGCGGGCGAGCAACCGCCTGATCGTGCTCCGCCTCGAGACCACGAACCCCTCCGGCACGGTGAAGGCCCTCGAAGGGGCGGGCTACAAGGTCACGACCGTCGAGTCGTCGAGACCCCTGGAGCCGACGCTCGAAGAGAGCTAGTCAGCACGCTTCAGGCCTTCGGCTTCCGCTCGCAGCCCGCCTCGTCCGGCTTCGCCGGCCTCGCTCTCAGCACGCGCCCTTGCGGGCGCTTTCAGCCAACCGCCAGGGCGTCACGGTCCGTGGCGACCCCGCGTTCCTCCGACGGCTGGGCGATACGTTGCCGCTCATGGAGCGTTTCGTGGACGTGCCGGGCGGGTGCGGAACGGGAGGAGCTGAGAGCGAGGGCCTGCCAAGGCCCGCAGCGTGCTGACTAGCCGAAAAGCCCGTAACGCCGGGCTTCAGCGTCCTTCTCGTCCAGATAGTCGCTCCAGGAGCGCTTCGGGTCGTAGCCGAGCATGCGGCGGGCCTTCTCTATCGAGATGCCGCCGGCGTCTTCGCGGGGGAGGGGTGTCTTGATCTCGACCTTGTCGCCGTAGTATTCCCTGACGGTCTTCTCGAAGGGCCGGTTGCCGACGTTGTCGGGGGAGGCGATGTAGAAGACCTCGTGGCCTGGCAGGTCGCTCTGGACGGCGAGGACGATGGCGTCGGCGAGGTCGTAGACGTCTATGTAGCTCCAGAAGTTGGGGGAGAGCTCCGAGGCGTCGCGGACCTGGGGACCGAGGTTGCGCTCGTAGTTGCCCTCGTGCTGCACCCAGCAGGGCCTTATCGAGATGCACCGGATGTCGCTCGCGGCGCACGGCGCCGTCCATGAGCTGCTCGCCGAAGTGCTTGGCCGTCGCGTAAGGGTCCTGAGGCCGGATCGGGTGCTCCTCGTCGACCGGCACGTAGTCCGGCAGGAACGGTCGCTCGGCGAAGAAGAAGCCCGGCACCGTCTCGCTGGAGATGTTGACGAAGCGCGAGACGTCCCACCGGATGGCGGCCTCTATCGTGTTGAAGACGCCCATCAGGTTGTTCTGGAAGACGACGTGCGCGGGGTTCTGGGTCGGCTCCGGTAGGGCCGCCGCGTGCACCACAGCGTCCATCCCCCGCACCACCGCGAAGATGTCTCCCGCGTCGGTGACGTCGGCCTGCACGTAGTCGGGATCGCCGGGTTCTGGGCGCTCGAAGACCGGCGGGCCGAGGTCCGTCGCCCGCACGTCGTGGCCGGCCTCCTGCAGCGCCGCCACCGTCGCCCGCCCGACCTTGCCCCTAGCGCCCGTCACCAGTACCCGCATTCCGCCTCCTAGCCCGTATACGTCTCGGGCGATGGTACATCATCCGGCCCAAGCCCGCGGTTTCGCGGGGTTTCGCCCGCATGGCGGCGGGGTAAAGGGCCGGGCATGAGAGTAGTCGTGCTAGGAGCGATCGGCAACGTAGGGACGAGCGTGCTGCGCTCGCTCGGGCAAGAAGAGAAGGTCGAGTCCGTCCTCGGGCTGGCACGGAGGCTGCCGGACCTCGCCATGCCGAAGGTCGAGTGGGCCTCGGCGGACGTGACGTGAACGACGATCTGGCACCGCATTTCGACGGGGCGGATGCGGTCGTCTCGCTCTCCTGGCTCATTCAGCCCTCCAAGGACCTGACCAAGCTGTGGATGGTCAACGTCGAGGGCAACTCGCGCATCATGCGGGCGGTCGAGGATGCCGGGGTGCCGGCGCTCCTGTACGCCTCGTCGGTGGGCGTCTACTCGCCGGGGCCCAAGGACCGCTACGTGGACGAGAGCTGGCCGCGCGGCGGGACGCCGACCTCCTACTACGCCCGGCACAAGGCCGAGGTCGAGCGGCGGCTGGACCGCTTCGAAGCCCAGAACTCGGAGAAGCGGGTCGTGAGGATCCGGCCGGCGCTCGTCTTCAAGAAGGAGGCGGCGCAGGGGATCAGGCGTCTCTTCGCCGGTCCATTTCTGCCCGGGACGCTGGCGCGGCCGAGCCTCATCAACCTGATCCCCGAGGTGGAAGGCCTGCGCGGGCAGGTGGTCCACTCCTACGACGTGGGGGAGGCGTTCCGGCTGGCGATCGTGGGCGGGGCCCACGGCGCGTTCAACGTGGCCGCCGAGCCCGTGATAGACGCGCGGGAGATCGGGCGCATCCTCGACGCCCGAACGCTGCCGTTCCCTGGGCGCGCCCTGCGGGCCGGGGCCAACCTCTCGTGGCAGCTCGGGCTGCAGCCGGTCTCGCCCGACTGGCTGGACATGGCGCGCCAGATCCCGCTAATGGACACGACCCGGGCGCAACGCGAGCTCGGCTGGACACCCGAGCACACCGCCGACGAGGCCCTGCTGGATCTCCTGGAGGGCCTGAGGACCGGCGCCGGGCTCGACACGCCGCCGCTCTCGCCGCGGACGGGCGGGCCTTTTCGAGTGCGCGAGTTTCTGACCGGAGTCGGGAGGAGTGAACCTTGAAGGCAGTGGTCTGGCACGGCAAGGAGGACGTGCGGGTCGATAACGTCCCCGACCCCGTCATCCAGGAGCCGACGGACGCCATAGTCCGCATCACCTCGACCGCCATCTGCGGTTCGGACCTGCACCTGTACGCCAAGCTCTCGCCGCTGATGCGCGAGGGCGACATCATCGGGCACGAGCCGATGGGCGTCGTCGAGGAGGTCGGCCGCGACGTCGAGCACATAAGCCCCGGCGACCGGGTCGTCGTCCCGTTCAACATCTCGTGCGGGCACTGCTATTTCTGCGACCAGCAACTCTACTCGCAGTGCGAGACGACGCGGGACACCGGCAAGCTGGCCCAGGGCGTGAACCTCCTCGGGCGGGGCCGCGGCGCGAGCCTCCTCGGCTACACCCACGTCTACGGCGCGGTCCCCGGCGGGCAGGCAGAGTACCTGCGCGTCCCTCAGGCCCAGTTCGGGCCGATAAAGGTGCCAGAGGGCCCGCCGGACGAGCGCTTCCTGTACCTCTCGGATGTCTTGCCGACGAGCTGGCAGGCCGTCGTCTACGCCGACATCCCGGAGGGCGGCACGGTCGGGATCTGGGGCCTCGGACCCATCGGGCAGATGTGCGCCCGTATCGCGATGCACATGGGGGCTGGGCGCGTCTTCGGGATCGACAACGTCCCCGAGCGGCTCGCGATGGCCTCCAGGCACGGGGTACAGACCATAGACTTCTCGGCCGTGGACAGCGTGAGGGACGTCCTCCTCGACCTGACCGATGGGCGGGGCGTGGACGCGGCCATCGACGCGGTGGGCATGGAGGCGAGCGGCTCGCTCGTCGGCTCCATCCTGCAAGCCACCAAGCTCCAACTCGATCGGGCGACGGCTCTGCGCGACTCGATGAGCGCCGTCAGGCGCGGAGGTACGCTCTCGCTCACCGGCGTGTACGCCGGCCCGATCCAGGCCTTCCCCCTGGGCGACCTCTTCGACATGCAGGTCCAGCTGCGCATGGGCCAGGCGAACGTGTGGCGGTGGGTGGACGACATCATGCCGCTCCTGACCGACGATGACCCCTTGGGCGTCGAGGACCTCAAGACCCACCAGATGCCCATCGAAGACGCGCCACTCGGGTACGAGATCTTCCAGAAGAAGCAGGACGGCGCCATCAAGTGCGTCCTGAAGCCCTAGGGTCGAGTAGTTCCGGACCGTCGGGGAACGTCTAGTACCCGCGCATCGAACCCACCAACGACCTCCAGAACTCGTCGCGCTCGCCCGGCTGGAACGGTAGGTAGAGGGCGACACGGTCGATGAGGCCGTCGTAGCGCTCTCTCAGAGCGCTACCGAGCTCGTCGGGCGGGGCCTCGACGGCGTAGGCGCGGAGCATCTCGTCCGAGACGAGCTTCGGCATCTCGTCCCACTTCTTCTCGCGGGCCAGGACCGAGAGCCTCTCGCCAACACCTTCCCAGCCGTGGGCCTCGAGCACGATCCGGTAGCTCGGGGTCGAGGCGTAGAATGCGAGCTGGGCGCGCATCTTCTCGCGCTGCTCCCGGATTCGCTCTTCGTCTTCGCCGGTAACGACGAAGGCGCTGGTGACGAGATCTACGTCCGCGGCATCCCTGCCGGCCCGTTGGGCGCCCTCGGCCACGGCGGGCTGCACCGTCTCACGGACGTACGTGGGCGAGTGGAAGGGGTGGACGTGAAAGCCGTCGCACGCCTCGCCCGCAAGGGCCGCGAGGCGGGTGCCGACGCCGGCTATATGGATCGGGATGTCGGGGTGGTCGATCGGGCCCGGGTCGAAGAACGGGCTCAGGAGCGTGTGGGAGTAGAACTCGCCCTCGTACCGCAGGGGCTCGTCCGTCTGGAACGAGCGCCAGATCGCGCGCACCGCCAGCACGTAGTCCCCGAGCCTGGCGGCCGGGCTGCCCCACGGCATAGAGAAGCGGCGCGTGATGTGGGCCTTGACCTGCGTCCCGAGGCCCAGGATGAAGCGGCCGCCGGAGAGCGCCTGAAGGTCCCAGGCGGTCTGGGCCACCTCCATCGGCGAGCGGGAGAAGGCGACGGCTATGGAGGTGCCGAGGTCTACGCTCCGCGTGACCTCGGCGGCGAGGGCGAGCGGGAGGAAGGCGTCGTGACGGGTCTCGCTGGTCCACACGCCGGCGAAGCCCATAGATTCGGCGGCGCCGGCCGCGGAGCCGGATCCCTCCGGGCCGCCTTCAACGCCGAGGCTGGCGTCCAGCTTCATAGACGTCCCTAAGGCACGAGCAGGAGCTTGCCGGTCGTCTTGCGGCCCTCGAGGTCGCGGTGGGCCTGCTCGGCGTCACCGAGCTCGTAGGTGCCCCCGATGCGGACGTCGAGGTTGCCCTGCCCGATCCAGGAGAACAGGCTCTCTGCGCGCCAGAGGAGCTCCTCGCGGGTTGCGCTGTACTGGCCCAGGGCCGGGCGCGTGAGGTAGAGGCCGCCCTTCTGGTTGAGGATCTGGGGGTCCATCGGGGGAACCGGCCCGCTAGAGCCGCCGTAGAGGACCATGTAACCCCGCCGGCGGAGACAGTCGAGGCTGTCGTCAAAGGTGTCTTTGCCCACCGAATCGTAGACCACGTGGACGCCTTCGCCGTCCGTGATGCGCTTCGTCTCCTCGACAAAGCTCTGCTCGGTGTAGAGGATCACCTCGTCGGCCCCGGCGGATCGGGCCAACTCGGCCTTCTCCTCGGTGCCGGCGGTCCCGATCACGGTGGCGCCGCGCATCTTGGCCATCTGGCACAGGAGAAGACCGACGCCCCCCGCCGAGGCGTGGACCAGCGCCGTTTGACCCTCCTCGAGCGGGAACGTGCTGTGGGTGAGGTAGTGGGCCGTCATCCCCTGCAGCATCACGGCGGCCGCGATCCTGGCCTCGACCAGGGTGACGTTTATCGGCACCACCTGCTCGACCGGGGCGATCACGTACTCGGCGTAGGAGCCGGGCACGCTGGCGAAGGCGACGTGGTCACCAACGGCCACGTCCTCGACCCCTTCTCCAACGGCGTCGACCTCGCCCGCGCCCTCCAGACCCAGGGTAAGGGGGGGATCCGTGGGATAGAGGCCGCTGCGCTGGTAGGTGTCGATAAAGTTGACGCCCGAGGCCGCGAGCCGCACGCGCGCCTCGCCGGCACCGGGCTCCGGCGTCTCCACGTCCTCGTAGCTCAAGACCTCCGGCCCGCCGTGCTCGTTCACCCTGATCGCCTTCACCCGCAACCCTCCTGTTCTTCGGATAAACTGCCCTCCACCCGCGCATTCTACGGCGCCCGGACCGCAGCCGCTGTCCGCCGTGGGGCCAGCTCGCGGGACGTCGGCGATTCGCCAGGCGGGGTTACCTGGGAGGCTCGGCCTCCCGAAGGCCGGGGTCAGTCGTCCTCAACTTCGGCTCCGTCTTCACCCTGGGGCGCGACCGAAGCCGGGGGAGCCTGCTGGTCCGGAGGAGCGCTGGCCGGAGGCGCCTCTGGCACTACGGGGACCACCTGGCCTGCCGGTTCCTGGACCTGGGGGCGCTGCGCCGGCAATTGCGCGTCATCCGCTGGGGCCGAAGCCGACGCTGAGGCGTCGGCGGTTGCTGAGGCCGATGCCGAAGCGGAGGCTGACGCGTCGGCCGAAGCGTCGGTCGAGGCCGGCGACGGGTCCGGATCTTCCGCCGGGGCAGGCGGCGGTCCGTCCCCGATCACCACGGCGACCTCGGAGCCCCGTCGGACGCTCTGGCCGGCGGCTGGCGACTGTTCGATCACCTCGCCGGCCTCGCTCTCCGAGCTCTGTTCCGTCCGGAACGTCGGTTCGAGGCCGGCGTTGCTGAGCCGCCGCCCGGCCTCGTCCCGGCCAAGGCCGTCCAGCGAGGGCACGTCGGTGGTGACGGGTTGCTCGCTTCCACCGAGGAGGTCGTTGAAGGAGAAGCCCTGCGAGAGGATCCAGCCGACGCCCCCTAGTAGGACCAGCAGCGCGAGGACTGCCAGCACCCGGGACATTCGCCAGCGGCGAGCCTGGGTGCGCGGCCGGAGCACGGCCGTCTGGGCGGACGGTGCTGCCGGAGCCAGGGATTCGCGCGTGGTTCCCGGGTTGGTTGCTGCGGCGCTAGCCATCGGTGCTAGCCCGTCCTGCAGCCGCAAGAGATCCCCCGCGAGCGCGCCCGCGTCCTCGTAACGCTCCGCCGGGTTCTTGGAGAGGAGCCTCATGACGAGGGCGTCAATCTCCGGCGGGATGCTCGGGTTGAGCTCCCTGGGCGGTCGCGGCGCCTCTTTGACGTGCTTCACCGAGACGGCTAGTGGATCGTCTGCGGTGAACGGGAGCTCGCCGGTGAGCATCTCGTAGAGCACGACGCCCAGCGAATACAGGTCACTAGCCGGGGTGACGGGCTTGCCCATGGCCTGTTCGGGCGACATGTAGCCCGCGGTGCCCATGATCGTGCCGACCTCCGAAACCGTCGAGGCTGCGGCGGCGCGGGCGATGCCGAAGTCGCCGACCTTCACGTCGCCGAAGGCGGTGATCAGGACGTTCTGGGGCTTTATGTCGCGGTGGATCACGCCCCTGGCGTGGGCGGCGTCGAGGGCCTCGGCCACCTGGGCCGCGACCCCGGCGGCGACGGGCGCAGCCAGGGTGCCCTCACGATCTACCCGCTGCTTGAGGGTGCCCCCGGGGACGTGCTCCATGGCGATGTAAGAGATACCGCCGTCGGCCTCACCGCGGTCGTAGACCTGCACGATGTTGGGGTGGGTGAGGGAGGCGGCGCTCTTCGCCTCTCGCCGGAAGCGCTCGGCGAACTCCCCGTCGTCCGCGTACTTCTCTTTGAGCACCTTCAGGGCGATGTCGCGGTCGAGAACCTCGTCGTGGGCCAGGTACACCCTGGCCATGCCCCCACTGCCCAACTCGCGGACGATGTCGTAACGGTTGTCTACCACGTAACCTTGCACGCCCGATATCGTATCATCGGGGCCTTCCCGGACTGGACCGCTACCACAAGGCGTGTACCCCGCGCACACAAGGGCCCAAACGACAGGATCTTCGTGGTGCGCCCGATGTGCGTAATTGTACCTTCAGTTGCGATACTCACCTCCTTGCTGACGGCTGAAAGCTGACCGCTGACAGCTCACTTCGTGGGTACCGCGAAATGCTGTAAGATGCGCCGTGGAAGGGTGATGGCCCCGACCTGTGGGGGCTGGAAAGATGCAGGTCTTGAAAGTGGATGTTGGTCCGCGCCCGCGGTCGTGCCTTTGGACGTGTCCATTGCCGACCGGAGGGACCGGAGGCGACCTTTCGGCGGGGGTGGCGTGAGCAGAATAGTCCGGGTAACGACGCATCCGGTGTCTTTTCCTCTGGATGCACCGCTCGCCGACGCCATCCACTACATGCCGGCCCGCGCGGCCCTCATCGTCGAGATCGAGGCCGACGACGGGACCGTGGGGGTGGGGGAGGCGGCGATCTACGGCGGCCCGGCCTCCGTGGTGCAGGCGGTGATCCACGACGAGCTGGCGCCCCGCATCCTCGGGGAGGACCCGACCATGCCAGAGCGGCTCTGGCACCTGATGACGGTTCGCTCCCACCAGCATGGGGACGGCGGCATCCTCCCGATGGCGGTCTCGGGGCTTGACATCGCGATCTGGGACCTCGTGGGCCAGAGGGCCGGGCTTCCGCTGTATCGTCTGCTCGGCGGCCACCGCGACGAGATCCCCGCCTACGCGAGCGGCGGCTTCTACGCCGATGGGAAAGACGCCGGCGCCCTGGCCGACGAAGCCCGCGGGTATGCCGAGGCCGGCTTCCGGCACGTCAAGATCAAGGTAGGGCGCACGACCGACACCCCGATCAACCCGCTGGTGCACATGGAGGCCCCGGATTACGCCGCCGTGACGCTAGACGAGGACCTGAGGCGCGTCGAAGGCGTGCGGGAGGCCATCGGGGACGGCGTGCGGCTCATGGTGGACGCGAACAACGCCTGGACCAAGGCGACCGCGCTCGAGGCGGGGCGGCGCTTCGAGCAACTCGGAGTCCACTGGTTCGAGGAGCCGGTCGCCACCGACGACCGGGCCGGGAGCGCCGCGCTCGCCGACGCCTTGAGCATCCCCATCGCCGGCTACGAGACGCAGACGGGGCTCGCGGGCTTCAGGGACCTTATACAAAGCCGGGCGGTGGACATCGTGCAGCCGGACGCGATCTGGTCCGGCGGCCTCACCCCTTGCCGGCGCATCGCGGCGCTGGCGATGGCCGCCGGTTTGCCCTGCGTCCCGCACGTGTTCTCCACCGCGGTGAGCATAGCGGCGAACCTGCACCTCATCGCCTCGATCCCGAACTCCTACCTGCTGGAGTTCGACCGGAATCCGAACGCCCTGCGCACGGAGCTGCTCCTCGAGCCCATAGAACCCGACGGCCGCGGCATCGTCGCCGTCCCGAGTGACCCGGGGCTCGGGATCCGGCTAGACCAGGAAACCCTGCGCCGCTACGGGACCTCCGAGCCCCGAACCAGCGAGGCGGACGCCTGAGGTGGGATCCAAGGCGACGATCGGGCGCCACGGCTTGTGGGCGATCCTCCTCCTGACGCTCGCCGCGGTGGCCCTTGCCGCGTGCGCGCCACCTGGGGCGAAGCTGGACGAGCGGGCGCTGGCGCAGGCAGGTCCCGAGGCCCAACAAGACTGGGAGGTGCCTCGGGGGGTCGGGCGCTGCGACGTCGAGCCGCCGGACGTCGGCTTCGAGGATGCCACGTTCGGCTTCGCCCAGACCGAGAACAACAACCCGTGGCGGATCGCGCAGACCGCCTCCATGCGCAGCGCTGCCAGGGACCGGGGGGTGGAGCTCATCGTCACCGACGCCCAGTCCTCGACGCCCAAGCAGGTCTCCGACATCCAGGACATGGTCGCCCAGGGGGTGGACGTGCTCTTCGTACCGCCGCGCGAGGAGGAGGGATTGGCCCCGGCCTTCAAGGTGGCCAATGAGGCCGACGTCCCGATCTTCCTCGTCGACCGCGAGGCGAACGCCCAGATCTGCGAGGACTTCGTAACCTTTATGGGCTCCGACTTTGTCCGGCAGGGCGAGCGGGCCGCCGAGTGGCTCGCCCGGGAGACCGACGAGGAGGCGAAGATCGTCGAGCTGCAGGGGACGGTCGGGGCGTCGGTGACCGCCGACCGCGGCGAGGGCTTCGAGCGGGGCCTCGAAGGGTACCCCGACATGGAGATCATCGCTTCGCAGACCGGCAACTTCTCCCGCGCCGAGGGACAGAACGTGATGGAACAGTTGCTCAGTCCTACCCAGATCTGACGGCCGTCTACACGCACAACGACGAGATGGCGGTCGGGGCCATACAGGCGCTAAAGGACGCCGGATACTCGCCGGGCGAGGACGTGACAGTCGTCTCCATCGACGGGACGCGGGACGCGCTGGAGGCGATAGTCAGCGGCGAGATCAACGCCACCGTCGAGACCAACCCGCGCTTCGGGCCGCTTGCCTTCGACACCGTCGAGAGATTCCTCTCCGGGGAGCGGATGCCGCAACGGATCATCGTCAAGGACCGGCTCTTCGACGCGGAGCAACGCCGAAAAGTTCGTCGACTCGGCCTACTAGGGGAGGGAAAGTGACCGGAGAACGCCCGATCCTCGAGGTTCGGAGGTCACCAAGAGGTTCCCCGGCGTCCTCGCCCTCGACGGCGTCTCCTTCGACCTCAGGCCCGGCGAAGTGCACGCGCTCGTCGGCGAGAACGGCGCGGGCAAGTCCACCCTGATCAAGGTCGTGACCGGCGTCTATCGACCGGACGAGGGCGAGGGTCCGCTTCGAGGACGACGAGGTCGCATTCTCCGAGCCCGCGGGAGGCGCAGGCGGCGGGGATCAGCACCATCTACCAGGAGGTCAACCTGATCCCCCTCCGCAGCGTCGCCGAGAACGTCTTCCTCGGACGAGAGCCGCGGAACAGGCTTGGCCTGATCGACGCCCGGCGTATGAACCGGGAGGCCGAGGAGATACTCGACCGATACGGCATCGAGACCGACGTTCGGGCCCCCGTGCGTTCCTTGGGCCTTGGTGTGCAGCAGATGGTCGCCATCGCCCAGGCGATCTCGATGAACGCCAGGGTGGTCATCATGGACGAGCCGACGTCGTCGCTGGAGGCGCGGGAGGTGGAGACGCTCTTCGGCGTGATACGGCCGCCTGCGCGAGGACGGCGTCGGCGTCGATCTACGTCAGCCACCGCCTGGACGAGCTGTACGAGATCTGCGAGCGGCGTCACGGTCCTGCGCGACGGCGAGGTCGTTCACGTCGGGCGAACTCTCCGAGCTCTCCGCGGCTCGAGCTGATCTCGCCCATGCTCGGCCGCGAGGTCCCCGAGGTGGAGGAGAAGGTTGCCTCCGGCTCGAGTCGGGCGCCGTCGATACCGGGGACGTGGCGCTCGAGGCGCGAGGTCTCAACCCCGCCCACGCGCCGAGGGACGTCTCGCTGGAGGTCCGCTCGGGCGAAGTCGTCGGCCTCGCGGGCCTGTCTCGGGATCCGGCCGCACGGAGACGGCCAAGGCGATCTTCGGTGCCGACGCCGCTCGAATCCGGGCACCGTCAAGGTCGACGGCAAGGAGGTCAACCCCGGCTCACCTTCCGAGGCGATAAGGACCGGCATCGCCTTCCTCCCCGAGGACCGCAAGTCCGAGGGCATCATCCCGGAGCTCTCCGTCAAGGAGAACATCGTCGCCGCGGCCCTGCCGAGGCTCTCGCGCGGGGGACTGGTCTCCGAAAAGGCCCAGGACGAGCTCGTCGAGCGCTTCATGCAGCGGCTCGGACATCAAGGCGTCGGGCCCACACCAGCCGGTCGGGGAGCTCTCGGGGGGCAACCAGCAGAAGGTGATGCTGGCCCGCTGGCTGTGCATGAACCCCAAGGTTCTCATCCTTGACGAGCCGACCCGCGGCATAGACGTGGGGGCCAAGGCCGAGATCCAGAAGCTCGTAGACGAGCTCGCCGAAGGTGGCCTTGGGGTCGTCTTTATAAGCTCCGAGCCCGAGGAGGTGGTCGAGGGATCCGACAGGGTGGTCGTCCTGAGAGACGGGACCGTCGTCGGCACCCTCTCCGGCGGCGAGTTGACCGAGGAGAACCTGGTGCGGACCATCGCCGGGGACGAAGGACCCGAAGATGACGGGACCGGGGGACCCGAAGCGGAGGGGGGAGACGATGAGTAGGACGGCGGGGGCGGAGGCTTCCCTCGGCCGGTCCGCCGTGCTCGACCGGCTTCGCGACAACGGGGTGTACGTCGCGCTCGCGGCGTTGGTGGTCTTCAACCTCATCTTCACCGCCAACTTCGCGACGACCGCGACGATCCTTGGCCTGCTCTCCCAGGCGACGCCGGTCTTGCTGGTGGCGCTGGGGTTGACGCTCGTGATCGGGACCGACGGCATAGACCTCTCCGTCGGGGCCGTGATGGCCATAGCCTCGGCGGTCGTGCCGCTGTACCTGGGCTACGGCTGGCCGGTCGCGGTGCTCGTCGCGCTCCTCTTCTGCGTCCTGGCGGGCCTGCTGAACGGCTTTCTCGTCGCCTTTGTCGGGATGCAGGCCATCGTTGCGACGCTCGCGCTATTCGTGGGCGGTCGCGGGCTTCGCCCAGGTCCTGGTCAACGGGCAGCTGCAGACGATCAGCGACCCTTCGTTTCTGGCTCTCTGGCAGGCGACGGTGCTTCGGGGTACCGCGCCGGTGATCGTGGCGGCGGTGCTCGCCATCCTGGTTGGCCTGCTCGTGCGGCGGACGACCTTCGGGCGCTACCTGGTGGCGATCGGTGGCAACCGGGCGGCGAGCTACCTCTCCGGTCATCCTGTGCGGGACGTGCTGCTCGCGGTCTACGCCATAAGCGGGCTTGTTCGCCGGGATCGCGGGCGTCGTTCGCGACGTCGCGGCTGGCGGCCGGCGACCCGGCGACGATCGGCCTGCTGATAGAGCTCGACGCCATCACGGCCGTCGTCGTCGGGGGCACACCGCTCTCCGGGGGGCGCAGTCAGCGTCGGCGGAACCGTCGACGGCGCCCTCCTGATGCTGGTCATGAGCACCACGTTCGTCATGAACAACATCAACCCTACCTACGCCCAGATCCTGACGGCGGCGATCATCGTGCTCGCCGTCTACGTGCAGAAGGGGAGGAGGGAGACGTGAGCGCGACGACCGCCGCGCCGGAACAGGGGAGCTCTTTGCGGCGCGAGAGGATCTTCGGCGCCATCCAGCGGCGGGGGGCGCTCGCGGTGCTGCTCGCCGTCGTGGTCGTCTCCGCCCTGACGTTCGACATGTTCCTCACCGCGCGCAACGTCGAGAACATCCTGCTGCACGCGTCGTTCGTCGGCCTCATCTCCGTCGGCATGACCTTCGTGATCATCACCGGCGGCATCGACCTCTCGGTCGGCTCGATCGTCGCCCTTGCGGGGGTCCTCGCCGGCCTCACGGCGCCCATAGCCTGGCCCCTCGCCCTGCTGGTGCCCACACTCGCCTGTGGGGCCATCGGCCTGGCTAAACGGGCTGCTCATCGCCAAGGCGAAGCTTCCGGCCTTCATCGTTACCCTGGCCGCGCTGCTCGGCGTCCGCGGGCTGGCGCTCGCGATCTCGGGCGCCGTCACGATCCCGATCCCCGGTCCTGCCGCCTTCGAGTGGTTCGGGCGGGGTGAGATCTTCGGCCTCGACGTACCCGTTGTCATCATGCTACTGGCCTTCGCCGTCGGCGCCGTCGTCCTGAACCGCACCCGCTACGGGCGGGCGGTCTTCGCCGTCGGGGGCAGCGAGGAGTCCGCACGGCTAGCGGGGGTAAGCGTGGACCGGACGAAGATAGTGGCCTACACCGCGAGCGGGGCGCTGGCGGGGTTCGCCGGTGCCCTGGTTGCGGCGTGGCTCTCCGCGGGCCAGCCGCTCGTCGGGCAGGCGTGGGAGTTGTACGCGATCGCCTCGGTGGTCCTCGGCGGCACGCTGCTGACCGGAGGCGCCGGCACCATGCTCGGCTCGCTGGTCGGCGTGCTGCTCTTCTACACGATCCAGAACGTCATAAACCAGGTGGGCACCCTGACCTCCTACACCCAGCAGGTCGTGACCGGGCTGTTCCTGATCGTGGTGGTCGCGGCTCAGACCTACCTGACCCGTAAACGGACCGACTGAAAGGATCGCCTTGGACGTCTTGAGTGTGCTTGGCCGGGCACCGGCGATGTACGTGGACGGCTCGTGGATAGAAACGGACGAGAAGCGGCCCGTGATCAACCCGGCGGACGAGTCGACGGTGGCAGCGGTGCCAGAGGCCGATGCCGTTCACGCGCAGCAGGCGCTGGAGGCCGCCCGCAGGGCCCAGAAGGCGTGGGCCCGGAGGACCGGCCCCGAGCGCGGGGCCGTACTGCGCGCGATTGCCGACGGGATACGGGCCAACGAGGAGGCATTGGCGCGGCTCGTCGTGGCGGAGCAGGGCAAGACGATAACCGAGGCCCGTGGCGAGGTCGGCGGCGCGGCGGTGGGCTTCTTCGATTACTACGCAACGTACGAGCGCGCCCAGGTCGGGGCCATGTTCACCCCGGAGGCCCCAAACGAGCACCTTATCGTCAGGAACGTCCCTTACGGCGTGGTCGTCGGTATCATCCCCTGGAACTATCCGGCGGCGCTTTTCGCCCGCAAGGTCGCGCCAGCGATCATGGCCGGCAACGCCATCGTCCTGAAGCCGCACGAGGACACGCCGCTCGCGGCGCTCGCGCTCGCCGAGGATCAGTCGAGGAGGCCGGGGTGCCCCCTGGGGTTGTCAACGTGGTCACCGGCGCCGGCCGCGTCGTCGGCGATGCGCTGGTCCGCAACCCCATCGCGGCGATGGTCACCATGACGGGATCGGTGCGCGGGGGGCGTGAGATCCTGGCCGCCGCCGCGGAGAACATCACCCCAGTCTCCCTCGAGCTCGGGGGCAAGGCGCCGTTTATAGTCCTCGACGACGCTGATGTGGGTTCAGCGGTCGCGAACGCGGTGGACGCGCGCTTCATGAACTGCGGGCAGGTCTGCACGTGCAACGAGCGCACCTACGTGCAGCGCGGCGTCTACGACGAGTTCGTGGAGACGGTTTGTCGAGTCGGCATCCGCCCTGGTGATGGGCGATCCCACGCGAGAGGATGTCCAGATGGGTCCGAAGGTGAACGGGCCCGAGCTGGAGAAGGTGGAGGCCTTTGTGCAGGGCGCCGTGCAGGAGGGGGCTCGAGGTCGTCCTCGGCGGTAGCCGGCCTGAGGGTGAAAGGTTCGAGAAGGGATTCTGGTTCGAGCCGACGGTGCTGACCGGCGCGCACAACGAGCATGGAGATCGTGCAGAATGAGGTGTTCGGACCGGTCTTGCCGATCCAACCCTTCGACGATTTCGAGGAGGTCGTGGGCCTCGCCAACGATTCCAGCTACGGCCTACCGCCTACGTGTTCACTTCGGATCTTCACAAGGCCATGCGGGCGGTGGACGACATAAACTTCGGCGAGGTCTACATAAACAAGATCGGCCCGGAGGAACTGCAGGGCTTCCACACCGGCTATGGGCTCTCGGGTATGGGCGGCGACGATGGCCCCTACGGCTACGAACGCTACCTGCGCAAGAAGACCGTTTACCTCCACTTCGGGGAACGCGACACTCCGACGGAACCCGGCCCCTAGAGAAGCCACCCGTGGAGGACCGCGTGCCGCTAGTTGCCCTGAACCCCCACGAGGCGCGCACCGCCGCGGCAATCTTCGAGCGACTTTTCCCGGCCGACGTGTACGGTGCCGGGGCAACGGAGATCGGTGTGGTGGACTACCTGGACCGGGCGCTGGCTGGCGCCTACCGGGACGCGGCCGAGGCCTACCGGCTGGGGCTGGCGGCCCTCGATGGCGCGCCGCGAAGCCTCCACGGCTCCCCCTTCGCCGACTGCGACCCGCAACGTCAAGATGCCCTGCTCGCCGACGCTGGAGGCGGGCGCCCTGCCCGGCTTCCGCATCGCCATCCCAGGAGGCGTTCTTCGAGATGCTGCGCGCCCACCTGCAAGAAGGGCTCTTCGCCGACCCGGCCCACGGCGGCAACCGCGACAAGCTGGGCTGGAGGTTCCTGGGGCACCCTGGCGTCTGGCTGGAGAACTCCGCCGAGGAGAACCTGTCCGACGAGCCCGTCACCAAGGGCGGTGAGATCCGGTCCCTCGAAGACGTGGATACTCCCTCGAAGGCTGCCACGTGCGAGCCCGGGGAGATCCCCGGCTACGACCCCCAGAGCGGCGCCGAGCCCCCGGACGGGCCGGCGGACGTGGTGCTGGTGGGGTTGGGGGCCGTCGGAGCCCTGGTGGCGCCCATCCTGGCCCGCGCGGGCCTGCGCGTGGTCGGCTCTCGAGGCCGGGCCGTGGCGCACCGAGCGCGACTTCGTGCCGGACGAGCTCGGCTCCGCCTACTACTGCCGGGGCGACATGGGCCCGAAGTTCCTCAGCGAGACGCCCGCGCTGGCGGCAGAAACGAGGGCGAGCCCACCCGCGAGGCCACCTTCTCGCTTGGGCGCATGATGAACGGCGTCGGCGGCTCGGTCATCCACTGGGGCGGCGCGCTGCGACGCTGCCACCCGCACCACTTCAGGTATCGCACCCACGTGCGCGAGAGCTTCGGCGAGGGGGTCCTGCCGGAGGGGTGCACGCTGGCCGACTGGCCCGTCTCCTACGACGACCTGGAGCCTTACTACACGGCGGTCGAGTACCTCGATCGGGGTCGCCGGCGACGGAGAGACCAACCCGTTCGTCCCGCAGGACCAAGCCATACCCGATGCCGCCCCTGAGACCATTCCGAAGGCGAGCGAGATCCTTCCGCAAGGCGACGGAGGCGATGGGGCTGCACCCCTACCCGACGCCGGTCGCCGTCAACAGCGAGCCCTACAACTGGACGCCCGGCGACCACCTACTGCGCCTGGATGGCGGGCTTCGGCCCCTTCAACGACGAGACGATGGCACCCCGGCCTGACCTCGGTCCCCGAGGCGCTCGCGACCGGCAACCTCGACCTGCGGACCGACTGCCGGGTCCTGCGCGTCCTGACCGACGCCGACGGGCGCGCCAGCGGCGTCGAGTACGTCGACGCCAACGGCGTGGCGCGTGTCCAGGAGGCGCGCACGGTGATCCTGTGCGGCTACACCTTCGAGAACGTGCGGCTGCTGCTGCTCTCGGGCGACGGCAGGCACCCCGATGGGCTCGGCAACAACGCAGGACAGGTCGGCAGGCACTTCATGACCAAGATGTGGGCCGATGTCTACGGCTACTTTCCGGACACCGTCTTCAACCGGCACACCGGGCCATCGGCGCAGATGTGGGGCCTAGACGACTTTGTATCGGCGGATTTCGACTCGGCGGCGCACGGGTTCGTCGGGGGGGCGACGCCGAACGTCGAGAACCAGCAGTTGCCGATCCAGATCAGCCGCGAGGCACTGCCGCCGGACGTGCCAAGCTGGGGCCGGGGCTACAAGGACCACCTTCGCGGGTGGCAGCACATCTGCCCGATCCGGCTCCAGCCCGAGTCTCTCTCCTACGAGACCGACTTCCTCGACCTCGACCCGCGCCACCGCGACAGGAGCGGCCTCGGGCTGCCGCTGGTGCGCATCACCTACGACCTGCGCGAGAACGAGAGGCGCCTCGCCGGGTGGATGGAGGGCAAGGCCGAGGAGATCCTGCACGAGATGGGCGCGACGAAGACCTGGCGCGGCCCGCGCTTCCGGGGCGTCTGCTGCAGCCACGACCTGGGCGGGGCGGGATGGGCGAGGACCCGGCCTCGTCCGTAGTCGACCCCGAGCTGCGCGTCCACGACACGCCGGGGCTCTACGTCTTCGGCGGGGCGGTCTTTCCGACCTGTCCCGGCGTCAACCCGACGCTGACGATGTGGGCGCTGTGTTGCCGCGCCGCCGAGCGTCTCGTGGGACGCCTGCGGGAGGGCGAGGAGCCTTGAGGGGGACGGCGCTTGCGCCGAACCTTTATGATACCGACAACGGTGCGTGGATCTCGGGGAGGCAGGCGGGTTGAGCGACGTTTTCGTTATGGGTTCGATCAACCAGGACCTGGTCCTGAAGGTGGAGCGCCGCCCCGAGCCAGGCGAGACGGTAACGAACGCCGAGCTCTCGACCCACAACGGCGGCAAGGGCGCAAACCAGGCGGCCGCCGCGGCCCTGCTGGGCGCCCGCGTCGCGTTTCTCGGCCGGGTCGGAGATGACGGCTTCGGCGAGCCGCTGGTCGAGGCGCTGGCCGACAAAGGCGTGGACACCGAACTCCTGGAGACGGCGGCCGGATGGTTCACGGGGACCGCCTTCATAACCGTCACCCCGGACGGAGAGAACGCCATCACGGTAGCTCCCGGCGCCAACCGCGCCCTGACCCCCGAGGACGTGGAGGCCGCCTCCGCGACCATAGGCCGCGCGGCGGTGCTCGTGGCGCAGATGGAGATCCTGCCCGAATCCGTGCTGCGGGGCGTCGAGATCGCCGCCGAGGCGGGTACCCGCCCAATCGTCAACCTGGCGCCGCCGCGGGAGGTCCCGCGCGAGCTCCTGGACAAACTCGACCCGCTGGTCGTGAACGAGCACGAGGCGGCCTACCTGCTCGGGTCACGGGTCGCCGGGGTCGAAGGCGCCCTGTCCGCCGCCCCGAAGCTCCTGTCCCTCGGTCCGCGTTCGGCCGTGATCACGGTCGGTCCAAATGGCGCGATCTTCGCGACCGGCGCGGGAGTCGACCACGTGCCGGCCCCGCGGGCCGAGGTGGTGGACTCGACCGGCGCCGGCGACGCTTTCGTTGGCGCCCTGGCCGCGAGGCTCGCGGCAGACGACACCCTGGAGACCGCGGTTGCCTACGCCGTGAGGGCCGGTGCGGCGGCGGTGACCAAAGAGGGGGCGCAGGGGGCGCTGCCGACGCCGGAGGCGGTGGAGGCCCTGTGAGGCGCGGCGGCATCATAAACGGTCGCCTCGCCGGGGCGCTCGCCGGCCTCGGGCACACCGACCTCGTCGTCGTCTGCGATGCTGGGCTCCCGATCCCCCCTGGACCGGAGCTGGTGGACCTGGCCTTCCGCTTCGGCGTGCCTGCCTTCGAGACCGTCCTCCTGGGGCTCCTGGACGAGCTCGTCGTAGAGGGCGCCACCGCCGCCGAGGAATCGAGGGACAACCCTGCCGTCTACGCGCTCCTCGAAGAGCGGCTGCCGGACTTCGGGCTCGTCTCGCACGAGGACCTCAAGCGCATCGTCGCCCGCGCCAAGCTCGTGGTCCGAACCGGCGAGGCCACCCCCTTCGCCAACGTGATCCTCCGCTGCGGCGTGCCCTTCTAGCGCGTCGCGCCAGCGAAGAATACCGAACCGTAGATCTGGAGCGGGTCGGGGACGAAGCCGGTCCCGGTGAGCAGGTCTTCGACCTCTTCGGGGGCGAAGAACTTGAGGCCTCCGGTGCCGAGGAAGCTGTGCAGGCGTCGGCCGCCGGTCGTCGTGGCGCGCAGGATGCCCATGATGGCGATCCTGCCGCCGGGCTCGAGTACCCGGTTTGCTTCGCCGAGGGCGCGCGCGGGATCCCCAAGCTCATTCAGCGTGCCGCCGCAGACGACGCCGGCGAAGCTGGCGTCCGCGAAGGGCAATTGCTTGGCGTCGGCCCGAACGAGGGAGACGTTCGCGCCGGTACCGAGGGCGGCTTGCACTTGACGGGCGGCCTGTTTGAGCATCGAGGGGGAGATGTCGACGCCCATGACCTCGCCGTTCGCGCCGAGGGTGTGGGCCAGGTTGCGGGCGTAGAGGCCAGCCGAGCAGCCGAGGTCGAGGTGCCGGCCGCCCCGGTCGAGCCCGACGAGGTCGCGAATGATCCCTATCTCTCGGTCGTTCGGGAACCGCTCGCCGGTCAGGAGGGTGAGGGAACGGACGCGCCAGAGGGGCTCGTAGGAGCGGCCGGCGCCGGGGAGTAAGTTGGTCAGATTAGCGATGTTGTCCCCGCCGATGCGGCCCTGCAGCAGGTCCAGGTAGCCGTCTCTCACCCTGTACGCCTCGCCGGAAGCCGGCGAGCGGACCGTGCCGGAGAAGATCGCGCCGTCCGCTTCTATGCCGCCGGCGAAGAAGGGACCTTCGGTCTCCCAGGGCCTGGGGCGCACGATTTCGAGCAGGTCCTTGCGGAACACCTAGCAGCCCACCTAGCGGCGCTTTACGCGGCCCATGCGGGCGTCGAAGCCGCGGACGGAGTCGACGAAGGCACCGGAGTCTCCGGGGCGCGGTGCGGAGCCCAGGGTCGGGTAGGTGCCCTCGTGGTAGACGAGCGGGCCCTTGCGCGTGTCGCCGGTCCTCACGTCGACCACGCGGCCCAGGAACAGGTCGTGGTCCCCGCCGGGGTAGGTGGCATCGAGCTCGCACTCGACGACCGCGAGCGCGCCGGAGGCGAGCGGTGCGCCGGTCGTGCCGTAGCCGCCGGCGAGGGAGTTTAGCGCCGGATGGCCGCTGGAGCGTTCGGGGGAGGCGAAGAGCCTGGAGAGGCCTTCCTGATCGTCGGCGAGGACGTTGACCGCGAAGTATCCGACCTCCCTGATGCGCGGGTTCAGGCGGGCGTCTTTGTGGACGCTCACCAGGAAGAGCGGCGGATCGAGGGAGACGGAGACCACGGCGTTCGCCGTCATGCCCTCGGCCCGTTCCTCCTGGCCGCTGGTGACGACGGTAACGCCGGTGGGGAAGTGGCGCATCGCGGTCCGCAAGGCGTCGGCCTCCGAACCGAGAAACTCCCACTCCCGGCGGGCGCCGGGCGGACCCTCAGCGGGCATCGGCGTAACGCCTCTCGGCCGTGGTCGTGGACCGAAGATCCTCGGGCCACCAGCGCTCGACGGTCTCCCGGTCGGAGCCGTACCACCTTCCTAGGCGCTGGCTGTGGTACAGGTCGTCGAGCACGAGCCCTTCGGAGCCGGGGAGCAACGCCGACGCTACCGGCACCAGCCCGTCGCCGGCCACCCGGCCGTCATCGACGAGCCTTTCGTATCGCCCGCGGGTTCGTGGCGAGGCGGCGCCGTCGGCCGCGCCCCCGGCGACGGAGACGTAGCGCAGGCCCGACGCCGCGTGCAGTGACCCGGGGAAGTGCTCGTTCATGCGACGGATAGAGGCGAGGTTCTCCCTGTCGGCGACTTCGTGTGGGGTGCCGAGCGTGATCAGGTGCGACACCCGCCGGTGCCCGGAGTGGCGCCGGCCCCCGTAGGGCGGGTCGCCGCCGATAAAGACCCGGCACGCGAGCCCACCGGCCGAGTGGCCGACGAGGACGGCCTTGTTGGCGTCGCTCTCGATCAGGGCTCGATCCACGGCGCTGGCGACCGCGAAGATCAACTGCCCGTACCCCCTGAAACGCCCGAGGAGCCAGTCGAGCGGCGTGATGCGCGCGATTCGCACCTCGGAGCCGGAAAACTCGCGCAGGATGCGTGCAAGCTCCCGGTACCTACCGGGCCAGGACGCGATCCCGCCGACGATGACTATCGGAGCCCCCGACATGGAGGAGAGTATATACGCGGCCCGCGCGCGCTGATGGCCGACGGCTTCCTCTAGGCCAGGCTCGTCTGGACGCCGTCTATGACGAACTGCACGGCCAGGGCGGCGAGCAGCACGCCCAGCACGCGGGAGAGGACGTTGGCCCCCGTCTCGCCGAACAGGCGCATGACCATAGGCGCGAGCAGGAGCGAGGCCAAACAGAGAGCCAGGACCGCCACGAGCACGACCACGAAGATCCCAAGCTCGGCGGGGCTCCTTTCGCCGGTGTAAAGGAGCACCGTCGTGATCGCACCGGGTCCTGCCAGCAAGGGGATGGCGAGCGGGAAGACCGAGACGTCCTCTTGGTACGAATCCTCTTCCTGTTCCCGGATGCTCCTCGCGCGTATGCCCTGGGGGGTGGCGAAGATCATGTCCAGGGCGAGAAAGAAGAGGAGGATACCGCCCGCTATCCGGAACGCGGGTATGCCTATGCCCAGGGCTTCGAGCAGCGTGTCCCCGACGAACGCGGAAAGGAGCAGGATGACCGTGCCAAGCAAGGTCCCACGGATCGCGGCCTCCCGCTTTCGCTTCTCCGGGTAGCCGCGCGTCAGCGCCGCAAAGATTGGCGCGAGGCCCAATGGGTCGATGATGACCAGCAGCGTCACGAAGGAGTTGAAGGCGAACTCGACCACCGCCCAACTCTACACCAAAGCCAGAAGTGCGAACCCGGCGTCCAGCGTTCCCGGGAGAGATTGCCCGAGTGGTTCGGGAAAACGCCCTCTACCGCCCGGGATCGTGCGCGCCTTACGCTTGCGGCGCCCAAGTAAAGACCCGAAGGAGGAACAACCATGTCCAGAGAACGACCGCTTCCCACGGGGATTGCGGCCGCCATGCTCGCGCTGCTGAGCGCGATCAACCTGGCGTCCCCGCTGCTACGGGTCGGATCGTTGCCGGCGCTGGCCGTGTACGTGAGCGCGGCGATGGGGGCCGCGGGCCTCGCCGCCGCAGCCGGGCTGTGGAACCTGAGGCGCTGGGCCATGGTGCTCACCTGCGTCGTGTCGGTGTTGAGCATGCTCGCTTCCGCGCCGGGGCTAGCGTTCGCGCCCACGCCAGGGATTCTGGCGTCCGCGATCGCGGGTACCGCCGGCTACGCCCTGGTCCTGATCCTGGCACTCTTGCCGGCGTCGCGGCGGGCGTATGCCCCACGGTTAGCGGCGACGCGGGATCCCCAGGCACCCCAGGCATGACGCAGCGGTACTCGGCCGCACCCGAAACGAGCCAGCAACGAGTTAACGAAAGGCGCATCTCATGAACAACCTGGCAGAGAGGCCATTGGTGGCGCAACGACCGAAGACGAGGGTGGAACGCGCGGGGATCTGCGGCATAGTCGGCGGGGCGTTGTGGTTCGTGTCGGGGATCGTCGGTATCCTCGTCCCCCAGCTAAACGTGCCGGGCACGCCGGCATTCGCGATCGGCGGTGCGCTGGCGACCGTCACGCTGGCTTTGCTCCTGGTCGGCTTCCTCGGCATCGCGTGGGGAGGCGCGCTCGACGGACGGCTCGGCAAGGCCGTCTTCGGTGTGGCGGTGCTGGGCTACGCGCTCATGGTGCTCGGCGCCGGGCAGACCGTGGCAGGTGTCGGGCCGCTCCTCGACCCGGAGGCGGGAGTGGCCCTGCTTTACCTGCTCGGCCGCCTGATCGCGGCCGTCTTCACGCTCCTGACCGGCATCGCCGTGATCGCCGCGCGTCGCTGGCGGGGCTGGGCGGCGTTCACGCCGCTGCTCGTGGGCCTGTGCCCGCTGGTGGGTGAGCTGGGGTTCGTCGTGGCCTTCGGCCAGCCCAACCTGCTGCTCAACGCGGCCTGGGGAATCTTCAGCGCGCTCCTGGGGCTGGCGGTGCTGACGCAGACGAGATCGCGGTCGGCTCGCGAACCGCATCGCTCGCCACCTGATGCCAGCGTCGCGTGAAGGGAGCAAAGACCATGAAAAACGCAGGCCTTGTCCGCACCGCCGGCAAAGCGGGTATGTTCGGCGCCTCTTTGTGGCTCGTCGCCCTGTTCGTCGAGTACGCCTACAACCTCTTCCCGCCCGGCGAGGGGGCCCTGTTCACCGCAAACCAGACGATGTTCTTCGTCGCCCAGCTCTGCTACGTCACCGCGATCCTTGGCCTGATGCTGGCCGGAGCGGGGGGCGGATGGTTAGGGAAGGTCTCGCTGGGCATCTTCTTGTTCGGATGGGCGGTTCTGGCGGCGGCGCTGGGCCTTTCCCTGATCTCCGAGAGCCTCGTCGCGGATGCCTTGATCCCCATAGGCGGCATCACCTCTACGGTCGGCGGCCTGCTGGCGGGTATAACTGTGGCGGTGGCCCGGCGCCTCCGAGGTCCCTGGCGTTTCATGCCTCTGATCCAGGGCCTGTATCTGCTGTTCGTCCTCTTCCTACCTGTCGCGTTCGCCGACCGCGGACCGACCCAACTGACCGAGTCGTTGTGGACCGGTACGTGGTTCCTGATCGGGCTGGCGCTCTTCGCGAGCGCCGGATACGGAGGTCCGGCGGCCGACCGCGTCGCCAGAGAACCCGCCACGGGGTGAGCCGTTGCCGTGGAATCGGGTCAATGGTCGCCAGGGACCCCTCACGCTATGCCGTCCCCAAGCCTTGACAGGGCCACAGGTTGGCCTAATGATTACAAGACGGGTACGGATCACCTGGCAGGACCCCCAGCAGGGAGGACGACCATGTTGCGGAAACCCTCGAACGAATCCCTCGACAGCTACGTAATGGGGAGGACTTCGGAGGAGTACCAGCGGCTCCGTCAACAAGCCAGGGTATGGGAAGCCTCAACGGAGCAGATCTTGCAGCGAATCGGCCTGCGAGAGGGGATGAGTTGCCTGGACGTCGGTTGCGGGCCAGGTGAAGCGATGCGTCTGATGGGCGAGACGGTCGGCGAAAGCGGGCACGTCACGGGCCTCGACGTCGACGGCAAGCTCGGTCAAGAGGTGCTCGAAGTCCTGAACGCCACGACGGAGAGCACCTTCGCGTTCATCGAGGGCGACGTCGAATCGATGGACGACGTAGCCGGGCAACCCTTCGACGTAACCTACGCCAGGTTGCTCCTGCTCCACGTGCAGGATCCGGTCGGCGTGCTCCGCAAGCTGTACGGCTGGACCAGGCCGGGCGGCTACGTCGTTATCCAGGATTACGACTTCCGTACGATGGATTGCTACCCGGAGCTCGGGGCTTACGCCGAGTTCGACGAGGTCTTCTTCGAGGTGTATCGCAGGAGCGGCAGGGACACGAGGATCGGCCACAAGCTTCCGGCCTACTTTGCCGAGGCCGGCATTGGTCCCCCGGATGGCACCGACGTGGCGGGCCACCTGATGTCGCTAGAGCAGACCAGCGGTATGGTCCAGGCGGTCTACCGCAGCGTGCTACCGCGGGCGCTCGAACTGGGCATCACCACCGAGGCCAGGAGCCAGGCCTTCTTCGAAGAGATGAACGAGGCGCCTGGAGACCGGTACTACTTTCTGTGGCCACTGATGTTGGGAGCGTGGAGGCGTAAACCCGCTTGATCGCGAGATGGCGCCGGCACGACGCTGACCCGCGCCACCCGCGCGGGCGACTCCCTCGAACGAAATCCGCACGAATGGATGACCCTGGCCGCAAGACCGACGGGCTGCCGAGCTACGGGCTGCGGGATGCTCGTTTACTCGACTACGTAGTTTGCGCGATGCGTGGCGTCGGCGGCGGGCCTACGCTGTCGCCCAGCGGGCACACAACCAACCCGGCAGGTAGGAGGCGCAGGTGAGCGACGAGGACAGGCAGGTCGGCGTGGCAGCAGGTGAACCGGTCGAGCCCTTGGTCGAGGGCGAAGGTATAAAGGTCGTCAGGCTGGGCTCCGGAGACCAGACGCTCCCGCAGGGCGTTTTCGGCGTGGATGCGGTCACCCAGAAGACCGTGGGGTCGCAAGGCATCTTTATGTCCCAGCACCGCGTGCCGCCAGGCGCCCATTCGAGCCTGCACATGCACACCAACTGCGAGAGCGTGGTGTACGTCCTGCGGGGTCGAGGCTATTCCTACAGCGGAGAGGCCATGGACGACTACGTGGAGGGAGGCCCGGGCGACTTCGCCTACATCCCGGCGAACCTCGCGCACGTGGTGCGCTGCCCGGCGGACTGCGAGCCGCTGGAGTACGTGGTGGCCCGCAACGCCCCCGAGGAGATCGTCGTAACCCTGCGGGAGGCGGAGGACCTGCCCATCGGTCCCGACGGGAGAAAGCTAGCCACCTGAGCGGTGCTTGATCTAGGCCCTAGCGGGGTCGAGGAGAGGAGCGGGTAGTGGAGATCGAAGCAAAACTGGGAGAGCTCGGGCTCGTCCTGCCGGAGCCCACGAAGGTGCCGCCGGGGCTCGTGTTGCCCTTCTCGTGGGTGCGGGTGCGCGGCGACCGCGCCTATGCCTCAGGCCACGGTCCCGTGAACCGCGACGGATCTCTGGCCCATCCCCTGGGCAAGGTCGGCACGGAGGTCTCGGAAGAGGAGGCTTACGAGGCGGCCCGCCGGACCGCGCTCGCGATGCTCGCCAGCCTCGAGCGCGCCCTTGGCGACCTCGACCGGGTCACGGGGTGGTTGCGGGTCTTCGGGATGGTCAACTCCGCGCCCGGCTTCGACCGGCAACCGAACGTCATCAATGGGTTCTCGGACCTGATCCTCGAGGTTTACGGCCCCGAGGTCGGTGACCACACGCGGTCGGCGGTGGGCATGGCGGAGCTGCCCATGGGGATGCCGGTCGAGGTCGAGGCCGAGGTCGAGATCGACGGCCGTCGGGACGATCGCTGAGCATCGGACCGCTATGCCCCACGGCAGGCGAACGGGGAGTTTGGGATGACCCGCGGCGGGTTGGTCGAAGGCGGGCGGAGTTCGGGCGGGCGACGGCTCGCGGCGACGCCGGCGGCCTGGCTCGCCTGGTCGCTCGCCGGTCTCTCCGTGGCCCTGTTCATCGCGACCGTGGCGCTGTACCTTGTCGCCAACTCCGCGCAGGACTCGACTAGCTGGGGGACCGGCGGGTTCGGTGCGCTCCTGATCTTCCTTCCCTTCCTGGCCTTTCCGGTTGTGGGCGCCCTCATTATCTCCAGGCATCCCAGAAACCCCGTCGGGTGGATCTGCACGGCCGACGGCCTGCTGTGGATGCTCGCCATCCTGACGGGCCCCTACTCTGAGTACGGTCTCATGGAGCCCGGCTCGCTGCCCTTCCCGGTGGCTATCAGCGCGCTGACCGTCTGGCTCTGGGTGCCCGCCGTCGGGTTGCTCGGGATCTATCTGCCCCTGGTATTCCCCGACGGCAACCTCCCTTCCCGGCGGTGGCGACTACTGGCCTGGTTCGCGGGGGCCGCGATCTTGGCCATTAGTGTCGGCATGATCCTCGATCCCGATTCATTAGGGAACCTCCAGGGGGTGCGCAACCCGTTCGGGCTGGAGGGATTCCCGTGGATGTGGGATGTGGGGATCGCCGTGATCATGCTGCTCCCCCTGTGCATATTGGGTTCCGCCGCGAGCCTCGTCTTGCGCTTCCGGCGTTCGGGACGCGAGGCGCGCCAGCAGATCAAATGGCTGCTCTTCGCCGTCGCCCTGGTGGGCCTCACCTACCTCGGTATCATCGCCGCCACGCTCCTTTTCGCGCCCGAGGCCGCGGACTCCGGGAGCCCGCAACCGAACTGGCTGTCGCTGCTCCAGAACGTTGGGCTGTTGACCTACGCGGTGGTGCCCGTGGCGGTCGGCGTCGCCGTCTTGAAGCACCGGCTCTACGACATAGACCTCGTTATCAACCGCGCCCTGGTCTACGGCGCGCTGACCGCGAGCGTCGTGGGCCTGTACGTCTTCGTCGTGGGTTACCTCGGGATGCTATTCAGCGCGGCGAGCGACAGCCTGCCGATCTCGCTCGTCGCGACGGGCCTGGTGGCGGTCCTGTTCGCGCCCCTGCGCGGCCGCTTGCAGCGGGGCGTCAACCGCCTGATGTACGGTGAGCGCGACGATCCCTACGCGGCGATTTCACGCCTCGGGCGGCGCCTGGAGGACGCCATCGCGCCCAACGCCGTGCTGCCGGCCATCGTCGAGACGCTCAAGGAGGCGCTCAGGATCCCCTACGCCGCCATCGCGCTGGAAGGCGACGGCGGCGCGGCCAGGATCACCGCCTCCGCCGGAGACCCGGTCAAGAACCGTTGCGCTTGCCGCTGGCCTACCAGAGGGAGCCCGTCGGCGAGCTTCTGCTCGGCGCGCGGCCGGGGGAGGACGGCTTCTCCGCGGCCGACCGGCGACTGCTCGTCTGACCTGGCCCTTCAGGCCGGCGTGGCCGCGCACGCCGTGCGGCTGACCGCAGGACCTGCAGCGCTCGCGCGAGCGGCTGGTGACGGCCCGCGAGGAGGAGCGCCGCCGGCTCGCGCCGCGACCTGCACGATGGGCTAGGCGCGCAGCTCGCGGGCCTGAACATTCAGGCCGGCGTCCTGCGCAAGCTGATCCCGAGCGACCCGCACGCCGCCGACGCCCTCGTGGTCGAGCTGAAAGAAGAGCTGCGGGCCGCGATAGGCGACATCCGGCGGCTGGTCTACGATCTGCGTCCTCCCGCCCTCGACGAGTTGGGCCTGGTCGTCGCCCTGGGCCGCCTCTGCGAACGGCACGCCGCGCAGGGCGAGGGGCTGAGGATCAACTACGAAGCCCCGCAGAACGACGACCTGTCGCCGCTGCCGGCCGCCGTCGAGGTCGCGGTCTACCGCATTTCGCAGGAGGCCCTCAACAACGTAACCCGTCACGCCGGGGCAAGGACCTGCTCGGTGCGGCTCGCCGTGGGCGAGGAGGTGCGCCTGGAGGTCACAGACGACGGCGTCGGGCTTACCGAGACCCGCCCTACGGGCGTCGGCCTGCTATCGATGCGCGAGCGGGCGGAGGAACTCGGCGGGGATTGTGCCGTCGGGCCGGCCGACGGACGGGGGACGACGGGTGCTGGTCCGGCTCCCGCTCTCTGGGACGGTCGAGGAGTAAACCGTGGATCCGTTGCGCGTTCTCGTCGCCGAAGACCACCCGCTCTTCCGGAAGGGCATGATCTCGCTGCTCGCCTCCGTGCAGGACTTTCGGGTCGTGGGCGAGGCCGCAACGGGCGAGGAGGCCGTCGTTCGCGCCAAGGAGCTGAATCCGGACGTGGTTTTGATGGACCTGCAAATGCCGGGGATGGGCGGCATGGAGGCCACGCGCCGGATACTGCGGGACAGCCCAGAGTTGCGCGTCCTCGTGGTCACGCTCTTCGAGGACGAAGACTCGGTCTTCATGGCGCTCAGGGCCGGCGCCCGCGGCTACGTACTCAAGGACGCCGACGAGGAGGAGACGGTGCGGGCGATCCGGGCCGTCGGCCGGGGCGAAGCCATCTTCAGCCCGGCCGTTGCCGAGAAGGTGCTCGCCTACTTCTCAGCCCCGAACGCCTCGCCGCAAATCTTCCCAACGCTCACCGATCGGGAGCGTGAGATCCTGCGCCTCATAGCCCAGGGCCACCCCAACCCCACCATCGCGAGGCAACTCTCGCTGAGCACCAAGACCGTTGGTAACTACGTCTCGAACATCTTCACCAAGCTGCAGGTCGCCGACCGCGCCCAGGCCATCGTCCGCGCCCGCGAGGCCGGACTCGGGTAGTCACGGACCGTCCGCCGGGGACTTTGGAGCAGCGTCCCAACTCCCGCGCAACGAGCGCGCCCTGTCCAGGGTGGTGGCCGAGATCTTGCGTCTCACTCCGCCGTAGCGGTCCTTGACCTCGGCGATCAGCGCCTCCGTAACGTCCCCGACACCGGCCGGCAGGTCCCCGACGCTCTCGGATCTGAACGGGAGGCCGAGGGCGCCGTAGAACCGCTCCAGCACCCGGACGACCTCGGCGGTCTCGGAGACCAGGATCAGGGTCTCCATCCGGGCGGCCCGACGCGTTACCCGCTGGGCGAGACCGGCGTGCTTGACGCCCCTCGGGCCGCCGGACCGCACCGAGTGGGCGCCCGGGCAGAACTCGCCCTCGACCTCGCCGCCCTCGGCCGCAACCCCGATCCGCCGGAGCGCCGCGGAGATGAGGTCTATCCCCTCGACGTAGCGCTCGAAGAGCCCCTGGCGAAGGTCCTGGACGGGGAGGATCAGGGAGAAGGAGATGGAGCCCTCGTTCGCCGCCACCGCGCCACCCCCCGAGTTGCGCACCAGGACGGGAAACCCCGAGTCCTCGGCGACCCACTTCGCCTCCGCGAAGTGTGGCAGGCGCGTCTCCGGACGGGTGACGCCGACGTAGCGCGTCGAGGACCACAGCAGGGCCGCCGGTCCCCGGTCGCCGTCGCCGACCTCCTCCAGCACCGCCTGCTGCAGCCCGAAGCCGTCCTCGGGGTTCTCCAGACGCTGCGCGACCAGGATCTCCACGATGCTAAGATAGCAGCCCGATGCCGAGGCTGGAGAGTAGACAGTGGAGGCCGGGTCTGCGGAGGCAGGCCAGGGCCTGGCGGTTACCGCGGCGCGGTAGAGGCGCGGCGTGAGGCGGGACGTCGCCGAGAACCCGTGGCGAACGGTCTCCTCGCGGCGGGTCTACGAGAACCCCTGGATCTCCGTCCGCGAAGACCAGGTGGTTCGCCCGGACGGGGAGCCCGGCATCTACGGGGTGGTCCACTACAAGAACGTCGCCGTCGGCGTGTTGGCGGTCGAGGACGATCACACCTACCTGGTCGGCCAGTATCGTTACCCGCTGGAGCAGTACTCCTGGGAGATACCGGAGGGTGGATGCCCGGAGGGGGAGGAGCCTTTGGAGGCCGCCAGGCGGGAGCTGAAGGAGGAGACCGGGTTCGAGGCCAAGAACTGGCAGATGATGGGCCACGCCTACCTCTCAAACTCTGTTGCAGACGAGTACGCGGTGTGGTTCCTGGCGACGGACCTCGTGCCCGGCGAGCCAGCGCCCGTGGACGGCGAGGTCATCGAGGTGCGCCGCGTCCCGATCCAGGAGGCCCTGGAGATGGCCGTCGGCGGGCAGATAAAGGACGTCCTGAGCCTCGTCGCCATCATGGGCTACGCGCTCGGGCGGCCCGCCTGAGGATGTGCTCCCGATGAAGGTCTGCGCCCTCGCCGGTGGCGTCGGCGGCGCGAAGCTGGCAGCGGGTCTGCAGGCCGCTCTGCCCCCTGGGGATCTCTCCGTCGTCGTCAACACCGCCGACGACTTCGACCTCTGGGGCCTGCACGTCTGCCCCGACCTCGACACCGTCATGTACACCCTCGCCGGGATCGCCAACGCCGAAACCGGCTGGGGCATCGCCGGCGAGTCGTTCGCCGCCCTTGGCATGATCTCCAACTACGGCGAGGATGCCTGGTTCAAACTCGGGGATCGGGATCTTGCGACCCACATACTCAGGAGCTCGCGGTTGCGCGCTGGGGAGATGCTGGGCGGGATCACCGCCGATCTCGCGGCGGCGCTCGGCATAAAGAGCTCCGTCCTGCCCATGTGCGACGAGCCGGTCGCGACCGTCTTGACCACCCCCGAGGGATCGCTGGAGTTCCAGGACTACTTTGTTCGCCGCGGACAGAACGACGAGGTGCTCGGCGTGGAGCTGCGGGGCATCGAGGCCGCGCGACCGACCGACGCGGTACTCGGGGCATTGGCCGGGGCTGACCTCGTAGTCTTCTGTCCCTCCAACCCGGTCGTCAGCGTCGGCCCGATCCTGGCCGTCCCCGGGATGCGCAAGGCGCTGCTGACCGCGCCCGCGCCAAAGGTGGCCGTTAGCCCCATCGTGGGAGGTCGGGCGCTCAAGGGGCCGGCGGACAGGATGCTCGCATCTCTCGGCCACGGGGTCTCCGCCACCGGCGTCGCCAGGATGTACGCGGGCCTCGTGGACGGGATGGTCGTGGACCGGGCGGATGCGGCGCAGCGGGAGGCCATCGAGGCCCTCGGGATGCGCGTGCTCGCGACGGGCGCGATCATGCGCGACGAGCCCGATCGGGCGCGCCTGGCCGCGGAGGTCATTGAGTTCGGCGCCGGGCTGGCCGACCGGTGAGCCGGTCCGCGGACGTCTTCGCGGTGGTGCCGGTCAAGGACCTGCGGGGGACCAAGAGCCGGCTTGAGCCGGTGATGGACCCGCTTGCCCGCGCGGGTCTGACCCTGTACATGATGGGCCGGGTCGTGCGTGCTCTTCTCGACGCTGGCGTCGGGGGCGTTTGCGTGGTCAGCCCCGACGGGATCGTGCTCGAGGAGGCGCAAGGCCGCGGGGCGACCCCGCTCGTGCAGAAGAGCCGGGGCCTGAACCCCGCGCTCGACGAAGGCCGCGCGTGGGCCGTGGAGCAGGGCGCCGCCGCCTTGCTGGTAATGCCGGCCGACCTGCCGCTGCTCGACCCTGAAGACGTCCGGGCGCTTCTCGGGGCCGCGGGGGATCCTCCCTCCGTGACGATCTCCCCGGACGGTGTCCGCTCGGGGACCAACGCCCTCCTCATGCGTCCCCCCGACGCCATGCCCTTCGCCTTTGGGATCGGCAGCTTCGAGGCCCACCTGTCCGCGGCGCACGAGCGTGGCCTGGACGTTACGATCTGCGAGCGGTCACACCTTGCCTTCGACCTCGACACCGCCGGAGATCTCGCGCAGCTGAACGAGTCGGAGAGCAAGGGATCATGAACGGCATCGAGTTGCTGCCCGTCCGGGGCATCCCCGAGATCAGGCCCGGCGACGACCTGCCGGGCCTGATAGCCGGGGCCGCCGGGGAGGACCTTCGGGCGGGGGACGTGCTCGTCGTGACGCACAAGGTCGTGAGCAAGGCCGAGGGACGGCTCGTGGACCTCGCGACCGTCGAGCCCTCCGTGCTGGCCGTGAGCTTTGGCGCCGAGCACGGCAAGGACCCGCGGCAGCTCGAGGTGGTCCTTCGCGAGAGCCGCCGGATCGTCCGCATGGCCCGCGGCATCATCATCTCCGAGACCCACCACGGCTTCGTGTGCGCCAACGCCGGTGTCGACGCCTCGAACGTGCCCGACGCGGAAACGGTGTGCCTCCTGCCGGCGGACCCCGACGCCTCCGCCGCGCGGCTTCGCGAGGCCCTAGCCACCAGGCTGTGCCTGGAGACACCCGTCGTGATCTCCGACTCCTTCGGCCGGCCCTGGCGCGAGGGCATCGTCGACGTCGCCGTCGGCATTGCCGGCCTGGAGCCCCTCGCCGACTATCGGGGGCAGAGGGATCCCCACGGGAGGCCCATGGAGGCGAGCGTGCTCGCCGAGGCCGATGAGCTTGCCTCCGCCGCCGAGCTCGTGATGGGCAAGACAGACGGCGTGCCGGTGGCCATCGTGCGCGGATACGACTACCGGGCCGGCACCGGTACCTCCCGGGCCCTGATCATGCCGCCCGACAGAGACCTTTTCCGCTAGAGCGGTCTCGGTGATGGCGTGCTGCTCTCCGTCCCCCTTCTCGCCTCCACCGAAAACAGGAGCTAGACTGCGGTAGCGGGCCGGGCCAAAGACCCGTCATCGCGACCGAATTTACCCCCGATTCGTTAAATCCGACAAAAATTGTCGGAGTTTTGTTGACGTATCGGCTTTCAGTGCTTACTATCCGGCACATGGAGTATCCAGGCACGCAGGGACTGGCGGCGGGGCGAATGTCTTTGGCCCCTCGCTCGGGCGCACGATGTAGCGGGCGCGCCCGATCTCGATCCTGACCCACGAGCACACTTTTTATTGGAGGGACGCGATGCCCGAAGCCCTGCGTTGGCAGCAAGAGAAGACGATATTACCGGGCCCCAACCGCATCGAGTGGGAGGCAGAACGCCTCGAAGGGGCCGACCCGCGCGAGGTGATCGAGTGGGCCGTCGACACCTACGGAGGCGGGCTCGCTCTCTCGGCGTCTTTCGGCGGGGGCGAGGGCATGGCGCTTCTCGACATGATCGCCAAGATCACCAACGAGGTCACGGTCCTGACGATCGACACGGGCTTTATCTTCAAGGAGACGGCCGAGTTCCGCGAGGAGGTCATGCGCCGCTACAAGCTGCCCGTAGAGGTCTTGCGGCCGGCGCTCACGGTCGAGGAGCAGGTCGAGCGCTACGGAGACCAGATGCGCACCTGCACGCCGGACCTGTGCTGCCAGGTGCGCAAGATTGAGCCCCTGCAGCGGGCGCTACTGCGCTACGACGCCTGGATGACCGGCATCCGGCGTGAGCAGACACCGCAGAGGGCCGGCACGAGGGTCGTCGCCTGCGAGGAGCGCTACGGGGCCGTCAAGATAGCGCCGCTCCCGCACTGGACGGACGAGCAGGTGTGGGACTACGTCAGGGAGCATGACGTTCCCGTGAACCCGCTCCTGCACCAGGGCTACAGGAGCATCGGGTGCGAGCCGCAGACGCGGCCCGTCCACCCGGACGAGGACGCCAGGGCCGGCCGCTGGGACGGGCTGGACAAGAACGAGTGCGGCCTCCACTGGACGAACGGCAAGGCCGAACGGGCGGTCTCCTAGCCGCGAGCGCCCGAAGGTCCGACGCGTAGCCGCACAAACTTTTCAAGAGGTATCTTTTCGCATGCGCTTTCTCAGAGAAGGCCAGACCCTCAACAAGGTCGAGCAGATAAAGCTCGAGCGGCACCCGCTCGAGGTCTACCGGCCATCATTGACACCTACTCCAAAGACCTCTCCGCCATGCACGAGGTCCCCGGCGAGGTGGAGCGCCTGAAGTGGGTCGGGATCTACCCGCAGCGGCAGGGCGGCGACGCCTTCATGCTGCGGGTCAAGATCCCCGGCGGCGTGCTCACGCCGCAGCAGGCGCAGGTCATCGGCGAGATCGCCGACGAGTTCGCCCGCGGGCCGATCCCCAACCCGCTCTTCGGCGACGGCTACCTCGACCTCACCACCCGCCAGGACATCCAGCTGCACTGGATCAAGATGCGCGACGTGCCGGAGATCTGGCGCCGGCTGGAGGAGGTCGGCATCACCACCGTCCAGGCCTGCGGCGACTCGGCGCGCAACGTGCTCTGCTGCCCGGTCTCCGGCCTCGGGCACGACGAGGTCATCGACGCCTACCCGGTGGCGCAGGCCATCAGCGACTTCTTCACCGGCAACCGCGAGTACGCCAACCTGCCGCGCAAGTTCAAGATGAGCGTCACCGGCTGCCGCGAGGACTGCGCCCAGGCCGAGATCAACGACATCGGCCTGGTCCCGGCCCGGCTGGACGACGGCACGCTCGGCTTCAACCTGCTCGTCGGCGGCGGGCTCTCCGACGGGCCGCGGATGGCCTCCGACATCGACGTCTTCGTCCGGCCCGAGGACGCGGTCGAGATCACGCGCGGCGTCGCCCAGCTCTTCGGCGAGCTCGGCAACCGCGAGAACCGCTGGACCGCCGCATGCGCTACCTGGTGCAGGAGCTCGGTCCGGAGGGCTTCCGCGACGAGCTGGCAGAGCGCGTCGCCGTCGAGCTGACGCCGGCCGGCGAGCACCTCACCAAGCGCTACCGCGGCGACCACATCGGCGTCCACCCCCAGAAGGTAGGGCGGTTCGCGACCGCCTCTCCTACGTCGGGCTCAACGTCACCGTGGGCCGGATGAGCGGGGAACAGTTCGAGGAGGCCGGCGGCTGGCCGAGACGTACGGCGACGGCGAGATGCGCCTCGCCACCGACCAGAACCTCATCATCACCGGCGTCCCGGAGGACAGATTGGACGACCTGCTCGCCGAGCCGCTGCTGCAACGGTACTCGCCCAAGCCCGAAGCCTTCGAGCGCGGGGTGGTGGCCTGCACCGGCAACGAGTTCTGCCGCTTCGGCGATCGTCGAGACCAAGATCCGGGCGGTCGAGTGGGCGCACGAGATGGACGAGCGGGTCGGGGACCGTCGGGCAGGAGGTCGTCCGGATGCACTTCTCCGGCTGCTCGGCCTCGTGCGCCCAGCCGCAGATCGCCGACGTCGGCTTCCGGGGCGAGACGGCCAAGACGAGGACCTCAATCGTCGAGGGGGTCGACATCGGGCTCGGCGGCAGTCTCGGCCGCGACGCCGCCTTCATCGACTGGGTCGAGGGCGCCAAGCCGGCCGACGAGGTGCCGGACGCCCTGGTGCGCCGTCTTCGAGCGCTTCGGAGACGAGCGGCGCGAGGGCGAGCGCTTCCACGAGTGGGCGCGGCGCATGCCGAACGACGAGCTGCGCGAGACGCTCGAAGCCGCTGCGGAGGCCAACGGCACAACGCGAACGGCGCGACTGGACGGGGCGCCTGATGGCCGGTTTCGCCATCCGGGAGATGATGAACGACATCGACGAGGCGCCGGGCAAGGTCTGGTTCTGGGAGCTGGAGCGGGCGGTCATCGACGCCGGACCGCTGCGTGCAGTGCGGCGTCTGCGTCGCCGCCTGCCCGTCCGACTCCATCGGCATCGGCGCCGACGACCTGCCGAAGCTGGTCAAGATGTGCACCGGCTGCTCGCTCTGCTGGGACTTCTGCCCCCGCGGCGGCCTGCGGTACGAGGCGACGTGGAAGATCACCGGCGGCAACGGGAACGGAAATGGGAACGGACAGGGTCTGAGCATCGACGGGCATCGGGCACGTCCACGAGACCTACACGGCCCGGGTCGACCCAGCGGATCCCGGGCGTGCAGGACGGCGGCGTCGTTAGCGCGCTCCTGATCGCGCTGCTGGAGGCCGGCGAGATCGACGGCGCGCTGCTGGCCCGCGAGAGCGCGACCGAGCCCTGGAAGGGCGAGGCGTTCCTGGCGCGCACCCCGGAGGAGGTGCGCGCCTGCGCCGGCAGCTTCTACAACCAGACGCTGGCGCTGGGGCACCTCGACTTCGAAGGCTACGACCTGCCGCCGAACCCGCGCATCGCGGTGGTCGGCACGCCGTGCGAGATCGAGGGCATAAGGGCGATGCAGGCGCGGCCGTGGACGTGGGGCGCGTCGCAGGTCGACGCCATCGTGCTGACCATCGCGCTGCTCTGCACCAAGAGCTTCAACTACGAGAAGCTGATGCTCGAGGAGATCCAGGACAAGCGCGGCGTGGACCTGGACGACGTCGGCAAGGTCGACATCATCCGCGGCAAGCTCTTCGTCCAGGACCTCGACGGCGCGACGCTCCTCGAGGAGCCGATCCGCGACTTCCACGGCGCGGCGCTCAAGGGCTGCGACGAGTGCGCGGACTTCCTGGGCCACGCCGCCGACATCTCCGTCGGCAGCGTCGGCAGCGCCGACGGCTACTCCAGCGTCCTGATCTGGACCGAAGAGGGCCTTGAGGCCTTCGAGCATGTGCGGGGGAAATTGTCTACCCGTCCGCTTGACAAACCGCAGGCATTGGATAAGCTAGACGCTTTGGACAAGACGGGTGGCCTTCAAGAGCCTGAAGCGGGCCTTCGACCCCGACGCCCCGCTCTTCATAGACTACGAGGAGCACCTGAGCAACTACGCCGGGACGGACCGCGCCCCGGTCGAGCACGAAGCGGTGAGGTACTAGTGTTGAATGTGTTGGACGCGCGCGAGAGACTAACGCTGCCCGAGGAGCCTGCCAAGCTCAGGGCGGATACTCGTGCCCTGCTCGACGAGTCGCCCGAAGAGGGCGCCCGCGTCGTCTCGGACGCGCGGTTCGTCGCCGATCCCCTGTGGGACAGGTGGGGAGACGACCTCGAAAGCGCCGGGATGGGCTACGAGCGGTTCCTCGAGATCACGCGCGGCTACGCCGACGAGTTGCGGCTCTGGATCGTCGGCGAGCGTCCCTGGGATCACTGCGCCGCCGGCCTCGCCGGACGGATCTCGCGCAGGCTCCCCGACCCCGAAGTCTCAGCCCTTACAGCCCCGGAGGTAGCATCACATGAACGTCGAGACAGAGCACGTAACCATCGCCCCGCACGGCGGCACGCTGGTGGACCGGCGCGCGCCGGCCGAGGACCGCGAGGACCTCAAGGAGCGGGCGGCAGGGTTGCCGAGGGTGACGGTGGGACCGAGGACGCTCTCCGACCTGGAGATGATCTCCACGGGCGTCTTCTCGCCGCTGACCGGGTTCATGGTCAGTGATGACTACGAGAGCGTGGTCGACACGATGCGCCTCAAGAACGGCCTGGTATGGAGCATGCCCATCACGCTCGCCATCTCTGACGAGGAGGCGGCCAACGTGAACGAGGGAGACGAGGTGGCCCTAGTCGACGGCGACGGCCGCATCGTTGCCACGATGGCCGTCGAGGACCGCTACTCCTACGACAAGGAGCGCGAGGCGCGCGAGGTCTACAGGACCACCGACGCCGAGCACCCTGGCGTCGCCGCGCTCTACCGCCAGGGCGACACCCTCATCGGTGGCGACATCACGTTGCTCGAGGAAGAACCGAACACCAGGCCCTTCCCGACCTACTACTACGAGCCTGCCGAGCTGCGCAGGATCTTCGCGGAGAAGGGCTGGAAGCGCGTCGTCGGCTTCCAGACCCGCAACCCCGTCCACCGGGCGCACGAGTACATCCAGAAGAGCGCGCTCGAGACCGTGGACGGGCTTCTCCTGAACCCGCTTATCGGCGAGACCAAGTCCGACGACATACCGGCGGCGGTCAGGATGCGCTCCTACGAGGTCATCCTCGGCCGTTACTACCCGAGGGACCGCACCGTCCTCGGGGTCTTCCCGGCGGCGATGCGCTACGCGGGGCCGCGGGAGGCGATCTTCCACGCCATGTGCCGCAAGAACTACGGCTGCACCCACTTCATAATCGGGCGCGACCACGCCGGCGTGGGGAGCTACTACGGAACCTACGACGCCCAGCACATCTTCGAGGAGTTCGACGAAGACGAGCTGGGGATCACCCCGCTCATGTTCGAGCACGCCTTCTTCTGCCTCAACTGTGGCGGGATGGCGACCACCAAGACGTGCCCGCACCACAAGGACGACCACGTGTTCTTCTCGGGCACCCGTGTCAGGGAGATGCTCCGCGACGGCGAGTACCCGCCGCCGGAGTTCTCGCGCCCGGAGGTCATCGAGGTGCTCATAGAGGGGCAGAAGACCCAGGCCTGATCCCGACCATCGGGGTCCGGAAGACAGACGTGTAGGCACGAACTAAAGCAGGTTCGTGGAGGATGGGAGGAACAGCTGTGGCTGACGGGAAGAGGCGCGGATTCACGCTCTGGTTCACGGGGCTCTCGGGTGCCGGCAAGACCACGATAGCGGAGATCGTCGAGCGCGTAGTGCGGGAGCGGCGGGGGAGGGTAGAGGTGCTGGACGGCGACATCGTGCGTACCAACCTCTCCAAGGGCCTGAGCTTCTCGAGGGAGGACAGGGACACCAACGTCCTGAGGATCGGCTTTGTCTCCGACCTCCTCACGCGCAACGGTGTTGGGGTCATAGTCTCGGCCATCTCGCCGTTCAAGGAGGTCCGCGACGAGGTACGCCACAAAGTCGGCGATGACTTTGTCGAGGTCTTCGTGGACGCCCCGCTGGACGTCTGCGCCGACAGGGACGTGAAGGGCCTCTACAAGAAGGCTTTCACCGGGGAGATCCCGCAGTTCACCGGCGTCTCCGACCCCTACGAGCCGCCGGACACGCCGGAGCTGCACATCAAGACCAACGAGGAGACCCCCCAGGAGAGCGCCGCGCGCGTCGTGCGCTACCTGGAGGAGCAGGGTCACCTGCAGCCGGTGAGGACGGCCGCCTCGGCCTAGAAGAACTTGATAGATCACCCCCCGCCCACTTGGCCTGCTGGTCGGTTTCCTGGTAGGCCTCACGGGCGTCGGGGGTGGGTCTCGCATGACGCCTTTTCTGGTCGTGGAGGCCGGGGTACCGGCGCCCGCGTCGTGCCCCGGCATCCGGGTCAGCCGCTGAAGATTGTGCTGGCGTGCGTGCCAATCTTCGTCGGCGCCCGTTTGCTACTCACCTAGCCTCTCCGCCTCGGGTCTAGTTGGTCCTCGCTCCCGACTCTAGAGGTTCTTGAAGTACCTGGCTATCGGCAGGTGAACGAAGCCGGCCTTCTCGTACGCGCGCCGCGCCGCGGCATGTCCGGGATCTCCCCCCGTCTCGACCATCGCCACCGTCATCTCGGCGTCCTTGAGCCTTTCGAGCGCGAATTCGGTCAGGGCGGTTCCGATGCCACCATCCTGGTGGTCGGGGTCGACGGCCAGCATGGATATCTCGCCCATGCCATGCTCTGGATGATCTAGTTCGATGGCCACGAAGCCGACGACGCTCGCTCCCGCCTCGGCGACCCATACCCGTCCCCCTGGCTCGGCGCAGACCTCCTCCACCGCCCGCCGCTGATCCTGCCGCCAGTCAGGATGCTGCCGTTCGAATATCTCGGATCCCAGCGCCCGCTCGAGAGAAGCGAAGACCGGCGCCCACGCCCGCAACGAGAGTTCAACCACCGCCCTGGCGTCTCGATCGTCGTATGGTCGAACCCCTGTACGCATGGACCACGCGTCCCCTGATGCCAACAAAAACCGAACCCTTTCGCTCGATACGAGCCACGATTGTACGCGCGGAAAGCTCCAAACGCAGAACGATCGCATCGGGGAGGATGGGCGTCGCGCGGCACGGGATCTACGTGGGTGATCCGTCGGGGGCCCGTGACCTTCGGTTCGGCCGCGTTTCCGCCAGGTTCGGGGTGGGATCGGGTAATCTTGTCGAGGATGAGGGTGCAGTTGTGGAGGCAGTGCGACAACCTTCGTGCCCGCAAGCACTACGAGGGACGCGGCTTTCGGCGCAGCGGACGAGGGAAAATCGCCGGCGAACCGGGCGCGCACATCGAACACTACCAGCGTGCGTTGTGGGCGTGCGGCCTGGAACCCGACGTACTCGAGGAAGAGCGCCCGGCGCGGCTGCATTTCCCGGTGGCAGGAGAAGGGGACCACGGTGCGAGCAAGCTGGCTCTGGGGCCCACCGAATAAGGGTAGAAAGGAAGGTTCGTGCAGATAGACGACCAGGCACTATCGGTTGGCGCCACCGACTACCACACGGCCGGCGAGCCATTCCGGATCGTGAGCGGTGGCGTGGGGCCGATCCCCGGCGCGACCGTACTCGACAAGCGGGCGTGGGCCATAGAGAACCTGGATCGCGTGCGGCGCCTTTTAGTCTACGAGCCCAGGGGCCACACCGACATGTACGGCTGTTTCGTGACCGAGCCCGATAACGACGACGGGGATCTCGGCGTCCTGTTCTTCCACAACGCTGGGTTCTCGACCGCCTGCGGACATGGCACCATCGCGCTCGCCACGTGGGCTATAGAGAGCGGGATAGTCGCCGCCTCGGAGCCCGAGACGGAGATGGTCGTAGATGTGCCCTCGGGCCGACTGCCCGTCTTCGCGAGGGTCGTGGATGGGCGTCCGGTCTCCGTGCGTTTCCGCAACGTGCCATCCTTCGTCCACTCGCGTGCGCTCCCCGTGACGACGCAATCCGCCGGCGACGTCCTCGCGGCTGTCTCCTTCGGGGGCGCCTTCTACGCGAGCGTCGAAGCGGGCTCTCTGGGGCTCGCCGTCGAGCCCGCCAACCTGTCCCGCTTCGTCGAGATCGGGCGGGAGATCAAGGACCGCCTCAATGCCACCGCGGAGATCTGCCATCCTCTGGAGCCGAGGCTGCGGGACATCTACGGCACGATCTTCTTCGAAGGCGTCGAGGGCACCGGTTTCGCGCAGCGCAACGTCACCGTCTTCGCCGACGGTGAGGTGGATCGCTCGCCCTGCGGCAGCGGGACCTCGGCGCGACTGGCCCTCCTTTACGCCGACGGGGAACTGGCAATGGGGGAGTGGCTAGAGCACGCCAGCATCGTCGGGACGCGCTTCGGGGGGCGCGTGGTCGAGGTAACAGAGGTCGGCGACGTCCCCGCCGTGGTAACGGAGGTCGAGGGCAGCGCGCACCTCACGGGGCACCATCAGTTTGTCCTCGAGCGGGACGATCCGCTGGGTCCCGGCTACCTGTTGCGGTGAACAGTTCTCATACCGCGTGGCGACCCCGAAAGGACCGTCGGGTATGCCATAGAAGCGAGTTGCGGGTGCGAGGAGTACCAGGGCCCGCTAGCCTGAATCCTCGTTAGCCCGGAGATTCGGGCGGAGCGTCCCCACGACCGCCGCTCATGACCAGGACCACCGGCGTATCCGATCGAATGGGGGAACCCGCCGCTGGTTCCGTCCTTACGACGGTGCCAGCCCGCTGGGCGCTCGACACGGTCTTTATGGCGGCGACCGTGAGGCCGCCCTCCCCGAGGAGGCGCGCGGCCTCTTCGATGCTCCGCCCTGAGACGTCGGGCACCCCGTCGCCAGAGGTCCCGGGGGCTTCGGGTGTGCTCACAGAGGCTACCTGGCCCTCGGCGTTCTCCCCGTCGGCGGCGTTCCCGGCCTCGCGGCCGCCGGAGGCTGTTGGTCCAACGGCGGCCTGGTCCCGAGCTTCGGGCGGCGGACCCTGCGCGTCGCGGGGGTTCGAGGCACCGGATTGCGGGTCCTCGCCGTCGATGAAGGTGGGAGGGGCCAAAAGCAGGCAGACCGTCAGCGCCAGCACCGCGAGGAGCCCGATGACACCCCGCCGACGCCGGCGACGCAGGGCGCCGAACCCGCCATCTGGCGCGGCTGGACTATCGAGGGCTACCGTCTCCGGCCTGCTCCGGGCCGGAGCTTCGTTGTAACCTCCCGGAGCGCCAGGCTCTCGAGCCGCGGGACGTTGGGGGACCGATCCGAGGTCCACGACCTCGGTGTCCAGGCTGCCGAACTCGGGCCTCCGGCGCTTGCCGCTCGCGGGCGTCAGGTCCTCCACCAACTCCGTCAGTTGGAAGACGGCGGACATGAGCAGGCTCTGGCGGGCCAGGATGGTCTGCAGGGCGGGGGAGGTGAGGGCGACCTCCGTGCTCGAGGAGCGGTCGCCCGACGTCCCGCGCAGGTTCTCCAGGATCTCGTGCAGGCCGTCCACCCGCTGCCTGAGGTCCTCCGTCTCGGACGCGTTCTTGTCCTCCCGCATCGCCCTGCGCACCGAAGTCGTCCCGAGACCCTCTTTGTGGAGGTCCCGGGCCAGCCGGATCCGCTCGAAAGAGTCCTCCGGGATCGAGATCCTTCCCCCTTGCCGCAGGTTGGGGATGGAGTATTCCCTCAGGTAACGGTAGAGGGTCGGACGCGGGATCCCGAGCAGCTCGCTGACTTCTTCGACCGTGTAGATAGCCCCCCTCCCGGGTTATCACGCGAATATTTTCGTGCCGAATCGGATGTTAACACATCACCCCCGCATGTCTCACGTCGCTACCGTTTCGCCCACAATCCGCATGGGAAAGCCGTTCTCGTGCCAGACCCTGGAACCGTGGAAGGGGGCAGCCCGCGGTATCTTCGCCCCGGATTATCGCGGCGTGATAACCCCCGAAACCCCCTTGAATCGACACCGGGTAGCCCCAATACTCTTCGCGCTACACCTTCATGGTGAACTGAAGATACACGTAAAGCTGACGCACACGGAGGGGGATTGCGTTTTGCTTAAGTTGTCACGTCTACTCTGGATCTTGCTTTTTGCTTGCGCTTTCGTCGCGGTCGGGAACGGTCGCGCGGAGGCCGATACAGCCCTGGCTTCCTGGTACGGCCCCGGATTCGAGGGGTCGCCCACGGCGAGCGGGGAGATCTTCGAACCCTACGGGTACACGGCCGCGCACAAGACGCTGCCGTTGGGGACGGAGCTGATGGTCAACTACGGGGGACGCTCGGTGCAGGTGACGGTCAACGACCGCGGTCCGTACGCGGGCGGCCGTGACCTGGATCTCTCGCAGGGCGCCGCCGAAGACCTGGGCCTCACGCAGGCCGGTGTGGACTGGGTCGACTACAGCGTGGTGGGGGGCGGAAACGCCGGCTACGACCGGTACGGCGCCGGCTACGATACCGGGTACGAGAGAGGCTACGGCGGTGGAGGCGGCAGGGCCTACAAGAACGCGGCTTACGACGACGCCTCTTACGGGGCGGGCGCGGGACGTGGATGGCGCGCAACGGCCGCCCAGACGAGCTACGAGCCCGCGGTCGGGGGGACCTACGTCGTCCAGTCCGGGGACACGCTCTACGACATCGCGCTGGACCTCGGCACGACGGTGGACGCGCTCGCGGCGGCCAACGGGATTGCCGATCCGGACGTGCTCTACGTCGGACAGACCCTATCGTACTGACGAGGTCTGCCTCAGCTTGAGGGCCGAACCAGGGTGACCTCCGGGCCCGCCGGGATGCGGGCGAGACACCGGGTGTAAACTCAGCCGGCAGGCGGATGCGGAGGAGAGGTTTGGTCGAAGACGGTGCCCCGCCGACCTTCGGGTTGTGGTACGACTTTCGGCAGAGGCTGCCGCTGACGGACTACGCGCGCGTTCTACGCGGAGTGTCTGGAGGAGATCGAGGAAGGCGAGCGCCTGGGCTACGAGGGTGTCTGGCTCTCGGAGCACCACTTCGTGGACGACGGGTACTTGCCCTCGCCGCTGGTTGTCGCGGCGACGGTAGCGGCCCGCACCTCCCGGATGACCATAGGGACGAACGTGTTGCTGCTGCCTATGCACCACCCCCTGAGGGTGGCCGAGGACGCGGCGGTCGTGGACCTCGTCTCCGGCGGACGGTTCGTGCTCGGGGTGGGGCAGGGCTACGTCCAGCACGAGTTCGAAACCCTGGGCTTCGAGCGTCGTTACCGGCCCTCGCTCTTCGAAGAGGGCATCGAGGTCGATCCGCCACGCCTGGCGAGGATGGCAGGATCGGCTACGAGGGTAAACGCTGGCGCTTCGACGACCTGCCGTTCGAGCCCCGCCCGCAACAGACGCTCCCGATCTACGTGGGCGCCTTCGCCGACCCGGCCATCGACCGGGCCGCCCGCCTGGCCGACGGCTTCCTGGCCTCCGCCGGCGGCGGGGCGTTCGGGAAGACGTACCGGAAGGTGCGGGAAGCCCTGGCCCGCCACGGGCGCGAGGGCGAGGACTTCCCTTACGTGGCCTCCGGGGTGGCCTTCGTGCACGAGGACAAGGGGCGGGCGCGAGAGATCGCCGGTCCGGCCCTCGCCTACCAGCGCACGCGCTACGCGGAGTGGGGCACCGATCGCGAGAAGCCTGCCCCGGGACCCGTCCGCGAGGAGGACCTGCCCTGGGAGCGCTACCTCGTCGGCTCCCCCGAGGAGGTGGCGGAGAGCCTGATACACCTGTACCAGGAGGCGCCTTACGACCACTTCTGCTTCTGGGGTCGCCTGCCGGGCGTGAGCCACGAGGAGGCCCTGGAGAACATGCGCCTCTTCGCCACCCAGGTGGCCCCGCAAGGTACGCGACGCCGTCGCGGCCCGGTAGACCCGCGGTGGGGATCGAGCCAGCGGTCCTGAGCCCCGAGCAGACGGCCTTCCTCGTCCGACAGCGGGTGGCTCGCCTGGCGACGGCCGACGCCGGGGGCCGCCCGCACGTCGTTCCCGTGTGCTTCGCTCTCGGCCCGGAAGGCGTCTACATCGCCCTCGACGAGAAACCCAAAGACGTTCCGCCGACACGCCTCAAGCGCGTCCGCAACATCCAGGAGAACCCGGGCGTCGCCCTCGTCGCCGACCGTTACGACGAGGACTGGAGCCTCCTGGCCTTCGCCATGTTGCGCGGGATGGCGGAGCTACTGCAGACCGACGATGAGGAGCACGCCGCCGCGGTCAGGTTGCTGCGCGGCAAGTACCACCAGTACGAGGGGATGCGCATAGAGGACAACCCCGTCATCGCCATCAGGCCGGAGAAGGTGGCGTCCTGGGGGGCCTTGCAGGCCGCCGATGGGGAAGCCCGGATCCTGGACGCCGTGCGGGGCCGGCGCTCGGTCCGCCGGTACCTCCGCAAAGAGGTGCCCGGCGAGCTTGTGGACCGGGTGCTGGAGGCTGCCCGCTGGGCGCCCTCGCCCCACGGCCGGCAACCGTGGCGTTTCGCCGTGATCACGCAGGACGACACCAGGGACCGGCTGGCGGACGCCATGGGCGAGGACTGGCGGCGGGAGCTCGAGATGGACGGCCAGCCGCCCGAGGTCGTCCACAAGCGCCTGGAGGGCTCGCGCCGCCGGCTGAGGGACGCGCCCGTCCTGATCCTGCTCAGCCTCTACCTCGAAGACCTCGACCGCTACCCGGACGCCGACCGCCAGCAGAGCGAGACCACCATGGCCGTCCAGTCCCTCGGCGCGGCGGCCCAGAACGCGCTGCTCGCCGCCTACGACCTCGGCCTCGATGGCGGGTGGATGTGCGCTCCGCTCTTCGCCCCGCAGAAGGTCGTGCAGGCCCTGGGCCTCGACGAGAGCCTCGTCCCGCACGCCCTGCTCACGCTGGGCTACGCCGAAGGCGACCCGCCGAGACGCCGAGGGCGCCGCCCGCTGGACGAGCTGATCGTCTACAGGGACTGAGCGGCAGGCCCGCGGCCTAGGTCCATGCGGTCGTCGAGATCGATGGCGTACTCGCGGCGTCTGGCAAACCGGGCCCATCCCGCCCGCCCGAAGGCGGCGGCCATCGGCGCGTTGGCCACGTCCGTGTCCGCCCGCAGGGGCTTCTCGTCGCCGCCTCTCTCTCGTGCGCGGAGGAGCGTGGCGGTGCCGGCCGAGAGCAGGTCGTCCACGTAGCCCCGGCCCCTCATCTCCGGCACGACACCGACGTAGAAGATCGTCAGGAAGCCAGGAGGTTCGGCGGGCATCACCAGGCCCACGAGCTCTCCGCTTGGCTCGTAGGCGAGCCGCCACCAGGCGGGGTCATGATCCACCCGGCTCGCGTCCTCGAAAAAGTCGCGCGCCGCCGCCTCAGGTCCGAGCCTCTCCCGCTCCGCGCGGATCTCGCTGGTCCAGGCTCCCCTCGGAGACCCTCATCATCGCGTCGACGAAGTCCTCGCGTCCGACCTCTGCAGCGTGCGAAACATCAACCTTCCCGGCTCGGTGGGAGAAGACGAACCCGCCCACTCGACGCGTATCGTCTCGCGCCTGGCCAGGAAACCGGCATTCTCCAACAACTCCGTCCGACGCTCCGGGTGGTATTGGAACTGGGGCTGCATCGGCGGGTCGTCGATGACGTGTTCGAGTCTCCCCGGCGCCCAGCCCGCGGGCCCTGCGCAGGACGTCTTCGAGTAGCCGAGACCCGACGTCCAGGTAATCCTCCTCCCACGCAACGTCGAGCAGCACCAGGGCGAATGGCTCGTCCATCCCCGGCAGCGTCCAGAAGGCGACCCTGCCGACGGGCCGTCCGTCCTGCTCGACGACGAAGCACCACTCGGGACGCATGGACCCGAGGGCGAGCATGTTCTCTACGTACTGCCTGACAGCGTCTCGGTGGCTCGGGGTGCCTCCGGCCTCGACGAACAGGTCGAGCTCGTCGGCCCGGATGGGGCGGATGCGCATGGTGATCCTCCTGCGGCGGCGCGGGCGTGGGATGGGTTGCGGACCTGGGGTCTGGCGCGGTAACCATGGTTTTAAGACGCATCGGCCACCCGAAGGTGTTGGACCGTAGTGTATCGCCCGGCGTCGTGCGAGGCTAGTGGGTGTGTGACCGGCGCTTGCGCCTAGAGGCGGAGGATGCCCTGCTCGAGGGCGGCGGTAACGGCGGCGGTCCGGTCGTCGACGCCCAGCTTGTCGAAGACGTGGATCAGGTGCGTCTTCACGGTGGCCTCGCTCAGGTGCAGCTCGCGGGCCAGCTCCCTGTTCGAGTGGCCGCGGGCGACCAGCTCGAGGACCTCGATCTCCCGCGCGCTCAGTACGTTTCCCGCAGGGGCGCTCGCCCGCTGCATCAGCCGGGCCGTCACAGACGGCGCCAGGACTGGCTCCCCCCGCGCCGCCGCCCGGACGCCGCGGAAGAGCTCCTCGCGCGGGGCGTCCTTGAGCAGATAGCCCGTGGCGCCCGCCTCTATGGCCCGCAGGATGTCGGCGTCCGAGTCGTAGGTGGTCAGCACGAGCACCTGGGTCTCGGGCCTCGCGGCCTTGATCGCCGGCCGTCGCCTCGACGCCATCTACCTCCGGCATCCTCAAGTCCATGAGGACGACGTCGGGGCGCAGCTTCCGGGCCAGCTCTATCGCCTCCCGGCCGTTTCCCGCCTCGCCCACCACCTCGAGGTCCGGGTCCCCGGCCAGGATACCCTCGAAGCCGGCGCGCACGATCGGGTGATCGTCGACGACCAGGAGCCGGATCTTGGAGTACTGCGGCATCAGGCCTTGGGAGTCGGGACTTCCGTGCCCGGGTCTTCGGTGGCCGACGCCGGCGCCGGTAGCTCCATCACGAGCGTGGAGCCGCCGTCGGGCTCGCTCTCGATCGTCAGCTTGCCGCCCAGCTCCTCGGCCCTCCCGCGCATGGATCCGAGTCCGAACCCGCCGTCGGCGGAGGCCCTTCCCACGTCGAAGCCCACGCCGTTGTCCTGCACGTCGAGGACGACGAGATCGTTCATGTACGAGAGCGTAACCGTTACCGCGCTCGCCTGAGCGTGCTTGCGGGCGTTGGCCAACGCCTCCTGGGTGCCGCGCAGAAGGGCGACCTGGGTCTCCTGTGGCAGGGCGCGAACCTCGCCCGTGACGTTCAGTGACACGGGTGCGGCGTCCTCCGCCGACCGTCGGTCCGCGAGGCGGCGCAAAGCCTCGGGCAGCGAGGACCCGGCGAGCAGTTCAGGTCGCAGCGCCGCCACGAGGTGGCGGGCCTCCACCAGGTTGTCGCGGGCTGTTTCGCGCGCCTGGTCGAGGTGACGCAGCGCCGCCTCATTGTCGGGTTTCAGGACACCCTCGGCGGCCTCCAGGTGGGCCACGATGCTCGTGAAGCCCTGCGCCAGGGTGTCGTGGATCTCGCGGGCCAGCCGTGTACGCTCCTCCAGGGTCCCGGCCCTCCGCTCCTCGGCGGCGAGCTGGTTGCGGGTCTCCTCCAGCTCCTCGATCAGGTCCTGCCTTCGGCGGCTCTGCTCGATGATCGAGTCGATCCAGAAGGCGAAGAAGAGCCCGAGCACGATCGTGAGCGAACCGATAAAGAGCCAGGCGGCGAGGGACTCGGGCTCGGCCACGACGCCGCGCAGGACCAGCAAAGCCGTCAGCACGATGGAGCAAAGGATCGCCCAACGCATTGCTAGGAAGCTGTAGAACTGGGAGTACGTGACGAAGAGGAGCATGTAGTAAACCGGGCTGAGCCAGATCAGCGAGATACACAGCGCAATGGCGACCGCGGCGTAGACGAGCATCGGGCCATCCTGCCGGATCCAGCGGCGGTGCCTGACGATCATGAACCAGTACCAAAGCCCGAAGATGGCGGTGAGCAGATCATCGCAAGTTGCGAACGCCCATAGAGCCCCATCTCCCACAGGCTGATCGCCAGGGAGACGGACAGCAGCAGGTAGAAGAGCGCATCCCAGACCCTCGCCCACCGTACCCAGGCGTGCACGCTCTTCGCGTCGGCGGATGAGCCGGGCTGTGGGGCCCGCCGCTCCCCGAAGAGCCGGCCCAACCGATCCCGCAGACCGCCCATTGTCAGCCGCCGATCCATCGGTGCCCAGATTCTACAGCGCTCGCCAGCCCCACATCGTCACGTCCTGGTGTGCGGCCTGCGGTCTGCTTCTCGCCTCCACCATGGATTCCGTCCCTCATTCCCACCGGAAGGTCCTGGCCGACACGGCGACCGAGACGACGAGTACGCCGGCGAGGACGACGAGGGCGGTAAGGTCCCAGGTGCCCTCGATCCAGAGCTCCTGAACGAGGTCCACCACGTAGGTGAGCGGGAGGAAATCGGAGACGAGGCGCAGGGCGTCAGGGAACATCTCGCGGGGCAGGATCGCCCCGGAGAGGAAGAGCATGGGGAAGTAGATCGCCTGCCCGACGACGTTGGCCGTTCGCTCGGAGGGGAGCAACCCGGCGAGCACGAACCCCACGGCGAAGAAGCTGAGGCTGGAGAACAGCAGCGCGAGCGCCACGCCGGCAGGGGCGGCCGGGAGGCGCAGGTCGAAGACGATCCAGGCCGCTGCGAACATGAGCGTGATCCCGAGGACCGTCATGACGAGGTTGACGAGCACCTGAGCGATGAGCACCGTCGAGGGCCGCAGCGGCGTGGCCCGCAGGCGCCGCAGGATGCCGCGATGCCTGTAGCCTGCGAGGGTTATGGGCAGACCGAGCAGGCCGGTAGTCCCGATGACCATGGTCGCGTAACCCGGAGTCGAGACGTCCACCGAGCGCAGGCCAGGGTAACCGGGGACAGGCTCGTTGCCGAAGATCGCCGAGAAGAGCAGCAGGATCAGGACCGGAAACGCGAGCGTGAAGAACACCGCCGCCGGCTCGCGCAAAAACAACTTCGCCTCCACGATCGTCATATTCCGTAGGGCGTTCATTCTTTCCTCCTTTGGTTATCTTCCGCGCGATCCATCGGGACCGCCGCCTACAGACTGACTCCCTGGGATAGCACCGTTATACGTAGCACCATGAGGACCGCCACCAGTCCGATCCCGACCCACGGCATGCTGCCGTCGAATCCCAGGCCCTGGACGTCCACCCTGCTCATGAAGAATCGGGCCGTGGTCGCCGGAACGCCGGCGGCGACCACGGCCAGCGCCTGGAACGCGCCGTAGCGACCGAAGAGACCGGAACCGACGCTCAAGAGCAACGCGACCGCGACGCCGAGCAACCAGGCGAAGAGAGCTAGCTGCCGCAATTGTGCGGCCCGATCCCGCGCGGCATCGTCGGTCAACGTGAGCATCCGCACGGTCAGGACGCGCCCTAGCAGGACGGTGCCTGCGACTCCGACCACGAACACCAGGGCATAAACGGGTGCGGAGGCCGAGGTGAGGCGCAAGACCTCGCCGATGTCACCGTAGGCCACGAACGGCCCCGTCATCAGGTACCCGAAGAAGTTCTGGGCGCTGAGAACACCGAACCACGTCCCGAAAAGGTGGCCAAAGCCCCGCCCCCACTGGGGCCAGAGGATCAGGACGGCGGCACCACTGAACAAGCTGAAGCAGGGTCCGGCCAGGGCGACGAGGATATCGCCCTCCGCGGACAGGGGGGGGTTGACCTCCCGGCCCGTGTAGACGGTCGGTGTGGTGCCGAGCGCGAGGGCTGCAAAGCCGTGCGCAAACTCGTGCAGCGTGATGCTAAGAAAGAGCGCGGCGACAAAGGCGACCATGGAGTTGACCAGCCGGGCGTGGCGGTGCATCGGGCCTCCTTGCCGCGCCGCTGGCACCGACATTCAGTCCCTGACCTTGCGGCCGGTCTTCTCGATAAACACGTCTTCCAGCGACGGCCGGCCCACGCTGGCATCGGTCGGGGTTAGCCCGCGCCGGTCCAACGCGACGACGACCCTCGATAGCAGGGGCCCGCTTCCGTAGACGACGACCACGCCGTCCTCGCGGGCCACCCGGCTCACGCCCGGCACGCCGGACAGGGTGTCGGGGTCGAACCCGTTCAGGCCGCCCAAGCTGACGCTCATCTCCGTCTCGAGGTCCTGGATCAGGGCCTCCGGTGAGTCGAGCGCCACGATCTTCCCGCCGTCCACGACGGCGACCCTGTCGCAGAGCTTCTCGGCCTCCTCCATGAAGTGCGTGACTAGGACGACCGTGGCGCCGCGGTCCCGGATCTCGCGCACCAGTTCCCACGTCAGCCGCCGGGCCTGGGGATCGAGCCCGGTCGTGATCTCGTCCAGGAAAACCAACTCTGGTCGGTTCACCAGCGAGAGCGCGATGAACAGCCGCTGCTTCTGCCCGCCCGAGAGCTTCCCGAAGCGGGTGTCCTTCTTGTCCTCGAGGCCCCAGCGTGCGAGCAACGGGCGCCAGGCGGCGGAGTCTTCGTAGAAGGAGGCGTAGAGGTCCAGGGCCTCCCACACCTTGATGTCGTTCGGAAGCGCAGCTTCCTGAAGCTGCACCCCGACCCGCTGCCTGAGCCGTCGACCCTCGCGTTGCGGGTCCATGCCGAGGACGCGCACGGTGCCCGCGTCGGGCCTCCGCAGACCGGCCAGGCACTCGACCGTCGTGCTCTTGCCCGCGCCGTTTGGGCCCACGATCCCGAAGATCTCGCCCTTCCGTACCGAGAGCGAGATGTCGTCCACGGCGACGGTGGAGCCGTAAGCCTTGTGGAGTCCATCTACCCGAATAACCTCGTCCATTCGATCTCCCTTTCTTCTCTGCCGGCCTAAGTATCCCGGTAAACGAGGCGCGGGTGATCGGCTGGTAGGCCGCAATTCATACGACGATGGGTTGATGCCCGCATCAACCGAACGGTTGATGCGGCGCCGGGGAAAGGGTCCCCTGCGCGTGCTGCCCGTTGGGAGACCTCCTCTGCTCACGTAGACTCCAGGGGTCCGTACCGGCCTTGCGAACGCGCCGAGGAGAACGGGAGGGCGATTGCGGGCATGGAAGAGTACAACCGCAAGCTGATCGAAGAGTTCCGCGTGGCCCGCGACGAGCCCGGCGGCCCGATGGAGGGTAGACCCTCTCGCGCTACGACGGCTCGCTCTCGCAAGGCGCCAAGCTGGAGGCCGTGACCAACCCCCGCCTGTTCGTCACCCTGCACGGGAGGACGCAGCCGAAGCTCTTCGTGCTGGACGACCCTCGGCGAGGGCGGCTGGCTGATGGCGCTTCGTCTGGAGGCGTTCCGCGTCCGCGCCCGGAGGCGTCCCAGAGCCCTGCAGCGGGCTCTCACGCCTTACCTGGAAACCCTCTGACCTCCCCGAGCGAGCCTCGTCGAACCCCCGGTCCCACCGATCGCCGGAACTTGTCCGTCTCCCCGGCGGGCTTCAAACGCCGTCGCGGGAACCTCGCCCGTCCTCCGCGTCGCGCGGTGCGGAGGACCCGCGCGGCGCGGCGGTCGAGATGAGGGCCGCCGCCTCGTCGCACCAGCGGACGTAGCCCTCCTCCTCCCCGATGCCGCGCCTGAGCGCCAGCAGCGTCCCCAGGTACGCCTCGCCCGAGATCTCCCCCTCCCGCAGCGACCGCCGCAGGTCCCGCTCGTACCCCTCGTACTCGGCCAGCTTCTTCGCGTGACGCTCCTTGACCTCCCCGAGCCGCGCCATCGCGCTCTCCCCGGTCAGGTGCCCGAAGCACAGGGCCTTCACCAGCCCCTCGTCGCGGATCTGCGGCAACGGTGCCGGCTCCTCGGCCCAACGCAGGAGCGCCCCGCGCCCCGCCACGGTCGGCGAGTAGACCTTGCGTTCGGGCCCCTTCTCGCTCGGCACCACCTCGTGCGCGACCAGGCCCCGCCTCTCCAGGTCGGCCAGCGCCGGGTAGACGCTGCTGTGCCCGACGGAGAAGAAGTGGGCCGTCGCCCCCCCCATCCACCGGGCAAGGTCGTAGCCGCTCTTCGGCCCGAGCAAGAGCCCCGCCAGTACCACGTAGTTCACCGTCTTCATCTCGGGGCTTTCCCCGGCCTCCGGGTATGTCTCCATTGACATACAGTACCATGTGGGTTAGTATGTCTGTGTAGACATACGCGGACCCGGCGCCTGTGCGTTGGGATAACGTGAGAAGGAGTCGGATCTTATGGCCGTTTTGGTGGTACTCGTGGCTTCGTTGGTGCTGTTCGGCGCCCTGAGCGCCCTGGGCGTGGGCGCCCTGTCCGGAGGCCAAGACGTGGTCGCCTGGTCTTTGGCGGCGATGTTCTTGTTCGCGGCGAGCGCCCACTTCACGAGGACCAGGGAGGACCTCGTGGCCATGGTCCCCAGGGCGTTCCCCAAGCCCGGGCTACTGGTGAGCGTGACGGGCGTCTTGGAGGGCTTGGGCGCGGTGGGGCTCCTGATCCCCGCGACCAGGGGACTGGCCGGCATCTGCCTGGTGCTCCTATTGGTGGCGCTGTTGCCCGCCAACGTCAGCGCGGCGAGGAGGGGTGTGCCGATGCGCGGAAGGGCTCCTACGCCGCTCTGGCTGAGGATCCCCATGCAGATCCTTTTCGTCGGGCTTACGTGGTGGGCGACGCAGACCTGAGGACGACCGACCCATCGCGCCCCGTGAGGGAGCCCGCAGCGCCCGTCGAGGTCGGCCCGGACACCTACGGGGCCACGGCCATGATACTTGCCGGCGCAGAGCGGGAAAGGCTCTGGGGGAGATCTTGGGCTCGTATCCGTTCTTCGCGGAGCACGAGACGAAAGCAGCCCCCCGTCAGACCCCCCTGGTCGCCTCGGAGAAGCTCGGCTAGCGGGTTACGTACGCGGCGCTTACGCCGGTCGGTCAGCCTGCGGAGTAGGCCCGTTCCGGCGCGCCGTAGAGGGTGGTGCGCCGGCGGGGGGTGCGCCCGATCTCCAGGATCATGCGCTCCAGTTCCTCCGGGCACCATCTCCTGGCCGTGGCTGGCGCCGGCCGCCCGTGAGATGCTCTCGTTCATGAGCGTGCCGCCGAGGTCGTTGCAGCCGGCATTGCAGGCAGACCTTCGCGCCTTCCTCGCCGAGCTTCACCCAGGAGACCTGCACGTTGTCTATGTAGCCGTGGAGCGCGATCCGCCCGACGGCGTGCATCTTGACGGTCTCGGCGAAGGTCGGACCCCGGCGCGAGCGGCCCTGCAAGAACAGCGGGGCCCCCATGTGGACGAAGGGCAGCGGCACGAACTCGGTGAACCCTCCGGTCTCCGCCTGCACGTCGCGCAGGACCATCAGGTGCCGCGCCCAGTTCGCGGGTCCGTCCACGTGGCCGAACATAATCGTCGTCGTCGCCCGCAGGCCGACGGCGTGCGCGGCGCGCATCACGTCGGCCCACTCCTGCGGTGTTGATCTTGTCGGGGCAGATGATGGCGCGGATCTCGTCGTCCAGGATCTCCGCCGCCGTCCCAGGCAGCGTCCCGAGGCCCGCCTCCTTGAGCTCGACGCAGGAACTCCTCGACCGAGAGCCCGAGCGTGTGCGCCCCCTGCGAGACCTCCAGCGGCGTGAAGGCGTGGACGTGCATCTCCGGCACCTCTTCCTTTACGGCCCGCAGGTACTCGAGGTAGTTCTTGCCCGGTGAAGCTGGCCGTGGATGCCGCCCGACCATGCACACCTCGGTGGCGCCCTTCTCCCAAGCCTCGCGGGCGCGCCGGGCGACCTCGGCCGTATCGAGCAGGTAGGGGTCGCCGCGCAGGTTGAGGGACTTGGGGCCCTTGGAGAAGGCGCAGAAGCGGCAGCGGAAGTAGCACTGGTTGGTGTAGTTGATGTTCCGGTTGACGACGTAGGTGATCTCGTCGCCGTTGACCTCGCGCCTGCAGCTCGTCGGCGACCCGGCAAAGCTCGGCGAGCTCCGTCCCCCGCGCCGTGAAGAGCAGGGAGATCTCCTCCTCGTCGAGATCCCTGCTCCCCGCCGCCGCGAGCGCCCGCGCGAACTCGGGCCGCACCTTCGATGGGCGCAGCCCGCGCGCCTCGGCGACCGTCTCCTCGGGGACCGCCTCCGTAGTCCCTGGCGCCCAGTCCTCGACCCGCGCGAAGCCCGCGGCGTCCTGGGCGGCCCACACGCGGGGCCGCAGCCGCTCGTCCACCCACGTCTCGGCGTCGCGGGCGTAGGCGGGGTGGAGGGCCAGCCGTTCGAGGAGCAGGTAGCCCCGCGCCTCGGTTGCCTCTCTCCAGCTCCTCGAGGTGCGGCCAGGGCCGCTCGGGGTTCACGTGGTCCGGGGTGACGGGGGAGACGCCGCCCCAGTCGTCTGATGCCGGCGTCGATGTACCGGGCGTAGGACGGGTCCGCCGTTGGCCGTCCTGCCCGGCGAGGTTCGGCGGGGCCTGGACCGTCACGTCGGGGGGCAGGAGGAGCCTGGCGAGGGCGATGGTCGCGAGCATCTCGTCCTCGGAGGGCTCGGGCCAGCAGGGCCATCCGGGTGCCCGGCTTGGCCCGGAAGTTCTGGACGATGCACTCCTGGATGTGGCCGTGGCGCCGTGCGCGTCCCGGATGGCGAGCAGGGTGTCCACCCGCTCCTCGATGGTCTCGCCGATCCCGATCAGGACCCCCGTGGTGAACGGGACCCGCTGCCTGCCGGCCGCGTCTATGGTCCCTAGCCTCCTGGCCGGCACCTTGTCCGGCGAGGCCCAGTGCGCCAGGTTCGGGCCGAGCAGCCGGTCCGAGGCCTGCTCGAGCATGATCCCCTGCGAGACCGACACCGCGGCGCAGCGCCCGGACCTCGTCCTCAGAGAGGACCCCCGGGTTGGCGTGCGGCAGCAGCCCCGTCTCCTCGAGCACGAGCCGGCAGCAGTGGGCGAGGTACTCGATGGTGGTCGCGAAGCCAAGCTCCCGCAGCTCCCGCCTCGCCTCGGGGTAGCGCTTCTCGGGCTTGTCCCCGAGCGTGAAGAGCGCCTCCTTGCACCCGGCCTCCGCCCCGGCGCGCGCGATCTCGAGCACCTCGTCCGGCGTGAGGTACGCCTTCTCGCCTGGCGCGGGGGCCGTGGGCGAAGGTGCAGTAGCCGCAATTGTCGCGGCACAGCTTGGTGAGCGGGATAAACACCTTGCGCGAGTAGGTGATCGCGGGGCCCGAACAACCGGTCCCGGAGCTCCGCCGCGGCCTTCATGGCGGGCACGGGGTCCAGCGCCGCGAACCGCGCCAGCCGTAGACGGCCTCGCGCCTCCAGACCTCCCGAGACGGCCTCTTCTATCAGCCTGGTCGTAACCCGTCTCTGCTGCGCCGAAGTCCGCACAGTATACTCGCAACCCGCCGGCCGTCAGCAACCCGAGTAATCTTGTCGGAGATGCCCATCGGAGATGGTTTACAATGTGCGCCTGTGCCATGTGGGACCGGCGAAAGGAGAGACCGTGACGGAGCAGGAGATCCAGCAGAAAGGCTACGCCCACCCGGAGGCTCTGGTCAGCACCGACTGGGTGGCCGAGAACCTGGGCGACACCGAGAACGTCCGGATCGTCGAGTCGGACGAGGACGTCCTGCTGTACGACATCGGGCACATCCCGAACGTCGATCAAGATCGACTGGGTCGAGGACCTGAACGACCCGCTGGTGCGCGACTACCTCGACCCCGAGAAGTTCGCCCGGCTCATGGGCGAGAAGGGCATATCCCCCGACACGAAGGTCGTCTTCTACGGGGACAAGAACAACTGGTGGGCCACCTACGCCCTGTGGGTCTTCCGCCTCTTCGGCCACGACAACGTCGCGGTCATGGACGGGGGCAGGGTCAAGTGGGAGGCCGAGGGCCGCGAGATGACCCAGGACGTCCCGAGCGTCTCCGCCGGCCGACTACCCGGTCCCGACCCGCGACGACTCGAAGATAAGGGCCTTCAAGGCCGACGTCGAGAGGCACCTGGAGAGGGTACGCCGGGAGATGGCGATCTGATCGACGTGCGGAGCCCCGGCGAGTACTCCGGCGAGCTGCTGCACATGCCCGACTACCCGCAGGAGGGCGCGCTTCGCGGCGGGCACATCCCGGGGGCCGCGAACGTGCCGTGGGCGCGGGCCGCGCGGGAGGACGGCACCTTCAAGAGCGCCGACGAGCTCAAGGGCATCTACGAGGGCGAGGCCGGCCTCTCGGGCGACGGCGACGTCGATCGCCTACTGCCGCATCGGGGAGCGCTCCAGCCACACCTGGTTCGTGCTCTCCTACCTGCTCGGCTACGACAAGGTACGCAACTACGACGGCTCGTGGACGGAGTGGGGCAACTCCGTGGGCGCCCCCATCGAGCGGTAAGGGCCCATTGGACCGGCGCGAGCGGATAGCGCTGCCTCGTCGACCACGCCCGCAACCCCCGCCACTAGGGGGTTCTGGAGGGGGCGGACGTGGTCATGCCGGGCGGCGGCCCCGAGTGCGGGGGTCGGGTCATCGTCTACCTCAAGGGCGACGGCAACGGCGGCATCCAGGACCTCTCCTGCACCGGCGCACGGCGACACCATCAGCATCGGCGCCACCTCCATCGCCATGCGAGCGGGTGCGCGACGAGGGCCTCACGCATGGAAGAGGTCCTCTCGACCTCGACTACGAGGCGTTCATGGACTCTATTAGGCCGCGACGTCGATCGGCAGCCGCACCCGCAACGCGACCCTTGGCCTCTCGACCCTCAAGAACGCCGTCCGCAAGTACCGGCGGGACCGGCTGCGGGCCGGGGCCGGTGGGGGCCGGATCTCCGAGCCCGCCTGACCGCATCGCCGTCTCTAGGGGCCGTCTGAAATGGGCGACGGGCTCGCCGGCCACGCGCCACCACAGATCTACCGCTTCGCTCCGTAGGTCGAGAACGACTAGCTAGAACGGCTCGACCGTACGCCACTCGGCGCGCCTCAGTCCGGACTCGACGGGGACGCCCGGCTTGACCCAGACAACCTCGTGCTCGCCACCGTCGGGGTCGGCAAAGCCGAAGTTCAGCAGAGAGCCCATGTCGGTTACCGCCCCGTCGCCCGCCCTTTCGGCGACCACGCGCCGGCGCAGCTCCCAAAACGCCTCCTCGCTCGCCGCGTTGAGCGCGAAGTGGTCCAGGCGACCCCGCCCAAACATCGGTTGGGGACCCGGCGGTTCGACGCCCGGCACCTGGAACGGGTGCAGCAGCGTGTTGGGTCCTACCTCGATGAAGGCGTGCCTGAGGCCATCTTCCTCCAGGTCGGCCGTAACCCGTGCCCCGAAGACGCGCTCGTAGAAAGCGATCAGCCGGTCCAGGTCGGACGTGACGAACGTCAGGTGATGGATGCCGTTGAGCAGTGGCAACTTCGCCTCCTCACTGGGAACGGGGTTCGTCCGGATCCCACCGGTACAAACCCGCCGAACTTCGCTGCCGGGAGGCCAATTATCCCAGCCCAGCGCCCCCGGTGGACACTTTTCAGACAAGCTCTAGAAACCGTCCGAAACGTCCTCAACCCCGGGCGTGGTTCTCCTCGAGCACGCTGCTTACGTCCTTCATCAGAACTTCCAACTGTTTCATTCTTTCCTCACCAAGCCTTTGGACGCATTCGCGCTCTATGCTCGCTATGATCTCGTCCGCTACCCGCCGCCCTTGCCATCCTCGTTCCGTGAAGCGGATGATCTTGGCCCTGCCGTCGGTGGGGTCCGGTACGCGCTCCACGTAACCGGCTGCCTCGAGTTGGTTGATGGTGTAGCGCAGGGCCTGCTTGGTGGTGTGGGTTTGCTCTGCCAGATCGGTCAGGCGAAGACCTCCACCCCGAAGATGGTGGAAGATGTTGGTACCCCAGGAAGGGTAGCTGTCACCGTAACCAGCGGCGGCCAACTCGGCATGTACCCTCGTGAGTAAGGCCTCGTAAGGCGCCCGTAGTAGTTGGCTGAAAATTACGCGCTCCTCCGCGGCCGAGCGCTCTTCTATGACCGTTCGATCCGCCACCAGCAAAAACCCCCTATTGACAATGTGATAAAAGACTTTTACTATACCGTAAAACTATTTTACCATGAATTGAACCGAAGCAGAGGAGCGAGAGGAGCAAAGGAAGGGGAGAGTAGGGTTGGGTCCTCTGGCACAAACCTTGCTCTACGCACTGGTCGTTCGAAACGGGTCCGGTACTGCGAAATGGAGTAAAGGAGCACGATGTCGACCTCTGACCACCAACCCGATAGGGGTACCCAGATGCCATCGACGATGGCGAACGTCAAGCACCTTCCGGCGAACGGTGGACCCGCATTCTCTCTTTGGGGCAAACGCTTAGCTTCAAGGCCGAGTCGGAGGACACCGACGATACGCTGTTCCTCTTCGAGCATCGTATGCCGCCTACGTTTGGCGTGCCGGCGCACACCGAGCGCAACAACGAGGCGTTCTACGTGCTCGAGGGAACGCTCGAGGTCGAGGCGGACGGCGAACGATACACGCTCGGTCCCAACGAGTTCTTGAGCCTACGGCCGGGCGTCGTGCATGCCAAGTACAACCCGGGGCCGGGCATGACGCGAATGCTGACGATGGTCATGCCAGCAAGCCACCACGCTCGCTTTTTCACCACCATGGGCGAGCCGATCGACGATCCGAGCAACCCGCCGGCGCCCGGCGAGCCGCCGGACTTCGAGCGGATGTCGGCCGTCGCCCGCGAATGCGGGATCGATTTCTTGCCACCGTCCGAGCCCAACGATCGAGAGCATGCCTAGCTCACGCGCGCCGGGCCGGGACGGTGACGGTCCGGCCTTGCTACTTGTCCCTGTCCACGAACGATTTGGAGACAAGCACCGATTGGTCCGTATCCACGAGTAGGTGGTGCTTCCTGCCGCGCGCCTTCTTCCCACCCTCGTCGTCGCCCAAGCCCACAATAGTGATGAACGGTTCTCCAGGGCAGGAAGTCGTGCGGACGTAGGCGCCAAGCACGCCTATTGCGCGTTAAGTAGAAGATGGCGTAGAGGATCTGGCGCGGGAAGATGGGGGCTCCAGGTAGGACCATTCGGCTTCTGAGATGCCTGTGAGGCATGCTCTCTTTAGGCTCGGCACAGCACCGAGCCGATACCTTAGAACCCCTTTTCGGATGGTCTCTCGGAGAGATTCCTCAGAAGAACCTCCTCCGGTACGGCGCAGGACACTCTTTGCCCCGAAGTCGACTAAACTGCGCCTCGTGAGCGCGGGCGGCGAAGGGCATCTCTGGGGTGGGAGGTTCGGGTCCTCCCCGGCCGCGGCCTTCGAGCGCCTGAACGCCTCGATCCCCTTCGACTTCCGGCTCGCGCCATACGACATACGGGGCTCTACGGCCCACGCTCGGATGCTGGGCAAGCAGGGCATCGTCTCTGCTGAGGAGTCCGCGGAGCTCGTGCGGGGGCTCGAAGCCGTACTGCGGGAGGTCGAGGTCGGCGAGTTCTCCTGGACGCTCACGGACGAGGACGTGCACACGGCGGTCGAGCGTCGGCTGCGCGAGGTCGTCGGGGACGTGGCGCTAAAGCTCCACACGGGCCGCAGCCGCAACGACCAGGTCGCCCTCGACCTGCACCTGTTCTGCCGGGAGGCGGCGTCGGGGATCCGTGCCGGTGTCCTCGACGCGATGCAGGCGCTGGTGGACGTCGCGGAGCGGCACGCGGACACGGTCCTGCCCGGCTACACGCACCTGCAGCGGGCGCAGCCGATACTGCTCTCCCACCACCTGCTGGCCCACTTCGAGGGTTTCAAGAGAGACCTGCGCCGCCTGGACGCGGCCTGGGAGGCGGCCAACGTCTCTCCCTTGGGGGCCGCGGCCCTCGGCGGCACGCCGCACCCCATAGACCCGGCGATGACGGCGCGCGGAGCTCGGCATGCAGCCCTTGGCCAACTCCCTCGACGCCGTCTCGGACCGGGACTTCGCCCTGGACCTGCTCTACGCCTGCGCCACGCTCGGGGTGCGCCTGAGCCGGCTCGGGGAGGAATGGGTGCTGTGGACGAGCTCGGAGTTCGCGTTCGCGGAGCTCGACGACGCCTACACTTCTGGGTCCTCGATCATGCCGCAGAAAAAGAACCCCGACGCCTTCGAGCTGATGCGCGGTAAGGCAGGGCGCCTGATCGGGGCCCTCAACGCCTTGCTCGTAACGCTCAAGGGCCTGCCCCTGGGCTACTCAAAGGACCTTCAAGAGGACAAGGAGCCCATCTTCGACGCCGTGGACGCCGTAGTACCGATGCTCGCGGTGCTCCCCGAGATGCTCCGCACGGCCCGCTTCGACGGCCGACGGATGGAGAGCGCCGCCGGTGGCTTCGCGCTGGCGACGGAGATCGCCGACTTTCTAGCGGCGCGCGGGGTGCCCTTTCGGGAGGCGCACCGGGTGGTCGGCGGCATCGTCCGCCGCTGCGAAGAACGCGGCGTCGCGCTCGAGGACGTGGCACGGCGAGGAGCTCGCCTCCGCCCACCCCGCCCTCGCGGACCTCCCCGACGAGAATCCTCACCCCGCGCGGCAGCGTGGCGAACAAGCGCTCCGCGGGCTCCACCTCGCCCGCCTCGGTCGCCGACCAGCAAGAGAGGGCGCGACGGTTCGTCAAGCAACGGAGCGGTGAATAGCTAGAATGGGCCCGGTCTTCTACGAAAGGGGCGAGGCTTGAAAATCGTGCAGATGTCCGACATACACGTGGGGTCGGGCCTGTTCCGGCCCGACCTGCTCGAAGCCACCATCGAGGAGACCAACGCCCTCGACCCCGACCTGGTCGCCGTGGCGGGCGACCTGACGATGGAGGGCTACCGGTGGGAGTTCGAGGCGGCCAGGGGCTACCTCGACCGCATAGAGTGCGACAACGTCGTCTACGTCCCCGGCAACCACGACGCCAAGAATGTCGGCTACCGCCACTTCGAGGACTTCTTCGGCATGCGCGAAAGCACGACCACGGTCCCGTTCGACGACGGGGAGGCAAAGGTAGTCGCCCTAGACTCCACCAAGCCCGACCTCGACGAAGGAGAGGTCGGCCGCGAGCACTACGGCTGGCTAGACTCCGAGTTCCGTAGACTGGACCCGCGGCCCCAAGATACTCATAATACATCACCACATCCTGGCGGTTCCGGGGACGGGGCGGGACGTGAACAACCTCAGGGACACGGGGGACGTCATGGCGATCCTGCGCGAGCTCAAGGTCGACATGGTGCTCTCCGGGCACCGGCATGTGCCCTACGTGTGGAGCATCTCGGGGACGCGCATCGTGCATTCTGGCACCGCCTCGACGATGCGGGTGCGCGGCACTATGCCACCTTCCTACAACGTCATCGAGTTCGAACCGGAGAGCATCAACATCACGCTGGTCCAGCCGGGGAAGGGCGAGGAGGGCCGCGAGCCCCTGGCCTCTTTCTCGCGCACCCCCGTCACCACGAGCAAGTTCTACCCGGACTTCGAACGCTTCGTCGTCTACGACCGGCTGCCTTTCTTGAGATGAACCATAAACGGGTCCTCGGCCCCGCTAGAAGGCCTGAACCGGTAGGTGATGCTCACCCGCGCCCGCCCGTCCTCGTCGCGGTCTACGGAGATGGACTGCACGAGGAGTTCCACTAGCCGCCTGCGAGCGGCGAAGGCCTCCGGCGTGTCGCCCTCCACCTCCTCGACGCGCTCGCGTAGGGCGAGAAGCCAGGCCTCGGTGGTGTCCGCGAGCGCGGCCCGCTCGCGTTTCTCCGACATCTCAGCCTCGACCGACCCCAGCAGCAGCCGGAGGTTGTCGGTCTGGTTCTTGAGGTCCGCCAGGTAGACCTCTAACTCGTCTTCGGAGATGTGCCCTTGGGCGTAGGCCCTCACGTAGCGGTCCTTTTCGGCCTGCCTGTCGGCCAGACGCCGGGCGAGGTTCCCGCGCCTCTTGAGCGTCGGGGTTGTCGTCGGCTAACGAGGCTAACGAGGCTGGCGAGAACTGTTCGCGGACCCTCTCGATGACCTCCCCGGGGTCCGCGAGGAAACGACGCATGTCTTTCCACACCAGCCCCTCCAGCCAGACCGCCCGGGCGAGGGGCGCGGAGTGCGGGTTCGCCGGTGATGCGGAGTGGGGCCTGCGGGCTCGGCAGGCGTAGTAGTGGTACTTCTTGCCCTTAGCCGTGGCGGGGTGGCCCGGCTACCTGGACGGGCTGGCCGAAAATCTCGATCTGTCCCATGACGAGCGCACCGAGATCGCCTGCGCCTACAGCTTCGAGTGCCGCGCCGCGGACTTGCTGGAAGGAGAAACGACCGTAGAAACGGGCTAGGACGCCCGTACAATCACCGATAACTCCGCTTGGGCCGCCGATCCCCATCCTTCGGCGGCCCTTTCCGTGCTGGGCCCCGGTCCGACGACGGTCCTCCATCGGCGTGATCCCGCCCCGGTCCGCCTGCTCGGCGACTTCGGGGTGGTCTTCGAGGTCTCGGGCGAGCTTCTCATGCTCCCCTAATCCGCCCTTAATGTTCCCCGGTTACGTTTGGCGTCAAGGCGGGAGCTCGAAGCGGGCCCCGGAAACGTACCGAAGGGAGCGCGATGCGAGGAGTGGCGGAGGCCATCAGCGAGGCCGGATGGGCCGTGAGGGAGCTTCCCTCGGGCGACGTCGTGGGTCGGTCGGGGCGGTTGGTTATCCGGCCCGACGAGAAGCTCTTAGGGGACGAGACGGTCTTCGAGCTACTCGACGAGGAGCTAAACATGAAGGCCTACGGGCGCCTCATCCCGACCCCGGAGCTGGCCGCCGAACTCATCGACGAGTACGGGTCCCCGGCGGAGATAGCCGACGCGGCACCGGGCAAGGTGCCGATGGTCCCCCCGCACGCCGAGGGATCCCGCTAGCGCGTATCCGTCCGGGGGTCGGCGGGTCCTTGTGGCACGTCCGCTCCGTCGTCGGGCTCCGAGCGCCACACCAGGCCGGCCCTCCCGCGCTTCTGGAGCTCGATGTTGATGCTCTGCACCAGGTCCTCTATCTGCTCGGTCGAGGCGTCCCTGATCTGCTGTTCGCTTAGCAGGTGGTCCGCTTCCGGAAGCAATGTCTTCCTCCTCCCTTCGGTTTGCGGGCTCTTGCTGCCACGTTCTAACACCCCCTGGCCTGGGCCGCCCGGGCGTCCGCGTATTTCTGGGGCCCTTCCGGCGCATATGAGGGGTAGCGTCCGGCTTCTTCCCTTGTGCCAGCGAAGCTACGGACGCCCTCGTCGTCGGGGGGAGCCTTTGCGACTCTCTTCGCGCTCCCCCCAAGCTATGCGCCCGACTACGGGCAGGGAAGAAGTTCGCCGAAGTCAGGGAGCGGCGCGCCCTCTACCGTCCAGGGGGAGGTCCACGGCCACGCGCGTCCCATCGTCGGGCGCCGAGCGCACCGAACAGGTACCGCCCAGCAACGCCGCGCGTTCGGCCATGTAGACCATCCCGCCGCTCCTACTACTTGGTGCCGTGCTCGGGTCGAAGCCCCGCCCGGCGTCCTCCACGACCCCCGCAACCCTTCCCCCTCCGAGGCTCACCGACACGCCAACCTTGTTCGTCCCGGAGTGGGAGACGGCGTTGCGCACGGCCTCGCGCAGCACCAGGAAGAGCTGCTCGCGCACCTCGGCGGGGACCGCCCCCTCGTCGCCCTCCACGCCAAGCTCGTGGGTCATCCCCGGCGGGACGTCCTCCAAGAGGGCCCCGGACAGCGCCGCCGTGAGACCCTCCCGGGTCTCGTCGGCCCTCAGCGCCCGGGAGAGGTCGCGGGTCTGCCCCATCGCCTCCACGGCCGTCCGCTTGGCGAGCCCCAGCTTCTCCTCCGCCTTCTCGGGATCGCGGTCCCTGAGCGCCTCGTGGAGCTGGAGGCTCTGGTGGACCACCCCCATAGCGTGGGCGACCCGGTCGTGCAGCTCGCGGCTTATCGCCCTGCGCTCGTGGGCCCTGACGCGCGCCTCGGCCTCGCGGAGGCGGGCGCGCTCGCGCTCGAGCTGGTCGGCCACCAGGCGCGCGAGCACCGCCACGAACCGGGCGTCGCGTTCCCTGAGGGAGGGGTCGGGGGAATGGCTCAGCGCGCACAGCGTGCCGTAGAGGCTGCCGTCGGAGAACCGGATCGGCACGCCCACGTAGGAGCCGATGCCCGCCTGGCCGGTCACGTCGAGGCCGCTCACCCGCCCGTCGGCGCCGGCGTCGGGGACCACGCTCGGGAGGCGCCCTTCCGTCAGCAGCCGGCAGAAGGTGTCGTCCAGCGGTACGCTCCCGCCCTCCCGCCAGCCGAAGGACCCGCCGTCGCCCACCAGCTTGCGGAACACCATCCGCCGCCGGTCGAACCGCGAGACGAAGGCGACGTCCATGCCCAGCTCCTCCTTGACGGCCGCCAGCGCCCGCTCCACGGTCTCCGGGGCGCCCCCCGAGGCCGCCCCAGAAGCGACCTCCGAGAGCTTGGTCAGCCGGGCGGCATCGCTCGCGTGCTCGAGCAGGACGAACACCTCCCTTCAGCGTATCGGACACTCTCGTACGAAAGATAGCACCGTGCGACGGGTATCGCGCGTCGGGACGCCCCCAACGGCGCCAAGAGCCCCGCGTTCCACGCCCGGTTGCCCCTATCCACCCGACTTCCGAAAGGGGGCCTGCTCGGAACTTCTCCCGTACGGCGTTCTCGGAAGGGCGCGACGTCGTAACGGCTAGCAACGCCCAAGCAACGACAAAAATGTGCCGCCCGGCCCACGGACCGGGCCATCCGCGCGACGCCCGCGGCGCGTACCCAATAGATGACACCTCCCCGTGGAGGGAAACGGGAGGTGGGGCAACTAGCGAGTAGGGGCCGCGCCACCAAGGCGGCCCCGCAAGAGGAGGATGTATGCTGACCCGCAAACGACCGTCCGCCCTGCGCCTGTTGGCGCTGGCGATCGCATCGGTGGCCGCGCTGGCCGTGCTGCTGGGCGCGATGCTCTCGGCGGCCCAGGCCGCGCCGGTGGGCAAGCTCACCCAGTTCCAGGTCCCCACGGCCAACAGCCAGCCGCGCCACATCGCCGTCGGCTCCGACGGCAACCTCTGGTTCACCGAGGGCAACGAGGTCTTCACCCCCGACCCCGACCCCGAACGGGGGAGGCACCTTCCACCGCAACGTCGGCAGGATCACCCCCACGGGCCAGATCACCGAGTTCCGCATAGATGACGGCATAGGGCCCACCCAGTGCTTCTGCCTGCTCAACGACATCGTGCAGGGGCCCGGCGGCGTCCTGTACTTCACCACCAACAACCCCGGCCTGGGGCGCATCACGACGTCCGGAGAGATCCTGCCGTTCGTGGCCCCGGACAACACGCTCGCCAACGGCAGCGGCATCGCCGCCCACGGCGACGACGTCTGGTACGCGGACTTCAACAACGACAGCCTCTGGCGCTACGACACCACCACCGGCAACTTCACCCAGTTCCCCGTCCCCGAGCCCAGCGACGTGGCCGTCGACGAGGACGGGATCGTCTGGTTCGCCGCGACCTCGGACCAAGCGATCGGCAGGCTCGACCCGGCGACCGGCGACGTGACGCTCACGCCGACCGACACCCTCGTCCCGCGGGGGATCACCGTCGCCGCCGACGGGGACGTCTGGTTCAGCGCGCGCTTCGTCCCCAGGGGGTCGGCGAGCTCGACCCGGACACGAACGACGTCCGCGAGTTCCCGCTGCCCGACAACCCCGGCCCGCAGGACATCGCGGCGGCGCCCGACGGCTCGGTGTGGTTCACCCAGACCACCAAGGGCAACATAGCCCGGATCACGGACTCCGGCGTCGTCACCGAGGGCAAGGTCGTCAAGAACAGCGAGCCGTTCGGGATCACGGTCGCGCCCAACGGCGACCCCTGGTACGCGATGCTCGAGGCGAACAAGATCGCCCGCCTGACGCCGAGGTAGGGAGGAGAAGAGGGGGCGGGGTCGTGTGAGGCCCCGCCCCCTCCTGCGGACCCTATGCACCCACCTTCGGGTAAGAAGCGTTCTCGGAAGGTGCTTGCCCTAGCGCACCCGCCGGGGCTGCCGCGCCGCCGCTTCCCCGCGCATCCTGAACGCCTGGATGACCGCACCCACGCCCCCGACGAGCATGAAGATCGCCAGGATCAGCGTCAGCGCCGCCGCCCCGATCAGGGGGTTGATCACCAAGAAGAGGCCCAAGAGGATGCCCAGCGCGGACAGGACCCCCATGCCCCAACCGCCCCCTCGGAAAGCGACCACCAGGCCCGCGGCGCCCTGAAGCATGGCCAGGAATCCCACGAGGACGACCAACCACGCGGAGGCCAGGGCGGTGCCCCAAAGCGGGTCGCTTACTATCGCCAAGCCGGCCACGAGGCACAGGATCCCGGCCGCCAGCTTCCAGCCCCAAGACGAGGCATCCAAGAAGATGCCCACGACGCGCAAGACGCCCGCTAGCAGCAGGTAGACGCCCAGCAGCCAAAACAGGAAGACCAGGGAGGCCCCAGGGGCCACCAACAGCACCAACCCCAACAGGGCGACGACGACCCCTTCCGCCAGGACCAGCCACCAAGGCAGAGCTTCGCCCCTCCCGCCGGCGTAACCGCCCACATCCCACCTCCCGCTTGCCTACGCTGAGTGCTCCCATTATGGGCGCGGAGCCCTCGTCGCGGCCAGTATTGGCCCAACGGCCCATCCTCTGACCCCTATTCACCCTAGTGCGTGGAAGAGCGTTCTCGGAACTTCGCCCGTACGGGGTTGTCGGGAATCCGCATAGCCCCGGTCTTCCCATACTGCGCGGCAAGGAGGGTCTCGTCACCCGTCCCTGGTGGCGGGGCTGGCAACCTCGGCAGCGGATGCCAGCGTGCCCTGTGCCGTGCCGTAGGTGCAGCGGGCGTAGGTAGCGGGTAGGTAGCGGTAATGACCACCATAATGTAGATCAGGCGATCGGGAGGTTACGGTGAGACGGATGTTCCCGGGAGACGCCCGGCGCGCCCGCTCGATAGGGCGCCGCATCACGGACGCGCGGCGCGCAGGCGATCGCGACAAAGAGCTAAGCTACCACAAGCGTGCCGAAGCTATGGTCGAGCAATTCGGCCCGGATGCGCAGCGCGAAATCGAGGCTGGTCGGCGCGACCAGTTGCGCAGCAAGCGGGGATAGGCGGATGCCGGGCAAGCTCTCCGGTCGGGGACCTTCGGGGCTCCGGTACTCCTCCTTGCCCTATCCACGCGAGTGCGTGGAGAAACTGTTTGGAAAAGCGAGTGGGGTAGGTCGATGACGTACGCTCCCGGCATGGAAAAGTGCTACTCGACCGATCTGTCCGACGGTGAGTGGGAGTGCCTGGAGCCCCACGGCCCGGCCCCAACAAGCCTGGACGACCGAAAACTCACACCACTCGCGAGATCCTCGACTCCATCTTCTACGTGCTCAAGAGCGGATGTCCGTGGCGGCTGTTGCCTCGCGACTTCCCGCCTTGGGAGACGGTGTATTGGTGGTTCAGAAGATGGTGCATGGACGGGACCTTCGAGCGGCTCAACGCCGCGCTGCGCGAGCTGTTGCGGGTGAAGGAGGAGGTCGATCCGCTCCCGAGTGCGGGCATCGCCGACTCCCAGTCGGCCAAGACCACAGGGGTCGGCGGAGAACACAGAGGATACGACGGCAACAAGAAGGTGAGGGGCCGCAAGCGACACATTTTGGTAGACACAGAGGGTCTAGTGCTCAATGCCAAGGTCCACAGCGCCAAGGTGCCCGACCAGGACGGGCTGAGGCTGTTGCTGGGGTCGGCGCACAGCGGGCTCTCGCGTCTGAGACATTTGTGGCTGGATGCCGGCTACCAAGGGCGGGGCAAGCGGTGGGCCGAGGAAGGCATGGGCTTGAGCGTGGAGGTCGTGCGCAAGCCGCCCAAGCCGGCCCCCGAGAAGGTGGCGAGGATCTGGGCAGAGGAGTGGGCCAAGGAGGACAAGAAGGTCGACTGGCAGGGGTTCATGCCGCCGCGAGGGTACGTGGCCTTACCCCGCAGGTGGGTCGTGGAGCGGACCTTCTCGTGGTTGGGGCAGAACCGCAGGATGAGCAAGGACTACGAGAGGTTGTGCGCAAGCGCGGAAGCGTTCGTCTACGCAGCCATGATCCGTTTGATGGTGAGGCGTCTAACCCGTGCCTGAGAATTCCCAAACAGTTTCGGAAGGCGTGTTCTCGGAAGTTCGTATGGCACCGGTCCTATGCGCTATGCGTCCCGCGAGCGTACGGGGAGCGTATCTTCCTCATAAACCCTGCGGTAGGTACCACCCGGCGACGGGAGTAGCGGGACCGTCGCCGGAGAAACCTGGTACCCCTAACTGGTAGGTCTACCGGTTCGCGGCCGCCCTAGGCGCCGTAGGGTGCCAGCACACAACGTCCAGCGAGGGAGGGTCTCGGATGATGACCGGTGTGTTGAGCGCGGTGAGGCGACACCCGATAGTCACGTTCTTCGTCCTGTCCTACGCGATCTCGTGGGGATTCTTGCCGTTCGAGGCGGTGAGGTTCTTGCCCTCCGGCCCTCTCATCGCCGCCCTCATCGTGATACCCGTAACCCAGGGCGTCGCGGGGCTCAAGGGGCTCGGAAGCCGGATGATCCGCTGGCGCGTGAGGTGGTACTGGTACGCGGTGGCCATAGGACTGCCCCTGGCGGTCCACCTGGCCATCGTGGGGCTCAACGTCGCGGCCGGGGCGGGCGTCCCTACGCTGACCTTCGCGTCCCTTAGCACCTTCCTCATGGTGTTCGCCGTGCGCCTGGTCAACCCCGCGGACGGGCCTCTAGGCGAGCACCCGGGCTGGAACGGGGTCGCCCTCCCGGGACTGCAGGCCAGCTACTCGCCGCTGGTTGCCACCGCGATCCTGGCGCCGCTGGTGGCCGGCTGGCACCTGCCCACCTTCTTCCTGGAAGAGGGCGGCTTGCGGCCGTCCGTCCTCGTGTCCGGCCTCGTGGTGACTATGGCGGTGACGTTCTGGTACGCGTGGCTGTTCAACCACACCGGTGGCAGCATACTGCTGCTCGTCATCGCGCACGACGTCGAAGGGAGCATCCAGTACGAGCTCGGCTGGATCGTCATGGGCGTGTGGTTGGCCGTGGCGATCGGGCTGGTCGTCTTCGACCGGAAGGCCTGGCGGGGTCCTGCGCCGCCGGAGGCGACGACCGTGCTGTCGCTACCGGCCAAAGAAGCACCGGCGGCTCCTGGCTAGCGCGCACACTTTGGGGCTCGAGAGAAACCCGCTGTGGGAGGGGTTGAGACTTTTGTCTCGGCTCCTCCCGGGAGAACCGTCCTGGTCACGGAGCAGCCAGAGAAAACGAAAAGGAGTAGAGGATGACGACGCGACAGACGCAGCAACAAGGGGTAAAGGTCCCCTCCGAAGCGCTACCCTCGGATGGGCTCTCTCGGTTCGTTCGGATGGGCGCGTGGGCGGCGATGGTGGGCGGTGTGGCGCTGGTCGTCTCGATGCTCCTAGCGTGGCTCGTCGTCCCCTACGAGCGGTTGGGCCAAACCGATGCGTATCTCACAAGCTCCTATAGCGTATCCTCCGGGCTTAGGCTGCTCGGCATGGTCCTGTTGGTGTGGGGGCTCATCGGCATCTACGGGCCCCAGTCGAGGGCTGCTGGCAGCTTCGGGCTGTGGACGTTCATCTTCGTCTTCCTGGGCACGGCCCTTGCAGTGGGCAACGTCTGGGCGGAGGTGTTCGTCTACCCGACGCTCGCGCAGATAGCCCCGGGCATGTTGTCAGGGGCGGGCTTCGGGACGGAAGCCGCCATGTATATAGCGGTTGGCATAAACTTGTCGTACCCACTGTTTTTCCTCGGGCTGATCCTGTTCGCGGCGGCGACGTTCTGGGCGGGTGTATATCCACGCTGGATAGCGCTATTGTTGGTCATCTCGGTCCCCGTGACCATGTTCCTCGATCCCACGGCTGGCACGTTCCAGGAGTCGATAGGACCGGCGTTGTGGGGGATTGCGGTTGCGGCCTATGGTTTTTACGCCTTGAGGAGAGGCCCCTCAGCCACCTCCTCTTAAGGAGTTAGCCCGAAGGAGCCGGGATCTCCCTGTCTCCTCCCCCCGGGGTCGCCTCACCCGATCGTTTCCTATGTTGCCAAGACAACAACCGAAAGGGAGATAGCAGATGACACGTTACGTAGCAGTATTTCTCTCGATCGTCATGATGGCCGCAACAGCAGTCTTCGCTGGAGCTTGCGGAATGCAGCCCGGCGGGACGCAGCAGGATGTCGGAAAGATGCACAGCGAGTCCAAATCAGTAGATCTCGAGAACGCCCAGACCGTCCGCGCGAAACTCCAGATGGGCGCAGAAGATGCACATCACCGGCGGCGCAGACCAGCTCATGGACGGAGACTTCTCCTACAACGTCTCAGAGTGGAAGCCCAAGGTCAGCTACGACGTGAGCGACCAGAATGGTGAGCTTGTCGTGAAGCAGGGGGGCGCTGAGGGCACCAGCCTCGACGGTAAGGCGCGCAACGAGTGGGACATCCGCTTTAACGACGAGGTGCCGACCGATCTCGTGGTGCAGATGGGCGCGGGAGAGAGCGACCTGGACCTCGACAGCCTCACCCTTGAGGGGCTCGTCCTTCAGATGGGGGCTGGCAAGACCACGGTTGATCTCACGGGCGACTACGCCAAGGACTTCGACGCCAGCATACAGGGCGGGGTCGGAGAGGCGACTGTGCTGCTGCCAAGCGGGATTGGGGTAAAGGCGAAAGCCGTGGGTGGCCTCGGCAAGATCAACGCCGAGGGGCTAAAGAGGGTGGGCGACTCGTACGTCAACGACGCCTACGGCGAAGCGGACGTCAACCTCAGCGTGGACGTCAAAGGCGGCGTAGGGGAGATCAACCTGGAGGTCGTCTAAAGGCTTCTTCGGACTATTCACCCACCTTCCGTAAAAGGGAGATTCCCCGAACTTCGCCTTGAGGGGTCTCGAGAAGTTCGCTGGCAAACCTAGCCACGGCCGCCGCTACACATAGCAGTCGCCAGGATGGCGGGAACACGATCGACGAAGAATTGCCGACTCGGTTCGTTCTCCAACCTCTTATCTGGCGAACACGAGGGTGAAAACGTAGGAGGCCTCGCTACCATTGAGAGACGGAAGTCTCCGCCTCCGACACCATGACTAACGCGCGGGTGGACCTGGAGGACGCCCAGGCAGACGGGAGGATAGCTCCGGAGCGGTGGGAGGCGATCCGGAGCTATGTGTTCCCGGTCTTGGAGGCGGAGCGGGAGCTACCTCTCGCTGTCGACGCGGATGAACGGCGCAGGGAAGGGGAAGTTCGCCTCCCCGTTGACGAGTGTCGTGTTGTCGAAGACGATCGTCGCGGTCGCGGTCGCCGAGCGCTGCTTCCTTTTCGAGCCGGGGCCGTTGACCGTCGTCATAACGGGTCCGGTCCCAGTCCAGCTGGCGTCGACCGAAACCGTGTGCAACCCGCCACGGTTGTCCCGCACGTTGGCGAACGTGCCGCTGACACTCACGTTCTTTAGGTTGTTAGCGTCGAACTGGGTCGGCGCCCGCTGAACGAAGCCCCAACTGAATGTTCCGTCCGGACATTGGCCCACGAACCCGACCCTGAGGGGCGGATTGGGATCAGGCGTCGTCCCCGCCGGGACGAAGTTGAGGGTCTCCACGATCAGGCGGCCGTCGGTCGCCGTGGTGCCATCGGGGCACTGGAATGGGGTCGACCAGCGGGCGGAGGCAACTTGCTCTGTGAAGCCAGTCTTGGCCGACGCCGAAGTGGGCGTTAATACCGCAAACACGGCGAGCAGCGCAAAAATGAACATGAAACGGGACCTTCGGTCCATGGTGCTCCCCTTCCCGGGCAAGAAAACCCTGCCCATAGTCCTACACTCTCCTACCCTCCCTCCTACGTGCGGTATACGCCAGTGGTTCGATCGCAAGAGGGACCCGCGTCTCTCTTCCCGCCATCCGATGCTATGCCCCAACGGCGGTAAACAACGCTTAAAGGCCGGGGTGGTAGGGTCTCCGTATTGGCGCGATCCGCCGGGGCATCTTTCCCCCCTCCGTCCCGGCCGGGTCTTCGCACCAACCGGGCCGGGATCCCGTGGGGCCCGGCCCTTCTTCCTGCCCATATTCACCAAACTGGGTGGAAAAATATGCGTTCTCGGAAGTCCGCATCCGGGATCTTGCATGGCCACGGCCCTATTGGCCTCCAGAAGCCCCTCTAAGCACCTCGGGGCCTATGGGACCGGGACTCTACGTCTTGTGGCAGTGGATGGATATGCGGTGGGGAGGATACGGATGCGTGAGTCCCAAAACCCCCAGCCCTCCGAGCTGCGATTCTGCGCCCGGTTGACCGAAGCAGCCCCCGATCTGGAGCTGGCGCTGGTCTAGCGGTTACGCGCTCGTGCACCGCGTGCAAAGGGGTTCTCGGAAATTCGCTGGCGTTTCCGGAGATGCCGTCCATGTGGGAGCTGTTTGTGCCAACCGTGGCTATCTGGCATAGTACTGGCGCGGGAAACGGAACGAGGAGAAGGGAACATGGAACCCAACGCTGCAAGCGACGTCCCTCAGTGGCATGTTGAGGGGGACTGGTTCGATGTCTGCAGGTGCGACATCCCCTGCCCTTGCGAGTTCGCGCAGGCCCCGACCGATAACTGGTGCCAGGGCGTGCTCGCCTACCACGTCCGTGAGGGGAACTACGGTGACGTGCGGCTGGACGGCCTGAGCCTCATCGGGCTGGCCGCCTTCGAGGGCAACGTATGGGCCGGGGAAGGCGAGATATCGTTGGGATTGTTCATCGACGAGCGGGCCGACGAGCGGCAGCGCGAGGCCCTGCAGATGATCTTCGGCGGGCAGGCCGGTGGCTTCCAGGCGGAATTGGCCGAGTTGATCGGGGAGATGCGCGGCGTCGAGTTCGTGCCCATAGAGTTCGAGGTCGCAGACGACCTGGCCTACTGGAGGGCCGAGATCCCGGGCAGGGTGCTGGCCAGCGCCGAGGCCCTTACCGGGCCGACGACGCCGGAGGGGCAGCGCGTGCAGCTGCTCAACCCGCCGGGCAGCGAGGTGGGACCTGGGCAGGTGGCCACCTGGGGCAGGGCGACGGCGGACCGGGCGGAGGGCTTCGGGTTCGAGTGGGAGTGGGACGGCAAGTCCAGCAAGCACATCCCCTTCGACTGGAGCGGCCCGTAGCCCTACCCGCCCCGACCGGCCCACTCACGAGAGGTCGAGGTCCATAGCCGTGGACGGTAGCAGCGCGTTCACCCCTTCGGTCCTGGAGAGGTGGCGCAGGCGGGAGAACCTTTGGCCTGGGCTGGCCCTGATAGCGCTGGCCGCGGCGGGGTGGGCATACGTCGCTTACCAAGCCGTTTCCATGGGGAGCGTGCGGAGCGCCATGGGGGGCATGGCGATGGGCGGGTCCGCGGGAGCCGCCCTGTTCCTCTCGGGTTGGACGGCGATGATGGTAGCCATGATGATACCCGCCACGTTGCCCCTGATACTGCTCTACCGCACCATCTCCCGCAACCGACTTGGCCCCGCCCGGGCGCAGGTAGGCATGGTGGCCCTACTCGCAGGCTACGTCGCGGTCTGGGTCACCGCGGGGCTACCGGTGTACGCCTACGCCCTGTTCACCGAAGGGGCAGGTTCGCTGGCGACGGTGTTGCCGGCATTGCTCCTCGTGGTCGGCGGCATCTACCAGTTCACGCCGCTAAAGCGCATCTGCCACGCTCGTTGCAGCACCCCCCTCTCGTTCCTGATGCAGAACTGGCGCTCCGGCGCGACCGGCGCATTGCGGCTTGGGGTAGTGCACGGCGTCGACTGCCTGGGCTGCTGCGCGGGGATCATGGCGGGGCTGGTGGCGCTTGGGACGATGAACCTGGCTTGGATGCTCGCTGCCGCGGTCATCATCTTCGCGGAGAAGACGATCCCCAACAGCCACCGCGTTGCTCGACCCTTGGGCGTCGTCATGGTGGCGGGCGGCGCGGTGTTACTGGGGGCGTCCCTGCTCGGCGGGATGGCGTCTGGTATGGACTCCATGTAGCCGTCGCACGCAGACCCGTACTCATCCTCCTGCACTGGTACAGCTCCAACGAAGATGAAGGCGCCGAGGTCATTCCGAACGTGACGTGCGCGGACTTCCCGCCCTTTAGGTTGGTCTTGCCTTAACGAGGAGCGGGCGGGGACACGGGCGCCGTAGCCCCTCAGGACTCGGTGCCCGTGTTTTCTCCCCTATTCACCCTACTTGCGGGTAAGGCTAGTTTTCTCCGAAGTTCGCCATCGAGACTCCAACCCCGGGCCCTCAGTCGCTCCCTCTGCGGCCTCTGCCGCTGCTCCAGGTGGCCCTACCAGATGTGAGCGCTCCTCCGCGTCGTTGGGGAAAACCCGGTACCCCTAACCGGTAGAACTGCCGGTGTGCGGCCTCCCTCGGCACCCTAGAGTCGCACCAGAGACCCCGACAAACAAGTCGAGCAAGGGAGGATCTTAGATGCTGTCCAGTTTATTGGGCATGGTGAGAAGACACCCGCTCGTCGCGTTCTTCGTCTTGGCCTACGCACTCTCGTGGTTGGCATGGCCGTTGTGGGCTTTGGGACTCTACCCCATAGCCCCGGTCTTCAGCTTCGCCCCTTTCCTAACGGCCCTCGTCGTGCTGGCCGTCACCCACGGCAAGAGCGGGGTCGGCGGTCTGCTGAGGCGTATGGTGCGCTGGCGCGTGGGGCTCGGGTGGTACGCCGTGGCCCTTTTGCTCCCAGCCGGGCTGGCCCTCACAGCGACGGTGCTCAACGTCCTGCTCGGCGCCCGGACTCCCTCCGCGGCCGATCTGGGCGGCTGGACGGGCCTCTTGCCCGGTTTTGCCATAGCACTTCTTATTCCTGGACTGGGCGGAGCATGGGAGGAGCCGGGTTGGAGGGGCTTCGCCCTGCCGCGCCTGCAAGCCGGCCGCTCGGCGCTATTCGCAGCCCTGATCCTCGGAATTCTCATAGCCGGATGGCACCTGCCGCTGATGGTTGTCGGAGAGGTCCATTGGTCGGACATAGTATTGATCATGGGCGCGGTGATCGTCTTCAACTGGGTGTTCAACAACGCCAACGGGAGCGTGCTGATCATCATGATGATGCACGCCTCGAACAACGCCGTCTCGGGCCAATTCTTCTCGCCCATGTTCTCCGGTGCCGACTCCGTGAGACAGTCGTGGATGCTGGCGGCGGTGTGGTGCGCGGTGGCAATCTTGGTGGTCGTCGCGGCAGGTCCCGCGCATCTCTCCCGCAAGCACCATAAGCAGGAGGAGGGGAAAGAGGAAGCCGCGGAGCCCGGGGTCGCCACGCCCTCAGGAGGAGCGCCAACCCCCGTGTGACGTAACCGACGACCCCTGGGCGGTATTGCCCTTCCTTGTGCTCTGGACGACACCGTCACAGGCGATACCGCCCAGAGGAGCGCCCGACCCACGCAACAACCACAGGAAACGAAAAGGAGCAGATGATGACCACACGGCGGAAAGAAAGGGCAGAGTTTCCCTCCGAAGCGCTGTACTCCGACGGGCTGTCTCGGTTCGTCCGGGCGGGCGCATGGGCGGCGATGGTTGGCGGTTCGGCAATGGCGGCCTCGTTGCTCCTGGACTGGCTCGTCGTTCCCCATGAGCGGCTGGGTGTCGAAGCGTTTCTGACCAGCTCTTATCTCGTATCCTCCGGGCTGCGCCTGCTCAGCCTCGTCCTCTTGCCGTGGGCGCTAATCGGCATCTACGGGCGCCAGTCGAGGGCCGCGGGGACCTTCGGGCTGTGGGCGTTCGCGTTGGTCTTTCTGGGCGCGACGCTCACGGTGGGCAACGTGTGGGCGGAGGTGTTCGTCTGGCCGACGCTGGCGCAGGCGGCCCCGGACATGATGTCGGGGTCGGTGACGGATATGTCCTCGTATCTTGTGGCCGGCCTGAACGTGTCGTTCCCGCTCTTTGGCCTCGGGTTGATCCTGTTCGGGGCGGCGACGTTCAGGGCGGGGGTTTATCCGCGCTGGGCGGCGGTGCTGTTGATCGTCTCGATCCCGGTGACCATGTTCCTCGATCCCACGCCGGGAACATTCCAAGAGTCGATCGGGCAGATCTTGCTCGGGATCTCGGTGGCGGCCCTCGGCTGGCACGCCCTGAGGATGGCACCTTCGAGGACCTCGCCTTGAGTACCTGGGGCCGCAGAGATCGAGGACCAGCCTATCCACCCGAGTGCGTGGAAGTGGGCGTTATCGGAAGTTCGTAGCTAGAAGCGAGAAGTCCAGTAACGTGCGTAGCCCCGGTCCTATCCCATCGGACCGGGGCCACGCGGGATACCGTGTGCGGACTTGGGATCATCCGCCTCCGGGAGGTGCGGCGGATGACCCCGCGTTCCTGGCGGATGCGCCGGGCTCCGATCCGTGGCACCCTGACCCTAGTGGCGACCGGGAAGGGCGGGGGGGACCATGCCGGCAACGATCAGGATCTTGCTCGTGGACGACCGCGCGGACTTCCGGGGGGCCTTCGCCGCCCTGCTGGAGGTGCAACCGGACCTGGAGGTGGTCTCCCAGGCGGGCTCTTTGGCCGAGGCGCGGGGCAAGCTCTTCGGCGTGGACGTCGCGCTCCTCGACCGCGGGCTGCCCGACGGGGACGGCCTGGGGCTCCTCGGCGAGTTGCGGGCGGCCAGCCCCGGCGCCAGGGTCTACGTGATCAGCTCGACCGCGGAGATGCTCCACCCGACGGACGCGACCGAGGCCGGGGCCGACGGGGTGATCGACAAGCTGGGCGCCCACGAGCGGGTGCTCGACGCGATCAGGGGCACCTAGGGGCCGTGGGGAGCGCAAGCCCCACGGCAGCGGACCGGGGCAGCCCGGGCTACGCCGTGCCCGGGTCGGCGGGGCCTTGCGGCACGTCCGCCTCGTCCTCTAACGCCTGGCGCCAGATTAGGCCGGCCCTCCCGCGCTTTTGGAGCTCGATGTTGATGCGCTGGATGAGGTCCTCTATCTGCTCGGTTGAGGCGTCCCTGATCTGCTGGTCGGTGAGCAGGTGGTCCGCTTCGGGGAGCAACGTCTTCCTCCTCCCTTCGCTAGCATGGGCCGGGCCCAGTCTACAGGGCGCCGCTAGCCTCGCCCCAGGGACGCCCTAGGGTCGTCGATGCGTCGGCCGATCTCCCGGAGCCGTTCCTCGGCCGACTCGGTGCCCCGTATCCCATCCCCCCGGACGGGACGGGAGTATGATACGGTAGTTACGTGACGCGCGGACGCCGCGTGAGATGGCGCGGGATCGCTACCCGCCTCCCTACCGAACCTGGGGCAGCTCCCCCGCCCACCAACTACCTGCCGCCGGGCAGGGACGCCCCGCCCAAGGAACGGCGGGGGAAGGAGCAACGAGACCCATGGCGCACAACATCCTCGAGCGCGTCCAAGCGCGCTACGAGAGCCGCGAGATGCCTTTCGGCAGGGTCTACCAGTGGCGCAACGCCCGCGTCGCCCTCGAGTGCGAGTGCGGCGAGGAGGCCACCCTCACCGCCACCAGCACCGTGACCGCCTGCCGTCGGTGCGGCGCCGACCTCGGCGCCTTCGTCCGCGACCTCCGGGAACGCGAAGCCCGCCTGCCGGACGGGCTCGCCCACCCCTGGTTCCACGACGCCGAGGAGCGGGGGGAGCAACACCGGCGGGACGAGGCCGCGCATCCGGAAGGCTCGCCCCGGCGTTACGACGACATCACGCGGGGGCCGGGGCACGGCAGCTCCGCCCCTTCCTCTTGATTCCCCTAAACTCGGACGGGCCCCGAAGGGGGATCGACGTCAAGAAGACCCGAAAAAAGAGCGACGGGCTGCAGCTGCTGCGGGCCATCGACGAGACCCAGGCCCGCGGGCAAGAGGGGGCCAGGGTGGACCCGACCAGGGCCGCCTACGACGCCGGGCTGGACGCGGGCGACGTGGGCTCCGAGCGCTACCACGACGCCATGGGCTACCTCGTCGGGGAGGGCGCGTTGGTGGGGGACGATCGCACGGCGTTCGATGTCGGCGAGCGGCACCCCCACGGCTACGCGCTCTACTTCTTCACCCGGCGGGCGGTGGAGCTGCTGGAGGGCTAGCGAGAGGGGGCGCTGGGCGTCGTGGGCCGGATCCACCTGGCGGAGGACGACGGGCGGGCGCGGCCAGGACCCGCGGGATCCCATCGCGCTAGGAACGCCCCATCCGCATGGGCACGGGGTCGAAGTCGGCCAGGAACTCTTGGGCGGGGACCCCGGATTCCGTCGCCCGGTGGGCGGCGCTGAATGAGCCGAACCCGAAAAGCCACCTCTTCTTGTGCGCCGAGCAATAGAACCACTGCTCCTGGCCGACGTCCAGGTAGCCGTCGTTCGCGCCGCACACGGGGCAGCATCCGTAGACGTTCTCCATGCCCATGGCCCCGAGTCTACCGCCCCGGCTCGTTCTCGGAAGCCGGTCCTGCTACCGGGCTTATCCACCGTACGTCCTAGAAGTCGAATTCCCGGAAGCCGGCCGCGAGGCTTGCCAAGAAGGTCTCAAAGATACGTAAAGTTGCCGATGCGTCCCGTACCCTCCGCCCACTAGGCTGCTCGCGTCGATGGAAGCGGAGCAAGAGGAGAAGTTGCGGTGGGCACGATGATGAGGAGAGCGGCGGGCAGGATGCTGTGGCTGGCCAAGGGGGCAAACTAGCGAGTAGCAACATGAATCATATATAAAGCTCAGAGTCCTGCCGAAACGCCGGACCACCGCTGCGCCTTCCGCGACGAGGAGCGGGGAGCGAGGGCCGCCACGTCCTGTACTCGCGTTGCCTAGGCGACGTGCCACCGACCGGTTGGCTCACCGAACGGTAAGCTCGCTGGCGCCGCCGGAGACCTCGATCTCGTAGCGGTCGGTGGCTCCGTCGTAGCCGGGGCTCTGGAGCCGGACCTTGCCGCCCAGGGCGTCGAAGCTCTGCTCGTCGAAGGTCAGCGTTGCTGGCGCCGCCTTTCACGCTCAACCGCGCCTCGACCCCGGCGGGACGACGTATGCTCGCTTTGGCCGCGCCCCCCGACAGACGTATCGGGACCACCCCCGACGGCTCCGGGAGCGTGAGGGTGAGGTCGCTGATCCCCCCTTTGAGGACGAAGGAGGACAGCTCCAACCCCGTGAGGTCCACCTCGGTCCGGGCCGCCCCGCCGCGCACTTCGACCTCCCAGGGCACCGCGGCGTTCAGCGTGACCTCCTCGGAATGTCTGCGGCGAGTCGAAGAGTTGGAAGCGCCTGGAACGGCGGAAGGTCACGGTCCCGTCTTGCACCTCGACCTTCGGGGGGGTCCCCTCGAAGCTGGCCCGGTAGAGGTCGTCCATCCCGGAATCGGCGCGGAGGGTGAGCCGGGAGGCCCCGTTGGCGAACACCAGCCGCCCGCTCTCCACCGAGCCCAGGGGAGTCGCGAACACGCCCTCTTCGTCGCCCTCCGACGCCGCCCGGATCCGGGCGATCTCCTCCTCGGTCATGTCGTTGGCCTTCCGCATGAAATCGAGGAAGAGGGCGAGGTCCCGCTCGTCGTACTCCGAGACCAAGGCATCCAAAGCCCTCCTCTCGTACGAACCGAAGACATCCGCTCCCGCACGCTCCAACTCCTCCGGAACGGGCCGGACGACCACCCGTCGGCCGTCGTCCGGGTCCTTCTCCCTCCGGGCGTACCCCATCCGCTCCATGCGGTTGATCACGCCGGTCACCGCCCCCGTCGTAAGCCCCATCATCTCCGCCAATCTGCCCCGCCGTCGATCGGACCCGTCGAGGTGAGGATGTTTATGCACTGCAGGTCGGTCAGGTTCATCCCGCTCCGCTGCGTGACCGCCTGCAAGAGCAACACCGCCCCCGTCGTGCTCCTGCGGTTCTCCACCTCGAGCTCCCGAAGCAACTCCTCGCGATTTTTCGACTTTTCCGACATCTCCCTTGACAACCTCCACTATCCCGCTTATCCTGTATTTAACTTATCTGCTAAGATAAATTATACTAAATAGCTTCACATTAGCAGATAAGTAAGAAGAGTATAGCACGGCGATTCGGAAGAGAGGGGCGCGATGGAAGGGAATAGAGAGGCAAGCACCGGATCGAAAGGAGGGGGCATGACCGCATCCCCACGGGCGATCGCGGCGAACGGGCTGCGCAAGTCGTTCGGCGAGCAGGTCGTGCTCGACGGCATAGACCTGGACGTCGCAGAGGGGAAGATCTTCGCGCTGCTCGGCCCCAACGGCGCCGGCAAGACCACCGTGGTGAACATCCTTTCCACGCTCATCGCCGCCGACGGCGGCGAAATGGGGGTCGCCGGCCACGACCTGGCTACGAGATCCCGACGGGGTGCGCGGCGCGATCGGCGTCACGGGGCAGTTCTCGGCGGTGGACGACCTGCTCACCGGCGAAGAGAACCTGATCCTGATGGCCGACCTGGGCCACCTGGGCCGATCCGAAGGCCGGCGGCGCGCGGCCGAACTGCTGAGGCGCTTCGACCTGGCCGAGGCGGCCACGAAGACGCCCGCCACCTACTCCGGCGGCATGAGGCGCCGGCTCGACCTCGCGATGACGTTGATGGGAGACCCGCGCATCGTCTTCCTCGACGAGCCGACCACCGGCCTGGACCCTCGCAGCCGCCGCACCATGTGGGAGATCATCCGCGACCTCGTGGCCGGCGGCGTCACGATCTTCCTGACGACGCAGCACCTGGAGGAGGCCGACGAGCTCGCCGACCGGATCGCGATCCTCGACCGAGGCAAGCTGGTCGCCGAGGGGACCCCCGACGAACTCAAGCGCCGCATCCCCGGCGGCCACGTCCGCCTGCGGTTCGCCGACCCGGGCGGACTCGAATCGGCCGCCCTCGCCGTCGGCGAGTCCTCGCGCGACGACGACGCGCTCACGCTTCAGGTCCCGATAGACGGCAGCGTCGGATCGCTGAAGGCCGTGCTCGACCGTCTCGACGGAGAGTCGTCCTCGGTCGAAGGGCTGTCGGTGCACACCCCCGACCTCGACGACGTCTTCTTCGCCCTCACCGGCCAACTCGACGTCGGAAACCACGACACCGAAAAGGAGAAGCCATAATGAATACCCTCTCGCTCTGGGCAGGCGACTCGGCGACGATGCTGCGCCGCCAACTCCGGCGCATGCTGCGCTACCCGTCCATGACGCTGCTGCTCGTCGGCATGCCCGTCATCTTCCTGCTTCTGTTCGTCTACGTCTTCGGCGGCACGCTGGGCGCCGGGCTCGGCGGCGTCGTCGGGCGGGCGCGCCGCCTACGTCGACTACGTCGCCCCCGGCATCCTCTTGCTGACCGTGGCCGCCGTGGCGCAGGGGACGGCGATCTCGGTCGCCATGGACATGACCGGGGGCATCATCGCCCGGTTCCGCACCATGGCGATCTCCCGCGCCTCGGTTTTGACCGGCCACGTCCTCGGCGCCATGATCCAGACCATGCTCGCCGTCGCCGTCGTCACAGGCGTCGCGCTGCTCATCGGTTGGCGGCCCAACGCCACCCCCGTCGAGTGGATCGCGGCGATCGGCGTCCTCGCGATGGTCTCCTGGGCGCTCACCTGGCTGACCGTCGCACTCGGTCTGGTGCAGCGAGAGCGTCGAGACCGCCAGCAACCTCCCCATGCCGCTGATCCTGCTTGCCGTTCCTGGGCAGCGGCGTTCGTCCCCACCGACTCGATGCCGACCGTGTTGCGCTGGTTCGCCGAGTACCAACCCTTCACGCCCTTCATCGAGACGCTGCGGGGGCTGCTCATGGGCACCCCCATCGGCAACAGCGCGATCCTCGCCGTCGCCTGGTGCGTGGTCATCTCGCTGGTCGGATACCTGTGGGCGCGGTCGCTGTTCAACCGCGATCCCGCACGGTAGGCGGGCTTCACGGAAAACGACCGTAGACGGAGGTGTCGTGGAAGGATGCCATCCCGCGTCTCGTCTCGATCCCGCCCCATGTACACCATTACGGAAAGGACTGTAACGTCATGAACGACGCAAGGAATGAATTCGCGGCCCCCTGGGCTCGGCGACGGCCGGGCGCCTGGAGTTCGTGCGGGGCGCCTACAACCTCACCATACACGCCGACGCCTCGACGGCCGACCTCTACCGGGCCAGCTTCGAGGGAACCGCGCCGGACGTCCGCGTGGAGAAACCTTCGAGATAGATGGCGGCGCCCACAACGTCGAGCTGACGCTTCCCGAGCCCTCGGGCCCCGTCTCCATCCGCATCGAAGGAGGGGCCAACAACCTCAGCGTTCGCCGTCCGGGAGGCGTTGCCACGCGCCTCAACGTAGGGCGTGGGGCGAGCAAGCTGGCGCTCGACGGCCAGCGCCTCGGTGCCGTCGGCGGCGAGACGACCCTGGAGAGCAGAAGCTACGCCGGCGCCACGGATCGGTACGAGATCACCGTCACCGGCGGCGCCAACAACGTCTCGGTGCTCCCCACATGAACAGCTGCCTCTAAGGGCTACCGCCTACGCTGCGACGAAGCGCCCGCCACCTATTCCGCCACTCAGCCACGCCCTCGTCGTCCGCTCGGCTTCCATCCTGGCCCGGCAATCCCCGGGCGTGAGCTCGTCGACGCGCTTGTGCCAGACCTCCCCGGCCCTCCTGAGCTCCACCAGGCCCGCGCGAGCCATGGGCTCGTCCTCCTCGGCGATGCGCTCCAGCTCCTCCCGGGAACTCCCCCGGCAGTGCCCGCCGGATGGCGCGGCGCATCTTGCCGGAGGCGCGTTCGGCGAGCTGCATGAGCTCGGTCTCCATGGAGCCTTCCCACGCGCCGTTGCACGATCAGTACGAGGGGGCGGCGCGCTTATGGACGCGTGACTCCCAAAACACCCAGCCCTCCGAGCTGCGATTCTGCGCCCGATTGACCGGCGCGGCCCTCGATCTGGAGCTGGCGCTGGTCTAGCGCCCACGCGCTCGTGCACCGTGTACGGACCCACGTGCAAGTGGTTCTCGGAAGTTCGGCGGCGGAGTCCATTCGCCGACCAGCGGCTCGAGTCGCTCGAGCGCCTCCTCCGCGGTTGGCTGGTCCATCGCTTCTCTCCTTCCTCCCGTTGGCGGTTGGGCAGTGCGTGCAATATTGCACGCACTGCCCAAGAGAACGCTGACCTCAGCGCCGGACCCGGTAGTGCATGTGGGTGACACCGTCCTCCCCCTCGAGGACCCGGGTGCGCTCGAGCTCGATGTGCTCGGGACCGAGGTGCTCGAAGAGTCGGCGCCCTTGGCCGAGGAGCACCGGGATGAGGTGGATCTCGAGCTCGTCGAGGATGCCGGCGGCAAGCGCGAACTGCGCGGTTCCGGCGCCGTGGACCAGCACGTTCTTGTCGCCCGCGGCCTCCTTGGCCTGGGTCATCGCGGTCCTCACGTCGGGCACGTAGCTAACCAGTGGCCACTGCCCCGTATCGATGCCGGGCTCCCGGCGGCCGAGGACAAAGATCGGCACGCCGTCGTGGTGGTCTCCGCCCCAGCCGCCCGCCGGCTCGAAGGTTCCCCGGCCGGCGACGACCGCCCCGGTGGACATAAACTCATCGATCACCCGGCCGTTCACACCCGACGGGCGGCCTGGGACTCCTGACGGGCCGCTGGGCTCACCTCCTGACACCCAATCGTGCAGACGGCCAGGGTCTTCGTTTGGCCCGGCGATGAACCCGTCGAGGGACATGGACATGTAGAGCACTACATTACCCATTAATAGACTCCTTCAGTGTCGAGTGGACGGACATTACCATTCTCGTGGTGATCCCCTCTAGACCGTTTTTACCCCTACACACCCCGACGAACGGAACATCGCGAAATCGACAACGCCGACGACAAATTCGGCTGGCACCATCCCCTATCCGGAGCGCTCCTAGAGCCCGCCGAGCAAGAACGATTGTTGGCGGAGGGGGCTATTCACCAGAGTGCGTGGAGAAACTGTTTGGAAAAGCGAGTGGGGTAGGTCGATGACGTACTCTCTCGGGCATGAAAAGGAGCTACCCGACCGATCTATCCGACGCCGAATGGGGGTGCCTAGAGCCCCATGGTCCGGCCCCCAAAAAGCGTGGACGACCCAAAACCCACACCAACCGCGAGATCCTCGACTCCATCTTCTACGTGCTCAAGAGCGGATGTCCGTGGCGGCTGTTGCCCCGCGACTTCCCGCCTTGGGAGACGGTGTACTGGTGGTTCAGAAGATGGTGCATGGACGGGACCTTCGAGCTGCTCAACGCCAAGCTGCGCGAGCTGTTGCGGGTGAAGGGAGGTAGGAATCCGCTCCCGAGTGCGGGCATCGCCGACTCCCAGTCGGCCAAGACCACAGGGGTCGGCGGAGAACACAGAGGATACGACGGCAACAAGAAGGTGAGGGGCCGCAAGCGACACATTTTGGTAGACACAGAGGGTCTAGTGCTCAAAGCCAAGGTCCACAGCGCCAAGGTGCCCGACCAGGATGGCCTGAGGCTGCTGCTGGGGTCGGCGCACAGCGGGCTCTCGCGTCTGAGACATCTGTGGCTGGATGCCGGCTACCAAGGGCGGGGCAAGCGGTGGGCCGAGGAAGGCGATGGGCTTGAGCGTGGAGGTGGTGCGCAAGCCGCCCAAGCCGGCCCCCGAGAAGGTGGCGAGGATCTGGGCAGAGGAGTGGGCCAAGGAGGACAAGAAGGTCGACTGGCAAGGGCTGATGCCGCCGCGAGGTTACGTGGCCTTACCCCGCAGGTGGGTGGTAGAGCGGACCTTCTCGTGGTTGGGCCAGAACAGGAGGATGAGCAAGGACTACGAGAGGCTGTGCGCCAGCGCCGAAGCGTTCGTGTACGCGGCGATGATCCGGCTGATGGTCAAGAGGTTGGCTCGTGGGTGAGAGTTTCCAAACAGTTTCGGAAGGAGCGTTCTCCGAAGTCCGCCTGGATGAGGGCCGGGACCAACAACTTCCCGGCCCTCGGCGTCGCCTCGGGGGTGTCCTGCGTCAGGAGCCGGCCCTGATCCTGCGGTCCAGCTGCTCCAGGATCGTGTCGCGGCCCTTGGTGCGCTCCTCGTGGTCGCGCACCGCCCTGAGCTCCTCGACGTCGAGGTCGCCGAGGCGCCCGACGACCTCGTCCGCGTTCAGCCCCTCGTAGTCCTCGATGGGAAAGCGGGCTGAGCGCAGACCTTCCTGGGCGTATGAAAGCGGGATGTTGAACAGCTGCGTGTAGGTGTTGAGCACTTCCTGGGTCATCTCCTGGAACGCCTCTTGCTGCTGTTGGGCTTGCTGCTGGAAGGTCTGTTGCTGTTGGTGGACCTGTTCCATCAGCTGCTGGGCCGACTGTTGGACGGCTTGCTGCTGCTGCTCGGCCTGGCCGGAGAGATAAGTGCCCGGGGTCTTCAGGAGCTTCATGTAGGTGCTCATCATCTCCTGGACCATCGTCTGAGAGGTTTGCTGTTCTTTCTGGATCTGCTCGGCCAGGGTTTGCAAAATACCGAGCCACTCCTCCCGTGGCGCCTTGTGGAGCTCGCGCTTCCCTGCCCATGTTCCTCTCGAACAACTCCTTCTCCTCGCTAAGCATACTTTCTTGTGTATCCGTTTTGGGCCCGCCCACCTTCGGAGCGCCAGCAAGAATATTCGGACCGGCGAAGCCTCTCCGGTTAAGAGTCGGCGATCGCCAGCCCGTGCGACAAACCCCGGTCGTGCCACAACGCCGGGGTTTGGGGCTAGTTGTGGACCTTCCTCTGCATCGTTCCTTACCTCCTACTAGAGGTGCAACGGCTTGCCCCGGTATTGTAGCATGTATTACTAACCCCGGAGCGTCGTGGGGCGGGGCCAGGACCCGCGGGATCCCATCGCGCTAGGAACGCCCCATCCGCATGGGCACGGGGTCGAAGTCGGCCAGGAACTCTTGGGCGGGGACCCCGGATTCCGTCGCCCGGTGGGCGGCGCTGAATGAGCCGAACCCGAAAAGCCACCTCTTCTTGTGCGCCGAGCAATAGAACCACTGCCCCTGGCCGACGTCCAGGTAGCCGTCGTTCGCGCCGCACACGGGGCAGCATCCGTAGACGTTCTCCAAGCCCATAGCCCCGAGTCTACCGCCCCGGCTCGTTCTCGGAAGCCGGTCCTGCTACCGGGCTTATCCACCGTACGTCCTAGAAAAGATGCATTCTCGGAAGTAGCGCCGGCCACCCGGTCTTGATACCTTGGGTGCGACCGCTCTGGTGGGGAGCACGGGGACGAAGGAGGCAACGTGTTTGCGAGTGTATCCACCTACCAAGGCCCTCCCGACCAGATAGACGAAGGCCTCCGCTACGCCCGAGAGAACATCGTGCCCAGCCTCCGAGAAGCGGAGGGCTTCGAGGGGGTCTATCTCCTCGTCGACCGCCAAAGCGGCAAGGTGCTCACCGTGACGCTGTGGGGGAGCGAAGAGGCCCTGCGCGCCAGCGAGGAGGAGGCAAACAAGTTGCGCGGCGAGCACAGCGGGGAGTGGGAACAGGTCCCCGCCGAAGATGCCGGCGGCCAAGAAGCCGCGGGCGTGGAGTGGTACGAGGTCGCCATCTCCCCGGAGCGAGGCTAGCCGAGACAGCGGGTCCTCGTTGCCCTTCGGAGAGCAAAGATAGGCAAAATGCCCCACGCGCCGGCGAGTACGTCGTGCCTATCGTTGGACTCGTCAAGGGAAGGGGGCCGGATGAATCCCCAAAAGATCGCAAGAGTTACGGGCGTGTTGTTCCTGATCACGTACATCACCTCGATCCCCGCGTTTTTCGTTTTCTACGCCCCTGTGCTGGACGACCCCCGCTACGTCGTCGGTGCCGGCGCCGACAACAGCGTGGTCTTGGGCGCGTTCTTGGAGCTGATCCTCATCATCGCGAACATCGGCACCGCCGTCGTGCTGTTCCCGATCCTCAGGCGGGTGAACGAAATCCTCGCTCTGGGCTTCGTCACGGCTCGGGTCGTCGAATGCGTCTTCATCGCCGTCGGCATCCTCAGCGTCCTTTCGATCGTGACCTTGCGGCAAGACCTGGCCGGGACTGCGGGCGCGGATGCCGCCTCGCTCGTCGTGGTCGGCCAGTCGCTGGTCGCGCTCCATGATTGGACCTTCCTGCTCGGACCCGGCTTCGTTGTCGGCGTCGGGAACGGGCTGATTCTGGGCTACCTGATGTACCGGTCTGGTCTCGTGCCACGGCGCATGGCCCTGCTGGGGCTCGTCGCCGGCCCTTTGCTCCTCGCCCGTTTCGTCGGCATACTGTTCGGGGTCTTCGAGCCGGGCTCCGTGTTGGGGGGCATCATGGTCGTCCCGGAGTTCCTTTGGGAGTTGTCGCTCGGCATCTGGCTCACGGTGAGGGGATTCAACCCCTCTGCGGTCGCTCGCTTACAGCACGAATCGCCGTAGGTGAGCTGTCCAAGCCGGGGAGTAGCAGACTCGACCCTTCTTCATGTCCTTATTCACCGGAGTGCGTGGAAGGGGCGTTCTCCGAAGTCTTCAGGGTTTGAGGAGCGTCTCCCGGAGAAGCTCGCGGCACCCCTCGACCCAGTCCCGGTCTGCCCGAGCGAGCGCCGGCACGCCCTCCTCGGCCCACCGTTGGTGGGCCGGGACGCCTTCAGCGGCCAAGGCCTCGATGCCCGACGCGGTAGTCTCGATGCGCCGGACCAGGAGCTCCGGCAATCCGTCCCGCTCTTGCTCGGAGAGCCCGTAGCCGTCGCACACGACTCGCAAGCGGCCGGCACGGTCGGGCGGTGTCGTCCACCCCTGGCGCGCGCAGCCTTCGTCGTCGGCGAGCGGCACGAACTGCCAGGCGAGGTGCGCCACGTCCCAGGCAGGGGGGGCAGGCGAGGCGAGGTCGAAGTCCAGGAACGCCACCGGGCGCCCCCCGCGAAACACCGTGTTCCTGGGCGCGAGGTCGTTGTGGCAGACCACGCTCCCCGGGCCTGGAGGGGCCCTGCCATGCCATCTGATGCCCGCGGGAAGCGAGAACCCCGAGACGGCCTCGTGGTAGCGCCGGAGCAGGCCGGCGACCTCCGACAGCGCCCGTCCGGTGGCGACCGTGGGGCTCGCCTCTCGGGGGACGTCTCCGGGGACGTAGGTCAGGACCTCGCGCCCTTGGGCGTCGATGCCCAGCACGCGGGGGGCGCCCTCGAAGCCCACCCGCTCCAGGTGGCGCAGGAGGGCGTGCACGGCGGGCGTCCATGGGCCGGTGCTACGCCGCACCGTGTCGCCCACCCTCGCCAAGGTGCTGAACGCGCCCGGGAGCGTCTCCTCCGGCCCCGACGTCCCTCCGACGTGATCCATGCCCCCAGCTTAGCGCAAGTAGCGCTTACGCCCCCTTGTGCACCGGAGTGCCTAGAAGACGGGTTCTCGGAAGGTCGGATGCAGAATCGTGCATAGCCCCGGTCCAACACCTATGAGCGCCCCTGACTCAGATCTGCTGTCTTGGGGCATTATCCCGACTTCCTCATGTCACGTTATCCGCCCTGGCGCCCCGGAGGTTCCTCGCCGCAGAGCAGACGCCGGAACCCGCAACCGCACGATGGTACCCACTCCGGGTTCGCTATCGACTTCTAGCTCGCCGCCGATGGCGAGGGTCCTCTCGCGCATGCTCATGAGGCCTACACCGGGGGTTACTCCCGGCCCGTACCCGCGCCCGTCGTCGGCGACCTCCACCACCACACCCGCTTCTTCTATCCTCAATCGGATACGAATGCTCTTCGCGCCCGAGTGGCGGCGGGCGTTCGTCAGTGCCTCCTGGACGACCCGAAGGAGCTCCCTGCTCACTCTCTCCGGCAACTCCTCGGGGAAGTCTTCGCCCGCCTCGATCGAGATAGTGCGCCCCCGCCCCATCTGGCGATTGAGCTCCGCCAGCGCCTCCACCGAGTGGACCAGGGAGACCCCACGGGCTTCTTCCTGACGCAGGTCGTAGACGGCACTCCTGAGCCCGCGCTCTACTCGCCTGAGCGCCTCGATCTTCCGCTCTATCCTGGGCGCGAGTTCCGGATCCTCGGAGAGGGCCTGTACTATCTGGGCCTCTGCCAGGGCGTAGGACAGGTCCTGCAGCGCCCCGTCGTGCAGATCGCGGGCCATGCGACTTCTTTCGGCTTCGCGCGCCTCCCCAAGCGCCTCCTCGGCCCGGTTGCGATCCGTGATGTCGTGGGCGACGACAGACATGACGTCCCTACCGGCGTAGCATATGGCGCTGACGTTGACCTCCACGTCCACCAGGGAGCCGTCCTTCCGACGATAGCTCGTCTCGCCGATGACGTAACGCCCGTTCTCGAGGACCCGCTCTATATTCCGATCCACGCTCTCCTTGTTGTGAGCCACGACGTCGTAGAGCGTCATGCCCTCGAGCTCCTCGGGAGCGTAGCCTAGAGAGCGTTGCAGCGCGGTGTTGGCCTCCAGGATGCGCCGCGTCTCGACGTCGATCAGGAAGATGTTCTCTATCGCCTGCTCTATTACGCTGCGACGGACTTCTTCGCTCTGGCGAGCGTCCTCCAGCGCCCTCTCTGCGCGCTGACGGGCGGAGAGCAGCCTCACGCTGAGTACGCAGATCGCCGCACTCTCTAGCATGAAGATGGCCAGCTTTAGGTTTTGCTCACCACTCTGGATAAAGAGTGAGTTGGGAGTCACGAAGAAGAAATCGGTGGCCAGGGTCGAGAGGGCCACGGCCGTCAAACCCGGGCCCAGGCCGCCGAAGAGGGTGCTGGCCATAACGGCGACGAAGAGCAGGAGGAAGGGTGACCGTTCGTCGATCAAGTAATCGAGCAGCAGCTTGACGAGCAGCGCGAGCCCAACGAGGGCTACCGCCGCCCCGTACCGCACCGCCCACGGCCGCGTTCTAATCGGCAAGCCAGACCTCTCGGCGGGTGATGACGTTTCAGCTGCCCCCGGCGACATCGTTAACGCCTTCCCTAGTGTCTGCGTTAAGGAATTCTACTCTTGCACAGATCTTGATCGAAGACGAGGGTGACCCGTTCGCCCTCCAGGCGCCCCTTTGTGAAGCTGCTGGCCTCCGGACCGAAGGGCTGCACGTCTTCGGAAGGGTCGACCGTCTCGGGGGTGTCCACCCCGATGAGCCTGACGGATGTGGTGCCCGGCACCGCCGGGCGCACCTCGACGGTGTCGCCGTCGACGACCCTCTCGACGATCACGGAGGCGGTGCCTTGCGCCAGGGCGGGGGTTGCCAAGAGTAGCAACCACACGACGGTCATCAGGCCGCAACGCAGCATAGGAGCCTTCCATTCCCTCGATGCCTGGCCCATTCCACGATAGCGCCCTGACGGGAATGGCGCAACCTTCCTGGGGGGCGCCCGGTCGGACGGCGCCGCGGTGAATCCTGGGCGCTCTTACCCCGTGGAGCTACCCCGATCGTGACGACCCCTCCCGCGCACGTCTCTCGGTCACGCCCCTCCCGTGCCCTCCAGCGCGTCGACGTCGGGCTAAGGATTGGGGGACGCCGACGCGCCGGCGGTCGGATTAGAGGACCTCGCCTCCGGAGGGGCGGACGCCGAGGCCGACGCGCTGGCGGGTGGGAACAGCCACTGTTCGCACAGGCCCTGCTCGTTGAGCGCGTACTCCTCCGGGCAGGGGTTCGTGTTGGGGTTCCCGGGGGGCGGCGGGGCCTGTTCGACTATCTCCCCGGTATCGAGGTCCGTGCAGGTGGTGCCCGCGGCGTTCTGTAGCGTTCCTGGCGGGCACCCCGGAGCGGAAGCCGATCCTTGTGCAGAAGCGGAGGACTCGGGGGCGTCCGAGGCGCCGTCGTCGGCCGTCCCGGCCGACGACGAGGCGGAGGCGGAGGAAGGCCCGTCGGGTGCATCCGGTCCGTCGGGAGCGGAAGCCGAGGGAGAGGCCGCGGCGTCCGGCAAGGGCTCGGAGGCCACGGCTTCCGCGCAACGGCGCGATGCCCGAGAGCCCCCGAGGGGCGGAGGCGGCCGACAGGGCCGCGGGCGCCCACCAGGAGTCGTACTTCACCGAGCCGATCGACATGGAGCGCCTGGCGCAGATCGACACCTCGACGCCCACCGGCGAAGAGCTCGTGCTGGGGCTCTTGATGTGCCAGTCGCAGAAGGTCCTCAACACCGAGGGCCAGGCCGGGGTCGACCACTACGTGGACATGGGCGTGGCCGACGCCGAGGACGGCACAGCGGCGGGCCCGACCGACGGGCAGGACTCGCTGCAGGCGATGATGATGCAGGACGGCTACTCGTGCTCGATGGTCGAGATCCAGCAGACGGTCCAGCAGCCCGGCGCGGGTGTTGAGGAGTAGTGCCGTGTGCAGGGGAACGCCAGCCAAGAAGTCCTACGGGTCCAAGAGGGCAGCGAAGCGCGCGCTGATGAGGGTGCGCGCCGACCTCAGGGGGGCGGACAGGTGCCCGGTCCGGGTGTACCGATGCCCGGACCGCCTCTGCGGCCGCTACCACTTGACGCACCTGACGCTGTCCGAATACGAACGCAAGCTCGCGGCATAGACCCCGCGACGAGAGGAGACGAGATGGAACTGCAAGAGGCGCGGGTGCACCCGCAACGCAAGATACCGCACGACACGCGGCGTGAGACGGTGATCGAGATGCTGGAGCACCCGGACAGGTCGCGCAAGGCGATGGCCGAATCCGCCGGGATCTCGCGCACGAGGCTCTACCAGTACCTCAACGACGCGCAGGCCCACCCGCTGCAGAAGCTCGGGGAGGCGGAGAAGGAGCTCGCCTACCGCCGAAGGGCCGCCGAGCTGCTCGGCCACGCCGTGCCGGAGCCCGACGAAGCCCCCGCCGCCACAAGCTGTGCGGCCTCGCTCGTGGACGACGGGATGAACGTCGTCGCCGCCAACGCGGCGCTGGGCCGGCCGCTGACCTACGGCGAGCACTGCGAGGTCCTGCGGCGGCTGTGGCCAGAGCGTTACCCCAACCTGAACCCGCGGTTCGGCTGGTACCAGGCGGCGCTCGGGACCATGAGCGTGCAGACGCTGAGCCAGTTCGGTTTCGCCATCACGTCGATCGTGGTGAACAAGCGTACGCGCGTGGGCCTCGGAGATGTGCTTCGAGGGCCTGGAGAGACGGCTCCCCGAGAGCCTCGACTGGGCCGCGGAGCAGCAAGACGTTCGAGCACTTCGGGGTGCCGGCATAGGCGCCGGCGAACCCCCGACCGAGAGGAGCACAAGACCATGGCAAATGCCAACGACATAGACCACGGCGACCTGGTACGGGCGATCAAGCCCATCATGGAGGACGCGGCCAAGAGCCGGGGCGTGATCTCGTACTCGGCGCTGGCCGAGAAGGCCAAGGAGGACAAGCTGGCAACCGCTGCCTGGCAAGGGCTACACGGCCACGACCCACGGCTGTGGAACGCGCTGTACGAGATCACGATGGATGCCTACCACGAGCACGGTTTCTTCCTGAGCGTCGTGGTCGTCGGCAAGCACGAGCTGGCGCCGCGCGGCAAGGGCATCCACGACATCATCGCCGCCCACACGCCCGACATGGTGTGGGAGCACCACCTGGGCGCGGCGCACGAGCACTACCGACCCCGGTTCAAGCGGTGCCGGGCCAGCTGAGAGACGAGACGGCAACGATGAGGGAACTGACCAACGACGAGGCCCACAGGGACCGCTCGGGCCATGCGGAGGTCGTGCTGGGGGCCGAGCCCGGCGGAGGAGGGCCGATGATCGATCGGATGAGCACCGTGGCCGAGACCGCGGCTGCGTGCGGCAGGCACCCCAATTGGGTGCGCCGCAAGCTGTACTCTGGGCAGGTCCCCGGCTACAGGTGCAGCGCGAACATGGTCAGGATCCCCGAGTCGAGCGTGGTCGGGCTCGGGCGTGGCGTGTGCGCCATCGCGGGCGAGCCGGCCTTCAACCGCTCGTGAAGCGCCAGCACCAAGATGACCAGAAAGACGCCGAACAACACGTAGATGATCAGGTTCCATGCGTACAGGATGGCCCCATTGTCCGCGAGGAATGCCACGGTCTGGCCAGGATCGAGGTCCCCGGTAGCGTAGGGGGCCAGTATGGTGAAAGCCAAGGCTATGCCCACCACGAACGTCGCCGCCTCGATCAGCGCGGCAACGCCGCCCATCCTCCGTTAATCATTCATCGTTGATCCCTTCTCGCACGGCGGCCTCTATCTCGCCGCGCGGGCGGCGGCTCACGGGGTCGATCTTCGCCGATAGTGCCTCGCGCCATGATGCCACCGACCGAAGCCCGTCGCATTCGACGGAGGTCTACTCACCCGGGGGCGTGGAATGCCTATTCTCGGAACTCCGCGCCTAGGATGGTTTTGGGAAGTTTGCCACTTGTGTGGTGGGACTATGTCGCTACCGCCTTTATGCTTCCTCTGGTCGAGCAAACGGACGAACAAGGAGAGTTCCGCATGAGGAATGTGGTCGCGGCGGAGTTTCTGTCGCTCGATGGGGTGATGGAGTCCCCCGACAAGTGGCACTTCCCCTACTTCAACGAGGAGATGGGCCAGGCGGTGGGCGAGGGCTTTGCCTCCGCGGACGCCATGCTGATGGGGCGGGTGAACTACGAGGAGTGGGCCGCTTTCTGGCCCGGGCAGGACCCGGAAGAGAACCCGATGGCAGCCCAGATGAACGCCATGCGGAAGTACGTCGTCTCCACGACCCTCGAGGAGCCCCTCGGCTGGCAGAACTCCACGCTCATCAACGAGAACGTGGCCGAGGAGATCGCCGGTCTCAAGCAGTCGGAAGGCGGGGACATCGTGATCTCCGGAAGCGGCGCCCTCGTCCGTTCGCTGCTGCAATACGGGCTTCTGGACGAGCTCAAGCTCATGATCCACCCCGTGGTGGTGGGCGGCGGCAAACGACTCTTCGAAGACGGGGGGGAGCAAAAGTCGCTCGAGCTCGTCGAGTCGAAGACGTTCGAGACGGGCGTCCTTTACCTTACCTACCATCCGGCGTAAGGCCGAATCTGTTAGAGGGCTGGGGCACCTCTTCCCACTTATTTACCCAACCTCGTAGAAGGTCGGCGTTCTCGGAAACCCGAAGGAGATCGGTCACTCGATCGACAAAGGCGGTCCGGTTAGCTCCAGTCCGTGCGAACTGAACGCCCTCCGGAGCACCTCGCGCTCCGGACTGCTGCCCAACGTCGCGAGTACATCGAAGAACGCCTCTATCTCGCCTGCGGGCTGCAAGGCGGCGATCTGTCTTCCGGTCCCATCCCCGACGTGGGCCCAGACGGGCTCCACCTTCCGCGGCGCAAGGATCGAATCCCCAGCACCCAACTCGTGGCGCTCCTCGCCGGGTGGATCTACCCCTGGTTTACCGACTCGGCCGGCCGCGGGGTGGTTACAGGATCCGCGTGTCGGTGCACGATCTTCCACTCGCCGTCTTCGGGCCGAAGGATGCTTGTGACGCGCAGGGCTATGGGGACGACCTCTTCCCCTCCACCGACCTTGGCCCTGTAGCGCTCCACTTCAACGATATAGGCAAGCTCGGCGCTCACGTGCTTGGCCACGTTCTCGAAGCCAGCGATCTCGCCATCGCTGAAACGTGAGGCACCGTCCTCCTGGGTCGTGGAAACCTGCTCCCATCCACGCGCGACGGGACCGATACCCTGCACGGCGGGGCCGAGGGGGTTAGCGAGAGTTACGTCTTCTCTATGTGAGAACAGCTCCTGTAAAGGCTCGGGGTTGCCCTCCAAGAACTCACCCTGCGCCAGGTGATATCGCTCGATCACGTTGTCGACCCGATCTTCGGCGGCCATCCGTAGAGATCACCTCCATCTTGGCACGTGCTCCTTCCCCTGGACACCTTCGGGCATCCTACGCTATTCAGCGGCGTGCGTGGAAGGGTTGTTCTCGAAAGCTGGCGCGCGCCGTGCTCGGGAGCCCGGAGATCAGTTGAGCCTCCACAACTGGAAGGTCCAGGCCGCGTCGTACAACACCCACAAGTAGTAAGGCACCAACAGCACCGCCGAGTACCTCTCGTGCCTTTTTAGCACGGCCACGAGCGCCGTCAGGAGAGCCAGGAACACCAAGACGCCCAAGAACCCCGCAAGCGTGCTGCGAAGACCGAAAAACCCGTAGTTCCACAGCTCGTTGAGGAGCATGACGCTTACGGCAAGCCCTAAAGAGATGGCCGTGCCCCGGGCGTCTTCGACGCGGGCCAGGACGCGGTAGACGACGATGGCGAACAGCGCGTAGTAGAGGGCCCCCACCAGGTAGAAGACCCTCAGCGGCACCAGGAACCGGGGCTTGTCCAGCCCCTCGTACCACTCCAAGCCCGACCCGCCTACGAGCGCGGTCCCGAAGACGGCGAACAGCACGGGCAGCGCCACGGCCGCCAGCAGCGGTCCTCTCTTCATCCCGCGCACCCGGTCGCCCCCTCGTCCCGTGGCCTGAGCCGAACGTCGTGGTCGGCATGGTACACGCAGGTGCCACCGTAGGCGGCGGAGCAGAGGGGTATTGTGACCCAGCGGCCGTCCTGTTCACCGAACCTCGTAGGAGAACCGTCCTCCTACGAGGTTCGGTGAACAGGGGGTTCCGAGATCCGAGCCGTCCCTCGGGATTATGTGCGCATCAGATGCATATAGCTCTCGGGATATCTCCGCAAGAACTCCGCCAGCCCCATCGGCGGGTGGCCGGTTAGCTCGCCGACCGTGCCGCTCACCACGTCCATCTCGCCGCTCGCTACTCCCGCTAGAGAGGTGACCCAGCCTTCGACCTCCCAGTCGGGAGCCCCGTAGCGAGCGCGCGCTTCGTATGCTTCCTCGATCTTCTCCGCATGGTAGGTGATGTCGCGACCCGTAGCCCGCGAGAAGAGCTCCGCGACCCGATGCAGTGTTAGCCTCTCAGGTCCGGAAACGTCATGGGTCGCCCCGCTGTGGTCCTTTCCTAGTAACACCGAGACCGCCACGTCCGCCACGTCGTCGCGTGCCACCGCGGCGACGTGGCCGTCCCCTGCGGGGCCACGGATGAAGCCGTCCGAGCCTACGATCCACGGGAGCACATCCATATAGACGTTGCCCCGCAAGAACGTGAAGTCGAGTTCGGTGTTGCGGATGTGTTCCTCCGTGTGCCAGTGATCCCGGGCGAACGTGAATGTCGCGTCGGGGGCGGCCCCGACGAAAGACGAGTAGACGATCCGCTTCACGCCGGCCGCGACCGCCGAATCCACGGCGGTCACGTGTTGCTGAACCCTATCCAGCGCCTCGTGCACGGGGATCATGAAGAACGTGTGCACACCGGCGAGGGTCCGACGCATCGAAGCGGAATCTCGGTACGAGGCCTCGACTACCTTCATCTCGGGCAGGTCGGCGTCGCGATCGGCGTCGAGCACGATCAACCTAGCGCTCTGTCCCGCGCTCGCGAGGCGACGCGCCACGCGACCTCCCACGGCGCCGGTCACGTCGGAGAGTGCGAGTCCCGTGCTCAAAGATCCATTGACCATGTCTCCACGAGCGTACCACTACCGAACCGCCGTTCGCCACAGCTGCCCTATTCAGCGGAGTGCGTGGAAGTCGCGCGTTCTCGGAAGTCCGCATCCAGGAACTTGCATAGCCCCGGTCCACTGAGCCCCTCAGAGCCCGTCTAAGCCCCTCGGGGCGCCGGACCGGTGATCCGCGTGTTCTGGCGGTGGATGGATATGCAGGATGCCGGATACGCGGCCGCCGCGCCGGACGCAGCTTTATGCGCGGCATCGCCAGCGGCTACACTGCGCCGGTCGGCAGGACCGAAACGGGAGGGGCGCGGCCGAGGGGTTTCCTCCCCGGCCCCACCGAGGAGGGAGGTTGGGGATGAGGCGGATGGTTCTCGCGTTGGCATCGGTGGCCGCGGTGACGCTCTTGATCGGCGGCGCGGCCTTGGCGCAGGCGCTCGTGGGCACCGACGGCGACGACAGGCTCGTGGGCACGCCTCAGGCCGACTTCGTAAGCGGCCTCAGCGGAGATGACACCCTCTACGGCAAGGGGAGGAACGACGAGCTGCGCGGCAAGGCGGGCGATAACACCCTCAATGGGGACGCCGACAACGACGTCCTCCTGGGCGGACCCGGGGACGACGTCGTCCGGGCCGGGGAGGGCGGCGACCGCGCGAAGGGCGGCACGGGCAACGACTAGGTCTACGGCGGGCCGGGCAACGACACCATCTACCTCAAGGACGGGGAGGTAAACATGGGCGACTGCGGTCCTGGCAACGACACTGTGGTAAGCGCCGAGACCTCCCCGCCCTTCGACGAGCCGGCGCCGGGTACCGGTCCCTTCGGCAACTGCGAGAAGATCGCGACGCCCATAGGGGGACAGCAGTAGCGGCCCCCCACGCCCGACCGCGGGCGAGGCTATCCCCGTAAGTGTAACCCCGAACCCCGCGGGCGCGACAAAGCCCCGGCACGGATGAGAGAGGCGCCGGGGCGAGGGGATGTAAGCGAAGGGTACTCGACCAGGGGTCGTTGCCCACCCCCAAATACCCCCTGCCGCTAGTACCTGCGCCGCGACTCCTCTGCGGCCCCAGTCCCACTGCGAGCGCCTCTGGGGTATGGTCACGGTATTCGCTACCCTCGCGCCCCCACCGCTTCCGTTTGGTGGGCGAAGAGCGCCGGTGCAGCGGTCCGGTAGTCGAATTGGGCTAGGGAAAGATACGCAATAGTCGCAATGCTGATGGGGCCGCCCCGCCGCACAATATGCTCGGAGAGCACGCTTACACGGGGTCTATCGGAGGGGGGGTCTTTCGGATGGTATTGCTTTGCATCGAGCGCGGTCGGGGCCACGCCAGCGGAGCTACGGAAGGGGACGGGACGCCCCTCGTCCTCGTGGCCATAGAGCCCCGCTCCTACGCCCAGGCCATCGGCCAAACCCTCGCCGCGCTGCGCCCGTCGCTGGGGGTCCGCGCGCTCGAGCCCGAGGAGGTGGCGGCAGAGGCCGAGCGCCTCTCGCCCGCGCTCGTGCTGTGCTCCGCGCCCTGCCCCGATCCCCGCTTGCCCGGCACCCGGTGGGTGGAGTTCAAGCCCTACGACGAGCCCGAGACCCTGCGCGTGGACGGCCGGGACGTGCCACCCCGTTCCGACGGGTCCGGGATGGACCTCGAGGACGTGCTGTGGATAGTGGACTGGGCCGTGTTCGCCGGCAAGGACGCGCGGCGCGGCAGACCGTAGCGTGGCCCCAAGGGGGAGGGTAAACACGCGAAGGTCTTGGGTAGAATCGCCGTCGTGAATAACGTGCTGATCGTCGAGGACCACCTCTTCTTCGCCCAGGCCCTCGAGCTCGTGCTCGCGCAAGCGTTCGCCGACGACCCGGGCTCCGCCGAACCGCCGACCTTCGCCCGCGCCTCCACGGTCGCCGAGGCGCTGGAGCTCCTCTCCTCGGGCACGACGTTCGTCCTGGCGGTGGTGGACCTCATGCTGCCCGACGGGGACGGCACGGAGGTCGTGCGCAGGATCAAGGAGGTGAGCCCGGACACCCGCGTGGCCGTGCTCAGCGCGAGCGAGGACCTCACCGGGGCGCTCGCGGCGGGCGCGGACGAGGTGATTGATAAGGCCAAGGGGCTCCCCGAGGTGGTGACCTCGCTGGTCGACCTCTCCGGGCTCCTCGGCCGGCCGCGTTCGGGCGGCGCCGGGGGATTCCCAGGCGGCTGAACGTAACCCCGGAGGGGTTCCCGCCGGCTCCCCCGCCGACAGCTCGAACCCGGGGACCCCATCGGTTCTCTTGCTCGAACAGTCGCCCGGGCCACGCGCATCGTCTCCCACGCTGTCACGCCGCTCTCCTCATCGCCAGCACCCTCTCTATCTCCGGCCAGTCCCCGGGCCGCCACAGCCTCGCCGCCACTCCGGGGCACGCCCGCAGTGCCGCAAGCCAAACCCGCTGCTCCGGGGTGGCCTCGCCGCCCTCGGTCTTGAGCTCCGCGAAGAGCACCACGGGCGACCTCACCAGCACGAGGTCGGGGAAGCCGGGCGCGCTCTTGCGGGAATCGTGGGTGTGGTAGCAGCGCCAGCCCGAGAGCCTCGCGAGCTCGAGTACCTGCACCTGGAAGTGCTTCTCCGAGATCGCCGCCCTCACAGGCACTCCCCGCACCCGCAGCTCAGGTCGTGCGTCATGAACGCCGTACCCGCCTGGAGAATCTCGTCGCCCCTCGTGGCGTCGCCGTGGAGCTCCGAGGCCACGGAGGCGGCGAGGGATCGCAACGAATCACCTTCTCCCGATAGGCCGGACGGCGCTAGCCGGTGGTGCTCCCGACCTCCGTATCCCGCGGGGACTTCTTGGGCGGGGAGGGTTCGCTGGGGAAACGGGCCCTGAGCAGGACGACGGCGGCGGCCAGGGTGAGCAGCATCGTGAGCAGGCCGATGGGGACGTTCCTGGTCAGGCCGAGGGTTATGTATCAGGCGGCAGCGGCGGCGGCGCAGACGAGGGCGTAAGGGATCTGCGTCGTGATCTATGAGGTGTATGCCCGACCCGATCGAGGACAGGATCGTGGTGTCCGACGGCGGGGACGTGTGCACCTTTTCGGGGGCTGGACCGTGGCGACCTGACCGTCCTGCATGCTGGGATTCCTTTTCGTCGATCCGGCTATCGTGTAAGTTGGCCGCATGGATCGTTTCTTGGCAACATCGATCGGTCGGGGCAGGCGCGACGTACCGGTAGGCGAACGCGCGACTTGAGTGGCGACAGGATCACGAAGCAGGATGGGGGGGACACGTTACGGGTGGCGCTCGTGGGGTTCGCCAGCGGCGGGCTCTACCTGGCCGTCTACGTTGCCCAGTGGGCCATCTTCCGCAACGGGATGCGCGCGGAGGTCGCCGGAACGATATTCCGCGGCGAGCCGGCCGGCGTCCCGAACCTGTTGTTCCAAGGCGCGGGCTACTACGCGGCCACCGTCGCGCTCTTCGCGTTGTACGCCTGGATCCTGATCCTCTGCCGGCGCGGACAACTCCGGGATCCCCGGGCCCGACTGCTAGCCCTGGCGTTCCCGGTCCTGTTCAACGTCGGGCTTCTGCTCGGGCAGCCCTATCAGTCTATCGACGCCCTGACGTACGTGGCCCACGGGTTTATGGGAAACCTGCCAGGCGCCAACCCCTACGTCACCGCCGCGTCCGGGATCGAAGGGTTGGACTTCGCCAGGGAGCTCGCGGCCTTCGGATGGCTGCCGGTGCACGGCGTCTCTCCCTACGGACCGCTGTGGACCTGGATCGAGGTGGCGGCCTTCTGGGTCGCGGGAAGCGTGGGGGGGACGTTCCTCTTGATCAAGGCCATCGTCGTCGGGGCGAGCCTGGGCACGGCGGCCCTGATCTGGCACGTCCTCGGCCGGGTCCGCCCGGAGGATCAGCTCCTCGGCACGTTACTCTACCTGTGGAACCCCATGATCGTGATCGAGTTCGCCGCCGAGGGACACAACGACGCGCTCATGATCCTGTGCCTCCTCGCCTCGCTCGCCCTGACGGTATCAGGGCGTCCCGCCCGCGCCGTCACGGCCTCGTTTCTGGGCGTACTGGTGAAGTACCTGCCCCTGCTCTTCCTGCCGGCCCAGGCGGTCTACTTGTGGCGCACCGAGGGGAACCAAGCCCGCCTCGCGCTACGTCTCGGCCTCGGCGTGCTGGCCGGTGTCGCCCTGACGACCGCGTTCTACGCGCCTTTCTGGGCCGGTATCGACACGCTCGAGGGCGTCCGCCTGCAGGGTCGGCCCTTCTTGTCGCCGTCGCCTTCCGGGGTACTCTACTGGCTCCTTGGGAGCGCGGGCGTGCCGGGCACGGCCCAGGTCGTGCTCCTCCTCATTAGCTGCGCTTTCGTGTCGTTTCTCGTGGCCATGTGCTGGCGGGTCAGGGACGCGGCGACCCTGCTCTCCTCCTGCGCCGGTATCGGGCTCTTCTACGTGTTGGTAGTCTCGACCGTCTACTGGCCCTGGTACGCGGCTATGCCCCTGGCCCTGATGGCGCTCTCGCCGCGGGGCCTCCTGCTACCGGCGGCGTTCGTCCTCACCCTCTGCTCGCGCCTCGTAGCCCCGATCAGCACCCTCTTCACCAACGACTTCTTGAACGTGGGCGTCGCCATGACGCTAAAGGTCGGAATAGGCGTGACGGTGCCCTTCGTTGTCATCCTTGCCATGATGCTCCGCCGTCGGCTAGCCGGGCCGACGAAAGGCTAGAGCAGGCTCCTACAGGAGACCCTCTGCTTGTTCGAGCTGGCCGGACTTCTCCAGCGCGCGTCGCAGAAGGTCTCGTCCCTCCTCGCGCTCCTCGTCGGAGCGGGCCTTCTCAAGGACTACCCTTACCGACTCCTCGACGTCTCCGTCCACGAAGGAGATCTCGGGCAGGCCGATGACGACCTCCCGGATCTGGCGGTATATGAAATCGGGCTCCCCCGCGTACACCCAGCCATTGCGCGCCAGTACCCACGCCCAGCCCTTCATCCGGATGGTGTTCTCGATGTCCTCGTCCTCGAGGCCGAACATCTCGATCCTGAGCCGGTGCTCCGTCAGCACCTCGGGCTTTATGCGAACCGTCGCGATCACGCCAGGTAGTTTATAGCTTTCAGCCGTCAGCATTCGGCTGTCAGCTTTCTGTCATCGGCGGTGGGGCTGACCGAGGCTGGCGTCCAGGACGATGGCGTGCCACGCTGGCTACAGCGGGAGTCCGGCCTCTAGTTGGGCCATGGCCTCGTCTATCAGGGAGATGGCGTCCGCGTTTTGGTCTTCGGCCGCCGCGAGCAGCGCCGCCAGGCCCACCCCCATAACCGCGCCCGCGACCGCGAACACGGCGGGGTCGTCGGGTTGCCTCCCGTACCGCTCGGCGACGGCCTCGGCGAGCAGCCGCATCGGACCCCCGATCCGGTCGACGAGCGCCGCGCGGAGCGGCGGCACCGACAGAAGGAGCTCCAGGCGCTCGCGCAGCTCCGTCCGCTCGCCCGTGGAGAGCCGGCTCATCACGTCTTGAATCGCGCCGCGCAGGGCTTGGACCGCGCCAACATCGGGCGGCTGCTCTTTGAACGCCTCGAAGACCAGCGGGTCGAACCAGTCCCAGAGGACGACGTCTTCCTTGGTCGGGAAGTAGCGGAAGAACGTGCTCTCCGAGACCTCTGCGGCCTCGGCGATTCTGCCCACCGGGGTGTTCTCGTAGCCCCGCTCGCGAAAGAGCCTTAAGGCCTGGCGTTGGATCTCCGCGCGCGTCCTGGCCTTTTTGCGCTCGCGCAGCCCCGCCCTCGGCGTGTCTTCCGACGATTTCACACCCCGATTCTAGCCCGCCAGGGCCCGTTGCCCCAAACGGATCGCCCATCACAGTCCGAGGAGGCGCTCGGCATTGCCGTGCGCGATCTTCTCCCTGTCGGCAGGACTCACGGGCAGCCCTTCCAGGAAGGCGATGGCCTCCGCCATCGAGGCGTAGGGGTGGTCGGCGGAGAACATGATCCGGCCAGCGCCGACCTGCAGCAGCAGGTCGAGGAAGGCCTGCGTCCAGTTGAAGCCACCGAACGTGTAGTAGACGTTCTCGCGCAGGTAGTCGCCGACCGGCCGTTCGAGCCCTGTTGTCTCCCTGGGAAGCGCGAGGCCCAGCCTGGGCATGAAGAACGGGAGTCCCTCGCCCATATGTCCGACCACGATTTGCAGGCCGGGGTACCGGTCGAACGCGCCGCCGAGGATGATTCGCAGGAGGTGCGTCGCCGTCTCGACGTGCCAGCCCCAGGCCGCGGTCGCAAGCCCGCCGGCCACCCCCGGCGCGAAGTCGCCCGTATAGGAGGTCTCGATCACCGCTCGCGGCGGCGGCGTCGGGTGCAGGTAGATCGGGACGCCGAGAGCCTCGGCGCGCTCGAGGATCGGCCCGAAGAAGGCGTCGTCGAGGTAGCGGCCCCGGGTGTGCCCGTTGATCAGCGCGCCGACGAAGCCGTGCCCGCGAACCACGCGGTCCAGCTCTTCGGCGGCGGCCTCCGGCGCCGGCGTCGGCAACGCCGCGAACCCGGCCAGCCGATCGGAGCGGCGCCCGACCGCCTCCGCGAGAGAGTCGTTCGCCTCCCTGGCCAGGGCCACCGCCTCGTCCGGAGCGAGCTGCTCGACGCCCGGCGAGGTGAGGGAGAGCACCTGCACGTCGACGCCCGCCGCGTCCATCCCCGTGACCCTCCCCTCGCCGAGATCGCAGAGGTCCTCCACGAGCTTCGCGTAGCCCGCCGCCACCTGGGGATGGTCCCGAGCCTCTTCGATCCAGGCCACGAGGTCCCGCCCCGGACCTTCGAGAAACGCGCCCGTAGCGTAGTGCTCCTCCAGCGAGATCACCCGCATCATAGACCTCCTCAGGTAAAACACAACAGTCCACTACCAAATTATAGTCCACTGTCAAAATGTAAAGTCCGTGGAGGGTACACCCCGAACTGGTCGGCCTCTCGCGACCCACGACCTCAACAAATACTTGACAAAATCAACTAAATTGATCATGGTGGGATCGTTGTGGTCCGGACGCGGGGGTGGCGGGTTTGGCGAAGACGGATCTGGACCGGCGGGTAGGTGAGGTACGGGCCTTCAACCGGTTCTGGACGCGGCGGATAGGCGTGTTGCGCGAGGGGTATCTGGAGAGCCCTTTCTCTCTGTCCGAGGTTCGGGTGTTGTACGAGCTGGCGCACCGTGAGGAGACCACGGCGAAGGAGCTTGGTGCGGAGCTCGGGTTGGACGCGGGCTACCTTAGCCGTATCCTGCGCGGTTTCGGGGAGGGTGGGCTGTTGCGGCGCCGGGCATCGGAGGCCGACGGGCGGCGGAGCATCCTGTGGCTCACGCACAGCGGGCGCGCGGCGGTCGCTTCGCTGGAGGAGCGTTCGCGCCGGGATATCGGGGCGTTGCTGGGCGGCATGTCCGGTGGCGAGCAGGATCGCCTCGTCGGGGCGATGCGCGACATCGAGGGGTTGTTTGGCGTCGGGTCCGAAGGTGGTGCGCCTTACACGCTGCGAACGCACAGGCCTGCGGACATGGGTTGGGTCGTCCACCGCCACGGGGTGCTCTACGCCAGGGAGTACGGTTGGGACGAGCGGTTCGAGGCGCTCGTCGCGCGCATCGTGGCCGACTTTATCGAAGGGTGCGACCCCGAGCGGGAGCGGTGCTGGATCGCCGAGCGCGACGGGGAGGTCGTCGGCAGCGTCTTCGTCGTCCAGGAGAGCGCGGCCGTCGCCAAGCTTCGGCTACTGCTGGTCGAGCCTTCGGCGCGCGGGTTGGGCCTGGGAACCCGGCTCGTCGAGGAGTGCGTCGGGTTCGCCCGGGACCGCGGGTACCAGAAGCTCACGCTCTGGACAAACAGCGTCCTCCACGCCGCCAGGCGCATCTACGAGGAGCAGGGCTTCGAGCTCGTCGAGCAAGAAGAGCACCGCAGCTTCGGCAAAGACCTCGTCGGACAGAATTGGGAGCTCGATCTGACGACCGGCTAGAACGGCTTTCTGTGCGCTCAGTAGCCGATCGCGGCGCCTGCGGCCCTCGGGTCGGCGCCTCCGGTGAACCTGACGGGCTCGCTGGCTTCGCCCGGACCGTACTCGACGGTCAGGCCGTGGGCGTTTCCAAGTCCGTACTCGTCCACAAAGACCTCGTAGCCGGAGGCGGCAAGGGTGTTACGCGCGGAGGCCGAGATTCCGGCGTCGGCCGCGATCAGGTTGGGCTCCAGGAAGCTTATGCGCGGCGCGGAGATGGCCTGCTGGACGTCCATGTCGAAGTCCACGAGGTTCACGATCATCTGCGCCGTGGTCTGTGGGATGTAGTAGCCGCCGTGGGTTCCCAGGACGACCCAGGGCCTGCCGTCGCGCAGGATGATCGTCGGTGAGATACCGGGTAGCCGGTAGCGGCCGGGGAAGACGTCGAGCGGGTTGCCCTCCGGCTCGAAATCCGAGTACGTGATGGAGTTGTTGAGCCAGATGCCCGTACCCTCGGGCATGACCTTGCTCCCGAAGATGTCGCCGAGGGTCTGCGTCATGCTGACGACGTTGCCTTCTCTGTCGGACACCACGAAGTGCGTCGTATGCCCCCGCTGTTCGGCGAGATTCGGCACCTCCGCGGAAGCGCTCTCCCGCGGTCCGGGAGACGCGGCCGCGCTCGCCGACGCGCTCGCTGCCGGGCTGGCCGACGCCTGTAACGCGGCGGCCTCGCTCTCCCAGTAGTCCTTGGAGAGCAGCAGGTCGAGGGGCGTGCGCGCGACCTCGGGGTCGGCGGCGTACTCCGAGCGTTCGTAGTAGGCCCGTTCCGTCACCGCGGCGTACGTGTCGAGGTACGCGGGGCTGTTGTGGCCGAGAGCCTGTGGGTCGAGTTCGCCCATGACGCCGAGGCGGGTGAGCGTGTTCCACGCGGTCGTCGGGGTGGGGGCCGTGACGACCCGGTTGCCCCTGTAGTCGATGCTGATCGGCTCCCGCCACTGGGGACGGTTGGCATTCAGGTCGTCGGTGGTCAGGAAGCCGCCGCTTCGTTGCGCCGCGGACGCCATCGCCCGGCCCAGCTCGCCGCCGTAGACCGCGTCCGCACGTTGCTCGGAGATCCGGCGCAGGGAACGTCCCAGGTCTTCCTGCACGAGGCGCTGGCCAGCCACGAGGGGCACCCCGTTGTCGCCGTAGATCTCCTGGGCGTGCGGGGGAAACGAGTAGAACTCCGAGCCGATCCAACCGGCGTTCTCCTCGTCCAGGATGAACCCCCCTTCGGCCTGTCTTATGGCGGGCTCGAGGAGACGCGACCACCGGAGCTCGCCGTATTCCTCCCACAGGGCCACCCAGTCGTTGACGGCACCCGGCGTCGAGATGGCCGGCGCGGTATCCCTGTTCTGCTGGTAGCCCGGCGTCGGCGCGCGGAACACGTCCGGGACCAGCGTCTCGGGCACCCTGGTGGCGGCGCTGAGAGACCGCGTCTGCCCGCTCTCCGCGTCGTAGACGACCATCGCACCGTAGCCGCCCACGCCGTTCATGTACGGCTCGACGACGCCCAGGGAGGCCGCGACGGCCACCGCCGCGTCGAAGGCGGTGCCCCCGTCTTCCAGGACCTCCAGCCCCGCCCGCGTGGCGAGCGGGTGCGCCGAGCTGACCATGCCGTTCGTGCCGAGCGCCGAACGGGTGTCCGTGCTCCTGCTCGCCGGACCCTCGCGCAGCTCCGGTTCCTCCGCTGACCCGGCCTGCGCCGCAGGTTCCGCCGCGGGTTCGCGTGCGGTCGTCTCCCCAGCGGGGGCTGGAGCCCCGATGGTCGCCGCGGCGGGGGTCGTCCGCTCGACCGTGGGTTCCCTGCCGGCGTCTGTTCCCTGGTTCCCCGACGCGGGCTCCGTGGGTTCGGCGCCGCAGGACACCAGGACGCACGAGAACATCGCCGCCAGGAGCACCTTCCTCAAGGCGTGCTTCCTCTCCCGCCTTCGCTACGCCCCCGCGGGATCAAGACCTAAAGGCCATCGCCTCGTCCACGCCGTAGTTGTACTCTATCGCCGACCGAAAGAGGTCGAGCCATTTGGTCGGCGGACTACCGCGACGCCGCACAGACGGCCCCAGCGTACCGCGCCGGCGAAGGCCGTACCGGCGGGTCGGATTGATCCACCAGCCCCCGACCCCAAGGACTAAGCTGACGGCTGAAAGCTGATAGCTGAAAGCGTTTGGGGGTGGCATCGCCACCCCCAAACGTTCTAGTTCAGTAGCCCCTCCTCTTCGAGGTGCTGCTGGGCGACCTCCTCGGGGTCCTCCTTCTCGAGGTCCACCTGGCCGTTGAGCCGCTGCATCGTCTCGGCGTCGAGGGTCTCCGTGACGGCGTTGATGGTCTCCTTAGCGTCCGGGTTTTGCTTGAGGAATTCGCTGCTCACGACGGGGGCCGGGTAGTAGAGCGGCCAGATGTTCTTGGTGTCCTCGAGCGTCACGAGCTCGTCGGAGGCGAGCTGGCCGTCGGTCAAGAAGCCCACCCCGACCTGCGCCTCGCCTTCGGCCAGGCTCTTGTACCTCAGGCCGAGGTCGTTGACTATCACGGTGTCCTTGAAGTTCTTGAAGCCCGGGTAATTCTTCTCGACGTTCGGGCGGGCGTCCGCGCGGTTCTCAAACTCGGAGTAGGAGGCGAAGACGAGGTTTGGGGCGGCCTCTTCCAGGTCCGAGATGGTCTCCAGCCCGTACTCGTCGGCGGCGTCCTTGCGGACGACGATGCAGAAGTTGTTGTTGAAGTCCGCGTAGGGGAGCAGCGTCGCCGCCGGGTCACGCTCCGCGTAGAGTTTCTTGGCCTCCTCGTAGCTCGCGCTCGGCTCCGTCAGTTTGTTCAGGCCCTCGTAGTCGAAGATGGCGCCGAGCGACGTGCCCGTGTACTCGGGGTACATGTCGATCTCGCCGTTCTGAAGCGCCTGGTCGGCTATCTGCTCGCTGCCGAGGTTTAGCTTCTTGTCCACCGTGTAGCCGTTGGCCTCCAAGGCCTGCGCGTACAGCTCGCCGAGGACGAACTGCTCGGTAAAGTTCTTCGACCCTACCGCGACGCTCTTGTCCCCGCCCTCCTGGCTGCCGCCTCCGCTACCACCGCAGGCCACGAGCGAGAAGACTATCGCCGCCACGGCCGCCATGCGGATCAGTTTCACTGCTTTCACCCTTACCTCCTCAGGTTCCCGTTCCCTTGCGTGCTGTCGTTGTTACAAGCCGGCTACTTTGCGCGCCTCTTCTGCGCGATCCTCAGGCCCTTAGGGGTGAACGCCCATTCGAGGACGCCGAAGCTGACCTCCGTGATAATGGCAAGGACAGCCACCGAGAGAGCCCCGGCCACCATGATCGAGTACTGCCCCCTTTGGAAGCCCTCGACGATAAAGTCCCCGAGCCCGCCGCCTCCGATAAACGTTGCCAGAGTCGCGCTCGCCACCACCTGTACCGCCGAGGTGCGGACGCCGGCGAAGATGACCGGTGCCGCTATAGGCACCTGGATGCGACCCAGGATCTGTCCCCCCGAGAGCCCCATCCCGCGCGCGGCGTCCACGATCTGTGGGCTCACCTGGCGCAGCCCCGTTACGGCGTTTATGAGGATGGGCGGCACACACAGCAGTGCGAGCGCGACGAGCGCCGGTTTGAACCCTAACCCGAGGAGGGGAAACGCGAACGCCAGGATCGCCAGGGACGGGATAGCGCGACCGACGTTGGCGAAGTTGATCGCCACGTTCGAGAGGACAGGGGAGCGGTTAACCAGGATCGCGAGCGGCAGCGCAATGGCCAGCCCGATGGCCAGCCCGAGCACGCTTAGCTCGATGTGCGTCACGAGCTGCTCGAAAAAGTCCGGCCGTCCGAAGACTTCCAGCATGTCGTCCACGCTAACCGCCCGCCTCTACGAACGAGGGCTCCGGCTCCGTGTCGGCCCTCACCGAGGCGGGGCGACGCGACCGGGTCCAGGGGCTGAGCAGGCGTTGCAGCTGGAGCAGGAGTAGGTCTGCCACGATGGCAAGGAGCGTCGCCAGGGTCGCCCCGACGATGGTACGGGTTGGGAAGTCCTGCCCGATGCCCCGAAAGATAAGTTCCCCCAGGCCCCCGGCGCTGATGTAGGCGGCGATCGTCGCTATGCCTATCATCGTCACGGTTGCAATGCGCACGCCGGCCACGATCACCGGTAGCGCTAGCGGCAGCTCCACGCGGAAGAGGATCTGGCGTTTTGTCAGGCCCATACCACGCGCGGCGTCCACCGTCTCCGCGGGCACGGAGTCTATCCCCGTGACCACGTTGCGGATAAGGACCAAGAGCGAGTAGGCCACGAGCGCGATAATGGCCGGCACCCACCCGACCCCCGTCACCGGTACGAGAAGCGCGAAGAATGCCAGGCTCGGGATCGCGAACAGCAACCCCGTGAAAAAGGTGACCGGTGCGTAAGCTCTCCGATAGCGGGCCACCGCGACGCCGACGGGAAGCGCGATCAGGAGCGCGATCGCTACCGAGACGAACGAGAGAAAGATGTGCTGCAAGAGCGCGGGAAGTATCTCGTCGGTGATGTTCTCTCCGACCCACTCCCAATCGATGAGCGGCTGCTCTTCTGCGTCGACGTAGAAGTCCTGCAGCGCGAGCAGCCCTACCGGAAACGGGAGGCTACCCACGCGGCGCGTCCTCCGAACCGTTGGGGGCCGCGCCGCTCGTGAGCGCCTCTATGGCCTCGAAGGTCAGCAGCCGGTCTTGGTCCTCCCCCGCGACCACGGCGGTGCTCTGCCCCGAACCGATGAGCGCGGAGAGCGCGTCCCTTACGGTCAGGCCGTCGTCTATGCGCAAAAGGTCGTCGGTTCCGCCGCCGTTGGCCGGCTCGAGCGGCATGTCCGCGACCCTGGTGAGCGAGAGCCGCTTCAGGATACGGTCAGAACCGACAAACGAGGAGACAAACTCGGAGTTCGGCGCGGCGAGGATGTTCTCCGGCGTGTCGTACTGGGCGAGGATGCCCCCCTCCTTAAGGATGGCTATCTTGTCGCCCATCTTTATCGCCTCGTCGATGTCGTGGGTGACGAAGACGATGGTCTTCTTGATGTTCTCCTGGATGTGCAAGAACTCGTCCTGCAGCCTCTCGCGGTTTATGGGGTCGACCGCCCCGAAGGGCTCGTCCATGAGCATGATCGGGGGGTCCGCCGCCAGCGCCCGGGCCACCCCAACCCGCTGCTGCTGCCCGCCCGAGAGCTCTGCCGGGTAACGGTCGCGGTAGACGCCCGGGTCGAGGCCCACGAGCTCCAGTAGCTCGTCCACCCTGTTCTTGCTCCGGTCCTTCTCCCAGCCCAGGAGGCCAGGCACGGTCGCGATGTTCTGCGCGATGGTGCGGTGGGGGAAGAGGCCTATCTGCTGGATGGCGTAGCCGATCTTGCGCCGCAACTGGGTGCCGCTCATCTGCGTGTTCGGCTCGCCGTCGATGAGGATCTCCCCGTCCGTAGGCTCGATGAGGCGGTTGACCATCCGCATCGAGGTGGTCTTGCCGCACCCGGAGGGGCCGACCAAAACGCAAATCTCCCCCTCGAGCACCTCGAAGGAGAGATCCCGGACCACAGGCCGGTCCGAGCCCGCGTAGGTCTTGCTTACGTCCTTAAACTCGATCATTGCACCTCCTGTGGGCCCAGGGGAAGTACGCCTTGCGACGCGTGCAAGCTCTGTCGAGGCACATCACAGATCCTCCAAGCATAGAGTGAAACGGTTCGGAGAAGTATACGCTATTTCTATGCCTTTCGGTTCACCTTCCCCGCTCGGGTCAGCGGCGCCGGCCGACCCCGAAGAGCAGGTAGAGGATGAAGTAGACAGCGGCGGCGGTGAGCGCGACGGGGTAGAAGTCGTTGGGGTCGAGCACGCCGCGCGAGCCGGCGGGCAACGCGTTCAGGATCAGCACCGCGGGGGACTCCAGAAGCGTGGCGAGCCCGAAGGCGGCGGTCGTCACCTGGTTGGCATCCTGCTCGACGCCCACGTAGGTGAGCCCGACGTGGACCAGGATGAGGAGTATGACCAGGCCAAGTATCGTGCGGACAAGCGCCATAGCTCTAGGTGCCTCCCTTCAGACGTCGACCGGTGTGTAGCGGGCCGGGTACTCTTGGAAGAGCCCAGGATGTTCCCTCGCGGAAAGGAGCGCGTGCGCGGGCCAGCGCCGCGGAACCCGACGACCTACGAGACCGCCCGGCGGTTCCTGGCGGTGTTCTCGCGCGTTGTCTTCTCGGCGGCCTCGTCCCCCTCGGCGCGAACCCCGCCCTCGCGTCGGCTCGGCTGCGGCCTCGCGCTGTTGAGCGTGAACACCACGCCAGCCACGAGGAAGCACAAAAAACCGACAACGAAGGTGACAGCGTCGCGCATCATGACGCCCGAGGACGCCGCGACGGCGGGCACCCACCACAACGCGAAGAACTTGCCCGGCTCCCGGGTCCTGGGATCGGCGGCCATGTACAGACCGAAGCCGACCCCCACCAGGGAGACCAACAGCAAGAGCAACCCGACAATCGATAGAAAGAGGCCCACATGCCTATACTACCGGAGACGCGGGCGCGTTTCACGGGGGGTCGCTCCCTTTGGTCGCTTCCTGGCGAATAGCGAGGTAGCGAATAGGGAGTAGCGGGTTGGCGAACAAACTACTCCCTATTCGCTATTCCCTACTCGCCGTCTTGCCGCTCATCGCCCGCCGGTACGACTTCATCGCGGCGAGGAGCTCCTCCCAGGATCTCTCCGGGGATTCCAGTCGGTTGCCGTAGAGCGAGAACTTGTGCACCAGCTCGTGCAGTGCCGACTCGTCGTCGGAGACGCATCGCGGGAGGGCCACGATCAGGACCTCCCAACTTTCCTCCTCCTTTATGTTGTTGATGGCGTCCTTGAGAGCGGGCTTGTGGTAGAGGAGGGTGCCAGGGGCCCCGGCGTCCACGTACGAGGCAACAAGCTCGTGTCCGTTTGCCCCGGCGAAGGCGCGGACGGCGTCCGCTTGCTCGTCCTGCGAGGGCAACTCTCCCCCCGGATCCGTCCTGATGTAAGAGGCCGCCAGCGCCAAGGTCGGCGGATAATAGCACGGGTCGCCTCCTACGTCGGCTCCGGTTGGTCGCTCCCTGCGGGTGCTCCCGCGAATAGCGAGGTAGCGAATAGGGATTGGTTTGTTCGCCAGCCCACTACTCCCTATTCACTATTCCCTACTCGCCCTGCAAGCCCACTCCCCCGCTGATATCATCTGGGCCCACGAAGCGTCGGGACGTGGCGCAGTCTGGTAGCGCACTCGGCTGGGGGCCGAGTGGTCGCCGGTTCAAATCCGGCCGTCCCGACTCCTCGCGGCGGCACCGTACCTTTCGGAAAGGCCAGAGAGAGCAATGGACACACTCCGACTTCTGCTGGGAATCTTCGGGTTCTTCGCCCTGATCGCAGGCTTCTACTTCGGTGGGTTTTTGATCCTGGACTTTATCTGGGGCCGCCGCGGCGGAGACGCCTGACCCCCCGGAAAGGCCGACCCTCGAGTCGGGCTTTGACGGGACCTTGATTCGAACGCTTGAAGACCTGCGCCTCGTGGAGCGGGACCGTCTGGTCCTCCACGAGGCGCACGACGAAGACCGTCTGAACCGCCTTCGTGCCCGCATCGAGGCCGAGGGGGAGCAGCGCAACCCGGTGGTCGTCGCCCCGTGCGGCAGCAGCATGGAGGGGGATTGCTACCTGGTCCTCGACGGCGCCCACAGGACCCGCGCCCTGGGCGAGATCGGCTGCCGGTTCGTACTGGTGCAACTCGTCGAGCCCCCGAAACGGTCAGAGAGCTGGGCGCACTTGCTGGGTAACATCGGCGCCCGGTGGCTGCACGCCGTGGAAGGTGTCGCGCCCGCAGCAGGTCCTGGCGGCGCTCTGGCCGAGGTGAACACGGGCGAGGAAACCGTCTATCTCCGGTCCCGGCAGGACGGCCTCGCAGGACAGGTCCGGGCGCTGTGGGCGCTGCAGGCGCTCTACCCGACGGACGCCGTAGTTCAGCGGGTGGAACCCAACGGCATCCCGGCCATCGGCGAGGACGAAGCCCTGATCCACTACCGTACCTTCACCCCGGACGAGTTGTTCGAGGTCGTGCGCTCGGGGGAAGTCTTGCCGGCCGGTATAACGCGCTTTCGCGTCCAGGAACGCATCCTCGGCGTCAGGTACCCCCTATCGAGGATGCGGGACGGCGATCCCGACGACCGCAACAGCGAACTCCAGGCCTTCGTGCGGGAGCGCTGGGAGGAGAACCGCGTCCGCTACTACAACGAACCCGTGGTCCTCTTCGAGTAAGCAGGAGGAACGGCGGTGAGGAACGGGCACCTTACCGTGTAGTCTACAATACTGGTGAACAATTACCTTGCCATCGGTCGGAGGGAGGGATCGTGAACGGGTACGCTGTAGGGCGCGCTGGCGTGCGCGGCATCAGCCGGCGGGGGTTCTTGAGGCTCGGTGGTGCTGGGCTCGCCATGCTCGGCGGGGGCATGCTCGCTGGGTGCGGCGGCGGTGACGATGAGGGAAGTGGGGCTACCACCATCACCCTCGGGTTCATCCCCGACGAGGCCGGGGGCCTGGAGAGCCTTATCCACGAATTCAACCGTCAGAATCGGGGTGAGATCCGGGTCAGGTACAGGCGTCATGCCTGCCTCCAGCGCCGACTATTTCGAGCAGCTACAGGCCGAGCTGCAGTCCGGGCAATCGCAGATAGACGTTATCGGGGGGGACGTGATCTGGCCGGCCCAGTTCGCCGCCAACGGCTACATCCTCGACCTCTCGGACCGCTTTCGCGAGCGCCATGAAGGGCGACTACCTGGAGGGGCCGCTCGAGGCCGTCGAGTACGAGGGGAAGACCTGGGGCGTGCCGTGGTTCACCGACGCCGGGATGTTCTACTACCGGAAGGACCTGCTGGAGGAGAGCGGCTTCTCCGAGCCGCCGGAGACCTGGGACGAGATGAAGGAGATGGCCGACAAGGTCTCCCAGGACCAGAGCATCCGGTACGGGTTCGTCTTCCAGGGCGCGCAGGACGAGGGCGGGGTCGTCGACGCCCTCGAGCACGTCTGGAACGCCGGCGGTGACGTGCTGGACGGGGACGAGGTCATCATAGACAGCCCCGAGGCGGCCGAGGGCCTGGAGCTGCGGCGGAGCATGATCACCGACGGCGTCGCCCCGCAGGCATCGGGCGACTACACGACCCAGGAGTCGCAGGCCATCTTCACCAACGGCGACGCGACGTTCATGCGCAACTGGCCCTTCGTCTACGGTCTGCTCTCCGACCCCGAGACCTCAAGGTCAAGCCCGGACAGGTGGACATCGGGCCCAGATCCCGGTGGCCGCGATCGGGGGACACGAGCTTCTCGCGGCCTCGGCGGGTGGAACTTCATGGTCAACGCCGCCTCCGAGGACCAGGTCGACGAGATCTGGACCTTCATCGAGTTCATGTCGGCCCCCGAGCAGCAGAAGACGTTCGCGCTGGAGAGCGCGCGCCTGCCCACCCTGGCGAGCCTCTACGAGGACGACGAGGTGCTCGACAAGCTGCCGGTGGCCGAGGCTCGGCCGCGAGGCGCTCCAGAACGCCAGGCCGCGGCCGGTCTCGCCCTACTACTCGGACATGTCGCTCGTGATGGCCGAGCAGTTCAACGCCGCCCTCAAGGGCGACGAGCCGATCGACGGGGCGCTGGCGCAGCTCCAGGAGGAGCTTCAGGACATCGTGGACCAGGCCCAATAGCCGGCCGCGACGGGCCTGGGGAGGCCCGAGCGCAAATCCTGGGCCCGGCGTTTCAATTCCGTAAACCCATGTGCTACGCTGCGAGCGTGGCAGAGAGCTGATGGCCCGACCGGAGGCAGACAGGTTGTCGTGCTCCCGGCTCGGCCTACCCGACTCCAGGGGCTTCCGCCGCTATCCGGTGGTCCCCCAAGACCGCGGAGGTAAGGTTCTGACGGCGACGGTCGTGCTCGGGCTGGCCTGGGGGGACGAGGGCAAAGGGCAGGGTCTGCGACGTCCTCGCCTCCGACGCCCACTACGTCTCCCGCTACTCCGGCGGCAACAACGCCGGGCACACCGTCCGGGTCGGCGAGGAAGAGTTCAAGCTCCACCTCGTCCCGTCGGGCATCGTGCGCGAGGACGTCGTCTGCACCATCGGCAACGGGGTCGTCGTGAACCCCGAGGTGCTCGTCGAGGAGGTCGAGGCGCTCGAGGCGCGCGGCCTCAGCGTCAGGGACCGGCTCAAGATCGACGGCCGGGCGCACCTCATCATGCCCTACCACATCGCGCTCGACTCGCACCGCGAGATAGCCCTCGGCGACGCCAGGATCGGCACGACCAACAGCGGCATCGGCCCCGCCTACGAGGACAAGGTCGCCCGCTACGGCGTCCGCGTCCAGGACATCTTCGACGAGGGCATCCTCAAGACGAAGCTCAAGGCCGCCCTGCGCGAGAAGAACGCGATCTTCGAGAACGTCTACGGCGAGGAGCCCTACGACGTCTCCGAGCTCGCCTCCTGGCTGCTCGGCTTCAAGGACTTTATCGAGCCGATGGTCGCCGACACGGGCGCCATGCTCAGGCGAGGGCCTCGAGCGCCGGGAGAAGGTGCTGCTCGAAGGCGGCCAGGCGACCCTCCTGGACAACGACCACGGCACCTACCCCTTCGTGACGTCATCCAACCCGACCGTCGGCGGGGCCGTCGTCGGCATCGCGGCATCCCGGCCGCGCAGCGTCGAGTACGTCATCGGGGTCACGAAGGCCTACACGACGAGGGTCGGCGACGGGCCGATGCCGACCGAGCTCTTCGACGAGACCGCCGAGACGATCAGGGAGGTAGGCCGCGAGTACGGCACGACCACGGGGCGCGCCAGGCAGGGTCGGGTGGCTCGACCTTCCGGCCATAAAGTGGGCCGCCTAGCTCAACGGGATCACGCACCTCGCCCTCACGCTGCTCGACGTGCTCTCGGCGGTGGACGAGATCAAGATCTGCATCGGCTACGAGATAGACGGCGTGAGCGGTTCGAGGGCTACCCGATGCACCAGACGGACCTGCACCACGCCAGGCCCGTCTACAAGACGCTGCCGGGCTGGGGCGAGGACATAACGTGGTGCAGGATGCGGGGGGACCTGCCCGAGGCCGCGCAAGGGACTTCGTGCGGCTACGTCGAGGCCGAGGTCGGGGCTCCCCTGTGCATGATCAGCGTCGGACCCGAGCGCGACCAGGCGATCGTCGAGAGGATCGGGACCTAGCGCCGTGAGGGTGATGGTCGTCGGCAGCGGGGGGCGCGAGCACGCGCTGGTCGAGGCCCTGGCGGCGAGCCCCCTCGAGCCCGAGATGTTCGCCGCCCCCGGCAACCCCGGCGATCGCCCGCATCGCCGCAGACCGTGGACATCCCCGCGGACGACCTCGTCGCCCTGCGCGACTTCGCCAAGGAGAACGAGCATAGACCTGACCGTCGTCGGGCCCGAGTCGCCCCTGATCGGGGGCATCTCCGAGTGCTTCTGGGAGGCGGACCTGAAGGTCTTCGGCCCCTCCCGCGCCGCCGCCCGCATAGAGGGCTCCAAGGTCTTCGCCAAGGAGCTCATGCGCCACGCCGGCGTCCCCTACGGCCGGCTTCGAGGCCTTCGACCGCGAGGCAGAGCGCGCCCTGGCCTACCTCCGCCACGCGCAGCGACTACCCGGTCGTCGTCAAGGCCGACGGGGCCGCGGCGGGCAAGGGCGTGACCATCGCCCGCACCGCGACGAGGCCGAGGACGCCGTGCGGGCGGCGTTCGCCGGCGATGTTCGGGGCGGCGGGGGAGAGGATCGTCATCGAGGAGTGCCTGGAGGGACGGGAGGCCTCCGTCTTCGTCGTGACCGACGGGCGAGGACGTCCTGCCCTTCCTGCCGGCCCAGGACTACAAGCGCGCCTTCGACGGCGACGAGGGCCCGAACACCGGGCGGCATGGGGGCCTACTCCCCGATCATGTGGATGGAGCCCGCCACCTACGCTGCCATCCTCGAGGACATCATCCGCCCGACCATCCACCACCTGGCCCTGATCGGGGCGCCCTACACGGGCCTCCTCTACGCCGGGGTCATGGTCACCGAGACCGGCCCGAAGGCCCTGGAGTTCAACTGCCGCTTCGGGGACCCCGAGACCCAGGTCATACTGCCGCGCCTCGGCTCGGACCTCCTGGAGCTCATGATCGCCGCCGCGCGAGGAGGACCTCGCCGGCCGCGAGGTCGTCTGGTCGGCGGACAAGGCCGTCTGCGTCGTGCTCGCCTCCGAGGGCTACCCGGAGTCCTCGTCGTCGGGGGACGAGATCTCCGGCCTCGAGAACATGCCCGCCGGCGTCTACGTCTACCACGCCGCGACCGAGGAGCGCGACGGCAACGTTCTACACCGCCGGCGGGCGGGTCCTGAACGTCGTCGGCACCGGACCGACCATCATCGAGGCCCGCGCCCGGGCCTACGCGGCGGTCGAGCAGATCCACTTCGACGGCATGCACTACCGCACGGACATCGCCCTGGAAGCCATAGAGCTGGAGGAACTGTGAGTGCCGAGCGTCGGTATCCTGGTCGGCAGCAAGTCGGACCTCCCGGTCCTCGAGAAGTGCACCGCCCGCCTCGAGGAGCTACGGCGTCGAGCACGAGCTCGAGGTCCTGAGCGCCCACCGCAACCCGGACGCCGTCGCCGAGTACGTCGCCGCAGCCCGCGAGCGGGGCATCAAGGTCTTTATCTGCGCCGCCGGCATGGCCGCCCACCTGGCCGGCGCCGTCGCCGCCCGCACCAACCTGCCCGTCATCGGCATCCCGATAGCCGCCGGGCCGCTGGGCGGCTTCGACGCCCTGCTCGCGACCGTCCAGATGCCCTCGGGCGTCCCCGTGGCGACCGTGGCCGTCAACGGCGCCGCCAACGCCGCCGTGCTGGCGGCGCAGATACTCGCGATCTCCGACGCCGAGCTGGCGGGGAGGCTGGAGGGCGACCCGTGATCGAACGCTACACCCTCCCGGAGATCGGCAACCTCTGGACCGAGGAGGCGAAGTACCGCGCCTGGCTGGAGGTCGAGCTGGCCGTCTGCCGGGCCAGGGCTCGGCTGGGTGAGATCCCCGCGGACGAGGTCGAGGAGCTGGCCGCAGAAGGCGGACTTCTCCGTGGAGCGCATCCACGAGATCGAGGAAGAGACCAACCACGACGTCATAGCCTTCGTGACCAACGTCGCCGAGAACGCCGGGGACGTCGCCCGCCACTTCCACTTCGGGCTCACGACGCTCCGACGTGCTGGACACGGCCGGGGCGCTGCAGCTGCGCGACGCGCTGGACCTGATCCGCGCCGAAGCCACGAGCCTGACCTCCTTGATCGCGAGGATGGCCCTGGAGCACCGGGACACCGTCATGGTGGGGCGGACGCACGGGGTGCACGCCGAGCCGATGGTCTTCGGGCACAAGCTGGCGGTGTGGGCCTTCGAGATGGAGCGGAACCTGGACAGGCTCTCCCACGCGCGGGAGGTCGCCGCCGTCGGCAAGATCTCCGGCGCCGTCGGCGTCTACGCGAACGTTGACCCCAAGGTGGAGTCGCTGACGTGCGAGGAGCTTGGCATAGCGCCCGGCCCTGGCCTCCACCCAGGTCGTGCAGCGCGACCGGCACGCGGAGGTGCTCTCGACGCTGGCCATCCTGGGTTCGACGATGGAGAAGATAGCGCTGGAGGTCAGGGGCGCCCAGCGCACGGAGATCCGGGAGCTCGCCGAGCCCTTCGGTCGCGGCCAGAAGGGCTCCTCGGCGATGCCCCACAAGAAGAACCCGATCCTCTCGCGAGCGCCTGTGCGGCATGGCCCGCCTGCTGCGCGGCTACGCGGCGGTCGGCTTCGAGAACAACGCCCTCTGGCAGGAACGAGACATAAGCCACTCCTCCGCCGAGAGGGTCGTACTGCCCGACGCCACCATCCTCGCCTTCTACATGCTCCGCACGCACCGAGCGATCCTGCGCGGCCTGCAACGTGTACGAGGACAGGATGCTCGAGAACCTCAACCTCGGCGGCGGCGTCGTGTTCTCCGGGCGCGTCCTGCTCGCCCTCGTCGAGGCCGGCATGTCCCGCGACGACGCCTACGCCGTCGTGCAGGACGCCGCGATGCGGGCGTGGGAGGGCGAGGGCGAACTTCGGGGAGCTGCTGCAGGAAAACGACGAGGTGCGCGAGCGCCTGGGGGGCGAGATCGGTGCACCTCTTCGATCCCGTCGCACGCGCTGCGCAACGTCGGACGTCGTCTTCGAGAGGGTCGAGGAGCTACAAGGGGAGGTTGGACGGTGCCTGAGGAACTGCTCTACGAGGGCAAGGCCAAGAAGGTCTTCACGACGGACGAAGACGGCGTGCTGCTGCACCGCTACAAGGACGACGCCACCGCGTTCAACGCCCAGAAGCGCGGATCGTGGAAGGACAAGGGCAAGACCAACGCCACCATGAGCGCGGCGATCTTCGCCTACCTCGAAGACGCAGCGGCGTGCCGACGCCACTTCGTCGAGCAGGTAGACGACACGACCATAAAGACCAAGAAGCTCGAGATGCTGCCCGTCGAGATCGTCGTCCGCAACGTCGCGGCGGGCTCGCTCTCGCGCCTGCTCGGCTTCGAGGAGGGCCGCCAAGCTCAAGGCCCCGATAGTCGAGCTCTGCTACAAGGACGACGACCTCGGCGACCCGCTGCTCAACTGGTACCACTTCCGCGAGCTCGGCGTCTCCGACGAGGACCTCGAGTTCTGCGAGGAGCTCGGCCTCAAGGTCAACGAGATCCTCGCCCCCTTCTTCGACGAGCGCGGCGTCACGCTCGTGGACTTCAAGATAGAGGTCGGCCGCGACGCGGACGGCAAGCTAATGCTGGCCGACGAGATCTCCCCCGACACCTGCCGCTTCTGGGACAAGGAGACCGGCGAGAAGCTGGACAAGGACCGCTTCCGCCGGGACATGGGCGGCGTCGAGGACGCCTACGCGGAGATGCTGCGGCGCGTCACCGAGATCACCAAGGGGCGCAGGATCGAGGCCGTCAGGTACAGGCCCTGAGGCCGACAGCTTGAGCCCACAGATCGCCACGCTGTGCTCCAGGACCCTCGTGGTGCGATCGCGGCACGCGATCTGTCGTGACCTCGGAGGCCTGCACCGAACGCCTGAAGCTGAACCTGAGAGCCTGAACCTTGAAGATCCGTGTCCTCGTCCGCCCGAAGGCCGGGATCCTCGACCCGCAGGGCGAGGCCGTCCGCGGCGCGCTCCCGGCGCTCGGGCTTCGAGCGGCGTCAAGACGGTCCACATCGGGCGGCTCATCGAGATGGAGGTCGAGAGCGCCGACGAGGTCGACGCCATGTGCCGCCGGCTACTCGCGAACCCGACGATAGAGGAGTACGAGTGGGAGGTGGTTCGGTGAGATGGTTAGATGGTGAGGTAGTGAGATAGTTACATCGGTGGTTCCCCTATCTACTCCCTACTCCCTACCTCACTGCGAAGCCCCCAGCGACCGAAGGGAGCGACCCATGAGAATCGGTGTCACCGTCTTTCCGGGTTCGAACTGCGACCGGGACGCGCTCTACGCCGTCGAGCTGATGGGCGCCGAGCCCGTCGAGCTGTGGCACGCCGACGCGGACCTGAAGGGGGTCGGACGCCGTGATCGTGCCCGGCGGATTCTCCTACGGCGACTACCTGCGGCCCGGCGCCATCGCCCGCTTCGCCAGCGTCATGGGGCCGCTGGAGGAGTTCGCCCGGGAGGGCGGCCCGGTCCTCGGCGTCTGCAACGGCTTTCAGGTGCTCTGCGAGGCGCACCTGCTGCCCGGCGCTCTGCTTCAGAACACGCACATGCGCTTCGTGTGCGACCGCGTCCGCGTCCGCGTCGAGACGACGGGGACGCCCTGGACCGCGGGGTGCGAGGGCGGCGAGGAGCTGACGCTGCCGGTCGCCCACAACGAGGGCAACTACTTCGCCGACGCCGGAGACGCTCGCCCGGCTGGAGGACGAGGGGCGGGTGGTGCTGCGCTACCTGGAGAACCCGAACGGGTCGGCCAACGACATCGCGGGCGTGTGCAACGAGGGCCGCAACGTCGTCGGGATCATGCCGCACCCCGAGCGCGTCTCGGACCCAGCTGCTCGGCTCGGACGAGGGGCTGAGGATCCTGCGCTCCGTCCTGGTGGGGGCCGGGGTCTGAACGTCCGGGAGACATACACCGCCCTCGGGCTCTCGGACTTCGAGTACGACCGCATCCTGGAGCTGATGGGCCGGGCGCCGAACTACCTGGAGCTCTCGCTGTTCAGCGTGATGTGGAGCGAGCACTGCGGCTACAAGAACTCGCGGCCGCTCCTGAGGCGGTTCCCGAACGAGGGGCCGCGGGTCTTGCAAGGGCCCGGGCGAGAACGCGGGCGTCGTCGAGGTCGGGGACGGGTGGGCGCTCGCGTTCAAGGTGGAGAGCCACAACCACCCCTCGGCCGTCGAGCCCTACGAGGGGGCCGCGACGGGCGTCGGTGGGATCATCCGCGACATCCTGGCCATGGGCGCGCGGCCCGTGGCGCTCCTGGACTCGCTGCGGTTCGGGCCGCTGGAAGAGGAGAGGAACCGCTACCTCTTCCGCGAGGTCGTGCGCGGCATCGGGGGCTACGGCAACGCCGTCGGGGTGCCGACGGTCGGCGGCGAGGTCGAGTTCGCGCCGGCCTACTCGGGGAACCCGCTCGTCAACGCGATGTGCGTCGGGCTCATCCGGGTCGAGGACCTCATGCGCTCCCGCGCGACGGGCGAGGGGAACCTCGTCGTCCTGCTCGGCTCCAAGACCGGCCGCGACGGCATCCACGGGGCCACCTTCGCCTCCGACGAGCTCACCGAGGAGTCCGAGTCCAAGCGGTCCAACGTGCAGGTCGGCGACCCGTTCGCCGAGAAGATGCTCATCGAGTGCTGCCTGAAGCTGCTGGAGGAAGACCTGCTCGTCTCCCTGCAGGACCTCGGGGCGGCGGGGATCACCTCCTCGGCCTCGGAGATGGCGGCGAGCGGCGGGCGTCGGCATCGACATAGAGGTGGAGAAGGTCCCCCGGCGCGAGAGCGGGATGGAGCCCTGGGAGGTCATGATCTCCGAGTCCCAGGAGCGCATGCTCGCCGTCGTCGAGCCCGAGAAGGCCGACGAAGCCCTTGCCCTCGCCGAACGCTACGGCATCGGCGGGACCGTCGTCGGGCGCGTCGCGGACCACGGCGACCTGCGCGTGTTGCGAGAACGGCGAGGTCGTCGGCACCGTCCCCGCCGAACACCTCGCCGACGCCCCCGTCTACGAGCGCGAGGTCGTCCGCCCGCAGTACCTGGACGAGGTACAGGCGTTCGATCCCGGCGACGCTGCCCGAGCCGGAGGATCCACAACGAGGTCCTGCTCGAGATGCTCGCGCACCCGAACCTTCGCTCGCGGCGTTCGATCTACGCCCAGTACGACCACCAGGTCGGCACGGACACCGTCGTCCTGCCCGGCGCGGACGCGGCGGTGATGCGGATCAAGGGCACCGAGCCGCGGCTTCGCCGTTACGACGGACGGTCGGGGCCGCCACTGCTACCTCGACCCGCGTGGCGGGGGGGCGGCGACCGTCGCCGAGGCGTACAGGAACCTCTCGTGCGTCGGGGCGGAGCCTGTGGCCGTCACCGACTGCCTGAACTTCGGCAGCCCCGAGAAGCCCGACGGCTACTACCAGCTCGCCGAGTGCATCGAGGGTATGTCCGAGGCGTGCGAGGACCTCGGGACGCCCGTCGTGAGCGGCAACGTCAGCCTCTACAACGAGACCGACCGCGGCGCCATCTACCCGACGCCCACCGTCGGGATGGTCGGCGTCTCTCGAGGACGTGCGACGCACGCCACGCCCGGCTTCAAGCGGGAGGGCGACGTCGTGGTGGTGCTCGGCGGCCCGGCCCGTTCGCCGTGGGCGAGCAACCGCTCGCCGGGTCGAGCTACCTGGAGATCGTCCACGGCAGAGTCGCCGGGAGACCCGTCACCCCTGACCTGGCCGCCGAGAAGCGGGCCGCCGACCTCGTGCGGCGCATGATCTCGCTCCGGCCTGGTGGACACGGCGCACGACGTCTCGGATGGCGGGACTGCTGGTCGCGCTGGCGGAGATGGCGCTCGCGGGTGGGATCGGGTTCGGTTTCGCGGAGGGTGAGGCCGAACGCTACGCCGGCCAGAGGCGCCAGCTACTTCAGGCGCTCCTCGGCGAAGCCGGCGCGACCTTCGTGGTCGCCGTTCCCAGGGATACGCTGGGAGGATCTGCAGGGCGCCATCGGTGACGAGGTGGGTTACGATCAGATAGGCGACGACCGGCGGAGACAGGTTCATGATACGCCGACCTGATCGACCTCCCCCTCGAAGAGCTGCGCGCCGCGCACGAGCGGGACCTGTTCGGCGTCCCCGGTGAAGTCGTCGGGGGATCGGAGGCCGTCGGATGAGCGCCGAGAAGGTGAACATCGCGGAGAAGTTCTCGTCCTTCGAGGAGCGCTGGAGCCCGAAGATCGTGGGCGAGCTCAACGGGCAGCACGTCAAGCTGGTGAAGCTCCTCGGCGAGTTCGTCTGGCACCACCACGACGACGAGGACGAGCTGTTCCTGCGTGGTGAAGGGGCGGTTCCGGATGGAGTTTCGGGACCGGAGCGAGTGGATCGAGGAGGGTGAGTTCGTAGTTGTGCCGCGCGGGCGTGGAGCACAGGCCCGTGGCCGAGGAAGAGGCGCACGTGATGCTCTTCGAGCCGGCCTCGACGCTGAACACGGGCAACGTCACAGGCGAGATGACGGTAGCGGAGTTGGACAGGATCTGAGACCCGGAGGATGAGCTTCTTGAACGAAGAGCATCGCGACAGCGACGGCAAGCCGAAGGAGGCGTGCGGGGTCTTCGGCATCTACTCGCGCGAGCTGGCCGGCGAACTCGCCCAGCGCACCTACTTCGGCCTGTACGCCCTGCAGCACCGTGGGCAGGAGTCTGCCGGGCATCGCCGTCTCCGACGGCGAACGGACGACCGCCATGCGCGACATGGGCCTCGTCTCCCAGGTCTTCGATCGCCACGCGGCTCGCGGCCCTCGAGAGCGGGCACATATCCCTCGGCCACGTCCGCTACTCGACCACGGGGTCGCGCCTCCTGGGAGAACGCCCAGCCCGAGTTCCACGGCCGTGGGCGACGTGAACGTCGCCGTCGCCCACAACGGGAACCTGGTCAACGCGCCGCGTCTGGGGGAGGAGCTGGCCGAAGAGGGCTTCGAGTTCAACTCCACCTCCGACACCACCTTTATCGCGGCGGCGGCGGTCAGCGAGCTGGAGCAAGGACGCTCGGTCGGGGAGGCGGTGCGGGACGGCGATGCGCCGGATGGAAGGCGCGTACTCGGTGGCCATGATCTTCCGGGACAAGCTCGTCGCCTTCCGCGACCCGCACGGCTTCCGGCCGCTCGTCCATCGGGGAAGTGGAGGGCGGCTACGTCGTCTCCAGCGAGACCTGCGGGCTGGACATCATCGGCGCGAAGTACCTGCGGGACGTCGAGCCTGGCGAGGTCGTCGTCATCGACGACGAGGGCCTTACGAGCTACCGGGCCGAGAGCCCGCGCAGGGCGCTGTGCGTCTTCGAGTACGTGTACTTCGCTCGCCCCGACTCCCGCTTCGACGGCCGGGAGGTAGCCGGCGTCCAGGCACCGGATGGGCGAGTTGCTCGCCGAGGAGGCCCCGGTCGAGGCCGACGTCGTCATACCCGGTCCCCGACTCCGGCATGGTCGGCCGCGGTCGGGCTACTCGCACGAAGAGCGGTATCCCCTACGCTGAGGGCCTGATCAAGAACCGCTACGTCGGCCGGACGTTTATCCAGCCCACGGATGGGATGCGCCAGCTCGGGCATCCGCCTGAAGCTGAACCCGCTGCCGAGCGTGATCGAGGGCCAGCGCGTATCGTCGTGGTGGACGACTCCATCGTGCGCGGCAACACGAGCCGCAAGCTGGTCGAGCTGCTCTTCGAGGCCGGCGCCGCGGAGGTCCACTTCCGCGTCTCGTCGCCGCCGATCACGGGACCGTGCTACTACGGCATAGACATGGACAGCCCGGACCAGCTCGTCGGCGCGAACTACACCGTGGAGGAGATACGGGCGCCAGATCGGGGCGACCACCCTGGCCTACCTCTCGACTGGACGCGATGGTCGCCGCCACCGAGCAGCCCAAGGACCGCCTCTGCCGCGCCTGCTTCGACGGCGACTACCCGACCCGCGGCACCTCGGAGAAGTTCGCCCTGGAGAACCGCACCCACCACGCCGCCGCCCGGAGCCGATGACGCACGATCTCCGGCAACATCCTGCTCGATCCGCCGCTACGAGCCCGACGACCACGAGGCCGTCTGGCGCCTGTACGACGACGGACCTGAGCGACGTCGGCGCGCGCCTCGTCGACAGCGCCTGGGACGACGACCTGCGCGACATCGAAGGCGTCTACCTCGCGGCAGGGCGGCGAGTTCCTGGTGGGCGTCTGCGACGGGCGACGTCGTCGCGATGGGAGCCCTCCGGCGCGACCTCGCACGGGCGGGCCGGGATCCGCGCATGCGCGTCGCCCCGACGCTGGCAGGGCCGCGGCATCGGGCAGGCCATCCTCGACGACCTGGAGCACCGGGCCGCGGAGCTCGGCTTCGACCACGCTGCACCTCGACACCACCGTCGGGCAGGTCGTCGCGCCTGCGCCTCTACCAGAAGAACGGCTACGGGGAGAGCGGGCGAGGCAGGGTCGGGCCGTTCGAGTGCGTGTACTACGAGAAGACCCGTGCCTGAGGACCGCGAAGTCCTACGAGGCCGCGGGCGTCTCCATCGAGCGCGGGCGAGAGGGCCGTCGACCTCATGCGCTCCGCCGTCGAGGACGACGCACGGCCCCGAGGTGATCGGGGGCACAGGAGGCTTCGCCGGCCTCTACGCGCTCGCCGGCTACGAGGACCCCGTCCTCGCCTCCACCATCGACGGCGTCGGCACGAAGGTCCTGGTCGCCCGCGAGGTCGGACGCTACGACACCCTCGGCGCGGACATCGTCAACCACTGCGCCAACGACGTGCTCGCCACGGGCGCCGACCCGCTGTTCTTCCTGGACTACGTGGCGACCGGTCAGGCTCGACCCCGAGGCCGTCGCGGAGGTCGTCCGGGGGGCTGCGGAGGCATGCGGGGAGCTCGGCATCGCGTTCGCTGGGCGGCGAGACGGCCGAGATGCCCGGCCTCTACGGCGGCAGGGGACTTCGACGTGGTCGGCGTCTGCACGGGCGCGTGCGAGCGCGCCGATGTTGTCACCGGCGAGAAGACGTACGTGCCGGGGACGCCGTGATCGGGCTCGCCTCCAGCGGCCTGCACACCAACGGCTACACCCTCGCCCGCAAGGTCGTCGAGGACGCGGGCCTGTCCTACGTCGACGCGCCGGAGGCTCTCGACGGGTCCGTCGGGGAAGCCTACCTGGAGCCGCACCGGGCCTACGTGCGGGAGATCTCGGCGCTGCGCGAGCGGCGGTCGAGGTGCGCGGGATGGCGCACATCACGGGCGGCGGGCTGCCGGGGAACCTTCCGCGGGCGCTCGGCGGCCGGGCTCGGCGCGCGGCTGGACGCATCCGTCCTGGGAGGAGCCGGCGGTGTTCGGCCTGATCCGGGCCCTCGGCAGACGTTCCGGAGGAGGAGATGCGCCGCGTCTTCAACCTCGGCGTCGGGTTCTGCGCCGTCGGTCGCCGCCGGAGGACGCCGAGATCGCGGTCGAGCGCGCTCCGGCGACGCCGGGTGCGAGGCGTGGAAGATCGGCGACGGTCGTCGAGGGACCGGGCGAGGGGTCCAGTTTGCCTGAGCGGCTGCCCGAGGGCTCCCGCTTCGCCGTGCTCGCCTCCGGGTCGGGGACGAACCTGCAGGCCCTGCTCGACGCCTACCCCGGAGAACGTCGCCGTGGTGGCCGGGGACAAGAAGGGACGCCTTCGCCTTCGAGCGGGCGCGGCGGGTCGGGGTGCCGGTCGAGCACGTGGATCCGGCGGGCTTCGCGGGCCGCGAGGACTTCGACCGGGAGCTGGCCGAGCGGGTGGCGGCCCACGGCGTGGAGCTGGTGGTCGGGGCCGGGTACATGCGGGTGCTCTCGCCGGCCTTTCTGGAGAGGTTCCCGACGCGATGCTCAACGTCCACCCCTCGCTCCTGCCGGAGTTCCGGGGGCTTCAGCGCGGTGGAGAGGGCGCTGGAGGCCGGGGTCGAGGAGACCGGGGTAACGGTGCACTTCATGGTCGAGGAGGTGGACGCGGGGCCCGATGGTGGCGCAGGAGGCGGTGCCGGTGCTGCCTGGGGACGACGGAGGAGGCCTGCTGGCGCGGTTGCACCCGGTCGAGCACCGGCTGCTCGTGCGGGCGGTGGCCGACTATTTCTGGGGAAGGGTCGCGGTATGAAGCGGCGGGCGCTGGTCTCGGTCTCGGACAAGCGGGGGGTGGCGGCGTTCGCGCGCCGGCTGTCCGGGATGGGGTTCGAGATCATCTCGACCGGCGGCACCGCGAGGACGCTCGAGGAGAACGGCGTCCCCGTCGTCCGGTCTCCGAGGTGACGGGCGCCCCGGAGATCCTGGGCGGCAGGGTGAAGACGCTGCACCCCAAGATCCACGGCGGCATCCTCGCCGACCTCGAGGACCCCGACCACGTGACCCAGCTCGTCGAGCACGACATCGGCCCGATAGACCTCGTCTGCATAAACCTCTACCCGTTCGAGGAGACCGTCGCCGGCGGCGCCTCCGAGACGGAGGCCATAGAGCAGATAGACATCGGCGGCCCCGCGATGCTGCGCGCCGCGGCCAAGAACTTCAAGAGCGTGACGGTCGTCCCCTCGCCCGGGTTCTACGAACGAGGTCCTCGCGGAGCTCGAGAGCGGAGGGCCAGGTCACCGCGGAGACCCGCCGCCGCCTGGCCCTCGCCGCGTTCCGCCAGCACCGCCGAGTACGACGCGGCCATCTCGGCTGGCTCGCCGACGGCGCAGAAGACGAGTTCCCCGGACGCGGCGAACGGTGCCGCTACGAGACAGGTCTCGTCCCTGCGCTACGGGGAGAACCCGCACCAGGAGGCGGCCTACTACGCCGAACAGGGGGCGGAGCACCTGCTCTCCGGGGTCGAGAAGCTGCAGGGGCGCGAGATCTCCTTCAACAACCTCTACGACCTGGACGCCGCCAGGACGCTGCTCGCGGACCTGACGGACCTCGAGGCCCGGCCGCGGCGGTGATCGTCAAGCACGCCAACCCCTGCGGCGCGGCGGTCGGAGGTTCGGTCGCCGAGGCGTACCGCAAGGCGCTTCGCCTCCGACCCGCTCTCCGCCTTCGGCGGCATCGTGGCCCTCAGCGGCGAGGTGGACGGGGAGTTGGCGGCGGAGATCTCTCAGGTCTTCACCGAGATCCTCGTCGCCCCCGATTACACGCCGGAGGCGAGGGAGATCTTCTCGGCCAAGCCGAACATGAGGGTGCTGCGAGGCGGGGCTCCTCGGCGCGCCCGGTCCTCTCCGCCAAGTACGTCACCGGCGGCATCCTCCTGCAAGACGCCGACGCGGTCGAAGACGGATCCGACTACGAGATCGTCACCGAGAAGAAGCCTTCGCCGGAGCAGCTCGAAGATCTGCTCTTCGCCTGGCGTGTCGCCCGGGTGGTCAAGAGCAACGCCATAGTGCTCGCGAAGGGCGGGGCGACCGTCGGTGTCGGCGCGGGCCAGATGAGTCGGGTGGACTCCTCGGAGATAGCGGCCAAGAAGGCCGGGGACCGCGCCGCGGGCTCGGTCGCGGCCAGCGACGCCTTCTTCCCGTTCGCCGACGGCGTCGAGGCGCTGGCCGAGGCCGGGGTCGGAGGCCGTGATACAACCCGGCGGCTCCGTCCGCGACGAGGAGGTCATCGAGGCGGCCAACCGGTACGGTGTGGTGATGGTCTTCACCGGCCGCCGGCACTTCCTGCACTAGCGGGTCCGGGATCCAGTACGCGGCGCGGATTCCAATCGGCCAGATGCCCATAAGAATGGTCCAAAGTATGTAGAACGAGCCCGCGCCAACGGGCCCGATATCCTTTAGAATTCCTCTTACAACAGGTGTTACGCCGATATGCGAGAAGGGGTCATTTGAAGCCGACCGTAAGCATCGATGACGACATCGCGATCCTGGCCTGGTTGGAGGAGGCGATGGAGCATGCCAGCGGAGGGGGACACGTACGCCTGTTCGGCTACCTCGAAGCCGTTTTGGAGGATGCGGTGTTCGAGATGGAACAAGACCTATCGCCGTAGCCCCGCGCGCGCAGTTCACGCCTAGGCGTTGGGCAGGGGCTGCCTGTTCTGGGTCGTGGTCAGCATCGCGCTCAGCGTGACCCTGACGATCCTCCTGAACCTTGTCCTCCTGGCATTCTAGTTGGCGCCGGGCCCAATCCGTTACACAAGCAACGTCCGACAGTCTTATTGCCTCTACTCCCGGGCTCACAGGACCATCGGATGTCGGATGCTGTTCACTGTGTTTTCTGAGGTCCTGCTGCTAGAATTCTGATTCAGGCGGGCCAGTAGCTCAGTGGCAGAGCAGGGGACTTTTAATCCTCGTGTCGTAGGTTCGATCCCTACCTGGCTCACGAGCCGCAAGGCTTGAGCCCGGTAGCGGGCATTGCCCCCATCGTCTAGAGGCCCAGGACACCGCCCTTTCAAGGCGGCGGCACGGGTTCGAATCCCGTTGGGGGCACGTCTCTGGGGCTCCGGCGGTTCGGGCGATTAGCTCAGGGGTAGAGCGCCTCCCTTACAAGGAGGAGGTCGCTGGTTCGAACCCAGCATCGCCCACCGAATGAAATTGCGCGATTTGCAGGCAGAACTCGTCGTGGACTTCGAGGCCGAGGAGAGGAACCGGCCCCGATTGACTCCAATTCGACACCAACCCGACGATCCCGAGCGTTCAGGAGAGCGTTTCCTCCATGGAGGAGATCGCGTCCTGCATCGCGCGGGCGGCCTGGTCGCCCATGCCTGGCGTGGCGTGGGAGTAGGTGTCGAGCGTTATCGCCACGGTGGCGTGGCCCAGGAGCTCCTGGACGAATTTGGGGTGCACGTTCTTGGCGAGGAGCAGGGTCGCGCAGGTGTGGCGGAGGTCATGGAAGCGGATGTGGGGGAGCTCGGCCCTGTTCAGCAGCGGCGCCAAAGACCGCTGCCTCAGGTTGGACGGGTTGATCAGGGTCCCCCTCTGCGTGGCGAAGACCAACCCTTGATCGCCGTAGTGGTCTCCTAGCAGCTCTAACTCCGTCAACTGACGCTGGAGGTGTTCCCTCAGAGCTTGCGTGGCCCGCGGCGCCAGGCGGATGGTGCGACGGCTCTTCTTCGTCTTGGGCTCGCCAAGAGAGATGCGCTTGCCGTTGTCCGTGCGCGTGAGGGTGCGCCGGATGCTAACGCTTGCGCCCTCAAGGTCGACGTCGGCCCACTTCAGGCTGAGCAATTCTCCGCGCCGCATACCCGTGGTCACCGCGAGGACGTAGAGTGCCTCCAGTCGGTCGCCACGGGCGGCTTCGAGCAACCTGCGGGTTTCTTTCGCCGACAGCGGGCTCATCACTTGGGCCGTCGGCCTGGGGGCCTTCACCGCTTCGGTGACGTTGCGGGGGATAAGGGACCATCTCATCGCTTGGGAAAGGGCTTTGTGGAGCACCGTGTGGATCTTGTGAACTGTCGAAGGCGAAAGCCCGGCGTCCAACGTGTCCCGGTAGAAGCTTTGCACGTCCGTGGGCGCCAACCTCTTCAGCTTTCGCCTACCGAGCGCCGGCTTCACGTGGTTATTGATCAGGTAGCTGTCCCTGTCGAAGGTGGATTCCCGCACTGACCCGCGCACGCAGTCCTTGAGCCAGCGGTCAAGGAACTCCCCCAAGGTCATGCCCTCGTCGTCGTAGACGATTCCCTCGATTCGGTCCGAGAGCAACATAGCGAGCTTGTCGCCCGCCTCCTTGCGCGTCTTGCCGTAGACGGTCTTGCGCTTCGGTCCCTTGGCGGTGTGCACCGTGTACCTGGGCCATCCAGCCGGCCGTCCTTGCGCTTCGTTATGGACCCCTCGCCGTTGCCCCGCTTCCTGCTCAACCCGTCTCCCTACTTGTATAGACTACATGGCTATTAGTATACAAATATATTTGTACAATACTATGGATTATAGCAGTTATTTTGCAAATAAGAGGGATAATTACTTCTTAGGAACAGAACGAGGCCCCGGCGGTGTTGGTAGCACCCCGGGGCGTGGCCCATAAGGAGATGCTTATGGACGGAATCAAGTGTAACCCGCGAGCCCGCCTCCCCCACCCGCGCCATCGTGGCCGACGAGAGCTTCTGCCGGCAGGTGGCCGCCCTCCTGCTGTGCGGGGAGGAGCCCATACGCGACGCCTTCTTCGGGGAGCCCGTCGAGGAGGTCCTGGAGATGGTCCGCTGGGCCCTCAAGCACGAGGGCGACGAGGGCTTCGACGCGGCCAGGGCGCTGCCCAACTGGGCCAGGAGGCGCGGGCGCGGCGCGTGGGGGGCGGACCGCCGAGCCGGGGACCGGGCGCCGAGGACGGGCGGTCCTGATGGTGGCCGCGCGAAGGCCGGAGGCCCACCACGCCGCCCCGCGCTGCCTCGTCTCCCTCCACGAGAGGGCCAACGGCACGAGCCCTCGACGGCGAGGGGATCCAGGCGTGGCTGGAGTGGGAGTGGGAGGCGACGAGGTGGCGGGTGCCGCTGGAGATCTCCCGGGCGGACCTGGAGGCGCTGGTGGAGCGCCTCGGCGGTCGTGCTGGAGCGGGAGAAGCACCGCCTGCTGCACGAGGCCGACTGGAGGCAGGTGGGGATCCAGGGGCGGGCGGGAGACCCTGAGGCGCTACGGCCCGGGGTGGTTCTCGCTGCTCGCCCTGAGGAGGTGGGGGCGGCTCACCCCGGAGGAACTCGAGGCGGCGAGGGTGCTCAGGTGAGGGCGCGGGACGGGCGGGGCGGTCGGTGTCGGCGGGCAGGCGTCGCACTAAATGCCCTCCAAATCGTCTTCAACGGGCAGGGGGGACGATGACGGGGCCGCTCCCCCTCGGCAGGGTCTTGGCCACGCCCGGGGCCTTGAAACTGCTCATGGAGGTCGGGGAGCACCCCTTCGACTACCTCGCCCGCCACGCCACGGGCGACTGGGGGGACCTCTGCGCGCACGACCGCCGGCAGAACGAGATCGCCCTGCGCGCACGGGTAGCGGGTCTTCAGCTCCTACCGCGCTCCGGGGCGGGAAGGTCTGGGTGATCACCGAGGCGGACCGGTCCGTCACCACCATCCTCCTGCCGGAGGAGTACTAGCAGTGGCCTGCGAGCTGTGCGGCGGGGGCGACCTGTGGATCAAGACCTGCCTCACCCCCGAGGGCTCCCGCCTTGCTGGTCTGCGACCCATGCTGGGAGGAGCACGCCCCCGAGCTGACGATCGTGCCTGGGGACAGGGTGGTGGCCGCCCGGTGCGGGGGGTGCGGGGCCTACGGCAATCCCAGAGGATTCTCGAGGGTTAGGCTCGGCGGGCGCAGGGGCGCATACTCGGGGTACTGTCATGCGTGCGCGATGGAGGAGGACGGTAACAACACCGGAGGAACTCCACCGCCCGATAACCGGTTAGACAGGAGCGATCCGAACATGTGGGCGCTGCGCCGAGCAGAAGGCACGGGGGGCCAACTTCAGAGCCCGGAGAGCCACTATGGAGGCCGTCGCGCAGACCGTCTAGGAGGATTACCTCGGAAAGGGTAGAGAGGAATATTCGTTAGGAAGACCCACGATTAGATCCGTCACTACTGAGGCTACCGGTCCGATGGGGGCAAGCGCCGTATACACATCCACCAGGAGAACGGGCTTGCCGGTGGCGATCCGTCCGCGGCTATCGGACGAACACGGCCCGCCTTTGAGGCGGATAGCCAGGGCAAGACGGGCACCCGAGAATTTCAGGAACTATCCCCGCCGACCTATTCTGGAAGGATCGGCACCGAAGCGTGAAGAGGGCTGCCCCTAGAAGGGACGCCCTCTTCGCGTGATGTCGCAGTACGACGTTAAGCCGCGGCGCCGCGGAGGGCCTGACCGAACTCGCTGTGGGCAAGCATGCGCTCGGCCTGCTGCTGCACCTGCCTGACCCTCTCGCACGAGATGCCCAGCTCGTCGGAAAGATCGGCGAGGGTCGCCGCATCGCGCTCGTCGAGTCCGTAGCGCCTGACCAAGACGTGCCGATAGCGTTCGGGGAGCCGCCCGATGGCGTCATTTAGCCCCGCGCTCTCTACCCCCCGCATGACCTCGCCCGGGATGTCGGAGGTGCGCTCATCCTCGATGAGGGTGCCCAACTCCGACGAGTCCCCCTCCGCGGAGAGGGGCTGTTCGAGGCTGGCTGTTTTGGACATCGCTCCCTTGGCGTACCCGACCTCCTCGACCGCCCATCCGAGCAGACGGGCGACCTCTTCGTCGGTGGGGTCACGCTCGAATTCGGCCGACAACTCATTGTAGGCGCGCGCCATCTTCCTGATCTTCTCCAACATGTGGACGGGGACGCGGATGGTGCGGCCCTTGTCCGCCACGGCCCTCTGGACCGCCTGCCTGATCCACCACGTCGCGTACGTCGAGAAGCGGAAGCCCCTGTCGGGGTCGAACTTCCCAACCGCCTTCATCAGGCCGATGTTGCCTTCCTGGATCAGGTCCTCGAACGGCAGCCCGTAGCCGCGGTACTTCTTGGCGATGCTGACCACGAGCCGGAGGTTCCTCTCGATCAGCTTCTTTCTCGCCCGCTCGTCGCCGGCCTTGGCCCGCTTGGAGAGATCGATCTCCTCACGATGGGAGAGAAGCGTCCCCTTGTCGATGCGGGCGAAGTAGCCGGGGATCAGATCCGGCGCATTTGGCTCCCGCTCGGGATGTCGTGCCTTAATAGTCTCCATGGTTTCCATACGCCTCGCCCTCCATACTGCTGAATACTCCCCTGCCGCGCCTTCTCTACCCGCCCAAGGGTTGCCCATCGCGGCGGTCGTGTTCTCCATCGGTTGCGCTACCGATGGCTTGTGAATCCACTCGGGCGGCGAGCTTCGCCAAGGCTCGGGAGTCTTCTACGGCACCTAAGACCTGCACCAAGGTGACTTTACCAGGGGCGCTAAACCGCCACGTAACCAAGTATTCATATTGTAGCATCGTGTTACGATTTATCAAGGATCAGGGTTGTGAGGCGTCCATCCCTATGACAATACGAAAGCTCCCTGGGCACCATTATCCTTAAACCTGAGCGTGACATCCTTGATGAAGCACCTCGGTACCAACCCCGCCGAAAGCTCCTTCCGCCGCAACCCCCTCCCTTAGGCGCGGCGGAAACAATCGGGTGTAGGCGGGGTGCGATAGGCGGGGCGCGAAGAAGGCATTTCGAGCCTTCCCGGATGCCACTGCGGCCCTTCTTACCTCTCCAATGATCCCGACTGCTTGAATGGTCTTTGGACGGCATGGAACGACTCCAGAATTCAGGTCGGCCCGGGAACCATTGCGTTGTCCCCGATCTTCGGGCGTCGGCGGCCCCGAGGCGAGTGCGTTCCCAAGAGGATCACTTATCGAGGCGGGGCCTAGGACCACCAGCGGTTGAGTGTGAGTTAGCAACGCTGCTACAGTGGACCCTTGGGAGCGGGGAGACAACGCTAGAGAGTTCATCTAACCGTCCCACGAGGTGATCTCGGTCGACCGGAGTGGTATGTACGACAGGCTTGTTTACCTAGGCGGGTGGAGCGAAGCGGGCCCGGAGCGGGGTCGCACCCCTCTTACCCCCAACGGGAATGCCGCGCGCACCCTGGGCGTCGAGCCGTTGTCGCTTGACACCTTGGGTCGGCAGGTCTTGGGGGACGAGCGAATCGCGCACCCGCTGACGTCGGGACGCCTCCTACGCGGAGCGGTAGTGGAGGCGTTGGGAACCTCCGACCCCGACGGCGTGGCTCGTACCCTGCTTCCTCCGATTAGGGAGCTGTTCCGCGCCGGCGCCGACGCGATCGCCACCGTCGAGCAGAAGGCCAACGACCTCCTGGCCCAGGCCGACGCCTACTGCGAGCTGTCAAGCAACCTCGCGCACGACGACGCCTGAGCTACCGCCTACCGGAACCCATGAGGCGAAACGGTTCCTGCGCCGGAATGCCTCTGAGCATCTCGGGGCCATGAGGATTTGAACTTCCGAGAACTCTAGCCTTCCACACTCCGCTGAATAAGGCTATGAAGAAGGGCCAAGGCTGCTCAGAGCCCCGGCCCTCCTTCGCGCTAGGGTCCCTGGCGCTAAACGTTAGAAGGGACGCGATGACCATTGGAAGGGACGACGGCGGGCTGGTCAACGCCCGTCAATACGCCATCATCGGGTTTGGTAGTCAGGGAAGCCACTGCAGATGCATTGAATCCCTTAACAATGAGCCAGATGCCGAGCGACAACTCCCAAATGAACTCCGGGACGACCATGAGGCCCCCCAACACAGACATTGGCTCGAAGACCCCGAACATTATGCCGACGAAACGAGCGAGGAGCACGGGGCCGGCTATGAGCCCCAGTATGGCCAGGCGCCGTGGCACCAAGCCCCCGCGGTACATCAGGTAGCCCAGGATCAGCCCGTTGCCGACGCCGACGATGAAGCCGGGGCCTACCAGGAAGGACCATGATTGGACCGCGACCAGCGACTGGCCGACCGCGAGGAGCGCTCCGGCATCCGCGCCCGCAGCCTCCTGGCGCAACGTCACCATTGAAAGGACCATGAGGATGCCGATAGCGATGAAGACGCTTTCAACGACACGAGCCGTGACGAAGCCCAGGGCGAGGATTTCGTTAACCCGCTTGACGACTGGATAGAGCACGACGGCGGTGCCGATGTTGGCGATGATGAGGATCAGCTCCAACAACGCGCCCAAGGCCAAGCCGTTGTCGGCGCCGCCACCACCGAGGATGTAGCGCGGGTCGTCCAGCAAAGGCCCGTAGAGAAAAAGAACTGGGGGGATCGAGGCGATAAACGTGATCACGAACAATATGCCAGTAGCCCTTGCGATCTTTTGGGGATTCACGTGGGCTCCTTTCCTTGATGAGGTCAACGACGGGCGACCACCGACGTTATGGTGGCTTCGCCCACTCTCGTACGGCGTCACGTCTCCTTACACCCGCCCAGGAACAGGCAGAGGTTGATTGGAGGTAGCGGTCCCTGATCCAGAAGGAGGGCAGGAAGCGATCCTGCGCCTTCGACGCGCCTTCACTTATCGTTATCGCGCGTGGTTCTTACATCTTACGTTATGAAACTACTATTACAATAGCGGCACGGGATCTAGCCTTTGGCTCCCCTTCACCTTCTGAAAGGATGAACTTCCTAGAACTCCGTACACGCGAAGTTTAAAGAACAACGCTTCCCCGTCGTTGGGTGCATAGGGGCTTGCCCTAGGGGATGGGCTGCCAGTCGAGGCCCCAGGTGCCGTAATTCTCGAGGGTCATCAGCCGGATACCATCCGACAGCTCACCTACTGCGATTCGGGCTGTAAGCGAGCGACCGCGGATGGATTGAATCCCCTGACGATGGGCCAGATGCCGAGCGACAGCTCCCAGAGGGCCTCCGGGATGGTCGCGAGGGCCTGCACCACTCCCCCTGCCTCGATGACCCCGAACATCACGCCTACCCCCGAAGCGATGATGAGGGTACCGCCGATGAGCCCCAGCACGGCCATGCCCCTCGGCCAAAGAGCCCGCCTAAGAGACCACCGCGAGGTCCGGTTGCACCTCCAGCAGGGCGGCAAAGGCCCCCCGGAAGTCCGCGCGGTCGTCCACGAGCAAGATCCTGATCGTTGCCGGCATGGTCCCCCCTGCCCTTCCCGGCCGCCACTAGGGTCAGGGTGCCACGGATCGGAGCCCGGCGCATCCGCCGCGGCGCATATCCATGCACCGGCACAACATGTAGTCCCCCGGTCCGATCCCCCAGGGGGCCCAGGAGCGTTCTCGGAAGTCCATAGGACCGGGGCAATGCGGGATCCTGCATACGGACTTCGGAGAACGCCTACCTTACCGGAAGGTGGGTGAATAGCCCTTGCGCCGTGGCAAGCGACACCGCCGTTACCTGCCCAGTTCTTCGGCGGCCTCGATGAGCGTGCGGTTGAACCTCAGTTGCTCCAATATCTCGTCCCGCTCGCGCAGGAGCCGCCGCCAGCGAAGTTGGTCTGATGCCCGGTTGTCGGGTACGTCCAGCCACTTGTCCATCTCGAACAGGGTGCCGAGCATGGTGCCCTCTCGCCTCTCCAACCTGAGCAGCTCGGCGTGTTGTTCGCAAAGCATGCTGCCGTCCGACCGGACCTCGCCAAGGTTCCGGCAATCTCCGTTCGCGAAGAGGGTCTTGCCGAACTCGCATCGGGGCTGCTGTTGCGTGGTTCCGTGCTCGTCGGTTTCTTCGGGGGGCATGAAGGTGCACTCCTTCCGCTCCGGTGGGGGTGTACCTCGCCGGCTAACGGAACGAGCCCGAAGGCCCGAGTCGATGGGGGAAGCGCGCTATGCCTCGCGGCTTCGGCCCCAGAAAGGGATCCAGTTTGGCTGGATACCCCCGATCGTACCACGCCCCGCTCGGGTTTGTATCGATCGTAGCTTATCTCCGACCGTCCCTCCGACCGTCGGCGTGCTTTAATCTGGCCACGGCCACGTCGGCCCTTCGGCCCGGGACGGACCTTCGACAAACAACCGAACCCCCGAGCCGATCCACGCACACTGGGGGAACGTATTGCAGCCGCAGGAGGCCATCGTAGGGGCGAGGGTGCGGGTGCTGGGCACCGACAGGCGGGCCGACATGCGGGGGATGGTCGGCACGATAGAGAAGCGCTACGGGCACCCCGACTACCTGGCCCTGGACGTGCGCCTCGACGACGGGCGGCGCGAGCTGTTCTGGGCCCACGGACTCGAGGCGGCGAGCGGAGCCATCGGGGCTTAGCCGCCCGCGACGGTCCCAACCCTTCGGAGAACGCCTCCTCTCGGCAGTTCGGTGAATAGGCCCGGTCGATCGCCGATCGCGTTGTTCGGCCCGTTCGCGGGGCGGGCGCCGGGGAATAGATACCTCCCAAGAGACCCCGAAGACGGAAGGAGCGGAAGATCGTGAGCGAAAGCGGCAGCGGCGTGGCGCGCGCCAGGGACGAGAGCAGCCGGACCCTCTTCGACCGGCTCGCCGGGCGCAGCGCGGACTTCGTAAGCAGGGCGCCTTTCTTCACGGGCTGCGTTCTACTGGTCGTGATCTGGGCCCCCAGCTACTTCCTGGTCGGGAACTTCGACACCTACCAGCTGATCATCAACACCCCGACCACGATAATCACCTTCCTGCTGGTGGCGCTGCTACAGAACACCCAGAGGCGCGGCGAGCAGGCCATCCAGCACAAGCTCGACGCGGTGGCCGACGGTCTGGCCGACCTGATGGAGCACTTCTCCGGAGAAGAGGACGATCGTGCCGCCAAGGAGGACCTCGCAGGAGACGTCGAGGACCTCAGGGCGGCGGTGGGCCTCGAGGAGGAGATGTGAGGGGCCTCCCGGCAAGGCGCAAAGCCGGCCGGGCAAACAAACCCGGCCGGCGAGAGAGGACACCGGCGGCTTCGGGAGGGGGGTTCCAGAGCGCCGCCGGTTCCGTAAAGGTGTAGACCCCGTGGTCGTGCGGGACGTTACGCGGACAGTGTGCGCCAGGACACACCGCCGCCGCATCCGCGCCGAGTCCAACCGGGTGTGAGGGAAGACGAACTCCTGCCCCCCGGCTACCGGTTGGAGCGCGACGCGGACGTCTTCGTCCTGCGGCGGCGCGACGGCTCGATGGTCGCCGCCTTCAGCGCCCAGGGGGCGGACCCGGCGGAGGTGTTCGCGGAGGCGTGGGAGGATTCCGAGTAGGCCGGCCCAAGCCGGTCCTCCTTTGTGCGCCCCTCTGAATATCCATCCACCACCACAAGATGTGGTCCCCCGGCCCGTGGCACGTGGAAGCGGACCGGGACGACGGAGGGGTTATCGGACCGGTTGGGAGCGGGCTTTAGACGCGTCCCCGTCCGCTACTCGAAGGGAAGCTCCGGCACGCCTTCGGCCCCCTCGCGGAGGGCCGTGGGCCCGCCCGGCGGAACGGGGATCAGGTCCTCGCAGTCGTCCGCCACCACGTCCAGGCCCTCGTCGAAGATGGCCGTGTCCACCCCGGGGCCGCACTCGACGAACTCCTTGGTCACCTTCACCCCGAGGTCGCCGACGGTTCCCCTCTGGAAGGTCTGCATCTGGTCGTCGCCCTCCCCGCCGAAGACGCGGTCCTGGCCGCCCTGGGCGTAGCCGCCGTACACGTCGTCGTCGCCCCTGCCGCCCCGGGCCTCGTCCGGGCTGGCGTCGGTGAACGGGCCGGGTTCGCCCGAGAGCGGGTCGGGGCCGGCCTCCCCGCCGAAGACGAGCGCGTCGTCGCCGCCGGCCCCGCGCACCAGGTCCTCGCCCTTGCCGCCCTGGGAGACGTCCCCCTCGGCCTTGGACCGCACCGTGTCCGGGCCGGCCAGGGCGCGTATGTCGTCGGCGTCGGGCGTTCCGATGACCGTGTCGGCCCCCGTGGTGCCCAGGCACGGCTCCCCGCCGGCGCTCGGCGGGCACTGGATGGTTGCCGCCCAGGCGGCCCCCGCGGCCAAGACCAACGCGATGGCCCCGGCCAGGACGAGCGAAGTCAATCTCCTCATCAGATTCCCCTCCCCTTCGGTCCAATCGACCCCGGCAGTGTAGCCGTCCGCGACGCCGCGCTCAATCGGGGGAGCACGCGGGGGGAGCGGGAAAGAGAAGAGAAGCGTTCGCCGATGGCTCCCCCCGACGATGTGGCGCCCGGCCGGCTAAGGGCTTCGCCTGGCATGAGGTAGCGAAGCTGGGCCGGGCACGCTACCCCTCATATGCGCCCGATGGGGCCGGAAGATACACCGGATGCCGCCAGCCTGGGCTCGGCCCCGGTCCGACGTGGCAGGGGATGTTAGAACCTGTTCGGGAGCGTGACGATGGGCTGGCGCAGAGAGGTACGGGACCTGATCGCGCAGCTCGAGGCCGAGAGGCTGCGGCTGGAGGCGGATCGGCGACGGGCCAGCGAGGAGAAGGGACGCCGGAGGGTGAACAGCGGGAGGAACGGCTGCGGGCCGAGCTGCTGGAGATAAGCCAACGGATCAACGACCTACAGGCGTCCCTTGAGTAGCGGAATAGCGACGCCCGGTAGACCGGGGCCCCAGCCTAGGCAAGCGAAGGGAGGAGGGCGTTGCTTCCCGAAGCGGACCACCTCCTCGGCGACCGGCGGATCGAGGTCCAGGTCCAGCGCGCCAACATCGAGCTCCGGAAGCGCGGGAGGGCCGGCCTGGTGTGGCGCCAAGCGCCCGCGGACGTCCCCGACGGGCCCCGGGGATCGTTCCGACCCGGACGGACCCGGACGCTGTGTAGCGGCTCCCGTCCCGGCTACCGGCCCGTCCGACGCCTAGCGCGGCGGCGCGCCCGGCGGCCCTTCCTCCAGGGCCGCCGGGCCGCAGGGTCTCGCTCGGCGTCCGCCCAGGCGAGCCGCTCGACCTCCTTGGGGTCCATGCCCGTCGCGCTGAAGGCGGCGACCATCGAGCCGTCCGCGCGCCTGAGCGTGGGCGCGTCGGCGTCCCACGCAACGTGGTACCCGGGCGGCAGCTCCGACTCGTCCATGCGGGGTTGGTAGACGACCCCCGGCCCTTCGTCGCCTACCTCAACCGCAGGGTGGCGATCTTGTCGGCGTCGAGCATCGTGTACCAGGGGTCGCCGTTGGGGGCGACCGTGATCCCGGACGGCCCGCTGTTCCTGACGGCCTTGGACGTCGCCGTGATCTCCCCCGTGGGCGAGATGCGGGCGATGTTTCCGCCGGTGGAGCGAGTGAACCACATCGAGCCGTCTGGCCCGGCCGGGGCGATGTCCTCGGGGCCGCCGTCGACCGGGAACAACGTCACGGCGTTGGTGGCCGGGTCGACGCGCCCAACCGCTTGCGGGTGAACCGCTCGGTGAACCACACCGCCCCGTCGCCCGCGACGTTGATCTGGCGGGGGAAGCCCTCGACTTCGATCTCGGTGACGACCCCGGTGCCCGGGTCGATCCGGCCGATCTGGCCGTCTCCCTCGGTGAACCACACGACGCCGTTCGGGGCGACGGCCACGTCGAAGGGCCGTGTTCGTCGCCGGAATTCCGTGAAGACCCCGGTCTGGACGTCGTAGCGCCATACGCTGCGCGTTGTTGAAGTCGGCGATCCAGATGTCGTCGCCGTGGGCGTCGAGCCCGTTGCCGTTGAAGGAGAACCGCTCGCCGGTGTTCGGGGAGCACCGTACCATCGGTGGTGATCCGGCCCAGCGGCGCGTCGTTCTTGGTGAAGTAGAGGATCCCGTCGGAGCCCTGCACTATGTCGGTCGGGAAGCAGAAAGTCGCACACCCGGAACTCGGTGACCTGGCCGGCCGGCGTGATCCGGCCGACCTTGTGGGGCAGGGCGTTCTGGTCGTTCACGAAGGACTCGGTGAACCAGAAGTTCCCGTCCGAGGCCCGCGTGATGTGCTTCGGGCTGCTGCCGGCCGTCGGAACCTTGAACTGCGTGAGCTTCCCGACCGGCGCGGCCTGCGCCGCCGAGAGCGTCGCACCCAGCACCACGGCCAGCGCGGCCGCCGAGGCGATCGCCAGCGCCAAAAGGCACCAGGCGGCCGGTCGTTTGCGGGTCAGCATACATCCTCCTCTTACGGGGCCGCGTTGGTGGTGCGGCCCCTTCTCGTTGGCGGGGCCCCTCGCTCCTCCCTCCACGGCGAGCTGCCCCAACGTACCTCTTTGTACGCGCCGCGGGCGTCGCGCGGATGGGCCCGTTCCGTAGGCCAGATGGCACATTTTTGGCGTTGCTTGGGCGTTGCCAGACGTTACGATGTTCCACGACGTCACGAGCTTCCGAGAACTTCGTACGGGAGAAGTTCCGAGAACGCCTCTTGCACGAACGCCTGACCGCTAGACCAGAGCCAACTCCAGATCGAGGTCTGCGTCGATCAGCCGGGCGCAGAATCGCAGCTCGGAGGGCTGGGGGTTCTGGGACTCACGCATCCGTATCCTCCCCGCCGCATATCAATACACTGCCACAAGATGTAGAGGGCTGGCCCGACGATAGGAGGGGCTTAGGCGGAGGCTCCTAGGGGTCTATAGGACCAAGGCCTTGCAAGGTCCTGGATGCGGACTTCGGAGAACGCCGACCTTCCACGCACTTCGTTGCATATCTCGAGAGCGTAAGCTATCGCCGTTACTGGGAGTTGTAGGCTTCTTACTCCTTCTGAAGGGCCTGCTGGCAAGTGTGGTGTAGGACTGCGGGCGCAACGTGCGCCAGCAGTCCACCTCTCTCCAACTAGCGCAGTGACCGGAACGCGGCGCGGACCTCTTCAGAGAAGAGTTGCGGCTCCTCCCAGGCGGCGAAGTGGCCGCCCCTGTCGACCTCGTTGAAGTAGGTGACGTTGGGGTAGACCGCCTCGACCCAGCTGCGCGGGGTCCGCCAGATCTCGCCGGGGAAGGTGGTGAAGCCGACCGGGAGCGAGACCTCCGGAGGAGCCTGGCCGGACGCCTGGGCTGCCGCCAGGGCTCGTCCGTCCTCCCAGTACGACCGGGCCGCCGAGGCGCCGGTGCCCGTCAGCCAGTACAGCGTGATGTTGTCGACGATGCTGTCCCGGGTGAGATTGCCCGCGGGCTCGCCGTCGACGAAGGCGCGGGAGATCTTGTAGTAGCTGTCCGTGTCGTGGTCGAGCATCCAGGCCGCCAGGGCGACGGGCGAATCCAGCAGGGCGTAGCCGATCGTCTGCGGCCGCGTGGCCATCTCCAGGAAGTAGCCGAAGCCGTCTCGTCGTGAACGTCTTGAACGCGTCGAGCGCCGCGCGTTCCTGCTCGGATTCGGCCGGCAGCTGGTCGGCGATGGCCAGCACCGTCACGAGCAAGTTGATGTGGATGCCGAGCAGCCCCTCGGGCGCCTGGCGGCCCATCGCGTCGGTGACGAGGGCGCCCACGTCGCCGCCCTGGGCGACGTAGCGGGTGTAGCCGAGGCGGCTGCATCAGCTCCGCCCAGGCCTGCGCGACGCGGCCGGCGTCCCAGCCGAGCTCGGTCGGCTCGCCCGAGAAGCCGTAGCCGGGCAGGGACGGCAGCACCAGGTCGAACGCGTCCTCGGCGCGTGCCGCCGTGCGCGGTCGGGTCGGTGAGCGGGCCGACGGTCTCCAGCAGCTCGATGACCGAGCCGGGCCAGCCGTGGGTCATGATCAGCGGCAACGCGTCCTCGTGCTGCGACCTGACGTGGATGAAGTGGATGTCGACCCCGTCGATCTCGGTCGTGAACTGCGGGCAGCGCGTTGAGCTTCGCCTCGACCTTGCGCCAGTCGTAGTCGGTCTGCCCAGTAGCGCGCGAGCTCCTGGATCGTCGCCAGCTGCACGCCCTGCGACCGATCTTCGACGAGCTCCTTGCTGGGCCAGCGCGTCGCGGCGATGCGGCGGCGGAGGTCGTCGAGGTCCTCCTCCGGAACGTCGACGCGGAAGGGGCGGACTGCGGGATGGGTCTCCATAGGCTGTACTCCTCCTCCCCCTCCTGTATAGGCGCTCGGGCGTGCCACCGCGTGCCCGACGGCCCACTCGAGGGCGTAGTCGGCGACCTCCTCCCAGCCGGGTTGGCCCACGGTGAAGTGGGAGCGGCCCGGAAACTCCTTGTAGTCGGTGACCGCCTTGGAGCGCCGATAGTGCTTGGCGTTGGACTCGTTGACCGAGGGCGGCATGATGTTGTCGTCGCCCCCCGCGATGATCAGCAAGGGCGCCCGCTCCTCGTTGGCGAAGTCCACGTAGGTGTCCTGGTGGCCCGGGGTGAAGTTGGCCAGGACGCCGCCCCAGATGATGCCGCCCGGACCGGGGACGTGGTAGCGCTCGTAGACCTCGTCGGACTCCTCCCGCGTGAGGGTGTTGGTGAAGGCGTAGTGGAACTGCTCGGGGGTGAAGGGGACGGCCCTGTGGCGGTTGGCGGGGTTCCTCAGCACGGGGAAGGTCGCCCTGATCTGGGAGACCGGCACGACCTTGATGCCCTCGGGCGGCACGGAGTCTATCGCCACGCCCGCAGCCCCGTATCCGTGCTCGAGGAGGATCTGGGTCAGCAGGCCGCCCATGGAGTGGCCCATGATGATCGGGGGGCTCTCGAGCTCGGAGACGACGCCCTCGAGGTGCTCGACGATGTCCGGGACGTTGAGCGCCTCTATGGGGGAGGGGTCCTCGCGCAGAGCCTCCACCTCTACCTCGAGGCCCGGGTAGGCGGGGGCGATGACGCGGTAGCCCTTGCCCTCGTAATGGTCGACCCAGTGCTCCCAGCTGCGGGGGGTCATCCACAGCCCGTGGATCAGCACGACGGTGTCGGGGGCCCCCGGGGCAGGGGTGTTCTCGGCGGTCATGCGGTCCTCCTTGCGTAGCCCTCTTCTCCTACCTCCCGAGTGTGCACCATGCCGGAGCCAGGCGCATCCTCCATCGCGCGTCCGTCAGAAGACCCGCAACCGACCGGACTTCCCAGAACGCCGCACAGACGAAGTTCCGAGAACCCCCTTCCACGCACTCCTGTGAATAAGGTAGCCACGAACGACGCCGTCTGGCGCTTGTGATGATCGAAACAAGATTTTATGATGCCCTTGTGGTCGGGGTGCCCGACCGCCCTCCGTACAAGGAGCTTGCGCCTATGAGTCGTCGCCCGCTTGCCGCCCTGGCCTCCGTGGTCCTCGCGGTCCTTGGGTTCGTGTTCCTGCTCCCCGACTGCGCCTCCGCCTGCACTTGTGCGCTCGAGGGGGGCAGCCAGAAGGAGATCGTCGAGGGGGCGCTGTCCGACTCGGAGGCCGTGTTCTCGGGGGAGGTGGTGGCCGTCGAGCAGGGGACGGCCACCGCGAGCGGCCCGGGCAACGACACGGTCACCCTGCGGGCCTCCGAGGTGTGGAAGGGGCCGGAGCAAGAGGCCCTGGAGGTGAGAACGCCGAGCCAGGGGATGGCCTGCGGGTACCGCTTCGAGGAGGGGCGGGAGTACCTGGTCTACGCCTATACCGGGAAGCGGGGCCTCGAGACCAATATCTGCACGGAGACCAAGCCGCTCGCGAAGGCGGGCGCGGACCTCGCCTTGCTCGGGGGGCGGCGAGAAGCCGACGGACGGCGGGGTCCTCTCGGACACCTCGGGGGGCGCTTCGGTGCGGTCGCGATGGTCGGGTTGGCGGGGCTGGCGCTGGCGGCGTCGGTGCTGTTGGTGGTGCGGCTTGTGCGCGCCGGCTAGACCCGAAGGGGCAGGGTCGCCGTGGTTCGCCGAGCACGCCTCGTGGCCGTATTGAGGGCGATCTCCTGATCGGGGTGCGCCCTTCTGGTGTTGGTCGGCTGCGCTGGGGTGCGCTCGGAAGCTCCCAGGGAGGAGGAGAAGCAGGGACACACCGAAGCCACCAGAGAGGAGCAGGGAAGCTCGCCCAAAGCAGCGACCGAAGAAGACCGGTGCGGGGGGACGCGGACCGTCGACGTGCTCAAGAGAGCCGGTGTAAACAAGGTATTCGACAGCTCGGTACAGCCCGGAGACCCAGAGGCGCGCTTTACCACGAACGACCTGCCCGGCTGCCCCAACGGCGGCCTGCTCTCAGGCACCGACGAATCAGACAAGCTGGCCGGTGAGTATGGCGAGGACGAGGTACGTGGCCTTGGCGCTAAAGACACGCTCTCCGGAGGCGCTGGCGGCGACGTTCTCTACGGCGGGCCGGGCAACGACGAGCTGCAGGCCGGCGCCGGGCCTATCGGCGTAGAGCCCTTCACTGACAGGAGCAAGAACGCGCTCCACGGAGGGACGGGCAAAGACTTCCTTGCCGGTGCCGAGGGCGATGACGTGCTCTACGGGGGCGAAGGCGACGACAAGATGCTCTGGGGAGGCAGGGGCGAGGACGTCCTCCACGGGGCACGACAGTGTTGTGGGGAGACGTGGGCGAGGATGTCCTCCATGGCGGGGATGGCGACGACTATTTAGACGGTAAGGGCGGGCAGCGGGACAAGCTCTATTGCGGTAAAGGCAAGGACGAATACGATGCTGACAAGAACGACTATGTGTCGAGCAGTTGCGAGGTGAAGGGACACCCTTAGGTTTCCTCGGTATAGGACCGGAGCTATGCCAACTTCGGAGAACCCGTCTTACCCGCAGTTGGGTGAATATGGGCAAGAGGTAGGGCCGAGGTGGAAGAGGTAAGAGGACGCGTACCGCACCCTGGTGGACAACGGGACCCCGCCGGCGGCGGCGCGCAGGTTCGTCGTCGCGTCGAGGGAGGGCACCTCGGCGGAGCTAGACGAGAAGGTCCGGGAGTGGGAGCGGCAGGGCATGAACCCGAGGTGGCGCGGTCCGAGGGAAGGAAGGCCGGGTACGGGTGAGAGAGGAGAAAGTAAAATCAACGTGACGTGAACCGGGATCGTGCTCGAACCATCTTCGACAACGCGCTCTACGAGCTAGAGTGGGCCGCGCGCCGCGCACGACGCGGGGGCAACGATCAGGCAGCGAAGAAGATGAAGCACGCCGCTGCGGACCTCCGAAGGTTGAAGCGTGCGGTGCTTGGTGAGCGCGGTCCCTGGTTCGAGAAGGAGACCCGTGGCTAAGGAAAGTACCCGACGAACAGGACCATAGCGACGACCAAACTGCCGCACCCGATGAGCAACATTCTTGGCATTGAACGTCGGCGGGGTGCCGCCTCAGCCTGTTGAGGCAGGGTGCCGCCACCCCCAGCTTGTTGGGGTGGGGGTGGAACAGGTACATCCGCCATCGGGCGGTACGATCCGGGCGGGGCCGATAGGAGCTTAGGGCATGCGACCGGGGTCATGCCGACTTCGGAGAATCATCTCTTCCACGCACTCGGGTGAATAAAGGGCAAGTTTGTGGAGAACGCCCTGGCGTGCGCGGGGGTGGGTGCGTTGGTACCGTTGGGGCAAGAAGCGCGGCCCGATAAGGGGAGCAGCGAGATGCCGGAAGCCGAGATGGACCTACGCCTCCAACGCCTACTGTTCCTCTGCGACGGCGTCTACGCCATAGCCGCCACCCTGCTGGCCGTGGAGCTGGTCCTCCCGGAGGCGGCCGCGGACCTCCACGGGCGCGAGCTGCTAGAGAGCCTGCTGGAGAGCTGGCCGAGGGTGCTGGCCTTCGCGACCAGCTTCCTGTTCATCGCCAACTTCTGGGTGGGCCACAACATGCAGTTCCACATGGTAAGGCGCTTCGACGGCGGCCTGACGTGGCTGGCGCTCGCGCAGCTGTCGTGCGTGGCCTTCCTGCCCTTCCCGACCTCGGTGGTCGGCGAGCACGTCTCGGACCCCGTGGCCCAGCAGTTCTACCTGGGCAGCCTCCTCGTGACCTCCCTGGCGATGTGGGCGACGTGGTGGTACATGAGCTCGGGCCACCGTCTCGTCGATCCGGACCTGAGCCCGCGGGACATCCGGCGGCTGCACCTCATCTCCGCGGGGGTGCCCGCTTTTTTCGTCGTGCTGATGGTCCTGGTGGCCGTGGGGGTGGGGCGCTTCGTCAACCCGCTCGTGCTGGCGTACCTCTTCGCCTTCGGCGGGGTGGTGCTGGGTGTGGTCGAGGGACGGGAGCCGCTGCCGGCCGAGGAGGTCGAGGAACCGGGGGCGTCGGAGGAGGTGGAGCCTCAGGAGGACGAAGGACGAAGCGAGGGTCCGGCAAAGCGGGCGGATAGCCGAACTTCTTGAGAACCGTCTCGGAGCGAAGTTCGCAGAATCCCCCTTCCACGCACTCCGGTGGATAAGGGCGAGAAGACGAGCCGTTGGGCCGATGCTGGCCGCGACGGGGGCTCCGCGCCCATAATGGGAGCACTCAGCGTAGGCAAGCGGGAGGTGGGATGTGAGCGGTTACGCCGGCGGGAGGGGCGAAGCTCTGCCTTGGTGGCTGGTCCTGGCGGAAGGGGTCGTCGTCGCCCTGTTGGGGTTGGTGCTGTTGGTGGCCCCTGGGGCCTCCCTGGTCTTCCTGTTTTGGCTGCTGGGCGTCTACCTGCTGCTAGCGGGCGTCTTGCGCCTCGTGGGCATCTTCTTGGATGCCTCGTCTTGGGGCTGGAAGCTGGCGGCCGGGATCCTGTGCCTCGTGGCCGGCTTGGCGATAGTAAGCGACCCGCTTTGGGGCACCGCCCTGGCCTCCGCGTGGTTGGTCGTCCTCGTGGGATTCCTGGCCATGCTTCAGGGCGCCGCGGGCCTGGTGGTCGCCTTCCGAGGGGGCGGTTGGGGCATGGGGGTCCTGTCCGCGCTGGGCATCCTCTTGGGCCTCTTCTTGGTGATCAACCCCCTGATCGGGGTGGCGGCGCTGACGCTGATCCTGGCGATCTTCATGCTCGTCGGGGGCGTGGGTGCGGTCATCCAGGCGTTCAGGATGCGCGGGGAAGCGGCGGCGCGGCAGCCCCGGCGGGTGCGCTAGGGCAAGCGGCTTCCGAGAACCCGTGTTCTAGGAGCTTGGGTGGATGGAGGAGGAGCCTCGTGTTTCTCGAGGCCGGACCCCGCTCAGCGATCGCGTCCGTCCCGGGATCGCCCGTGCCCGTCGCCGGGGCGTTCCCCGGACCGCCCGATGGCCGCGAGGACGGCGCCGAACGCGACGGCCGCCGCGCTCATCTCGACGCGAACCGTATTAACAGAGAAGGAGATCGCCCATGAACGGTGTACGGCTAAGAAACCCTTACGAGATCCCGCTCTACGCCTTGAGTGTGCTGGTCAACCTGCTGATCATCGCCTTCATCCTGATCGGGGCCCTGTACCTGGGGTTCTTGAATGCTCTGGTGGGTGAGCCCCTCTCCGGTCCCGCGGTCGACGCGATACGGGTGGCCTTTGCCGCGCTGTTGCTCCTCGTGCCGGGCATGGTCGTGTATCGGCAACTCACCCGCGCGGGCATACGGGGATCCGCGGTGAAGTTGTCCCGCCGGCAGTTTCCCGACATCTACGCCGTGAAGGAAGACTTCGCGCGCAGGCTGGGCCTGAAGAGGGATCCCGAGATCTACCTGATGTCGGGCAACGGTGTGCTCAACGCCTTCGCCGCCTCGACCTTCGGGCACGACTTCGTCGTGATCCACAGCGAATTGTTCAGCAACACCTACGAGAACAACAAGGACGCGCTGGCGTTCATCGTCGGGCACGAACTGGGGCACCTGCGGCTCGGGCACACGAGGCTCTGGTACCAGCTTTCGACCGCGTACGTCGATCGGGTTCCGCTGCTGGGAGGTTTCCTCTCCCGGGCCAGGGAGCTCTCCTGCGACCGGCACGGCGCTTACCTGGCGCCGCAGGGGGAGGAGGGGTTGGTGCTCTTGGCGGCCGGACGGTACGTCTACAAGCAGGTGGACGTCGAAGAGCTGCTGGAGCAGGCTCGGCGATTCCGGGGCTTCTGGCCGATGTTGGCCCAGCTTCCCCAGTCGCACCCTTTCGCGGTGCGCCGCATAAGGGGCTTGTACGACCTCGGGTTCTTCGAGGCTCCCGCGAAGAATCCGCCGAGCGAAGGCGTAGTGGACATAGAATCCTAGGCTCAATGCTTGAGGCAGAGTGAGCTGGGAGACTTGGAAACTCCTGAACCTACGGGCTCCCGAGCACGGTCAACGTATGCTCGAGAACCCGAGGCAAAGAAGTGCCGCCGCACCGTCGGACGCACAGTGGGGGCCGCAGAGGCGCCCAAGATCCACCTCAAGCGCCAGATATAGGAGAAGCTCGCGGCGGGCCACTACGAGGACTCCGTGCCAAGGCCGAAGAACGAAGCGCCCGCGGTCCAGCCTCACTTCCGACCCATCCGTGGGTTCAGGCAAGGTCTATGGGCGCTCGACTCCGCGTTCCTGGGTGCTCACTCGCGGCCCGTCCTGCCCCATCCCCGCCTCTCGGGCGCGGATGACCGCCTGCGCCCTGTCGGCCACCTGCAGCTTGAGCAGGATGTTGGAGACGTGGTTCCTCACGGTCTTTACGCTCACGAACAGCCGGCGGGCGATCTCCTGGTTGCTCCTGCCCTCCACCACCAGCGAGAGGACCTCCTCCTCGCGCTCGGTCAGGTCCGGGAAGGCGCGCTGCTGGGCCTGTCTCGGGGCGCTGAAGAAGCCCACGATCCGCTCGGCCCCCACCCCCGGGTCTACAACCCGCGACCGGACGCCACTGATTTGCGCGACCGTCCGCGACGCCCAGACTGACCTCTCCGCGAGCGACATCGAGCTATTCGTGGACGGGCACGCCAAGGCGTTCTCGTACAACTCGGCTACCGACAGGTTGTGCCGCCCGAGCAACAAGCTGCCCTTCCGGACGCACACGGTCAGGGTAGAGCCCTCCGATATCCAGGGGCTTGGGGGGACGAAGACCTGGAGCTTCAAGGTGGTGAGGCCTTAGCTTAATTGCGGCGGCAACTCATCCGACAAGCGGAGCCGGGGCCACTCATGGACGCCCCGGCTCCATGAGCGCTTGGGCCGCGGGAGCGCAAGATTCTCTCGGGACGCACAGATCGGCCGACGTCGGCAAGAGGCTCAGGACACCGGTGAGTCGGCGGAGAGTCCATGGCGCGCAGGATCGGTACGCTTCGTAAGGCATTCGAAGAAGTCTGTCGACTGCGGGTGCTGGTCGGTGGCCCCCAAGGCACTCCTGTTTCGTCAGTCGGTACCAGCAGACCGCCAGCGCCTCAGGGTCGTCAGACGGTATGGTACGTTCCCTGTGCGACGCTGTTCCACGCCGGTGGCGGCACGTGTGCAGCGTGCGATTGGACCTCGGGGAACACGGACGGACCGAGTAGAATTCGACGCATGAAACGTTAGAGAAGAGAAAGGAGGGGGCGCGGGCCGCTCCGCCTGGGTCCGAAGCCCGCGCCACAATACCAACGTGTGTCTGGCAGAGGAAGGCAAGAGCGAAACCTGCGCCTCGTGCGGGAAGCCGGGCGTCAACAGGTTGCTAACCGACAAAGACGACGTGCCGTTGTGCGAGGAGTGCTCGGACAGGCTGCGGACCGGCGAAGTCGTGACCCACTTCGTGCCTACCGAAGCAGAGCCTCCACCCCCGCCTGAAGAGAGGTTTGGCGCCCTATTCGAGGCTGCTAGGGCGCTCCTCGAGGACGCGGCGGAGGAAGACCAGATCATCCCCACGCTCGCGTTCGCGAACGAGATCGGGTAGGGCCTCGTGGAGCTGCTTTCGGTCAATAGCATCCTGGTAGAGGCAAGTGGAGACCCGGATGAATGGGAGAGTGCGGCGGACCGGTTCGTTGGCCGCTACGGGAGCTTGCGGCCGGTGCGCGTCGCGGACGGCGTGCTAATCCTGGAGCGATTGCCGGTTTCCGTCCGGATCGAAACGGACCCGGACGAAGGGACGCCAGAAGTGGTGCGCATCACTGTCCACGCGCATCGTCGGCTCGCGAAACCGGAGCACGTGGCGTTGCTCTACGAGAGGATCCTGTCCGACGCCACCGTCCCCCACGACGATCAGCAGACGGGGCACCTGAGCTACGACTTCGGCGCCCGCGGTTTGGTGATCGCGGTCCACAACAGGATCGTGACCAGAGGGCCGAAGGGACGCCACTCGACGCTCGAGGCCAAGAAGACGTCGTTCCCGCATCCCCGCATCGTGCAGGAATTCTATAGGATGCTCCTCGGATCGACCTCCGGCGACGGTTTCGCGCGTCACTTGGCCGAAAGAAAACGCGGAGCGCCGCCGTTCGCGGACAATCTGATCCCCGCCTGCGTCGCCTTCTACCTGAGGGAGTACGGGAAGATCGACAGCAGGGGGGAGATTCACCGGCATCTCAACGAGCACGTTCTGCGCGACACCCACAAGTCGTTGCCCCTTGACACCATCGGCAGCTCGGCGACGAACCAGTTGTGGAGAGATGTGGACAAGGTCGGACAGGCTTTGTACGACTCCTCGTACACGCTATTCTGGGGTTAAGCTGGTAGCCGCCAAACGCAAGAGCAACACATTTCGCTGGCGAAACGTGTTTTAGCGCAGGCCGCCCTCGCCTCGTAGGATCCATGCAGTCGCAACCGAACACGGGAGGCCGCATGGACACGACCACCACGAACCCCAACAACACTAGCTGGCTGACGGTCCCGGAGGCCGCGGAGGAACTGCGGATACCCTGCACCCGTTGATACGAGCTGATCCAGCGCGGCGAGCTGCCGGCGGTCCGCATCGGCGAACGGAGCATCCGCGTGAACCGCAGCGCGTTGGAGCGGTTTCTGCTGGAGGAGTGTCGTGTTGTCGATGGCCATTAGGGCACGCGCGTACTCCCGTGTGGGGGCCGATAGATGGAGGCGAGGCAGACGGCGCTGACGGCGCGTCGGGCGTTGCTGAACGGCGGCGGCAAGCTCTATTACTTCGAGCGAAGGGGTATCCCGAAAGGGATCGTCCAGGGTGCCTTCGTCGGCTTCGAGGACGGGGCGTTCACCTACCCCTGCATCGGCAAGGGCGGCGGGCTGCTGGGTATCCACTGCAAGAGCGAGGGCCGGGACGGTAATGGGAAGCGGCGGCAGTGGTGGAAGGGCTACGCTGGCGACCTTCCGCCTAAGGGTCACAGCAAGAGGCCGAACGAGCCCGCAAAGGTCATACCCTTCAGGATGGATCTGCTGGACGCTTTGGAGCCCGGATACCTGGCGATCCTGTGCTGCGGCGAGGAGGACGCCCTGAGCTTGCGGGCTGCTTGGTACGTGGCGCTCTCCCAACCGGGCGCGGGTCTACTGGAGCCGATCTACGCCGGAGTCTTCGCGGGCCTCGAGGTGGTGGTTTTCTACGACGCCGGGGAGGAAAAAGCGGCCCGCGAAGACGCCCTGAAACTGCTTGAGGCGGGGGCCCGAAGTGTGCGGGTGGTGGGGTGGCCGGAGAGCGAGCCGCACGGCGCGGACGTCAACGGCAAGCTGGTCGAAGATCCCGGGGACTTCGCGGCGTGGGCCGCGGGGACGATCGAGGCCGCGAAGCCCGTTTCGTCCGTCGACTCCGGGGCTCCACTCCGCAGAGGGGATCCCGACGCCTACTTGCCTCACGTGCCGGAGCCCACGCCCTGGCCGGTTCTCAAGGAAGAGGCGCTCTACGGGTTGCCCGGCGAGTTCGTGAGGGCCGTGGAGCCGCACACGGAGGCGGACCCGGTGGCGATCCTGATCAACTTCATGGCGGCGTTCGGCAACGCCATCGGCCGCGGTGCTTACATGCGGGTCGGCGCCGACGTGCACCACTTGGGACTCTACGCCGCCCTGGTGGGCCGGACCTCAAAGGCCCGCAAGGGGAGCAGCTGGGGGTACGTCCGGGAGCTTGTTGGATGCGTCGATCCGAGTTGGGTGGCCGACAGGGTGCAGGACGGCCTCTCCAGCGGGGAAGGGTTGATCCACGCCGTCAGGGACCCCGTGGTCAGGGAGAATAAGAAGACCGGGGAGAAGGAGACCGTGGAGGAAGGCGTGGCGGACAAGCGCCTGCTGATCCTGGCCTCGGAGTTCGCCTCGGTCCTGAAGGTCATGTCCCGCGAGGGAAACACGCTCTCCGCTGTCGTGAGGCAGGGGTGGGACGGCAACGTCCTGCAGGTCATGACCAAGAACAGCCCGGCCAGGTCCACGGGCTCTCATATCTCCGTCCTCGGCCACGTCACCAAGGAAGAGCTGCTCAGGCACCTGACGGGCGGAGAACCTCCTAGGGCTCCTCAATTTCCGGGCCAGCGATGAAATAAAGCGCACCAGGTCGTGGCCCGCGGCGCCCAACCAGCTCAGCCGCCACCTGAACCGCATAGCCCCGGCGCTCAAGGAGGCTGGCATCGAGTACCTGCAGCGCGAGGAGGGGAGAGTGAGGCGGCGGGTCAAGACGCTGCGCAAGATCCGGCCGACGCCGCCCGCGGATCGCCGGAGCGGCGCCACGGAGGAAAGCGGCGAGGCTTCCGGCCCCCGCTCGGACACGGAAGGCGGGGGCGAATCCGCGGGCGACGACCAGGTCGACGGGTTCGACGAGGTGGACCATCCAGGCGAACTCGCGAAACTCGGCTGGCGCCGCGACGACCGCGCTCCGGGCGATCCGCCGGAAGCCCCGTCAGGAGACCGGATAGATCCCGATGAGGACCCGGTGGCCCGCGTCCTCCGCCACGAAGTCCCGATCTACCACGGCCCCCGCTCGCATTCGTGGTTCGTCCCGCTGACCGCGCCCCAGATCTTCACCGCCGCGGAGGCGTTCGCCTGGGGAGCTCCGGACGGTGCCGAAGGGTCGAGCACCGCCGGCTGGCCGGCGACGCCCGAGGAGATGGCCGAGCGTCTCGAGCGCCTGATCCCCCGCTTGCGGGAGAAGCCGTACCCCTTCTACGATCCGAGCGTGGCCCTCTGGTACTTCGAGGAGCGGCGGACCGAACCCGAAGATCCCGAGAAGCTCTGCCGGATGGCCCTCCTTCACGCCGAGGTGTGGCGGAACGAAGCGACCTCCGAGGAGTTGTGGGTGCTCGTTGCCCTGCAGCCAGGCGGGTCCCCCCCAAGGGAGGAGATCGAGCGATTCGTGTGGTTCTGGGTCACGGACGAGGGCGAACCGGGCGCAACCTCAGACGGCGACGACAACGTCGGCGAGTTCTGACCGTCTGCGAACACCCCGCGGCGACTGGGTTAATTGCGGGACGATAACCTCTCGTCCCGCTTCGCCCCCTGTCCCCGGGCATGAATCAGTCGGCTCCTATGCTCCTCCTCGGCTACGGGAGCCATGAACCGCCGCCGACCAAACCAAATAGCGTTTGACCCGCCAGCGCCCTTCTACCGCACGTCGCTCCACATTGGCGGTCGACGGAGGCGAATAGCGGGCGATACGGATGAGACGCACCGACCGCGAGAAAGCCCCGCAAACGGCATAACTTCCGAACACGCGGTCGACGCGGTCGATGCTTCTGCGACCTTGCGCTCCGTTTCGTTCGGGGCTCACTTTGTCTCGCAGAGGTCCTCGCCCTGGTGATAGTCGGCCCTGGCCATGCCGCTGCGTCGCGCCTCGCGCTCGGCATCGTGGCGAGTGCTCTTCAGCTTCCGGGACAAAGCCCTCAAACCATCGACCGCGTCGACCGCGTGAGACTTCCGATCGGCAGAACACCAGCAAAACCCGAAGATCCGACACTCGAAACGCGATCGATGCTCGCGATAACGGTCGATGGAGCCAGTTTCGCGGGCGGTGCGGTCGATAATCTGCGGGATCCCCGCATAACCGCATGAGACAATCTCGTAGCGTGTCCCCACATGGGGACACGCTCTGCGGCTAGCGCGGAGGAGTCATTCAAGCAGACGCCTCGACCCTCGCGGGCCCTATCTTACCCCCGGCCATTGCTACGCCAGGAACCTAGCGTGCGCCAGCAGAAGGGACGCGATGGCACGCCGCCCCCGCGGGATCGGCAGGGGCCGCCGGGTCCTCAAGGGGCGGCGCGGATCGGGCACGGGTTGCAGGTAGCCGCCCTAAACCGCTGTTGCGGTTTACGGTTTCTCGGGTGGACAAGCGCTTTACCCGGCGTCGGGTGCGACGCGGCTCCCGCTGATTGATGGAAGGTTATTCGGCAAAGCCCTCGCGGCTCCTGGCGCGCCGGCGCCACGACGCGACGAGCTCGAGCCCCTCCTGGGAAGTTCTTCTCCGGCCTCCCCTGCCGCGCACCCCATCCGCGGCCGGGCAGGGCCTGTGGCGGGATGGCCGCCTGGGAACAAGGGCACTGCCACGGTCGTTCCTGTCCGCCCAACTGCGAGTAGAGGTGTTCTAGGAAGTTCGCCATGAATGTGCCGAGAGGTTCCCATTAATAACCCATCTGTCCCGTAGGGGTTTCGCTGGTGTGTTCCCTGGGAGTATGATGCCCAAGCATCAATCGCGGTGAGGCGTCCGGCAGGCCCCACCGGGAAGGAAGTAGATCATGTCCACGCCCACCACTATTCAGCAACCCGCAGCTCCCCACTACTCAGCGCCCAGGCGACTGGTGTCCCGCCATCCGGTGGCCGCCTTCCTAATCATGGTCTTCGCTGTTAACATCGCGGTCGCGCTCTCGCCGCTTCTGACTCGGCGCGACATCTTGCCGTTCGGCCTAGCACCATATGATTCGCTCGGCCACATCCTCGGCGTGGCGCTGCCGGCCTTCATCGTGGTGGCGGCCATGCACGGCAAGGGCGGAGCGCAAGACCTGGCGCAACGGTGCCTGAGGTGGCGCGTCGGCGTCCAGTGGTACCTCGTCGCGCTCTTCGGCGTGCCCGTCGCGACGGTGTTGTGTGCCAGCGTGCTCTTCGGTCTCGCACCACTGAGCGCTCTGGTGGAAAAGTGGGAGCTGCTGCTCACGGTTGTGTTGCCCCAGCTACTGCTCTTGATCTTGTTCTTCAACTTCGCCGAGGAGGTCGGCTGGACAGGATTCTTGCAGGCGAGGCTGCAAGATAGGCACGGACCCTTGAAGGCCTGCCTCATCGTCACCATCCCCTTCGCGCTCTACCATCTGCCCGCCTGGATAGTCGAGTTCGAGTTGGGCCTCTCACAGCTCCACCTCGCGCTCGCGTTGACAGCCGTTTCGGGGTATCTCAGCTGTTTGGACGGGTCATCATCATGTGGCTCTACAACAACACCGGGTACAGCGTGCTCTTGGTGGGGATGTTCCACTCCAGCTTCAACGTAACGACCTCAACGTTCGACTCGTTCATCCCCAGAGAGATGAGCTTCTTGATCGCCGCTGGCGTGGTCGCTGTAGGTGCCGTACTCATCGCCGTGTTCACCAGGGGCCGCCTCTCGTACACCCCGGAGCGTGCATCCCAACCGGCATCGGCTAGTTCTTAAGCCTCGGGCGGCCTCTGTGGTTCGGGGACGCTGAGTGGGGCTGCCCGCAGCCCCACTCAGCGTCGGACAGGTCGGGTACTTTTTCCTTCCCATGACGTGGACCGTACGCGATTATGGCGTCGCTTTCTGCTTGCTCAGTCAGTCCCTGGAAGGGATGTTCTAAGCCAGCCCCAACACGACCCCGAGCACCAAGAAGGCGAAGTACACGCTCTGGGCGGAGTGGAGGATGATGGACATCCACGTGCTCCGGAAGCGGTAGGCGGGGAAGGTGTACAAGAGGCCGGTGAGGACGGAGTTCGGGATCCCCCAGGGCTGGTGCACGTGATAGAGCCCGAAGAGGACGCCGTTGGCCACCCAGCTCCAGCGTCCGAACACGCCCTCCATCTTGGGCAGCAGCACGCCCCGGAAGAGGAACTCCTCCCCCAGGATCGTGTTGAACGCGGCGTTCACCACGAACAAGGCGAAGAACCACCAGGCGCCCTCCAGCCGCGCCAGGATCTCTCGCGATTGGAAGATCGCGCCGGGGCCGTAGCCCGCGGGCTCCGCGAGGAACGGGAAGACCGACACCCAGGCGCTCTCCAGCGGGGCGTTCAGGACGAGTTCCACCACCGCGACCGCGACGAGGAACGGCACCACCCACAACCAGAGCCGTGGCGCGGGGTTCGCCGGTCGCCGGCTCCCGCGGGGCGTTGAGCCGGAGCCGCCGCTTGACCGTCGCCCAGCGCAGGTCGCCTTCCTCGCGACGGACGATGATCAGGGACAGGACGAACAACCAGACCAGCCCCAGCGTGAGGAGCACCACCCGCGTGACGCCCGATCCGAGCGGATCCGACCCGAAGTCGGGTGCCAGGAGCGGGAAGACGATCCAGCCGAGGATGCCCATCGGGACGGCCGCAAGGGCCCAGATCCCGAGGATCTTCGCGAGCGAGTACTGCTCGCTTTGCCCCCCTCTCGGCGGCACTCGTACCGTGGGTTCTCTTTCCCTGGGGCCCCGATTATCGTTCATGGGGGGGGTGCTCTCCTCTACCCGAACCCTACTTCGTTGTTGGGCTGCACTATAGGGCCTTGCCCCAAGGGTGTAACCCATCAAGTTCACCCCTTATTCACCCACTTTCCGGTAAGTCTAGAGTTCTCCAAAGTTCCTGGGGGGGCTGTGCCCGACGATTGCCCTACTCGTTGAGTCGCTCCCGGATGGCCGCTACCGTGGTGGACGGATCCTCCACCTCTATCACCAGTCGTGAATACCGTTCGTCCTTTAGCCGGATTACCACCGTCTTTTCCGGGTCGTGCACGTCCCAGAAGACCCTCTCACCTTCCTGATGGAAGGTCCCCGCCGTGATCACCCCCGGCACCTGAGTTCCTCCGATCCTGATGCCCTGCCACCATCCCCGCGCTGGCTCCGGATCGGTTTCGGCGCTTACCACGTGAGCGAGGGGTATCTCTAGTCGGCTCCTTAGCGCCCACAACCGGTCCATGCCCCGTACGTGGACGATCAGAGCATCCTGGGCAAGCTCCACTTCGGCCACGGCAGCGTTCCTCCCTTCGCAAAGGCTTTACTCGCTCGCGGCCATCATCCCACGCGGCGAAGCACGGTGCATCTAAAGAGGACCTATTCACCCGAGTGCGTGGAAGGAGGCGTTCTGGGAAATTCGGTCAGCCTGTCGACTTGGAACGGAGGTAGAGAGCCGCGGCGGCAAACGCCACGCCCAACAAGATGTAGAGCAACACCTCTAAGGCTCCGCCGCCCCCACCGGCAAAGATCGCCGCACCGACGAACGTGACAAAAGCCAGGACAAACAGCACCCAGACCGCGAGCCTCGCCGAGGATCCCATGCCCGATACCCCCTTCGCTAGCATGGGCCGGGCCCAGTCTACAGGGTGCCGCTAGCCTCGCCCCAGGGACGCCCGAAGGCCGCTCTCCGGGACTCCCGGAGAGCGGCCTCCGTCGTCGATTACCTGAGGGAGAGGATCGGCCGACAGGTGATGTTGGTGCCGCGGGCGACCCTTACCCTTGAGGGGTCGGCACAGCCGGGGAGGTTGGTGCTCCACCCTTGGAGCGACGAGCCGTTGGCCGGGCTGGCCGAGAGCCGCACGATCGTGCCCACGGGGAAGAACGCGTCGCAGTTGCCGGAGGAGCCGTTGCCGCCGGTGATGGTGCAGTTGATCCCCGCGGGCTGCGAGGTGACCCGCCCGCTGCCGTTCCCCCCGGGGAGGATGGAGATGCTCCCGTTGTCGAAGTGGACCGCCGAGTAAGTCGTGATGATCCCGTACTTGTGCGTGCTCCAGACGCCGCCCACGGTCCCGACGATGATCGCCGAGCCCGTGGTGTCCGGGGACGTCGCGATCGGGAAATTGGCGCTCCTCGAGCCCGCCGGCACGGTGACGCTCGCGGGGACGGTCGCGATGTAAGGGTAATCGTTAGTCAGGTCGACGACGAAGCCGCCGGGCGGTGCGGCCGCCGTGAGCGTGACGGTCCCCGTCGACGAGGTCCCCTGCACCACCTCGCTCGGGTTGATGGTCAGCGACGAGAGCGATGCCGAGGACGCCGGCGGCGGCGAGCTGACCGTGCAGCCGGACAGCCTGGCCGAAACAGGATTGGCCGATCCGTCGTTGACCTTTACCCTACAGTCGGCGGGCGCCTTGAAGCCGCTCCTCGCGATCCTGAACTTGCCGGCCCCGTCGCTGGTGGCCATGGCCACCCCGTCGACCGTGATCGTGCGGTTGGGGCTGGCCGAGCCTTCGATCCGCAGCTGCGTCCCGCTGAGTGCCGCCCGCGAGATGCTGACGGCGGCTTGTGCCGCGGAGGCTACGACGAGCACGCCGATCAGGACGAGGGCCCCCGCTAGTAGCGCAAGGCGAGTGGCGCGGGCGCCGGAGAGGGCGTTGCGGGACGTTGCCATGGTGCTCCCCTTCCCGGGCAGGGACCTCCCCCTGCCCGTGGTCCTAAACTATTCTACGCGCGGTACGCGCCGGCGGTTCGCGCTGGCGGTTCGATCGCAAGGGAGGCTCGCCACTGCTCTTTTTCCTTTTGCCAACGCCTCAGAGCCCGCGCAGCTCGACCACGAACTCCTCGGTGGCACACCCTATCCACCCACCTTCCGGTAAAGGGGGTTCTCGGAAGAGCGTATCTCTAGCTCTAGGATAGAAAGACCCCGGCGTGTTGTGCAAGCGGAGGGGGATCTCTGCTTCGCCGGGGAGCTTGGCCGCATTGTCGGCCGACGAAGTTAAGGGGCGATGACGCTCGTGTACCGATTCGGTTACGGTCCAGCCCATCTTGCCGCACTTCGGGCGTGTATGGTCCTGCGAACTTCGCCCCAAGGGGGTCCCCGAAGCTAGATAACCCGTACGCAGCGGGGATGGCGGCGGGCTTCGGTGAATGTCACAATGCTTACGAGAGGCCCCACTCGAGAGAAAGCAGGGGTGATGGACATGTTCGGTGCACCACGGGTAGAGCCCACCCTGGGATCGCAGATGGCTCTTGGGCGAGCGGCCCTGGGCCTGGGATGGGTGGCCTTCGGAGCGCTGGCGGTGGGCGTGGCCACGCGGCATCTCTGGCGGGGCAGGCTTGGGCCATCCAACGGCCAGGAGCCAGACGACCAGGAGCCAGACAGCCAAGAGCCAGACGTGCTGTTGGACGTCTCCGAACTCGAGGTCGACAGGATCAACCTGGAGGTCGAGGACCTCAGAGCCCACGTCTCGATCCTGGTAGAGCTTGCCAACCTCTTGAACCTTTCGGTCGGCGTCGACGCGAGGCTCGACCAGGTCAAGCTGGAGATCGAGGGCGTGGAGGCGAAGGTGCTCTTGAAGGTGCGGCTCAAGCACATCCGCGCCATCCTGGAGAAGGCGCTGGACACCATCGGCGAGCATCCCGAGATCTTGCGCATCTTGGCCCGCTCGCTCAGCCAGGTGGTGAGGGAGTCCCTAGGAGGGACCCTTGCCACACTCGACGAAGTCTTGGGGGGGCTAGAGGTGGGCGACACGGTAGACGAGGCACTCAGGGGGAGGCTCCAGGAAGTTCGCGACACGCTTGAGGACATCTTGGAGCGCTCCGAAAGAGGAGCCGAGGGAGCGGCCCAGGCGGCGCTGGGCGAGGGTCCCGCCGGCGACACCCCGGCGTCTCCCTAGGGGCAGCCCCGACCTCGCGCATAGATCGGGGGTTCCCAGCGCGCCAAACGATCCCCTCCCAGTTCCCTATTCACCCGAGCGCGTGGAAGGGGACTTCCGGTGTATCTATCGGCCCCCTCCGGCGCATATCAGGGGTATCTCGCCCCCCAGCGTCAGGCGATCCAGCTCTGCGAGTGGGCCCTCAGGAGCGCCCGAGGGGACGCGGTGGAGGCGGGCAAGGCCCTGAGGGCGTGGGCCAGGAGGAACGGCGTCGGCGGGGTGTGCGGGGCTCTTGTCGCCTCGCTGCTGTAGCGTAGGACCATAGGGCCGGGGCTGCTATTGTGGTCCCGGCCCTTGCCGGAGATAGGAGCAAAGTTGATCGTAGAGGACGCGGCCGCCTCGGGCGGCGAAGCGGGCAAGCAGCGGATCATCTGTCCCTACTGCCGACAGCAGGGCGGGGGGATGCCGGAGTACGTCCATCCCGTCGGGGTGAGGGTCTACCCCGTCAACGGCACCACCGAGATCAAGGTGGACCAAGATGGTGCCGAGGTCCGGCCCTCCGACGCCGCCGACCACCAGCGCGGGGCTTCCGTGGTGCTGCGCTTCCGGTGCGAGTCCGGCCACGACTGGGAATCCGAACTCCGGTTCCACAAGGGCGTGACGGACGTGGAGGACTCCAAGCTACCGGACTACGACCTCGAAGACGACTACGGTCCTCGCACCCTCTGGAGAGACTAAGGGGTAGGGAGCCGAGCCCCGGTCCGGTACCCTTAGACCTCATCCCCTCACAGCCCCGAAGCCCCGGCGTTCTCTCCCATCCTCGCCGGGGCTTCTTCGTGCGTGTTAGAACCGGGGGAAGGAGCGTGGTGATGGGCTGGGGCAGAGAGATCAGGGACACGATCGCGCAACTGAAGGCCCGCAGGGTCCAACTGGAGGCGGACCGGGAGCGGGCCCGCGAGGAGGGGACGCAGGAGGCGGGGCAGGAGGAGCGACTGCTCCGGGAGGAGCTCCAGGACATAAGCCAACGGATCAACGACCTGCGGGCGACCTTGGAGTAGCGTCAGCGAAGCTGGGGGCTTGGGCGAACGGATCGGGGGTACGCGCCTCGCGATGTCTTGTGCCCCGACGCCAACTCCCCTCGGCGTCGGGGCTTATTCGTTCGTTCCCGCTCCCCGCGCCCTCGAATCCTCCTCCGCCAGCGAGGCCCGCGCGGCCTCGGCCCACGGCAGCGCCCTAGGGCGCCTCTTCGCTAGCACGTTCACCAAAGAGGCACCGCCACCAGAACACAGGACCCTTGCCGACGATACCAAGGAAGCGGTATCTCATGCGGTGGCATCGGTGCTTGCGGTGGTCATGGCTTCGGCGATCGTCCGGTGGATGGCCGGCGGAACACAAGCCTAGAGATGGGCGGAGGCCCGAGAAACTCAGTTTGGCCGGCAGCCCGATCCTCCTTCTTGCCCCTAATCGCCCGACTGCCTAGAGAAACTGTTTGGAAAAGCGAGTGGGGTAGGTCGATGACGTACTCTCTCGGGCATGAAAAGGAGCTACCCGACCGATCTATCCGACGCCGAATGGGGGTGCCTAGAGCCCCATGGTCCGGCCCCAAAAAGCGTGGACGACCCAAAACCCACACCAACCGCGAGAGCCTCGACTCCATCTTCTACGTGCTCAAGAGCGGATGTCCGTGGCGGCTGTTGCCTCGCGACTTCCCGCCTTGGGAGACGGTGTATTGGTGGTTCAGAAGATGGTGCATGGACGGGACCTTCGAGCTGCTTGAATGCCAACCTGCGCGAGCTGTTGCGGGTGAAGGGAGGTAGGAATCCGCTCCCGAGTGCGGGCATCGCCGACTCCCAGTCGGCCAAGACCACAGGGGTCGGCGGAGAACACAGAGGATACGACGGCAACAAGAAGGTGAGGGGCCGCAAGCGACGCATTTTGGTAGACACAGAGGGTCTAGTGCTCAATGCCAAGGTCCACAGCGCCAAGGTGCCCGACCAGGATGGGCTGAGGCTGTTGCTGGGGTCGGCGCACAGCGGGCTCTCGCGTCTGAGACATTTGTGGCTGGATGCCGGCTACCAAGGGCGGGGCAAGCGGTGGGCCGAGGAAGGCATGGGCTTGAGCGTGGAGGTCGTGCGCAAGCCGCCCAAGCCGGCCCCCGAGAAGGTGGCGAGGATCTGGGCAGAGGAGTGGGCCAAGGAGGACAAGAAGGTCGACTGGCAGGGGTTCATGCCGCCGCGAGGGTACGTGGCATTACCCCGCAGGTGGGTCGTGGAGCGGACCTTCTCGTGGTTGGTGCCAGAACAGGAGGATGAGCGAGGACTACGAGAGGCTTTGCGCCAGCGCCGAAGCGTTCGTGTACGCGGCGATGATCCGGCTGATGGTCAAGAGGTTGGCTCGTGGGTGAGAGTTTCCAAACAGTTTCAGAAGGGGGGTTCTCAGAAGGTCGCGAAAATTTGTCCCCTAGGGGAAACTTGTCGGTGGGCGAAGCCAGACTGCCCCGCCGTGCCATAACCTAGGCGTACAATGCAGAGAGGCGGCTACATAGACACCAACGCAAGGTCTCCTGGAGAATCTCTGCCACACATCGCGTCCGTGCACCCAAACAGAAAGGAGAGATGCGATGGCGACGCTATCGGTACTAAAGCTCAACGATCCTAACGGAGCAGACCGGCTGCTCCTCGCCCTGCAAGGCATGCAGGAGCGGCAGATGGGCACCGTGGAGGACGCTGTAGTCGTGAGCTGGCCGCAAGGTAGGAAGAAACCCCTGATCCCCCAGGGTCACCAACTTACCGGATTAGGCGCGCTCGGTGGCTCGTTCTGGGGCTTCCTATTCGGGCTGATCTTTTTTGTGCCCCTCTTGGGTGCGGCGATCGGCGCAGGTGCGGGCGCGGCGCTAATGGGTTCCTTGGAAGCCGGCGGCATCGACGAAGACTTCATCAAGCAGGTGGGAAAGAAGGTAACCGAGGGAACCTCGGCGCTGTTTGTGTTGACCAGCGAGGCGCCGGACCGTGACAAGGTCATCGCCGAGCTCAAGCAGTACGACTTCGAGATCATCGCGACCAACCTGCCCGAGGAGCAGGAGAAGCAACTGCGCGAGGCCTTCGCACAAGAGTAATAGAGGGCAAGATTGCTTTGGAGCGGTTAGCAGTTTGACCGCTCCAGAGCAGAAAGGTGAAGACCGTTGCAGACGGACAATAGCCACACCGGTAGGGCGCTTTGTCTGTTTCAGGGTTCAACTCCGAGTAGCCGGGAGCATCAACCTTGATCAGCAGAAAGGGCAAGGTTAGTCATTGCGCCCACTACATGACGAACCTCCTTCAAGGTTACGAGGGTTCGTGATTATCGAACTGGGAAGCGCTCGATCCTTAAGTTCTTCGAGCACCTCGTGGTGACCTACGCCGCCGCCCTAGCATACCGCGGCCTCTTCGAGCTATTCCCTTTCGCTGAGGTGTTCCGCCGCATCTGTGCGCGTGCCGCCGTGGGCCCCGAGAACCGCTACGTTCATGTGTAGATCTGAAAAAGAGTCAGTTAAGCTACCAATGGCTCTATGTTGGTGCTGCCATCGTGAAAAGCCTTGGGACAGTTGCACGCCTTCAGCTTGGAGGTGAGGGACGAGCTTATGATCACCACGGGCGAAATCCTCGTAGCCGAGTGATTCTCGCCTGATACTTCACCCGTCACGTTCGTCACCCCGGCGAGGTAACATCCTCGCCCACACTATCCGAGAACTCCGATGAGCACCCTAGAGAGGTTGAGGTTGTTACCCCGACCTGGTCTCGTCTTTTTCCGATGCCTTCTCGTTTGTATCTTGCTGGGGCCAGCGCGTGCGGCCGAGGCCGCTCACGAGGGCCGCGACTGCGGTGACCAGGTAGATCTGCCCAATGAGCCCTTCGGTTACCGCCAAGGCCCGACCGAGGCCGCCTTGAGCTGTGAGGTCCCCATAGCCCACGGTGGCCATGGTGACGAAGCTGAAGTACACGTAGTCGCTTCGCGTCCCCGCCTCCTGGGAGGCGAAGAAGGGTTGCGATCCAAAAGCCCCAACAGCCGCGAACGTGAATGCGAAGGACAACCCCACTAGCACGTAGATGCACACGGCTCCCAGGACCGTGATCACACTGATCTCGACGTGCAGCCAGATCCGGCGAGCGATGGCGCCTAACGTCACCAACGTCAGGAGCAAACCCGTGATCACAGAGTATCCGGCCGCAACGTTGGTTTCCTGCGTGAGGGCGATAAAGATGCTGGCGCCAACACCAAGCACTGCGATACCCAACCACGCTCGCACGACCTTCGGTCGTACACCTGAGGCAGACATGGCAATAATGAGAGTGGTGACTAACACCACAGTGGTCAGCAAGAAAGCCCACGGCCTATCTGGTGCAGATATAGAAAAAAACACCGCTATAAGTAGCAGAAGCAAGACCACGCCGAAGCGGCCCTCGAACTTGGTCCGTTCGCGCCGACCGAGTCGACCGTCTCGCCCCGTTAGGGGAGGCACATCACTCACTGTGCGAACCTATTTAGTGTGAGAGTCCGGTACACGCTTGTTGTGATCGACCAGCATCAACAAGGACTTCCTCTCTGGAGTCTCTACGGCGCGGGGCCAGGCTGACCCGTCTCTTGGCCATCGGCGGTAGCGACCTTTGGTGTCTGTTGGTGGCGGGGTGGTATCAAGAAGTACGCGAGCGCTGCCACGACTAGCGGGATGAGGGTGAAGATGAAGAAGATCCGCAAAAGCGTTGAGAGTATCGAAAAGTCCACCGCTCTTGGTGCTCCTTATCCTAGTGCCGCTGTTGGCGAGGTTATTCAAATCAAGCTTACCCTACCCATGACCGAAACGCGACTTCCAGTACCTACTGAGTTAACGAAAGACCATCCTTGTCAACGCCCGCATAAGCGGCAACCCGGTTTCCGAGAATAGCCGCTCTGAGACTGTCTGAAAAGCCTCATGAGCGAGCCAATCTCTTCACCATCAGGCGGCTCATAGCCACGTAGATGAACGCTTCGCTGGTCTCGGTGAGCCGCTCGTAGTCCTTGCTCATCCGTCGGTTGTGGTCTATCCAGGAGAAGGTCGCGCTCCACCACCCAGCGACGAGGTAGGACCTGGAAGCCTCTAGGCGGCAACAGTTTCTCCCAATCTACCTCCACACCCTCTTTTCTCCACTGCTCGGCCCACGACTTCAGAACTTCCTCTGGAGCAGGTTTGCGCGGACGTTCGACGAGGTCCACCGTCCACCCCAAGACCTTCTCCACCCAGCCTCTGCCTTTGTCTTTGCCCCTGTAACCGGCGTCCAGCCACACGTGCGAAAGACGCGGGAAGAGCTCCTTAGCACCTCGAGCAGCGGCTTGATCCCCTCCTGGTCCATCACATTAGCCGCGTGGACCTTTGCCTTTAGCACCAAGCCCTCGGTGTCTACCAGCAAGTGACGCTTTGTTCCCTTTACCTTCTTGCCGCCATCGTAGCCTCGTTCTCCTCCTACTCCGGTAGTCTTCACCGACTGGCTGTCCACTATGCCCGCACTAGGTTGAGGATCTCTCTTGAGGCGTACTCGCAAACGATGGCGCAGCGTGGCGTGTAGCTTCTCCCAGGTACCGTCGATGCGCCAAATTCTGAAGTAGTGGTGGATGGTCTTCCAGGGCGGAAACCCATGCGGCAGCAAACGCCAAGCACAGCCACTACGAACGATGTAGAAGATGGCGTCTAGGATCTCACGTAGGGAGTGCACGCGGGGCCATCCGGGGGCTTGTGGGGGAGGCAGGTGAGGCTCTATGTAAGCCCACTCGGCGTCGGATAAGTCGGTTGGGTAACGCTTTCTCATACGTGCTAGAGTAGCGAATCACTACCCACCACACCCTTTTCGGACCGTCTCAGAAGTATTCATTCTCGGAAGTTGCGCTAGGCCTTGTAGCCCCTCATACTTATCTTCGTTGATCAACTGGGCGGGGCTAATACCCTAGTCCCGCAATTTAGGTAAAGGGAGCAACGGGTGAGCCAAGATCTTCCAACCGCTACTTCGACGATCCGGCTGGCGGACTGGCTAGCGGCAGCAACTCGCGCGGTGGGGCGCTTAGGTTGATGGGAGTAGCCCTCGTAGGGGGGGCGCTGGCATCGCTAGGCATCGGTGGGGTGGCCGCTGCCGACGAGTGCAAGCCTCCCGGCAAGGCACGCAAGAAGCACGGTCAGTGTGTTGCGGCAACTGCGAAGGCGGCAGGTGCGCTGCTCCTGAGTGCCAGGAAGATAGGGGTTGCGACGATGAGAACGAGCACCACGGACAGGTGCATCGATGGTATGTGTGTGAGGACGCCGGTCGAGGGGTGCTCCTCACCCATGTATACAATTGAGGAGCTACAATGGTAGCAGAGGAAAGAAACGAGAATAGACCTACTACCCTTTCGTTTCTTTTGGCTGCGGCGATGTTCGTACTTGTCATAGATACTTCTTTAATGAATGTCTCGATCTCATCTGTTGTTGGTGATTTAGCATACAACCGTCAGTGGTGTGCAATCAGCTATTGCCCTTGAAGCACTAGTATCTGCTGCTTTCATACTCGTTGGTAGCAAAATTGGTGATCTTATAGGTAGAAAAAGGGCATACATTGTTGGACTTTTGGGATATGGATCGGGAGCAATCACGATGACGCTTACCCAGAATATACTATCAATAATCATTCTCTGGGCGATAATTGGCGGTCTGGGAGCGTCACTTCTTCTTCCCGCCATGCAATCATTAATTCATGGCAATTTTGAGGACGAGGCAAGAAAAAGAACGTATGCCTTAGTGGGAGCAGCTGCAGCAATTGCGGCAGCCATCGGCCCTCTTCTTGGGGGTGTCATAACGACATATTTTTCCTGGAGACTTGGATTTGCTCTTGAGGCGTTCATTATCGCGATAGTTCTTCTAAAAATCAATCTCGTTACAGATGTTGTGTATACAGGACAGAAAGTGATTGATAAGGTTGGCGCTTTATTATCAGCTGTAGCAATGGGGGGCATTGTGTTAGGTATTCTTATCTGGCAAGAGGGCGGAGATAGAGTGCTTGCATTTATCCTGGTCGGTGTCATTGCAATGTTCTTGTTCTATTATTGGATAACGAGACAAAAGAGATTGCAGAGATCACCTCTTATAGACCCTGAATTATTCAAATCAAAACTATTTACGATTGGAATTACCCAGCAAATGTTTCAACAGATAACACTCGGAGGACTTATGATATCTCTTCCGATCTTTCTTCAAATGGTACTGGAGTACAACTCCTTCAAAACGGGTTTATCCATAGCGCCGCTCTCTTTAAGTATGTTCGCAGTAGCACTGATAGCAGGGAAAAAAGCCGGAAGAATAAGGCCCAGCGTTCTGGTGAGGATAGGTTTTCTGTTAAGTACGATAGGTATTCTACTTATAATACCAATTGTTCCAAGGTCGGATCTCGGCATAAGCCTTCTAATACCTCTTCTGATCGTTGGTACTGGACTTGGATTGCTGGTATCTCAGCTTAATAACATTACCCTGTCTCCTATTTCAGGTGAACATGTAAGCGAAGGTGCAGGGGTGAATTCTGCTGCTGGATCTTTCGGACTTTCATTTGGCCTTGCAGCTGCGGGAGCCGTATTGCTCAGCATGTTAGCAATTCAGTTCAATGGTTTGTCTCAGGCGAGTACAGTTTTCAACCCCAATCAAAAAGAACATGTGGCAAAAGTTTTGGAGGAAGATGCGCAAGTTATGAGCAACACCCAGCTAAATGAACTCATAAGCTCGCAGCCTCAAAAAGTCAAAGACGAAATAATAAGCATAAACACTAAGGCAAGAAATCAAGCCCTTCAAACAGCTCTCTTGGTTCCTCTGATTGCTGTGTTATTTGGATTTGTAAATTCATTCAGGATGACCCGCCTTCCAGATCCAAAGCCCGCTGGAGAAGACCCTAATTATGGGACCCCACCATGACCGCCAGAGCGTGAAGAGGATGATGGGAGAGATCAAGCTGCAACCGGAGCAGTGCTGGGCCGAACGGGGGCGAACTCGCTCACTCCCATACCGTCCCAAAAACCGCGTAGAATAGCGGAATTCTAGACACAAAGGGGCGCATTGGGAAAGGCCTGAGCTAACTTACAAGGAGGAGGTCGCTGGTTCGAACCCAGCATCGCCCACTCGAAAAACCCGGATAGGTACGCGGAATACGCCGAAATAGCAAGGCTTCCGACTCGTCTCCGGGGGCCTTGCTACATCACCTAGATTCCCCAGGAGATTATCCGAGTGCTTCTGCAATTGCGTCGGCGGCCTCGCCGCCCATGCCGGGGAGCATGTGCGAGTACGTGTCGAGGGTTATGGCGACGCTCGCGTGCCCCAGGAGCTCCTGGACGAATTTCGGATGCACGTTCTTCTGGAACAGGAGCGAGGCGCACGTGTGGCGGAGGTCGTGGAAGGTGATCTCCGGCACGCCGGCACGCTTGAGGAGCGGAACGAAGGACCGCTGCCGGAGGTTCGATGGGTTGATGATGCCGCCGCCCTCGCCCGCGAACACAAGCCCGAGGTCTTCGTAGGAGCCGACCCTCAGCTTCTCCTCTAACTGGCGCTTGCGATGGCTTCTGAGGGCTGCCACGGCGCTTTGGGTGAGCCTCACGCTGCGGCGGCCCTTCTTCGTCTTGGGCTCCCCGAACGCGTAGCCGGTTCCCTTGCGTGTGAGCGTCCGTCGTATCCTGACGGGCTGGCCGTCGAGGTCAACATCCTCCCACGTAAGGCCGAGCAACTCTCCGCGCCGCATGCCGGTGTGGAGGGTGACCACGTACAGGGCTTCGAGCCGGTCGCCCCGGGCCGCCTCCAACAGCCTGCGCGCCTCGTCGGTCGACAACGGGCGCATCTCTTTTGGCGTGGGCGTGGGGGCCTTCACGCCGTCGGCGGGGTTGCGCACTACGAGGGCCCACCTCACGGCCTGGACTAGTGCCTTGTGGACGACGTGGTGGACCTTCTGGACCGTGGATGCCGAGAGCCCACCGTCCTGCTTTTCGCGGTAGAGGCGTTGCAGGTGCATCGCGCTCAGGTTCTTGAGCTTCACCCGCCCGAGCGTCGGCCTTACGTGGTTGGCGACGAGGTACTCGTCGCGGGAGTATGTGGAATCCCTGACCGTGCCGCGCACGACGTCGTGGAGGAACATGTCCAGGGGGAGGGAGGGCGTGGGCCGCTTCCTGCGCCGGTTCGTGTTGTGGCGGGTGGGCATCCGGTGGTACCTGTTCGCCCTCCTGGGCGTCCCGCTGATCATGGTGCTAGGTGCGATGGTCTACACGATAAGCCTGCCGAACCTTGGAGCCCTCTGGAGTACTTCCTTCTTGCTCAGTTATGTCACTTCCTTCGCTCTCGTATTAGTCGTGGGAGGACCGCTGCTGGAGGAACCGGGCTGGCGCGGGTTCGCGCTGCCTCGTCTGGAGCACTTGCACGGGCCGCTGGTCGCGTCGCTCGTCCTCGGCGTCCTGTGGTCCCTGTGGCACGGGCCCCTGTTCGTGTTGCCGGCCTGGTCCTCAGAATCGGGCGGCGGCAGCGGCCTCCTCAACGTAGCCCTGTACGTAGTCGGTGTTACGTTTCTCTGCATCATTTTCACGTGGGTGTTCAACAACACCCAAACGAGCATACTGCTCGCCATCCTGGTGCACACCTCCAACAACGTGTTCAACGGTACGCTGAATGAGATCTTCCCCCCCGAGGCCATGGCCAGCGCGCTCCCCACATTGATCGGCTACGGAGTGACGGCGGTCGTGCTCGTCGTCCTGACCAGAGGCCGCCTGAGCTACGAACGGGTTGCTCGAAGGCCGTAGGCGTGTTGTTCGCCTCCTGCGTCCACGGTCGCGGTTCGTAGCCTACGCTATGCAGCCAACTGCGGGTAGAAACTGTTTGGAAAAGCGAGTGGGGTAGGTCGATGACGTACTCTCTCGGGCATGAAAAGGAGCTACCCGACCGATCTATCCGACGCCGAATGGGGGTGCCTAGAGCCCCATGGTCCGGCCCCAAAAAGCGTGGACGACCCAAAACCCACACCAACCGCGAGAGCCTCGACTCCATCTTCTACGTGCTCAAGAGCGGATGTCCGTGGCGGCTGTTGCCTCGCGACTTCCCGCCTTGGGAGACGGTGTACTGGTGGTTCAGAAGATGGTGCATGGACGGGACCTTCGAGCGGCTCAACGCCGCCCTGCGCGAGCTGTTGCGGGTGAAGGGAGGTAGGAATCCGCTCCCGAGTGCGGGCATCGCCGACTCCCAGTCGGCCAAGACCACAGGGGTCGGCGGAGAACACAGAGGATACGACGGCAACAAGAAGGTGAGGGGCCGCAAGCGACGCATTTTGGTAGACACAGAGGGTCTAGTGCTCAATGCCAAGGTCCACAGCGCCAAGGTGCCCGACCAGGATGGGCTGAGGCTGTTGCTGGGGTCGGCGCACAGCGGGCTCTCGCGTCTGAGACATTTGTGGCTGGATGCCGGCTACCAAGGGCGGGGCAAGCGGTGGGCCGAGGAAGGCATGGGCTTGAGCGTGGAGGTCGTGCGCAAGCCGCCCAAGCCGGCCCCCGAGAAGGTGGCGAGGATCTGGGCAGAGGAGTGGGCCAAGGAGGACAAGAAGGTCGACTGGCAGGGGTTCATGCCGCCGCGAGGGTACGTGGCATTACCCCGCAGGTGGGTCGTGGAGCGGACCTTCTCGTGGTTGTGCCAGAACAGGAGGATGAGCGAGGACTACGAGAGGTTGTGCGCCAGCGCCGAAGCGTTCGTGTACGCGGCGATGATCCGGCTGATGGTCAAGAGGTTGGCTCGTGGGTGAGAGTTTCCAAACAGTTTCGTAATGGATGTTCTCGGAAGCTCGCATACGGGATCGTGCATAGCCCCACCCCTATGCGCCCCTGAGAGCCCGTCTAAGCCCCTGGGGCCACAGGGCCGGGGCTCTACATGTTGTGTGGGTGAATGGGTATGCGGGATCGTGGAAACCCGTGAACCCGCGTTCACGGGGTCCTCCGAGACCGCTCAGGACCCGGCGAGGGGTATTTGAAGGGTAGGCACCACCCCGACCAGGGCGGGGCTAAGAAGCGGTCTTTATTGAGCCGGTAAAGATCGCGGGGTCGGACCTTTATCGTCCCGGTAAAGGTGGGCGGCAAACGTAGGCCGCGGGCCACATCCAAAGGGCGGCTCTGCCCGGACCGCATCTCGAACCGAAGGGTGGCGCTGCCCTGCACGCGTGGGTCCGAAGGCCAGAAGTCGTACGTGACGTCTATGTCGGAGACATCGATGCGACACGCGGCTGCGAGCTCTGCTGCCAGCGGCTCTGCCAGTGGCTTCGGTGCCGGCGGGCGAGCATCGTCGTCGTCGCTGTCGGTGCAACCGCCGAGGAGGACGCAGAGTCCGAGAGCCAGGATTGCGGCTAGAAACGCTCGGCGTCGCTGGCGGAGCTCGGGCGGGGGGTATGCTCACGCGAGCTCTCCAACCAGGTCGATCAGCTCGCGCAGCGATCTCCCCAGCCGGTCCAGCTGCGTCACCACCAGCACGCCGCCCACGCGGCAGCGATCCAAGACCTCCTGCAGCGACTTCCTTTCGGCCTCACTGCTGGAGACCTTATCTTCGAAGACCCTCTCGCAGCCGTCGGCCAGGAGCGCGTCGCGCTGCGGCTCGACACCCTTGCGCGTCCCAACCTCATACGACCATTGTCCTAGAACCCTGCCGGGAGCACAAAACGGGATTCCGCAAACGGGATGGGATTCTGGGACACGCCGGCGGAGTTTCGAGACGTGTTAGCTGGACAGGGGCCGCTACGAGAACACGCAGCCGGTCCCGCCGGGAGGTTAGCCAAGACGGTACGCTGCCGAGAGCCCGATCTTCGCAGTAGCGACGCTGTCCCGAACCCGGCATCACCCACTCCGGAAGATGCTTGCGCGTCGACGTGCTCCTTCCGTTCAAGGATCGTGTCGGGGACAATGCGGAAATGATCGGAGGTAGCGCAACGTTTCGGAGGAACCGGAAGGGTCCTTGTCGCTGGAGGATACTTGTGCTGGCTATCACTGCGGTGGTGATCTCCCTCTTCGTTCGCCAGCGACGGCGTCCCGTGCCTCTGCCGTCCTTCCTCACCTTCCTGTTGGAGAACCCGATCACCGCCGCGGTCGTCGGGCCCGAAACCCTGCTCGCCCGGCTGGACCTCTCGCCCGGCATGCGGGTGCTGGACGCGGGGTGCGGACCGGGCCGACTGACGACGCTCGCCGCCCGCAGGGTGGGGCCCACGGGCGAGGTGGTCGGGTTGGACGGGCAGGAGGCGATGCTCGCGAAGCTGCGCGCCAGGCTCGAAAAGGAAAGGCTAGATAACGTCCGCACCGATCGGGGGCACCTGGGGAGTGGGGACCTTCAGGAGCGGGACTACTACGACCGCGTGATACTGGCGCTGGTGCTCGGGGAGATCCGGGACCGGGGCCGCGCCCTGCGCGAGATCCATGCGGCGCTCAAGCCCGGGGGAATCCTCTCCGTCACCGAGGCCATCGGCGACCCCGACTACCGCGGACAAAGCACCGTCCGTCGCGAGGCGGAGGCGGCGGGCTTCCGGTTGGATCGGGTCTTCGGCGGCCGGGCCTCTTACACCATGAACTTCGTGAAGCCCTGAGAGATATTCTGGCGGGCCACTAGTCCTCCTGGTCCCAGGCGAGATAGAGCTGCAGCAGCACGTACAGGGCTATGCCGAAGAGCGTGATGCGCCGCGCGCGACGACCGAACGGGTAGGCGTTCGTCAACGTCAAGACCAGGTCGGCGGCGTCCGCGCCGGCCGCGGCCAGGAGCCAGCCCCGGGACGACCTCCCCCGCAAAACGGCCGTCAGGATTCCCAATCCCAGGGCGGCGTCGCGGGCCCCGAGCCCGCGGGCCAGGCCCGGAGCTATTGGTCCTGATATCTCGTCTTCCGACCACCAGATCTCCAGTATGCGCTCTGGAGCCAGAAGGAAAGCCGCGCCGAACGCGAACCGTCCGCCGCTAACCAGCGCCCTCGCCACCCGTTTCAACATGTCCACCATGTTACAAGATCTGCCGCGACGACGGGTTACTTGCCCCGGGCGACCCGTCTCGATGCAAAGAGGGTGACGACGGGCTGCGTCCCCGGCCTCTTCGGGCGTCGTCGGAAGGACGACGCGGTTGACGAGGGAAGTGCCGGGGCGTACAAAGGGGCGGGAGAGGAGGAAGCGTGAAGATACTTATAGTAGGGGCGACGGGTGGCACGGGCCGGATCCTTGTCGAGCGGACGCTGGGGCAGGGCCACGAGGTTACGGCCCTGGCGCGCAATCCGGACGCCGTCGCGGCCGACGACCACCGGCCGCGCGTGCTGCGGGGGAACGCGTTGGATGCCGCCACGGTGTCTGCCGCCGTGGAGGGTCAGGAAGCCGTGTTATCGGCGCTGGGTACGAGAAGCACCAAACCGACAACCCTCTTCTCGGCCAGTACGGCGAACCTCATCGGCGCGATGCACGAGCATGGCGTGCGCAGGCTCGTTTGCCTCACCGGCATAGGGACGGGCGACAGCAAAGGGCACGGCGGTCTCCTCTACGACAGGATCCTGCTGCCGTTCGTGCTGAAAAACGTATACGAGGACAAGGACCGCCAGGAAGCATTGATCCGGGACAGCGGCCTGGACTGGATCATCGTCCGCCCGGCACGGCTTACCGATGGTCCGGCAACAGACGATTACCGGGCCTTTCTGGGCGACGAACCGTACAAGGCCGCCACCGTATCCCGGGAGGACGTCGCGGCCTTCATGCTCGCCCAACTGCAAGACGACCGGTACGTACACCAGACGCCCGTTGTCAGCTACTGAGGAGGCATTCTGTTCGCTAGCCGGACGTGCGATTCGGGTGATAGCCGATGGCCGATCTGGTACACTTTTCTCTGCCCTTCGCGGGGGCGTAGTTCAGTTGGTTAGAACGCCGGCCTGTCACGCCGGAGGCCGCGGGTTCGAGTCCCGTCGCTCCCGCCACTCCGCCCGGATCCCTCCCGCTGCCCGACGACGTGGTAACGTGTCGGCGGACGCGCGGAACGGAGCCAGCGGAGTGGAACGGAAGCCCGGAGAGGATAGGGTCGCTGACGTCGGGGATCTCACCTCCGGTATGGGCCAGGAGCGCGTGGCGCTTCGTGTCAGAAAGACCACCGTCGTGCTGACCGTGATCTGCTCCTTTCTCTGTCTGGGCACGGCGCTGGCCGGCTTCACCGGGTACGTGCTGCCCCACGCGGTGGGGCCCGCCACCTTGTTCTTGCTGGCGGCGATCGTCGGCTTCGTTCTCTCCGTCACGATGGCGGGGCGATCTTGACGACGAAGGTATACTGAATATCAGATAAGAAGTTCGAGGAGGTCTGCAATGTCTGAGCCCGTAGCCGTAACGGCGGACACTTTCGAGGAAGAGGTTCTCAAGTCTGAGGTACCCGTGATCGTAGACTTCTGGGCCGCCTGGTGCGGTCCGTGCCGGCAGGTCGCGCCGGTGATGGATGAGATCGCGCGGGAATATGAAGGCACCGTGAAGGTCGCCAAGGTCGACGTGGACGCCGAGTCCTCGCTCGCAGGGGCCTTCGGCATCTCCAGCATCCCGACCATAGCGCTCTTCGAGCCGGGGGAGCAGCCCAAGGCCGTCATGGGCGCGTTGCCCAGGGAGATGATCGAGTCCGCCTTCGAGCTGGAGCGGTTCGCCAAAGCCGGCTAGCTGAGCTACGAGGCTAGCCTTGATAGCCCCCCGGCCGTGCCGTAGAATCGGCGGCGGGTTAAGCGCCCTTTCCCCCTGGCGGGATAGCTCAGTTGGTAGAGCACATGAC
>CAVYMT010000009.1:0-176844 GCA_963769655.1 uncultured Rubrobacteraceae bacterium | reverse complement strand
CGAATGAGGTGACAGGGAGTAGGACTGGTGCGCAGGTCCGAGAAGCCCCACCCACCCGGGCAGCGCTTGCGTGTTGGCTTGGGAGCGGTTAGGTCTGTGTTTCTGCCCGCGACGTGTACCGCCTTACGGGAGGCCGGTCACTGAGGCGAATGACCTAAGATAGTTTGTTCAGCTGTTGTGATCGAAATTAACTACGGAGACTGTATTCGCATGAGGCATCCTACATAAAAACTATAGGCATCTCTTTCCGCTTGTCTAGGCGGCTTGAGCTGACAGCGGACACAGTAGAGAATGTGGTGGCTACTGGAGAGAAGGTGGCATGGGGTTCTTGAGCGGCGACCAAGAAAACATCCGCGTAGCGGTGGTGGACGACCAGCGGCTCTTCACCAAGGGCCTCTCGGGCCTCGTGGACATGCTCGAGGGCGTGGAGGTCGTGGGGGTGGCCTTCGACGGGGAGGAGGCCGTTGCGCTGTGCCGCAAGGAAGAGCCGGAGGTGGTCCTGATGGACATCTCCATGCCCAGGATGGACGGCATCAGCGCCACGCGCAAGATCAAGGACCTCCTGCCGCAGACCGCGGTCGTCATCCTCACCGGGCACGAGGAGGACGAGCACGTCTTCGAGGGCATCAAGGCCGGCGCTCAGGGCTACTTGCTCAAAGACTCGGAACCCGAGGACCTCTCGAGCGCCATCCGCACGGTCCACGCGGGGGCCACCATAATCGCCCCCAACCTCGCCCAGAAGATGCTCAACACTTTCGAAAGTGGGGGCCCCAGGGGCTCTCGGCTGGCGCCGCCGCTGACCGAGAGGGAGCTCGAGGTGATAAGGGCCCTGGCGCAAGGGATGAGCGACAGGCAGATAGCCAGGACGCTGGACATCTCGGAGAAGACGGTCGCGAACCACACCTCGAATATCTACCGCAAGTTGCACATCTTCGACAGGACCCAGGCCGTGATCTACGCCATAAGGGAGGGGGTCATAGACGTCGAGGAACTCGAGTACCGCCCCCCAAGGGAACCCTGACCGTAACCTTCGTTCCCTCCCCGGTCGGGCTCTGTACTTCGATCTGTCCGCCCAGAGCCTCGACCCTCTCGCGCATCGCCGAGAGCCCCACGCCGGCTCGGGGAGACGCAGGATCGAACCCCCTGCCGTCGTCGATCACCCCCGCCACCAGCGCCTCGCCCTCCGTCCGCAGCCTTACCTCGACGCTGCGCGCTCCCGAGTGGCGCTTGGCGTTTGTCAGAGCCTCCTGCAGGATTCGCGAGAGCTGCACGCTTAACTCCCCGGCGAGCCCTTCCGGGAAATCCTCCTCGACGACCAGGCTTATCCTACACCCGGGTGCCAGCTGCCGGCTCAGTTCCACGAGCGACTCGACGGACTTCACGAGCGGCCGATCGTCCTCGCGCCTGAGGTCGAAGATGGCGCTGCGCAAGCCCGAAGTCGCCCGTCCGAGGGCCTCCAGCTCCTCCTCCAGATTCAATATCGTCTCCGAGCCTTTGGCCCTCAGGTGGGTGAGCCGCAACGATTGGAGCGCGCCCGAGAGGTCCTGGAGTACGATGTCGTGCAGGTCCCTCGCTATCCTGCGGCGCTCTGCCCAACGCATCTCCGAGAGCGCCTCGTCGGTCCTGATGCGCTCGGTGATGTCGTTCTGGACACCAACGAAATTGGTCATACGTCCTTCTTCGTCCCGCATGGGGTAGATGCTGAGTTCGTTCCAAAACAGGGACCCGTCCTTACGGTAGTTCCTGAGCTCCACCGTGCAGTGCCGCCCCTCGCGCACCGCCCTCCTGAGTTCCTCGACCGCGGGCTGGTCCCGGTCCTCACCCTGTAAGAAACGGCAGTTCTCCGACTATCTCCTCGGCGGCGTAGCCGGTCGTCTCCTCGAAGGCGGGGTTTACGTACACGAGCGGGTCGTCGGGCAGGTTCGGGTCGGTGATGACGATCGAGTTCGTGCTGGCGGTTACCGCCCTTTCGAGCAGGCGCAGTTTGTCAGGACCGTCCATTGGTTGCCCTCATCTTCGACCCTAGCCTCACTAAGTCGGTCCTCAAGCTGATGCACGATACCTATACCCATTTATACACTTTGGTTGCAGGCGCTCGCCAGTTTCGGCGTCACCGGTGCCGCGCCAGCGCCTCCAGCCAGCGCCCGATCGTGGGATCGGGAAGTCGGCGCAGCTGACCAGGCGCCCGGCGCGCCTCACCGATCCGTCCTGGGTAGAAATCCTTGGTTGCAATTACCCACTCATAGATAGTCGGAAAGCCCGATGGCGACAAAACGCGCCTAGGGCATGCTCGCTCACGACATGATTGTTCCCGCGGACAAGATAGGTGAGCATTCGGGCTTCCGGTCCCGACACTGGCAAAGCGCCGTCGAAGCGCTCATAAAGGGGCGAAGGTCGGTCGCCGCACCCCTCTCGCGCGTGTCCAACCGTGTGACGTATTTCTCGCCTTCCAGCCGACCAGCGTCGGCGAACCACCCTGGCCAAACACGTCCGAACCACGCGAAGAAAGGGGCGGCGCGATGTGCGGCGCGACGCCCAACGTGTCGAGAGGAGAGTAGACATCATGGTTAGCCACTACACTAAGCCCCTCGCGCCTGCCGCAGGTCAGCCACACGTTTCCCTCGAGGATTTCGAGAGGGCGGGCGTACGGGTGGCCGAGCGACGCTTCGGGGCCAGGGACACCATCTTCGCCCCCGGCGATCCCGACGGCCAGCTCTACTTCCTGCTGGAGGATACCGTGCGCCTATACAAGATCTACGGCGAATACAAGGAAGCCACGGTCGCGCTGTTGAATGACGGTGGCGTCTTCGGGGAGCTCACCCTCGAGGAGACGCCGCGCCAGAAGGCCTTCGCCGAGGCGGTTACCGACGTTCGGCTGGTAAGGGTGAGGAAGTCCGCCCTCAACGAGGTCATGAAGCGCCATCCGGACTTCGCCACGAAGCTGTTCTTCTCCTTCTCCGAGCGTCTGAGGCAGTCCGACGAGGTGATCGAAAGCCTCCTCAACCGGGAGGTATCGGCGCGGCTGGCCACGTTGCTCCTGAACCTCGGCGACCGTTTCGGGGAGACGGAGGGGTCGGGCACGGTCCTGAAGGTGCGCTTCACGCACCAGGACCTGGCGAACATGATCGTCTCCACCCGGGAAGCCGTCTCCAAGGTCATGAGCGAGTTCCAGCGCGCCGGTCTCATCGAGGTGCGTAACCGCAGGATATCCGTCTCCCCGCAGCTGGCGAAGTCGCGCGTCAGCGATCCTTCCTGGAGCCCGGGCGCGGCCGCATAAACGCACTCCAAACGTCGAGGAGGTGACGCGCAATGGGCGACTAACGCAACTCGCGAGATACAAGTGCGGTTGACCATTACGACACTGCACGATCTGTAAACCCGTTCCAAGAGGAGATTCGCTTTGGGCAACATCATTCGTAGGCTGTTCGTCTTAGGGCTCGCGCTGCCGCTGGCGCTCGCGTTGGCGGCACCTGTTTTCGCGCAGGGCGGGGGGCGCAGGTGCGGGTGGCGCACCTCGCGCCCGATGCCCCCAACGTAGACGTCTACGTCAACGGTGAGCCCGTGCTCACCGACGTGGCCTACACCACGATCTCGGACTACCTACCGCTCCCGGCCGGCACCCAGCAGGTGACGGTCTACGCCACCGGCGACACCTCAACCCCGGTCATCGACACGCCCGTCGAGGTGGCCGCGGCGGCGCCTACACCATCGCCGCCGTCTGGCCTCGTCGCCGACGGCTCCTTGACCGCGCAGGTCTACGAGGACGACCTGAGGGCGTCCTCGGCGGGCAACGCGAAGGTGCGCGTCGTCCACGCCTCGCCGGACGCGGGCCCCGTGGACGTGGTCCCGAGGGGGGGTGACCCGTTGGTGGAGGGCCTTACCTTCCCCGACGCCACGCCCTACGTGGAGGTCCCCGCAGGGACCTACACCCTCGACGTCAACCCCGCCGGGACCACCGAAACGGTCCTGACGGTGCCCGACGCCGCGCTCGCCGACGGCGGCGTCTACAGCGCCTTCGCCGTGGGCACCGTCTACGCCGACAGCCTGCAAGTCCTCTTGGTGCAGGACAACGCCGCGAGCGATGCGTCTGCCTCTGCGAGTGCTAGCGCCTCGGCCAGCGCGTCCGCGAGCGCCTCTGCCAGTACTGCCGCCAGCGCTACGGCGGAACCCTTGCCGGACACGGGCGGTACGTCGCTGGCCCTGCCCGCCGCGCTCGCGCTCGTGGCCTCCGGCTCGTGGCCTTCGCGGTAGTGAGGCGAAGCGTCACCCAGCAGTAGCAGGCTTCACCCCGCCCGAAGGGAGGGCCGGTGCCCCAGCTCCGCCCTCCCTTCTCACCTTTGTTCGACGAGGGGCCTAGTGTGCAGTTTCTCGGAAGCAGGAGGGCGTGGGTGCAGGCTCCGCGCTTCGAAAGCCAACGCGAGGAGATCGCCCGCCTACGCTCTAGCTTAACAGGACCCTACGCGCGATCACGCGAAATCCCGGATCGCGCTTCGCGTCGAACAACATCTCCCTGTTTGGCGTTCCGCGCTCATGCGCCGTAGGCGTCATTGTAGTCCACCACCCGTAGGGCGCAGTTTGCGGGTAGTCCTCGGGCGAGTCCTCCCAGTCCTCCTGGCGACCGAGCGGGGCCATGTCCAGGTAGCTCCAAGTGGTGCCCATGGCCTCGTCGCCGCGGCCGTCGATGAAATAGGTGCGGTAGATCTGGTCACCCTCGCGGATGAAGGCGTTGTGCCCGTGCCACTCGTCGACGCCGAAGTCCTTGTCCCAGTCGTCGGTGATCGTGTACCAGGGGATGTGCTCCCACCCGTGGCGCTCCTTCAACGTCTGGATCTCGGCCTGCGGCGCGCGCGAGGCGAACGCGAGCGTTACATCCCGCGCGTTCAGGTGGGCGGGGTTGGGCGACCTGGTCAGCAAGGAACGAGCAGCCCACGCACGCCCGCTCGGGGTACGCATCGCCACGCTCCGGGTTCGCGTAGGTGGTGACGTCCGGCGCGTAGAAGGCGCGGTAGACGATTAGCTGACGGCGGCCCTCGAACAGGTCGGCAAGCGTGGCCGTCCCGTTCGGGCCCTCGAAGCTGTACTCCTTCTCCATCGCCATCCACGGCATCCGGCGCCGCTCGGCCGCGAGCGCGTCACGGGCTCGGGTGTGCTCCTTCTCCTTGACGAGCAGTTCCTCGCGGGCGGTCTTCCACTCCTCGGGGGAGACGACGGGGGGCGTGTTCACTTTGCTCCTTCCTCCTTCAGCTACTCGTCGACGACGTCCATGAAGCTTCGACGTTCGGCGGCTGCGCGGACTCCCGGTCGATCCGGTCGCGGACGCGGCGCAGCAGCGCGAGGTCGCGCAGGTGCCGCACTATGTACGCCAGTCGGGGGCATGCGCAGCCTCGTGGTTCCTGGGTCTGCGGTCCATCCCATAAAGATACTCATGGACGGCGGCTTCTCTACACCCTTCTAAGGTGCTCGGTCCCGTTCCTTTGCTGCAGGAACGCCACAGAGGGCCACAGCTTCCATGCTGTTGTGCATCTCGTGGTTGCCGCATAATACAGAACGTTTCGCCTACCTCTTGTACCAGTATGGGCGATAGGGCCGGGGCCATGCGGCTTTTCGGTCGACGCGTGAGGCACACGGGCGCCCCGAGCGTAACATTTCGTATCATCCTCCCTGGGAACGCTGGCCGGGCAAGCCGTGCTGCGTGAGATTTCGTGCGATTTGTTCGGCGCGTAGGATTGCGCAGGATCGGGCGCGCTCGACGCGACCGTGCGGCTCACATTTCAGAGCTAGGCACAGATTGAGAGCGTGGTGATCGCGAAGCAGAACTCGTACGGTCCCGCAGGAGATTGAGTAGTGGCGGGACCCGGATTCGCGAACTTTGACAGCAACGCGGCAGCGACCCCCATTAACGAGCACGAACAGCTAGCAACGCAAAACGGCGTGCCTATGCGAGATTGCAACGCCGGTAAACGTCCATGAATACCCCTTTGCCGGACTGAAAATCATGGTGTCCCCGGTTCGAATCCGGGTCCCGCCACTGGATAAACTGCTGCAAAAGGCAACATTCCACGAATGATCCGACCTGCGATTTTGGGGTCCTTGACGACAGTTTGACGACAGTTGATGCTCAGGTTTCGACCGTGGGTTCGCTACTTCGCAGGGTAGGTAGTCATCGTTTCTATCGGTAGTGATAGTTGTCGCGGGAGGTTACTGAGGACACATGGGCGGTGAGATGAAGGAAGCGTGGGGCAAGCGGACGGAGGAGAATCACCTGCGTCGATTCAGGGACAACTTCCCGGAGTTCCCTGCCGGACACCTTATAGCGGGTGAGCGCCCCGACTTTTTGGTGAAGTACCCCGATGGGGACATCGGGATCGAACACACCAGGTATATCAGGAGCGACCTTGGGGCTCAGGAGCACGCGGAGAACAAAGCTCTGTGGCTTGCTTCTCGGGAATACGAGAACAAGGGTTACCCCCCCGTCGAAGTGCGTCTAATGTGGAATTTTCACGAGAAGCCAGACAACCGCTCGATGCCGCAGATCGTTGAGGCGTTGTGTGAGTTCGTTGCCATGCAATTGCCCGAGCCTGGGGGTGAGGTTGCGATCCGGTATCCTCACGAGGCGTGGCGACTGCTACCGCAAGAGATCGTTTCTCTGACCATCTCGCGCAGTAAGTCCATGGACGAGAACTATTGGGTTTCCACCAGGGAGGATTTGTCCCTAAGCTGACTGCTGCTGATACGGACGAGATTATTCGCAATAAGCAAGGCAAGGTTTCATCCTACCGGCACAGATGCTCGCGCTTGTGGCTGCTCATTGTTGCAAACGGCTTTGAACCCTCCACGCATTGCGAGCTCGCACCGGAGATCGGGCGTGCTGAATTTGAGACAGATTTCGACCGCGATTTCTTCCTGCACTACTTCGACGGGCTAATTGTCGAGGTAAGCACAAAGGGCAGGAGTCACGAGCAGGATTAGGAGATCGCCGTACGTGGTTGGTCGGGATTTCGTGTCTCTCATCAGTCCGACGAACGATTCCCTGAAATAGGGATCTTCGACTACTCTACATTGTGTGCGGAGGGATCAGGGTTTTCGGACGCGGTGATCGATCCGGGGGATAGATGCTGACGGGTGAAACGGTTGGAAACCTTCAGGAGTTCGGTGAGCTGGGAAAGCGTAACGGATGAGGTTCTAGGAGAGCACATCCTCTATCGCCAGACTTGCCTGATCCCCCATGCCTGGTCATTATACTCCCCTGCGTCTGGATCTCAGGTGGCACCGTCGGCCGTGGCCGCGTTCCTGACGTTGCTTATCAGCTCCTCCGCCTGGGCGAGGTCCTCCCAGGAGAGGTTTATGATCAACTCGTCGAACCCCAGCTCCCGCACCTGAACGGCGAGCTCCGGCAGCCGGGGCGTCACCTCGGGGGAGCTGTGCAGCCGCATGACGCGGCTGAATGGCTCGTCGAGGCGCCCGGCTTCCTCGCGCATGTCCCCGAGCGTCTCGAGCAGGGCGGCGAGGCGGGCAGCATCGAGATCGTCCCTCTGAAAGGCAAGCCAGCCGTCGCCGAGCAGCGCGGCGCGCCGCAACGCTGCCCGGCTCATACCGCCCACGAGGATGGGAGGACCGTTCGGTCGGGAGGGCCGCGGCTCGAAGACCAGGCCCTCCGGCGCGACGATCTCCTCGCCCTCGAAGGCGTGGGGCCTTCCCGTCCAGCACCGCCGTAGCAGCTCGATCATCTCGTCGGTGCGCTGTCCCCGGGTCTCGAACCGGTAGCCGAGCGCCTCCATCTCCTCGGCGAACCACCCGACCCCGATCCCGAACACGAAGCGGCCCTCGCTCAGAGCGTCCAGCGTCGCGCTCGTCTTGGCGAGCTCCAGGACGTTGCGCTGCGGAAGGATGATTACCGAGGTGCCTACGCTACACTTGGAGGTCGTGGCGGCCAGAAAGGCAGCGGCGGTAAGACATTCGTACCAGGGCAGGTCTGAGGGCCACGGCATAGAGCCGTCCGGGGTAAACGGGTACGGCGAGCGACTGCCCTCGACCATCAAGAGGTGATCGTTGACCCAGATGCTGTCGGCACCGGCGTCTTCTGCCAGCCGCCCCATCTTCGTGAGGCCTATCTGGCGAGGCCTGGCGCTGTTGTTGGGGATCTGCACGCCGATCTTCATGGTGACACCTCGCATGTCGGCTACTCGTCACTGTTCCTGCCGAGATTCACATGCTACTACCGGGGGCACCACCCCTCCGTGCTACCATACCCACGCGTCGAGGGGACAAGCCTGGGCAAAGGGAATTCCTGCGCTCGTAGGTCCGGGAACGTGGAAGGAGAGCGATAGCGCTGAGTCAGGGGTATGGCGTCGTAATCGGCAGGTTGGCTTCCCACTTCATCGAGCCGCCCGACGAGGAGGGACGTTGGCCTCATTATCACGTTCACGTCGCTACGCCGCACCAGTCGGCGAGGAGGCAGGCTATGGTCTCGGTTGCCGTCAGCAGTTCGGGGATGCTGATGTGCTCGTCCGCGCAATGGGCCCAGCCGATGTCGCCGGCCCCGTACATTACGCACGGCATGCCGCCAATGCGAACGAAGAACCGCATGTCTGCGCCGTAGGTGACGCCCTCGACGCCGGGTTTTCGGCCGGTGACGCGCTCGTGGGCGCCGGAGACGGCGGCGCAGATCGGGGCGTCGAGGGGCATCTCCGCCGGTACGCTCTGGCCGCCGATCCACTCGACCTCGGGTGGATGCTCGCGCAGCCATGGGTCGCGCTTCGCCGCCTCCATGACGCGGTCCAGGAACATGGCTTTCGAGGGGCCGAGCTCCTCGCCCGGGATGAGGCCGGCGCGCCCCTCGGCGACCAGCCTCTCGGGCACGGTGACGGCCCACTCGCCCGCGCGAACCACGCCGAGGTTGATCGCCGTCTTGTCCTCCGCGTCCTCGTAGAGGGGATGGTCTAGCGTCGCCGAACGCTCGCGCTCGAGTGCCCTCAGCTCCTCGAAGATCGGCAGGAACTTCTCGAACGCCGATACCCCCCGGTGGCGGGCCGCGGCGTGGACCGCGCTGCCAGTAACGGTCAGGCGGAAGACGAGCGAGCCGGCTTGGGCCGGGACCAGCCGCAGGCGCGTGGGTTCCGTAATCAGGGCGGCGTCGGCGCGGTAGCCCGCAAGCACGGTCGCGAGCGACCCCACCCCGGTGTCCTCCTCGCCCACCGTCGCGGCGACGGTGACATCGCCGCGTAGCCCCACGCCGAGAATCTCCAGGGTCTCCAGGGCCGCAACGATGGTCGTCAGGCCACCCTTCATGTCGCAGGAGCCGCGACCGTATAGGCGATCGCCGACCACCGCGCCGGAGAGCGGGGGATGCGTCCAGGCCGCCGGGTCCCCGATTCCCACGGTGTCAACGTGTGCGTTCAGGAGCAACGAACGTCCGCCGCCGCTGCCAGCCTTGACGCCGATGATGTTGGGGCGGTTCGCGAAGCGGGTCTCTGTGCCCACGTGCTCGCGGTAGGACGCGACTTGCTCGGCGGTGGCCTCGCATCGCTCGACCGTCAACCCGCTCCTTTGGAAGGCTTCCTCGACGACCTCCTGGACGGCGCCCTCCTCGCCACTTGGCGAGGGCACCCGCACCAAACCCTGCAACAGGCGCACGGTCTCCCCACGACGCGCCCGGACGGTTCGCCGGATCTCCTCGAAAATCTCCTCTACTTGTCTGATCATCAGTCTCGCTCTCCATCGGAACCTTCGGGCGTCGGGGTTGCGCGGCGCATTATGGACATTGCCGGCCCAGGGTCAAGCCTCGCGGGCTCGAGAAGGTCGAGCGTCACGTCGCTGACGCGAAGGGGAGCGGCGCCAAGGTGGCCCTCGGCGGCCACCGGATGGGCGTCGTCGGTAACTTCTTCGAGCCGACGGGCCTGCTCGGCGAGGACAGACGAACCCAGACGATTGAAGGTCTCGGAACATGCCTGAAAATCCAGGTGTCCGTGGATCGAACCCGGGTCCCGCCACTCGAGATAGTCTTGCAAAACGTAGGAATACGCTGAAGACTTCGTGCGAAACTTCGAACGGAGGCTTGTGGCACCTCGTTGACACCACCAAGCAGCTTCAGCAACGACTCCGTATCGCCGAGTCGTTCTGGATCCACAGCCAATCCGTCGTCCATCGCCTGCGCTCTGGGGCTAGCGGTGGTGCCTCTCGTAACCGCAGGGATCTTGGCCGTCCTTGCGCCGACCTCTGCTTGGTTGCCGGCGATACGCGAGGTTTCGATAGCTCCAAGCGCCACCCCATTTCCGCAGGATTCGCGGCGGCGAAAGGGGCGTCTGGCGTCGAAGCAAAGATGGCGGTGTCATGATGGTAGCATGCGTGTCGTGAAGGTTGTCGGCATCTCGGTGGTCCGCAACGAGGCGGACATCATAGGCGTCACGGTCGCGCACCACCTCTCCCAAGGGCTCGACGAGATCCTCATCGTCGACAACGGCTCCACCGACGACACGAGCGAGGTCTTGTGGCGCCTTGCCAAAAAAGACCGGCGGGTGAAGCCGAGGCGGGACGAGTCCCACTTCGACCAGGCGGCGTTGACCACGGCTCTTGCCCGCGAGGCGTATCGCCGGGGCGCGGACTGGGTCCTGCCGTTCGACGCAGGCGAGTTCTGGTGGACCGAAGGCGACGACCTCAAGGAGGTCTTGGCCGATTCGGAGGCCGGCGCCTTGCGTGTGCTCTCGGTTGTTTTCCTTCAAGCTCGTGGCCAACGCGACTCGACGCCCGAAGGCCTTCTGACCATGACACGACGTCCGGTCGAAACCTTCCCTGTGCGTAGGCAACTCCGACGGCTGGTGGAGTCGAACAAGGCCACCGTCCTGCAGGCCGCCGATACGAGAAAATGCATCAGCCGCCCCACCGAAGACATCGACATCGGTCGGGGCAACCACGAAGTTTGCGGCGTCAGGGGAGAGTACGCGCAATGCGACGCTATCGTTTGCCTGCACGCCCCGTTGCGCTCGCGGGCGCACCTCGAGTCGAAAACAGAGCAAACCCGACGACTGACGGAAGCAGGGAAGAGCCCCCGCAGGGGCGCCTGGCATGTGTGGCGCTGGGCCCGCATGATATCGGAGGGAAAACTGGACCAGGAATGGGCCGCCAACAGCTACGAGGGAGGACAATTTGACGTGTACGGCGAGAAGCATGCGGTCATCTATGATCCCCGATTGCGGAACGCGGTGGCGCCGCACATCCTGGGATCCCCTACGGTGCCCCGGGCGTTGGAGCGGGCACTGACTGAGGCGAAGTGGCGGGCGTGGGGCGCGTTGGCCTCCGTGCGATCCGCGGGGCCACTAGGAAGGGAGCTCGAGGCGACAAAGCGGGAACTGCGAGAAACCGCTCGACGCCTTGCGCAGGCCGAACAGCAGAATAAGCGGCGGATGCGGAGGAACCAGAAGTTAAGTCGAGAGTTCAAGCGTATGGCCCGTGACTACCTGCTATGTAGCATGGCGATGCGTTCGGTGTGCGCGGAGATAGGAGTCCACGAGGGCGACTTTTCCCGACACATCCTCGACACCGTCGAGCCCGAGAAGCTGCACCTGATCGACCCCTGGAGGCAGGGAGAAGGGCTCTTCGGCAAACAAGCCGCGCACGAGCAGGCCATCGTAGAGGAGAGATACGAGCAAGTCAGAGGGCGGTTCGCCGAAGAGATCAGGGCCGGACGGGTGCACATACACCGTGCCCTGTCGGGCGAGGCCGCCGACGACTTCAGGGACGCTTATTTCGACTGGGTCTACGTAGACGGCAACCACCTCTACGAGTTCGTCAAGCAGGATTTAGAGCTCTACTACCCGAAGATCAAGGACGGAGGGTACCTGGCCGGCGATGATTATGGCAACCGGGGGTACTGGGACAACGGGGTGCAGAAAGCGGTAGACGAGTTTGTCTCACTGAGGCCGGAGGCGGTCCTGGAGGTCAGGGCCATGCAGTTCATCATCCGCAAGGGCCGCACGCCGTAGTCGTAGCAATACCTGATCCAACACTTCTGGTCTCCGCAAAACGGCGCGAGGAGGGAGCGGCTTTCGACCTTCCTCGTATACGCTTGCCGCCGGGTACCTGCTCGGGCCGGGTGATGAAGTTGCGATGCGGTCTCATCAGCGGGCTTGGTGGCAGTTGCCCCGGGGGAATGCTTCTCTGAACATCTTGCGCAGGCGGCCCATGGATGAGAGAGCTCAGGTTTCTAAGGGCGTGCTTGCTAAGGGACAGGGTTGCTCCCGGCGTTAATCTGCCTCTGCTATCCTGGACATGCTCTTATGCACGACTATCTGCGTCGTACCCTTTTGCCTCATCGACCGGGCCCACGGTCGGGTCCGGAGTCAGATACGAGGAGAGGTGGCGGTCGAGTGCCGCGAGCGCTCCCGCGTCTGCGGAGCGAGACCGGAAGCCGATGTGGCCATCCGGCCGGATCAGGACCACGCCGCCCGTCGGGACGCCGGCGCGGGCGGGATCGACATCGGGGTCGTGAGAAATCGGAACGAGCTTGGACCAGCGCCTGCCCAGCCGCGCGAGCGACGCGGCGTCTGCGACGGGTCCAAAAACGAGCACGTGGTGCGACGTCCTGCCGAGCCGCGTCCAGTCGGGGTAGCGCTGCCCGGGATCGCGGCTCCGGGGTCTCGGCCCCGCTTCCCGGGTGGTCGGCGACGAGCGGGCTACCCGCGTAGTCGATGTCGATCATGACGCGCGCGTTGCGCGCCAGCGCGGCCGTGACCGGGTCCGCGGCCGCGGCGGGCGGCTCGCGGCCCTCCCGGACGGCGTCCGCGATGCCGATGATCCCACCGTGTACATCGTCCGAGACGTCGAGGACGTGGCGGTCGGCGATCGCGCGCTCTACCGCGTAGTCGTCGAGCAGCGACCGGGGCGCATGGCCGCGCAAGACGAGCGCCAGCTTCCACGCGAGGTCGAAGCCGTCATGCAGCCCCGAGTTGAGCCCCTCCCCGCCGAAGGGGCTCGAGAGGTGGGCGGCGTCCCCGATCAGGAACCGCTGGCCGTCTGACAGCCGCGAGACGATCCGCCGGTGCATCCGAAACGGCGCGAACCAGGCGACGTCGGTGGGTCGCGCCCTCCCACCGAGCCGTACCTCGGTGCGGGCGGCGACGTCTTCGGCGGATACCGTTCTGTACCTCCTCTTCCAGGTCCTGGAAAGTGACCCAGCGCCCGCCCGGCAGCGGCGCGAGCAGCATCATGCCATCCGGGCCGCAGAAGAGGTTGCCCTGGTCGCGCGGGACCGGTGCCTGCATCGCGATGTCGGCGACGAGGAAGTGGCCCTCGTAGGTGGTGCCATCGAGTGGCACTCCCATCGAGTGGCGCGTGATGCTGTGCGCCCCACCCGCACCGATGACGATGCCGGGGTGGACCGTCTCGACGCCGCCATCCGCGTGCACGAGCTCGACGAGGAGGTCGTCGTTCGCATCCGACTCCACCTTCGTCGCCGTGACTCCCCGCTCGACCGCGCCGCCGAGCGACGCGAGATGGGTCTCGAGTATCCGCTGGGTCTCGTACTGCGGGAGGCTGCACTGGAACTCGCAGCGACAGTCGACGCCCTCATAGTCGATACCGGCAAGCTCGGACATGTCCGGCCCGTACATGCGGACGCGGCGGACGTGCTCGGAGGCCTCGAGGAACGGCGGCAGCAGGCCGACCGATTCCAAGATCTCGAGGGTGCCCGGCTGGATCGCCGTGGCGCGCGCCTCGCGGTGCGGCCGCACCTCCTGCTCGACGAGCCGCGCCTGCACGCCGTGGCGGGCGAGCTCGGCGGCGGCGAACAGTCCGGAGGGGCCGGCGCCGATAATCAAAACGTCGTTTCGCGCCATCCGATTACCCCCGGAAGCCACCCGTCAGGGACCGCAGTCTAGCAGATCCCCAACAGGGCTTTGACGGGTTCGTTGTCGAGGCGAGCATGAAGGGTGCGAACCAGGAGAGAAAGCATGGTATCCCCGATTCGAATCCGGGTCCCGCTACTCGCTGATTGCCTACAAATCGCTACCCCCTGGCGTGCAGCCGCCGTTCGCGCGATAGATTCTCCGCATCCAGCACAGCTTGCATCGATGTCGAGTATTCCCGCTGTGAGTAGCCCCATGTCCGTCCCCTTCGACCTGGGTTTGTCCAACGGCGGCGTTCCGCCACGAGGTGGCCGTGTCGCGGGCAGGATCTGGACTCCCCGCAGCCGGTGTCATACAGTAGTGTGTGGCCGGGAAAGGGGTGCACAGGAGTGGAGAAGCCGACGGAATCCTTCGCACGAGCCGCGCGATTGGATGACGTGCGCGAAGCAGGCCGCATATCCGTCCGGGTCGCCGGTCGCTCGCTGGCGCTGTTCTTCCACGACGGCAAGGTGCACGCCGTGGACAACCGCTGTCCGCACATGGGGTTCCCGTTGCACAGGGGAACCGTGAGGGACGGAATCTTGACCTGCCACTGGCACCACGCCCGCTTCGATCTTGAGAGCGGCGGGACCTTCGACCAGTTCGCCGACGAGGTGCGCGTGTTCCCGGTAGAGATCCGCGACGGCGAGGTGTGGGTGGACCTCGCCCCGAGGGAGGATTCGCCGGCGCATCAACGCCGACGCCTCCAGGATGGGCTGGAGCGCAACATCTCGCTGGTGCTGGCCAAGTCGGCGATCGGCTCGCTGAGCGAGGGCGAAGACCCCGCCGAGCCGTTCCGCGTCGGGCTCGACTTCGGTGCGCGCTACCGCAGGGCGGGGTGGGGCCAGGGGCTGACGATGCACGCCTGCATGATGAACCTCTTGCCTCACGCTCACCCTTGAGGACCGGCCGCGCGCCCTCTACCACGGGCTCGCGGCCGTATCGCGCGACTCCGCCGGAGAGCCGCCGCGGTTCACCGTGCGTCCGCTCCCGGACGGGGCGGTGGACCTGGACACGCTCAAGGGGTGGTTCCGCCGCTTCGTCGAGGTACGCGACTCGGAAGGCGCCGAGCGTTGCATCGTCTCCGCGGTGCGCGCGGGAGCGAACCAGGCCCAGATGGCCGACATGCTCTTCGCCGCGGCCACCGACCATCGCTACCTCGATTTCGGGCACGTACTCGACTTCACCAACAAAGCCTTCGAGGCGCTCGACGTGGCCGGTTGGTCGTACGCCGAGCCGGTCCTGGCCGGTCTGGCCGGGGGGTACGCGGGCGCCGCGCGCATGGAGGAGTCCAACTCCTGGCGCAACCCTGTGGATCTCGTGGAGATCGTCGCGGATGCCTTCGGGCAGTTGCCTGAAGCGCTGGAGCACGGTCGCGGACTGCGCGGAGAACGGCCACCAGGCCCGGAGGAGCTCGCTCCCGTGCTCCTGGGTGAAGATGCGAAAGCCATCGCAGACGCGTTGCTCGAGGCGCTGCGGGAGGGCGCGACCGGGGAAGAGGTGGCCGGAGCGGTGGCGTATGCCGCGGCACTGCGCATCGCCCGCTTCCCCACAACAAACGAGTTCGGCGACTGGGACACCGCGCTGCACACCTTCACCTTCGCGAACGCCGTGCACCAGGGCCTGCGGCGCGCGCCCTCTCCCGAGCTGCTGCGGGGCGTCTTCGACGCGGCGATGAGCGTCCACCTCGACCGCTTCCTCAACGTCCCGCCCACGCGCCTGCCCGAGCCCGATGGCCGCGAGGAGGCGCCTGAGGCCCTCCTGTCCGAACTACCGGCGCTGCTCGACGAACGGCAGCGGGTGGACGCGGCGGGGGTACTGGTGGCCCGCCATCTGCGTGGCGGCGGGAACGTCGAGCGGTTGCTGGCCGTAATGGGCGGCTTGCTCCTCAGGGAGGACCGGAACTTCCACACCATACAGGCCGTCGAAGCCGCCTACGCTCAGCACGCCCTCTTGCGGGGCACGGCGGCCGGCGTGCACGTGTTGATCGCGGCCGCGCGCTACCTGGCCGCCCACTCTCCGACGATGCGTTCCCAGGGACAGACCTACGAGATTGCCCGCCGGCTCTCTCGGGGCGAAGTCCTCTACGAGGAATAGGCTGCACCTGACCCCGATTCCTCGTCGTGGGGCAAAAGTGGAAGTTCCGCGATCTTTCCCTACAGACGACCCTTCATCGGGTATCTGTGGCTACCCTCGCAAGTTCGTCGAGTTGCGCCAGGGACTCGTCTTCGGGCACCGTCGGCAGGTTGATCAGGACGCGCTCGACGCCAAGTTGCGCGTATGCCTCCAGATCGGCCGGCTCACTGGAGGCGTTGAACACGGTCACGGGTACGTCCCGCCCGGCAACGTCTCGTAGCTCGCCCAGCAGTGACTTCACCTTGTCCGGCGGAAGCCCGTTCGCGAGCCAGGCGTCGCCGAAGCGCTCGACTCTGTCGAAGGCGCGGTTGCCGCCGCCGACGTAGATGGGCGGGTACGGCTGCTGCACCGGTTTGGGCCAGGCTCCGATCGGGTCGAAGTCGACGAACTCGCCGTGGAACTCGGGCTCGTCTTTGGTCCAGATCTCTATCATCGCCCCGAGGCGCTCGTCCATGAGCTTGCCGCGCGTCCGTGGGTCCGTGCCGTGGTTCTCCATCTCCTCGCGGTTCCAGCCGACACCTACGCCAAAGATCGCCCGACCTCCGGACACGAGGTCCAGGCTCGCGACCTCCTTGGCCGTGATGATGGGATCCCGTTCTATAACCAGGATCACCCCCGTTCCGAGGAGCAAGCTTTCGGTGGCGGCGGCAGCGGCGGTGAGCGTGACGAAGGGGTCGAGGGTCCTGTAGTACCTGCGCGGAAGTTCCCCGCCGCGCGGCCAGGGGGATTTGCGGCTGAGGGGGATGTGGGTGTGCTCCGCGATGAACAGGGAGTCGAAACCGCGCTCCTCGATCGCCGCGGCCAGAGCCCCCGGCGCGATGCCCTCGTCTGTCACGAACGTCGAGATTCCATATTTCATGCTCGTATTGAACCATACCGGTAGGGTGCGGCGAAAGTATGCTCGGGTTCCCGGCGGGTCCGAGATCTGGCGGAGGAGGGGAAGGCCTCAGGATCCAGCGGGCCGTTGGGCTATCCTTTGGCGGTGAAGGTGGGCAACACCCCGGCTTATCGATGGGCTATCCTGGTGTTGGCTACCCTGATACAGAGCTCGGTCTCGATGCTGCAGCAGGCACCTTCGGCCCTGGGACCGCTGCTAGCCCGCGATCTCGACCTCACCCGGACCCAGCTCGGTCTCCTCTCCTCGGCCATCATCGGCGGAATGACGCTGACCACGTTCCTCATGGGCTTGCTCATCGACCGCCGCGGAGAACGGTTGGTCGTCTCCCTGGGGGTGGCGGGGATGGCCCTGCTCGTCCTGCTCGCGACCCGGGCAGAGGCTTTCTGGTGGCTCTTCACGCTCCTCCTCCTGGCCAGCTTCGGGGCGTCCAGCTCGACGCCCGGCGGCTCGAAGGCCATAAGGGCCTGGTTCGCCCGCTCGCAGCGGGGGCTTGCGATGGGCATCAGGCAGACCGGCATCCCGGTGGGGGGGTTGCTCGCGGCGCTCTTGCTGCCGCCGCTCGCGGTCGAGGTGGGATGGGCCGCCGCGATCGGGTTCTGCGCGGGCGGCGTCCTGCTGGTGGTGGTCCTGTTCGCCGTCTTCTTCAGGGAACCGCGCGCGGAAGAACACGTGGTTGCCCAACCGCGGGTGCCCCTGCGGTCGATCCTGAAGGACCGGAGCTTCCTGGCCGCGACGGGCTACTCGTTCGTGCTCGTTGGGGCGCAATGGTCGGCGACGGCCTACCTGACCCTGTTCCTGAACGAGGAGGCGGGCATCCCCGTCGTGGTGGCCGGCTCCATCCTGGCCGTTCTGCAGGTGGGCGGCATAGCGGGACGCATCGGCTGGGGGGCGGTCTCCGACCGGGCGGGACGGCGCGTGCCAACCATGGTTGTTGCCGGCGCGATCGCGGTTCCATGTTGCCTCGTTCTTGGCTTTATCGGAGGACACGAATCGCCGCTACTGCTAGCGCTCCTAGCCGGGATCCTGGGTCTCTCTCTGCTCGGCTGGAACGGTCTCTACGTCGTCATCGTCTCCGAGTCCGCGCCGGAGCGCGCGGCGGCGACCACCGTGGGCGCGGGCCTCACGATCACAAACCTCGGCTCGTTCGTCACGCCACCCGTGTTCGGGCTGTTGCTGGATCTGAGCGACTCTTTCGCGGCCTTCTGGCTTGCGCTGGCCGGTTGGGTCGCCTTCGGCGCGGTGCTGGGGTGCTTTGCCAGGGAGCCGGATCGCACGGTGCAGACCTGAGGGATCCAACCTAGCGTCCATCGGATCACGCGCGGCCGTCGCCGCCAAGATCGCCCGGTGCGGCCCGCACGCCGTCGAGCCCGGCATCGATGACGTCCTCGATGAACTCATCGTCGATGCGCTCGTCGGTGATCAGGAGGCGCACGTACAACGGCCCCACAAAGGTGGCGAGAAGCGTGGCGGGCGGGATGTCCGTGCGCAGTTCGCCGCGCGCCACACCACGTTCGATGACCTCCCGCCCAAGCTCGAAGCGGGCAGTCCACACCCTGCTGACCAGGGCCCCGATCTGCGGCGAGCGTGACGCGTCGGCGAGCAGCGCGCGGATCCTACGCCGCCGCTCGGGGAAGTCGATGAGGCCCGCGATGTCCCGCAACAGACTCCTCAGGTCGCCCCGCACCGTGCCGGTGTCGGGGATCGGGATGGCAGCCCCAGCTTCTTGCAGCAGAGCCTCCGTGATGAGATCGGCCTGGTCGGGCCAGCGCCGGTGCACCGTGGTGCGATGCACCCCCGCACGATCCGCGATGCGAGCCGTGCTCATCCCAGCGAAACTGTACTCCGTCAGCTCGTCCAGCGCAGCAGCCAGCACCGCCTCACGGACGCGCGCGCTGCGTCCACCCGTACGGCGCGTTCCAACCCTGAACTCATCTTTTTTCTCTATAGCGCGAAATTATCGCATCAAGAAGTTGCGTTTGCACGCGAGCGGGTGTAGAGTAGTCGCAACATGTTGTTGCGTTAGTGAGAAGGTCGACGATGGTGGAGGAGAGAGAAGGACGGCCGGACGTCAAGATCACGGCGATCCAGAGTGGGATGGCGAACCTGCACCGCCGCCAGGAGCAGGCTCCTCTTGAGTGGAGTCCGGCTCGGCGCAAGGTGGAGATCATGCTGGACAAGGAGTGGGCCGGGCCGTTGCCGATCTACAGCTACCTGATCGAGCACCCGGAAGGGTTGTTCGTCGTCGATACCGGAGACAGCGCGCGCAACTCGCTCAAGAACTATCTGCCGCGCACCAACCCCTTCTTCCAGTACGCGGTGCAGATAAAGGTCGCGCCGGAGGAGGAGATCGGGCCGCGGTTGACGGAGATGGGTATAGACCCCGCCCGCGACGTCCGCCAGCTCATAATGACGCACCTGCACCACGACCACACGGGCGGGTTACACCACTTTCCGCACACCGAGATCCTCGCCGCCGAGGACGGCCTACGCGCCGCGCGCCGCCAGCGCGGGCTCGTCGGGGCCGTGCCGGGCTCTTGGCCGCGGTGGTTCGATCCCAAGCCGTTCGCCTTCGACGCGGGTCCTCTCGGTCCTTTCGCGCGCTCGGCCGGCCTGACGCGCGACGGCTCCATCTCGATCGTGGAGACGCCGGGGCACATGGTCGGGCAGGTGAACGTGATCGTCCGCGGCGAGGACGTGACGTACATCCTGGCCGGGGACCTCACCTACAACGAGCAGAACCTGATCGAAGACAAGGTCGACGGCGTGACCATGAACGTCCAGACCTCGCTGGACAGCCAGCGGGCGATCAAGGCCTTCGCCCGCACCGAACCGAGCGTCTTGCTTCCCGCACACGACCCCGCCGCCGCCGAGCGCCTCGCCAACCGGTGGTGCATGTTCGACGCCGAACGCGACGCGAAGGGCACAGCCGAAGCGGTCGCGAAAGCTGCGACGACCCTCCGCGCTTAGCCTGAATAGACCTGGAAACAGCAACAGGAAGCCCCGACCCATCCTCAGAAAGGAGGACTGATGTCCGAGAAGCCCGTGTTCATCTATCTGGCCGGGTACAACTCGACCGCCGACGCCCGCGCGGATTTCAAGGTGCTCAAGGACCTGAAGGCCGACGGCAGCATCGGCGCTTTTGACGCTGCTCTGGTCTTCAAGGACGGGGATGGCAAGGTCCATGTCCGTAAGCGTGAGAAGGGAACTCCGCGCGCCGTGTGGACCGGTCTGGGAGTCGGGGCCGTGCTCGGGGTCATCCTCCCGCCATCGATCCCGGTATCCGCCGCGATGAACGGTACCGCGCGCGGCCTGATGACGTACTTCAGGCGCGGGATGTCGCGTGCCGACATCAAGGATCTGGGCGACGCGCTCGAAGAAGCGCAGGCCGCGCTGATAGTTCTCAGCGAGTCCCCGCTCGAAGAGACCCTCGACGCCGAGCTCCCGCGGGCCGATCGCTGCCTCGAGCGAGAGATTCGGGGCGCCGCCGAGGTTCTGGAACGTGAACTCAAGGCCGCTTGGTGACCCTGGAGCACCACCTACGGCATGCGCGACCGCCGCCCTGGTCCGTCCAGCCCAAACCGACCTTCGTCACCCCATGCCTTACAGGAGGTTCACCATGGCCAGCTCCGAGATCGAAACTGCGGTCGCCAACCGCGCTGGCCGCCGCGCCGGCCAGGTCTCCGAGCTCACCGTCATCGTGCCCCTGAAAGGAAGGTGGCGCCGCTCGCCTGCGCGCTCTTACTGCGGCTCAGGAGAAAGTCCAGTACGTCTCCGAGTGAATCCCTGAAATCGGCCTCGGGAACGGGTTATACGAGCTAGTTTGCGCTGGCATTACCCGCGCAGAAAGAGCCTCTTGAGGACGGCCTTATGAGGAGGGCTACCGCGCCCTTCGGGCCTCTTCCTCTAGTCCGCGCCGGTCGAGCACGACGATCTCGTGGGGGTAGCCCCCGCCCGTCGTCGTCCGCACGATGCCCGCGCGGCGCAGGCGTCCCACCTCCTGGGAAACCGCCTCGCGCGTGCACGCCACCAGGTCGGCGAGTTCGTGGTGGGTGAGGCGCACGCCCACGTAGACGCCCCCGTCTCCTTCGGCCTCCTCCCCGAAGCGATCCGCCAGCTCCAGCAGCAGGCAAGCGAGGCGGCCGCCGACCCCTCGCATCAGAAGGCGCGCGATCGTCGCCTCACGCTGCGTGGCCCACTCGGAGAAGGCGAGCATCAGGGGGACGGCGCACCCCGGATCCCGCCCCAGGTGGGCCCAGAGGCGGGCCTTGGGCACCACGGCCACGAGGCAGGGCGAGAGTGCCTCGGCGGAGTCGCGGTGGCGGCCGCCCGGCTGCGGGGAGGGCTCGCCGAAGATGCCGTCGTCTTTGAGCAGGCCCACGCTAGCCTCCCGGAAGTTACCGTAGGGCTTGTAGACCTTGATCGTACCCGAGAGCAGTACGCACAGCCCCCGGTCGGACTCCCCGCGGGCGTAGACGAACTCGCCCGCAGCGAAGCGCCGCGGGAGCGCCGGGGCCCCCGCCGCCTCGAGGCTCGCCAAGAGGGTCGTCCCCGTCGTCGCGCCCGGCGGTGCCGCCGGGGACGGCCGGAGTGCGGGAGGCGCGGCTCGCGCACCGGTCGTTGCAGGCATAGCACCAGACACCTTCCCCGGATCCCGTCCGGCTAGTTTCTTTAGTGTCGCGATGGTGCCACCCCTTCGCTCAACGGGCATGGACCGTAAGGCGCAAAACCGTTGCACAGTTCGGGCCATCTTCGGTCCGGAAGGCGCATTTCCGTGTCCGCTAACACCCTCGGGAACCGGGCTGCCCATAAAAATGTTCCCGTGAAGCTTCCGAGACCGCGAATCTTGCGGGCCCGGAATGGTCTGGAGCGGGAAAGGGTAAACGGTGCTGGCCGAAGGAAACGCGGAATGGACGACGGGTTGGTCCGAGGGATCGGAGGACACCAGGTGGTGGCTGATCTCGCAGCGCGAAGGCGTCCCGTTGGAGGCGCTGACCGTCAGTGGGGGCGGGGGGGAGGCGCTGGCAATCTTCTGCCACGAGGAGGAAGCCGAGCTGTTCCTCTGGTCCCTGGAGGACCGCGGGGCCGAGGACGGTTGGCGGGTCAAGGAGAGCTGGCGCGGGGAGATCGCCTCGGTGCTGTGCAGCCCCTGCGCCCGCGTATCGGCCGTCGCCCTCGACCCAACCCCCGGGGGGATGGCGGCCGACGGAACGGCGGGGCTGGTGTGTGTGGAACGGGGCGCCTTCCTCGGACGCCTCTTGCCGGGCGACGCCCTGGGTGCATGAGCACAACGCGTGATGTTCGTGGCCTTGTGGTCCGGGGCCGGGAAACCAGGCGGCCCGAGGTCACGCGAGGCTCGACCAAAAGGGACGACCCGGAGGGACGACCCGGACTTCGGGGATCCTGTTTGCCCACGGTCCAGTGCATAGCTTAGGATGTCCGGTACTCGATCGGGAGGTGGTGGTGGAGCACGATCCGGCCGAGATCAGGGCGGGCAAGCGACGGCGGGATGAGACGGCGGAAGAGCTGCGCAAGGCTGAGCTGGTCCGGGACCGGCTGGCGGGCCTAGAGCATCTGACGAGGTCCTTCCCCCAGGGGCACCCGATGCGCGAGCGTCTGGAGGATCTCCGCATCAGCCAGGCGCTGGGGGAGGTTGACAGGGAGATAGAGGGCCTGTGGGACCGCATCCTGCACCCCCGCGGCACCTGAGACCCGCTTGACCCAGGTCCTGCTCGCCGTCGTGCGTTCGGACCGCCGAGGATACTCTCGCCCGCAGGTCTGGTGAACTCCCCTTACATGGCGTGGTCAGCCACGCCGGACGGCACACACAATCCGTCCCTCCAATCAAAGCTTTGGTCGGAGATGGGGAGGTTCGTCTAGTTCGGTCTGACGGACCGAACCGGGCGTCCAAAACTCCCGCATCTTGTGCTACGGTGTGCAGGTGCCCGCAACGCGTTGTGGGTGGCTTCAAGAGACGGCCACATTGAGGGGGGACGCGGTTTGCAGACGATGGGGGGCGAGCGCGTGCGCGTCGAACGACAGCGTTACGCGGTCGAAGAGGTTCGGGCCCTGGTAGCGGCCGTTTACCGCGGTTTCGTCGCTTGGGCGTCCCTGTACGGGGACCTGGACCGTGGGGACGAGCGCGAGCGGGCGGAGAGGGTTGCCGGCCTCCTGACCGAGTTCTCCGATCGCTACCTGCCGCGGTCGCTGTGGCTGACGCAGGGTACCCGGAGAAAGATCGAGGATTTCGTCGAGCGATCCGAGACCCTCCACTCGCGGCTGGCCGTCGAGATAGGCGAGAAAGGCTACCCCAAGGTCAGAAAGAGGATGACGTCCCGGGTCAGCCGTCAGCTCGGGCCCCTGAAGCGAGACGTCGAGTCCGCCCTGGAGGAGGAGCTGCTAGGCCCAGCTCCATCTAGATGGTGGACCCGCCGGAAGAGCTAGTCAGCACGTGGGCAACCTTCGGTCGCCCGCTTGTCAGCCCGCTCCGGCCTTGTCAGGCCTCCGCTCTCAGCCCGCATCGGACCTTCGGTCCTCGCTTTCAGCGCGCTTCGGCTTCGCCTCGCTCTCAGCTTCTTACATTCGGTAGCAACCCGGCCACGCCCGCGCACGCCCCATGTACGGCAAGGCACCGCCTGGACGCTGGACGGACGCGGGGACGTCGCGAACCCACGCACGCTTGCGGTCGGCTGAAAGCCGCCTGCAAGGCGGCGGGCTGAGAGCGGAGGCCTGACAAGGCCGGAGCGGGCTGACAAGCGGAGGCGTCAGCCGGAGCGGGCTACCAAGCGGAGCGTCTCTTCGGCGCAGCCCCAGGAGAGCGTGACGCCGGAGCCGCCGTGGCCGTAGTTGTGGAGGATGGTGGGGCCGTCGGCTGGTACTTCTTTTTCCAGGCGGACTTCGGAACGGCCCGGGCGTAGGCCGACCTTGTGTTCGAGTATTTCGGCGTCTTGCAGGCGCGGCTCCAGTGCTGCGCATCGTTCCAGAATGCCGGCGGCGGTCTTCGGGTCGGGTTCGGTGTCCCAGGAGCCCTCGTCGGCGGTTCCGCCGAGGATGCAGTCCCCCGAGCGGGGGATGATGTAGGTGACGCCTGCGGGGTTGTCGTCGTCGAGGACGAACCGCCTGAGGCCGGGGTTGCGCACGCGCACGATCTGGCCGCGGATCGGCTCCATAGAAGGGTCGTTTGCCAGCTTTCGGGCTCCGAGACCGGAGCAGTTTACGACGACGCGCGCGTCGCCGAAGGTGTCGAGGGAGGAGACTTCGCGCTGCTCGATGGTCCCGCCGGCGGCGGCGAAACGGTTGGTGAGGTAGCGGAGGTGGATGGGCATCTCGATCACCGGCGCGGTGAACGCGAGGCCGTCCGCGTAGCCGGGCGGAAGCTCTTCCGCGGCGCATCGCCTTACCCCTCCGGCCACGGCGCCGGCCCACCACGGATCTGGGGCGGGATGGTGGTAGAGTTCGATGCCCTCGCGCATGCTAACCCCGCTGCCAGGGACATCAGAGAGCTCTTGCAGTACCTCGAACGTCCTGTTGCCCCAGGAGAGGACCAAGTCTTCGGGATAAGCCTTGTACGGGTACCAGAGCGCGGCGGCCACGATCGAGGTGGTCCCCGACGGTGGCGCGGACGCCACGATCCTGGCGTCCAGCCCCGCCTCGCGCAGAAGCACGGCCGCCGTCAGGCCGATCACGCCGCAGCCGACGACCACGACCTCCGGCGCCGGACGGTTGTCGGTCACGTTCCGCACGATCCCGCCACTATAGGGCCAGGAGGCGGCCCCCGCGACCCCGACGGCCCCTGGCCCCGTGGCGGTCGGGAGCGTGTAGGATGTCGAGGGAGCCCGCGGGGGCGGGCGCATCGTTCACGCGATCGTAGGATGGGAGGCAGGATGGGCGAGGGCTCGACCGGCAAGGCGGGGCACGTCGCGGTCGAAATGTTGGCGGCGGCCGGCGTGCGGCGCTTCTACACCGTGCCGGGGGAGAGCTTCCTGGAGGTGCTCGACGGCGTCGAGGCGCGCCCGGAACTGGACCTGATCTCGACGCGCCACGAGTCGGGCGCCTCGTTCATGGCCGAGGCCGACGCCAAGCTCACCGGGGTGCCGGCCGTCGCGATGGCCACCAGGGGCGTGGGTGCCTCCAACCTCGCTATCGGGGTCCACACGGCCCGCCAGGACTCCACCCCGATGGTCGTGCTGCTGGGGCAGGTCGAGACCGACTTTCTGGGCAGGGAGGCGTTTCAGGAGGTGGACCTGACCGCCTTCTACGGCCAGATCTGCAAGTGGTCCATAACCGTGCACCGCCCCGACCGTCTCGCGGAGCTGGTGGCCCGGGGGTTGAGGATCGCGACCTCAGGGCGGCCAGGCCCCGTCATGCTTGCCCTGCCGGCGGACATCCTGGGCGAGGAGGTTCCGGACGCGGGAACCTGGAGCCCGCCGTCCCCTCCACGGCCCGTGCCCGGCCCCGACGATGCCGGGTTCGTGGCCCGCAGGCTCTCCGAGGCGCGACGTCCGGTGGTGGTCGCCGGTGGCGGTGCGCAGGAGGCAAGGGAGGCGCTGGTCTCCTTCTCCGAGGCGTGGGGCGTCGGGGTCTACAGCGCGTTCCGCCGTCAGGACGTCTTCCCGAACGGGCACCCGAATTACCTCGGGCACCTCACGCTCGGCACGCCGCCCGAGACGCTAGAGGCGCTGGAGGTGGCGGATCTCGTGCTCGTCGTCGGGTGCCGTTTGAGCGAGATCACCACGCAGAGCTACACGCTGCCGCGGGCCGACCAGCCCGTGATCCAGGTGGACGTGGATCCCGTGGAGGCCGGCGCGACCGTCCCCGTTGAGCGGGCTATCGTGGCGGACTCGCGGGCGGCCCTGGAAGCGTTCGTCGCGCGCGCGCCTTCCACGCGCCCAGGCCGAAGCTGGGAGGACGCCCATCGAGCCTACCTGGAGTCGAGCACCGTCCCGCCAAGCCGGTCGGAGGGCGGCATTGACCCGGCCGAGGTGGTTGGCGCCATGCGCGAGGTTCTGCCCGAGGACACGGTCATGACCAACGACGCCGGAAACTTCTCTGCCTTTCTGCACCGCTACTGGCGCTACGGGCACCCACGCTCCCAGCTCGCCGCCACCAACGGCGCGATGGGGTACGGCGTGCCGGCGGCGGTCGCGGCCAAGCTCGCCGCACCCGAAAGAACCGTCGTCGCCTGCTGCGGGGACGGCGGTTTTCTCATGACCGGCCAGGAGATAGAGACTGCGGTCCGCTACGGCGCTCCGATCGTCGTCGTCGTGTTCCGCAACGGCTTGCACGGCACGATCGCCATGCACCAGGCCAGGGAGATCGGGCGCACGGCCGGCGCCGACATTGGTGAGGTGGACCTCGCCGGCTACGCCCGCAGCCTGGGCGCGACGGGGTACACCGTGCGCGACCCTGGAGACCTCCAGCCCGCGCTACGCGAAGCCGTCGCTTCGGAGACCGTAGCCCTGCTCGACGTCGTCACGGACCCGGACCTCATCAACCCTTCGGCCCGGCTGTCCGAGCTCATGAGACAGGGGACCGCGCCGTAGCCCAGATTGTCCTCGCTGCCGGAGGGCGGTCTGTCCAAGGCACCGGCGGGGCCTTTACTTCCCTTTGTTAGGAGGCGCGAATAGCAGCTTGGCCAGCAGGGAGACGGCCATTAGCCCGAACAAAAGGCGCGGGTCCGTCAAGACTTTCCTTGTGGCGCGTACCACCAGTTCCGAGAGCTGTCGTAAAGCGTTCAGCGTTGACCTCCCTTATCGTTTGTCATCGGGTGTCGTTGCGGGAGGTGATCCAAACCCCCACCAGGGCAACGAAGAACAACCCGGCCGCGAGCTCGGGCCTCTCGAACACCGTCCTCGTACCCCGCACCAATCCGTCCAGCACACTGCCCACGGGCGCCTCCTGCCTTCCTGCATCGCCTTTACCTAGTCCCGGTATTTTGCGACCGTCGTAGCGATTGTTCTGTGGGACCCGTTACGCGCGACGTCCGGGATTCCGACGATACCGGGCTCCGCCGGTCACGAGTGCCAGGTAGAGCCCAGAACTTCGAGGTAGTGCGCGTTGTACATGACGCCCAGGATGTTCCCGAACGGGTCGACTACGGAGGCCGTGACGAAGCCCTCGCCGCGCTCCGTGGGCGCCTCGTGCTCTTTTGCTCCCATCGACAGCAGCTTCTCCAGCGTCGCGGGCACATCGTCGACGTGCCAGAACACGATGGCACCCGCCGGTCCGGTCGCCGAGCCGTGGGGCTCGTAGCGGCTGTCGACTATGCCCAGCTCGTGCTGGTAGTCGCCGAGGCGAAACTCCACGTAGGCCGGCGGACCTTCCTCCGGGCGCTGGAAGTACGGCTCGATACCCAACAGTTCGGCGTACCACTCCGCGGCCGCCGCCGGATCCGGCGCGTAGAAACTGACGGTGGTGAGTCCCCGCAGCATCCTTTGTCCTCCTCCTTCGCTCGCTTTGCCCCTTGAGGGTACCGGGGTTAGTGGGCACAATCTGTCCTAATTGGAGGCTTACTCGGGACGGGACGTTCTGGGGCGGACCGGCGGGAGGCGGGATGCATGGTGCCACGGCCAGGGTGTTGACGGTCCTCGAGTTGTTGCAGGCGCGCAGGATGACGGGTGGGGAGCTGGCCCGGAGGCTCGAGGTGGACGGGCGCACGGTGCGCCGCTACGTCGCGACGTTGCAGGATCTGGGGATACCGGTGGAGGGGGAGCGGGGCAGGTACGGCGCCTACCGGATCAGGCCGGGCCGCAAGATGCCGCCGCTGATGTTCACCGACGAGGAGGCGCTGGGGCTCTCGCTCGCGCTCCTGGCCGCGCGGCAGCTCGGGCTCTCTGGCGTGGCGCCGGCCGTGGAGGGCGCGCTGGCGAAGGTCGAGCGGGTTATGCCCGAGGCCTTGCGGGGGCGGCTGCGGGTGCTGGAACGGGCCGTCACCCTGGCGGTGGATGCGCCCGCCAGCCAGCCGGATGGCGCACTGGTCTCGGAGCTTGCCAGGGCGGTCGGTGAGAGGCGGAGCGTGCGGTTGCGGTATAGATCCGCCCGCGGCGAGGAGACCCTGAGGTCGGTGGACCCCTACGCCGTGGTGCAGAGGGAGGGCCGATGGTACCTCTTCGGCCACTGCCACCTGCGGAGAGACGCGCGCCTCTTCAGGCTCGACAGGGTGATCGAATCGGAAACCCATGAGGAGGTATTCGAGCGACCCGCCGGGCTGGAGACCCCTGGGGCGGTGCTGCGGGCCGTGGCGGACTCTCACGGACCGTGGGAGGTCGAAGTCCTGTTAGAGACGAGCATGGAGCGCGCCAGGGAACAGGTAACGCCGATGCTCGCCTCCCTGGAAGAGGCGGAGGGCGGAGTGCTCATGAACTGTGCCGTGGACGATCTGGACGGGATGGCTCGCTTTCTGGCGGGGCTGTTCTGCCCGTTCGTGGTGCGGAGGCCGCCAGAGCTATGGCAAGCGCTAGGACTCCGTGCCGCCGATCTCGCGCGGTTAGCGGAGGCCGGCGGGAGACGCTCGGGGTAAGGCGTCCGCGTCCCCGGCGTCGGATTTCGTAGAGTAGAGCAACTCACGCCGTGATCGGGACCCTTTACGCTACACTCTCCTCGTATGGACGCGGAGCGGCGGGTCGAACAAGAGCGTGCCCGGGTCGAGGCCGAGTACCGGCGGGTCCTCAAGTCTTCCGTGGCGTTCGAGAAGAGCATCCGGAATCGTTGGCGGGAGAAGTGCCGGGAGAAAAACGGGCGCATCGCGCAGCTCGAGGCTCGCGTTAGGGATCTCGAAACACGGTTGGCGGCGGCGACCGCCGGGGAGGGAAAGATGGACAGGGAGATCAAAGAGCGCAAGCTGGTGGCGTTGATGATCAACGACTTCGGTACCGCGGATGCGGACGCGGCGGCGATGGCCGGACAGACTCGGGAGCTATCCGAAGATCAGCTCGACAGGACGCTCACAGAGAGGCTTGGCCTGGCTTACCCGGTCGACGAGCAGGAGCTGGAGCTAGCCCTGAACGGCGTCGAGGAGCCCGAGCAGCTCTCCGAGGGCTCGACCGGCGCCCCCGACATGAGTCACAACCCCGGACCGGGGGAGCACACCGACTAACCGAACCCACGAGGGGAAACCGCCCCTCAGCTCGGGACCGTACCGGAGCTTTCCGGCCGATTTAGCGCGACCGACCGTGTTAGATCTGGGCGGCGATCAGGTTCGCGTAGGTCCGTTGGCCCGGCAGCTGCAGGTGTACACCGTCGCTCACGAAGTATTCCGGATGACCGGCGCTGGCGGCCTTCCAGTCGACGAGCGTCGTGTTAGGGTAGCGCTGGACTCCGGCGGAGATCACCTCGTTGTTCGGGCCTTCCCAGGCGCGCGGTACGCTCACGTTCACGAACACGACCTCGTCGACGTCGGAGAGCACGCGCATCATCTGGTTGAACTGTCTGTCGGTGAAGGTGCCGTTGTTGCCCAGGTGCACGACGACGACGTCCCCGAGCTGCCCCGTGGCGCGATGCGAGCGCAGGATCTCGATGGCGGCCGCGACCTGCATGCCCACCTCGGCGTCCATCACGGACAGCTCGTCGACCTGCCGCTGCAAGGGGGTCGCCGAACCCAGCATCACCGAGTCCCCGATGGCACTGACCCTCTGGGGCCCAGCGCCGGCGGTGTCGCCCGCCCCGGCCGCTGGACGCTCGCCGCCCGCCGCCCCGTCCTTTGCGGCTCTGTCGTCCGCCGCGGTACCCTGAGTCTGCACCGTTTCGCGGCCCTCTTGGGGCGGGGGCTCTGGCTGAGCGGCTGGCCCCGTTCCGGACTCCGTCGCCGCCTGGTCGCCTTCGCCGGACCCCGCGGCATCACCCTCATCGGAGATGTGGATCTGCTTCGTGGCCAGGTACGAGGGGGGCTCCGGAGGGCGGGCCTGGACTATCGCAACGCTCAGGACGACGCTGAGGATCAGGACGGGAACGGCCGCCGCCGTCCATCGGATACGCAGCTCCCGGCCGGGAAGCCCCCTGGTCCAGCGGTACGTTCGCCAGGCGCGTTCCACGGCGCCCCTGCGGATCGGCATCTCGACGTACCGGTAGGAGAGTTCGGCGAGCACGAGCGTGGCGGTCAGGCGCAGCGCCAGCAGGGGTAACCCGTCGAGGGGCACGTCGAGTTGCGGGCGGGTCACGGCGTAGATCGGCCAGTGCCACAGGTAGATACCGTAGGACCTCTCGCCCACCCAGCGCAGCGGACCCCACCCGAGCATGCCGTTGCCCACGCGCGAGCGTGGGTTGGCGATCACGGCGATCAGGGCGGCGGTGGAGAGGGCGACCAGAGAGAACCCGCCCTGGTAGAGAGAGGAGTCGAACTCCCCGATCCGCAGGCTGGACCAGACGAGCCCGGCCAGGGCGGCGAGCCCCGCGATGTCCAGCAGCAGGGGCGTCATCCACCCCAGTTTGCGTCGCAGCCGGCCCCTGAACCCGTCGCGGCGGAGACTTTCGAGGCGGTCCGAGCGGTTTGTCGCGGACGATGCGCGGGCGCCGGGGCTCCAGACCAGCGCCAGGGCGCACCCCAGGAGCAGGCCCGTCGCCCTGGTGTCCGTCCCGAAGTAGATCCTCGACGGGTCGGCACCGGGGCTGTACAGGGCCGCCATCAGCAGGGCCGAGGCGGCGGCTCCGGTCAGCGCGACGAACATGAGCCGGCGCAGACGCCAGTTGCGGGCCCCCAGGGCAAACCCCAGGGCCAGCACCGGCGGCCAGAGGATGTAGAACTGCTCTTCGACGGCCAGCGACCACAGGTGCTTCAGCAGCGACGGACGTCCGATGGCCTCAAAGTAGGACTGCTGCTCGAAGATCAGGTACCAGTTGGTGACGTACCCGAACGCCGAGAGGGCGTCGTAGCGCAGGCGGGCCACCTCGCCGGGCAAGAACAGCACGGCGAACACCAGGCAGACGACCACGAGCAGGTAGAGCGCGGGCAAGAGCCTTCGCGCCCGCCGGATCCAGAACGTCTTGAGGTCGATCCTGCCCGTATGACGGTACTCTGCCACGAGCAGCGCGGTGATCAAGTACCCGCTCAGGACGAAGAACACCTCGACGCCCAGGAAACCGCCCGGCAACCAGACCATGCCTCCGTGGTAGAGGAGGACCGCGATGACGGCCAGCGCCCGTAGCCCGTCGAGGCCGGGCATGTACGGCAGCCGCACGCCCTTGCCCTCCCGCTCCCTGGCGTCCGAGGCTTGGCCGCCCAGACGTTGCGCGGTTCGCCTCGCCCGCGCTTTCTCGCGGAGCTTCGCATGGATGTGCGGTCTAGACCGCAACATTGCCGGTCGTCAACTCCCCCCGTTTTGCTTGCGGCTGCGCATGATAACACTTACCCTGGGGGTGTTGTAGCCGGTCAAGGCCCTTCGGGCGTGCCGCTTCCCACGCCGAGGGCTGCTATCTCCGACTTCAGGGCGTCCACCTCGGCGACGATTTCGGACAGGTCCGCGCTGGCCCTGGTCATGCGGGCGTGCTCGGTGCGGACAAAGCGGGTGTAGGGGGCTATCGCGTCGCGCATCTTCTCCACGGAGCGGTCGAGCTCGGCGTCGAACTGGCGTCGGATCACCTCGCCGAGCCGTTCACGCAAGCCTTCGGTCTTTTCCCGGAAGTCCTCGCGGGCCCTGCGCCGCCGGTTCGGCAGGACAAAGAGACCGTACCCCGCGATGATGGCCGCCGCGATTATGCCCGTGGCGTCGAGGAAGCGCGTGGTGGCGAGCGCGACGACGACGGCCCCGATGCCCAGGGCGCCCGCCTCCAGCGCCGCGGTCTGGGCGACGGCTCCCTGGATAGAGCTTGCCAGCTCCTGCGACTCCCGCTCCCGGTCGTAGCGCTGCACGACGTCGGTGGCGTTCTTGCCTACCGATCGCAGCAGCTCGCCCCGGTTGTACTCGAAGTCGTCGCGGACCTCGCCGATCATCTCCTCGTCGTAGCGGGCCCGGCGGCGCCTCTCCACGTACTCGACGACGGCGCGCCATTGCTTGAGGTTGCGGTCCACCATCCAGTCGACCAGCTCGTCCACCCGCTCGTCTACGAGGTCCTCGGTGTCGGAGAGGACCTCCCGCGAGAAACGGTCCCGGATCCTCTCCTGGCGGAAAAGCTCCCCGATGTTGATCAGCCGGATGTTCTCCTCCAGCCAGGCGTCGCCCCGCTCGCTCATCTTGAACACGATGTTCTCTATCTCGGCGAGCCGCGCCTCGAAGTCGCGCTTCATGTCCTCCTTGTAGAGCGCGAGCTGGGCCTCCACGTTCTCGGAGGTCCTGAAGTCCTCCTCCAGCACGCTCAAGCGCTCGTCCACCGCCCCCCGGTAACGGCGGGCCAGCTCCTCGACCACGCCCAGAGGGCTCTCCAGCTTGAGCCGCACCCGGCCCTCCTCGTCCAGAAGGTCCGCGATGTATGCTTCCAGCTCGGCGAACCCGCTAGCCTTCAGCAGGGCGCCGCGCTCCATGGGGCTCCGGGCATCCTTCGCCTTGCGGGCGAGGAGTGAGGAGACGAGAAAGATCGGGGGCGAGAGGCCCAGGGCCGACCGGATTCCGTCACCGACGAACGCGCGAACCTGCTCGGCCGCCGAGTCGTCCGGCAGTAGGTCGGCCTTGTTCACCACAAGCAAGATCTTCTTGCCCCAGTCTCGGATCAGCTCCAGGTAACCGCGCTCGCTCTCGGTGAGGGGCCTCTCGGAGGAGGTGACGAACAAGACCAGGTCGCTGCGCGGCACAAAGCCCCGGGATAGCTCCTCGTGGTGGCGGATAATGGCGTTCGTCCCCGGGGTGTCGACGATGGAGATCTCGCGCAGAAAGTCGTTGGGGTAGCCCAGCTCGAGGACCCCGTCCCGCCGCTCGCGTTCGGCGGGCTCCTCCGCGTAACGCAGCAGCGTGATCCTGTCCGTCGTCGGCGTCACGCCCTCCCGCGAGATGTCCGCCCCGAGCAGCGCGTTGACGAAAGCGGACTTGCCAGAGTTGAACTCGCCAACGATGACGAGCAGGAAAAGCGCCTCCAGGTCCGAGAGCGCCCGCCGTGTGAGTACCCCGTCCTCGGCCGGCGCGCCGAAACCCTTGAGAAACTCTACGAGACCCTCCAGGAGCGCATGCTCCCTCTCGACCAGCGCCTCCCGACGCTCGTCCAGGATCTTCACCGCTGTCCTGCCTCCCTCACGCAAGCATTATAAACGCCGCGGGTAGAAGTGGCGGCCGCCAGTTTCGCGCGGTCGGCGCCGTGGTAGGAAGAGAGACGCATCATCCGGCAGGCGGTACGGACGGAGGATCGGGTGCACTACAGAGAGCTTGGCAGTACGGGGCTCGAGGTCTCGGAGGTTGGATACGGGGCCTGGGGCATCGGCAAGAGCGGTTGGCTGGGCGCCGAAGACGACGAGTCCTTGAGGGCCCTCGACAGGGCCATAGACCTCGGCCTCAACTTTATCGACACGGCGCTCGGCTACGGCGAGGGCCACAGCGAGCGGCTCGTGGGACAGGTGGTCGGGGAGAGGGACGAGACCGTTCACGTCGCGACCAAGATCCCCCCGAAGAACGGGGTCTGGCCGGCCCCTCCCGGGCTCGACCCGTCCGAAACGTTCCCCGCAGACCACGTCAGAGAGTGCACGGAGATCAGCCTCCGCAACCTCGGGCTCGACGCCATAGACCTGCAGCAGTTCCACGTCTGGCAGGACGAGTGGCTCGGCCAGGGGGATTGGCAGGAGGCCATCGGGGACCTCAAGCGGGAGGGCAAGATCCGCTTTTTTGGCATCTCGATAAACGACCATCAGGCCTCCAACGCCATCGCGCTTGTCGAGAGCGGCCTCGTCGACACGGTGCAGGTCATCTACAACGTCTTCGACCAGAGCCCCGAGGACGAACTCTTGCCCGCCTGCCAGGAACGGGGGGTGGGGGTGATCGTGCGGGTCCCGTTCGACGAGGGCGCATTGACCGGCAGGATCACACCGCAGACGGAGTTCGACGAGGGAGACTTCCGCAACCACTACTTCCGCGGAGATCGGAAGCGGGAAGTCTACGAGCGCGTCCGGGCCATTGTCTCCGAGCTTGGCGTGACCGAGGGCGAGATCGCGGAGGTCGCCCTCCGCTACGTCCTGAGCCACCCGGCGGTCTCTACCGTGATCCCTGGCATGCGCTCCGTACGCAACGTCGAGCGGAACATGGCCGTCGCCGACGGCGAAGGGCTGCCCGCGGACCAGATACGGCTCCTGAAGGGCTTCCGCTGGGACCGCAACTTCTACGCGTAGGTTCCCGCGCAGGTCCCGGCGACGGCGCCATTACCCTTGACGGGGACGCCGGCGGTTCCTATATTGTCGGCAGGGAGACGCGGGGAGAAAGGCAGGGCAGATGCAGCAGTCAGGGGCCTCGAAAGCGCGTCCACCGACGCCGCCGTTCACCGAGGAGACGGCGCTCCAGAAGGTCCGGATGGCGCAGGACGCCTGGAACACCAGGGATCCCGAGAAGGTGTCGTTGGCCTACACCGAAGACTCCCGGTGGCGCAACCGCGACGAGTTCTTCGAGGGCCGCGGGGAGATCGTGGCCTTCCTGAGGCGCAAGTGGGCCCGCGAGCTCGACTACCGGCTCATGAAAGAGCTCTGGTGCTACCAGGGCAACCGTATCTCGGTGCGCTTCGAGTACGAGAGCCGGGACCGCGACGGCCAGTGGTGGCGCAGCCACGGCAACGAGCACTGGGAGTTCGACGACGCCGGGCTCATGAGCCGCCGCGACGCTTCGATCAACGACTACAAGATAGACGAGTCCGAGCGCCGGTATCTCTGAGATACCGGAGAGGGAGGTCCCGGCGAAACCCGGGACCTCCCTCTCGGGCAGCGTGACGTGCTGCGGGGGACTAGCAGCCCACAGCAGGGCCACCACCGCCGAGACCCTCGACAAGTTGTGTCTCCGTCGGCAATGGCGCGACGTGCCCGTAGCCCATGGCATGGTCGCCGTTGAGGACGGCGCGCTTCTGCTGCTGGAGCGTAAGCGGGTCCTTTATCTGGAATATCCTGTACGGGGCCCTGTAGGTCGCCCTCCAGCGATCGGTGCTGCCCGGGATCCTCTCCACCTTGTTGGGTGTGGCCCGGAACCTGGGCTCGGCCTGCCTGAGCTCGCCCGAGTTTAGCTTCGCTATCGGGATGGGCCGCCCATCGGCGTAGGCGGCGCGCCCCTCGACGGCGACGTCGGTCTTGTTGCGCACGGTGCTAGTCACGTCGTAGGGGCCCTTGGTGATGGTTATCCTGTCCACGAGGACCTCGTCGGTGACGTCGTTGCTGTCGGTGACCGCGACGCGGTCGCCGGGGCGGATGTCCGGGACGGCGCCGGTCCAACAGTCTCCTGGCAGGGGCGCGCCCTCGGGGCCGTGGTTGACTTCGAGCGCCCCGTTCTGGGGTAGCCCTTCGTCGATGTTCTGTGCGGGACCGCTGGCGGTGCCGATCAGGTTTCCGTTCCTGAAAACCTCGACCGTCAACTGCTCCCCGACGACGTAGCCGAAGGCGGCGACGAAGTCGAGGTTGTGGAAGACGGAGATGTTGTGATCGGCCCTGACCCCGTTTCCGGTGGGCATAGCCCACGCCGTGGTTGCCAACATGGCGCCGGCGATGAGGGCGGCGGCGGTCAGCGCGAAGCCTTTCCTGATCCCGCCGCCTCTGCCTCGTACGGGATGGCCCTCGCGATCGGTATTCATCGTGTCTCCTTCGGTCGAATGGCGTGGTCGATGGCGTTTGTACGGAAGTTATCATTGAGCCCGGTCCCGAGCGTCATGTTTTTGCGCTAACTTTCCCTAGCCCCTGTGGACTAGCCTGGGTGGACTAGTGACCATGGTTCTCACTGTCCAACATCTATTAGCTCGTGGATGTCCGCGATCTCGACCGCGAACAGGGGCGTCAGATTCCAGCGGATCAAAGCCAGCGAGGCGTCACTGGCCGGACTTAAGGCTCGAGGCGCGCGCCAACGCTACCGTGCGGGGTTCGAGATGGACGAGAATTGAAGGCTCACGGCCGTGGGTACCGGGGCTTTGACGGGCGTGGCTTGATAAGGTTACGTGATGCACCTTTCAACGAGAAGCTGGACCGAGCCGATGGGCGTATCGTGTGGCCGGTGCCAGGAGCTACGAGGTCGAACTCGGTGCGAGTAAACTTGGGTCTAAAGGAGGGTGATGGTTGACCATCTCGTGTTCATTGCCGTCAAGGAGGATGCTTCGCCGGAGGAGGTTGAGGATCTGCTCTCCTCCATCCGCGGCCTGAAGGACGAGGTCGCGAGCACCGTGGACCTCTCGGTGGGGGAGGACTTCAGCGGGCGTTCCGGGGGGTACACGCACGCGCTCTTCGCCCGCTTCGAGGACGCCGACGGTTTGCAGGAATACATGCAGCACCCGGCGCACCTCGCCGTCGTGGAGAAGCTCGAGGCCACAACGACCAGCCGCATCGTCGTCGACTACGAGTTCTAGCGCGGTGCGCAGGCCCGACTACGAGAGCATCACGCCGGTCGAGCTCAAAGGCAGGCTCGACGCCGGAGAGGAGCCCGTGATGCTCGACGTGCGCGAGCCGTGGGAGTTCGAGCTGGCCCGCATCGAAGGGTCGACGCTCGTGCCCTTGAGCGAGATCCAGGAGAGGTTCACGGAGCTGGACCCGTCGGCAGAGACGGTGGTGATCTGCCACCACGGCGCCCGCAGCGCCCACGTCACCCAGGCCCTGGATCGCGCCGGTTTCGCCCGCGTCCTCAACCTCGAGGGCGGCCTAGACGCCTACTCGGACGTGGACGCTGAGGTGCCGAGGTATTGACGTTTCGTCTCGACGCAAGACCCTTCGCGTCCGGACGGGGAGAATTATCCGCAGGGACCAGCGATACCAGTCTAGCAACGCACGCATGATACGAGTCGCTACCTAGCGGGTCCGACGGAGCGAGAACGAGAGGGGCGGGGCTTCCGAAGGAGCCCCGCCCGAGAAAGATGCGTCTGGCTGCGGCCTAGTCGCGCGCGTTCGCCACGACACCGGTGGCACACGCCTGGGCGCCGTTGTTGCCCGGGTTCGCCTGGACGCCGCCGCACTTCTTCTTGCGGTCCTTGCGGTCCTTGCGGTCCTTAACGGCCCGGTGGACGGCCCTGTCTGAGTTGTCCGAGCCGTCGAGCTCGAGCCCGGCGGTAGCATGGTCGATGAACACCCGATTTACGTAGCGGCCGACCTTGGTGGTCCTGACGAAGATCTTGACGTTTACACGGTCGCCGGCCTGGATGTTCCCGAGCTGGCACCTGACGGTGCCCCCAACGTTCCCACAGCTTCCTGGGACCTGTCTGCTGGTGCTCGCCCGGATGAACCGCACGTTGCGCGGCAGCGGGTCGGTCAGGACCACGGCCCTGGACACCCTGTTGCCCTGGTTGGTCACGTTGATGTTGTAGACCTGCTGCTCACCCACCGTGACCGTCTTGGGCTTGACGGTCTTCGTGACGCTAGGGTCGGGGGCGCCCGCCTGCGCCCGCGACTCTCCACCGAAGGCCGCCACCGCGACCGTGGCCAGCACCGCGGCTAGCAATGCCAGCAGCCATAGCGGGAGCGCGCGCCTCGCAGCGTTCGTCGTCATGTTTTTCTCCCTTCATATCCCCAACACGACGAATAACGGGCAGCAGCATAGACAACCTTGGGTGGCGATGCCATCTATGTTGCAATGAACTGCAGAGCGACCGGTTCGCGCGCCTCGCTCTAGCGTATTCCGGACGAATGCACCAACTCGTCGGTCGTGGCAGGCTCATCCTGGTGCGGCGAATCGCACGTCGTGGGCGGCGTCCTCGGCGACGAAGTCGAGCAGTCGGGAGCCCTCCGCGGTCAGGGCCTCGACGTCCGCTTGGGAGAAGCGGTCGAACGGCACGATCTGGAGCGTTGCCTGGTCCTTCTCCCGCACGATCGCGAAGGTGGCGCGGAAGAAGCCGTCTACGAGCGCGTTGCCGATGAACCCGCCCTTGCCCGCCAGGGGCGGCGGTCGGTAGCCGCCGGTGTAGACGCGGCCGCGGTCGTCGTGGGAGAGCAGCAGGTTGTCGTACTCGGGCAGAAAGCGCGGCGGGGCAGGTGTGTCCGGGTCGGGCCGTGGTGCGTCGGGGAGATCCAGCAGCTCGCGCCCCTGCTCGTCGCGGAGGGCGCGCAGCCGCGGGCGCAGGCCTTCGATCACCGCCCGCAGGTGGGTGAGACCGCACCAGGTCTGGATGTCCTTGACGCTGGCCGGGCCGAACGCGGCCAGGTAGCGGACGACCGTGTCGTCCGGCGACGGATCGGGGTCCAGCGGTCGGCCTAGCCAGGTCTCTGCCAGGGCGAGGGTTGCCTGCCCGCCCTTGCCCCAGACGCCGCGGGGCGGCACCTGGACCAGCGGCACCACATAACCGACGGCATGGGCGAGGGCGCCGGGATCGTGGTCGGGCCACCGCTCGGCGAGCAACGGCCGCAGCTCGGCGCGGGTCCTGGGCTTCTCTTCTAGGAGCGCCCGGCCGGCCGCGACGACCGCTTCGAGGTCGACGCCGGCGAGGGCACGGCCGAACTGGCCGCGGAACACGCGCTCGAGCACCGGTTGCACAAGCGGCCGCAGCGTCAGATAGTCGCCGGCGCCGACCAGGTGCACGGTCGTGCGCATCAGGGGCCCGCGCACCGCGCTGCGGTCCTCGATCAGCCGGGCCAACTCCTCGTGGCGGAATCCCTCCAACCGCGTCCACAGGCCGGTATAGGGATCCTTCGGCACCTGGGCCTGCATGCCGACGAGACGTTCGATGACCTCGGCCGCCGGGAGTTTGTGGCGACGCAGCAGAAGTTGCCGTTCGAGCAACGCGCGGTTGAGCGCGCGACGCCCGATAACCTCGGCGGTCATCGGGGCCTGCGGAGGTAGGCCCGCAAGTTGCCGGCTAGTGGGTCGGGCGTGTCGCCGGCGACACGCCCGATGGCGATGTCACCGCGAAGGACCACGGTCTGCCTCGATGGCCCCTTCGACCTGGCGGTACAGCCCGGCCGCGAGGCCTAAAGGCGCGGAGGAGCGTTCGGCGAGCAGCCGGGCAGCCGGTTCTTCGGCCGTCTCGCCCGATACCTCGAAGGTCAGCACCACCGGCTCGGGGTCTTCAAGACCCAGCTCGCTTGAAACGGCGCGTCGGACCTCGGCCTGGTCCACGCCGGTTCTTTCGGAGATCTCGCGGCTCATCAGTTCGGGGTCCAGCTCCTGGCAGATCTCGATGCCGCCGTCGATCCTGCGCTCCCACCACCACTCGGCGCGGACGCCGGTAAAGTTCTCGCGCACCAGGGCGTCGGCCCTCTCGGCCAGGAAGGTTCTCAAGGGATCTGCCATGGGGGCTTTATACCAGCTTGCGGTGGGCTCTCGCCCGGGGATGCCAGCGCGTATAGAATGCCTGAAGGAGAGAGCCGGAGGGACCGCATGCTGCTCGTCAAGGACTCCATGACCCGCGAGGTCGTCACGCTGACGCCGCAAGACACGGCCAAGACCGCGCTTGCCCTGTGCCGGGACCGGCGCATCAGGCACCTGCCCGTGATGGGGGACGGGGGGCTCGTCGGGATCGTCTCGGACCGGGATCTGCGGTCCGCCGCGCCGGCCTTCGGGGAGGCCGAGCGTGTGGCGACGCTCGAAGGGGTCAGGATCGCCGACGTAATGGCCGGTGAGGTCGCTACGGCCGACCCCGAGGACCCTATCGAGCAGGCGGCCAACGTCATGCGGGAAGAGAAGATCGGGTGCCTCCCCGTCGTCCAGGACGGTGACCTTGTTGGCATTCTGACCTCTTCGGACGTTATGAAGGCGCTCGTCTTGCTCGTCGGGGCCAACGAACCCGGCAGCCGCCTGGAGGTCGTCATGCCCGACCGCCCGGGGACCCTGGCCGGGGTGTCGGGGATCTTCGGGGAGCTCGGCATCAACATCCTGAGCGTCGCCGGGGGGACGCGCCGGGAGGATGTCTTCGACGGCGAAGCGGGCCGCGTCGGGGTCTTCCGGGTGGACACCATCGACCTGAGGAAGGCCATAGAGGTCCTGGAGCGCGCCGGTTACGTCGTCCTGTGGCCGTCCAGGCCGTGAGCGGCCGGGCGGTCGTCGTCCACGACCTCGACATGGAGGCCTACGGCTTTGGAGGAGATCACCCCTTCAACCCCCTGCGCATCCGGCTCACCATGGAGCTTTGCGAGGCGCTCGGGTTACTGGAAGGCTACCCTTTCGTCGCCTCCGGACCGGCCACCGATGAGGACCTGAGGACCGTCCACAGCCTGAGCTACGTGCGGACGGTCCAGAGGGCCGGGCGGGGCGCCGCGCTGTTGTCGGACCTGCTCGACTACGGGATCGGCACGGGTGACAACCCCGTTTTTCCGAGCATGCACGAGGCCTGCTCCCGCGTGGTCGGCGCCGCGCTCGAGGCCTGTCGGCTAGTGGTAAGGGGGGAGACCACCCATGCCATGTGCGTCTCCGGCGGCCTCCACCACGCGCTGCGATCGCGGGCCAGCGGCTTCTGCGTGTACAACGACGCGGCCGTCGCCATCGCCCGCATCAGGGAGGAGAACCCCGGCATCCGCGTGGCCTACGTGGACACCGACGCCCACCACGGCGACGGGGTGCAGTGGCTCTTCTACGACGACCCGGACGTGCTCACCCTATCCATGCACGAGTCCGGCCGTTACCTGTTCCCCGGTACGGGCGGAATCGACGAGAGCGGAGCGGGTGAGGCCGCGGGGTACTCGGTCAACGTGCCGCTCGAGCCCTTCACCGGCGACGATTCCTTTATCTCCTGCTTCGAGGCCGTGGTTCCCGAGGTCCTGCGCGCCTTCGCGCCCGACCTCATCGTCTCCCAGAACGGCTGCGACGCCCACGTCCTCGACCCACTCTCGCACCTCGCGGCGACCACCCGCCTCTACGAGCACGTCCCCAGGCGCATCCACGACCTCGCCCACGAGCTCTGCGATGGCCGCTGGGTCGCGCTGGGCGGCGGGGGATACGACATCTGGCGCGTCGTGCCCCGCGCGTGGACCGCGCTCTGGACCGTCGTCTCCCACCAGGAGTTGCCGGAAAAGGTCGCCGGAAGGGTGGCTCCTCAAGCGCCGGACGGAGAGCCCCGTCGAGCTGCCACGCCTCATGCGCGACGAAGCCGCCGAGTTCCCGCCCCAGGCCCGCGCGTCGCAGGCGGCGGACCGCAACCGCCGGACGGCCGAGAGGGTGCTCGCCGAAGTTCTGCCCAGGATCCGTTGAGCCCATGCGCGGATATGTGCTAGTCTCCAGATATGTCAGAAAAGATGCTTACCCGCGGCATGCCTCGCCTTGACAACCGGCCGTTCGCGGGTCCCGTAAGCCTTCCAGAGACGGCACCTGACGTCTCGACCGAGCGCCGCACCACCGACGAGCCGCCCTACAAGGTCATCCTGCACAACGACGACTTCACCCCGATGGAGCACGTCGTCGCCGCGCTGCGCAAGGTCATCCCGCGCATGAGCACCCCGCAGGCCGTCTCCATCATGATCGAGGCCCACACCAACGGCAAAGCCGTCGCCACCAAGACCCACAAAGAGCTCGCCGAGCTCTACCAGGAGGGCCTCAACAACGAGGGCCTAATCGCGTCCATAGAGCCGGATTAGCACGCTGCGGCCTCTTCGAGGCCTCCGCTTTCAGCACGCCTGCTTCGCAGGCTTTCAGCACGCTTCGGGCCTTGTCAGGGCCTCGCTTTCAGCTTGTCAGCTTTACAACCCGTTCGACTCCCACCTAGCTGCGCCAGGCGGTGTGGTCCCCGATCGCACCCTGTCTGGGGAGGTTCGCCTGACGCGGGGCCGCAACGGATCGCGGTCTCTTGAGGTTAGCTGAAAGCCCGCGGAGGCGTCAGCCGGAGCGTGCTGACAAGCTGGCTGAAGGCCCTGGGGCCTTCAGCCGCCGATCTGGCTCATCGTGCGGTTGCGCGACTCTTCGGGGAGGGTGAGGCCGGCGGCGGGCTTTATGCCGGCCGTGTGCCAGAGGACCTCGTGGATGGCGGGGATCGGGTCGGCGCTGCGGATCGCGTCCTTTACCGGGACGTCGAGGTCGGTGAGGAGGCAGGGGTGGATCTTGCCGTCCGCGGTGAGCCTCAGCCGGCTGCACCGGGCGCAGAAGGGCTCGGAGACGGGGGTTATGACGCCGAAGGTGCCGGGCGCGCCGTCGAACTTGAACTCGTCGGCCGGGGCCGCCGGATCGTCCTTCTCGACGGGCTTGAGGTCGCCGAGCTCGTCCTGGGCGCGGTCCAGGATCTCGCTTCCCGGGATAAAGAGCTTGCGGAAGCGGGAGCCGTCGGTGTCGCCGTTGAGGGGCATAAGCTCGATAAAGCGGACGTGCATGGGGTAGCGCAGGGTCAGCTTCGCCATGTCGGAGATCTCGTCGTCGTTCACGCCGCGCATGGCGACGGCGTTGATCTTGACCGGCGAGAGGGGCGTCTCGAGCGCCGCCATCACCGCCTGCCACACCTTCTCGAAGTGGTTGCGGCGCGTGATGAAGGCGAACTTCTCGGGCTGCAGGGTGTCGAGGGAGATGTTGATCCGGTCGAGCCCCGCCTCGACGAGGCCGTCGAGGTTCTCCTCGAGCAGGTAGCCGTTGGTGGTCATGGTGACGTCCTCGAAGCCGAGATCCTTGAGCCACCCGACGAACTTCACGACGCCCCGGCGCACGAGCGGCTCTCCGCCGGTGACGCGGACCTTGGTGACGCCGAGCTGCAGGCACGCCTCGGCGAAGGTGAGCATCTCCTCCAGGGTGAGGATGTGGCTCTTGTCCTGGAACTGGATGTCCTCGGGCATGCAGTACTGGCAGCGGAAATTGCACCGGTCGGTGACCGAGATGCGCAGGTAGTCCATCTTGCGGTCGAAGCTGTCCGTCAGTTGCAACAAGTGCTCCCTCGCGAGCGTTTCCTGGCCCCGATTGTATCTTCTTTCGGCGGCCGAGTAGTCGAGAGCCCGAGCCCGGGGGTCCTGGGTATACTTCGCGGGGCAGGTGGAGGGTGTCGTCTTCGGCCGGGCGGGAGGGGGTGTCTTGGGAAGAATATCGACCCCCCGGCTCATAGTCGTCGGTTTCCTCGCGCTCATGGCGCTCGGGACAGTGCTCTTGAAGCTGCCGGCCTCCACCCAGCAAGGGGGCATCTCCTGGCTTGACGCCATGTTCGTATCGGTGAGCGCGGGCAGCGTCACCGGGCTCTCCACCGTCGCCTTCCCGACGACCTTCACGCCCTTTGGGGAGGTCGTGATCATGGGCCTCATCGAGGTCGGGGGGCTTGGGATCATGACGGTCACGACGCTTGCGGTCGTGCTGGTCGGCCAGAGGGTAGGATTCAGGGATCTTATCGCCGTTCGGGAGTCGATCGACAGCGTGGACTCCCCCCGCAACACCCTGCGGCTCCTGTTTCAGATAGCCAGGATCGCGCTGGTCGTCCAGCTCGTGGGGGCCGTGGCCCTGAGCGTGGGCTTCGTACGGGCGGGCCTCGGGCTTGGGGAGGGGATCTTCCAGGGCGTCTTCCACGCGATCATGGGCTTCTGCAACGCGGGTTTCGGTACCTTGCCCGCCGGTGACCTGGCCCCTTACGCGGGGGACTGGCTGGTGGTCCTCTCCCTCGCAGCGGTCATCGTGCTCGGAGGTATCGGGTTCCCGGTGCTGGTGGACCTCTACACCTTCAGGCGGAAGCGCCGCCTCTCGGTGCACTCGAAGCTCGTCCTCGTCGCCACGGCTATCCTTATCGCCGTGGGGGTCACGGGCACGGCCGTTTTGGAATGGACCAACCCGGCCACGCTCGGCGGCCAGCCGCTGGGCACGCGCCTGGCGATGGCCTTCTTTCAGGGGGTCACGCCCCGCACCGCGGGCTTCCAGACCGTCACCTACGCCGAGATGCGCGAGCCCACGTTGCTCGTCCAGACGATCCTGATGTTCATCGGCACCGCGCCAACCTCGACCGGCGGCGGCATAAAGGTTACGACGGCCGCGATAGTCGTCCTGATCATCGCGGCCCAGCTGCGGGGTCACGACAGGGTAACGCTCTTCGGACGCGAACTACGGCGGGACCTGATCGGCCGGGCGCTGGCGATCGGCGCCATGGCGACCGCGCTGGTGATGCTCGGCACCTTCGCGCTCATGATCTCCGACAGCCTGGACCTCATGCGGGCGGTCTTCGAGGTCACCTCCGCCTTCGGCACCGTCGGGCTCTCGCTCGACGTCACGCCGACGCTGAGCCCCTTCGGCAAGGTGATCGACGCGGTTCTGATGTTTATCGGGCGGGTCGGTCCCATCACCGCGGTCATCGCCCTGGCCGCCCGCCAGCGGCCCCCGAAGTACACCTACCCGCAGGAGGACGTGGCGATAGGGTGAGCCTGGCTAGGGTGACGGTTCGGGTTTGGGATCCTCGATCAGGCCGAGCCTCCGGGCCAGGGGAGCCGCGGTGGTCGCCTGAAGCAGCAGGGTAGCGCAGACCGCCAGCGCGACCAGGGAGACCGCGATCTCCGCGCCCTCGACACCCCGGGCCAGGAGCAGGCTGGCCACGGCCGCGGGGATCACACCGGTGTAGCGAGACCAGCTGAGGAACGCGATCTCCTCCTTGGTCCAGCGCCCCCGCCGGTCGGGCAGGAGGCACGCCAGGACGGTCAGCGGGCGGGCGACAAAGATGAAGACGGCCATCACGGCGAGCCCCCCGAGCAAGTACTCGCCCAGAGCGCCGAACGGCAGGTTCATGCCGAGCGTGACGAAGATCAGGAGCGTGGCGATCTCCGCCACCTGCCCCAGGAACCCTTCGAGAAGCGTGGCGTGCTCGTCGTGGTGGCCGAGCCCGAGCTCCTCCATGTTGCCGACCATTAGGCCCATGATGAACGCGGCCAGGTAGGCCGAACCGCCCACGTACTCCGTCGAGAAGTAGGCCAGGGCGACGATGGCGAAGATGGCGACGCCCGGCGACTCGTCCCAGATACCCGACCGCGCCGTGGACGCCACCGCGTAGCAGAGCAGGAGGCCCGCCGCGATCCCGATAGCGGTGCCGATCGCCACCTCTTTGGTGAACTCCCAGGCAGGCCCGGCGAGGGTGAACCGCCCGGACTCCACGGCCCCAACCAGCGCGAGCGTTAGCACCGCGCCCGTAACGTCGTTGAAGCCCGACTCCGAGATCAGGGTCTGGGAGACCTTCGGCCTGAGGTTCAGTCGGTCGAACAGGGGGATCAGGATCGCCGGGTCGGTCGCCGACAGCACGGCGCCGATCATCAGCGCGACGACGAAGCTCACGCCGAATATCGGGGCGACGGCCAGGGCGACTATGACCGCCGTGATCACTATTCCCGGCAGCACGAGCAGCGTGATCCCGACCGCTGTGCGGGAGATGACGCGCAGGGAAATGCCCACTCCGCCGTGGAACAGTATCAGGGCGACTCCGATGTTGAAGAGCAGCTGGGCGCCCGTCCCGTCGAGCGGGTTGGAGGCGAGGCCGAGCACCGACGGCCCGATCACGGCCCCTGCGACCAGCAGGACGATCATCTCCGGCAGGCGGGTTAGCGTCGCAACGACCTGCGAGACGAGGCCGGCCCCGAGGATGAGCCCCACGTCCCGCAGTACGTGCTCGATCTCCACGAACTATCCTTCTTCGGCGAGCCCTACGAGCTTCTGCGCGAGCGTCCCCCAGCTGAGATCCTCGACGCAGTTGCGCCTGACGGTCTGCTCGTGCTCGCGCCGCTCCGCTTCGGGGAGCGCAAGGTAGGCCGTCAGGGCGCGGGCGAGGTTCTCCTCGAAACCGTCCATCCCGACGCGCAGGTCGAAGGGCAAACCTCGGCCCACGATGGCCCCGGCCTCCCGCAACCCCGAGTGGTCCGCCACGAACGGGACGACGCCGCTGGCGGCGAACTCCGCCGCAACCAGCCCGAAGGTCTCCGGAAATATGGAAGGGACCACGGCCACGTCTGCTGCCGGCAGGATCTTGATCAGATCGGCGTGGTAGATGGCCCCGGTGAACTCGACGACTTCTCCCAGGCCCGCCGCCTCCTCCAGCAACTGGTCGGAGAGCTCGAAGTGCTCCAGCGGGCTTGCCGGCCCGCCCTCTAGCAGCTGCCCGAGGGCGGCCAGCCGCTCGACGTTCTTCTCGTCCCCGGTGTCGAGGGCGAGCGTAAGGGCCTGCAGTCCCTCGCGGAAGGTGCCGAAGCCGATCACCAGCAGGCGCGCCCCGGTCTCGCCCCGGATCCGAGCCAGAGCGGAGAGTAGGGAATGCACGCCTTTGGAGTGGATGAGCTTGCCGACGTAGACGACGAGCGGCGGGCCGGCGTCCAGGGTGGCCGCGAGCCGGTCGCCGGCGTCCCTGTCGTGCGCCCGCGCGTCGTAGGAGGCCGCAACCTCCCGCACCGCGCCGACGAATTCGTCCGCTCCCTGCTGATTCTTCAGGGCGTCTTGCAGGGCCGACTGTTGCTCCGGGCCACGCCCCTGTCCCCCGAATAGACGCTCGGTTACGCTGCGGTCGAGCGCGTCAGGGCGGAACAGTTGCGTGTCGACGCCACCGGGGATCGCCCGGGTCTTGTACTCCATGTCGGGGAAATCTTCGGTTATGGTGCCGGCGCTGTCGGAAGAGAGGGCCAGGATGGTCCTCGCCCCCTCCAGTCCCTCGCGGGTGAGGCCCATATACTTTTCGCTCCTGCGCGAGCAATACTGCAGGCAGCTTCCGTGGACGATGCTCAGGTAAGGGACGTCGGAGTCCGCGATGGCCCGCCGCGCGATCAGGGGCCCGGGCACGCAATGGTTCGTTACGACAGCCTCCGCCCCCGAAGAACCGAGAACGGCGCCGACGGCAGACACATTGCGCGCGAGGTAATTATCCAGCTCCTCGTCGCTGAGGTCGAGGAACGTCTTTACCCGCCATCCGGCGTACTCGTCGTAGACGTAGACGGGCAGGAGGTCCCCGATGTCGGGTACATAGACCACGCCCCGCCCCGCGAAGGACGTCTCTTGTTCGCCCTTCCACTCTATGTGCTCCCCGTCCACGACGGCGTATGCGTCGACGAAATCGTAGTCCAGGGGTCGCGGGTCCTGGCAGAGGAGGTGGACCTCGTGCCCCTCGTTGACCAGGGCGCGGCACAGGTTCTGGACGTAGATGTTGCTCCCCGTCCCGGAGAGCATGTACCCGTGCGTCATCAGGAGCTTCATTGACCCACCGCCCAGGCTCGCTTCCGCTTTCTAGTTGCCAAGGATCCGGCCCGCCTTCCCTTCGTTGCCGTGGACTAGAATACTAGCAACACCTACGGAGGGACACGAGGCTTGTGCCCGCATGGCCCGCCACGATGGGCCTGCCCGGCCCGGTCCTCGTAGGCCAAGAAGGTCCGCGACGAGTCGGAGGGAGCGCGGCAGGGTGGCGTCCTGGCATGACGGTGGCCAGACGGAGAGGGAGCTCGGAAGGCGGGAGGCGATCCTCGACGCCGTCAGGTTCGGTGCCGAGCGGTTTCTCGGGGCGAGTTCGTGGGAGGAGAGCATGGGCGAGGTGCTCGCGCGGCTGGGCGAGGCCGCTGAGGTCAGCCGCGTCTACGTCTTCGAGAACCACGTCGGTGACGATGGGACGCTCTGGAACCGCCAGCGCCACAAGTGGCAGGTGCCGGGGGTGCCGCCGAATACTGCCGACCCGACCCGACGGGACGCCCGTGACGGACTTCGCTTACTCGGCGACGGGTCGGGGCGCTGGAAGGACTTCGGGCGTTGGGAGGAGGTTCTCGGCCGCGTAGAGTCGCTGTACGGCAACATCCGCGACTTTCCCGACACCGAACGCCAGACGCTCGGCGACAGCTTCGGCATCCGGTCCATGGTCCTGATGCCGATCTTCGTGGAAGAGGAATGGTGGGGGTTCATAGGCTTCGACGACTGCTTTGCCGAGCGGGATTGGACGCGGGCCGAGATCGACGCCCTCAAGGCCGCCGCCAGCACGCTGGGGGCTGCGATCCGGCGCCAGAGAACCGAGGAGAGCCTGAGGCGCCTGAACGAGGAGCTCGAGCAGCGCGTCGGCCGTCGCACCGCCCAGCTGGAGGCAACCAACCGCGAGCTGGAGGCCTTCTCCTACTCGGTCTCCCACGACCTCAGGGCGCCCCTGCGGGCCATAGACGGCTTCTCGAGGATCCTCCAGGAGGACTACGGGGGGGCGCTGAACGGGGATGGGGTGGGCCACCTCGCCAGGGTCAGGGCCGCCGGCCTGCACATGACCGCTTTGATCGACGGTTTGCTCGAGCTCTCGCAGTTGACGCGCGGCGAGCTGCGCCTCCAGACGGTCGACCTGAGCGCTCTCGCGCGGGAGATCTCGATAGAGCTGCAAGCCTCCGACCCGGACAGGAAGGTCAAGTTCGTCGTGCAGGAAGGGGTGACAGCGGAGGGCGACCGCCGGTTGCTGGAGATAGCGCTGGACAACCTGCTGCGCAACGCCTTCAAGTTCACCTCCGGGCGGCCCAAGGCCACCATAGAGTTCGGCCGGCAGGGGGGCGGGGGGGCGACCGTCTACTACGTCCGGGACGACGGGGTGGGCTTCGACGGGGCGCAGGCCGACAGGCTGTTTGGGGCCTTCCAGAGGCTGCACGGGGAGGAGGAGTTCGAGGGTACGGGGATCGGGCTCTCGACGGTGCAGAGGATCGTGAGCCGGCACGGGGGGAGGGTGTGGGCGGAGGGGGAGGCCGACAAGGGCGCCACCTTCTACTTCACCCTCTGACGGGTCGGCGGCGACGCGGGCCAAAGAAGGCCCAAGCTTGTAGTATTTGCGCAGAGCGAGATCTATCACCCGCGAGGAGGGACGTATGTTGTTTATGCGGCGCAGGAAGAACGCCCCGGTTCCGGAGGTCGGGACGGAAGCCCCGGAGTTCAACTTGCCGAGCGCGCAGGGCGGTCAGCTACGCCTGAGCATGCGGACCGTGCGCGGGCCCGTCGTCGTGATCTTTTTCCGGGGGGTACGGTCCGACGAAGACGTCGCATACTTCACGGGGCTGTCCGAGAAGGAGGGCGAGATCAACCACGCCGGGGCCTCGATCGTGGGCATCGGTGCCGTCGAGGCGGACGAGGCGCGGGACTTCGCGCGCTCCTCGGGGATGAAGTCCTACATCCTCTACGATTACCACAGGACCGCCTCGCGCGAGTGGGGGTTGCTGGAGGTCGACAAGGAGCACGGCGACTACGCGCGCCCGGCGGTCTTCGTCGTCGGACCAGACCATCAGGTAGTCCATGCCTGGGTCGGCGAGCGGCCATCGCCGGACGAGATCCTGGCCAAAGTCACCGAGATGACGGGTCTCCCAAAGCCGCCTGAGGAGGCCAAGGAGGACAAGGCCGAACGCCCGAGGAAGGTACCGGGCTCCAGCGATGCCTCGCCCGGGCAGGCCGCGCCGGCCGACGACGAGCCGCAGAAGATGTCCGCCGAAGAGCGCCAACGCATAAAGGCGGAGCGCCGGGCCGCACGGGAGGCCGGGAAATCCGTCAAGTCCGGCGGAGGCGAAACCGCGCCGGAAGCGGGAGACCAGCCCAAAAAGTTGACCGCGGAGGAAAGGGAGAAGATCAAGGCCGAGAGGCGGGCCGCGCGGGAGGCTGGCCAGTCGCTGAAGAAGCCGGCCACGCCGGATGCAGGCTCCGAACAGACGCCCGAGGAGACATCCGAATCCCCGAACAAGGAGGGAACGGAGGATCGTCCGCGAGAGAAGGCCCAGGAAGGGTAGGCTCGGGTGGACGCGAGACACGACAAAGGGAACGGGACGACCCCTGGCAACGACAATGAGGAACACCTGACCGACGCCGAGGACACAACCGAGGTGGAGACCGGAAACCCGTCCGAAGTCGTCGAGCTGCGGGCGCGGCTCGGGATGCGGGAGAACCGATTGCGGGAGCTCTACGAGGAGATCACCGCCGCACGGCTGGACGCCGACGAAGCCCGCGCCGATGCGGAAGGCCGGCGCCGGGTACGTCGAGGCGGTGGAGCGGGAGAAGGGCGAGCTCAAGGAGCGGATCAGGAGCCTCGAGGAGGAGTTGCGCGGGCGCCGGCGCCGCAGGGAAGGCCAAGAGCGGCAGCTCGCGCGTCTGGAGCGCGAGCTGAGCCGCAAGGACGGGGAGATCTCGCACCGCGACCATCTTCTCGAACGTCGGGCCGACGAGGCGGTGGCCCTGAGACAGGAGGCCGCGGCGCTGGCCGCCCGCAAGGACGATGCCCTGCGCGACGCCCTGCGCAGGATCGAAGGTCTCGAGAGGGACCTGGAGGAACGGGAAGGCGAGGCCACCGACCTGCGCGCCACCATCGAGGACCTCCAGCGAGGCCTGCAAGACGAGCGCGAGACGCGCGAGCGCCTGGCGGAGCCCGGCCAACCGGCTCAGGGCGGGCATCGGCCTCTTCAACGAGTCGGCGCTCCGCGCCTCGGTCAGCACCCTCTCGCGGACGCTGGGCCAACCCGAGGTGCGCGTCGACCTGGGGGACGGGGAAGAGCCGGCGGCCATCCTCACCTTCACCTGGCAGGGTGTCACCTGGCAGACCTACGCCGCGGATCCCAACCCCGACGTCCAGGAGCCCCGCGTCTACCTGACGAGCTCGGGCGAGGATCTCTCCGGGGTGGCGCGCAAGGATCCGAACGCCCGCGTCGGCCCGGGCGGAAGGGTGTCAGCTGGGGCTCTAGCCCGCTGCGCCCTTTCAGGGCTCCGCTCTCAGCACGCTGAGCGCCTGACGGCGCTCGCGTTCTGCCTTGAGGTTGTTGGCGGGACTACTCTTCGGGTTTGTCGCGGTTCTTCGAGTTCTTTCTGTCTCTCTTGTCGCGGCCCAGGGACTCCATGAAATCGTGGGCGCCGCGGCCGAGGGATCGGAACAGGTCGGCGATGCGGCGCGGGCCGAGGACCAGGAAGACCACGACTACCAGCAGGATCTCGATGATGCCGAGGGTCATAAGGGGCGCCTGGCTTCCATGAGGTGCTTGAGGCGGTGCCATGGAGCGCTCGCCGTTGCGGCGGGCGAAGCCTTCGGCGCCGAAGGCTCGGACGGCCCGGTCCAGGAGCCCTCGCTTGAGGTGGAAGTCCCCGAGGTAGGAGACGGTGCACCCGCCGTTGGCGCCGGGCAAGACATCGACCCGTCCGCCGCCGTTGACGGTCGAGGTGTAGACCCACCGGATGGTGCCTGAGGCCGTGCTCGATCACCCGGACCTCGGGAGAGAGCATGCCTATCGGGGTTTGCAGGCTGAGGCGGTAATCATCCTCCCCCAGTTGCTCGACCTCCTCGACGCCGACCATCCACTCCCTGGCGTTGCGGAAGTCCCCGATAAACGCCGCGACCGTCTCGGGGGGCGCGTCTATGCGCTCCTCGATGAGGACCGAACCTTTGGCCTCGGGGCTCAACCCCAACCCAACTCCTCCAGGCGATCCTCGTCGAAGCCGAAGTGGTGGGCGATCTCGTGGACGACGGTTATCCTGATCTGCTCCTCCAGCTGCTCCGGCGGGTAGTCCCGTTCCAGTGGTCCGCGGAAGATCGTGATCTTGTCCGGCATGACCCCATAGTACCCGGCGCCCCGCTCCGTGAGCGGAACCCCTTCGTAGAGCCCGTACAACGTTTCCGGCTCGCCGGAGACTAGCGGCGTCGAGAGATCGGGCCACTCGTCGACCACTATGGCCACGTTGTCCAGAAGACCGGAGAGCTCCGGCGGCAGCCCGTCGAGCGCCCGCTCCACCAACTCGTAGAAGTCTGAGCTTCTCCCTCTCCACGACGGCTATTGTACTCCAGCGCGGCGGATGTGCCATAGAATGATGGCGTGGGCGCAAGGGTTCTCGTGGTGGACGACGAGGAGAACCTGGTCCGGTTGCTTCGCGGCTACCTGGAGCGGGAGGGCTTCGAGGTGCACGAGGCGCTGGACGGTCGGTCCGCGCTCGACGCTGCGCGACGGCTGGACCCGGAGCTGATCGTGCTCGACTGGACGCTGCCGGGCCTCGACGGGATGGACGTGCTGCGCGAGCTCCGGCGCTACTCGGGCGCGTACGTGATCCTGGCCCGCAGATTCGGCGAGCCCGCGGGCGACAAGACCGTCATCTGCCTCCGCGTCACCCACTACGACCTCGCTGCGATGGTCGCCTCCACCCGCGAGTCCGTTACGGCGGCCGTCGGCGCCCTGCGTCGACAGGGAATCCTGGAGAAGAGCGCCGGTACCGTCACGATCCTGGACCGCGAGCGCTGGCGAAGATCTCCGACTCCTCGTAGCCTGGACTGCCGCTCGTCTCGCCGCGCCGCGCCTACGGCTAGAATCATCGCGCATGAGATCCTGGCTGGAGGTGCAACCTTGAAATTCCTGTCCGGCTCGCGCCCGGGACGGTGGTTGTCTGGGTGTTCTACAGGGCCTTCAACAAGCCCCTGCCCGTCCCGCACGCGGCGGAGTGGATGATGATCCCCGAGCACTCCGTGGACCAGGTCCTCGAGACCGGCGCCCTGCGCAGCCTCTACCCCCAGGACGTCCTCGAAGCCGCCCGCCGCATGGACCGCCAGCGCCGCGAACACGACGAACACCACGCCGAAAAACCTTAGAAGAATCCTGCCCCGCGACCCTTGACAAACTAACGACTATTAGTTTTAAACTACTCGTGTTAGTTAATGGTGTCGTGCGAGAGGAGCGGGGAATGCTGGCGACCGGTAGTCGGGTTCGAGGGGAGGCATCGACGGGGTCATCCTGGGGTCCTCGTTGACGCGACCTGCGGTGTTGCTCAGGGCGGAGGGGGCCGTGGTGCTCGGTCTGGGCGTGCTGCTCTACGGGATGAACGGCGGGGGCTGGGGTATCTTCGCGTTGGCGCTGCTGGCGCCGGACCTGTCGGCCCTTGGATATCTGGTGGGTCGGCGGGTGGGGACGGTGACGTACAACGTGTCCCACGCGTATCCGGTGCCGGCAGCTCTCGCGGTCGTCGGCCTGCTGTCGGGGAGCCCCGTCGTCTTGGGCGCGGCGCTGGTGTGGTTCGCGCACATCGGGATGGACCGTATGATCGGGTACGGGCTCAAGTACCCCGAAAGCGTCAAGGACACCCATCTGGCCGGGTCTGAGGACCGGGACGGAGAGGAGGGCATCGTGCAGATAAACAGAGAAGCCCCGGTCAAGGCGCGGCAGGAGATCTTCGTGGCTGCCGCGCCCGAGCGGGTCTGGGCCGTGCAGGCCGACGTGGATTCGTGGCCGGAGTGGAGTTCCGTCGTTTCCAGGGCGAAGATCGAGGGCCCGCTTTCCGTGGGGTCCGTCTTTCGCTGGAGGTCCGGCGGGGTCAACCTCGTCTCGACGGTCGGCGAGGTCGAGCCCGGCCGGCGCCTGGGGTGGACCGGTCGGGGCGCGGGCGCCCGGGCCGTGCACACGTGGAAGTTGACCCCACGGGATGGCGGTACGCTCGTCGAGACGGAAGAGTCGTTCGAAGGCTGGCCCGTCCGCCTGTTGAGGGGGATGATGCAGCGGAACCTCGAAGGGTCCCTGCGATCCTGGTTGCGGGACCTCAAAAGGAGGGCGGAGGATGGCGCCTAGGCCCGTGGGCCGCCGTGCCTAGGGCCGGGCTGGACCGAGACGCGGTGGTTGGGGCCGCCGCCACCCTGGCCGATGAGGAAGGGTTCGAGGACCTCTCGCTCGCCCGCTTGGCCGAGCGCCTGGGCGTCCGAAAGCCGTCACTGTACAACCACGTCGCCGGGCTCGACGGCATAAGGCGGGAGCTTGCCCTGTTGGGCGTGCGCGAGCTCGAGCGGCGGCTCTCTCGCGCCGCGGTCGGGAAGGCTCCAGGACGAAGGCGATCTGTCGCGCTGGTCGGGCGTACCGGGATCGTTCGTCCAGGAGAGACCCGGGCTCTACGCGGCGACGGTGAGGTCCTACCGTCACTCCTATCCGCCGAAGATCCCGAGCTCGAGGCGGCCGAGGCGGAAGCGCTTCGAGACGGTGCTGGCCGTTCTGGCTTCCTACGGCCTTCGCGGCGAAGACGCGGTTGCACGCCGCCAGGGGCCTGCGCGCCGTCGCGCACGGCTTCGCCACGCTCGAGGCACGCCGGCGGCTTCGGGTTACCCGCCGACGTGGACGAGAGCTTCCGACGGCTGGCTGCGGGCGTTCGTGGCGGGGCTGCAGGATCGGGGCGCCGATAGATGCGTTAGCCGGCAACGCCCGCCGGTATACTCACGGCGTGGATCTCTTCGACCAGTCAAGCTCCGAGAGCCTCGCCCGCCGGGCCCCGCTCGCCGAACGCCTGCGCCCGAAAACCCTGGAAGACGTGGTCGGCCAGGAGCACCTGACGGGCGAGGGGGAGCCCTTGAGGCTCGCGGTGGAGCGGGGCAGGATCGGCTCCCTCGTCCTCTGGGGGCCGCCGGGGACGGGCAAGACGACGCTCGCCCGCGTGCTCGCCGGGTCCGTGGACGAGGAGTTCGTGCCCCTGAGCGCCGTGACGAGCGGGGTGAAGGACCTGCGCGGGCCGCCCTCGAAGGCGCGCGGGAACGCCTGAAGTACGAGGACCGGGGGACGCTCGTCTTCGTGGACGAGGTCCACCGCTTCAACAAGGCGCAGCAGGACGCGCTGCTGCCGGCCCTCGAAGAGGGGCTCGTGGACTTTATCGGGGCGACGACGGAGAACCCCTCGTTCGAGGTGACGGCGCCGCTGCTCTCCCGCTCGCGCGTGCTGCGGCTCGAGGCCGCTCTCGGAAGAAGGCCTCGACGGGCCTTGCTCGACCGGGGATCGAAGACCTCGGCGTCGGGTCTCGGCCGGAGGCGCGAGAACTTCTTCTCGAGCCTCGCCGGCGGCGACGGGCGGAGGATGCTCAACGCCCTGGAGGTCGCGGCGGGCGGCACGGAGCGGGTCGAGGCCGCGGACGTCGAGCGGGCGATGGGGCAGCAGGGCGCTCGCGCTACGGGCGGGAGGAGCATTACGACGTCATAAGCGCGTTCATAAAGAGCGTGCGCGGCGGCGACCCGGACGCGGCGCTGCACTACCTGGCCAGGATGCTCGAGGCTGGGGAGGACCCCGTCTTCGTCGCCCGCAGGCTCGTCATCCTGGCCTCCGAAGACATCGGCAACGCCGACCCGCACGGGCTCCCGCTCGCGATGGCCGCCGCGCGAGGCCGTGCAGCTCGTCGGGATGCCCGAGGGCCGCATCCCGCTGGCCCAGGCGACGACGTACCTCGCCTCCACCCCGAAGTCCAACGCCTCCTACGCGGCCATCGGCCTGGCGCTCGAGGACGTCCGGGAGGGCAGAACGCCCGAGGTCCCGCTCTCCTTGCGCAACTCCCGCACGGACCTGATGAGGAGCGAGGGCTACGGTGCCGGGTACCGCTACGCCCACGACGACGCGCCGGAGGGCATGAACGACCGCTACCTGCCCGAGGAGCTCGGCCGGCATCGCGTCTACTACGAGCCTAGAGACGCGGGGGCCGAGGCGCGGATCAAGGAGCGCCTCGACCGGTGGCGGGAGGAACGCAACCGCCGAGGGTAGGCCTCGAGCTGGCAGAGGGCAGACGCTAGGGTTGATGCACCGATTCCGGGACAGTATTCTGCTGCCATAGATCGCAGACCCAAGGGAGGGTTTCGAGCCGATCAAGCGCAAGCAGCGGCGGGCAACGGGTTGTGGACGTGGAAGCCGCCGGTAGATTGGAGGGCCAAAGCTATGACCGATAGCGCGGACCTGCGGGTGGTACACGAAGCCTACGAGGCTTTCGGCCAAGGCGACGTGGCGGGTGTGCTCGCCGTGCTCGCCGACGACGTGCCATGGCATACCCCCGGTCCGCCCGAGGTGGTCCCTTACGCGGGGTCGAGGACGGGCCACGATCAGGTGGCCGGGTACTTCGAGTCCTTCGGTGAGGCGGTCGAGGTCACCGAATTCGAGCCGCAGGAGTTTCTGGCGCGGGACGACTACGTCGTCGTGCTGGGACGGTACGCCTTCAAAGTCAAGAGGACGGGCAGCGCCGTCGACATGGATTGGGTCCACGCGTTCACGCTAAAGGACGGGAAGATCACAACGTTCCGCGGCTACGAGGACAGCGCCGCCGTGGTCCGCGCGTTTACCGCAAAGTCACCGTCGTCCTAGGCCGCGGCCGTAGAGGCCGGTGGTCCTCGTCAGCCGGTGAGGGCCCGGATCAGGTACGCTACACCGACGCCTATGTAGTTTCCGGTCGCGTAGCCCAGCACGCCGAGCAAGACCGCGGGCGTAACCAGCGGGCTCCAGCGCTTGGAGATGGCCAGGGCAAGGGCTGTGGAGGGACCACCAACGGTCGCCTGACTCGCCACGCAGAGTGTCTCTATCTCCACCTTCGCCAGGCGTCCGCCGACAAAGACGACGAAGGCGTGTATCGCGACCAGGATGACGAGGAACAGGAAGAAGATCGGGCCGTCACCCACGAGCGTGGAGAGCACCGTCCCCGCGCCGAGCACGGCAAAGAAGAGGTGCAAAAGAAAATTGCCCAGCTCTTCGCCACCGTTCAGGCGGTTGACCGGGGTAAACGCCGCCAGCAGGGCGAGGCTCGTGTACCAGAGCTCTATCGGGATCTCGAACCCGACAAGGCCCGTGACGAAGGTCGAGATCACCTCCGAGAGCGCGATGCATGGCGAAGACGACGGCCGCCAGGTAGGCGATGTCGTACATCGAGACGCCCTTGCTGTTGCCAGAACTCTACCGGTTCCCTCTCCTCCGTCTCGTCCTCCGCGGCCCGTCCCCGGTCGTAGATCGAGGCGTAGAAGCGCAGGAGGAGGACCGGGATCAGGGCCGTCGCCACCATCCACACGTTGGTCATGATCGTGTCGGCCGCCGCCCCCGTCGCGAACAGCGTGTCCGAGGCGTCCACCGCCTCGCCGACGGCCGTGTAGTTGACCCCACCGCCGATGTAGCTCGCCGCGTACATGCCGCCGAGCTTCCAGGACTCGGGTCCCACGGCGCCGGAGAGGAGCAGAACCGCCACCGCCGTTCCGAGGAGCGTCCCCGTCGCCGCCAGCACCCAGGCCACGATCGCCGACCGGCCCAGCAGCCGCAGGCTCCTCAGGTCCGCCGTCGACAGCAGCAGCACGATGGCCAGCGGCACCGCGTAGTCGGTGGCGAACAGGTAGAACGGGTTGACCGTCGTCTGGTCGCCGACAGGCACCGATGGCGGGATGATCCTAACGTTTACCAGCAGGGCCGCGCCGGTGATGACCAGGATCGCGGTGCCGAAAAACGAGAAGAACCGGAACCGCCGGTCCAGCCAGAAAGCCAGCGCCACCAGCGCCGTCACCACCGCGCCCACCCCGAAAGGGGTAGAGATCAGGGCCTCCCCCGTCAAAGACTGCCTCCCCACGATCGCCCCTGGAACCGTCCGTCGGGGTGCATGATAGGGATGGCCGCGGGGGCCGGTCAACGTGCCGATACCCCTTGGGCGAAGGCCGAGCGTGGCGAGCCCGAGAGGGAATCATCGGCTAGCATGTCCGGGTGGCGATAGGAGCGGACGGGCACGCGTACCCTGGGGACCTCGCCTCGCTGGTGCGCGATCGGTGGGGCGACCGTCCCGGACTTCCGGGACCGGCGACCCTTCGGAGGCTCCTCTCGACCAGTTTTCAGGCCGGCCTGATGCGCGAGGAGGAGCGCGCGGTGAACTTCAGGCTCATCCTGGCCGGGCCCGAGGCGTTCTCGCCGGAGGCCGGCCCGCCAACCGGGCTTCACCGCCTGGAGTTCGTCGCGCCGCGTCCCTTCGACGAGGACGAGCTCAGGCGTCTCTCGCCGGCCGCCCACTTCTACCGCACCCTCATCGGGGTGAGGGAGAAAAACGACGGAGGGTTGGAGATCTGGGGCCTCGTCCATTCCGGGCCCCGGTGGGTGAGCAGCGCCCAGGGTGGGCGGGCCTACGCGCCGCCTCTGCCGCCCGCGCCGGTCGTCCACGCGCGGGCCCCCGGCCGGATAGAGGTCTTCAGGGGTGAGGAGCCGGTCGCCGACCTGGAGGGCGGGGATCTCTCGATCTCTTCCGTCGACGTGTTCTCGTCGACCTGGCTGCCCGCGAGTTTCGCCCCGGTCAGGGCCGAGATCATGGAGCTGCACGCAGAGGCCCGGGAACGGGCACCGGAGCCCTGGGCGCCGCTCGACGGCGACCTGACGCGCGTGATCGGGCAGCATGTCGTGAGGCGCGTGCTCTCGGTACTGCAGGACTCCCACCACGGGGGGACCATCGTCTTCGTGTCCCCGGAGCTTACGGACCGTTTCTCGGGCGAGAACGCCTACGTGGCCTTCAAGCACTCCTTCGCGGCCGATGAACCCCGCCGCCGCTTTCGTACCGTCATCGTAGAGATGATGAACCGCCTGGCCCGGATCCATGGCAAGGGCGATGCGGCCTACTACCCGAGGGCCGTCGGCTGGAAGGAATACCAGCAGACCAGCGACGAGGGGATCGCCGAGCTCGACGAGGCGCTCTTCGAGCTGGCACACCTGGTGGCCGCCCTGGCCTCCGTCGATGGGGCTGTGGTGATCAGCAAGCGCTTCGAGCTGTTGGGCTTTGGCGGTGAGATCCTGGGCGCCCTGCCGCCGGTGACCACCGCTCTCCGGGCGTTGGATCTGGAAGGGGAGAGGACCGTCGAAGTGTCGACCGACGGCGTCGGTACCCGCCACCGCTCGGCCTACCGATTGTGCGGCGCGCTGCCCGGCGCCGTAGCTATCGTGGTAAGCCAGGACGGCAACGCCAGGTTCATCACGCAGTCCGCGGGCAGGGTTGTCTACTGGGACTATTCGTAGAGCCGTCAGCTCTCAGCTATCAGCGGTCAGTCAGAGCTCACGAACCGACCCCAGGGCCGTCACGCACCAGGACCCGCACCGGTCCGCGGGGGGGCCGAGCTTTCGGCGTCGCGACCTCCCTCGTCTTTCTGATCGCTGGCAGCTGACAGCTGAGAGCTATCAAGCGCCGTCTTCTCGTTCGTGGCGAGCAGCAGGGAGACGAAGACGAAGGGCTCGAACCAGGTCACGTACGGGTAGAACCAGTAGTTGACGGTGAGCTGGAACGCGATCACGAGCGCGGCCGAGAGGGCGGCGAGGCGCCTGATCGGTCCGCCTGCGCGGGCACGAAGGCGACGAGGACGGCCAGGAGGATCGCAGCGCCGTCAGACGGGCTGCTGCAGGAACGCCGAGGGCCGGGACCTGGGTGTAGATGGTCCAGGGGGTCTCCCGGTCGCCCTGGAAGGCGAGCGGTCTTCTCGAAGAAGAGCTTCGCGGCCGTCGAAGGGGTGACCGTCGAGCGAGGAGGACCCAGAACGTGAGCAGGCCGACGCCCACACCACCGAGGACGAAGTCCACGATCGGGCGTCGCCTCGCGCCGTCGTGCATCATCCAGAGCGGCGCCGAGGATGATGGGGATACAGCTTTACGGCGAAGCCCGCGGCGATGGTCGCCCCGCGCGCCGAGCGGAGAGGCGGCCGCCGCCAGGCCGACGGCCGCGATGGCCGCGACGATTATGTCGTTGGTGTTGTTGTTGGTCGCGTAGAGCGTGTACGGGAAAGCCGCCCAGGCGAAGACCAGCGCCGCGCCGCCCTTGGGCCCCGAGAGCCTGTAGCCGGCTACGAAGAGCGCCATGCTCCGCGGCGACGAAGGCGAACGCGGTGAGGGCGTGGGCGGCCGGCAGGAAGTCCCAACTCCCCGAGAAGCCGAACATCAGGACGAAGGGAACGTAGAGCAGGTAATTCAGCGGCCCGTAGGTGTCGCCGGTGCCGACGTCGGCGGGGAAGTCGCCGTAGGGGATCGACCCCTCCAGGATGCGGTCGGCGCCAACCACCCCGGCGTAGCCGACGTCGATCACCCGGGATTCCATGTTGAGGCCGAGGACGAGGCCCGCGGCCAGGCCCGCGAGGCTGAGGAGGACCCAGGTCGGGAGGTTGCTCGTCTTCTCGACCCTCTCGCCGTAGCCGAAGCCCATGAGGAGGGTGCGGAAGAGCAGGTAGATCAGCGGCGGGTACCACAGGAGCACCGCCTCGTAGACGATCCCCGCCCGGAAGAAGCCGTGGGAGACGAGGAACCCGAGTAGGGCGACGACGTCGAGGTTGCGCAGCGAGATGAGCCTGTCGGTGCGGAGGAAGGCGAGGGCGAAGGCCAGCGCCAGCGGTCCCCACACCCACCAGTAGTTGGCCTGCTTGCCGTAGGCGCCGGGCTCCCCGCGGGCCATGAGCCAGCCGACCTGGTCCCCGGTGTGGACGTAGTCGAGGACCCAGGTCGAATCGTCCACCCCGACGGTCGCTACCTCCTTGCCCCTGTCGGTGGGACGCCCGCCCACCATCCCCTCCTCGTCCACGTAGAAGCGGACCGTCCACTCGCCCGTCGTCGTAGTCGGTGCCCGTGCTGTAGGGTCCGTGTTCGGAGAGCTCCGCCCGCACCCGCTCGTCGGCGGCCGCCAGCTTGGTGGCCTCCTCTTCGGAGAGCCCAGGGTACTCGAGCCTCTCTGCCGCCGGTGAGACCTCGACCCCCCGCACGTCGCCGGAGTCGTCCTCGACGGTCATCTCCCCGACGAAGTCGCCCGAGACCTCTTCGGTCAGCACGACCCGCCAGGCGTCGGATGCGGGCAGGTACCTGGCCGAGGTCTCGACCGTCGGCTTTGCCCCGTACTCGGCGAGTTTCGGGACCAGGGCGGCCTTCTGTCGAGCGTCCTGCTCGTCCAGGCGCTGTTGCGGGGTCCGATCCTGCGCGAAGCCCAAACACAGCGCGAGCAGCGGCAACAGCAGGGCGATCCTGGCCCAGGCGAGGCGCTTGGCCCTCATCTCGCGCTCTCGTCCTTGCGCGGTCCATGTGGCAGAACGAGCAGCAGAGCCCAGAGCAGCGCGAGGAGAAGGTTGCGCCCGAGGAGCAGGTCGGGGCCCGGCTGGCGGAGGTTGATGAGGTCGCCGTAGTGGAAGGGGAAGACCTGGGTAGTCGTGAAGCAGACGGCCAGGAATAGGACGCACACCCCGGCCCCAGTAACGCCCCCGAAGCTCACGGGGACCAGGGGGAGCAGCCAGATCATGTACTGAGGAGAGAGCACCTTGGAGCCGAGCATGAACGCCAGTATAAGGGCCGCGGCCTGACGGGGGAATCGGACCGCCGCGAAGCCGTGCCTGCGGTGATCCCTCAAGATCACGAGCACGGTCACCACGAGCAACGCGCCGGTCACGGGCAGGCTGAGGGCGGCGGCGAGGTCCACCCCGCCGCCGCGGACCTCGAAGGCCCCGAAATCGAAGACGACGTTGCTCACCAGACCGAGGCGCATCAGGATTGAGGCTCCGAGGCTCTCGAGCTGCAGGCCCCGGTCCGCGTGATAGGCGAAACTCTCCGTGAAACCGGCGCCCCCGAGCAGCAGCGCCGGCGCGAAGAAGACCACCAGCACCCCGAAAAAGACCGCGAGACCCCGCACCGCCGTCCGCCGGTCGAGCGCCAGCGGAAGCATTGCTAGGGCCGGGACGAGCTTCGCCGCGGCCCCGAAGCCGAGGGCCGCGCAGGCCGCGAGGTGCCACCGCCGGCCGCTGGCCACGCCGACGACGGCAACGGCCAGCGCGAGAGCGACGATCGCGTCGTAGCGGGTGAGGGCGACGGGGTAGAGCAACACCGTGGCGGCGGCCAGCGTGACGGACGGGACCACCCAGGCGCGCGATCCCCGCATCCTGCGCGCTGCGAGCGCGGTGAGAACGAGGGTGAGCGTGAGGGCGAGCGCCATCTCCGCGGCGAAGAGGGCGATGAAGCCGGCGTTGTCGCTGCTAAAGTAGGCCGGCGGGAGGAAAACCGGTAGGCTCCCGGGCGGGTATTCGACGAAGAAGTCGAGGTAGGGGACATCTCCGCGCAGGATCGCCTCCCCGGTGGCCCGGTAGATGCCGAGGTCGTTGGAGCCCTCGACGAGGTCCGGCGGCAACCGCCAGAGTCCGGCGAAGAGCAGCCAGCACATGAGGGCGGCCAGAAGCCCCAGGGGGGGCCAGAAAAGGAGGCGGTCCCGCGCCGCGGTGCGCCCGGTGGGGCGTTCGTCTGGTCGGGGTTCCAGGAGATCCGGCGCCGTTACTCGGTCTCCTCGAGCTCCTGGCCGAAGAGCTCCGCGAGGGGCTCGAGTCCCTCCGGGGCGCCGCTGGCCAGCAGCGAATCCTCGCCGCGGAGCGTGAAGCGGCCGCGAGGCCGGTAGGTCCAGCGGCCGCCGCGGTTCACCGCGAGGCCGTACATTCCGGTCTCGGTCTCGAGCTGGAGCTCCTTGAGGGTCCTGCCGTCGGCGGGCGAGCCCGGGGCGACGGTGAGTTTCACGACGACCTCGTCGGACTCCTCGACGGCGGCGGAGAGGACCGGGTGGATCTCCTCGCCCTTCTCGACCATCCAGACCATCTCCATGGCGCAGTCGGCGATGGCCTCCGAGGCCGTCGCCAGGTGCAGGACGCCCCGCAACCGCGAGGGATCCTCGGCGTGGGAGGCGGCCAGGAGCACCCAGCGCTCCAGACGGTAGCGCATCTCGTCCATCTCGTCCTCGATGGCCACGACCTCGCGGGCGAGGCCGGCGTCGTCGTAGAGGAGGGCCGAGTAGGCGAGCCCGACGGCGACCTCCGAGAGGTTCTTCATCTCGATCAGGATGTCCACCGCCTGCTCGAGCTCCGAGAGCCGGCGGCCGTCCTCGGGGGGCTCGGGGACGGTCTGCAGCGGGCGGGCGCCGGCGAGCTCGCGCATCTCCGTGACGCCTTCTGGCGGGCCCTGCAGGAAGACCACGTCCCCGGCCCGCAGCATGTCCTCGGGGTCGGGGTCGAAGTTCCACTCGTCGTCCGAGCGGATGGCGATGGGACGCATCCCCGTCTCCGTCGGGAGGTCAACCTCGCCCAGGGAGCGGCCGTCGAGGGCGCTGTCCGGGTGGATGCGGACGCGGGAGGGGATCTCCTCGGCCTCCGGGATGTCCTGCAACAGCTCCGGCGGGATGCCGAGCCTCTTGAGTACGATCTTGGCGATATCCGTTGCGGCGTTGCCGATCTTCTCTATGTCCTGGACGACCTGCAAGATGCCCGCCATCTGCTCGGCGTCGGAGGGGCTGCGCGCGGCGAGCACCGCGAGGGAGCGCATGTCGTAGACCAGGTCGTTGAGGAGTTCTTCGAGGCGGAGCACCTCGTCGGAGAGGTCCTCGGAGTTGTAGAAGATGGCGGCGTAGGCGAGGTCCACCATCAGCTCCGAGGTGTTCTTGGCCTCCGCCAGCATGTCCTTGAGGTTCCGTGGTCGCGTGTCGCGCATGTTCCCCTTACCTACACCAGGTCGAAGATTACGAGGGCAATTATAAGGCTCATGAACCCCAGCAGGTCCACGGTCGCCGTGATGATCGGGATGCCGTACGTGTCGGGGTCGAGGCCGAAGCGGTAGCTGACCGTGGAGCCGTAGTAGGCGGCGAATACGGCGGCGGTCGTCGCTATGAGCCCGGCGAGGGCGCTGACCCCCAGCATCGCCAGGAATCCCGGCGTGGTCTCGCCCAGGGCGACGGCCAGCCCGTGCGCCGCTCCGCCGATGAACACGTAGACCCCGGCGGCGAAGATGTACGTCAGGGTGAAGTCCCGGAACGCCGTGCCCTGAGGGATGCTCCGCGGCTCGATGAGGCCGAGGTGCACCTTGGAGGAGAGTCGGCTGCTCAGGATGCCCCCGAGCGCGCCGCCCTCCTGCAAGAAAGCCGGTAGTAGGATGTAGAGCGCCTGGTAGGACTGGAAGACCTCCTGACGGTTCTCGAGCGCCAGGCCGACCAGGATCATGACGGTCCCCGTGATGGCGAGGATGGGGAAGCTCTCGATCAGGATGCGCCGCAGGTTCGCGGCGCCGATCCTGAAGGCGAGGTACGTTGATACCGCCGCGACGACGGCCAGGACCAGGGCCAGCCCGCTGGAGAGGAAAGGGATGTCGATGAGCAGCGAGGCCAGCACCAGCATCGGCAGCGTCAGGATATCCCCGGCGGCGGTAAGCATGGGCGCGGCGATGTTGTCCATGTCCCACCCGCGTGAGACGCTCAGCCGCGCGACGAACACGGTGATGCCGAGCAGCAGCACCCCGGCGAGGACGCCGCTGACGGTCGAGATGACGACGTAGTCGAGGACCGAGAGCTCCGTCTCGACGCCGAGCACGCCGCACAACAGCCGCGCCAGGATGGCCAGAAACACGCCGGAGACCAGCGAGAGGACCGCGGCGGCCTGCGCGTTCTCGGCGAGGACCCCGCGGCGCAGGCCGAAGGTGAAGAGGCCGGTCTGGATCGAGGTTGAGAGCCGGCTGCCCATGGCGCCGAAGATGGCGCCGCGCATCCCGATGGCGGCCGGGATGAGGACCGCCAGGCCCACGAGCCGCTCCAGGGTGCCCGAGATGCCCGCGAGCGCGATGCCGGCCGCGAGCTCGCCAGTGGAGGAGAGGAACAGGGCCGCGAACCCTTGCCGCAGCGGGTCCTTTTCCTGCGTGAGGTAGCCGTACACCCTGGGCCGGATGCGCGGGCGGTCCCGGATCCTCTCGCGCACACCGCGCCTGTCCCGCTCCCGACGTTCACCCCGCTCGCCGCGCCGGCGTGCCTGTCTTTTTTCTTTGTCGGCCACGAGGGTGGTATAGCCGTTGCGTGTCGGGATGTAAAGGCTTTTCGAGGGTGAGCTCCGGTGGACGGGTGTAGACTCCCCGGGTCGTGACCCGGCGAGGGACGGAGGGCCCGGTGGAGAGCGTCAAAGCTGTGGTGGTGGACCCGGAGGAACAGGGCCGCCTGGCGATAGCGGAGGTCGAAGTACCGTCGCCGGCACCCTCGGAGGCGCTAGTGCGCGTCGCGGCCGTCTCCCTCAACCGGGGTGAGGTCCGAAGGGCGGCGCGCGCGGAGGCGGGGTATCGTCCCGGCTGGGACCTCGCCGGGACCGTCGAGCGCGCCGCGGCGGACGGCTCGGGGCCGGCCGAGGGCTCGAGGGTCGTCGGAATGCTGACCTCCGGCGCCTGGGCGGAGGCGGTCGCCGTCCCCACGAACGCACTGGCGGGTTTGCCGGAGGGCGTCTCCTTCGAGGAAGCGGCGACGCTGCCGATAGCCGGTCTGACGGCCCTCTACGCCCTGGAGGAGGGTGGGGACCTGCTCGGCAGGTCCGTCCTGGTAACGGGGGCGTCCGGCGGCGCAGGCGACTTCGCCCTGCAGCTAGCGCGTCTCGCCGGGGCCCGGGTCGTGGCCCTGGTGCGTCGGAGGGAGCACGTCGCGCCGGCCAGGGAGGCCGGGGCCGACGAGGTCGCCGTTGGGGAGGACGGGTCGCCCTCTGCCGAATACGGGCCGTACCACCTGATCCTGGAGTCCGTCGGCGGTGAGGTACTGGGGAACGTCCTCGGCATGCTCGACAAGGGCGGAACCTGCGTATCTTTCGGGGTCTCCGGCGGCCCAGAAACAGCCCTCGACGTCCCCGCCTTCTTCCTCACAGGCGCCGCAAAGCTCTACGGCTTCATTATCTTCCACGAGATTCAGGCCCGCCCAGCCTCCGACGGCCTCGACCGGCTGGCCAGCCTCGTCGCTCAAGGACGCCTCAAGCCGCGCATCGAGGTCGAGGCCCCGTGGTCGGAGATAGGCGATGTCGCCAGCCGCCTCATAGACCGAAGCTTCACGGGCAAAGCGGTCTTGAGGGTGATCTAGGACGCCGCACGCGGGCACGTTCCGAAGAATCGTGGCTAGTTCCGTTAAACAGGACCAGATGCGCCCGGTCTTGTCCGTACCGTCGAGGTGTGTAGTCGCGGACGTGAGGTCGCGCGGCGGGTACCGACAAGAGGAGGTTCGCGGATGGCGACTTACGTTTTGGTCGGGGGAGCATGGCTCGGGGGCTGGTGTTGGCAAGACGTTGCCCGTCGTCTGAGGCGGGATGGGCATGAGGTCTACCCCGCCACGCTAACCGGTTTGGGGGAACGGGCGCACCTTGCCTCCCGGGACGTCGACCTGGAGACCCACATCGCCGACGTGGTGAACCTCGTGGAGTTCGAGGACCTCCGCGAAGTCGTGCTGGTGGGGCACAGCTACGCGGGGATCGTCGTCACGGGCGTCGCCGACCGGATCCCCGGGCGACTCTCCCTGCTTGCCTACCTGGACGCCGGTCCGGTCCCCGACGGTTCGTCGTACCTCGATACGCAGCCGCCCGAGGTTCGGGAGTACTCGGAGCGGCTGGTGGCGGAGGAGGGAGACGGTTGGCGCTTGCCCCTGCCGCCGTGGGAGGATCTGGCCAGCGTGAACGGCGCCAGCCTGGAGGGGATAGACGAAGAGCGGTTGTCCCTCGTACGCGCCCGCGCCGTCGACCAGCCCGTTGGCACCTACGCCCGGCCGCTGCGGTTGGAGAATCCCGACCGGGATGGGGTGCCGAGACTCTTGATCGCCTGCAGCTTCCCGCTGTCGCAGGTCAGGGAGATGATCTCCTCAGGTCATCCCTGGTTCCGCGAGCTCTCCGGCCCGGAGTGGAGCCTCGCGGAGCTGCCCACGGGGCACTGGCCGATGTTCTCCAGGCCCGACGACCTCGCCGCGCTCCTTCACGGTCTCGGGCCGCAAGCGCGCGACGAGGACTGGGTCGAGGGAGGGGTCTAGGGAGTCCCGCGGCGCCGGCGCGCTGACAAGCTACTCGCCGGCGACGCCTTCGCGGGCTTCGTCCTGCTCCTCCTGGGGCTGTTGCTCGGGGTTGGGGGCGTACAAAGCTGTCACCAGGATCGCGGTGAGCGCCAGGGGCGTGATCCAGCGTGGGAGGCGCAGGCCGAGGGCGTTGTCCACGGAGAGCCTCCCCGAGCCGCCGATTATCAGGGCCATCGCGGCCGCTATGTTGGTCACCGGCAGCTCGGCTCCTCCCTCAGTCACCCAGATCGGCTTGCCGCGGTGGGCCGTGGTGGTGGCCATGGCCATGGACCCGATGACGCCGAGGGGGCCGAGCGGGTTGAGGAACCCGAGCACCGTCAGCACGCCGCCGCCCAACTCGGAGGCTCCTGCCAGCACCGCCCACGGCTTGCCGGGCTTGAGCCCCAGCATCTCCATGAATCCGGTCGTGCCCTCCAGTCCGGGCCCGCCGAAGGACCCGAAGAGCTTCTGGGCCCCGTGGCCCATGAGCAGGCCTCCTAACGTCGCGCGCAAAATCAGCATCGCCAGACTCACCATAACGCCGCTACCTTTCGCTAGCCTGTACGGTCGTGGCCTCTGTGCGAGCCCGGATCGTCCGCGTGGCTTCTATACCCCTATCGGGCGGTGGCCCTACCGCCGCCGGGCATCGGCGTGAGGCGGGACTCTATCTCCTCGCGGCGTCCCTCCAGGAAGGGCGGCAGCGAGAGCCGCTCGCCGAGGTGCTCGGCATCCTCGTCGGTGGCGAAGCCAGGGCCGTCCGTGGCGATCTCGAAGAGGACGCCGCCGGGCTCGCGGAAGTAGATCGAACGGAAGTAGAAGCGGTCTATCTGCGGGGTTACCCCGAGCCCCATCTCCCGGATCCTCGCCCGCCATGCCGCGTGCTCCTCGTCGTCGGGCGTCCGGAACGCGACGTGGTGGACGCCCGCCACGCCCGAGGTGCGCCCCCGGCGCGTCGGGCCTCTCGACGACCCGCACCTCGGCCCCTGGTCCGCCCGGCCCGACCTCGAAGAGTGCGACGCGCCCTGCCTCCGTCGCTCGCGCTCCCACGGTCCTCCGGAAGCCGAGGACCTCCGTCGAGCACCCAGGCCGTGGGCTCCAGCTCCCGCACGGTGAGCTCGACGGTCCCGAGGCCCCGGATGCCCGATCTCCTGCGGTACGGCGCTCCCTTCCCAGGGCACGCCGCCCGCGACGCGCCCCGAGCCACCGTCGTCCGCCAGCCGGAGCCGCTGGCCCTCGGGGTCCGTGAACGCGACAAAGGTCTTGCCGTCCTGTTCCTGGATCCCACCGTGGGAGACGCCGTGCTCGTCGAGCCTCGCCGTCCAGTAATCGAGGGCCGCACCGCCCGATACCCGGAGCTCGGTCGTCGAGACCTCGCCGGCGCCCGGCGTGGTTCGGGGCGATCCTGAGGTGCGGCCAGTCGAAGAACGTCACCTCGGTCCCGGGGCTGCCGAGCTCGTCGCCGTAGAAGAGGTGGTAAGCCGAGATGTCGTCCTGGTTGACGGTCTTCTTGACGAGCCTCATTCCGAGGACACCCGTGTAGAACTCGACGTTCTCCCCGGCCTGCGTGGTCACCGCCGTAACGTGGTGCAATCCGCCTATCTCCACCCTGCCTCCAATCTCCAGTTCCTAATTAGTCGTGTTCCTGGTTGTCCGACGCCGCCGTCTACCGGTGCACGAGGGACCTGAGCCCGGCGCTGATCCGCTCGCGCGGCATGCGCGAACGCGGCGCTGATGGTAGAAGAGGTCGACGTCCAGCGGGGCGAGGAGCGCGACGGCTATGTATTCGATGTCGAAGGCGGGATCCAGATCCCCCTCGCGCACCGCCGCCCGCAGGAGCCCGAGCACGGTCCAGCGCGGCCAGTCGTAGGCGGGGGATGCTCGAACCGCTCCAGCCGGTAGGCCCCGCTCAACGGCTCGTGGCCGCCGTAGAGCAACTCGAGGTTCTCGTCCATGAACCCCACGTAACGGTCGAGAAAGCGATCTAGCTTGACCAGCGACGCGGCGTCGTGACTCCCCAGGAGCTCCAGCGTCTCCGCCTGAAACCGTCGCGTCGTCTCGTCGAGGAGCGCCCGGCAGAGAAGCCCCTTGTGCTCGGGAACCGCCGGTAGAGCGTGCCCTTGCCGACCCCGGCGGACCGCGCGATCTCCTCCATGGTCACGCACGTCACGCCCGCGCTCGGCGAACAAGATCCGCGCGGCCTCCAGCACGCCACGCCGGTTGCGCGCCGCGTCGCTCCGCTCGGCGGCCGGGGCCCCCACGACCGAGGGGGACCAGATCCCACCCCGCCCTGCCCGTCGTTTCCCCAGACTGCACCATTCGGACCATCCCACAATACTTGACAGGCCCAGTCTACCGCGATAGTCTCTGGCTTTAAAGCGGACGCGCGTCCGTTTATTGCGAAAGCGTTTCGAGAGGAGCTGGATGGCGACCAAGGTAGCGGTTATCTACTACAGCGCAACGGGCAACGTATACGGGTTGGCCCGGGCGATCGAGGAAGGTGCTAGGGAGGCAGGGGCCGAGGTCCGCCTCCGGAAGGTTCGCGAGCTCGCGCCGGAGGAGGCCATCAAGAGCAATCAGGGCTGGTCACGACCACGCGCTTGTGACCGAGGACGTGCCGGAGGCGCAGCTCGACGACCTGGAGTGGGCCGACGCGTACATCTTCGGGACGCCGACCAGGTACGGGAACGTCTCGGCGCAGCTCAAGCAGTTCCTGGACACCACGGGCGGGCTCTGGTTCGAGGGCAAGCTCGCGGACAAGGTCGTGGGCGGGTTCACGAGTGCCATCAACCCCCACGGCGGGCAGGAGTCGACCCTGCTCAGCATGTACAACGTCTTCATGCACTGGGGCGCCATCATCGTGGCGCCGGGGTACACGGATCCCCTTCTCTACGAGGCCGGTGGTAACCCGTACGGCGCGAGCAGCACCGACCCGCAGAACGGCGAGGGGCCGAGCGAGGCCGAGCTCGAGGCCGCGCGTTACCTGGGGGGCAGGATCGCCGAGAAGGCCACGGCCCTCGCGCGTGCCGCAGCATAGAAAGGAAGACGGATGGAAATTGTTCTATTGATCGGAAGGATCGTCTTCGGCGGGTTCTTCATCATGTCCGGCATCAACCACTTCGCCAACGCCAAGATGATGAGCGGGTACGCCTCGGCCAAGAACGTGCCGGCTCCGGGCCTCGCGGTGATCGGAACCGGGGTTCTGCTGGTGCTCGGTGGCGCGTCCGTCGTGCTGGGCCTGTTTCCCGTCATCGGGCTGTTGCTCCTCGTCATCTTCCTCGTGCCCACGGCCCTAATGATGCACAACTTCTGGACGATCGAGGATCCGCAGCAGCGGGCCGGAGACCAGATTCACTTCCTCAAGGACGTAGCCTTGACCGGCGCGGCACTCGCGCTCATGTACGGCGCGGCCGACTGGCCGCTGACGCTCGGATAGCGCGAAAATACAGGGCGAGGAGGTGGCGGAATCTGGTTTGCTTCCAATAGCATTATCACGGTGGATCGCGGACCGAGAGAAGGAGAGAGCGTGGCCGAGGAACAGGTGCGGATAACCGCGTCCGACAACGGGCCGTATTTGGTGAGGGGATCGGTACTCATCACGGACGCCGACGGCAACGAGTTCCGCACGGAGCGGGAGACCGTTGCCCTGTGCCGTTGCGGGGGCTCCACCAACAAGCCCTTCTGCGATGGAACCCACTCCAGGGTGGGCTTCGAGGCGGCCAACAGGGCCGTCCAGGAGGAAGAGGGCAGCTAGCGCCCGGAACTTCGGGCCGGTGTAGACTTGGCGCCGTGAGGCGCGGCACGCACAACTTCCTGAACACCCGGCGCGTCCACTTTGGCGAGGAGAGCCTGCAGAACCTGGCAGACGAGGCCCGGTCATTCGACCGGGCCTTCGTTATCACCGGCCGCACCCTCGACGAGGAGACCGGCCTCGTTCGGCGCGTCGAGTCCCTGCTCGGCGGGCGACACGCTGGCACCTTTGCCGGCATGGGGCAGCACACGCCTGGGGGCTCTGTCGAGGCCGCCGCGGAGGCGGCCGAGATTGCCGGCACGGACCTCCTGGTCGGCGTCGGCGGGGGTAGCGTCATCGATGGGACGAAGGCCGTCGCCCGGCAGCTAGCCTACCCGGACCAGGTGGCCGTGCCGACCACGCTCTCGGGGGCAGAGTGGGCGCACCGTGTCGGTGTCACCGACGAGGCAGCGGGCAAGAAGGCGGGGTTCGCCGATCCCCGAGCCGTGCCTCCCGTGGTGATACTGGATCCCGAGACCACGGTCTTCACGCCGGAGACGCTGTGGCTCTCGACCGGCATCCGGGCCCTGGACCACGCCGTGGAAGGCGTACTCTTCGGCGGCGAGCATCCAGTAACCGATGTCACCGGCCTCGAGGGCACCAGGCGTCTGATGGTGTATCTGCCTCGAACAAAGCACGACCCTTACGACCTTGAGATCCGGGGCGAGCTGCAGATCGCCGCCTGGCTCGCCTACTTCGGACCGCTCAACACCCCCATGGGGCTCTCGCACGAGTTGGGGCGAAGGATCGGGGCCAGCTACGGGGTGCCACACGGCGTCACCTCCTGCATCACCCTCGCGCCGACGCTCGACCGGGTGAGGAATGGGGTGCCAAAGGACCGCTGGGAGGCCCTGGAGGGAGCGCTCGAGGGTGACCCGGCCGAGCGCGTCGCCGGGCTCGTGGCGGAGCTCGGGCTGCCGACCAAGCTGCGGGAGTTCGACGTGCCGGAAGGCGACCTTGACCCCATCGCGGCCGAGTTCGGTGGCAGGGAAGAGGACGCGCGCGCCGTTCTGCGTGCGGCTTACTAGAGGTCCAGGTTCAGGCGTCGAGGCGCGACTCTTCGAGGTCGAGGTCGCGTTCGATGCGGTGCATGGCCTCGTCCGCGATCTTGCCCTCGTTGCGGAGGCGTAGCAGCTCTGCTGCGCTGCGCCCGTAACAGCTCGCGCATCAGGCGCTGGTAGTTGGCGGAGCGTTCCTCGATGCCGTCCCGTCGTCGCCGATCGAAGCGGGCGACGAAGCGGCTGCGGCGGTAGTTGTACATGCCGCGCACCCGCTCGGCGGTGTCCTCGCGCACCCACTCCTCCTCGTGCGAGCTCCTCTATGCGGTCGAGCGCCGCGTCGGCCACCTTGATCCGGCCCTTGGTCTCCTCCCGCTCCGCGCTCCCGTCGTCTTCGAGGCCGAGGAGTCGGATCAGGGCCGGCAGGCTCAGGCCCTGCGACGACGAGCGTCGCCAGGATCACGCAGAAGGTGAGGAAGAGGATCAGGTCGCGCTCGGGAAGGCGGCCCCGGCTGCGGTCGTCTGCGGCAGGGCGAGGGCCGCGGCGAGCGAGATCACGCCTCGCATCCCCGCCCACGAGACGACCGCGACGCTCTGCCACGGCGGGGTGGGGTCGCGCTCCCTGATGGAGCGGAACGCCATCCGCGGGATGTACGTCGCCGGGAAGACCCACGCAACGCGCACCAGGATCACGGCCAGGCTTACCGACACGGCGTACAGGAACGAGCTCGGCGTACGTATACTCTCTCGAGGCCCTCGATGATGTTCGGGAGCTGGAGCCCGATCAGGATAAATGCCAGCCCGTTGAGCAGAAAGACGACCACGTTCCAGACCGCGACCCCTTCCAGGCGCGGCTCGGCGACATGATCGTCGGGGCTCTCGCGACCGACGTAGAGTCCACCGGCCACCGCCGCGAGCACCCCGGAGAAGAAGGGCTCGCCCGGAACGCCGAGCAGCTCGTGCCAGACGAGGTGCGGCCGCTCCTCCGCCGCCAGGTACGCCGCGAACGGCGCGAGCAGGGAGACGACGATCTCGACCGGCGTGTCGTCGAGCAGCTCGAACGCTCGCACCATGAGCCAGCCCGACGCCAAGCCCGACCGCGACGCCGCCCGACCGCGCCGACCACGAACTGCAGGCTGGCCCCCGAGAGCGAGAAAGCCAGCGCCCCGGCGGCCACGCCGGCAGCGATCCGGTAGGCGACGATGCCCGTCGCGTCGTTCACCAGGCTCTCCCCTTCGAGGATCGTGACGATCCGGCGCGGCACCCCGAGCCGCTGGGCGATGGACGTCGCCGCTATCGCGTCGGTAGGGGAGACGATGGCCCCGAGCACGAAAGCCGCCGGCCACGACAGCCCGACGACGTAGTGGGCCACCGCCGCCACGGCGACCACCGTCGACCAGCACGAGCCCGACGGCGAGCAACCCGATCGCCCGGATGTTCGCCCGGAAGTCGCGCCAGGAGGTGAAGAACGCCGATGACGAAGAGCAGCGGCGGCAGGAAGAGCACGAAGACGATCTCGCGGCTCCAGCTCCACCTCGCGGCAAGCCCCGGCACGAACGCCAGCACCAGCCCGCCCAGGACCAGCAGGATCGGGTACGGGATCCCGAACCTGCGCGCCAGCGTCGCCAGCGCGACGACCGCCGCGAGCAGCACGAGGATTATCTCGATCTCACCCAAGCCTTACAGCCCCTTCGCGTGAGCTAACAGTCCCCAATTATTCTGGCTCCTAGGCGAACCTCTCCGTCATAAGCTGCGTAACCTCGGCGTAGCCGTGCAAATCCTCGAGCAGGTTCTGAGTCTTCTCGCCGGCCATGTCTCTCGCCAGCGCCTCTATGTTGCTCACCTCGAAGGTCACCACGAAGCGGTAGGGCGGGAGATCGTCGGAACCGAGGAGGGTTGTTACCCGGTGGTTGCGCCAGTCCTCGACGGAAGGCAGCGCCCTGACCGCCGGAGCGTAGCGCTCCAGCACCCAGCGTTCGTAGGACTCCGGCGCTATGCCCTCCTTGAGTTGCACCAGCACGATCATCGTCGGCACCGAACATCCCCCGATTCTCTCGCGATCGGTCGTCTAGCTCCCCGGCCGCGCGGGCCTGGAAGGACCGAGGCCCCGCGGGCCCGGAGGGGCTGGCCGCGCCGGAGAAGCATCTCTTCCGGCGAGCCCATGGGCCAGCGTCCGGGCGACGTCCGCGTCACCCATGCCGGCGGTCCGGCGGCGTACCTCTTCGATCAACCGCAGTTCATCGTCGTTGAGATCGTAGCCGTTCTCCGCGAGCGCGGCACGCGGCTCCACCCGCGCGGCGCGCAAGAACCCGGGATCCGCCACGGCCCGTTCGGCCAGCTCCCTCAGGACCTCCGCGCGGGCGCTCAATCCCCGCTCACCCGGTGCCCAGACGTGGTCCCGGATGTTGTCAGGCCAACGTCCCTACGCGATCGGGATGCAGGCCTGGCCGGAGGTCGGAACGATCGGCAACCATGCGGGCTCTACGGACGCGCAGTACCACGGTGCCTATTGTACCCCGCGAGACAATCAGGGCTCGTCGTGCGGGGCAGGCGCAATCAGCCACGCCCCTTCCTCATAGTCCGCCGGGAAAAGTGTGGACTACCTCCTGGCGCCGCGCGGATCGCGAAGTCGAACAGCATGGCCCCAAGACAGCATAGGTTCGGGTCATCCCGAAGATGAAGCCGCGGGTTTACGGGCCGGGTTGCTTTGCGGCGTCGGACTCGGAGTGGTGCAGGCGGTAGAGCCTGGCGTAGGAGCCGCCGAGGGCCAGAAGCTCCGGATGCGTGCCGCGCTCGGTGATCCGTCCCTCCTCCAGCACGACCACGGTGTCCGCCTCGCGCACGGTGGTGAGGTTGTGGGAGATCACGATCGTCGTGCGGCCCTCCATCAGGCGGCGCAGGGGGCCCATGACCCTGCGGGCGGATTCGGCGTCCAGGCCGGTCGTCGGGCTCGTCGAGGATCAGGACCGGCGCGTTCCTCACCATAGCCCGCGCTATGGCTATCCGCTGGCGCTGCCCGCCCGACAGCGACCGGCCCTTCTGTCCCACCCTGGTGTTGTAGCCCTCCGGCAGGGCCTCGATGAACCCGTGGGCGTCGGCGTCTTCGGCGGCGCGGACGATCTCGCCCTCGGTGGCGTTCGGCCTGCCGTAGGCGATGTTCTCGCGCACGGTGCCGTCGAAGACCAGCGTCTCCTGCAGCAGGACGGCCACGTTCTCGCGCAGCGAATGCGAGGGTGAGGTCGCGCAGGTCGTGGCCGTCGAGCCGCACCGCGCCGGAGTCCGGGTCGTAGAAGCGCAACAGCAGCCGGGCCACGGCCGACTTCCCCGCGCCGCTCGGGCCCACGAGCGCTAGGGTCTCGCCGGGGCCCGTGGAGAAAGACACTTCGTCGAGCGCCGGCCGCTTCGCGCCAGGGTAGCGGAAGGTTGCCGAGTCGAGCTCTATCGCGCCGTGGGCGCGCCCCAGAGGGTGGGCATCGGGCTCGTCCTCAACCGAGGGTTTCTGGTCGAGAAACTCGATAACCCGCTCGGCACCAGCGGTGGCCGAAAAGACGGTGCCGGCCAGGTCGCTCAACCCCTGGACGGGCTCGTAGAGCCGGGTGAGGTAGATCAGGAACACCAGCAGACCACCGAGCGAGAGTTGTCCCTGGGAGAGCAACCAGACCCCAAATGCGACGACAATGGCCATTCCGAACAGTTCGATGAGGTTGATCAGGGGCGAGAACAGCGCCTCGAGCCGGATGGAGGCCATCTGCGCCCGGAAGCTGCCCATGTTCTCCCGGTGGAAGCGCTTGACCTCGTCCTCCTGGCGGTTGTAGGCCTGCACCAGCGCGGCGTTCGAGAAGCTCTCCTCGGCGACCGCGCTGATCGAGCCGCTCCGCCGCTGCTCTTCGCGGGAGGTCTCCTTGATCAGGCGCGAGAAACGCCTGGCCGCCAGCAGGAAGAGCGGTGCCGCGATGAGGGAGATGAGGGCCAGGTTCCACTGCAGGTAGAAGAGCGCCCCGACAAAGAACAGGAGCTGGAAGACGTAGGAGATGCCGGCCACGATTCCGGAGAGCACGAGGTCTTCGATGTCGTCGATGTCTTCGGAGAGCCGGCTGATCATGTCCCCGAGCTTGCGCCGCTCGAAGAAGCCCAACGAGAGGCTCTGGAGGTGCCGGAAGAAGGCCGTGCGCAACGAGACGAGAAAACGCTCGCCGACCCAGGACGAGAGGTAGGCGTCGGCGAAGGAGATGATCCCGTCCAGGAGCGTCAGGCCGAGGTATGCGAGCGCCACCCATCCGAGGAGCCCGAAGTCGCGGGGCACGAGGACCTCGTCCACGAGCACCTTGTACATCCAGATGGCTGCCACCTCGAGCGCCGAGCCGAGGGCGACCAGGAGGACGATGAGGGGGATCCAGCGCCGGTAAGGCCTCGCGTATGGCCAGAACCGCCGGAAGATCTCCCGCACCGGTAACGCCGGCGCGTGCTCTACTACCTCTTCTTCAGGGTCCTCGTCCAATCCGCCCGTGACCCGGCGAATCCACGCCCGAAATCTTGCTACTCGTGTTGGCTCCATTTGCCACAACTATACAACCTACGCGTTCGGTGGCCCCGCCGATCGGCGGGGCCACCGAGGCTAGCTCCCGAGCCCTAGCCTGGCCCGTGACCGCCGTGACGGCGCCTCCGGCGTCTCCGGAAGAACCTCCGGAAACGGAACCTCCGGAAGCGGAACCTCCGGAAGCGGAACCGCCTAAACCTGCGACGTCTACGCCGCATGCCCATTCACCTCCTCTCTATGACTCTCTTCCCTACATCGGCCCACGCATGCCATACGAGAGAGTCGCTGGTGATGCGAGGGCACCTTGCTACATAGTGAACGAAGACGAGATCTACACCATCTGCAGAATGCGGTAAATTTTTGTGGGTCATTTAGCCTAGCCTAAACAAGCTAGATTGATGGCCACCGCCCCGAGACTGGGTGTGGCTGTCCTCTGGATTTGTCCTACCGGGGCTCCATGACGACCTCGTCGACGTAGCACCAGATCCAATCCTCACCCGGCTGGAAGGACTGGACCAGGGGGTGGTTCGTTGCGTGGAAGTGCTTTGTCGCGTGCTTGTTCTTGGAGCTGTCGCAGCAGCCGACGTGGCCGCAGATGAGGCACTCTCTCAGGTGCATCCAGGTGTCGCCCATCTGCAGGCACTCCTCGCAGCCCTGGGCCGAGGGCTCGACGTCGTTGATCTGGTCCAGGTGCGTGCAGTTTGCGGCCATCGTGGTCCTCCTTTTGTCTCTGTTGTCAGCCGGAAGGTATCTCGTGCGATTCGTCGAGGCCCGCGGCGGAGAGCGCGGCCGCGAGATCGTCGTAACGCGCCACGCCCGCCACAAGGCCGTCGTCCACCCCGAAGACGGTGGCGACGGTTGCCTCGCCCGTCGGCTCGCCGGTCTGCGCGTCGCGCCACGTCGCGGCCTCCTCCACGACCACCGTTCGTCCGCGGCCAAACCTGCGCAGGGGCTCCAGGCGGATGTTCGCCCGCGCCACCCAGGCCCTCAAGACCTCCGAGCCACGCACCGAGCCGCGCGGACCTTCCATCGCGACGTCCGGGTGCGAGAGCCTCACCAGGCGGTCGGTGTCGCCCGCGTTCAGCGCCTCGTGCCACGCCTCGACGACCTCTGCTCTATCCTCCGGGCTCACGATCGCGCGGGTGCCGCGCCGCCTTCGCGTTGTTCTGCCGGCTCCGCGCGGTCCTTGCCCTCGATGATCAGGGCTGCGGAGAGCGCGCTCAGGAGCGCCAGGCCGGCCGCGACGTACATGGCGAGGCGGAACCCCGAAAGGAACGACTCGTTTACGGCGGCATCGATCTCCGAAGCCGTCCGCCCGTCTGTGCTGGCTGGCGGCTCCGCCGCGCCGAGATCCGCCTTCTCGCTCTCCATGGCGGACCGCTCGGAGGGCGAGAGGTCGAGCTGCGCCAGGCGGGAATCCAGCGTCGCCGAGAAGGCGGCGAACACGAACACGCCCATCACCGCCACTGCTAGCAGGCTCGCCGTGCGCGAGACCGCGTTGTTCACGCCGGAGGCGAGCCCCGAGTGCCGACCGGCCACGGCGTTGAGCGCCGTCGTGGTCAGCGGTGCAATCACGAGCGACATCCCGAAGCCCATCACCACGACCGCCGGGAAGAAGGTCGTCCAGTACGAGCCCTCTGTGCCGGGCAGGGCGAACAGGATGAAGCCCGCGGCGGTGATGACGGGTCCGATCGTCAAAGGCACCTTTGGCCCGACGCTCTCGACCAGACCGCCGGCCCATCGGCTCATCAGGAACGTCAGGACGATAAACGGGAGAAAGGCGCTCCCGGCCGCCGTCGCCGAGTAGCCGTGGACCTGGATCAGGACGAACGGGAAAAAGTAGAGCGCCCCGCCGAGCCCCATGTACAGCAGCAGCGTCAGCAGGTTCGCGCCCGAGAAGTTGCGGGAGCGGAACAGCGAGAGCGGCATCATGGGCTCCGGGCTGCGGGCCTCGGTGTACACGAACAGGACGAGCCCCGCCACGCCGACCAGCAGCGGCACGAAGACCACCGGGTTCGTAAGGCCGCGGTTGGAGGCTTCGATCAGGCCGAACACCAGCCCGCCGAGGCCCACCGTGGCGAACGCCGCGCCCGGCAGGTCCAGACGCCGGGCGTCGGGGTCGCGGCTCTCGGGGACGTGGCGCAACGACAGGTAGATGATCAGGGCGGCCAGCGGCACGTTTATCAGGAACGCCGCCCGCCAGGAGACGTTGTCGATCAAGAAGCCGCCGACGATGGGGCCGAGGGCCGCCGTCACCCCCGAGAAGCCGGACCAGGTACCTATCGCCTTGCCGCGGTCCTCCTCGGAGAACGCGGCGCTGATAATCGACAGGGAGCCGGGGATCATGAGCGCCCCGCCGATACCCTGCACGGCGCGGGCCGCGATGAGTTGTCCCGAGTTCGGTGCCAGGCCGCACCACACCGACGCCACGCGTGAAGAGCCCGACGCCGGCCAGGAAGACCCTCCGACGGCCGTAGTGGTCTCCCAGAGAACCGCCGACCAGGATCAGGGCCGCCAGCATCAGGGCGTAGGACTCAACGATCCAGAGTGCGTCGACCGCGGTGGCGTTGAGGTCCGTCTGAATCTCGGGCAGGGCGACGTTCGTGATGGTGCCGTCCATGAACCCCATGCCGGAGGCGAGTATCGTGGCCGCCAGCACCCACGGTCCCGAGGAAGACTCGCACGGCTGCGCCTCCTGGCTCGAACGTATTACCCCCTCGTCGCACGGCGGACGGGCCGCGTAGGACAAAGTATCCCCCTTCTTGCCTAGTAGGAAGACCCCGGCTGCGTCAGAAACTCCGCCTCCTCGGGCGTGGTCTCGCGGTCCAGGATGGCGTTGCGGTGCGGGAAGCGCCCGAACCTGTCAACGATCTTCTTGTGTCCGACGGCGTACTCCACGACGTCGGGAGCCCCGGGCTCGGCTGTCAGGAGCGTCGAAGAGCTCCACCGAGCGGCGCTGGTCTTCGACGCTCTCGCTGTGCATGAACGGCATGTACAGGAACATCCTCTGGAAACCGGGCAGCTCCCGATCCAGGGCGTGCTCGACGGCGTACTTCGGCGATCTCCAGCGCCTTCGCGTCGGTGGCGTGGGTGCGGGCGTCCCCGCGGAACATGTTGCGGGAGAACTGGTCGAGGCAGATCACCAGCGCCAGGCAGCCCGCGCGCCTCCTCGATCCAGGCGTCCAGCTCTCCCGCCGCGGCCTGCTCGTAGAGCGGTCCGAAGCGGTCGCGGACCTCGCGGTCGAACTCGTCGTCCTTGCGGAACCACGCGTCGCGGAACTCGCCGTAATCGGGCTCGTCCTCGCGCGCCGAACCAGAAGTCCAGGACCGCTTCCGCCTCGGGATTCGGCAGCCGCTCGCTCACCCGGAGCGGCCTATCACCGCGACGTCCTCCTCCTGCCGGGTGAAGGTGTCTGGCCCCGCATCCGGTGCTGTAGCCGTCGAGCATCCAGAGCTCCGGGATGATCTCCGAGACCAGCTCGCCGTCGTCGAACATCCGGACCATCGAGCTCTCGGAGACGACGACCGCGACGGCGTCTGTCTGCCGCGAGATCGAGGCCCCCGCCATGTGCCGGCTGCCGAGGCCGAGGGGCAGGTCGAGGTTGTCCGAGGCGGCGTCGATGTAGCGGGCCGCCGAGAGGACGACGCCCGCGTTCGAGACCACGAAGGCGCCGTCGAGTTGGGCGAGCTCCTTTACCGTCTCGCGCACGTTCGGGTCGTCGACGTGCTTCGTCGTCGTCGGCGTGGCCCTGCAGGGGGTCCAGGATCATGGGCTTCGAGTGCCGCATCACCTCCCCCGAGTCGCCGACGACGAAGAGCGTCCCGATCTTGCGCCCCTCCCTGCCCTCGCGGGCGATCTCGACGGCGAGCGAGACGACCTGCTTGAGCACCCGCGTGTTGACCTCCCGCCTCTCCGAGCAGATCTCCTCGTATATCCTCGACTTTGCCACATGCATCACCCTCCGTTCTGCGTCTTTGACGTCCAGCGGCAACCGCACCGTGAAGCGCGTCCCGCCGGGCCCGGTCTGCAGGTGATGTCGCCGCCGTGCCCGGCGACCACCCGCCGGCGACGTCCAGCCCGAGGCCCGGCGCCCGACCCCACCTCTTTTGTCGTGAAGAACGGCTCGAAGACGCGGCCCTGGATCTCGGGCGGTATCCCCGGCCCGTCGTCCGAGACCTCCACCACGACCGCCTCCCGGTCCCGTAAGGCCCGCACCCGCACGCGTCCCGCCGCCGGCCACCGCGTCGGCGGCGTTGTCCAGAAGGTTCGTCCAGACCTGGTTGAGCTCGCCGCCGGGCCCTGGCACCTTCGGCAGGGCCTCCTCGAAGTCCCGCGCGACGGAGACGCCCCCGAGCTTGTGGCCGAGGATGGTGAGGGTGTTCTCGATACCCTGGACGCACGTCCACCTCCAGGACGGCGTCCCGGTCCATGTAGGTGTACTCCTTCATCGCCCCGACGAGCCGGAGATGCGGCCGACGCTGGCCGACCTCTCCGGTAAGGCCCGCGAGCTCCAGCGTCCGCCCCGAGCCACCGGACGGCCCCGGGTAGCTGCCTCGGCATCCAGCTCCTGCGAGCGCTTCGAGGCGCTCCGTCCCCGACGCCAGCCGTCGCCAGGATGGGCGCGAGGTCCCAGGCGTCCTCGACGCCCCGGTCTTCGAGCCAGGTCGCGAGCTCGTCCTCCGCGTCGCTCGAGGCGAGCGGGTCCAGCGTCGGTGCGGAGACCGGACGGTGGCCTCGCGCAGCAGGCCGCCGAGCGCTCTCGCGGCCCGCGGGGGAGAAGCGCTCGTCGTGCTCGAGGGCGAGCAGCTGGGCGGAGGATGCCCGCGCCTCGCAGCTCCTCCGACGCGCGGCTGGCCGCGGCGGCGGGGTTGTTCAGCTCGTGGGCGAGGCCCGCGGAGAGCTTGCCCAGAGCGGCGAGCTTCTCGTGCTGGCGGAAGGCCCGCTGCGTCACGCGCATGCGGCGGGCGAGGCCGGAGACGAGGACGTCCGACACCTCGGGGAATCTCGACGGCCACCGCGCCGGAAGGCCTCCGAGTCGATCTCGAGCACGCGGCTGGGGACCGTCGGCGCGCGCCCGGTGGACGGACCGTCTTGCCCGTGAGCACCGCGAGTCCGCCCGTGAACTCGCCGGGCCCGTGGGTGAGGAGCGGCGTCTCCTCCGCCGCCGTCGAGGCGCGAGATCCCGATCTCGCCCTCGAGCACGACGTAGAAGCTGTCCACGACGCCGTTCTCGTCGAAGAGGTAGTCGCCCTCCTCGAGCCGCACCTCCCGGCCGTAGCGGAACGAGGGACTCCGACCTGCTCGTCCGTCAGCGCTGCTCGTTCCGTGGGCCGACGTCTCGTCCGGGAGCCGCGAATCATCGCCCGGCCTCCAGCGTCCACTCGACGTCCATCGCCTCCCCGCCGCCTGGCCGGGCCCTTCATCGGCAGCCTGACCTCGAAGCGGGTGGCGCCTGGCTCGGAGACGACGTGGATGTCCCCGCCGTGGCGGCCGACCACGATCCGGTAGCTCACGTCGAGCCCGAGGCCCGTGCCCGAGCCGACGTCCTTTGTCGTGAAGAACGGCTCGAAGATGCGGCCCCTGGATCTCCTCGGGTATGCCGGGGCCGTCGTCCGAGACCTCGACGAGCACCCGGTCCCTCTCGCAGGTCGTCCTGATCCCGCACGCGCCCGCCTCCGTTCCGTCGACGGCGTCGATGGCGTTGTCCACGAGGGCGGTCCAGACCTGGTTGAGCTCGCCGCCGTAGGCCGCGACGCGCGGGAGGTCGGGGTCGAAGTCGCGCCCCACCTCGACGCCCGTCGAGCTTGTAGCCGAGCACGGAGAGCGTGTCCTCCAGGCTCCGGTTGACGTCCACGTCCTGCAGGGGCGCCCGGTCCATGTACGAGTAGCCCTCCATCGTCCCCACGATCTCGGAGACGCGCCCCGTGCTCCTCTCGCACCTCGTCGAGCAGCCCGGCGACCCCGATCACGCGCCGTCCAGGTAACGCAGCGCGTCCGGCCGCGGCCTCGGGCGGCACGGCTCCGCGAGGGCTTCGAGGTCCTCCGCGTCGCAGCCCGGCGTCCGACGAAGGTCGGCGCGAGGTCCCAGGCGTCGTCCAGGCCACGGTCCTCCAGCCAGAGCGCCAGCTCATCCTCCCGATCGCTCTCCTCCAGCGGGTCCAGGGGCGTCGGGCGGCTCGCCGGTCGAGATCGCCGGCGACGGACCGCTCCAGCGCGTCGAGCGCCGAGGGGTCGAGCTCGCCGCGGGCGGCGGCGTGCGCGAGCCTCCAGCCGAGGAGCGGAGCCTGGCGAAGTCCTCGCGCAGGTCTTCGGCCGAGCGGCGGGTGGCGGAGGCCGGGTTGTTGAGCTCGTGGGCGAGGCCCGCGGCGAGGGTGCCGAGGGAGTCGAGCTTCTCGCGCTGGCCCGCGACGGACTGGAGGATCTGGACGCGCTCGGCCATCGTCTGCAGGATGCTGTCTGGCCGAAGCGGGGCCGTTCTCGGTGAGCAGGCGCCGGAAGAGTCGCGTTCGGGATCAGGAACATCCGGCAGTCCGTGAGCGCCCGCCCCGATCGCCATGAACGGCGAGCCCGCGAGCAGCGGCACCTCGGCGAAGAAGTTGCCCGGCGTGTAGACGTTGAGGACGATCTCCCCGCCGTCGGCGGTCTGCTTCGTGATCCTGAGGTCCCCATCGAGGATCACGTACAGGTGCTCGACGGGCTCGCCCTCCCGGCCGTTGACCTCGCCGGCCGCGCACGAACTTCTCCGAGCCCTCCTCCAGGACCCTCTCGAGCTCCTCGTCGGAGAGCCCGTCGAAGAGCGGCACGCGGCGCAGCTCCTCCAGGGTGGTCACGGCTTCTCCTGCGCGTCGGGCGTGATCGGCAGCCGGACCTGGAAGCGGGTCTCGCCCGGCCTCGAGTCGACCCGGATGTCGCCGCCGTGGTCGTCGACGACGACCCGGCGGCTGATGTCCAGCCCGAGGCCCGTCCCCTTGCCGACGTCCTTGGTCGTGAAGAACGGCTCGAAGATCCGGTCCCTGACCTCTTCGGGGATGCCGGGTCCGTCGTCGGAGATCTCGACGAGCACCCGGCCGTTCTCCCGGCGGTGCGCACCGCGATCGTGCCCGTCGCCCCGCGACCGCGTCGATGGCGTTGTCTATGAGGTTGGTCCAGACCTGGTTGAGCTCGCCGGCGTGCCCGCAGACGGGCGGCAGGCCGGCCTCGTAGTCCTTCACGACCTCGCACGTCGCCCTTCTTGAGCTTGTGGCCGAGCATGACGAGCGTGCTGTCGAGGCCCGCGTGCACGTCGACCTCTTTGGAGGACGGCCTTGTCCATGTGGGTGTACGTCTTGATCGCCCTGACGAGCTCGGAGACGCGCCCCGAGCTCTCCTCTATCTCCCCGCAGCAACTCGTCCCCGGCCATCGCGGAGGCGAGCCACCCGAGCACGTCCCCGAGGGCCTCCGCCGGGACGCGGTCCTCGCCAACCCGTCGAGCCACGCCGTATCGAGCCCAGCGCCGACGAGGGCGGGGCGAGAGTCCCAGGCGTCCTCGACGCCGCGGTCCTCGAGCCAGAGCGCCACCTCGTCCTCGAGGTCGCTACGCTCCAGCGAGTCGAGCGCCGGCGCGTCCGCGGCCCTGCCCGCCACCTCTTGCGGCAAGTCCGGCGACGAAGGACCGTTGGTCGGGCGTCGAGCGCGAGGTTGCCGAGCGTCACGGCCCGCTCGGAGGACTCGCGGAAGACCTCGTCGGGCCTCGGCTGGGCGCTGCGGCCGATGGCGGCGGCGGGGTTGTTGAGCTCGTGGGCGAGGCCGGCGGCCATGGTGCCGAGCGAGATCAGCTTCGCGTGCTGCTGGGTGACGGACTCGTGCAGCTCGGCCCGCTCGACGGAGGTGGCGAGGATGCCGCGCAGGACCTCGGGGCAGACCCTGAGCATCTCCCAGAAGGAGTCCCGGTCCAGCTTGAGGAGGCCGTCTCGGTGGTGGCGCGGCCCGTGGTCGGGTAAGGGGCGTCGAGGACCATGATGAGCTCGGCGAAGATCGAACCCTCGCCCGAGCGTGACGACGAAGACGTCCTCCTCGCCGACCCGACGGGTCCACTCCGTCTCGCCCTCGATGACCACGTAGAAGCCGTCCGGGCGGATCCCCCTGGTGGGCTATGGCGTCCCCGGCCTCGCAGGCGCACCTCCTCGCCGTGTTCGGCGATCCAGGCCAGCTTGTCGTCGGGGAGGCCCGCGAACAGCGGAACGTGCCGCAGGCAGTCGAGGGCGCGCGCGGTCTCCGCGCCTTCTCCACCTCAGACCTCCCTCAAGTACTGGTGGACGAACTGGACGGCGATCGAGCCCTCGCCGACCGCCGAGGCGCAGCGCTTGATCGAACCGTGCCGCACGTCCCCGGCGACGAAGATGCCCGGCACGCTCGTCTCCAGCAGGAACGGGTCGCGGTCGGGCCGCCACCCCTTCGGCCGGCTTGCCGTTCTCAGAGAGGTCCGGCCCCGACAGGATAAAGCCGCGCTCGTCCCGCTCCACGAGGCCGTCGAGCCAGCCCGTCGTCGGCGCCGCCCCGATAAAGACGAACAGCGAGTTCGCCGGGACCGTCTCGGTCTCGCCGGTCGCGGAGTTCTTTATCGAGATCTCCTCCAGGTGCTCGTCGCCCGACGGCTCGACGACGCTGCTGCTCGAGCCGAGCACCTCGATGTTGTCCCGGTCCTCGATCTGCTTGACCAGGTACTCGGACATGCTCTTGCGGATGTCGTCCGACCGGCAGAGAAGGATGACCTTGCGCGCGCCATGGTCCGAGAAGAACATCGCCGCCTGCCCGGCCGAGTTGGCCCCGCCGACGACGTATACGTCCTCGTCGTCGCACGCGAACGCCTCGGTCTGCGCGGCGCCGTAGTAGACGCCGCGGCCGGTGAGCTCCTCTGACGCCGGGGACGTCCAGCTTGCGGTAGGAGACGCCGGTGGTCACGATGAGGGTGTAGCACGAGATCTCGGTGCCGTCGGCGAGCGTCACGACGCGGTAGGGGTCCTCGACCCTGACGCTCCTCCACCTCCTGGGGCGTGAGGATCTCGACCTCGAATCGCCGCGCCTGGTCCACGGCCCGCCGGGCCAGGTCCCCGCCGGAGAGCCCCGCCGGGAAGCCCAGGTAGTTCTCGATGCGGCTGCTCGTCCCCGCCTGCCCACCGGGCGCCTCGCGCTCGATCAGCACCGTTCGCAGCCCTTCGGAGGCCCCGTAGACCGCCGCCGCCAGCCCGGACGGGCCGCCACCCACGATCACGAGGTCGTAGAACTGGCCGTTCGGCGCGGGTCTGCAGCCCGATCTTCTCGGCGATCTCGCGGTTCTCCGGCGCCTCGGCGTAGGAGCCGTCCTCGAACACGACGAGCGGCAGCGTCGGCTCGCCGTGGTCGGCGCTCGGCCACGATCTCGCGCGCCTCCTCCGAGCCCTCGACGTCGAGCCACCGGTAGGGGACCCGGTTGCGGGCGAGAAAGTCGCGGGTGCTGTGGGAGCTCGGTGACCAGCGATCCCCGACCACCCGAATGCCCTCGAACGGTGGCCGGTAGTCCGCCTTCCAGTCGGCGAGCAGCTCGTCCAGGCTCGGGTACAGGTTCTGTTCCGGCGGATCCCACGGCTTCTGCAGGTAGTAGTCGAGGCCGACCTCGTTGATGGCCCTTATCGCGGCCTCGGTGTCGGAGTAGGCGGTAAGCAGGGCACGCTTGGCGTCTGGGAACCGCCCGATGGCCTCTTCGAGGAACTCGACGCCCGTCATCCTCGGCATCCGCTGGTCGACCAGAAACAGCGCGACGGGATCGCCCCGCAGCTTGAGCTTGCCCAACGTATCGAGTGCCGACTCGCCCGAGTCCGCCCTCAACACCCGGTACTCCCGCGCGTACCTGCGCCGGAGGTCCCGCTCGACCGCCCGCAAGACCTGCGGGTCGTCGTCAACCGCCAGTATGACCGGTTTGGCCATTCAGCCCCGCCTTCTAAATGCGATTGTTAAATGTGTGTTTCCGCTCCAAATCCGTGTCCTCGGGGCAGCCCTCCAGGCCCCGGTCACGCCTGATGAAAATTGTAGCACCCCCGACAACCTGCCCATTCGGGCAGGTCTTTGTCCGCCTTTGCGGCTACTTGGCGAGGCCGGGCGCGACGCCCGCGAGCCAGGCTTTCGCCTCGGCGACCTCCTCGTATGCGAGGCCGTGGCCGGTGTTGCGCCAGCGCAGGTCCACGACGGCGCCGGCCTCGCCCAAGAGCTGCGCGAGGCGCGGGGGCTTGTCCGGCGGGATCATGCGGTCCATGCGACCTGCGGCGATGAAGACGGGCATCCCGGAGAGGTCGGGGGTCTCCTCGGGCTCGAAGGGGACCATCGCCCGGAACAGGACGGCGGCTCTCAGGAGCCGCGGGTGCAGGAGCATGAGGCTCGCGGCGATGTTGGCGCCGTTGGAGTAGCCGACGGCGACGAGCGTCGGCGGGTCGAAGCCGTACTCCCTCGGAGGCGTCTGTCGACGAAGTCGGCGAGCTCGTGGGTACGAAAGACGAGATCCTCGTGGTCGAAGACGCCTTCGGCGAAGCGCCGGAAGAAGCGGGGAGCGCCGTTCTCCGAGCACCTTGCCGCGCGGGCTCAGGACGGCGGCGCCGGGCGCGAGCTCGGCCGCCAGCGGCAGCAGGTCGTCCTCGGTCCCGCCGGTCCCGTGCAGCACGAGCAGCGTCGGGCCGCCAGGCTCGCCGGGGACGAAGTGGTGGGCGAAGCCGAGGTCTTCGGGCTCACACGGTCTCCCCGGACGGGCTTCCGGTGGGCACGCGCAGCGGCGTTAGGGACGCCTCTATCTCCTGGCGGCGGGGCTCGAGCCAGGACGGGAGCTTGAGTCCTTCCCCGAGGTGGTCGGGGTCTTCGTCGGCGGCGAACCCTGGCGGGTCCGTGGCGATTTCGAACAGCACGCCGCCCGGCTCGCGGAAGTAGATGGAACGGAAGTAGTTGCGATCGAGGACCGGCGTAACGTTGTAGCCGAGGCCCGCCACCTCCTCGCGCACCGCGAGCTGGGCCTCCTCGTCCGGCACCCGGAACGCGATGTGGTGGACGGTACCGACGCCCATGGAGCCCCTGGGGAAGCCGCCGGCGTCCGACACGTCGACCAGGTTGCCGGGCCCGCCGTCGCCCGCCGCGAAGCGGACGCGGCCCTCCGACGCCGTCCGACCTGCCGGAAGCCGAGAGTGTCCGTCATGAGCGTTGTCGTGCGGTCGGCGTCCTCGACGGCCAGGGTGGCGTGGTGGAAGCCGCGGACGGAATGCTCGGCGGGGGTTGGGCCGCTCGGCGTATCCGGGACGGGCGGTCATCGGCGGCCACCAGCTCGACGCGCAGGCCGTCGGTGTCCTCGAAGGCGAGGACCGTGTCGCCGAACCGGTCCTAAGGCCTCTCGAAGCGGACTCCGTGCTCGACGAGTCGCTCAGTCCAGTAGCCGAGGGAGGCGGCAGGGACGGAGAAGGCGGTGACGATGACCTGGCCCGAGCCGATGCGGCCCGTTCGGGCGCGCTCGACCAGGGGAAGAAGGTCATGATCGTGCCGGGGTTGCCCCCGCCGTCGCCGTAGTAGAGGTGGTAGGTGCCGGGATCGTCGAAGTTCACGGTCTTCTTTACCAGCCGGGTGCCGAGGACGCCGGTGTAGAAGTCCACGTTGCGTTGCGGCTTCGCCGCTGATGGCCGTGACGTGGTGGATGCCGGACGTCCCTACGCTCATGACTCTCCTCTCGCCGGTACCAAAGCCGCCCGGCATCTTAACACCGAGCCCTCGCGATCATGACGGCCTCCGTTACATATACTGGTGGAGAGATCTTGCCAGGCACGACCGAGGAGGGAGATTGCCGGTAGCCCTGGAGTTTGCATTGGCGCTAGCGGCCATACTCGCGGCCGCGACCCTCTTTACGAACGCGGTGGAGATACTGGGCGGCAGGCTCGAGATAGGTCAGGGCGCGGTGGGGAGCGTGCTGGCGGCCGTCGGCACGGCGCTGCCGGAGACCATGATCCCGATGGTCGCCATCCTCGGAGCCGTGTTCGCGGGCAGGGACCCTGACACGGCGGGGGAGATAGGGATCGGGGCCATCCTGGGCGCGCCGTTCCTGCTGGCAACGCTGGCGATGTTCGTGGTCGGGGCCTCGGCCTACACGTTCCGCAAGCGCCGGGCCGAGGGGGCGGAGATCCGGTGCCGCGAGGCGAACGCCGGCGACGAGTTCCCCTGGTGCAAGACCACTTCCAAGGACGTCGTCATAGACGAGAAGACCATCGCCCAGGACATCGGCTACTTCCTCGTCTTCTTCGCCGTGGCCGTCGCCGCCGGCATCCTGCCGCTCCCGCTGCCCGTCAGGATCGGGTTCGCGGTCCTGCTCATCGGGGCGTACTCTTGTTACGTCCGCCTCCGCTTTCAGCCCGCATCGGACCCTCCGGGTCCTCGCTCTCAGCTTCTCCAGCTCTGCTCGTGCATCGGCGCGCCCGCGCGACGCCCCATGCGCGGCACCGCACCGCTTGGCCGCTGGACAGGCGCGGGAACGCTGCGCACCGTGTGCTCTTGCGTTGGCTGAAAGCCCGCGCAGCGGGCGTGCTGAGAGCGAGGCCGGCGAAGCCGGACGACGCGGGCTGAAAGGCGCGAAGCGCCGGCCTGAAAGCGGAGGCGTCAGTCGGAGCGTGCGGAGTAGCTGCCGCAGGCAGCTACTCCGCGTGCGGACAGACCAACACCGCTTCGCGGGCTGCTGTTACCACCTTTGTCGAGACGCTGCCCAGGCGGGTGCGGGTGAGGCCGGCGATGCCGCGGCTGCCGACGGAGATCAGGGACGGCTCGCCGTCGTCGCGGGCGGCCTCCAGCAGGACGGCGGCCGGATATCCGTCGGAGACCTGGATCTCGGGCCGGGCGCCGAGGATGCCATCGAGCTCTTCGGCCCGCTCTTGCAGCCTGCTCTCGTCGCGCTCACGCATGTCGCTTATGTGGCGCACAGCCTCGGGAGCCTCCTCCGGGGGGACTTCGGGCAGGTCCGGGTGCGCGTAGTAGAGGGTGGCCCTGGAGCCGTAAAGCCCGCCGATGCTCGAGGCGAGGTCGCCGGCGCGGCGGGCGTCGTCGGAGAAGTCCTCCCCGATCAGGAGATGGGAGGGGGGCCAGGGGTCCGAGTCGCTCCTGCAGACCAGGACCGGCACGTGGGAGTGGTGCACGATCTGCTCCGAATGGCTGCCCATCAGGATGCGCTGAACCGTGCCCAGGCCGCGGCTGCCGACGACCAGGAGGTCGGTCGAGATCTCGTCGCTCATAGCGATCACCTCGTTGGCCGTGCGACCCCCGCGCAGGTGCGCCCGGGTCACGTGGCCGCCGAGGTTCTCGATCTTCTGTACCTGCTCGTCCAGGATCTCCTGGCCCTGCTTACGAAGCTCGCCTTTGACGTAGGCGTGGGCGAAGCCCGGCACGTCGTGCCAGACGTGAACGACGTGCAGCTCGGCCCCGCTACGCTGGGCGAGGTCGGACGCCGCCTCGGTCGCCCGTACCGCGTCCTCCGAACCGTCGGTCGCCAGGAGTATCTTCTCCGGTAACTCGCTCATGTCCTCTCCTCCCTACTAAACAACTGCGAACGCCGGTCATTCTCTCACGAGGTGACGGCCTCCCGAAACTGGCGCCGGTACAGATCGGCGTAGAGGCCGTCCCTGGACAGTAGCTCTTCGTGGGTGCCGCGCTCGACGATGCGGCCGTCCCGGACAGCCAGGATAAGGTCCGCGTTCCGGATGGTGCTCAGGCGGTGGGCGATCACGACGCTCGTCCGGCCCCGCAAGAGCGTGGCGAGGGCCGTCCTGGATGATGGCCTCCGTGCGGGTGTCGATGTTGCTCGTGGCCTCGTCCAGGATGAGGATGCGCGGGTCCGTGAGCACGGCCCGGGCGAAAGAGAGCAGCTGGCGCTGGCCCTGGCTCAGTGCCCCGCCACCTTCGCCGAGCGTCGTGTCGTAGCCCGTCCGGCAAGCTCGGAGATGAAGCCGTGGGCGCTCACGGCCCGCGCCGCGGCCTCGATCTCTTCGCGCGGGGCGTCGATGCCGCCGTAGCCGATGTTCTCCGCGATGGTGCCCGAGAACAGGAACGGCTCCTGCAGCACGATCGCCGATGTTGCGCCGCAGGTCCTTGCGGGCGAATGCCCTGCACGTCCCGGCCGTCGATCTTGACCGTCCCCTCGGTGGCGTCGTAGAAGCGGGGGATCAGGCTCGCGATCGTGGTCTTGCCCGCGCCCGTCGGGCCGACCAGCGCCACCGTCTGGCCCGGCTTCGACTCCGAAGGTTACGTCGTGCAGGACCGGGCGGTCCGGCTCGTAGGCGAAGGTGACGTTGTTCGAAGTCGATGCGGCCCTCCAGATCCCCGGCCGGCTCGGGCGCCCGGCGGGTCCGGGGGCTCCGGGTTCTCGTCGAGGATGTTGTAGATGCGCTCGGCGCCGGCCAGGGCCGACTGCGCCTGGGTGTAGAACTGGGAGGCCAGCTGGATCGGGCGGAAGAACTGCTGGACGTAGATCAGGAACGCCGTCAGGACGCCGACCGAGAGCGTGCCGGCGAAGACCAGGTAGCCGCCGTACCCGATCACGAGCGCCGTCGCCAGCGTCGAGAGGACGTCTATGGCCGGGGAGAAGGCCGAGGTGATGGCGACCGCCGAGACGTTTGCGTCGCGGTTGGCGGCGTTTCGCTCCCGGAAGCGCGCGATGTTCGTCTCGGTCCGGTTGAACGCCTGCGCCTCGCGAACCCCGACGATGTCCTCCTGCAGCCCGGACGGTCACGTCCCCGACCGTCTCGCGCGTCGAGCCGGAAGGCCCGCCTGGCGCGCCGGGCGAAGAAAGCCGTCGTCAGCAGCATGATCGGGATGAACGCGAAGCAAGCGAGCGCCAGGCTCACGTCCAGGAAGAGCATCGCCACCAGGATGCCGAAGAGGCTGAAGATCGAGCCGAGAAGCTGGGTGAGACCCTGGGAGAAGAGCTGGTTGAGCGTCTCCACGTCGTTGGTCACGCGGCTCATCAGGTCGCCGACGGGCCGCCGGTCGAAGTAGCGCAGCGGCAGGTGCTGCAGCCGCTCGAAGATGCGCTCGCGCATGCGAGGCGAGGAGGCGCTGGGCCACGGAGCCCACCTGGTAGACCTGGCCGCGCGAGGCGACCGCCCCGAGGGCGTAGATCCCGAGCAGCAAGAGCATCGTCCTGGAGAGCCCCGCGAGATCCCCCGGCAGGATGTACTGGTCGATGGCGCGACCGATCAGCCACGGCCCGCCCGCCTGCGAGACCGCCCCGAGGAGGACGAGCAGCAGGACCAGCAGGAGCTGCCTCTTGTAAGGAGCGAGCTCCCCGACGAGCCGCCGGGCGGTCCCGCTCCGGTCCTGGGCCCGCTCCTGGGACGCCCCGGCGATGGACTGGATGCCCCTGATCTCAGACCTCCGGCTTCATCTTGTGCACCAGCCAGTTGTTGCCGGCGCGAAAGATCGAGTACTTGCCTTCGAGGCGTCGCCCCTGGAAGGCGACGATAACCATCTCATCCCCGAACTCCTCGGCCTCGTAGGTGCCCGTATCCCAGATGCTCTTCCTGACCGCGCCGGGGACGCCCTCGACCGGCGTCTCGTCCACGACCTCCAGGTGGGAGATGTCGTGGTCATCGACGCGCATCGCGAGGCGGTTCTTCTTCGGATCGTCTGGCATCCCCTTCGGCACGGCCCACGAAACGAGGACGCTGCCCCTCTCGAGCCTGAGGTCGAAGTGATGGGCCCTCGCGTAGTGTTCCTGGACGACGAAGCGGAGCATCTACTCGATCGCCTCCGGTCCGGCACCCGAGGGCATGACCAGTAGCGTATCCGGCATCTGTTCTCCTTTCGCGGTCTCGTTCAGGCGGGCAGCAGCTGCAGGGTCGTGGGCAACGTGTTGGGGCGGACGATTCCGGCCGTCGGGCCGGGCCAGGCCGCCTCGTACTTGCTCCTGAAGGCCTCGCTGACCGCCTCTACCGTCGGGCCGCCTGTGGCGGGAATGGCGCGCACCGGGATACGCCGGTCCTCCGCGTACAGGGCGCCATGAGGGTAGGCGGATATCCTCTGGTACCAGCTGCCGTCTGGGCCGCGCACCGAGCGCGCGAAAGCCTCGCCGCCCGCAACCACCACCCAGATGACCGTGCGGTGCGCCGGGGCGTCTTCGGCTCGCCGCGTCTCGATTCGGACCTCCTGGATCTCCGAGAGGAGCTCGAGGGTCTCCGCGTCGAAGGTTTCGTTCATCGGTGGTTCCTTTCGTTCGCTACCCCTGGGCCAGCATCTCGTGGGCCTGTGAGGGTTGCATCGGGACGTTGTAGATGGGGGAGCCCGGCTGTTGCTTGCGGCCCTCCTCGAGGGTGCCCGTGTCCACCGGGGCGAAGCCTATCTCCTCGATCAGACCGGAGACGATCTCCTTCGCCTCCTCGTCGTCGCCGGCAACAAAGACGACGAGGCGGTCCTCGACGGGGGCGTCGGGCCTCCCCTCGTTCGCCAGCCGATCGTAGTAGATCGTGTTGAAGGCCTTGACAACCCGCGCCCCCGTCAGGTGGCGCGAGATCGCCTCACTCGACCCCAGCCCGCCAAGGTCTATCTCCCCGTCCCGCTGCGGGTAGTAGTTAGACGCGTCGACAAGGACCTTGCCGCGGAGCCGGTCGGCTGGCAGCTCCTGGTAGCGTCCGAAAGGTATGGCCTCGAAGACCACCTCCCCGAAGTCGGCCGCCTCCTCGATGGTCCCTGCCCTGGTGTTGGCGCCGATCTCGTCTACCAGGTCCAAGAGCGTCTCTGGCCCGCGCGAGTTGCTGATAATCACCTCGTGCCCGGCGTTCGCGAGCAGCGTCGCCAGGTTCGAGCCTATGTTGCCAGCGCCGATGACGCCTATCCTCATGACCCATCCTTTCGTCGGTCGGGGAAGTCGAAGGTTCCTTTCACACCGAGGCCCCGGCGGGGGCTTCCAGTTGGGAGCCCAGGATCTCGTTGTACAGCTCGGAATCTCGCCGCAGCTCGTCGTGGGTGCCCATGGCACCGACGACGCCGCCGTCGAGGACGAGAATGAGGTCGGCGTCCCTGACGGTGGAGACCCGCTGGGCGATGACGAAGACCGTGCGGTGTTTCTCGCGCATCAAGCGGTCGAGGGTCTCCTGGATGGCGGCCTCGGTCTCGGTGTCCACCGCCGATGTGCTGTCGTCCAGGATCAGGAGCCGCGGGTCGACGAGCAGCGCCCGCGCTATGGCTATCCTCTGGCGCTGTCCGCCCGATAGCCCGACGCCCCGCTCGCCGATGACCGTCTCGTACCCTTCCGGGAGCGCGGCCACGAAATCCTCCGCCTGGGCGGCGGCTGCGGCCGCGCGCACCTCCTCGTACGTGGCGTCCGGCTTGCCGAAGGCTATGTTGTCGTGCACCGTCCCGGAGAACAGCCGCGCCTCTTGAAGGACCACCCCGATCTGGGACCGCAGCGAGGAGAGGGTGACGTCGCGAACGTCGTTACCGTCCAGCTTGCACCGCGCCGCCGGTGACGTCGTAGAAGCGGGGGAGGAGGTTGACGAGCGTGGATTTGCCCGAGCCCGTGGTGCCCAGGATCGCAACCGTCTGTCCCGGTTCGGCGCAGAAGCTCACGCCGCCCAGAATGTCGCGCTCACCGCCGGGATACCGGAACGAGACGTCTTCGAACTCTACCCGGCAATGGATGGGGGGTAGAGGATAGGCGTCGGGTTTGTCGCGCACGTCGAGGGGGGCGTCCAGGATCTCGAAGACCCGCGTCGCCGACGCGCCGGCCCGCGAGATACTCGCGGAGAGGAAGCCTATGGTCAGGATCGGGAAGAGCATAAAGCCGAGAAGGGTGTTGAAGGCCACTAGCTCCCCGATGGAGAGCCGGTCATTTATGACCTGCCAGCCCCCGAACCACACGATGGCGAGGGTCCCGAGGTTGGCCAGCAGAAAGACGAAGGGGAAGTTGTTGGAGAAGACGCGCACGGTCGTCAGGTTCTTCTCCAGGAGCTCGTTGTTGACGTCGCGGTAGCGGGCCGTCTCGTAGTCCTCGCGGGCGAAGGCCCGGATCACGCGCACCCCGGAAAGGTCTTCCTGGAGCACCGTGTTCAAACGCCCGAGCGTCTGCTGCACCTGCCAGAACAGAGGCCTGATCAGCCGGACGAACCGCACGATCAGGAGCGAGATCAGGGGTACGACGGCCAGGGCTACGAGCGCGAGCTGGGCAGTCGAGGTAGAACAGGAGCGCGGCTGCACCAAAGAGCATGACGATGGCGTTGGCGAGCTGGACGACCCCGGAGCCGGCGAAGGTCCGGATCTGCTCGACGTCGTTGGTGAGGCGCTGGACGAGCTGGCCGGTCTGGGCCCGGTCGTAGTAGCGAGAAGGAGAGCCGCTCTATCCTTCTCGAAGAGCGACTGCCTGAGGTCGTAAGCTACCCCCTGTGACGCCCGCTCGGCCAGATAACCCTGCAGGAAGCTGAACAGCCCCCGCGCCAGCGCAATCCCGACCAGCCCCCCGACGGCCACGTAGATTATCCTCGGCTCCTGCGGGGCGATGCCGTCGTCTATGGCGTTCCCAATCAGCAGCGGCGCCAGGAGGTTCGCCCCCGAGACGAGCATCAGCGCCAGGGCGGCTCCGATGCTCTCCCGCTTGTACGAGCGCAGATAGCCCAGCGCCCGCTTTAGGGCACCGGACCCTGACGGCGCGTCACCGTCGGCCAAGCGCGGTGCCTCAGGCGCCCATCTGGGTCGTGTGTTGGGGCGTCACGTAGACCACGACCCGAACGTCGCCGGGCTGGTGGTTGGGGTAGTCGTCGAGCCCAAGATACTTTTTGGACATCGCATTGATGAAGTCGAAGTTGGGGTCCTCATCGATGCGGACGACCTCGCCCCGGATCTCGATGTAACGGTACGGGTTCTCGGGGTCGACGAGGGAGAGGGCGATGCGCGGCTCCCTGTTGACGTTGCGGTATTTCTGGCGTCCCTTGGTCTGGCTGAACCTCAAGTGCTCGCCGTCCCAATCGAACCAGACGGGGGTGTTCTGCGGCTCGCCGTTGGGACCGATGGTCGCAACGTGCACCAGCGCGGTGCTCTCGAGCAGGTCCTTGTAACCCTCCGGTATCCGCGTCGTTCCGTTCTCCGTCAACCTCTTCCCTCTCTGTCGTGGTGGGTTACCTCGTGGGGGAGGCCGGCGGAGATCCAACCCCGCTTGCCTTCCTCGTAATCCCTGACGTTATCGTAGCCCATCGCCGCCAGCTCCCGGGCGGCCTCCTGGGAGGCATTTCATATGGGGCTCATGCAGTAGACGACGATCCCCGCGCCCCTGTCCGGCAGAACCTGTGGGGCGCGTTCGATCTCCTCGAGCGGCAGGTTGATGGCCCCCGGCAGGTGCGAGTGCCGGAAGTACTCCGCCCCGAGGAGGTCCACCAGCAGGGGTCGTCACCCCGGGCCAACTCGCCCCTCAGCTCCTCGCGGGAGATGGTCCCTGCCACCGCGGTCTCCTCTCCGGTCCGTGTTACGAACGCCAAGAGTTTAGCGCGTCGTATCCGAATCGGAGTATGTTGGCGCCGGAAAGTATTGCCGCGGGTGGCCTCGGCCTGCGCGCACCTTACCGGGGGCTGACCTCCACCATGCCGTCGCTGACGCGGGCCTCGTAGCGCTGCTGGGGCTCGGTGGCCGGGCCGCGCAAGACCTCCCCGGAGCAGAGGTCGAACTCCGAGCCGTGCCACGGGCAGGTCACGACGTCGCCCTCGCGCGAACCGTCGGCGAGCGGTCCGCCTGCGTGCGTGCAGGCGTTGGCGATGGCACAGACCTCGCCGCTCTCCGAACGGCTGACGACGACCGCAACGCCGTCCACGTCCGCCGTGCGCCTGGCGCCGCCCTCAAGCGCGCTCTCCTCGATCACGGCCTTAAACTCGCTCATGGCTGCTGGCTCCTCTCCTGTGTTTTGGCCTGTGGCGGCGCAGGTCTACATAGCGAAGACCGGCTCGTAGGTCGGGTCGGTCAACGCCGGGCGATCGAGGGTGAACGAGTCGATGGGGTACGTCGTCTCGCCGCGGACTGCGAGATCCGACAGGATCCTGCCGATCAAGCTCGCGAACTTGAACGCGTGGCCCGCGCCGTTGAAGACCGACGATCTGGGGGTGATCCGGGACACGCCCCAGGGCGAAGTGGCGGTCCGGGGGCATGTCGTAGAGGCAGGTCTTGGTCAGGAGCTCGGGGCCCTGGGCGTCGCGGGATGTAGCGCTCCAGGAAACGCGCGGATCGTTGGCGAGGATGCGCTCGTTGGTCTCGAAGGTTCGGGTGTCCACCGTGACGGTGTCGCCGCCGGCGTCCTGTCCCGATCTTGGTGCCGGGCGCGCCGTAGACCGGGAGACCGTAGAAGGAGTCGTCGGGGCCGCCGTGCCAGATCCAGATCGGGAACCGCTCCGGCGAGAACTTCTCCAGATCCGGCGCCCCGAAGTACGCTGACCTGCTCCTGGGTGCAGGTGATCGGTATCTCGAAGCCCACGTGCCCGAGCACCTTGTTGGTCCACGCCCCCGCCGCCACCACAAGCCTTCGGGCGGTAGAACGTGCCCGCGCCGTCTCCACCTCGACGCCGTCCCCGATGGTCCGTATGCCCGTCACCGGGGCGTTGTCCAGGACGGTCGCGCCCCGGGCTCTCGCCAGGGCGATGTGCGTGGCGTTGGCCTTGCCGGCGTCGACCAGACCGGCGTCGGTCTGGTAGACGCCGCGCACGCCGTCGTCGAGGGTGAACTGCGGGTAGCGGTCCATGACCTCCGTCGCGGAGAGCTCCTCGTACGGGATGCCGGCGGCCCGCATCGCGCCCGCGTACTGGTGGAGGTACTCGGGCTCACCGTCCCCGACAGGTTCCAGGTCGAGGCCGCCGGACGGACGACGAGCCGCTCGCCGGCTTCGTCTTCGACCTCGGCCCAGGTCTCGTAGGTGTGGGGGGTCAGGGCCGTGTACTCCGGGGCGTGGTAGGAGAGGCGGATGATGCGCGAGTGATCCTCGGAGCCGCCCTTGTCGTGACCGAGCTCGAACTGCTCCAGGCCGAGCACCTCGTCGCCTGCCTCGCGCGCGAGCCAGTAGGCCGCGGCGCTGCCGATCCCGCCGCAGCCGACGACGATGTACTCGAACGCGTTCTTGCCGCTTCGCTCATGGTTTCCTCCGAGCTCGGTATCCAGGCCACCGCTGCTGTTCAGCGGTCCGCGCCTTGGCCATGCTCGCCTCCGAGCAGCGTGACGTGGCGGGTCTCGGGTGCCCACGCGACGGAGATGACCAGCCTAGCACCAGAATGGCGGTGACGCGGCGAGCATCGTCGGGCCCGTGCCGAATTGCGCGACGCTCGTGGGCAACAGGAAGGTGCCGATCGCGGCGCCGATGCGGCTGATGGCGCCGCGCCATCCCGTCCCCGAGGCCCGGACCTCGGTCGGGAAGATCTCGCCGGGTAGACGCTCTCCAGGTCGGCCGCCGCGGCGATGACGAAGGCGAAGAGCGAGAAGAGGATCAGGATCACGGGCAGCCGGCGCCTCGGGGAAGACGCCGAGCGTGGCACTCGATCACGGCGAGGACGGCGAACGAGCCGATCACGAACGTCCTCCGCGCCAGCAGGTCCATGATCACGACCCCGACGATGCGCCCCGGCCAGCAGGAACAGGTTGAGCAGGACCTCGCTCGAGAACTCGCCGCTTATGCCGAGGCCCTCCAGTACCGTGGGCAGGAACGTGAAGATCGCGAAGTACGGCACGACCTGGCAGAACCAGAACAGCCCGGCGAAGGCGGTGCGCTTGCGCAAGCCTCTTCGAGAAGAGCCTGCGGTAGCTGGTGTCGTTGCCTGCTCCGCGAGCGAGGTCGTCGATGTCGGCGTCGGGGTGTATGTACTCTTTGACCACCTGCCTGCGCCTCTTCGACGCGGCCCTTGCTCAGGAGCCAGCGCGGGGATTCGGGGGTGCCGAGCCTGAGGCACAGAACCAGCGCCGCTGGGACGGCGCTGCTCGCCAGCATCCAGCGCCAGGCCTCGGGACCGATGTCCTGCATGAAGTAGCCGACGATGTAGGCGGCGACGAAGCCGACCGTCCAGACAGCGTTCAGGCACGCGAGTAGCGCGCCACGCTGCCGGCGGGGCACGAACTCGGAGAGCAGCGCCGCCCCGATGGCGTAGTCCGCGCCTATCGCTATGCCCATCATGAGCCTGAGCACGAAGAGCTGCCAACGGGCCCTCGACGAAGAACTGCAGGGCCGAGCACACGACGAAGACGATCAGGTCGGCCACGTACATCGTCTGCCGGCCGACCTTGTCCGTCATCCAACCGAACACCAGCCCCCCGATAAAGATCCCGGCCAGGGCGCTGGCCCCGATCAGGCCGGTCCACACCGCGCCGAGTCCGAGCTGCGGCGCGAGCAGGGCGAGCGCGATCCCGATCATGCCCGAGGATGTAGCCGTCGACGAAGAAGCCGCCCGTGGTGTAGACGGCGACCCGCAGGTGGAAGCCGTTGAGAGGTGCGTCGTCTATGGTCATCGCACGCGCCAGGACTTGCCTTCCGCTTCGTCGGGCGCGTTCCCGTGCCGTCATCTCGCGTCTCGAACATGCCGGTGCAGCTCGTATCCGGACTGGGCCTTGCCTGTCGTCGTGCGCCACGCGCGCTCCTCGTCGGGCGCTTGCCGAGGGCTCGGGCCATCTCCCTCACGTGGGCGGCGACAGACCCGCAACAGGAGCCGATGTAGCCGTAGCCCATGTCGCGGGCCCTGCACCGCGAACTCCCCGAACGCGGCGCGGGGGAGCGTGATCTTCTCCAGCTCGTATGGGAACTCGGGCAGCGAGACGAAGTTGGGCTGGTTTGGCGTGACCGTGGAACGCGACGGGCTGGGTGGCGAGGTGAGCGAGTCCGCACGGCGTCGCGCACCTCCTCCATGACCGGGAGCATGTACTCGGGGGAGCGCATGCAGTTGATGCCGACGATCTCGACGCCGGACGTCGGCGAGTCGCCGGGCGCACTCGCCGGGCGATGTACCCTCGAACGAGTTCGGGTCGTTGTCCGGGCCCATCGTGACCATCGCGGGCAGCCCCGTGGCCTCTGATGGCCTCGGCCGGCGATCAAGAGCCTCCCCGAGCCAGTTGAAGGTCTCGGCGATCACGAAGTCTACGCCTTCCTCGGTCATGACGGCGAGCTGCCGGTCGAACAGCTCCCTGACGCGGCGATGCGAGCTCTCGTCTTCAGGGTCGTAAGCCCAGGTCACAGCTCAGGTTGCCGGCCACGAGCGACGTCGCCCTCGGCTCCTCGCGACCTCGCGGGCGATCCGAACGGCCGCCGGTTCATCTCGTCCACCCGGCCTTCGAGACCGACGGTGGCGAGCTTGTCCTCGCTCGCGTAGAAGGTGAGCGTCTGTATCACCTCGGCCCCAGCGCCCACGAACTCCCTGTGCAGCTCGGCCAGCGCCTCGGGCCGCGTCAGGCTCACCTCCGGCACGAACGGTCCTGCCTGCACGTACCCGCGTCGCTCGAGCTCGAGAAGGTATCCGCCGTCCCCGAGAACCACGCCCTCCGACAACCGTTCCAGAATTCCTTTGGTCATGGGCGCCTCCCGCTGATCGAACCACCGTTTTGGGGCTGGCAGACTAGCAGAGAGAATCGGGCGCCCGCAATGCCCGGACGTGGCCGGCGGGAAAGTTCCCTAGGAGTCCTTCGGTTCGCCCTCCTCCCGGTCCTCATCGGACCCAGATCCCGCACGCCCGATGCCGAGGATCGCGCCGACGCTCCCGATGCTCAATATAGAGCCGGCGCTGCCGATGCTCAAGATAGAGCCCGAGCTTCCGATGCTGAGCACGGACCCGGCGCTTCCGATGCTCAGGATAGACCCGACGCTCAAGATGCTGCCCACGCTGGCGAAGCTCAGGAGGCTCCCGAAGCTCAAAGCGCTGAGCCTGCTTCCCCTTGCTCTCTGGACAGGGCGACGAAGGGGCTCCTTCCCCGTGCGCGCGCCGCGGCGCGACTTGGCGGCTTCCTGCCCACGATGCCTCCTCTGCCCGACGACGTTCCGCGGCAGTCTAGCACCGGCTCTCAAGAGCGCCCGGCTCTGACCGCCTCCCGCACGGCCGGGACCACGTCGTCGGCGAAGAGTCCGACCTGGCGCTCGTGGTCATCCTGGGGCCAGAAGATGAAGTGAATCCATCCCGAGCTCGAGGACGAAGCCCGTCAGCACCTCGACCCATTGGCGGGCCGGGCCTTCCAGCGGACCGTCACCGGTGCTCCCGATCGTGCCCGAGACGTTGAGGACGCGCTTTACCTCCGCGGGGTCGCGCCCGGCTCTCTGCGCGCCTTCGTCTATGCGGCGCTGCATCTCGGGCAGCCGATCCTGCTGGATAAAGCCGAGGGAGGGTACCCAGCCGTCGGCGAGGCGACCGATAAGGTCGAGCATCCGTGGGCCGTAGGCGCCGACCCAGATGCCGATGTCGTGCGCGGGACGCGGGCCAGGGCGCATGCCCTGGAGAGAGTACAGTTCGCCATCGAAGCGCAGCGAGCGTTCCTCGCTCCAGACCAGGCGCATGACCTCTATAGCCTCCTCGACAGAGTGGACCGCCTCTGCGGGGGTCCGGCGTGGTCCGTCCATCGCCACGATGGCGTCCCAGAACGCGCCGGCCCCGAGTCCAAGCTCCACCCGGCCGCCGGAGATAACGTCGAGGGAGGCCGCGGCCTTGGCCAGCATCGCCGGCGGGCGCAGGGGCAGGTTTGCCACGTCGGGGAAGAAGCGTACCCTCTCGGTGACAGGGACCAGCGTTGAGATCAGGGTCCACGTGTCGAGAAAGCGGCGCTGGTAGGGGTGGTCCTGGATGCCGACGAGGTCCAAACCCGCCCGGTCGGCGGAGCCCACGATCCTCGCCGCCCAGTCCGGCGGGTCCGCGAGCGGCTCCACGCTGATGCCGAACTCCAGCACGCGCCCGTAGTCCGGCATGTCAGCCTTCCTTCCCCGCGTCCTGGATGAGTTTGTCGTCCATCATTCCTCCGGATATGGGTCATGGCCCTTCTTGGTGACGCCCGGCAGCCCCAGCGAGGCGACGAGGGCGACGACTATGGAGAGGCTGAGCAGCAGGAAGGCGTCGGAGAAGGGCGCGGCACCCGCCGCGTAGAGTGGGTTTAGGGCCCCGGCCTCGGCCTGCTGCCGCAGGCCCAGAAAAGCCGCGCTGAGGGCCGGGCCGAAGCCGCCGCCGAGAAAGAAGAGCATCTGGTAGATGCCCAGACCCACCCCGCTCTCGCCGCGCGAGAGGACGGTGGTGGCCGCGTTGGCGTTGGGCGAGTTGACGGCCGCGAAGCCCACCCCCTGCCCGAATAGACCGGCCGCCACGATCACGGGTCCCCCACCCGCCGCGAACGTCGCGATGAACAGCGTCGAGATCAGGACCGTCACGAGGCCCGTGCGAACGAGCAGGCGCGGCCCGAAACGGTCCGAGAGACGCCCCGCTACCGGCGAGAGCACGGCGACGGCCGCGGCCCCCGGCGCGAGAACGAGCCCGATGCCGGCCGCGGAGAGACCGTTGATCTCCGAGAGCAGGAGCGGGGCTAGCACCAGGCTCCCCACGTTGGCGAACATCATGAAGAATCCCACCCCGGCGGTCGCCAGAAAGGCCCGGTTACGGAAGAGGTGGGGCGAGACGAAAGGCTCGACCACGTGCGTGATGCGCCGGGCGAAGTAAAGCGCCGCCGCGACGGCCAAAAGGAAGCTACCCCACGACGCGGGGGAGTCGAAACCGGCGACCTGTCCCTCCGTAACGCCGAAGAGCGCGAGCCCCGCGGCAAGCGCCAGGGCCAGGCCCCCTGGCACGTCGAAGTGGTGGATCGCGTTCCACAGGCCAGCCGGCGCCTCGCCGTCGTCCGGATCCCCGGGAAGGACCCTCAGCGCGCCGGGCACGAGGGCCAGCGAGAGAACGAGCGTCAGATAGAAAAGTACCTGCCAGCCGGTCAGGCCCGCGATCAAGCCTCCGACCACCGGCCCCACGGCCGCGCCGACCCCGACGCTGGAGGACAGCAGGCCGAGGGCCGTCCCGCGATCCCCGGGGGCAGCGCCTTCGCGACCGACGCGAAGCCCAGGGCCGGTACCGCCGAGGCCCCCGCAGCCTGCACGACGCGCCCCGCCACGAGCAGCGGCAGGGTCGGGGCGAGGGCGCAGACAAGCGAGCCGGCCGCGAGCACGACGAGGCCCACGGAGAAGACGCGCCGCAGGCTGTAGAGGTCCGCGATGCGCCCGTAGAGCGGGATGCCTACGGCGAAGACCAGCAGGTACCCGGTTATCACCCACCCGGCCTGCCCCTGGCTCGCCCCGAAGTCCTGTCGGATGTCGGGCACCACGACGTTGGTGAACGTCTGGTTGAGGACGGAGATCAGGATCGCCGAGACCACGACCGCCAGGAGCAGCCGGGTGTTGACCTTCCCTTCCGCCGTCAAACCGCGTGCCCCGCGGGCACGGGAGCGGAGAGCCGCCCCGCGAGCTCGACCACGAGCGTTCCGAGCCGGTCGAGGCGCTGCCCATGATCGTCGTCGGTTACGTACCCCGCGTCGTCGGTGACCTTCCAGGCCCTCGGTATCCCGACCATGAGGGGAGCGGCCACGCCCCGCAGCGCGTGGACGACGTCGACCATCGCGCCGTTGGCGTTGGCCGCGGCCTGCTCGCCGCCGGCGGTCGAGATCAGACCGACCACCCGCCCGTCGAAGTAAGGCCGCTCATCGCGCGAGAGAAACTGCGCAAAGTCAAGCGCGTTCTTTGTGACGCCCGCGAGCGTCCCGTGGTAGCCGGCCGTGCTCAGGACGAGCGCGTCCGCCTCGCGCATCGCGTCCACGAAATGCTCGGCTTCAGGCCCGTGCTCCTCGAGCGAGAGCCCAGGCTCATACATCGGCAGCCGCAACTCGTTGAGGTCCAACAGCTCGGTCTCGGCCCCGGCATCAGCGGCACCCTCGAGCGCCCGCCGCAGGGCGCCGAGGCTGGTGGACCCGGCGCGCAACGTGCCGCCGATCCCCACGACCTTCAAAATTCTGCTCTCAAAATCCATCTTCCTCTTCTCTGAAACCTCAGATGTGTCTCTGCGAGACGACTATTGCGTCCCGTAGCCAGGGTCCAGGTTACCCCGGACCCTGGTCAGTAAACGGTGAAGCGTCACCCGTTCTTCGGCGTCCAGACCCGCTAGGGCCTGCTCTTCGGCCCTCTCCCAGAGACGCAGCACGCGGTCCTCCAGCTCCCGTCCCTCCTCCGTCAGATACACCCGAAAGCTGCGGGCGTCGTGTGGGTCCTGACGCCGCTCGACGAGGCCGCACCGCTCCAACCGGCGCAGCATCTTGGTGACGGTCGGGGGCTCGACGCCGAGCCTGGCGGCGAGCTTGCCACCGCGCAGCCCATCCTCGGCCCAGAGCTCGGCGAGGACCATCTCCTGGCCCACGTGAAGCCCCACCTCCGCCAGCAGCGCCCCGACGTTCCCGCGGTGCGCCTTGCAAGCCTTCGCCAACGTGAAGCCGACGTTCTCCCTTATGGGACGGGGCCCGGTGCGGCCCCGTATCACGCGTCCCTCTCGACCTTCTTGCGGGCCGTCAACCGCTCGTAGTTGAGCCCGAACAGCTCGATGGCCCCTTCGACGTCCTCCTCGCCCCGGATGGGGTAACTCACCCACCCCGTCTGCGGAAGCACGTGGTGTACCCGCGCCTTGCCCTCGGCCACCAGCTCCTTGCGCATCCTCACCGGGAAAGGCAAATCCGCCAGTCGCTCGCCGTGCAGGTGCCCGATCTCGTGCCCGTTGACCCGGAACTCGACCCCGTTGAACCTGTGAGGTTTGACCTCAACCCCAGGCCAACCCGAAACCGTCTCCGTAATGGTCTCCGCCGTACCCATACTCGCTCCTTCCAGAATATTACTTAGCCAGCTAACTAATTATACGGCGCACAGTATGGAAGTCAAGATCGCGCAACCAGCTGCCCGCCTAGTCGAGGGGGAGGATGGTGAGTAGGGCCGAGACGGTGACGACGGAGACGGCGGTGGAGACGAGGATGGCGCTGGAGACCCGTTCGACGTAGGTGTCGTACTGGCGGGCGACGATAAAGACGTTGGCGGCGACCGGGAGCGAGGCGCCGAGGATGGCGACCGAGGCCCAGAGGGGATCTACGTCGAAGATCTGTGTGGTGGCGAGCCAGATGGCGGCCGGGTGGATCGAGGAGCTTGAAGACGGTCATGTAGGAGATCTCCGCGATGCCCGCGGAGACAGGAAATCCGGCGAGGGTGGCGCCGAGGGCGAAGAGGGCGCAGGGGCCCGCTGCCCCGCCGAGGAGGTCCGTGAACGCTTCGATGGGGGTGGGAAGGGCGAGGCCGGTAGCGGAGAAGAGCGCGCCGGCAAAGATGGCGACGATGATGGGGTTGCGGACTAGGTTTGTGGAGACCGATGACATCAGGCGCCCGAAGCCCGCGCCGGAGCCCGTACCGGCGGCCTCGACGAGGACTATGCCGAGCGGTATCAGGATGGTGGCCTCCAGTGTGAGGCCGAGGACCATCGGCAGGGCCGCGCGGTCCCCGAAAGCTGCGACCACCAGCGGCAAGCCCATGTAGCCCGTGTTCCCGAGCACCGCGGACGAGCCCATGAGCGTCGCCTCGCCGGCCTGGACCTTGAAGATGGAACGCCCCAGGAGCGCCGCGCCCGCGAAGACGACGAGGCCCGTGCCCAGGTAGGCGGCGACGAAGGAGACGTTCAGGAGGTCCTCGAGGGGCGAGCTCGCCATGAGGGCGAAGAGGAAGGTCGGGAGGGCGAAGTAGAACACGAAGGAGTTGACCCCCGTGACGCTAGCCTGGGAGAGCAGTCCGAAGCGCCCCGCCCCGTAACCGCAGAAGATCAGGGCGAAAAACGGCAGCGCCGTGTTGAGAATAGGTTCCAAAGCAGAGCACATTGTAAGGGCTGCCGGCCTCGGATTTGCGATCGTGTCGGCAGGACAGTTCTGTGCGACAGACCGTGCGCGCCCGGTCTGGATTCTAGTTAAGGAGGTTAGAACCGGAACCTGTCATTGTGGCGGAGCCAGGGGCACGTTCACGGTGTCCCTGATCCTGCAACCGCCCAGGCTGAGCATCCTGCGGGCGGTCGCCGGGCAGGAACTCTCCCCTCCGCGGGTGCCCACTAGATTGGTCGAGGCGGACGAATGACGTCCCGCAGAATGTCCATCCTCACGCCGCAGGTCCGATCAACGCTGGAGGATGGTGATGGCCTTGCCGACGGCCGCCAACCGCGCAACCTGAAGAGCATCGTGAACGACCGCTGGCCTTCTCGGGCCGCTGCGTCGCCGCCCGCAGGTTCTAGCGCGTGACCGTTACCCCGGTCTCCCGGACCACCTCGCCGATCACCGCCGCCAGGGTGCCGTTGCGTTCGAGGGCACCGAGCAGAGCCGGGAGACTTCCTTCCGGCACGGCCATCAGGAGGCCGCCGCTGGTCTGCGGATCGTAGAGCGGTAGCAGGTCCTCGGGCGTGACGCCGTCTGGGACGATCGGCGTCTGCCAGGTACTCGCGGTTACTGTCCAGGCCGCCTGGATAGCAGCCGTCGGCCGCCAGCGGCGCGGCCCGCTCCCACACGGGCACGGCGCGCCGGCGTATCACCGCCCCGACGCCGCTCGCCTGCGCCAGCTCGGAGAGGTGCCCCAGGAGGCCGTAGCCCGTCACGTCGGTCGCGGCCGAGACGCCGACCTCGCGGATCGCGTCGCGGGCGGCCCTGTTCAGTTGCGAGGCGGTCTCGACGGCGGCTTCGATCTCCCCTTCGGATACGAGGTCGCGCTTGAGGGCCGTAGTCAGGATGCCGAACCCGACGGGCTTGGTTAGCACCAGGACGTCGCCGGGACGGGCGCCGGCGTTCCTCACCACCCGGTCTTCCTCGACCCATCCGGTGACCGAGAGCCCGTACTTCGGTTCCTCGTCCTGCACCGAGTGGCCGCCGCAGAGCTTCGCTTCGGCCTCCTCTATCTTCGACTGTCCCCCGGCCAGGATCTGGCGCAGGATCCCGAGGTCCAGCGAGCAGGGAAAGCAGACGAGGTTCATCGCCGTCAGGGGTTCGCCGCCCATCGCGTACACGTCCGAGAAGGCGTTGGCCGCGGCGATCTGCCCGAAGCGGAATGGGTCGTCCACGACGGGCGTGAAAAAGTCGGCCGTCTGCAAGAGCAGGCCGCCGCCGAACGGAACGTACCCGGCGTCGTCCCGGGTCTCCATCCCGCTCACGAAACCGTCGGCCGCGGCCGGCGCGAGCCCCTCGAGTGCTTGCTCCAGGTCCCCCGGAGCGAACTTCGACGCTCAACCGGCCTTGGTCGAGTACTTCGTCAGCCTTATTCGGGTCCTTTCGTCCATCGTTGGTGAGTATAACCGCGAGGCCGTGGGTAGCTTGCTTGACGCTGATACGGGCCTCCGTTAGTCTCGCAGCAGAGGGCAGCAAAGCATGCATGGTGGGGAAAGGAGAGGTTTCCGTTGCGGTCTTGCCCGCTCACAGGAAGCCCGAACGGGAGGGTGCGCTTGGCTTAGATCGGCGTAGGACCACGCTCTTTGCGGGATCGTGGGATTCTGAACGGACAAAAGGAGGCACAGAGGATGGCAGGCGATTACGTACTGGCGATAGACCAGGGGACCACGTCCAGTCGGGCGATAGTCTTCAACCACGATTGCGCCACGGTCGGCGAGGCCCAGCAGGAGTTCACCCAGCACTACCCGCAGGCCCGGGTGGGTCGAGCACGACGCCAACGAGATCTGGGACGTCACCCTTGGCGTCATGCGCCAGGCGACTGGAGGACGCCGGGGTCTCCCCGGGGACATCGCGTCCATCGGGATCACCAACCAGCGCGAGACGGTCGTGATGTGGGACCGGGAGACCGGCGAGCCCGTCCACAACGCCATCGTCTGGCAGGACAGGCGCGGGGCCCAGATCTGCACCGAGCTCGCCGAGCAGGGCTACGGCGACATGGTCGCCAACAAGACCGGCCTCGTCATAGACGCCTACTTCTCGGGCTCCAAGGTCAAGTGGCTCCTGGACAACCGTCGACGGGCCTCAGGGAGAGGGCGCAGAACGGCGAGATCGCCTTCGGCACCATAGACACGTGGCTTATCTACAAGCTCACCGGCGGCCGGGCCCACGTCACGGACTACACCAACGCCTCCCGCACCCTCATGTACAACATCTTCGACCTCGCAGTGGGACGACGAGCTGCTAGAGATGCTCGGCGCCCCGCGCGAGATGCTCCCCGAGGTCAAGCCTAGCTCCTTCGTCTACGGCGACACCGACGCCGACGTCTTCGGCGCCGAGGTTCCCGTCGCCGGCGTGGCGGGCGACCAGCAGGCCGCCCTCTTCGGCGAGGTCGCCTTCGAGAAGGGCCTCACCAAGAACACCTACGGCACGGGCTCCTTCGCCCTCATGAACACCGGCACCGAGCCCATAAAGAGCGAGCGCCAGATGCTCACCACCATCGCCTGGGGCATCGGCGACGAGCCCGTCGAGTACGCCCTCGAAGGCGCCATCTTTATCACGGGCGCGGCCGTGCAGTGGCTGCGCGACGGCCTGGGCATCATCCAGAGCGCCGAGGAGACGGAGGAGCTGGCCGCGAGCCTCGACTCCAACGACGACGTGTACTTCGTGCCGGGGCTCGTCGGCCTCGGGGCGCCGCACTGGGACTCGTACGCCAGGGGGACCATCGTGGGGCTCACGCGCGGCTCGACCAGGGCGCACCTCGCGCGGGCGGCGCTCGAGAGCCATGTGCTACCAGACCCGCGACGCCGTCGAGGCGATGGAGGCCGACTCCGGGCAGACATCCCGACCTTCAAGGCCGACGGTGGGGCCGCCGCCAACCGCTGGATGATGCAGTTCCAGGCGGACATCCTCGGCATGCCCGTCGAGGTGCCGGAGACGCTCGAGACCACGGCGCTGGGCGCCGCGTACCTCGCCGGGCTCGCGATCGGGCTTCTGGGAGGAGCAAGGAAGAGCTCAAGAGCCGGTGGCGCCTCAGGCGCCGCTACGAGCCGCAGATGGGCGAGGAGGAGCGCGAGCGGCTCTACGGCAGGTGGCAGGAGGCCGTCGCCCGCTCCAAGGACTGGGCGCAGGAAGCCGTCGAGTCCCCGCTGGCCTAGAGACGAGAGGAGAAAGGAACGCGATGAAGAAGCTCATCAACGCCCCGGACGCGGGTCGTCGAGGAGATGCTCCGGGGCATGGAGCTCGCCCACGGCGGCCTGCTCCGGCTCCTCCCGGAACAACAGGTCGTCCTGCAGGGCCGACGCCCCCGTGCAGGGCAAGGTCGCCCTCGTCTCCGGCGGCGGGTCCGGCCACGAGCCCACCCACGGCGGCTTCGTCGGCCCCGGCATGCTCGACGCCGCCTGCGCGGGCTCCGTCTTCACCAGCCCGACCCCGGACCAGATGCTCGAGGCCACCAAGGCCGTCGACGGCGGCGCCGGCGTCTTCTACGTCGTCAAGAACTACACCGGCGACGTCCTCAACTTCGAGATGGCCGGCGAGCTCGCCGAAGCCGAGGGCATACAGACCGACTACGTCGTCACCAACGACGACGTCGCGGTCGAGGACTCGACCTTCACGAGCGGGCGGCGCGGGATCGCGGGCACCATCTTCGTGCACAAGATCTGCGGCGCCGCCGCCGACGACGGCAAGGATCTCGCCGGCATCAAGGAGCTCGCCGAGAGGGTCAACGGCAACGTCCGCTCGATGGGCATGGCGCTCACGAGCTGCACCCCGCCCGAGAGCGGCGAGCCGATCTTCGACATCGGCGACGACGAGATGGAGATCGGTATCGGCATCCACGGCGAGCCCGGCGTCGAGCGCAAGAACGTCGAGCCCGCCGACAGCATCGTGGACGAGATGCTCGACAGGATCCTCGGCGACTCCGTCGACTTCTCGGGCTCCGAGGTCGCCGTGATGGTCAACGGCATGGGCGGCACCCCGCTCATGGAGCTCTACGTCGCCTACGCCCACGTCGCCGACAGCCTCGGGCGACGAGGGCGTCAACGTCTGGCGGATGCCCTACATCGGGGACTACATGACCTCGCTGGAGATGGCCGGCTTCTCCATAACGCTGCTCAAGCTCGACGACGAGATGAAGGGCTACCTCGCAGCGCCCTGCGACGTGGCCGGCCGGACGGCCGTTCTAGGGAAAGGGAGGATACGTTGGAGGCATACATAGCCGAGTTCATCGGCACCATGATCCTGATCATCCTCGGCGACGGGGTCGTCGCCGGCGTGCTGCTCAAGAACTCCAAGGCCGAGAACTCGGGCTGGATCGTCATAACCTTCGGGTGGGCGATGGCGGTCGCGATCGCCGTCTACTGCGTCGGCGCGATCAGCGGCGCCCACATCAACCCGGCCGTGACCATCGCCCTTGCGGTGATCGCCGGGTTCCCGTGGGCCGACGTGCCGGGCTACATCATCGCCCAGTTCCTCGGCGCCTTCGTCGGCGGCATCATCGTGTGGCTGGCCTACCTGCCGCACTGGGCGCCGACGGAGGACGCCGGCCTCAAGCTCGGCGTGTTCTGTACCGCGCCCGGCCTACCGGCAACACGGGCGGGAACATGATCTGCGAGATCATCGGCACCGCCGTGCTCCTCTTCGGCGTCCTCGGCATCGGCGCGAACGCCGGCGCCGTCGGGGGCGACCTCTCGGCGGTGATCGCTACCGGGCTCGAACCCGCTGCTCGTCGGCCTGCTTGTGCTCGGCATCGGCCTCTCCCTCGGCGGGCCGACGGGCTACGCCATCAACCCGGCCCGCGACCTCGGGCCGCGCATAGCCCACGCCATCCTGCCGATAGCTGGCAAGGGCTCCAGCGACTGGGAGTACGCCTGGATCCCGGTGGTCGCGCCCATCATCGGCGGCATCCTCGGCGCGGGCCTGTTCGTCGTGCTGCTCGGGTGACGGACCCCGAACCGACTTGTTGCGGGAGGCTGGCGACGGTGCCCGGCCTCCCGCGATCTTGTTGGCCGCACACGGCACCCGGGGGTGAGGATGACCGTTCTTGACGCCTTCAGCCTGACGGACAAGGTCGCCGTCGTCACCGGGGGGAACACTGGCCTAGGTGAGGCCTTCGCCCGGGCCTTGTCCGAGGTAGGGGCCAGCGTTGCCATCGCCGCCCGCACCAGGGACCGGTCGCAGGCGGTGGCGGACGAACTCTCGGGCTCCGGAGGTCGGGCCGTGGCCGTGGACCTCGACGTGACGGACCCCGCCGCGGTGGGGCGGATGGTCGAGGAGGTGGGGGACCTGCTCGGGCCTGTCGACGTGCTCGTCAACAACGCCGGCATTTGCTACCACCGCCCGGCGGCCGAGATACCGAGCGACGAGTGGCTGAACACCTTCGACGTCAACGTGCACGGGCTCTGGTACTGCGCCCAGGCCGTGGGGCGGCAGATGATCGAACGCGGCGGCGGCACCATCGTGAACATCGGGTCCATCTCCGCCATGATCGTCAACCGCCCGCAGATGCAGCCGGCCTACAACGCCTCGAAGGCCGCCGTTCATCAGCTGACCAAGTCGCTGGCGGCGGAGTGGGCCCCGCACAACGTCCGCGTCAACGCCCTCGCCCCCGGCTACGTCAAGACGGCGATGGCTCCGGTCGACGAGCCCCGATTCCGCAAGAACTGGATCGAGGACGCCCCCATGCAACGCTACGCCATACCCGAGGAGCTGGGCCCTAGCCTCGTCTACCTGGCGAGCGACGCCTCGAGCTTCATGACGGGTTCCGTGCTCGTCGTCGACGGCGGGTACACGCTGTGGTGATCTTCCGAACGGAGGGATGATGGAGGCCAACGGCTTCTCGCTGTCAGACAGGGTCGCTGTAGTCACGGGCGGCGGCCAGAGCCTGGGGCTTGCGATCGGCCGCTCGTTGCGCGCCGCCGGCGCCCGAATAGCGGTTGCGGAGATCCAGGAAGAGACCGGGCGGAACGCCGCCGAAGAGTTGGAGGGATCCTTTTTCCAGACCGACGTCACCGACCCCGACTCCGTCAGGGCGTTGGTCCAGGGCGTCGTGGAAGAGCACGGCAAGATCGACATCCTCGTCAACAACGCCGGGGTGGTGCACAACATCCCGTCCGAAGAGGTACCCGACGAGGAATGGCGCAAGGTGATGTCCGTCAACCTCGACGGCGTGTTCTATTGCTGCCGGGAGGCGGGCAAGGCGATGCTCGAACAGGGTTCGGGCGCCATCGTCAACATCGCCTCGATGTCCGGCATGATCTCCAACCACCCCCAACCCCAGTCGGCCTACAACGCCTCGAAGGCCGCGGTGATCAACCTGACCCGGTCCCTGGCCGGGGAGTGGGCGCGGCGCGGCGTCAGGGTGAACAGCGTCTCCCCGGGCTACATCAGGACGCCCCTGACGGAGCTCGGGATGTCGACAAAGGAGTGGGCCGACGTCTGGCTCTCGGAGACCCCGATGGGCCGTCTCGCCGAGCCGGACGAGATAGCGCCGGCTGTCCTGTACCTGGCCTCCGACGCCTCGAGCTACGCCACCGGCACGAACCTCGTCGTCGACGGCGGCTACACGTCCTGGTAGGGGCGCCGCAGCGGGCCGTCCCGACTCCCAGGCGTCTCTACTCTTCGAACAACACTTTGCCCGCCTGATCTACTTTGCGCTCGGCGTGCTCGGTCATGTCGCCCGCCGCGCCCGTCTCCTCGGTCATCTGTTGGGCCATCTCGCCGGCCTTGGCCTCGTTGTGCGCGTGCGGGTCACCACCCGAGCCCGTTTCTTCGGTCATTCGCTGGGTGAGGTCCTCGTGGGCGCTCTCCGGATCGTAGGGGATGATCCCTTCGAGCGGCATGTCCTGCATCATCCCGGCGTTCGACGCCTCTTCCTCTGACACCTCGCTCGCGTAGTCGCCCGAGTCCATCGATTCCATCGACGCCGAGGACTCCATGGACGGCATGGACTCCATCGATGGCAACGAGTCTTCTCTAAGGCCGGGCAGCGGGCGCGGATCGACATCGCCCTTTTCGATCCTCCTGATGACCTGCCGCATCCTTGTGTCAGCTGCCGCCGCGCGTGCCTCGATCCTTCCGCGGATCTCCTTGTCGGCCCTGCGCATCCTTTCGTCTATCCTGCGCTCGACCTCCTTTTGCCGGCGCTCCTGATCGCGTACGCTCAAAGCGACTCCCTCCGGTCGACGGGCGGCCGTCACGCCAAACGAGACGAGGCTTCGCCCGACGGTAGTCTTCCCGAGTGCTCCGATACTCACACCTCTGCGACGAGGCCGGGTCGATGCGTCGGATGGCGTGGGACTCAGGCCGGCAAGACCATCGGTTTCACGTTCGCGGGGTCCTCGTGGCTGGCCCGGAGCGCCGCGTCGGTCTCGTCCAGGCCGTAGTTGCTGGTGACGATGGCGTCGAGGTCCACCTTGCCGCTGGCGGCGAGGCCTATCGCCGCCGGGTAGGTGTTCGCGTAGCGGAACGTGCCGGTCAGCCAGATCTCTTTGCCCTGGATCAGGGCCAGCGGGACGTTCATCTCCTCGCCGGGACCCATCCCCACGACGACGGCGGTACCCGCGGGACGCAGGGCCCGTATGCCGTCGCCCAGGGCGCGCTCGTTGCCGGAGCACTCGATCAGGGCGTCGGCCTCGATGCCGGCATCCGCGAGTGATTCCTCGGTGACGTTCACGGTCCTCGTGGCCCCGGTCTTGCGCGCCATCTCCAGCCGTTCCTCGGCGACGTCGGTCACCGTTACCTCCGTTGCGCCCTCGGCCAGCGCCACCTGCATCGCCAGAAGCCCGATGGGTCCGGACCCCGTCACGAGTACGTGGTCGCCGGCCCGCGTGCCGGCCTTCCAGTTGGACCAGACCCCGACCGAGAGCGGCTCCATGAGGGCCCCGGCGTTGTCGGATAGCCCGTCCGGCAGCCGGAACGCGAAGTCTTCGTGGATCGCCACGTAGTTGGCGAAGGCGCCGTCGATGGGGGGCGTGGCGAAGAAGCGGACGTTCGGGCACAGATTGTAGCGTCCGGCCCGGCACTCGCGGCACGTCCCATCCGGGATGCCGGGCTCGAGCGTGACCCGGTCCCCGACCTCGTGTTTCGTCGCCTCGTCCCCCAGGGCCACCACGGTCCCCATCGACTCGTGGCCCAGGATCAGGGGCTCCTCCACCACGAAGGGCCCGATGCGGCCCTCCTCGTAGTAGTGCACGTCCGAGCCGCACACCCCGACTGCTCTTATCTCGACCAGCACCTCTCTCGGGCCTGGCTCGGGGACGGACCTTTCTTCCACCCGAACGTCGTGGGTTCCGTACATTATGGCCGCCCGGTTGTTCATCTCGGGTCCTTTCTCGGGTAGGTGCTTCTTACTCTCCCGTCACCGCGCCGAGGGTCAGGCCCTTGACGAGGTAGCGCCTAACCGCGAGTCCGACCAGGATCATCGGCGCCACCACTATGGTGCCGATGGCCGTGAGCTGGCCCCAGTTCAGGCCCGTCTGGGTGTTGAGCTGCGAGGCCGCTATCGGGAGCGTCTGGCTATTTGGTCCCGCGAAGGTGACGGCGAAGGCGTAGTCGTTCCAGGAGAAGACCAGGCACAGGATCGCCGTGGTGACGATGCCTGGCGCCGTAAGCGGAAGCGCTATGCGCCAGAACGCGCCGAAGCGGGTGGCGCCCTCGACCATCGCCGCCTCTTCCAGGGAGGGGGGAAGGTCGGCGAAGAAGGCGTTCATGATCCAGATGGCGAAAGGCAGGTTGAACGTCAGGTATGCGATGACGAGCCCCATGGTGGAGTCGAGCAGGCCCGCGTACCGGAACAGGATGAACAGCGGCAGGATCACGGCGGCTATCGGGGCCATGCGCGTCGAGATGATCCAGAACGCCACGTGGTCCTTGCCCCTGAAGCGGGCGCGGGAGAGGCCGTAGCCCGCGAGACACCCGAGCACGACCGCGATCAACGTCGAGATCCCGGCGGCCAGGAAACTGTTCTGGATGTAGCCCCACAGGCCGCTCTCGAAGAGCTGCCCGTAGTGCTCGAGGGTGGGGGTGAAGAGCAGGGAAGGCGTTGTCGAGAGCAGGTCGTCGGGGGACTTGAAGGAAGAGAGGACCATCCACGCCAGCGGCACCAGCGTCCATACCAGGACGACCGCGAGCGCCGCGTAGAGGAGCACCTGGCTTACCGAAGTACGCTTATTCACTGGGCCAGCCCCCTGTTCTTCAGGATGCGCATAAACAGGTTGGCGACGATGATCGAGAACGCCAGCATCCCCAGGCCGATGGCCGCCGCATAGCCCAGGTCGAAGAAGCGGAAGGCCGTCTCGTAGAGCCGGATCGGGATGATCTTGGTGGCGTTGCCCGGTCCGCCGTTGGTGGTGACGAAGATGATGTCGAAGTAGCGGATCGCGTCCATCGAGCGGATCAGGAGCGCCACGATAACGACCCCCGCGATGGAGGGCCACACCATGTGCCGCAGCTTTTGCCAGTAGTTTGCTCCGTCTATGTCGGCAGCCTCCAGGACCGAAGGCGGCACCGACGAGAGCCCCGCGAGGACAATCAGGGTGATCAAGGGCGTCCACTCCCACACGTCCATGAGGATGACCGCCACGAGCGCCGAGGTCGGCGTACCGAGGATGTCTTGCGTGTAGAGGCCGGTCGCGTTCAGGAAGTAGGCGTAGAGCCCGTAGGTCGAGTCCGTGAGGAACCGCCCGAGGAGCCCCACGATCACGGGCGCCACGAACATGGGCATCAGGATGAGCGAGAGGGCTGCGAAGCGGCCCGTGATGATCTCGTTCAGGAGCAGCGCGATGGCGATACCGAGCGCCATCTCGAGGCCGACGGTGGCGACGAAGTAGAGCGCGCTCCTGGCCCAGCTCCCGAGCACGACGCTGTCGGTGAAGAACCGCGTCCAGTTGTCGAGCCCCGTCCACTCGAAGCTTATGCCGCCGATGAGGGAGACGGTGTTGAAGCTCATGAAGATGATGTAGAAGAACGGGAAGAGCGAGATGAGCGCCAGCAGGACCAGCGCCGGTAGGAGCATCCGGATCTCCAGCGGTATACCCCGGCGCCCCTTGCCCTTCTGCGAACCGTGTGCCGGGGCCCGCCCGGTGGTGTCTCCGACCGCCATGGCTAGGCCAGACCCCCTCTCCCTGTAGACGCCAGGTTCTGCACCCGCTTGTTGGCCTCGTCGAAGCCCTGCTTGGCGGCGCGCATCGCCGCCTCGGGCGACTTGCCGCTGACCAGCATCCTGGAGAGCTCCGTGAAGACTATGGTGTCGCACTCGTTCCAGGCCGGTATCTTGGGCCGCAACCCTATGTTCTCCGGCTCCCACGCCGTCGAGACGGCGTCGTAGGTGAGCATGTTCGGCATGTCCGACGGCGGCTCCATGGCCTGCTTCACCTCGGGCAGCTCGTAGAGCGAGGAGCGCGTCGGGGTGCCGCCCCCAACATCGCTCTTGAGGCCCATGAGCTGCGTCTCGGGCGAGGTGGCCCAGACCAGGAAGAGCCACGCGGCCCGCTGCTCGTCCTTGGACGAGGCCCCGTTGACCGCCAGTCCCGTTCCGCCCCACATGTCGGATTTGCGGCTCGGCCCCTGGGGCAGTGGTGCGAAGCCGACCTTGTCCCCGATTTCGGAGGCCACGATGCCCGCGCAGAACTCGTGCCAGTTGGGCGCCATCGCCACCTGACCGGCCCTGAACGCCTCGTCCAGCGCGTTCCAGTCCCACGCGGTGCTCGCCGGGTGGGCGATGTCGATGAGCCGCTTGTAGAACTCCGCCCCCTCGATGGAGCGGTCGTCGTCGAGGATGCTCGGGCCGGGGTCGGAGGCGCCGAGGCTGCCGACGTCCGGGTTGTCGAAGTAGTCGCCGCCGTAGGACCACAGGACGTTCGAGAAGTCGTTCATCAGGGAGTCGTGCTGCTTGGCCTGGTGGCCGGTGCCGTAGGGGACCTCGTCGGCGTTGTCGTTGAACCATCGCGCGATCTGGTAGTACTGGTCCCACGTCGAGTCGTCCGAAGGCATCGGATCGAAGCCGAGGTCCTGGCTCATCCTGTCGCGGTGCTTCTCGAACAGGTCTCGGCGGTACATCCAGATCATGGTCGGGCAGTCGTACGGGAGGCCGTAGAGTGTCTCCTCGTTCTCGAAGCGCCCGGCCGCTGTGAGCTGGGCCGGGATAAAGTCGTCCACGCCGCGCTCTATGGAGGGCAGGCTCTCGTCGGCGTCGAAGTCGTTGAGGTTCGCCAGCGCGTCGTGGTACGGGGCGAGGATCTGGTACGGGTCGGCGTAGAGGATCTGGTACGAGCCGAGACCGCTGCCGATGTCCAGCGCGACCTTCTGCACCAGGGAGGTGAGCTCGAGCTGCAGGATGTTGACCTTTATCCCCGTCAACTCCTCGAACGCCGTCAGGTTCGCCCCGATAGCCGAGGTGGGGGCGGTGTTCTCCGAGACGAAGCTGAGCGTCGTCCCCGCGTACTGTTTCCACATCCCGCCGCCCGAGGACTGCACCGCCGTGTCGCCCCCGCCGCAGCCGGCCGCCCCCAGGAGCGAGGCGCCGGCAAGGCCTGCTCCCGACATGCGCAAAAAGTCGCGCCTCGAAAGCGCGCGTCCCGAACTCATCCACACCCCCATAGTCGCAACCCGGCCCGCCTTCCCCGGGCAAGCCACCCCTCAAGGCACCAATCTACGCACCCATGTCTGTCGTGTCAACGATGCCGCACACACGCCCCCAGCCAAGAGGCCGCGGCACACCGATGAACCGACCGCGGGTCCTGCGCGACAGAGTTGCCAGGAGAGGTTCGCAACGAACCCCCCGAAAACGCCCTCAGCGGTCAGACTTCATAGGATCAAGAAGCTGACCGCTGAAAGCGAGGGCCGTTAGGCCCGAAGCGTGCTGAGAGCGGAAGCCGTGGGCTGGAGCGGGCTGACAAGCGGAGCCCCGAAGGGGCGCAGCGTGCTCTACTTGACCGCGCCGGTGGTAAGTCCGCGCACCAGTTGCTTCTGGGTCAGCCACCCGACGACGACGGGGATCATAATCGCCAGGGTCGTGAAGGCCGAAAGCTGCGCCCAGAACTGGCCTCGGGAGGTCTGCTGCGCCGCGACGGCCACGGAGAGCGGCTGCCACTCTATCGCCGTAAACGAGACGCTGAAGAGGAACTCGTTCCAGCCGAAGATCACGCACAGCATCGCGGTCGAGGCTATGCCGGCCCGCGTGAGCGGTATGACGATGCGCCAGCAGCATCTGGAACAGGTTGACCCCGTCCACCTGCGCGGCCTCCATGATGCCCCGCGGCAGGTCCTTCATGAACTGGTACATCATCCACACCACGATGGGCGTGTTCATCCCGGTAAAGACGATGATCAGCGCCCACGGTGTGTCGAGCAGTCGAGGTAACGGAAGATGACGAACAGCGGCGTCAAGCACCGCGGCCAGCGGCAGCGCCTTGGTGGTGATGAACCAGAACACGATGCTCTCGTTGCGCGGGCTGTAGAAGTAGCTGAGCGCGAACGCCGCCGGGATGCCGAGCAGCCAGGCAGATAATGGTCGAGACCCCGACGATGAACAGGGAGTTGAAGAACGGTGCCCAGAAGTCCTGCAGCGCCGAAGCGTACTGTTCCAGGGTCGGCGTGAAGAAGATCTGGGGCGGCAGCACGTAGGCGGCGGCGTCTTCCTTGAAGCCGGTGATTATGAGCCAGAAGATGGGGCCGAAGAGCACGACCACGGCCAGGTACACCACCGCGTTCTGCAGATAATGCACCCACGGGGTCGGGCGACCGCGTTTGGACGAAGCCGGTACGCTGCTCACGCTACGCCTCCTCCCTCACGACGGCGTTCATCGTCCTCAAGAGGCCCGTCAGGATGATGATGGTCAGCACCAGGGTCGCGACCCCGATGGCTGAGGCCGCGCCGACTTGCCAGCCGACGAGGCCGGTCTGGAACGTCAGGTATTGCAGGTTCATCGAGCTGGTGCCCGGACCGCCGGCGGTGCCGACGTAGATCTCGCCGAAGACCTGCAAGATAAAGATGCTCCCGAGCAGGATGACCATCCGGTAGTAGGGAAGCAGGTGCGGCAGCTCCACGTACCGGAAGATCTCGAACCGGCTGCAGCCGTCGAGCTGGGCCGCCTCCCTCTCCTCCTCCGGGATGGCGGCGAGGCCGGCGAGCAGCACCAGCATGAAAAGTGGCTCCCACTGCCAGGCCACCATGGTAGAGACCATGATCAGGGGGTAGTCCGCCATCGGGTTGAAGCCCTCGATCCCGACGAGCCCCGCGAACCAGGTCACGAGCCCGAAGTTGGGACTGAAGAGCTCGTTCTTCCAGATGAGCCCCGTCACGGTCGGCATGATGAAGAACGGCGTGACGAGCAGGGTCTGGACGAGGCCCTTGGCGAAGAACTCGCGGTTCAACAGCATCGCCAGCCCCAGCCCGACGAGGCAGCAGAGGACGAGCGAGAGGGCCGTGATGGCCAGCGTCTGCAGGGCGATGGTCCCGAACTCGGCCGAGAAGATCTCGCGCGCGTAGTTGCCCAGCCCGACGAACCTCCGCCCGAGGTCCGGCCTGATGATGTTCCATGACTGCAGACTCAGGTACACGGTCAGCAGAAACGGTACCTGGGTGATGATGACGACCACGAACAGGCCCGGGTACAGCAACGAGGCCCGCTGCCGCTTGGGGGACGCGGGATCTCTGCGAGAGCCCGATGCCCCACGGTCCGACGCCGGACCGGATAGTCTGTCGCTGGCTTGCACCTGAACGAACCTCCCTAACCTCGCCGAGTCCGCCGGAACCCCTGGTCGCTAGCTCTTCAAGTAACGCCCCTGTCGGGCCACCTCCAGCGCCTGCTGCTGGGACAGCCGGGTCATCTCGTCCACGCTCATGTCGCCCGCGAGCACGCTCGCCAGGCTCCTGCCGACCTCGTCGCCGAGCTGCTGGAACTCGGGGATCCCCACGTACTGGATGCCGGTGTAGGGGACGGGTTGCTGCGTGGGCCTCGCGGGGTTGGCCGTCTCGATGGACTCGATCTCGATCTCGGCCCACGGGTTGTCTTTGTATTTTGTGTCCTGGTAGGTGGACCGGCGCGTGCCGGGCGGCACCCGCACCCAGCCGAACTCCCGGCCGACGAGCTCGATGTACTCCTTGCTCGTCGCCCACTTCAGGAACTCGAACGCGGCCTCCTGGTTGCGGCTGGAGGACTCGATCCCGAGCGCCCAAGACCAGAGCCAGTGCGCCCCACGTTCGGTGGTCCCCGTCGGCCCGTAGGCGAAACCGACGGTGTCGGCGACCTCCGAGGTCTCGGGGTCGCTCAGGTAGCCGGCCGTCGAGGTCGCGTCGTACCAGATGGCCCCGTCGCCGGAGGCGAAGAGGTTCTGGCACTCGGGGAAGTTGTCCGAGGTCGCGCCCGGCTGGCCGTAGTTCGTCACCAGATCCGAGTAGACCCTGGCCGCCTCCTTGACCTCCGGTGTCTCCAGCTGCGGCTCCCAGTTCTCGTTGAACCACCGCCCGCCGAAAGTGTTGATGAACGTCCCGAAGGGGGCCATGTTCGCCCCCCAGCCGGGCAGCCCCCTCAACACCATGCCGTAGACGCCGTTGTCCGGGTCGTGCACCTGCTCGGCGAAGCCCGAGATCTCCTCCCACGTCGGCCGGTCGGGCATCTGCAGCCCGGCCTCCTCGAAGAGGTCCGTCCTGTAGAAGAGCATCGAGCTCTCGGCGTAGAATGGGAGCGCGAAGAGCTGTCCCTGGTTCGAAAGGACGGTCCGGATGGGCGCGAGGAGGTCCTCGAGGTCGTACTCCCGGCGCTCCGCCGCGCTCATCTTCTCGAAGAACGGGTCGAGCGGCACCGTCCACTCGTAGCGGCCCCAGAACGGCGTGTCGTAGCTGCCGATGGTGACGATGTCGAAGTTGCCGGCCCGCATCGCCACGTCCTGCGTCACCCGCTGCCTCAGGTCGTTCTCCGGCAGGAACAGGAACTGGACCTCGATGCCGGTCTTGTCGGTGAAGTCCCCGACGAGGCTCTCCATGTCCTCCATCTGCGAGTTGCTGACCGTCGCGACGGTCAGCGTACGTCCCCGCGAACTGACCGCCCGAAGCCTCGCCCGATTGGTCACAGGCGGAGAGCAACGGGGTCGCTGCCGCGCCCGCCGCAAGCATGCCACCTAGCTTCAACACCTCGGCTCGGGTCAATCGGCCGCGAGCACCACCCCTGGCGTCTCGAAAATTGTTCACCTGTAGCCCTCCTTCCTCGGAGAGAGTCTATCTCCTGTAGTCCTGGTATGTCTACGGTGCAAAGCCGGCACGTTTGTGCAAGAACGGCGGGCACCACGCCCGTTGAGACGCGTCCGGCGCGCATGTACCCTGTGAGCGGGGTGGCGGGCGGAGCCGCCTGGCTCAGTCTGCCCCAATTCTTCGCCAAGAGTCATCAGAAGGGAGAAGCTTTGAGCGCCACGGAGACGACGGCCGATATCGTGCGGGCCATGGCCGCCGCCATGGAGGAGAACCGCCGGAACCTGACGAAGCTCGACTCGGAGATCGGGGACGGCGACCACGGCAACAACATGAATCGGGGCCTCCAGGCCGCCCTCGAGCGTCTCGACGGCGATCCGAACCGTCCACTCCGGCGGACGTCCTCAAGGCGGTCTCTATGGCGCTCGTAAGCAAGGTCGGCGGGGCCGCCGGTCCTCTCTACGGTACCGCCTTTCTGCGCGCGTCTTCTGCCCTGGCCAACAAGGACGAGGTGTCGGCCGCTGACGCCGCCGAGGCGCTCGAGGCGGCGCTCGGCGGCGTCCAGCAGCGCGGCAAGGCCGAGCCCGGCGACAAGACGATGGTGGACGCGCTGACGCCCGCGGTGGAGGCCGCGAAGGCGGCGGCCGACGCCGACGGGACGCGTGGCCGCCGTCCTCCGGGCCGCGGCCGACGCCGCCAGGGAGGGCGCCGAGGCGACGGTCCCGCTCACGGCCAGGAAGGGGCGGGCCAGCTACCTGGGCGCCCGGGCCCAGGGGCATCAGGACCCCGGGGCCACCTCCACGTACCTGCTCCTGGACGCGGCGGCCCGCACCGTGGAGGAGGCGGGCTGATGGTCGGGCTCGTGCTCGATCTCGCACAGCCCGGAGGTCGCCGAAGGGACGGCGGAGCTCGTGCGCGGCATGGCCGGGGAGGAGGTCGAGATGGCGGCCGTCGGGGGCGACTCTGACGGCGGCTTCGGGACAGACCCGGAGCGGATACAGGCCGCGATCGAGGGCATGGGGGCCGAGGAGGTCCTCGTCTTCATGGACCTTGGGAGCGCCGTGCTCTCCGCCGAGACGGTACTCGAGATGCTCCCCGAGGAGGACCGCCGGACGCGGTGACGCTCGTTGACTCCCCGTTCGTCGAGGGGGCGTTCGCGGCCGGGGTGCTCGGCCTCGACGGGCGCCGAGGCGGAGGAATGCGTGGAGGCGGCGCATGGAGGCCCGCACGGAGCCGAAGCTGGGCACGAGACCTAACCGTGCGCGGCGCGTAGCCCGCTGCGTAGATCGGCGGAACGCGGACGGAAGGAGAAGACGATTGGCGGCCGGTACGGCGAGGGACGCGGACCTCGACAGAGCACCTCCCACGTGGTCCCTGGCATGACCGAAGAGCAGGCGGCCAAGGCCCGCAGGCTCGATGCGCCGACGGTGGTCGCCGTGCTGCTGGTCATCCCGGCGCTCCTGCTCCAGTTCTCCGAGCCTCGCGGGTCGCTGGCCACGCGTCAGCACCGTCGCTCAACTGGGCGATCTACGGCTGGTTCCTCTTCGAGTTCGTCTACATGCTCCGCCTCGCCCCGAACGACCGGGAGTTCCTGCGGCACAACAAGCTCGACCTGACCGTCCTCGTGCTGACCGTCCCGCTCCTGCCGGGCGTGCTTCAGGTCTGTGGGTCCTGCGGCTCCTGCAGGCTCATAGACATGATGCCGGCCGTCCTCGGCCGCTTCGTGAACATAACCCTGCTGCCCTACGCGATCGTGCTGGCGTTCATCGGGGTGTTCGGCGGCGGGCTCGCCTTCGCCCGGCTGGAGGGTGTCAGCGTCTTCGACGGCATGTACTGGGCCAACACCACCATAAACACCGTCGGGTACGGGGACATCTCCGCGCAGACGCCGGCGGGCAAGGTGCTCTCCATGGTGTTGCAGTGGACGGGGAACGTGATCCTGGCGATGCTCATCGGCGGCGTTGCCGCCTTCGCCCAGCAGCTCTTGCTCGGAGAGGACGTCGAGGAGATAGAGGAGGACGTGGACGAGCTGGAGGAAGACGTCGACGAGGTCGAGGAGGACGTGGAGGGCATCTTACAGAACGTGCGCGGTCTCTCGGCCACCGACCGGGTCATCCTACAGGAACTCTCGCACATCACGGCCCGCCTCGACGAGATACAACAGGCGGACCCCGGCAGTAGAGAGGCAGGACAGATGACCCGCCAGATACCAAGGACATCGGCGACGTACCCGATTTCGACCTCATCATCGTCGGGGCCGGCATCAACGGCGCCGGCATCGCCCGCGACGCCGCCATGCGCGGCCTGAGGACGTTGCTCGCTGGACAAGGAGGACATCTCGGCCGGCACCACCCAGTGGTCGACGCGCCTGATCCACGGTGGCCTACGCTACCTGGAGTACTACGAGGTCCACCTCGTGCGCGAGTCGCTCTCCGAGCGCGAGAAACTGCTCAAGATAGCGCCGCACCTCGTCAAGCCCCTGCGCTTCGTCGTGCCGATCTACGAGCGGTCCAAGCGCGGTCCGCGCCTGATCCGGCTCGGCATGATCGGCTACGACGTCCTCTCCTTCGACAAGTCGGTCCCGAACCACAAGATGCTCTCGCGGCGAGGAGACCCTCGAGCAGTACCCGGGCCTCAACCCCGACGGCCTGCTCGGCGCTGCGACCTACTACGACGGCCAGGTCGAGTACGCCGAGCGCATCGCGGTCGAGAACGCGATCTGCGCCCGCGAGCACGGTGCCGTCGTGCTGACCCACGCCGAGGTGAACCGCCTGCTCTTCGGGACCCGAGAACGGCGACCTGCCCCGCGTGACGGGCGTCGAGTTCACCGACAAGCTTCGGCGGCGGCCGTCTACACGGCCCAGCCCCCGTGACGGTCAACGTGGCCGGGCCCTGGGTGGACGAGGTGCTCGGCGGCGCCGGCTTCGGGTTCTCCGAGGGTAGACGCCGGCCGAATGGCGAGCACGGACGGGCGCATGATCGGGGGCACCAAGGGCCGCCACCTGATCGTCGACCCGTTCCCCGGCGCGCCGCAAGACGCCCTCTACGTCGAGGCCCGAGCGCGACGGCCGGCCCTACTTCATCGTGCCGTGGAACGGCCGCTACCTGATCGGCACCACCGACCTCCGCTACAAGGACGACCTCGACCGCGTCGTCGGCCGACGACGACGAGATCGACTACCTCATAGACGAGACGAACGCCGTGATGCCCGTCGGCCGAACCTCTCCCGCGAGGACGTCCTCTTCACCTACTCCGGCGTCAGGCCGTTGCCCGTTCAGCCCGAGGGCTCCGAGAGCTCGATCACCCGCGCCCACGTCGTCTACGACCACGCCGCCGGGCGCTCCGTCGCCGGCGGCAGCTCACGGTCGCGGGACGCGGGACGCCGCACGCCGAGGTGGATGGCCTGATCTCCATCGTCGGCGGCAAGCTCACCACCTACCGCAACCTCGGCCCGCCAGACGGTGGACGTCGGTCTACAAGAAGCTCGGCCGCGACGCGCCCCGACGAGCCAGCACGGACAAGGTCCCTCTCCCCGGCGGGGCCGTCGGGGACTTCGCCGCCTTCGCGGCCGACTTCAAGGTGACGAGCGGCCTCACGGACGTGCTCGCCGAGCGGCTGCTCAGGCTCTACGGCGTCCGCGCGCCCGACGTGCTCGAGGAGGCCGGCGACGACCCGTCGCTGCGCGTGCTCGCTCTGCCCCTACCCCGCGCGTCGAGACCGGCCTCATGGGGTGCGAGATCCTCTACGCCTTCCGGCGGGAGATGGCCGAGACCCTGGCCGACGCGCTCCTCAGGCGCACCATGGTCGGCCTCGGGCCCGAACGTGGCGCTCGACGTGGACGAGGCCGCGGCGAGGTTGCCGTCGAACACCTCGGCTGGAGCGAGGAGCGGGCGAAGGACGAGGTCGAAGCACTTCCGCCGCGTACGTCGAGCGCTACAAGCCGAAGAGCTTCAGGGAGGGCGAGCCCGCCGGGGTCTAGGCCAGGGAATAGCCGACCGCGACCAGCAATCGCGTGGCGCGGTCGGCTGTCCCCCGTTCACGTTTATGCGGGGTGCGCCGGGGTAAGTTACTAGGTGTAGGTACGAAGACCTCTCAACAGGAGGTCATGAATCATGGAAACACCAACCGGAGAAGCGAGGGCATCCTCGCCGAGGACCTGACCGAGAAGCGCGAGGCCATCGTCGAGCTCCTGAAGACCGCGTACTTCATGGAGCTCGAGACGGTGATGAACTACGTGACCAACTCCATCAACCCCGACGGCGTCCGGGCCCAGGAGGTCAAGGAGAACATCGAGGAGGACATCCAGGAGGAGCTGGCGCACGCGCAGCAGTTCGCGGCGCGCATCAAGGAGCTCTACGGCATGGTGCCGGGTTCGATGGACTTCAAGGCCGTCGCAGGAGAAGCTGCAGCCGCCGGAGGACCAGATCGACGTCGTCCACGTCATCAAGGGCGTCATCGACGCCGAGGACGGGGCCATAGAGCACTACACCCGCATCGTCCAGGAGACCGAGGAGGTCGACCCTGTCACCAACGACATGGTGATCGCGATCCTGCGCGACGAGCAGGGCCACCGCCGCCTGTTCGAGGGCTTCCTCCGCGAGTACGAGGTCGAGGGCCTGGCTTAGACTCGACGCACGAAGATACGCGTTCTAGAGGGCCCGGCCGCGTTTGCGGCCGGGCCCTTCTGCGTGCCGCGGGTTTCGTCGTGGGGGCGGGCTGGATATAATCCGCGCCCGTAACGTGATGGACGAGACTCATCTCATCCGGCCTCTCATCCGTCCCGCGCAGCCGCGCCGGGGGCGGAACATAGCTTGGACGAACCCCTCTTAACCTGGCTAAACCTCCTGCTGGCCCTCGTCCTGGTGGGCCTCAACGCGTTCTTCGTGGCCGCGGAGTTCGCCCTGGTGCGCGTGCGCGAGTCGCGCATCGTGCAGCTGGAGCAGGAGGGGAGCGCCCGGGCCGGCGTGGTGCGCGAGACCCTGCGCGACCTGGACTCGTACCTCTCCGTCTGCCAGGTCGGGATCACCGTGGCCTCCCTGGCCCTCGGGTGGGTCGGCGAGCCGGCGGTCTCGCACCTCATAGAGCCCGTCCTCGCCAGGCCATCGGGACGTGGCGAGCGAGCGGGTCGTCACCATCAGTCTCGGTCGTCCATCGGGTTCGCGGTCATAACCTACGCGCACCTGGTCTTCGGGGAGCAGGCGCCCAAGTACTTCTCCATCCAGCGGGCCGAGGCGACGTCTCGCTCTGGATCAGCCGCCCGCTCAACGTGTTCAGGCTCCTGTTCCGGCCCGTGGTGTGGGTGGTCAACGCCTCGACCAACTTCATCCTGCGGCCCTGGGGCATCCGGCTCGGGGAGGAGATGGAGGCCCACTCCGAGGAGGAGCTCCGGATCATGATCTCCTCCTCGACCGCCTCCGGCGTCCTCGACCCGGAGGAGCGCGAGTACCTGAACAACGTCTTCGACTTCGGGGACAGGGTGGCGCGCGAGATCATGGTCCCCAGGCCCGACATAGAGGCCCTGCCGAGCCGACGCCCCGCTCGCGGAGCTCGTCGAGACGGCGCGGCCTTCGGGCGCTACACGCGCTACCCGGTCTACGAGGAGGACCTCGACCACATCCTGGGCGCCGTCCACGTCAAGGACCTGTTCCGGGCGGCGAGGAGGACCCCGAGGGCTTCGACATCAGGGACTTGATCCGGGAGTGCCTCGTCGTCCCGGAGACCAAGCCCATCGAGCAGATCCTGCGGGAGTTCCAGACAACGCAAGCTCCAGATGGCGATCGTCATAGACGAGTGGGGCTCGGTGGAGGGCCTGATCACGATCGAGGACATCCTCGAGGAGATCGTCGGGGAGATCCAGGACGAGTTCGACGAGGGCGAGGCCGCCATCGAGAAGCTCGGCGACGGCCTCTTCGCCGTGGACGGCCGCATCCCCATCACCGAGGTCAACGAGCACTTCGACCTCGACCTGCCCCACGAGGACTTCGACACCATCGGCGGTTACGTCCTTGGCTCCCTCGGACGTCCGCCCGAGGCCGGCGACACCGTCGAGGCCGACGGCGCCACCCTGCACGTCAAGAGCGTCGACGGCCCCCGCGTCTCGATGCTCACCCTCAGCAAGAACTAGAGGCTTTCGGGGCCGTGTGCCTTTTCGGACGACATTGCGGGCTCACCCTTAGCGTTCTGGCGTCCCGCTTGCTAACATCTCACGGGCGTGATCGCGGTACTTCCGGGCTAGATCGGCGGACAAACGCTTGACCAATACCGAACGTAAGCACAGCATCGAGGCGCTGACGAGCGGGGCCATGGCCAACGTCTGGGCGTGGGTCAGGGAGAGGGTGCCCGCGGGCGTGGAGATCTTCGACGCCCACGCCCACATCGGGGTCGACGTGGACGGCCGGGCCATGACGGCCGAAGGGATGCGCGGAGAGGATGGCGGCCGCCGGGGTCGCCCGGAGCATCGTCTTCCCCCTGAACGACCCGAACGCCCGCGACGACTACTCCGGTCCGAACGACGTGATCTGGAACGCCTACGAGGAGCACCCCGGCTTCTTCGTCCCGTTCTTCCGCCTCAACCCGCACCGCGACTACGAGAGGGAGTTCGAGCGGTGCGTCGGGCGCGGCTTCATGGGCCTCAAGCTCCACCCCGTCTCGCAGAAGTTCGAGCTCGACGACGCGCGGGTGGTGCGGCTCCTTGGCATGGCGGCGGAGGCGGACATACCGGTCCTTATCCACGCTGGCTTCGCTCATGCAGAGGATCGTGGAGCCGCTCGCCCCGACATTGGATCGGCATCCGGACCTGCGCCTGATCCTGGGCCACGCCGCGATCGTCGAGATCCTGGAGGCGGCGCGGGTTTTTGCAGACAACCCCAACGTTCTCTTCGAGACCTCCGTCGTCCGGGCGAAGGAACTGTACGTGCTGTTCTCGTCCCTGGAGACCGAACGCATCTGCTACGGGTCGGACATCCCATACGGCGACCTCCCCTCGACCCTGCACGCGGCCCTGGCCGCCGCCGAGGCCGCGGGAGTTCCCGAGGCGGAGATACCGGGCCTCCTCTCAGGCAACATCCGGCGGTGGTTCCCGTGAAGAAGGCGAAGAGGGCCACAATGGACGTCCGGGTTGCGCACCTGCTGCGGATGACCAGCTACATGGACATCGCCATCCTCTCGATGTGGACCGAGAGCCCCAGGGCCCAGATCCTGATAGGCATGGTCGAGGCGGGCCTTCGAGGTGAGGGTCCTGGCGCCGCGGACGAGGACCTGCTCGAGAGGCTACGCCCGATGGTGCGGGAGGTCCAGGAGTACCACGCCGCCGGCGATTTTCCGGCGGCGATGGGCAGGATGCGTACCGCCCACGATCTCTTGGATCTGCGCGTCGTGGAGCTCGCGGGAGAGTAGCGCTGCAGGCCGGGAACCCTGCCGTCGGTCTCTCCGAGGACGCGCCGCTCGTCGCCGCGTATCGCGGCGCCCTGGTCGAGAGCGTCCACCGGGGCCGCATCGCCATCTGCGACCCCCGCGGCGAACCTCTTGAAGCCGTCGGGGACCCTGGCGGGTACGTCTACGCCCGCTCGGCGGCCAAGCCGTTTCAGGCTCTGCCCCTCGTCCTGTCCGGCGCCGCAGACGATCTGGGGCTCACCGACGAGGAGATCGCCGTCGTCTGCGCTTCCCACAACACCGAGGAACCGCACCTGGCGGCGGTCCGCTCCATCCTGGAGAAGGCGGGCCTCTCGGAGGAAGATCTCCAGAGCGGAGCGCACCCTCCCATGTACGCCCCGGCGGCGGCCGAGCTGGCGAGGAGCGGGGAGAAGCCGCGGGCCATCCACGGCAACTGTTCCGGAAAGCACGCCGGGATGCTGGCGCTGTGCGTCCACGAGGGCTGGCCCACGGCGGGCTACCGCGGGATCGACCACCCGCTGCAACTCGCGGTCCTCGAGACTCTGGACCGTGTCTGCGGCCTGGACCGGGACGAGGTACTTATAGCCGGCGACAACTGCGGTGTGCCCACCTTCGCCCTTCCGCTCGGGAACCTTGCGACGGGATTCGCCCGGCTCGCGACCGGCGAGGGGCTGCCGGACGACCTGGCACTGGCCGCCGCGAGGATCCGGGACGCGATGCGAGCCCATCCCTTCATGGTCGGTGGCACGGGGCGCCTGGACACGGAGCTTATGGACGGCACGGACCTCGTCACTAAGATGGGGGCCGAGGCGGTCTTCGGCGCCGGTAGCCCCGAAGGTTGGGGCCTCGCGCTCAAGGTCTCCGACGGCGGCGTGCGGGCCGTTCGCCCGGCGGCGATCTCCGCCCTCTCCCGTCAGGGCGTCCAGACCGAGGGCTTGGAACCGGCCACCTCGCCGCTGCGCGACCTGCACGGCCAGGAGATCGGCGAGGTCTCGCCCCTCGAAGCCGGCCCGCTGGCATAGGCAACGGCGAGGCCGTGGACTACGCGGGGCTGGAGTGGAGATGGACGGTCGTCCTCGGTGTCGCGCTCCGCGACGGCATCCTGGAGGCGGTGGCCGACGCGGAGCGTCCGGCGGACACGGTCGCCTCAGAGCTAGGACTCGATACCAGGGCCGTCGGCGTCGTCCTGGCGGCGCTCGCCGAGCTCGGCGTGGTGGATCAGGGGGAGATCGGGTTCCGTGTGCGACCGGAGCATCGGGCCCCGCTGCTCGAGCGTGAGGACCCGTCCTACGCAGGCGGCCGTGTCGTCCACAGGGCAGAGTTGGTCGGGAAGTGGAGCCGGTTATCGGAGGTGCTGAGAACCGGGGAACCCGTCGAGGACCGCACCGAACCCGACTTCGCCGGTACGGAGACCTTTATCCGGGCGATGCGCGCCGGGGCCATGCCCGGGGCGGCGGAGATCGCGCAAGCCGTGCTGAGCAGACTGGAAGGTGGCGCTCGCCTGTTGGACGTCGGTGGCGGCCCCGGGGCGAACGCGGAGGCGTTCGCTCGCGGCGGGGCGCGGGTTACGGTCTTCGACCGGCCGGAGGTGATCTCCCTGATGCGCGAGACCCTGAGCTCCTCGGGCATCGAGACCGTGGCCGGTGACATGAATGAGGGGCTGCCCGACGGTCCCTTCGACGCCATCTACTTCGGGAATACCTCTCACATGTACGGCCCGGAGCAGAACCGCGAGCTCTTCGGGAGGATGCGGTGCTCGCTCGCACCTGGTGGGCTCCTCGTGATCCGGGAGTTCGTGCGCGACATGAGCTTGGAGGCCGCGTTGTTCGCGGTCAACATGCTGGTGCTGACCCCGCGCGGTAGCACCTACTCGGCGGCCGAGTACCGCGCCTGGCTCTCGGAGGCGGGGTTCGAGGGGGCGGACCTGGTGCCCGTCCTGGGTCGCGAGTCGCACCTCGTATGTGCCCGCAACCCGCTGTAGCTCCGACACCAGAGAACCTTCGAGCACCCGGTCTGCCCACCGCCAGAAGACGCGCCCCGATTGCCGGCCAGGGAAGTACTCTACCTCGCTTGCCCTTCTTTTCCTCCCGAGCGAACGATGGATGTATCGCTTTGTTCCCAGCAACGCATATGTGATGTATGGTGCGCTCTTCGTGGACTTTGCCCTTGGCCGGACGCCATCGCCTCTGAGGGGGAGCGGGGCTCGCGTCGTTACCGTTCCCCTCTCCTCCGACTCCAGGGCAGCGGGCTGCCTGCGCGACCTTGCTTTCCAGGCCTTCGGAGGGGGACCGCGAAGAAAATGCCGGCGGCATGTATTTTTGTACCGCCCCAAGCGCATATGAGGGATAAGCGTCCGGTCGCTTTCCACGTGCCCCGACCGGATGCTTTTTTGTCGGGGGGGGCCTGCACTATTCCTCTTGCTCGCTCCCTCCGAGTTATCCACCGGGGGTCCCCGAGCGTCCAAACCGCCGTAGAGTTGCGTCTGCGTGGCCGGCAACTACGCGGATGGGGGATGGCTGGTGGCGGGGCGTGCAACAGCAGACCCTCCCTTTGGCGTAGACTGCTGCCGTTGTGCGTCGGGGTGCGCGTACCTCTCAACTCATTAGATCGCTAGAGGGGGCAAGGGCGCATGGCGAACAACGATCCGCTCACCGAAGAAGAGGTAAGGCAGTAGAACCTGACCTTCTGGCGGCCCTACGAGGAGAAAGCCCACTTGGTGGACCTGATGGAGGTCACCGCCCCCGACCTGGAGATCAGCATGGGCAAGTTCGCCTGGCACGGTTACAAGGGCCTAGAAGACCACATGACGGGCAGCAAGGGCCAGTACTTCGACGAGCACTTCGAGCCGAAGGGCATCTAGGTCGAGGTCTCGGGCACGGAGGCGACCGTCAAGTCGCAGGTCGAGTGGAGGGCGCGTCACTGGGCGTTTCCGGCGGCCAGGAGCGAGGAGATCAGGGCGATCTACGACCACACGTGGAAGGTGCGACGCTCGCGGAGACGGGCAAGGCGGTGGTGGTCGTGAACCACGTCGACCACATGAGGTACGTCAAAGGCTACGAGCCATCCGAGGCGAAACGGACTATCGACCCCCACATCGGACACGAGATGTAAGGTAGCAGGTGCGGCCGCCGCATCCTCTCTGAGCTATCTTCGAGCGCCCGGAACTCGAACAATCTACCGTCCTCCACCCGCCCAACAAGGGACCTTCTTTACCTCCGCACCTCGCCGACCTGCGGCACGCTCCTTCGCCTGTTCTCGGCCGAAGGTGGCTACACTCGGGCCATACGGCCGGCGGGCTAGCGGGAGGTATCGAGGTATGGGACGGCTGCTCTTGATTGGTGCGCTCTTCGTACTGGCGGGCATGTGCGAGATCGGGGGAGGCTACCTGGTGTGGGGGTGGGTGCGGGAGCACAAGCCCCTCTCGTGGGCGCTGCTCGGGGCGTTCGTCCTGGCAGGCTACGGGGTGGTGGCCGCCATGCAGCCGATCGCCGAGTTCGGGAGGGTCTACGCCGCCTACGGTGGAATCTTCATCGCGCTGGCGCTTGCCTGGGGCGTTCTGGTCGACGGGTTCAGGCCGGACCGCTGGGATCTGCTTGGCGCGGCGATGTGCGTGGCGGGGGTGCTGGTCATGGTCGGGCCGCCTCGCGGATAGCACGCCCCGCAAGGCAGGATCCGGGAGGTTCAAGAGCATGGCGTCGGGGGCGAGGTGTCGTGGCGCCGATGCGTTCGGCGCGCGACTATTCGACGCATCTCCGGCCAAATATCACCCATTTGCGCGATGCGCTCGCCTCTATGTGGGCCATAAACTGTGACAAGGACGAGCAAGCACACGGAAAGGAGGTGGTCGAGGATGCTGTTCGGTTTCTTGCGGCGTCGCCGCAGGTTCGGGAGGAGAAGGTTCAGGAGGAGGCGCAACCGCCGCGGTGGGCTTATTCGCAACGGCGGGACCGTCGTTCGTGGCAACCGCCGCCGGGGTGGGACCGTAATCCTTCGATAGCTTCGGCCGCAAAGACGTTCTGAAGCGCGGGAAAGCGGTGCGGTCTGAGGGATCCCCTCCTGGGCCGCCCCGCTTTCCCGTGTCTGTCTTCCTACCTCACGCCTGCTTACACGTTCGGCGGCCCCCAAGCTGAGCTGGCGCCGTATGCCCTCGAACAGGGGGACACGATCCGCCAGGCCACCGCCGGTCCACCATCGGAAGGCATCTCTCGACCCCCGGTCTACGGGTGCGCGTCCGCAGCGCGCATCGTGGCCGAGCTTGCCCGACGACCTTCTGGTGCGATTTCGTTGCTAGTAACGTGATCTCCTTGCAGCCCGCAGAAATCTGTCCGATTCGGGGTAGCGTCTGCCGAGTGTCGCAGGTAACATACTTGGCGCCGTGTAGGAGGAGTGTGAAGGCTCGTTGGGCCTTCTACTAGTGAGGAGTAAGGGATGCGCAAGATCGCGGTGTTGTTGGCATCGGTGGCGGCGCTCTTGGCGCTCGGTGCGGGCACGGTGTTCGCCCAGGACGCTCCGGCGGACGATTCGGTCGAGAACGCCGTCGTGAAGGAGGACAAGGCCGGCAACCAGACCATCCAGTGCCGGGGGATCCCCTGCATCGCCACGGGCAGCAAGGACCTGGTCTTCGAGCGCCGGGGCACCGGCAAGAACGACAGGATCCTGCTCAAAGGCGGCGATCGACCAGGTGCGCGCCAACACCTTCGCCAGGGACAAGGACATCATCAAGGGCAGCGCGGGCTTCGACCTGATCTACGTGAGCGACGGGGACACCAGGGACAGGATCTTTGGCGGCAAGGGCAACGACAAGTGCTACGTCGACGCCCGCAGCGAGGTCCGTCTCGGGCTGTTCGGTCGTTATCGTCCGATAAACCACCACTAGGTTGCGGAAGCGGGGTCGGGGCCCGCGTTCGGGCACCGACCCCGCTTCCCTTATTCGGACACTGACCTCCGTTGCTAGACATCTCGTCCGCTGCAGGTAGTAGGTTGGGTGGCTCGGGGCGTGGTCCGCGGTGCGGCTGACGCCGGAGATCCTCGAAGCCTGCTATCGGGCTGGGGCGTTCCCGATGGCCGACGGGTACGGGGGACTAGAGTTCTACCGCTCGGACCCGCGCAGCATCCTCGAGCTTGACGGGCTTCGGGTATCCAAGTCGCTGGCGCGGGTCCTGCGCAAGGGCACGTACCAGATAGGCTTCGACCGCGACTTCGAAGCCGTCCTACGGGCCTGCGCCGACCGGGAGGAGACCTGGATCGACGCGCGGATCATCGACGCCTTTGTCCGCTTCCACCAGGCAGGGCGTGCCCACAGCGTCGAAGCCTACCGTGACGGCGAGCTTGCCGGTGGACTCTACGGCGTTGCCCTCGGGGGCGCCTTTATGGGCGAGTCCATGTTCAGCCGCGCGCGGGACGCCTCCAAGGTGTGCCTCGTCCACCTCGTCGAGCGGCTGAAGGAGCGGGGCTTCGTGCTGCTCGACTGCCAGATCCAGAACGATCACCTCGCCAGGATGGGCGCCATCGAGATCTCCGAGGCCGACTACCTGCGGCGCCTGGACGCGGCACTCCGCCTCGACCGGGCTTTCTAGCAAGGCGCCTCGCCCGAACGATCTAACGAAGCGGGCAGCGCGCCAGAGGTCGCGATGGCGATGCTTCGGCAGAACGTCTTGAGACCGTCGCCGCCCGTTTGCAGGATGCGCGTGCATCGAGTCCATCTGGTTGTTAAGATGTGTTCGTTACGTGCCGCAAGGGTCGCATCTCGTGCTTCCTGAACGGACGTCTCCCAGGTACGAGGAGGAAGCAATGCCGGACAATAGAACCAGGATCGCAACAACGCTGCCCTTTGGCGCGGCTATGGCTGTCGCATTCGCGCTGGCCATCGCGGTGGCGTCCCTCGTTTTGTTCGCCGCTGCAGCGGACGGCCGGGCGAACCTGCCGCAGGGATTCACCCAGAAGCGGCTGGCGTCTGGGCTTAGCTCGCCGACCAGGATGGCGCTCGCGCCGGACGGCAGGATCTTCGTTACCCAGCAGGGCGGTCGGTTGCGGGTTATCCGACATGGCAACCTCCTGGCGTCGCCGGTGATAAACCTTGCCGGTAGGGTGGACGACCGTGGCGAGCGGGGGCTGCTCGGCATCGCCCTCGACCCGAACTTCGGCCAGAACCGGCAGATCTACCTCTACTACACGCAACAGCGGACGGGATCGACGCCTCCGCACAACCGGGTGTCCCGGTTCGTAATCCGGGACAACAGGATAGCGCCAAGCAGCGAGCAGGTCCTCTTGCGGCTCGATAACCTGACCCGGCGCCAGAACCACAACGGCGGGGCGATCCAATTCGGCAGGGACGGCAAGCTCTACGTCTCTGTCGGGGAGAACGGGGTTGAGGACAATGCGCAGTCTTTCGACAACCGTCTGGGAAAGATGCTGCGCATAAACAAGAACGGCTCGATCCCCACGGACAACCCGTTCTACAACAACCCCAACGTCGAGGGGCCAGACAGGACCATCTGGGCGCTGGGTCTGCGCAACCCGTTCAACTTCGACGTCGAGCGGGGCACCGGGCGTATCTTCATCAACGACGTTGGCCAGCAGACGTGGGAGGAGATCAACCGCGGCCAAGGCGGAGCCAACTACGGGTGGCCCGTCCACGAGGGGCCGGAGTCTGCCCCCAACTACACGCCGCCGCTCTTGGCCTACAGGCACGGCAGCACGGGGAACACGGGCTGCGCCATCACCGGCGGCGCCTTCTACGACCCCGTCACGGTTAAGTTCCCTCGGGGATTTGTGGGCGACTACTTCTACGCGGACTTGTGCCAGGGTTGGATCCGGCGCTACGACCCGGTTCCGACAGTTCGTCTGCCTTCGCGACTGGGGCCGACAGGCCGGTAGATCTCCAGGTCAGCAACGGCGGGAGCCTCTACTACCTCGAGCGCGGCTCGGGCTCGGATGGCGCGTTGTTCCGGGTGAATCACCCCAACTGACCCGCGCGGGGTGCGTGGTAAGCTAGCCCCATGGACAACAAATACGTAGAGCTGGAGCGTCGCCCGGAGCTGGAGCGGCCGGTGCTCATCGCAGCCTTCACGGGCTGGAACGACGCGGCGGAGGCGGCGAGCGTCGCGCTTGGCACGCTGGGCGACTCCTGGGACGTCCAGCGGTTTGGCCGGCTCGACGCCGAGGAGTTCTTCGACTACCAGACCACGCGCCCCCAGATAAAGCTCGCGGACGGCGTGACCCGCAAGGTCCAGTGGCCGGAGAACACTCTCTCGGCGACCGATCCGAGCCTCGATGCCATCGGGGGGCGCGGGGCGGTATTGCTCTCGGGACCCGAGCCCAACTTCAGGTGGCGCTCGTTCTGCGGGGCGGTGGTTGACGTCGCGAGAGAGTTGGACGTCGAGCTGGTGATCACGATGGGCGCCCTGCTGGCAGACGTTCCGCACTCGCGGCCAGTCTCGATCGCGGCGAACTCCCAGGACCCCGAGCTCACCGAAAACCTGAACCTGGCCGCCTCCCGCTACGAGGGTCCAACCGGCATAACCGGCGTTCTGCACCGCACGTGCGCCGACGCGGGCCTGCCGTCCGTGAGCTTCTGGGCGTCCGTGCCTCATTACCTGCCGGCCGTGCCCTCCGCGCCCGCCGCCCTGGCACTGCTGCACAACCTCTCGGGCCTGCTGAGCGTCGAGATCGACACCTCAGGCCTTGAGGACACCGCCGCCGCCTACCAGGAGCAAGTCTCCGCCGCCGTCTCCCAGGACTCCGACCTCTCCTCCTACGTGCAGATGCTCGAGGAGCGCATCGATTCCCAGATCGAAGGCGGTGCCAGGAGCCTCCCCTCCGGCGATGAGCTGGCCCAAGAACTCGAAGGCTTCCTCCGCGACCAGCGTCGCGAGGAGGAGTGAGCTCGCTCAGGCCGATGGCTTGAGCATTCAGCCCACTCCGGCTTCGCCGGTCTCGCTCTCAGCACGCCGCCTGGCAGGCGGCTTTCAGCCAACCGCCAGGGATGCGCGGTCCGCAACAGCCCCACGCTTGTCTAGCAGCTGAGCGGTACGTTTCCATGCCAGGGGCGTTTCGCCGGTGCGTCGGGGAGGAGTCGAACGGTAGAAGCTGATAGCTGAGAGCGAAGACCCGGAGGGTCCGAAGCGTGCTGAGAGGCGCGAAGCGCCGGGCTGACGAGCGGAGGCCTCGAAGAGGCCGGAGCGGGCTAATCAACTACGGATAGCACGAAGATTCCTACGCTCGCCAGACCCAGGATGCCCTGAGCGACGGCGGAGATTACGTACCCCACCAGCACGCCGCCTGCGGCGCGTGAGGCCCTGCGCCAGTCGGTGGGTCGGGGGATAGGGGATCCTTCGTTTTCGGGTTGGGGCTGGCGGTGTCTTCGGAGGTATTCGCCGGCGAAGACGCCCGCGATGGAGCCGGCGATCAGGCCGATGATGGCGCCCACCCCGAAGACGAGCGCCCCGAGGAGCGTCCCGACGAGCCCGCCGACGGCGCCTCCGACGGTGCCCCAGTTGCTCGCCCCGAACCGGCGCGCGCCGTAGCTGGTGCCTACAAAGTCGGCGGCGAAGGCGAGGGCCGCGAAGACGCCGAGGAGGATCACCACCGTCGCGCCGACCTCTTCGAAGCCCGTCAGGTACGCGTAGACGAGGCCCGAGACGAAGATCAGGGTGACCCCTGGCAATCCCGGTACGACGCTGCCCACAAGCCCGATGAGCATCGCGATCAAGGTCACGCCCAGCAGCGTGCCCTCTGGCAGCTCGGGGATCAAGAGATCATGGGCAGGGAACGCTTGCCCTTCTTGAGCGCCGCGTTGAGGCTGCCGGACTTGTAGCCGGCGAGGTCGAGGGTGACGTAGAGGAAGCCCGCGTCCCTGAGCTCCGCGGAGATCTCTTCCCGCCGGTCGAAGGCCCGTTCCATCTCCTCGGGGCCGACCTCCAGGCGCGCGATGTCGCCGTGGTGCCGGACGCGGACCTGCCCGAAGCCTTCGCGACGCAAGAACTCCTCGGCGCGTGTCACCTGGGCGAGCTTCTCCGGCGTGATCTCCTGCCCGTAGGGGAACCGGCTGGAGAGGCACGCTAGCGCCGGCTTGTCCCAGCTCGGCAGACCGAGGTGCTGGGCGAGGCCCCTCACCTCATCCTTCCCCATCCCGACCTCGGCCAGCGGGGAGAGGACTCCGAGCTCCCTGGCCGCCTTGCGCCCGGGGCGGTAGTCTCCCTCGTCGTCCTTGTTCGCGCCGTCGACCACGCAGGCGTACCCGCGCTCCTCGGCCAACGCGGCCAGGTCCGAGTACAGGGTGCTCTTGCAGAAATAGCATCGGTTCGTGGGGTTTCTGGCGTAGTCGGGGTTGTCGAGCTCCCGCGTGTCCACGATCAGATGCTCGACGCCCAGTGAGGCGGCGAACCCTTGCGCGAGGTCAAGCTCCGAGGGCAGGTACGTCTCGTTGTTCGAGGTGACGGCGAGCACCCTGTCCCTCGGTAGCGCCCTCGCGCAGACCGCGAGCGCCAGCGACGAGTCTACCCCGCCGGAGAACGCCACCAGCGCGCTCCCACGCGGTGAGACTAGGGACTCTAACTGCGACAAACGCTCTTGCGCGTTCATGACGACGACCTCTCCAGGCTCCTCGCTTGCCCGAGCCACTCGATTACTTCTTCGGCGTTCTTGTCAGGGGGAAAGACCGGATAAAAGACCTTCTCTATGCGACCGTCCACGGCCACGAACGTCAGCCTCTTGAGCAGCGTCATGCCCTCGACCTCGAATGTTGGCAGGCCGAGGGCCGCTGCGAAGGCGCGCTGCTCGTCGCTGAGCAAGCTGTAAGGGAGATGGAGCCGCTCGACGGCCTCTCGCTGGTACGCGGTGTCCTGGGCGCTCAGGCCGAAGACCCGCGCGCCGAGGGCGCGGAGCTCCGCGTGGTGGTCCCGGAATGCGCACGACTGCGGGGTGCAACCACGGGCTCCGGGCGTCGAATCCCAGTCTGTCGGCAGGCTCCGGTCTGGCCTGCCGGTCATCGGGTAGCAGTAGACGACTACCGTCCCGGGGAGGGCCGAAAGGTCAACGGACGCGCCGGTCGTCGAGTCCAGGGGGACGGAGGGGAGTGCCGTTCCCTGCAGTCCGTCGGCAGCCCCATCGTCGTCCGGCGCCGGGAGGTTCTGTGGCAGCTGATGCAGGTCGTCGGTCTCTGTCAAATGCCCTCCTAGACCCTTTCCAGGGCGACCGCTGCGTTGTGGCCGCCGACGCCGAGGTTCGCGCAGAGGGCGGCTTCGAGGTTCGGGGCTTCGCGGGGTTCGTTCACGACGTAGTCGAGATCCGCGCAGTCGCCGGCAACGGTCTCCAGGTTACGCATGGGAGGGATGGTCCTCTCCTTGATGGCCAGGGCGCAGATCGCGGTCTCGATGGCCCCGGTCGCGCCCAGGGAGTGGCCCAGGGTGGACTTGGTGGCCGAGACCATCACGTTGGGGTTGATCTCGGCCATCGCGTGCGACTCGGGGGCGTCGCCGGCGACGGTGCCCGTGCCGTGGGGGTTTATGTAGCCGACCTGCTCGCCGTCGAGGCCGGCGTTCTTCGCGGCCAGTTGCATGGCGCGCAGGATGCCGCGTCCCTTGGGGTCGGGGTCGGTGAGGTTGTAGGCGTCGGTGGTCCGACCGACGCTGGTTATCTTCGCGTAAGGTTCGGCGCCTCGGCGCTCGACGGATTCGGCGCTCTCCAGGATCATCACCCCGGCGCCCTCGCCGATCAGGAACCCGGCGTGGTTGGCGTCGTAGGGGCGGCAGGCCCCCTCCGGATCGTCGTTGCGGCGGCTCATCGCGCGCATCGCGATAAAGCCGGCGACGATCACGGGCGTGATGGTCGCCTCCGTCGCGCCGCATATCACCACGTCGGCGTCGCCGCGCCGGATCAGGTCGTACCCGAGGCCGACCATGTCCGTCCCGCAGGTGCACGCGAGCGCGCCCGCGATGGAGGGTCCCTGAACCCCGAGCTGGATGGCCACGTGTGCGGCGGCCGAGTTGGGCATTATCTTGGTCACCGAGAACGGGTTTACCCGGGTCGGGCCCTTGCTGTCTATGGTCGCCTGGGTGGTCTCCATCGAGGAGACGCCGCCGATGCCGCTGCCCAGGATAAGGCCCACCCTCTCGGGGTTGCCGTTAAGCTCGTCCCAGGCCCCGGCGTCTTCGAGGGCCAGCTTGGCCGAGGCGAGGCCCATCTGCCCGAAACGGTCGGTCCTGGCCACGACCTTGCGGTCCATGAAGTCCTCTGGCCTGAACTCGTCGCACTCGGCGGCGATCCTCACCTCGAAGCCTTCGGGGTCGAAGAGCGTGATCGGGCCGGCCCCGCTCTCGTTCGCGAGGAGCGCGTTCCAGAACTTTTCTCGGCCGGTCCCCACCGGGCTTACGACCCCTACCCCCGTGACGTAAGCCGCCGGGCGTCCGTTCTCCATCTCGCCCCCTAGCAGACGCGTGGCACCTTGAGTTACATCGGAGCCTGAATCTTAACACCGCCGTCCCGGCATGACTCCGACTCGGGCTGTCGGGCGGTGCCCTGTGCTATAACCCGGAGGAATGATCCCAAAGACCCGCCTATGATCTTCTACGCCGCGACATTGCTTTTCCTGGCAAACTTCGCCCTAGGTGTTCTCGTGCAGCTCGGGATCGTCGACACGAAGCCTTTCCGCTGGTTGCATCACGCCCTGTTCTTTGCGGTGTTCGCCACGGCGGCCGCGGCGGTGGTGGTCGGTTTCTGGCAGGGAGCGCCCTACCGCTGGGCGCTCTTGCCGGTGCTCTTTCTCTACCTGGTGCTACCGCGGGTACGGGCCGGCACGGCGGGTCACGCGGCGCTGGCGGGCGTCGCCATGATCTTCTACGCCACCGGACTCGTATCGTCAGTTGTAGGAGGCAGCTAGCTTTGGACTTCCTGGACGTCGTGAGGAAACGCAAGACGACGAACGGCCCCTTCTTGCCCGATGCGGTAACCAAGGAGCATCAGCGCGTCCTGGTCGAGGTCGCAGGCATGGCCCCCTCGCACTTCAACAGCCAGCCCTGGCGGTTCGTCCTGATCGAAGACCGCGAGAAGATAGAGGAGATCGCGCGCATCAGCGGCGAGAGCATGACCCGGCTTCTCGAAGAGGGCACGTTCTGGAGACGCTACAGGCCGTATTTCCGCTTCTCCGAGGCCGAGATGGAGGAACGGCGCGACGGGATCCACTTCGACCAGATGCCGGCGGTGCTCAAGCCCTTCCGACGCCAGATCTTCTCCGACACCGGCCAGGCCGTGATGAACCGCTTCGGCGTGCCGAAGACGCTCGGGGAGGACAACCGCAAGCTCGTCGCCGGCTCGCCGCTCCTGCTGGCCGTGCTGCTCGACAAGGCCGAGTACCGGCCGGGCGAGCTCTCCGGCTTCTACTCGGTCTTCGGGATGGGCGCGGCGATCGAGAACATCTGGCTCACGACCACGGAGCTCGGGATGGGCATCCAGTTCGTCTCGACGCCGATGGAGATCCCGGAGAACTGGCAGAGGATCGAACGTCTCCTCGAGGTGCCGGAGGACCTGGAGCTGATGGCCGTCTACCGGCTCGGCTACGTGCCGCCAGAGCAGCGCCGGCCCACCATTGACTGGTCGAGCCGGCAGCGGAAGCGGATCTCGCAGTACGTGTTTCGCGACTCATGCCGGGTCCCCGAGCCCGACGCCGAGCCTGCAGCGAACTCCACACCTGGCGTCGGTACCGATTCGCGGAGGGCGGGCCGTTGAGCGGGCCGGGACCACAGGAACATCCTAGGGTGGTCTCGGTCGCCACCGCCGTGCCTTCCTACCGCGTCGGGCAGGCCGAGGCCCGGAAGTTCGCCCGCGGTATGTTCGCCGAAGCCCACCCCAACTTCGAGCGCCTGATCCCCATCTTCGACAATGTCCACGTGGAGAACAGGAACTTCTGCGTGCCCGTCGAGTGGTTCGAGCAGGACCACACCTTCTCGGAGAAGAACACGCTCTTCATCGAGCATGCCCTGGACCTCTCCGAGAAGGCCGCAAGGAGGGCGTTGGACCGGGCCGGGGCGCGACCGGAGGAGATCGGGGCCATCTTCTTTTTCTCCACGACCGGGTTCGCGACGCCTTCGCCGGACTCTACCCTGATCTTCCGCCTCGGCCTCTCGGAGCACACGCGGCGGGTGCCCATCTGGGGCCTGGGCTGCTCGGCCGGCGCCGCCGCCCTGGGGCTTGCGGCGGACTTCGCCCGCCTGTACCCAGAGAAGCTCATCCTGCTCGTCGGGGTTGAGCTCTCTGGCCTTACCTTCCAGCGGGGCGACACCTCCAAGAGCAACCTGATCTCCACGGCCCTCTTCGCCGATGGCGCGGCGGCCGTCGTCCTAGGGAGCGAGGGGGACGGCCCGGAGCTTATCGGGGGCCACAGCACTACCTGGGCCGGCACGGAGGACGTGATGGGCTGGGAGCTGGTTGAGACCGGTCTGAAGGTCAAGCTCTCCAAGAGCGTTCCCGGCATCGTGCGCGAGAAGCTCCAGGACGACGTGGCCGCCGCGTGCGCTTCGCACGGGGTCGATCCGGGGGACCTGGAGCACTTCGTCCTCCATCCCGGCGGGGCGAAGGTGCTCGACGCGTTCGAGGAGGTTCTTGGCAGGGATCCCGGCTCGCTTACCTTCTCCAGGGGCGTGCTGCGCGATCACGGCAACATGTCCAGCGTCACGGTCCTGTTCATCCTGGAGCGCTTCCTGCAGAGCGCCGAGTACGCGCCGGGCGACCTCGGCGTACTCTCGGCCATGGGACCCGGCTTCTCCGCCGAGCACGTGTTGTTCAGATGCTGACGGCAATAGGCCGTCAGCATCTGGGCTTTCAGCTATCAGCTATCAGCCTTGAGCTTCTTGTGGGTGGCAAGCGGCGTCGGTGAAGGCTGTACTCCTCTTTGTGGGCGTGGCGGTGGTCGCGTTGCAGCGCCTTTTCGAGTTGCGTTTGTCGCGGCGCAACGAGCGGCGGGTTCGGTCGCGGGGGGCTGTGGAACGGGGGAGAGGACACTATCCGGCCATGGTCTTGCTGCACGTCTTGTGGCTAGTCTGCACGCTCGTCGAAGGGTTGCTGAGAGGGCCTGGGTTTCCGGCTTACTGGCCCTTACCGCTCGCCGTGTTTCTGCTCGTTCAGCCGTTGCGGTACTGGGCCATCTTCACCCTCGGAGAAAACTGGAACACGAGGGTGCTGGTGGTGCCGGGGGCGAAGCCTGTTCGCCGCGGCCCTTACCGGTACCTCAGGCACCCCAACTACGTGGTCGTGGCGGTGGAGGTTCTGACCTTCCCGTTGATCTTTGGAGCCTGGATCACCGCGCTGGTCTTCTCCGTTCTCAACGCGGCATTGCTATTGGTGCGAATGCGCACCGAGAACAGGGCGCTGGAGGAGTTGGCGGGCTAAGATAGGACCCGTCCGTCGGCGTCCTACCATTAGCTGAAAGCTGACGGCTGATAGCTGACAGCTAATTCGCCGACCGGAGGGAGGCACCTTGCTAGATCTCAAATACATTCGCGAGAACGCCGACGCCGTCCAGGAGAACGCTCGCAGGCGTGGCGTAGACGTCGATGTGGGACTCGTAGTCGAGTTGGCGGACCGGCGCTCGGCTCTCATACAGGAGCTCAACGAGCTTCGTCAGACCCAGAACCAGAAAGCCAGGAGCATCGGGCAGGAGCGGGACCCCGAAGCCCGGGAGCGCCTGATCGCCGAGTCTCGGGCGATGAAAGACCGCATCCCCGCCAAAGAGGCCGACCTGCGGGAGGTCGAAGGGCGGCTGCGCGAGGAGCAGCTCGAGATCCCGAACATGACCCACCCAGACTCGCCCATCGGCAAAGACGACTCGGAGAACGTCGAGATCCGGCGCTGGGGTGAGATCCCCGATTTCCCCTTCGACCCGAAGGATCACGTCCAGCTCGGGGAGGCCCTGGGCATCATCGACTTCGACGCCGGGGCGAAGGTGGCCGGGAGCAAGTTCTACTTTCTGCGCGGCGACGCGGTGCTCCTGGAGCTCGGGCTCGTCCGGTACGCGATGGACATCCTCGTCTCGCACGGCTACCAGCCCACGATCACGCCCGACCTCGCCCGCGACGAGACGCTTGTCGGGACCGGCTACATCCCGCGGGGCCCGGAGACCCAGATCTACTCCGTCGCGGACTCGGACCTCTCCCTGATCGCCACCTCCGAGATAGCGCTGGCCGGCTCGATGGCGGACGAGATTCTCGATGGAGGGAGCCTCCCGATCCGCATCGCGGGGCTCTCCCACTGCTTTCGCACCGAGGCGGGCTCCCACGGACGCGCGAGCCGCGGACTCTACCGGGTCCACCAGTTCACCAAGGTGGAGATGTTCGCCTTCACCACCCCGGAGGGATCAGACGCGATGCACGAGGAGATGGTCGAGATCGAGGAGCAGATCTTTCAGGGCCTCGGCCTACCGTACCGGGTGGTGGACATCTGCACCGGCGACCTCGGCGGCGCCGCGTACCGCAAGTACGATCTGGAGGCCTGGATGCCGGGCCGCGACGACTTCGGCGAGGTGACCAGCACCTCCAACACCACCGATTTCCAGGCCCGCAGGTTGCAGATCCGCTACCGCAAAGACGGCGGCCGCCCGCAGCTCCTGCACACCCTCAACGGCACCGCCCTCGCCGTTAGCCGCGCCTTGATAGCGCTCCTGGAGGTCTACCAGCAGGAAGACGGCTCGATCCGGCTCCCGGAAGTGCTCATTCCCTACGTGGGCAAAGAGAGCATCGAGCCAGCCCGGAGCGCCTGATCTGCGCCTGATAGAACGGCTCGTCCTCGAGAGCCTCACGTTCCGGTAGCCAAGAGCGGCGAGATTACCGCTCCTTCCCGGGCGCTATACTTGCGTCGGATCACATCTCATGAGGAGAGGAGCGCCGCGTGACCGAGGCGGTCGAGAAGCTTACTAAGAAGAGTGAGGACCCGAGCAAGTGGTATTTGCAGCTGGTGAGGATGGCGAAGCTTGCAGATTATGGTCCGGTGCGGGGGACGTTCGCGATCCGGCCCTACGGGTTCGAGGTTTGGGAGCGTATCCAGCGCGACCTTGACGACCGCTTCAAGGCCACCGGGCACAAGAACGCCTACTTCCCGCTGCTCATACCCGAGAGCTTTCTGAGGAAGGAGGCCGAGCACGTTGAGGGCTTCGACCCGGAGCTCGCATGGGTCACCATAGGGGGCAGGGAGAAGCTCGAGGAACGGCTCGCCATCCGGCCGACCTCCGAGAGCATCATCTGCGACTTTTACCGCAATTGGGTGCAAAGCTACCGCGACTTGCCCATCCTCATAAATCAGTGGGGCAATGTGCTGCGGTGGGAGAAGGTAACCCGGCCATTCCTGCGCACCTCGGAGTTCCTGTGGCAGGAGGGCCACACCGTGCACGCGACCGCCGAGGAGGCGCGCGAGGAGACGCTGCAGATGCTCGGCGTCTACCGGGACTGCTTCTACGAGACGCTGGCCATGCCGGTCCTGACCGGTGCGAAGAGCGCGTCCGAGCGGTTCGCCGGGGCAGTCGAGACCTTCACGTGCGAGGGCTTGATGGGCGACGGGCGGGCCTTGCAGGCGGCCACCAGCCACGACCTCGGGCAGAACTTCGCCAGGGCCTTCGATATCACCTTTCTAAACGAGCAGCAGGAGCGGGTCTACGCTCACCAGACCTCCTGGGGCTTCTCGACCCGCGTAATCGGCGGGCTCATCCTGGTGCACGGGGACGACCGAGGCCTCAAGCTACCGCCAAAGCTCGCGCCGACGCAGGCTGTGGTGGTGCCGATCTGGCGCGGTTCCAACAAAGGCGAGGTGCGCCGGGAGGCCGAGGCGCTCTTCGGCGAGCTCAAGGACGCCGGGCTCAGGATGGAGGTCGACCTCGACGAGGAGCACTCGCCCGGCTGGAAGTTCAATGAGCACGAGCTGAGGGGAGTCCCCGTGCGTGTGGAGCTCGGGCCCAAGGACATTGAGAAGGACCAGGCCGTGCTCGTGCGGCGCGACACCGGGGAGAAGGAGTTCGTCGCGCGAAGTGAGATCCCGGGTCGCCTCCAGGAGCTGATGGGCGAGATCCAGGAGAACATGCTTCGGACGGCGACAGCGTTCAGGGACGCCAACACCCGCCGCGCCGAGAGCTACGGCGAGTTCAAGCAGATCATCGAGGACGAGCGCGGCTTCGTCGTTGCGCCCTGGGACGGCACCGAGGAGACGGAGACAAAGATAAAGGAAGATACGAAGGCCACGATTCGCCTGCTGCCCTTCGACAGGGAAGAGGGCGAGGACCTGGTCTCCGGCAGGCCGGGCCAGACCGCCATCTTCGCCCGCGCCTACTGAGGTTTCGCCCGGCGGTACGTGGCACGCTTAGTACCGTCGGCTTTGACATTCGGTCTCGCCGCCGCTAGTATTGGCACGAAACGTTACGAAGTTTTCCTATCGGATGTGTCTTCTTGGGAGGGGGGACTCCTTGAGATCTCGTGCAGGGTTGTTGGAACGCTCATCGTCTTTCGTGTCCGGCAGAGGTGGCCGTCGCCGCGTCGTCCCGCTCGTTCTTGGGGCCGTTCTCGCGGCGGGAGCACTCCTGGTAGGCAGCCGGGGCACTCTGGAGGCGCAGGAATACTCGGCATACTCGGATCCCGAGAAGCCGGTGCTGGCCTACCTGCTCTCGAGCGAGGAGAACGTGGAGGAATTCAAGAGCGCGTTCGACCTCAGCGACGAGACGCTGGCCGACGTCCTCGCCGCCGTCCGGAACGAGAACCGGACCCTCGCAACCGAGCTCGCCGAGAGCGAGCGCCTCGTCGCGGCGGGCAAGGAGGCGGAGGCCTCGACGGAGGAGATCCGGCGAAAGGTGGACGCCTCGGACTTCGAGGAGGAGGTCGAATCCGCCGTGGCGGATACCAAGTCCACCGTCGAGGCGTTGCCGGGAGTTTCGGAGTTGGAGCTGCAAACCTGGGTGGACGCCCAGTGGCAGGATGAGGTGCGCCAGAACACCGCGGCCAGCTCCGTGGTCGGCACCGCGGAGCCTGGCGCGGAGACCTCCCGGGCTGCCCGCCGCGGGAAGCGTGGGATCCGTTGCCGGGTCTACGCCACCCAGTACGACGGCTTTACCCGTTACGAGGTCGCGGTGCCGCACTTCAGGCCCAAGTTCAAGGGCGGACAGCGCGTCGGGATCCGGCGGGCTAACGGATCGCACCCCACCCGGGCCCCGGTCAAGGAGGTCGGGCCGTGGAACACGCGCGACAACTACTGGCAGCCGGACAAGAAGCGCACCATGTGGAGGAAGCTGCCCCGCTGCAAACCCGAGGCCCAGGCGGCTTACTTCCGCAACTTCAACAGGGGCAGGGATCAGTTCAGCAGGAAGGTGCTCAACCCGGCGGGCGTGGATCTCACGCCGCCCGTGGCGCGCAAGCTGGGGCTGCGGAAGTTCGAGAACGCCTGGGTGCTCGTCCGCTTCCCGTGGGCGCGCTGATACGGTCGAGCTCGAGCGCCGTTTGACGCGTGACGACCGCTCGGTTGCGGGCAAGGTGGTCCATTGGAGTATGTACCGACGGCTCTCCCGGCGGTATGCTGACCGACGAACAGGCGACCTCGCCGGCCCGGCGGGAGACCGCGGCCCGGGGAGGTGCGGGATCTTGCGGCGTCGGTGCCCTTTCGCCCTTGACGGCGGGGCCTGCGGTGCTTTAGCATCCGCTTTCAGCGCGAATCCGCATCGAGAGCGGTGGAGGGAACTGGCCCTGAGAAACCGCGGCAACCGAGCTGGCAGGGATGTCCGCCGCCAGGTGCCAAGTCCAGCAGGATGGTCATCACTGTCCTGGAAGATGTGGGGAGGGGCGGGCAGCCTCTTCTACGGGCGGGTTGCGCGGCTGGCGGAACGCCGAAGGCGTAGACCCCGACTGGTAGAAGGAGGCTGCATTACTATCGAGTATGACACTAGACTCGGGGGCCGGGGCTAGGCAGGCCCCGGCCCAAGGTACCTCGGGCACATCCAATCACCGAATAGGCTCCTTCGATCCGGAGCTTGGCGGTCACCTGCTGGACGTTACGCTTGCCTACGAGACGTGGGGCGAGCTGGACGCCGCGGGTGAGAACGCCGTCCTGATCGTGCACGCCCTCACGGGCGACACGCACGCTATCGGGGGGCCATCCCCGGGCCACAAGCGGGGCGGCTGGTGGGACCCGATGGTCGGGCCGGGACGCGTGATAGACACCGAGAAGAGTTTCGTCGTGTGCTCCAACGTGCTCGGCGGCTGCTACGGGAGTACGGGTCCGGCGACGCCGGATCCCAGAACCGGGCGGCCCTACGGGATGCGGTTCCCCATCGTCACCATCAGGGACATGGTCCGCGCCCAGCGACGGCTCATGGAGCACCTGGGCATCAATCGCCTGGCGCTCGTTATCGGTGGCTCCATCGGCGGACAGCAGGCACTGGAGTGGGCCGTGGAGTACCCCGGGTTCGTAAAGAAGGCCGTGCCCATAGCCGCCACGAACGCACTGGGTCCCATGGGCATCGGGGTGCACGGCGAGATCGGGCGCCGCGCTATCATGGCCGATCCCGATTGGCAGGGCGGAGACTACTACGGCACCGGCCGCGCCCCCGACGCCGGGCTTGCCGTCGCCCGGATGGCCGGTATGATGACCTACCAGAGCGCCCCGGGCCAGTGGGAGCGTTTCGGCCGGAGGCCCGGCAGCAGGCCCGCCCTCTACGAGGAGTTCGGCGGCCGTTTCGAGATCGAGAGCTACCTGCAGTATCAGGGCAAAGATCTCATCGGCCGCTTCGACGCCAACTCGTACCTGTACCTCTCCCGGGCGATGGACCTCTACGACGTGGCGGCCGGATACGGCTCCGAGGAGGAGGCGCTCTCGCGCATCGAGGCCGAGGTCCTGTTCGTCGGGATCTCCAGCGACTGGCTCTTCCCGGCCCGGGAGGTGCGCCAGACGGCGCAGGCCGCGCGGGAGGCTGGCGCCAAAGCGGAATATGTCGAGATAGACTCTTTAAGCGGGCACGATGCCTTCTTGAAGGACTGGGACGAATTGGGAGCGGCGGTTACGCCGTTCCTCTACCGATAGGAGGAAGAGAATGGACACCACCGACCAGCAGGTTCAGGAGCGCCAGTACGGGTTCGATACCCTGGCGCTCCACGCGGGGCAGGAAGTGGATTCGGCGACGACGGCGAGGGCCGTCCCGATCTACCAGTCCACCTCCTACGTCTTCAACGACACCGACCACGCGGCGAATCTCTTCTCGCTGGCCGAGCAGGGCAACATCTACACCCGCATCATGAACCCCACCACCGACGTCTTCGAGCAGCGCATCGCCGCCCTCGAAGGCGGAGTTGGTGCGCTCGCCACGGCGTCTGGGCAGGCGGCGGAGACGCTGGCGATCCTCAACATAATGGGCGCGGGGGACGAGATCGTCTCGGCCGCAGGACTCTACGGCGGGACGTACAACCTTTTCCACTACACGCTTCCGAAGATCGGGATAAACGTCAAGTTCGTCGACGACCGCGACCCGGAGAACTTCCGTGCCGCCATCACGGACAAGACCAAGGCCATCTTTACCGAGACCGTCGGCAACCCGTCCCTGAACACCCTGGACATCGAGGCCGTGGCGGCGGTGGCCCACGAGGCGGGGATACCCCTGATCATCGACAACACCCTTCCGTCTCCCTACCTGGTCAACCCGCTGGCCCACGGGGCCGACGTCGTCGTCCACTCGGCGACCAAGTTCATCGGCGGGCACGGGACCTCCATCGGCGGCGTGATCGTCGACGGCGGCAAGTTCCCCTGGGACAACGGCAACTTCCCCGGGTTCACGAGCCGGACCCCTCCTACCACGGCCTCGAGTACTACGAGGTCTTGGGCGAGCTCTCCTACATCCTCAAAACCCGCGTCCAGATGCTCCGCGACTACGGCCCGGCGCTCAGCCCGTTCAACAGCTTCCTCTTCTTGCAGGGCCTGGAGACGCTGCCGCTGCGGATGGAGCGCCACTCGACCGAACGCGCTGGCCGTCGCCGAGTTCCTCTCCGGCCACCCGAAGGTCAACTGGGTCAACTATCCCGGTCTCGCGGACCATCCGGCTCACGACATGGCGGCGAAGTACCACCGCGACGGGCTCTACGGCGCGATCCTGGGCTTCGGCATCGACGGCGGCCTGGAGGCCGGCAAGAAGTTCATCGACAAACTGGAGTTGCACAGCCTGCTGGCGAACGTGGGCGACGCGAAGAGCCTGGTGATCCACCCGGCCTCGACGACGCACTCGCAGCTCTCGGTGGACGAGCAGAAGGCCACGGGCGTGACGGACGACTACGTGCGGCTCTCGGTCGGCCTTGAGTCCATCGACGACATCCTCTACGACCTGGACCAGGCACTGCGGGGGGCGTGACGGCGGATTGAACGGTAACCCACTCGTCATAAAGTTCGGCGGAACCTCGGTCGGCGGCGGCGCGGAGTTCGTCCGCGCCGCCCGCATCGTCGCCGGGGCCGCCGCGGAGCGGCCGGTGGCCATCGTCGTCTCGGCGATGGGCGGCACCACCGACGTACTCCTGGATTACGCCGACGCCACCGCCGGAAGCGTTGCCGGCATCGCGGCCCGGGCCCCATCTGCCATCACGGAGGACGGGCTCACAGAACTGCGCGATCGCCTCGCAGAGCGGCACCTGCGGGCTGCCAGGGAGGCGGTTGCCCCCGAGCACCTGCCGGCCGTCGAAGAACGCGTCCTCGTCCTCCTCGGGGAGCTCGTCGACGCCATCCGGCGCCCCTCGGACGACACCCGCGCGCGCCGGGCCAACATCGCCGTCTTCGGCGAGCGGCTCTCCGCCGCCATACTGGCGGGCGCCATCTCCAGCGCGGGCTCGCCGGCCGCCGTGGTCGCCGAGGACCCGATAGCCACCGACGCCGGCTTCTACGAGGCGAACGTCTACCCCGCCGCGACGGAGGTGCGTTGCTCGCGGTTCGTGGCGCCGCTGCTCGAGGCCGGGGAGGTGGCCGTCGTTCCCGGATACGTCGGACGCTCGCCCGAGGGACTGGCGACCACGCTCGGCCGCGGAGGCTCGGATCTCTCGGCGACCGTCATCGGACGGGCGATTGGGGCCGGGGAGGTCTGGATCATGTCGGACGTCGACGGGGTGCTCGACGCCGATCCGCGCCTGGTGCCCGACGCCGCCCTGCTCCCGCGCCTCTCGTACGGCGAGGCCACCATCTTCGCCTCTCTGGGGGCAAAGATACTCCACCACCGCACGATGGAGCCCGCGGCCGAGGCCGCCATCGAGGTCTTTGTCCGCAACACCTTCGCGCCGGAGAAGGCCGGCACGCGTATCACGGACCGCGAGAGCGGACCGGGCCTGCGCTGCGTCGCGCTCCGGCACGGCCTGCCGGTCGAGATCCCTTGCGGCGACGGTAAGAAGCGGCGGGTCGCCTCCGTCGTGTGCATCGGCGAGCCGGAGAACGGCGACCTCAAGCGCGGCAAGCGCTGCCTGCGCAAAGCCAAGATCCCGTTCCTGCACGCCGGAGAGGCCTCCGCGGGCCTCGTGTTCTACGCCGCCGCCGACGCCGCCGAGGACGCGCTGCGCGCGTTGCATTCTGGCCTGGTCACGCCGTCCCGAGCCCTCGCCGACCAGCGCGAGGAGGTCGCGTGAAGCGGCTGGAGATCGTCCAGATAGGCATGGGCCACGTCGGACGGGCGGTGGCGCAGATCGTGCTCGAAGAGCGCAAGAGCTGGCTCGAACGCCACCGGATCGAGGTGACGTACAGGGCCGTCTCCGACACCTCCGGGGCGTTGGCGGGGGAGGAACTCTTGCCGCAGGCGATACGCCTGAAAGAGGAGGGCGGCAGGCTCGCCGAGCTCGGGACCGAGCCGCTGGTCGACGTGCTGCGCACGGAGCCCGCGCCGGATACGACACGCGTCGTCGTGGACGTCGCGGTCCACGGGGGGACCTTCGATCTCGACCTCGTCGGCATCCAGAACGGCTCGTACCTGGTGCTCTCCAACAAGGGCCCGCTCTCGGGCAGCACCGCAGAGTACGAGCAGCTCGTGCGCCTGATCCCCGACCGCCTCTGGCACGAGGCCACCGTCGGCGCGGGGATGCCGATCATCTCGACGATCGGCGGCCTGATCCAGGGCGGGGACGAGATCCTGGAGATTCAGGCCAGCCCGAGCGGCACTTTGGGCTTTATCATGAGCGCGGTCGAGGGCGGCCGCACGTTCTCCGCGGCGGTGAAGGAGGCGGTCGAGCTCCACTACGCCGAGCCCGACCCCCGCGACGACCTCTCGGGCCTCGACGTCGCCCGCAAGGCCATCATCCTGGCCCGCATGATGGGCCGGACCATCGAGCCCGAGGAGATCGCCTACGAGTCCCTGGTCCCACAAGGGCTGGAGGACGTCCCCCTGAACGAGTTCATGGTACGCCTCCCAGAGGCCGACGAAGCGTTCGCCGCCAGGATGCTGGCCGTGGAGGAGCACCACATGCTCCGCTACCTCGTGCGCATCCCGCGGTCAGGCCCCGTGACGGTTGGCTTACAGGACACGCCCGTCGAGAGCCCCTTCGGCCCCATCAGCGGCCCGGAGAACGTCTTCGACTTCCGCACGCGGCGCTACTCGGATGTTACCCTCACCGTGCGCGGTCCCGGCGCGGGACCGGAGCGCACCGCGAGCGGCGTCGTCTGGGACCTGCTGGACATCGCGCATAAGGCCGTACAAGACGATGGAAGAGGCTGATTTGAACGATGGTTACACGGTTGCGGTCGTCGGGGCGGGGCTCGTCGGAGACCGGCTGGTCGCAGAGCTGCGGCGGCGAGACTTTCCGGTCGGGGAGCTGCGCGTCCTGGCCCGTAGCTCCCGGATCGCGACCCTTGCCGGCGAGGAGCACGAGGTCGGCGTCGCCGAGCCAGACGCCTTCGAGGGCGTGGACTTCGCGTTCTTCGCGGGCACCGAGGGGGAGAAGGGAGCGGCGGTCCAGCTCGCCGAAGAGGCCATAAGCCGCGGGGCGATCGTCATCGACAACGGGAGCGACTTCCGGCTCGACCCGGAGGTGCCGCTCGTCGTCCCCGAGGTAAACTCCGAGGCTCTGCGGGATCACGACGGCCTGATCGCCAACGCCAACTGCTCCACGATCCAGATGGTCGTGACGCTGGCGCCCCTGATGCGCGAGTTCGGGGTGCGCCGGGTCGTCGTCTCGACCTACCAGGCGGTCTCCGGCTCCGGCCGCGGGGGCGTCGAGGCGCTGGAGGACGGCCGCGAGGACGTCTACCCGAAGCCGATTGCCGCCAACGCCATACCGCTCATCGGGGGCGTGGGGGAGGACGGCTACACCACCGAAGAGACCAAGATGCGCGAGGAGTCGCGCAAGATCCTCGGCAGGCCGGACCTCGAGGTTTACGCTACGGCCGTCCGCATCCCCGTCCACACCGGCCACGCCGAGAGCGTCTACGTCGAGCTGGAGCGGGAGGCGACCCTTGAGGAGGTCCTGGAGGTCCTGCGCACCGCGCCGGGCGTGGTCTTCTCCGGGGACGCCGACGACTTCCCGACGCCGCTCGACGCCGTCGGCGAGCCGGACACCCTCGTTGGCCGGGTGCGGGTAGAGGGCCACATCGTGCAGTACTGGTGCGTCGCCGACAACCTGCTCAAGGGCGCGGCGACGAACGCGGTCCAGATCGCCGAGGCCCTCGTAGCAGCGAGGGTCTAGTCCTCTGTGCGCGACCTGAAGATCCGGGCCGCCACCGAAGTGGACGTGCCGCAGATACTCGGCCTGATCCAGGACCTCGCCGAGTACGAGCGCCTCCCCCACGAGGTCGTCGCCACCGAGGATCTTCTCCGGAGATCACCTTTTCGGAGAGCATCCGGCGGCGGAGGTCCTGATCGGGGAGCTCGACGGCGAACCCGCGGGCTTCGCCCTGTTCTTCCACAATTTCTCGACGTTCCTTGGACGTCCCGGCATCTACCTGGAGGACCTCTACGTGCGTCCCGAGCACAGGGGCCACGGGATCGGACGCGCCCTCCTGATACGGCTCGGGCAGATCGCACAAGAAGCGCGAGTGCGGACGCCTGGGGTGGTCGGTCCTCGACTGGAACGAGCCCTCCATCGGCTTCTACAAGAGCCTCGGTGCGGTCCCGATGGACGACTGGACAGTCTACCGCGTCACCGGTGACGCCCTGGACGACCTCGCCGCCACGGCACCCTAGCCCCGATCGTCGCTGGCCAGGAAAGTGAGTATGCCCTCGTTGACACGCTCGAAACCCGCCTTCGAGGGGATGTGGCGGCAGCCGTCGAGGCGCTGTGCCACTGCGAGGTTCGGGATCACCTCCTTGGCCCTGGCAAGGACCGTCGCGGCGGGGAAGAACGTGTCCTCCTCGGAGGCGTACACGGCGACCGGTTCCTCGAACCTCGCGAGCTCCTCTTTGCTAGCCAACCGCGGCAGCCCGGCGTCCAGCCTGAGATGCCGGTAGACGGCCCCGAGCTGCCGAACGGCGTTTCCGAAGGCCGGATCCTCGGGCTCCGTGAGCAGGGGCCTCGCCGCTCGCAGGAGATTTGGACCGGTCGGCCGCAGGCGGTACAGCAGCATAGGCGCCACCACCTCGGACAGGACCGGAAGCAGCGGTCCGGCGGCGATGCCAGAGGGGGAGACTAGCGCTGCCCGCGAGATACGTTCCGGGGCCAGGCCCATGATCCTCAGGGCCACACCAGCCCCGTAGGATAGCCCCACCAGCGGCGCTCGCTCGAGCCCGAGGCCATCGAGGACGTCTTCCGCCCAGAAGGCGTGACCGTCGTCAATTGACGAGGGTCTCTGCTGGGCGCTCCTGCCAGGCTGGCCCACGATGTCCGGCGCGTAGACGCGGTTACGCTGCGCCAGCGGCACAAACCAACCCAGGCAGGTCGGCGCGAGAAAGTTACCGCCAGGGAGGAACACCACGGGCGGGGCGTCTGTCGGTCCCAGCGCCAGGACATGCGTGGAGCCGAAACGCGTCTCGACCCAGAGGCTCTCGTGGCCCACGCCGAGGGCGGCGAGCGACTGGTCATAGAGAGCCCGGATCTCCGCCTCGCCTTCCGGAGACTTGTAGATCGATGAGGAAATGGCGTCTCCCACAGAACAAACGGCGGCGTCGGTAGTGGCGCAGCCTACCCGAGATGCGTCTACATGTGGTCCTTGCAGAGTCCACAGGTACCCGAAGGATCGCCGGACGGACTTCTAGGTAGGCCGTGCTCGCCGACAACGAACCTCGGACGAGGAGATCCACGACTCCACGGCTGCTGGGCGAGACCGGGCGATGGACAGCGTCCTGCATAGCGGTATGCCCGTGCGAGACCCGAGATACGACCAACGCACCCGGATTTGAACCACGGCCGAGCAGGGACACCGGGGGCTTCGTGACGGAAGCCGCGCTGCGAGACTACCGCCACGCCCGCTTGCCCGGAAGTTCATCCGCACGACGCCCCAGTGCGCCGGTGTGCTTAAATTATCCCCGGACCGGCACGATCGGAGGAGGATTTCGGATGTCCGAGAGCGAGCAGCGTACCTTCTGGGATCGGCTCTTCAGCGTGAACTTCGAGACGGACCGGGAGACCAGGGTCATCGAGTACATCGCGTATCGTCTCGGCGACGGGGCCCACCTGCAGGAGATAGTTCAGGAGCAGTACGTGCGCCGCAACGCTTCGCCCAACGAGGTAGAAGACATACTCTCCAACCCGAAGCTCGTGCACGCCGCCAGGGAGCACATGCTCAAAGACTTCGCCTCCGACGAGTTCGATCCCTACCAGCGTCCGGTCTAGGAACTGCCGGCAAGGACTGCCGCGACGGGCCGAGTTGTATAATCTCCTGGCTGCCCGTTTGCAACCTGGAGGCCGGATGCCCATCTACGAGTACAAGTGCGATAACGGTCACGTCTTCGACGTGATGCAAAGGATGTCAGATGATACCCTGACGTCTTGCGTCGAATGCGGCGCGCCCGTCAGGAAGATCCTCCATCCTATCAATATCGCCTTCAAGGGCTCGGGCTTCTACTCTACGGACTACAACAAGAAGGCCGCCAAATCGGAAACGTCTTCTTCGAACGGAGACTCGAAGGAGAAAAAGTCCGACACCTCTGACAAAAGCTCTTCCTCCTCTACCGATAAGAAGGCCCCGAGCAAGAAAGACTAGAGTTCGCGGGCTCCCTGCGGTCGCCTCCGGTCAACAACCGCAAGGGTGAGCGGTTCGTGGCGGCCCGCGTCCGACAGACTTCGCCAGGAGTCGAGGCGCGGCCGGACGGTGCTTTGCCAGGAGTGAACGTTTTTGCCGGCGCGTCGGGGCGGGAGCCGGGCTGGAAAAGCCGACAAGCTGGAAGCGAAGCCCGAAGGGCGGCGCGGGCTGAGAGGCGCGAAGCGCCGGGCTGAAAGCGTAGGCGAAGCTGGAGCGCGCTGAGAGCGGAGCCCTGAAAGAGCGCAGCGATCTTCGCTGAAAACTCCTGCAAATCGAGCCTCAACTTCTGGTCCAGGTGATCTGGACAAGCGCGATGGCCTCTCGTATATTTGGACGCGTCCATTATGGACGGGGAGAAACGAGGTGTCCGGCGGCGCCCACGGGAGGATGGGGCGTCGCCGGGCCTCTCAGACCAGGGAGGAGGGGTTTGGCGGATACCGGCGGCGCCTTCGCGCACCTGCACTGTCACTCGGAATACTCGATGCTCGACGGGGCGAGCCGGATCCGGGACCTCATCTCTTTCGCCAAGGACCAGAACATGCCGGGCCTGGCGCTTACGGACCACGGCGTTATGTACGGCATGGTCAAGTTCTACAAAGAGGCGAAGGACGCCGGCATAAAGCCCCTGATGGGCTGCGAGGTATACGTGACGGCCGACCGCCACGACCGCAGCCGGGCACCGTACTACCACCTCACACTTATAGCCCGCACCGCCGAGGGCTACAGGAACCTCCTGAAGCTCTCGACCAGCGGCTTTCTCGAAGGCTTCTACTACAAGCCGCGGGTGGACATGGAGATGCTTCGCCGGCACGGCAAGGGCATCATCTGCCTCTCCGGGTGCCTCTCCGCCGAGGTACCGGTCAGGATCCTCGAGGGACGCTTGGACGAGGCCCGGGATCTGCTCTTCGAGTACGGTGAGATGTTCGACGCCGTCTACCTGGAGATGCAGGACCATCTGGAGATACCCGAGCAGAAGCGCGTGAACCAGGGGCTTCTCAAGCTCCACAAGGAGACGGGCCTCGACCTCGTCGCCACCAACGACTCCCACTACACGACGAGGCACGACGCCAGGATGCACGACGCCCTGCTGTGCATCGGGACCGGAAAGTTCTTCAACGACCCCAAACGCATGAAGTTCTCCGGCCAGGAGTTCTACGTCAAGCCCGTCGAGGAGATGGCCGCGCTGTTCCCCGACCAGCCCGAGGCGCTGGAGAACACCATCAAGGTCGTCGAGAGCGTCGAGGACGTCGGCATCGAGCTCGGCAAGACGCGCCTGCCGAACTTCCCCAAGCCCGAGGGTTATACCGCCGACCAGTTCCTGCGGGAGCAGTGCGAGAAGGGCCTCGTCAAGCGCTACGGGGGGAAGGCCAGGACCCCCGAGGTGCTCCGGCGGCTGGAGTTCGAGCTCGGCACCATCGGGAAGATGGGCTTCGCAGACTACTTTCTCATCGTCTGGGACTTCGTCAAGTACGCCAAGGACCGCAAGATCGCCGTGGGCCCGGGGCGTGGCTCGGCGGCCGGATCGCATCGTCGCGTACGCGCTGGAGATAACAGACCTGGACCCGCTGGAGTACTCGCTGCTCTTCGAGCGGTTCCTGAACCCCGACCGCATCAACATGCCCGACGTGGACATAGACTTCTCCGTCGGCGGACGGGGCGAGGTGATGAGCTACGTCACCGACAAGTACGGCGGCACGGACCACGTAGCCCAGATCATCACCTTCGGGACCATCGGGGCGAAGGCGGCGATCCGGGACTCCGGGCGCATCTACCAGTACCCGTACTCGGACACGGACAAGCTCGCCAAGTTCATCCCGGAGAAGCCGGTTGGGACCACCCTGCGCGACGTGCTGATGCAGGGCGAAGACGGCGAGTACGTGGCCGGGGAGAAGCACCCGGGCCCGGCGCGCGAGATCATCCAGTTCGTCCGGCAGAACGACGCGGCCCGGCAGGTCCTCGACACCGCCTTCGAGATAGAGGGCTTCGCCCGCCACGCTGGCACCCACGCCGCGGGCGTCGTGATCTCCGAGGAACCCCTCACGGAGATCGTTCCCCTGCAGCGCGTCGCCAAAGGCGAAGGATCCGTCATGGTCCAGCACCCGATGAGCGACGTCGAGGCGCTAGGGCTGCTCAAGGTGGACTTCCTCGGGTCTGCGGAACCTCGACGTGATCGAGGAGACGCATGGAGACCATCCGCGCAGTCCACGGGCGAGGAGTTGGACATCCGCACGATCCCGCTCGACGACGAGAAGACCTTGAAGCTCTTCGCCCGGGGCGACACCTTCGGGGTCTTCCAGTTCGAGTCGAGCGGGATGCAGCGGATGCTCCAGGAGGTCCGACCCGATCGTTTCGACGACCTCGTGGCCCTGAACGCCCTGTACCGGCCCGGCCCGATGGACTACATCCCGAACTTCAAGCGCGGCAAGCACGACCCCGCAAGCGTCGAGTACCCCGACGAGCGCCTCAAGCCGATCCTGGAGCCGACCTACGGTGTCGCGGCCTACCAGGAGCAGCTCATGGAGATCAGCAAGACCCTCGGCGGCTTCACCCCGGGTCAGGCCGACACGCTGCGCAAGGCCATCGGCAAGAAGAACGCCGCGATGCTGGCCACGCTCAAGGACAAGTTCATGGAGGGCTGCGCCACAAACGACGTCTCCCACGAACGTCGCCGAGGAACTCTGGAACTGGATGGAGAAGGCCGGCGGCTACTCGTTCAACAAGAGCCACTCGGCCTGCTACTCGTTTCTCGCCTTCCAGACGGCGTACCTCAAGGCGCACTACCCCGAGGCGTACATGGCGGCGCTCATGAGCAGCGTCATGAACACCAAAGACCGGGTGCCGCAGTACGTCGCCGAGGCGCGGGCGATGAAGATAGAGGTGCTGCCGCCGGACGTCAACGAGAGCGGGCGACGGTTCACGGTCGGTCGGGGGGACCATCCGCTTCGGACTCTCGGCGGTCAAGAACGTGGGCGAACTCTGCGTAGATTCGATCATCGCGGCGCGCGAGGAGGGCGGCCCGTTCGCCGACATCTTCGACTTCTGCGAGCGGGTCGACTGCCCAAGACCTACAACAAGCGAACCCTGGAGTCCCTCATAAAGTGCGGCGCCTTCGACAACGTCGGGCCCTCGCGGGCCGCCATGGTCGCCGTCCACGCCAAGGCCGTCGAGCGGTCGACCAAGGGCCTCAAGGGCGCGTGCGAGGACCAGTTCTCGATGTTCGACGACGCCGAGCTCGCGCCGCCCAAGCCGGTGTTCCCCGACCTCGAGGACGACCAGCGCGAGACGCCTGGAGTGGGAGAAGGAGACCCTCGGCCTCTACGTCTCGGATCACCCGCTGCGGCCCGTCCTGCACAAGCTCAAGAAGCACACCGACACGACCGTCTCGGAGCTCGACCAGTGCAGGGACGGGGCGATGGTGTGGGTCGGTGGGCTCGCGACGAGCGTCAGGACCAACACCACGCGCAAGGGCGACATGATGGCGATGCTCCAGCTAGACGACACGCGCGGCCTCGCGGAGGTCATGGTCTTCCCGAGGGTCTACGCCAAGTGCGCCACCGTGCGTGCGCGAGGACGCCGTGCTCAAGGTCAAGGGCCGCGTCGAGCGCAAGGAGGGCATCCCGCGCATCATCGCGATGGAGATGGAGGAGCTGCACCTGGAGCCTGGCCCCGACCCCATCTTCCTCGACGCCTCCTGCTTCGTCGGCCTGCCGAGGGCGTCCGCCGAGGAGGCCTTCGGCCTGCTCGCCAGGCCTCCCGGCGAAAGCCCCGTCTTCTCTCGTCTCCGCGACGGAACGCTCGAGGAGCAGGTCTTCGACGTCGAGGACTCCTCCGACCTGCACGCGGAGCTCAAGCAGATCCTCGGTCCCAGGTGCCTCTCCTACGCCAGCCGGCTGATCACGGCCGCCGAGCCGGAGATGGAGCAGGTGTCGTAGGGCGGCGCCGGCGCCTGTCAGCCGCTGCGCCCTTTCAGGCTCCGTCAGGTCGGCTTCAGGCATCAGTCTTCCGGTGCCGATTGGGAAGAGTATCGGGCTTGCGACCGAAGAGGCTTTGACCCGTGACGGAGAGAGCGTTGCAGGAAGGGCTGTTTGAAGGCGGGTGCCAATGCGGGGCGTGCGCTACGAGGCGAGGGTCGTGAGCACCGACGCCTATTACTGCCACTGCCGGATGTGCCAGAGGGCGTTCGGGCATCTCTCCGGCATCTTCTTCGAGGTGGAGCGGGAGAACGTGGAGTGGGAGCGGGGGGAGCCCGCCTACTACCAGTCGTCGAAGGTCGCGCGGCGCGGCTTCTGCCGGGAGTGCGGCACGCCGCTGACGTTCGAGTATCTGGAGTTGGATGAGCTGCACCTGGCCGTCGGTAGCCTCGACGAGCCCGGCCCGGTTCAGGCCCGTGATCCACTACGGCTCCGAGAGCATCGTCGAGCCGTTCTTCGCCGACGACGGGCTTCCGCGCGAGCGGACGGATGAGGACGAGCCGTTCATGGCCATGTGGCGGCGCACGGCCGGGACTCCTTGCCGGACCGCTAACCGGGTCTGGGCTTGACCGGTCTTCCAAGGGCGCCGCTCCGGTCCGCTGAGGGACCCGCACGGTGGACGCCGCGGATGCTCGTCTCCCGCTATCCCGTGCTGTACCACATGGCGGAGGATGGGAGCTGGGAGAGGCATCCAGGAGGCTTGGGCTCCTGAGCACGAGCGCGCTGCTCGACAGGTTCGAGGTCGAGGGCGCGCGGAGGTTCGCCATAGAGTCCAGCTCGCCGGCCGGAGATCGTAGGCCTATAGAGCACCCCGAGGCACGGGGCCGGCCCTCGATCCGGGACAACAAACCGATGCAGGAGACGGTCTCTGGAGCGGTGCCTCGATGGGCATGGCGCCGCGCGAGTGGTACGAGAACCTCAACCGCAGGGTCTTCTTCTGGGTGAGACCGGAGCGGCTGCTCAAGCTCCTCGGTGCCAGGGCCTACAGGGATCGGCCCGCACCTGGTTCTCGAGCTGGACACGGCGGAGTTGCTGCGGCGGCACGCGGAGGGGGTTTCGATCTCCCCGATCAACTCCGGCGCCACCTTCGCGTTGGGCCCTGCGCCGCGGGGTCCGGAACGTTCCGCCGCGTCGTGGATCATCCCCGGAGCAAGCGGCCCGTGGTAGAGCTCGCCGTGGACTACGCGGTGCCCGACGCGCGGGATCTCGTCCTCGCCGTGAGCCGCTGGCACGGTGGCGACGTGCTGGAGGAGGTGTGGAGTCGCGCCGGAGCCGCCAGGGATCGCGGCTTGCGTTCGGCGGGCGGTGCGCGGCTAGGATTGGTCTTTTCTGGACGCGGACACGAGAGGATGGCCCGATGACGGAGACCGTGACCGAGAAGATAGTCTTTACCCGCGGCGTCCCGCCGCCCGAGGCGTTCCCGACGGAGGAGATGGGCGAGTGCTTCGACGCGGCGGTGCGCGGGGACGCCGCCACGGTGCTGCAGTACGGGCAGCAGCGCGGGTACGCGCCGCTGAGCGGGCAGCTCGCCGAGGAGTACGGCGTCTCGCCGAGACGGAGATCCTGGTAGGAAACGGCTCTCTGCAGTTGCAGGACCTCGTCGCCTCGTACCTCTCCGGCCGGGGACCGTCGTCTACACGGAGCAGCCGAGCTACGACCGCGCCATCAAGACCTTCCGGAGGCGCGGCGCCCACGTCGTCGGCATCCCGCTCGAGGAGGACGGCATCAGCGTCGAGCGGCTGGAGGCGGCGCTCGAGAGGGCGAGGTACCGGCGTTCGTCTACCTCGTGCCCGACTTCCAGAACCCGGCCGGGGCGACGCTCTCGCTGGAGAAGCGGCGCAGGATCGTCGAGCTGGCCGTGGAGCACGACTTCTGCGTGATAGAGGACATCCCCTACCGCAAGCTGCGCTACGAGGGCGAGGACCTGCCGCTCCTGCGCGAGATCGATCCGGCCAACGTCATCACGATGAGCTCGTTCTGCAAGCTCCTCACCCCCGGCATCCGGGTCGGGTTCATGATCGCCTCGTCCGAGCTCGTCGGGGCCGTCACGGCCCTCGGCGAGGACACATACCTCTCGCCCGCGCTGCCGACCCAGGCCACCGTCGCCGAGTTCATGCGCCGCGGTCTGCTCGAGCCGAACATCGAGCGCCTCAAGGAGCTCTACACGCCCCGCTGGACGGCGATGGCGGACTCCGTCCGCCGCGAGCTGCCCGACGCCCAGGCCTTTATCCCCGACGGCGGCTTCTTCGTGAGCGTGATGCTCCCCGAAGGGGCGAACACGGCGAACCTGGTCGGGCGCGGAAAAGACGCCGGCCTCGTGCTCACGCCCGGCGCCGCCTTCTTCGCCGACCCCGACGACGGCGAGGCCGTGCCCGGCGACCGTTTCGTGCGGCTCCCCTTCTGCGCCGTGACGCCGGAGCAGATAGAGGAGGGCGTCCGGAGGCTCGCGGCGCTGCTTTAGGGACGGTCGGCTTCTAGAATTCCCTCTGGTCGCGGCGACGGGCCCGCGTACACTCCGCCCGTAGCCAGGAAACGGGTTGCCAACGCCTATAGCCGCAAGCTCGACGACGAGAGGTTGCGCGTCGTGCGCGAGGCCCCTCCCGGGCACCCGGTGGGTCGAGTTCGGGCCCTACGACGAGCCCGAGACCCTGCGCGTGGACGGCCGGGACGTCCCGCCCAACGCCGACGGGGCGGGCGCGGACCTCGAGGACGTGCTGTGGATCGTCGACTGGGCGGCGTTCGCCGGCAAGGTCGCGCGGCGCGGCGGACCCTAGCGTGGCCCCCAGGGGAAGTATACCGGCGTCGGGATCGGGGGTACAATCGCTGACATGAAGAACGTGCTGATAGTCGAGGACCACCTCTTCTTCGCCCAGGCCCTCGAGCGCGTGCTCGAGAAGGCCCTCGCCGGGGCGGCCGAAGCGGTGAGGTTCTTCCGCGCCGGCACCGTCGCCGAGGCGCTGCGCCTGGTCTCCTCGGGCAGGAAGTTCGCCCTGGCCGTCGTGGACCTCATGCTGCCCGACGGGGACGGCACGGAGGTGGTGCGCAGGATAAAGGAGGTAAGCCCCGAGACCCGCGTGGCCGTGCTCAGCGCGAGCGAGGACCTCTCCGGGGCGCTCGCGGCGGGGGCGGACGCGGCGATGAACAAGGCGACCGACCTCCCGGAGGTGGTGGGCTCCCTCGTGGGCCTCTCGGGCCTCCTCGGCCGTCGCGGCCCGGGCCCGTAAGCCGCTGTTCACCGACCCGACAGACCCGTCGCCGGTGCCCTCGGGGTGCTGTATCGTAAGCTACATGGGCATGGTAGAGATATTCGTGGTGCTTGTTGTCCTGGTCCGCATGGCCTACGGGTTGCGGTGGCTGGTCTCCCGCTTCTCAAGGAGCTGAAGCGCAGAATGGCCAGAGGCTCGTAAGGGCTTCGCGTAGGACGCGTGCGTCGCGTGTTCCGGAGGGTTTTCGAGGCAGCCTTGGCAGCTATTCACCCGAGTGCGTGGAAAAGAGAAGTTCTCCGAAGTCCAGATACGGGAAGATGCATACCCCCGGTCCTATGCGGGTGGGAGGCCGCCAGGTGTGGGGGCCGTCATAGGACCGGGGCACAACGGCGCACGCGACCGGGGGACTACATCTTGTGGTGGTGGATGGATATGCGGGATGGTGGATGGGCCCCGGCCCGATACGGGCGTCCTGGCGCCATAGGACCGGGGCTAGCCTAGGCTGGGCCTTGCGGGCGGGTGTAGAATGGCCCCATCGGCCGCCGTCGGAGCCGCCATCGTCGTCTCAACTCCATTCCGTGTGCAACGCGCCCCGGCGGCGGCGCAGTACGGCTACCCCTTCCGCAACCGCCTGGCTTCGTGGTAGGCGGCCTCCGTCCACGCCAGGGCGCTCCTGATCCGGACCTCGAGGTCGGCGTACTCCAGCCTCTCTTGCCTGCCGGACGCGGCGAGGTTCTCGGGTCCCATCGCGGCGAGCGCGTTCCTGAGCTTCTTGCCCGCCTCGGCCACTTCCTCGCGGACGACGTTCATGTGCGACTCGTCAACCATGCGAGCTGAGTCTACTTGCCCGAGACCACCCTAAAGCGGGTCGATGCCGATCCGGAGTCCGTGTCCGCTGCGGCGCGCCCCGGCTTGCCTATAATCCCCATGCCGGGGTTACCCTGCGCGAAGCGCCAGTCCACGAAGCGCCGGTTGGCCTCCTCCGCGACCGCCCCGTCGACGGCATGCGAGATCGTGGCGCGTACCGACCGGAATCGGTCCTTGGCCCCGAAGAGCAGTCCGGAGAGTTCCAGGAAGTCGTCTTCGCCGGGGTCCACGGGGTCAAGGTACAGCGCGGGAGCCACTTGAGGCAACCAATTCGCCCAACTGCGGGTAGGCGGATTCTCGGAAGTCCTTGCTTCAGGCGCGGGCGAAGGGGTCGCGCCCCTCGTCTCCGGCGTTGCCCGCGGGGACCGATTCGCGACGGAGCTGCTCGGCCTCTAGCCGATCCCGACGCTCTCGCTCGCGCTCCTCGCGGAGCATCCTCAGCTCCGCCTCGGGCTGCTCCAGCCAACCCCTCATCCTGAGCTCTAATTGGTCCCGCACCGCCCTGAACCTCTCTAGCATGGAGTCGTAGGGCAGGTCCTCGTCTCGGCGGGGATCCTCGAAGGTCCACGAGAACGTCGTGCCCACGCCCGGGAAGGTCTTGGGGCACCGCTCCTCGGCCCGCGCACACACGATGATCAGGTAGTTGAAGTACACCTTGCCCATGTAGGTCGAGAGGCCCTCGGGCCGCTGGCTAGCGATATCTATGCCGACCTCGTCCATCGCCTCCACCGCGCAGGGGTGGATCTCGTCGGTGGGGTCCAGGCCCGCGCTGTAAACCCCGAAGCGGTCGCCGGCCAGGTGCCTCAAGAACCCCTCGGCCATCTGGCTCCTCGCGGAGTTCTGCGTGCACAAGAACAGCACCTTCTGCTTCCTCATCGTCTCCCTCCTTCTCCTTCGCTTCCCTACGGGACCTCCACCGGGGAGGGCGTCCCGCCGGCCCTGAGCTGGTCAGCGAAGTCGTCGGGCAACCCGCTCGCCAGGACGCCCTCGACGGCCCGCTCGAGGTCGTACTCGACCCGAACGAACTCGGGCGGTCCGATCTCCTCGTTGGCCTCCAAGAGCACGTACCCCGCCCTCCAGTCGCCGTCCTTGGGCTTGCCAACCGAGCCGGTGTTGAGAAAGCGGATGCCCCCCACGTCCCGGTGCCAGGGCTTGTGGGTGTGCCCAAAGGCGATGAGGTCGCCCTCGCGTAGCCCGGCCGCACCGGCCATCTTCAGGCAGAAGGAGTCGGGCCTGTCCTCGGTCCAGTAGAGGGTGTTGAGGGTGGGAGCGCCGTGCACCAGGGTGATCTGTGGCCGCGAGGCGTGCCCGCCCCTGGGCCGCAGGTCCATCCTGAACGGCAGCTCCCCGAGGAACCTCTTGGTCTCGGGCGAGACGTGGGCGCGGGTCCACCCGTAGCTTTGGTGCGAGAGCTCCTCCGCCCTGGGACTCTCGGCCTTGCAACCGCAGTGCTTGTAGTCGGTGGCCACCGTGGAGTCGTAGTTGCCCGCGATCCCCGTTATCCCCCGCTCCCGCAGGAGGGCGACAACCTCGTTCGGCCAGGGCGCGTAGCCGCCGAGGTCCCCCAGGTGGTAGGTCGCGTCGGCGTCGCCGCGCTCGTCCAAGTCGGCCAGCACCGCCTCCAAGGCGGGCAGGTTGCCGTGGATGTCCGAGATCAGGGCGTACTTCATGTCCACCTCCGGGCGGGGCGCTCTGTATGCATCAAGACCAGTTTATACGTGGCCGGACGCACTCAAGTTAAAGCGCGGTTAAACCTCGGCGAGGCGCTCTCGCGGGGCGCCCAGTATCGCTTCCGCTTCCCCGAGAACGCCCGCCGCGGAATCCCTCTCGAGCGAGTAGAAGCTCCACCTGCCCCGCTTCTCCTCGCGCACGAGCCCCGCTTCCTTGAGTTTGCGCACGTGGTAGGAGACCTTGGACTGGCCCAACCCGAAGCGGTCTTCGAACTCGCAGACGCAGATGCCGATCCTCGGCTCCTCGAACTCGCCTTGCGCGTTCTCGGTGCGGATCGGGCGCCCCTCGATCTCGACGGAGAGGCCCTCCTCCGGCTGCAAGCTAGGGTGACCCTCCAGCGCGCGCCGCGTCCCCGGGTGACCGCCCGGCGAGGCGCGAGACACGTTCCACGACCTGGCGCCGCCGACGCATCCGCTCGACGCCCCACCGCACCAGTTCCCGCAGTCCGTCGTCCGCACTCACAGCATCATCTTACAGCCGTTATCGTCAGGGTGGGTACGTTTATGTCTGACATACCTAACGACGAGGCTTTTTTCGACACGAACATGCGCCGCGTCCTGCACCGCCTGTTCTTCGGGCCCGACGTCCCGAAGCCGACCGCGCCCGACCGCGAAATCACGGGAGTCGCAGAGGCGCTCGTCCCACCCGGTGGCGGCTGGCACTGGAACCAGGCGCTGATGGAGTTCGGTGCGCTGCGCTGCACCGCCCGGCGCCCGGACTGCGAAGGATGCCTACTTCGGGAGGACTGCCGCTCGCATCCCGAGGTAACGGAGGCCCTGGCGAACGCCCCGCGACGAGCCAGGAGGTCCGCCGACCTCCGCTACGAGGACTCCAACAGGTACCTCAGGGGCCGTGTCCTGGCCCAGCTGCGCAACGATCCGGCTGGCGGGGAGGGGATCGCCCTGCGCGACCTTGGGGGAAGGCTGCGCGAGCGCTTCACCGAGGACGACGTGCCCAGGCTCTACGAGGTGGTCGAAAGCCTCAAGAAGGACGGGCTCGTGGCCGAGGAGCAGGCCCCGTATGGAACAAACAGTGAAGAGCCCAGGGAGCCGCGGGTCAGGTTGCCGTAGGACGCGGGAGCCGTAGGCCGCTTGACCAGCGTGGGGCAGGATGCTTAGAATGCTTTCGCGCATCGGGCGCGGGTAGAGGGGGCAGTCGGCTACCGGGGAGGCGGGGCAGTGGACGAGCACGTAAGCCACGCGACGGACCATCCGGACCTGAAACGTGGCATAGGGCCGTGGTTCCTGCTGTTCTTCGTCCTCGGCGACATCGTCGGGGCGGGCATCTACGCGCTGGTGGGCGAGGTCGGCGGTGTGGTGGGTGGTGCCATCTGGGTGGCCTTCCTGACCGCCTTCATTCTCGCCGTCTTCACCGCGGCCTCCTACGCCGAGCTGGTCACCAAGTACCCGCGGGCCGGCGGCTCGGCCACGTACGTCAACAACGCGTTTCAGAACCCGTTCGTGAGCTTCATGGTGGCGTTCGCGGTCATGTGCTCCAGCATCACCTCGGCGTGCACCCTCACCCTCGCGTTCTCCGGAGACTATCTCAGCCAGTTCATCAGCGTGCCGACGCTCCTTGCGGCGGTGGTCTTTCTGATCGTCATCAGCTCCATCAACTTCTACGGGATCGCGGAGTCCGTCAGGATAAACGTCGCGCTCACCTGCGTGGAGATCTCCGGCCTGATACTTATCGTCATCATTGGGGCCGTGACGCTGGGCACCGGCGAGGGCGACCCTGGCCGGGCTTTCGAGATCAAGGAGGGCGTGGGCTTCCTACCGGCCGTCCTGGGCGGCACGGTTCTGGCGTTCTACGCGCTCATAGGGTTCGATGACGCGGTCAACGTGGCCGAGGAGGTGCGCGAGCCGCAACGGATCTACCCGCGGGCCATCTTCGGCGGCCTGTTCATCGCGGGCATCGTCTACCTGCTAGTCACCTTCACCGCCTCGATGGTGGTGCCCACGAACATCCTGGCCGATTCCAGCGGGCCACTGCTCGAGGTCGTCAACCGTAGCCCGTTTGCGCTCCCGCCCACGCTCTTCGCCGGCATCGCGCTGCTCGCGGTATCCAACGGGGCCCTGATCAATCTGATCATGGCCTCCCGCGTGGTCTACGGGATGGGGGACCAGGATGTCCTGCCTTCGGTGTTCTCCAGGGTGCACCCGAACCGCCGCACGCCCTGGGTCGCCATCCTGTTCACGGCCCTTATTGCCCTGGCCCTCCTGGTGACCATCGGAGGCAACGATGAGGCCCTCAGCATCCTCGGGAGCACGACGGTCGTGCTGCTGCTCCTGGCGTTCATCATGGTCAACATCTCCGTGCTCGTGCTGCGCAGCGATGAGGTCGATTACGACCATTACCGCGCCCCGACCGTGTTCCCCATACTCGGCATTGTGGTCTCGGCCTCGCTCCTGATCTACTCGGCCGTCACGAACCTTCCCGTATTCGGGCTGGCCGGTTTGCTGCTACTGGTTGGTCTGGTGCTTTACGGGGTCAATGTACTCGTCAAGCGGAGCCTGGATCAGTAGAGGCCGCGGCACCCGGCGGGACCGGCCCCAGGGTCCGCCTACATCCGGCGGCGGCACCCGGCGCGTAAGTACTCGCAGGTCCGTGGGGAACGCGAGCAGAGGAGGCCGCTGGTGGGGATCAGGCAAGTCCTAATCGTTCTGGGAACGACCGTCGCTTTTCTGGCGGGCGGCGCGGCCCTGGCGCAGACGGGCGCCGAGACGTACCCGCTTCCGGGCGACGAGGTATATCCCGAAGGGGTGGCCTACCAGCCGGCGACCGGTGACTTCTTTGTCGGGAGCACCTCCGACGGAGCGGTCTTCCGCGGCAACGTCGCCGAGCCAGGCACCGAGGCCGAGACGTTCCTGCAGCCGGGCGAAAACGGGCGTTCGATGGCGATCGGCATGAAGGTCGACGATGCCGGAAGGCTGTTCGTCGCCGGGGGCGAGACCGGCCGGATGTTCGTCTACGACACCTCGACGGGAGAACTCCTGGACCGCTTCGAAAACGGGGCTGATGCGACCTTCGTCAACGACGTCGCCCTCGCGCCCGACGGCTCCGCCTACTTCACCGACTCGGCGAACCCCGAGCTCTACCGGCTCGCCCCGTCCGGCGGCGGTTACGAGTTCGAGCGCTTCCTCAACTTCGAGGGCACGCCTATCGAGTACGACGAAGAATTCAACCTCAACGGCATCGTCGTCACCCCGGACGGGCGCTACCTGATCACCATAAAGTCGCCGACCGGGCAGCTCTTCCGCATAGACACGCAGACGGAGGAGATCGTCGAGATCGACACCGGCGACGCCGATCTTTCGAACGGCGACGGGCTGTTGCTCGAAGGCCAGATCCTCTACGTGGTCCGCAACCAGAACGAGCTGATCGTGCCCGTCGAGCTCTCCACGGACCTGGCCAGCGGAACAGCGGGAGAAGGCTTCACCAACGATTCCCTGATGTACCCGACCACGATCGCCGCCTTCGACGGACGCCTGCTGGCGGTGAACTCCCAGTTCGACGTCCGCGACAGCGGGGGCGAGCCCGACCTGCCTTTCTCTGTCTCGGGTATCCCCATACCAGGCGCGCCGGCGTCGGCCTCAGCGTCTGCCTCGGCCTCCGCGTCGGCCTCCGCCTCGGCGGTACCCATGCCGGACACCGGCGGGCCCCCCGCGGCGGCGCTCCTCCTTGGGATGCTCGCCGCCGGTTCGCTGGCCGCGGGGTTCGTGGCAACGCGCGGCCTCCGGGAGCAGAGAAGGCCGTAGGCCAGGATAGACGCTCGCACCCGGCGGGCCCCGCCGGGCGCAGCAAGTTTGCGCCACGCCCGGATTTTGTACCACCGGCCAATTACAATGGCCTCCATGGCGCGTATCTTGGGGCGGATGATCTTTACGGGATCCACGCACGTTCTGGCCGTGGTGCAGTGGTGATGCCTGCCCCCGCGGGGCGGGGGGCGTAGATGGGCTTCGATCCCACGCACTTCAACGAGGTGTTCGAGGCAGAGAGCTCACCGAGAGACTTCTACGAGCCGCTACTTGCTTCGCTCGACGCATTGGGACCACGAGAGGTCGAGCGCCGGATAGGCGAGGCCCGCGAGCTTCTGGGGAGATCTGGGGCCACCTTCGTCCTGCCCGAAGACCCTGACGATCTCGGGCGGATCTTCCCGGTCGACTGGGTCCCGAGGCTCATACCCCAGGAAAAGTGGCGGCGGCTCTCGGATGGCCTTCTGCAGCGGGCGCGGGCGATCAACGCGTGGCTACAGGCAATGTACGGCCGCGGCCAGGACGTGGTGCCGGAAGAGATCGTTCAGAGCAGCGTCTTCTACAGGCCACACGCCTATCCTGGAGTGACCCTACCGATGCACGTCTACGGGCCGGACGTGGTCCATCTCGAGTCCGGGGAGTTCGTGGTTCTCGAAGACAACGTCCGTGTCCCGAGCGGCGTTGCCTACTCGGACATCGTCCGGCGCGTCGGCCTCGAGGTATGGCCCGAGCTATTCGAAGGTTACCGGGTAGCGGAGATCCTCTCCTACTACCACAGGTTGCGCGAGTCATTGGAGGCCGCCGCCCCTTACGGCGTGGATGAGCCGAACGTGGCGGTGGTCACCCGCGGGAAGAAGGACTCGGCCTTCTTCGAGCACGAGCGTATAGCCCGCTCCTGCGGCGTCCCGCTGCTGACCCTCGCGGATTGCTATGTCGAGGGCGGTGAGGTGCGAACGCGCCTCGACGGCCGGCGCCTGGACGTGCTATACCGGCGCTTCGACGAAGACTACGTGGATACGGACCTGCCGGTGCTCGAGCGAGCCTACCTCGAGGGTAAGCTAGCCTTCGTCAACGCCTTCGGCATCGGGGTGGCCGACGACAAGGCGATCTTCCCCTACGTCCCGGACATGATTGGACGCTACCTGAACGAGCGCCCGCTGCTGCGGAATGCCCAGACGTACTCGCTGGTCGAAGAGGAGACCCGCCGCGACGTCCTGGACCGGCTGCAAGAGCTGGTGCTCAAGCCCCGCGAGGGCTACGGGGCGCAGGGGCTGCTAATCGGGCCGGAGGCGAGCCGCGAGCAGATCGATGACGCCCGCCGCCGCGTGCAAGAGGACCCAACCAACTTCGTGGCCCAGGAGTGCCTCGATTTCTCCACCCACCTGACGCACGACGGGCACGGCGCGAACGAGGCCGGCGAGGTCTTTATCGACCTTCGCGCGTTCGTGCTGCCCGTCATCGCCTACGTCTTCCCCGGCGGCCTCACCCGCGTGGCCAAGCCCGGCACCCGCGTCGTCAACTCGAGCGCGGGCGGCAGCAGCAAGGATACCTGGGTGCTTGAGTGAAGTGGGCGGCTTCGCCGCCCGCGCTGTCAGCTATCAGCCGTCAGCTCCTTCAGTACAGGGGGATATCCACCCGGGAGACGCCGCCGCGAGCGACTAGGACGGCTTCTAAGAAACAACGTTTGTTGGCGCCCGGCATGGGGTTGCGTGTCCGCCGCCCACGGGCGCCATCCAATAAAGATAATGAGCTGATAGCTGATAGCTACAAGCCGTACAACCCGCCGAATTTGTCGCGCAGGTACCGCAGGTAGGGCTCGGTCTCTAGCGGACGTCCGGTGGCAAGCTGGATGAGGTCGTCGGGGTCGAACTTCTTGCCGTGGTGGTGGACCTTCTCCCGCAGCCAGCCGAGGAGGGCCGCGAAGTCCCCGCGCTCCATACCCGAAGTTATCTCGGGACGCTCTTCCACGGCGGCCTCGAAGAGTTGGGCCGCGAGAACGTTGCCGATAGCGTAGTTGGGGAAGTAGCCGAAGTATCCCCCGGACCAGTGGACGTCCTGGAGAACGCCTTCGGCGTCGTTGCTCGGCGTGAACCCCAGGTACTCCTCCGTCTTCGCGTTCCACGCCTCTGGCAGATCCGCGACCGAGAGCTCGTCCTCGAAGAGCTCGACCTCGAGCTCGAAGCGCAGGAGGACGTGCAGGTTGTAGGTTAGCTCGTCCGCCTCGGTGCGAATCTCCGAGGGGCGGACCACGTTGATGGCCCGGCAGAAGTCCTCGACGTCAACCCCGTCCAGCTCGCCGGCGAACGTCTTTCGCAGCTGGGGATAGAAATGGGTCCAGAACGGCCGCGAGCGCGCCACGAAGTTCTCCCACAGCCGCGATTGGGACTCGTGGACCCCCATCGAGACGCCCCCGGCGAGCGGGGTGCGGGAGAAGGAGGGATCGATGCCCTGCTCGTACAGGGCGTGGCCGGCCTCGTGGCAGGTGGCGAAGAAGGCTACCGACAGGTGGTTGGGGTCGAACCGTGTGGTTATGCGCACGTCGTCGGGGCCGAAATTGATGCAGAAGGGATGGGACGCCCGGTCCTGCCGCCCACGGTTCCAGTCGTAGCCGAAGCTCGCGGCGACCGCGCGCCCGAAGGCCTCCTGCGCCGCCTCCGGGAAGTTGCCCCACAGCGGGGCTTCGCGGTCTGCGGGATCGCCGACCGACGCGTCGGAGATCTCGCGCAGCAACGGCACGATTCCCGCCTTTAGCTCGACGAAGGTGTGCCGGAGCCGGGTGACCCTGGCCCCGGGTTCGTAGAGGTCCAGCATCGCATCGTACGGATGGCCACCGTTGCCGAGCAGGTCCGCGGCCTGGCGCCTGAGCTCCAGCATCTTCTCCAGGTGCGGGCGAAACGCGACCCAATCGTTCGCTTCCCGGGCCCGCTCCCACGTGGCCTCACCGAGCGACGCGGTTCGGGAGGTTTCCTCCACCAGCGTGGCCGGCAGCCGCGCGGCCCGGTCGTGGTCGCGGCGCGCGAGGCGCAGCAGCGCCGCCGTGTCGGAGTCGGGTGCGGGTTCGTCGCACCTCGCCAGCAGTTCGGCCGTCGCGTCCGAGGCGAGCATCTCGTGGGCCAGGCGTCTCAGGGTGGCGAGCTGCTCGGCGCGGGCCCCGATGCCTCCCGGCGGCATGTGGGTCTGGCGGTCCCACGCCAGAACCGAGCCGGCGGCCCTGACGTCCCCGATGGTCGTCAGGCGTTCTTCGAGCAGTGTCAGGGCGCCGTCGTGTTTGCCGGAGATCACGGGCGCAATACTAGCAAAGCGATCCGGGTTCATTTGTCCGCAGCATACCCGCTGTCTAGAACGGGTAGATGGCTTAACATAGTCCATGGTCCGAAGTGTGGAGGATGCGATGAACCTTCTGGCAAAAGGTGCGCTTGTCGTCGGTGGCGGGCTGGTCGCGGCGGAGGTCGCGCGGCGGGCGGTGTGGCCACGGCGGGGGCCGAGGTACGAGGCGTGGGAGCGGGCTCCTTACAGGGAGTTCCCCAAAAAGGTGCTCGTGGCCGGCGGCGGGTTCGCCGGCTACAAGGCCGCCCAGACCCTCTGCAGGCTCGCCCGCAACAACGACCGCCTAGACGTCGGCGTGATGCTCGTCAGCCGCGAGAACTACTTCACGTACTGGCCCATGCTGGCGAGCGTCGTCGGCAGCGACGTCACAACCCACAACGTCGCGCAGCCCTTGAGGCGGAGCCTGATCCGGCTCGGCGCCTCCTTCCGCCGCGCGGAACTCGAGAGCGTGGACCCGGAACGCCGCATCGTCACGGCGGGCGGTCGGGAGTTTGCCTACGACCACCTGATACTGTCGCTTGGGGCGCAGCCGGCGTACTTCAACATCCCCGGCGTCGAAGAGCACTGCATCAGTATCCGCGGGATTTGGGCGGGGGAGGAGATCAGCCACCGCGTCGTCGAGCGCTACGAGGACGCGACCCTGGATCCGGAGAACACCCCCGACTCCAAGCTCACCTTCGTCGTGATCGGGGGCGGCGCCACGGGGGTCGAGGTGGCCTCCGAGCTCCACAGCCTCGTACGCGACCTCCTCGTGCCCGACTACCCGAACATAAACCCGAACCGGGTAAAGATCGTGCTGGTAGACCGCAACAAGGAGATCCTCAAGGAGCTCGATCCCGCGCTGCGCCGCGTCGCTCGCAAGAAGCTCCACGACCTCGAGATCGAGGTCATCAACAACGTCAAGGCGACGGAGGTTACTCCCGACAGGGTGGTCCTGGACAACGGGCGCGAGATCTCCTCGGAGAACGTGATCTGGACCGCCGGCGCCCGCGCGAGCGCCAAGCTGGACGACCTGCCGTTCCCCCACGACGAGCGCAGGGGCCTGGAGACGGACCGCTTTATGCGGGTCGTTGGGAACGACCACGTCTGGGGCATCGGCGACTGCGCCTACACCTTGGACGGGGAGGGCGACCCCGTGCCCCCGAATGCCCAGGCCGCCGTCCAACAGGGCGAGGCCGTTGCGCACAACGTCATGGCCGCCATCGACGGCGAGGAGCTCAAACCGTTCCGCTACAGGTCCCTGGGTCAGCTCGTTGAGCTCGGCAGCGAGTTCGCCGTCAACGAGGTCATGGGCGTCAAGTTCAGCGGCCAGATAGCCGCCCTGTTCTGGCGGATGACATACCTTTACAAGCTGGAGAGCCCCGAGAGCCGGGCCCGCATCGCCGCCGACTGGCTCCTGGACCTCTTCTACGACCCGGCGGTGACCCAGATCCGCGAGCGTTCGTAGGTTCGGGTTGCGGCCGGTGAGCCGGCGGCACGGAAGAGGCGGTTGACGGGAGGGACACGATGGACCGACTGGTCAAAGGCGCGCTGGCGCTGGGTGGTGGGGCCGTGGTGGCGGAGACGTTGCGGCGCGCGATATGGCACTCCACACCCAGGTACGAGCCGTGGGAGCGTCCGCCGTTCAGGGACTTTCCGAACCGCGTCCTGATCCTGGGCGGCGGCTTCGGGGGCTACACGACGGCCAAGACACTGTGTCGCTTGATCGCTGGCCGGGACGACGTCGGGGTCATGGTCATCTCGCGGGACAACTTTTTCACGTTCTGGCCCATGTTGGCGGGGGCCATTAGCAGCGACATAGACACCAATAACGTCGCCCAGCCCTTGCGGAGGGCCTTGATCCGCGACGGCGCCAGCTTCCGGCGAGCCGAGGTCGAGAGCGTAGACTTCGAGAAGCAGTGCGTGACGGCCGAGGGCAGAGAGTTCCCCTACGACCAACTCGTCATCGCCCTGGGCGGAGAGCCGGCCTACTTCGGCATCCCCGGGGTCGAAGAGTTCGCCCTGAGCATGAAGGGCATCAGCACCGCCGAGAAGATCCGGGACCGCGTCATAGAGCGCTACGAAGAGACGACGCTCGCCCGCGGGGACGTGCCCGACTCCAAGCTGACGTTCGTCGTCATCGGGGGTGGGGCGACGGGGGTGGAGACTGCGTCAGAGCTGCACGAGCTCGTCCACGGGGTGCTCGCGCCCGACTACCCCAACATCAACCCGCACCGCGTCAAGATCGTTCTCGTCGACCGCAACGCCCAGATACTCAAAGAGCTCGACCCGGCGCTGCGCAGGACGGCCCGCAAAAAGCTGGCCGAGCTGGAGATCTCCGTCTACCAGAACGTCAAGGCCAATGAGATCCGGGCCGACAGGGTCATCCTGGACGACGGCACCGAGATCCCCTGCGAGAACCCCATCTGGACCGCGGGGGCCCGGGCGAGCGAGACGTTGGACAAGTTCGACCTCCCGCACGACGAGCGCCGGGGCCTGATCACCGACAAGCACATGCGGGTCGAGGGCCACGAGAACGTGTGGGGCATTGGCGACTGCGCCCTCGTCCTCGAAGAGGATGGGGAACCGGTCCCGCCCAACGCCCAGGCCGCGACCCAGCAGGGCCACGCCGTCGCCCACAACGTGCTAGCCGCCATCGAGGGCGAGGAACTCAAACCCTTCCGCTACAAGCCCCTCGGGCAACTCGTGGAGATGGGCAGCGTGTTCGCCGTCAACGAGGTGCTCGGCATAAAGTTCAGCGGTCTGATGGCCGCGATGTTCTGGCGGATGACATACCTCTACAAGCTGGAGAGCCCCCAGAGCCGGGTCCGCATCGCCGCCGACTGGATCCTCGAGCTCTTCTTCAGCCCGGCGGTGACGCAGATCCGGGAGCGCGAGTAGCCCCCAACCCCAAGGCAATCGGCGTGCTCGCGCCTCCTCCAGCACGTGTTCGCAATGATGAGCGCTACCGAGGGCGACGGGATCCGACCGGTGGGCCAGGTGTGGGTCGGAATTACGCTGTGGTTCGGTAGGATCAGCCTTGCGGCTCCCCTTCGCGCTCCCTAGGATTACCGTCCATGGCGGACAATACGAGGCTGCTAATCTCGTGCCCGGACAGGAAGGGCCTGATCTCGGCGATCTCCGCGTTTATCTCCATGCACGACGGCAACATCCTCTCCGCCGATCAGTACGTCAGCGACACGGGCATGTTCTTTATGCGGCTGGAGATTGAGGGTGAGGGCTTCGGCCTGGCGCGCGAGGAGTTCGCCGGCGCCTTCGCCCCGCTGGCGCGCCGGCACGGCATGGACTGGCGAGTCTCCCACACCGACACTCCAAAGAGGATGGCGATCCTGGTCTCCCGCTACGACCACTGCCTCATAGACCTCCTGTGGCGCTGGGACGCCGGCGAGATGGACGCCGAAATACCGCTCGTCGTCTCCAACCACCCGGATCTGGCCCCCCGGGTGGAACACTACGGCATACCCTTCCATCATCTGCCGGGAGACGAAGGCCGAGCAAGAGGAAAATGTCCTGCGGCTGCTGGACGAGCACGCGGTGGACCTCGTCGTGCTCGCCCGCTACATGCAGATCCTGAGCCCCGTGTTCGTCGAGAGCTACCCCGACGGCATCATCAACATCCACCATTCGTTCTTGCCGGCCTTCGTCGGGGCCGACCCGTACCGGCGGGCGCATGAGCGAGGCGTCAAGACCATCGGCGCGACTGCGCACTACGTCACCGAGGACCTGGACGCCGGCCCGATCATCCATCAGGACGTCGCCCACGTCACCCACCGGGACACGGTCGAGGATCTGGTACGCCTGGGCCGCGAGGTGGAACGCCGCGTTCTGGCCCGCGCCGTCCGCTGGCATCTGGAGGATAGAATCCTCGTCGACGGCGGCCGGACCGTGGTCTTCGAGTAGCGGCTAGCCGGGTTCTTCCATCGCGAACGAGACCATCACGTTCTTGCGGTAGGCGGGACGCTCGCCCAGGCGTTCGTGCCACGCCGCGAGGTTCGGCATGGGCGGTCGTTCGATGTCCAGGTTGAACCAGCGGTAGACGCTGGGGCCCAGGGCGACGTCGCCGACCGTTAGCGAGGAACCCGCGACGTACGCCGAGCGCTCGAGGTGGGTCTCCAGGATGGCGAGCACGTCCGCCGTGGCCCTCGCGGAGGCCTCTATCGCCGCTGGGTCGCGTTCCTCGGGTGCGCGTGCGGATCAGCCCCAGGAGCGCTCCCCTGTAGGTAGGGAAGATGGTTCCCAGCTGGTAGTCCATCCACTTGTCGGCCACGGCGCGGGTGGCGGGGTCTTCCGGCCAGAGGGTTCCGAGGCCGTGCTTTGCGGCCAGGTAACGGACGATGGTGTTCGACTCCCAGAGATCGAAGCCGTCGTCGGTGATCATGGGCACCAGGCCCGTCGGGTTTCGTGCCAGATAGTCGGGCTCGCGGGTACCGCCGTAGAGGCCTCCCACGTCGTGGCGCACGAAGGGTACCTCCAATTCGTCCAGGCACCACAGCACCTTCTGCACGTTCACGGAGTTGGCCCTGCCCCAGACCTCGATCACCGCTCACCCCTCTCAACGCTAGCAACCCCGGCCAGTCTAGCGGGCGCGGCGCTGCCGGTCGACGCTCGGGCTCGGGCATGGTGGCGAGGTCGGAGCGTCATCAACGGGCGCACCCTCGGGTTCGCGTTGCGTCATTGTTGCCTTCGAACGCCGGCCTCGGACTACAACGGCAACGCTGCTAGTCCTCGTTCTCCAAGCCTGGCCGTTCCTGGTTCCGACCTGCCGGGCCGCGGCAGCGGGATGATGGCAGCACCGCAATGCGCCAGGACGTGAAGATGGCGCCTCATCGGTTAAGATAGCTCTTCCTATGCCCCAAGAGACGCCCAGAAAATTCTCGACTACGCCGGGCACCCGAGACGTTCTGCCGCCGGAGTCGACCCGGCTCCTGGACGTGCAGGCCCGCATCCTGTCGCGCTTCCGCGCCTACGGGTTCAGGGAGGTCATGACGCCGGCGCTGGAGTACTCCGAGGTGGTCGAAGAGCCCAAGCTCAGGGACGCGGCCTTCAAGCTCTTCGACGGCGACAACCAGATGGTCCTGTTGCGGCCGGAGATGACCACCCCGATCGCGCGCCTCGTCGCCCAGCGCCTGCGCGGAGGCCCGACACCCCACAAGCTCTCCTACTCGCTGCCGGTCTACCGCCGGGCCGGCGTGGGGAGGGGTCAGAGCGCCGAGTTCCACCAGGCGGGCGTCGAGGTCGTGGGCTCCACGAGCGCCGCCGAAGACGCAGGGACCATCGCCCTGCTGGTGGACGCGCTCGAGGCCGTGGGTCTGCGCGCCGGTTCGGATTCTCGGTGGTTCTCGGACAGACCGCCCTGTACGAGGGGTACGTCCGACGGATGGCCCCCGAAGCGGCCGGCGAGTTGCTCGTCGCCCTCGCCGGCAGACATGGTTCGGTGGATGAGATCTCCGCGCAGCTCCCGCCGAGGCGGCGGGAGAAGCTTCCGGTCTCGTCGGCCCAGCGATGGATGGCTCCATCCTCGAGGAGGCCGAGCGGTACGCGAAGGCCTGCGGCGAGGCCACGGCGGCGCTCGTGAACCTGCGCGAGATCCTGGATCGCCTCGAAGCCTACGGGCGCTCGGTGGTGTGATGCTGGACCTCGGCCTGATCGAACGCCGCGACTACTACACCGGCGCGATCTACGAGGTCTAC
>CAVYMT010000008.1:0-318592 GCA_963769655.1 uncultured Rubrobacteraceae bacterium | reverse complement strand
CGCCAGGGAGACCGACGAGGTCTTTCTCAACGTCCCGAAGAAGCTCGACGATCCGTTCCCGGACTTGGAGTACTTCCGGGAGAACCGCCCCGTCTTCTTCTACGAACCGCTGAACCAGTGGTTCGTCTTCGGTCACGACGACGTTACCGCGTTGTTTTCGGACCCGAGGCTGAGTTCGGACCGGATGAAGGGTTTCGTGGACGCGGCGCCCGAGGAGGTGCGGGATGACCTGAAGAAGGTCGCACCGTACCTCGAGATGATGGTTCTAATGACCGACGACCCGGACCACGCCAGGATCCGCAAGTTCCTGCACCGCGGCTTCAATGCCGAGGCGATCCGTGCCCTCAAACCGCAGATTCAAGATATCGCCGACGAGCTCCTCGACGCCGTCCAGGACCGCGGGCACATGGACATCTCTGGGGACTATGGCTTTCTGCTCCCCGCCTACGTCCTCTCCGACTTTCTCGGCTTCCCCAAAAGTGACCGGCACAGGGTGGTGCAGTGGTCGCTCGACTTCATAGGCTTCTTCAACGTTGTGCCCATCACGGCGGAGACGACTCACACCATGGTGCGCAGCGCCGAGGAGAGGGTCGACTACACCAAGTCGCTCCTCGCCGACCGGCGGACCAACCCGCGCGACGACTATCTCGGTCTGCTCGCGCAAGCCGATCCCGCGGAGATCTCTGAGGAGGAGATCATCGCCAACTCCATGTTGCTTCTGCTCGCCGGCCACGTCGCCCCGAGGAACCTGATCGGGAACGTCGTCTACCTGCTCCTCACCCACCCGGACCAGTTCGAGAAACTGAAATCGCAACCGGAGCTCCTGGGCGGCGCGATCGAGGAGACGCTGCGCTACGAGCCGCCTGTTACCCTGATCCCACGCATATCTATGCAAGACATCGACGTCCGGGGAAACGCCATCCGTGCCGGCCAGATAGTGCAGCTCAGCATCGCTTCGGCCAACCGCGATGCCACGAGCTTCGCGGATCCCGACCGGTTCGACATCACCCGCCGGCGCGGCCCGACCCTAAGCTTCGGCCACGGTCCACACGGCTGCCTGGGAGCCCTCCTGGCGCTCGAGGAGGCCCACGTATCCCTCGAAACGCTCTTGCGCCGCATGCCGAACCTCCGCCTGGACGAGAGCCGAGAGATAAAGTGGTACCGCAACGCCGCGAACCGTGGACCTGATGCGTTGCCGGTGGTTTTTGAGCGAGTAGGGGAGAGCGAGTAGGGAGTAGAGTGCTGGCGAGACTGGTCGAGAATACTATTCGCTACTCCCTAACCGAAGGAACGATCAATCCGGTCGTATCGGCAACTCAAAGTTTGGGCGGTGGGCATGGACTTGGACGAGGCGTGCTACGAGGTGACCAGGACGTTTCCCAGAGACGAAGCCTACGGCATGACCTCGCAAGTTCGCAGAGCTGCTGCCGTGGTTCCGGCCAACGTCGCCGAAGGCCATGGGCGAGAAAGTTCGAAGGAGTTTGTCCGTTTCCTACGAATTGCGCAAGGTTCGATCAAGGAATTGGATACGCATCCAATCCTGGCGTCCAGAGTCAACTTGTTGACCGGTAGGGAGGTGGCAGTTCTCCTCGAGAGCTGCGAGGAGATAGGCAAGATGTTGCGAGCCCCAATCCGTTCGATACAGAGCAGGCTAGTAGGTAGTGGCGAATAGGGAGTAGTTGGTTCGTCATCCCACTACTCCCTATTCGCTACCTCGCTATTCGCTGCCCTCCACCACATCCCCAACGCTCACGACACCCGTAGAATCCCCAGCAAGGTTCTGCCCAAACAGAACCTTGCTCCCCACCTTGCGGAACGTTGCTAGCGTTCGGAGCGGCTCCTTGGCGGTCTCTGCGGTCTCCTGGTTCACGGTGGTGATGGCGCAGCGGGCGCAGCGTTTAACGGCCCGGAAAGGGATGCCGCCGATACGGACCGTCTTCCAATCGTCTTCGGCGAACGGCGCGCAGCCCCGGACCACGAGGTTGGGGCGGAAGCGGTTCATGGGCAGGGGCACTTCAAGGCGGGCGTTCAGGTCGGCGAGGGACGCCTCGGAGATCAGGAGGAACGGGAAGCTGTCGGCCAGGCTGACGTGGTCCCCCCGCGCCCCATATTCGGGGTCGACGGGACGCACCGACTCGTCCGGCAGGTGGACCAGGCCGTACGGACCGCTGAGGAACTCGCCGAACCAGCGGTCCGCGTCCTTGCCGGCCGGCACGGCGTCCACGACGTCGCCCCAGACCTCGGCCCGGATTCGCTCGCCGTTCTCCGGGTGCAACGGCACCTCCAGAGGCGGCATGTCCGGCCCCTCGATGGCCAGGTGGTCCTCCTCGATGCCGATCCGGATCAGGGCCATCCGCGGGAACCGTCGCTGGGACAAGAAGACGCCGTCCTCGTCTACGAGCATCCACCGCCGATCGTATCGGAGGCCCCTCTCCTCGACCTCGGCACGCTCGACCGCCACGCCGGCGGCGGATTTGATCGGGTACACGTGCAGCCCGCTCAAAGTCAACCCCTCGGGGGGGCCATGCATCTCACCTGGTGTCGCGTGGTCGCCGGGCATCTGGTACGTTCATTAAACGCGAGCCGCGGCGCCAGCGCAAAGCGTATGGCCGAAAAAGCCCTACCAACCCCCAGACGAGAGGGTGCGAACGGTCGAGGCTACAGGATGCGCAGGTGGTCGCGTACTTCCTGCACGTGCGGGCGAGGAAGCCCGGCCCATAAAAGAGATGGTCAACCGAAGCCGCCACCCTCGAGCGCGGGCAGCGCCGAACGGGCGTACCGGGCGGCGTAGCCGCTTCCGGCGCGGTTCGGGGTCGCGAACGGCTCCCGGCGCTCGAACTCGCCGGCCCCGACACCGGTGCGGATGACGCCCTCGGACGGCACCATCCTGAGCTTGTCTCCGTCCTCGAGCAACCCGATCACGCCGCCCGCTGCGGCCTCGGGATCGAACAACGATACCCAGGTTCCCTCCGCGTCGTCCGGTGGCAGCCCGTCGGTTACGACCGCAACGCTCTCGGTCAACCCGTTCGTCCTCAGGGAACGGGCGAGCAGGTCCAGGCGCAGGATGCCGGGTCCCCCCTTCGGCCCGCACCCATCGACCACCAGCAAAGAGCCCGGCTCTACCGTTCCGTCTTCAATACCCCGCACCGCGTCCTCTTCGGACGCGTAGCAGCGGCACTCGCCCGCGACGTCCGAGGCGGGCTCGCCCACCCTCAGGAGCGCCTCCGTCCCGCTTGCACGTCCTCGGACAAAGACCAGACGCGAGTCGCCCGGTGATGGGGGATCTGGCGGGGCATCTGGGAGATCCTCGTGCAGCCGCCCCGACACGGTCTCGGTTTCGTGTAGCGCGCGGCCCATCGTGGCGAGCAGGCCGGCAACGCCGTGCTCGTCGAACCAACCCGACGACCGGTCCACGAGCGTCGGCGTCTCCGGGGTGAGCACGCGCAGCATCTGGGAGAAGCCGATGTCCCCGGCCTCTCGGGCCAGCGCCGCGAGGTGCACGAGCATCTCTGGCCCGCCGCCCTGCGACAGGTGCGCCCGCAACGCGTTGGCCAGGGCGAAGTCCTCGACAAGGTGCGCAGGTTTTGGACCGCCATCTTCGCCGATCCCAACGACGACCTCGGACGGTTTCGCGGAGGTCGGCGCGACGCCGAGCGCCGCCAGCGCGGCCGAGGTGCGGGCGTCTGCGGGGACGGCGACCGCCGGCAGGTCGAGGCGCAGCGCGGCGACCAGAACGCCCACGAGCTCGGCGGGCTCTGCGGCGGTGACGAGCACGGCATCGAGGTTGGAGCGGGCGAGGGACATCTGGGCCGCGTCCGCCGCCCACTCACGCGCCAGGGCGACGCCTATCGGACCGGCCGAGGGCAGTTCGAGGGGGACCGGCTCGCCGCCCGCATCGCGCACCGGGTCCGCGGAGGCGGCGTCGAGCACGCCGACGCGGGGTGGACCGGGCACGGGCTTCTAGGAGTTCAGCTTCTGGAGGATGAGCTCGCGGGCGCGCCCGCCGTCGGCGTTGCCGCGGGTCTCGCTTCATCACCTGGCCGATGAGGAAGCCGACCACCTTCTGGTCCCCGTCCCGGACGCGCTCGGCCTCGTCGGGGTTGGCGGAGATCACCCCGTCCACCACCCCGCCGAGCTCGTCGCCGCCAACGGCGCCCGAGGCCCTCGCGCTCGACGACCTCCGACGGGAGCGTCGCCGGTCTCGAAGACCGCGGCCAGCACCGTCCTCGCGGCCGAGCGGGAGACGTTGCCGTCGGCGACGAGCCCGATCAGCTCGACCATGTGCCCCGGCGTCACCTTCGACCCCGAGATGTCCGTCCCCGACTCGTTGAGGAGCGCCCGGAAGTCGCCGGAGATCCAGTTAGCCGCCTGCTTCGGGTCCACCTCCGCCGCGACCGCCTCGTAGAACGCCGCGAGGTCCCTGTCGGCGGTGAGGACGCCGGCGTCGTACTCCGAGAGGCCGTAGCTGCTCGACGAAGCGGGCCCGCATCTGCGTCCGGGGAGCTCGGGCATCCGCTCCTTTATCTCGCGCACCTGGGAGGCGGAGAGCTCCAGGGGCAGGAGGTCGGGCTCGGGGAAGTAGCGGTAGTCGTGGGCGTACTCCTTGCTGCGCAGCTCGTGCACCTCGTCGGTCTCGGGGTCGTAGTGGAGCGTGGTCTGCTCCACGCTCCCGCCGCTGCTCAAGGATGCTCGCGCTGGCGCTCCAGCTCGCGCGCCAGGCCCCGCTCGACGAAGCGGAAGGAGTTCATGTTCTTGAGCTCGGTCTTGGTGCCGAAGGAGCCGTCGGGGTTCCGGATGGAGACGTTGGCGTCGCAGCGGAGCTGGCCCTTCTCCATGTCCGCCTCGGAGACCCCGATCGCCCTCAGGATGTCCTTGAGGTGGTTTGCGGTGGCGCGCGCCGCCTCGGGCGAGGCTATGTCGGGCTCGGTGACGATCTCCATGAGGGGCGTGCCGCCGCGGTTGAAGTCCATCGAGCGACCCGACCGAGCCGTGCATGCGGCCCGAGGTCCCGACGTGCACGTTCTTCGCGGCGTCCTCTTCCAGGTGCAGCCGCGTGATGCCCACCCGGACCGTCTCGTCGCCCACCGGAACGTCGAGGTGGCCGCCGGTGCAGATCGGCTCGTCGAACTGGGAGATCTGGTAACCCTTCGGCAGGTCGGGGTAGAAGTAGTTCTTGCGGGCGAAGACCGCCCTCTCGGCGACGTCGCAGTTGAGCGCCAGCCCCGCCATCACCCCGAGCTCGATGGCCTTCTCGTTGACGACCGGCAGCGCGCCGGGGTGCCCGAGGCACACGGGGCACGTGTGGGTGTTCGGCGGGTCACCGTAGGTCACCCGGCAGCCGCAGAACATCTTGGTAACGGTCGCCAGGTGGACGTGGAACTCCAGCCCTATGACCGCCTGGTACGTGCGCCTCTGCTCCGTCTGCAAGTGACCGACCTCGCGCTCTCGTAAGCCTCCCGGTTCGGGGACAATTCTAGCATCGTCGTCCCTGTCCGCCGCGGCGCGGCGCCCGCGCCGGGAGAGAACGGGAGGCTAGCAGACCGGTCCCGGGTCGGCGGCGGAGTCGACCAGCAGCGCGCGGACCGTGGCCGAGTCTATCTGCTCCGGACGCCTATATCGGATGCAGCCCTTGCCAGCCGACAAGTTCCCGAGGCGTTGGGCGTTCGCCCGGAGCACGGCCTCGCGCAAGTAGAACGAGATGTAGTTCTTCTGGCTCGCGAATGCGACCTCCACGGTACCTTGCCTGGCGTAGGACGGCATCCCGTACTCCATCGACTCCGCGTACCCGGCGAGCTCTTCGAGGCACAGTCTCCGAAGCGTCTCCAGCGCTTCCCGCCGCTCCTCGGGCGCGTCGGCCAGATACGCGTCGACCGTCCTGGCTTCGCTCTTCACCATGCTCTGGACCTCCCCTTCGGGATCCTGGCCCGCACTCTCGCGGGCCCCCGCAACGATTCTAAGGGGGAGGTGGTCTTTGCCCCACGATCTTTTTGCGGTCGGCGCGCCCGCCCCCCGCCAACAAGACGAGGCCCAGCGCCGCGCACAGGGCGCCGGCCCACCCGAGGGAGGCCAGGGAGCCAGGGCCAAGGATCAGGATTCCAACGTACGAGCCCGCGCCTTGCCCCAGATAGATGGCCGACGCGTTCAGGGCCAAGACCTCGTTCCCTTCCTCCGGCGCGATCCCGATCAACCGGTACTGTTGCAAGGGTATGAGGGCGAACCCGACCACGCTCCAGGTCACCAGGGCCGTCGTGGTACCGGCTATGGCGAAGGGCGACGCGGCCCGCGCGTTCGAGAGCAACGAGAAGCAGAGGAGCGAGGCGGCGAGCACGACCAGTATCGGGGTCGACGCTCCTGTGGTAGCCGAAGCGGTCAGAAGCGAAGCCGCCGAGGGCCGTCCCCCCGACCGCGGCGAGGCCGAAAACGAAGAGCAGGGCACCGATCCCGCCCCCTCCGAAACCCGTCAGTATTTCGAGCAGCGGCCGAATGTAGGTGAGCACCACGAAGCCAGCCGCGACCCCGAGCGCCGTGATGCCGACGGCTTGAAGGACGGCGCCGTTCCTGGCGATGGCAAGCCTCTCTCGCAGCGCTACCTCCGGCGCGACCCGTACGACCGGCAGCAGGGCCGCCACGCCCAACACGGCCAGCGCCGCCAGGATCGCGACCAGCACGAAGCTCGCCCGCCAGCCGAAGGCGTCACCGACCACGGAGCCCAGAGGGATGCCGACGACCCACGAAACGCTCAGGCCGCCGAGGACGATCGAGAGCGCCCGGCCCCTGTGCTCCGGCGGGGCAAGCTCGGCGGCCACCGCCCCGGCCACCGGCGTAAAGACCGCCGCGCCGAGGGCTCCCAGCACCCTGGCGCCCAGCAGCCACGAGAACGAGGGTGCGAGCGCAGCCGCGACGTTCGCCAGGGCGAAGAGGACTAGGGCGGAGATCAGCAACCGTCGCCGCGCCACCCGGCCGGTGACGGCAACCAGCAGCGGAGAGCCCACCGCGTAGGACAGGGCGAAGACCGTGATCACGTACCCGGCGGTCCCGAGCGGGACCGACAGAGCACCGGCGACAGCGTCCAGCAGCCCGGTGACCACGAAGGTTCCCGTCCCTATGGCGAAGGTCCCGAGGGCCAGGACGTAGACGCGCAGGCTCAACGAGCCTTGCCCCGGGCTCGGGCGTGGTTCAAGGACAATCCTCTAGACGTCGCGGCCCGGCTCGTCGGAGGACACGCTCTCTGTGGCGGGGGAAGTGTCCGGTCCACCATCCTCTAAGAAGGACCGCGCGGCGCGTACGACGCCGAGGCCTCCGATGATGGCGCCGCCCACCGCGAGCGGCCAGGCGATGAGACGCGGGAAACGCAGCCCGGCCAGCGACGCCCCGAGCAGAACGCCGCTCACCGCGCCGGCGAGGGCCTTCTCGTGCGTTTCGATCGGGGCCCCGCTCTTCTGCAGCGCCACGCTACCCACCCTGGCAAGGGTGGCCCCCGAGCCCGTCCCGCTGCCCACGACCCCGCGGCGGGTGTCGCGGCGGGCGTCGCGGTCCGCGTCGCCGATCCGGCGCTCCGGCCGCACCCTGTCCTCGTGCGCCGTCCTCACCAGCCGCACCTCGCGCGCGTTGGCGAGGTCGTCTTCGAAGAGGCGCTCCATCTCGGAGGCGAAGCCCTCGTCCTCGGCCACCAAGTCTATCTCCCAGTTGGCGAACAGGCTGCTGATGTTCAGGTTCGTCGAGCCCACCTTCGACCACCGTCCGTCCGCGACAAGGGTCTTGGCGTGGATCATGGGCCCCGAGTACTCGAAGATCCTCACCCCCGACTCCAGGAACTGCCGGTAGCCGGTCCGCGAGGCCGCCCCGATCCAGGCTATGTCGTTGGTCGCCGGCACCAGGACCCTGACGTCCACCCCGTCGCGGGCGGTCGACATCAAGGCCTGGGTGAGCGTGGGCATCGACAGGAAGTAGGCGTCGGTGATCCACAACCTCCGCTCGACCCCAGAGGTAAGCAGCTCGAGCATCCTCAGGGTGCGCATCCTCCTGGGCTCCTGGACCACCACCCGCACCGCCTGATCCCCCGCGGCCGGTATCCGATCGGCCGCCGGACGCTCATCGTCGGGCAAGGGATCTCCGGCCTCATCCCATATTCCGGCGAAGGCCCGCTCAACGTCGGCCACCGCCGGTCCGCAAACCCCCACCGCCGTGTCCCTGTATGGCAGACCGGTGTCGGGGGAGCGGACGAGCCAGCCGTCAGAGATGCACACCCCGCCGGTGGAGGCGTACTCCCCGTCTACCCCGATCAGCTTGCGGTGGTCGCGCCGGATCAAGCCCAGAGGAACCCCGACGGTCGGCGGGTTGACCGCCCGCACCTCCACGCCCGCCCCTTTGAGCTCGTCCCAGAACGAGCGGGGTACGTCCAGGCACCCGAACCAGTCGTGGAGCACACGCACCGGGATGCCCGCGGCCGCCCTCTCGGAAAGCGCGGCGGCGAACCTCTTGCCCGTGGTGTCATTCTGGAAGATGTAGTTGTCGAGGTGGACCCACTTTTCGGCGCGGCCGATGGCGGAGATCCAGTCATCGTAGGTCGCGGGCCCGTTCTCGAGGAGCTCGAGCTTATTCCCTTTCCTGAGCGGTGCGTCGCTCGTCCGGGCCATGGCCCGCTCCACCCGCGGGCCCCCCGGGGTGGACGGATCGTTCCCGGCCGAGCCTGAGCCGTTCGTCTTCATGTCGTATCTCCTTCCCATCGAACGCGTCAAGTCTATACGCTCGCGGCCGCAACCGGCATAATATGCACCGGAAGCGTTGGGGCAGCGCGCCGGTCATCCGCCGCCGGTCCCTGCGAGATGGAAGGTCAGCAAGCCCGGGAGAAGGAGGAACACGTGAGCCAGCCGCAAGCAACACCGGTCCTGCCCACCGAGACCGGCCACTGGTGGGCCCTGGCGCTCCGGGGCGCCGTCGCCATACTCTTCGGCCTCGCCGCCCTCCTGCGGCCGGACATCGCACTGGAGGCCCTTATCCTGCTCTTCGGCGCCTACGCCCTGGTCGACGGCATATTCTCGATCGTGGGCGTGTTCGGGGGGACCAGGTCGGGGACGCCGCGCTGGCTGCTGCTCCTCGAGGGCATCGTGAGCATCGTTGCCGGCCTGATCGCCTTCGTCGTCCCCGGCCTGGCGGCCGTAGCGCTGCTCTACCTCATCGCCGCGTGGTCCCTCGTGACCGGGTTCATCGGAGATAGCCACGGCCATAAGGCTGCGCAACGAGATCCAGGGCGAGTGGGCCCTGATCCTGGGCGGCGCGCTCTCCGTGCTCTTCGGTGTGCTCCTCGCCGTCCTGCCGGCCGTGGGCATCCTCTCGCTCGTGTGGCTGATCGGCGCCTACGCCATCGTGTTCGGGATCCTGCTGGTGATCGCCGGCTTCCAGGTGCGCCGCATCCAGGGCGGTAACGATACCGAAAGGCCAAGCCGCGTAACTTAGAGCCATCAGCCTTCAGCCGTCAGCAGGAACAGAAAAGCTGACGGCTGAGAGCGGAGGCCGCAGGCCGTAGCGGGCTGATGGCTGCCGGCGCGGAGGTAGGGGCGGTTCGCGAATCGCCCCTACCTCCGCTTACGGTCTCGGCTCGAAGCGGAAGTCGGCGACGCTGCTCGGCGGCGCGGGCGGCCCTGAGCAGCATCGGCTCGGTGAAGTAGTCGCCCATGAGCTGGACGCCGACCGGCAGGCCGTCGGAGAGCCCTCCGGGGATGCTTATGGCCGGGACGCCGGCGAGCGACGCCGGGACGGCGCAGATGTCCTGCAGGTACATGGCGAGCGGGTCGTCGATCTTGGAGCCGATCTCGAACGCCACCGAGGGCGAGGTCGGCGAGACGAGGACGTCGTAGCGGGCGTAGGCCGAGCGGAAGTCCTCGATGATCCTGGTGCGGACCTTCTGGGCCTGGGCGTAGTAGGCGTCGTAGTAGCCGCTGGAGAGGGCGTAGGTGCCGAGCATGATCCTGCGCTTCGCCTCGGCCCCGAACCCCTCCTCGCGGGTCTTCCGGTACATCTCGTGCACCCCGTCGGCCGGCACCCTGAGACCGTAACGGACCCCGTCGAAGCGCGCCAGGTTGGACGAGACTTCTGCCGGCGCGATGATGTAGTAAGCCTCCAGCGCGTAGTACGCGTGCGGCAGGCTGACCTCCCCCACCTCGGCCCCGGCGTCCTCGAGCCCTCGCGTCACCCGTCTCGTACGACCTCGCGCACGCCGGCGTCGATGCGCTCGTCCATGAGCTCCGTCACCACCCCCACCCTCAGGCCATCGACGCCGTCCTCCAGGGTACCGAGGTAGTCAGGCACCTCGACGTTGGCGCTCGTGGAGTCCAGAGGGTCGTGGCCGGCGATCGCCTGCAAGAGGAGGGCCGAGTCGCGCACGTCGCGGGTCATGGGCCCGATCTGGTCGAGCGAGGAGCCGAAGGAGATCAGGCCGTAGCGCGAGACGCGCCCGTAGGTGGGCTTGAGGCCCACGATGCCGCACAGCGCCGCCGGCTGGCGCACCGAGCCGCCGGTGTCGGTCCCTAGCGCCCACCAGCCCTCGCCGGCCGCGACCGCCGCCGCCGAGCCGCCCGAGGAGCCGCCGGGCACGCGGTCGGTATCCCAGGGATTGCGGGTCGGTCCGTAGGCCGAGTTCTCCGTCGAGGAGCCCATGGCGAACTCGTCCATGTTGGACTTGCCGACCATGACGAGATCCTCGCCGAAGTTCGAGAGCGCGGAGGCGTCGTAGAGGGGCTCGAAGTTCTCGAGGATCTTCGAGCCGCACGTCGTCCTCACCCCGCGGGTCGAGAGCACGTCCTTTACCGTGAGCGGCACCGCCTCCCACGGCCGGATGCCGCCGTCGGCCACGCGCCTATCCACCCTCCCGGCCCGCTCGACGGCGAGCTCCGGGGTCGGGGTGACGAACGCGTTCAACCGGCCGTCGACCTCCTCGACGCGCCGGTTGGCGACCTCCGCCGCCTCGCGGACGGAGACGTCGCCGGCCGCTACCCTCTCCGATAGCTCGTGGGCCGATAGGCTCAGCAGTCCGTCGCCGCCCACCTCAGTCGATCCTCGGTACGGCGAAGTGGTCGTCGACGGCCCCGCCCTCGGGGGCCGTGGAGAGCGCCTCCTCGCGCGGCAGCTCGGCGCGGGGCTCGTCGGGCCTGAGGACGTTCGTCAGGTTGAGGGGGTTCGCCGTCGGCGGTACGTCGGCGAGGTCGAGCTCCCGGATCTTCTCGATGCTGTCCCGAGGATGGCGCCGAGCTGTCCCTCCATCTTCTCGACCTCCTCGTCCGTGAGCCCCAGCCTGGCGAGGTTGGCGACGTGTCGCACCTGCTCTTCGGATATCATCTTCTCTCCCATCTTTGCATCGTCCAGCAGATCTTAGCGCAGGGCCTGACCTCTATCGCGGGGCCAGGAACAGACGGAGCTCGTCCACCGGGACGAACCCGAGCTTCGCCGCCAGCCGCATCGATGGCAGGTTGGTCTCCTCCGCCGCCCAGACCGGCATCTTTCCCCGCCGCCGCATGTGATCGACCATGTAAGCGACGCACCGGGCCGCGTGCCCCTGCCTGCGATGGCTTTCCAGCGTGTCTATGGAGATATCCCACAGCCCCTCGGTATCGTCCGCGTAGCAGAACGCCACCGGGCGGTCATCGGCGAAGCTGGCGGCGATGGCGGCATCCTGCGCGAAGGTTGTCAGCTCGGACCGCAGGTCGGGCGGCAACCCCTGCGCGAGTTGCAGCTCCGAAAGCTCCATGAGGCGCACGGTACCCTCGGGAACCTCGGGTAGCCGGGGCTCGTCTCCGAGCAGGTGGAGCGTGATCGACCGCGTCCGCCACCCAGGCAGCGCGGCGGCTACCCACTCGGCGCCTTCGGACGCCGAGACGACCTCGACCCCTTCCCGCCCACGATCCACGGCCGCCCGGATGGCGCTCGGCGCCGGACGTCCGACCACGAAGATCGCGGGATACCCCGTGTCGCGGGCGACGAAGGAGATCTCCGCTCCGTCCTCGAGCCCGAACACCTCGCAATCGCCCGCGCGCAGCATCGAACGGACCTCGACCCACCGTGCCACGTCAGGCAGCGCGCCGGCCAGCCGATCGAAGGTGGCCCTATCCGACACGCCGGCGGTTTACCCGGTGCGGAGGAATGCGGCTACCAACCCATCCTAGAGGACCGCGAGAAGCTTGGGGGCGACCTGCTTTTTGCGGCTCATGACGCCGGGGAGCTCTATGACCCCGTTCTCGGCCGTGGCTTCGAAGGCTCTCTCCACGTGGGCGCATTCGCCGGCGCAGAGGAGCTCGGTGCCGCCGCCGATGATGTCGGTGACCATCAGCGCGGCGAACAGGTAGTCGTTGTCCGAGCGCAGGTCTTCGAGGGCGTCGGTCAGCTCGTCCTTACGCTCCAGCGCGCCGATCCCCACGGTCTCTATCTGGGCGACGCACATCTTCTCGCCGGTGCTCGTCGCGTACTCCTTGGCGTCGCGGTTGACGATCTCCTCCGCCGAGAGGTCCGAGACGTCCGAGGAGGCCTCGAACATCTCCCGCCCGAACTTCTCCGCGTCCAGGTCGAGCAGCTCCTCGAGGTACTTGACGACCTTGCGGTCGCGGTCGGTGGTGGTCGGCGAGTTCAGGACCACCGTGTCCGAGAGCACGGCCGAGAGCAGCATGATCGCGGTAGGCTCCTCGGGGGTCAGCCCGCTGGCCTTGTAGCGCTCCAGGATGAGGGTGGCCGTGGAGCCCACGGGGTCGAAGATGGCGGGGATAGGAGAGGTCGTCTCGATGTCGCCGACATGGTGGTGGTCCAGGATCTCGACGACCTGCGCCTTCTGGACCCCCTCGATGCTCTGCCCTACCTCGGCGTGGTCCACCAGGAGCACGCGCCGGGGCTGGGGGTTCAACAGGTCGGTTCTGGAGACGACGCCAACGGGCACCCGGTCGCGGTCCACCGCGATTGCCGCCCGGTAGTGGACCTCCATGACGCTCTCGGTGATCTCCGTCGTCAAATCCTCGGGGTCGACGGTGAGGGGATTCTCGCTCATCACCTCCCAGCAAGGGACGGAGAGCTGGATCAGGCGGCTCGTCACGTAGGAGTCCAGGGGCGAGAGGACGACCGTCGTGCCCTTCTCCTCGGCCAGCCGTAGGACCTCATCGTAGGGGCGCACCCCGTTGGAGACGACGAGCACCCCGGCCCCGAGCTCTATGGCCTTTCTCTGGGCCTTCTCGCGGTCCCCGATGACCACGACGTCCCCGGGATCCATGCTCTTGCCCATCGAGTCGACGCCCATGGAGATGACCCAGAGCTGCCCGTAGGACTCGTAGCCCTCGTCGCCGACCAGGAGCTCTCCCTCGAGCACCTCGACCATCGCCCCGACCGCGACCGGGCTCTCGGCGAACGAAGACGCCCCCCGAGACTCGCGCACGTACATCCGGGCGAGGTCGCGCTCCGTGACGATGCCGACCAGCGCACCGTCGTCGTCCACGATGGGCACCTGACCGATGTTCCTCTTGGACATGGCGATCCCGACGTTGCGCAAGGGGTCGTCCCTGTGCGCGACGACCAGGTCCTCGTGCATCACGTCCTTGACCCTGAGCATGATGTGCCGCAACAGCTCCGGCTCTTTGGCACCGCTCCTCTTCAGGGCCCAGGCCGTCTGCGGTGTTCACCTCCCCAAGCCGGGCCGGCGCGTAGTAGTTCTCCGGATCGACGAGGTTCTTGTACTCGGCGTAGCCGATGGCCGAGGCTATCGTGTCGGTGTCGGGGTTCTTGTGTCCTGTCACGTAGACGTGGGGCATCGCTGCTCTCCTCTTGTGAAAGTCTCCGAAACGCTGTTCCGCGGGCGCCGGCCCGACAACGTCCTGGCCAACACTCAGGCCTTGCTCAACGGCGCCAGCTCCGGCACGAAGGTCCTCTCTTGCGCGCCGAACCTGACGACGACCTTCCCGCCACCGGCCTCGACAACCTCACCCACCCCGAACTTGGCGTGGCGGACCTGCTCCCCCGCCCTGTACGGCACCGGCGCCGGGGGCTGCTCCCCGGCCGCCCCCGCGGTTCAGCGCCAGGCCCCACCCGCCGCTTCCTCGGGCGCCGGTCGCGCCGGGGACGGTCCCGGACTTGTGCTCCTCCGGGATCTCCGAGAGAAAGCGCGAGGGCATCCGGTACTCCCGCTCGCCCCAGTTGGAGCGCAGCTTGGCGTAGGTGAGCGTCAGGGTCTTCATGGCCCGCGTGATGCCGACGTAGGCCAGCCGCCGCTCCTCCTCGAGGTTCTGCTCGTCGAGCGATCGGGCGTGCGGGAAGGTCCCCTCCTCCATCCCGACCACGAAGACGTGGCCGGTACTCGAGGCCCTTGGCGTTGTGCAGCGTCATGAGCGTGACCCTGCCGCCCTCCGAGACCAGGGAGTCCTGCTCGGAGTACAGCGCCTGCTCCTGCAGGAACCCGTCCAGCGTCGGGTCGCCCTCCACCCGCTCGTACTCCCTGGCGGCGTTGATCAGCTCCTCGAGGTTCTCCAGCCGCGACTCGGCCTCGACGGTGTTCTCCGTCTCGAGCTCCTTGCGGTACCCCGACTCGTCGAGGACCGCCCCGATCAACTCCGCCGGAGGCACCTCCCGGGCGGCCACCCGCCATCCCTCGAAAAGCTCGCGCAAAGCCGCGACAGCCCTTCTTCGCGGCCCCCGTCAGGTCGGCCCGGTCCGCCTCGGCCAGCGCCTCGTAGAGGGAGATCCCGTCGCGCCGGGCGTACTCCTGCAACCTCCCGACCGAGGTCGCCCCGAGGCCCCTCTTGGGGACGTTGATGATCCGCTCCAGGGACCCGGAGTCGCTGGGGTTCGAGATCACCGCCAGGTACGCCATGGCGTCCTTGATCTCCGCCCGCTCGTAGAACCTGACGCCGCCGACGATCTGGTACGGAACCCCTTCCCGCACCAGCACGTCCTCGAGCGCCCGGCTCTGCGCGTTGGTCCTGTAGAAGACCGCGATGTCCCGCGGCGAGCCCCCGCCGTCCACGAGACTCTCGACCTCGGAGACCACGTACCGCGCCTCGGCGTACTCGTCAACCGCGGCGAACACCCGGATGCGCTCGCCCTCTGGCCCCGCCGTCCACAGCTCCTTCGCCTTGCGCGAGGCGTTGTTCGCCACCACCGCGTTCGCCGCGTCCAGGATAGTCTGCGTCGAGCGGTAGTTCTGCTCCAGCTTGACGACCTTCGCCTCAGGATAGTCCCGCTCGAAGTCCAGGATGTTCCGTATATCCGCTCCGCGCCAGCTAGTAGACTGACTGATCGTCGTCGCCAACGACACACAAGTTACGGTGTGCGGCGGCGAGGATGTTGACCAGACGGTACTGGGCGTGGTTGGTGTCCTGGTATTCGTCGACGTGGATGTACCTGAAGCGCGCCTGGTAGCGTTCGCGGACCTCGGGGAAGACTTCGAGGAGGCCGACGGTCTGCATGATGAGGTCGTCGAAGTCCATGGCGTTGTTATCGTAGAGGCGTCGCTGGTACAGGTCGTAGACCTCGGCGACGTTCTCGGCGATGTAGCCCTCGGTGTTGCGCAGATAGTCGTCGGGGCTCGTGAGGACGTTCTTGGCCGCGCTGATCTGGTTCGCGGAACGACCGGGGGTTGAAACGTTTCGGGTCCTTGCCGAGCTCGACGATGCACCGCTTGACGAGCCGCACCTGGAATCGGCCCCGTCGTAGATGGTGAACTCGCGCTTGTAGCCGAGCTTGTCGGCGTGCGCCCTGAGGATGCGGGCGCAGAAGGCGTGGAAGGTCGAGACCCACATCTTGCGCGAGTCCGGGCCAACCAGCAGGGCCACCCGGTCCTTCATCTCGCGGGCGGCCTTGTTGGTGAAGGTTATGGCCAGGATCTCCTCGGGGGCGGCGATGCCCTCATCGAGGAGGTAGGCGATACGGTGCGTTAGCACGCGGGTCTTTCCGCTCCCGGCGCCGGCGAGGATCAGGAGCGGACCCTCGGTGTGCTTGACGGCGTCAAGCTGGGTTGGGTTTAACGATTCCAGGAGCACGAGTCAGGAATTATACCAGCAAAAGGGCTTAAAACCCTCGCCAGAACCGGTGCACCCGCACCCGCACGTCGCGGCCCTCTCGTCCCACGATGGCGTCGTCCGTCGCGACCCGAAACCCGTTCCGCTGCATGCTTGCGAGGAAGCGCGGGGCGCTGTCCCGACGGGGGTCCGCGACGATCGCCTCGCCATCGTGCGCCAGCAAAGCGGGGACCAGGGTAGCGAGGGCGGGGACGTTGCGTCCTTCGTAGAGGACGTCGGCGGCGATGACGAGGTCGAAGCTGCCCAGGGCGGTGAGATCTCCGGGGGCGTGCCAGTCCAGCGGCAGGGTCTCGGGCTCGCGGCCGAGGTTCCTCCGGGCGTTGTGACGGGCGAACACGAGCGCGGCATCGTAGTGGTCGGTGGCGAGCACCCGGGCGCCACGCTCCAGCGCCACGATCGAGGGTAGGCCGACACCGCAACCCAGCTCCACGACGCGTTTTCCGGCCAGGTCGCGGCCCGCGAGGTGGCGGACCAGGGCGATGGCGCTGGGCCACAGTTCGGCCCAGTAGGGCAGCCGCTCGTCGCGGTCGAAGTCGGACTCGTCGATCAGGGCGTCGGCTGCGGCGGGGTGCGTTACACGGTAAGTCTTGCCCGCAACATCCACCTGGGATTCGGTCAGCCCGGTGCGGTCGTTGAGATGGGAGATGAGGTCTTGCAGGAAGCGCTAGCCGCCGACGGTGGTGGCCTCGCGCGAACCTCGGCGCTCGCGCTCCAGGCGTTCGGATTCGGCCAGGGCGGCGATGCTGTAGCGCCCGAAGACGCCTTCGAGGGCCTCGCGGGCCTCGTCCCAGACCTTGCTGGTCACGCAAAGGGGGGCATCCGCGATGTAGCAGACCCCTCCGGCCGAGCATCGGGCCGGTCGGACCTCTCCGTCCAGGATCTCCACGACGTCCAGGACGGTGATCTCTTCCTGGGGCATCCCGAAGCGGTAGCCTCCGTGCGCCCCGCGGCGGCTCACGAGTAGCCCCTCACGCCGCAGCTCGCACAGGATCTGCTCCAGAAAACGCTCGGGGATACGCTGGCGGCGCGCGATCTCCGCGACGCCCAAGGGCTGGTCACAATCGTTGAGCGCAAGTTCCACGAGCGCCCGCACCGCGTACTTGCTTTTCTGCGTGAGCCTCAAGACATACCACCCGACCAACCGAAGCGTGCCACCACCCCAGATTGTAGCAGAGATGCGCAGGCCACAACCCCCCGTTTGGCGCGAGCGTTCGTGGCCCGTGGGCGGCGGCCAGGACCTCCCGGAGGGTTACGCGCCGTCGCCCTCTCCGTCCACGTTGCGTTCCAGGTATTGGCGCATCGCGTCCTCGATCCGCTCCCCGGTCACCAGGAAGACGGCGCTACCGCCAACGTCCACGCCGTGGTCGGCGATGCGCTCCAGGTAGTGGACCATCAGGGCGGCCCTCATCCGCCACTCCGGGGACCCGGATCCCCCCTCTGAGGGGTTGGCGATCAGGTTCAAAGCCTCCGAGTAGAGGAGGTCCACCTTGTCGTCTTTGGCCTGCAGGTCGCGGGCGCGGTCGATGTCGCGATCTTTGAAGACGTCTAGCCCCTCGCGGAAGATGTTGCGCGCCGTCCGGGCCATCTCGATGAGGGCGGCCTCGAGATCCTCGTCGCGCTCGGCTTCGGCGGTGTCCACCAGGGCGTGGCAGATGTGCTCCGTCAGCGCACCCGAGCGCACGAGGTGGTTCGTCACCGATTGGGCGGTATAGATGGAGCGAAGGTCCCTGGCAACGGGGGCCTGTCGGGCCTGCAAGATCATGCAGTCCCTCTCTATTTCCATCCCCCGGGTCTTGTAGAGGACGTCTACGCCTAGCTCGCTCTCGGCGGCGGCGGCGTCCCTCGTCTCCATCGACGACACCATGTTCCGCAGGGACCCCTCGACATCCTCGCCGAGGGCGGCCACGTCCGCCAAAAGCTCGTCTAGCTCTTGCTGGAAGGTTTCGCGCGGCATTCCGAAACCCCCTCTAGCCGAACCGGCCGGTAACGTAGTCTTCCGTCTCCTTGCGTTCGGGGTTGGAGAACACCTTCTCCGTATCGTCGAACTCCCAGAGCCGACCCGGGTCGCCCATGTTCTCGATGTAGAAGAAGCCCGTGAAATCCGAGATACGGGCCGCCTGCTGCATGTTGTGCGTCACGATGACCACTGTGTAGCTCTTTTTGAGATCGGCCATGGTGTCCTCGATCTTCTGCGTCGAGACCGGGTCAAGAGCGCTCGCCGGCTCGTCCATGAGGATGACCTCGGGCTCCACCGCGAGCGTCCTGGCGATGCACAACCGTTGCTGCTGGCCGCCCGAGAGACCGTAGCCGCTCTCCTTGAGCCGGTCCTTGACCTCCTCCCACAGCGCGGCTTGTCTGAGCGACCGCTCGACCATCTCGTCCATGTCCCCGCGGAAGCCGTTGATCCTGGCGCCCCATGCTACGTTCTCGTAGATCGACTTCGAGAACGGGTTCGGCTTCTGGAAGACCATCCCTACCCTGCGGCGGATCACCACCGGGTCGGAGTCCTTGGCGTAGATGTCCTGGTCCCCGAGCGTCACCGTCCCTTCGGCGCGGGCGCCGGGGATCACCTCGTGCATCCGGTTCAGGCAGCGGATGTACGTGCTCTTCCCGCAGCCTGACGGCCCGATGAGCGCCGTGACCTTGTTGGCCTGGATGTCCATGCTGACGTCGGTGACGGCCTTGAAGGAGCCGTAGAAGGCGGAGAGGTCCTCGACCTTCATGCCGAGGGTAGGGCCATCACCAGGGGGCGCGCCGTCGCCTCTCTGCTCGACGTCGCGCTGCTCCCTCGACGCCTCTGACACCCTCCGCTCCTTCCTGGACCTCTCAGTATCCATCAGGCTAGCACCTTTCCTTCCCAAGTACCGTCGTCAGGCACGCGTCTGGTACCTGTTCCGCAACAAGATGGCGACCGAGTTCGCCAGGAGCAAAACCACCATCGCCACCACGATCCCCGCCGCAGCGGACTCCTGGAAGATCTGCTGGGGACGGCTGATCCAGTCGTAGATCTGGGTGGGCAGCGCCATGTAGCCGTCGAACGGGCCGGTGGTGGCGTAGGTCTGGTACAGCGAGACCCCGACGACCAGCAGCGGGGCCGCCTCGCCGATGGCCCGCGAGAGCGCCAGGATTATGCCCGTCAGGGCGCCCGGCAGCGCCATCGGCAGCAGGTGGCTCCAGATCACCTCCCATCGCGTCGCCCCGAGCGCGAAACCGCCCTCGCGGATGGAGGCGGGGATGGCCCGCAGCGCCTCCCGCGTCGCTACGATGATGACCGGGAGTATGAGCAAGCTCAATGTCAGCGCGCCGGTGAGCACGCTGCCGCCGCCGGTGACCGGCGCCAGGAGTTGCACGAAGATGCCGAGGCCGAGCAGGCCGTAGATCACCGAGGGCACCCCGGCGAGGTTGGAGATGTTGATCTCGATTATCTGGTTGATGCGCGTGTCTTCGGCGTACTCCTCGAGGTACACGGCGGCTCCGAGCCCCAGGGGCACGCTTATGAGCCCCGTCAGCGCGAGCAACCACAGCGAGCCGATCAGCGCGGGGTAGATGCCCCCGTTCTCCGGGAAGATCTGCGACGGGAAGCTCGTCAAAAAGTTCAGGCTCAGCATCGGAGCGCCGTCCCGGATCACGTCCACCAGCAGCAGGGCGAGGACGATGATGCCGAACAGCGCCGCAACCGTCACCAGCACGGTGAAGGCCCGGTCGAGCCCGTACCTGGTGGACATCGAGGCCTTGAAGTCCGATCCTGCGGGTCCGCCTTGTTGCCGCTCGGCGGGTGTTGTGCTCTGCGCCACTAGTAGATCTCCCTGTATCGCCGGACAAACCAGTAGCTCACGAGGTTGAGGGTCAGGGTGATCAAGAACAGCGCCGACCCAACCGCGAAGATGGACTTGAAGGTAATAGAGTCGCGCGGCGTCTCCCCGCCCACCACCTGGACGATGTAGGCCGTCATCGCTTGCATGCCTTCGAGCGGGCTTCCGAGCCAGTTCGCCTGGGCGCCCATCGCAATGGTCACGATCATCGTCTCCCCGATGGCGCGTGAGACGCCGAGGATCACCGCCGCCACGATCCCTGACAGGGCGGCGGGCACCACGATCTTCGTCGCGGTCTCGCGCTTGGTCGCGCCCAGGGCGTAGGCACCTTCCCGCAGGGACCGCGGCACCGCGTAGATGGCGTCCTCGCTGACCGAGGCAACCGTCGGGATGATCATCACGCCCATGATGAGCCCGGCGGCGAGCGCGTTGAACGAGTCAACGCCGGGGAAGACGCTGTCCCTGAGAAACGGCGTGATGAACGTCAGGGCGAAGTACCCGTAGACAACGGTGGGCACCCCGGCCAGGATCTCGAGCGCCGGCTTGAGCCACCGCCGCAGCGACCTCGGAGCGTACTCGCTCAGGTAGATGGCCGTGAGCAGGCCCACCGGAAGCGCCAAGGCTATGGCGATAAAGGTCGCTACGAGCGTGCCGTAGACTAGCGGCAAGATGCCGAAGTCGCCCTGCGACGGGTTCCACTGCGTCGAGGTCAAGAACTCCACGGGGGAGACATCCAGGAAGAACCGCACAGTCTCCTCGAAGAGCACGACGACGATGCCGAACGTCGTGAAGATCGACAGGTACGCGCAGGCGGTGAGCAGGAACTTGATTATCCGCTCCCGGGCCTCCCTGCCGCGGCTGTTGCGCTTCCAGGCGTCTTCCCTGGACCTGGTCCCTCCCGCTTCAACCGCCACTAAGAACCCTCCGGAAGCTCGTTGCTAGAAAACAGGGGCCGGTCCATTGCCCGGCCCCGATGCTTGCGTGCCCTATCTTACTCCTAACCAACCCCCTACTGCGACTGCTGCAATGCCGTCTCCAGGTCGCCGCCCTTCGGCTCCCCTTCCGCGTTGTAGACGGTGCCGGTGATGCGGTCCTCGTAATGGGTCCGCGCCTCCTGCTCCAGGCTGTTGGGCAACGTCACGTACTTCGCGGCTTCAACCAGCCTGTTGAGGTTCTGCTCGGAGAGATAGAAGTCGACGAACGGCTGCACCGCGTCGTTGTTCTTCAGCGACTGCGCGTTCACGTAGATGAACAGCGGACGCGACAGCAAGTACCCGCCGGAGCGGATCGTATCCGCGGTAGGCTTCACGCCGTCTAGGGCAAGCACCTTGAGCTTGTTCCGGTTGTTCTCGTAGTAGGAGAAACCGAAGTAGCCGAGCGCGTTCTCGTCGCCGGCGACGCCCTGGACGAGAACGTTGTCGTCCTCGCTCGCCTCGTAGTCCGAGCGGTTGGTCTCCTCCTCGTTCTGGACGATGGTCTCGTTGAAGAACTCGTACGTACCCGACTCGGTACCGGGACCGTAGAGGTCCAGCGGCCTGTCGGGCCAGCTGGAACGCACCTGGTTCCACGTGGTGATCTGGTCCTCCGCCTGCGGCTCCCACATCGTCTTGAGCTCCTCGCTCGTGATGTCGGTCGCCCAGTTATTGTCAGGGTTGACCACGACCGAGATGCCGTCGTAGGCGACCGGGATCTCTATGAACTCGACCCCGTTCTCTTCGCACACCGGCACCTCCTCGGCCAGGTCTATCGGCCTGGAGGCATCGGAGATCTGGGTGTCGCCCTGGCAGAACGCCTCGAAGCCGTCGCTGGTGCCGGCGCCACCGACCTCTATGCGCGCGTCCGGGTTCTCCTCCCGGAACAGCTCCGCCGCCGCCTGGGTGATCGGCTGCACCGTGGAGGAGCCCTCGATCCTTATCTCGCCCGAGACCGCCTCGCCGCCACCGCCCTGCCCCCCACCGCCGCCGCAGGCGGCCAGCGCGAGAGACGCCATCAAGAGAGACGCCACCCCTATAATCCTCAATCGCCCGCCGCTAATCAACCCATCGTCTCCTCTCGGCTCAAACCAATGCATAAATAGTCAGTTCACCGGCCACGATCATAGGGCATGGCAGAGACGGTTTAGTTTCAGTTTTGTTAACTCCGCGCTAAATGTAGGTTAAACAGCACGCCGCCTTCGGCGGCTTGTCAGCCCGCTCCGGCTAACGCCTCCGCTCTCAGCCCGCGTCAGGCCTGGCGGCCCTCGCTTTCAGCCGTCAGCTTCCGGCCGCTGGACTGCAACCGTGGTGCGCTTAGGAGACGAATACCGGTAGAAACCTCGCAGCCGTCGAACGAGTAGCCGCCACGCGTAGCGACCCCCTTGGCGGTTGGCTGAAAGCCCGCGCAGCGGGCGTGCCGAGAGCGAGGCCTGAAAAGGCCGAAGCGGGCTGAAAGGCGCGAAGCGCCGGGCTGACAGCGGAGGCGAAGCAGGAGCGTGCTACGTAGCTCACTCCCACTCGATGGTGCCTGGCGGCTTACTGGTGATGTCCAGGGCGACGCGGTTCACGCCGGGGACCTCGTTGATGATGCGGTTGCTGATCTTCTCCAGAAGGTCGTAGGGCAGCCTCGCCCAGTCGGCGGTCATCGCGTCGTCGGAGGTGACGGCCCGGATGACCACGGGGTAGGCGTAGGTGCGGGCGTCGCCCATGACGCCGACGGAGTGTATGGCCGGCAGGACGGCGAAGCTCTGCCACAGCTCGCGGTACAGGCCCGCGGCGCGGATCTCGTCCTGCAAGATGAAGTCGGCCCGGCGCAGGATCTCCAGCCTCTCGGCGGTGATGTCGCCTATGACCCGGATGGCCAGCCCGGGCCCAGGGAACGGCTGGCGCCACACCAGGCGCTCGGGCATCCCGAGCTCAGCCGCCACGACCCGAACCTCGTCCTTGAACAGGTTCCTCAGCGGCTCGACGAGGTCGAGGTCCATGACCTCGGGCAACCCCCCGACGTTATGGTGGCTCTTTATGCGGGCCGCGTCGCGCGTCCCGCTCTCTATCACGTCGCTGTAGAGGGTGCCCTGCACGAGGAACGTTGCGTCCTCGAGGCTCCCCGCCTCCTCCTCGAAGGTGCGTATGAACTCCTCGCCGATGATCTTGCGCTTCGCCTCGGGGTCGGTTACCCCGGCGAGCTTGTCCAGAAAACGGCCCTTGGAGTTTAAGTGGACCAGCGGTACGTCGGAGCGCTCGGTGAACGCCTCGACCACCTGCTCGGCCTCGTTCTGCCGCAAGAGCCCGTGGTCCACGAAGACGCACGTCAGGTTGTCGCCTATCGCTCGGTGGACGAGCAGTGCCGCCGTCGAGGAGTCGACCCCGCCGGAGAGCCCGCAGATCGCCCGCGAGTCCCCGACCTGGGCCCGGATCTTCTCCACCGCGTCGGTGATGATGTTGACCGGGGTCCACTCCGGGTTGCATTCGCAGGCCTCGAAGAGGAAGTTCTTGAGGATGTCGAGCCCGTACTCTGTGTGCCTGACCTCGGGGTGGAACTGCACCCCGAACCGTTTTCCGGCGCGCTCCTCGAAGGCGATTATCGGTACGGACGGCGTCTCGGCGGTGACCTCGAAGCCCTCGGGGGCGGAGAAGACGGCGTCGCCATGGCTCGTCCACGCCTTCTGCTCGTCCGGGGTACCGGCGAAGAGGCCGTCGTGCCCCTTGACGATCAGATCGGAGCGGCCGTACTCCTTTATCTGGACCGCGCCCACCTCGCCGCCGAGCACCAGCGCCATGAGCTGCATCCCGTAGCAGATGCCCAGCATGGGCACGTCGAGCTCGAAAAGCTCCGCGTCCACCCGCGGCGCGCCCTCGTCATAGACCGAGTTCGGCCCGCCGGAGAGGATGATCCCCTCGGGCTCCCGGCGCCGGATCTCCTCGACCGGCGTGTCGTAGGGGATCAACTCCGAATATACTCGCGCCTCGCGGACTCTGCGGGCGATGAGTTGGGCGTACTGGCCGCCGAAGTCGAGTACCAGGATCAAGTTGTCGCTCCTTGTCGCTGCGCTCCAGTGAGATAGTTATTGGTGAGATAGTGAGATAGAAAAAACTAGCATCTAACTACCTCACTACCTAACTATCTGACTCTATCTCCCCATCCCAACGCCCTGGGAACGCTGCTCGATCTTGCCTTCGGTGGCCAGCGATGGGGCGTACATGACCTCGGCCTTCTGGAACTCGCGGATGTTCTGGTAGCCGGTGGTCGCCATGCTCATCCTGAGGGCGCCCATGAGGTTGAGGGTGCCGTCGTTCTCGCGGGCGGGGCCGGTGAGGATCTCCTCCAGCGTGCCTGTGGTCCGGGTGCTGATGCGGGTGCCGCGCGGGAGGGTCGGGTGGAAGGTCGCCATCCCCCAGGAGTAGCCGCGGCCAGGGGCCTCTTCGGCCTTGGCAAAGGCGCTCCCGAGCATCACGGCGTCGGCGCCGCAGGCTATGGCCCGCGCGACGTCGCCGCCGGTACGCATGCCGCCATCTGCTATGACGTTCACGTACTCGCCGGTCTCCAGGTAGTGGCGCAGCCTGGCGGCCGCGGCGTCGGCCACGGCGGTCGCCTGGGGGACGCCGACCCCGATGACGCCCCGCGTCGTGCAAATGCGCCCGGGGCCGACGCCTACCAGCACGCCGACGGCGCCGGTGCGCATCAGGTGCAGCGCCGTCGAGTAGCTCGCGCAGCCCCCAACCACGACGGGCACGTTCAGAGACGGGACGAACTCCATCAGGTTCAGGGGCTCCACCGAGCGGGAGACGTGCTCGGCGGAGACGACGGTGCCCTGGATCACGAGCACGTCCAACCCCGCCTCTATGGCGGCCCGATGGTAACGCTCGACCCTCTGAGGCGTCAGGGACGCGGCGGCGATGACGCCCTTGTCCTTTATCTCCTGGATGCGGCGGAAGATCAGCTCGTCCTTGATAGGCTCGGCGTAGATCTCCTGCATCACCCGCGTGGCCTTCTGCTCGGGCAAGCTGGCGATCTCCTCGAAGACCGGGCCGGGGTCCTCGTAGCGCGTCTGCACCCCCTCGAGGTTCAATACGGCCAGGCCGCCCAGGGAGCCGATGATGCCGGCCGTAACCGGGTCGACGGCCGCGTCGAGCGCGCTGGCGAGGCATGGCAAGTCAAGGTGCAGGTCGCCCAGGGACCAGGAGATGTCAATATCCTCCGGGTCGCGGGTCCTGCGGCTGGGGACTATGGCGATCTCGTCCAGGCCGTAGGCCCGGCGCGCCGTCTTCCCCCTTCCGATCTCAATCTCCATAAACGGAAAGTGACTCCTCTCTGGTCCCTAAGAGCGGGTACGACAAAGCCCACGGAGATCGCGCTCCGTGGGCCCCGATGATCTTTCTACTCAACCGCCGCAAGTTGCGGCTATGCTACCCCGCCCTCCCCCGGCGGTCAAGGAGCGTCGGACGCTCCCTGCTAGAAGACGCCGAGCAGGTAAAGCACCACTACGACCAGGATGACTATGACCACCAAAGTGACGATGCTCCCGCCCCGCATGTAGAGACCTCCCCGCTCGCGCGTTGACGAAGTTACAGTAGCCGCGAGAGCAGCAGGAGCGCCACTATCACCAGGATGACGACCACCAAGATGTACACCAGGTTACCCGACAAGACCCTACCTCCCTTTGGTCCGGTTGCTCACTGGAACACGATCGGCAAAAACACGATGACCAGCAGAACAACCACGAAAACGGCGATCATCACAGCTAACCCCCTGCCCAAACCCCCTTACCTCGCTCCGTCTCGCTCCCGTGAACAATTCGCCGCACTATATACCCTTTATGACTCACACGAAACGGAATGGTTACGGGGCTCCGCCCCGTTGGCGAGTAGCGAGTAGCGAGTAGGGAATAGTTGGTCTTCTGACCCACTGCTCCCTACTCGCCACCTCGCTATTCGCTAGAGGAGCGACCGAAGGGAGCGACGACAAAAAGAGGCGACGCCCCGAAGAGCGCCGCCTCGAAAAGGAACCCTGTTGGGAACCCTTACATCATGCCGCCCATGCCGCCACCGGCGGGCATCGCGGGCATGTCGTCCTCGGGCTCGGCCACCACGACCTCGGTGGTCACGATGAGGGAGCCGATGGAGGCCGCGTTCTGCAACGCGCTCCTGGTGACCATCGCCGGGTCGATGACGCCGGCGGAGACCAGGTCCTCGTACTCGCCGGTGAGGGCGTTGAAGCCGAAGCCGTTGCCCCGCGACCGGACCTTGTCGACGACGATGGAGCCGTCGGCGCCGGCGTTGGAGGCGATCTGGCGGATCGGCTCCTCAAGCGCCCGGTGCACGATGCGCGCGCCGGTCCGCTCGTCGCCCTCGAGGGAATCGAGCACGCCGCTGACGGACTCCTGCGCCTTCAACAGCGCCACGCCGCCGCCGGGAACGATGCCCTCCTCGAGCGCCGCGCGGGTCGCCGAGAGGGCGTCCTCGACGCGGTGCTTGCGCTCCTTGAGCTCCGTCTCGGTCGCGGCACCCACCTTGATGACGGCGACGCCGCCGGCGAGCTTGGCGAGCCGCTCCTGCAGCTTCTCGCGGTCGAAGTCCGAGTCGGTGGAGTCGATCTCGCCGCGGATCTGGTTGATCCTGCCGCGGATCGCGTCCGCCTCGCCTGCGCCGTCGACGATGACGGTGTCGTCCTTGGTGATGACGACCCGGCGGGCGTTGCCGAGCTGGGAGAGCTGGGTGTTCTCGAGCTTGAGGCCGAGCTCCTCGGTGATGACCTCGCCGCCCGTGAGGGTGGCAATGTCCTCGAGCTGCCTCTTGCGACGGTCACCGAAGCCCGGGGCCTTGACGGCCGCGGAGGTGAAGGTGCCGCGCAGCTTGTTGACGATGAGGGTGGCCAGGGCCTCGCCCTCGACGTCCTCGGAGACGATGAGCAACGGACGGTTGCTCTGCATCACCTGGTTGAGGATCGGCAACAGATCCTGCACGTTCCCGATCTTCTGGTTGGCGATCAGGATGTACGGATCGTCGAGGACAGCCTCCATGCGCTCCTGGTCCGTCACGAAGTACGGGCTCAGGTAACCCTTGTCGAACTGCATGCCCTCGGTGAACTCGAGGTCCATCCCGAAGGTCTGCCCCTCCTCGACGTTGACCACGCCGTCCTTGCCGACCTTGTCGATGGCGTCGGCGATGACGTTGCCGACCTCGTCGGAACGCGCGGAGATGGCGCCCACGCGGGCGATCTCGTCGCGGCCGGAGATCTCGCTGGACTGGCTGCGGATCGACTCAGCGGCGGCCTCGACGGCCTTGTCGATGCCGGCGCGCAGGATGACCGCGTTGGCGCCCGCCGCCACGTTCTTGAGGCCCTCGCGCACGATGGTCTGCGCCAGGACCGTCGCCGTCGTCGTGCCGTCGCCCGCGACGTCGTTGGTCTTGGTGGCGACCTCCTTGACGAGCTGCGCGCCCTGATTCTCGAAGATGTCCTCGAGCTCGATCTCGCGCGCGATCGTCACGCCGTCGTTGGTGATGGTCGGCGAGCCGAACTTCTTGTCCAGCACCACATACTGGCCCTTGGGACCGAGCGTCACCTTGACCGCCTCGGCGAGCTTGTTTACGCCCGCCTCTAGCGCCCGGCGCGCGTCGCTGTCGAACCTTAGCTCTTTATGCGCCACTCACGTCCTCCTCTGCTATAACTACACTTCGCGCGGATTTGTCGCGCTGGCACTCTAACCTTGAGAGTGCCAATGCCGAGAGTATATTCCTGACGGGTGTACAATTCAAACGTGTTTGCCAGGGCACATTCGGCGGGAATCTTTCGCCCGGACAGGATACCGACGCTCAGCAAGCTCCCCAGAGAGCTCGGCCGCGAGGTACGCCCTTGCGAGCGCTGCGGCGCGGAGACCGAGCACATCTTCTACCAGGTGCCAAAGAAGATGGTCATCGTGTACGTCAGGAACCACGCCAACAACCTGCACGCGACGTGCGTCTCGTGCGCCCGCAGTACGGTTCTGACCGGCGAGGAACGCGAGAGGGTTCTCGAATCGCTGGGATAGATAGCTGTCAGCCATCAGCTGTCAGCCAGAAGAGCGTTTAGTGGCCGACCGTTCGGGCTGGCGACTGAGATACCTCTAGCCGGCGGTCGTCTCGGGTGTCTCCGGATTCTTTGCCGCGGGGGAACTTTCCGGAGGAGCCGCGACCGGGCTTGTAGCCTCGGGTTCTGCCGGTGGCTTCTTGCCAGGCTCTCCCGTGGGTCCCCTCTCGGGAGGCTTCGTAGGCGGATGCTGATCCGTCGTCCCGCTTCGCCACCTTCTCCTTCTTTTCGCCTCTGTCATCACGCGCCGGCCGTGGGCCAGACCCCTCCTGCGTTCCGAGTTCGGCTTCGGGAGCCTTGTACTGGTCGTCGTCGGGGTCGGTTGGAGGGGTCGGGACGAACAGGTTCGTTCCCTGGCGGGCTCGGGGCTGCGGGCGGTGGCCTGGCGGGGGGCTTCTTGACTGGCGGTTTGGGATCCGGCTGGGATCCGGTTGGTTCGGGTTTGGGATCCTGCGGGGCTCGCTCGGGGACCGGGCGCTTTGCGTCGGCAGGCTTGCGGGCGCCGTCGGGCTTCTGCGCCTTGTCGGTGCTCCGGGCGCGGGCCTTCGACTTCTCGGCGACGGGGCTTGGCCTCGGGTCGTCCGAGCCGGTGTTCAGGTCGGGCCTGCTGCCGGGGGATTCGGGGGCCGGCCAGGACGGTCCGCCCGCGGCGGGTACGGGGGCGCTCCCCTGCGGAGCCTCGCAGTAGCGGGCACTCGTGCCGCCGGTAACGGCGCCGCCGGAGCCCTTGATCCACTCCAGCAGCGGGAACGGGTTCATGGCCCCCGAGGCCAGTGCGCTGCGGCCCCCGCTCGCGTCGTACCACCCGAAGTGCAGGTGCGGCGGGAACAACCCGCGCGTTACCTCGGGGCCTTGCCCGGTGTCCCCCGCGTAGCCGAGCACCTGGCCGGCGCGTACCCTCGTCCCGATGGGCAGGGTGCTCTCCTGGTCCATGTGCGCGTAGTAGAAGAGGTCGCCCTGCCTGACCGGCCCGATGGCGTAGGCGGCCTCGAGCATAATCGCGTAACCGCCCAAAGTGTTCCAGCCATTACCATTCGATCCGGCGACGGGGACCAGGGTTCCGTCGGTGACGGCGTACTCGGGGGTGCCTGCCGGGGTCATGAGGTCTGTGCCCTCGTGCCCGCCCTGCGGACGCGGCGCCCCCCAGGTGTCGCCGTACGATGAGTAGAACTCGTCGGCGAGGGGGAACACGATCCTGCTACCCCGCGGGAAGTCGCCCAGGTCTCCGCAGACCGGACCCATCGGCCGAGCCTGGTCCGCCGGCGCCGCGGGGTCCTGGATCGGCCCTGGACGGTAGAAGACCGGGGGATCAGACCGCTCCGGCATCGCCCGCGTGCCGGCCACGGCGCCAGGCTCGTCGCCCACGGTCCTGCGCACGGCCCGAACCGTCTCCTGGCGGGCGTTCCTCGAGGCGCGGCGCGCGGCGTTGTCGCCGGTCGCCGGGTCAGCCCTCTCGGGGCGGAGGGGGGTTTCGGAGTCGGCCACAGCCGGCACCTGGAACGTGTCCTGGGGCCGCTCCGAGGTCCTGAGCGCGCTGGACTCGGCAGAGGAGCTGTCGAGCCGAACGAGGGCGGCAAGGACCGAGAGCACCAGCAGCAGGTGCGCCAGCCTCGTCCAACCGAACTGCGGCACTCGTCCTCCCCATACAGGCCGTCCAGGAGATCACCCCAAAAAACCAGGCCCACTCTCACAGATGGCGCACCGCACGTCAAGGCAGTCCTCGGCAGGGCACATCCCTACCGAGGACTGTCGCCGTCAGCGATCAGCCGTCAGCTATCAGCCCTTCATCTGCGGGAGATCCGCCATCCGGATGCGCAGCCAAAACGGCTACGAAGAGCGGTGCTCGAACCCTTTGACGGAGCATCGTTGCCGAATCGAAGGCTGGCCCCAGCGAGGTTTGCTGACCGCTGAAAGCTGATGGCGCGGGCCGCGAAGCGTACCGCTTCAGACGCTGCGGGCGTTCAGGCTCAGGTATTCGGGGAAAGCGATGGCCGGCGTGCGGGGGGCGGCGGCGCCGATCATGGCAGCGTTGTCCGTGCAGAGCGCGGGCAGCGGGATGACGAGCCGCGCTCCACGTTCGACGCACGCGTCCGCCAGCGTGCGGCGCAACAGCGCGTTGGCGGCAACCCCGCCGGCGACTACGACCGTCTCGGCCTTGTGCAACGCGGCGGCCCTCAGGACCTTGCGGGAGAGCGCCTCCACCACGGCGGCCTCATAGCCCGCCGCCAGGTACGGGAGCTCCTCGCGGGTTCGCTCCTCGCCGAGGTCCTTCAGCTTGTACAGGAGGCTCGTCTTGAGTCCGGAGAAGCTGAAGTCCAAGTTGTCGCGCTCCTTGAGGGCCACGGGAAAGTCGTAGCGGCCGGTGTCCCCGTCGGCCGCGCCGGCGGCCTTGGAGATGGCCGGTCCCCCGGGGAAACCGAGGCCGAGCATCCTGGCCCCTTTGTCCAGGGCCTCGCCGGCGGCGTCGTCCAGGGTCTCGCCCAGCAGGCGCATCTCGCCGGCAGCGTCCACGTGGTAAATGGCGGTGTGACCGCCGGAGGCGATCAGGGCGACGAAGGGTGGCTCCAGGTCGGGGTCGGTCAGGTAGGCGGCGGCAACGTGCCCTTCGAGGTGGTTCACAGGAACGAGCGGCAGTCGCCGGGCATAAGCCAGCCCCTTCGCCGCCGCGACCCCGACGAGGAGCGCCCCGATCAAACCGGGCCGCACCGTGACCGCGACGCTGCCGACGTCTTCGAGGCCGATGCCCGCATCGGCCAGCGCGCGCTCGATCACCCCGTCGAGGCGTTCCAGGTGCGCGCGGGAGGCCACCTCGGGGACCACGCCGCCGTAGCGCGCGTGTTCCGTCTGGGTGTGCACCACGTTCGACAACGCCCGTCGTCCGTCGGGGTCCAGGACAGCGGCGCAGGTGTCGTCGCACGAGGTCTCGATTGCCAGGATCACGCAGCGTTTATAGCACCCGGGGAGGTCGGCTACTGGTGCCGGAGCCAAGCGGCATCTACAAGAACCCCGGCTCCGGATTGTCTCGCCGGTGCGTATACAATAATTCTCAGGCATCGGATTATCGTCTACCAAGGAAGGCCACATGGACTTTGGGCTCTCCGTCCTTGACGTCTCTCCGGTAAGCGCGGGTTCGAACAGTTCTCGGGCGCTGCGCAACACCTTGGATCTGGCGCGCCTGGTCGATGGGCTCGGCTACAGGAGGTACTGGCTCGCCGAGCACCACAACCTGGGCATGATCGCCAGCTCCGCGCCGGAGGTCATGATCGGGCACGTGGCGAGCGCCACGGAGAACATGAGGGTCGGGGCCGGCGGGATAATGCTCCCCAACCATGCCCCGCTCAGGGTCGTCGAGACTTTCAGGGTCCTCGAGGCCCTGCATCCAGGCCGCATCGACCTCGGCATCGGGCGCGCGCCGGGCACCGACCCCGTTACCGCGTCGGCCCTGCGACGCTCGCAGGCCGCGGTCGGGGGCGACGAGTTTCCGCAGCAATTCGCCGAGCTCCTGGCCTACGCGGGCGACAAGTTCCCCGAGGGACACCCGTTCCGGTCCGTCGTGGCGATGCCCGATGACGTGGAGCTGCCCCCGATCTGGCTCCTCGGCTCCAGCGGCTACTCGGCCCGCGCGGCGGGCGAGATGGGCCTCGGCTACGCCTTCGCCGCCCATTTCAGCCCCGACGACCCCACCCCGGCCATGCGCGCCTACAACGAGAACTTCGAGCCCTCCCCTACCTTCGAGCGCCCCTCGGCCATCCTCGCCGTCGCCGTCGTCTGTGCCGCCTCCGACGAGCGGGCGCAGGAGCTTGCCTCGTCGATGCGGCTGGCCTGGGTCCGGATGCGGAGCGGGAACCCGGGGCCGCTCCCCAGCCCCGAAGAGGCCCGGGACTACCCTTACACCCCCGCGGAACGTCAGCTCGCAGATGCCCACAGCTCCATGCAGATAATGGGCGACCCTCCGGGGGTCAGGGCGCAGATCGAGGAGCTCGCCGCACGCACGGCCGCCGACGAGATCATGGTGACCACCAACGTCTTTGACCACGCGGAACGCCTGCGCTCCTACGAGCTTCTGGCCGAAGCCTTCGAGATCTCGCCCGCGGGAGCAGCCTCGACCCGGCGGGAGATCTAGCACCCGTCGCAAACCGGACGTGCCCTTCCCGAGAGACCATGACCGGAACGGTGTGCGACACCGCGGCCGCAGTGCGGTGCGCGGATCTCGGTCAGGCGGGGACCGCTAGTCGGCGAGGTCTTTGATGGCGACGACCTTCTGCGGCGTCAGCCGCACGAGCAGCTCCTCCGGAACCGCGTTGCGCCGCCCGAACTCTTCCGCGCGGTCCTCGCCCATATACCGGCCCCCGAGACGGGTCGACCACTCGAGCAGGTCCTCAGCCCCCTCCTCGACGCGCGCCGTCCCCTCGACCATCGCGAACGAGAAAGGCGGCTCCTGGTCGTCCACGCTGAGGGCCACCCGGCCGTCCCGGCTCAGGTTGCGTCCCTTGACCGTCTCTTTGCCGGTGGTAAAAACGATGTCGTCGCCGTCCATCACGAACCACACGGGGGCCACGTGTGGCCTACCGTCGGCCCGCACGGTCGCCGCCTTCGCCGTGCGCGTGCCCTCCCGCATGAAGCTCAGGTACTCGTCGTGGGTCATCTCGTGCATGTTGCTCCTCTCAACGCCCGTCCACCGCGCAAGACTTCTCACTCCCGGAAGCCCGTGCCGGTCCTCTCTAAGCCCGAGCGGTGGCAGCGACGTTCGGGTACATACACCAGGATACCCGCTTGCGCCTAGGGTGTTCGCCCAACCTCCGGTAGATGCGTCTTCCGCAGGTCAGGGCAGACCCTGGCTCAGCAGATGGAGCGTACCCAAGCCCGTGCGAGCGGGACAGAGAGTTCATTGTTCGCGAGTCCGACCTACCGTTTGCAAGGAGAGAATCGGTGTCGGAGCCGGGCAAGGCACCCTCTTTGAAGTACCCTCCGTCCAAGTCTGCCCCGTACGTGTATCTCGCGGCGGGGGCCTTCGCCTCGTCGACCGCGGCGATGGCGGCTGCTACCGGCCAGTGGCCGATTTTCGCTGCTTTCATGGGCTTGACCGCGTGGTACGTGGCGCGTTTGTGGGCGTGGTCGCGTCTGGGCTGAGGGCGAACGCAAGCTTCGCTGGCCACGCCACAACGCCACACGACTACTCTGGGACGGCCCCAGGCTCCACGCCCATATCCTGCCGGATCTTGCGCACGATCCTCCCAAAGAGCCAAAAGGTGGTCACCAAAACGATAAGGAAGACGATCCCAGCTGCCACGAGCACGGGGACGGCGGTCGAAATTATCTTGCTCGCACCGAGGCTCGTATCCCACCCGGCATGCAAAAGGACCGCGAGCACAAACGCCCCGCCTACGCGCCAGTTCAGGGCGATCCGCCCCAGCCTTTGCCGCTCGTGGAATAGGACGTAGCAGGTGAGGATTGTCCAGACCCCATGCCCGACCGGGTCAAGCAGCGAGCGCATTAGAAACGTTTCGTTGAGGTCCAAAACGCGCATTGGGTCCTTCAGGATGTTGGAATTGGTGTTGTTGCCTCCGCTGCCCAGGAAGGAGTTGAAGCCATAGCCGGCCGTCTCCAGGGAGGAGAAACCCATCGCGGAGGTGAAACCGACCATCACCCCCGCCGCCTCTGAGCGGTAAACACCCGCGAAAAAGATGAAAAGCGGCACGACCAGCTTCACCGACTCCTCTATGAGCCCGACCCCGACGTCCTGGAACGGGCCCAGCGGGCCCATTGACACCGTCTCCAGGGTGGACGCGATGGCCACCCCGAGCGCACCGGCGCACAGGAAGCAGATCGCCAGGGTTGGCATAGGCACCTCCCAGGCCGTTAGACGCTCGTAGAGGTAGACGAGCAGGGTGAGAGGTACGAGGACCGCCCCGTAGAGGATCATCGCCGGCACCAGGGTCGGGTTGGCGGCCCCCAGGTAGGAGGCCTCCATCAGGGCGAGCAATAGGAGCCCGGTGGCGAAGACCTGGAACCACCGGCGCCGGTAGACGTGGAAGATCGCATCTAGCCTTCGCCGGATGCGCCCTTTCTCGGACGAATGATGCTTCCGACGGTCGCTCGTCATGAGTCTCCCCCTCTTCGACAGTCTGACCGGCGATGCCCTTCCCGCGACAAGACTCGTGCCCTTGCGTCCCAGCCTCGTGGCGGACTTGCCCTTGCTCCGCTGGGCAAGGTAGCATCCAGCCTTCAGGGCGGTAGTGATGGACATTACTCTGCTGGTACTTTTCCACCAAAGTCCGGAGCATGTGGGTTCTCGGGAATTCGCCGCGACGGGCCGCCCTGCTCCGGCAGGAGACTGGATCATCGGACCCCGGGCGTAGAGGACACCTCACGTATCTCTGTGCTCCCCGTGGCGCACTTCAAGGGTAGCGCCCGGCCGATTCGTTCCCCTCCAGGCCAGGTGTCTCCTCCTGTCTGGTGGAGCTGGGTTTTCGACCCTCCGATGTCTCCCGTACCGCCGGGCGGCACCGGTGGAGCCCTCGAAGGTTCGGCTTCGCCGGCCCCGGAGCGTGACCCGCCTTTCGAGTAAATCGGGAAAGGCGATAACTTCCGGGGCCTAGCGTTGCTGGGGTCTCGGCCTCTGTCGTGTCCTGTTCGTCCAAGGGCGTGTAAGGCGGGTTCTTCGTGACCGGCTGATCAGTAACCTGCCCTGTTGTCCCTCCGGAAGAAACGGCACTCGACGAACGCGTCGATGCGTCGCCTGAGAGGTTCGAACATGGCCGCCATGATCAGCGCGGTGGCGAAGTAGGCGATCTCGGAGTCCTCGACGTGCGCCAGAACCAGCAGCACGTGCTGCAACACCACGACGGTGAGCTCGAAGATGCCCGCGAGGATCGCCGTGAGGATGCCGTAGACCAGCGCCAGGTTGATGACGAGCTCCACGTCGTGGAGGTGGTACCTCAGGACGGAGACGCCGAGGGCGACCGGCAGGCCCGCCAGCCCGATCATGGTCGCCACGAAACCGACCTCCCAGTGCAGCCACCACGCGCCCAGTGCGTCGGAGACCACGTGAAGGACGGCGGAACCGCCGGCCAGCACCACGGCCGCGTACGCGAACCACTTTATCTGCTGACGCTCTATACCTTTAGCCCTGCGCATCCGCACGAGCAACGAGGCCGCCGCCCCGAGCGTAAGGGCTAGGATTAGTGCCTCCACCGAACCGGAGAGGTTGGGGGCGCCCTCGATACCCTGGGGATTGCGCAGGGCTCCAAGCCCCCCGATCGGGCCGGGCGAGTAGGCCGCCACCAAGGTTCCCACGGCGACCGCCCCGCCGACGAACCACGCGTAGGAGCGCCAGCGGGGCGTGGGAGGCCGGCCGTCGGGGAACAGCAGCCCCAAGAACGCGAAGAGGCCGAAGTGCGTCACCCAGAGCCAGGAGGCGATCCAGGCGAACAGCTCGCCGGCCGGCAGCGACCCGGGGCGTGCCACCATCGTGTAGGCAGCGTACTCGCCGCTGAACAGGAGCACCGCCCCGACCAGACCTATGGCGCAGAACAGCCAGCCGATGGGGTTTCCGGCGGGGAAGCGAGGGGCGACGACGGCGCCGACCGTCGAGAAGCCCACCGCCACCACGGCGTCCTCGGCCCACTGCTCGAAGACGGGCACACCGGGGAGCGCTTCCCGGCTAAGGACCAGCAGGAGCAGGCCGAGCGCCGCGAGCCCCAGAGAGAGCACGCACATGTACCGGGCAAGCCAGGCAGCCTCGCTCGGGCTCATCAAGGCGGCGCTCTGGCGCGAGTCGGGCCTCCGATTGGCCTTCGGTATGAAGGTTTCCCACAAAGTCTGTGTAAATTCACGCATCTCTGCCTCCTCCTGTCCGCCTCAAGTAAAGCGGCCAGCGAGAACCAGGGCATCGGGCGCAGGACCATTCTCGCCTAGGGACTTTGGTCCGAGTCCACCCTCACCCTTTTTGCTTAGTCCTCGTTCCGAGCGGCCTGCACGAGCGCTATTCGCCCAACCACGGGAAGTCGCGTTCTCGGAAATCCGGACGTTGGAGGACCTCGGGCAGACGTCCGGCACGGGATGCGCCGGGCCTTGGCCCGATGCATACTAGGGGCCAGGAGAAGAGGGCAACGCAAGGAGGACCCCATGACCGACGGCACAGCCAACACGGCCGTCCCGGATCCGGCCGCGCCAGACACGGTAGTCTTCATCCACGGGCTGTGGATGACCCCGCGCAGCTGGGAGAAGTGGGCCGAGCGCTACGAGGGGCGCGGCTACCGCGTACTCGCCCCCAGTTGGCCGGGCATGGAGGGCGAGGTCGAGGCGCTCAACGCCGACCCTTCCCCGATCGCCGAACTCGACATCGACCAGATCGTCGATCATTACGTGCGCATCATCAACGACCTGGATAAGCCGCCGATAATCATGGGACATTCTCTCGGGGGCACGGTCCTGCAGGTCCTGCTCGACCGGGGCCTGGGCGCGGCCGGCGTCGGCGTCGCCCCGGGGACGGTCAAGGGCGTGCCCGACCTGCCCCTCTCGACGCTCCGGGCGACGCTTCCGGCGCTGCGCAATCCGTTCAAGCGCCACTCGGCCGTCCCGCTCGACAAGAAGCAGTTCCACTACGCGTTCGCGAACACGCTCAGCCAGGAGGAGTCGGACGAGATCTACGAGCGCTACCACGTGCCCTGCGCCGTCACCGTGCTCCGGGAGGCCGCCTTCGCGAGCCTGCACCGCGACGCCCCGACCACGGTGGACTTCGCCAATGACGACCGCGCGCCGCTGCTGTTCCTAACCTTCGAGCACGACCACATCATCCCCCCGAACGTCGCCCGCCACAACGCCGAGAAGTACTCGGGCTCGAAAGCGACCACGGAGTTCCAGGAGTACCTCGGTCGCCCGCACTTCCCGGGCGCGCCCGGCTACGAGGAGGTCGCCGACCACGCCATCGAGTGGGCCGCAGAGCACGCCGTCGCCCGCTCGCCGGCCTAGGCGACGCGCCGAGCGCTGCAGGAGCCAGGCGTCCGGGCAACGGGCCCGACGGCCCGGTAACCGTAGGAGGCAACGATGCTGCACCGCGACGTGGCCGACGGCGTCCACCGTATAGGCGAGCACTTCGTCAACTGGTACCTCGTCGAGGAAAACGGCCGACTCACCGTGGTGGACGCCGGCCTACCGGCCTCCTGGGCGTCCCTGTTGGCGGCGTTGGAAGGGATCGGCCGCGCGCCCGGCGACATCGAGGCGCTCGTGCTAACGCACGCCCACTTCGACCACATAGGCTTCGCCGAGCGGGCGAGGGCGGAGTTCGGCGTCCCGGTCTGGGTCCACGAGAACGACGTACCGCTGACTCGCCGGCCCTGGCTGTACATGACCGAACGCAGCCCGCTCTCGTATCTCAGCCGCAAAAACCTTCCGATCGTCTCCTCGTTGGTCCGGGCCGGGGCGGCGCGCGTGGGGCCCATAGGCGAGGTGCGCCGGTTCGGGGACGAAGGGGTCCTCGACGTGCCGGGGTCCCCCCGCGTCCTTTTCACGCCGGGCCACACCTTGGGCCACTGCGCCCTCCACTTCCCCGAGCGCGACGCGGTCATCTCGGGCGACGCGCTGGTCACCCACGACCCCTACACCGACACCCGCGGCCCCCGGATCGTCGCCAGGGGGGCCACGGCGGACAGCGAGCGGGCGTTGGACTCCCTCGACCTCCTGGCGAAGACGGGCGCCGGGACGCTCCTGCCCGGCCACGGCGAGCCCTGGACGGGCGGAGCAGAGAGCGCCGTGGGAGAAGCCCGGCGGGTGGGAGTCCTCTAGGCTTCGCCTCATGTGCAGCCTTATCTATGCAGCCAACTGCGGGTAGACGGGTTCTCGGAAGTCGGTATCCAGGATGCCGCATAGCCCCGTTACCCTAGACCGCGAAGCGCGCCCTCAAGCATCCTCGGCTGTCGGAACGGCACTGTACATGTTGTGTCGGTGCATGGATATGCCACTCTGTGGATATGGTCCCGCGGTATTGTGAAGGTCGCGGAAGAGCCCTTCGCATGACCGGGACGGGCGGCAGGTATCCGGTGGTGCCGGTGGCAAGAGCGTGTTGGCTGCTGGGCCGGAGATATACTTGGATCCATGCGCTCGTTCTCGTTGTTGTTCGCCCTGATCTCGCTGGTCATGCTGGCGATGTTCCTTATCTACTTGTTCCGCGGCCCGGTGGACCCCTTGATCGCCGCGGGGCTCTTCGTCTCTTTCCTGGCGTGCCTGGCGCCGGCGCTTTTTCTCCTCAAGCCTTTCGAGAGCATGGAGCAGACCCGCGAGAGGCGCGAGCGTCGGGCGAGACTCAGGGAGAGGTCCGAGGAGGAGCGGGGCGACCCTCCTCGAGATCCAGGGTCATGAGCAGCGCGTCTTCGTCGCCGTAGTACCAGCGCCGCAGACCGCTCACCCTGAACCCCAGGGCTTCGTAGAGGACGCGCGCCGCTTCGTTGGTGGGACGCACCTCCAGGTAGACGCGGCCGGCCTTCGGGAACGCGTCAAGCGCGGCGTCGAAGAGGGCGCGGGCGTACCCCCGGCGCCGCAGCCTGGGGCGGACGGCGAGGGTCACGAGGTGCAGCTCACCGGCGACGTACTTTACCCCGATCTGGGCGGAGATCTTGCCGCCGCTCTCGAATAGCAGGTACAGGCCGAAGGGGCTGCGCAGCTCCCCGCGCCAGACGCCCTCGCTCCACGGCGAGGGCATGCACAGCGCGTCCAGTTCCATCGCCGCCTCCAGGTCCGACGGTTCCATCCGGCGCAACAGGGGCTCCGGGCTTTGCGCCGCCTCCCTCACCGAGGGCTCCAGGGGTTGAGGTTTCGGCGCACCTCCGCGTCCGGCTCGCGGACGTAGATGGGGACGATCTCGTGGGCGTCCACGGGCTCGAGCCCAGCGGAGACGACGTGCCCGGCCCCCGTCACCCTGTGCAGTGGCGAGACGTCGGGCGGAATCTCCCCCAGCGACGAGACGACGTCCCTGTAGCGGACCGCGCCATCCCCGACGACGAGCGCGGCGCCCTCGAACGCGAGTTCCCGGGGCTCGACGCAGATGATCCCGCCCGCGGGTGAACCGTTCGAGAACCTCTGGGCGAAGACCTGCCGGCGCCTGGCGTCGAGCACGGCCACAACGTCCGGGGCGCAGTGGAGCGCCGGGGCGGCGAGCGCCGCCAGCGTCGAGTTCTTCGAGAGCGCGGCGCCCGTTCCCAGGGCGAGCGACCTGGCGGTCGCGGCCACGATGCGGATACCGGTAAAGGTGCCAGGCCCGACGCCCGTGATCACGTGCTGCACCGAATCGAGGTCCTCTTGCGCGAGGTCCAGCGCGTCGTGGACCGCTGGGAGCAAGGCCTCCGACGCCCCGCCAAAGGGCCCGCGGGCCGACACCGAGATCTCGGCCAACATTTCGCGGCTGGACCCCTCGATGCGGGCGAGGGCGACGGCGGTGACGCCCGTCGAGGCATCGAGGGCGAGCGTCAGCATCAGGAGGACCGCTCCGCGGGGCGAACCGCCGCCGGTCCGCGTAGCACGACCCGGCGGGTGGTCGGCGTCTGGTGCGAGATCTCGACGACCGTCGGGGCTTCGAGGAGGCCGAGGGCTGGCTCGGCCCACTCGACGAAGGTGACGGCCTCGGGGTCGAGGTAGTCTTCGATCTCCAACACGTCACCCGCCTCGAGCCCCTCGACGCGGTAGAGGTCCAGGTGGTTCACGGCCACCGGACGCCCCCCGACGACGCCCTCGTAGCCGCGGGCTAGCTGGTAGGTCGGGCTCGTCACCCTCTGGTCGACGCCCAAAGCGCCGGCGGCGGCCCGGACAAAGGTGGTCTTGCCGGCCCCGACCTCGCCAGAGAGCACGACGACGTCACCCGGGCGCATGGCCTGCGCGAGGCTCGCGGCGAGTTCCTTCAGGGCGGCCTCGTCCAACCCTTCGAAGACCATGGGCGCGTGCGCGGGTGTTCCGGCCCCTACCAGAGGCCCGGTTGGAGGATCTCACGGTCGGCGGCCGGGACGCGGGAGACGTTTAGCGTCTCGTAGGTCGAGGGGCGCTCGGCCTCCATGAGCTCCGGCAGCCGCGAGAAATCCGAGACCAGCAGCGCCCGATCGGCCGGGGTGTAGAGCGCGTGGCCGAGCCCGAGGGTCGGGAAGACGTAGCGCCCGTCGAGGGGTATAGCCCGTCCCCGGATGCGCGCGACCGCCTCTTTCCTCCCGGTAAGAACCCTGCTGGCGAGGTCACCCATCGCGACCACCACCGCGGGGTCCACGGCCGCCAGCTGTGCCATGAGGTAGGGCCGACAGGAGCTAACCTCCGCCGGCTTCGGGGCTCGCGGTGGCGAGCCCGGCGGGCGGCACTTGACCAGGGTGGTCAGGTAGATCCCATCGCGCCCGAGCCCGGCGGAGGAGAGCAGGCGGTCCAGGAGCATTCCCGAGGCGCCGCGGAAGGGCTTGCCCTCGGCATCCTCGTTGAAGCCCGGCGCTTCTCCGACCACGAACAGTCCGGCGTTCAGCGGCCCCTCGCCGAAGACCACCTGGGTCCTCGACTGACACAGGGCGCACTTGGTGCACCCCAGGGCTTCCTTCTGGGCCTCGGCGAACTCCAACGGTCTAGTAGGCGTCGCTCTCCGGCAAGACCATGCCGAGCACGATGTAGATGGCGAGTATCGGGATCACGCTGAAACCCGGGATGACGACCGCCAGGACCGCCGTGGCGAGCCGCACGATGTTGGGGCTCCACCCGTATCGGTGGGCGACGCCGGCGCAGACCCCCAGGATCCAACGGTCCCGCTTTGCACGCTCGATGCCCATGATGCCGCCTCCCAGACCCTTCGGAGAACCGCCCGCCTGCCCAGCCGATTCTACACGAGTCCTATCGTAGCCTTCCAGCGGTGCGCGCTACCGGCGGCGGCGGGCCTTCTTGCGGCTGGTGTTCGGGTTCACCTGGCCCTTGAGCGGGCCGGGCTCGGCGTTCTCGCCGGAGGAAGAGGTGCCCTGCTTATTGCGCATCTCGGCCAGGCGCCGGTCCCGGCTGCGGCCGACAAAGGCGTAGACGACGGTGAACACCAGGAAGAACACGGCGGCGTTGATGAGGAGCGAGAAGACCTGCTCCCTGCTCTGCAGGCCGAAGCGTTCGGGGAAGGCCACGTTCAGCACGTAGAAAAGCCCCAGGTAGATCGCGATGACGACCGCCGACCGCCGGGCGGCGGATCCCCAATTAAGGCCCTCGAACATCTTTGTAGCTCCTCTCGACGCGTCGGGGGTCTACCCCGGTCGTTACCTCGTAGTTTATCGTGCCCGACCGGCGGCCGAGCTCCTCGGTGCGGATCTCTTCCCCGCCCTGTTCCCCGAGCAAGACCACCTCGTCCCCGACCTCCACCGTCCGATCGACACCGAAGACGCAGGCGTCCATGGTGACCCGTCCGAGCAGAGGCCGCCGCACCCCACGGACGAGCGCCTCGGCCCTGCCCGAGAGGGCCCGCCGGTACCCCTCAGCGTACCCGACGGGGACGGTCGCGGCGCGCATCGGGGCCTCGGCCTCGAAGGTCAGCCCGTAGGATACCCCTTCGCCCGGCCCGAGGGTTCGCACGGCGGCCACGTAGCTCTTGAGGGCCATCGCCGGGCGGAGATCCACCTCCGCCGGGTCGCCCTCGTCGCCGTACGGGTGCATGCCGTAGAGCGCCACCCCCGGCCGCACGCAGTCGTAGTGGGACCTCGGATGCCACAAGGTCGCCGCGGAGTTCGCGGCGTGGACGAGGGCCCCGGCGAACGGGTGGGCGGCCAGAACGTCTTCGAAGCGTTCGATCTGCCGCCGCGTCGCCGCGTCGTCGGAATCGGCGGCGGCGAAGTGGGTGTAGACGCCGGAGAACCGTGTCCCCAGAACCTTGCGCGCCTCCCCCACCTCCTCCGGCTCGACGCCCCAACGGTTCATCCCCGTGTTCACCTTCAGGTGAGTCCTGAGCTCGGGATGCGCGGCGATGCGGCGGGCGCTCTCGATGGAGTGAGCCGTGACCGTGAGGCCGAGCCTCACGGCGAGCGGGAGCTTGTCGGGCAGGAGATCGGTGAAGACCAGGATCGGGGCGGCTATGCCGGCGCCGCGCAGCTCGGCGGCCTCTTCGACGGTGACCACGGCGAGGGTGTCGGCGCCGGCCTCGAGCGCGGCCCGGGCCACGGGAGCGGCCCCGTGGCCGTAGGCGTCGGCCTTGACCACAGCCATAAGGCGAGCGTCGGGGGCGCGGCGCATGAGGGCACGGACGTTGTGCCTGACCGCGCCAAGGTCCACCTCCGCCCAGGCGCGGCTCGGTGCCCGGAGATCTGGGGCCAGGTCGGGGGAGGTCAAGACCTACGGTTACCGGCTGGGGTTCAGGACGTGGAGGGTCAGGATGTCCATGCGCGTGATCACGCCGGAGAGCCTGTCGTCCTCGGCGACGGGCAGGATCTTGGCCCGCTGCTCGGCCATCACGGTGGCGGCCTCGGTGAGTGCGGTATCCGGGGTGACCGTGACCACCTCTGTCGTCATCACCTCGTCGACGGACACGGCGGCGCTCTTGAGGGCTTCCTGCCGATACTCGTTCCAATCCCCGAGCGGGATGATGCCGCCCAGGATGTCCAGGAAGCCCGGGGCCTTGACGTCGGCGTCCTGGAAGATCAGATCCCCCTCCGTGACGATCCCGACGAGCCGCCCGTCATCGACGACCGGCGCTCCGGCGATGCCCGTCTCGGCGAAGAGCTTTATGACGTCCTCCACGGTCCCTTCGGGCGCGAGGGTCGGCCACTCGGCGTGCATGATATCTGCCACTTTGAGGCCCCGAATATCCTGCTGATCCACGTCTGCCCTTCCTCTATCTTCGAAAGATCGCCGTCCCCGTCGCAGTTCATTGTAAACGGGGCGAAGCCTGACGTCGGGCGGCTAGGGTTCCCACCTGCGGCGCACGGGCTCGACGGTTACGGCCGCGCGGGCTTCGAGGTCGAAGTCGATGAGCGCGGCATTTAACACCACGGGGCCGCGCGTCGCCACGGTAAGCCTGCGGCGCTCGCCTAAGAACAGCCCGACAAAGATCTCGCGGTCGAACCCGATGACGCTGTCCTGGCAGCCGGTCATGCCGACGTCGGAGGCGTAGGCCGTCCCGCCCGGCAGCACGGTAAAGTCCGCCGTGGGGACGTGGGTGTGGGTGCCGAGCACGGCCTGCACCCTGCCGGCGAGGTGATGGCCGAGCGCCTGCTTCTCGCTGGTCGCCTCGGCGTGGGAATCGACGAGCACGATATCCGCGCCCTGCGCCCCGAGCTCCTCGACCGCCCGGTCGGCGGCCCGGAAGGCCGAGGACTGTCCGCGATCCACGAAGACCTGGCCGAGGACGTTGGTCACGCCGACCCTCGCCCCGTTGGCCTCGAAGGTGCCCCACCCACGGCCCGGGCGATAGTCGGGGAAGTTGGCGGGGCGGACGATCCTGTGTTCCCGCTCCAGAAGCTTCTCGTGGCCCTCGACGTCGAAGGCGTGGTTGCCCAGGGTAAGGAAGTCGACGACGGAGAGAAGGTCGGCGGCGCTCTCCGCGGTTACGCCCCGACCGCCGGGGGCCGAGTTCTCCCCGTTGGCGATCACGGCGTCGGCGGCGAGCTCGTCGCGCAAGGCGGGCACCAGGTCGAGGACGGCCGAGAGGCCGGCGGGACCCATGACGTCGCCGACGAAAAGGAGCCTGAAGTCAGGCAACAAGCTCCCCCACGGCGGGCGGCAGGTACGGCAGGAGGTCGGTCGCTATCATGCTCTCGGCCGGCCAGCCGGTGTCTTCGAGCCACAGCTCCGAGGCGCGCCCGTGGACCCAGGCCCCGGCCCGCGCGGCCTCGTAGGGTTCCATCCCGCGCGAGAGGAGCGCCGAGATCACACCCGAAAGCACGTCCCCCGTCCCCGCGGTGGCGAGCGCGACGCTTCCGGTCGAGTTGACGGCTACCTTCTCGCCCTGGACGATGAGCGTGTCCGATCCCTTGAGCAAGACGCAGCAGCCGAAACGCTCCGCGGCCTCGCGGGCCGAGCGCAACCTGCCGGCCGAGACGTCGCCGGCCCCGGTGCCGAGCAGACGCCCAAGCTCCCCGGCGTGCGGCGTAACGATCGTCGGTGCGTCACGCCCCGCGAGGGCGTCCGTGCCGGCGAGGTTGGTCAGGGCGTCGGCGTCGAGGAGGACCGGGACGTCGACCTCGCGCAGGATCCCCTCGACCAACTCGCGGCCCCCGTCCCCGACCCCCATCCCGGGCCCGACGGCGAGCGCCGACGCCCGCCGGGCAAGCTCCAGGATCTGCTCCAGGGCGTCCGGGGAGAGGAAGCCCGCGTCGTCTTCTGCGACGCCGTGGACCAGCGCCTCGGTGAGCTGCTCGTCTATGGCGGGCGCCGAGCTTTCGGAGGTGGCGAGAAAGACTATGCCGCAGCCCGTCCTCTCCGCGCCCCGGACCACCATGGTGGGAGCTCCGGTCGTCGCGCCCGAGCCGGCGACCACGAGCAGCGAGCCCGCCGAGTACTTGTGCGCGGGATCTTCCGTGCGCGGTATCTCCCCGACCAGAGAGGCGGCATCGGTCCAGACCAGAGAAGCCACGACGTCGGCCTCGGGCGGCGCGCCGATGTCCACCACGGCCACGTCCCCGGCGTGCTCGCGGCCGGGGGAGATCACGCATCCCACCTTCGCCGCGTGCGCGCAGACCGTCAGGGCCGCCCTGACGGCCTCTCCCTTGACCTCCCCGGTAGATCCGTCCACCCCCGAGGGGACATCCACCGCGAGGGTCGGCGCCCCGGCGGCGTTGATCTGCCGGATCAGGCCGGCCTCCTTCTCCCGCACCTCCCCGGAGAAACCCGTACCGAGGAGCGCGTCCACGATGAGGTCAGCCCGGAGGAGCTCGTCTTCGAGTTCGTCGGGCCCGATGAACCTCACGTCGAGGTTGCGCAGGGTCTCCAGGTTCGTTGCCGGATCGCCTTCGTACTCGGCCTTCGTCGCCAGGACAGAGACCTCGACGCCGGCGCGGTGGAGCTCGCGGGCGATCACGAACCCGTCGCCGCCGTTGTTGCCGCCGCCGCAGACGGCGACGGCCCTTGGCGGGGCGAATCGGTCGAGGGCGGCGTAGGCCATCTCGTTTCCGGCGCGTTCCATCAGGACACCGCCAGGGATGCCTAGAGCCTGGGCGCCGGCGTCGGCGCGGGACATCTCGTCGGCGGTGTAGAGCTTCACCCGGAGATCTGCTCCCGGCGCACGACGCACACGGCGACGGCCGAGAGCTCGGAGTGGGTGATGGATAGGTAGAGGTCCTCCTCGCGCACACCGGCCCAGTCGGCGAACTCCTTTATCTTGCCGAAGATGCGCACCGTCGGGGCCTGGCGCGGGCGGCGCATAACCTCCACGCCGTTCCACTGGATCAGGCCGCACCCCAAAGCTTTGGTCACGGCCTCTTTGGCCGCCCAGCGGCCGGCGTAGTGTCGCTCGGCGAAGCGGAACTTCTCGCAGTAGGCGATCTCGTCCGGCGTGAAGAGGCGCTGGCGGATCCTGGGCGTCCGCTCGAGGGCGAACTGCATCCTCTCGACGTCCACGACGTCGACACCTATGCCGGGTACCACGAATCCGTCCACGCGCCATATGGTACGGCAGATGTGCCCGCGGAAAAAGCTCCGCGGTAGAACGGCCCGCAAAACGGCTATTATTAGCCGTCATGGAGCAGGACGCGATAATCATTGGGAACCCGCACTCCGGAAAGGCCGGCAGCCGCGGTTACCTGGAGAACTGCGCCAAGATCTTGCGGGCCGGCGGCCTCGAGGTGGAGGTGATGAACACCGAGCACCCGAACCACGCAACCGAGCTGGCGGAGCTCGCCGGTGAACGCCTGGTCGTCGCCGCCGGCGGCGACGGCACGCTGAACGAGGTGATAAACGGCCTGCATCGCGGGGCGACCCTGGGCATCATCCCGCTCGGCACGGCGAACGTGCTGGCCCGCGAGCTGGGGCTGCCGCTCGACGTCGAGGACGCCTGCGCGCGGATCGCGCGGGGGGAGACGTTCAGGATGGACCTCGGCGTCGCCACGCGGCGGGACGGCGCCGAACGCCGGTTCGCGTGCATGGCGGGGCTTGGCTTCGACGCCCGCGTGGTCAGGGCCGTGACGCCCCAGGCCAAGAGCCGCCTGCGGGGCCTCGCCTACCCGCTCATGGCCTTCAAGGTGCTCTTCACGGAGGATCTGCCGCCGGTCCACGTCCGAGCGGGCGGCGAGGACTGGGAGGGCCGGTTCGCCATCGTGGCCAACGCGCACCGCTACGGCGGGGACTACCGGGTAACGGGGCCGGACCTGCTCACCAGCGGCGAGCTGGAGACGATACTCATCAAGCGCGCCAGCCTCCTCCTCAGGCCCGATATCTTCGCCGAGATCATGGCCCGCATGCCCCTGAACCGCTCGATGCGCTCCTTCCGGTCCACGGAACTGGACGCCGACGCCCCGAGGGCGGGGGTGCCGGTCCAGCTTGACGGGGAGCTCTGGGGCGAGCTGCCGATGTCCTTCAGGGTGGAGCCCGCCGCCCTGCAAGTGATCAGGTAGCGCGCTTGGGCTCCCTCCGGCCTTGTCGGGCCTCCGCTCTCAGCCCGCTTCGACTTGCGGTCTCGCTTTCAGCTCCGCGGCTGTCATCGATCGGGGCGTAAGAACGAGAAGCTGACGGCTTCAAATGACTAGGTCTATGAGGTGCGGGCCTTCGGAGTGCAGGGCGGTGGCCAGGTGGCGGTTGAGCTCTTCAGCGGTCGTGGCGCGCTGGGCTTCTACGCCCATCCCGCGGGAGATGGCCACCCAGTCGAGGGCGGGGCGGTCGAGGTCCATCATCTCGCCCGTCACGTTCCCGGGATCGCTGACGCCGACGTTCCCGAGCTCCCACTTGAGGATCTCGTAGGAGCGGTTGTCGATGAGCACGGTGGTGACGTCGAGGCCCTCGCGGGCCTGGGTCCACAGGGCCTGGAGCGTGTACATGGCGCTGCCGTCGGCCTGCAAGCACAGCACCTTGCGGTCCGGGCTGGCTACCGCGGCCCCGGTCGCGAGCGGCAAGCCGATGCCGATGGCGCCGCCGGTGACGTCCAGCCAGTCGTGGGGGGCCGCCCCCAGGGTTGCCGAGTAGAAGGCGGCGCTGGCGGTGATCGCCTCGTCTACCACTATGGCGCCCTCGGGGAGCAGCGCCGCGAATGCGGCGCCGGCCGCCGCGGCCGTGAGCTGCCCCGCGGGCGCCGACGGCGTCTCCGGGTCCTGGACGGGCGCCGGCTTGCCCCCGACCCCGAGTTCCTCAACGAGCGCCTCCAGCGCCCCGACGGCGTCCTCGGCGGGCGTGGCCAGGGTGCGGACTTCGCACTCCGGCGGGCTCAGCACGCTCGGCTTGTCGGGATAGGCGAAGAAGGCGACCGGCGCCGCGGCCCCCACCAGGAGCAGGTGGCGGGCGCCCGACAAGGTCTCGAGCGCGGCGTCCACCGGGTACGGGAGGCGCTCGGGGACGACGCGGCCGGCCCCCCGCTCCTTGCGCGCGCTGTGGGTCTCGGCGACGAGCCGCGCGCCGGTGGCGGCGGAGATACGGCCGGCGAGCTCCAGGGCTCGGCCTCGCACGGCCGGGCCACCGACGAACAGGATTGCGGGCTCGCCGGAGCGGAGGGCCCGGGCCGCCTCCGACACCGCCCCGGGCGCCACCGCCGCAGGCCCCTCGACAGGCAGCGGCGCCGCCGGGCCCTCCGCCTCCTCCCAGGAGACGTCGGCCGGGAGTATGAGGGTCGAGATCTGGCCCGGCGGCGTCATCGCCGCCGCCACGGCCGCGGCGCCGTCACGGGCGATGGAACGCCCGTCGGCCGAGGTCAGGACCCAGTCCGAGAAGGGCCGCGCGGCGCCCTCGATATCCGAGGTGAGTGGCGCGTCGTGGCGCTTGTGGTAGGTGGCGTGGTCGCCGACGATGTTGACCATCGGGGTATGGGCGCGCCTGGCGTTGTGGACGTTGGCTAATCCGTTGGCCATGCCGGGACCGAGGTGGAGCAGGGTGGCGGCCGGCTTCTGCGCCATCCTCCCGTAGCCGTCGGCCGCCCCCGTGACGACGCCCTCGAAGAGCCCGAGCACGCGGCGTAGGCCTCCGATCCGACCGAGCGCCGCGACGAAATGTACCTCCGAGGTGCCGGGGTTGGCGAAGCAAACCTCGACGCCCGCGCCAGTCAACGTCCTTACCAGGCTCTCCGCCCCATTCATCCGCCCATCCTCCCTCACGCGCCGGCCAACAACCGCAAGGGTACTCCACCCCGCCCCGCTCGCGCCCCACCCCGCGGGTGCTTCTCGGTAAGGCTATCGGCGCTCGGGCAGGGCCAGCCGCAGCCCGAGCCCGACCAGGACGCCACCCGTGAGCCAGCGCAGTGCGCCCGCGAAGCGGGGCTTGCGGCCCAGCCAGCCTCCCACGCCCCCCGAGAAGAAGCCGAGGAGGCTGAAGACAGCCCAGGTAAGCAACGCGAACGTCAGTCCGAGCGCCAGTAGCCCGAGTGCGCCGGTCTTCGGGTCCGCGAACTGCGGCAGGAACGCCAGAAAGAACAGCGCCACCTTCGGGTTTAGCACGTTCGAGAGCACCGCTTGAAAAAAGACGCGTCGGAGTGCCACCGGTGGCGCCTCCGAGGGCGTAAAGGCCTCCTTGTGCAGTAGAGCCCTCACGCCGAGGTAGATCAGGTACGCCGCACCGACGTACTTGACCACGGAGTAGGCCAGGGCGCTCTGGGCCAGGAGGGCGGAGAGCCCGACGGCGGCGAACGTCGAGTGCACCACGAGCCCGACGCTAGCCCCGGCGGCCGAGACCAGCGCCGCGGACCGACCCTGCGAGATCCCGCGCGTCACGACGAGGACGTTGTCGGGACCCGGCGCGACGATCAGGGCCAGCGAGGCCGTAAGAAAAAGGATCGTGTCGGTCTGTTGGAACAGTTGCCCTTCCTTCCATCGCCTGCGTCACAGCCTTGTCACGACACACGCACCCCGCGAACGGGCGCCGCTGGATAGGCGGGGGCAGCATACGGGCCCCATCGACCACGGCGCATCACCAGAATGGACGATCTTTGGACGAGCCTGTCCCGGTTCTCGACCCTACTCGACCGTGACGCTTTTGGCGAGGTTGCGGGGTTTGTCCACGTCGAGGCCCTTGCCCTTGGCGAAGCGGTAGGCGAGCAGCTGCAGCGGCACGCTGGCGACCAGCGGCCCCTGCATACCCGGCGCCTCCGGGACCGGCAGCACGACGCGGGATACCCTCCTCGCGGCTTTGTCGGTTTCGGGCGCGATGCAGATCACATTTGCTCCGCGGGCGACGGTCTCCTCGACGTTGGAGAGCGTCTTCTCGCGGGCGACGCCCTCCCCTAGGACGGCGACGACGGGGCAGCGCTCGTCGACGAGGGCTATGGGCCCGTGCTTCATCTCGCCCGCGGGGTACCCCTCGGCGGGGAGGTAGGAGATCTCCTTGAGCTTCAACGCCCCCTCGAGCGCCACCGGGTAGGAGGCACCGCGCCCGAGAAAGAGCGCGCACCGGGCGTCGTCGAAGAGGCCCACGGCCTCGTCTAGGCTCGCCCCCAGCGCCTCCAGGGTCGCCTCGACCTTCTCCGGCGCCCGCCGTAGGTCCCGCCCGAGCTCTAGGAGCCGTGCCTCTGGCGTGGCCTCCTTCGCGCGGGCGAACGCCAGGGTCAGCAGGTCGAGGACGGCGATCTGGGCGAGGAACGTCTTGGTCGCGGCCACCCCGATCTCCGGGCCCGCCTCGGTGTAGAGGACCGCGTCGGCCTCCCGGGTTACGAGCGACCCGCGGGTGTTTGTAACCGCGAGTATCCGGCCGCCGAAGCCCCTGGCGGCCTCGACCGCCGCCAGGGTATCGGTGGTCTCCCCGCTCTGGCTTATGGCGACGACGAGCGTCTTCTCGTCCCCGACGGGGTCCGCGTAACGGTACTCGCTCGCGACGGCGACCTCGACGGGCACGCGGGCGTAGCGCTCGATGGCCGACTTGCCGAGCAGCCCCGCGTGCAGGGCCGTGCCGCAGGCGACGACGACGACGCGCTCGACGTCGGAGAGCTCCAGGTCCACCTCTGAGAGGTCCACGGCGCCGTCGGCGTCGAGGCGGCCGGCGAGGGTGGCCCTTAAAGCCTCCGGCTGCTCGTGGATCTCCTTGAGCATAAAGTCCTCGAACCCGCCAAGCTCGACGTCAGCGGCGTCCCAATCGACCTCGAAGGCCTCGCGCTCGACGGGCATCCCATCGAGGTCGAAGACGGCGACCGATCCGGGGGTGACCTCGCACGATCTCCCCGTTCTCGACCACGAGGAAGCGCCTGGTCTGACCGAGCAGGGCCTGCACGGCGCTCGCCAGAAAGTTCTCCCCCTCCCCAAGGCCGACGACCAGCGGGCTCTGCCGGCGGGCGGCCACGATCTCCTGCGGCTCCTCGGCCCTGATCGCCGCGACCGCGAATGACCCTTCCAGGTGCCGGATGACCGCCGCAAGCGACTCGCGCAGCGGCTCCTCGGGATGGGCCTCGACCCTCTCGGCGAGCAGGTGGGCCAGGACCTCCGTGTCGGTCTCCGACTCGAAGGCGAAGCCGCGACCGACGAGCTCGTCCTTGAGCTCCGCGTAGTTCTCGATGATGCCATTGTGGACGACCGCGACGGACCCATTCCCGCCGAGATGAGGGTGCGCGTTCTCCTCGCTGGGGCGGCCGTGCGTCGCCCATCTCGTGTGCCCGATCCCGGCCCGCACCCGGCCGAGGTGCCCGTTCTTGCGGGCGACGGCCGCCTCCAGGTTCCGGAGCTGGCCGACCTCCTTGATCCTCTCGACGCGGCCGTCGACCTGGAGGGCAAGCCCCGCCGAGTCGTAGCCGCGGTACTCGAGGTGCCGCAGTCCTTCCATGAGCACCTCGACACACCGCTCCTTGCCCGCGTAACCGACTATGCCGCACACGCGTATCACCACCCTCTCGCATCTCGAGGGCAGAAGCCGGATCTGGGAAGAAGGGGAGTATTCCCGGGCCCGAACGACGCTTTGTCCCCGGCGTCACCGCCGAGATTTGTCGCCGTTCTCACGACCGCCCGATAGCCGAGACGCACCCGCCGAATAGTTCGATGAACGTCTGCCTCGTCAACTCCGGTTTGCTTGGGCAAGCCAGAGTCCTGGCGCTTGATGTTTTCCTTCTGCCCCGTAAGCCCCGGCGTTCCCGCCCCGCTTTACAGGTTCTACCGCTGCGCTAGATCTCCTCCAGCGTTCCTCCCTCGCCGCCTCCGCATCGACGGGCATAACTGTACCCGACGCCGGCCGGGAACGGAAGGGCGCTCCACGCGAACACTACAGGCCGAGTTGGATGATCCCGAGCGCGGCGAGCGCCGCTATGAGGATTGGCTGGTGGACCAGGTAGATAAGGAGGGAGTTCCGCCCGAGCGGGAGAAGTGGGCGCGCGGCTACCGGCGCCTTGCGCGCCAGCCAGGTCGGCCTGTTCCCGTCGGCGTAGACGACGTTCCCGAAGGACAGCCCGACGAGCACCACCCCGAACCAGGGCAACAGCGGCCTGTAGTCCGGCATGACGAGGTTCTCCGGCACCACGCCGAACGGCAGCAGCCACGGGCTCTCCCCGGAGAAGCCCTGGGCCTGGATGTACAGTCCGGCGGCGAAGATCGCGGCGCCAAGCAGCAGGTTCGTCCAGCGCAGGGTCAGAAAGGGATAACAGAGGATGATGGAGACCCCGATCAGGTGCAGGATCCCGAACGCGACAACCCCCATCCCGAAGACTAGGAAGATGGCGGTCAGGATCATCCCGTACCCCAGTATCTTGAGCCCCCGGACGAGGTAGTGGCGGAAGGGCCCGCGCCCCGAACCGCCGATCCTGCTGCGGCTGATCGCCAGTGAAACCCCGACGAGGAACAGGAAGGTGCCCGCGGTGAGATCGGCGAAGCGCGCCCACGCCCCAGTGGTGGCCTGGATGTCGTAGCCGCCAAAGGCGTAGAGGTCGTAGGCGAGATGGTAGACGACCATCATGAGGATGGCGACCCCGCGGGCGGCGTCCACCTCCCAGAACCTGCTCCCTGCGGCGCCGCGAACCGTGCCCGACTCCCCTCTGATACCGGCAGACAAGATCATACCCCGCCGCAACGATCGGCGGAAGGTCGGTTAGGATGGGGACGTGGAGATAGGAGACTTTAGTATCCGTCCCGGCAGGAGGGACGATGCGGAGGCCGCAGCGCGGCTCTGGATGCAGAGCGCCGAGGAGCACACGACCCACGACCCGGTCTACACGACAGCACCCGGCGCCGAGAGGGTTATGCGCCGGTTCCTCGCCGACCTCGCCGCCAGCAGCCAGTCCTTCCTCTTCGTGGCAACCTCCGGCGACCAGACGGTCGGCTTTATCTCGGGGGAGCTGAGGGAAGGCTCGCTGACCTTCCAGCCGAAGACCTGGGCCTCCGTGGACGACGTCTTTGTCGAGCCGGACCATCGTGGCCTCGGCGTGGGCCGCGCGCTCGTTCAATGCGTGGAGGCCTGGGCCAGGGAGAGGGGCGCGGACGGCGTCTCGCTCCAGGTCGCCGCCGCCAATGGCCGGGGTCGCCGCTTCTACGAAGGACTCGGATTCCGCGAGATCTCCGTCTACGAACTGCTCGAGTTCTAGCTAGTCAGCCCGCTGCGCCCTGCGGGCTCCGCTCTCACCTAGTCAGCCTCCACCGCCGTTCGGCACTGGCCTGGCCACGCTTCACGCGATGTCGCCGCGGCCGCGCGTTTGCTGAGAGCGACCGGAGGGAGCGGGCTGAAAGCCAGGATCGAAGATCCGACGCGTTGTGAGAGGCGCGAAGCGCCGGGCTGACGAGCGGAGGCGCTAGCCGGAGCGTTGTAGAAAGCCGGCGCAGCCGGCTTTCTACAACGCTTGTGTTCTCGACGAGACCCGCACGCCTGGTTCGGGCGCGTAGCCGCAGGCCGCGTAGAACGTTTCGGCCGCGGCGTCATCGGTCTGCACTTCGATGTAGGAGACGCCGCGGGCTTCGCAGCGCTTGCCGGCCGCCTCTAGCAATGCCCGGCCGACGCCCCGACGACGGGCGACGGGCTTCACGTAGAGGTCTTCAATGCTGGCGAAGATGCCACCGGCCGAGATGTTCGGGCGGAAGGCGAGGACGCAGACCCCCGTCGGGAGATCTTCCTGGTCCCGGGCTGCCAGCACCTCGATGTCTCCAGACGCCACCGCGCGGCGCATGAATCCGACGAACGCGTCGGGCAGGGGCTTACCTTCCCTGAGGGGATCGGCGAGCAGAGAGAGCGGCCCATCGAGCCTGAGAGCCGGTACCGGCGCGACCTTCAACCCTTGAGCGAGCCCGCCGAGATACGGCCGGCCGCCGCGATGGCCGCGTCCACCTCCTCGGTTCCGACGTCGAGGTGGGTGCACAGGCGCGCGTACCCTGGCCTGCCGGGCGTGGCGAGCACGCCCTCCCGCGCGATCGCCCGCAGGAAGGCGTCGGGATCCTCGACCTTGACGAGGACTATGTTGGTCTCGGGCGGCGCTACCTCGTATCCGGCGTCTCTTAGCCCGTCGGCGAGCCTCCTGGCCAGGTCATGATCGTCGGCGAGCCTCCCGATGTGGTGCTCGAAGGCGTAAAGGGAGGCGGCGGCGACCACGCCGGCCTGCCGCATCCCACCCCCGAACGCCTTCCTGGCCCGCCGCGCCTCCCGGATGGTCTCCTCGTCCCCGGCGAGCAGGGACCCAACGGGCGCCCCAAGCCCCTTGGAGGAGCAGACGGAGACGGTGTCGGCGTGCTCGCACCACGAGCTCGCCGGCGTCCCGGTGGCCGCCTGCGCGTTGAAGAGCCGGGCGCCGTCGAGGTGAACCTTGAGCCCCGCCTCGCGCGCCTCGGCGGCGACGGCCGCGAAGTCTTCCAGCGGGTAGACGGCGCCACCGGCGGTGTTGTGGGTGTTCTCCAGACACAGCAGCGTCTGGCGCGGAAAGTGGACGTTCTCGGGCCGCAAGGCGGCGCGGAGGGTTGCGGGTGAGATCACCCCGGTCTCACCCGGCAACATCCGGACCTGGAGGCTCGAGAGCAGGGCCGGCGCCCCGGCCTCGTAGACGAAGACGTGCGCGCCCTCGTGCAGCAGGACCTCTTCCCCGCGCCCCGTCTGGACGTGAAGCCCGATCTGGTTGGTCATCGTCCCCGACGGCGCGTAGATCGCCGACTCCTTGCCGAGCAACCCGGCAACGTATTCCTCCAGCCGGTTGACCGTCGGGTCCTCCCCGAAGACGTCGTCCCCAAGGGGCGCCTCGGCCATCGCGCGCCGCATCCCCTCCGTCGGCCGCGTTACGGTGTCGCTGCGAAGGTCTATCAACTGTCTCCCTTTCTACGCATCTATCCCCCTTCTCCCAGCACCTGCCGCGTCGTGGCAAAGTGGACCTTGGCCACCTCCGCTAGTCCCTCCTCGCCCCGCTCCCGCACCACCCGGCGCGCGGCCTCCAGCACGTGCGTCGACCCGCGAGGCAACTCGAACCCGACCAGCGCCGACAGCCGGTCCATCTCCTCGAGATACCGCGACCGCGCCAGGATGGAGGCCGCAGCCACGGCGGCATCGTCCTCCGCCCGGGGCCGCACCTCGAGCCGCAACCGGACCGGGACCCGCCCCTCCAGGTATGACCGCGCCTTCTGACCGAAGGCGTCCACGACGATTGTTTCTACCTCAGCCTCAAGTTCATGGATGATCTCGACGTTCAACTCGGCTAGCAGGCGGTTGACGTTGCCGGCGGCCTCCGCCCGTCGGGCCTCGTAGACCGGCGGGGGCAGGGAGATAACGCGGAGGTTTTCGGCGCCGACGGTCCGCTCCACGGACGCCGCCAGCCCCCGGACCTGCGTCAGGCCCAGCGTCTTGGAGTCCCTGACGCCCATCTCCCTCAAGACCTTATCTTGCTCGCCCCCGAGCAACCGTACACCGGCGACGACCAGCGGGCCCAGGTACTCTCCCTTGCCGGCCTCGTCGGTGCCGACGCGGGGCGTCGCGTTGGGCCGCGGCCTCGGCCCGGAACGGGGTGTCGCCGTCGGGGATCCGGCGCCCCCAAGCGAGAGTCGCCAGCCGCGCAGCAGGTCCCGCAGGCCGGTGGCCTTTCCGCCCTCGAGCACCTTACCCGTGCGGTACACGTTCAAGGTGGCCTCTTCCTGGCCGCTGACGAGCCGGTACTGGGTCGCGTGGTCTATCTCCCGGCTGCCGGCGACGGTGGCTCCGTGGGCTTCGATCCTGCGCCGCAGCTCTTCGGGGATGGGGTTGGTCATGGGATCCGTCTACCGTACCTCGAAGCCGGCGAGGTCCCCGCGGGCCTCCTCGTATTCGACGCTCACGTCCTCGACGTCGGCCCGCGAGGGTCCCTCCTCGCACCAGCGAACCACCTCTCTCACCCCTTCGGCCGGCCCCTCGAAGACGGCCTCCACCCTGCCGTCTGGGAGGTTGGTCACCCACCCGGTCAGGCTTAGCGTTTCGGCCTTCTCGCGGGTCGAGTCGCGAAAAAAGACCCCCTGCACCCCGCCTGAGACGTAGACGTGCGCCCTCTCGTGGGCTTTGGCGTCCAGTTCTCGCACCTCCCTTATGGGTCTGTCCCTGCTTCGCCCCCGCCCGTTTGGGAGCGGTCAGCCGTTATGCTAGCCTAGAACGACTATGGAAGCGGAAGGGCGGACGGTCGCGGGCTGGCCGAGGGAGGGTTCCGAGAGGACGCTCCTGGCGATCGTCGTGCCGACCCGTAACGAGGCCGATAACGTCCCGGTGCTGGTGGGGGAGCTACGCGAGCACCTCGAGGGCGTCGATTTTCGCCTGGTCTTCGTGGACGACTCGGCGGACGGGACCTCCGAGGTCATCCGCGGCCTGGCAGAAGAAGACGGTCGTATCACGCTCATACACCGCGAGGGCGAAGAGCGGGCAGGCGGCCTCTCCACGGCGGTGACCACCGGGATGGAGGTCGTCTCGGGGGCCAGCGAGTACACGTGCGTCATGGACGCGGACCTGCAGCACCCGCCGCGGAAGGTCCGTGAGATGCTGCGGGTGGCGCGAGGTTCCGGGGCCGACGTCGTGGTGGCGAGCCGGTACGCTCCCGGGGGCGACTACGCCGGGCTCTCGGGCTGGGTGCGCCGGACGGTGTCGGTGGGGAGCAAGTACCTGGCACAGATCCTCTTCAAGGAGTCGCGCAAGACCAGCGACCCGATGGCGGGCTTCTTCCTGGTGCGCAACGGGGCGATCTCGGGGATACAGTTCCGGCCGACGGGGTTCAAGGTGCTCCTGGAGGTGCTCGTGTGCGCCCCGGAGCTCGATGTCGTCGAGGTTCCCCTGGAGTTCCGCGCGCGCCATGCCGGCGTCTCCAAGGCCACCTTACGGCAGGGCCTCGACTACCTGACCCACATCTCCAGCCTGTTCTGGTACGTGCCAGCCGCAGGGAGGTTCTGGAAGTTTGCGATGGTCGGGGCCTCGGGCGTGCTGGTCAACCTGCTCACGCTGGTGATCCTCGCGGAGTACTTCGACGCCAACAAGGTCATCGCCTGGATGTTCGCGGTCGGCATCTCCATCTTGAGCAACTTCCTGCTCAACAACGCGTTCACCTGGCGCGACGTCCGGCACTCGAGCCGCATCCACTTCCTGCTGCGCGGCGCCCTGGCCTACCCGGTAGCCATCACGGGCATCGGGGCGAACTTCGCCGTCTACTACCCGCTGCTCAAGTACGTCAGCGACCAGTTTCCGTACTACGTGCTCTTCGGCCTCCTCGGCATCATCGCCGGCACCGGCGTCAACTTCGCGCTGAGCTCGCGCCTGATCTTCCGCCCATCGACCCCCCAGAACCTTGATCCGAGCGCCCCGCCCAAGCGCATAGTCGAGGACTTGCGCCGCGAGCTCAAGGCGGACCACGTCGGCCTGATCCGGGTCCCCGATCTCGTCCCGCTAGGGGAGCCTTCACCCTCGGACCTCTCCGTGGCGGAGCGCGGCGTCATCTCTCTCGTCACCAACACCGCCCAACCGACCCTCACCGTCACCGGCCCCCGACGCCTGCCCCAGGCCCGCACCAACGCCCGCTGGACAAACTCCCTCGCCGTCCCCATCCTGCGCGACGACCACCCCATCGGCGTCATCTACGCCACCCGCACATCGACCGAACCGTTCACCGAAGACGACCTCCACTGGCTTACCGCCTACGCCCGCACCGCCGCCCCCATCTTCGAGTAAGAAGCCCGCGGGCTCCCTCCGGTCGCTTTCAGCAAACACGCGGGGGCAGTTCGCAGCCGCCGAGCACCCCACACGCCCGATTGCAAAGCCGTTGCCTGGCGCGCGATCGGTTTAGGGATGGCACGGAAGAAGCTGACGGCTGAAAGCGAGGGCCTGCAAAGGCCCGAATCGTGCTAAAAGTCGCCGGAGGCGACGTGCTGAGAGCCTGCGCAGCAGGCGTGCTAACAAAAACGGAGCGCCCGACGAAACCGCCGGTGCGCCCCGGTGGGTCCCCTCCCCAAGGGACCTCTCGTCCGGACCCCATCGCCCCTCCCTGCAGATGAGGTCCGTAGCAGCTCCTGCCTCGACTCAAGCTTTAAACCGAGCCCCTGGCCGTTCAAGAGCCACCGGGGATCAAGCTAGCATCGCTTCTAACACTGTGCAAGCGCTCCAGATCCTTATACCTAAGCGGAATAGTTTCCGACGTGTCGCCGAGCGCACGACATGTGCCTTCGCCAGCGGCGACCCGCACAACATGTTGGGCTGAAACCGAAAATGGACGTTGGCACGAAACTCACGTGAAGCGTTAGTCAAAGGTTAGATAAGTTTAAGGTAGAGATACATCCTCGTCGCGGGGACGGTTATGGTTGGCGGTTTGGCGTGATTTGAGGGCGCCGCGCCGGGGCGTGCCTTTATACTGTCCGCGTGAGGCCCATCTGCTTCTTATCGGACTTCGGGGTTGCCGACGATTTCGTCGGGACGTGCAAGGGCGTGATGCTCAGCATCGCGCCGGGGGTAGCCATCGTCGACCTGACGCACGAGGTGCCTGGCTTCGGGGTGACGGCGGGGGCGGAGACCCTGCAACACGCGACCCGCTATATGCCATCGGACGCGGTGTATCTGGCGGTTGTGGACCCTGGCGTCGGGACGAAGCGGCGGGGGGTCGCGCTCAGGGCGGGTGAGGCCGACCTCGTCGGGCCCGACAACGGCCTGCTCGTGCCGGCGGCCGATACTCTGGGGGGCATCTCGGAGGTTGTCGCCCTCACCAACCCGGACTTTCATGTCAGTCCCGTCTCGAACACCTTCCACGGCCGCGACGTCTTCGCGCCGGCGGCGGCGCACCTGGCCTCCGGGCTAGATCTCTCGGAGCTTGGGGAGGTATTGGATCCCTCAACCCTGCAACGCCTGGACGAGACGGAGGCCGAGAAGACCGAGGGGGGCGGCATCGTGGCGAGGATCATCGCGGTGGACCGCTACGGCAACGCCCGGCTCTCGGTGGCGCAGGAGGATTCCGGGCTCAAATACGGCGACCACCTGACGGTCGATGCCGGGGACGGCGAGATGGCGGTCCGCTACCTCGACACCTTCGGCGCGGCCAAGTCTGGGGAGTTGATCATCGTCCCGGACTCGCACTGGCGGCTAAGCGTGGCCATAAACAAGGGCAGCGCGGCCCGGGCGCTCGCGCTCAAGGTGGGCACAAGGGTGCGCCTCTCGTTTGCGTCGGAGCCAGCCGAAGCCCGCGAAGATGACCGATCCTGAAGGTCGCGTCCCGGCACAGCCGCCCAACGGACAGGAGGCCGAGGCCGCCCGGGGCGGCCATCTCTTCCGGGCGGCATTGCGCCCGCTCAACATCATCGTGCTCGTCGTCGGGGCGGTGGCCTTCGCGACCACCCTCATCTGGTGGTTCGTCCCCCTTACGATCGTCACCTACGTCCTCCTCGTATACCTGGCAGCGCGGGAGCTCTCTCTAGGTGAGGGCGACACCGCAGGAGGGCGCAAGCCGATACCCCCTGCCGCGCCCGAGGTAAGCCCCGAGCGGCGGGCCCGTTGGCTGCCCCGAGGGGAGACCCGGCAGAAGGTGGAGTCCGCCCTGATCGTCTACCGGAAGCTGGTCGCCTCCATAGAAGACGCCGACGACGTGACCCGAGCGGTCCTGGACGGCGCGGTCCCGAAGCTGCACGCGGCCGCCGACCGGCTGGTGGACGTAGGGCTCATGCGGGAACGGGCCGCGGAGGCCGCAAGCAACCTCCCCCTCCCGACGGACCCGCAGCCTCAGCATCCCGACGATGAAGACCGTCGAGGTCTGGAAGAGGTCGTGCGCGCGGCGGACGAGGAGATCTCCGCGACCACCGAGGGGCTGAACGCGCTCCAGGCCAAGGTTGTTCGCGCCTCCATAGATAGCAACAACCCGGCCCGCGCGGCCGACGTGAGCTTGTCCCTGGATGACCTGAACGCCAGGCTCGAAGCTCTGAGCCAGATCATGGGCCCACCGCCTGAAGGCGGCGGGCCCGCACGCTCCGGCTAGCGCCTCCGCTCGTCAGCCCGGCGCTTCGCGCCTCTCAGCCGGCTCCCTCCGGTCGCCCTCAGCACGCCGCCTTGCAGGCGGCTTTCAGCCAGCCGCTCGGGACGACGCGTGGCGGCCTCGTACTGGCGAAAATTCCCAGTAAGGGCAAGTACTGGTAGGCCGGGGCGCGCCGTGGGATAGGACGACGCCACGCCCAAACAGAAGGAGAAGCTCATAGCTGAAAGCGAGGACCGGAGGTACGAAGCGTGCTGAGAGCGGAGGCCTCGCAGAGGCCGGAGCGGGCTATTTCAGGCGGAGCTTACCCTCCAGCCCTGCCCATCTTCCTCTTCTTCGACGGGCTCGGGGGACACGGGCCCGCGCGCGGGTACGCCGTTCAGCTCCTGCCGCGACTCGCCCACCGAGAGCATGGAATCCTGGAACCAGTTCTCCAGCTGCCCCATGACGCGGTCTCTGTACACCTCGGAACCGCTGGTTACCTCTTCGGCGTAGCGCTCCGCTCGGTCCACGACCTCGTCGGCCCGGCGCTGCGAACGCTGGCAAAGCTCCGTCTCGGGCACCAAATCCTGCGCCCGGACCTTGGAGTTCTCGATGATGCGCCTGGACTCCTCCTCGGCCGCCGCGACCACGGCCCCGCACTCCCGGCGAACCGACTCGGCCTCCGCCAACTCGGGGGGCAACGAACCCCTCAGCTCCTCCAAAATCACAAGCAGGTCGGACCTGTCCACCATCGCCCGGCCTTTACGCATCGGTACGCTAGATGCGTCTTCAACGATCGCCTCTAACTCGTCCAACACCCCGCTTATGTACTGCATGTCCTCTCTCATAGGCACCAACCCTAGCACGCATCTCAAGGCTACGCTAGGTTTTCTGAAAGTATTTTTCGATGCTTTACCTGAAGGTCAGGTTTAATATGATCTTAAGGTCAAGTCTAAGCCTTTTGCGGGACGAGCACGGAAACGGGGCCCGATATCGGCGGCGATTTATCCGGCATTCCTAAGCGGTTTCGTAAGTTATCCACAGGTTCGGATGGGGTAACAAGGCTTTAACTTAGCCGAAAGGTCGAGTCGAGGTGCGACGGTGCACCGGTCGTTCACGGGGGTGTCCGGCGGGCTGGTCAGAGATGGCGGTTCGCGACGCCGGCGGCCACCGCGGCGATGATCATGGGGATGACTCGCAGCGGGTTGACGTTGCCGGCGAGGAGTTCGGGCGCAAGCGCCGCGAGAAAGGGCATCACCGTGGCGACGACGGCGATGACGATGGCCACCGTGCCGCCGTTGCGTCCGCCGGCGCGGTTGATCAGCACGCCCGCGCCGTAGCCGGCGGCGGCGGAGATCAACCACGTGAAAGGGAGGCTGTAGAGCACGAAGGCGACGATGGGGACGCCCGCGAACGCGACCGCGACACCGGCCAGTACGCTCTTGAGTATCTGGTTGCCCTTCATCACCCCGGCCCGGGCGCCGCGTGGAAGGCGGGCGTCTTCGGGGCACTTGATGCCGACGTCGGTCGGGACCATGCACTCGGTACAGATGGGTCTGCCGCACGTGGCGCACGACACCCTGGTCTCTCTGTTGGGGTGGCGGTAGCAGTTCATCGTTTCGGACATCAGCGGCCCCCCCGTTCGTGCCTCGTCAGCTCGCCGCGGGGCATCAGCATGATCTCGCGCCTGTAGCTGCGGTGCACCTCGGCGAGGTCGCGGCTGTGCTCTATCTCTCTGCGTTCCAGTTCGTCGCGCAGGGCGCGGTTGTCGGCCTCGAGCTTGCCGATGTGCCCCTCGAGGTCAAGTATCCTCTTGACCCCGGCCAGGTTCATGCCGAGTTCCTGGGTCAGCTTCTGGATGTATCGACCGAGCTCCACGTCCTCCTGGGAGTAGAGCCTGGTCCTCTTGAGGCTCTTGCGCGGCCGGAGCAGGCCCTTCTGCTCGTACATCCGCAGGGTCTGGGGGTGCACGCCGATCAGCTCAGACGCGATCCCGATCATGTACACCGGCCGCCGCCTGAGGTTCACGCCTTGGCCCTCCTGAACAGCGCTTCGCGCACGTTCTCTTCCCGCTCATCGGCGAAGGCCTCCAGGATCTCGCGCTCCCGCTTTTTCAGCTTGTTTGGCACCACGACGCGGACCCGCAGGAGCAGGTCCCCCCGTCCCCCGCCGCTACGCCGCCGCGTCTTGGGCGCCCCGGCGCCGCGAACCCTGAACTGTTTGCCGGTCTGCGTGCCAGCCGGAACGCGCAGCCGCACCGTCGAGCCGTCGGGGCGCGGAGCCTCGATCTCCGCCCCCAGCGCCGCCTCCGCGAGCCCGACCGGCACGTCGACCACGAAGTCGTCGCCCCGCCGCTTGAAGACCGGGTGCTCCCCAACCTTCGTGACCACGTACAGGTCCCCCGCCGGGCCGCCGTTCCTGCCGGCGTTGCCCCTGCCGGGGAGCCGGATCTTCATCCCGTCCCTCGCCCCAGGCGGTATGCGGACCGAGATCTGACGCGTGCTGCGCAGCCGGCCCTTGCCGTGGCACCTGGGACAGGGCTTCTCGATGATCGTGCCCTGCCCCTCGCACGTCGCGCAAGGCGTCGAGATGGCGAAGTAACCCTGGTCTCGGCTCTGCGTGCCCCGACCTCTGCACTCCGGGCACGTCTTCGGCGCCGTACCCGGGGCCGCCCCCGTGCCGCGGCAATCGCCGCAGGCCTCCTCTACCGGCACCCCGACCCGCGTCGTCACACCGTTCAGGGCGTCTCCGAACTTCAGGGTGACGCTGGCCGACACGTCGCGGCCCTTGAGCGCACCTTCCCTCCCCCCGGCGGCGCGGCCGAAGATGTCCCCGAGGTTGCCAAAGCCTCCGAGGAGGTCGGAGAAGTCCCTGAGGTCCGCGTTTGCCTGCCCCGCCCCCTGAGGTCCCTGGGCTCCGCCGAAAAAGGCCCTCGGTCCCTCGTCGTACTCACGACGCTTCTCGGGGTTGGAGAGGACCTCGTAGGCGTGCTGAATCTCCTTGAAGCGCTCCTCGGCGTCCTTGTCGCCGGGGTTGGCGTCCGGATGGTACTGGCGCGCCAGCTTGCGGTAGGAGCGCCGGATGTCGTCCTGGGACGAGCCCTTGGACACCCCCAGAACCTTGTAGAGATCCCTGGTCTCCATACAATCCCGTGCCTACCGGGCCACGACGACCTTGGCGGGTCGTATGGGCTTACCGTTCAGCAGGTATCCCCTCTCGAAGGTCTGGAGGATGGTGCCCTCCTCGTGCTCCTCCGAAGGCTGGCCCATGACCGCCTCGTGCACGTTGGGATCGAAAGGCTGACCGTCCGAAGCCACCGGCAGCAGGCCCTCCTCACCAAGCACGGCGGCGAGCTGGTCCCGCGTCGCCCGAACGCCCTCCCTGATATCCCCCTGAGCCTCGAGCGCCCGGTCGAGGTTGTCGATCACGGGCAACAGCTCGCGGACCAGCCTCTCGGAAGCCGCCTGGTAGATGCGGGCCTGTTCCCGCTCCTGGCGCTTGCGCGAGTTCTCGAACTCGGCCTTTATGCGCCGCAGGGCGTCCAGGTACCCATCTCTCTCGTTGCGCGTCGCCTCGAGCTCTTCGGCCAGCGCCGCAAGCTCCTCCTCGGCGACGCCGGGCTCCTCTTCGACCAGACCCTCGACAACCTCCTCGTCTACCTCCACGGCCTCATCGATCGCGCCCGGATCCTCCGGGGATCCTTCAGCCTGGTCGACGGCCTCGTTGCCCTCCTCTGGCCGCGGCTCTTCGTTCGAGTCGCCCGTTTCGGGCCGCTTCTCTTCGCTGCTCAATGCTCCGTTTTCCTCCCTCGACTAACCTCGCGGGGGCCGGGAACTCGTCCCGGTCCCCCGCCAGCGAGAATCACTGCTTGCGCTGCTCGTCCTCGCCGCGCTGCTCGTCCTCTTCGTCGTCGACGATCTCGGCGTCCTCGACCAAGTCGTCGGCCGCGTCCTCCGCGGCGCCCGAGGAGCTCGCCTGCTGCTGCTCCTGAGCCTGGCTGTAGAGCACCTCGGAGAGCTTGTGCGAAGCGGTGACCAGAGCCTCCTGCTTGGACTTGATCTCCTCAACGTCCCCGCCGGCCAGGGCCTCCTTGGTCTCCTTTATGGCCTGCTCTATCTCGAGCTTGGTGTTCGGGTCCACCTTGCCGTCCACGTCCTTCAAGGACCGCTCGATGGAGTACACCAGGTTATCCGCGTTGTTGCGGACCTCGGCCTCTTCGCGCCGACGCTTGTCGTCCTCCGCGTGAGACTCGGCCTCCTGCATCATCTGCTGGATCTCCGCGTCCGACAAACCGCCGGAGGCCGTGATCGTGATCCTCTGCTCCTTGCCGGTCCCCAGATCCTTCGCCCCAACGTTAACGATGCCGTTCGCGTCGATGTCGAACGCGACCTCGATTTGAGGTACACCTCTGGGCGCCGGCGGTATTCCCACGAGCTGGAAGTTGCCGATCAGCTTGTTGTAGGCCGCGATCTCCCGCTCGCCCTGGTAGACCTTTATCTCCACCGAACCCTGGTTATCGTCGGCGGTCGTGAAAGTCTCACCCTTGCGTGTAGGTATAGTGGTGTTGCGCTCGATCAGCTTGGTGAAGACGCCGCCCTTGGTCTCGATGCCCAAAGAGAGGGGCGTGACGTCGAGGAGCAGCACGTCCTTGACCTCGCCGGCCAGGACGCCGGCCTGGATAGCGGCACCGATGGCGACGACCTCGTCGGGGTTGATGCCCTTGTGGGGCTCCTTGCCGGTGATCTCCTTGACCTGCTCCTGGACCGCCGGGATGCGGGTCGAGCCGCCGACCAGGATCACCTGATCCACCTGCCCGCTCTGCAGGCCGGCGTCGCTCATCGCCTGGCGCACCGGGCCGCCCGTCGCCTCGACGAGGTCGGCGGTCAGGTTGTTGAACTGCGCCCGCGAGAGCGTCAGGTCGAGGTGCTTCGGGCCGTGCTGGTCAGCCGTGATGAAGGGGAGGTTGATGGAGGTGCTCGTCGTCGAGGAGAGCTCCTTCTTGGCCTTCTCGGCGGCCTCGACGAGCCGCTGGGCGGCCATCTTGTCCTTCGAGAGGTCTATGCCCTCGGCCTTCTTGAACTCCGCGACCAACCATTCGACGATCTTCGCGTCGAAGTCGTCGCCGCCGAGGTGGTTGTTGCCGCTCGTAGCCTTGACCTCGAAGACACCCTCGCCAAGCTCCAGGATGGAGACGTCGAAGGTGCCGCCGCCGAGGTCGAAGACCAGGATCGTCTGGTCGGTCTCCTTGTCCATGCCGTAGGCCAGGGCCGCGGCGGTCGGCTCGTTGATGATCCGCTTCACGTTGAGGCCCGCGATGCGGCCCGCGTCCTTTGTGGCCTGGCGCTGAGCGTCCTCGAAGTAGGCCGGGACCGTGATGACCGCCTCGGTCACCTCCTCGCCCAGGTACTCTTCGGCGTCACTCTTGAGCTTCTGGAGGGTCATCGCCGAGATCTCCGGCGGAGAGTAGTCCTTCTCCCCTACCTGCACGCGGATGTCGCCCCCGGACCCGGACTTGACCTCGTAACCGACCCTGGAGGCCTCCTGCTGGACGTCGCTGTAGCGGCGGCCCATGAAACGCTTTATGGAGTAGACCGTACCGTCCGGGTTAGTGACGGCCTGCCGGCGGGCGAGCTGCCCCACCAGCCGCTCCCCGCTCCTGCGGTCGAAAGCCACCACCGACGGCGTCGTCCGCTCGCCCTCGGCGTTGGTTAGAACCACGGGATCGCCACCCTCCAGGACCGCCACGCAACTGTTCGTGGTCCCAAGGTCTATGCCAATGCTCTTGCCCACGCGCTTACCTCCACACGGTGATGGTCTTATCTAAGTCGCGCAGAGTATAAAATCTTAGTGTCATACCTTCAAGTTTGCGGTCCGGCGCGGCACGTGTCCTAATATAGACCGTGGCGTAGACTGTGACGCATGCCGTTCGGGTCCGGCATGGGGTAGGATAATCGCGTAGGTACGCGGGAGAAAGTCTGGGAGGTTTCGGGGCGGTTGGAAGAGACCATCTTGCTGGTGGACGACGACGCGGCGCTTCTCGAGGTGACCTCGATAGTGCTGGCCTCGGAGGGTTACCGGGTGCTCACGGCCGAGGACGGGGTCGAGGCGTTGCGGATACTCGGCCATGAGGGATTGGACCTGGTCGTGCTCGACATCATGCTGCCGAGGATGAGCGGGTTCGAGGTCCTGAAGAAGATGCGGGAGCAGAGCGACGTCCCCGTGGTCTTGTTGACGGCCAAGAGCCAGTCGGTGGACAAGGTGGTCGGCCTGGAGCTCGGGGCCGACGACTACATCACCAAGCCCTTCGACACCAAGGAGTTGCAGGCCAGGATCAAGGCCATCCTCAGGCGGTTCGGGCGGCAGGAGGGCCGGGGGCGCGACGGTGTGCTGCGGCTGGGTTCGCTGGAGCTCGACCCCAGCGCTTACACGGTCACGCGGGGTGGGGAGTTGCTCGATCTCACGCCGACGGAGTTCAAGATCCTGGCGATGCTCATGCGTCGGCCGGGCCAGGCTTTCTCTCGGGCCCAGATCTCCGAGGCCGTCTCCACCGGGGCCCACTACCTCGCGAGCCGTTACATAGACGTCCACATTAGCCGGCTGAGGGGCAAGGTCGAGCGCGACCCCTCCAGGCCGGAAATCATCCAGACCGTGCCGAGCGTCGGGTACCGCGCCGCCCGTCCGGTCTAGCTCGCGTGGGGGGCAGGGATAGCCTGGAAACCAGCCAACGGGTCTAGGAAAGTCGGGAGGGGGCTCGCCCTGCGGGAGCGGCTCCCCGCGCCCAGCTTCAGGGCCAGGGTCTTTATCGCGCTCGTCGGGATCTCCGCAGTAACGAGCCTCATCATCGGGCTCGTCCTCTACTACTTCGCCCAGGACCGAATTTCCGAGGCCGAGAACCAGCTGCTGGAGCAACGGTCGCGAACGGCGAACGCCGCGGCCCAGGACTTTCTTGAGGGGCTTCGTAACCCGGAGGACCAGACCCTTCCCCCGCTCGGCCCCTACGCCGAGGAGCTCGTCCAGTCGGTGGCCGACCCGACGGGCCTCGAGGTGATCTACGTCAGCAACGATGGCGAGCCGCTCGCTGCCCGTGACGGCTTCGGGGAATCCCTGGACCCGGATTCCGAGTTCGGGCGGGTGGGGCTCGAAGACGGGACGCTCGAGGAGGCGGCCGCCTCCTCCCAAGGCGAGGGCCGGCTCGTGTGGAGCCGCGAGCTCTCACGCTACGTGGCGGTGTGGCCGCTCGTCGACGCCCAGGGCACGACGCGGGGCGTACTGATCTACGACGCCCCCCAGGAGGGTCTGGACCAGACGCTCGCGTACCTCAGGTACGGTATCCTCGGGGCCATCCTCACCAGCGTGCTGCTCGCCGGGGCGGCGAGCCTCCTGCTGACGCGCCGGATCACGAGGCCCCTGTCGGAGACCAGGGACGCGGCCATCAGGGTGGCCTCCGGGGACTACGCGGCCACCGTGCCGATCAAGAGCCGCGACGAGCTGGGCGAGGTCGCCCAAGCCTTCAACTACATGGCCGAGGAGATTGAGCACTACGTCGGGGAGATCCAGGAGCAGAAGAGCCGCCTGGAGGCCGTCCTCGAGGCCTCGCCCGAGGCGATGATCTCGACCGACACCGGGGGCTTGGTGACGATGGTGAACGCCGCGGCCGCCAGGATGCTCGGCGTGCGCGCCTCCGACAGGGGACGCGCACTGGAAGAGCTCGACGTCCCGCGGGACATACTCCTGTGCGTTCGCGAGGCCGCAAGGACCGGGATGGCCGTCAGGGAGCTGGACCTCGGCGAGAAGACCTACTGGTCCTACGCGGCCCGGATGACCCGGGAAGATGCGGGTGGCAACAGTACCGGCGGCGACAACGCCGGCGGGGTCGCCGGCATCATCGTGGCCGTCAGGGACATAACCGAGCACCGTTCACTGGAGAAATCGAAGACCGACTTCGTCTCGGACGTCTCCCACGAGCTCAGGACGCCGCTGGCCACGATCCAGAGCGCCATCGGCCTGCTCGAGCGCGCCAGTGAGAGGCTGGACCCACTGGAGCACCGGGCGCTGGAGCTGGCCGACCAGGAACTCAAGCGCATCAGCGGGATGGTCGAGGAGCTCCTGACGCTGGCGCAGCTGGACGCCTGGCAGTACCAGCTCGAGGTCGGGCCGGCGGACCTGAGCCGGGTGATGCGGACCGCCATAAGTTCCATGCAATCGAAGGCCGAGAGGTTCGGCGTGGCGATCTACTTCGACGATGCGGCCGAACACCTCTGCGCCTGCGACGTACAGAAGCTCTACCAGGTGTTCATCAACCTTCTTGACAACGCGGTGAAGTACTCTGAGGCCGGCGACCGGGTCGACGTGGAGATTGACGAGGACGCCCTCGCGTACACCGTGCGGGTGCAGGACACCGGGTCCGGCATCCCCGAGGAGGACATCGCGCAACTCTTCGACCGGTTCTACCGGGTGGACAAACACCGCTCGCGTGCGACGGGCGGCAGCGGCCTCGGCCTCGCCATCAGCAAGCAGATCGTCGAGATGCACGGCGGCCACATCTCCGTCGAGAGCGAGGTCGGCAAAGGCTCCACCTTCGAGATCCGCCTGCCCAAGGTCCCCTCCTCCCGGTCCGCGAGCTTTGCGATCTAGACCCGCCAGCATCTCCGCCAGCGGCGTCCGGCGGGGTGGCATTGGGGGCGCCGTCATGTTGGCCGCGCTCGTCCTGACCGGCGCGGTTCTGGCGGGATGCGGGCGCGCCGAAGAGGTGACCATACAACCCTTGCCCGCCGCGGACGGTCAGGCCGACCTCGGTCCAGGAGCGCGGGCCCTGAGCTCGGGACCCGGTTACAAGAGCTCGCCCAGCTGGAGCCCGGATGGGGGCCGAATCGCCTTCACCGTCGACGGGTACATCGTGGACCGGCCCATCGGCCCCGGGGAACTCCGGCGCTGGACGACGAGGGATTTCGGTGCCGAGGGCGCCGAGTGGTCATCGGCGGATAGCCTGGCCATCCTTCGTGCCGCCCCCGGTTCGTCCGCCTCGGGGGTCAGCTCCATCTACCAGGCGCGATCCGGCGAGGAGTCGCTCGGCGTCGAGGAGATCACCACGGGAGTTCTCGCGATGGGTCGTGGACCCGGCGGCGATGGCCTCATCCTGGCCATCAAGACGGGTTCCGGGCAGAGTACCCTCGCGCTTGCCGACGAAGACGGGAGGATAGAACGGCTCTATACCGGCACCCTGGACGGGATCGTCACGGGCGTCTCGCTCTCCCCCGACGGCCGCGCGGCCATTCTGGCCATCCGGCCCGGGGGGAGCAGCCGCGCGAACGGAGCCTCGAACCTCAGCGTGTTCGACCTGCGTGGTGGCACCCACCGGCGGATAGCGCGGGCCGGTGAGGGCCTCGAGATCTCCGGCGCTCCCCAGTGGACGAACCGGGGAATATACTTCGTGGCCGGGGAGGAGACGTCCGGGCAGACCGATGAGCCCGCCGCCTACGGGCTGTACCGTGTGCCCGTCGGCCTCGAAGGCGAGGTGAAGCCGGAGCCCGCCCCCGGGGTCGGCAAAGACTTTGTCGCCGCCAGCATCCAGGTCTCGCCGGGCGCGGGCAGGCTCGCGGTCGTCGGACGCCTCACCCCCGACTCGCCGACCAACCTCCTCGTGCTTGACCCCGACTCCGAGGACTTGGACGTGCTGACCACCAACGAGGACATGGAGATAAGCACCGGGCCGGACGACCTCGCCTGGTCGCCCGACGGTCGGAGCGTCGCGATCGTGGCCCGCGCCGCGCCCTCGGAGGAGCCAAGGGTCCGGGTCGGCGCCGCCGAGACGCTGCTCGACGACTTCTACAACCTCTACGCGGTACCTGCCAGGGACCGGGAGACGCCGCGGTGAGGGAGGCGGCTTTCTGGCTCTGCGGCGCCGCCCTGGCGTTCTTCGTCACGGCGGGGGCGTTCCTGTTTCTGGCGAACCTCGGCACCGCCCCTTCCGACGAGCGCCTGAAGCCGAACCCCCAACCCGCGGCGTCCGGGGCGCAGTTGGACCTTGCACTGGACGAAGACCAGCTGGCGAGCCTGGAGGCCAGCTCGCAGGGCCGGGTCGGCCTCATCGTCAGCAACACCGGCGACGAGTCGCTCTCGGAGGTCAACCTGACCGTCGAGGTATCGTCCGAGAACACGGCCCTCCCCGATACCCGCTACTACAGGGATACCATCCCGAACCTGCCAGCGGGAGAGTCACAGAGCGTCGACTTTGACCTCGTCCTCCCTGCGCGCAAGAGTACCGGGCTCAACCCGGACGCCCCGCACCAGATACTCGAGTTCAGGGCCGCAACCCCCGAAGACGTAACGGCGGTGAAGACGGCGATCCTGCCGGCGTGATCCGCCAGATCCGCTAGTATTCGCCGCGCTCTTGCGCGGCGCGGGCCAGGGCGTCGGGGGCCGGGATCGGGGCCTTCAGGTGCGGCAGCTTTACCCTTCCCACGAGGGCCCGGGCCAACTCTCGCACCTCGACGGCGCTCTTCAGATCCGTGCGCGCCAGCGTGAAGCGGCTCTCCTTGTAGAACGCGTGCCGCACCGGTCGCCAGCCACTCTCGAGAAGCAAGTCCGTGTGCGTGTAGTTGGGCAGCCCGCGGTCGCTCGTGATGGCCTCGACCCGGCCGATGCCCCGGTGCCTGAGGTCCCGGAGCATCCTGACGAGCAGGCGCCGGCTCGTGCGCGTGTCGCCGCCCACGTAAGCGAGGAGCACCGCGTCCTCATCCGCCGGACCGAGAGGGTGTCGTCCCGCCAACGGCAGGCTCGCCCCGGGCCCGTATACGATGAATCCGTCAACCTCGTCCCCGCGGCGCACGTAGAACCCGGCCGTACCCCAGGAGCGGCCGACCTCCCGCAGCCAACCCTCCGCGGTGAACCTACCGGCGGTCCAGTGGGAGACCACGACCTCCAGATGCGGCACCCCACCGGCCTCTTCGGGCGAGAGCTCGGCGACCGTGGGCACGAAGGGAGCCGCCTTCATTGCTCCGGAGGCCCCCCTGCGTCCTTGCCCTCCCCTTCTGGCCCATCCTTCTGTGGGTTCTCCCTGCCGGTCGTCTCCCCGAGGCGCGCCCGGGTCTCGCGCACCCTCCTGCGCAAATCCTCGGCCCTCCCGGCGTCAGATTCCCCGGCAGGCTCCTCGGGGTCGACGTCTCGGGAGACGTCCCGAAGCTTGGGCCACGGGGGAGGTTCGCCGGCCGGCTGGGGCTCTTCGGGGGGCGGCGGGTCTCCCCCGCCGAGATCGGCGGTCTCCGGACGGCGCGCGGCGGAGCCCTCGCGCGCCTCCGCCACCCGCTCGCGCATCCTCTCCTGGGCGTCGAAGTAGGTCTCGCGGCTCCTCTCGCCGGCTTCGCCGGCCCGGTTCTTGATGGAGCCCCGCAGTTCCCTGCCGCTCCGGGGCGCGAGGAGGACGCCGGCGACGAGCCCGGCGGCTCCGCCAAGCAGGAAAGACCTCAGTCGCCTCTTGTCCAGCACCTTACGCTCCTCTCGCTCCGGCCTATTCTAACCCTTCCCGGTGCCGGAGGCCCGGGAGATGGGGACCCCGTGCCGCGGCGTAGCGGTCCGCGAGCCGGGCTCCATGAGCAACGAAGACTTACGCCACCCGGCCCTCTCGGCGATCCCCGAGACCCGGTTGGTGACCACCTCGACGGCCGCGTCCGAGGTGTTCTCTATGGATAGGTTCTCCACCGCGTGCACCCCGACCCTGCGGGCGCTCTCGACGATGTAGTCGTGTATCTGGCGTATCTCCGTGAAGAAAGAGATGTACTCCTCGGCCGGGCGGCGCATCGCGGTGCCAAGCGCCCTGATGTAGAAGCGGGAGCGGTGGACGTGCTCGTCCGAGAGGTAGACCACCAGCAAGCAGACGTTGGGGTGGTCCCTGTAGCGTTCGGGGATGATCTCCGGCACCAGGTGAACGCCCTCGATCACGAGGTTGGTCCCCTCTTTGAGGCCCCGGTCCACGATGGCCTCCACGCCGACGGCGACCCTCGCGGCCTGCTCCCTGAAGCCGTAGAGCACCGCCTCGTCCTCCTCGACCGGCACCCGCACATCCCCGCGCTTTATCTCGTAGGAGCTCTTGTGGAGGATCGGCAGGAGGTCGGGGCTTATGGCGCGCCTCAGGACCTCCCTGATGGAGTCCGTGCCCACGACGCTCTGTATGTTCAGCCGCCGCGCCACGTCGGCGGCCAGCGTGCTCGTCCCCACCCCGGTCGCGCCGCCGATGAGCACCACGATGGGTTCGTTGGACTCGCGCAAGATCCGCCACTTGTCCAGCCGGCCCACGACGATGGCGTCCTTCTTCACGAGCTTGTCCCTGACCCTGGCGAGGACCTCTTCTTCCTCGACCGTGTAACGCTCCTCGGCCAGAAGCTCGGCGCGCACCTGGCTAGCTATCTGGTGGGCCAGCTCCGGACGGGCGCCGGCCTGGGCGAGGGTCTGAGCCAGGATGCCGCGCGAGAAGGGGGTCTGCCGGTCTGCCCTGACTACGGTGATCTCTTGCTCTTCCATGGCACCCTCCGTGGAGCGCGAACGGGGCTAGTCGGGGCTAGTCGCCCAGGATGCGGAGGCCCCCGTATTTTCTCCCCCGCCGCCTCTCTGAGCCGGTAGAAAAAGTACAGCAAAAAGGCCACTAGGACCAGCGCCAGCGGCACGAACGGCACGAAGACCGCCAGCAACCCGCCTACCAGCGCTACGAGATCTTCGGAGAAGCTCAAGAAGGTCGGCGAGACGCCGGCGGACGAGGTGCCGGACGGCCGCAGCAAGACCTTGAGCACCGCCACGACGCCGGCCACCACCGCCCCGACGGCGAGCCATGGCGCGAGTGTGGGAAGCGCCTCAGACAACGACAACGAAGATATCGTGGGCGGGCCCTGGACCAGCATCGCGGCCGCGAACAACACCGCGCCGGCGACGGCTCGTACCGGCAACATCACCCAGTTCAGGGGGCGCGCGAAGGCGGCGGACTTGTCGCCCGCGCACTCCAGGACCGCCAGCACGAACAGGGCGGCGACCGCCGGAACGCCCAGCGCCAGGATCGGGAGCAACGCGTTCGGCGGGTCCGAGGCCGCGAGGCTGACGTAGACCAGGGCGGCCAGCGCGAGCGGCACGAAGGCGCGCACCCCCGCAACGGAGGCAAGCCCGACGCCGAGGCTGATCGCAAGCGCGAGTTCCATGGCCGGAATTATAGCCCAGAGCGGCCGGGGTCCGGTTCAACTGGGTTCGTCCGCGGGATATACTCCGGGTACTCTTTACGGCGTCCGTCGAATGTTCGGAGGGTTTCGTGTCGCAGGCCGTTTCTATGGAGAAGATCGTCTCATTCTGCAAACGCCGGGGGTTCGTCTACCAGAGCTCAGAGATCTACGGCGGCATACGTTCCTCCTACGACTACGGCCCACTGGGCGTCGAGCTCAAACGCAACATCAAGGAGGAGTGGTGGCGCCGGACGGTCCACATGCGCGACGACGTCGTCGGGCTGGACTCGGCGATCATCATGCACCCCAAAGTGTGGGAGGCCTCGGGACACACCGCCACCTTCAACGATATGCTCGTGGAGAGCCGTACCAGCGGGCGCCGCTACCGGGCGGACCACCTCGTCGAGGAGGCCACCGGCGCAGACGTCGAGGGCCTATCCGCGGAGAAGCTGACGGAGATCATCGCCTCCGACGACCGAGTTAAGGACCCGGTGGACGGTGGACGCGACTTCGCCCCGGTCCGCCCCTTCAACCTGATGTTCGAGACGTACACGGGCCCGGTCAAGAGCCCGGAGAACGTGGTTTACCTCAGGCCCGAGACGGCGCAGGGAATCTTCGTGAACTTCAAGAACGTACTGCAGACTTCGCGGGTAAAGGTGCCGTTCGGGATCGCCCAGCAGGGCAAGTCCTTTCGGAACGAGATCACGCCGGGCAACTTTATCTTCCGGACCCGCGAGTTCGAGCAGATGGAGATGGAGTTCTTCGTCGAGCCCGGCACGGACGAGGAGTGGCACGAGTTCTGGATCGAGGAGCGCTGGAACTGGTACACGGGCCTCGGGCTGGACCCTGAGAACCTGCGCCGGTACGAGCATCCCGAAGAGAAGCTCTCCCACTACGCCAAGCGCACCGTTGACATCGAGTACAACTTCCCCTTCGCCGGGTGGTCGGAGCTCGAGGGGATCGCCAACCGCACCGACTTCGACCTCAAGCAGCACGCGGCGTTCTCCGGCGAGAACCTCGAATATTTCGACCAGGCGACGAACCGCCACTTCACGCCCTACGTCATAGAGCCCGCCGGCGGCCCGGACCGCATGATGCTCGCCTTCCTGGTCGACGCCTACACCGAGGAGGAGGTCGGCGGCGAGGAGCGCACGGTCCTCAAGCTCCACCCCCGCCTCGCACCCGTAAAGGCCGCCGTCTTCCCGCTCTCCAAGAAAGTGCCCGTCTCCACCGTGGCCAGGGAGCTCTACGACGACCTCAAGGGCGACTACCGCCTCTTCTACGACGACTCGGGCTCCATCGGCCGACGTTATCGTCGCCAGGACGAAGCCGGTACCCCATTCTGCGTAACGGTCGACTTCGACACCATGGACGACAAGAAGGTGACCATCCGCGACCGGGACACCATGCGCCAGGAGCGCGTGCCCCTCGAGGCCGTCAGGGAACGGCTGCAGGCCCTGATCTCCGCCTGAGATAGCCGTTACCTCCAACGACGCCGGATAAAGTACCATGAGCCGCGTAGCCGCTTACGAACCGAGAGGAGCCAGATGACGGAGTCGGGACCGGATACCAAGCCCGTGGCGCTCTGGTCGGTGCCGCGTTCGATCTCGACGGCCTTCGAGCGGATCTTTGTCGAGCGCGACGATTTCGAGGTGCTCCACGAACCGTTCTCGGCCTCCTACTACCACTCCGAAGACCGCCGCAGCGACCGCTACGCTGACCAGGCACCCGATCCCGAGGGCAACTACGACAGGGTGCTGGCGAGGGTCTTCGAGCCCAGGGACGGCCGCGTCTTCCTCAAGGACATGGCGTACCAGGCCAAACCCCTCATAGACCCCGGGTTCGTGTCGCAATTCGTCAACACCTTTATCATCAGGGACCCGAAGTACGTGCTCGTCTCGCTCTACAAGATGTGGCCGGACTTCACCCAGGAGGAGGCCGGCTACGACGACCTCTACCGCCTCTTCCGGCTGGCGACCAGGGCCGGCGAAGAACCCATCGTCGTCGACGCGATGAGCTTCTCGGAGAACCCGGCGCGCGTGCTCTCGGTCTACTGCGAACGCCTCGGCATACCGTTCCAGCGAGGATTCGCTGGCCTGGGAGGCCAAGGACGTCCAGAAGTGGGACTCCTGGGAGGGTTGGCACGATGCGGCCGAACAGAGCACCGGCATAAAGCGGGCGGACCGCAGAGACCCCGAACTACCGCCGGAGCTGGAGGAGATCTACGACCGCTGCCTCCCGACCTACTACGAACTCGCTTCCCACGCGATACCCGCCACGGTCCGGCGCGGCTAGAACGATATCGGGGCGGCGAGTGGGGTTTACGCCCCCTCGCCGCCCCGATCTATTGACTCCTCCGCCGCTTTAACCGCCGGCTACCGACCGCGCGGGACCGTGGGACCCGTTGCTCATGGCCGGGCTGTGGCAGCCGTTGGTTGCCGGTGCTTCGGCGGGGGAGGGCGTGGACTCCCGAAGGGCTTCGCGGCGGGGCGTCAGATGCCTCTCCGGCGTCCCTTGCTGTTCCAGGAACGAGATGGCGTCCTCGCAGAGCATCCCCGCCTCCGCCGGGCGATCGTCCCAGACGTTCTCCCGCTCGCCGGGGTCCTGCGTCAGATCGTAGAACTCCGGCGCGTCGTCGGGTCCGCCGAGGATCGCCGACCGCTCCCTGGTGCTGACGGTGAGGGGCATGTAGCTGGCTATCCTGCGCGCGCGGGAGTCTATGGCGGTGACGATCTCCCCCTCCGCCAGGTACAGCGGCCAGGAGCTGACGACGAACGGACGATGCTCGCTCTTCTCCCCGGTCAACACCCCGGAGAATGACTCGCCGGCCATGGTCTCGGGGTACGGTAGCCCCGTGAGCTCGAGGACCGTTGGCCCTATGTCCGGGGCGGAGGTCATCGCCTGGCTGTGGCCCGACGTGAGGCCCGGACCGCGAACCATGAGGGGGATGCGGCTGATCTCGTTGTACAGCGGCGACCACTGCACGGTCAGCAGCCACGACTCCGAGAGCCACGACGGGAGGTTGGATCCCTCGAGGACCGCAGCGTCGGGCTCGTGCACCCACTCGGCCTTGCCGAAATAGTCGTGCTCGCCGAAGTAGAAGCCGTGGTCGCTGGTGAAGACGACGATGGTGTTCTCTTCGAGGCCCAGAGCTCTGAGCTTGCCGAGCAACCGGCCGATCCAGAAATCGACCATCGTTACCTCGCCGCAGTAGGTCGCGTGGGCTAGCTCGACGTCGTCCTCCGTGAGCCCCGCCTCCCTCCAGTTGCCGTAGGCCGGGTAGATGTTCTCCCCGTTGTACCCTTCACGGTACTGGCGCGTGTAGTGGGCCGGCGCGTCCCAGGGCTCGTGGGGGTCCCAGGTGTCCACGTACAGGAAGAACGGTTCATCGTAGTGGCGCTCGAGCCAACGCTCGGCCTCCGTCATCGTCCGGGCGACGAGCCGGTCCTCCTCCCTGGTCCAGGTAGACCGCGCGTCGGCCCGCTCGTGGGGCCTGGTGTCGTCGCCCTGCCCCCTGACCCAGATAAAGTCGTCGAAGCCCCGGTCGTAGCCGAAGCCGTTGCGGATGTAGAAGGGCGTGTCAACGACACCCATCGTCGTGTATCCCGCCTTCGAGAAGACCTCGGGCAGCGTCGTCAGGTGCCGGGGCAGCGGCTCCCAGCCCATGTGCGTGTAGGAGAAGGTCCCCGTCAGGATGTCCGCCCGCGCCGGCATCGTCGGGAACGACCCCACCCGGTGGTGGTCGAACACCACCGACTGGCTGGCGAACTCGTCAAGGTAGGGCGTCTTTATGTGCCCGTTTCCGTAAGCTCCGATGTGGTCCCGCCGGAACGTGTCCGCCACGATCACCACGACATTCGGTCGATCCATTCTCTAGTTCCCCCATGTAGAAGGTTTGGTTTATGGCGGGGGATACCCTACAACAAACTTCATTAAATTACTAGACAAAGTTCATAAAAGCACTAGAAAATGTGCCGAATGGCCCATAGGTCGAAGGTTTGGTGGATGGGCCTAGGGCCCGGCAGGGAGTAGGGAATAGCGAGTAGGGAGTGGTTGGTTACTCGAGCCACTACTCCCTACTCGCTACCTCGCTATTCGCTAGAGGAGCGAAGCGACGAACTAATCTTCGGGTATCTCCGTATACACCATATTCAGGTCAATCCCCTGGGTACGCCGGTAGATCCGGAAGCCGACGTAGATCGCCAGGGCGAGCACGTACAGGGTGCTCAGGTAGAGGAACGAGGAAACGTTGTTGAGGCCGTAGACATCGTTGGTCATCCACTGGTAGAGGCAGAAGACGGCGAAGAGCCCGAAGGCGGACGCGGCTACGGTGATCAGGGGGATGCCAAGAATGTTGTAGTGGGCGATCGGGGACGCGTTGTAGATGTCGGGCCGGCGCCAGGGCAGGACGGCCGCGGCGACCGCCGAGCCGAGGAACGTCAGCGCGATCACGAGCGTGGCGTTCAGCGTCCAGGTGGCGAAGCTCTCCCCGAAGGCGTACATGTAGCTGATCGGGATGGACGGGATCAGCATGAGCAGAAGGGCGGCGTAGGGGACGCCGTTGTTGGAAGTCCTGGAGACCCACTCGGGGAGAACCCTGTCGAAGGCCGTCGCGAACACGACGCGGGTCGAGGAGAGGAAAACCGAGCCGACCCACCCGAAGAACCACAACGACATCACGACCATCAGGAGCAGTTGCAAGATGGGGCTATCGAATAGCATCGCGGCCAACATGCCAGGATAGGGCCAGGCCGAGATCGGGCCCGTTCCCGCCCAGAAGGCGGCGTTCGCCCCGTAGTAGAAGTCCCACCCGAAGGTCTTGGCGAACAGCACGAGCAGGACCGCGGCGGCCGCCGAGGTGAACAGCAACGCCCCGGCCATCGCGTAGATGTTCTTGCGGAAGTCGGAGGCGCCGCGGACCTCGCCGTAGAGGGTGGCGCCCCAATTCGAGTAAAGGTTGAAGAAGGCGAGAAAGGGGATCAGGAGCAGCGTCGGATAGATGGCCGAGCCGGTCTTGATGCCGCCGGCCTCCTCGCCGGCCTGGACGGTCTGCTGGTAGGCGTTGCCCCCGGCGCCGAAGAGTTGCTGGGCCTCGCGGTTAAAGGACGAGACGAAATCTTGCTGGGAGTAAATGAGCAGGACCAGGATCAAGGCCGCTAGGCCCACCAGTCCGCCGTAGAAACAGAACTTCTGGATGCGGGCGTAGGCGCGCATGCCGAGCGAGATGTAGACCGAGGCCAAAACCGCGACGATCATCGAGGAGGTGAAGAGCCCGGTCGATCCGCTAAAGAAGCCGACGAACCCGTCGAGGTTCAGGATGGCCCCGATAGGCACGAAGACCTCTTTGTTCAAGAGGTCGGCGTAGATGGGCACCCAGTGCCACAGGATAAACCACCAGCCCGTCACGGCCAGCACGAAGCCGAGCCCGCCGCCCAGGACGCGGCTGATCCACACGTAATCGCCGCCCGCGCGGGGCATCACCGCGATCAGGGACGCGTAGGTGATGGTCTGGAAGACGAGGTAGAGGCCGGCCAGGATCACCCCGAGGACCAGGGACCCGTCCGGGATGAACGGGGCGTAGGAGAAGGCCAGGAGGCCGAGGGTGATCAGGTTGATGGAGAACGCCGCGTAGATGAAGCCGTCCCACACCGACCAGCCCTTCAAGAGGCCGGTTGCCTTGCGTTGGAACAGGCTGTCCGTTCCGGAGTTGGCCGAGGTGTTGCCTGCCATGTGTCTTCCTCCCCTATCCGCTGGTCAGGATGAAGCGTTTGACCTTCTGATTGCCGTCGAGGTCCACCATCGCGCCGAGCAGCTGCCCCTGCTCGTAGGAGCTGCCGGGGTTTATCGCCAGCGTACGGCCCAGCCGCGTGTTACCCCTCGCCTCGTGGATGTGCCCGTGCAATGAGAGGGCCGGCTGATCTTCCTCGATGATCTCCCGCACCGCCGTCGAGCCCACGGGCACCGTCGAGCGCCCCGCGTCTTTGGGGCGCATGTCCTCCGTTAGCTCCGGAGCGTCGTCCAGGCCCGTGCCGTGGGGCGGGCAGTGGAAGTTGTAGATGGTCTTCTCCGCCGGTGCCGTCACCTGCGAGGTCATCTCCCGCAGCCGCTTCTTGAGGTCGTCCTCGTCCTCTTCGCGGTAGGTGTCCCACGGGGTGCGGTTGGACCACCCGGTCGAGGCCAGCTGGAAGTCCCCGAACTCGAGGACGCGGCCCTCGGCCAGCCTGACGCGCTTGGCGGCGGCGACGATCTCGTCGACCTCGAACTGGTCGTCGTTGCCGGGGCACACAAAGCACTCGACGCCGTCTTCGAGGCGCTCGTCGGCCATCCGCATCCACTCCTCGATCCTGCCGAGCATCTTCTCGTGGAAGAGCGTGTCGCGCAGGTTGTCGTCGGAGCCGAGCTCGGCCATCTCGTCGGGGTCGGTGCGGAACGGGTAGTATCCGCGCCGTCCTACGGCGGTCTCGAACTCCTTGACCTCGTCCTCGCTGGAGAAGTCCTGGCGGTTCTCCAGGAGCGAAGCGTGCCAGCGCCCCCCTCCCTCGTCCACGATCGGGACCAGCGCCTTGCCCGTCATGTCACCGCCAAGGATGAGTATCTTCGCGTCGTAGTGCTGGCCGGAGTTCAGGAACTTGCGCCAGCAGACCTCCGATCCGTGTATGTCGGTGGCGAAAAAGATCCGTGTATCGGGCTCTCGGGAAAACAGTCGGCGTATCACTTCAGGGTCCCCCCTCCACTTCTTCGGGCAGGTCGTACCAGCGCTTGCGGTCCCCAATCCTGGCCCGCATCTTCCAGCCGAACGACTTGGGCTCGGCCTCGATGCGCGCCTGCAGCCGCTCGATGCGCTCGGATATCTCCCGCTTACGCTCCTCCGGCAGATCGTAGCGGTCGAGGTAGCCGCCGAGCGCCGAGAGGTTTGCGGTCAGGGTGCGCCACAGTCCCCAGTCAGAGGCGCAGAGCCTCGCGACGTGGGCGGCGTTTATCGAGTCGCCGTCCTCCTCGCCGACAGGGTGGTCGTAGAACAAAGCCAGGGCGTCCATGACGTCCTTCTCGTTAAGCTCGATGATCTGGAGCTTGGTCAGCAACAACTCCGCGAGCGGAATGGTGACGGGCTCCAGGGCGAGCCTGTCGCCGAAGGGAATCTCGTGGCACATCTTGAAGGAGCCGACGAACACGTCGACCTGCTTGCCCCGCTCCTCGTCGAAGAACAGCAGGCGCTCGCGACCGTTTATGGCGTTGAATCGGACCTGGGGCTCGTAGCCCAAAGACGCAAAGAGCCTCTGTACGCCCGAGGAAGACCCCTTGCGGGCGATCCAGTCATGGTCGGCGTACTCGCGCTCGAAGGCCGGGTTGAGGCCGTCCTTGGCGCGGAGCTTGATCGCCACGCCGCCAAGGAGCCTGAGGTCGAGGTCGTCCTGCTTGGCGCCCTCGGCGACCCGCAGGGCCTCTTCCACGACGTCGGTCCTCGGGCGGTCGGCGGACGCATCCGTCATGGGCCGTCTCCCCTCAGCCGTCCTGGGCTTCCCTCGCCGCCGCGATCCACGGCAACACCACCTCTCTGTTCTCGGCCAGCCAGTCGCGGACGCCACTCTCCGGGTCGCCCGCCTTGTTTATCGCCATCTCCATCGCGCCGACCTGCTCCTCGTTGAGCCTCATGGTCTCGATCAGGGCGTAGGCGACGGGATCGTCCTCCGCGAGATCCTCGCGCACCACCGAGTGCAACCTGGCGGGTTCGTCCACCTCGCCGATGGCGTCCTTGGGATCCATCAGGTAGTGGAAGTCGTACTCCTGGTTCATCCAGTGCGGCGACCAGGCCAGAAACACGAAGGGCTCCTCCATAGCGTAGGCCTTCTCGAGCTCGGCCAGCATGGCGGGGGTGCTCGCCTCCACGAGGCTGGTCTCTAGCTCGTAGGAGGGCACGACGTCCGCGCTGATCTCTTGCATCATCACGGACTCGGGCTCTATACCCGTGATCATGGCCGTGCCAGAGGAGTCGATGTCGGAGATGGTCCGCACGCCCCGCATGTAATCCGGGACGGCAATGCCGAACTGCGTCTCGCCCTCGTACCAGGGCTCGGCCGAGAGCTCAATCTGCCCCTCGTACTCATCCACGAAGGGGCGGTGGGCCTCCAACCAGGCGTCGAGGAATGCATCCGACTCACCGCTCGCAACGCCCTCGAAGACGCCCGGCACGTCGTCCTGGGCGGACTTGAGCTCCACCCGCTCGTAACCGAGATCGTCCTCGAGGAGGATCTTGATCAGGTTGGAGTTCGCGACGTTCTCGTCCCACGCCAGGTAGCCCAAAGTGAGCGTCCCGGCGCCGGAGAAGCCGCAGCCCGTGGTCGCGACCCCAAGGGCCGCCACGAGTAGCGAGACAAGAAGCCCCTTTTTGACCCCCACGTCCCCCGTCCGCCTCTCGGAAACGTATTCGCCTCGTCCCCGGGCGGATGGCCGCCCGGGGGCATTAGGCGGGATTGCGCTACTACGCCTGCTTGGCGGCGTCCACTGCGTTCTTCACGGCGTCCTTATTGTCGCTGTACCAGTTTTGGATGCCCTCGAGCTCGTTGCCCGTCCCAGCCTCCTTCATCGCCACGCCCATCTGGTTTACCTGCTCCTCGTCGAGCGAGAGGGCCTTAAAGAAGGCGTAGGCCGCGGGATCGTCGTCCTTGAGGTCGGCGTTGACCACGGCGGTGACCCGGGCGGGATCGTCCCAGTCTGCCTGGGCGTTCTTCGGGTCCTTGAGGTAGACGAAGTCGTACTCCTCGTTCATCCAGTGCGGAGACCAGCCCGTGAACACGATGGGCTCCTCGTTGCTGTAGGCCTTGTCCAGCTCGGTGAGCATCCCGGCCGTGCTGGAGGTGACCAGCTTCATGTCCAGGTTGTAGGCCGGTATGACCTTGTCCCGGATCTGGGGCATGAAGGTCGCGCTCGGCTCTATCCCGATGATCTCGTCGGTGTCCACGTTGGTGAGGTCCGCTATGCTGTCGACGCCCATGTAGGTCGGCGCCGTGAGGCCGTAGGCGGTCTGGCCCTGGTACCACGGGTCGAGTAGCTCCAGGTCGTTCTTGAGCTGGGGCTTGTTGATGAACTGCATGTGGTTGGGCAGCCACACGTCCTGGAAGGCTTGCAGATCGCCCTCGGCGACGCCCTGGAACAGCAGGCCGAGCTCCAAGGGACCCTCTATCTTGACCTCGCTGTAGTTGAACTGGTCCTCGAAGATGTGCTTCGTCAGGTTCGCGACGGCTATGTTCTCCGTCCAGCCGATGCTCCCGAGGTTCAGCGTCTTGTCGCTGCCGGAGGAGCCCGAACCGCCACCACCGCCACCGCAGCCCGCCAGCCCCAGAAGGCCGGCCCCCGCCAGCGTGCCGCCGCTCAGCTTCAGCATGTCTTTCCTGGTCAACCTACCCATGATCTACCTACCCTTTCTGGACTACGGCTTTACGTCTTGGTTCTCTCTACGCGCTTTGCGCTTTCCCGGATTTCTCCTCTAGGTCTCTCCCACCCTCAAGCTCCCCGAACGGGCGGAGGTCCCGCGGTCGTAGACACTGGCGGCGGGGCATCAGCCTTTCCGCGGGAGAAGTACTTCGAGACTCCTGTCGTGCCCCTCTTCTCGAAGCCGCGCGTTACGCGGTCGAGGATTATGGCAAGGATCACGATGCCGACGCCACCGACGAGGGCGGCCCCGACGTCGAGGTTGCCGAGCCCCACCAGAACCGGCTCCCCGAGCCCCTCGGCGCCGACCAGCGAGGCTACGACCACCATCGAGAGGGAGAGCATAATCGTTTGGTTGACCCCGGCCATGATGGACCTCACCGAGAGCGGAAGCTCCACCTTCGCCAACGTCTGCCACGGCGTGGACCCGAAAGCGTGCGCCGCCTCGACGGTCTCCTTGGGCACCTGATGGATGCCCAGCATCGTCAGCCTCACGGCGGGCGGCATGGCGAAGACGACCGTGGCGATGAGCGCCGGCGCGTTGCCGAGGCCCAAGAGGAGCACCACGGGGACCAGGTAGACGAAGGCGGGCATCGTCTGCATCGTATCCAGCACGGGCATGACGACGGCCTCTAACCTCCGGGACTTGGCCGCGATTATCCCAATCGGGATGCCGATGACGAGCGCCGTGGCCGCGGAGGCCACGACAAGCGCGAGGGTCAGCATCGCGAAGTCCCACAGCTCCAGGCTGATGAGCAGCACGAGGCCCACCGCCGTGAGCAACGCGATCCGCCAGCCCGCCATGAGAAAGGCTACAGCGACCAGGACGGCTATGATGACCAGCTCCGGCGGCCCGGTCAGAACCGCCGCGAGCCCGTCTATTAAGCCCTCGATCACCACAGCGAGAAACTCGGTGACTGGCTCGAGCGTCTCGGTGATCCAGCCAACCGTACTGTTGGTCCAATCGTCGAGGGGTATGCGCGGTATCCAGTCTGTCATACCTTACTCCTCCCGCCGGAGGCCGACCCTGTCGCCCTCGTCAACCCCGCGGGCGCCCGCCGCGTCGGAGCCTTCGCCGTCTTCCTCGGCCGTGTCGGTGTACGTGGTAAGGCCGGCGATGAGCGCGCCGCGGACGACGGCGCCTTCGAGACGGTTCTGGTCGTCCACAACGGCCACGGGCGCGTCGGCGTCGTCTAAGAAGAGCGGCAGCAACTCGCGCAGCGGCGTCCTGCGCTCGACCGTCGGCATCCCGTCGCGCACTGCGGGCCCCAGCGCACGCTCGTCGCGCTCGGCGAGCCGGGCAACCTCCTCGGCCTCGCAAAGGCCGAGAAGCCGCCGCTCCTCGTCGAGCACGAAGATGTGGGAGAGGCCGGCCTGCCTCAACCTCCTCAAGACCACCGTGGGGCCTTCGCTCATGTACGCCACCTCTCTGGGCTGGACCATCACGTTCTCGGCGGTACGCACCTTGGCGTAGTCCACGTCCTCGACGAAGCGCTCCACGTACTCATTGGCGGGCTCGCGCAGGATCTGCTCGGGGGTCCCGAGCTGCACGATCTCGCCGTCCTTCATGATCGCCACCCGGTGCCCGAGCGTGAGGGCCTCGTCCAGGTCGTGGGTGACAAAGACCACCGTCCGTTTGGCCTCGCCCTGGATGGAGAGGAAAAGGTTCTGCATGTCGCGCCGGATCAGAGGGTCGAGCGCGCTGAAGGGCTCGTCCATGAGGAGTATCTCCTGCTCCGTCGCCAGGGCGCGGGCAAGCCCGACCCTCTGCTTCATGCCGCCGGAGAGCTCGGCTATAAGCTTGTCGCCCTGCCCTTCTAGGCCGACCGCGGGAAGGGCGTCCCCTGCCCTCTTTTTGCGCTCCTGCGTGGACATGCCCTGGATCTCAAGCCCGAAGGCGATGTTGTCGAGGACGGTCCGGTTCGGCAGCAGCCCGAAGTGCTGGAAGACCATCCCGATCTTTTTGCGCCGGACCTCCCTGAGCCGCTTGGACGACATCTCGGAGACATGGTCGCCGTCGATGTAGACGTCACCCTCGGTAAGCTCGTTGAGGCCATTTATTCCACGCAGGATGGTGGACTTGCCGCTCCCCGAGAGGCCGATGATGACGAAGATCTCGCCCCTTGAGACATCGAAGGTCGCATCGTAAGCCCCGATGGTCGAACCCGTCGCGCCCTCGACCTCGGCCTTGGTCTTGCCCTGCCGCCGCATCTCCAGCGCCTGCTGGGCCCGGCGCCCGAAAACTATCGAGCAATGCTCGACCTTGATGATCGGACCATCCATTCCCGTCTCCGCGGTGCTACCTCCTGCCTCGCTCACAGCCACACGACCTCCACGCTAGATGCGGCCGGTCCCCGGTGAGATCGCTCGGCCCCGGCGCGCTTGCCCGCGTACCAAGGCCACGAAGTATCCCACGACCTCGCCTCGGCGACGGACCGCAAAACCATCATAGGATGAGGATGTGTCCGAGCGAACGCCATCCCGACGACAAGCGCAGCTTAGAGCGCCGCAGGCCCCGTCCCGGCCGAACACCTGAGGACGATGGAGCCTCAGAACACTGCGTTGGCTGGCAATTTAGCATACTCGGGGTGAGGTGCAACCCCACAAGATTACACGGCGAACGCGACCCCATCGGACCAAAACGGTAGTCGACGAGGAGCCGTAGCCGCGCATTCTGTTTCTCGTAACATTGGTAGCAGTATAGCACAGGCATCCGGAATGCTTGCACGCGGTTGGTGGCGCGCACGGGTCCTTTGCCGCGCCGGCAAAGAGGCTCGGATGCTGGAACGCACCCCGCCGCTACGGTAAACTCTGCGGCGCGAAGCGCCTGTAGCTCAGGGGATAGAGCAGCGGTTTCCTAAACCGCGAGTCGGAGGTTCGAATCCTTCCAGGCGCACTCACAAACTACCCGCAAGCGGGCGAAAAGTGGGAAGGCCCCGGTTTCTCTCTGGGGCCTTTCTACACCAACGTAGGAAACCCAGCCACGGATCCCGCGACCCAATCCGATAGTCAGGCTGACAGGAACCCGACTCTTTCCACCCGAAGCGTCCGGCGAACTGCTGGTATGGCAAGATCTCCGAAAATCGCTGGTGTCACGTAGTGACGCGGCCTTCTGTCCGCTATCCTGAAACGCTTGGCCAGTTCGGGAGGTGGCAACGGATACTATGAAACCTTACGTACTCGATGACGCCTCGACGTTGGAGTATCAGCGGCTCGACCTGATGTCCAAGATCCTCGACCCCTGGACTCGTGGGTACTTCACCGACCTTGGGGTCGGCGAGGGCTGGCGGTGCTTGGAGATAGGCAGTGGCAACGGCAGCATCGCGGAGTGGCTATGTAAGAGGGTCGGCTCTTCGGGGAACGTGACGGCCGTCGACATCAACCCGGTGCTCCTGGAGTTGATCCCCGAGCAAAACCTCACGATACGGCAGATGGACATACGCACATCGGGGGAGTTGCGGGCGAACGCCTACGATCTGGTGAGCTGCCGCGCCTTGTTGCACCAGATCTCCGAGTACGCTCCAACGGTGCTCGAGCGGATGGCCGCCGCCCTCAAACCGGGCGGATGGCTGGTGGTGCAAGAACCGGACTTCAACCTAGCGCGGACCACGGAGCCGGATGTCTGGGCAAAGACCTGGAAGGCCCTGATCGAGTGGGGGCACGCCAACGGGATCGACTGGCTGATCGGCCGCGAGCTGCCTAGCATGGTCAGTAAGCTGGGTCTCGGGCAACCGCAGGCCAAGACCGACGTGCAGAACATCCGCGGCCGGGATCGCGGGGCGCTGTACTTCCAGTTGTTCTTCGCCGAGGTGCGCGATCGCGTGGTCGGCAGCGGGCGACTCGATGCGGCAACGCTGGACGCCGCTTCGGCGTTGCTGGACGACCCGAGCTACTGGACCCAGTGCTGGATGATGACGGCGGTGTGGGCGCGCAAGCCGCTAACCTGAGCGCGTGTGAGGCTCGCCCTATTCACCCAACCTCGTTGAAGGCGGGCTTCACGCAAGTTGGTATCCCAGTGTTTTGGATGGATCGACGCCCGGGTTGCCCGCGGAGCATGGCATTCGCTTCCGGGACGCTGCCGGTCGAATACAAGAGCCGTGCTGTCGGATGGAGTTTGAGATCGGGTATTGCCCCGTCGCTAACATCCGGAGTCAGAACCCGGCCTCAACAGCAGTCTCTGGAGAGGCTCTGGAGGTCGGCGACGAACTCTTCCGTGAGCCACCCGGCCGAGTAGGTGACGGCCCCAGGGAAGTACCTCGAGGGGACAGGGTTTAGGGCCACGCGGTCGAAGCCGCCCCCCTCGGGCCTGTCCTCCAGAACGGACACCAACTCGGGCGCCGCGAAGCGCAGGAGGCCGTAGGAGGAGGGAGGTTCGTCGGTCAGGGCCAGGTAGTGGTCGAGGCCGGCCTCGGCGAGCGGCCGGCTCTCGAAGACGAGAACCGCGGCCCGGAGGGTCTCGCCCTCGTCCCACGGGAGCGGCAGGCTCAGCAGCCCGATGTTCTGCCCGTCAGGATCTGGGTTCCTGGACCATCCTATGGCCCAAAAAACAGCCTTGTGCCGTACCCCCGGGTCCATGCTCTCCTCCTGCGCCCTCACGCGTGTTAGATCTACCCTACGCACCGCGCCCCGTTTCGGATTGGTCGGGCGCAGCGCCACGGGACCCGCGGAGAAAGTTTGACGTCGTAATGGAACCGATACATGAACGTCACCCACCCTTAACACGGTGGCCCGATAATCCGATAAAGCCCCCCGGCGAAGTAGAGGATCCCCCTCCACTTGCACAACACGTCGGGGGGTGTCTCTTTGCCCATTTTGGTGTTGCCCGTGGTCCGTAGAAGGCCGCGACGATGCGGCCGACAAAGGCGTCCGGCAGCGCATCTCCCGGCCGCATCGGAACGTCCCGGATCTGCGGGTCGCAAAGGAGTAAGATTAGGCCATGACTCAGGGACCGTACAGCGAATGAACATCCGCCAGGCAAACGGGATCGGCAGGGTGCACGTCGCCAAGCCCCAGATGAGGGAGACGTACTGCGGCAGGCCGATCGACGATGAGGCCTGGGTAACGACCGCCAGGGAGGCCAACTGCACCGGTTGCGCCCGGGCAGGGGCACCCAGCATGCAGGATCCGGACAGAGGCCGCTAGCTCAGAACTGGTATCTCCCCCTCATCACAAACTCGGCATGCCGGAACGCCGCTGATCGTAAGGGCATCTAGGCTTCCGGGAGAGTATCGAGCTGACGGTCATGGACTTCGACGTCGGCGAAGGTCAGGAGAGAACGGGAGTTAACAAACGAAAGATATTCGGGCCGACGAAGCCGCTCCTGTCAAGAGTCAGCGATCGCCAGCCCGTGCAACAAACGCCGGTCGTGCCACAACGCCGGCACCTGCGACTAGTTGTAGATCTCTTCCTTCATCGGTCCTTACCTCCTGGTCGAGGTACAACGACACAATCAATATCGTATCACACGTTACCAAGTCTGAACCGCGCTCCTTAAACACGCTACTTGTGAAGGCGTATGCTCAGGACACCCCGGCCCACCCACGGCGCGGGGCATCTGGTCCTCTGGAGTCCGGAAAACCCGCGGGCAAAGGGTAGGTAGGCCATTCGGGGCGTACGCCGCTCTACAAAGGGTGTATGATACAAGCATCACGTTAAGGAACGTAGCGTGAAGGCGTAGGATCGCTACCTGCCCTCCTCCTAGACTCGGGACAGCACCCCAAGCTCCTAGAACGACCCCGGCCAGACGGGGCTAGCTGGAGGAGGCTTCCCGTGCGCCAACCGACCACGATGGATCGCGTGACAGAAGATGCGCGGTCGCTGCTCCGAGCCGCGCAGGAGCTACACGGCGAACGCCACGGTGGGCAGGCGTTCACGCCAGGGACCCACCTTCCCCTGGAACGGGCGGCGGAACGCGCCGGTCTCAGGTCGAACGGATGGCGCTACCACGACGCCATCCAGGAGCTCGAGTACGACGGCGCCATCGAGTGGGACTTGAGCGCGCGGTTTGCCAGGGGGGACAAGCACTACGCCGTCACCCGGCGCGGCCTGGACGATCTAGGTGGTCTAGACGCAGTAGCAACCCAAGAGGGCCAGGACAAGCTGCTCGACGATTAGAGGTATAGGACCGGCAAGAGAATGACGAGAGAAGGGGCTTCGGGTGTCGGATAGCGAACGTGGCAAGCAGGCTGAAATGCGTGCGGCGCGGATCAGGTGGCAGGGTCGCTCGCGGCTGATGGGTCGGGCCTCGCGACACCAGGACGAGCGCCTGCGCCGAATGAACGAACGTGCCAGCGAGCTGGACGCGCGTCTGCGGCGTCACGGGGAGGACAACACGAGCTGGCACAGAAAGTGGGACGACCTTCCAAGGTGGGGCTGACGGCCAGCCTAGAACCTGTCCATCGAACCTCTTGGTCGAAGACGAGACCCCTCAAGATCGATCGACCACGGGTTGGGGGCGCCCAACCCAATAGAGCGTGGGAAAACAACGAGGAGTAAGCCATGATGGACAGGGAAAAGTTGGATGCCCGGGAAGGTCGGATCCCGGAAGCGTGGATCGGGCAAGAGGTCATGCTCGAGACGACCGAAACCCTCTCCAGCGATCTGCGTGCGGCCGCCCCCGTGTACCTGGAGGACGTCAACGAGCGGGGTGTCGTTATGCTCGTGACGCGGCACTCCGACCAGAGCCAGTTCTCGCGGTATTTCTATCCCTGGAGCGTTGTGGGCTGGATACGCCTGGCTGAAGAGGACGAGCGGACGAAGCCGCAAAGTGGAGCCCCCAGCGGCGTTTAGAGAGCCACGTCCGAGGGGACCGGGTGCAGCCGGGACGCTCAGCGCGACAGACGGTGCTATCGGGCGACTTGCGAAGCAGGTCCTGCGGAAGAACAAAAGCGGTCCAACAATAGCACCATCGGTAGCATCCCCCAAGATCTGGGTGGAGCTCGGTAGTGTTGCCGACGTCCCGTTCTCTACGGCACCCGATGGCGGGTGGGGCGCCTTATCGGCTACCAACCCCCTTGCCCTCCTCCGCGCGGCGGAGGATCCGGTCGATAAAGCCCGTCTTGGCCTCCGCGTACGCCTCCCGATCTTCGCGGAAGCGCTCGGAGAGCCCGCGCTTGAGAACGGCGTACTCGTCCGCGACCTCCGGGCGTGCCCTCAGGTAATCGCGGAAGAGCAGGTGGCGGTCCCACCACGCGGTGTTCGTCCGTTCCACCAGGTGGATCTGGTGCGTTCGTAGTCCGTCGCGCAGCTTGCGGAAAAAGCGCCGGTGGGGTAGTTCCCGCTCGAACTCTGGCACGTACTCGTAGCCGAGGACTTCCAAACGCTCGACGAGCAAGGGCGAGGCGTCGAGGCTCCTGACCCCCACCATGACGTCGATAATCGGCTTGGCCGCGAGGCCCGGCACGGCGGTGCTTCCTATGTGCTCGATCTCCTCGGTCCACGGCCCGATGGCGCGCTCGATGCGCGCCCGCTCCGCCTCGAACAACGCAGGCCAGACCTCGTCGTAGGGCACCAGGACGACGGGATCATTGCTCGCCATGCGCGTAGCCTATACGGTCCACCCGGAGACGGTCCGGCCCGGAGAGCAGGCCATCCTAGACTCGCGGGGGCGGCGGGATGATGTCATCATGCCCGAGGGGTAGAGGCCGAGCGAGAGGAGCCAGACCGTGTACCTGGAATTGCCGGGAAGGGCCGCGATCGTCACCGGGGCAGCGCGAGGCATAGGGTTCGCGATCGCCGAGCGTCTGTCGGGAGCGGGCGCGCGCGTGGTGATCGCCGACCTCGACGAAGAAGGCACCAACGCCGCCGTAGAGCGGCTGCGCGAGGCAGGAGGCGAGGCCGTAGGAGCCGTGGCGGACATCACCTCCCCCGACGAGGTCCAGGCGATGGTCGAGCGCGGGCTGGACGCCTTCGGCCAGCTCGACATCCTCGTAAACAACGCTGGCATAACGGGCCGTGACTCCCCGCTCTCGGAGATCGCCGACGAAGACTGGGAGAAGGTGCTGCGCCTGAACCTGACCGCCACCTTCTACTGCTGCAGGACCGCGCTCTCCCACATGCAAGAGCGTGGCAGCGGCGCGATAGTCAACGTCGCCTCCATCTCGGGCAAGGAAGGAAACCCGAACATGATCCCCTACTCGGTCTCCAAAGCCGGCGTGATCTGCCTGACCAAGGCCCTCGCCAAAGAGGTCATCCACGACGGTGTGAGGGTCAATTGCGTGGCCCCGGCCGTGATAGAGACGCCGATCCTCCTGCAACTGCAGCAAGAGGCCATAGATTACATGACGAGCAAGATCCCGATGGGCAGGATGGGGCGCCCGGAGGAGGTGGCGGCGGTGGTCCACTTTTTGGCCTCCGACGACGCCAGCTTCGTCACCGGACAGTGCTACGACGTCAGCGGCGGCCGAGCAACGTACTGACCAAGCTCGTCAGTCGCGAGGGGTACGGAATCCCCACGCCGGAGGGCCTATCGGCGATCCGGCTCCTCGCACGGCTCGAAGGACTCCTGCTCGACCCCGTGTACACCGGGAAGGCGATGGCCGGGCTCGTCGCGATGGTCCGCGAGGGCCGATTCTCGGACGAAGAGAACGTCGTTTTCCTGCACACTGGCGGATGGCCGGCGCTGTTCGCCTACGAGGAGGAGGTACCCCAATGAGGAAGACCGGAAGCACGAATCATCTGCGTTTGACGGTCACCGACATTCGGCGGGCGGAAGAATTCTACGATCCGCTGTTGTCGTTTATGGGCTACGAACTCGCGGAGGAGAGCGAGGAACGCCTGGCCTGGAAGATGCCGTCCCCTGCGGGCAACCGACAGTGGGTGATCATGAGTGTGGTCTCCGGGGAGGGAGGGCAGAAGAAGCACGATCGCTACTCTCCGGGCCTGCACCACTTCGCCTGGAACGCCGAGAGTCGTGAAGAGGTCGACCGCTTCCACGAGTTGCTGGTCGAACTCGGCGTCGAGGTCATCGATCCCCCGGCGGAGTACCACTATGAGCCCGGCTACTATGCCGTCTTCTTCTCCGATCCTGACGACCTCAAGCTGGAACTCGTGCATGTGCCGGAGTGATTCCTCGTTCGCCTATTGCAGACATTCCAGGCGCGATTAGCGCTCTCGACCTCGCCGACTGTTCGACTTCCATCCTTCGCTTTCCCTCCCGAGTCCTTCGCGCTCAGGTCAGCAATCCTGTGTAGGCGGCGATCGCCGTGGCCACCATACAGCTTGGTCCACTGCGTCCTGGCAAGGGTGGGCTAACCAAGTAGTCCCGTTAACCTCTGAACCTTTCCTTGCGAAGGATAGCTCGCCGTGCCGGGAAGTCGATATTTCGGGGAGCGTACTTCTCACACACCCTCTCAGGTACGCTCGCGACGGAGGCGTTGCACCTCGCCCTCGAATAGTTCGACCACGCCGCCGGAGGTCTGTAGTAGCAGCTCGCCGTCGGGGCCGATGTCCAGGGCCGTTCCCTCCAGCGTCTCGCCGAACCTGCGGACACGGACGCGCGCTCCCAGGGTGCAGTCGAGGAGACGCCAGTCGTCGAGGATGGCGCCGAAGTCGTGAAGCCGGGTGAACTCGGCTTCCAGGTGGAGGAGGAGGGTCCGGACCAGGGCTAGCGGGTCCGTGTCGCCCCCGAGCTCCGCGCGCAGGGTCGTGGCCTCATCGCGGGGCGCGTCCAGGCTCTCCGGATCCAGGTTCGCGTTCAGGCCGACGCCGAGGATCACGAAGAACGAGCCCCGGCCGGCGCTCGCCTCGGCGAGGATGCCGCAGATCTTGCGCCCGTCCACCAGCAGGTCGTTGGGCCACTTGATGCGCACCTCGACGCCAAGCCCCCGCAGGGCCTTGGCAACCCCGACCGCGGCGGCCTGGGTGATCCTGGCCGCCTCCCTCGGGGATATGTCCGGACGCAGAACCAGTGACATCCAGAGCCCGCCGGGCGGCGAGCCCCAGACGCGGCCGAGCCGGCCCTTGCCTCCCGTCTGAACACCCGCGACTACCAGCGTGCCGTGCGGCGCCCCGGGTCTTTGCAGGGCCAGCTCACGGGCGCGAGCCTGCGTCGAGCCAAGCTCCTCGTGGACCTCTACCTGGACCGCGAGGGGGCTGTCGAGGCTCTCTACCTCCTGAGGGCTCAGACCTCTCAAGCCAGCCCCGCCTCCTCCAGGGTGGACATCTCTCCCAGCACGCGGGCCGCGGCCTGGATGAGGGGGACGGCGAGCGCGCCCCCGGTCCCCTCCCCGAGGCGCATGTCAAGGTCGAGCAGCGACTCCAGGGCGAGGTGATCCAGGACGGCCTTCGCGCCCGGCTCGGCCGAGAGGTGACCGGCGACCACGTAGTCCATCGAGACCGGGGAGAGGGCTGCGGCGACGAGGGCGGCCGAGTTGGAGACGACGCCGTCCAGGACGACCGGGACCCCGTAGGCTGCGCCGGCCAGGATCAGGCCGGCCAGCGCCGCGTGCTCGAAACCGCCCAGCGCGGCCAGGGTACCTATGGGGTCGTCCGGATCCGGGCGGTGGAGCTTGAGCGCCCCTTCCACTACCCGGACCTTCAGATCTAGCGTGGCGTCGTCTATCCCGGTGCCCCTGCCCGTTACCTCGCGCGCGGGACGCCCGGTGAAGGCGGCGATCAGGCACGCCGCCGGGGTGGTGTTGCCTATCCCCATGTCCCCGGTGATGAGCAGGTCGACGCCGGCGCTCTCGACGAGCTCCCCGGCGACGCCGGCACCGGCGAGCATCGCCCGTGCGGCCTCCTCCCGGCCCATCGCTGGCCCCAGGCTCAGGTCATCCGTCCCGGCCCGGACCTTCGCCCCCCGCAGCGACGGGTGGCCTTCGAGCTCGGACGCGACACCGACGTCAAGCACGCTCACGCGCGCCCCCACGACGCGGGAGACCGCGTTGATCGCCGCGTCCTCCCGGCAGAAGCTGCCAACCATCGCGGCCGTCGTCCCTTGCGGCCACGGCGTGACGCCCTGCGCGTGTACCCCGTGGTCCCCGGCGCAGACCACCACCGCGGCCTCCTCGGGAACGGGCGGCGGGCACGTACCGGCCATCCCCACCAGCCGCGATCCTAGCTCCTCCAGCCGACCCAGGCTACCCGGTGGCTTGAGCAGCCTGGCGTGGCTCTCCCGCGCGGCCTCCGTCGCCGTGGCGTCGGCCGGCTCGACGTCGGCGGCTAGCTCCCGTACCCGGTCCTCGAGCGCCACCCCTAGTGGCTGTGCCCGTGGTCGTGGCCCAGTTCGTCGGGGTGGTAGTGGGGCGTTGCAGGGGCGCCCACCTTCTCTTCGAACCCCGGCAGGGCAACCCGGTGGACGCAGACGTCGCAGTTCATCCGGATGTCTCCCTTCAGGGCCTCGCGGTGGCGCTCGAGGACGAGGTCTGCGACTGTCCCCGTCGGGCCGAAGTAGCCGGCGTAGCGGACCTCGGTCCCCGGGCTCGCGCGGGCGAACGCCTCCGCTTGCGCGCGGATGCGCTCCTCCAGAACGCCGGTGAACAGGAAGTAGGAGAAGACGACTATCCGCTTGGCCCCGAGGCGGCGGCAGCGCTCCAGGCCCGCGGCGACGTCCGGCGGCGTCATGCTCACGTAGGCGTTCTCGACCAGCGGGTAGGTGCGGCCCTCGAAGAAGAGACGCGAGATCTTGGCCAGATCCGAGTTCGCATCCGGGTCGGATGAGCCGCGGCCTACGATGAGGACGGCCGTCTCGGGCTTCTCGTCCTCGCCCACGACGGCGGAGATCCTCTCGTCCATGAGCTCTAGAAGCTCAGGCCTGACGCCGAGGGCCCGCCCGTAGCGGAAGGTCACCTCGGGATGCGCCAGCTTCTCGCGCACCAGGGTCGCGGGGATGTCGTCCTTGGCGTGACCGGCGGCCAGGAGCATCAGGGGGACGGCGGAGATCTCAAACCAACCTTCCCCGACCAGCCGGCCCACGCACTCGCTTATGGGCGGCCGCGATAGCTCGATGAATCCCCCCTCGACCGCCAGGGTGGGTTCCCGCTCGCGGACCAGGGCCACGAGCTGGTGAAACTCCTCGGCCCCACCCGCGTGACGGCTGCCGTGCCCCAGGACGAGAAGCGCCGGGAGATCCCTGCCGCCGTCCCTCGCCGCACCATTCGCCAGGATCTTGGTCCTTCGCATGCTAATCCTCCTCAAAGTAAAGGAGCGCGTTCAGCGCTGCGGCAGCAACCGCCGACCCGCCCTTGGGGCCAAGGTTCGCAACCGCCGGCAGCCCGCTCTCCAGCAACGCTTCTTTGGATTCCGCCGCGCCGACGAACCCGACGGGTAGCCCCACGACGAGCGCGGGCCACGCGTCCAGTTCCATAAGCTCATAGAGCGCCGTCGGCGCGTTCCCGACAACCCAGACCGCACCGGGCCCGGTCTCCCCGAAGGCGATCCTGAACCCCGCCGCCGAACGCGTGATGCCGAGGTCTCTGGAGAGGGCGCGGGCGCGCGGATCGGAGACGAAGCACAGGGTCTCCTGGGCCGTGATCCCGGCGGCTACCATCCCCACGTCCGTCACGACGGTGGCGCCGCCCCGCAGGGCGTCGACGCCGCGCCGTAGCACCGCCTCGTCGAGGACGAGCGTCTCGGCGTACTCCAGATCGGCGGAGGCGTGGACAACGCGCTCGGCGACGGCCCTAGAGACCGGGCCGAGGTGCGAGAGATCCACCAGGCCGCGCAGGATGCGGTAGCTCTCCGCCTCTATGGGATGGACTTGCCTCAACGCTCCACCGGCACGACGCGGTCATCATCGACCTCGATGCAGGCGGCGACCGGGCAGACCTCGGCGCACTCGGCGCAGCCGGTACAACGATCCTCCAGGACGACCAGTGGCGAGGGAGCGCCGGCCCTGGCCGGACGGATCGCGCGCTCCGGGCAGGTTCTAATGCAGGCTCCGCACCCCGCGCACGCGTCGGTCACGGCGAAGACGCTCACGCGCGGTACCCCCTGGGCGTTACCATCCTGCCCGCCTCGACCGTCGTCTGCGAGTTGCCGACCACGACGGTCGTGAGCATGTCGACGCTCTCCGGCCTCAACGAAGCAAGGTCCGTGATGGTTACGCTCTGGGTCGGCCGGTATGCGTCCCTGACGACGCCGACCGGGGTGTCGGGGGGGCGATACGAGAGCAGGATCTCGCGGGTCTTCCCCAGCTGCCAGTCGCGACCCTTCGAGCGTGGGTTGTAGAAAGAGATGACGAAGTCCGCTTGTGCGGCGGCCCTGACCCGGCCTTCGATCATCTCCCACGGCGTCAGGAGGTCCGAAAGGCTGATCGCGCAATGGTCGTGCCCCAGCGGCGAGCCGAGCAACGAGGCCGCGGCCTGCGCCGCCGTGATGCCTGGTACGACCACCACGTCTACACCCTCGTCATCCGAAAGCAGCTCCAGCGCCGGAGACGCCATGGCGTAGACGCCGACGTCGCCGCTGGAGACCAGCGCCACGCTGCCTCCCGCCCGCGCCTCCCCGATGGCCTCCCTCGCACGCTCCACCTCCTCGCCGAGTGGCGGCGTCGAGAGCCGCGTCCCCGGCCGCAAGAGGTGCCGGATCCTGTCGACGTACTGATCGAGCCCAACGACGAGCTCCGACGCGGCCAGCGCCTCTCGCGCGCGCGGCGGAATGAGCGCGTCGTCACCGGGCCCGAGGCTTACCAGGAACAGCCTGCCGCGCACCGGCAGCCTCCCGACCGCGACGGTCGCCTTTGCCGACTTCCGCTTCTCCACCAGCAACTCCGCGCCTTCGGCGAGGACCGACGCCTCCGCCACGCTCGGCGTGCCGACGGCCCCTCGCACCACCTCGGAGGGGTTCGGGGCGGGAAGATCGGCCAGCTCGCGCGCGGGGCGGAAACGGATGGGCACACCCAATTCCTCGGCGGCGCGCAGCAGCCCCGCCTCGTCCGACTTGGCGTCCACGCTCGCAACGGTGGCGATGCTCTTCTCGGACAGACCCGCGTCGACGAGTGAGGCTCGGACTAGGCCCAGGATCTCCGTCTCCCCCACGCCCCGGCTGCAACCGACGCCCACCACGAGCGAAGGCGTCCGGTACACGACCACCGGGCGTGGCGCGTCGGCCAGGCGGTCCGAGATCAGGATCAGAGGCGGTTCCGACCCTCCGGTGTGCGCGACGTTCTCCGGCAACGGGCCCAGCGGCCAGCGCCGGTCGGCGACGAGGTTGACCCTCTCGCCCGAGACGAGCGCGGCCCCGACCGCCGCGAGGTCCGAGCGGTCCTCCAGCCGAAAGCCGAGTGACGCGCCCAGAGAATCGAGCGCCGGAACGTCCACGGCGTCGCTCGCGGTGGTCACGACGGGCCGGGTGCCCAGCGTCCCGGCCACACGCGCCGCGAGATCGTTCGCGCCGCCGTCGTGTCCGCCGACGAGGGCGACGGCGAACCGGGCCGCGTCGTCCACGCAGACAATGCCGGGGTCCTGGCGCTTGTCCCGAAGGAGCGGGGAGACGAGGCGCACCGCCGCCCCGGTCGCGAGGAACAGCACGATCCCGTCGCACTCATCCCAGGCCCGCTGCAACGCCACCTTCGGCCTCCCCTCGTAAAGACGGGCGTCGGGCCAGGCCCGGAGGAGATGCCCGGAGTTGCGGCGTCCATTGGCGGTGGCGAAGACGAGCCCGATCACGGACCATCCTCTCGGCTTCCGGAGACGACAAATACCGGAGATCCCGCGGCGAGCCGGTGCAGGTCGCCGATGCCTTTTATGCGTGAGGCTTGCAGCATCGTCGTCTCGACGTGGAGGCCGCAGTCCGCGAGGATTTCGCCTGCCAGCACGACGCGCTCCAGCGTCACGAGCGCCAGGACCACCGAGCGCCGGGCGCGCACGGCGCAGAGCTTGACGGTGTCGTCGAACATCCCACCCGTGCCGCCGACGAAGACGGTGTCGGGTTGCGGGAGATCCCGGAGCGCTTCGGGCGCCTCCCCCTCGACGACCCTCACGCGAACCCCGTGCCGGTCGGCGTTGGTCCGGATTCGGGTGCAGCTGTCGGGATCCCGCTCCACGGCGAACGCGGCGGCGCCCAGGCGGGCGCACTCGACGGCGACGGAGCCGCTCCCGGCGCCGACGTCCCACACGAGATCCCCGGTACCCGGACCGAGCCGAGATAGGATCAGGGCCCGGGTCTCCCTTTTGGTGATCATGCCGGAGCGGTGCTCGAAGGCCTCCTCTGGGAGCGCCCAGCGGCCAGGACCTTCGGCGTTCGAAGAGATCCAGGCCCGACCCGAGACACCGCGCCCGCCGTCGAGGACCAGCACCACGTTCGGGTCACGCCACTCCTTTGAAGCAACGTCTGCCGGACCGCCCTGGAACAAGCGTTCTTCGGGCTCCCCAAGCCTCTCGGCGACGAAGAACTCGCGCTCCCAGCCTTGCAGCTCACGGGCCAGATGGGCGGGGCCGAAGTCGGGGGAGGTCAGGACGGCGACCTTGGGGTATGCGCGGCAGACGTTGACGGCGCGGCGCGGGTCGCGGCCGTGGGCGCTGACGGTCACGGCGTCCTCCCAGTTGAGGCCGGCGCGGGCGAACGCTAGCGCGACGGAGGAGACGGCGGGCACAAGGCGCAGGTTCGCGGCCCCGAACCGCTCCCCGAGCAAACGCGCGATGCCGAAGAACCCGGGGTCGCCGGAGGCCAGAACGACGACCGGTCCCTCCGCCGCCGCTATCCTGCCGAGCGCGGAAGTGAGGTCGCCCTCGAGCACCGCCGCTCGCTGCGGCTCTACCTCGAAAGCCCCAAGATGCCGCCTCCCTCCGACGACGAGCGCGGCGCCAGCGACGAGCTCGCTGACCTCCGGGTCGGTAGGCCTGCCGGCGAGCCCGATGACGGTGATGATCGTCACGCGTTCCCCCAGGCGGTGCGCTCCAGGGCGCCGGGGCTCGCGCCGACGGGTTCGAGGGTGTCGAAGTCGACCATGATTGCGTGGATCTCGAGCTTCTCTTCGGCGTACGCGCTCAGGTTCTCGGCGACGCGCCCGCAAAGGAGGTGCGGCGCGCGGTCAAGGTCCGCGGCCCGCCAGAGTTCGTAAGCGTGGCGGGCGGTGTTGGCGTCCACCACCTCTGCGACCAGTTCAGGGCCGCCGCCGGCCTCACGCGTGATGGCGGCGAGGAGTTCGTTGTCGACCTTCGAGCGGGTCCAGTGGGTCATCATCACCCCGGCGGCGAGCTTGGTCAGTTTGCCGGCCATCCCGACGAAGAATCCCTGTTCGAGGCCGTTCTTCACGGCCTGCTTGATGGCCTGGCCGGTGAAGTCGCCAACCTCGATAAAGCAGACCTCGTCCAACTCCGGCAGCAGGCGCATCGCGGCCCGCTCGGTGAGGCCGCCGGTCGAGAGGACGAAGGTATCGAGACCCTGGGCGCCCATGACGTTGACGGCCTGGACCACGCTCGCGGCCCACGCGGCCGTAGAGAACGGACGCACTATCCCGGTGGTACCCAGGATGGAGATGCCGCCGACGATGCCGAGGCGGGCGTTGGTCGTCTTCTCGGCCATCGCCTCGCCGCCGGGGACGCTGACGACCACCCGCACGCCGCGCCGCCGCGGGTCGAGAACCTCCTCGACGGAGTAGGAGATCATGCGCCGCGGCACCGCGTTTATCGCCGGCCCCCCGACCTGTAGCCCGAGCCCCGGCTTCGTTACGACCCCGACGCCGGCGCCCCGGTCCAGATCGAGCCCGGGCTCTTTGCGCCACGAGACACGGACGGTCACGTGCGCGCCATCCGTGACGTCCGGGTCATCGCCGGCGTCTTTGACGACGACGGCCTCGGCCCAGGTCCCGTCTTCTCCGATCTCGCACCGCTCGACCGCGAACCCGACGCGGCGCTCCTCGCCCTTCTTCGGCAGGCGGATGTCCGCTTGTTTTTGAAGTTCGCCGGTCAGGAGGGCGTTTGCGGCGGCCTTCGCGGCGGCGGAGGCGCAGGCGCCGGTGGTCCAGCCGGTCCTGAGCTTCTCGCCCTTGGCCCGAGCCATGCTCGGCGGCATGGACGGCTCGCGCAGCTTGCGGCTACGGGGCATCTTCCCCTCGCTTCGCGGGCTGTGCCGGCTCCGCAGGCTCGGCCTGGCGGAACATGTGCGAGAAGCCCGGATCGTAGAGGTGCGAGCGTGTGCCGCCGGCCGCGAGGCCCGGACCGACCAGGATCATGGCCTGCCGCGTGAAGCCTGCCTCCCTGACGCGGTCGGCAAGCTCGGCGAGGCTGCACTCTATGACCTCCTCGTCCGGCCAGCTCGCCCGGTAGACGACGGCGCACGGGGTCTCGGGCGCGTAGCCTCCCTCCAGCAGTTCCTCCTGCAGGACCCGGGGCCTGGCCGCCGAGAGAAAGACGGCCATCGTGGTCCCGTGGTTGGCGAACGAGGCGATGTCCTCGCCATCGGGCATCGGCGTGCGACTCGCGCGGCGGGTGACGATGACGCTCTGGGAGACCTCCGGCACCGTCAGCTCGCGGCCTATGGCGGCGGCCGCGGCCCCCAGGGAGGAGACGCCGGGCACCATCTCCCACGCCAGACCGAGCTCGTCGCACAGCTCGATCTGCTCCATCACCGCCCCGTAGAGGCTCGGGTCGCCCGAATGCACGCGGGCAACCGTCAGGTTCTCGGCGACGGCCCTCTCGTAGAGGGCGCGCACGCCTTCGAGGGGTATGGTTGTGGACTCGACCACCTCGGCGCCGGGCCTAGCGTACTCCAGCACACCCTCGTGCACGAGGCTGCCGGCCCAGATCACGACGTCGGCCCCGCCGATGATCCGGGATCCCCTGACCGTCAAGAGGTCTGGCGCCCCTGGCCCCGCCCCGACGAACCACACCTTAGCCAAGCTCGCGCCCCCTCCTGGAAAAGACGACCGTCGAGAGGTACGGTGCCTCCCGGCCCGTCACCTCCGAGGCGTCGAGCACCTCTTCGCCCTCGATCCCGAGCCTAGCTCCGTAGACCGCGCTCTCCAGCCTCCCGGTCTCCTCCGCGGCCCCCAGGACCTGCGCCATCCGGCTCCCGCCCTTGTAGCAGACGACGGTCTCGAAACCGTCCAGGGCGTCCTTGAGTTTGTCCTCCCCGGCCGTGAACGGCAGCAGCGCCAGCCGCTCGTCCCCCTCGAGGAGCACCGTCCCGCTTCTCGACGCCAGGTCCTGCATCGCCGTCACGCCGGGCACGGTCGCCACCTCGACGTCCGGCAGGACCTCCCGCACGGCCCGTGCCAGGTAAGTGAAGGTCGAGTACACGTTGGGGTCGCCGATGGTAGCGAAGGCGCAGTCCTTCTCCTCGCCCAGGGCCCCGGCGACCTCCCTGGCCGCATTCTCCCAGTTTCTGGCCCGGATCTCCTCGTCATCGGAGAGGGCGAAGAGCAGCCGACGCACGAGTTCGGGCTCCAGGTACGCCAGCACGGTCGCCTCGGCACGGCCGACCTCCCCGGTATCTCCGACCGGAACGAATATCTCGTCCGCCTCCCGAAGAGCGCGCAGGCCCTTCAGCGTAAGGAGCTCCGGGTCGCCGGGCCCGACACCTACCCCGATCAGGCGCCCGCTCAAGCCTGCACCCCCGCATGCGCACCGGCACGCGCGGCCAGGCCGGACGCTTCCCTCGCCGATTGCACGAAACGCCGCGGCAGCTCGGGCGTCGCCGCCCAGTGCCCGTGCAGGTAGCTGGCGTGCACCCCGCCGCAGACGAAGCCCTCGGGCCCGCGCCCCTCGACCTCCCAGGCGGACGAGGCCGCGGGCGGCCCGCCGGAGCGCGGCTCGACGACCGAGTAGTGGAACTCGTGCGCGTGCGTGCCGGTGCCGGACGGCGCGAGCGACGAGCCTTGCGGCGCTCGCGCTCGCCGGTAGCCGAGGGTGAGCCTGTCCGTCATCCTGGCCGTGGCGTCGAGGACACCGCACATCGGTTGACCGTCGAGCTCGCGGACGAGGTACAAGAGGCCGCCGCACTCGGCGACGATGGGACGTCCCTCGGCCGCGAAGGAGCGCACCTCTCGTTTGAGGGGCTCGTTGGCGGCGAGGGCCCTGGCGTGGGCCTCGGGAAAGCCGCCGCCGAGGTAGATCGCGCCGGTGCCCTCCGGGAGGGCTTCGTCGGAGGTGGGATCGAAGGTCACGATCCTCGCCCCCGCCGCGCGCAACAGCTCGAGGTTCTCCTCGTAGAGAAAGCTGAACGACGGCCCTCCGGCGACCGCCACACCAACCTCCGGTCCCGGGTCCGGCCCCTCGGGCTTCCAGGGCTCGGCGTCGGGTGGTCCGGCCGAGCCTGCGAGGCGCAGGATCTCGTCCAGGTCACACGAGCGGCCCACCTTCTCGCCGACGGCGTCGAGTGTCCTTCGGGACTCCGCGCGCCGCTCGGCCACGGGGATGAGACCGAGGTGCCGGTCCGGGGTCTGCAGCGAGTCGTCGCGCCGCAGGATGCCAAGGATCGGAACGCCGAGCGGCCCCAGGGCGTCGCGCAGCATCTTCTCGTGGGCGGCGGAGCCCACACGGTTCAAAACCACGCCGGCGAGACGAAGCTCCGGGTCGAACGAAGCGTAGCCGTGGACCATCGCCGCCGCCGAACGGGCCATCGCCCTCGCGTCAACGACGAGAACCACGGGCACCCGCAGGAGCTTTGCGACGTGAGCCGTCGAGGCGAAATCTCCGCCGCCGGCCTTGCCGTCGAAAAGCCCCATGACGCCCTCGACCACGGCGACGTCCGACCCCCGCGAGCCGTGGCCGAAGAGCGGTCCGATAAGGTCCTCGCCCGATAAGAACGCGTCCAGATTACGGCCCGGTCGCCCCGTGGCGAGCGCGTGGTAGGACGGGTCGATAAAGTCGGGCCCGACCTTGAAAGGTGCGACGCGCAGGCCCCTCTTCGCGAGCGCGGCCATCAGACCGGAGGCGACGGTGGTCTTGCCGACACCGGAGTGGGTGCCGGCTATGACGATGCGGGGGGTCATGGCCGTCCCTGTGTGACGGCCGCGAGTAGAGAGTAGCGAATAGGGAGTGGTTTGTTCTCTAGCCCACTAGTCCCTACCTCGCTATTCGCTAGAGGCACGTAGCACCTCGCCGGAGCGCAGCGACTCACCACTCTATCCCCTTCTGCCCCCTGTAACCCTCGTCCATGGGGTGCTTTATCTTGCGGACCTCGCTGACGAGGTCGGCGGCTTCGATGAGCGCCGCAGGGGCGTCGCGGCCGGTGACGATTACGTGCTGGAAGCCCGGTCTGTTCTTGAGGACTTCGACGACCTCATCCGTGTCGACCCAGCCGAACTTCATCGGGTAGGTGAACTCGTCGAGGAGGAGCATGTCGTAGGTCTCGTCGGCCAGGCGGCGCTTGACCTCCTCCCAGCCCTCGCGGGCCAGGTCGGCTGAGTGCTCGAGGTCCTTTACCGTCCAGGTCCAGCCGTCGCCCTGTTTGAACCAGTCTATGTTGCCGAGCGCGAGGGCGGCCTCGTGCTCGCCGACGTTCCACTTGCCGCTCTTGACGAACTGGTAGACGCCTATCTTGTAGCCGCGGGCCCAGCCACGCAGCATGATCCCGAACGAAGCCGTGCTCTTTCCTTTGCCGTGCCCGGTGTTGACGACGAGGAGCGGTCGCTCCCTTCTGGACCTGCGCCTGAGCCGCTCCTCGCGCGGCTCCCTCGTCGCCCCGACCTCCTGCGCCTCGCTCACGCCACACGCCTCCTCTCCACCAGTTCCACCAGCGCGTCGGCCCGCAGATCGTCGAGCCGCAGGCACCGCGCCCCCATCGCTTCCGCCACCCTGGCCGCCAAGCCGAGCCGCACGAATCCCTCCTCGGTGTCGGCGACGACCGAGGATGCCCCCGTCTTGCCCAGCCTGATCCCCGCTGCCCGCGGGTCCGGCCCGGCCGTCGCCCGTCCGTCGGTTAGCAGCACGACGATGGGTCGCCGCTCCCTGTCGCGCGTCCGTTCCCGCAGGATCGTCTCGGTCGCCTTATCGAGGCCGGCGGAGAGCGGCGTGCGGCCCCCGGTCGGCATCTCTCGCAGCCGGGAGGAGGCGAGCTCCGGCCCCGACGTCGGCGGTAGGAGCAGGTGGGCCCCCTCGCCCCGGAAGACGACGAGGGCAACCTTGTCCCGTCTCTGGTAGGCGTCGGTCAGGAGGGAGAGGACCGCGCCCTTCACGGCCGACATCCGTTGCCTGGCGGCCATCGAGCCGCTCGCGTCGACGACGAAGACGATCAGGTTCCCCTCCCGGCCCTCGCGCACGCTGCGCCGCAGATCCTCGCGGCGCAGCACCAACCCATCTTTCTCACGCCCCCGGGCGAGCTGGTGCGGGGCCGCCGCTCGCAAGGTCGCCGCCACCGCCAGGTCCTTTACGGTCCCGCGAACTTCGCTGTCCCCTACCGGATGTCCGTGGTCCCCGACGACGCGTCCGCGCCTCCCGAGCGGCCCGCCGCGCCCCTTCTCCGGCGCCTCCAGGCGCACGGGATCGAAGCCCTCGGCAGCGGAGAAAGTCCTTTCCCCCGAGCCGGGGTGGGCGACCGAGGGCTCGCCACCGCTCTCCGGGCTGGAGCCCGTCTCCTCGCCGTCCTTGCCCCGCGCAGGGCCGCCGTCGGGTCTGCCGTCCGGTCCGGCAGGCGGATCTGGGTCCGGTTTGTCCCCGAGGAGCGCGTCGAGTTCCTCTGGGTCCACGCCGGGCTCCTCGAAGGGGTTGCGCCGGCGGCGGTGCGGCAGGGCGAGCAGAGCCGCCCGTTTCACGTCGCCTTCCTCAACATCGGCCCGGCCCTCCCAGGCGGCGAGGGTCCTCGCGGCCTTGGCCGTTACGAGATCACCGCGCAGTCCGTCCACCCCGAGCCCCGCGCACAGGACGGAGATCTTGCGCAGCGTCTCGTCCGAGAGGCCGGTCGAGGAGAGGCGGCGGCGAGCGTCCTCGACGCCGCGGGCGAGTTCGGCGTCGGGGCCGGCCCAGAGCGCCGCGAACTCTTGCGGGTCGGCCTCGTAGTGGAGTCTGCGGCGCACGATCTCGACACGCTCGTCGGCGTCGAGGCTTCCAGCTACGTCAACCGTAACCCCGAAGCGGTCCAGGAGCTGGGGCCTGAGCTCGCCCTCCTCGGGGTTCATCGTCCCGACCAGGACGAAACGCGCCGGGTGGCGCACGCTGATCCCCTCCCTCTCCACGTGATTGGTGCCCATGGCCGCCACGTCCAGCAAGAGGTCCACGAGGTGGTCGGAGAGAAGGTTCACCTCGTCCACGTACAGGATCCCGCGGTGCGCCGCCGCGAGCACCCCGGGCTCGAAGGCCCGCTTGCCCTCCGTGAGTGCCCGCTCTATGTCCAGCGTCCCCGTCAGCCGGTCGGTGCTCGCCCCGACCGGCAACTCTACTAGCCGCACCGGCCGCTCGACGACCGGCGCGTCCTCCCTGTGCGGTCCGTCGGGGCACTCGGGGTTCGGGGCGGCGGGATCGCACGCGTAAGAACAGCCGGAGACCACCCGGATCGGGGGCAGTAGCCCCGCCAGCGCCCGCGCCGCGGTGGACTTCGCCGTCCCCTTCTCGCCGCGCACCAGGATCCCGCCAACCTCGGGCGAGACGGCGTTCAGGAGAAGGGCCAGCTTCAGGTCCTCCTGCCCCACGATGGCGGAGAAGGGGTACAGGACCATCACCGGCAACCGCCTCCGAAGAATTCGGGGGTAGCGAGTAGCGAGTAGCGAGTGGTATTTTTCTCGACCCCCGACTCCCGACTACCGATTCCAGGATTTCTCACGCGCGCTCCTCCAGCATCCCCTCGTTCTCCAGGTAGGCCCGTTTGAGGGCTTCGAGGTACTCGGGGTCAGGCTCGGACCACAGGCCGCGCTCGGCGGCCTCCAGCAGTCGCTCGCCGATGGCGCGCAGGGCCCAGGGGTTCGACTCCTGCATAAAGTCGCGGACGGACTCGTCCAGGACGTACTTGCGCGCCACGTCGCGGTACATCCAGTCCTCGACGACGTTGGCGGTGGCATCGTAGCCGAAGAGGTAGTCCACGGTGGCCGAGAGCTCGAAGGCGCCCTTGTAGCCGTGGCGCTGCATGGCCTCGATCCACTTCGGGTTCGCCACCCGGCTGCGGAAGACACGCCGGGCCTCCTCGGAGAGGTCGCGGGTCTTCGGGCGCGCGGGGTCGGCGGAGTCGCCGATGTAGCCCCGCGGGTTGCGACCGGTCAGGGCGCGGACGGCGGCGATCATGCCGCCGTGATACTGAAAGTAGTCGTCGGAGTCGAAGAGGTCGTGCTCGCGGTTGTCAATGTTCTTGACGGCGATCTCGGTGCGCCTGAGGTTCGACTCCATCGCCTCCCGCGCCTCCACACCGTCAAGACCCCGCCCGTAAGCGTAGCCTCCCCAGACGGCGTAGACTTCGGCGAGGTCCCCGTCGTCGCGCCAGTTGCGCGCGTCCATGAGCGGCAGAAGTCCCGCGCCGTAAGCCCCCGGTTTGGAGCCGAAGATGCGCGTGGTGGCCCTGCGCTCGTCGGCGCCGGACCGCTTCTCATCCTCAGCGTGCCTACGGACGAAGTTCCGCTCCTCGGGTTCGTCCAGGGCGGCCACGGTCGTGAAGGCATCGTCGAGGAGCGAGATCAGGTTGGGGAAAGCGTCGCGGAAGAAGCCGCTGATCCTGACGGTCACGTCGATGCGGGGACGCCCAAGGTCCTCGAGCGGCATCACCTCAAGCCCCGTGACCCGCCGCGACTCCTCGTTCCACACCGGCCGCACGCCGAGCAGGGCCAGTATCTCCGAGACGTCGTCGCCCTGCGTCCGCATCGCCGCCGTCCCCCAGACCACGATCCCCACCGTCTCGGGGTAACGCCCCTCTTCTTCCAGGTACCGGCGCAGCAGGTCGTCCGCGAGCCTCTGCCCGACCTCGAAGGAGAGCCTGGAAGGCAGCGCCTTGGGGTCCACGGAGTAGAAGTTGCGCCCCGTCGGCAGGACGTTCACCAGCCCGCGCGTCGGGGACCCGGAAGGCCCCGCCGGCACGTACCCGCCGCCAAGCCCGCCGAGCAGGTTGCCCATCTCGTCCGGCGTCCGCAACAGCCGCGGTACCACCTCCCGGCACGCGAACCGCAGCGAGCGCTCCGTCCCCGCGTCGGCGCCCCCAAGCACCTCCTCGCAGACGGCACCAGCGGCTTCCTCGGACCAGCCGCGGTACTCCAGCGCGAGGAGCAGTGCCTGCGCGGCCTCCTCCAGCCTGTCCACCACGTCGGAGGCGGTCACGGCGACGCCGGGGAAGCGGTCCGTGAGCGCCGTTTGCGGCTCAACTCGCGCACCGCCGTTCTCCGCCAGGAACCGTTCGTCCAGCCCGAAGGCCGCCCCGACGGCGTTGCGGAGGCCGGGGACCTCTCCGGCGCCCAGGCGCAGGATCGAGGCGACAAGATGGCGGAACGGCTCGTCCGTCGGCGGCTCCCCGAGCACGTGCAGGCCGCCCCGGATGGGGAGGTCTTTGATCTCACAGAGGTAACCGTCCACGTGGGTGATGAACTCGGAGAACTCTTCGGGGCGCTCCTCGACGCCGAGGTCGCTGTGGAGCTCCGCGTCGCGCAGGCACTCCCAGATCTGGGCTTCTATTGCCGGGAGCTTGGAAGGGTCGAGGGTCTCGACCTGGTAGTACTCGTCCAGAAGCTGCTCCAGCCGGGCCAGATCGTCGTAGGTCTCGGCGCGGGTCATCGGGGGGATCAGGTGGTCCACCACCGTCGCGTGCGCCCGCCGCTTGGCCTGGGTCCCCTCGCCGGGATCGTTGACGACGAACGGGTAGAAGAGTGGCACATCGCGCAGGGCGGCGTCGGGGCCGCAGGAGGCCGAGAGCCCGAGCGACTTGCCCGGCAGCCACTCCAGGGTGCCGTGTTTCCCGAGGTGAACGACCGCGTCGGCCCCGAACTCGTCCAGGATCCACCAGTAAGCCGCGAGGTAGTGGTGGGTGGGCGGTAGGTCGGGGTCGTGGTACACGGCGATGGGGTTCTCGCCGAACCCGCGGGGCGGTTGGATGCCGACGAAGACGTTCCCGAACCGCAGGCCGGCCACCAAGATCTCCCCGCCATCCACGTACAGGTCGCCCGGCGGCGGCCCCCAGTGCCGCGTCACCTGTTCCCGCAGATCCTCCGGCAGCCAGGAGAACCATTCGGCGTAGCGCCCCGCGTCCAGGCGGCCCACCGCTCCTCGGAGCTGTTCTTCGGTCAGGAACTCCAGGTCGTGGCCGCCGGCGGCGATGAGGGCGTGGATGAGGCCGTCGCCGTCGACGGGCGCGCCGTCCACCTCGTAGCCCGCCCCGCGCATCGCTTCGAGAAGGAGGATCGCGCTCCTCGGCGTGTCGAGCCCTACGGCGTTGCCGACGCGCGAGTGCTTTGTCGGGTAGTTGGAGAGGAGGATGGCTACCTTCTTCTCGGCGTTCGGGACACGGCCGAGGCGGGCGAAGCGGGCGGCGAGGCCGGCGACCCGGCGCGTCCGTTCGGGGTCAGCGCGGTAGACGGTCAGAGGGACTCCGACCCTGCTCTCGTCCCCCAGGGTCTCCTTGAAGGAGAAGGGGACCGAGATCACACGCCCGTCGAACTCCGGTATCGCCACCTGCCAGGCGGTGTCCAGCGGCGAGAGGCCGGCGTCCGAAGCATCCCAGGCCTCCCTGGAGGACGTCGTGCAGACGCCCTGCACAACGGGCACCCCGAGCTCCTCCAGCGCCGGGACCTCCCACTCGAGCCACCCCTCCGGCCCGTCGCCCTTCTGGGCGTCGGCGGCGTTGGATCCCCCGCCGGCGAGCACGGTGGTGACGAGGCAATCGACCTTTCCTGCGAGCATCTCGAGCGCCGGGACCTCCCCGCCGGCTCCAGCCCTCAGCGAGTAGCAGAACACCGGCAGCGCGTTCGCCCCGGCCTCCTCGAGCGCCCCGACGAGCGCGTCTACGAAGGTCGTGTTCCCGCCCATCCAGTGCGCCCGGTAGAAGACTACCCCGACCGTGGGTCTGTCCGGGTCGTGACCGGCGAGCAAATCCTCGAGCGCCGCTCCCTCCGGTAAAGCCGGGTGGTAGACGCCCGAGTCCGGCACCGGCGCAGGCGGCTCGAAGCCGTGCCCCTCGAAGAGCAACGTGTCGGCGAGAAAGCTCAGCAGGTTGGCGGTGTTCGTCACCCCGCCGTGGCGCAGGTACTCTGAGGCCTCAGCCAGGACGCCCGCCGGTACGGTGGAGAGCGCCGCGAGCTCCGCGTCGGGCTCGGCCTCGCCGCCGAGGGCGAGCAGGGGTATGTCCTCGAGCGCGCACCGCCGGCGCAGCTCGTCTAGACCCTCGGGCCAGGCCTTGCGGCCCCCGAGCAGCCGCACCACCACGACCCGCGCCCCCGACAATACGTCGTCCAGGAACGTACCCACGTCCTCCACCCTGGCGGGGTTGGCGCACCGGACCCTCGGAAGCCCTCCCGGCAGACGCTCCGCCGCCCGGTGGGCCGCCAGAATCTCCGTGTCCGCGGTCGTTAGCAGTAGGAGCCGGTCGGCCGTCTGCTTGTCGGCCATCAGCTTCGCTCCTCGTCGGCAGCGGCCGCAGGCACAAGCTCGTCAAACGCCGCGACCCTGCCGTCGGCGAGCGGTGAGCGTCCCGCCCCGGAAGCCACCTCCGACGCTGCATGCTGATGGCTGACGGCTGAAAGCTGACTGCCGACGACGGGCAGCCCGGAGGGCGGACCGTCGGAGATCAAACGCAGCAACGCCTCGCGGTCGACGTGCTCGGCCACGAGGTCCGCGAGCCGCTCGAAGCGGCGCTCGCGGGCGGCGGCGAACGGCTCGTCGCCGGGTACCCAGTCCAGGCCTCGCTCCTGCGCGACGCCGCCGAGGAAGGCCCGCCGGAACGCGTCGGACTCCATGACACCGTGCCAGGAGGTTCCGAAGACCTGCCCGACGCGGCAGCCTTCTCCGTCCGAGTCTTCGTCGCGCGCGAAGAGCGGCTCCCCGGAGCGGCGACGGACCCTGCCGTGCCGGATCTCGTACGCCGAGACGGGCGCGCCCCCGAAGAGTGGGGCGCGTCCCTCAGGCCGGCCCAGCACCTTATCCTCCTCGAAGACCGTCTCGACCGGCAGCAGGCCGAGGCCCGGGGTCTCCCCTTTCCCGCTCTCCACGCCGTCCACGATGCGTTGCCCGAGCATCTGGTAGCCGCCGCAGACGCCGAGGATGGGACGGCCGAGCCGGGCACGCTCGTGCAACGCGCGGTCCAGGCCGCGGGTCCGCAGACCCTCCAGGTCGGCGACCGTGGCCTTGGTGCCCGGCAGCACGGCCAGGTCGGCGTCGAGGAGCTCCTGGGGGGAGTCGGTGAAGCGCACGGAGACGCCCGGCTCGTGGGCCAGCGCGTCGAAGTCGGTAAAGTTCGAGATCCTGGCCAGCCGCGCCACGGCGACCCGCAGGACGTCCTTGCCCAGCGGGCACTTCGTCTCTCTCGGTACGTCGAGGGCGAGCGAGTCCTCGCCGTCCATCTCCAGGCCGGGGGCCCAAGGCAGCGTGCCGAGGAACGGGCGGCCGGTCATGGCGCTCAGGCGTTCGAGGCCCGGCGCCAGCACCGCCGGGTCGCCGCGGAACTTGTTCACGACGAACCCGCCGATGAGGGCCTGGTCCTCGGCCGAGAGCAGCGCGAGCGTGCCGTAGAGTGAGGCGAACAGGCCGCCGCGGTCGATGTCCCCTACGACCACGACCGGCAGCCCGGCGGCCCGCGCCAACCCCATGTTCGCCAGGTCGTTCTCCCGCAAGTTTATCTCCGCCGGGCTCCCCGCCCCCTCGCACACCACGACGTCGAAGCGGCCTCTCAGGTCCGCGAGCGAGTCGAGGACCACGGGCAGCAGATCCGGCTTCATCGCCCCGTAGCCCCTGGCGCTCGCGGTCGCCCACGGCTTGCCGCGCACGATCACCTGCGTCTCCCGCTCGGCCGAGGGCTTGAGCAACACGGGGTTCATCGCGGCCTCGGATTCCACCATCGCGGCTCCGGCCTGGGCGGCCTGGGCGCGCCCGATCTCCGCGCCCTCGCGCGTGACGAACGAGTTGAGCGCCATGTTCTGCGCCTTGAACGGCGCCACCCGCACGCCGTCCCTGGCGAGCCAGCGGCAGATGCCGGCCACGACCACGCTCTTGCCCGCGTCCGAATGCGTCCCGGCGACTAACAGGGCGCCGTTCAGATCGCCCCCCTGCGGTTGGCCCGCTCGCACAGGGCGCCGAAGAGCACCCCGAGCCCTATCCAGAGCACGAGCTGGGTACCGAGCGACGAGAGCCGGAAGTCCCACAAGAGCCCGGCGGGGAAGTCGCCGGGGTCGGCGGCGTCGGGTAGCCCCACGAGCATCCCGGCCACCACGACGGCCAGCCCCAGCCCCACCGCCACCTGACGGACGGGGGCGCTCACGCCCCGTTCCCTGAGGAGCGTCGAGGCGTACCACGCCGCCAGTATCGCGAGCAGGGAGACACCGACCATCGTGAAGTAGGCCGCGGTCCGCACCCCGATGGTCTCCGGATCTCCAACGGTCGGGGGGTTGGCCGGGTACTTGAGGGCCGGTATCAGAACGACCCCGGCGCAGATGGCGACGGCCAGGGAGACGCTGCGGCCCCAGTCGCTCTCGGCGTTCAGCCGCCCGCGGAAGTAGGCGAACGTCAGCCCGAAGAGTCCGCCGAGGAAGGTCCCCGATAGCCCCGTGGCAAAGAACAGGCCGACCTTCTGGGTCGTCCGGCCGAAGACCTCTTCTTCGGCGGCGCGCTCGTGACCCCCACCCGAATGGTCGTGGGCGGCTTGCGCGGCGGGCTGCTCCAGGCCTATGGCCCTGTCTAGCAACGGCTCGCCCGTGAAGAACGCGAAAAGGCCGGCCAGCAACCCGGCCAGCAGCCCGGCCGCCAACCCGCGCCGCAGGTAGCGTGCGATCATTTGTCGGTCCCGGCTACGCTAGTGGCAGGGAACGCCGAGCAGGTGACGCCCGTCGTGCGCGAACTCGTGCAGGTAATCTGCGGCCCCGGCGGCCTGGCCGAGGAGCGGCACGAGCAGGTCTCCGCTGGCGGAGAGCAGGGCAAAGAGCATGGCCAGCAATAGGAGCGCCAGCAACCAGCTCCACAACGGCATCTCACCGGCGGAGATGCGCCGTCCGATAAGGTCCCTCTCCACGAATACCTCCTTCTCGGGGTCCTCGCCCCGGTCGGATGTTCCGGACGAAGGGCCAGTCTCCTGACTCCCGGATCTTCGCCGTCAGCCCCCGGCCTTCCCTCCCCCGGGTCGGGAGAAGTGGCCGTTGGTCGGGGCCCGCTCCCCGGTCACAGTGGCGGGACCGTGCCGGACTCGCACCGGCTTCCTGGACCCCCTCGTCCTCTGCGTCCCGGCAGCATAGACGCGCGTCAACCGCGCGTCAACCGGCCGCGCCCCGCACCACCGTTAACGCGCGATCAAGACGCGGTTAGCGCTCGGTAACGGCCGTGGAGTGGCTCCCGCGGGCGTGGTATAAAAGCCCGACGCTATGGAGTCCCTCGCGAACTTTCTGCAATCCATCCCGGATTCTCCGCAAGGGTTACTCGGGTTCGTCACCGAGCTTCTACTCAACCACGGGTACATCGTCGTGCTCATCGGCGCGGCGCTCGACAACTTCGGGCTGCCGGCCTCGGGGGACATCGTCATCTTCGCCGGCGGGTGGCTGGCCAACACCGGAAAGGCCGCGCTGCCGCTCGTCATGCTCGCGGGCTTCGCCGGGGCCATGCTCTCCGACAACGCGGTCTACTGGATCGGGCGCATCGGCGGGCGGCCCCTGATCAACCGCATCCTCAAGATGCGCTTCCTCCACTTCCTCGTCAACGAGAAGACCCTGGAGAAGGTCGAGCGCCAGTTCGATCTCCACGGCGGGAAGATGGTGTTCGTCGGCCGCTTCGGGCCCGGCCTGCGCAGCATGACCCCGCTCTTCGCAGGCGTGACCCGCATGAAGTACTACCAGTTCCTCCCGTACAACCTCTCCGCCGGCGTCGTGTGGGCCGTCTCCTACTCGCTCATCGGCTACGTCTTCGGCCAGTACTGGAGCGAACTCCTCGCCGTCGCCAGGTCCTTCGGCTACGCGGTCGTCGCCGTCGTCGCCCTGATCCTCATCGCCTACTTCCTCCGCCGCCGGCTGCGCCAGGAGCGGTAGACGCTTCCGGCGCCCCCACGAAGTTTTGTTGAATGACTTACATTTTTCGAACCGGCCGCGTCTTGCGTTGCGTACCTACGAGAGGTATGTAGGACAAGCACAGGCATCGAGGGGATGCCTGGAGAGGGGGGCCGATGGCCGACCTTGTCGTGAACAAGAGGTTTAGCGCGCTGTGGCTGGGGGTGGCGGTAGGCATTCTTGCACTCGCAGTCTTCGCCCTGACGGTATCGGCGTCAAGGCCGGCGGAGGCCGCCAAGGCGGGCACCTGCGAGTCGTTCTCCGTGAGCACCGGGGGGCAGACCTTCAGGGGCGACCAGAAGACGGACCATCCCGGCTGCCCAGGTCGGTGACACCATTCGGGTTCGGGGTACATACATCACCTTCAACGTCCGTTCCAGGGACCTGGCCGTCTTCAACTACAGGCACACCGGCGCCCGCTCCAACCGGCCCGACAAGAACCTCCCCGTCCCGGCCGGCGGGGTCCAGATCTTCGTGAGCAAGGTGCCGCTGCACGGCGAGAGGCTCACGGGCCCCGTGAGCCTCGAGATCTCCGCCGAGGGCGCGGTCATCGAGCGTAGCGGTGGCGGTCAGGACATGAAGATCCAGTCCAAGGACTGCGTCCAGGGCGGCCTCTTCCAGATGGAGCCCGAGCCGGGCACCCTGGAGAGGAACACCCTTGGCGACGGGTTTCGCTACACCGTGCAGCCGCCCGGCGAGGAACGGCTGTGCTTCACCAACGGTCGAGTGCCCGTCTACGACAGCCCCGAGCTGGCCACCCTGGTCTCAAACACGAACAAGGTGGCGACCTGGCGGGTCGCGGCTGGGGGCCGCATCGGCATGGTGATCGGCGAGGACGCCATAGAGGGGGGATGCAGGGCCTGAGCGCGATCACTTAGGTCAGATACCAGGGGGCGGCCAAGCGGCCGCCCCCTCTCTTGTGGGCAGACGCTACGCCGATTCGGGGGGAGCCGAACCGGCGCGCCAACCCTCAAGCACCGTGAGGGCCAACAACGCTAGCGCGACAAGCGCGACGAACACGACCGGCGGCAGGGGATCGCCGAGGAAGGCGAGGGCGAGGAGGACCGCCGCGGTCACCAGCCGCCGGAGGACCCCACGATCGCCCGCGGAGCCCTCGTTGACCCGGTCCACGAAGGCGATGCCGGCCAGGTAGAGGGCGATGCCGCCGGCCAGGATCAGGCGCGCAGAGACGTCGTAGTCCCCGCCGGCCGGGGCCGCGGAGGCCAGGGCCAACTCGGGACCCGCATGCGCCGCGGCCTCGACGGCGAGTTGGGCGCCCACGCCAAAGGCGGCTATCCCGGCGTAGACGGCGAAGTGGCCGTAGCCCCAGTAGAACGCGGGGCGCGGTCCGAGCTCGATTCCCGACGAGCCCACGTGGTCGAAGTAGAGCCACCACACACAGGCCGCCACCACGAAGCCGAGGACGGCGGTCAGGACTGCTGCCGGCGCCCAGTCAGTGCCCGCCGTACCAGCCGCCACCGCGAGCACCGACTCCCCGAGCACGATGATCGTGAAGAGCCCGTAGCGCTCGGCGATGTGTCGCGGGTGGAAGCTAACCCTCGCGTTATCGAGGGCTGCGCACCGCCAGGATCGGGCCCAGAAGCTCCACGAAGAGACCCACCGCCCACAGCGCGTAACGCCCCGGACCAGGCACGAGGAGCGATGAGAGCCAGACGGCCCCCCCGAGCGCGTTCCCGAGGGCGTAGCGGATCACGAAGGGGCGCAGGGCCGTGGGAACATGGCGCAAGGCCCGCACGTAGAGGCCGGCCAACAGAAACCGCATCAGCGTGTAGGCGAGCACGAAGCTTGCCACGGCGCCGGCCTCTACGCCGACCCCCTCCACGGAGGCGGCGAGCCCCAGCATCGCGAGCATGGCGGCGAGCAGCGTCACGCGGTAAGGGACGTCGTCGTTGTCGAACGCGGTCGCGTACCAGGTGAAGATCATCCACGACCACCACACCGGCACGAGAAGCCCCAGAAACCGCGCGGCCCCGGCGAGGCTCGGGTCGTCGTGCAATCCCCGCGCGAGCGCGGCTACCGCGACGACGAAGCACAGGTCGAAAAAGAGCTCCAGGGGGGTTGACGCGCGCTCCGAGGAGCGCTGCTCGGGGGTGAGGTTACGCAACACCGATGGACGAACGAAGCGCGACCAGGACCCCTCCTCAGTCTCCGTCGAGACGCTCTGGGGGCTTCTTGGTGCGTCGGGCTCAGGCGCCTCGCTCAAGTACTCTCCTCCCTTGAACCGGGGGCGCCGGCAAAGGCGAGCAGGTCGGCCATGGAGAAGCTACCGGTGCGCGTTCCTGCGGACGAGGGCAACGTGGGCTCCCAGCCGGGCTTCGCGCCCCTGTACGAGCCGGGGTCAGCGTCGAGCAGGCCGAGCAGGACCTCCGCGACGATCCGTCCCCCGACGGGGCCGAGACGCTCGCCCCCAGCTCGAACCTCCGCCTCCTTGAAGACGTAGTACCAGAGCGGTGTCTCGGCGCGCCAGCCCGACGCGACGAGGCCGCACTCCTCGGCGGTCAGGGGCTCCACGCCCATGTGGCGGGCGACGACCTCGCCAGAGGGCAGGCCGAGGGCCGCACCACGCTGGAGGTCGCGGGAGGCCAGGGAGTGGTGCTCCGGGACGACGGTGTGACCCACGATCTGCTCCGGCAGGTCTATGAGGGCGTGCGTCAGGCTCGCCACCAGGCGCCGGCTCGGCTGCGGGGCGTGCCCGGAGCCGGGAACGTCGAAGAACCACGACCAGTCGATAATCCGTTCCGGGGACACGGGCCGCCCGCCGAGGCAGTCGGGGAAGATCGTCACATCGCCCGAGTCGTCGTTGAGGCGGTAGGTGGGTGTGATCTGGGCGTGCCCAAAGCGGTAGGCGGCGTCGGAGAACTCGACGGGGATGGAAGGCTCCTCCCCCGGCTCGTAGAACCTCTGCCCGTTCGTCTCGATGTCCGCGACGAGCTCCTTCCCCACCGTCAGCGGCAAGAACTCGTGCACCAGGACCCACTCGTAATGCCACCGAACCAGCCGGCGTGCCTCGTCGAAGACTTCGGCGTCGGGTGTTCCCGACCCGCGCAGGTGGTCCACGACCCGGTTGTGGAACCCGAGGAACACGACGTGCAGTTGGTTGATCAGGAGGTGCACGTCGTTGCGCGGGTCGCCTACGAGCGCCACCCCCTGGCGGTTGCGTGGTAGATCTCCTGCTTCCAGCAGCAGCTTGTCGGGGTCGTCCTTGTCGTACATGAACGGGTTGCCGACCGGGCCATCGCCGTAGACACACTCCAGATCCAACCTCGGTGCCCGCGCGTTCCACAGGTCCCCCAGCGTCGCGTTTCGGGCCAGGAGCGACCGGTCGGCGGTGATGTCGTGGGCGACGAACTGTCCGAGCACGGCGAACCCGGCTGGGATGCGCCGGTTCTCCAGCGCCCGGTCCAAGACGGGCATCGTGGCGTCCATGGACGAGGCCGCCCTTCCAAGGCCGGCGGCGCTTTCGACGTCCACCTCGCAGGCCGGAAGCCCCGGGAACATGCGCCCGTACTTGCCGCCGGGCAACGTGCCCTCCTGGGCGTCCTTGAGGCGCGGGTTGATCACGCAGCTGTGGGCGCCGGTCGTGGCAACGCCACTCACATCCGTCACGCGGAGGCCTCCTCAGGCTTCGCCGGGAACGACGATCGAAGCTTACAGCGGGATCCAGGCCCGGGCATCACCCGAACGGGCGGGTTTCTCTCGTCCCGCGGACGGCCCGTTGGTAAACTCGCCTTCGGAGGTGCGAGCAGCGATGTCCGAGTCACCCGGCGGTACGGGAAACCTGAAGCAGCGCAACCGCGAGCTCTCGGTGCTCAACGCCATCGCGCGCGAGCTCAACCGCACGGTGGACCTCGGCGAGGCCCTCGACTTCGCCCTCGCGCAGGTGGCCGAGCTCCTGGGCTTGCGAACGGGTTGGATCTGGCTGATGGGCGAAGCGCCGTCGGCCTCCCCGCAGCCTTACCTGGCCGCCACGCAGAACCTCCCGCCGGTGTTGGCCGACGACCCGCGCCGGATGGACGGATCCGGCTACTGTTACTGCCTGGACACCTACAAGAAGGGCGACCTAGAAGGCGCGGCGAACGTTAACGTGCTGACCTGCAGCCGCCTGGACGGGCTCGTGGACGGCACCGACGGACTCCGCTACCACGCGAGCATCCCCCTCTACGCCGGGGAGAAGAAGCTCGGCGTCATGAACGTCGCGAGCCCGGGCTGGAGGAGCCTCTCGCCCGAGGAGTTGCAGCTCCTGTACACCATCGGGGATCTGCTGAGCATCGCCGTCGAACGGGCGCGCCTCTTCGCCGGCAGCGCCAGGCTGGGCGCCCTGGAGGAACGCAACCGCCTGGCGCGCGAGATCCACGACACCCTGGCCCAGGGCCTCACCGCCACGGCTTTGCAGATCGAGTCCGCCGACGCGCTCCTGGACGCCGATCCGGCGGCCGACCGCGCCCGCGCCGCCCTGGAGAGGGCCCTCTACCTCACGAGGTCCAACCTCGAAGAGGCCCGGCGCTCGGTGCTCGACCTCAGGGCCGCCCCGCTAGAGGGGCGCCCGCTCTCGGAGGCGCTTGCGGATCTTGCAAACCGGTGGGAGACAGAGACGGGCATCGCGACCCGCTACAAGGCGGTAAACGGCGGTCGTCCGCTGCCGCCAAACGTGGAGGTTGGCCTGTACCGCGTGGGCCAGGAGGCCCTGAACAACGTCGCCCGGCACGCCGGGGCCACGAGGGCCGATGTCCGCCTCGTCCTCACCCCCGAGGAGGCGCGGTTGGCCATCGAGGACGACGGCCACGGCTTCGACCCGTCGGCCGTCCCCACCGGCCGGCACGGGATCGTGGGCATGAGAGAGCGGGCGCAGGTACTGGGGGGCGACCTCAGCGTCAGCGGCGGCACCGAAGGCACCAGGATAGAGGCAACCGTCCCACTGGAGTGGCCATAGTGGAGGAACGCAGGGTCAGGATCCTCGTGGCCGACGACCACCCCATGCTGCGCGAGGGTCTCGTGGCCGTCCTGGGTACGCAGCCGGACTTCGATGTGGTCGGCGAGGCGGCGGATGGCGAGGAGACCGTGCGACTCGCCCGGGAGCTGTCCCCAGACGTGATCCTGCTAGACCTCGAGATGCCCCGGGTGGACGGCGTGGCCGCCCTGGAGAGGCTCAGGGAAACCGGGTCCGGCGCCCCTACGGTGGTCTTTACGGCCTACGACACCGACGAACGAATCCTGGGGGCCCTGCGCGCGGGGGCGCGGGGCTACATCCTCAAAGGCGCCTCGCGGGCCGAGATCTTCGACGCCATACGGACCGTGGACTCCGGGGGCTCCCTCCTCGGTCCGGGCGCCACTACCCGCCTCCTAGAGCACGTCAGGAGGGACGACGACGCGGGATCCGAAACCCTCACGCCCAGGGAGCTCGAGGTCCTGGCGCTCGTTGCCCGAGGATCCAGGAACGCGGAGATAGCCACCGACCTCTTCATCAGCGAACGGACCGTCAAGTTCCACGTCTCCTCGATCCTCGCCAAGCTCGGCGCCGAGAACCGCACCGAGGCGGCCAGGATCGCCACCCGACGCGGCCTCGTCGAGCAAGCGTAGAGGACCTCACCCCGCACCTGTACGAAGGTACGGGACCAAAACCGGACCTGCTGACGTTCCCAAGCTCCCCCCTCCGGGTTTACATTCTATTCAACTAGATTGCTCGAAACCCGCGGAGAGGAGATCCACCCCATGCCCGAGACACACACAAGGACCGCCCTGATCACCGGCGCCTCCCGCGGCCTCGGCCTCGCCATGGCCCGCGGGTTGGCGGAGGAAGGCTGGACGCTCATTATCGACGCCCGCGGCGAAACCGCGCTCGAGGAAGCGCGCGCCGAGCTGGCAGACCGCGCCCGCGTGGTCGCCATCCCGGGCGACGTCGCGGACGAGACCCATCGCCGGGCGCTCGCCGCCGCGGCGCGGGACGCCGGCGGGCTGGACGCGCTCGTCAACAACGCCAGCGTCCTCGGCCCTAGCCCACAACCGGACCTGCTCGACTACCCGCTAGACTCGCTGAGGCTCGTCTACGAGACTAATGTCGTCGCCCCGCTCGCGCTGGTTCAGGCCGTGAAGGATGAGTTGAAGCCGGACGCCCGAATCGTGAACGTCACGAGCGACGCGGCGGTCGAACCCTACGAGGGCTGGGGCGGCTATGGCTCCAGCAAGGCCGCCCTCGAGCAGCTCTCCAACATATTGGCCGCCGAGAACCCGGGCCTGCGCGTCTACCGGGTCGACCCGGGCGACATGCGCACCGAGATGCATCAGGCGGCCTTCCCGGACGAGGACATAAGCGACCGTCCCCTGCCCGACGTCAGCGTGCCCGGCATCATGGCGCTGCTAACCGGCGACCTGCCCAGCGGGCGCTACGAGGCGCGGAACGTGTCGGCGCCTGACGAGGACGGCGGCCCGGTCCGCGAGCTGCGCGTAGCCCTCACGGTGGACGACTTCGACGGCGCCACGGCCCTCTACGGGGACGCGTTGCGGATGCCCCTCGTAGAGGAGTGGGCCGGTCCCGAAGGCCGAGGCGCCATCTTCGCCGCCGGACCGGCCACCGTCGAGATCCTCGACCGCGCCCAGGCCAGGTTCGTGGACGAGATCGAGGCCGGCGAGAGGATCTCGGGCCCGATACGGCTGGCGCTGGAGGTACCCGACGTGAAGTCGTCGGTCGCCGCCCTGCTGGAGAAGGGGGCCAACGCCCTCAACGCTCCGGTCAAGACACCCTGGGGAGACTTCAACCAGCGGCTTCAGGCGCCGGACGGCCTCCAGCTCACGCTGTTCCAGACCCCGGACAGGAGCGTGGCCGAACAGGAGGCGGAGTCGGTTGTCTAGCGCGGACCTAGCAGAGATCGTCGTGATCGCGACCGACGTCGAGAGGTCCACCCGCTTCGACCGGATGCTGGCCAGCGCCCACTACCTCTTCGACATTGACGGCAACATGCTGGAGTTCTGGTCTCCCGATCCGAGGACGAGGGAAACGATCCATGGAAGCTAAGGGTCTGGCATGGCTTGGTACGAAGACCCGAAGGTTCGAAGAGACGGCCGGTTTCTTCGGCAAGACGATGGGACTGAAAAAGGAACACGAAGAGCCGGACTTCGCGGTCTTCAAGCTCCCCAACGGAGACACCGTCGAGGTATTCGGTCCCGGGGAGCGCGGTCACGATCACTTCTCGACCGGCCCCGTCGTCGGGTTCCTGGTGGACGACGTAAGCGGGGCACGGATGGAGCTCGAAGACGCCGGCATCGCCTTTATTGGGCCGGTGCATACGCACGAGGATGGCGGATCATGGTCCCACTTTCTCGGGCCCGACGGCAACGCCTACGAGCTCACCGGCGACCGCTAGCAAAGAATGTGAGGAATCACTTTGTCTAACGCACAACTAGAAATAGCACGTAGCACGGGCGCACCACGCCCTTACGCACCAGCGAGATCGGCGTCTCACGCGCTCACCAGGCCGTTCGGCAACCTCAGTGGCCTGGACTTCGACCTGCCGCCAGGGTTGGAGGCGGGCGAGCCACCGGAAGCTCGAGGGTTCCGGCGCGACGAGGTACGCCTGATGGTCACGAGCGGCGACGACGAGCGCGTCGTCCACGCAGAGTTCGGGGATCTGCCGGACTTTCTCGAGGCCGGTGACGTACTGGCGATCAACACCAGCGGCACGATGAACGCGGCCCTGGAAGCCACGCGTGAAGACGGGACACCCCTGGCCCTGCACCTCTCGACCCGGCTGCAGGGAGGATTGTGGGTCGTAGAGCCGCGCAGGCCCGGGGCATCGGGCGCGGCCACGGAGCCGCTCCGGTGGGCGAAGGTCGGCGAGGTACTACGGCTCCCGGCCGGCGCGAAGGCTACGCTTCTCGCGCCGTATCCGGTGGAGAGCACATCCCCCCGGCCCAGGTTGTGGCTCGCGGTCGTGGATCTCCCCGGTCCGCGCGACGAATATCTGGACCGCCACGGTTCGCCGATCCGCTACGGTTACGTTCGCGAGGAGTGGCCGTCCAGCTACTACCAGACGGTCTACGCCACGGAGCCCGGCAGCGCCGAGATGCCGTCAGCCGGGCGCGCCTTCACCCCGGAGCTCATCACCCGTCTCGTTGCCGGAGGGGTCGGGTTCGCGCCCCTGATCCTGCACACCGGCGTCGCCAGCCTGGAGGAGGACGAGCCGCCCTACGAGGAGTTCTACCGGGTCCCGCCGTCCTCCGCCCGCACCGTCAACGAGGCCCACGAGCAGGGTCGACGGGTCGTCGCGGTGGGCACCACGGCTGTGCGCGCGCTCGAAACCGTCACCGACGCAGCAGGCGTCGCCCACCCCGGCGAGGGCTGGACGGAGCTCGTCATCACGCCCGAGCGGGGCATCCGCTCGGTGGACGCGATGCTCACGGGCCTGCACGAGCCGCGTTCCAGCCACCTGGCGATGCTGGAGGCGCTCGCCGGCCGCCGCCACCTGCAACGCGCCTACGGGGAGGCCCTGCGCGAAGGCTACCTGTGGCACGAGTTCGGGGATTTGCATCTGATCCTTGCGGATCAGAGCTATCAGCCGTCGGCTTTCAGCCGTCAGCCCTCCGTGGGCGGAACCATGTAACCGCCGGCGCGAGTCCCGGACAACAAGTCACAAAGATCGCTGACGAACAAGGAGAAACACCGATGGCATACGAACTGCCTCAGCTGCCCTACGGCTACGACGCCCTCGAACCCACCATCGACGAAGAAACGATGCACCTGCACCACGAAAAGCACCACAACACCTACGTCACCAACCTGAACGCCGCCCTGGAGAAGCACCCCGAGGCCGACCCCGGATCCCTCGAGGAGCTCCTGGCCAACCTGGACTCCGTGCCCGAGGACATAAGGAGGGCCGTCCGCAACAACGCCGGCGGGCACTCCAACCACTCGATGTTCTGGCGGATCATGGGCCCGTCTGGACAGGGAGGCGGCGAGCCCACCGGCGACCTGGCCTCCGCGATCGACTCCTCCTTCGGCTCGTTCGGGGGGTTCAAGGAGCAATGGGCCGCGGCCGCCGCGCCGGGGGCGGTCTTCGGCAGCGGTTGGGCGTGGCTGATAGCGAACCCCGACGGCTCCTTGTCCATAGAGACCACCCCGAACCAGGACAGCCCGCTGATGGAGGGCAAGACGCCGGTGATCGGGCTGGACGTGTGGGAGCACGCCTACTACCTCAAGTACCAGAACAGGAGGCCCGAGTACATACAGGCCTGGTGGGAGGTGGTGAACTGGGACGAGGCCGGCCGCCGCTACGACGCCGCCCGTTCCGCCTGACGCCTACCAGGCAACGATAAGTGCCAAAAAGCTGACGGCTGATAGCTGACAGCGCGGCGGTCGGGGGCTACTGCCCCCGACCGCCGCATCACGTACACGCCACCACTTGCTCTCCCGGCCTCCAGCGGGGCGGGTCCGTGCACAGCCAGTCGGCGGCGTCGCGCTCGCTTCTCTCGTCCTCGGCGCGCATGTCCATCCTCCAGGCGTAGATACGGCGGTTCCCGCAGTTGACGGCCGCCTCGCCCCAGGCTATGCGCGAGGGTCCTCCGAGCGCCGGATCGAGGTCCTCCGCGTCCCGGGTCAGCACGTACACGAACCCCACGTTGTCCTCTTCGCCCAGCAGGCCGGTCTGGGTGAGGCTCACCTTCAGCAGCCGCAGCCGCTCCCCCTGCCGGTGCCGCTCCTCGAAGTAGCTCATCAGCTCGGCCTGATCGTAGGTGACGAAACCGTTCTGTACCGTGCCGTCGGCGTCGACCTCGCTGACCAGGTACCAGGACCACGGGTAGAAATCTTGCTGGGAGTAGTCTGGGGGGCTGGGCCCATCGGAGAGAAAAAAGACGCGGGACAAAGCCTCTGTGTCCCCGCGGTTGAAGGCGTCCACAAAGTCGATGACCAGCTCCGCCACCTGCCGCGGGTGGCAACCCTCCGGAAGCGCTGGATCATCTCCCGTCACGATCACCTCGGGATCGAACGCGGGCACGGGCTCCCCGGCGGCGACGTCTCCGCCCACCTCGTCCTGCCCCTCGACCGCCCGTTCCTCATCGCACCCCAGCAAGAGGACCAGCAGGATCAACGCCACCGTAACCGCCGCTTTCAAACCCTTAGCACGCTCCGGCCTTGTCAGGCCTCCGCTCTCAGCCCGCATCAGACCTAGCGGTCCTCGCTCTCAGCACGCCGCCTGACGGCTGCTTTCAGCTTACCTCAGGGGATGCGATTCGCAACATCCACCCGTAACTATCACGACCAGGCAATGCGCTCCCATGTGTCCGACGATCCGCGAGCGCGTCTGCGTGACGCCTAGCAAGGAAAAAGCTGAGAGCGAGGCCACGCAGTGGCCGAAGCGTGCTGAAAGCGAGGGCAGGCGTCGCCAGCCCGAAGCGGGCTGAGAGCGGAAGCCGAAGGCTGGAGCGGGCTGAAAGCTAAGGCCGAAGGCCGCAGCGTGCTACAACGAAATCAGTCCGCGTCGGGCACCCTGGCTGACGGCTTCGGCCCGGTTGCCCACGCCGAGCTTGGCGTAGAGCGAGGAGACGTGGAACTTGACGGTGTGCTCGCTGATGTGGAGTTCGCGCGCGATCATCTTGTTGGACAGGCCGCCGCCCAGCAACCCCAGTACCTCGCTTTCGCGGGCGGTCAGCGGCTCGAGGGGCTCTTCGACGGTCGCTGGCTCGCCCAGCAATCTTTCGGTCAAGGCTTTCGGGAGCGCCACGAGGCCCTGGGCCGCTGCCGAGATCGCCGCCCCCAGCTCGTCCGGCGGGGCGTCCGGGGGCACGACGGCCCAGCCACCGAGCGGCAGGGACCGTAGCTTGAGCACGGCCTCCTCCTCGTCCCCGGAGAGGAGCACCAGGCCGTGGGTGCCGTCGTCGGAGACGGCGAGCGCAAGCTCCTCGGAGGGGTACTCGTCGGCGAGGAGAACGACGTCCGCTCCGGAGCCGGACGTTTCGTGCCCGGCGGGCGAGGAGGCCTCGCCTACGACGCTCGCCTCATCGTCGTCCCCCTCGGCGAGCATCGAGCGCAGCCCCGCCCGGGCCATCGGGGTCGGGGCCACGACGAATACCCTGACGGTCACGCGGCGCGCCCCGGTCCCGCAGCTTTCAGGTCCACCTCCACGAGCAAGGTCTCGCCGCCGCGCATGACGCGCAAGCGGGTGCCAGCGCCAAGCAGGGCGTCGACGATCAATCGAGCGTCCGCGAGCGGTTCCTCTTCCGTCCCGAGCAGCACGTCGCCGACCATCAGGCCGGACCGCTCGGCGGGGGAACCGACTTCGACGCCGGCAACGACGAGCCCGTCACCCCCGGTGCCCGGTATGCCGGCGGGCACGACGGACACGCCAAGCCGCGGGCGGCGGTCTCGAGCCGCCCAGGCACTCGCCGTGTTGCTCGGGATCGAGAGCGCCTCGCCACCGGAGATCATGGCGTTTATGCCGACCACCTCGCCCCTGGCGTTCAACAGCGGACCGCCCGAGTTGCCCGGCGCCAGGGAGACGTCCGACCGGATGTACCGTGTCCGCCATCCCCGCCGGGGGCCCCGGGAAGCGCGGGAGCCGCGCAGGCTACGCGGCGCCTCGATCGCGCCGACTATCCCCGCGGTGGCGGCGCCCGGGTTGCCCCACGGATGGCCGATGGCAAATACCAGCTCCCCAACCCGCAGGGCGCCCGAGTCTCCCACCGGGGCTGCGGGCAGGTCGACGGGTCCGTCAAAATCGAGGCTGAGCAGCGCGAGGTCCAGCCGCGGCTCACTCCTCGCCACCCTGGCGTCGAACGTCCGCCCATCCCGCAAGGCCACCTGGTGGCCGCCCTCTCTGCGGCCCCCCGACACCACGTGTTCGTTGGTCAAGACGAGGCCTTCATCCGCGTCCCAGATCACGCCGGCCCCGACGCCCCTCTCGCCGGAGCGCACCTGCACGACGCTGAGGCGGGCGCGCTCGATCATGGTCGCGCCCGCCTCGGAGACCGTCCGGGGTCCGAGCTCCTCCGTCGACACCGCGAGCCCCTAGCCGCGCTCGCCGACGGTGATCTCGAGCTCGGCGAGCTCCCCGCCGCGGACCACCTTGACCGGCACGGCCTGTCCGACCCGCTCGCCGCCGAGCAACACGAGCAGGTCCTCGGTGTCCTCGACCGGCTGACCGTCGAGGGTCGCCAGGATGTCGCCCACGATGACGCCGCCGTTGCCGGCCGGGCTACCGTCCTCGACCCCGACGACCAGGAGACCGTGACCCTGCGTGAGCCCCGTCCGTCGGCCGTCGGGCATCCGCACCGGCTGGCTCAGGATGCCAAGGTAACCGCGCTTGACGGAGCCCTTCTCCTCGATGCTCCTGGCCACCCGCCAGGCGTCGGCGGCCGGAACGGCGAACAGGGCGCCCCGCCCCCAGCCCGAGACCATGATCCCGAGCACGCCACCGCTGGCATCCACCAACGGCCCGCCGGCGAAGCCGGGGTAGGGCGAAGCGTCGGTCTGGACGAAACGCTCGAGCCTCGGTCCCCGCCGCGTGCGGACCGGCCCACCGACGGCGCTCACGATGCCCAACGACGCCCGCGCTCCCTCGCTCCGGCTCGAGCTTCCGACGGCCAGCGAGATCTGGCCGACCCGCGGCTCGCCCTCCGCGGCCGCGGCCGGCTCGATGTCCAGATCTTCGACCCGCAGTACGGCCAGGTCCGTCGACGGGTCGCGCCCGACGAAGCGCGCAGGATGCGTTTGCCTGTCGTTGGTCCCGACGCTGAGGTCCTCCTCGCGCTCCAGCGCGTGGCTCGCCGTCAGCACCATCCCCGGCGCGTATACCACGCCGCTCGCCGGACGGCGCCTCCGGCCGTTTACCCGAACTACGGCGGCCGAGATGCCCTCCACCGCGTCCGCCATACCGTCGGAGAGCGCGCCCAGCGCGTCTCCGGTCTCTTCTCTGCGCTCCATGATCGCTCCTCTTCGCTTTGCCTGGGAACAATGTATCCCGGCGGGAAGAGACCGCCATCGCCCGTTCGGCTAGTTTCTACCCGGAAGAACGGGCGGTTTGCCGGACCGCCCAGACCGGGGAGCGTAGAGGGCGGGCCGGAGAATCCCCGGCCCTGGAGCGCATCGGACGCGGCGCCGATTCAGACGGGCTTGAGGCGTCTAGAAGACGATCTCGCAGTTGCTGACGCTATCTATGTCCGCGCCGCCTGCTGTCTCGTCGATGTTTGCCCGGTCTTCGGCGCCGAACCCACAGTCGACTATCTCTGCCGAGCCGTCGTCGGCGCTGACGGTGTCGTTCCCGGAACCGCCGTAGATCTGGTCAACCCCGCGGCCGCCAACCAGGTTGTCCGAGCCGCTGCCGCCGTTGACCTCGTCGACGCCGTCCTCGCCGGAGACGCGGTCGTTGCTGGAACCGCCGTAGAGCTCGTCGTTGCCGGCGCCGCCACGGAGGAGGTCGTCGTCCTGGGCGCCGTAGACCTCATCCTTGCCGTTGGCGGCGGTGATCCTGTCGTTCCCGGCATAGGCGAAAACGATGTCCCGACCGTTGGAGCCCCTGATCGTGTCGTTCCGCTGCGTACCCTCGCAGAATCCCCCGTCGCAGTTGACCGTGGCCGCGAGCGCCACCCCACCGCCTAGCACCAGCGCCGTTGCCATGACCGCCATCATCAGAACGATTTTTCGCAAGAGATCTCCTCACCTTCGCTATCTACCTCGGGCCACTCGACCAGGTCGGCGCCAATATCGCACGACATCCCGGCGCGCGCAATGAGTCAGGGTAGCATTCTCGCCGCCCTAAAGTATGACCGGCCACTCCTTACCACGGGACCGAGCGCCGGTTGCGGAAAAAGCCACCGGTGGGCCCGCTGTTCGGCAGCGTGGCCGCCCAGACCGGGGTATCCGCGCCCTCCTCTACGGGGCGGGGCGCGCCAGAGCCGCCCATCCCGGTCTGGACCCAACCCGGGCAGACGGTGTTGACGAGGATGCCGCTGCCCCGGAGCTCGGAGGCGAGGATGCGGGTCAGGGCATTGAGGGCGGTCTTGGAGACCCTGTAGCCCGGCGAGCCCCCGCCCATGTCCTCCAGCGACGCCAGGCCGGACGAGAGGTTGACGATGCGGCCGTAGCCATTGCGCTGCATGAGCGGGATCATCGCTTCGCACAGACGCCAGGCCCCGAAGAGGTTCGCCTCCATGGCCTCCTTCACGCGCTCCAGGTCGGCGTCGACGCCCCGCTGACCGTCGTCGTTGGCGATGCCGGCGTTGTTGACCAGGATATCCAGCCTCCCGAACTCCTCATCGACGGAGCGCGCGAGCCTGTCCACGCTCCCCTGGTCGGCCACGTCGAGCTGCCGAACGGTCACGCCCCCGGGAAGCTCCGCCGCGGCCGCCTGACCCTGCTCCAGATCCCGAGAGGCCAGAATCACCGTGATCCCACGCTCCGGCAGCTGCCGGCAGATCTCCAACCCTATGCCCCTGTTGCCCCCGCTGACCAGGGCGACGCGCCCGTTGTCCATGGCACCTCCTGCGGCTTCGTACTCGTCGGGTGTTCGTGTCTGATCGCCCGTAATAGCATATTTGGGGAGCGAATAGCGAGTAGCGAGTAGCGAATAGCGAGTAGTTAACTAGGAGACCAACTACGCCCTATTCGCTACCAACTCGAACGCAGCTTCGACCGCCTCCTTTGCGCTAGAAACGGACGTCACATGCCCACCAAGACTCCAGCTCTTCAACGCGATCACCGGGCGCCCGACTTTGAGGGCCAGGCCGATCTCGGAGAGCGTCCCGTATTCGCCGCCGATGGAGATCACCGCGTCGCCCGTGCAGACGACGGCCAGGTTTCGTGCGTGGCCTGTTCCGGTTGCTACGGCGTAGGAGAGGTAGGGGTTGGCTCTTGCCCGGTCTTCGTCCGGCAGGACGCCGATGGCGACGCCGCCGGCCTCGGTGGCGCCCCTCGCCGCGGCCTCCATTACCCCGGAGAGGCCACCGCAGACGACGATCCATCCCCGCTCCGCCGCGAGCCGTCCGACCTCGCGGGCCGCGTCGTAGAGCTCGCCGGTAGCGGTGCCCGAGCCTACGACGGACACGTGGCGTCTCACGCTGGGGTCCATCAGAGGGTAGGGTAGCGGCTCACCTGGCCGAGCAGGTATCTAAGGAAGGCTACGGCCCCCTCTTTGCTCAGCGGCTCGTTCCAGTTGCCGCACTTGGGGGACTGGACGCACGCGGGGCAGCCCCGCTCGCACGGGCAGCGGGCGATGACCCCTAGAGTGTCGCGGGCCAGGGATGAGAAGGCGTCGAATCCACGCCGGGAGATGCCGACGCCACCGGGGTACCCATCGTAGACAAAGACCGTCGGGAGACCACCCTGACGGTGGGCCGGGGTGGAGAGGCCACCGATGTCCGCCCTGTCGCACATCGCGAAGAGGGGCAACAGCCCGATCATTCCGTGCTCCCCGGCGTGCAATGCCCCGCCGAAGCTCTCGAAGCTCGGGCGCGCGCCCTTTGGCAGCGGCGGCAAGGTGACCCAGAACGCCTGGGTCTCGAGCGTCACGTCCGGCAGGTCCAGCGGGAAGACCCCCACCTCCTTGTCGTCCGCGACCCTGACCTTCTTGTAGAACGTCACCGAGTCCGTGGTGCGGACGCGCCCCCAGCGGAGCGTGGCCCCGTTGGCCAGGTCCCGCTCCTCGAGCGTCTCCAGGATCTCGACGTCCGTCTCGACGCGCGGACGCGTATAGAAGCGGTTGGGGACGCGCTTGGCGCGGGCACGGTGGGCCAAGAGGTCGAGGTCTTCGACCTCGTAGGCGGAGCCGCGGTGCAGGTAGGTGGCGCCCGGGTGCAGCTCGCTCGGGGCGCGGGTCGCCTCCGCCGTCCCGATCAACTCCCCCTCCCCGTCCGCGATCATGACGGTCTCCGAGGAGGCACTCCTCAAGGAGATCTTGCGGGCCGGCTTGTCCCCGCCGGTATAGACGAGCCTGTCCCCGCTCGGGGCAAGGGCTCCGGCCCGCATCTGTTCCTTGGCCACGTCCCGGTAGGCGGGACCGAAGAACGCCTCGTCTTCGGCCTGGAGCGGCGCCTCGTGGGCGGCGGCGAGCAGGTGCGGCCCCAGGATGTAAGGGTTCTCTAGGGTGACGCGGGCCGCCTCTACCCTGCGGCCCAGGATCCTCCTGGGGTTCTCGAAGAGGAACTGGTCGAGCGAGTCGCGCCCCGGGATATAGACGGCGAGCGAGGGCTCCTTGCCGCGCCCGGCTCTCCCCCACTGCTGCCAGACGGACGCGACGCTCCCGGGGTACCCGCAGCAGACCACCGCCTCCAGAGCCCCCACGTCCACCCCGAGCTCGAGGGCGCTCGTCGACACCGCGCCGAGCAGCTCGCCCCGGAAGAGCCGCCCCTCGATGTCGCGCCTCTCCTTGGGCGTGTAGCCCGCGCGGTAGGGCGAGATGCGCCGCGCGAGGTCCGGCCCGAGGCGGTCGGCGGCGTAGCGGTAGATCAGCTCCGCCCCCTTGCGCGTCCGGGCGAAGGCGATGGTTCTTACCCCCTGGGAGACGAGGTTCGCGAACACCAGCGCCCCCTCCGTCAGGAGGCTCCGCCGCTCGCCCTTCTCCTTGTCGAGCAGGGGCGGATTGCGGAAGACTACCCGCCGCTCCCCCGAGGGCGCGCCGTCGTTGTCCACGAGCGCGAAGGGCAGACCCGTGAGGCTCTCGGCGAGCTCCAGGGGGTTGGCTATCGTGGCGCTCGTCAAGACGAAGCGCGGGTCGCCGCCGTGCAACTCGGCCACCCGCCGCAGCCGCCGCAGCACCGCCGCCACGTGCGACCCGAAGACGCCGCGCAGGACGTGCGCCTCGTCGACCGCGACGAGCCTGAGGTTCCTGAGAAAGCCCGACCAGATCTCGTGGTTGGGCAGTACGCCGACGTTGAGCATGTCCGGGTTCGTAAGTAGCACGTTCGCCCGACGCCGGATGTCGGAACGCAGGGCGTGCGGGGTGTCGCCGTCGTAGGTTGCGGCGTGCACGCCGCGCAGCCCGTAGCCCCGGATCTTGCCGAGCTGGTCCTGGGCCAGGGCCTTGGTCGGGTAGAGAAACAGGGCCCGGTTCTTCGGGCTTTCCAGCGCGTTCTCGAAGGCCGGTATCTTGTAGCACAGCGACTTTCCGCTGGCCGTCGCCGTCGCGACGACGACGTTCTCCCCGGCGCGCACCCGCTCGCAGGCCTCCCGCTGGTGGGCGTAGAGGCGCCCGGCGCCTACCCCAGAGAGAACGGCGGCGAGGTCCGGGTGGAGCGGGGGCGGGTCTACGAGTTCGGGCGGGCTCGGCGGGATCGAGGCAACGGTCTTTCCTAGAGACTCGACCGCGCCGCGTCCGATCCCCGAGAGTGCGCCCGGACGGCTCCTCGTCCTAGAGCTCACGACGCCCGGCGAAGGCCCGGCCCAGGGTGACCTCGTCAGCGTACTCAAGGTCCCCGCCGACGGGCAGGCCGCTGGCCAGCGCCGTCACCCGCACGGGAAGGTCCTTCACCTCCTGGGCGATAAACAGCGCCGTCGCCTCGCCGGTGGTGTTCGGGTTGGTGGCGATCACCAGCTCCTTCGTGTCCTCTTCCCGGACGCGCCCGACCAGCTCGGCTATGCGCAAATCCTCCGGCTCCACCCCGTCCAGCGGCGAGAGTGAGCCTCCGAGGACGTGGTAGAGGCCCCTGTACTCGTTGGTACGCTCGATCGGGCCGATGTCGTAGGGGTCCTCGACCACGCAGATCGCCGCCGCGTCCCGACGGGGGTCGCGGCAGATGTCGCACTCCTCGGCCTCGGTCAGGTTAAAGCAGCGCCGGCAGGGCTTGATGCGCTCCTTGACCTCCCGCAGGGCCTCCGCGAGGCCCAGAGCGTCCTCCTTCTTCCCCCGCACCACGTGGAAGGCGATGCGCTGCGCGCTCCGCGGCCCGATCGAGGGCAGCTTGGAGAGCTCGGTGATCAGGCGCTCTACAGGCCGGGCATAGGTCGCCAAAGAGGTCCTACATCCCCGGCAGGTTGAGGCCGAGATCCCCCAGGCCCCCGGTGATGCCCCCGAGCTTCTTGTTGGCCAGCTCCTGGGAACTCGTCATCGCCTCGTTAACCGCGGCGACGACCATGTCCTGTAGCATCTCGACGTCCTCGGGGTCCACGACGTCGGGGTCTATCTCGATGGAGACGAGCTGCATGCTGCCGGTCATCGTCGCCTTGACGGCACCGCCGCCGACGCTCGCGGTGACCTCCTCCTTGGCAAGCTCTTCCTGGGCCTGCTGCATCTGCTGCTGCATCTGCTGGACCTGCTGCATCATCTTGTTTACGTTGCGTCTGCCCACTGACCTCTATCCCTCCACTGTCTACGCCTTCGAGCACGTGTTCTGCGCCCGCCCGCACCGCGCGGCCGGTCTCCCGACGAGGCCGACACCAGGCCCGCTAGGCTCTAGTCACGACCCCGTCGGAGGATTCTACCAGCGATTGCGTATCCCCCATCGAGGACGCGGGCGGCCGTCAAAGCCCGGGGTCGAGGCCAACGCGGGGCGGTGCCCCGCCTGCGTTACTAGGCAGGTTCGCCTTCCGGTACCACGGGGACTAACTCATCGTCCGACTCCGGGTTCGGCGGTATCGGAACCACCTCCCCAGGTCCGGTCGAGCCTTCGCGCCGCACATCTTCGCAGTCGCTGTGGACGTAGTCGGCGTAGTCGGCCACCACGCTGTCGCGCGTGCCCTGTCCACAATGGACGGAGTCGCTTACGACGCTCCCATCCACGGCGTCGATGGAGTCGTCGCCGTCGCTACCACGCAGAAAATCCGAGCCGGCACCCCCGACGATCCGATCGTCGCCACCAACGCCCGTCAGCCTGTCCCTGCCCCCGAAGCCGCGGATCCTGTCGTCCTCATCCGAGCCCCGGAGTACATCGTCGCCGTCCGTGCCGTCGAGGTTCGCGGCCAGCGCGGGGACGGCTGCCATCGCCAGCAAGGCCATCAGCACAGGCAAAACCAACACCTTTGTCAGGTTTCGACGGCGCAAGGTCCTCAACTCCCCTTCTCTTGACCGAATAGACCGAGCTCCCTCGCCACCTCGAAGGCCTCGGCTTCGCTACGAATTGTACCATCGCCCCCCGCCGCCTCTGACGCCGGCGTCCCGCCGTTGGGTCGCGTGTCCACCCCACCGTCGATCTCCGGGGTCGTCTGCGGATCCGGCGGCCGCGCCGACGGCCCGCTCTGCGGCACCTCCGGCTCGGGCTCTGCACCCCAGGTAACGGGCACCGCCGCGCCGGAATCGCCAGCTTCGCCGGACGCGCGTACCTCCAGGCGGGGTTTCGAGCCCAGCCTGCTCTCGAGTACCTTGCCAAGCTCCTCAACGTGCTTGCGGTCCTTCGCCATCCCCACGTGGAATCCCTGCTCCTCGGGGAAGACGATCCTGAGCACCTTTCCGTCGAAGCCTTCCACCCGTGCCTCGCCGTAGACCGCCGCCGTCAACGCCTGCCGCCGCTCTTTGAGGTCCCGTATCACCTCATCCCACCGCACCTCTGCCTCCGCCCGCTCCTCCTGGCGTTCCCCGTCGGCTCCCGCGGCTTGCGGCTCCGCCGCTCCGTCGTCGGTAGCTTCGTCCTCGGGGTCTGCTATCTCAGAAGCTTCGGCCGCGGCCTCGTCGGCCTTTAGCGGCGTGTCTTGCGCGACCTTCTGCGGAGCACTACCGGCGCCACCGGACTTCACGCCCGATTCGACGGCCAGCTCCAGGGCCTCCAGGCGGCGCAGGAGGTTCTCGACGGGGGGCTCGGTGTAGTCGCGGGTCAGCTTCAGGAACGAGAGCTCCACCTCGAGCTTGGGGTCGCCGCCGCGCTTCACGCGCCCCAGGGTGTCTCCGAGGGCTTCGATCAGCCGCACCACCTCGACCGTTGGCACCCGACCAGCCTGCTCCTCGAGGGCCGCGCGCTCCTCGGCGCCGACCTCGGCGAGGGCGACCTCGGGGGCGTGCGGCAGGAGCATCAGGGTCCTCAGATGCGAGAGCAACTCCCCGACGAACTGCCCGAGGTCCCTGCCGTCGTTCGAGAGCCGGTCCACGATCCTCAACGCGTCGGCCGAACGCCGCTCGTACAGGGCGTCGGTCGTCTCCAGGAGCGCCTCGGGACCGACGCTGCCTAGAAGCTCGCGCACCGCCGCGGCGGTTACCTTGCCCTCCCCGAACGAGGAGAGCTGGTCGAGCAGCCCCTCCGCGTCGCGGAAGGACCCCCCGCCGGCCCGCGCGATGACCGTCAGCGCCTCGGGCTCGGCCTCGATGTCTTCCGCCTCCGCTATCTCCGAGAGCTTGGCGCTCAGGGTGTCCACGCTCGGGCGCCGGAAATCGAAGCTCTGGCAGCGGCTGATGATGGTGGGGAGCACCTTGTGCTTCTCGGTGGTCGCCAGGACGAAGACCACGTGCTCGGGGGGCTCCTCTAGCATCTTCAGGAGCGCGTTAAAGGCCTCCGGGGTGAGCATGTGGACCTCATCGATGATGTAGACCTTCATCCGACCGGCCACCGGCGCGAGGTTCACCCGGTCGCGGAGGTCCCGGATCTCGTCTATCCCCCGGTTGGAGGCGGCGTCCATCTCGACCACGTCGAGGGAGGAATTGTTGCGGATGGCGCGGCAGCTCTCGCAGGTCCCGTCAGGCTCCGGGGTCGGCCCGTCGCTGCCCTGGCAATTCAGCCCCATCGCCAGCACCTTGGCGGTGCTCGTCTTGCCCGTCCCCCGCGGCCCGCTGAACAGGTAAGCATGGGCGACGCGGTCCGTCTCTATGGCCCGGCTCAAGGTGCGCACGACCGGCTCCTGGCCGACGATCTCGCCCATGCGCCGCGGACGCCACTTGCGATAAAGGGCCGCGTGTTTCATGCGGAAAAGAGTATCGTATAACTCACGCAGCAAGTATACCGGACGCCCGAGGTGGAGCCATCAGCTGTCAGCTGAAGGATGAAAGCTACAAAAACCGCGCACCCCGCCGTCGACGGGCTCGAACCCGGCGAACTCCCGGCCGTCGGCTCCGGTCCGGCCGCCCCGATAACACATGAGGTTACCCGCTTAGTGCTGCTGCCTCCCGGCCCTGACACGGTTCACGGGGCCCCATTGCCCGGGACCGGACCATCAACGCTCCCGCACCGGTTTCCACCGAACACGAGCCGCCTCGGGCGGGGAATTAGGCCCTGCTAGGCGATCGCAGGTACAGGGCATCGCCAGCTCCCCGCTTAGCGCGGCTGGAACAGTGTACCACCGAGCAAGCTGCCTGCGGCAGCTTGCTCGCGCGCCCCGGCTTCGCCTCCGCTCTCAGCTCGGCGCTTCGCGCCTCCTCTCCCTCCTTCAGCACGCCCCTTTGGGGCTTTCAGCGACCACAAGGGCGTACGGTACGTAGCATCCCCGCGTTGGCGGTCCGTGACGTCGGGCGCGGCTGGGCCGAGGGTCGAACAGGAGAAGCTGACTGCTGAAGCGAGGCGAAGCCGGACGAAGCGTGATGAGAGCGGAAGCCGCAGGCTGGAGCGTGCTGAAAGCTGGCGAGCGCAGCGAGCCCGCGTGCTACATCGCGTTCAGGGTCTGGCGGATCTTGCGGGCATAGGTCGGGTCGGTGGCCCAGACGCCGCCGCCGAGCTGGCTGATCCTCTTCAGCCAGAAGCCGCGGCCTTTCTGGGCGGCCCGGGCGTCGGAGAAACGGCCGTGGGGCTTGCCGATGGGCCTCTTGCCCGTGTAGGCGGCCATGTGGTTGACGTGCATCCTCACGCCGGCGCGGGCGGTCTTGGGCTTCTCGAAGTCCTTGGGGGCGTCCCCCACGTTGCCGCCCTTCTTGATGCCGGCCATGTTCCAGGGTCGGGAGTCGCCGGTGTAGCGTCCCCGCCCGGTCTCGATGATGGCCTGGGCTATCAGGACGTCGGGCCTGATATTCCGCTTCCGGGCGAGCTTGTAGTAGATCGGGATGGTCCTCTTGATGAATCGCGTGCAGTTCGTCCGGCGGGCGTACCTGGCGACCCTGGCCTTCTTGTAGACGGGCCTGCCGAGGATCTTGTTCTGCCGGCGCGCCGAGACCGCCCTCTGGTCCGTCGCCCGATCCGCCGTCTGATCCGTACTCTGAGCCGTCTCGCGGTCCGTGCCCTGGTCGGTTCCTTGGTCCGATTCGGCCTGAGCCTCCACGGACGAGACCAATCCTAGGGCCACGAACTGCGCCAACACCACAACCAGGTACCGCATCTTCCCCCTCCGATGTTCGAGAGCGCGGTGCTTCGCGCGCTGTCCAGCGCACTATACTCTACTTGTCGGCCAGCTTGAAGGCGATCTGAAGGAGACCCGGGGGCGCAACGGCTACTCTGACAGCGAGTAGTAGATGACGGAGGTTGATCGGCTCTGCCCTATGGCGTGAGCGCGATATCAGACGGCCCAAACGCTCCGGACGGATCCCGACTAGCGGGCCTGGCGGGAAATTGACAAGTGAAGGCGTATTGCACTATGTTTTGCGACTAATGACGGTTGCTGAAAATGCCCGCGTTGCCCTGATCTACGCTCCCACGCAGAACGCTTTCTACACCAGTTTCGCCAAGCGAATATTCCTGGCCTGTCGCGAGGCCGGCATAGCAGCGGATCTTGTCGATTCTAGCGTTATGCACGAGCTACCACTGGAGAAGGTCAGGGATGCCAACGCGTTCTTGATAAACCCTCGGGATCTGATCCAGGACGTTCCGGATAGAGGGGCGTTCTACAAGGTATTGTCCAGGTTTCGAAGCCGCGTCATGGTTCTGGCCGAGGCCGTGGAGACCAAGTGGTTCTCCTTTCAGTTTACGCTGCCGATGAAACTCGACGCCCTCATCGACGTCGGCTTCGTCTCCCAAGAGGGCAAGATGAAAGAACTCGGCTACTCGGGTATGCCTTACAGGTTCTTGTTCAACGGACTTTCGCAACGGGAGCGCGCGAAGGTAACGGCGGTAAACCCTGCGGCAAGCGCTAGCAGGCCGATACCGTGGGCTTTCGTTGGACACAAGACGATCGAGCGCGTCGAGTTTGCTCGCTGGCTCGCCGAGGAAGTGGACCCCAGGGGTGTGGTTTTCTTGCCCGATCAGGGGCGGGGCGTGCGTCCGGGATCGGGGGCCGTGAGCCCTATGGGGATGGATCTGCTCCTCCAGCAAACCAGGAACTACGTTTGGGTGGCGCACCACGAGTTCGCGTACTACGAGAGTTTCCGTTTCAGAGAGGCCGTGCTCAACGGTGCTGTCCCTTTGAAACTCGACCGTACGTTCTACTCGGCGCACTCCTCCGTGCCCGGCGTCGTGTGGAGCCATGAAGACCTCGCGCGCCTCGTGGAGGAGCAAAGTTACGAGCAGGCGTACGAGAAGTGCCGAGCCTACTACCTCGACCACAAAGGGCTCGAAGATGGTCTAAGAGAGGTTCTGCTACATGAAATTTGACCCGAGGCTCCACGACTCCGTAAGGCGCCTGGAGGCCGCCACCGTGGACGAGAGTGAGGAGCTCTCGCGGGTCGCGCGCCTAGAGACCTTGCCAAGAGCCGACAGGCCCTCCTCGGGCATGACGATCTTTATCCCGAACTGGAACCACGAATCGGTACTGCCCAGGGCCCTCAAGGACGCCTTCGAGGCCGCTTCCGCGTTGCGGAACGAGGGGTTTGGCGTGGAGATCCTGGTCATCGACGACGCCTCTCGGGACGGGTCCCTGAAGCTGATGAGAACCCTACAAGCCATCTACTACCGTGACGATCTAAGGGTCGTAAGCCTGAAGAAAAACTACGGTCAAGCCCGCCTGACCAACCTGGCATTGCAGATCTCACGCTTCCGATACGTGTTGAGGCTCGATTCGGACAACCAGCTTATACCGCAGAACGTGACGGCCTTCTTGCGGAGCTCGATCGAAACCAGAGCCTCCCTTCTCTATGGCAACCTGATCGCGCTGCGGGACGGCGAGATCTATGAGAAGCTGGGAATGGTTTCCAACATGCCGGCTACGATGCACCTCACCAACTACAACTACATCGATGCGCTCTGTGTCATGGACGCCTTCGACATCATGGACCTGGGTGGCTACACGAAGTTGAACCCGTACAGCCCCGAGGACTGGGAGATGAACCTGCACCTGATAGCCCACGAGAAGCTGATCGTGTTCGTCCCGCTGCTGATGGGCTACTATAATTTCAACCCGTTGTCCGCTAGCGCCGAGCTCCCCTTGTCGGACACCGGCCCGAAAGCCATACGGCGCGTGTACGCCCAAGCCGGGCGCAGGGCCTGGGACAGAAAGCGGGTAGGCCGCATATATCTTCCGCGCATCGGCTTCATAGATGAATGGGGCTTCTAGTAATGCGCGAGAGCCGGGAGGTCGGTCCATTGGCGCAGCCAGCACAGCCGCAGGCGCCGAGTCATCGGGAAGCAGAGTACCTGTGGCGCATCAGAGACTACAAGAGGCAGGTCTCGAACCTGTTCCCGGAGATCCCCGACAAGCTCTTGCGCAACTGCACGCTGTTCCCGGTAGACGCGCTGGTCCTCGGCTACTTCCTGGAGGAACTGGACTGGGAACCGACGGTCTACGAGATCGGCTCCTTCGTCGGCGTATCCTCCTACATCCTGGCCACCCACGCCAAGGTGAACAGGGTCGTCTGCATCGATCCCAACCCGAAGATCGCGGACGAAGCGGTCGCCAATTCTGTATGGGCGCGAAATCTGGACCTCGAGAGCCTGGGCGATCTCAAGGTGTTCGATGTCGCCCGCGAGACCTTCAAGTCGCTAGACGAGAAGGCTTTTGAGAGGATCGAGTTGAGAGAGGGCGTGGTGGGCTCGGAGAGCCTGGGAGCCAAGACCGAGCGCAAGTGGGAGGCCGAGAAGTTCGAGATCCCGAAGATCGGGGAATCCGGGGACGGGCTGCTAGCTTACGTGGATGGCTTGCACACAAGGGAGGGGGTCAGGAAGGACCTCGAAGCGGTTTTCGAGCACAACCCGAACGCCTTGGCGATTCTGGACGACTGCCGTCATGCGTGGGGACCGTTCGTCCAGGCCGGGACCGTCGACTTTATCGAGCAGCGCGGGTCGAACGGCGAGTTTACCTTCCGGCTCTTCGCCGACCTTGGGCCTGGGCTCGCATCGAGCAACCTTGGTCTCCTCTTCCCCCGAAGTCGGGCTCAAGAAGTGAATCATGCGATGCGAGAGCTGGCAGCCAAGGTCAGCGAGAGGCTCGATCCTCTTCAGCTCCTCTTGAGGGAGAACGAGCTCATCTTGGAGGTGAACCGTAGGATAAGCGATATCCTGGCCAAGCAGCGTACCATTCAGCAACTCGAGCAGGAGAGAGCAGTACTGCACCGGAAACTCAAGCGCCGCAGCTACCAGGCTGCGGAAGCACTGGCGGTCTCAGCCCAAAAGATTCCGGGCCTCCGAAGCTTTATACGCAAGGAGTAGCAGGGCGGCGATGGCCTGGGCGCAAGTAGAGTCGCAGAAGCCAACTCGCGAGGGCGAGCGAACGGGGAGATGTTGTTGTGGGGGTATCGGTTCTGGGTAACGGCGGTTGCTGTGGCTTGCCGACTTCCCCGCACCTCGCCGAGCAGCACGCCACGGTCCCTTCGGCAAGGTCAAGCCCTGGACGGGTCACCTCTCGCCCCGTTCCCGAACGTCGCTGCCGACAGTCGCAAGGGGCCTCCGCGATGCAAACCAGGGGCGCATGAACTTCTTGGCTGAACTCAGGTTCAGGCTCGGCTCAGCGCGTCATGCCCATGAACTGGACGCGGAGATTCGGCGGCTGCGTCAGGAAAACGAGCGCTTGCAGCAGCAAACGCGCGACTTCAAACCATCAACTTCCAACGTAAACCCCGAGAACGTGGTCTGGATATTCGGCACCGGGCGCACGGGCAGCTCGTGGTTGTGGCGCATACTGATATCCCAGCAGCACCACGTCGGATGGAACGAGCCTTACGCGGGCGCGGTGTTTCGTCACCTCGATGCCGCCGAGAACGTGAGGAAAAGAAAAGAGACCATCTTTGGCGACGCTTATCGCGACGCTTGGCGGGAGTCCGTGAGGGACATGATCTTGAGGTGCGCCGCCGCGCGCTTCCCGCAGATGACCCGGGACGAGGTCCTGGTCATCAAGGAGCCCAACGGTTCGTCCGGAGCTACTTGGCTCGCGGAAGCTTTGCCGACGAGCCGGGTCGTCCTGCTGGTCCGAGATCCCAGGGACGTCGTGGCCTCCTCCATAGACAGCGTGAGGCCTGGGGCGTGGCGCACCTACAGCCCGGAGAGCGAGATGTCTGCGGAGAACCTGACCCGCACGCGCGCCAAGATCTACCGCGACCATATAAACTCGGCCTGCACCGCCTTCGACCGCCACGAGGGGCCGAAAAGCCTCGTCACCTACGAGGAGTTGCTGGCGGACACTCTGGCCGCCGTGAGTCGTCTTTATCGCGACATTGGATTGCCGATCACGGACGAAGTCGAGACCGCGATCGCGGAGCATAGCTGGCAGAACATTCCCGATGAGAGGAAGGGTCAGGGCAAAGCGATGCGTAAGGCCAAGCCCGGCGATTGGCGGACGGACCTCTCCGAAGACCAGGTGCGAACGGTCGAAGAGATCACGGGGAACCTTATGGATAGGTTCGGTTATGAGAGGGCCACTTAGCCTCAAGAGCTAGCTTGTATTCTCGGCGGCCTACGCCATGCTCGATGATGCGCGGGCGCCACGGTGGTTATGCCGCACGTAACCGGCTTTGCTTTGTAAACGAAATGTTCTGTAGAATCTCAGTGTGAGCATTACGAACCGATTCAAGACGTTCGTTCACGCCCACATGCATGCTGAGAGGGAAAACAAGCTCCTGAAAAGCCAGCTCGCGACTGCCCAGGAGCGAATCCAGAACCAAAGACGCCAGCTCACCGAGCGGCGACGGCAGATAGAAGCGCTGGCCGGATCGGCCCAGACACAGCAATTTCAGATCGACCCCGCGGGCCTGATTTGGATCTTCGGCACCGCGCGGGTAGGGTCCACCTGGCTGATGCGCATGATGGGCGAGCTGGACCCTACCTGGAACGAACCTTTGGTTGGGAAGCTGTTCGGACCATTCGTCGAGCAGAACGCCGACCACCGACGTCGTGGTGAGCGTTTCATTCTCGGCGGAGGGTACGAAACCCGCGCGATCCGAGAGTTCGTCCTGTGGAGCGTGAGCGAACGGTTCCCCGGGGTCGAGAGGCTCGTGATAAAGGAGCCGAACGGCTCCATCGGCGCGCCATACCTGTCCGCCGCTCTGCCCGAAAGCCGCTTTATCTGGCAGGTGCGGGATCCCAGGGACGTGGTTGCCTCCGGACTCGGTGCCGGAGGGCCCGAGGGTTGGTACACGAAGGTGCGCGCAAGGCGAGGATTGCCGCCGGAAGATCCGGACGCTGTGGTCCGTAGCAGGGCCAAACGGTACGTGCAGTTGATGAGGGTTTGCAGGCAAGCCTACGCTGCGCACGAAGGCCCGAAGGCGATGCTCAAGTACGAGGACCTGAGGCAGGATACCTTCCGGAGCATGGAAAAGCTGTACTCCGACTTGAAGATCGAGGTGGACGAGGAAGCGTTGAGACGCTCGGTCGAGAAGCACGACTGGGAGAACGTGCCGGAGCACAAGAAGGGGCCGGGTAAGACGATGCGGAAGGCCACCCCGGGCGGCTGGCACGAGGACCTGACCGAGGCACAGGTGCGGGTGGTGGAGCAGGTAACTGCACCCATAATGGACGAGCTGGGCTACACCAAGTCGAGCTAAGTTTGGTGGCGACCGGGATCCACCGAAGCCTCAGGGCGACCTTCCTGGACAAGCGGGCAAGAAGCGCGGAAGAACCGTGGCCAAGTTGGACGCTTCGCGCCCCGGCCCCAAGCCGCGTGCTCCGTTCAGGCCGTCTCGGTTTGCCAGCGCCGCTTCACGTCGTCGGCGAAGGCCTCGTACTCGCGCACGGGCAGGACCTCCGCCAACTCCAGGTGGCGGGCCATCGGCAGGGCGGCCATCCAGATCTGGTCAAGCTCGTCGTGCGACTCCACGTCCAGGAGCACCAGGACCCGCCGCTGCCCGCAGACCTTGTACAGCGAGACCACCGTGCCGGCGTCCTTGGCCGCCAGAGCAGCGTTTGCCTCCTCCTCCCAGGCCTCCCACAACTCGTCCTGCGACAGCTCCTTCGGGTCCACGCGCACGTCCACGAATACGAGCATGACGCCCTCCTTTCCCGTCGTTTGTCCCCTCCGCCATAATGCCACGCGTCCCGGCCCGCCGCACCAAGACGGGCGGCTCGGGCTTCGGAACCAGGCGGCGGGACGAGAATTTTCGCGTCGAGTCCAAAGATCCACGAGTTCGTTCGGAGCGCGGCCATCGAAGCACTAAAGTTCTTCAGGTCGTTCGAGGTAGCGGCTCGACGGCGGTCCAACAAGCCGGCCCTATAAACCTCCGAGCTCGCGCGTTCCGCAACCTCTTACGGGGGTGGCCTCCGGAACCTTGTCCCCGTTGCACGTTCCGCGTCCATCTTCGGCTCCCTCAAGTGCTCGCGCTCTTCAATGCTTCGGAGAGCCTCGGGAAGAGCCGGCGCAGGCTCGGGTAGATCTCCTTGTAGACACCGTAGAGCTTGTCGTAGCGGGCGGCCTGCCGTTCGTCGGGCTCGAAGCGGGCGCCCGTGCCGCTCATGGCGGCGGCCGCCTCCTTTATGCCCCCGTGCAGACCCGAGGCGGCCGCCGCGAGCATGCCCGCGCCCAGGCAGGTGCTCTCGGCCTCCCGCGTGACCGAGACCGGGCGCTGCATGACGTCCGCGAAGATCTGGCACCATAGCGGGCTGCGCGACCCGCCGCCCGAGCGCGATACAGGTGCTCGACGGGCCTCTCCAGCGCCTCCTCCGCGCCGTTGGTCATCAGGCGCTGCTCGAAGGCGATCCCCTCGAGGATAGCGCGGTAGGCGTGGGCCTTGCCGTGGGCGCCGGTCCAGCCGACCATGATGCCGCGGGCGTCGAAGTCCCAGTAGGGCATCAGCGGCGTTGTTCCAGTACGGCACCGCGAACAGCCCTCCGGATCCGGGCTCCAGCTGCGCCGCGGCGGTCTCCAGTATCTGCTCGGTCGAGAGGTCGAGGCCGAGCTTCTTTGGCGTCCAGCCCGCGAACTTGTCGCACGAACCAGCTCACCATGTAGGTGCCCGCGTTGAGCAGGGTCTCCGAGCGTGTAGGTCCTCGGGATCGGGCCAGAGAGCACCCGGTACTCCGTTGGCGGAGGAGTAGCGTCTCGCTGTACGTCCCGGAGACGATGCCGGTCCCGAGGTTCAGGTAAGCCCGCCCGGCTCGGTGATGTTCGCCCCGAGGCCCGCGGCCTGGCCGTCGCCGACGCCGCTGACGACCGGCAATCCCGCCGGCAATCCGACCTCGCGGGCGACGTTCTCCTTGAGCTCCCCGATCACGTCGCCCGGCGCGTAGAGCTCGGGCATCTGCTCGCGGCCCAGGCCCACCATGCCGAGCAGCTCGTCCGAGTAGTCGAAGGTCGATCATGTCCACGAGGCCCAGCGGGTCGGCGCTCGCCCACGAGGTGCGCCAGTGGCCGGTCATGCGGTGCACCAGGAACGCGTGCACGTCCACCACCTTCGCCGCTCTCTCCAGTGACCCCGGCTCGTTCTCCTTCAGCCAAAGCATCTTGTAGAGGCCAGGCACGGGGTTGGGCGGCTTGCCGGTTATGCGGAGCACCTCCTCCGAGCCGTACCGTGCGACCTGCTCCCGCGCGCGCGAGTCGAGCCACAACATGGCCGGGCGCAGCGGGTGGTCTTCCTCGTTGACGCACACAAACGTCTCGCGCTGGTGGGTTATGCTGATGGCAGCGATACGGCGCGTATCCACCACCTGCGAGGCGCGCCTGAGTGCCGTCTTTGTGGACTCCCACCAGTCTTCGGCGTTCTGCTCACCCCAGTCGGGACGCGGGCTCGAGAGGTCGAAGGTCGCCCGACCCTCGGCGACGGCGTCGCCCCGATCGTTCCAGACGACGGCCTTGGTCGCCGTCGTCGAGCAATCAATACCGATCACGTAGTCCTGCCGCAACAAGTCGTTTCCCCTTCCCCTACGGTTTCCGCCCCGGTGACGCGCCCGCGTCAGACGGAGGCCGCACACTCTAACGCTGGACGCTCCTTCCGGACGCGCCTTCCTCCCGGTCCCTTCCAAGCGTTCTAATCAGAGGCGAATGCAGGTTCCGAACGGCTGTCGGGAGCATTAAAGCCCTCCCCCCGCAGACCGCGCGCGCTCCAGAAGTCCTTCGACAAACGCGCCGTCCCACCACCCGAGGAAGAAGAGGAGATCCACGATCGTGAAGCGGTTGCGCATGAGGTGGCAATCCTTGATGGCCCAGCGAGCGGTACGCGAGGAGACCGGAGGGTCGAGGTCCCCAAAGCGTGCGGGCGTCCCGGCACCGGTCAGGGCCTCGCCTAGGCGCTCCGGCGAGGCGACCATCAGGCCCAGCTCGCTTCGGCGCCGGGGCCAGTCGTGCAGGAAGGCTTCGAACAGTTTCTGGCTCCCCTTCCAGCGCTCTAGCTTCTTGCTGTAGTCACTCCAGCACTCGTCACCGACTGCCCCTGTGGGGTCGAGGTCGATGAAAGCATCGCGCACCACCTGCTCCATAGTCTTGGTCTCCGGGAAGCAGGAGGCCACGTCCACTTGCGAAGGATCCAACCGGTCGAACAGTGCCTCCCAGGCTGCGGCCACCACGAGGGTCGCGACCCCGACCTGGGCGCCGTGGACCCCCAGCGGGAGACCCCGACGTCGGGCGTGCATGTCCAGCATGTGGCTGACGAGGTGCTCGGCGCCGGAGAGGCAAGCCGTCGTGCCGGAGACGCCGCTGGCGATCCCGCGCAGCGCGAGCACCCTTGCTAGCCGGTCCACGGGCTCCGGTTCGTGGCGGCCCACCCCGCGCCGCAGGCGATGCCCATGCTCCCGCCCACGATGCCGTTGGCGCCGAGCATCCCGGCGCGCACGTCGGCGATGTGCATGGAGCCCCCCTTGCCGTGGCAGTAGCCCGAGGCCCGGCCCAGAAGTTCGGCGGCCATCCGGTCCACGTCAAGCCCGAAGGCGATGGCGTGCCCGTGCCCCCTGTGGGTGCTGGTTATGACGTCGCCCTCCCTGAGCGCGACCATCGCCCCCACGGCGACGGACTCTTGCCCAACGTAGAAGTGCGCCGTCCCATGGACCTTGCCTTCGGCGTAGAGGTCGTTGACCTTCTCGTCGAAATGGCGGCTGAGAAGCATGTTCCTCAAGAGCTCCACGCGATCGTTGACGTCTAACAACTCCGAGATCCTCCTTCGGCTCGCTTCATCAGGGTCGCAACGCCCACTCCCGCGCCCCGTCCCTCGAACGGGCTCGATTCCAACTCCCGGTAGCGTGTGACCATCGCCCGGATCCCCTACGGCCGTAGTACCGCGTCCTGCAGCCGTCGCAACTGCACCACGAACGAGTTCTCCGCCATCTCCACCCCCGCCCGCGGTATGACGTCGCCCTTCGCTATCGGGCGCGTCGGGCGCGCCCCGGCCGCCAGCCCGAGCGGAAGCATCTCCTCGGCCTCCGAGGCCGTAAATATGCCTCCGTAGTAGTCTTCGGAGCCGATCCCGCCGAGCTTTTCGCCGGCGTCCAGATCCCGCTTCGCCACGGCCACGACCTCCGCCGCCGGCGCCGGTCGGGAGACGATCGTGGGCTCACCGTAGACGGCGGCGCGGGCCACGGAGATGGGCGTCTCCAGGCTGGTGAGGTGGTAAGGCCGGTAGAGGACGTGGTTTGGTCCCTCCCCCATCTCCAGGTACCCCATGGTTTCGCGCACCGCTCCCTCCTGCGAGCGCACGACGATGAACACCCCGGGCGCCACCCCGCGCACGTAGTCCACCGCCCCGTAGCGGGAGAGGATGCCCCCCTCCTCCTCGAGGCTGAAGATCTTCGCCAAGCGCGAGGGCACGGTCTCCGCGGGGCCGTGCATGTTGGGCACGTCGGGGGCGAACCCGACGGCGTTGGCGACGGCGGCCATCTCTACCATCGTCTTCGTGCCGTCCACGAACGAGGCGAGCATCTTGGGGTTCATCCTTTTGCGCGATGCCTCTTCGGCGAGCGAATCGGGGGTGGCCGAAACGTTTAAAGGATTGTTCTTGCCCTTTCCGGCCACGACGACCTCGAAGCCCAGGGAACGGGCGAAGTCGAAGAGTTCCATTATCGCGCCCGGCTCGTCCCCGGCCGAGCCCGTGTAGACGACGCCCGCACTCCGGGACATCCGGCCCAGTACGGGACCGACCGTGACGTCGGTTTCGGCGTTGAGCATCACCACGTGCTTGCCCTCTTGGATGGCCTCGTAGGCCACCCGTGCCCCGACCTCCGTGACACCCGTCGCCTCGACGACCACGTCCACCGCCGGCGAACGGACCATCTCCAACGCGTCGTCCGTGGCCATGGGGCGGTCGGCGCTTCCGTTGGAACCCGTGACCGGCTCCCGACCCGCCCCCCGAAAGACCGCGAGGGCACGCTCGGGGTCCACGTCGGCGGCGGCCACAACCGCCATGCCGGGAATACCGGCAACCTGGGCGACAAAACCTCGGCCCATCTGCCCGACCCCCACCAGCCCCACCCCGATAGGCGTACCCTCGCGTTGGAGGCCTTCCAGTGCGCTCCTAAGACTCACCTGCGATTCCCCTGCCTCTCTAGCAGCGTTGGATCCGGAGACGGTCCCTGTTCGCGATCACGCGCCGGGTCACGCCCCGCGCAGTCTCCCCTATGCTCTCCCTACACGTCTGACACAAATGTTCAGAGTTGATTCTATTGTACCAATATGTAAGGCTAGGGTCAACACCCGTAACAGGGAGGAATGGACTAGTGCAAAGGCGAGCGAGCGAGGCAGCCCGGGCCGCGTGGCTTTACTACCTGGAGGAGCTGACGCAGGGGGAGGTGGCTCGGGAGCTGGGCGTGAGCCGGAGTACGGTGGTACGCCTCCTGTCAAAGGCCAAGGAGGACGGGCTGGTACGGATAACGCTGGACGTACCGCGCGAGGTGTTCGAGATGGAGCGGGAGGTCGAGCGGCTCTACGGGCTGGGGAGGGTCCGACTCGTTCCGGAGGCGGGGGACGACGAGAAGCTGAGCCGCTGGCTGGGGCATGCGGCGGCCGAGATGCTCGTCGAGCTGGTCGAGCCGGGGAGCACCGTGGCCGTGGGTTGGGGGATCGCTATGCGCGCGATGACCGACGCGCTGGCGGGGGAACAGCCGGTGGAACGAGTCGAGATCGTGCCCCTCATCGGGGGGTTGCACCGGATCCCGAGCAGGACCAACCCTTACGGCGTGGCGGACCAACTTGGGCGCTACTTCCGGTCCCCCGTCCGGGCGTTGTACGCTCCGGTGTTCGTGGGGAACCGCGCCACAGCGGAGGCGCTGGTCCGGGATCCCGACATCCGAGACACCCTGGATCTCGCGCGGCAGGCTTCCCTGGCTATCTACGGCATCGGCACCCTGGACGAGAAAGCGACGCTGCTCCGGCAGGGATACATCTCGCCCGAGGAGCGGTCTTTCCTGCGACAGTCAGGGGCGGTGGGAGACATCGTTTGCCGCTGGATAGACGACCATGGCACCCCGGTGGAGTTGCCGCCTCCCATTAACCCCATCGGTATCTCTTTGGAAGACCTCAAGCATGTCCCGGAACGATTGGCGGTTGCGGGAGGAGAGCTCAAGCAACGGGCCATTCTCGGCACCCTGCGCGGAGGCTACGCGACGATGCTCGTGACAGACGAAGGCACGGCGGCCTACCTGCTGGAAAGCGCCCCGAAACCCGCCAGGACCCCTAGGCACGGCGGTCAAAGCGGAGAAACCTTGGTAGAAGAGACGCACGCTTAGGCCGGTGAGGCACCTCTCAACAACTGACGGGGCGGCGGTGGATCTCGCTCCAAGTACGACGGCCGAGCATGGACCGTTCTATTGAACGTCCACGCATAGAGAGGCCTCCCCTCGAAAATGCCGTAGGATTACGGCGCTTTTCACCTTCTGGCTGCAAGATGGGGAACGGTCCTTGACGTCGATGCGCAGGTCGGGTTCGGGCTCGTACCGTCTCTCCAATACCGCGCGATCGGCCTGGCGGGCCCCGGACGCGACCTCGCCGCGATCCTGCCCGCCTCAGCGGTCAACGCCGGGATCGCGGTGGGCGCGCTCGTCGGGGGATGGTCGGTGACAACCTTTGGCGCCTCCGCTCCGGCCATGGTCGGGGCAGCGATCTGTGCTACCGTCCTACCCGCGACCTGGGCGCCCGGCTACTTCAAGGTACCTGTCCACGTCGAAGAGCCGGTACGAACGCAGGCCCAGAGTCAGTTACCGTTTGTATTGATCGCCGGCCTCAGGAAGGAGTCAGCAATGCGAAATGGGACGAATCCTGAGGTGGACAGCGAACGAGGTAGGGCAGTCGAATGATCCTGGTAACAGGTGCGTCCGGCAACTTGGGCGGAGAGCTGGTGCGCGTGCTCGCAAGCGCTGGCGAGGAGGTGCGCGCACTGACTCGCGGCTCGCGCCCGGCGGCATTACCGGAGGATGTCGAGAGTGTCACCGGTGATCTGGACAGACCAGAGACCCTGGCTACCGCCCTGGAAGATGTGCGCGGGGTGTTCTTGTTGAGCGGGTACCAGGACATGCCAGGCGTGCTGGCCGAGATTCGTCGCGCCGGGGTCGAACGTATCGTGCTGCTGTCCTCCGGCGCGGTCGCGGGCGGCGACACGAGCAACGTCATCGTCCGCTATAACGTCGTGTCCGAAACCGCCGCAAGCGAGTCCGGGGTGCCCTGGACGATATTGCGGCCGAGCGGCTTCATGTCCAACGCCCTCCGGTGGGTGCCGCAGCTCCGTGCCGGCGACGTGGTACGCGCCCCGTTCGCCGGCGTCCAGATTGCGGCCATAGATCCCTCGGACATCGCGGCGGTGGCGGCACGGGTGCTGTCCTCGACGGGGCACGAAGGTCACACCTACCGCTTGTCCGGCCCTGAGGCGCTCCTGCCCGCCGAGCAGGTTCGGATGCTGGCCGGGGTACTCGGGAGGGACCTGCACTTCGAGGGGCAATCCGACGCCGAGGCCAGGGCGGAGATGAGCGGCACCATGCCGCCCGAATACGTCGACGCGTTCTTCAGCTTCTTCGCCGATGGCACCTACGACGATTCGCACGTGTATCCGACCGTGCGGGAGATCATCGGAAGGCAGGCACGCACGTTCGAGCAGTGGGCCAGGGAGCACGTCGACGCCTTTCGGTGAGCCATAGGGTCGTGCGGGGTGGCAACGTCGCGCCTTCGGCGGTTGGCCTGCGTCCGTGGCGGCACCGCGCGGCGCAGCTCGAGGAAAGGACAGCCGTCGTTCGACTGTGGCGGGATCACGACCTCGTGTCCACAACCGGGGTCGGCGCGCATGTCAAACATGCTGCCAGAACTGCTGAGACACTCGCGAGTCGCAGTACGGTTGCAGCGAACCGGTCCCCGAACGGTCCCGGGGCAAGGTCATTTAACCGTGGGCACCCGTCACGTTTCACCAGGAAACGGGGCAAAAAGCGGAGAGGGTGGGATTCGAACCCACGAAACGGCTCAACACCGTTTACGCGATTTCCAATCGCGCTCCTTAGGCCAACTCGGACACCTCTCCGCGCGACGCCGGATAGTGTAACAAAGCTATGTTGGTCCGGAGTAGCCCCGCGCGAGCGGCCGCACGACGGTCCTGGAGACGTGAGCGGCCCGCTCCTGCTCGTTCGTACCATCGCCGTCGGCCAACTCAGACGCAACCCGGAGGAGGTTCGGGTACCGTCCGTTGCCCGCCTCCAGGCGTTCGGCGAGCCCGAGCAGGTCTTCTGCCGCCTTCTTCCGCCCTCCTTCGTCTCGCGCGCCGTTGAGCTCGGCGAGCCTGGCGGCGAGGGCTTCGTCTTCGGGCTCGCCCGAAGCGTCTCTGCCGAGGGCTGCGGCGAGGCCGGGTACGAGAGAGGCCTCGCCTTCGGGACCGTCTTGGCTCGGATCTTCGGCGGCGGGCTCTTCGAGGCGCACGTTCTTCATCGCCAGCGAGACGCCGACGGCGGCGATCGCGGCGACCAGGGTGAGGACGAACCCCTCGCGGATGGAGTCCGAGAGCGCGACCCTGGCTGTATCGACGACGTCGGCCACGACCTGCTCGCCGCCGGGGAAGGCCGAGGCGGCCCTCTCCAGCGCGGCCCTGGCGCCCTCGCTCACGAGCGCTTGCGGGTTCTGTAGCGCCTGGACGAGCCGGTCGGGGGCCTGCGCCGGGGCGTTCGCGGCCAGCTTGTCCGCGTAGCCCTTGGTGACGATGGAGCCGATCGCCGCGGTACCCACCGTGGAGCCCACGGAGCGGACGAACTGCGTCGCCGAGGTTGCCACGCCGAGCATGCTCTTCTCCACGGAGTTCTGCACGGCCAGGGTGGCGGTCGGCATGATCAAGCCGAGCCCGAGCCCCGTGACCCCCAGGTACACGGCGACCGTCGTCTGGGTGGTGTCAACGCTCAGCGTGGTGAGCAGATACAGGCCGATGCTCATAACGACCGTGCCGATGATGGTGAAGGGCTTGACGCGCCGCACGCGGGCGATGATCTGTCCCCCCACTATGCCGACGAGGGTCATGCCGAAGACCAGCGGGGTGAGGACGGTGCCCGAACCGGTGGCGGTCTTGCCGAGCGCGCCCTGGACGAAGAGCGGGGTGTACAGGATAACGCCGAACATCCCGATGCCAACGAGGAACATGAGGAGCGCCGACGTGGTGAAGACCCGGCTCCTGAAGAGCGAGAGCGGGATTATGGGCTCGGGCGCCCGCAGCTCGATGGGGATGAAGGCGGCGAGCAACGCCGCGGAGAGGACGAAGCCGGCGACAACGCGCCCGGCGTCCCACGCGGAGCCTTCCCCAACCCACGAGAGGGCGAGCAGGAGCGAGGTGACGGACGCCGTAATCGTGGCGGCCCCCAAGTAGTCTATCTTCGCGCTGGGGTGACGCTCGCTCTGGCGCAGCACGAACGGGAGCGCCACCAGGGAGAACAGGCCCAGCGGCACGTTCACGTAGAAGACCCACCGCCAGTCGAGGTTGTCCGTGATCCAACCCCCAAGCGTCGGCCCGATCACGCTGGAGAGCGAGAAGACGGCGAAGAAGACGCCCTGGTACTTGGCCCGCCGCGCCGGGTCGGGGAAGATGTCGGCGATGGAGGTGAAGATGTTGGAGAAGATCATGCCGGCCCCGAGCCCCTGGATGCCCCGAAACAGGATGAGCTCGGTCATGCCCCACGCGGCCCCGCACAACGCGCTGCCGATGAGGAAGACGACGACCCCGCCAACGATGAACCATTTGCGCCCGTAGACGTCCCCGAGCTTCCCGATTACCGGGATGGTGGCCGTGGAGGCCAGCAAATACGCGGTCGTGACCCACGCGTACCTCTCAAACCCGCCGAGGTCGGCGACGATCTTGGGCAACGCCGTCCCGACGATGGTCTGATCCAGGGCCACGAGGAAAAGCGCGAGCATCAGGCCCGCGACCGCGAGCACGATGCCCCTGTTGCCCGGCTCCTGCCCCGACGGCCCGGCCGCCGCGCTCATCCCATCTCCCCGTAACCCGTGACTTTCTCCATCCCGTCGCCCCTTCTAGTCCCTTCTAATCCTTCATGGCCTCGGCGAGCAATCCGAGCATCCGCCGCAGGTCCTCGACCTCTTCGTCGTCGAGAACGCCACCGACGCGGCGCCGCAGCGCCTCGTTGATACCCGGCAGCCTCTCCAGGACCTTGCGTCCGTCGCCGGTCAGGTACATCCGCACGACCCGGTTGTCGTCCGCGTCGCGCTCCCGCCGAATGAGCCCCTCGGCCTCGAGCGCCTGGGCCGTCCTGGTGACGCGGGAGGGATCGGCGACCTCGTAGACCTGAGAGAACTCGCCCTGGCTCATGCCGTCCCTGCCAGTGAGCGCGTCGAGCACGAACAGCTTCGTCCCCGCAACACCGGACTCGCGCTCCATCGCGGCGATCGTCCTCTTGAAAGCCAGCGCGAGCGACGGCACGATGGAATGCACGGCCTGCATCCCCCCGCCGACCGTCTGCCCAGCAACCTGTCCCTCGGCCATCGCCACGTCCTCACCCCTCGCCAACATGCCAGCAGATTCTATGGAGAATATTTGCAAACGCAAAGTTTGCACGTGAAAGCTATCACCGCGCTCTGATGCGTGTCTGAAGGGCCGCCGGGATCGTGGGACGGTCCTCCGCGTCGCGCGGTCCGCCGAGCTTTGTTACTGGGCTGTTTTGCGGAGTTGTCGACATCGGGCGGTTACGCGTGTCAGGCGGGTGCCTCTTGGTCGGTCTCGGTTGGCAGGCCGGCCTCGATCCAGTCCCGCTTGCCGCCCTCGTACTCGTAGGCGTTCTCGTAGCCCATGGCCGTCAGCTCCCGGACGGCCCGCGTCGAGGAGTGTCAGTTAAAGTTCGAGCAGTAGGCGACGATCTCGGTCGCCTTGTCCGGGGCGAGGTCTGGGACCTGATCCCGGCCCTCGTAGCGGACCGCGCCGGGCAGGTGGCCCTGCCCGTAGGAAGCGATGCCTAGCACCTCTAGGAGCAGGAAGTCGTCCCCCCGGTCCATCTTCGCCTTCAGTTCGTCGCGACTAATCGTCTTCACTGGTCTCTCCCTTTTAGCCTGTCGGGTGCAGGATCCCGACCGGTATCTCGCGGTCCGTCTTCTTCTGGTAGTCCTCGTACGAGGCGTACATCTCGACGAGCTTCGGCCACAGGCGCGCCCGCTCCTCGGGGTCCGCCTCCTCGGCCTTGACGGGCACCTCGCGCCCTTCGACCTCCACCGTCGTCTGCGGGTTGGCCTTCAGGTTCAGCCACCAGGCCGGATGCTTGGGTGTGCCGCCGGCGGATGCGACCACCACGAAGTCGTCGCCATCCTTCAAATAGAGGAGGGGCGTCGTCCGATCCACGCCGCTCTTGCGGCCCTTCGTCTGGAGGAGCAGCACCGGCGCGCCGAACATCGTTCCCCAGACCTTGCCGGCCGAGGCGCGGTAGACCGCCGAGTGCATCCTGGTCCCCAGCTTCAAAACCGTGTTGCCGATAGACATCCCAGCGCTCCTTTCTTGCCCATCTTCCAGACAGCTTACCCCGCCGCTAGCCCGCCTTCTCCGCCCGCCGCAGGCCGTAAATGGCCCACAAGGCGAAGACGAGGACCAGGGCGGCGCCGATGGCGTAGGCTGTGAGTGCATTCTCGGGCGTGCCCGCCAGAAAACCGCGGGCGGCGTCGAGGATCGTGGTGAACGGGTTCAGCCGGGCGACGGTCTCGATCCAGCCGCGCAGCAGGTTCATGGGCACGAAGACCGGCGCCAGGAAGAGGACCAGGAAGATGGGGGTCCGGATCACCGGCCCCGCCTGTTGAGTGCGCATCATCATCGCCACCCCGGCCCCGAAGAGCGTCGCCGCGATGTTCACGAGGACCGCTAGCCCGATCAGGCCGAAAAAGTCGAAGCCGCCGCTTACGGGCATACCGGTGAGCACCGCGATGACGGTGACCAGCGCTCCGGTGGTTGAGGCCCGCACCAGAGAGGCAATCGTGTAGCCGAGGATGATCCCCGAGCGGTTCGACGCGCCGAGCATGAGCCTGCTGGCGAAGCCGTTCTCGAAGTCGCCGGCGATGGAGAAGCCCGTGAAGGCCCCGCCAAGCGCGACCGCCTGCAGCAGCGCCCAGACGTACTGGAAAGCTATGTACCCCGGCTCGTAGTCAAAGCCTGGCACGTCGCCGATACTCGTTAGCCCCCCGGCGAAGGCCACGAAAAAGAACAGCGGGAAAAATGCCGGCGCCAGGAACGCCGGGTTGGTGAAGTACTTGTAGATCTGGCGCCACGCAACGGCCCCCGCGACCGAGAAGAAGTTCCCCATCAGCGGGCCATCCTCGTACGGAGGGATGCCCCGGCCCCGGCCAGGGAGACCACGATGATCGCGAAGGCGCAACCGAACCCGACGGCCAGGGCTTGCGGGTCCCAGCCGAAGATCACCAGGCTGCGGATCCCCTCGACCAGGTAGGAGATCGGGTTGATCGTGGCGATAAAACGGAACCAGTCGGCCTCGATCAGGTCCCGCGGCAGGTTTATGCTGGACATGAAGATCGCGACGAAGAACAGCGGGAAGGCGCTCTCGACGGCCTCGACCGAGCCGGTCCTGAGGGCGAGAATCGCCCCCACACCCCCGAAGCCCAGAGCCACGAGCACCGTGAGCAGAACCAGCACCACCATACCAGCGAACCCGCTGCTGATCTGCACGCCCATGAGCGTCCCGAGCGCGATGAACACGACCCCCTGCAATAGCCCTAGCGCCACGACGCCGGCGAGCATCCCGCCGAGCAGGGCCACCGGGCGCATCGGGGTCAGGGAGAGCCGGTCGAAAAATCCGCTCTCTATGTCGCGGGCGAGATCCGCCCCGGCCGTGATGGAGCCGAAGAGTGACGCCTGGATGAGCGGGAAAGCGAAGGCGAAGTCCAGGTAGGAATCGCCCGGGAAACCTGGGATGCGGGAGGCCGCGTCGAGGCCGCTGGAGTTTATGGAGAAGAACATCATCGGGAAGAGCAGCGCCGATACGATGACCGCCGGCTGCCGCAACGTGCGCAGCACCGAACGCGACGCGAGGGCGGAGATCTGGGTAAAGAGCGTCGCGCCCATCCTAGGCCTGCGCCTCCTCGGCCTGCGGCGCCTGGTCACCGGCGCCCTCGAGCGAGCGGCCGGTCTTCTCCAGAAAGACGTCGTTCAGGGACGGCTCCTCGAGCCTGAGGTTGGTGACCTTGAGGTCCTCCGCGTCGAGGGCGCGTACCACGTCGGCGAGGTCGCTGGCACCGTGGGAGAGGCGCACGGCGACGGTCCCTGGCTGCGAGGGCAGCTCCTGCCCGAAGCGCCGCAGCACGCGGCCGACGGCGTCGCGCTCCTCGGGTCCTGACGGGGTGGCCTCGACGCTGGGGCGTCCGATCTCGTCCTTCAGGTTCTCCGGCGTGTCCTCGGCCACTATCTTGCCGTGGTCGATGATCCCGACCCTGTCGGCGAGCACGTCGGCCTCTTCGAGATACTGCGTCGTCAGGAAGACCGTCACTCCGTCCTCGCGGGCCAGCCGGCTGACCTCGGCCCACAGCGCACTGCGGCTCTGCGGGTCGAGGCCCGTCGTGGGCTCGTCGAGGAAGAGTATCCGCGGCCGGTGCACGAGGGCGAGCGCCAGATCTAGCCTCCGCTTCATCCCGCCCGAATAGCCGCGCACCCTCCTGTCGGCGGCCTCGGAGAGCCCGACGCGCTCGAGCAATTCGTCGCTGCGCTTGTTCCGCTCGGCCCGCGGCAGTCCGTGCAAGGCCGCCTGCAGCCGCATGTGGTCGCGGCCCGTGAGGTACTGATCCAGCGCCGCCTCCTGCAGCGCCGCCCCGATGGACGCCCGCACCTGCGGTCCTTCCTTTACGATGTCGTATCCAGCCACGCGCGCCGTGCCGCTCGTCGGCGGCAGCAGCGTCGTGAGCATTAGGACGGTCGTTGACTTACCCGCCCCGTTTGGTCCGAGAAAGCCGTAGACCTCGCCCGGCTGGACCGTGAGGCCTATGCCGTCGACGGCCCGCGGCCCCTTCTTGAACTCGCGGACCAGCCCCTCGACCTCGATGCCGTCACCACGGCCCATCAATTGAACGTCTCTCTCACTCGGGTAATCACCTCTGGAAGTATGGCCTTCGACTCTCTATACGAACGCTTGATTCTACGACGTCACCTTGAGACCGGTGAGATCTTCGCTCGTCTCCCACAGCCTCTTCTGCACGCCCTCGTCCCTGGGCTGCTTGGAGGAGATGTCCTTGCGGTCGGCAAAGTATCGTCCGCTCACGCCCTCGACCTCGGGCGAGGAGGCCAGGTAGACGAGGGTGTCGGCCCCCTTCTCCGGGGTCCGCATGAGCGGCTTGAACATGCGGAAGACCACGGCAAAACCCCCGCTGTTGTTGTTGCCGAACTCGGTGTTGACGGCGCCGGGGTGCAGGCACGTCGCCGTGACGCCGGTGCCCCGCAGCCGGTCCGCCAGCTCGTAGGTGAAGAAGATGTTGGCGAGCTTGGTCATCCCGTAGACGGGGAAGCCCCGGTAGTTCCGCTCCGACTGCAGGTCGTCGAAGTCTATCTTCGCCCCGCGACGCGCCTCAGAGGAAACGGTGACGACGCGGCTCGGCGCGCTCTCTTCGAGAACGTCGAGCAGCAGGTTGGTCAGCAGAAACGGTCCGAGGTGGTTGACGGCGAAGGTCAACTCCAGACCGTCGGCCGTTGTCTTGCGCCCAGTGTTGACCATCCCGGCGTTGTTCACGAGCACGTCGAGGCGGTCGTAACGCTCCTGGAACTCGCTGGCTAGCCAGCGGACCTCCTCCGGCGAGGCGAGGTCGGCGAGCGCCAGATCCACCTTGCCGCCCGAGTCGCGCCGGATCTCCTCGGCGGCCCGCTCGCCCTTCTCCCTGTTGCGCCCGGTGACCACAACCTCTGCCCCCATCCCGGCCAACGCGGTCGCCGCCGCTTTGCCGATGCCCGAGGTGCCGCCCGTGATCAGGACGACCTTCCCCGACATGCTGCCCGCGTCGTTCAAGATAACCTTCTTCCTGTCTCGTCAATTGCTCTCGATACGCGTATACCACCCGCCACGCCTGTCTATGGTGTGAAGGGCGACAACGGCGTTCGCGTGAAGACGCTCTCGTCTACGTCCGCACCGCCGCGGTCAGGTAGAAGGCGGGATCCTCCCCGACCATCCACAGCCACTCTTCCTCGGCGGACATCGGTCGGCCCTGTTGCCCTTCCACTGTTCTCATCGCTCTCCTCCTTCGGCGCCCTGGTGTGTAAACGGTGGCGTCCCGTCCGGCGCGTCTAGGGGTTGCCAGACGCGCCCGTTCTCCTCGCGTTCGATCCTGCCGAAGCCCGTGCCGGGGACGTGGCCGGCGGCGAGTGGGATGCTGTCGGCCTCGACCCAACCCAGGAGCATCTCGCGGGTGAAGGCCGCCTGCTCTTTGTCCATGTCGAAGTAGACGTTCCAGGTCGGCTCCGCCGCCTGCGCGGGGTGCGCGATGGCGTCGCCCGTGACGACGAGCTGCCGCCCGCCCGAGGCGACGAGCAAACTCGAGTGTCCCGGCGAGTGTCCCGGCGTCGGTATCGCCGTCAACTCCTCGGAGATGGACTCCTCGCCGTCGAGCAGCTTCAGGACCCCGAGGTCGTCGAGGGCGGCCATCTGACGGCCGAGGTACGGCGCGGAGAGCTCCCACTCCACGGCCTGTGTGACGTACCGGGCGTTGCCGAAGACCGGCTCGCCATCGGCCCCGACGCACCACCCGATGTGGTCTCCGTGCAGGTGGGTCAGGAACACGGTGTCCACGTCCTCGGGGGCGACGCCGTTGGCCGAGAGATCCTGCATGAGCCGTCCGGCTCTTCCGAAGGCCCCAGGGCCGACGCCCGCATCCACGAGCACCTTCCCGCCGGTGGACCGTAGCAGGTAGGCCCCAACCCTCCCGTAAAGGGTGTCGCGGTCGGCGAAGGCCCAGGGGTAACGCGCAACGTAGGGTTCCCACTGGTCCTGACGGACGCCGGGGAAGATCTGGTCCAGCCCGAAGAACGCTCCCTCGATGTCAGTGAGGGCAACGACCTCGACGTCCCCGACGGTGATGCTGTTCAACTGCCACCTCCCGACGCCCCACGGGCGTCTGCGGTTTCATGGGTTTCGTATGCCGGCCGTTCGCGGACGGCCGTCCCCGAGCGGTTCATGAACAGGATCGCCAAGACGACCAGCGCGGCGCCAAAGCCCTGCAGCGGCGTCAGCGGCTGGCCGAGGATCAGCCAGTTGAGGGCCACGCCCGTGGCCGGGTATGCCAGCTCGGCGAGGGTCGCGTAACTCGCCGGCGTGCTCCTGAGGCCGCGGTAGTAGACCAGCAGGCCCACAAGACCCGGGAAAAGTGCGAGCAGGAAGAGGTTGCGCGCGACCTCCGGGCGTTCGAGCCCCCCGACGATCGCGTCGGCCAGGCCGGGGACCGTGAGGGCCGCCCAGACGAGCAACAACGGCAGTGCCATCAGGAAGCGCGCGCCGGTCAGCGTCGGGAACGAGAGCCGCTGGCCGACGTAGCGGCCCATCGCCGTCGAGGTCCCCCACAACGCGGCCGCTCCTAACGCGGCGAAGACGAACCCGAGTCGGGCCTGCCCCGCGTCCGCGAGCGGGGAGAGCAGGCCTTCGCCCAGGTCGCCGAAGGCCAGCAGGTACGCGCCGCTAACGGCCACGGCGAAGATCGGAATATACCGAACGGTCAGGCGCTCGCCGAGCACGACCGCCGCCGCGACGACGGCGAAGAGCGGCTGGGTCTGCTGCAGGAGGAGCACGGTGTTTACCGAGCCCTCCCCCGCCTCGAACGCCCGGAAGAGCCCGGTGGTGAACAGCACGGTGGCAACCGCGGATCCGCCCCAGCCGATGACGGCCAGGGCGGCCCACCGGCGGGCGTCCAGGGCCAGTACCTCTCGCCGCCCGCGCAGGACGACGGGGACGGCGTAGAAGGCGAGCAGCAGATGCTCGGCGAGCACGAGCACCACCGGGACGAACGCGGCGCTTAAGGGGCGCGCGCAGCACGGTATCGGTGCCCCAGACGGAGGCACCCAGGGCAACCAGCAGCACGCCGCCACCGGCGATACCCCCCACTGTTCTGCCCGAGTACGCCCGCATCCCGGTCATGATACCCGCGCCGGGATGGTGGAAAGCCCGGCTACGCCCGTCACGACGATACCGATTCCTCCAATCCTCGCTCCTGACCGAGCACGACGACGGGGAACCGGCGGGTCGTCTTGCGTTGCATCTCGCCAAACGCCCCGGACGAGACCGCCTCGATGCGCCCCCACAGGCGCTCGCGCTCCGCTCCTTGCGCGACCTCCGCGCGCATCTGCCGCTCCAGATTGCCCGTCTGGACCAGGACCCTGGGGTCGGCCCCGAGGTTATGCACCCAAGCCGGGTTCCTGGGGGCGCCGCCCACGGCGCCAACCACGACGTAGCGGTCCCCGTCTTGCAGATAGCTGAGGGCGACGGTGCTCTGTCTGCCGCTCCTGCGGCCCGTCGTGGTCAGCAGCAGGACCGGGTTCGGCCCCACGCGGCCGCCGACTCTACCGTCCGTCTGACGGAAGACGAAGACGTGCGCTGCGACGAGCGTACGCATCAAGCGCCTGGCGAACGTTGAGAACTCTCGTCCGGTGGCGACCCCTGGCGCTGGGTCCGTGAGCCGGATCCTGATCAGGATCCGCGTCCGGGCGATTTCGAGCAACTTATCCCTGTCCGGCCGCCCGTCGCTCCCGTGCGGCACGGCGTAGTACCCACCCCGCATCATGCGCGGCCGCTTCTCGTGCCACCTGAGCAGCTCCGTCGAGATCTCCTCGGGGTTCTCGACAATCTCGGCGGTAGCACGCATCTCGCGCCCCTTGAGCCGCACCGTGACGGCAGCGCCGTCGCGCAGATTCTTCCACCACACGGTGTTGGTGAAGAGCGCGAACGTGCTGACGGTGTCTCCTTCGCGGTCGTAGGCAAGCGGCAACGTGTACCGCCTGCCGCTCTTGCGCCCGGTGAAGGTGAGCAGCATGCCGAAGCCGTCGAACCCGAGAAGACCGTGCAGCGGCGAACGCAGGATCGCGGTCACCAAACGATCGAAGACCCGCCGGGGTAGCCACCTGTTTATGGTAAGGGCACCCCGGGACGCGCCCCGCTCCACCGTGTCGGTCGTGCTCGTCTCCACCGCGACTACCTTCTCACCCATCAGATATCCCCGACGCGCCTCGGGCGCGGGCCAGCGTGGTGAGGACGCCGACGATCACCGCCGCCGCCACGACGTGCATCAACAGCAGCGCGAGGACCATGGACGCGGGCGCTCCAACGAGGGATAACGGTGTGACGAAGGACAGTACGAGCGCCACGACAGCCGCGATCCGGAAGATGCGCACCGGCCGCTGCGTGAACCGAGCGAGCAGCGCGAGCGACCCCGCCCCCAGCAACGCCGGAACGAAGGAGCTCACGACAACGGGCGCGAGCGTGATCGGTCCCTGCCCAGGCACCACGACGTCCTGCGGTATCGCCCCCAGGCCCGACGCCAGAAGGTAAACGACCGCGTTGACAGCCGCCGCACCCCCCCCAGCGAGCGGCCCCGCCCACAAGAGACGAGCCAAGGAGATTCGACCCGCCCGCGCCTCGCTGCCCGATACTGCCTCCACCCCTGCCTCCTCTCGGCGGAACTTACCGCACCTGAGACTATAGTGTATATATACACATTAACATTGACAACTATGTACGTCAACAGTAACATGTGGGAATACGAGGAGTTGGTAAGATGCAATCGGCATGGGACGGGCGATGGACACGGTAGGTTCGGCATCGGCGGCGGGAGGGCTTCCGCTGCAGTTGGTGGACGAGCTTGCGGATTTCGGCCCCTGTTACATGCGGTGGGTCAGGTCGCGGCTACAGGACCGGGGGGTTACGTACGCCCGGATGCGTCTCTTGGGGGCACTGCATTGCGGCGGGCCCAAGATCATGAGCGGCCTCAGCGACGAGCTTGGGGTGACCAAGCGCAACGTCACGGCGCTGGTGGACGCACTCGAGGAGGAGGGCCTGGTGGTGCGGCGGCCCCACCCCACCGACCGGCGGGCGACCGTCATCGCGTTGACGGGGCGGGGATCGGAGACGATGGACAGGATGTACGACGAGCACAGGGCCGCCGTCGCCGAGTTGTTCGTCGGCCTCTCGGAGGAAGAACAGCGCGAGTTGATCCGGCTCCTCGGTCAGCTGCGCGCCGCGCTCAAGCGCGAAGGCCGCGCCGGCGCGGCCTGCTAGGACTCACCCCGCGGACCGATGGCCCGGCGTTCCGCGGTTATGCCTGTCGCGAGTCGTCCTGCGTGCCGCCTTCGGCGGCTTCGATCACCTGGTGGAACTCTATGACCCGCCCGTCGGGGTCGGCGCAGAACAGCTGGTGCCAGCCCTGGATCGCCCAAACGCCCATGTCGGCGTAGGGGATGCCGGCGGCGTCGAGGCGCTTGCGCACGGCCCCGATGTCCTCGACGCGGAAAGCGAGGTGCCCAGAGCCCAGGGGGTTTACGGGCAGCCCCTCGCGCTCGGCGTAGCCGGGATCGTCGGGGATGATGTGGTACTGGTAGCCCCACCGGTCCTGTAGGGTTTCTATGTTGGCGCCGTAAGAACCCTCGTCCCGCGGAAGCTCGATAGGCCGCAGGTCCAGCATGTCGCGGTAGAAATCGGCCGTGCGAGAGACGTCGTCTCCCGCCAGGTTGAGGTGGTGCGGTCGCGGAACACCCTCGGTCATCGTGCCTCCTCAAGCTCTAAATCCTGGGCCGTTCCCCATACGGCCGCCCTTTCCTCCGCTCTGGCGGAGCTACAGGGCAGGCTATGACAGCGAAGGGATAGCGTCAAGGCGCGGCGGAACGGCCGGTCCCGCATAGCCAAGCCGGCTGGATCGTGGAATACTGCGAGCATCGTCGGCGGAGAAGGAGCCCAGCGGCCGGGTGGAGGACGGAGCGCAAGAAGGTGGGACGGTCCTGGACGTTCTCACCGTCGGGGAGATGGTGGTCGACTTCATCTCCGACGAGAAGACCGACACCCTGACCAACGCCACGACCTTCCGCCGGTACCTTGGGGGGTCCCCGGCCAACATTGCGGTCTACGTCTCCAAGCTCGGCGGGCGTTCGGCGGTCGTCGCCAAGACCGGCATCGGGGCCTTCGGCAAGTTCCTCAAGAGCGAGCTCCAGCGCCACGGCGTGGTGACCGAATACCTGCAGATGGACCACCGCACCCACACGACCGTGATCTTCGTCTCCTCGACCTCCGCCACACCGGACTTCGAAGAGTTCCGCAGCGGGGACTACCTGTTGAGGCCCGAGGACGTGCCCGAAGAGGTCATAGAGCAGGCCAGAGTGGTCCACTCCTCGACCTTCGCCCTCTCGCGCGAGCCGTGCCGCTCGGCGGTGATCGAAGCCTTCCGCAAGGCCGGGGGTATGGGGAAGACGGTCTCGCTCGACCCGAACTACAGCCGCAGGGTATGGCCCGACTACAAAGAGGCCAGGAACGTCCTCCGCGAGGCCTACCGCCACGTCAACGTCACCAAACCCTCGTCAGACGACGCCCGGCGGGTCTTCGGCCCCAACCACGAGCCCGAAGAGTACATAGAGATGTTCCACGACCTCGGCCCAGAGACCGTCATCTTCACGATGGGCAAAGAGGGTATCCTGATCTCCGAGAGCGGCAGGATCACCGCCCACGTCCCAGTTCGGCCGGTGGAGGTCGTGGACGCGACGGGCGCCGGCGACTCGTTCTGGGCCGGCTTCCTCGTCGCCCTGCTGGACGGCAACGCCGTCGAACGCTGCGTGCTCTTCGCCCGCGAGGTCGTGGAGACCAAGCTCGCGGCCAAGGGTCCCCTGCCTTCGGACATCGACCGGGCCGGGATCTACGCCCGCCTGGATGATGGGCGGTCCGAGGGCGTCGGGGAGAAAGGGTAATACCGCAGGATGCGCGTCGCGTTCGTCAATCCCCAGGGCAACTTCGACCCGGGGAACAGCCATCTCGCGTCCCACTCGGACTTCGGCGGCCAGCTCGTCTATGTTCGCGAGGTGGCCCGCGCGTTGGGGAGGATGGGGCACCACGCCGACATCCTGACCCGCCGCGTCTCGGACAAGAGATGGCCGCAGTTCGCCTCCGAAACCGACGCCTATCCCGGACACGACAACGTCCGCATCCTGCGCGTCCCTTGCGGCCCGGACCGCTTCCTGCCCAAAGAGGAGCTCTGGCCTTACCTGGGCGCGTGGGCCACGGGCGTCGCCAGCCTCTACCGTAAAGAGGGATCCTGGCCCGACCTCTGGACCGGCCACTACGCCGACGGGGGCCTCGCGGCCGCGCTGCTCGCCGAGTCCTCGGGCGTCCCCTTCACCTTCACGGGCCACTCGCTCGGGGCGTGGAAGCTGGACTACCTGCTCCGGGGCTCGAAGGACCTCTCCGGTACGGACGAGCGTTACAACTTCGCGGCCAGGATAGGGGCTGAGCGGTCGTCGATGGCCCGCTCGTCGGCCATCGTCGCCAACAGCGCGGTGGAGCGGGGCGAGCAGTACGGCCACCCGGCGTACCAGGGCGCGACGGACAACGGAGACGACGGACGGTTCGCCGTCATACCGCCGGGGGTGAACCACGGGATCTTTGACCCGGGGGTTCGCGCGCCCCGGGAGGATGCGACGCGGGCCGGCATCCGGGCCGCCCTCGAACGGGACATCGCCCCCGGACGTCGGGACCTCCCGGCCGTCATAGCGTGGAGCCGGCTCGACCCCAAGAAGAACCACCTCGCGCTCGTCGAAGCTTTCGCCCGTCACCCCCGGCTGAGGGAGCGGGCCAACCTGGTCGTCATCACGCGCGGCCTCGACGATCCGCTGCGCAACCCGGAATCCGCCGGCGATGAGCAGCGCCCGGTCCTGCGGGCCCTGATCTCCGAGGTAGAACGGTCCGACCTGTGGGGATGCGTCTCGGCCTTCAGCCTCTCGGGCCAGACGGCACTCGCGGGGCTCTACCGCTGGGGCACCGAGACCGGCGGGGTGTTCTGCCTGCCAGCCGAGTACGAACCTTTCGGCATGACCGTGGTCGAGGCGATGGCCGTCGGCCTCCCCGTGGTCGCCACCAGGCGCGGCGGCCCGCGCGAGACCACCGATAACGGCAGGGTCGGCCTGCTGGTAGATCCCCACGATCCCGGCGACATCGCCGCCAAGCTGCTCCGTCTGCTCTCCGACGGGGACATCTGGCGGGCCTGCGCCAAAGGAGGCCGCGAGCGCGCCCTGGTGCGCTACAACTGGCACCGCACGGCCGAGGGCTACCTCCAGCTGGCCAGAGAGGCGGCGAGTGGGCGCCGCCGCGGAGACCCCGCCTCTCCCCTCCCGGATTTTGTACGGGGTCCCTCCCCCGCCCCGCTGCCGCGCCTCCGGACCTGGAAGGCGAGCGGGGGGACGCAGTACCGGGCGACCAGAGAAAGGATGAGCCGTTGCGCGTCGCGTTCATAAACCCCCAGGGCAACTTCGACCCCGAGGACTCCTACTGGACCGCCCACCCGGACTTCGGCGGCCAGCTCGTCTACGTCAAGGAGCTGGCGCTGGCCATGGGCGCGCTCGGCCACGAGGTGGACATCGTCACGAGGAGGATCGAGGACCCCGACTGGCCCGAGTTCGCTGCCGAGACCGACGCGTACCCCGGCGCTCCGATCGTCCGCATCCTGAGGATCCGGTGCGGCCCGGATCGGTTCCTGCCCAAGGAGGAGCTCTGGCCCTACCTCGGGACCGAGTTCGTGCCCAACCTACTCGCGTTCTGGGAGGCCGAGGGCTCGACGCCCGACCTGGTCACGTCCCACTACGGGGACGGTGGGCTGTGCGCCGTCCTGATCGAGGAGCAGACCGGCGTCCCCTTCTCGTTCACGGCCCACTCCCTCGGGGCGCAGAAGATGGACAAGATGGGCGTGCGCCGCCGGGACGTGGCCGAGATCGACGAGCGCTACCGGTTCTCCAGGCGCCTGGTGGCCGAACGCCTCTCGATGAACCGATCCCGGGTAAACGTCACCAGCACGGGCCAGGAGCGCTTTATCCAGTACACCCACAACGCCTACCGTGGGGCTGTGGACCCGACCGACGACTCCCGCTTCGCCGCCGTCCCCCCTGGCGTCGCGATGCACGTCTTCGACAAAGACGCCCGCACCGAGGACGAGGAGGCCGTCCACGCCCACGTGCAGGCATGTTTGGAGCGCGACCTCGACCCCGAGCGCCTCGAACTGCCGTGCGTCGTCGCCTCCAGCCGGCTCGACCCCAAAAAGAACCACCGGTCACTCGTCGAGGCGTTCGCGAGCAGCCCCACGCTGCGCGAGAGCGCCAACCTGGTCATCTTGACCGGCAATCTGGAGGATCCGCTGCAGGACTACCGGGACGCCGACGCCGGCGAGCGGGCGGTCCTCGACGGGATCATGGAGGTGCTCGAGCACGCCCGCATGCGCGGGACCGTCTCGATGTTCGCGATCCGGGGCCAGCGCCGCCTGGCCGCCGCGTACCGTTTCCTGGCCGGCAGGCGCTCGGTCTTCGCCCTGACGGCCAACTACGAGCCGTTCGGCCTCGCCCCGCTGGAGGCGGTGGCCGCGGGCCTTCCGGCCGTCGTCACCAAGCACGGCGGCCCGAGCGAGTCGATGCGCGAGGGCGACGAGGAGTACGGCATCCTGGTGGACCCCGCCGACCCCGAGGAGGTCGCCGCCGGCCTCTACTCCCTCACGGCCAGCCCCGAGCGCTGGCGCCGCTACGCCGACGCCGGCTACGGGCGCGTGCTGGCCCGCTACACCTGGGAGCGCACCGCGGAGGGATATCTGACGGCCATAGCGGGCGAGCGGAGGACGCCGGAGGAATCCCCCGACGGTTTCCCCACGCCGCACGAGAGGCTGGAGATCCCAGCGTACTTCACGAACCCCGGCTCCGACGCGGGCGTCTCGGTCGGCGACCTCGACCGGCTCTACTTCGAGCTGGACGTCCTCTGCGTCGGGGAGACGATGGTCGACTTTATCTCGCACGAGTTCAGGATCTCGCTCCGCACCGCCGACCGGTTCGCCCGCTACCTGGGCGGCCAGCCGGCGAACGTCGCCGTCTACGTTGCCAAGCTCGGCGGCCGGTCGGCGGTCGTCACCAAGGTCGGCACGGACTACTTCGGGGAGTTCCTGGAGGACCAGCTCGGCCGCCACGGCGTCTCGACCGAGGGCTTCCACCGCACGCCGGAGGCGCCGACGACCAACGCCTTCGTTACCCGATCCGTCAACGTCCCGGACTTCCAGGTAAACCGTGGCGCCGACGCCCTCCTGAGCATCCGGGACGTCCCCGACGAGCTCGTCGAGCGGGCGCGGGCCGTCCACACCTCGGCCTTCGCCCTCTCGCGCGACCCCGAGCGGCTCGCCGCGCGGCGCGCCATGCGTCTGGGCGCCAGGCTCGGCAAGGTCGTCTCCCTCGACCCCAACTACGACCCGCGCGTGTGGCCCGACAGGGACGAAGCCTGGGAGGTGCTCGCCGAGGTCCTACCCTACGTCACCGTCACCAAACCCTCCCTCGAGGACGCCAGGCGCCTCTTCGATCCGAACATGGACGAGGACGCCCTCGAGGAGGCCTGCCTGGGGACCTTCCACGACCTCGGGGCCAACGTGGTCATCGTGACCCGCAGCGGCGGCGAGGTAACCGTCTCCGACGGCGCCTCGGTGGAGCGCGTCGGTCCCTTGCCCAGGGTGCAGGTCGAGAGCGTCACGGGGGCCAGGGACGCCTTCTGGTCGGCGCTGCTGGTCTCCCACCTCGACGGCAAGGATTGGGCCGAGTGCGTGCGGTTCGCGCACGAGATCTCCGCCCTCAAGCTGCGGGTCGAGGGCCACGTCGGACGCATGATCGACCGCAAAACCTTCTACCGGCGGCTGGAGGCGGCGCCCCAGGAGGCCTAGCCCACGAACAACGTAGACTGCCGAGGCGGCGGGCCTGTCAAGCGCCCCCGCGAGCTCAGAGCTGCATAATGTGCCGCGTTGCCCGTGAGAGTCCCTAGGAGAGAGATGCCGCAACACAAGATCACCGCCCTGCCAGACCTGATCTCCGACCTCCCCCCCTCAGAGCGCGCCATCGCCGAGCGCATCTTCGACGCCTCGGCCACGACCGGCCGGTTGGAGCCGCCGGAGGCGATGCGGCCCTGGATCGAAAAGTCCTTCGGCTCGGTGGACGCCGTGACCGAGCAGCGGATCGTGAAGGTGACCAACCGCGTCACCCTCGATGGCACCCTGTTCAACGAGCTCCGCTCCTCAAGACCGCTGGACACGGGCGTGGACCTGGACCTGGACCGCGAGATCGCCGCGACGGAAGGAGATCCCTTCTGCCGCCCCGAGGAGGGCACGCCCGCCGACGTCTTCGGCCGGGTGCGCAGCGAACATGCCATCACGGCCTCGAACGTCGCCAAGTACGACGGGTTCCACGGCGTCGTGGTCTTCGACGACCACAACCCGCTCCACCTCACCCCCGAGAAGGTCCCCGACTACGTCGCCGTGAGCCTGGAATGGTTTCGCCTGGCCCACGAGGCCGACCCCGAAGCCCGATACCCGTTCCTGATGTGGAACTGCCTCTGGAGGGCCGGCGGGTCCATCATCCACGGTCACGCCCAGGTTACCGCCACCCGGGGCTCACACTACCCGAAGGTCGAATGCCTGCGCCGCGCCGCCGCCGGCTACCGCTCCGAGCACGGCTCGGACTACTTCGATGACCTTTTCCGCGCCCACGAGGCCCTCGGCCTCGCCATCCCCGCCGAGGGGGACGTCAGGGCCTTCGCCAGCCTCACACCCCTCAAGGAGAAGGAACTGGTCGTGATCGGTGCGGCATCCCGCGGCGCCGGAGACGAGGACCTGACGCGCACGGTCGGGGCCCTGCTGGAGAGCTACGTCGGCAACCTGGGCGTCCAGGCCTTCAACGTCGCCTTCTACATGCCGCCGCTTGCCCCCTCCCCAGAGGACTGGTCCGATTTCCCGACCGTCGTCCACCTCGTGGATCGCGGCAGCCCGGCCAACCGCACGTCGGATATGGGCGCGATGGAGCTCTACGCCGCCCCGGTGGTCGCCTCCGATCCCTTCCGCGTGGCGGAGGCCCTGCGCGGTTAGCCGCCGTCGGTCGGCCCCGAAGCCTGGTCGTGCACCGCGCACCGCACCGTCCCGACCATGAGCTCTATCGCCTGCTCGTCGGTCAGGTTATCCTGCTGGACCAGCGACGCAAAGGAGGAAGACGACCGTGGAACATACACCGCCGCGCGTGATCGGGCCCGCCGACGGGAGGTCCGTAGACTTCGGGTCTTTCGGCGTCCGGTTCATGGTCTGGAGCGAGGAGTCCGGCGGCGGGTTCTCGCTCGTCGAGCACCCGATCCCACCCCGGACGCTCGTCGCCCCGATGCACCGCCACGCCAGCGAGGACGAGTACAGCTTCGTCCTCGAGGGCCGCATGGGGGCGCAGCTCGGAGACGAGGTGGTGTACGCGGACGAGGGAACCCTCGTCTTCAAGCCCCGCGACCAGTGGCACACGTTCTGGAACACCGGCGACCGGCCTTGCCGGATCCTGGAGATCATCTCCCCCGGAGGCTTCGAGCACCTGTTCGGGGAGATGGCCGACGACCCGGAGGCGATGGAAGGCGAGGCGGGCGCGGCGCTCGACGCCCGATACGGCCTCGAGGTTGACTACGACAGCGTTCCACGCCTGTGCGAGGAGCACGGGCTCGCCTTCCCGATGGGGGAGTAGGGCGCGACAAGAGGAGAGGCATGAGGGTCGAGGCCAGGCTGAAGGAGCTCGGGCTCCAGCTACCAGAACCGATGCAGCTCCCTCCGGGCGTCGAGTTTCCCTTCGCGTGGGTGCGGGTGCGCGGAGATCGCGCCTACGTCTCGGGTCACGGCGCGCTGGGCCAGGACGGCTCGATCTCGGGTCCCTTCGGCAAGGTGGGCGCGGAGGTGTCGCCGGAGGAGGGTTACGAGGCGGCGCGCGGTTGCGCCCTCTCCGTCTTGAGCAGCCTCAAGCGCGAGCTCGGCGACCTGGACCGGGTCAGCGCGTGGCTCGCGGTCCACGGGCTCGTCAACGCCGCCCCGGACTTCGAGGGAACCTCCGGTGTGCTCAACGGTTGCTCCGACCTCATCCTGGACCTTTACGGCCCCGAGGCCGGGATGCACGCCCGCACCGCCCCAGGGGTCGCGACGCTCCCGCTCAACTACGCCGTCTTCGTCGCGGCCGAGGTCGAGATGGTTGGCTAAGGGGCTTAGCCCCTCAGCCAAGCTGTCAGCTATCAGCCCGCTACGGCCTGCGGCCTCCGCTCTCAGCTTTCAGCCTTTCTTGGTTTTGGCTGACCGACCTGCCCGTCTGAAGCGATGCGGGGAAGCTGAAGCTTCAGACGGGCAGGTCGGTTCTGTCCCCGACCTCGACGCCGCGTTCGTCGAAGAACCCCTTATTGACCTCTAGGGCGTACCGCGCGGGCTTGGCCGAGACGTAGTGGGGCGGGTCGTCGTCCAGGGCCTTCATGTCCTGGATGTCCACGATGCGGCCCTCGGAGTCGATGTAGGCGATGGAGAGCGGGATCAGGGTGTCGCGCATCCAGAACGAGAGGGTCTGCTCTTCGGGGTAGACGAAGAGCATCCCGCGATCCTCGGCGAGCGCCGTGCGGTTCATGAGACCCTGCGTCTGCTCCGCGAGGCTGCCGGCGACCTCGACCTGCACCGCCACCTCCCCTCCCGCGGCGTCTATCGTGACCGTGCTAAGCCCGGGAGCGGGCGTTTCGTCGCCGCCGGACGCCGCGGATCCTGCATCCTGCGAGCCGCTCGACCCGCCGGCATCCGCATCGGGGTCGGGGGCATCGCCGCCGCAGCCGGCCAGCAGGAGAACGAGCGCCAGAGCCGTGGCGAGAACCGTCGCTCTCAACGCAGCACGAACTCGATGCGCTTGTTCTGGCGGCCTTTGCTCTTGTGGCCGGTAATCTCCAACGCGCCAACCTCCCCGGTGCTCGCGACGTGCGTCCCGCCGTCGGCCTGGGTGTCCAGGCCCACGATCTCGACGATGCGGATCCGCTCTACCTCCTCTGGCACGAGGTTCACCTTGGTGCGGATGAGATCCGGGTCCGCCAGCGCCTCCTCGCGCGGAAGCTCGTAGACCCTTACCGGACGATCCTCGTCCAGGGCATCGTTGGTGACGCGTTCGATCTCGGCGACGACCTCGACCGTCCACTCACCGGGGAAAGAGAAGTCCATCCTGGCACGCTCGGCGCGCATCTGGCCGCCCGTCACCTTGGCGCCGAACCTCTGCCAGATCACGCCGGAGAGCGCGTGCAGGGCGGTATGGTAACGCATGTGGGCCGCCCGCCGGTCCCAATCCAGCTCCCCCTCGAGCTCCCCGACGGTGTCGGGAATCGCCGTGTCCAGGACGTGCACGATGTTGCCCCCCGCGCGCCGGACGTCCACGACGCGGGCGTTTATCGGGCCGATGCCCAGAGCGCCCCTGTCCGCCGGCTGGCCCCCGCCGCCGGGGTAGAAGGCCGTGCGGTCCAGGATGACCTCCCTGCCGTGCAGCCGCAGCACGCGGGCGTCGAAGGTTCGCAGGTAGGAGTCGTGCTGGAAGAGCTCCTCCGTCACAGCGGAAGCCGTCCCCGCTCACCGTTCTCGAAGGTGGCGACCTCGCGGTAGCCGACGTCGCGGACGAGCTCCAGGCTCCTGTCGTAGCCGGCCGCTACCTCCTCGGGGGCGTGGGCGTCGGAGGAGAGGACAATGGGGACGCCGCGGCGGTGGAACATCGTGAGGAGCTTTCTGGAGGGGTAGATCTCACCCACAGGCTTGCGCAGGCCGGCGGCGTTTACGTCGACAACGACGCCCGAGTCGGCCACCGCGTCGGCGGTCTCCTCAAGGATGCCGGTGATGTCGCGCTCGGGGAACTCGCGGAAGATCTTGATCAGGTCGGGGTGGCCGAGGACCTCGAAGCGCCCAGAGAGGGCGGCCTCGCGGACGTTGGCGTAGTAGGCCTCGTAGAGGTCGTACGTCTCGTAGTCCTCGTAGATCGAGCGGTCCGTCGCCCGGTCGATCTCCCTGCCGTCCACCCGATGGACGCTTCCGATCACGTAGTCGTAGGGGAGAGCGGTCGCGTCCTGCTGCATACGCTCCTCCTGGCCGGGGACAAAGTCGATCTCTATGCCGAGCCTCAAGCCGACGTCGCGGGACCGTTCCCTGGCCTCCTGAAAGGCAGCCAGGTCGATGTCGTCCACGTAGCGGTCGTGCTCGGTTATGCCCATCTGTCGCACGCCGCGCGCCTCGGCCACCTCGCAATAGCGGAGGATATTCTCGACGGTCATCGGACGATCGCCGTGGGCTATGACGTGCAGGTGGTAGTCGATCAAAGGCCCTCCAGGAGACCGTAACGTACAACGGGTTTATCTTATAAGATTACCGCCGTGCTTACGCTGAAAGTGCCCCGATGATTCGCGGGATAGCCTACGGCGCCACCGCCGTCCTGACGGTCGGGGTGCTGGTGGCGGAGCTCTTGCACGCCCCGGTGTTGCTGATCTTCGCCGTCTCCGCGCTGGCCCTCATCGGGCTCGCCTGGGTTCTCGGCCAGGCGACGGAGTCGCTGGGCCACCACGCCGGACCCCAGATCGGCGGCGTTCTCAACGCCACCTTCGGCAACGCCGCCGAGCTGATCATCACCATCTTCGCCCTCTCGGCGGGCCTCACGACGGTGGTGAAGGCCTCGATCATCGGCTCGATCATCGGCAACGTCCTGCTGGTGCTGGGGGCGAGCTTCCTCATCGGCGGCCTCAAGAACGGCGTCCAGAACTTCTCGTCCGAGATCGCCGGCATAAACGCCTCGATGCTGGGCATCGTGGCCGCCGCCCTCGCCCTGCCGACGATCTTCGCCGCCACGAACCCGGGCCCGAGCCCAACGACTTTGAGCATCGAGGTTGCCGTGGTCATGATCGTGCTCTACGGTCTGTACCTGCTCTACTACCTGCGCAGCCCGGAGGGGGGCGGCATCGCCACCGGGGAGGGCCACGCGCCGTTCGGGACGGTAGCCTCGCTGGTCTTGCTGCTCGTCTCGACCGCGGCCGTCGCCTTCGCCTCCGAGGCGTTCGTCGGGGCGATAGAGCCCTTGACGGAGGACTACGGCATATCCGAGCTGTTCGTCGGCGTCATTATCGTCCCCATCGTCGGCAACATCGCCGAGCACATCGTTGGCGTGCAGATCGCCTACAAGAACCAGATGGACTTCTCCATGGCGATCTCTTTGGGATCCTCGATCCAGGTCGCACTCCTCGTCACCCCGATACTGGTCTTTTTGGGACCGCTCCTCGGGCATCCCCTGAACCTGACCTTCACGACCCTGGAGCTTGGGGCCCTGGGCGCCGCCGTCATCGTGACCGGCTTCGCGGCCCTGGACGGACGCTCCAACTGGCTCGAGGGCGCGATGCTCTGCGGCGTCTACATCATCTCCGCGATAGCCTTCTTTTTCTCCTAGTAGGTCGGTAGTGGCCGCGGTCAATCCTTGGATGTGCTGGCCGCTAACTCCTCTCGCCCGATGACGCCGGGCGCAGTTCTTTGCGGTACAGGACGTAGCTTTCTTTGACGCCGAACCCGGCCCTTCGGTAGAGCCTAGGCGCGCCGGTCGCGCTCTCGGCGTCCACGCTCAGCTCCACCGACTTTACGCCCCGACGGAGGTACTCGGCCAGCGTCCGGCGCAGCAGCGCGAGGCCGAGTCCCCTTCCCCGCCACGACCTCCGCACGCCGACCACGTCGATCACGCCCCGACCGGCCACGACGCTCCCCAGAATCAGCCCCGCTAGAGTCCCATCTTTGCCCTCGGCCAGAAACGACACGGAGGGCTCGAAACCCCCGGAACCGACGTACGCTGCGAACCGCTCGAACGTGCTGGGGGGCGTCTCCCAGACGTCGCGGAAGGCGTCCTGCTGGACCTCGAAGGCCGCCCGCTCGTCCTTTCCCGGCTCGAAGACTCGCTCCCGTATCCCCTCGGGCCACTGGGGCGTGGTCGGCGATCCGTCCAGCGGGGCGCCCATGAGGTAGTAGTTGCGTTCCGGCGTGTAGCCCCTCCGCTCCAGGAGCCGCCGCGCGGGCCCGAGCCTGCCGTCTACGTAGTGCTCGACCACCACCCGCGAGCCCTCCGGGGACCGGTCCATCCTGTCGCGAGTCCACCGCTCACCCCACCTGACGAGGAAACTGCCGACGCCCCTTCCGCGATGGCCGGGGTGGACGAATCCGTAGACCGAGACCCGGACGTGGCCGCGGTTGAGCACGTCCGCGTATCCGGCCGGCTCGCCGTCTGGCGCCCCGACTATCACGGCCTCCACGGAAGGGTCCAGACCCTGCCAGTCGTTCAGCAGCTCCTCAAGCGTCATCTCCGATGCGCCAAAGTCGGCTAGCTGGCTGGCGGAGATGAGGTTTGCCAGGGCCGGCGCGTCGTCGGGCCCGGGCGCCCTCGCCGTGTATCCGTCCGGAAGCTTACCCCCCACCTGACCATCCCCTCCGGTCCGGGCTCACGTCACACGCTAGACCGTCGCGGCGCGTATGCCGTACATCAGGGGGATGGCGGGCACGTTCTCCGGGGGGATCATCCGCCGACCCGGCAGCTCGCGCATCTCGTCGAAGTGCCGTTCGCCGTTGGAGTGCGGGTACTCTTCCAGGGTCAGGATCCTCAGCCCCGCCCCCGCGAGCGCCGTTACCACCTCCCCGAGCCCCCACCGGTAGAGGTGGGCTGGCTCGGGATTCTGGAAGTCCCTTGCGCCCTCCGCGAAGCCTTCGGGTGTCAGGCCGCCCCCAGAATCGCCGACGTAGTCGCCGACGCCCTCCGGGAGGGGTAGCGGCGCGCCGCCGGAAGGATAGTCGCGGGTGGGTTTCCAGCCCCCGTCGAAGATCTCCGCCGTCGGATGGAATTCCACCAGCACGACGCGGCCGCCGGGTTCGAGCGCGGCGGCAACGCCGGAAGCCCAGGCGTCGAGGTCGGCCAGCCAGCAGACGACCCCGTAGGACGCGAAGACAAGGTCGAAGCGACGGCCGGTGCGCGCCGCGTCCGCGAGCCAGTCGTAGAGGTCGGCCCGCTCGAAGGTCGCCGGGATCCCCGCCTCCTCCGAGAGCCGGCGGGCCGAGGAGATCGCCGCGTCGCTGATGTCCACCCCTGTGACCTCCGCACCGAGCAGGGCCAGGCTCAAGGAATCGGCACCGGCGTTGCACTGCAGGTGCAGCAGGCTCTTGCCCCCCACGTCGCCGAGCAACGCGCGCTCCTCGGGAAAGAGCGTCGAGCCGCCGCCGCAGAGGAACGCGGCAAGCTCGCCCCGATGGCTCTCGTGCGCGCCCACCACCGCGTTCCAGCTCCGGCGGTTCTGCTCGCGAACATCCCTCCCGTCCACGGCCGGATTCTAACCCCCCGCCGGCAAGCTCACCGCCGCCGCCCGGCGACGGCCTCCCCGAGAACGTCCGCGAAGCCGGTGACGGTATCCTCCCAGCGCGGCAACCCTTCGGCCCGGCGGCGGGCGGCGGCCGACATCCGGCGGCGCAGGTCGGCGTCCCCCAGCAGGAGGTCAAGCGCCTCCGAGAGCGCCCGAATGTCGCCCGGCGTCACCAGGACGGCCGCCTCCGGGCCCACGAGTTCGGGCACCGGGCCTGCGTCGCAACCGATGACCGGCAGCCCGTAGGCCAGTGCCTCGGCGAAGACGATGCCGTAGCCCTCGTAGCGGGACGGCAGCGCGAAGAGTTCCGCGCCGGCGTAAGCCGCCGCCAGCGCCGCGTCGTCCACCGGTCCCCGCACGGTTATGGACGCTTCCGAAGCGTCTGCTACGGCGGCGTGTACGGAGGCCGAGTAGCCGGGGTCCGCGTTCGCCTCACCGACCAGTTCGAGGACGGCGTCCGGACGTTCGCGGAGCGCCCAGGCCCGCACGAGGTCCAGGACTCCCTTGCGGGGGATCCACTGCGCCACGCACAGCGCGCGAACCACTCCATCGCGTGCGCCGGCTCCGGGAGCCGAAGCGTCGGGCGAGAGGCGGTCGAAGCCCGGCGGCACGACGCGGACGCGGGCAGCTTCCGCGCCCCGGTCTTCGAGGATGGCTCTCCCATGCTCGCTCACGGCGACCATCAGGTCGGCACCCAGCAGCGGCGCCTCGTGGGCCCGCTCCCGCTGGGCGTCGGCGGGAGACTCGGCGGGGGCCGCGACGCCGGGCAGCTCGTGGACCATCGCCACGACCGGGCAGAACTCGCGCCACGAGTCGACGTAGGGAGCGCAGACGATCCTGGCGAGCGCATCAACGACCACCACGTCGTAAGCGGAGGGATCGAGGAAAGCCCCACGTCGGGCCGCCGCTTCCTGCTCGCCGGGAGAAGCCCCGCTGGCAACCACCTCCTCGACCAAAACCCCCTCCCCCTCCAGCCCCAAGACGACGCGGGCGTTGTAGAGGTAGCCGCCGGTGAGGCGGGAGGTGTCTCCGACCGTGACGAAGGCCAGGCGCATAGTCGCTTCGCTCCTGAGCGAATAGCGAGTAGGGAGTAGCGAATAGTTGAACTACTCCCTATTCCCTACTCGCTAGAGCCTCTCTTCCCGCGCGGCGTAGACCTGTGGCGATTCCCAGACGCGCACGACTAGCGTGTCGAGTCCTGATTCGGAGCGCAGGTCAGGCGCCAGCTCTTCCCAGCAGTAACGGGCGACCGCTTCGGCGGTCGTGTTCACGCCCGAGAGGCCGGGGACCTCGTCGAGGTCGCGGTAGTGGAAGGTGGCCGCAAGGTCGTCCGCCGCCGCGCGCAGCATGCCGATGTCGCAGAGGGTCCCGTCCTCTTTGAGATCTGCGCCACGAACTATCACCTCCATAGTGTAGGTATGCCCGTGGGTCCTGGTCGCCGGCCCGAAATCGCCGACGAGCCGATGCGCCGCCTCGAAGCCCGTGGAGACGTAGACCTCGTACATCGGTTCCTCCTCAACTCTCCTGGTGGGTCAGGATCACCGCGACGGCCGCGCCTGGCTCCTGTTCCACGAGCCGGTACGCCTCCGGCGCCTGGCTGAAGGATACGCGGCGGACGAGTAGTTTTTCGAGGCGCAGGTGCGGCAAGAAGTCCAGCACGGTTCTCGCGCGCCGGTCGCGGTCCCACCTGGGGGCGAGATCGGGGTTGATGCGCCCGACCTGCGATGACCGCAGCCGTACCCTCCCCCTGTGGAAGTTCCCCCCGAGAGGAAGTGGTACGGACTTTGTCCCGTACCAGGAGGCTACGACCACCGTACCCTCGGTCGCCACGGTCTCCACGGCGGCCCGCAGCGCCGCCCCGGAGCCGCTCACCTCCACGACCACGTCGGCGCCCCGCCCGCCCGTGGCCTCCATTACGCGGTCCCGCAGGGACTCGTCGGGGGCCAGGGCCTCGTCGGACCCCATCTCGAGGGAGATCCCGCGCCGCGGCTCGAGCGGCTCGACGGCCATCACCCGTCCCGCGCCGGCGAGCGCGAGCATCCGGGTCACCAAGAGGCCGACCACCCCCTGCCCGAAGACGAGGGCCGTCTCCCCGAGGCGCAGTGGGCGTGTCGTGGGCGACGTTCAGGGCGGTCTCGGCGTTCGCGAAAAAGACGCCCAGGTCGGGATCTATGCCGTCCGGCAGGCGCAAGGCGAGGTGTTCGGGGACGTTGAATACGTCCTGATGCGGATGGTGGACGAAGACGGTCTCCCCCGGATGCAGGACGGCGTCGGGGCCCGCATCGATCACGCGGCCGACGGTGGCGTAGCCGTACTTGATCGGGAACCCGTACCCGCCCTTCAGGGTGGGCAGATCCAGGGGCAGGTCCGCGGGGACCTCGCCGCGGTAGACGAGCATCTCCGTGCCATGGCTTATCGCGGAGGCCATGGAGCGGACGCGCACCTCGCCGGGTCCCGGGGGCGGCACAGGCTCCGGGCGCAGCTCCGCCATACCGGGCGCGGCGAACCACAGCGCGCGGGCCCGGAGCGTGTCGCCCGCGGCGGTGCCGGTCCTCAAGCGGGGGGTTCCGGGTACCCGACGCGGCTGTCGAGGACTATGTCCGCGCCGTAGGTCGTCACCGAGGTGTCGTTCAACACCAGGGATCTCTCCAGGTCGCAGATGCCGAGGTCGCCGACGGCCTCGATGCCGCGGCCGAGGATCTTGGGTGCGATGCAGACGGTGAGACGGTCGACCAACCGCTCGCAGAGCAGCGAGGTAATCAGGGCGGCCCCGCCCTCGACCATCACGGAGCGAACGCCCATGGCGTGCAGCTCGGACATCAGGGCGCGGAGGTCCACCCTGCCAGCCCCGTTGACCGGCAACTCGAGCACGGTCGCGCCTAACGAGGCGGCCTGCTCGCGGCGTTCGCGCGGCGCGCGCTCGGTTACGGCCAGGACCGTGCCCTTGGCGGCCCCGTCGGCGAGCACGGCGGCGGAGAGCGGGGTGCGCAGAGAGCCGTCCACCACGACGCGCAATGGATCGTCGCCGGCAGCGAGGCGCACGGTGAGGCGCGGATCGTCGTTGCACGCCGTCCCCGCCCCCACAGCTATGGCGTCGTGCTCCGCGCGCAGCGCGTGGGCGAAACGCAGGGACTCGGGGGAGCTGATCCAACGCGACGACCCGCTCGAGGTCGCCAGGCGCCCGTCGAGGGTCTGAGCGTAACTTACGGTAACGGTGGGACGCATGTTCCTTTTCTCCGGTATGCTCGACGGTAGGTTAGCAGCTTTGGTCGGCGCGGCACGCGGGTTGCACCACGACCCGTATACTGCCCCGCACGAGAGGCGGCGAGGAGGAGAAGATGGCAGAGGACCGCATACTGCTCGAGGGCATGGTCTTGCACGGCCGCCACGGCACGCTGGACGCCGAGCGCGAGCTTGGCCAGCCATTCGTGGTCGACGTTGAGATGCGCTTGGACCTGCGCCCCGCCGGCCTCTCCGACGACCTCACCAAGACCGTGGACTACGGCGACGTTCACGAACGTACCCGCGAGATCGTCGAGGGCCCACCGGTCGGCCTGACGGAGACGGTGGCCGAGAGGATAGCCGCCGCGGTCCTTGAGAACTACCCGCCCGTTGAGACCGTGAGGGTAAAGGTCGCCAAGCCCAACGTGCGCCTCGGTGACACCGTCCTCGCCGGCTCGGCGGTAGAGATCCTGCGCGGGAGGTAGCACGCTGCGCCCGCTGCGCCCGCTGCGCGGGCTCCGCTCTCAGCCCGCGTCGGGCCTTTGCAGGCCCTCGCTTTCAGCCGTCAGCTCTTGCTGTGCGTCCCTGACCCGGCTGCGTCCCATGGGCCGACTCCCGGCAGGAACACCGTCGTGACGGTGCGGCGACGCGACCAGGTGACGAACCGCGCCAAGGCGTTTGCTGAAAGCGAGGCCGGCGAAGCCGGACGAAGCGAGCTGAGAGCGAGGACCGAAGGTCCGACGCGGGCTGAGAGCGGAGGCGTCAGCCGGAGCGGGCTGAAAGCGGGCGACCGCAGGGAGCCCAAGCGTGCTGATCCGAACCGTCCGCGGGCCGCGTGCGTAACAACTACTAGCATGGAAGTTGTAGCGGTCACCAGGGCGGTCCGCTCCCCGGGTGTTCCGTCTTGCCGTTTGCGATGCGCAGGAATAGTGCATTTGGGGGATGAACCGGCCCTCGGCGGGCGGCATACTGGGGCTGTGGGAGCGGAAAAGGGAGGTCGCGGTGGATAGCGTCGCCGGGCTGTTCGGTCCTGGCTACGCGGGAGCGTCGGAGCCCGACAGGGTGGAGATGCTCGCCCGATTGTGCGTTGACGACCTCCTCGCCGCGTTCGGCCTCGGCGGGTTGCGGCGCGGGCGGCGGCCTCTGGAGGCTCTCTCGGCCGTTCCCGCGCGACGCCTGGCGCGCCAGATAGCGACCTACGACGACATCGTGGGCGAGTCCGGCCTCGCGGCGGGTGGGGCCTGGGCGCTGGAGCGGGTGGCGCGAGGACTGGAGGTCGAGGGGCGGGAACGAGTGCCGGAGCGGGGCCCGCTGCTGATCGTCTCCAACCACCCGGGGCTCGCCGACGCCGTGGCCCTCTTCGCGGCGATACCGCGGGATGACCTGCGGGTCGTGGCCGCCCGCAGACCGTTTCTGGAGGCGCTACCGAACACCTCGCGGTGCCTGATCCCCGTCGATGAGTCGTCCTCGGAGAGGTTCGGGGTCGTGCGGACCGCGTCCCGGCACCTCAAGGGCGGCGGGGCGGTCCTCATCTTCCCCGGCGGGAGGATCGAGCCAGACCCGGCGGTGTTGCCGGGCGCCGTCGAAGCCCTGGACCGCTGGTCCGAGAGCATCGACACGTTCGCCCGCCTCGTTCCGGGCCTCACGGTCGTCCCGGTGGTGGTTAGCGGTGTGATCTCCTCCGGCGCGCTGCGGAACCCTCTTACCTTCGTGCGCCGGCGGCCGAGCGACCAGGAATGGCTGGCCGCCACGCTCCAGATGCTCACGCCCGCGCTGCGCAACGTCACCACCCGGGTAGAGTTCGGCGAACCGGTCGGCCCGGACGGCCTCGCCGGTGAGGCCGTCCGGGAGACCGTGCTGGGCGAGGCAAGGCGCCTCATGCAGCGGTGCGCGGCCCGGTAGTGGGCCGCGGTCAGGGGGAAGACCGCCCGCGCCCCGGGCCGGGCGGATCTCCGCTGACCTTTCTTTTCGTAACGGTCTTCGTCGACATGCTTGGGTACGGACTCGTAGTCCCACTCCTGCCGTTCTACGCGCGGGAGCATGCCTCTACGGCCGTTCTGGTCGGCGTCCTCGGGTCCCTGTACGCGGCGACGCAGCTCGTCGGCGGGCCATTTCTGGGCGGGCTCTCGGATCGCACCGGGCGCCGGCCGGTGCTCATCGTGTGCCTGCTCGGGGCCTCTTGCGCTTACCTGCTCCTCGGGCTCTCCAGCACGCTCTTCTTGCTCGTCGTGGCCGTCGCGCTGGCCGGAGGGGCCGCGGGGACGCAGGCCACCGCCCAGGCCTACATAGCCGACTCCACGGCCCCGGACGACAGGGCACGGGGTCTCGGCATGATCGGGGCCGCCTTCGGCCTGGGCCTCATGGCCGGCCCGGCCGTTGGTGGCCTGCTGAGCCTGTACTCCCTGCACGCGCCGGCCTTCGCCGCCTGCGCGCTCGCCCTCGCCAACGCGGCCTTCGGCTACTTTGTCCTGCCAGAATCACTCCCCCGCGAGCGGCGGGCGAGGACCCCACTGCGCCGCCTCGGGCCGCTCTCACAGCTGCGCGGCGCGCTTGGGATCCGACGCATCAGGGCCCTCCTGGCCGTCGCTTTCCTGCTAAACCTGTCCTTCGCCGGGCTCCTGACCAACTTTCCGCTCTTTAGCAACGCGCGCTTCGGATGGGACGCCACCGCCAACGCCTTCTTCTTCGCCTTCGTCGGGGTCTGCGCCGTGATCACCCAGGGCATCCTCGTCGGCCGGTTACAACCGCTGCTGGGAGAAGGGCGCCTGCTCCTCGGGGGCCTCTGCCTCGCGGCGCTAGGCCTCGCGCTAGTTGCGCTCGTCCCCTTCGGGCCCCTGCTCTATCCGCTCGTCGGGGCCATCGCGGCCGGGGCAGGGCTTGCCATCCCGGCGCTCACGGCGCTCGTCTCCCGGCGCGTGACGGGGAGCGAGCAGGGCCGCGTGATGGGCGGCGTGCAGGCGGTCGTCAGCCTCACCCTCATCTCGGGCCCCCTGATCTCCGGCCTCGCCTTCGACCGCCTCGGCGTTCCCGCGCCGTACTGGATCGGGGCCGCACTCGCCGCGGTGGCCGTGCCGGTGGCGATCGCGGCCATCTCCCCCCCGCGCCCCCAGGATCCCGCCAGACCCGACACACCCACGCCCGAAGAGGCGCCGGAACCCGCGCGAGTTCTCGAGTAGAAGAGGCCAGGAAAGGAGCACCATGTCCACCGTCACCGCACCCGCCGGATCGCTCCGTATCGGGATCATCCTCCTGACCCTCGGCACGGCGATCATCCACCTGTACCTCGGCTTCCTCGGCTTCCCCCTGTTCGTCCTGAACGGGCTCGGGTATCTGGGCCTCGTGGGGGCGCTCTACGCGCCAATCCCGATGCTCGACCCGTACCGCAACGCCGCGCGGTGGGTCCTCGTCGGCTACACGGCGCTGACGATCTTTCTCTGGATCCTCGTCGGCGAGCGCAACTTTATCGGCTACCTGGACAAGCTGATCGAGGTGGCCCTCATCGTCCTGCTCGTGATCGAGAGCCGGTACCGGAGGTAAGGGGCGGGGATCGTCGAGGCTTGCTCAGGCGACCCACCGCCACGTCGTGAACAGGACGGTGAGCGCCACGCCGGCGGCGCTGCTCAGGAGGAGGTAGGGGTACAGGGCCAACCTGCTGCGCGAGAGCAGGTAACCGATGGCGAAGAAGACCGGGAAAGCCCCGAGCACGAAGCGCGGCTGGCTCATGAGCGGGAACGTGGGGCTCGGGGTGAGAACCGGCAACAGCACGACGGCCAGGGTGTAGATAGAGAGCCCCGGCGGCAGCACGGCGACGCCAGCCCCCATGGTCAGCAGAAAGAGGATCAGGAACACCAGGTTGAGCGTGTTCGAGGCTTCGAGCGTTGGGCTGGGATCGGTGTCCAGGAACATCGAAGCGGGGTTCAGGACATACACCGCCCCGTCCCTCGCGGTCTCCCAGGCGGCCCCCAGCGTGCGGAGAGGATTGACCAACCCGCGCTTCCAGTACGCCTCCTGCTGGCTCGCGAAGACGAGCGGCTCCCCGAAACGTCCCCACAGGAAGACGGCGTACGCGACGAGGCCGGCGGGGACGAGGGCGAGACCCGCGAGTCCGCCAAGCCCGTACTCCCGCGCGGTTTCGCGACCATTCGAAGAAGAGGGGTATGAGCAACAGTATCCCGAGGTTGCGCGTCGCGGCGGCCAGGGCCGCCAGCAGCCCGGCGAGCAGCAGGTTCCGGCGCACGAGACCCGCCCAGACGGAGCCCGCGGCGAGCGCGAGAAACAGAGCCTCCGAGTAGACGGCGTTCAGGAAGAAGGCCGTCGGAAAGAAGGCCAGGGCCAGCGTCGCGGCCCTGGCGGCGCGCGGGTCGTAGAGCCTCTCGGCCGTACGGTAGACAAAGTACAGGGCGATCAGGGTCGAGAGCAGCGAGATCAGGACGCCCCAGAGGGCAGGTCCACCGCCGACCACGGTCCCCAACCTTATGAGCAGCGGGTACAGCGGGAAGAATACCGTGCTCTCCGGCGCACGCTCCCCGTAACCCTCCATCGCGATCAGGGAGTACCAGGCCCCGTCCCAGTGCGCCCAGTAGCCGAGGAAACCCGCCGGTCCGAGCGGATCTCCCGCCGGTTCCGCCTGCGGCATAAACGTCGCGGCCAGAAACCCGGCCCCCAGAAAGAGCAGGCGCGAGGTCAGGAACGCCGCCAGAACGAGGGTCCAGGCCTGTCCGGCCGGGAGCCTCTTGGTGGACCGATCTATGATGGCCATGCGTAGCTCGCAAGGCCGGTAGCGTCACCGGCGCTATCTAGGTACGCCCTCACGTGCAGCATTGTAATGGTTTCGGATCCAGGGAACGCGTCGTGGGTGAGGCGCAAAAACAGTAGAAAAAGATACCCAGTTTGGGGGATGACGCTGTCCCATCGCTGCCTCTTTAATGCCAGGACCTGCGAAAGACGGAGGAACAGACCATAGAACTGTTGGAAACAGCCTGCGGAATCGCCATCGGGGTCACCGGCTTCGTGGTTATCTGCCTGGCGCTGCGGTTCACAGCCGGATTCGGGCTCTCCCACCAGAGGAGCGCAGCGCGGTTCCTCTTGTTGGCCATCGGTTTCTTCTCGCTGGCGGAGCTCGTGGAGGGGATGAGCGGGCTGATCCCCGGCGTCGCTTGGCTGGTTCCCGGGTTGGTCGCGCTGGTCAAAGAGGTTGCCGAGGTGTCGGTTATAGCCTGCGCGGGGCTGGCCGCCTTTTTTTTCCACAGGTCCGCCCGCTTAGAGGTCACGCCCCTGCGACGCTCGGTCGATACGGATGCGCTGACCGGTCTGGCCAACCACGGCGCCCTCAAAAAGGCGCTGCGGAGGCGCTTTCAGCGAAGCCCGAGAGCAGGGCACGCCGCTGTCCTGCGCGATGATTGATGTCGACGACTTCAAGGCCTACAACGACCGCTTCGGTCACGAAGCCGGCAATGAGGTGCTTCGGTGCGTGGCTCGAACCTTGCAAGATTGCGTTCGCGCCGAGGATTACGCTGCCCGCTATGGGGGTGACGAGTTTATGGTCCTCTGCACAGCGGGGCTTCAAGATACCGCCGTGCTAGCGGAGCGGATCCGCTCGAAAATCGAGAGCGCCACCTCAGACAGAACCGTGTTGCCCGGGCGCGTAACAGTCTCCGCCGGCATAGCCTTCCTGAATGGCCGGATCGAATCTCCCAAAGCGCTAGTGGAGGCGACAGACCTGGAGATGTACCGTTCAAAGGCCGCGGACAAGAACATTGTCACTGTCGCCCAGACTCTTGCTCGGGTGGACGTGTAGGAGTAACCCTTCGTCTATGAGTTCTCGCGGGCCCGAAGCTGAGTAAGCGCGGTCTGTCCGCCCGGTACGGGCGCCTAGTAACGAAGGCTGGGGCCGCGGCCGATCGCCCACCAGGCGCCGCCGAAGGCGAGGGCGGCGAGAAGGAAGATCACGCCGAGCGTCGGGTAGACGTTGAGCGTCGAGGTCTGGAGCGTGGCGTAGCGGGCGGCGTCGACCATGTGGAAGATCGGGTCGAAGAGCGTGGCGATCCTCAAGGGTGTCGGCAGCATCTCCACCGAGTAAAAGACCCCGCCCAAAAAGGCGAGGGGCTGGATGACGACGTTTGACAGGAACGAGATGTGCTCTATCCGGGTCGCCAGGGCGCCGACCATGGCGCCGATGGCCGAGAAGGTGAAGGCCGCGAGGATGCCGATGAGCAGCAAGAGACCGGGGTGGGCGATGCCGACGCCCACGAACGGGGCTCCCACGAGAAAGACCCCGGCGCCCATCACGACGCCGCGGAGCGTTCCGCCCAAAGAGTAGGCGAGGGCGATCTGGAGGTCGCTCATGGGGCTTATGAGGACCTCGTCTATGTACCGCTCGCGCTTGGCGTCGAAGACCGACCAGGAGGAGTTCATCTGGGAGCCCGTAACGAGGTTCATGAACGCGATGCCCGGCAGGATAAACTCCAGGTAAGGGATGCCGTCGACCTGCTTGATGCGCCCGCCGAGGGCGATCCCGAAGACCACCAGGTAGAGCAGGGAGGTCAGCAGGGAGGGTATCACCGTCTGCATCCAGACCCTGGTGAAGCGCAAGACCTCGCGCAGCAGGAGCGTCCGGAACGGCCTGTCAGCTACCAGCATGGCCGATCACCTTCAGGTAGACCTCTTCGACGTTCCTCGCCCCGTAGTGTTCTTTGAGGTCCTCGCTCGTGCCCCTGGCGGCAATCCTGCCGCCGTCTATCAGCGCGATCTCCTCGCACAACGCCTCCGCCTCCTCGAGGTAGTGCGTCGTAAGGAGGATCGTGAGCCCCCCGCGGTTGAGCTCGCGGAGATACTCCCACAGGGAGTAACGCAACTCGACGTCGACCCCGGCCGTCGGCTCGTCGAGAAACAGCACCTTCGGGTCGTGCATCAGCGCCCGGGCGAAGAGCACCCGGCGCTTCATCCCGCCGGAGAGCGTGTTCACCCGCTGGCGGCGCTTCTCGGTAAGCCCGAAACGCTCCAGCAGCTCGTCCGCCCGCGGCCTCGCCTTTTTCTTCGGCACGCCGTAGTAGCCGGCGTGAAAGATGAGCGTCTCCTCGACGTTCAGGAACTTGTCCAGGTTGACCTCCTGGGGGGAGACCCCGATCATGCCGCGCGCCTCCCTGAACTCCCGGTAGGCGTCGCGCCCGTAAACCTCGACCGAACCCGAGTCGGGCCGCGCCAGGTTGACGACGCTGTTTATGAGCGTGGTCTTGCCCGCGCCGTTCGGTCCGAGTAGCCCGAAAAAGCGTCCGGGCGCCAACTCCAGCGAGACGTCGTCGAGGGCGACGAGCCCGTTGGAATAGGTCTTCCTGAGATCCTTTATCCTGAGCGCCGGGGTACGGTCCCCGGAGCCGTTTGGGCTCTCGGTCACGCGAACACCGCCCTGGCCGCCTTCTCTCCGGAGAGCATGGAGCCGTTTATGGACGCGTCCTCCGTGAACTCTCCGGCCAGGTAGAGACCCGGCGTAGCCGTGCGGTTGGGTGGGAGCGTGTCGTGCACGCCCGGCGGCTGGGCGAACTGGCAGTACGGCAGGCGGTAGATGGCGAGCGGGCGGAAATCGGTCTCCGGGAACCACTCGCCGAGCTCCTCTATGCCCCGGCGGTAGACCTCTTCGTCCGTGAGGTGCGGCGTTCCGAGCGTCACGGCGCTCAGGAGATTGCGGCCCGGTGGCGCGTACCGCTCCGAGACGGCGCTCATCTCCTCCGCGTTGTTCAGGAAGGCGTCCTGGCTGGCGTTCAGGGAGATCTTGGTCCCGTCAGCCGGCCGGTCCGTCTCGTAGTAGGCGCAGATCTCCCCGACGGCCCCCTCCGGCACGTCCTCCCCGGTCAACTCCCCCGCGGCCGGGGCCTCCGTCGCCACGACCACGGCGTCCGCCTCGTGCTCTTCTCCCGCGGCCCGCACCCCAGCCACCTGGTCTCCGTCTCTGAGCAGCTCCGAGACGGGGTTGTCGAGGCGGACGGCGTCCTCGGGAAGGTGGGCGGCGAGCTGGCGCGGGATCTCACCCATCCCGCGCGCGGGCACCGCGACCCGGCCCGTGGCCATCATCCCCAGGGTAAAGCGGAAGACGCGGTAGGACGTCGAGAGAGAACGGTCGAGAAAGATGCCCCCGTAGAACGGGCGGAAGAAGTTGTCCACGATCTGCTCGGAGAACCCCGAGGCCCGCAGGTACTCCAGCGCGGAGGCGCTGTCCTGCTCCACGTTCAGGCCCCGGACCGACTCCGCCCCGTCTCCCAGGGTCTCGGCCGTTCGGGCGAGCGTCGTCACCTTATCGCCGAAGGTCGCCGCGCCGGAGAAGAGCGAGGGCAAGATCGCGGCCGGGTCCCTTATCGGGTCGGAGAGCACGTAACGTCTGCCACCGTCGCGTACCACCGCACCTGGGTCGAAGGACCGCAGATCCAGCGCCTCGTGATCCAGTTGCCGCCTCGCAGCCGGGTAGGCGGTGAAGTAGACCTGGAAACCGCGATCCAGCAAGAAGCCGTCGACCTCGTCGGTGCGTACCCGCCCGCCGACGCCGTCCGACGCCTCGAAGACAACGGCCTCTGCGCCGCCCTCCGTCAATGCCTTTGCGCAGGTGAGGCCGGCGAGGCCGGCCCCGATAACGATAATTTTCATACGCGAAAGAGTGTAACGCACCCGGCCACAAAAACCGTTAACGCGCCAACGCTCCGCCCCTAGAGCACGCCTTCGGCCACGAGCGTCGCCACGTGCCGGGACGGCTCGCGGTAGAGCGGGTACAGGCGTCCAACGGTACGGGCCAGGGCATCCACGTCGAGCCAGGCCATGCCCCCGAAGGCCTCCCGTTCACGCTCGGGTAGCAAGATGCGGTGCGCGCCCGGACGCTGCGCGGGAGGCGTCGCCTGATCCGGCGAGACCGTCGTCGCGAGCGAGCAGGCGTCGCAGGTTGCGGGCCCCGATCCGGCCGTAGCTCGCCGTCTCGACCTCCAGGCCGGGCACGACGGCCCGGACGACCCGCACGTCCGGACTCCCGGCGGCGAGAAGTCGACGTAGAGCACGTCGAAGCCGACCTCGCGCAGCCGGTCTGCCACGAGGTCGGCCTTGCCCGACGTCGACCTTCCGCCGACGTTCGGCAGGGAAGAGAACGTCACCTCCGAGTGCACGGCCAGGACGGGGTCGTCGATCAGGTCCCGCATCCGCGGGGCATCCATAGAGATCCAGTCGATCGTGTCCCGCAGCGACCTTTCCTCCTCGTACTCCAGCGTGGCGGCCCGCAGGGCGCGACCGACGTAGCCCCCGGGTGCCGTCGAGGCGACCATCGAGAGTGGTGCCGTGGTCGAACATCTTGCGCGCCCGGCTGGCGGCAGTACTCCAGGAGCGCCTTGCTCAGGGCCTTCTCCCGGTCGGGGTCTGCGGCCTCGCCGCAGGCGGTGAGCGCCAGAGGGTGCGGGGCCCGCTCCGGGTCGCGCTCGGCGCCGACGACGTAGAGGTTCGTCAAACCGAAGTCCGTGGAGGCGAGCTTGGCGACGACCTCGACACCCTCGCGGTCGAGCCGGTCCAGCAGGTCCCGCGTCTCCGGGTCTCGCACGTCGTCGAGATCGATGCGGATGCCGGCGTCGAGGGCGCGGTAGTTCGACGCTGTTGCCGTCGCGCTGGACGAGCTCTAGCAGCCCGTGGGCCAGGGCGTGCTCCGCCGTACGGGCCAGCCCCGAGGCCGTTGTTGACGGGCAGGACCAGCCACTCCCCCTCGGGCTCGACGTCCAGCGTGGAGGCCGCCGCGAGCTCCAGCGGCACCAGCACGGGCTCGTCCGTCCCCCACCGCCGCGCCTCGACCCATCGCAGCGTCGCCTCCGGCGTATAGTCGCTGCCTGCCGTGCAGGCACGCCTCCAGCGGGTCCAGGACCCCATCGGGGCCGACGTCCTTCGAGAGCGCCTCGTACGAGGCGCGTCGTACCTCGCATCCCCTTGATGCCGTTCGCGGCGTGGAGGGATTCGGAGAGCTCGCCGAAGGCCCCGATCAGGGCCCGCTCGTCGCTCGTCCCGTAGCCGACGCCGCTCTTGCATCACCGCCCCGGCGAACAGCTCCGTGGACCACGTCGGCACCCCGAGGTGGTCCAGGGGATCCAGGGGGAAGGCAAGCACTTCGCCCTCGGGCAGCGCCCGGCGGTAGGCGGCGACGGCGGACGGCGGCTCGACGGCGCGGTCGGCCGGTCCGAGGCCTGCTGAGCGGGATCGTCGGGACACCGGGTTACTCCTTCAAGGAGCCGCCGAAGACCCCGGAGACGATGTACTTCTGGAAAAAGAAGAACAGGACGATCAGGGGGATCAGGCCGACGACCGCCGCCACCATTATCGGGGCGTACTCGACCGCGCCGCCCTGCGTTTGACAAGGCTCGCGAGCATCAGCGGGTAGGTGAACTTCTCCGGCGTGCTGATGACCACCAGCGGCCACAGGAAGTTGCCCCACTGGCTCATGAACGTGACGATGCCAAGGGCGGCGCACGCGGCCTTCATGTTCGGCAGGACCACGCGGAAGAAGACGCCGAACTCCCCGTTGCCGTCGATGCGGGCGGCGTCGAGCAGGTCGTTCGGGAAGCCCATCATCTGCTGGCGCATCAGGAAGACCCCGAAGGCCGTCACCAGGTAGGGCACGGTCAGGGCCAGGTAGCTGTCCACCCACCCGAGCTGCAGCATGATGATGAAAAGGGGCACCACCATGATCTCCGTCGGCAGCATCAGCGTGCCGAGCACGACGGCGAACATGAGCGCCGCGTCCCGCGGAAGCTGAACTTCGCGAAGGCGTAGCCGGCGAGCGCGGAGAGCAGGACCGTGCTCACGGTCGTCACGGTCGCAACGAAGATGCTGTTCAGGAGCGCCCGCAGGAACGGCGCGGACTGGGAGAGCGCGTCCAGGTTGTCGAGAAAGTTGCCCGCCGGGCAACAAGCGCGGCGGGGACTTGAAGATCTCCGACTCCGTCAGCGTCGGCGGCCGTCGAGCATCCAGTAGAACGGGTAGATCGTGACGAGCGCCCCCACCCCGAGGAAGATGTACGCGAGGAGCCTGGCCGGCTCGCTCCTTCGGCGCGGCGTCTTGTCCGGCGCCATCCTAGACCTCCCCCCAGCGCGCGAGCCGTATCTGGGCGTAGGAGATGATCGCGACTATCGTGGCGAGCACGTAGGTGCCCGCCGCGGCCAGGCCGAAGTCGAAGCGGGCGAAGCCCGTGTCGTAGATGTAGAAGAAGCTCGTGAGCGTCGCGTTGCTCGGGCCGCCGCTCGTCAGGATGTAGGGCTCGGTGAAGAGCTGCAAGGTGCCGATGGTCGCCGAGCACCGTGCAGAACAGGAGGACGGGCCGCAGCAGCGGGACGGTGATCCTGAAGAACCGCACCACGCTTCCCGCGCCGTCCACGCTCGCCGCGTCGTAGAGGTCCTTCGGGATGTTCTGGAGGCCCGAGAGCAGGATCACGGCGTTGTAGCCCGTCCACCGCCACGTCAGCGGCGATCACGATCAGGAGCCCTCGCCCAGAACGGGTCGGACCGCCACGGGACGCCGTCGAGGCCCGACGAGCTGCGAGAGCCTGGTTCACGACGCCGTACTGCTCCGAGAAGATCAGGGAGAAAACCACCGAGTACGTAACCAGGTCCATCGCCACCGGCAAAAAGAACGCGAGCCGGAACGCCGCCTTGCGCCGCCGCCCGAGAAAGTCCGAGTCGATGACGGACGGCGATGACCGTCGCCAGCCCGATCATGAGCGGCACCTGCACGACCAGGATGAGCCCCGTGTTCAAGAGCGACTTGAGGAACAGCCCGTCGCGAAGAGCCTGCGGTAGTTGTCGAGCCCCGTGAAGGTGATGCCCCCGCCGCTGAACTGCCCGAAGCTCAGGGCCGCCGAGTAGATGATGGGGTAGAGGATGAACCCCGCGAAGAGCACGAAGAACGGGACGATAAAGAGGTAGGGAGCCGCGGCGGACCACCCGACCGCGGTCCCTTTCTCTGCGCTCCGCCAAGTGAGACCACTACCTAGGCGACCTGGAGACCGGACGCCGAGGCGGCCCGATCCTCGGCCTGGGCCATCGCCTCCTGCGGCGAGGTGTCGCCGGTGAGCACGGCGGAGTAGGCGTCCATGAGGGGCTTCTGGAAGTCCAGGAAGTTCGGGCCGTAGTCCAGCGCGGGGACGTCGCGGGCGATCTCCGCGAACTTCGGCGCCACGGCGAACCCGAAGTACGGGTCGGTCTCGTTGAAGGCGGCCGTCTCCCAGTAGGGCGTCCAGGACGGGAAGAGCCCCTGCGCCCAGGACTTCGCCTGCCCCTCCCTGGTCAGCAGCGCCTGCTCGATAAAGTCCCAGGCGGCGTCCTCGTTCTGGGTCTGGGAGGAGATGACCAGGACCGAGCCGCTCAGGGTCGCCTCGCGCGGGCCACCCTGGACGAAGGCCGGCAGCGGCATCACGTCCCACTTGCCCTTCTGGGCGCTCCCCGCCGGCGCCCTTTATCAGGCCCACGTCCCAGGCGGCGCCCATGGTCGTGGCGGCGTCGTCGTTGGAGATCGCGCGGCTGCTCTCGTCGAAGGTCGGGGTGTCCACGGTGATGTCCTCGGTCACGAAGCGGTCGAGCAGCTCCATCGCGGTGTAGCTCTTCTCGTTGGTGAAGTCGATCTTGCCGCCCGCGCCGTAGAAGGAGCCGTCCTGCTGGTTGAGCAGGATGTGGTAGTGCGACGGGTTCGTGCCGCCCCCGGAGGTGTCGAACGCCGTCATCTTCGTGCCCCGCCGATTGCTGCCGGATCTCCTTGCCGGCCTCGATGAAGCCGTCGTAGGTGCGCGACGTCGTCGGGGCTCACGCCGGCCTGCTGGAAGAGATCCTTGCGGTACCACAGGCCGACCGGGCCCATGTCCCACGGCACGCGCGAAGAGCTTTCCGTCCTTTCGGGCGTGCGAGAGCGGGGCCTCGGCGAACTGGTCCGTGTACTTCTCCATCCTGTCGGTCACGTCGACGAACTCGCCCGGGAAGCGCATTAGGAAGTTCTGGAAGTCCTGCTGCGCCAGCGAGAACACGTCAGGGGCGCCCGCTGCCGGCCTGCAAACGCGGGATGAGCTGCTGGTAGTCGATGGTTATGGCCTGCATCGCACGTCCACGCCCGAGCGCTTCTTCTTGAAGTGGGGAATCGTCGCCTCAAGCGCGTCCGCCGCGACGTCCCAGGAGGCAACGGTGAGCCCGCTGCTGGAGTCGAGATCCGCCGCAACCGGCCAGCGTGCCGGTTCCGAGAAGGGCCGCCCCGGCGAGCCCGGTGCCGCCCAGCCTGAGAAACTCCCGCCGGTTCATCCCACCGGCTCCCCTGAACCCTCCGCTACACGAAACAGGCACAAGCGCGTCCTTTCCGTCTACACACGAGGCGCCATGACACACCCCCAGCAACGCATAATTCTTGCTCGGGCCGGGCCCAATTTATGTATGTACTGCCACTTTGGGTCCGAGGCGCGGCCTAGCGTCAGGCGAAATCCAGGCGTACCTTGTGGTCGTCGTCGAGCTTGAGGGCGGCGGCGTAGGGCTTGCCGGCCCTGCTCCGGAAGCCCTTGAGCTTCCCGGTCCGGCGTTGGGAGAGGAGCTGCTTGGCCTGGGCCTCGCTCAGGCGTTTGCCCGAGACGGTCTTCCAGATCGCGAAGTCGCACCGGTTCGACTTCCAGGCCGAGCATCCGTAGGACTTCTTCGTCTCCACGACCGGCGACCCGCACTTCGGGCAGGTCCCGAGCGGCACGCGCTTGTTGCGCGGGGGTGCTGCCACCCTCTCGCCCGGCATGGAGCGCACGCCATCGACCATCGACGTAACGAAGCCCCCGATGTCGGCCATAAAGTCCGGGCGGCGCTCGGCGCCCTGCTCCATCTTGGCCAGGCGTTCCTCCCACGAGGCGGTCAGCTCCGGCGAGGAGATCGGGCTCTCTCCGAGGAGCGAGATCAGGGCCCGCCCCTTCTGCGTGGGCACGAGTGTTTTTTTCTCGCGCTCGACGTAACCGACCTTTATGCAGGCGCTCGATGATCGAAGCCCGCGTGGCCGGCGTCCCGAGCCCCGACTCTTTCATCGCCTGGCGCAACTCCTCGTCCTCGACGAGCTTGCCCGCCGTCTCCATCACCCCGAGCAACGACGCCTCTGAGTACCGCGGCGGCGGCTTGGTCTCTCCCTCTTTGACGCCGACCTTCGCCACCTCCCACTCCTGCCCGACCGAGATGGGCGGCAAGACCGGCGGCTCCTTCTCCTTCTTGCCCCCGACCCCGTCCGGGTAGAGCGCCCGCCACCCCGCCTCGAGGACCACCCGTCCCTTGCTCAGAAACGTCTCCTCGCGCACCTCCGTGACGACGGTCGTGTTCTCGAAGCGGGCCGCCGGGAAGAACACCGCGAGAAAGCGCCGCGCAACCAGATCGTAGACCTTTGCCTGATCCGGCGGCAGCCCTCCCGAGCTACGCTTCCCGGTCGGGACGATGGCGTGGTGGTCCGTGACCTTCGAATCGTCGACGACGCGCTTGCCGATCGGGAGCTTCGGCTCGGCCGAGAAGCTTCTCGGCGAACGGTGCCAGATCTGGCAGCGCCCCGGCGGCCGCGACACGCTTCTTTGAGGGTGCCGATCATATCCCTGGAGAGGTAACGGCTCGAGGTCCGGGGGTAGGTGATGAGCTTCCGCTCCTCGTAGAGGGCCTGGGCGGCGCGCAGCGTCCGCTCGGCGGTGAAGCCGTATCGGGCGTTGGCGTTGCGCTGGAGCTCGGTCAGATCGTGCAGCAGCGGCGGCCGCTCCGTGGCGGTCTTTTTCTCCGCCTTCCTCACGACGCCGAGTACCGCCCCGCACCTTCCCGGCTATCGCCTCGGCCGCCGCCTCCTCCTTGAGGCGGTTCTGCTTCTTCTTGAACCAGACGCCGTCGTAGGTGGCGTTCTCCCGCGCGAACCGGGCGTGGACGGTCCAGAACTTCTCCGGCTTGAAGTCCTCGATCTCCTTCTCGCGGGCGACGAGGAGCTTCAGGGTAGGGGTCTGGACGCGGCCGACGGAGAGGACGTTGCCGGGGCGGCCGAAGCGCGACGGAGTAGGCGCGGGTGGCGTTCATGCCCACGATCCAGTCGGCCTCGCCGCGGCTCCTCGCGGCGTCCTCCAGGGGTTTCATCTCGCTCCCCGCTCGCGCAGGAGCCGAAGCCCTCCTGGATGGCCTCGGGGGTGAGGGAGGAAATCCAGAGCCGCAAGACGGGGCTCTTGCAACCCGACAGGCCGTAGAGGTAGGCGAAGATCAACTCCCCCTCCCTTCCGGCGTCGCAGGCGTTGACGACCTCGGTAACGGACGGGTCGCGCATGAGGCTTCTTGACGATGGCGAACTGGTCCCTGGTCTTCGGGCTGATCCTGACCTTGAAGCGGTCGGGCAGGACGGGCAAGCGTCTCCAGGCGCCACCGCTTGTACTGCTCGCCGTAGGCGTCCGGCGGCGCGAGCTCCGCCAGGTGCCCGAGCGCCCAGGTCACGGTCCAGCCCTCGCCGACGAGGGCGCCCTTCTGGCGCCGGTGCCGGCCGAGGACGCCGGCAGATCCCTGCCGACGGACGGCTTCTCGGCGACGATGAGCCTCATGGCTCAAGTATACGCGGGAGGCCCGCCAGGATTAGGTGGAGTTCTCGATCCTGCCGGCATCCACGATGCGAGCCTGGCGACGATCCCCCTCCAATTCGTCGCCCGCTCGCCGACTCGCGCGCATCCCTAGCCGGTCTTCCGGGGTTGCTGGTTCGGCCAGGACCCTCGTCCCGCCGGTCTCAGACCGCCGTGGTATGCGCGGCCTCGACACCCTCCGGCCCCGCGTCCGCGAAAAAGTCGTCCCCCTCTATGGGGAAGAGCACGGAGATTTCGCTGCCAGGGAACATCAGTCCTCACGAGGTCCTGCGCCCGACGGATGCTCGTCGCCCGGGCCGTCACCGTGAAGTGTTCGCCCGTCCCGTGCACCTGCAAGCACACCCTTACCAACCCGCGCTCCCGGCTGCGCGTGGCTGGTACGCCGGGGATCCGAGGGGGCGGCCCGTAAATGAGAACGTAGATGGGAAGAGAGTCGGGAAAGGAGATTCCGCCCGCGCCCGGATCCGGCGGCCGTCGATCGCCAACGGTGGCAGCACGGTCGATAAACCTGTGTGGCCGTTTACGATCATAACATCGGTCATTTTCCCCCCTCAACGTTAAGCCACCATGAAACCAGGATGAAACCTTTTTCATCCTGGCGGGCTCTCCGGCGAAATGCCTACTTTAGCCGGGGTCCGAAGTGGTAGCCCGCCCCGCGGACGGTGGAGATGACGGAGGGCTCCCCGGGCCTGTCTATCTTGTTGCGCAGGTGGCGCACGTAGACGTCGACCACGTTGGAGCCGGGGTCGAAGTCGTAGGCCCAGACGGCGGAGAGTATCTGCTGGCGGCTCAGAACCTGCCTGGGGTGGCGCATGAAGTACTCCAGCAGGGCGAACTCCCGGCTGGAGAGCTCGATCTTGCGGTCCTCGAACCAGACGTCGCGCGAGAGAAGGTCCAAGTTGAGCCCGTCGGCCCGTAGCTGCGCCGCCCGCGGCTGGTCGGCGCGGCGCGTGAGTGCGCGGATGCGGGCCAGCAGTTCCTCGAAGGCGAAGGGTTTGGTCAGGTAGTCGTCGGCCCCGTCGTTCAGGGCACCCACCTTGTTCGGCAGGTCGTCCCTGGCGGTCAGCATAAGGATCGGCAACTCCGGACGCCTGGAGCGGATGCGCCGTAAGACCTCGCGCCCGCCGAGCCCAGGCAACGAGATGTCGAGCAGCACTGCGTCGACCGGCTCTTCGAGAGCCAGCCTCGCCCCCTCCTCCCCGTTGTCCGCGCTGAGGACCCGATGGCCGTGGGAAGCGAGCCCACGTTCCAGGAACCGCACGATGGCGGTCTCGTCCTCGACGACCAGGATCAGCACTGTCCTGTTCCCCGAATTATGTCTCTTCCCCAAGCTACATTGGTAATATATTGCCAATCTGTTTATAGGGCAAGCCCTCGGAGGAAAGCCGCATGTGGTTACCGGCCGCTCTTCGCGACACACTCCGCCGTCCCTGGCGCACCCTCAGCGCCGGTTTGTCGGGGACCGGGACCGTGCCGGTCGGTCGAGTAGGAGGCCTTGCAAGTTCCGACGAGGAATCGCGCGAGGGCGAGCTGCTGGCCCACTCCACCATAGACAGCCTCTCCGCGCATATCGCCATCCTGGACGGCACGGGCGAGCTGATCGCCGTGAACCGTGCGTGGACCGAGTTCGCCGAGCGGAACTACGGGAGCCTCGACCGCGTCGGCGTCGGCGCCAACTACCTCCAGGTCTGCGACGCATCAGCAAAGGCCGGATCCGGGGACGCTTCCGCCTTCGCCGACGGCATCCGCGCCGTCATGTCCGGGCGGCGTTCCTACTTCGAGCTCGAGTACCCGTGCCACTCCCCCACCGAGAAGCGCTGGTTCGTCGGCCGGGTGACCCGATTCTCCGGCGCGAACTCCTCGAGGGTGGTTGTCGCGCACGAGAACATAACCGAAGGCAAGCTGGCCGAGGAGGCGCTCAGGGAGAGCGAGGAGCGATTCAGGCTGCTCGCGGAGAACACCAACGACCTGATCTGCCTGCACGATCCCGACGGCCGGTACGTGTACCTGAGCCCTTCCTGCCGGCGGCTGCTCGGCTACGATCCGGAGGAGCTAATCGGCACCGACCCCTACACCCTCTTCCATCCGGACGATGCCAGGCGCATCCGCGCGGCGGCCCACGAGCTGGCCCTTAAAGGTCAGGCGGCCGTCTCCATCACCTACCGGATACGCCAGAAGTCCGAGGAGTACGTCTGGTTCGAGACGCTCACGCAGCCTATAACGGACAGTACCGGGCGCGTCGTCCGGCTACAGACTTCCTCCCGGGACATCTCCGATCGAAAACGCGCCGAAGACGCGCTGGCCCAGGAGGCGCGAGTCAGGACCGATTTCCTGGCGGAGGTCTCCCATGAGCTCAGGACACCCCTGACCGTCATCCTGGGCAACGCCGAGGTCGGCCTCGACCTCGAGCGAGGCTGCGCCCACGAGGAGATTCTGCAGGAGATAGCCAAAGAGTCGGCGTTGATGTCGCGGATGGTGGACGACCTCCTGTTCATCGCCCGCTCGGACTCGCTCTCGCCCCCGATAGAGGTGCGCACGGTCGCCGTGGGCCCATTCCTCGAAGACCTGGCCAAGAGCGCAGGCGCCCTGGTACAGCAGCACGGCGCGACACTGCGGACCGAGCTGACCGGGGACGGGCTGGTCAGGGTGGACCCTTCGCGGGTCAAGCAGGCCGTCCTCGCGCTCGCGGACAACGCCGCCAAGTTCAGCCCCGATGGCGAAAGCGTCACCCTCCGCTCCGCCACGTCGGGCGGGGAGCTGTGCATCGAGGTCGAAGACGAAGGGCCCGGCATCCCCGAGGAGGAGCTGCCCCGGATCTTCGAGCGTTTCTACCGGGTGGACGGCACGCGGAGCCCGGGCACGGGGCTCGGCCTCTCCATAACCGCGACGATAGCCGAGGTCCACGACGGCCGCGTGAAGGCCGAGAGCTCCCCAGGGCGTGGGACCAGGATGTCGCTGTTCGTCCCGCTCGTGCCCCAACCCCAGGGCGAGGAGACGCCCTAGCGAAGCCCCGAACCTACGGCCTGCCGGCCAGCGCCTTCTCGATGCGCGGCTTGTCGAAACCGACGATCCAGCTGCCACCGATCTTGATTACCGGCACGCCCGTTTGTCCGGTCTTGCGGGCGATGTCGCGGGCGGCGGCCGGGTCGCGCTCCACGTTTATCTCCTTGAACGGGACCCCGTTCTCCTTGAGATACCGCTTCGCCCGGCGGCACCAGGAGCAGGTCGGCGTGCTGAAAACGATCACCTTCGACACAAGGGCACCTCCTGCCGCGATGCTGCCGGACGCCGGAACCTAAAACCCAGGCGAGAGCATATCGCACCTTCTCTTGGTAGCCGGCGAGTGTTTCAGGATGGGGCCCGAAAAGGGAGCTTCGGCGTAAAGCGGCGGGTTCGCGGGACCAGCTTACCCCGGTGAGGGTGGGCCTACCTGGGCTCTTGGGGGACCGGCTTGCGAGGATCGGGTTTGCGGAGCGTCACGAGGTGGAAGAAGCCACCGGGTGCGACCCTACGGTAATCTTCCACCTCCACCGAAGGCGCGCCGACCAGGATCTCCGAGAAGCGGTGGTCGAAGCGCATGGCGATATGTCCGAGGGCCCAGCTGACCGCGCGAGCCACGGTCGGGCGGGGCCGCTCCTCCGGCCAGAACCTGTCCGCGATGACAAGCCGGCCCTTGGGGGCGGCGACCCGCGCCGCCTCGGCGAGCACCTGCGCCCCGTCCTCGACGACGGTAAGAATCAGGGGCAGGTACACCGCCTCGAAGGCCCCGTCCGGGAAGTCGAGCTCCCGCGCGTCCATCACCCGGAGGTCGAGATCACGCATTCCGAGCCTCGCGCGCCGCCAGCGGGCCCTCTCGAGCATGCCGGCGCTGAGGTCCACCCCGACGCCTCGCACAAACGGACGCAAGTATTCCAGCTCCATGCCCGTGCCCACCCCGACTATCAGGAGCCGCTCGCCCTCCCGGAGATCGAGGGCCTCGGCAGCCTGCCGGCGGACCTCACGCGACCAGAAGCCCAGCGTCGCGTCGTAGAGGCCGCCGATCCGCTCATAGACCCTCAAGTTGGAGAACAGGCGCACAGGCTAGAGTTCAACCGCGTCGGGACGGGAAGTGGCGGACACGCCGACCGGACGGTCAAACCCGCGGCGGGCGCTCAGGGCCATCCACCGCCTCGACCGCGACGGTGGTGCCGTCGTAGACGCGCTTCCGCACGCGCGGTACCTCAGGCCCCGCTTAGCTCGCCGCCGAGCATCTTGTACTCGTGGAAGTAGTCTTCGCTCTCCTCGACCTCGCCGGTGACGCCCACCTTCGGGAAGGAGCCGGCGAAGCCGGGGGCGGTAAGTTCCACGTTGACCCGTCCGCTCTCGCCAACCGAGAAGGTGCCGGCGCTGACGCGCTCGCCGCCCTTAGCCAGCCACAACTCGTAGTACTCGCGTCCCTCACAGGGCGGCAAGCCCCAAGCCTCCAGGCTTACCTCCACGTTCTCGCCGGTATCCTGGACGCTCACCTCACCGCCGGCCTCCGGTGCCTCCCTCGTGGGTTGGAGGGTGGCCGAGGCCGTCTCGGTGCCGCCCACGACGAGCCCGGACGCGAAGACCGCACCGAGCATGGCGAGCACGAGCAGCGCGGCCGCCGCGGCGGTCACCCAGACGGGCAGCCCCCGGCCGGTTCCGCGAGCTTGCGTCCCGCCGCTCGGTTCCGTCCAGGGCACCGCGCGGCCCTTCAGCTCCTGCGGCGGCGCCTCCGAGGCGGCGGCGAAGCTCGCCAGCGCCTCGTGCGCGGCGCGCAGCTCCCGCGCCTCTTCCTCGCACCCCGCGCACGCGCGCAGGTGCTCCTCGACCTCCCGCACCTCGCGCGGGTCGAGGGCTCCCATAACGTAGGGGCCCAGCAGGTCCCTCACCGAGTTGTGGTCACCCATCTTCCGTCCCCCGATGCCCGTCGTCGGGAAGCATGTGCCCGCGCAGCGCGCGCAGCGCCGCCGTCGTGCGGCTCTTGACCGTACCAAGAGGCGTCCCGGTCCTGCGGGAGATCTCGCTCTGCGATAGACCCTCGAAGTACGCCAGGGTCAGTACCTCCCTGTGGACCGCCGAGAGCCGCGAGAGCCCGGCGGCGACGTCGAAGCTCCGGGAGAGCTCCCCCGCGGGATCTTCCTCGCCGGGCTCGAAGGGCGCGTCGCCCCCGACCGTCCGCACCCGCGCTTTGCGGCGACGGATCAGGTCCGTCGCCCGGTTCCTGGTTATCCGGTACACCCAGGTCGCGAAGCTGGCCCGCGAGGCGTCGAAGCGCCCGGAGTTCCTCCACACGGCGGCGAACACGTCCTGGACGAGATCCTCCGCCAGCCCCCGGTCCCCCAGATACCGCAACCCGGTTCCATAGACCAGCCCGGCGTACCGATCGTAAAGCTCGGAGAGGGCGCCCTCGTCTCCCGACTCAGCTACCCTCTGCACCAAGACCTCGTCCGCGACGCCGCTTATCTCGGGTCCTCCGGGCACATCCCCCCAGATGATAGCGGTTCTCTGTGCGGCGCGTCCGTAGGCAAACCTGACACCCGAGATCGGGCGCGCAAGACCATGTTGTGTCTCGGCGATCATACCAAAGCTGTATACGCCCAACGTGTGCCCTCCGGATTATCCGGCCCTCGCCCGAGACCCATCCGGCACACCCCGAGTGTCGGGCGCCGCAGACACCGTCGCCCGCGGTACGGATCGAGCGAGCGCTGCTGGCCGCCGAGCTTGCGAAATGCGCGGACGGCCTGGGGATAGGGTTAGAATGGGGAAAATTTCGAACAGAAGGGTAAAGCTGGTGGAGCCGGATCTCTCGAAGGCCGAGCTTCGGAAGGTGGCCACACGGCCCGCGCAGGGTTCACTCAAGAACTTCCTTGCGGACCTGAAGGACCTGTCGAGCTTCCAGGCGCTAAAGGCGACGATCCAGGAGTTCCAGCGGGACGACGCTCTCGGCCTCGCGGCGCAGCTCGCCTACTACCTCATCCTGGCCCTCTTCCCGTTCATCCTCGTCCTGTTCTCGCTCCTGGGCACCTTCGGGAGCGAGGAGCTGGCCACCGAGGTCCTCGGCTACTTCAGAGCGGGTCATGCCGCGCGACGCCTACCAGCTCATCGGCGGGTACATGGACCCCATCCTCAGCGGGAACAGGAAGGCGCCGGGGCTGCTCTCCTTCGGAATCCTGTTCACCATCTGGTCCGCCTCGGGGGCCTTCGCGGCCATGATGAACGCCCTCAACCGCGCCTACGACGTGCAGGAGACCCGCCCGATCTGGAAGGTCCGCGGGATAGCGATCCTCATGACGCTGGGCATCTCCGCGATCGTCCTCCTCGGCGTGCTCTTGCTGGTCCTCGGCGAGCCTATAGGGCGTACCATCGCCGAGATCTTCGGGCTCGGTGAGGAGCTTCGAGCTGGTGTGGAACGTGGCGCGCTGGCCGGTGGCGCTCTTCCTCCTCGTGCTCACGGTAGCCCTCATCTACTACTTCGCCCCCGACGCGGACCAACCCTTCCGCTGGATCACGCCCGGCGGCTTTATCGGGGTCCTCCTTTGGGTGGTCGCGAGCGTCGCCTTCAGCCTCTACGTGAACAACTTCGGCTCCTACAACAAGACCTACGGCTCGATCGGGGCCGTGATAGTGCTGCTCCTCTACCTGTACATCTCCTCGCTCACCATCCTCTTCGGCGCCACCCTGAACGCCACCCTGGTCAGGATGAAGGAGGAGATCTCCGGCCAGCAGATCCTGGACGCCTCGCCGGCCAACGAGAAGCCCGAGCTCGTGGACGAGGAAGTGGTGGAGGAGGCCCAGCAGGACGACAAGGGGTAGCCGTACCCCAGACCCGTCGAAGGCCAGGAAAGGCTCTGCTATACTCGCGCTGCCCGGAGGAGTGGCCGAGTGGTTGAAGGCGGCACCCTGCTAAGGTGTTATACCTCTCAACGGGGTATCGAGGGTTCGAATCCCTCCTCCTCCGCTTCCCGGCTTTCACCCTCGTCTTCCGTCAGGCAACGACGGAGGCAAGGCTAAGTGCCCGGGGCCCCGCCGCCCGCGTGGGTCAGGGTTCGTGCGTTGGGAAGCTCACCGACGTTGTGCAAGAATACGCGCGAGCTTCGACCATACCGGTATACACAAGGGGCCAGGATTGCCGCGCTTCCGACTAAACAAAACCGTAAACCTGGTACGAAAGACACGGGCGTTTCTGCGTGTTGACGCGGGCGTCACACGCGGAGACCTGCCGGACGGCATTGAGGACATCAAGAAGAGACTCAACGCCGCGAAGCGAGAGAACAGAAGGCAAAGCCGCCAGCTCGAGCGAGCAGTACTACGGGTCCATCAGTTGGAGACACAAACTCACCCCAAAGGGGGTTCAAAGCCAGCAAGGGAAGGTGAGGGCGGTACTACGGGCGGGTCCCTGCCCGACTTCTTGATCCTCGGGGCCGAAAAAGGCGGGACGTCCTTTCTCTACAGGTCCTTGTGCGAGCATCCTCTCGTCGGGACCGCCAGCGACAAAGAGCTGCACTTCTTCGATACCCCCAAGTGGACCAACAGAGGCTTGGGATGGTATCGGGCCCAATTCCCCTCCTCGACGCGCAAGGATGGCCGGGAGACGATTACCGGAGAGGCAAGCCCCTACTATCTCTTCCATCCTCTTGCGCCCCACAGGACCTCGATGACGGTTCCCAACGCGAAGCTCATAGCGTCGCTTAGAAACCCTGTGGATCGGGCCTATTCCGCCTACCACCACAGGGTGAGAGCCGGAGACGAGGACCTCGGTTTCGAGGAGGCTCTGGAGGCGGAGCAAGAGAGGACGTCGGGCGAGTTGGAGAGGATGTTTTCGGACGAAACCTACCACGGCCGCCCTTACGCCAAATTCTCTTATTTGGCGAGGGGCATCTACGTCGAGCAACTCGAGCGGTGGCACGAGCACTTCGACCCCGAACGACTGCTCGTGTTGAAGAGCGAAGACCTCTTCGCGGATGCGACGGGAGGCCTGCGCCGCGTACACGAGTTCCTCGGCTTACCAGAACACGATTTGGACGTGGCCGCTACCGCCCCAAGGCGCAAGAAGCCGCGTTACCAACCGATGGCCGCCCAGACCCGGGAACGCTTGGAGAAATACTTCGAGCCGTACAACCGCAAGCTCTACGACTACCTCGGCGTAGATTTCGGGTGGTAGGGCTTTGAGCCACTGACGCTCAGACCGAGTAGTCACCAAGAGTCCATCCTTGCGTGACAAACACAGAGGCGCAGAAGAGGGTCGGGATCTTTCCCGGCCCTCGGCCCGATAACGGGTCCGCCAACACGGTTCCAAACGACCACCCGAAGACGTCACAGGCATCGTGAACAGAGCCCCCCGGGCAACCCGCAGCGTTCCAAGGCCGGGAGCGCAGAGGTTGCATATATGGCGGTCCCGCCGGGTATCCATTGTCGCGCAAAGACTCTTTGGGGGAAGCACTGGAGTACTGGCGAGAGGGACATGGCCGAGGACGGGCGTACGGCGTCGGATGACAACAACCCGCGGGTGACCGCCATCCTGGTGGCGACGGCGGTGGTCTCGGCGATCGCGGGTTTCCTCTACGGCTACGACACCGGCATCATTTCAGGGGCGTAGCTGCGACTATCAACGCGATCGGGGTCGGGCCCACCATGTGGATGTACGCAGGCTTCAACGTGCTGGCGTTCTTCTTCGTGTGGCGGTACTTCCCGGAGCTGGCGGGGCGCAGCCTCGAAGGCATCGAGACCTCGCTACGCGAGGACACTTTCCGCCCCGGTGGGGTGCCTTTCCAGGACGAGGAGAAGGCCGCCACCTGATCCCGCACAGGCCTCCGTCACGCCAGCTCCGATCCAAAGGAGGGGTGCCGCGGATGAACGGCGATGAGTGCTGACGGCTGAAAGCCGATCGCTGCACGAAAAAAGGGCCGGGAGTTACCCCGGCCCTTCTCTCAGCCGCGTGAAGGGGGATGGACAGCCCTCGGTCGTCTCCGAGCGAGGCCCGTGGGGACTCTCTGTGCATCCCCCTTCATGGGCTTAGTTGGCGCGACTGCCTACATCATGCCGCGCAGCTCGGCGACCATATCGAGGCCCTGCTGCTTGCACAGGTCCTTCGGCCTCATGATGGCCTGCTCGTCCAGCAGGTTGCGGGTCCTGGCCTCCTTCTCGAGGTGACGCTCGATGACGTCGATGGCCCGATCAACCTCCTCGCGCGTAACCTCGCGGGTCTTCTCGTGGCTGATGGTGAGTGTCACTTATCTTCACCTCCTTCCCGTGGCCGATTGGGCGGGGATTGTAACTTTTGATCCGCCCTTGCTGACCCCAGAGTAAAGGCGCCCCGCTTTCGTGTCAAGACAATTTTTCGGTTTCGCGGTTGGCCCCCCGGCCGAAGATTTGCGGCCTCTGACGCCTCAGCTCTCTCCCCCGGCGAAGGCGCCGTTCACTAGCCGAGGTACGACCGGGAAGGCGTCTTCGGAGAGGCAGAGGTCAACGTCTGCCTCGTACCCGAGCCGAGCGAGCCTCCGGGCCGCCACGTTGCCCCTCAGCGCGGTCTTGGGCCGTGCGAGGTATCCATCGACGACGCGCTCGGCCCGCCCGTCGAGCATGGCGCCAAGCCCGCTCAAGCGGTGCAGGATCGCCCCGGCCGCGGCTTCGTCCTCGGAAGATCTGCGGCCCTCCCACCCGCAGCCGACTACCATCACGCTGGCTGCGAACCGGCCCGATGCCAGCTCTTCGGCGAGGGCGCCCGCGTTGACGAACGCGCCTATGAGAACGGCCGGCGCCCCGGCCGCGGCCTCCACGACGCGGGTCCCGTTGGTGGTCGACAGGACAACGGTCGCGCCCGGAGGGATGTGGGAGCCCAGGATCTCCGTCGGCGAGTTGCCGAAGTCGAAGCCCCGCACCTTCTCGCTGCCCCTCTCACCGGCTCGCAGGTCGGCATCCGGGTGCGAGCGGGCTTCCTCGATGGAGGCCACCGGCACCACGCGGGCGCCCTTCCAGACGAGCACCGCAACGGTCGTGCTCGCCCGGAAGGCGTCAACGACGACAACCGCAGACCCCGCCCGGGCGGCGGCCCTGGCCCCGCCCTCCCCACCGGCGTAGCCGGCGCGCAAGCGTTCCTTCTCCGACACCTCGCGGATTATACGCGCCGGGTTCCTGGCGAGGTTTTGCGGCCGAATGCGAACGTTGCAACAGCCGGCGCCGGGGCGATGCCGGTAGAATGGAGCGGCCTTTTGCAACAGGCTCAGAGACGAGAAGCGGGGGTCGAAGATGAGGTACAGGAATCTCGCCGGCACGGACATCAGCGTATCCGAGGTCGGCTTCGGGGTGTGGACCGTCAGCACCGGCTGGTGGGGCGACGTGGACGACGAGCGTTCGGTGCGCCTCTTGCGGCGGGCGCACGAGGCGGGCATCAACTACTTCGATACGGCCGATACCTACGGTTCGGGTAAGGGCGAGACGCTCCTGGCCGACGCCTTCTCGGGCATGCGCGAAGAGGTCGTGATTTCGACCAAGATCGGCTACGACTTCTACAACAACACCGAACGGCGCGGCCAGCAGGAGCGACCGCAGGACTGGTCGGAGGACTTCATCCGCTTCGCCCTGGAACAGAGCCTCAGGCGCCTGGACACCGACTACGTCGACTTTCTCCAGCTGCACAACACCAAGATGGACGCCGTGGAGGACGACGCTCTCTTCGGGCTCATGGACGAGTTCAGGCGGGAGGGCAAGGTCCGGTCCTACGGCGTGGCCCTCGGGCCCAAGATCGGCTGGCTGGATGAGGGTATCCGGGCTATGCGCGAGCGCGACATAGCCGGGGTGCAGATGATCTACAACCTCCTGGAGCAGGACCCGGGCCGCGACCTGATCGAGGCCGCCCACGAGACGGAGACCAGCCTCATCGTCCGCGTCCCCCACTCCTCGGGGATGCTCGAGGGCAAGTACGACGAGAACACGACCTTCGGCAAGAACGACCACCGCCGCCACCGCCCCAGAGAGTGGCTCCTGGACGGGCTGAAGAAGGTCGAGCAACTGGGGTTCCTCACCGAGTCCGGAGAACGGACCCTGGGCCAGGCCGCCCTCAAGTTCATCCTCGCCTCCCCCGACGTGGCTTCGACCCTCCCGAACATCTACGACGACGAGCAGCTCGAAGAGTTCGCCGCCGCCCCCGACACGCCCGACCTCACCGATGAAGAGCTGGCCCGCATCGGTAGGCTGTACGAGGCGAATTTCGGTCTGGAGGAGGCGCAGCGAGTAGGGAATTAAGGGCGAGTAGCGAGGTAGGGAGTAGCGAATAGATTAAGGTCCCAACTCCCTACCTCGCTACCTCACTATTCGCTAGAGGCGCGAAGCGATGACCCTGTAGAATGAGTAGCCGTGAGTCGCACCACCAAGCTCGTCCTCGACATCCTTATGGGCGCGGTCGCCCCGATACTGGTGCTCACGTACCTGACGGACCCTTTGGGGGCCGTTCCGGCATACGTGCTCTCGGCCCTGATCCCCGTCGGTTGGGTCTTTACGGACCTGTTCTTCGTGACCCGCCGGTTCAACTTCATCACGGCGTTTCTGGGCCTGAACGCGGTGACGCGGGGGCTCTTGGCGTTCTGGTTTGTGGACGGTCTTCTTTACGCGCTAAAGGATACGGCGGGGAGCGTGATCGCGGTCCTCGTCTTCGGCGGCTCGCTGATCGTCGGAAGCCCCGTGGTGAGCGCGTTCGCCGAGCAGGGCCTCGACCCGCGCACGCCGGAGCAGGAGTCGGCGCTGCGGAGGCTCTTCCGCGAGCGGCCGGTCGCGAGGGCCCTTTTCTGGAGCACCGTGGTCCTGGCCGTCTCCAGCGCGGCCTCCGGCGTCGCCAACTTCCTGCTCAACCTCCGCATCGTGACCGCGGCCTTCGGCTCGGAGGCCTTCAACATCCAGGTGGCGCAGGTGAACGCCATAACCCGCATAGCCCTGGGTATTCCCGAGTTCGCCGTGTGGGGCGTCGCCCTGTGGTTGGTCTTCTCCGCCATAAACCGCGCCCTGCGCGCCGGCCAGCCGGAGGTCTCCGGAGAGGACGACCTGTGGAAGCTGATCGAGCAACGCGAAGCCCGGGCAGAGAACAGCAAGCTGACAGCTGATGGTTGACAGCGTTCGACAAAAGGGAGAACACATGACAGAGACCCGTACCCGCGAGCAACAGTCCCAGGAAGAGAAGCTACCGGCGCAGTACATAAACTACGTGTTCTTCAAGGTCGACCCCGCGTGGCGCCGGCTCCCCGACGCGGAGCGCGAGCGGGGCAAGGCGGAGTTCCTCGAGGCGGCCGAAGAACACGGCGCCGAGATGCTCCTGCGCTCCTTCTCGCTCATGGGGCTCCGAAGCGACGCGGACTTCATGTTGTGGAGGATAGGTTACGACCTCGACGCCTTCGAGGAGATGCAGGCTGCCCTGATGAAGTCGGGCCTCGGCAGGTACCTCACCGTGGCATACGCGTACTTCGGGCTCTCGCGGCGTTCGATCTACGTCGGCGAACATACCCCGGGGTGGGAGAGCCGCCAGTTCATCGTCCCCGGCGAGGGCGACTACCTGTTCGTCTACCCGTTCGTGAAGACGCGGGAGTGGTACCGCCTGGCCCTCGAGGAACGCCAGCGCATGATGAACGAGCACATGCAGATCGGCCGCAAGCACTACCCCGTCAAGAACAACACCGCCTACTGCTTCGGCATCGACGACTACGAGTTCATCCTCTCGTTCGAGGCCGAGTCCCCGGAGAAGTTCCAGGACCTCATGATGGAGCTCAGGGAGAGCGAAGCCAGCGCCTACACCGAACTCGACACCCCCATCTTTACCTGCCGCCGGCGCACGCTGGAAAAAATACTCGAAACTTTGTGACATTTCGCAATTTCGCGGTAGCGGGGGGAAGCCCGATTCGGGTATAATCGCGCGCACCGCACCAACCACAGCCGGAGGGCGTTTTGGGGTTCCCTCCGGCTATCTTGTTGCCCGAGCATCCCCCGTTTCGGCCACACTTTACGCGCAGGTTCGACGCTGTATAATCAATCCCGACATGATTACTCGGATTAACGAACGGGCTACTCTGGGGGCGCGGCCGACGGACCTCGTGGGCGACACGCCGTTGCTCGAGATGCCGAACATAGCGGCCGAGACGCCGGGGGTTCGCATCCTCGGCAAGGCCGAGTGGTACAACCCCGGCGGTTCGGTCAAGGACCGGCCGGCGCTGTGGATGATCCGGGCCGGCGAGAAGAGCGGGGACCTTACGCCCGCCAAGACCATCCTCGATGCGACGAGCGGCAACACCGGCATCGCCTACGCCTGGATAGGGGCGGCCCTCGGCTACCAGGTCAAGCTCAGCATGCCGCGCAACGCCAGCGAGGAGCGCAAGAAGATCCTGCGCGCCTACGGGGTGGAGGTCGTCCTGACCGACCCTGGCGAGGGTTCGGACGGGGCCATCCGCGAGGCGCGGCGGCTCCATGCCGAGGACCCCGAGCGATACTTCTACCCCGACCAGTACTCCAACCCGGCCAACCCGCTGTCGCACTACGAAGGCACGGCCAACGAGATCTGGGAGCAGACGGAGGGTGAGATCACGCACTTCGTCGCCGGTCTCGGCACGAGCGGCACCTTCGTCGGCACGGCCACCCGCCTCAAGGAGCTCAACCCGGAGATAAAGGTGGTCTCCTTCGAGCCCGACTCCCCGTTCCACGGCCTCGAGGGGATGAAGCACATGGGCAGCGCCATCGTGCCCCCCATCTACGACCCTACGATCGCCGACGAGAACCGGGGCACCGCCACCGAGGAGGCCTACGAGATGGTCAAGCGCGTGGCGCGCGAGGAGGGGATTCTTATCGGGATCTCCGCCGGAGCCGCGGTCGCCACCTCCCTCAAGGTGGCCCGGGAGATCGGGTCCGGCACGGTCGTCACCATCCTGTGCGACGGGGCCGACAAGTACCTCTCAGAGAGCTTCTGGGAGGACTAGGGCTTGCCGCTGAAGATCGGCGCGGGGGACGTCGGGAACATCCACGAGCACGCGAAGGAAGCGTACCCCGAGGAATGCGCCGGCGCCATGGTAGGAATGAACCTCGAGGGCCACAAGATCGTGGTCGACGTCTGGCGGGCGGAGAACACCCACGGGGAGGAGCGCAGCCGTCGCTTTCTCATCGAGCCCTTGAAGGTAAAGGAGTTCGAGGAGCGGGCCGCGGAGAGGGACATGGACGTCCTCGGCTTCTACCACTCCCACCCCGACCACCCGGCCCAACCCTCAGAGTACGACCGGGAGCACGCCTGGCCCGGCTACTCGTACGTCATCGCCTCCGTCAGCGGCCCGAGCGTCGCGGAGATGCGGTCGTGGACCCTCAGAGACGACCGGTCGGGCTACGACGAAGAAGACATCGTAAGCTAGCAGTCGAGAAGGAGCCTCCCATGCCCAAGGTCAAGATTCCAACGCCCCTCCGCCAGTACACCGAGGGTAACAGCGAGGTCGAGGTCGGCGGCGCGACCGCCGGCGACGCCCTCGACAACCTCGCCACCGAGCATCCGGACCTCCGCCAGCACCTGTACACCGGCGACGGCAAGCTCCGCTCCTTCGTCAACGTCTACAAGGGCGACGAGGACATCCGCTACCTCGACGGGCAGGACACCGAGGTCTCCGACGGGGACGAGTTGTCGATAATTCCGTCCATCGCCGGGGGACGATGTCCGGGGTCGCTCCCGTTGGTCGCTCCGGCGAGTAGTTTGGTAGCGAGTAGGGAGTAGTTGTCTCCGGCTATTCGCTACTCACTATTCGCTATTCGCCCCACTAAACTTATCGCCTCACTTGACGAAAGGTTCGTACCACATGCAGACACGACAGCCGTTAGTACAGTCCCCCAACGGTTCCGTAGAGCTCTCCAACGAGGAGATCTCGCGTTACAGCCGGCACCTGATCATGCCGGAGGTCGCGCTGGAGGGGCAGAAGAAGCTCAAGGCCGCGAAGGTCCTGACCGTCGGTACGGGGGGGCTTGGGAGCCCGCTCGCGCTGTATCTGGCGGCGGCGGGGGTCGGGACCATCGGGATCGTGGACTTCGACGTTGTGGACGAGTCCAACCTGCAGCGCCAGATCATCCACGGCACCTCCGACATCGGCCGCCCGAAGGTTCAGAGCGCCTACGACCGGCTCAAGGACATCAACCCGAACGTCGAGGTCAGGGTCCACGAGGAGGCCCTCACGAGCGAGAACGCGCTGGAGATCTTCGAGGACTACGACGTGATAGTGGACGGGACCGACAACTTCCCGACCCGCTACCTGGTGAACGACGCGTGCGTCCTGCTGGGCAAGCCGAACGTTTACGGCTCGATCTTCCGCTTCGAGGGCCAGGCGAGCGTGTTCTGGGCCGAGGAGGGCCCGTGCTACCGTTGCCTCTACCCCGAGCCGCCGCCTCCAGGCCTCGTTCCTAGTTGCGCGGAGGGCGGGGTGCTCGGCATCCTCCCCGGCGCCATCGGCACCATACAGGCCACCGAGACCGTCAAGCTGATCCTCGGCATCGGCGAGCCGCTCGTCGGCCGCCTGATGCTCTACGACGCCCTCGGCATGAGCTTCCGGGAGATGAAGCTGCGCAAGGACCCGAACTGCCCGGTCTGCGGCGAGAACCCGACCGTCACCGAGCTCATCGACTACCAGGAGTTCTGCGGCATCCCGCAGGCGCAGGCCGCCGAGTCGTCCAACGGCGTGCCGGAGATCACCGTCCAGGAGCTCAAGGAGAAGATGGACGCCGGCGAGGACCTCAACGTGCTCGACGTGCGCGAGCCGCACGAGTACGAGGTCGCGAACATCGGCGTTAAGCTGATCCCGCTGGGCGAGCTGCCGCAGCGCCTGGCCGAGTTCGACCAGGACGAGAACTTCGCCGTCCACTGCAAGACCGGCGGACGCAGCGCCAAGGCCGTCAAGCTCTTGCAGAACGCGGGCTTCGAAAACGTCTACAACGTCAAGGGCGGCATCACCGCCTGGAGCGAGGAGATAGACTCGAGCGTTCCGAAGTACTAGCGCACGGGCTCACGGAACCACGCGGGGGCGGCGATAGCCGCCCCCGCTTTTTGTTGCCCAGATAGGTAGAAGCGCGAGTCCGTCGTGATTGATCCGGCCACGGCTGCACGATCCGCGCGAGCCTGTCGGTGCGTCTTGGCGTGCCGCGCCAGTTACATTGGCGACGCTCTGGGCGCGGGCCTGTATCATCCAGCGGATGGAGGGCATACCGGTCTTTGACGGCCACAACGACACGCTGCTGAACCTGCGCCTCCCGGACCGCGGGCAAGGTCGCTCGTTCTTCGATCGGAGCAAGCTCGGCCACGTCGACCTGCCCCGGGCCCGCGAGGGGGGCTTCGGGGGCGGGTTTTTCGCGTGCTTCGTGCCGCCTGAACCCGAGAGCGGCTGGGATATGGACGAGGCACTCGCGGTCAAGGAAGACGGCTACGAGGTCGCCGACGCTCCACCCGTAGACCCCGGCTACGCCCGCCGGCAGGCACGTGCGCTCGTCTCGCTCCTTTTCCGGATCGAGGCCGAATCGGAGGGGAAGCTCAAGGTCGTGCGGACGGCAGATGAGGTCGAGGACTGTCTGAGAAGCGGCGTGCTGGCCGCCATCCTGCACTTCGAGGGAGCCGAGAACCTGGGGCCGGATCCTGAAACGTTAGAAGAGTTCTACGAACGCGGCCTCCGCTCGTTAGGACTGGTGTGGAGCAGGCCCAACGCCTACGCGAGCGGGGTCCCGTTCAGGTTCCCCGCCGCGCCGGACACTGGCCCCGGCCTGACCGAGGCCGGGAAGGAGTTGGTCCGCAGGTGCAACCGCCTCGGTGTTCTCGTGGATCTCTCGCACCTGAACGAGAAGGGCTTCTGGGACGTCGCCAGGCTCTCCGACGCCCCACTGGTCGCCACACACTCGAACGCCCACGCTCTATGCCGCTCGACGCGCAACCTCACCGACGAACAACTCGACGCCATCCGCGACTCGGACGGGATGGTCGGCGTGAACTTCGCGGTCTCGTTCTTGCGCGAGGACGGCCGCGAGGATGCCAACACGCCCCTCGAAGACGTTGTGCGCCACGTCGACTACCTGGTCGAGCGCGTCGGGGTGGACCGCGTCGGTTTCGGCTCGGACTTCGACGGGGCGAAGGTGCCGAAGGAGATCGGGGACGCGTCCGGGTTGCCGAGGTTGCTCGACGCCCTGCGTGACCGGGGCTACGACGACGCGGCGTTGCGCAAGCTGGCACACGAGAACTGGGTCCGGGTCTTGCGGCTGACCTGGGAAGGGTAGCGGGTTGATCGATCTGGTAACGGCAGAGGCCAGGTACGGCATCGAGGCGTGGCGGCGAGGGAGCCTGCTCCTGGAGAAGTACCGTTACGCTCCCGGTCCCGCGGAGGAGTTGCCCAGGCACTCGCACGAGGGATACCAGATCTGCCTGAGCCTCGACTTCCCCGGCGTGTACGCGTACCGGGGCGCGAGCCACGCGGTGCCCGTGGGCAGCCTCAGCGTGATCCACCCGGGAGAAGTCCATTCGGCCCGCGACCCCGAGGACCGCCGAACCTCCGCGAGCTTCCGGATGATGTACGCGGACCCCGCCCTGCTCGGAGAGGCGGCGGCGCAGGTCTCCGGCAGCGAGGGACCCATGCCCTTCTTCCGGGAGCCGATTATCCTGGACGCGGAGCTGGCATGGGACTTTCTGCGGATGCACGCGGCCCTGGAAGGCAAAGCTCCGGCACTCGAACAGGACGAGCATCTACTCTCGGTCCTCACGCGACTCGTGGGGCGTTACGCCGGCGTGCGCCCCTCGCCGGCGCCAGGCCGCGAGCGCCGGGCGGTGAGGCTGGCGCGGGAGTACATCGAGGACAACCTGGCGGAGAGCGTCTCGCTGGAGGAGCTCGCCCGCCTGGCCAACCTGAGCCCGTTCCACCTGGCGCGGGTCTTCCGGGACGAGGTCGGGCTGCCGCCGCACGCCTATCAGACCCAGGCCCGGCTCGGGCGTGCCAGGGAACTCCTGCTCTGGGGTTATCCCGTGGCGCGGGTGGCGCAGGAGACCGGCTTCGCCGACCAGAGCCATCTCACCCGCCGATTCAAGCGCCTCGTCGGCGTGACCCCGGGCCGATACGCCGAAGATAGCAAGAACGTTCAATAAAGGCGATCGTAGCCGGTCGATAATGGTGGGCCTAGGACGTTTCGTCCCGGCGCGGGTGGCCGGGCATAGCCACGAAGAAGGGGGCATCATGTCCAACGGGGAGAACGCACCCGCCGGTAACGTCGGGAGCAACGTTCGGACGGTCCCGGTACGGTTCGAATCCGACGGCGTCGAGCTGGTCGGCGAGGTCTACCTGCCAGAAGGGCACGACGCGGTAAGAGATGGGCCGCTGCCCGGCGTGGTAGTCACCGGCACCTGGACTAGCGTACGCCAGCAGATGACCCAACGCTACGCCAAAAAGCTCGCGGCGGAGGGGCTCGCCGCCCTCTCCTTCGACTACCGCACCTACGGCGAGAGCGGCGGCGAGCCTCGCCAGATCGAGTCGCCGCAATGGAAGATCCGCGACATCGCGAACGCGACGGGGTACCTTGTGGGCCGCGAGGAGGTGGACGCGGACAGGGTAGGCGGGATGGCGATCTGCGCGAGCGTCATGTACATGGCCCACGCCATTGCCCAAGGGCTACCCCTCAAGGCCTTCGCCACCTCCGCCGCCTGGATCCACGACCCGCAGACCGTCGGCCTGATATACGGGGGCGAGGAGGGTTTGAAGCAACGCACGGAGGCCGCGCTCTCGGCCCGCGAGAGGTACGGCCGGACAGGGGAGGTGGACTACGTCCCGGCGGAGTCCCCGGACGACCAGAGCGCGGCCATGGTCGGTCTCCCTTTCTACGAGGACCCCGGGCGAGGCAACATCCCGGAGTGGACCAACCGCTTCGCGGTGATGCAGTGGGCAGAGTGGCTCACGCTCGACGGGATCTCCCCAGCACCGGCGATAGGGGTGCCGACCATGATGATCCACTCCGACGGCTCGGCTTTGCCGGACAACGTCAGGCGCTTCCACGCGGCGCTCTCCGGTCCGAAGACGCTGGTGTGGACGGAGGGCGAGCATACCGAGTTCTACGACCACGAGCCGACTGTAACCTACGCGGCGCGGGCTGCGGCGGGCCACCTGAAGACCACCCTGGGCGTGCCCTCGCCTGTCTCGTGAACCGATCCCGCCCGACGAGCGACCGCCGGGCGCGGCCTACTTGGCAAGAACGCGAACGCACCAAAGATGTGAAAGGAGCGCGCAGGATGGAAAACACGAGCAGCCAGGAGCTGGCCGACCGGGAGGAGATCCGGCACGTCGTGGACGAGATCGACAACGCCGTGGACGCGAAGGATTGGGACCTCTGTCGCGGCTTCTTCACCGACGAGATCCACGCCGACTTCACCTCGCTGGCCGGCGGGGAGCCGGGCCGCATGCCGGCCGACGACCTGGTAGGAGCCTGGCGAACCAACCTCCACGCCGAGAAGAAGAGCCACCACATGCGCACGAACCACAGGATCGAGATCGACGGCGACCGGGCCGAGGTGTTCTCGAAGGGCTACGCCCTCAACATCCTCAGCCGACCGACGGGTTCCGACCTCTGGGAGGTCTGGGGCGACTACCTCCACACGCTGGAGCGCACCCCTCAAGGATGGAGGTGCTCTGGTATGGCGCTCGTCGTCACCCACGCCAGGGGCAACGAGATGGCGAGGGACTTCGTGCCCGGCCAGCCATGAACGCGCTGGGTCCCTTGTCGCCGTCGAAGGAAGGAGGCCGGGCTTGAGCCGAACGGCGCTAGTCACCGGAGGCAACCGCGGCATCGGCTACGAGGCATGCCGCCAGCTCGCCGCAGCCGGCCTCAAGGTCGTCCTTACCGCCCGAGATCCCGAGAAGGGCGAATCGGCGGCAGAAGCGCTGCGCGACGAGGGCCACGAGGTCACCATCGAGGAGCTAGACGTCACCGACGGCCGGAGCGTGGAGGCCTGCGCGCGCCGCCTCGCCGACGCCGGCGTAGTGATAGACGTGCTGGTCAATAACGCCGGCGTCTACCCTACGGAGGGTGTCTTCGCCGTGGGCGAGGAGACCTTCGCCCGGGCGCTGAACATCAACACTCTAGGACCCTTCCGAACGTGCCAAGCGTTCGTGCCCGCGATGGTCGAGCGCGGGTACGGCCGCGTGGTGAACGTGTCTTCCGGCGGCGGCTCTTTCGGTGAGGGAATTGGCCCCGTCGCCTACGGCGCCTCCAAGGCCGCGCTCAACGCCCTGACGGTCAAGGTAGCCCAGGCCGTGAGCGGGGACGTCAAGGCCAACGCGATGTGTCCCGGCTGGGTCCGCACCGACATGGGCGGCTCCGGCGCGTCCCGCAGCCCGGAGCAGGCCGCAGACACCCTGGTCTGGCTCGCAACCCTACCACCCGACGGCCCGAACGGCGGCTTCTTCCGCGACCGCAAACCCATACCCTGGTGAAGGGGGCCGGGGTCACATGACCCCGGCCCCCTTCACGCTTTCAGCCCATAGCGGTCAGCCTTCAGCTCTTTTGTTTTTGGCTGATAGCTGACCGCTGAAAGCTGAGGGCGCGGACCGCGCAGCGAACCGCTAGTTCGGCAAGGTCAGGATGAACCTGGCGCCGCCGTTTTCGGCGTTCTCGGCCTGCAGGTCGCCACCCTGGGCGCGGGCCAGGTCGCGGGCGATGGCGAGGCCGAGGCCCGTGCCGCCGCCGGACCGAGTTCGGGCGGCGCTTTGCGGGTCGGCCCGGTAGAAGCGTTCGAAGACGCGGGGCAGGTTGACGGGGGGGATGCCGGGCCCCGTGTCGGTGACGGTCGCCTCCACGCGTCTGTCATGGGCGTATCCCCCAAGGACGATGAGGCCACCGGGCGGCGTGAAGCGGAGGGCGTTGTCCAGGAGGGCGGCCAGGATCTGGCCGGTCCGTCCTGCGTCCCCCCGGGCCGGTAGTTTGCCCGAGTGATGGACCTCGAGCCTGTTGTCTTCGGCGGCGGCGCGGGCGGCGAAGCGCTCGGCGGTCTCCGAGAGGACGGTGGCCAGGTCGAAGGGCTCGCGCGCGACGGAGACTTTGTCGGCGTCCAGGCGCGCGAGCAGCAACAGGTCCGAGAGCACGGCGCTCATCCTGTCGGTCTCGCCGAGCAGATCGTCGACGAGCTCGCGGTTATCCGTCGCTTGGTTCGGGTCGTCGAGGCCGCGGGAGAGTACCTCGGCGTCGGCCCGGATCAGGGTAAGCGGGGTCTTGAGCTCGTGCGACGCGTCGGCGATGAAGGTGCGCTGCCGCTCGAACGAGTCCTGCACCGGACGCATGGCCCGGCGGGAAATGAACAGCCCTCCCACGGCGGACAGTGCCAGGGCCCCGGCCCCCGTGACACCGAAGACGACGGCGAGAAGCCTGACGGGGTTGAGGACCAACCTCCGCGACTGGGCTGCCTGCACGACGAGCGTTCCCTGCCCGGGGAACGTCAGCGGAACGCTCACGACCCTGACGCCCTCGTCTGGCCCAGGAACCGTTGTAGCCTTTGACGTCCCGCTCCAGATGGCCTGCTGGGCCGCCGCTTCGTACGGGAGCCCGAGGTAGGAGTTCGGGGCGACGGGGGGCGCCTTCTCCGGGGCGTAGGTGGCGCTAGGGTCCACGCCGACCAGGGCGCAGGCGACGTCGAAATCCGAGGCCGTGGCCACCCGGGGATCCTTGCCGGCGTCCAGGTCCTGAAGCAGGTCTTCGCTCTTGCTCCGGGCCCTCTCGAGCAGGAGATTGTCCTGGTTGTTGCTGGCCACCAGGTAGAAGCCAAAGACCACGGCGGCGCCGAAGATCAGGAGTATAGAGCCGAGGATGCCCACGTAGCCCAGGGTCAGGCGGCGCCGGATGCTGCCGAACATCAGCGGCGTCCGGGCTCGGGCTCGAAGGTGTATCCCACGCCCCTGATGGTGCGGATGTGGGAGACGTCGCCGTTGCGGTCGAGCTTCTTTCTCAGGTACGAGACGTAGAGGTCAACGACGTTGGCGTAAACGTCGGGCGAGGCCCCCCAGACGGTGTCGAGGAGGACCGAACGGGTGAAGACCTGTCCCGGGCGCTGTAACAGGGTGGCCAGGAGGGCGAACTCCTTGGCCGTCAGATCCACGATCTCGCCGCCGTGGCGGACGACGTGGCGCACGGGGTCCAGGGTCACGTCGCCGGCCCTGAGCACAGCGCCTTCGCCGCCGCCGGTTCTGGGCCGTCGGGTAAGGGCGCGGACGCGGGCCAGCAGCTCCGAGAAGGCGAAGGGCTTGGGCAGGTAGTCGTCGGCCCCGGCGTCGAGGCCTTCGACGCGGTCCTCCACCTGGTCACGGGCGGTCAGCATGATGGCTGGTGTGGAGACCTCGGCGGCCCTGAGGCGGCGCACGAGGTCCACGCCGCTCAGGTCGGGGAGCATCCAGTCCACGACGAGGAGGTCGAACTCGCCGGACAGGGACCGCACCAGCCCCGTCCGGCCGCTGACCTCGGTCTCCACGGCGTAGCCCTCCTCTGCGAGGACGCGCGAGATCAGGCGCGCCAGTCGCTCCTCGTCTTCCACAACCAGAATCCTCATCGCCGCCCATTATCGCCCGTCTGGGTCCCGTTCAACAGAAAGTCATGCCCTTTCTGTGCAAACCCACACGAACGCCAAAGGCTCCTCACAGGAACGAGGTCCAGACTCGGTGCGAGAGAGACCGAAAGAGGTGATCCCCGTGTAGGAGCCACGTGGCATCCGGATTCGAGAACGGAACCACGAAGGGAGAAACGTGAGCGCGAGATCCAGGAACCTGAGGAGGCTGGCGGTCGGGGCAGTTGCCGCGTCGGTCCTAGCCTTCGGGGGCGTCGCCTACGCCCAGCAACAGGGGGCGGACGAGCCCTCCCGCCAGGCCCCCGGCGGCCAATCCCAGCAAGAACGGATCCCCGGCGGCTGGGACTGCCCAGATGAGGAGGGTGGCGGCCAGCAAGGCCAGGGGGCGCAAACCGAGGTCTAGTCTCCCGGGCCACGGGTGGCGCCGGGCGTTCGGCGCCACCCGGCCGAGCGGCGCATCGACAGAAACGGTTCGAGATCGAGAGGAGCGGTGTTGTCTAGAGAATCGGGTTTGGGGCAATCGGAGGCCCCGGGGCTGCTGGCAGCCTACATGGCGCACATCGGACGGGGCGGGCTCTTGAGCCTCGAGGAGGAGCTGGAACTTTCCCGCAAGGCCAGGGCCGGGAACCGCGAGGCCCGCAAACGGCTGATCGAGAAGAACTTGAGGCTCGTCGTCAGCGTCGCCAAGAAGTACCGCGGGATGGGTCTGCCCTTCGAGGACCTGATCCAGGAGGGCAGCATAGGCCTCATGCGGGCCGTCGAGAAGTTCGACCCGGAAGCGGCTTCAGGTTCTCGACGTACGCGACGTGGTGGATCCGGCAGGCCGTGCAGCGGGCCGTGACCGACAAGGGTCGCGCTATTCGGCTCCCGGCCCACATGGACGAGAAGCTGCGCAAGGTACGTAAGGCCCGCGCGGAGCTTGTGGCCGGTCTTCACCGCGAGCCGACGGAGGAGGAGATCTCCTGCCGCCTCGGGTGGTCGGCCGAAGACGTGCGCGCCGTCCAGGAGGCAGTCCCGAACGTCTCGAGTCTCGACCAGCCGCTCGGGCCGGAGGCCGCCGCCCGCAGACGGGTCGACACCGTAGAAGACGAAGACGAGCGCGATCCGCGCATCCACGAGGCCCTGCGGCTGCAGGAGGCCGTCGGCCGGTTACCCGAGCACGAGCGGCACATCCTGGTGCGGCGCTACGGCCTAGACGACCGGAAGAAATCGACCTTGCGAGAGCTCTCCGCGTTGCTAGGCATGACCCAGACGGCGGTCCAGCGAACGCAGCGCGAGGCGGAGCGCCGGCTCAAGGCGTTGTTGCTCGAGTCCGGCACACAAAATCCGAAACAAAGGGAGGTAGCAGCATGAGACGGTACGGTGCGAGGCGGAGATCCTTTCTACCCCTGGCGATGCTGGCCGCGCTCGCGGTCGCTTTCGCCTACGCGTATCTGGCCCCGGACTCCGTAAGGACGCCGACGGCCGAGCCGGCGCAGGCGCAGGGGGCCGTCGCGTCCGGCAAGGAGCCCGTCGCGCGGGTGGCGTCCACGCTCGGTCCTTCGGCGGTCCAGATCAACGTCTCCGGCGTCCAGCAAACCCCGTACGGCGAGCAAGAAGGCGAGGGCGTCGGCAGCGGGGTCATCTACCGCTCCGACGGCTACATCATCACCAACCACCACGTCGTGGAAGGCGCGCAAGAGGTTGACGTGGCCTTCGCCGACGGCACCATCGAGCGGGGCGAGGTCGTCGGTAGCGACGCGAACACGGAGATCGCGGTGGTCCGCGTCGACCGGGACGACCTTCCGGCCGCGACCTTTGCCAGCGGCGACCCGATCGTGGGCCAGATGGCGGTCGCCATCGGCAGTCCCTCGGGCTTCGAGTCCACCGTCACCTCCGGCATCGTGAGCGCGGTGGGCCGCGAGTTCCCCACCGAGTACACCGGCGGCCAGCAGGACAACGCGCTGGTGGACCTCGTACAGACCGACGCCGCCATCTCCCCGGGCAACTCCGGCGGCGCCCTGGCCAACCAGAGCGGCCAGGTCATCGGGATCAACGTGGCCTACCTGCCGCCGGCGGAGACGGGCGCCGTGAACCTCGGGTTCGCCATCCCCGCCGACACCGCCACCGGCGTGGCCGACCAGCTCATCGAGACCGGCGAGGCCGTCCAACCGTACCTCGGCGTCTACCTCACCGACGTAACGCCGGAGGCCGCGACGAGCTTCGGAACCACCGCCGACTCCGGCGCGCTGGTAGAGCGGACCGAGCCCGGCGGTCCCGCAGCCGGCGCCGGCGTCGAGCGTGGCGACGTGGTGACGGCCGTCGGCCGGGAAGAGGTCCGCGGCTCGGGGGATCTCCTGTCGGCCCTGCGCGACTACGCCCCCGGCGACACGGTCCCGCTAACGGTCCTGAGGGACGGCGAAGAGGTCACGATCCAGGTCCAGCTCGGCGAGTCCAGCTAACAATACGCACCTCGTGTCCGCAGAGGAGGACGCCCTGGCTCAGGGGCGTCCCGGCGCGATCGAGTGGCGTCTACTTGCGACGGGCGAGGTAGACGCCGGCCAGGATCACGACGGCACCTGCGAATTGCTCGGCGCCGAAGGACTCGCCGAGAACCAGTATGCCAGCGGAGACACCGATCAGGGTGATGAGGTACTGGTAGATCAGGACACGGTTCGCCCCGACGTGGGAGACGCCCCACGTCCAGACGGCGAACCCGAAGGCCGAGGTGCACACAATCGAGTACGCGGCGGCGAACCAAACCGGCGGGCTCAGCCCTCCAAGGTCCAGGCTGCGGACCTGGATGGCACCGAGCGGAAAGGCGGCGAGGCCGCCGAAGATCATGGCGTACGTGGCGACGGCGAGCGGCGAATGCCGCAGCAGAAGGGAGAGCGAGAGGACGGTGTAGGAGCCCCAGCCCACGGCGGCCACCAGGATCAGGACGTCCCCTGCGAGGCTCGTGCCCCCGAGTTCGAGTCCACTGTACACGATGGCGCCTACCCCGACCAGCGAGAGCACGATCCCGACCACGCCCGCTGCCCTCGGTCGCTCGTACCCGAGGGCGAAGCCTAGCAGCATGCCCCACACGGGCGCTGTCGAGTACACGAGGGCGGTGTTCGCTGCGGTCGTCAGGCCGACCCCGACGGTGAAGACCGATTGCGTGATCGTCACCCCGACGACCCCGAGGCCCAGGAGCGGTAGCAGGTCCCGCCGATCGAGACGTTCCTGGGGCTCCAGGTAGCGCAGGAGGGGCCAGAGCAATAGACCGGCCAGTGTGAAGCGCGTTGCGGCGAACAGGACCGGCGGTACGTCCTCGACGACGATCTTGACCGCAGTGAAGCTTGTCCCGAAAAAGAAGACAGTGAGGAGGAGTGACGCCTCGACGACCCGCGAGGTACGCCTCTCTCCTTCTGCTGCTTCCTCCTCGGGCACCTCGGTGCAGCTAGCGCACGAAGTCCGTGTCCGCGGCGAGGCCCTTGATGTAGGCGGCGATCACGCGGGCGCAGTTCTCCACGTCGTCGAGGTCGACGATCTCGTTGGGTGAGTGCATGTACCGGTTCGGGCACGAGACGAGCCCCGTGGCGATGCCGGCCCGCTGGAACTGGATGGCGTCGGCGTCGGTGCCCGTGGAGCGCGAATCGGCCTGCAGGGTGTGGGGTAGGTTCTCCGATTCTGCGGCGGCGATAAGCCCGCCCGAGACCAGAGGCGAGAGGTTCGAAGAGCGGGAGATGACGGGCCCGCTGCCGAGCGCGTGGTCGCCGTGCTCGTTCTTGGAGACGCCGGGGGTGTCGGTGGCGTGGGTGACATCCACGGCGATCGCGGCGTCGGGATCGAGACCGAAGGCTGCCCCGCGGGCGCCGTAGAGCCCGATCTCCTCCTGCACGCAGGCCACGGCGGCGACCTCGGCGTTCAGGCTCTCCTCCTCGGAGAGCAGCCGCAGGGCCTCGAGCACCACGAAGGCGCCCATGCGGTTGTCGACCGACCGGGAGGCGACGCGCCCGTTGGGCAGCTCAAGGAGGTCCCGGTCCAGCACGCCCGAGTCCCCGACGCGCACCATCCCCTTCGCCTCGTCGCCGTCCTTGGCGCCGATGTCGATCCAGAGGCTCTTTATCTCCGAGACCTTCTTGCGCTCCTCCGGCTCCATGACGTGGATGGCCTTCTTGCCGATCACGCCTGGCAGGTCGCCGCCGTCGGTCTGCAAGAGCACCCGCTGGCCGACGAGCACCTGCGGGTCCCACCCGCCGACGCCCGTGAAACGCACGAGCCCCTGTTCGTCGATGTGCGTGACGATGACCCCGATCTCGTCCACGTGCCCGGCGAGCATGACCCTCGGGGATCCACCCTCGCCCACGGTGGCGAAGGAGTTGCCCATCCTGTCGCCGCGGACCGCGGCGAACTTCTCTGCCTCCTCGCGCCAGATCCCGGCGACGGCGCCTTCGCTGCCGCTGGGTCCCGGCGTGGAGAGCAGCTTCGTGAAGAACTCGTACGATGCGTCCCTCATGGTTTCCTCTCTAGATACTGTTCTGTGGCCGGTGACGCCGGAAGCGCCACCTCAGGCTATCCGGAGATCGAGGCTACCACGTTCTTTGACCTCGCGATCCCTGCCGACCACCCTGTACGCTATCGCGATCTCGAACGGTCCGGAGAACGGATCCGGCTCCATCCGCAGCGTCCGCTCGTCCTCCCACACGGGCTCGAAGGTCGTCTCGCCCAGGCGGAACCCGCCCGGGTAAGGCGGCGGATACTGGTCGGCGCCGGGCCCGTTGAGGCACACGAAGAGCGAGAGCCCGTCGCAGAGCCTGAGCAGGTCCAGGTTGCGCACCAGGCTCTCGGCCTCGGCGTCGGACATCCGGGCCCGCAGCCGCTCCTGTCGACGGCCCTCAGCCCTCACGAACCGCGCCTCTACCTCCCCGCCGCCAAAGCGCTCGAGGAGCGTCGCGTAGTGCATGCTGCAGAGGCACCCGGCGTAGGCGTCACGTTCCTCGGTCCAGTCCAGCCCCTCCTCGTAGGCCCGCACCTTCAGGTCGGCCGGATAATCCACGAAAGAGTAAGGTCGGTCGGCGTCCTCGTTCCACCGAACCTCCGAGTCCGGACCGCGCCAGGCCACGTCGTGGAGCGCCACGGCGAACAGGGTGGGTTCCAGCGGCCAGGGCCTCTCAGCCCAGTGCCCGGCGAACTCCCCGGAGGCCAGGGCGTGGTCGTGCTGCTGGACGAGCACGAACGAATCCTGCAACTCTCGAACGATCACGGGGAGATAGCTTATCAGCCCGCTGCGCCCGCTACGCGGGCTCCGCTTGTCAGCCCGCTCCGGCCTCTGCGCGGGCTCCGCTCTCAGCACGCTTCGTCCGGCTTCACCGGCCTCGCTTTCAGCACGCGCCCCGCGGGCGCTTTCAGCCGACCGCACGCGTGAGTGGTACGCGGCGCGCTCGCGCTGGCGGACCGTCATGCCGGGCGCGGCGGGGTGAGAACCGAACGGTCATGGAGGCTGAAAGCTGCCGAAGGCAGCGTGCTAGCTCATCCTACAGGACGAGCCGTCTGTCCACGGCCATTGGAGCCTGGAGTTCGTCGACGAGAAAGGCTTCCTGGGCTTCCTCGAACTGGTCTTCGGGGATGGTGACGAGGGCCAGGGCGAAGCCGCCGGCGAAGGTTCTCTCCCAGTCCTCGGCGAAACGTTCCGGGCAGGCCCATGCCCACGATCTTCTTCTCCAGTTGCGGTTGGCGGTGGTAGAGGATCAGGCCGACGATCGCGGCAACGGTCATCACGGCCTGCACGACGAGGCCGGTGGGCAGGTGCACGGCGCCCAGGAGCACGCTCACCGCCGTCACGCCCAAAAAGGCGCTGGCAAACTCGAACCATTGGTTGCGCGAGAGGCCCGACTCGACCCGGCGCGTGCGGGCTTCTGGCAGCGTGACGCCTACCAGACGCTCGTCCCGACGCCGCACCAGCACGAGCAACGCCTCAGGCGAGACCTCCGCGGCCTCGAGACGCTCCTCGAGGTCCTTCAGGGAGCGCAGGTCCGGGGCTACGGCCCCGATGGTGTAGTAACGCGTGATACCCACGGTACTTTTCTACCGCGTGCCTGGCCGGGGACGGGTAAGCGGCTTCACGCCGGGTCTCAAACGAGCGCCGCCCCGGCGAGGATCACCACGGCCGCCGTGACCGTGCCCATCAGTACGCCGGCGAGCACGTCGATGGGATAGTGGACCCCGAGGTAGACGCGCGAGAAGACCACGAGAAAGGCGGCGAGCAGCAACGCGGGGGCGAGGGCCGGGTAGAGGTACGAGAGGGACAGGGCCCCCGCGGCGGCGGTGGCCGAGTGTCCCGAGGGGAAAGAGCTCGAGGAGGGCGTCTTTATCAGAGGGGCGATCTCGGTGTCGTGCATATTCGGCCGGGCCCGGTCGAAGAGGTACTTCGCGCCCTCGGCGAGCGTCCAGGAGGCGGCCACGGCGAACCAGGGGACGAGCAGGGACGAGGGCCGCAGACCGGTCAGGACGAACGCCGCCGCGGCGAGAAAGCCCCAGAGGGCGCCAGCGGTCCCGAGGATAGTGAACAGGCGCAGCACGCTCGTGAGCGGCGCCCACTTGAGGCGAAAGATCGCCCGGAACGTGGCGCGGTCGAGGTCCCTTATCTTGCGCACAAGGTTCTTCATGCAGTGCTGATGCGGCTCCCCGCCAGGAGTGGTTTGATCGCCGCGTATTGTAGAGAAGCCTCAGGCCGTCGGCAATCATTGGGCGTCGCGGGTGTCCTGTCTCGCGGGTTATCTGAAGTAGAATCAGGCCGATGTACTTACCACAAAGCTGGAAAGGCGGCTGACAAGATGGAGAGAGAACTGATCCAGAAGGCGGTAGACGAGGCCAAGGACGAGGGGGCGAACCTCGTGATCTGGGACCGCAGGGACACCTTCACCGTGGAGAAGGACGACGTGGCGGACCTGAGCCTCGAGGACGGCTACCTACGCGTCAAGATGGAGGACGACAAGGTCACCGTCTACGTGGATTACGGCGCGATCTACAAGCTCGTCGTCGAGAAGGAGCGCTCCGCCCGCTCTAGCGCCAGGGCCGGCTTCGGCGCCGCGAGCGGCTAGCCCGGAGGCTTGCGGGCCAGAAAGATCTCGGTACGCTCGCCCTCGGTCGAAGGGTCCTCGACGGTCTCCGCCTCGAAGCCGACGTCTCGGAGCAGGCGCAGCCACGTCGCGCGCGGGAAGACGCCGACTACCTGACGGTCGACGACGGTGCGAAGCTCGTCTCCCTCCTTGAGGGCCAGGATGACCTCGTAGTTGACCTTGGTGTCGTTCGGGTCGGCGTCCCAGGTCCACTCCAGGTACCTGACGCCCCGCCCGCCGGCGTCCGTCCCCTCGTGCGAGGTCTGAGGCTTGAAGGTCTCGGTCACCCAATCCGGCGCTATCACGACCGCGCCGCCGGGCTTGCAGTGCTCGTAGGCCGTGTCCAGGGCCGAGCGCAGGTCCTCCTCGCTGGTCATGTACATGATCGCGTCGTGAATCAGCACGCCGCCGAAGGTCCTGCCCAGACGCAACGCGCGCATGTCGCCCTGGATGTGCTCCAGCTCCGGATTCTGTTTCGCGCTCTCCGCCAGCATCTCGCCCGAGATGTCCGTAAGCGTGAGCTCGAAGTCTCCCTTGAGATGCCAGGCGACGTTGCCGCCGCCGCTGCCGAGCTCGAGCACCGTCCGGACGTTCTCTGCCCCGAGCAGGCTCCGGAAAAAGGCGGCCTCCTCGGCGTAGTCCTGGGTCGGTGAGATCAACTGCCACCAGCCGGCGAGCTCCGTGTACAGCTTCGGTTGCTCGGGCTCCATGCCAGTGTCCCACCGTTCGCTTTCGGGCGGCTATCGGGGGCGGACCACGACGATCCCCTCGAGGGGGGATCGCCCACGCGGCTCCTACCACCCTCGTACCTAACGGATACTCATTGACTTAAAGCGCGCCTCAACAAGTATAGTCGGGGTCGCATGGCGAGCGCGACAACGCGGGTCGTCACGCGAGGCGTTCGGTGGGAAGGCGCGTAGAGGATTGGCGAAGACAACACCGGGGCCGTCGGAAGGGGATCGAGTACGATGACAGATGCCGCTGGACTTGGCCGGGACACCGCAAACCGTCACACGACCGCGCCCCCGACGGTCACCTTGCTCGCAGTCTCAGGAAGCCTCAGAGCCGCCTCCGCTAACACCGCCCTCCTTCGGGCGGCGGCACGCCTCGCCCCGGAGGGCGTCGAGCTGGTCCTGTACGGGGGGCTCGCCACCCTCCCCCACTTCAACCCCGACCTGGACGATCTCGACGCGGGGACCGCGCCTCCCCCGGTCATGGACCTCCGCTCCCGCCTCGACGCCTCCGACGGGGTCCTGATCTCGAGCCCCGAGTACGCCCACGGGGTGCCGGGCGCGCTCAAGAACGCCATCGACTGGGTGGTGAGCAGTGGACAGATCTACGAGAAGCCCGTCGCGCTCCTCGACGCGTCGATGGGCGCCACCCACGCCTACGCGTCCCTCTGCTGGAGACGCTGACGACGGCGGCCGCTGACGTCGTGGCCGAAGCCTCGGTGAGGGTAGGACTGCCGACCAACAAGATAGACGAGGCCGGTATCTTGGCCGACCCTGGGCTCTCCGGCACGCTGCGCCAGGCCGTAGCAGCGTTCGCGCGGGCGATAGAGGCCCGACGGGGAGAGACCGGCGGGTAACCTGCATTCCTTGGAAGTTGCGGGGCGAGCCCGAGACCTCTCCCGCGGCGAACGCGTCGACGGGTTGGCGTCGCCAACCTGCTCGCCTCACCGAGACGAAACGTCGATAACCTCTATGCCCTCGGCGCGAGCGATCACCGCGGCACGAACCAGCCCCACGAACAGGCCACACTCCAGCGCGCCGGGGATGCGTCTTGATCTCCTCCTCGAGCGAGGCCGGGTCGGGGATCGAGCCGAACGCGCAGTCGGCCGTGTAGTGCCCGCCGTCGGTGACGAAGGGATGCGCCGGGTCGGCGGCGTCCCTGCGCAGCTCCGGCTCGCAACCGAGGGCGGCGAGCGCCTCGAAGGTCGCCTGCCAGCCGAAGGGCTCGACCTCCACGGGGAGCGGGCCATGGGTCCCCAGGGCGTCCACCGGCTTGGAGCCGTCGGCGACGAGGACGAGGCCCTCCGCCGAGGACGAGGCCACGATCTTCTCCCGCAAGAGCGCCCCACCGCGGCCCTTGATGACGGCGAGGTCGGGCCCTATCTCGTCCGCGCCGTCGAGCGTCAGGTCGGGGCGGGCATCGGAGAGCGCCAGCAGCGGTACCTCGACCTCCCGTGCCAGCGCGGCCGTCCGCTCAGAGGTCGGCACCCCCCGGACGTCCGCAAGACCACCCCCGATGAGCAACTCCCCGATCCTCTGGACGACGAAGGCGGCCGTCGTTCCCGAGCCGAGCCCCACCACCATGCCGTCCCTGACGTAGCCATCCACCGCCCTGAAGGCCGCTTCGCGCTTCAGTCCTTCCGTGTCGACGGACACGCTCTCCCCCTTCGCAGGTGTACGCCCCTACGCGTCTTCTGGCCGCTCGCCCACCGTCAGCTCGACCTGGCGCGCTCCCTCGCTCGGGGTGACGACGGTCAGCGCGAGGCTGTCGCCCGGCTTCTTGGAGTTCACGACCGCGATGACATCGTCGGGAGAGGAGACGGGTTCGCCTTCCACGGCCGTTATGACGTCGCCGTCGACGGGGATCTGCAGACCCTCCACGCCCTCAATGTTCTCCTCCGCCTGGCCGCCCTCGATGCCGGCGTCGGCCGCCGGGCTCCCCGACACAACCTCGCCCACGATGGCCCCGTTCCTCGGCAGCCCGTACTCCTCCCGCAGCTCGTCCGGGGAGAGTCCGGCGTAGGCGGCGATCTCCTCCACCCCTATAGACTCCATCCTGACCCCGATGTAGCCGTGCACGACCTCCCCGCTGGTGATGATCTGGCTTACGACGTCCTTGACGGTGTTCACCGGGATGGCGAAGCCGACGCCCTCGAAGCCGCCGGATTCGGAGGCAATCTGGGCGTTGATGCCGATCACCGTCCCGCGGGCGTCGAGGAGTGGCCCGCCGGAGTTGCCCGGGTTTATGGCCGCGTCGGTCTGGATAGCGTCGTCGATGGTGTACTGGTTCGGCGCGTCTATGGGCCGCCCTACCCCGCTGACGATGCCGGACGTGGCGCTGATGCCGACGTCCAGAGGGTTGCCGATGGCGACGACGGGGTCGCCGACCCCGACCGCATCAGAGTCGCCGAGCGTGAGCGGGTCCAGCGCGTCCCGCGGCGCCTCGACCTTTATGACCGCGACGTCGGTCGAGGGGTCCTCCCCGACGATGCTCGCCGTCTTCCTGGCGCCGTTGGCGAACTCGACCGAGACGTCCCTGGCGTCGCCCACGACGTGCTGGTTGGTGACGATGTGGCCCGTCTCGTCCAGCACGAAACCCGAGCCACCCCCGGGCCCAAACTCCTCGGAGACCACGTCGACGCTCACCACGCCCGACTTGTCGCGGCTGTACACCTCCTGCACAGAAGAGCCCGCGCCGCCGCCCCCTGACCGGGCCTCGGAAGCGTTCACCGGCGCCGGCGCCTCCTTGAACGTCACGTTGCCGGTCTCTTGGCCGTTCTCCAGGTTGGAGATCCCCACAAAGATAAAGAGCGCGGTGACGAGCCCGCCGATGATCGCCGCCACAAACGCCGTAAAGATGGTCTTCAAAACGTCCTCTTTTTGCTGTCGGAGCTGCTCATGCGGGCTGGGTGCTGAGGTTGTCTACGGTCCAGCTGTCTATCTTCCACCGGCCGTCATCCCGCACGAGGTACCATGTGCCCTGGTTGCGCTGGACTTCGGTGGTCAGCGTGGCCTGCGTCTCACCCGTGACGGTCGCCGTGTTCCCGGAGACCTCGGCGTTCGGCCCCTCGACGAACTCCACGCGTTCGACCGGCGCGAAGGTCCCCTCAAACGTGGCCCGGTCCGGGAACCACTCCTGCCGCCAGCTCTCGGTCAGAAGCTCGGCCGACCTGTCGTATTCTCCCTCTGAGGTCGTCGTGTAGAACTCCTGCACCGTCTGCTCGGCCGCGGCCGCGGTTGTGCCCCCACCGGCCTGAGCCCCTTCGGATTGCCCACCGCCCGCACCCTGTTGGTCGGCCGACGCGGAGGCGGAGGCGGACGATGATTGCCCTCCGGCACCCTGTCCTCCGCCGCCGGATCCGGCACCAGAGGGGTTCTGTCCGCCACCGTCCCCGTTCTGCGCGTTGTTGCCGGCGTCCCCCACGGCCTCGTTTCCGGCGCCGTTGTTCGCGCCGTTTACGCCGGCACTCTCGCCGCTGTCGTCCTGGAACGCGGTGTAGGCGAGGGCTCCGATCACGGCGAGCACGGCCACGACGGCGAGGACCGCCAGGGCACCCGAACGCCGGCGGCGGCCGCCGTAGGTCGGGCCGCCCGGTCGGGGCCCCGTGGGGCGTGGCGGGGGGGGCGGGGCGGGGCGGGTCTCCTTGGCGGTCGCCGGCGCTTCGGTGTAGGACCGGGTGGGATGCGCACCCCGGCCGGCCTCCAGGAGCCCGAGCCGCACGTCGTCGGCCGTCGGCCGAGCGTCGGGATCCTTTTTCATGCAGTCGAGGATCAGGGCGTCCAGCGACGAGCTCACGGCGTCGTTGATGGCGCTGGGCGGGGTCGGCTCCCTGTTGATGTGCTGGCTCGCCACCTCTATGGGGGCGCCGACGAACGGCGGCTGGCCGGTCGTGGCCTGGTAGAGCGTGGTCCCCATTGAGTAGACGTCGCTCTTTGGCGTCACCTCGTCACCGCGGAGCTGTTCCGGGGCCGAGTACAGCGCGGTGCCAAGGTACAAGCCCGTGCGCGTGTGGTGGGTGGCGTCGAGGGCGCGGGCGATGCCGAAGTCCGTAAGCTTGGGCTGGCGGTTCTCGTCCAGGAGGATGTTGTGCGGCTTTATGTCGCGGTGGATCACGCCGCGCTCGTGGGCGTGGGCGAGCCCTGCGGCGGCCCCGCTCAGGCGGGCGATGTCCGCGCCGACGAGCGCGCCCCGCTCGTCTATGAGGTTCTTTAGGTCCCCACCGGAGACGTACTCCATGACGATGTAGGAGGTCTGCTGTCCGTCGAGCTCGCCCTCGCCGGCGTCGTAGACCTGCACGATGTTGGGGTGGGAGAGCTTCGCGGCCGTGCGGCCCTCCCGCCGGAAGCGGGCGCCGATGTCCGTGTCGCTGTGGACGGGGTTGAGCAGCTTGACGGCCACGGGCCGATCGAGGACCTCGTCGCGGCCCAAGAAGACCCTCGCCATGCCACCGGAGCCCACCTCGCGCTCCAGAACGAACCTGTCTGCGAGCTTGATCACGCGGATGATTATAAGGGCTCAAGGCGCCGGCGTAGCGGTTCTGTCCGCCGCGGCGGTCCGTCAGGCCGGACGCACCTGCTCGTCCTCCAGGCGGTCCAGCTTCCACTCGCCATCCTCGACGACGCAGACCCAGGTGCCGGAGAGCACCTCCGATCCCCAGCTGTGGTCCAGGCGGGCCTCGAACGTCACCCGAGCCGTGTCCCCCGACACCGTGGCCTCGGGGACCGAGATGTACTCCATGTACTCGAAGGTGTAGAGGTCTTCCCTTTCTGCCCATTGCTCGGGGGAGCCTATCTCGCGCTGCAGCCGCTCAGAGAGCAGGTTCCAGGTCGCGTTGACCCTCACGTACGACTGGTCGACGTACATCTGGAAAACCGCCTCCTCGGCCGCCGCCGGTGGCGGGGCCTGTGCGGAAGGTTCTCCCTGGGCGCCGCCCGCCGTGCCGGGGCCGTCTTGCTGGCCCGAGGGCTGCCGGGCTTGCTGGCCGTCGGCCCCCTGCCCGGCCGCCGCGGCCTGCTGTCCCCCGTTTCCCCCGCGTTCTCTTGGCTCGAAACCTGACCGGAGGGAGCCTCGGCCCGCTGGGCGCCCCGGTCGAGCAGGGCGAAAGCACCGATGCCCAGCAGGGCCACGACGACGAGCGCGCCGACGACCATGGCCGTCGTCTTTCGCTGCTGGTAGCCGCTCCTGAAGGTCCGGCGGGGGACGCTGATAGTGACCTCGGGCTGTCCGGTGGGCTCCGCCCCACCCTGCCCGCCGCCAAGCCTTCGTAGGCCGCGGCCCACCGCGCCAGCCCCGGCGAGACCCGCCGTCTTGGCGGCGCCTCCCGCCCGGGTGAGGCCGCCCAGGCCGGGAACCCCTTTGCCAGAGCCCGCGGAGGCCCCGCCGGGGGTCCCGCCGTAGCCAGACGACGTCCCGACGGCCGCCGTCGCGGCCAGCCGCTCGCGCACGCCGGCGCCGTCCGGCCGGTCGGCGGCGTTCTTGGAGAGGCAATCCAGGATCAGACGCTCGACCCTCCGGCCGATGCGAGGCGCCGCGCTCGCGCGGGGGTCGTGGGCCGGGTCGAGACCTGCTGGCTCGCCACCTCTATCGGCGCGCCGACGAACGGCGGCTCCCCGACCGCCGCGTGGTAGAGGGTCGCGCCCAGGGCGTAGATGTCGCTCTTGGGCGTTATCTTCTCGCCCTGGAGCTGCTCCGGCGAGGAGTACGACGCCGTCCCCAGGTACGAGCCGGTCGCGTCGAGGAGCCGCCGGTGGTGTCGGCCGCGTCCAGGGCGCGGGCGATGCCGAAGTCCGCGAGCTTGGGGCTCCCGTACTCGTCGATGAGGACGTTGCTGGGGCTTGACGTCACGGTGGACGACGCCCCGGTCGTGGGCGTGGGCGAGCCCGGCCGCGACCTCGGCCCCGACCCGCGCGAGCATCGTCTCCGGGAGCGGGCCGTCGCGGTCCATCAGGTCCTTGCAGGTCGCCGCCCGAGACGTACTCCATCACGATGTAGGAGACCTCGCGGCCGTCAAGGTCCTCCTCTCCGGCGTCGTAGACCTGCACGATGTTTGGGTGGGAGAGCCTGGCGGCCGTGCGGCCCTCGCGACGGAATCGCGGGCTCGACCTCCGGGTCCATCGAGGTCGGGGTCCAGGATCTTGACGGCGACGGGCCGGTCGAGGACCTCGTCGCGGCCCAGAAAGACCCGCGACATGCCGCCCGAGCCGATCTCGCGCACGAGCACGAACCTGTCCCCAAGGGCGCTGACAGCGGGCCCCAGGGCCGGCCCATGGGACCAGATGACCTCGCGGCCCATCGCGCTCGCGAACGGCGAGAGCACGTCCTTGAGGCCGATCAGCGCCTCGATCGGCAGCGCCTGCTCCCCGTCGCACAGGGCCTCCTGGGGCTCGTGGTGGCTCTCGACCATCAGCCCGTCGGCCTCCGCGGCGACGGCCGCCTTGGAGAGCGGCACCACCAGGTCGCGCCGGCCGGCGGCGTGGGACGGGTCCACGATCACCGGCAGGTCCGTCAGCCTCTTGGCCACGATGACCGCCGAGAGGTCGAGCGTGAAGCGCGTCGCGGTCTCGAAGGTGCGGATGCCCCGCTCGCAGAGCACCACGTTGTCCCCGCCGGCGGCGGTCACGTACTCGGCCGCCAGGAGCCACTCCTCGACCGTCGCCGAGAGGCCCCGCTTGAGGACGACGCCGTGGTCCGTAGCCCGCGATGGCCGCACCGACCGCGCTTGAGCAACGAGAAGTTCGCCATGTTGCGGGCGCCGATCTGCAGGATCTGGGCGTGCTCCATCACGAGGTCGATGTCGTAGGGGTCCATGACCTCGGTGACGACCTTGAGGCCGAGGTCGCCGGCTGACCTCGGACATGATCTTCAGGCCCTCCTCGCCGAGGCCCTGGAAGGAGTAAGGCGAGGTGCGGGGCTTGAAGGCGCCGCCGCGGACGTACTCGAAGCCGGCCTGCTTCACGGCCTTGGCGGCGGTCGACGAACTGGTCGTAGCTCTCGACCGTGCAGGGGCCGGCGATCACCCGGAACGTGCCGGGCCGGATCATGCCGTTGTTCGTCTTTACGTCGGTCTTTACGCCTTCGGTAACGTCCAGTCGCCTACCTCGAGAACTCCCCGCGTTGTATCTCCAGGTCCCGGATGCGGTGCAGGATCAGCTCGAAGATGTCGCGCATGGAGGAGTCGTAGATGGGCCCCGCGTTCTGCTCGACGACCCTGCGGAGGATCTCCTCCTCGCGCTTGGGGTCGTAGACTGCGGCACCCGCCTCGGCCTTTATGGCCATGATCTCCTGCACGATGTGCGCCCGCTCGTTGAGGGCCCGGATGAGCTGCCGGTCGACCTCGTCTACCCGTTCCCTGAGCTCCCGAACCCTCGTCCTGTGACTCCGCGTCCGCCATAAGACCCCCGATTGTAGCAGTGCAGCTTTCAGCCATCAGCTTTCGAGCTGTCAGCTGGAACACTGGGAGACGAAACCTCGTCCATTGAACCGACCTTGTTGAAAGTATCGGGTTGGGAGCCTAGTCTTTAGCGACTTGTGTGCATCCAGGCAACCTGAAGGCCGAAGACCCTATGCCTCCTACCTTTCGACGCGAACTCGATCCCTTGAGGCCGTACGTCCCCCCGAAGTCCTGGCGGATGGCGGCGGAGGGGACGGACGAGAACGGGTACGCGAAGCTGACCTCCAACGAGCTCGCCTTCGGCCCGCTCCCCGAGGCCGAGGCGGCGCTGGCCGAAGTGCTGCCCCGCGCGAACCGCTACCCGGACAGCCACGTCTCCCGGCTAAGGGGGGTTATCGCCGACGCCAACGCCGGCAGCGAACCGAGCAACGTCCTCGTCGGCAACGGGTCGAGCGAGGTCCTACTGAACGTGCTCGCAGCTTGCTCGAGCACCCGGGCGAGGTCGTCTACCGTTGGCCGTCGTTCAGCCTCTACCCCTCGATCTGCGCCATCCTGGGCCTGAAGGCCTGCCCGGTCCCCCTCGCGGAAGGGCGTGATGATCGAACCCGAGGACCTGCTCGCCGCCGTCACGGACGAGACGCGGGCCGTGATCCTTTGCAACCCCAACAACCCAACCGGCACCTACCTGCCCCTGGACGGGGTCCGCGGGCTAGCGGACGGCTTGCCGGACGGGCGTGGTTCTGATCCTGACGAGGCCTACGTCGAGTTCGTCGACGACCCGGCGTACGCGGATTCTCATGTACTGGCCCTCGAGCGGGCCAACGTCGTCGTGGCCCGCACCTTCTCCAAGGCCCACGGCCTCGCGGGCCTCAGGGTCGGCTACGGCGTTTCGTCGGAGCGGATCGCCGACTACGCCGAGCGGGTCAGGTTCCCGGTCTCCGTCAACCTGGCGGCCCAGGTCGCGGCCACGGCCTCGATGCGGGCCAGGGAGAAGGTCCTCGCCCGCGCCCGGTTCGTGATCCGAGAGCGCGGCCGGTTGCAAGAGGCCTTCGGCGACGCGGGCCTGGACTTTATCCCTTCGCAGGGGAACTTCGTGATGGTCCGGTTCGGGGCCGAGGCCTTCGAGCGGGCCGGCGTGCTGGTGCGCGAGGGCGAGGCGCTCGGATTTCCCGGCTGGAGCCGGGTAACGGTCGGCAACTCGGCAGGAGAACGACCGCGTCCTGGGAGCCCTCTCTTGAGCCGGACGCTCGGGGTGATCGGGGTGGGACTGATCGGGGGCTCTATCGGGCTCGCCGCTCGCGGCGCCGGATGGGAGGTCGTCGGCGTCGACGAGCCCGAGGTGCTGGAGCGGGCGGAGGCCTCGGGCGCCATCGACCGCGCCTCGACGCTCAAGGAGGTGCGCGGAGCCGACCTCGTCGTGCTCGCCGCCCCCATCTCAAGGGTCACGGCGCTCGTCGAGGAGCTTGCCCCGACGGGGGCCCTGACCACCGACGTGGCGAGCGCCAAGAGCGCCATCGTGCGCGCGGCCGAGAGGGCGGGCCTGCGCTTCGTCGGCGGCCACCCGATGGCCGGCAGCCAGCTCTCGGGGGTCGCCAACGCCCGCGCCGACCTGTTCCAGGGCGCCCGCTACTTCCTCACGCCGACAGACACTACCGACCCCGACGACTACCGCGAGGTGTCCGTGTTCGTGCGGGAGCTCGGCGCCATCCCGACGGCCGTCGAACCCGAGAAGCACGACCTGCTCATGGCGGCGCTCTCCCACCTGCCGCACGTCATGGCCGCCGCGCTCCTGAAGGTCGCCTCGGACATCTCCCCCGAGGCGCTCTCCTTCGCCGGCCCCTCCTTCAGGGACCTCACGCGCGTGGGAGCATCGAACCCCGCCCTGTGGTCGGACATCCTGGCCGAGAACGCGCCGGCATCTAGGCGAGGCGCTTGGCGCCTTCGCGGGGGCGATGGCCCAGCTTGGAAGCGAGATCCAGGACAAACAGAGCATGGAACGCCGGTTCTTGCAGGCCCGCGAAGCCTACGACGCCCTCGGGGGCATCCTCGTCGAGAAGAGCGGCGAGAATACCGACCTCGCCATACCCGTCGAGAACCGTCCCGGCGTCTTCGCCGAGGTCACAACCCTCATGGGGTCCAACGACATTAACATCCTGGACCTGTACGTGCGGCACTCCAACACCGAGCGCGCCGCCCTCGTCCTCACCCTCGACGCCGGCGACGCGGGCAAGGCCCGCGACCTCCTGCTAGACGCGGATTTCGGCGCCGAGATAGAAGAATAGGAAGTTTGCGAAGGGGCCGGTTGGCCCCCTCGCAAACGCTGTCAGCTCCCAGCTATCAGCGGTCAGCCACGACCGGAAGAAGGCAGCCATTCTAGGAGCTTCCCGGCCTGTCGGCCATCGCGTGGAAGAGGGCGTCGCACTGCTCTTCCAGAACGCCGCCGGTCGTCGCGAAGCCCCCGAACGAGGCGCGGGCCGCGACCTCCTCGCAGCGGAGGTCTATCTGAGGGCGGCCGAGCTCCTTTAGCGTCTCGATCGAGGTGCCGTAGACGACCTCGGGTATCCCACTCCATAGGATCGCGCCGGAGCACATCGGGCAGGGCTCGGCGGTCGTGTAGAGGACGAGGCGGGTCCGGTCGGCGTCGGGACGCTCCTCGATCAGGGCCATGATCGCCGCCGTCTCCCCGTGCAAGATGGGGCTTGCCTCGGCGTCGTTAAGCCCCTCGGCCACCACCTCCCCGGACTCGCGGTCCGCGATGACGCACCCGAACGGCGCGTCGGGGTTGGCGCGCGCGATCTCTATGGCCCGGCTCATGTGACGCTCGTGGTCCATAGCTAGCGTCCGAGGAGGTGTCGCAGGGCGCCATCGAGCTCCGGGTACCGAAACTCGTATCCCGTAGCCTCCAACGTCGCAGGCTCGACGCGCTGGCTCGCCAGGAGCAAGGCGTCGGCGACCTCCCCGAGCATCAGCCTAGCGGCGGCCGCCGGAAGCGGGAAGATCGTCGGGCGGTTCAGGACCTTGCCGAGGGTCTTCGTGTACTCGGCGTTGCGCGTTGGGTTCGGGGAGCCCACGTTCATCGGGCCCCGGACCGCGTCGTCCGTGAGGGCGTGGACGACCGAGCCGACCGCGTCGTCGAAGGCCACCCAGCTCCACCACTGGTTGCCGCTGCCGATCTTGCCTCCCCCGCCGAGCTTGAAGATCGGCAGCGTCGTCCCGAGCGCCCCGCCATCGGCGCTGAGCACGAGGCCGAAGCGTGGGTGCACGACCCTGATGCCGGCCTCCCGCGCCGGGTCGGCCGCCGCCTCCCATGCCCGGCACACCTCGGCGAGGAAATCCGAGCCCGGCGGGCTGTCCTCGGTCAGAAGTTCGTCCCCGCGGTCGCCGTAGTAGCCGATCGCCGAGGCGCTGACCATCACGGCCGGCGGCGTTGCGAGGCCGGCGATCGTCTCGGCCAGCAGCCGGGTGCCCTTGTCGCGGCTGTCCATGATGCGCCGCTTCTTCTGGTCCGTCCAGCGGTCGGTGGGGCCGGAGAAGATGCTCTCGCCGGCCAGGTGCACGACGGCGTCCGTTCCCTCCAACCGCGAGGGATCCAGGCTGCCCGACTCGGGGTTCCAGCGGATCGTGCCCTCCGAGGAGGGCCTGGACCGACTCAGCTGCACCGTTCGGTGGCCGTTGTTCTCAAGCTCGGAGACCAGCGCCGAGCCGATGAGCCCCGTCGCCCCGCTGACCAGAACGTTCACTCCCTCAGTCCTCCTCTGTCCGTTGGAATATTCCAACATGGTAGCAGGGGCTCAAGAGACCACCTGAACGTCGATGTCTCCGACCTCGCGGATAAAGCGGTTGATGACGCTGCCGCGCAGGAACTCCTCCAGCCGGCTACGTTGAGAGTGGCCCAGGATTACGTAGGTAACGTTGTACTCGCGGGCGAAGCCGACCAGCTCGTCCACGACGTCGGGCCCCTTGAGCGTTACCACCTCGGCGCCGAGCTCCTTGGCGAGCTGGAGGTTCTCGGCAAGCTGGCGCTGGGCGGTGGCGGAGACCTTCTCTGGCGCCGACCGCGGGGTCTCCACGTAGACCACGGACCACTCGGTGTTCATGCGCCCCGCAACCCGGCTGCCGCGCCGGATCAGGCGCTTCACGTCGGGTTTGGAGCTGATGGCGACCATGACCCTCTCTGGCTCGCCGGACCTCGGGCCGTTCGTCCGCCGGGAGCTGTAGCGGGCCTCGACGTCCCTGGCCGTCTCGTGCAGGGAGAGCTCCCGCAGCAGCGAGAGGTTCTCCTCGGTAAAGAAGTTCTCGAGCGCTCTTTGGATCCTCTCGGCCGGGTAGACCTGCCCGCCCCGTATGCGCTCGCGCAGGGCATCGACCGGCAGGTCAACGTTGACGAGCTCCGCCTCGCGCACGACGCGGTCGGGGACGGTCTCCCGGATCTGCACCCCCGTCGCCCGCTCGACGAACTCGTTGATGCTCTCCAGGTGCTGGATGTTCAGGGTGGAGAAGACGTTTATGCCGGCCGCGAGGATCTCCTCCACGTCCGCGTAGCGCTTGCGATTCTCCGAGCCCGGGACGTTGGTGTGGGCCAGCTCGTCGACGAGCGCGACCTGGGGGGCGCGAGAGATGACGGCCTCCACGTCGAGCTCTTCGAGGGTGACGCCCCTGTAGGCGATCTCCTTCCTGGGGACGACCTCGAGGTCCCCGATCATGGCCCGCGTGCGCTCCCGGCCGTGGGTCTCGATGTAGCCGGCCACCACGTCCACCCCGGCGTTCTTCAGGTCGCGGGCGTCGGCGAGCATCCTGTAGGTCTTGCCGACCCCGGCGGCGAAGCCGACGTAGATGGTGAGCTTGGCCACCTGGGAGCGCCGGATCTCCTCCAGATACTCCTCGGGTGAGCGGCCTACGCCCATGGCGGCAGGTTATCCTTCGGCCTCGTCGAGCGCCAGGTTGAGCTCCAGAACGTTCACCCCAGGCTCCCCGACAAGGCCGAACAACCGGCCCTGGGTGTTCTCCTCGACCAGCCGCCGCACCTCGCCCTCGGAGATACCACGTTCGTCGGCGATGCGCGGGACCTGCAGCTCGGCGTTCGCTATGGAGATGTGCGGGTCGAGGCCCGAGCTCGAGGCGGTGACGGCGTCCACGGGGACGCGGGCACCGTTCGGGAGATCGTTCTCGGCGCGGTAGTCGGCGACGCGCTTCCTTACCTGCTCGATCAGGGCCTCGTTGGTCGGCCCGTAGTTGCTGCCCCTGCTGTTGGCGGCGTTGTACGGGAGGTCCTCCTCCCCGACGTTGTCCAGCGTCACGCTGGGACGCGGGTGGAAGTACTGCGGCTCGGTGAACTCCTGGCCGATCAGCCCCGAGCCCGCGACCTCGCCGTCGCTTTCGATGAGGCTGCCCTGGGCCTGGTACGGGAACAAGACCTGGGCGACGCCGGTCAGCGACAGCGGGTAGGCGATACCGCAGACCAGCGCGAAGAGGATCGTCGACACGACAACGGGCCTGACGAGCGACGCAATGGAGGCGTCCCTGTTGGTATTTTGCCGTATCTCCATATCAGCCTCCCAACGAGAAGGTCTCGCCCTCGAGCATCTGGAAGTGCTCGACTATCGGGCCCAGCGACCACGCGGGGAAGTAGGTCAGCCCGCCGATGACCACGACGACCGCCACCAGCGTAAGCCGCAAACGTCGGGGTCGCGGTAGAGAAGGTACCCGCGCTCTCTGGCACCCGCTTTTTGGCGGCCAGGGAACCGGCCATCGCCACCAGCGGCACGATGGTCGCGTAGCGTCCGATCAGCATCGCGAGCCCCACGGTAGTGTTGTAGAAGTAGGTGTCGTCGGTTATGCCCTCGAAAGCCGAGCCGTTGTTCTGCGTGGCCGTGGAGTAGGCGTAAAGGATCTCCGAGAAACCGTGCGAGTTGGGGTTGTTCAGGCTTTCCAGCGCCCCCGGCCAGACCATCGCGAGGCCCGTGAGCCCCAAGATGCACGCGGGGCCGATCAGCAGGGCCAGGACCGCGAGCGATACCTCCCGCGCCTCTATCTTCTTGCCCAGGAACTCCGGGCTGCGTCCCACCATCAGGCCCACGATAAAGACCGCGACGACGACGTACTGGATCAGGTAAACGAACCCCACCCCAACTCCCCCGAACACGGCGGTGAACTGGAGGTTGAAGAGCGCCACCAGCCCCCCCAAAGGCGTCAACGAGTCGTGCATGTTGTTGACCGACCCGGTCTCTGCCGCGGTTGTCACCGTCGTGAACAGGGCGGAGAGGGCGGGTCCGAAGCGGACCTCCTTGCCCTCCATGCTACCGCCGGCCTGCTCGGCCGTGAGGCTCTGGTCCGCCCCGGCGTCGGTCAGGATAGGGTTGCCGTAACGTTCGGCCCCGTAGGCGAAGGCGAGCGAGCCCACGAACAAGATCGCGTAGGCCGCGAACAGCGCCCAGCCCTGCTTGCGCCGCGAGATCATGATCCCGAACGCGTAGACGGTCGCCGCCGAGAGCACCAGCATGGACACGATCTGGACGGCGTTTGTCAGGTTGGTCGGGTTCTCGTAGGGGTGAGAAGAGTTCTGGCTGAAGAACCCGCCACCGTTGGTGCCGATGTGCTTTATCGAGGAGAGGCTCGCCACCGGGCCGCGGGCTATCTCCTGCGTTCCGCCCTCGACGGTTCCGACGGTCGCGCTCGTCGAAAGGGTCTGGGTCTCGCCCTGCCATACGAACAGGAGCGCTATGACAAAGCAGACCGGCAGCAGAAAGCGGTAGGTGATACGCGTCAGGTCGACCCAGAAGTTGCCTAGCCCCCCGGCCTCGACGCGGGTGAAGCCCCGGATCACCGCCGCGGCCGCGGCGAACGCCGTCGCCGGGGACATGAACATCATGAACTGGACCATCGCCATCTGGTTGAAGTAGGAGAGGCTAAGCTCCCCGGAGTACGCCTGCCAGTTGGTGTTGGTGATGAACGAGGCTGCCGTATTGAACGCGAGGTCCGGGTCCTGTGGCGGGAGCCCCAGGGGGTTGAGCGGCAACACGCCCTGAAGGCGGAGCAACCCGTACCCGAGGAGCATGAAAGCGCCGTTGGCCAGCACCAGGGCCAGGGCGTAGCGCTTCCAGCTCATATCCTCCTCGGGGTCTACGCCGAAGAGCCGGTAGGTCAGACGCTCGGGCAGGAGGTGCCGTTCGCCGGAGAAGATGGTAACGAGGTACCTTCCCACCGGCACAACCAGGGCGGCCAGCACCAGCAGGATGGCGACCATCTGCAAGATCTCTCTGAGCATGAAGTCCTTCCCCCTAGAACGGGCCGAAGTACAGCAGGGCCATCATGAGCACGATGCCGCCGATGCGGATAGATACCGAGAGCAACGCTCCTCCTAGAGTCTGTCGAGGTAGTTCGCGTACAGGACGAAGGCGGCGAAGCAAGCCACCGTGAGGGTCAGGAAGATCAGGTCGAGCACCAGGACGGTCCTTTCTCTCAGGTCAGGCTCAGCAACACGAGCGCCAGGTCTATGAGCTTTATGGCGATAAACGGGGCTATGACGCCCCCGAGGCCGTAGATCGAGCAGGTTGCGCCGCAAGAGCGCGTCCGCGCTCACGGGCCGGTATCGCACGCCGCGCAGGGCCAGCGGTATCAGGAGCGGGATGATGATCGCGTTGAAGATGACGGCCGAGAGGATCGCGCTCTGAGGTGTCGCGAGGCCCATAACGTTCAGCGCCGCGAGCTCGGGGTAGGCGATGACGAACATGGCCGGGATGATCGCGAAGAACTTGGCCACGTCGTTCGCTACCGAGAAGGTGGTGAGCGCCCCGCGCGTGATCAGGAGCTGCTTGCCGATCTCGACGGTCTCGATGAGCTTGGTCGGGTCGGAGTCGAGGTCGACCATGTTGCCGGCCTCTTTGGCCGCCTGGGTGCCGGAGTTCATAGTCAAGCCCGACGTCGGCCTGCGCGAGGGCCGGGGCATCGTTGGTTCCGTCGCCGGTCATGGCGATGAGGTGCCCCTTTTCCTGCTCGGCGCGCACGAACTTGAGCTTCTCTTCGGGCGTGGCCTCGGCGATAAAGTCGTCCACCCCGGCCTGGGAGGCGATGTAGCGGGCGGTGAGGGGGTTGTCGCCCGTGATCATGACGGTGCGGATGCCGGCCGCCCTGAGCCTGTCGAAGCGCTCCCGCATACCAGGCTTGACGATGTCCTCGAGCTTGACGAGCCCGAGCACCTCGCCACCGTTCGCCACCGCGAGCGGGGTTCCTCCGTTGCTCGCTATCTCGTCGGATAGTTCGTCGAGCCGCGATGGCGCGCCGCCGTTCCTCGTGGCGTAGCGCTTTATGGCGTCCACGGCGCCCTTGCGGATCTCCACCCCGTTCGGCGCAGGTCCACGCCACTCATCCTGGTCTGGGCGCGTGAAGGGCACGAACTGGGCCCCGTCGAGGTTCTCGGGCTCGACGCCCTGCTCCTCGACGAGCTCGACGATGGAGCGTCCCTCGGGGGTCTCGTCGGCCAGGGACGAGAGGTACGCGGCACGGCGCAGTTCCTCCTCGAAGGCGTCCTCGAGGGGGACGAATTCGGTGGCCCGCCGGTTGCCCAGGGTAACGGTGCCGGTCTTGTCGAGGAGCAGGGTATCCACGTCGCCGGCTACCTCGACGGCCCGGCCGCTCTTGGCGAGGACGTTCGCCCGCACGGCGCGGTCCATCCCGGCGATACCTATGGCCGAGAGCAGGGCACCGATGGTCGTCGGTATCAGGCAGACCAGCAACGCTATGAGGGTCGCTGGCTCGACCGGCTCGCCGGTGTAGACGGAGAAGGGCAGCAGCGTCACCGTGACGATGAGGAAGATGGCGGTCAAGAGCCGCGAGCAGGATGGTCAGGGCGATCTCGTTCGGCGTCTTCTGGCGGCTGGCGCCCTCGACCAGCGAGATCATGGTGTCCAGGAAGCTCTGGCCCGGATCGGAGGTCACCTCGACGACGATGTGGTCGGACAGCACGCGCGTCCCGCCGGTAACGCTGGAGAAGTCGGAGCCGGCCTCCCGGATTACCGGCGCGGACTCGCCCGTAATGGCCGACTCGTCGACGGAGGCTATGCCCTCGACGATCTCGCCGTCGGCCGCGATGATCTCGCCGGCTTCCACGACGAACCTGTCGCCCTTGACGAGGTCGGTGCTGGAGGCCTGCTCCTCCCGGCCGTCCACCAGCCTGCGGGCCGGGGTATCCGCGCGGGTCTTGCGCAAGGAGTCGGCCTGCGCCCTGCCGCGCGCTTCGGCCAGACCTTCGGCGAAGTTGGCAAACAGGACCGTAAGCAGGAGCAGCGCGAAGATCGCGGCGTTGTAAGCAAATCGCGCGGGATCGACAGCGAGGTAGTAGGCCGCGAGGAAACCGACGACGGCCGTGCCGACCTCGACCACGAACATGACCGGGTTGCGGACCATCTCCCGCGGGTCGAGCTTCCTGACGGCATCCCGCGCCGCCTGCCGGGATAGCTCCGGGTCGAAGACCCCTCGGGTCTGGGCGATGTTGCGGGCCCGCTCCTCGCGGGGCGGCTTCTGCGCTTCCACGCTCAGAACCTCCCGGGGCGCACGATTACGTACAGCAGGTAGGCGAGCAGTGCCAGCGAGATCAGTCCGAGAACGACGTTGCCCAAGAGGTCCACTAAGCCTCCTCCACGACCCGGTCGAGCACGAAGACATCCATCCACTCCCCGCTCTTCGTGGAGATGTCGGAGTGCACGGAGACGACCCTCGCGCCGGTGTGCTTCTCGACTATGCCCTCGAGGATCGCGCGCCCGGCTTCGAGCACCTGCTGGCGCATGGACTTGATGATCCTGCGCCCTTCGGAGCTCTTTGCGAGCTGCTTTTCGGCGGGGGTGAGAACCCCGAAGGAGCGAACGACCACCAGATCGTCCACCATGTACGTCCTGGCCCTGTCGGGACCACGTCCGACGAACTCGTGCTGGAAGGCCATCATCGCGTCGCTGATGGCTGCCTCGGTCTTGCTCTGCCTGCGGGCCACGGGCCGACTCCTCTCTACGGGATGCGGCATGAGAAAAGCCGGCGCCGCATCACGCCTCCACAACAGAGGGTTCGCAGCCACCGGCTCTATCCGCCAACCGCCCCGCAATTCCGAGGTGGTCGCAGAGATGTCGCCCGCGTAGATCTGACCGCCCGAAGCCTCCCAGCCCGGCCCGCCTTCAACGAGCTCGGACCACTCGGTCCCGGGTGCCCTCTTTCTTCTCGCCTACGAGGTTAGCTGTCGGGTTCGGGCCGAAAGAGTTAAGCCCTACACCGGCTGGCGTTCGCTGACCGGTGATTCACCCCTGACGGCGGGTCTTGCCCGGCCGCCGTTGGGTCCCCCGCTCTCCGCTAGGAGATTAGGCGTTGGCGTATTCGGTTTTCTAGCCAAGAAGATACTCCCGGATGCACCGAAGGTCAAGGCGATTTTTCCGCTAAGCTCCGGAGCGCCCGGCCAGGATTCTCTACCTTCTGGGCACCCGGATCTCGCACCTCGAGAGGATGTCTATGCCCCGGTCGAAGACGGCGACATCCTGGCGTCCGCTGCCGCAGAAGACGCGGTCGGTCTCCCCGTCGGCGGCCTCCATGCGATCGCTCCCGCTACCCCCGTTCATCCGGTCGTTGCCCGAGTTGCCGGCGACGATGTCGTCTCCCGCATCGCCGTTGACCGTGTCGTTGGCCGGGCCTCCCTCAAGCCGGTCCCGACCGCCGTCGCCGTTCACCACGTCCCCGCCTCCGGCGCCCCGCGCGAGGTCGCCGCCGCGCAAACTGTTTATGACGTCGCGATTGGAGCTGCCGAACATGGTGTCGGCGTTGTTGGTCCCCGTGCACCGCCCACCGTTGCAGTTCACCGTCGCTGCCAGGGCAACACCCGCCACCAGCAGCACCGCCATCGTCGTGATCGTCAACAACAGAACCAGACGTCTCACCGTGCCTCCTTCTCCCCTTGGGGATGCTGTGCCCCAGCCAAGTTACCCGTGCAGCATAACGACCCCCGCGCGGCGGCGCACCTCGGAAAGGCCCGGGCCAGCCGTCGGCGGCGTTCTACGACTCTATGCCGCGGCGGGCCGGGCCTGCGATCCGGGGGGCGTCGGGTCGGCCTCCCGCGTCCTCCGGGCCGTCCTCGTTGGCGAGGGAGGCGCCGCCGGCCAGGGCGCCGATCGTCCCGGCGAGGTCCTGGATCTCCGAAGGGACGACGAACAGCTTGCTCGCCGGGCCCTGCGCCATCTCTGGCAGCGCCCGCAGGTACAGGTAACGGAGGGCTTCCGGGGAGAGTTCGGAGGACTCGAGCCGCTCGAAGAGCCGGCCGGTCATCTCGATCTGGGCGTCCTGGACGTTGCGGTAGGCCTCGGCGTCGCCCTCGGCCCTCAAGACGGCGGCGCGCTTGTCGCCCTCGGCCCTCAGGATGGCCGACTCCTTCTCGCCCTCCGACTTCAAGATCGCGGCGCGCTTGTCGCCCTCGGCGGTAAGGATGGCGGCCCTGCGGGTCCGCTCGGCCTGCATCTGTTTCTCCATCGCCTGCTGGATGTCGCGCGGGGGGATGATCTCCTTGAGCTCCACCCGCGTCACCCGGATGCCCCACTTCTCCGTCACCTCGTCTAGGACCGTGCGAAGCTTGGCGTTGATCTCGTCGCGCGAGGTGAGGGTCTTGTCCAGGATCAGGTTGCCGATGACGTTGCGCAGGGTGGTCTGCGTGATCTGCTCGAGCGCCAGGTGGAAGTTGGCTACCTCGTATTCGGAGGCCCGCGCGTCGACGACCTGGTAGTAGACGACCGTGGAGATCTGCATCCCGACGTTGTCGCTGGTGATGACCGCCTGCGGCTGGAAGGCGATAACCTGCTCCCGAAGATCCGTCTTGGGCAGCATCTTGTCCACCACGGGGACGACGAAGGTCAGCCCGCTCTGGGCGGTCCGGTGGTAACGCCCGAGGCGCTGCACGATGGCGACCCGGCTCTGTGGGATCACCCTGATGGTCCTGGCCGCCACCACCAGCAACACGACGGCCAGAATGGCGAGTACTATCAGCCCCACGCTCACGACCCTTCCCCTTTCTCGAGCTCCACGGCCTCGACGAGAGCCGTGATCCCATCCGTGTACAAGATTCGCACCCTGCGGCCCTCCTCAATTCCTTCGTCGGGGTGCACGGAGCGCGCCGTCCACAACTCGCCGACCCCTATGCGCACCGTCCCGCTGCCACCGGGCTCGATGGCGCTGGTCATCACCCCGCTCTTGCCCGTGATATCCCCGCGCCCCACGTACGGCTCGCCGCCCCGCAGCGAGAGCCGGTGCATTACCGCCGGCCTGAGGACCACCATGCTCAACATCGACGCCGCGAGAAACCCTATGGCCTGCAACGCCAGGCCTGCCCCCGCGAAGGCCATCACGAGCGCGGCCACGGCGCCAATAGAGAAGAAGAGCAAGAAGAAAGAGACGGTTAGAAGCTCCCCGACGAAGGCGAGGGCGGCCAACACGGCCCAGAAGATGATGTCCCAGTCCAAGTTCTCGCGGCCTCCTTCGCATACATTCTATACCGCCCGGCGTCCGCGGCACGGCCCTCGAACCCACACCTGTACAATCACCCCGACCGGGGCACCCGAAGGGAGCGCGCATGACCATCGGTTCGGAGAGGGACCTGGCCGGCCTCAGGGCAGCTGGACGGGTCGTCGCCCTCGCCCTGAGGGAGATGGAGGGCACGGTCGAGCCGGGCATGACCACAGCCGAGCTCGACGCCGTCGGCGCCCGCGTCTTCGAGGATCACGGCGCCCGCTCCGCGCCGCGTCTCTTCAAGGGCTTCCCCGGCGTCAACTGCATCAGCGTGAACGAGGAGGCGGTGCATGGCGTACCCGGCGGGCGCGTCATAGAGCCCGGCGACCTGGTCAAGATAGACGTCACCGCGGAGCTCGGCGGCTACGTCGCGGACGCGGCGGTCACGGTGGCGCTACCCCCCTCCGACCGCCTGAACGAAGGGCTCCGCGACTGCGCAGCGTACGCCTTCGAGCGGGGCGCCGCCGTCGCCCGGGCCGGTCGGCCGCTGAACAAGATCGGGCGCGCGGTACAGACTGCGGTGGGCAAGTGGGGGTTCGCCGTCCTGCCCGAACTCTGCAGCCATGGGGTCGGCAGGACCGTGCACGAAGAGCCGACGGTCCCCAATTACTACGACCGGCGGCTGCGCGCTCCGCTGTCAGAGGGCCTCGTCCTGACCATCGAGCCGATCATCTCCTCCGGCTCCGCGTGGACGGTCGAGGGGGACGACGGCTGGACGCTCAAGAGCGCCGACGGCAGCCCCGTGGCCCACCACGAACACACCATAGTCGTGACGAAGGGCAGCCCTATCGTCCTGACCGCCGCGTGAGCTAGCGTCGGGCGCGAACTCGCGCTAGTCCAGGCTCAGGGCGTCGTCGACGATGCGGCGGTGGTCGAAGGCGAGCTCGACGGCTCCCGGATCTACCACCGCGACCTCCGTGGCGTCGCTGGCGGCCGCGAGCTCGCCGCCCAGGACCCGGGCCAGAAACGCGACGCTGACGTTGTGGCCGCGGGGATCTCGCCCGGGGTCGGAGTAGACGCCGACGAGCCCCGCGAGCTCCACGGCGAGGCCCGTCTCCTCGGCCACCTCGCGGGCCGCGGCCACCTCGACCGTCTCCCCCACCTCGACGAAGCCTCCGGGTAGCGCCCACTGGCCTTCGAAGGGTTCGCCGCCGCGCCGGATCACGACGATCCCCCTCTCCGAAGGGATGACCACGTCAACCATGAGCTTGGGCGTCTCTGGTCCCGCCAACGCCGCGCCTCCCGCGTCGAATCTATCTCGGCGGTCTTACCCGGGCCCCGCACGGCCCAACCCCGCCGAGCCTCGCGGCTTCGCCTAGCGGTACTTGCGGCTGAGCCCGATGATGTCGCCGCGGCCCAGGGTCCTCTCGGCGGTCTGGCAAGGGCCGTTGACGATCGTGCTCATCGTCAGCTTCCTGTGCCTCTTCTCCAGGACGTGGCCCAACCCGAAGGTGTGACCGCGCTCGTGCGTCAGGACGCTCTCGAGATCCCACTCTCGCTTGCAGGCGCGAGCCCCCGGTTTGGTCGTCCAGTCGAACCCCGAACCGTTGATCTTGACGTCTGAGCTTGTGACGTTGTCGTAGCCTGTCACGAACCTGTAGAAGACGCACGTAACCGCGAGGGTCTTTCGGTTCGGCAGAGCGCCGAAGGAGACCACGCTGACGCCGTCGCTGTTCTGGCAGGCGCCGTCGGACCTGTCGGCTGTGCGGCGGGTGCCCCCCCTGAATTTCAGCGACACCGGGATGCGGTCCCCGCCGCGACACGCGCTCCGCATGCCAACGATGTTCCGCCCGGCCCCGACCACGGCCCTCCTGGCGGCGCCCGGCGAGAGGCCGCGGGGCGTGCTCCGCGCGTTGAAGAGGTAAGCGAAATCCGACCTCACCCGCCAGCCGTTGAGCGTGAACGCCGGGTCGGTGCACTCGCCGGGGCCCTTTGCCGCCCGCGCAAGATCCCCGGAATCGAGCCCGACCGTATCGTCCCCGACGTGCTCGAGCTCTATGCTCCCGTCTTTGGATCGATGCACCCCCAGCTCCTGGGTGCCCGAGGTGGTCAGCGCCTCCGCGTACACGCCTTCACCAGGCGGGGGGACGACGCTCGCGACCGCGCCGTCGACGATGGGCCTCCCCTCGACCGGGCACGCCTCCGGCGCCACGACGTCGGGCAGGGCGGCGGCCCTTATCTGCCGCTCTTCCCCCCCGCAGGCATCAAGCAACGTGTCTTCCACCTGCGCCGCCGGACTCCTGACGACCGTCCCTAGCACACCGCCGGCCAACGCCAGGGCCACGAATAATGCGATCAAGCGCCTCACGGGTATCTCGCCCCCCTTGCAAAAGCCCCCGCCTACCGGTCTTGCTCACCGAGCGGACCGGATGAGGACCGGAGTATACAGACCTATATCTTTGGTCGAAAGTCCCTCGCTATACAACATGTTGATGTTTTGTATCGTGTGGCGAAGCAAAGTCGGCGGGCGCCGGTCAGCGAAGTCGGTATGCTTGATCGGGTGAGCGGGGTCACGGGTTCGAGGGTCTCATGAAGGTGCTGTGCATCAGCGACCGGGTGGAGCCTATGCTCTACGGGCCGGCGCTCAACGCCTACGCCCGCGGGGTGGAGGCGGTGATCTCCTGCGGCGACCTACCGTTCGAGTACCTGGAGTACGTGGTCACCTTTCTCGGCGCGCCGGTCTACTACGTGCTCGGCAACCACGACCCGGCCCCCGACGGCCCGGAGGAGCCCGGCGGCTGCACCCCCATCGACGGCCAGGTCGTCGATGTCGGTGGTGGCGTCGTGCTCGCGGGGCTCTCCGGCTCCCCACTCTACTCCGGCGGCCCCAACCAGTACACCGAGCGCCAGATGCGCCGCCGGGCGCTGGCGCTGTCGACCAGGATCCGATGCCGGGCACTCGTCGGCCGGCCGAGGCCGGGGATCTTCGTCACCCACTCCCCGCCTTTTGGCCTGGGAGACCGCGAGGACCACGTCCACGCGGGATTCGAGTCTTTCCTGAGCCTGGTGAACCGCCACCACCCACGCCTGTGGCTGCACGGCCACGTGCACCTCTACGGCCCGGACCAGCCGCGGGCCGCGCGCAGCGGCGAGACCAAGGTGCTAAACGTCTTCGGGCACCGCATCCTGGAGCTGTGACAGCTGCGCGCACCACTCGCAATGGCGAATCGCGGCCCGGCACCCCTACTAGGACCCCCGAAGGCTCGCGCGGCGCCGGTAGGCGCGCGTCTTTTTTCTGTTGCCGCACACGTTCATCGAGCACCACCGCCCCGAACGGTTCTTGGAGCGGTCGTAGAAAGCCCAGGCGCACCCCCCGTTGGCGCAGGCCTTGAGGCGCACCCACGTCCCCTCCTCCATCCCGGCTTGGGCCGCGGCCAGGACCCTTCCGACGGCCCCATCGACCCCGCCCGCGCCGGGCTTCAGCGCCGCGCTCCCGTCCGCGGCGAACCGGACCGTTAGCCTGGCCCTTTCGGCGGCCCGATTCAGCGCCCGGACGGCTCCCGGATCCGCCGCGCCACCGTTGTTAGCGGCGAGCAACGCCCGCAGCGCCTCCCTGACCTCCTTCGCCCGCCCGAGGTCGGCCTCCCCGACCGGCTCCCCATCGGCCAGCAACCCCTGCCCCACCAACCAAGACCGCAGGGAACCCGGGCCCGCGAACGCCTCCCAGTGAAGCTCCCCCTCGCTCGCCGCCGTGTTGACGAACGCCTGCACCAGCGCCAAAGGACCCGGCGCCGCCTCGCGCCCGCCCGGCTCCGATTCGAAGAACGTGTTGTTCGGACCGCCCCTCATCGACACCAGTGTACAGCTTAGATCGGTGACAAATGCTGGTGACACCTGCAAAAGGTATTGACTGGTGTTTAAGCACCAGTGTAAGGTGTCTGAAGTGGACGATCGACGGTCTACATCGGGACCGGGCGATCTTGGACGGACGTTCGGGTGGCAAGGAGGGCGGTTGTCGGATCGGGGTTCTGGGGTGCTGGCTCTGGTCCTTGCGGCTGCCCTCGCTCTGACGGCGCTCGCGGTCGGGTGCTCGGGCGAGGGCGACGCTTCGGGGCGGTCCGCCGGGGACGGTGCGGGCCAGGACCGGGCGGCGGGTCAGGGCTCCGGAACCGCGGGTTCCTCCGAAGGAGACGGGCTGGGTCATCAGGCCTTCCAGCCCTCCACGCGCCTCGTCGTGCCGGCCGAGGAGGGCGAGCCGCTGGACCGCTCCGCCCGCGTTCTTGCCGGCCTGTCGGAGGGCCCGCTCGGCACGCGTCTCTTCGTCGACCAGCGCCCCGGCGAAGGCGGGCGCCTCGCCTGGCGCGACGTCGCCAACGAGGAGCCCGACGGCCACCAGCTCGCCTACGTAACCGAGGGCCTGCTGGCGCCAGGCGCCGGGTCTGGGGACCTGGAGATGGTGGCCCAGACCGACGTCGGCTTCGCGGTGCTCGTGGTGAAGGGGGATCCCGAGGTCGAGACCCTGCAGTGGGAGGACTTCGAGAACTTCGGGGAGCTGGTCGAGGCCGCGAGGGAGGATCCCGGTTTCGTGGAAATCGCGGACCACGGTGCGGGCACCGTCTACCGGGCCGGCACCCTCGCCCTGGAGCGCGAGTCGGGGCTGGATCTCTCCCCCAAGTCCCCCGCAACCAAGTCTCCAATTCAGGCCATCTACGACGCGGAGGTGGAGGCCGCCCTTGTGCCGCTCGACGGGCAGGTTCTGACGGACGTGTGGGCGGGTGAGCTCGAGGCGCTCGCGGTGTTCGGCGAGGCTAGATCCAAAGACCTGCCAAACGTTCCCACCGCGGGGGAGCTCGGCCACGAGGTGAGCGTCCCCGTCTTCGGGGGCGTCGCGGCGCCGGCCGGGACGCCGCCAAAGGTGGTAGACGAACTCGGCCGGGCGTTCGTCGCATCCGCGTCGTCGCGGACGTTCGCAAGGGCCCTCGCCGGAACCGGCCGACAGCCCGCGCAACGGGGGCCAGAGGACTTCGCCGACTACATCGAAAAACAGTCTGGCAGCTCGTCCCAGGACCCTCTGGAGTAGCCATCAGGCCAGTCCCAGACCCACCGTATTTACGACACCGATGCCAAGTTTCCCGGTCATCGGTTTCATAGATGCTAAATCAAATCAGGTAGTTAAATTTTAGGACTATTGCCGTATTCTCAGGTCAGTAACGGTTGGCATTCGAGAGAGGAGCGCGTTTCGTATGAGGCACGACGCGAGCGACAGATCTCAGGACGTTACCGGCGTGAACCGTTGGGTCGCCCTCTACGTCCTCTGCGCGGGAATGCTCATGATCGTCCTCGACGCCACCGTGGTCAACGTGGCTTTGCCGGCGATCCAGCGTGACCTCGGTTTCTCGCCTGCGGGCCTCGCCTGGGTCGTGAACGCTTATCTCATCGCCTTCGGTGGCCTGCTCCTGCTCGCCGGGCGGCTCGGGGACCTCATCTCCCGCAGGGGGATGTTCCTCGCTGGCCTGGGCGTCTTCACGGTAGCCTCGTTGGTGTGCGGGCTCGCGCAGAGCCAGGGGATGCTCGTCTCGGCCCGTTTCCTGCAGGGTGTTGGCGGCGCGATGACCACAGCTGTGATCCTGGGCATGATCGTCACCATGTTCCCCGAGCCGCGGGAGCAGGCCAAGGCCATCGGCGTCTTCAGCTTCGTCGCCTCCGCCGGCGGCTCCATCGGACTGCTCGCCGGCGGCGTGTTGACCCAGTCGATCAACTGGCACTGGATCTTCTTCATAAACATTCCTGTCGGCGTCGCGACGGCGGTGCTGGCGGTGAAGGTGCTGGAGGCGGACAAGGGTATCGGTCTCGGGCGCGGGACGGACTTTCTCGGGGCGGGCCTGATCACCGGCGCCCTGATGCTCGGCGTGTACACGATCGTCGAACCGGCCGCCAGGTTCGGCTGGTCGGCGGGCCCCACGCTCGGGCTCGGAGCCGCCACGGCCGCCTTGCTGGTCGCCTTTGTGGCGCGCGAGGCGACGGCTCGGACCCCCCTCATACCCTTGCGGATCTTCCGCTCGCGCAACGTTTCCGGGGCCAACATCATCCAGGCGCTGGCCGTCGCCGGGCTGTTCGGGATGTTCTTTCTCGGGGTGCTCTACTTGCAACAGGTGCTCGGCTACGATGCCCTCCAGACCGGCCTGGCCTTCCTGCCCACGACCATCGTGATGGGGACGCTGTCGGTCCGCTACTCCGAGCGTCTGGTCACGCGCTTCGGCGCCAGGACCACGCTGCTGCCGGGCCTCGCGCTCGTCGCCGTCGGGCTCGCCCTGATGGCGCGCGTTCCCGTCGACGGCAGCTACCTCATCGACGTGTTGCCCTCGATGATCCTGATAGGGACCGGCGTGGGCGCCTCGTTCCCGGCGCTGGCGGCGTTGGCGATGTCGGGCGCGACGCCGAGTGATGCGGGGCTCGCTTCCGGCCTGGTCAATACCACCGTGCAGGTCGGCGCGGCCGTCGGGCTCGCCGTCCTCGCCACCCTCTCGGCGCAGCGCACCGAAGCCCTGATCCAGGACGGCGAGCCGGCCGCCGCGGCCCTGACGGGCGGGTTCCAGCTCGCGTTCCTGATCGGGGCCGCCCTCGTGGTCGTCGCCGTCGCCATCGCCGTGACGGTGCTGCGGTCTGACCACCAGCCAGTAGAAGAGCCCCGCGCCGGGGCAGAGGCCGCCGAGCACGAGGTGGCCGAGTGCGAGGCCGCTTAGAGGCCCCAACGGCGCTTGCCAACCGACGACGAACTATCGAGGAGGACCACACCGTGAGCGACCTTCAGCAGCAGGTCCAGGAAGCCATCGACCAGTTGGTCGAGTCCGGTGCCGAGACGGGCCTGCAGGTCAGCGTCTACCGGCATGGCGAGCCGGTGGTCGACGCCGTCGCGGGCGTCGCCGACCCGTCGACCGGCCGCGCCCGTCACGCCGGACACCCCGTTCTACTGCTACTCGATCGGCAAGGGCGCGACCGCCACGGTGGCGCACGTGCTGGTCGAGCGCGGCGTCTTCGGCTACGACACCCCGATCGTCGAGCTGTGGCCGGAGTTCGGCGCCCACGGCAAGGAGAACGCGACCGTCCGGCACGCCCTGACGCACACGGTCGGCGTGCCCGGCATACCGGCCGACACCACGCCGGAGGACCTGTGCGACTGGGACAAGATGTGCGCCGTGATCGCCGACGCCGAGCCCTGGTGGGAGCCGGGCACCAAGATCGCCTACCACGCCTACACGTTCGGCTACATCGTCGGCGAGATCGTGCGCCGGGCCACCGGCAAGCCGATCTCGCAGGTCCTGCGCGAGGAGGTGGCCGGGCCGCTGGGCATCGCCGACGAGCTCTACTTCGGCGTGCCGGAGTCCGAGCTCGGCCAGGCTGGCCCGGCTGGAGGACGCGGAGGGCAGCGCGGAGATGCTCGCCTCGATGCCCGACGATTCGCCGTTCTTCAAGCTGGGGCCGCGGGCGGTGACCCCGACCGCGGAGTTCGGCAACCGCGCCGACATCCTGATGGCCGACATCCCCGCCGGCGGCAAGATGTCCGCCCGCGCGATGGCCCGCATGTACGCCGCGCTGCTGGGCGAGGTGGACGGCGTCCGGCTCGTCTCGCCCGAGCGGCTGCGCGAGATCTCCGCCGGGGCGTTCAGCGGCGATGGACCAGATCATGGGTTTCCCCAGTACCTGGGCGCTGGGCTACTCCGTCGGCGGTCTCGCGGGCGACGCGCAACAGTCTCCGAGCACGTTCGGCGTGGGGGGCGTTGGCGGGAGCTTCGCCTACGCCGACACCGCCACGGGGGTCGCGTTCGCGCTGACCAAGAACCATCTCACAGCCGATTTCGGCGCCGCCGCACAGATCGACGGGATCGTCAAACAGGCCGTCAGCGAGAGCTAGCCGATCGTGCGATCCGGATCTCGAACAGCGATAGTGGGGTGAAAGCATGGATTTCGCGAACGTCACCGTGGCCCTGCCGACCGAGGATCTCAGGCGGGCGTTCCTGTTCTATCGGGACGGCATCGGGCTCGACCTCGGCGGTGCTCCCGAGGAAGGCTCGGATATGCCCGAACCGGTGACGTTCATCCTCCACGGCCAGACGAACCTGATGCTCGTCCCGACGGGAGGGTTCTCGTGGGTGTCGCAGGGTAACGCCGTCGCCGATAAAGGCGTGTCCGAGTGTATCGTCAGCGTGGGCGTGCAAAGCCGAGAGGACGTTGACGCGTTGGTAAAGAGGGCCAAGGAGGCCGGCGCAGAAGTGGCCGGTTCGCCTCAAGAGGAGGCCTGGGGTTATTCGGGGGCGTTCAGGGATCCCGACGGTCACGTGTGGATGGTGGGATCAGCCGACTAGCCGGTCGGGCTACCTGCCCCGCGGGCCGAAGAAGGGAGTTTTCGATGTCCGAACCGCGAATCCTTATGACCGGCCTTGCGATCGGCGAGTCGCCGCGCTGGCACGAGGACCGTCTGTGGTTCTCCAACTGGGGTACGCAGGAGATTATCGCCGTGGACCTTGCGGGCAACAGCGAGGTGATGGTCCGCGTCCCGACGACCATCCCGTTCTGCATCGACTGGTTGCCGGATGGTCGCCTGCTCGTGGTATCGGGACCCGAGGCGCTGCTGCTTCGCCAGGAGCCTGACGGGACCCTCGTGACCCACGCCGACCTGGGCGGGTTGGCCGAAGGGTTCAACGAGATCGTCGTGGACACCCGTGGCAACGCTTACGTCAACGGCGGCATCTTCGACTTCGAGACGGGTGAGGGCGTGGAATCGGGGGTCGTCGTGCTCGTCCGTCCCGACGGCTCCACGCGGCAGGTAGCCGACAACATCGCGTTCGGCAACGGCATGGCCATCACGCCCGACGGCTCGACCCTGATCGTCGCCGAGTCCTGGGCCCAGCGGCTGAGCGCCTTCGATATCGCCGCCGACGGCACCCTGTCCAATCGGAGTGTATGGGCCGACACGGGAGACGGCCCTCCCGACGGTATCTGCATGGACGCCGAGGGGGCTGTCTGGTACGCCGACGTGCCGAACCAGCGTTGCGTCCGCGTCCGCGAGGGCGGCGAGGTGCTGCAGACGATAGAGCTCGACCGCGGCGGGTTCGCGTGCATGCTCGGCGGACCAGACGGCCGGAAGTTGTTCATGCTCGCGGCCGAGTGGGGCGGCATAGAGGACACCGACGACCCGGCCCGGACCGGCCAGGTGCTCATCGCCGAGGCGCCAGCACCGGCCGCCGGTCGGCCGTAGGAAGGGGGCCCGGCATCAGGAGCGAGCGGTTGCGAAACATCGTCGAAAAGATGGACATCGGCCCGGGCGATCGGGTGCTCGAGATCGGGTGCGGGCACGGGGTTGCGGCGACGCTGGTTTGCGAGCGCCTCGAAGAGGGTCATCTCACCGCGGTTGACCGCTCAGAGAAGATGATCCAGGCGGCGGCGCGCCGAAACGCGACGCACGTCGAGGCCGGCCGTGCCGAGTTCCTAGTCGCGCACCTCGAAGGCCTCGACCTGAAAGACCGGCGCTTCGACAAGAACTTCGCGGCCCGTGTCGGTCTCTTTCACCGCGAGCCCGAGCGTGCGCGCGGCATGGTCGAGCGTTGGCTCGCGCCCGGCGGGGAGCTTTTCGTATTCTTCGACCAACCGTCGGGCAAGAGGGTTCACAGGATTTCGCCCACGATTCGAAAGGGGTCAGCGTAATGGACTGGAAGATAGAGGTTGTGACGGTCCCGGTCTCAGACATGGACCGCGCCATAGACTTCTACGGCGAGAAGGTCGGCTTCGCTGTGGACATAGACTACAGGGTCAGCGACGAGGTCCGTCTTGTCCAGTTGACCCCGCCGGGGTCCGCGTGCTCCGTTCACCTGGGGACCATAACCACGAACATGAGGCCCGGCTCCATAGACGGCGTGTTCCTCGTGGTCCCGGACGTGCGCGCCGCCCGCGCAGAGCTCGCCGAGCGGGGCGTGGAGGTCGGCGACGTGCAGGTCTTCAACGATGGCGCGTACCGCCCGGCCCGCGAGGGCGAGTCCCTCGACAACGTCGGGTGCGTCTTCTTCGATGACCCTGACGGCAACAGCTGGTGCGTGCAGCAGATACCCCCCGAAACTAGGCCGCGGACAGGAGGCGGGCATGGGGCGGGTCATCGGAAACCTTTCGATGTCGCTGGACGGCTTCGTTGCCGGCCCGAACGACGGCCCCGGAAACCTGATGGGCGACGAGCCCACCGGGCTCGAAAACGCGCGAATGACGGAGGTCCTCGGGGTCACGCATCTTCATCTCCGCGTCGTGAAGGAGGACTGAGATGAGGCCTGATGACAGGAGATAAAGGCGGATACGTGATTGACATTGATCAGCTCCCCGGCGGCGAGAACGCCGTTAGGTTTGACGGCCTCGAGCACGGGGCCGGCGTCTCGTTCTTCATCACCCGCAACAGGCCCGGTACGGGACCCGACCTCCATCGGCATCCCTACGAGGAGACGTTCATCGTTCAGGATGGGGAGGCGCGATTCACAGTTGGGGAGAGCACGATCGACGCGTCGGCGGGCCAGATCGTCATCGCCCCGGCCGGCACGCCGCACAAGTTCGTGAACACCGGATCGACCCCGCTGCGGCAGATCAACATCCACCCGGTTCCCGGTATGGAGACCGAGTGGTTAGAGGACTAGTGAGCGGCACGAAAAGCCACATCCTGTTCGTCCACGGCGGCGGAGATGGGGCGCACGAGGCGGACGAGAAGCTGGCGGCGAGCCTGCGGGACGCTCTCGGGGGCGGGTACGACGTGCGCTCTCCGAAGATGCCGAACGAAGGTAGCCCCGAGGTCGAGGCCTGGAAAGATAGGATCTCAGAAGAACTCGCCGCGATGGACGGCGAGGTGGTCCTCGTCGGGCATTCCGTGGGCGCTTTCGTTCTGCTCAAGTACCTCTCCGAAGAAGCGGTGGAGGGGCCCTTTGCCGGGCTGTTCCTCGTCGCGACGCCCTACGTGGGAACCGGGGGCTGGGAGATCGAAGAAGATGCGATACGAGAGGACTTCGCGTCGAAGTTCCCCGACGGCTTGCCAATGTTCTTCTACCACGGTCGCGACGACGAGGTGGTGCCCTTCTCGCACCTTGCCCTCTACAAAGTAAAGTTCCCGCAGGCAACGTTCCGTGAGCTCGACGGCCACGGACACCAGTTCGAAGACGATCTATCCAGAGTCGCCCAGGACATAGAGACCATCTCCGTCTCGGGCGGGCCAGCTCAGGAGGCGAAAAGTTGAGTGAGGCCTCTACGGACGGTAGAGACCGGACGGCGCTCGCACCGGCGCAATATCGTGCCCTGATAGCGGCGAATCCGGGCACGCGAGCGGCGAGGGCATGACCATCGTCTACGAAGAAAGACCGTCGGATTCGCCCTACGTAGAGACGGTCACGCGCGGCTGGACCGCGGGCGACGGTGCCACCATCCGCCCCGCCGAGAGCCACTGGCACATGGTCTCCGTGAGACACAACGGCGACGCGCGGCTGCTGGTCGTCGGGCCGTTGACGACCGCCGGCGCCGTGTCCTGGACCGCGGGCGCCGAGATCGTCTGGATCAGGTTCAAGCTCGGCGCCTTCATGCCCCACCTGCCCGCAAGGACCTTCTTGAACACAGAGACGGTGCTGCCCGAAGCGACGAGCCGATCGTTCTGGCTCAAGGGCTCCGCGTGGCGATTTCCCGGCCACGACGACATAGAGGCTTTCGTGGACGGGCTCGTGCGTAACGGCGTGCTGGTGCGAGATCCGGTCGTGGACGCCGCCCTACGAGACCGGCCTCTGAAGCTGTCGTCCCGCACGCTGCGGCATCGGTTCTTGCAGGCCACCGGCCAGGCGCGGGGCCACATTCGCCAGGTCGAACGCGCCCAGCGAGCGGCGGCGCTTTTGCGGCGAGGCAAGCCGATCTCGGACGCCGTCCACGACACCGGCTATTTCGACCAGTCGCACCTGACCCGTTCGCTAAAGCAATGGGTGGGACACACGCCCGCGCAGATCCTGCGGTCTGACACGCCGGCCGGAGTTGCCGTTTCGTACAAGAAAGGTTCCTGACGCGGGATTATCGTGAGAGCGTCGCAACGGAAACCCGGCAACCGCCCCAGGAGGAAGCCATGAACTGGACGCTCGAAGTGGTCGTGGTCCCCGTCTCGGACGTGGAGCGCGCCAAGACCTTCTACGCCGAGAAGCTCGGCTTCGAGGTCGACCACGACACGAAGATCAGCGACGACTTCCACGTCGTGCAACTTACGCCCCCGGGATCTGGGTGCTCGGTCGTCGTGGGCAAAGGCGTCGTGAACATGGAGCCCGGCTCGCTCAAGGGCTTGCAGCTGGTCGTGAACGACATCCGGGCGGCTCGGGCGCAGCTCGTCGAGCGCGGCGTGGAGGCGGGCGCGGTCCAGGTGATCGGCGCCGAGGGTCCTCGTCCGGCCCAGGACGGAGAGGACCTCGACAACGTCGGTTTCGTCTTCTTCGGCGACCCCGACGGGAACGGGTGGGCCGTGCAACAGATATCCGCCCGCGACTAGATTCGAGAAAAGGAGGACAGGCATGGGCAAGGTGGCGACGGGGCTCACAATGTCGCTCGACGGGTTCATCGCCGGGCCGAACGACGGACCGGTACACCCTCTGGGCGAGGGAGGGATGCGGCTCTTCGACTGGTACTCCAGCGGCGACACAGAATTCGTGGTGCCGAGCGGCGAGATGACCTTCGAGGTTTCGAAGCAGAGCGCCGAACACTTGCACGAGGTATTCTCCTCGATAGGAGCGCTGGTATCGGGACGCAGGACCTTCGACATCACGAACGGATGGGGCGGCCGACACCCGCTCGACGGGCCGGTCTTCGTCGTGACGCACGCGGCTCCAGAGGAATGGGTCTACGAAGGATCTCCGTTCACGTTCGTCACGGACGGCGTGGAGAGCGCCGTCGAGCAGGCGCAAGCGGTCGCGGCTGACAAGACCGTCGCCGTGGGCGCCGCCAGCATCGCGCAGCAGTGCCTCAGGGCCGGGTTACTCGACGAGGTACACGTGGACCTGGTGCCCGTACTGCTCGGGGATGGCGTCCGGCTGTTCGAGCACCTGGGAACCGAACCCATCGAGCTGGAGAGCACGCGGGTGCTCGAGGGCGTTGGGGTCACCCATCTCACGTTCCGCGTCGTGAAGTAGAGGGGAGAACGCGGCGAGCGACAACCGTACAACGAGCGCGGCTCCGGCTGCGACCCAAGAAGGGGAGCCCCAGTCTCTGGATTCGCCCGGTCGAGAAAGGAGGAAAGTGGATCGCGAGCAGGATCTCGGTTCCGTCGCGAGAACCATCATCGACACCAACGATTACCTGACGCTCGGGACCGCGGACGCCGCCGGCCGGCCCTGGGTGTCGCCCTTGTGGTACGCGTCTGTGGGATACACGGAGTTCTACTGGGTCTCGTCTCCCGAAGCCAGGCACTCGCGCAACCTCGTGGCACGGTCCGAGGTCGGCCTCGTGATCTTCGACTCCCGCACGCCCGTCGGCGAGGGCCAGGGGGTGTTCGCGTCGGCCGTCGCCGAGGAGCTTGCTGGCGCCGACCTCGACCGGAGCATCGTGCTCTTCTCCCACGCCTCCAGGGATCGGGGAGCAGGCACGTGGGACCTGCAGGAAGTGCGACCGCCGGCCGCCTACCGTCTGTACCGGGCGACCGCGTCGGAGCACTGGGTCCTGGATCCCGCCGGCCACCCCGACCGTCGCACCCCGGTATCCATTTAGGACGTTTGATAGCCGCTGGGTGGAGACGGTGAAGCCCGGTTCGACAAGTACCAGGAAGGAGATCTCGATGAACCGTCCAGAGGTTGTTTCGGCGGCCGAGTGGCAAGCGGCCCGCGACAAGCTGCTCGTCAAAGAGAAGGAGGCTACCAGGGCGCGGGATGCGCTGGCCGCCGAGCGGCGCAGGCTCCCGATGGTAAAGGTCGAGAAGGACTACGCGTTCGACGGGCCTGACGGCTCGGTGAGCTTGCTAGAACTTTTCGAGGATCGCCGGCAGCTGATCGTCTACCGCTTCTTCTTCGAGCCCGGGGTCGCCGGCTGGCCCGATAGGGGCTGCGGTGGCTGCTCGATGTTCGTCGACAACATCGGCCACTTCGCGCTCCCCCACCTGCACGCGCGCGACACCTCGCTGGTCCTGATCTCCCCCGCGCCGCAAACGGAGATCGGGCGGCTCAAGGAGCGCATGGACTGGACGATCCCCTGGTTCACCACGACCGACGACTTCTCCGAGGACTTCGACGTCCCCGAGTACTTCGGCCTCAACGTCTTCCTGCGCGACGGCGACGAGATCTTTCGCACCTACTTCACGACCAGCCGCGCGGCCGAGGCGATCGGTCCCGTCTGGAGCTTTCTCGACATAACCGCGCTCGGGCGCCAGGAGACCTGGGAGGACTCGCCGGAGGGCTACCCGCAGGACCCACCGTACTCCTGGTGGCGCCTGCACGACGAGTACGGCGGTTAGATGCCCCGGCCCCCGACTGGGGCGCGTTGGCCGGCACGGGCTCGGGTGGGGTGGTTCCCCGGCTCGCCCGACTATCAGGGACGCCTACCTCGGCGTGTTCGGTGACCTCGTGACGCACGCGGAGCTCGTGGAGGCGTTGGAGCTCGCCTGCCGCAAGGGCAAGGTGGCCCGCGCCCTGACCTGGACACGGGCGCTGAGGGCGCTGAGCGGAGACTTCTAAGGCTGACATCGCGCCGAGACGCTGGATGGTCAGGCGTCGCGGCCCGAGTCCGGAGCTATCTCCGTGCGGCCGCATTACACCTTTCGGTGCAAAACGCTTCACGCGCCATGCGTAGCGGCTTGTGGTCTGCGGGTGGGGGTTGTAGATTCTCTTCGTGCCCAACTTTATCGACTCCAACGAGCAGGCCGACAGGGACTTCTCGCGCGCCCGGCGGCGGGCCTTCTTGCGGCGGATCGGAGCGTACCTCAGGAAAGACCCGGCCTCCAACCAGCTCCTCTCGTTCGACGAGGTAAAGGGGGCCCTGGGGGCGGTCGCGCAGGCCTACCGCGGGATGCGGACCGTGCGGGTCGCGGACATCGTCGGCAGCGTGGGGCGTCACCGGGACTTCGACCGGGCTTTTCTGCCCTCCAAGCCCGAGGTCGGGCAGCGGTGGAAGAGGATCGACCAGATGATGCACCGGGCCGAGGAGCTGCCGCCGGTGAGCCTCTACAAGATCGGGGACGCCTACTTCGTCAACGACGGCAATCACCGGGTCTCCGTCGCCCGCCAGCAGGGCGTGGAGATGATCGACGCCGAGGTCATAGAGGTCAGGAGCCGAGTCCCGATAGGCTCGGCGGTAACCGCCCGCGACCTCCTGCACATGGTCGAGCACCGCCACCTTTTGGAGCGCATGCCGCTGGACCGCGTGATCCCCGAGGTGAAGATAGAGTTCTCCGACGTCGCCGACTACCGGAGGCTCGCCGACCACCTCGAGGCGCACGGCTTCCGGCTCTCCCAATTGTGGCGGCGTTACGTCTCGCCGGAGGAGGTCTTGAGGGACTGGCACGAGTACCAGTACGATCCGATAGCGCACATGATCCGGGAGGAGCGCATCCTCGACGCCTTCCCCGACCGCACCGAGTTGGACCTGTACCTCTGGATCGTACGCCACCGCGAGCGGCTGGCGCTCGAAGCCCGCGACGAGGGCGTCTCGCCGGAGGCCGCTGCCAGCGACATCCTGGAGAGCACCCGGCGCCGGGGCCGCCGCCAGGTGCCGGGCCGTAGTTCCCGGGTGTAGCGGCTTTGGGCGTCGCGGCCGTACTTTGGGCGCCGGTTCGGGTCTTGGGGGAGGCGGCCGAGAGACGCCAGGTGCTGGCGGCCTTTCTGATCACGGCCGCCTACGCGTTGCTCGGCCTCGGCGCGAGCCTCGTGGACGTTCTCGGCGGCATCACCAGCTCGCAGTTCGAGGGCCAGCCTGTGCCCTCCGGCCTCCCGCCGGGCACGATCGAGATCATCCAGCGGGCGACCGAGGTTGGCATCGTCGTCTTCTCGGTCCTCTCCCCCTTCGTCACGTGGCTCGTCGTCTCCCTCCTCATGCAGCTCGTGACGCGCTTTTTCGGTGGCGAGGGTCCGCTCTCGGGGACGCTCGCCGCCGTCGGCGTGGCGCAGGTGCCGCTCCTCGCTTCCGCGGCGCTCGGGCTGGTCCTGGCTCTGCTACAGGTGGCGTTCGGCGTAGGAAGCGCCACCGCCGTGGTTCTCGGCTACGTTGCCGGCCTGCTCGGGCTCGGGGCCGCCGTGTGGTACGCGGTGCTCGTGGTCATCGGGAGCGCCCGGGCACGCCGCCTGGCGTACGGTGAGGCAGCGGGATCCTGCGCGATCTCGTGCGTTGGGATACTCGCCCTTATAATCCTGGCTGGTATCGTTGGGGTCGTCGGGGCGGCGGTTTTGCTCGGACCACAGATCCTGCAACAGTAGGGCACAGGCCAACCGCGCACAGGCGGTCGAAGGGAGAGGCGACTTGGAACCCACTAACGGACCGTCCCGGCAGCCGGAGGACCGCGACCAGCAAGGCGAAGCCCCCGCGGAGAACACCGGAGGACGTCGGCGGCGCAGGTGGCCGTTCGTGGTCGGCGGGCTCGTCGCCCTCGGGCTCGTGGCGGTAGCCATCACCGCCGTCGTGGTAGTCCTCACCGTCGGGGCCGCCAGCAACACGGCTGGGGCGGTCCCGATAGTCTACGAAGAAGAGTACGTCTCGGGCGAGGGGGCGGAGAAGATCGCCGTCGTGCCTGTCGAGGGAACCATAGCCTCGGCCGACTCGGCCGTGCCCGGCGCGCAGCCGACCATCACGCCCGAAGGACTCTCAAGCGCCCTGCTGCAGGCCGAGGACGATCCGAGCGTCAGGGCCGTCGTGCTCGAGGTCAACTCGCCTGGCGGGGGCGTCACCGCCAGCGACGAGATGCACCAGGCCATCCTCGACTTCAAGAACCGCTCCGACAAGCCGGTCGTCGTCTCCATGGCCGACACGGCGGCCTCCGGCGGATACTACATCTCGACCGCCGCGGACCGCATAATCGCCAACAAGACCACCCTGACGGGCTCTCTTGGCGTCATCTTCCAGCTCACAAACTTCACCGAGGCGGCCAACAAGTACGGCATCTCGCAGATCGTCGTCAAGAGCGGCAAGTTCAAGGACATCGGCAACTCCTTCCGCGAGATCACCCCGCAAGAGCGCGAGATCTTGCAGTCCTTGGTGGACCAGTCCTACGACGAGTTCGTGGGCGTGATCGTGGAGGGTAGGGGCCTGCCCGAGGAGCGGGTGCGCGAGATCGCCGACGGCCGCATCTACTCCGGCGAGCAGGCCAGGGAGCTCGGCCTGGTCGACTCCTTCGGCGGCATCGACGAGGCCTCGAAGATAGCCGGTGACCTCGCCAACGCCGACGAGACCACCGTGGTCCGCTACGTCCAGGCCCCGACCCTGAGCGAGACCTTGCTCGGCACCTTCGCCCCGCGCCCCTCGGAAGCGGAGAGGGTCATGGACGCCGCAGGTCTGGATCTAGAGGCCAAGCCCTACTACCTATACCTCCCGGGGGCCTGAAAGGGCAGCCGTTAACAGGACGCACGCCCCCAAGACGGACGTCCGCGAGCGGGACACTTCACCCACGTTCCGCGCCGCCTTGCCTGGAGACGAAGGCTTACCGGTGGTGCGTCTGGATACCTTGACTCAGGCGACTCTGGCAGGCTTCGCTAGCGGCGAGAGCCTCGAGTAGGCCAGCGAGGTGGTGAGCGCCGCGATCGGTATGGCCAGCGCCGCCACGATCGAGCCGCCGACCCACTCGCCCCAGGTCTCCGATCCCGTGATCGAGCCGGTTACCAGCGCGCCACCGTGGACAATCACCTCCTCCATGACGAAGGCGACGGTGGCCGTACCGAGTATGGGCCAGAAGCGTCCCCGCACCAGCGCGTTGCTGCGTTTCAAGGACGCGAGAATTCCCAGGTTCTCCTTGCAGATCACCGGGGTAGACAGCGACCAACGGGTGAACAGCCACACCCCCGGAACCAGGAGCAGAACCGACGCCGCGCTCGCGAGCGGGATGGTGATCAGAGCGGCCCCGAGGACGCGAGGGACGAAAGGCACAGCTTCGAGCAGCTCCCCAACCACACTACGCGATGCGATGATGTCGCCTCCGCGCTCGTAGTCGGTCGTGAGCCCTTCGGCGTACGCCAGGTATAGGTAGTAGGCTAACGCGGCGGTCAGGTACGTCAGGATCTGGTCCAGGAACACACGGTCCTCGATCAGGTACGCGGGAACCTCCGCAAGGGCAGCGAGCGGCACGGCAGGCAGGAGCGTCACCAGAGGGTACCGGCGGATGATCTCCAGGGCTTCACGCCACACCTTCAGGATGGAGTTCTGCTCGTCCACGCGACCTCTCATGCGTCTGGGTTCTGGGAAGCCTACCAGATAGATTCTCCCAACGGTCCGGCGTCTGCCGCAAGAACCCGAACATGTCGATCCCGACCTACACCACGAAGTCAAGGCCGCCAGTCGCGGCCCGCTGCCGGAGAGTTAGGAGAAGATCGTCATCCGCGACGAGAAATCCTCGGCGCCGGGAACCGTCAACCGTAGCGGCGCGGACGCGCGACTTCCTGCGGTCCGCGCTCATCGATGGTCAGAGGGGCGCCAGACCGGCCACCGATGCAACGGCAACAATGTTGCCCACCTTGCGCGAAGCCGCGTGCTGCAGCCCTGGGCTACCTTTACGGTGCCGTGTCCCAGTAGATGGCGGTGACCCACGTGCCGCTCGCGTTCGTGGTTGTGGCGCTCACCAGTCCCCAGCCCCTCGCACTCCCCACGTCCAATGCCTGCTGGACGCTCTCCTCGTGGCTCTTCTGCCGGATCTCGCCAGAGACCAACGCGACCCGGTAGCGCCCGGTGGCCGACGACGCGTCGCTATCGAACACGTTCCCCTCCTTGGTCGGGTGCCACCATTGTAGTCTGCGCCACTCTGCCCTCTTGCGATTCGTCGGCTTGAGGCCCGGTTTTTTCGGTCGGAGCTCTGCAGCCGGCATTGCCGACGGCGCCTTTGCGTGCTGCAATACGAGCCGATGGGGATCACAGCCAGGAGATCGGTGTGCCTAGAAGCCCGGTTACCAAGAGGAACGAGGCGGGCGAGAACCCTTCGTGGCTGACGTAGACGACGCGCGAGCCGTGCTCATAGCGGGCGTGTACGGCTCGGGGATGACCTCGGTCGTAGAGGAGATCGCGGACATCCTCGAAGGGCGGGGCGTCCCCTACGGTGCGCTGGACCTCGACTGGCTGGCGTGGTTCGACACGGGAAGGGAAGACGCGGGGACCGAGGAGCGCGTGTTTCTGAGGAATCTCGCCGCCGTTGTGGGCAATTACCTCGACGCCGGCGTCCGCTACTTCGTCCTCGCCTGCGCGGTCGGCGACGAGTCCGAGCTCGAGAGCCTGCGCGCCGCGCTTGGGATGCCACTGAAGGTCGTCCGCCTGAGCGTGCCCCTGCGGGGGATCGAGGAACGTCTCCGCCCCAGCGTCACGAGCGGCAGGCAAGATGACCTGCGCGAGGCCGCGGCCTGGCTTCGGACGTCGAGGGGCGTCGGCATCGAAGACGTGATGGTGCAAAACGACGGGCCGGTGCGCGAGGTCGCCGAGGATATCCTCCGGTGGCTCGGGTGGGATCAAACAGTGGACACCGCATGAGTCGGACCCTGGACGGAAGAGGGGTAGCAAGTGATCCACGTGCTGGGCAACGTCGAGATCGAGGACCTGCAGAGGTTCGTGGGGGTCTTCTCCACGGCCGGCGCCGAGGCCAGGGGCCGCCACGGCAACCGGGGCACGCAACTCTACACGGTGGAAGGGGAAGAGACCAGGGTGGTGGTGCTCTTCGAGTGGGAGAGCGCGGAGGCCTTCGAGGGCTTCCTGAACGACCCGACGGTCAGGGAGACGATGAGGTCGAGCGGGACCGTGGGACCGCCAGAGTTCACGGTGCTGCAGAAGGTCGGAGAGTTCCCCAGCTAGAACCCCGCCGGGAGTGGACTCCGGCCGGACCGGGTGGGACTTGCTGGGCGCGGCGAACGGCGTGCTGAGGGTCCTGGCCATGGTCGGGCCACCCAGGGTCTAGGATCGCCCGTTCACCAGCCGTGGGCAACGTAGTTCGGAAAAGTTCGGACGTCTGTAGCCGAAGACCACGGGCTCCGATCGCGTTCGTCGAGCGCGATAAGGGCCCCGTCCACAACGGACGGGGCCCCTTGCCGACTCTATGTGAGTCGGTTGTTGGTCCTTCTACTCGACCACGGGCAGAGACTCGTCGCCGGCCGGGGGAGCGCCACCCATACCGGGACCACCGGCCTCGCCGACCTCGAAGATCGTGATGCCGAACCGTTCGTCGTCGGCGTCCGCGGCCAGCCAGGAGAGGACGCGGATCTGGCCCTCGAGGGCGAGGCTCGATCTCGTTGTGTTCAGGCCCGTGTAGGTGGCCGTCCAGTTGCTGCTAGCGTTGGGGTAGGTGAGGTTGCCGCTGGGCGTTCGGCGATGCCCTCCACGCGGCCGCCCTGGCGTTGTCGGCGCGGATGTCGCGCCTGCTGATGCGGCTCCCGCGGTGCCCCTGAACTCGGGCTGGATGATCCGCTGCTCGAGCCGGTCGAGCGGGATGCGCGTGCCGTCGGGATTCTGCGCCCCTGATACGAGCCGTCGATCTTGACGTTGTTGGGGGTGCCGTTGTTGGTACTGGCCGCGGGTTGGCGGTGACGTTGATGGTCCGCTGGGTCTCGCCACCGGTGACGACTTCGTCGCCGTTCCCGCCGGCCGCCCGGTCGCCACGCTGCCGTCGGGATCGTCGAACTGGACGAGGTCGACGATGTCGCCGGGCTTGATGTCGGGGTCTGGCCGGTCCAGTTGCGCCGCCGGGGTGGTTGACCTCGAAGACGCCGTCCCGCCGGCGACGCCCCGGCGGAGCCGATGATCGCCGGTACCGGGCCTCCTGACGACGACCTCGAGGTTCTGACCGGTCGTGTAACCGGCAGCGGAGACGAAGTCGCGCTCGGGGAAGACGACTACCTCGTGAAGCTGCGTCAGGTCCGTCGCGGGATCGGCGGGATCGAGCAACTGCGAGGCGTCGTAGGTCTGGAAGGTCGGGTTCGCGGGATCGTCGTCGGCCGGATCGTTGTCGTAGAGCAACGGGGCGTTCGGGTGCCTCGGGCGACACCAGGGCCACCCGGTCCGGCGCGGGCAGCCGCCGAAGCCGGGGCCGTTCACCTCGTCCGCCTCGAAGATCGTGAGGCCGAGCCGGTCGCCAGCGGGGGTCGCGTCCATCCACGACATTATGCGGGACTGGCCCTCGACGGCGAGCTCCCTCTCCGTCTGGTTCAGGCCCGTGTAGATGGCCGTCCAGTCGAAGCGGTTCGGATCGCTCGGGTCGAACGTCGCGCTGTCGTAGGAGAGGTTGCCCTGGGCGTTCGCGATGCCCTGCACGCGGCCGCCGGCGCTGTCGGCGCGGATGTCGCGCCTGGTTGATGCGGCTGTCGCACGCCTGGTCCCTGAACTCGGGCTGGATGATCCTCTGCTCGAGCTGTCGAGGTCGACCCGGCTCGCCGTCGGCGGTTCTGCGCGGTGCCGTGCACCACGACGTTGGTGCCCTCGATGGAGGCCGCTCCGCTCTCGTCCTCGGGCGTGGCGGGATCGTCCTTGTCGATCTGGACGTTTATGATCCTGGAGGAGTCGCTCTCAACCGGGCCGGCCTGATCGACCGTGACCACGTCCTCGGGCGAGATGTCGGGGGTGACCTGGAGGCTCGGCGTTCGCCCCGGCCCCCCAGCAGATGCCGCCGGGGTGGTTGACCTCCAGGAACCCTGTCCGGTCCGTCGTGCCAATGGCCCTACCCTCCAGGGTACCATCCTCGCCCCTGACGGTGATGTTGAGCTTGGTGTTGGGGGCGTAGCCGTCGGCCACGACCATGTCGCGCTGCGGGAAGGCGGTGATGTCGTGCGGGCAGCTGCGGGGGCGTCGCGGCCAGCGCCGGAACCGCCACGCGCCAGCGCCCGCGAGGACGGCGGTCGCCGATACCGCGAGCAGCTTCTTCATCGTCGGCTTCTTAATTCTGCTTCCCCTCCTCTGCGGCTTCTCCGTAGGTCTGTCGTCACTGGGCGTCATCTTTCGTCCTCTCTCCTTTGACCGTGACGTATCACCTATACGTCGTTCGTACCTACCTTCATGGATACATATATTCGCCCGCCGACCCGCCCTTGCCCTCATAGGAATGAGCGATCTTTCTCTAATGGGAATTGGCGACCTTTTTCTAGCTCATACGGGGTAACCGCGCGTGTTCTCCGGCGCTCGTAGAATGGGCGCTATCGGAGGTCCGTATGCAAAACCCCGCGTGGCCCCGGTCGCATGGGCCACGCGGCGGCTTCAGGGGAGGTTCGGTGAGCTTGAGCGGCTACAGGGTTGGAGCCGGGATTCCGGTCTCCGACATGGAGCGGGCCAGGGCCTTCTACGAAGGGAAGCTCGGCCTGGAGGTCTCGATCGACTCGGGGGACAACGTACAGTACCGGTGCGCGGGAGACACCGTGTTCCACGTCTACGTCTCGGAGTACGCCGGGATGACGGAGGCGACCCTGTTGGGCTGGGACGTCGAGGACGCCGAGAGCGTCGTTGGCGAGCTCACCGGGAGGGGCGTCGCCTTCGAGCGGTACGATGCGGGACCGATCATCACCGACGAGAAAGGCATAGCCGAATTCGAGGGCGGCGCCAGGGTCGCCTACTTCAAGGACCCGGACGGCAACACCCTCTCAATCGCCCAGGCGCCGCGTTCCTGACACACTCCCGTACTCGGTTGCGCCGCGAGCCTGGCCCTAAAGCGAGAGCAGCACCTCCACCGCCGCGGGCACGTCCCCGACGAGGTGGTCGGGGTCGGCGGCGCGCAGGGCCGCTTCGGCGAAAGCCCCCCAGCTGACGGCGACGCTGGTTAGGCCCGCGGCTTTAGCGGCGGCGACGTCGAAGGGTGCGTCGCCGACGTAGGCGGCCTGGTCTTTGGGGACGCCGCCGAGAAGCTCGAGGCCCTTGAGCAGCGGCTCGGGGTGGGGTTTGTGCTGGGTGGTGTCCTCCATGGTGACGAAGCGGGTAACGACCTCGGCGAGGCCGGGGTAGGACTCGAGGGCCATCTCGACGGAGTCGCGTCGCTTGGAGGTAACGACGACGACCTGGATGCCGTTCTCCCGGAGGCGAGAGAGAGCGGCCTCGACGCCGGGGAACTCCCGGATCAGGGCCTCGTGGTTCTCCTCGTTGTAGAGCCTGTAGGATCGGAGGAGGTCTTCGACGCGCTCGGTCTCGCCGTCGGTGAGCAGCTCCATCTGACGCGGGAGGGGCTGGCCGACGTTAGCCAGGAGCTTCTCGCGGGTGAAGTCGTCGCGCTCGAGGACCTCGCTCGCGGCGTGGCGCATGGACTGGTGTATCAGCTCGATGGTGTCGACGAGCGTGCCGTCGAAGTCGAAGAGGGCCGCGGAGATCGCCACCCTAGTCGAGGCCGTTCTCGAGGAGGCCGCCAACGTCCCAGGCCTCTATCTCGTTGATGCCGGCCTCGTCGGTGAGCTCGAGGTGGATGGGGGTGACGCTGATCTCGTTCCGCTCGATGGCGGCGAAGTCTGTCCCCTCTTCGTCGTGGTGGCCCGGGGGGTTGTTGTATATGTCGTAGCCTACCCGACCCTCTTCGTCCCTGACCTCGACGAGCTCGTCCTTGTAGAAGCGCCGCCCGAGCCTCGTCACCCGCGCCCCGTTGAGCCTCTCGCGGGGCAAACTCGGGGCGTTGACGTTGAGGATGCGCCCTTTGGGCAGCCGGCCGTAGGCTAGCTTCGCCAGCCGGGCGGTGAACTCGGCCACCGGCCCGAAGTGTAGTCCGTCGTCCAGGGGCACGTTCTCGTAGACGGTCTCGTGCCAGGGGCGGTTTATGCTCAGGGATACCGCTATGCCGGGCACCCCGATGACGATCCCCTCCATGGCCCCCGCGACCGTCCCCGAGTAGGTTATGTCGTCGCCGAGGTTCTCACCGTGGTTGATGCCCGAGACCACGAGGTCCGGCTCGAAGTCCATGAGCCCCAGGGCCACGAGTCGCACGCAGTCGACCGGCGTCCCCGTGCACGCGTAGCCCAAACTGCCGTCCGCCAGCGTACGCTCCTCGACGTGCAGGGAGCGGCCGAAGGAGATGCTCCTCCCGACCCCGCTCCTGTTCTGGTCGGGGGCCACCGTGAGCACGTCCCCGATCTCCGCCAGTGCCTCCTTGGCCGCAAGCAGGCCGGGGGCCTCTATCCCGTCGTCGTTGGTTAGTACTATGCGCATGAGCGTATCTCTTCCAAGTATCTGGCTAGCCCAAAAAGGGAGCCGATTCTATCACCAGCCCACGAAATGCCCCGAAACCGCCGATGTCCGAACCTGTGGTATTCATCCGGGTGAATGTTAAGGATCACGTATACGGAACGCGGAGTAGACAAAGCCGCACGGCTGAGGTAGCTTATCCCGCCATGAGGATCGACGAGAGGGCCCTCAGGCCCATAGACGCCGCAGACTGGTTTGCACATCGTTCGTATGCCTACGAGCAATTCTCCGACCTGCGAGAATTGGGCCGCAAGAAGGCGGAACGTGGGCTCACGGTGAGCGCCGTGCTCCCCGGCCGCAACGTCGCCGACACGGTCGGCGAGATCGTCGGAGAGATCCACGCCGTCAACGAGCGGGCCGGTGAGACCCCGCTGGTCGACCAGATCCTGGTCGTCGACGCCGACTCGCCGGACGGCACCGCCGACGTGGCCGCCGCCGCGGGCGCCGAGGTTTTCTCGGAGAACGAGCTGATGCGCGACCACGGCGGCGCCCACGGCAAGGGCGACGCGATGTGGCGCTCCCTCACGGTCGCCCGCGGCGACCTCGTCATGTTCATGGACGCGGACACCAAGGACTTCAAGCCCCAGCTCGTCTACGGCATCCTCGGCCCCATCCTCGACGTCCCGGCGGATACGCTACGTCAAGGCCGCCTACCGGCGGCCGTTCAAGAGCCACGAGACCGTCGCAGGTCGACGGCGGCGGCAGGGTCACGGAGCTCTCGACCAAGCCGCTCTTCAACCTGTTCTACCCGGAGCTGACGGGCTTCGTGCAGCCGCTGGCGGGCGAGTTCGTCGCCGACAGGGAGCTCTTCCGCTCCATCCCGTTCCTCACCGGCTACGCGGTGGAGACCGGGATCATGATCGACGTCCTACAAGAAGGTGGGCCTGGGCGCGATGGCCCAGGTGGACCTCGGCACCCGCCAGAACCGCCACCAGCCCCTGCGCGACCTCTCGCGCATGTCCTACGCGGTGCTGCGGGCCGTCGCGCGGCGCATGCGCCAGGACGGCCGCCTGAACCAGACGAGCGACCCGGACGCTCCCCGTGTCGCTCTTCCAGTTCTGCGACTACCTGCCACGCCGTCGCGACCCCCGATGGCCTCCAGCTCCAGGAGTACGTCGAGGAGCTCGTCGAGCGCCCGCCCGATCGAACGAAGCCCTGCAAGGTCGGCTAGGGGCGTGGCGTCGTCCGGCCCCCACGACCTCGGGGGCGAACCGGCGGCCCCGTGGACCGTGGGCGGGCACGACGTCGAGGACTGGGAACGCCTCGCCGACGCCGTCAACTCGGCCCTCGGCAAGAGGGGCCTCCAGACCACGGACGAGCACCGCCGCGCCATAGAGGGGCTCCCGAACTACCGCGACCTCGCCTACTACGAGCGGTGGGCCGCGGCCACCGAGGCGCTCCTCGTCGAGAAGGGCATCCTCACCGACGAGGAGATAGACGAGCGGGCGGCGGAGATCGAGAGCCGCTGGGAGGGCGCCTTGACGGCCCGCTTCGACCCCGGCGACCGCGTCCGGGTGCGGCCCGCCGCCAAGCCAGGCCACGTCCGCACGCCCGGACTACCTGAAGGGCAAGCCGGGGCGGGTCGAAGCCGTGCTCGGCGCGTTCCGCAACCCCGAGGACCTCGCCTACGGTCTCTCCGGCGATCGCCGGAGCGCGTCCTCTACAAGGTGACCTTCCGCCAGGGAGACCTCTGGGACGGCTACGAGGGCACCGCCGACGAGCGGCTCTACGCCGACGTCTACGAGCACTGGCTGGAGCCCGCGGAGAGAGGAGCGACGTGAGCGACGACCACGACCACGACGCCGAGCCAGGGCCCGGTCTGGCCCTCGAGCCCGTTCGCCGCGCGCGTGCGGGCGATGGAGGCGTTGCTGGTGGAGAAGGGCGTCTCACGGAGGCCGAGATCCAGGACGACATCCGCGTACATGGACTCCCGCTCGCCGGCCAACGGCGCGCGGCTCGTGGCCCGCGCCTGGATGGACCCGGCGCTTCAAGGAGCGCCTCCTCTCGGACGCCAAGGCCGCCGCGATGGAGCTCGGCATGGACGCCGTAGCCCACGCGGCGGAACTCGTCGTCGTGGAGAACACGCCGCGAGGTGCACAACCTGATCGTGTGCACGCTGTGCTCCTGCTACCCGCGCGCCCTGCTCGGCCGCCCGCCGGACTGGTACAAGAGCTTCGAGTACCGCTCCCGCGCCGTCAGCGAGCCGCGCGCCGTCATGCGCGAGTTCGGCTTCGAGCCGCCCGAGGACGTCGAGGTCGTCGTCCACGACAGCACCGCCGACGTCCGCTACATGGTGCTGCCGCTGCGCCCGTCCGGCACGGAAGACATGGACGAAGAGGCCCTCGCCGACCTCGTCACCCGCGACGCCCTGGTCGGGACCAGCGTGCCGCGAGCGCCGGCCGCGAGCGTCTAGCCCTTCCCAAGCTCTCTAGCCCGAGGCTCCACCGTCCGGGCCGCCGGCGGAGCCTCGGGCGTGCTGGATCTCGCGGGCCCACGCCCCGCGATCCTCGACGACGAAGCGCTCCGTCGTGTCGGAGGCGGTGTCGACGTTGAGCGCGTTGGGAACGAGCCGCAGGGTCCTGGCCGCCCGGACCTCGCGGACCTCGTGCAGCGGGATAGTGAGTTCGTGTGGCCGAACGTTGGCGCGGTGGGACACGAACAGGAGACGGGAGTCCGTGAGCCACATGTACCCACCGACGCCCTCACCCTCGACAAAGTGGTTGGCGACGCCTTCCCACAACACATGCTCGCCCCGCAGATCCGGATTCCCGCCCGCCGCTCGCCCACGCAAGGAGCGCTGGAACGCCGCCAGGGCGAACCCGAACGGCAGGCCTGCCCCCACGACGCAAACGGCCGCGACCGCCGGGGCGAAGCCGACCCGCTGCGTAAAGACCAGGGCAAGGATACCCGCGGGTACCCCGAAGCACGTACCGAAGACGAGCCCCGCCAGGACCACCGTTCTCAGGAACCGCGCCACGCGAGGAAGTGCCGGCCCGTCTTAGCTTGCCGCCTTCTCCTCTTCGCGCTCGTTGGCGGCGAGGACCTTCTCGACCAGGTTCGGGGGTACCTCCTCGTAGTGGCCGGGCTCGACGTGGAAGTTGGCCCGCCCGCCGGTGATGGAGCGCAGGTCGCGGGCGTAGGTGAGCATCTCGACCTGGGGCACCTCGGCCTGGACCACCTGCCGCTCGCCGCGCTGCTCGATGCCCATCGGGACGCCCGCGGCGCCCGGAGAGGTCGCCCATGATGTCCCCGACCAGCTCGGACGGCGCGAGGATCTCGACCTTCACGTAGGGCTCCAGGAGCACGGGGTGGGCCTGCTCGACGGCGCTCTTGAAGGCCATCGAGCCCGCCACCTTGAAGGCCGCCTCGGAGGAGTCGACGGAGTGGAACGCCCCGTCGTAGAGCCTGACCTTCACGTCGACGACGGGGTAGCCGGCGATGTTCCCCTGGCGCATGGCCTCGACGATGCCCTTCTCGACCGCCGGGATGAACTGGCGCGGGATCGACCCGCCGACGATGGCGTTCTCGAACTCGAAGCCCGTCCCGCGGGGCGTCGGGGAGAGCTCGATCCTGGCGTCCCCGAACTGGCCGCGGCCGCCGGTCTGCTTCTTGTAGCGGCCCTGGGCCTGGGCCTGGCCCATGATCGTCTCCATCAGCGGGACCTTCGGCGCCCGTGAGGCGACCTCGACCCCGTAGCGGCGGTTTATGCGCTCCAGGGCCAGCTCGACGTGCATCTGGGCGAGGCCGGCCAGGATGTCCTCGCCCGTAGCCTCCGAGCGCTCCAGCTTGAGCGAGGGGTCCTCGTCGGTGACCCGCCGGATAGCGTCGAAGACCTTCTCCTCCTCGCCGCGGGTCTTGGCCCCGACCGCGAACGCCGAGGTCGGCTCCGGAAGCTCGACGGGCTCGAAGACCATCGGGTTCTCCGGCTTGCTCAGGGTGTCGAAGGTCGAGGTGTCACGGAGCTTGGCGACCGCGATGATGTCGCCGGCGACGGCCTCGTCCACGTTCTCGCGCTCCTTGCCGACGAGGTGCGAGATGCCGCCGAGCCGCTCGGAGGAGTCGGTGCGCGGGTTGACGAGGGCCTCGTCCGAGCGGCAGCGGCCGCTCACCACCCGCATCACGCTCAAGCGCCCGGCGTAAGGGTCCTGGTAGGTCTTGAAGACGTAGGCGGCGAACGGGCCGTCGGGGTCGCAGGAAACCTCCTCGCCCTCCTGCGTCACCCAGCGCGAGCGGTCCACGGGGCTCGGGGCGCTGCCGGCTATGGTGTCCAGCAGGCGGTCGACGCCGATCAGGCGCTCCGCGCTCGCCGCCAGAACCGGGATGATGACGCCGTCGGCGATGCCCTTTCGGATACCCTCGAACGCCTCCTCGCTGGTGATCTCCTCGTCCGCCAGGTACTTCTCGAGCAGGGTGTCGTCGCTCTCGGCGATGGCCTCGAAGAGCTGCGTCTTCGCCGCGTCGACCTCGTCCTCCATGCCGGCCGGTATCTCTTCGCTCTGCTCCCCGTCCACGAAGGCGATCCCGCTCAGGAGCCCGTAGACGCCCGCGAGGTCGTCCTCGCTCCCTATCGGCACGTTGAGCGGCACCACCGACTGGCCGTAACGGTCCCTGAGCTGCTCGACGACGGTCCCGAAGTCCGTGCGCTCCCGATCGAGGTGGTTGACGACGATGACGTGCGGGATGTCCTCCTTCTCGCCCCGCCGCCAGACGCGCTCGGTGACGACCTGTATCGGGTCCTGGGCGTGCACGATCAGGATCGCGCAGTCGGCCACCCTCTGGGCAACGAAAGCGTCGCCCACGAAGCCCCCGTCACCGGGGGTGTCGAGGACATTGATCTGACGCCCCTTCCACTCGAGGGTCGCGACGCTCATGCCGAGCGTCATGCCGCGCTCGGTCTCCTCATCCGTATAGTCCAGGACGCCGGCCGTGGCGCCCTCCCTGCCGGACGCAAGCCCCAGCATCGCCTCCGCGATGGAAGTCTTTCCGGTTCCCCTGTGACCGATGAGGCAAACGTTCCGAATGGTCGCCGGTTCTGCAGCCACGAACTTCTCCTCTCTTGAGCTTCCCCACCCACCCGCTCCCTACGAGTGGGGCGTCCAGCTTAACGCAGGCGGGGCGGCCGCGCAGGCCTCCTCCGGCGACGCCGAAAGTGTTTAATGCCAGTATGGCCCGGCGGTTCCCCGTTGACCCGTGCTCGATGCCCTTGCTACCGTGTGGGGCATGCTGGTAGGGCGCTCGCGGCTCGTTCGGGATCTCCGAAGCCTGGGGTTGGAGCAAGGTGCCACGGCGATGGTCCACTGCCGGATGTCGGCGCTCGGCCACGTGGCCGGCGGCGCCGAGACGGTGGTGCACGCCCTGCTCGACGTCCTCGGCCCCGGGGGGACGCTTGCGGCGTACACCGGGTGGCAGGACGCCCCACCCGACGACCTGGGCGAACTGGACGAGGCGACGCGTCGGATCTACCTCGAGGAGCACCCGGCCTACGACCCGCGCGTCGCGCTCTCCAGGCGCGACCACGGGCGGATTCCCGAGGCCCTGAGAACCTGGCCCGGCTCCCTTCACAGCGGGCATCCGGAGGCCGGCGTGGCGTCCGTCGGAGCCCTCGCTGACGCGCTCACCGCCGGTCACCCCTACGACGACGCCTACGGCGCCGGGACACCCTACGCCCGGCTGGTAGACCTCGGGGGCCAGGTCGTGGTTCTGGGCGCCCCCCTGGACACCGTGACGCTCGTGCACCACGCCGAGGCCATCGCCGAGGTTCCCGGCAAACGCCGCGTGAGCTACGGCGCGCCCGTGACCGTGGGGAACACCGGCGAGCGCCTCTGGCGGACCTTCTCGGATATCGACACCTCGCAAGGGGCCCTGCCCTACGAGCGGGTCATCGGCTCCGAGGTGGACTACATCGAGCACATCGCGCGTTCGGCGCTGGCGGCCGGCGTCGGGATCGGCGGGCCGGCGGGTGAGACAACGGCCTACCTGTTCGACGCGCAGGGGCTCGTCCAGTACGCGGTCGGCTGGATCGAGCGCAACTTCGCCTCGGAGGCTCCCTCAAAGGACCTCGACGACTCCTGAGCGGTTCGGGTCAGGCGGGCTCCCGGAGCAGCTCGCCGAGGTGCCGGTTTATCTGCGGCATGTAGCCTTCTTCGAAGCCGAAGAGGCCCAGATGACCGCCTTCGCTCTCGACGACACGAAGCTCGCTGTTGGGGACGAACTCCTGCTCTTCCCGGCAGTCGCGCACGGGGAAGAACATGTCATCGGAGATGGGCATAACGAACGTCCGGGCCGTGATGCGGCCCAGGGCCGCGGCCAGGTCGCCGTCCGTGTGCCGGCTCACGTCCCCCCGCTGCCACTTCCACGCCATGCAGAGTAGGTCGTTCGGGTCCATGGGCTCGAAGTATGCGTCCACGAAGCCTACCTGGAAGTCGTCAGCCGAGGCGAAGCCCAAAGGCCTCCACTGCTCCCGCTTCCAGAACTCCGTCGAGAGGCCCATTACAGACCAGATCCTGGCATGCCGCGCGAGCCCCGCGCGCAGGTCGGACGCATCCTCGTACCAACCGTCCCTGAACTCGGGGTCTGAGGTGATGGCTTCGATCAGGGTCTCGGTGAAGATAAAGTCGTGCGGGGTGTTCTTCGCCGTCCCTGCTATCGGGGCCGCCCGCTTCACTTTCTCCGGGAACCGGACCGCCCACTCGTAAGTCTGCTGCGCCCCCATGGAGCCGCCGACGACGAGCTCCAGACGCTCGATGTCGAACCTCTCGCTCAACAACCGCTCCTGGGCGCGGACGTCGTCGCCGATCCTGACGTGGGGGAACCTCGCCCGCGCGTGCGCACCCTCGGTGTTGTGCGGCGACGAGGAGAGGCCGTTGCCGATCTGGTTGATCACCACGATGAAGTACCGTTCGGGATCCAGCGCATGCTCCGGCCCGATGTAGACGTCGTCCCAGATCTGGTGCGTCCCGGAGTACCAGGTGGTGACCAGGATCGCGTTGTCCTTCGCCTCGTTCAGCTCGCCGAACGTCGTGTACGCGAGCTTGCAATCCCTGAGGGTGTACCCCTCCTCCAGAACGAAGTCCCCAAAGTCGAACGTCTGATAAGGGCCATGCATCTCCTGCGAATAGTAGGGGTTCTCGATCATGCGATCATGCCTCCACCCTCCGTTTGCGCCGCGCCTTTCACCGCCAGGGATGCTACCCGCGTGGCGAACCTGCCGCAACCGATGAGCAGGGCGGTTCGCGGACCGCCCTACAGCACCGCCTCCAGGAAGCGGCGGGTTCGGGGGTCCTTCGCGCCGCCGACGAGCTCTGCGGGAGGGCCTTCTTCGATCAGGGCGCCCTCGTGCATGAAGGCCATCCGGTTGGCGACCTCGCGGGCGAAGCCCATCTCGTGGGTTACAACGACCATGGTAGTCCTGGACTCCAGGGCGAGGTCCTTCATCACGGCGAGGACCTCCTCAATAAGCTCGGGGTCGAGCGCCGAGGTCGGCTCGTCGAAGAGCATCACCCTGGGCTGCATGCAGAGCGCTCGGGCGATGGCGACCCTCTGCTTCTGGCCGCCGGAGAGCCGTATCGGGTGCTCGTCGCGCTTGTCGGCAACACCCACCTTCTTCAGAAAGCCCATCCCCAGCTCCTCGGCCTCCTGCCGGGGCACCTTCTTCACGGTGACGGGGGCTTCGATCACGTTCTCTATCACGCTCAGGTGCGGGAAAAGGTTGAATTCTTGAAAGACCATGCCGGTCCTGGACCGTATCTCACGCATCGTGCGGCGCCTCTGGCGGTTAGTCGGACCGGCCTCGTAGCGGATGCCGTCTACCTCCACGCTGCCTGCCGTAGGCTCCTCCAGGATATTGATGCACCGCAGCAGCGTGCTCTTGCCCGACCCCGACCGGCCGAAGATGACCACGCACTCCCCGGATGCGACGTCCAGGCTTACGCCCTTGATCACCTCGTTCTCCCCGAACGACTTGCGCACGTCGCGCAGGCTCACTACCTTGTTGGATCTAGTGTCCATGCGGCCCCCCACCGACGTCGCCCCCCCGAACGTAGCCCCTCTCCATACGACGCTCCAGGCGTCTCTGGAAGTAGGAGAAGATGCTCGTGAGCGCCCAGTAGACCAGGGCCGCGATCACCAGCGTCTCCAGATTCTGGAAGTACTGGCGCCCGATCTTGGACGCCCGGAAGAACAGCTCCGGGGTGCCCACGATGCCGACCAGGGACGAGTCCTTGATCATGGCGATGAACTCGTTGCCGGTCGGCGGGATGATGACCCTCACGGCCTGCGGAAGCACAATCCGCCGCATCGTCTGGGCGCGCGTCATGCCGAGGGCCTGCGCGGCCTCGGACTGCCCGTAGCCGACCGACTGGATACCGGCCCGGAAGATCTCCGCCATGTAAGCTCCGTAGTTGATCCCGAGCGCCAGCACCCCCGACGTCACGATCCCGAGGAGGAAGAGCGGCTGAAGCGGGGCCGGAGCGTACTGGGCGAGCTGCGGAAGGCCCAGGTAGACAAAGAAGATCTGGACGATCAGGGGCGTCCCCCGGATAAAGGAGACGTAAAAGCCGCTAACGCCGTTGAAGACCGGGTTCCTGGAGAGCCGTCCGAGGGCGCCAAGCAGAGCCAAAGGGACGGCGAGCCCGATGCCGAGGACGGAGATCAGGATCGTCAGCCATACGCCGCCCAGGATGAACGGCGCCCACTGCAGCATGAACTCGACGTTGAACTGGAACGCCGCGAAGAGCACGGCGAGCACGATAAAGATGACCACCCACACCACGGCCAGCTTGACGCGGAACGAGAAGCGCGCGGACCGCGCCTCCAGGCGTCCCTTATGTTCGAGAGGGTCGACATGACCGTCGCCTCAGGCCGATCAGTCACCCTGCTTCTTCGTCAGGTCCGTCCCGTACCACTTCTGCGAGAGCTTGGTGAGCGTCCCGTCCTCGTGCATCTCCTCGACGATCCTGCTCACCTCGTCGACGAGCGGCTGCGGGTCGGCGGCGGCCTCTTTGTCTATGGCAACGGCGAGCGGCTCGTAGAAGAGTGGGTCGCCGACGATCTTTATCGGGGTGCCGGAGTCGACCGCCTCCTGGAGGGTGGTAAGCGAGGAACTCGCCGCGTCCAGCCTGACGCCGTCGCCGAGGGCGAGATCCTGGATGGCCGAGGAGTCGGTGTCGTAGGGCTGTATCTGCGGGTCGTCCACGACGAACTCGTAGTCCCCCGGGATGTTGAGCGTGCCGTCGAGGTACTGCTCGTAGGTGGTCGCGGTGCCCACACCGACCCTCTTGCCGTCGAGGTCGGTCTCGAGGTTGGTGATGTCGGTGTTGCTCTCGTGCACCGCCACGGCGGCCGGCGTGTAGTAGTAGGGCGGCGAGAAGTAGAGGACCTCGGACCGCTGGGCGGTGATGGCCATCGAGCCCACGCTGATGTCCCACCGCCCGTTCCAACTGCCCGCGGTGATAACGTCCCAGGAGGGGGTCTGCCACTCGACCTCGACGCCCATACGCTTGGCGATCTCCTCGGTCACATCGATATCGAAGCCCTCGAACTCGCCCTGGTCGTTCAGGAAGGACTGCGGCGGGTAGGCCGGGTCCGTCGAGGCCCGCAGCACGCCCCGGTCCTCGATCTCCTGGAGAAGGTTCCCTCCCCCGCTGCCGCTGTCGCCACCCCCGGCCGAACCGCCGCCGCAGGCGGAGATCACGAACAGGGCCGCCAGCGCGACGGCCACGGCGGCCAACCTTTGAATCCTGTGCACGTTGAGCCCCTTCATGCTTCCCTTCCCGACACGGCCGCCCACGCGGGCGATCCCTTCAAGTCCCGCACTATAGCGTATCGTCCATCGGATACGCGAACATGGGCGTTGTCCCGCCCGAAACGGCCGGGATCGATCCCGCACGATACGTAGGTTCTCAGAGGCAGAGCCCCCGACGTTGGCCGGGGGCTCTGGGCTGACCGCTGAAAGCCGATAGCTAACGGCTGCTAGACCATCAACAGCACGGGGTTCTCGAGGGTCTTTTTGACCTCGGCCATGTAGATGGCGCCGTCGCGGCCGTTGGCTATGCGGTGGTCGGCCGAGAGGGTGAGCTTCATGAAGCTCGCCGGCACAACCTCGTCTTCCTCGTCGTAGGCCGGGCGCCGGTCGATGCTCGAGACGGCGATGATGGCGGCCTGCGGCGGGTTGATGATGGCCGTGAAGCTCTCGATGCCGAACATGCCCATGTTGGAGACGGTGATGGTGCCACCCTGGTACTCCTCGGGCTTGAGGCCGCCCTCGCGGGCCCTGGTCGCAAGGTCCTTGGACTCGCGCGAGATCTGGGCGAGCCCCTTGCTCGCGATGTCCCGGATGACGGGGGTTATGAGGCCCTGGTCCAGGGCGACCGCCATGGCCATGTCCACCGTCTCGTGCAGCTCGACCCCGCGGGTGGTGTAGATCGCGTTGAGGTTCGGGTGGTTCCTGAGCGCCACCGCGCACGCCTTCATCACGAAGTCGTTGACGGAGAGCTTGAGCCCCTCTTCCTCGAGCTGGGCGTTGAGCTGCTTTCTCAGCGCCATCGCCGCGTCCATCCTCACCTCGACGGTCGCGTAGAAGTGGGGCACGTGCTGCTTGGACTCGGTCATGCGCTCGCCGATGACCTTCATCATCCGCGTCGGCTCGACGAGCTGGGTTCCGGGCTCGTCGGTGGGCTCGGGGAGCCTGGCCGGCTGGAAGCCCTGCATCTCGGCCTGCTGCGGCTGGGGTTCCTCCGGCGCCGCGACGTCAGCCTGTCCATCGGCTTGCCCGTCGGCCTGGGCGTCCCCGCGCTCCATGGCGGCCCGCACGTCCCGCTCGACGATGCGCCCGGCGGGACCCGAGCCGTCTATCTTCGAGAGGTCGAGGTCGTTCTCCTGGGCGAGGCGCCGCACGATCGGGGAGGCCCTGAAGTGGCCGTTGCCACCGGCGGCCGCCCCGTCACCAGCGGAGCTGGGCGCCTCTTGAGTCTCGGCCTCTTCTGACGCTTCCGAATCCTCGGTCTCCGTGGCCGTCTGGGCCTGGGCGCCGCCGTCGTCCCCTTCGGCCTCTTCCTCGGCCTCGGCTTCGCCGCCGCCGGACTGCTCCGGGACCTCCTCGCCCTCGCCGGCGATAAAGGCTATCGCGCCGCCCACGGGGACATCATCGCCCTCCGAGGCTATGAGTTGGGCGAGGGTGCCCGAGTCCTCGGCCTCCAGCTCCAAAGTGACCTTGTCGGTCTCTATCTCCGCTATGGCGTCTCCCTCGGAGACCTCTTCGCCCTCGTCCTTGAGCCACTTGACGAGGGTGCCCTCCTCCATAGCGTCGCCCATCTTGGGCATGATGACTTCCGGCATCCTACTTCTCCTCTATGTAAAGCGCCCGCCGCGCGGCGTTGGCAACCATCTTGTCGCTCGGGAAGGCCGCGAGCTCCAGGTTCCTGGCGTAGGGGGCGGGGACCTCGGCCCCGCTCACCCGCTCGATGGGGGCGTCGAGCGAGTCGAAGGCGCGGTCCTGGATGATGGCCGCAACCTCGCTCGCCACTCCGAACCACCGCCACTGCTCCTGAACCGCCACCGCCCGGTGCGTCTTCTCCACCGACTCGACGATCGTGTCCTCGTCGAACGGCCTGATGGACCTGAGGTCTATGACCTCGGCGCTCACGTCGTCCTCTTCCTCCAGCGTTTCGGCGACGCGCAGGCACAGGTTCACCTGCCGGCCGTAGGCGATCAGGGTGATGTCAGAGCCCTCGCGGGCTATGCGGGCCTTACCGAACGGGACCGCGTTATCCCCGTCCTCGACCTCGCCCTTCGTCCCGTAGAGGGCGCCAGCCTCCAGGAAGATCACGGGGTTGGGGTCCCTGATGGCCGTAAGCATCAGGCCCTTGACGTCGTTGGGCGTGACCGGGGAGACGACCTTGAGGCCGGGGAAGTGTCCGTACATGTTCTCCAGGCTGTGGGTGTGCTGCGCCGAAAGCTGCACCCCGCCGCCGTTCGGGCCGCGGATGACCAGCGGGACCTCTACCTGCCCGCCAGAGAAGTAGCGGACCTTGGCGGCGTTCTGGATGATCTGGTCGGAGGCAAGAAACGAGAAGTTCCAGGTCATCATCTCGACGACGGGCCGCATGCCCATCATGGCCATGCCGACGGCGGCGCCCGTGAAGCCGCCCTCGGAGATGGGGGTGTCGATGATCCTCTTGGGGCCGTACTCGTCTATGAGGCCGTCGGTTATGAGGTGGGTGCCCCCATAAACCCCGATGTCCTCGCCCATGAGTACGACGCTCTCGTCGCGGTCGAGCTCGTGGACCATGGCCTCGCGCAATGCCTCGCGGTAGGTCTTCGTCTCGGCCACGGTTTAGGCCTCCCCCATGTACTCGTCTTCTCCGGAGTAGACGTCGGTGTAGAGCTCGTCGATAGAGGGCTCCTCGCTCTCGTCGGCGAACTTGACGGCCTCGGCGATCCGGTCTTTGGCCTCGCCCTTTATCTCGTCGAGCTTGTCCTCGTCGACCGCGTCGGACTCGAGGAGCTTCTTCTCCAGGAGTCCGATCGGGTCGCGCTGGCGCCACTCCTCGACCTCTTCTTTGGTGCGGTACTTCTCGAAAAAGTCTGCGGCGCCGTGGGGGGCCGTCCTGTAGGTGAGCGCCTCGACGGCGTAGGGCTTGCCCGACTCGCGCACCTGCTCGGTGATCCTCTCGGCAACCTCGATGACCGCCTCGAGGTCCATGCCGTCGACCTTCTCGTTCTCTATGCCGTAGGCGTCGAACTTGGCGGCGAGGTCCGTCATGGCCGTGGTGCGCTCGACGGAGGTGCCCATCCCGTACTGGTTGTTCTCCACGATGAACAGGCAGGGGCACATGCCGTCCTTGCCCCACAGTCCGGCCAGGTTGGCCGCCTCGTGGAAGGCGCCGTTGGAGATGGCGCCGTCCCCCAGGTAGAGCTGGGTGAGATGGTCGGTGCCCTCGTACTTCATCGCGTAGGCGAAGCCGACGCCAAGGGGTATGTGGCCTGCGACGATGCCGTAGCCGCCCATCAGGCCCCGCTCGACGTCGAAGAGGTGCATGGACCCGCCCTTGCCCTTGACGATGCCGGGCCCCTTGCCGTAGAGCTCGGCCATCACGTTCTTGGGATCGGCCCCTAGTAGCAGGGCGTGCGCGTGGTCCCTGTAGGCCGTTATGACCTTGTCGCCGTCCTTGAAGGCCTCGATAAAGCCGGTGGCGACGGCCTCCTGGCCGGTGTAGACGTGAAGGTAACCCCCGATCTTGCCCTGCCGGAATCCCTTCCCGCACGCCTCCTCGAAGGCGCGGATTAGCACCATCTCTTTGTACAGATCTACCAGTCGATCGGTGCCCGTTGCTACAGCGCCATCGTCGCGAGCTTCAGCTTCCCCGTTTTCGGGGTGCTCGTTCTCTGCCGACATGAACGGCCCCTTCCCTCTCCGAGATACAACCCTTCGCACAGAATACCAAAGCCCACGTTCCCGCACGTGTTTGTACACCCTGCGCCAAATCCCTCTGTTCCCGTTCTCAGCCACCTTGTAACCAGGCCCCCGCCGCCCGCATGGCCCGCGCCCGGTGGGAGTCCTCGTTCTTGGCCTCCCCCACCTCGGCGTAGGTGCGTTCCAGACCCTCGGGCACGAAGATGGGATCCCACCCGAAACCGCTAGCTCCCCTGGGCTTCTCGGCGACCGTTCCCGCGACCTCTCCCGCGAAGACGCGCACGGCCCCGCCGGGGTCCGCGATGGCCACGGCGCACACCGCGCGGGCGGAGCGGTCCTCGAAGCCCGAGAGCATCCGCAGCAGCCCCTCGATACCGACGGAGGCCAGAAACCACTTGGTAAGCGCCCCCGGCAGCCCGTCCCACGCGCCGAACACGATCCCCGAGTCCTCGACGATGACGACCCGCTTGGGACGACCGAGGGCCTCACGGGCCGCCACGGCCTTGGCGGCGGCCACCTCGGCGAAGTCGAGGGCCTGCACCTCCGGGAGGTCGAGATCCACCCTCCCAAGCTCGATGCCGAGGATGGCGGCGGCCTCCCGGCGCTTGTTCTCGTTCCCCGTGACAAAGACCGGCCCTGCGGAGCCCATGTGCGGAAGTCTACATAAAGCGGGCCGCGGAAGGGTAGGGGCGGTTCGCGAACCGCCCCTACCCTTTATGGTACAGTCGCCCCCATGCGAGAGGTGCAGGTGGAGACCCTGGAAGGGCTTGAGGCGGCGGAAGACAGGGTGCGGCTCTCGGCCAACGCCGGATCCTTGAGCATCGTGTTTCCGAGAGACGTCTGGGAGACGCTCGTCTCCGGAGGCCTCGACCCGGACGGGCCGACGCGGGAGGACCTCGCGGAGCTCGACGCGCTGAAGGAGCGACTGGAGACCCACGCCAGGGAGAACGGCTTCGAGCTCATCTTGCGCGACGAGTCCGCGGGTAAGGAAGGTTCCGGGCTCCGGTACCACCTCGTGCTCAGGCCCGCAGGGCTCCTGGCTCTGACCACCGGGTACCATTTCGCGCCAATAGTCCGTCCCGACCTCGTTGCGCGGGTCGGGGCGAGCGTGGAGGAGGACCAGGAGGTCGAGCAAGCGTACCTAGTTGGGGCGGTGGCGACGGAGCCGGCCCTTATCTTGGGCTCCGTCGACGAGAACGTTGAGGCGCTCTCGGTGCGGGGGCGGCGTTGCAGCGCCAGCCGCTTCGAGATGCCGACCGAGCTCTGGCAGGTTCTCTCCGGGGAGCTTGGCTGGGGGGACGTCGAGACCGTTACCGGCGAGGCCGGGAGTAGGGGGTAAGCGCGTGCCGCTCGTAGACCTCGACCGCTTCGATTTTCTGTACGCCAGCCGGGTCAAGGGCATGAAGACCGCCGCCACCCGCGACCTCATGGCCACCCTCTCGAGGCCCGGTATCATCTCGCTCGCCGGCGGGTTCCCGGACACTAGGGCCTTCGGGGAGGAGGCGTTCCGCGGCATCACCGAGAGCATCGCCTCCGACGCCGCCCAGGCCTTGCAGTACGGACCCACGGGCGGCCTGGAGTCCGTGAAGGACGTGATCGTGGAGGTCATGGCCGCCGAGGGTACCCCCGCGAACCAGGAGGGCGTCTTCGTCACCACCGGGGCGCAGCAGGGGCTCGACCTCATCGCCAAGGTCTTCCTTGACGAAGGAGACGCCATCCTGTGCGAGGGTCCGACCTACGCGGGCGCCCTGAACGCGTTCGCCGCCTACCGGCCGCGCATAGCCCACATCCCGATGGACCGGGCCGGCATGATACCCTCGGCCGCCCGCGAGATGCTGGAGAAGGCCCGAAAGAGCGGGACGCACGTCAAGTTCTTCTACACCGTCCCGAACTTCCAGAACCCGGCCGGGGTCACGATGGTGGCCGAGCGCCGCAGGGAGCTTCTGGCGCTCGCCCGCGAGTTCGACCTGGTGATCGTGGAGGATAACCCCTACGGCATGCTCCGCTTCGAGGGCGAACCGCTGCCCACGCTGGCGGCGCTCGAGATCGAGGAGGAGGGCGACGTCGACAGGGTCGTGTACCTGGGGACGTTCTCCAAGATCTTCGCGCCGGGCGTCAGGCTCGGGTGGGTGCACGCCCAGCAGGGTATCCTGCACAAGATCAACGTCGGCAAGCAGGGGGCCGACCTCTGCTCGTCGAACCTCTCGCAGATGATGATCTCTTCCTACTTCCGCCACGCGGACTGGAGAGCGTACGTGCGTCGCCTGACCGGCCTCTACAAGGAGCGCCGGGACGCGATGCTCGACGCCCTCGCCGAGTTCATGCCCAGGGAGGTCCACTGGACGCATCCCGAAGGCGGGCTCTTCGTATGGGCCACCCTCCCCTCCTACCTCGACGCCACGGCGATGCTGCCGCGCGCGATCGCCCGCAACGTCGCCTACGTGCCGGGCGAGGGTTTCTACGCCGGCGGGGCCGGCAAGAACCACATGCGCCTGAACTTCTCGTTTGTGGAGCCCGAGAAGATCCGGCGCGGCGTCGAGCTTCTGGCCGAGGTCGTGCGCGAGCGGATGGAGCTGCGCAGCGACCTTGAGCGCGGCTCCCAGCGCGGCCCGCAGCCCGCAGCCCGCAGCTCCGCCGCCGGCGCGGAGCGGTAGGTTAGAGCCGTGTCGCGCGTCGTCGTGCTGTACGGGGGAACCTCGATGGAGCGGGACGTCTCTTTCGTGACGGGTCGCCGCGTGCAGCACGCGCTGGAACGCCTCGGCCACGACGTGCACGCCCTCGACATCGAGGAATCGACCACCGGGTCGCTCATGGAGCTCTCCCCCGACGCCGCCTTCGTGTGCCTGCACGGCCCCGGCGGAGAAGACGGAACCGTGCAGGCGCTGCTCGAGACCCTGGGCATCCCGTACACCGGGAGCGGCCCGCTCTCCTCCATCCGCTGCATGGACAAGGACTACGCCAAGCGAGCCCTGCAGGCCGCCGGCATACAGACACCCCCCTTCCGCACGTTCGTGCGGCGGGCGATGAACGAGATGGGGGCCGCGGCGGCCCTGGACGTGGCCGCTGAGACTTTGGGGTACCCGCTCGCCGTCAAGCCCGCCCGCGAGGGGTCGAGCTTCGGACTATCGCGGGTCGAAGGCCCGGAAGGTCTGCTCGACGCCGTCTACGAGGCGTTCGGGTACGACGCCAAGATCCTACTGGAGCGGTGGGTCGAGGGCATCGAGGTGTCCGTCCCGGTCCTCGAGCCCGCCGGCGAGGATCCCAAGTTGCTGGGGCTCGTCGAGATCCGTCCGCGTGAGGGCGCCTACAACTTCGAGGCCAAGTACACTCCGGGGGCCACCGACTTCGCCATCCCGGCCGAGGTACCGCCCGAGACCTCCGCCCGGCTGGAGGAGACGGCGCTAACCGCTTACCGGGCACTCGGGTGCACCGGCTTCGCCAGGGTTGACACGATCGTGGAGTCCGACGTCCCTCAGGTCATCGACGTCAAGACGATTCCCGGCTTCACCGAGACCTCCACCTTCCCCCTGGCCGCCGAGGCCGCCGGCCTATCGTTCGAGGACCTGGTGGCCACGATCCTCGATGCCGCCCTGAAGGTTGAGGCCACCGCCAGGCTCTGAAGCCGGATGGGCCTTCGAAGGCCCGTTGCGCCACGCCCCTCGGCCAGAGTCCCCTTGGCACACTATCTTGCGGGCATGCACCTAGCACGGCGGTCAACCGTCCTTTTCTACGCGGTCCAGCGCATCTCCCTGAACCGCCGAGGGATCCGGCACGGAGATTCCGGCCGGCAGCTCGAGGCTGAGGTCCGTCTCGCGGTCCACGCGCAGCTCGCCGCGGGAGATCCGGCACGCCAGCAGGTGGCCGCCGGCCCGCCGGTCTTCGGTGATGAAGTGCAGGTGGTAGCCCGGCACGTTGAGGCCCCGCGCCTGGTCCGGAAAGCGGAAGCCGACGAGGCTGCCCGTGACGCCTTCGAACTCGAAGGTCGGCTGGTGCTCGACCACGGCGGCCAGCGGCGGGTACGGCCTGTGCTGCCGGGGCACGCTGCGCGTCTTGACGTAATCGAAGCGGCCGTCCACGCGCACGGCGCAGGACGCGGCCGCGTCGCCGAGGACCTCGTCGATCCGGGAGCACAGGCCCGGCAGGTCCATCGGGGCTTCGAGAGGCAGCGGAGCGTCAGGCTCGAAGAAGGTCACGACGGCGAACGGGGTCTTCGTCGGTCCGTCGATCCGGTAGGCCCGGCCGTCGGCCCTTATCTGGTAGAACTCGCCGTCCAGCGCGACCATCTCGCCGTCCAGCGCGTCCAGCGTACCGAGGCCGAAATCCCCGCGGCCGGCCAGCTCCGCGAAGGTGACGTCCCCGTCGTACTCGCCGTCGAGCAGGGCCTCGATGGTCGAGGTCTGGAAGAGCGCGTGGTGACGGCGAACATCGGTATCGACCTCTCCCTGCGAGAGGTATTCTACGTGCAGCGCGCCGACCAGCGCCGGGTCTATGGGCATCGCACCACCGACCTCCGGTTGTTCGTCGGCCCCCCGTGATCGGTCAGGATTTGGACGAGTCCGCCACCTTCTTTCCCAGCGCGCCGGCCGAGAAGAGGACCAGCGAGCATCCCACGGGGAACAGGAGCTCGTTGAGCCCCTGCGAGACCAGGGCGGAGGTCGCCGGGTCGGGTACGAAGACGAGCGTGGTGGTGACGAGCGCGCCCCCAAAGACGATGCCGATGAGGAGCCCGAGCCCGGCGTGCGCCACGACGCCTCCCCAGGAGCGGGTCCCGAGCCACGCCACTGCTATACCCAGGCACGCGTACTCCAGGCCCTTGATGCCGGCGATCAGCAGCGGGGGTGGGCTGGTCACGTCGCCGGAGACGGCAAGCGCCTCAAGGGTCCCCTTGTGCACGACGCGCGAGACCTCGAAGGCCGCCGGCGCGGCCAGGAGTCCGGCGAGGCCGGCGAGGGGCAACTGCGCCTTCGCCACCGTCGTCCCGACGGCCAGTCCCACGCAGACGAAGGCCGACCAGGTGACGTTCCTGACGAGGTCGGCCGCTACCTTCCCCAGGCCTAACGAGTCCCCAAAGCCGGCCCCGACGAGCAGCAACAGGCCCTCCATGATGAAGCCGAGCACCACCGCCAGCCACGCCACCCGCAGCAACGTGGCGCCGAGGCTCGGGGGTGCTGAGGGGGCCGCGGGGGATGGATCTGCCGCGCTGGTCAACGTCCTCGTCTCCTCCTTGAGCCTGCGGGAGTATCGGTGGTCAGCGAGGTCCCGGGCACGATCCTCAGGGTTTCCTCGGCCTCCGCGACCATCGTACGCACGATCTCATCTACGGGCAAGACGGTCTGGATCATGCCGGCCGTCTGCCCGGTGAAGGGCACGAGTTCGTGCGCCCTCTCCAGCCGTCAAGGCCGCCATCATGTCCTTCCTCAACCGTTCCGCTTCGCGACGGACACCGTCCTGGTGCTTGTTCCAATGCTCGACGAAGGGCGTGCGGAGCACGCGCGGGAGGGTTTCGTAACCGCCCTCCCTGCTCGGCGGCGGGAAGATCTCGTTTGCGAACTCCACCCTGACCGCGTCCTCGGAATGGGAGGTCAGGATGTCTCCCTTCCAATCCTCGGCCACGGCCGCCTCGGTGGAGGCCACGAATCGGGTGCCGACGTTCACGCCCTGCGCGCCGAGGATCAGGGCCGCGGCCAGCCCGCGCCCGTCGGCGATGCCGCCGGCCGCCACCACGGGGATCGGGGCGACCGCGTCCACGACCTGAGGGATGAGCGCCATCGCACCCACCGAACCTCCGAACCCGCCGGCCTCAGAGCCCTGGGCGATGATCACGTCCACCCCACGCTCGGCGGCGCGCTCGGCCTGCCGCACGGTGTGAACCTGCTGCATGAAAAGGACTCCGGCCTCGTGGGCCCGTCCGACGAGGTCTCCAGGATCGCCGAGGGCGAGCGAGACGACCTTCGGTCGCGCCTCTAGCGTGAGATCGAACGCCTCTTCGTCCAGCGGGCGCATCGTGTGGTTCACGGCGAAGGGCGCGTCCGTGAACCCGCGAAGGCGCGTCAGCCTTTCCTCGAGCTCCCCAAGCTGCATCATGGTGGTCCCGAAACTGCCCAGGCCCCCGGCGTTGGAGACGGCTGCGGTCAACCCCACGGAACTCCATGGGCCTATCGAAGCCTGAATGATCGGGTGCTTTATGCCGAGGAGGTCGCACAGTCCGGTGCGCAGCATAGGCCGCCCCTTCTTTTTGCCGACGATAGGAGCGTATCGGCCTACCCCGGCTCCCCGCATCACTCAAACGAGCTATTTTTTCTCGCCGACCGCCGTCCCACCCGACGCGGGAGAATTGAGGAACCCCAGCAAGATTCGGTTCACCGTCTCCGGAGCGTCCAACTGCACGTGGTGGCTGGCGTCCGAGAGGCGTTCGACCCGGAGGTTCGGCACCCAGAAACGGTCCGGCTCGGCCAGCTCGGGGCCGAGATAACGGTCCTTTTCGCCCCAGATCACCAGGACCGGCGCCTCTATCTTGCGGAGCTGCTTCCTGGATTGCGCGGGGGAGCTGCGGAACAGCGCCCGATAGTAGTTGGTGGAGGCGGTCAGGGCGCCGGGATGAGCCATGGCCTCCTCGTAGCGCTCGATGTCCCGGTCGGTGAACGCGCCAGGCCACGAGGTATCTTTTCGGAAGTGGCCCTTGATCCAATCGAAGACAACCCTCTGCACGATCCTGCTCGGCGGTCCCGGGACCTGCAGGGCGAACATGTACCAGCTCTTGCGCAGCTGGCGGGGCCTCCACAGGCCGCTCAGGAAGCGGTCCGGGTGCGGGACGTTCAGTATCGCCAGCCGCTCCACCCGATCGGGATGAAGCATGGCGGCCGTCCATGCCACCGCGGCGCCCCAGTCGTGGCCGACGACCGCGGCGCGCTCCTCGCCGCAGGCTTCGATCAGGCGCGCCACGTCCTGCGCGAGCGCCTCGAGCCGGTAGTTCTTCACGCCCTTCGGTTTGCTCGAAAGGTTGTAGCCGCGCATGTCCGGGGCGATGACTCGATAGCCAGCATCGAGGAGCGCCGGGATCTGGAACCTCCAGGACCACCAGAACTCGGGGAAGCCGTGCAGGAGCACCACGGCCGGCCCCTCCCCCGCCTCGACGTAGTGCAGCCGCGCGTCGCCGAGATAGGCGTAGCGATGGGCCACCTCAAGTCCCATCGATGCGCCGTCCGTCAAGCGAAGCCTCCTTCGACGGGAGTCCGACGCGTGGCGGACTTCCGGGATCGGTACCCCAGTTTTGCGGTAGCGGGCAACCCCTCTATCCGACTCATCCCAGCGGCGAAAGCACCATAACGGGGATCCTACGGTGCCCGGCGCGCCGTTCGTAGCCGGTCCAGCCGGGGTAGACCTCGAGGCCCAGCCGCCAGTAGCGCTCCCGCTCCTCGCCTTCGGCCTCGCGGGCCACGACGCGCCGCGTCTGGACATCGTGGGACAATTCGGCCTGCGGGTGGGCGCGCAGGTTATGGTACCAGGACGGGTTGTGGGACTGGCCGTAGTTCGAGGCGATCACGACCATCCTCTCCCCGTCGGGGAGCCCCAGCAGGGGGAGCGTACGATTCTCCCCGCTCTTCGCGCCCGTGGTGGTGAGCATGACCACCGGGAGTCCGGAGACGAGGCTGGCGAACGTATGCTTTCCCCCCGTTAGCCGGAAGACTGGGCGATCGACGTGGTGCAGCGTGCGGGCAAACAGCCACGACACGGGTGCGGTCGCTGCGAAATTGCGCATGAACCTGTGGAATGGGTTGGCCTCCTTGTACGTCATCCTGTCCTCACAACCTCGGGGACCGATTGGTGGGGCAGCGTTACGGCGTCCGCGCGCGGGGCGAGCGCCTGCCGGAGCACGCGGAAGGCGATCCTGGGATGGAAGAGCGTGGCTGGCGGTGAGATCAGGCCGGTCACCATCATGAAAGCACGACACACCGCTTCATCGCGCGTTGCCGCCCGCTGGAGCTTTCCGACGTACCAGTTGACGATGCCGTTGGCGCGCCCCCTGTTCCCAGTGACCCCCGGATGGGCGAAGTCGGCCCCCGCGGCGAGCTTCCAGGGGGTGTCTATGATCTTGGAGACGCGCCGGTAGAAACGGCGCGGCAGACCGTCATGTCCTTTGCGCAAGCATTCGTCCAGGGCCTCGGCCTCAAGCGCGCTAACCGACATGCCCTGCCCGTAGATGGGATTGAAGCTGCACATGGCGTCGCCGACCACCAGGTAGCCTTCGGGAAGCCTGCGCAGATGCTCGAAGCGCCTCCTCAGGTTCGCCGGGAAGTTGTATTTCACCGCTTCGCCTAAGGCCTCGGCATCTTTGATGACGTCGTAGATGTCGGGGGCGGGGAGGCCGCGGGCGAACTCGACAAAGCCGGCCTCGTCAGTGGGGGCGCGTTCTCCGAGCCAGCCCGCGAGGGTCACCATCCACCTCTCGCCCTCGATCCGGAACATCGCGCCAGCGCACCGCCCGCGTGGCGGCTCAGGCTGGATGATGCATATCTTGGTGCCGGGCAGGTCGTCGGGACGGCTTCGGTAGAGGCGCGTGGTGTAGCCGACCCCGATCTCGATCCTCTCCTCGTGCGGTGGCTTGTAGCCCATCTCCTCCAGCCACGCCGGAGCACGCGAGCCCCGTCCGCTCGCGTCCACCACAAGGTCGGCAAGAAGTTCCTGGACGGGCGAACCCTCGGTGCGCTTACCGGCCGTTGCGCCGCTCACGTGCCTTCCGGCCTCGTCGTGGAGGAGGCCAGTAACGGCGTGCTCTTCTAGTACGGAGACGTTCGCCAGCTCGCGCACCCGTCGGCGGAGCTGTCCCTCCAGCAAGGCCCTGCTCGCATACAGCCCGGGCTTGCCGGTGACGAATCTTGCCAGGTAGCCACCTGGCACGTGCCGCCGAGTCACGAGCCCCCTGTCTCCCGTCATTGCGCCGAGAGAGACGAGATCCCCAGAGAGGCCGGGGAACAACCGCTCCAGGATCATGTGGCCCCGCGGCAAGAGCGCGTGCGCGTGGCGGCCGTGAGGCACGCCCTTGCGGTTGTCTGCGCCCGCAGGGAGCCGGTCACGTTCGACGATCGTCACCCGATCGAAGTGGTCGGAGAGCACCCGAGCCGCCAGTAGCCCGGCTACGCTCCCCCCGATAACGACGGCCCGGTTGCCTGGCGCGCGATCTGTCTCGATGGTCATCTCGGAACTCCTTCCCTGTATCAGGGTACGCGCGCCCAGGCGCTCACCATGTCCGGTCCCTTGACCACGCCGCTCACCTCGACGGTCTCGGCGCGAAGCCTCGCGGCCAGGGTGTCTATGTCCACTTCCTCCTCGGTGGCGATGCCGAACCTGACGACCAGCGGCAGCACGCTCCGCAGCGTCTCGGCCATCCACTCGTAAGCGAAGCTATCGTGGCCGCCCAACACCGCGGACTCCAGCCGCATCTCCGGCGCCGGCAAGCCCGCGTCGAGGAAGGCGTGCCTAAGCCCAAAACCCATCTCGGCGGGTATACCGGCGTTTCGGGCCGCCGCGACGAACCAGCCCCAGGTTTGCTCCCAGAGCGGTGTGGTCGGGGAGGTACGGACGGACTCGTGGGCGAGATTGAAATCCTGGAAGGCGACGATGCCGCCGGGCTTGAGACACCGCGCCAGCGAGCGCAAGGTATCCGCCGGATCGGCCACGTACATCAAGACCAGCCTCCCGACCACCGCCTCGAAGTCTCCTTCAAATGCTGTATCCCGAAGGTCACCCTGGCCGAACCCCACGTTCGTGAGGCCGACCGCCTCGGCGCGGAACCGCGCCGTCTCGAGCACCTCGGGGTTCTGGTCTATCCCGTAGACGGTCCCCGAAGACCCGACGAGGTCGGCGGCAAGGAGCGCCACGTCGCCAGGCCCGGTGCCCACGTCGAGCACGCTCATGCCCTCGGCGAGGCCCGCGTCGCGGAGCATCCGGCGGGTGAAGGGGTTGAGGATCCTGGCCGCCGCCATCAGGCGTCGGGTCTCGGCCTCGCTCCGGCCCATCAGGTAGGTCGGGTCCTTGCTGGCCTCCATGGTCATCGCGTAACCTCCCGGTCTTGGCGGGTCAGGCCGTCCGGCGTTCCTCGCGCCCGTGCCCCGGCTGACGAAGTCCCACCAACTGCCGGCGCTCGGCCTCCTCGAGCGCCAACCGTCGGGACACCTCGGGCAGCCAGTGCAGGTAATCCACGGAGCCGCACTCCGGGCACATCAGCGCCTGCTCGCCCCTGGCGTCGCGAATCGGCTCGCGATCCTCGACCTCTCCGTTCCTGCCGCAGTAACAGACCTCGCGCATCGCCGTGCCTCCTTGTCTGGTCCGTTTCGCCAACAGACCACACCCTAGGCCGGCAGTAGAGCGCGAACATCGGTAGGACTACGTAATCGTGCCAAGTAGGACAAGATGCGTAAGGTTGCCTAGTACCGAATGCGTAGTGCGCCGGGCGCGACGTGAGCTGGGCCTAGATCAGGCCGAGCTCGCTTCCTTTGCGGACGGCCGCAGCCCGCGAGGGTACGCCGAGCTTGCGGTACACGGAGCGCAGGTGCGTCCCTACCGTCCGGGGGCTCAAGTAGAGTTCCTCGGCCGCCTCGCCGTCGGTCATGCCCTTGCCGACCAGCCGCAAGACCTCCAGCTCTCGTCCGGTCAGCCCTGCCGCACCGCGGGCCGCAGGCGCTTCGGCCGCGCTAGCTCGCACTTGTATGAGAACCATAGCTTCGTCGATCGTCATCGACAGCCCCTCCCCCCAGGCATCCGAGAACCTGTCCCGGCCCAGAGCATCGCGAGCGGCCGCAGACGCGAGATCCCGCTCCGCGAGTTCGGCCCGGGAGGCCGAAGATCCGACGGCCTCCCGCACGACGGTAGCCGCCCCCAGCAGGCGTGCCGCCGACTCGGGGTCCCCGCTTTCCTGGGCGGCGACACCCAGCGTCGCCAGGCACTCTGCGACCCGCTGCTTGTCCCCGATGTCGCGGAACAGCGCAAGGCTCTCGGAGAGGTACGACACCGCGCCAGGGACATCTCGTCGGCGCAGATCGAGCCTGCCAAGGTTGTAGAGCCAGCACGCAACGCCCCACCTGTCGCCGACCTCGCGGCCGGTCGCGAGGGCATTCTCAAGCAGCGTCTGCGCCCGACCGTAGTCCGGGCTTTCGGCCGCCACGCTGCCCAGGAAGCCGAGCGCCCTGTTGGTCGCCCACCCGTCGCCGGACCGCCGGAACAGGGTCAACCCTTCTTCGAGGAGCTCCTCCGCCCGCGCATGGTCGCCCCGATTCCACTCCAAGAGTCCCGACCAGTAGAGGGCGGCGCCCGTGGCCAATTCGTCACCCGTCCTCCGGGCCAGCGTAAGGCTCTCGCCGAGCCACTCCGACGCCTTCGGGACGTCGCCGAGATCCCTCGCCACCGCGCCCAGCCTGTGCAGCACGATCGACTGCCCCCACTCGTCGCCCAGAGCCCGATACAGAGAGAGGCTCTCACCCAGCAGCCTCTCCGCCCGGTCCTGCTCGCCCTGGTGCCGGTCAAACCATCCGGCCCCGTGCAACGCGCTCGCGCGAGCGGGCGAGGGCGCCTCCCCTGCGGCGGCCAGCGCGCGCTCCAGCCACACGCGCCCCTCGGCGAAGTGGCCCCGCAGCCACCAGAACCACCAAAGCTCCGCCGTCAGTTGCAGAAACGTTTCTGCGTCGGCGGGTGCAGATCCGTAGAACGCGAGCGCGGCGCGAAGGTTGTCGTGTTCGGCCTCGAGGCGGGTCAGCCACTCCGACTGCGCGGCGCCCCTCAGGTTTGGGGCCGCGGTTCGGGCCACCGCCAGATAATAGCCCGCGTGGCGGCGTTGGACCCCCGACTCTTCGCCCGCCTCCCGGAGCCTCTCCCTCGCGTACTGCCGGATCGTCTCCAGGAGCCGGTAGCGCGCCTCCGCACCGCCACGCGCGTCGACCACCGCCAGGGACTTGTCCACCAGCCGCGAGAGCAAGTCGAGGACCTCTCCCTCCCCGATCCCGCCCCCGGCGCACACGGCCTCGGCCGCCTCCAGGACGAAGCCGTCGGCGAAGACCGAGAGCCGGCGCAAGAGGGCCTTCTCGTCCTCGGGCAGCAGCCCGTGGCTCCATTCGATGGTGGCCTGCAGGGTCCTGTGACGCGGGACCGTCGTCCTTCCGCCTCCCGTCAGGAGGGTGAAGCGGTCATCGAGCCTGTCGAAGATCATGCTCGGGGAGAGGACCCTGGTCCGCGAGGCCGCAAGCTCGATGGCCAGAGGCATCCCGTCGAGCCTGGCGCACAACCGCGCCACGGCCGGGGCATTCTCTTCGGTCAGGGCGAAGCCCGCGTTGGAGGCCCCGGCACGTTCGACGAAGAGCCTCACGGCCTCGCAGCGTTCGACCTCCTCGAACGCTGGCGAACGGTTCGGATCGGGCAAAGCGAGCGGGGGCACGGTCCAGACGACCTCGCCGGTAACGCTAAGGGCCTCGCGGCTGGTCGCCAGGATGCGCAGCGCGGGGCACAGACGCAGCAGGGCGTCGCAGAGCTCGGCGCTAGCCTCGATCAGGTGCTCGCAGTTGTCCAGGACCAGCAGAAAATCCCTGGGACCGAAGACTTCGGCAAGCCCTTCGGTAGGCGAGCGGCCCGGCGCGTCGGGCACGCCAAGCGCCCTGGCGACCCTGCGGGAGACGAGGGCCGGATCCGACAGCGACGCAAGCTCGACCCACAGCGGCCCATCCTCGAACCCGCCGGCGAGCTCCGCGGCCCGAAGGGCGAGCCGCGTCTTTCCCGATCCCCCCGGACCGGTCAGCGTGAGCAGGCGGGTCCGTCCGAGCAGGTTTGCGACCTCGGCGATCTCCCGCTCGCGGCCCACGAAGCTGGTCAGCTGAAGCGGCAGGCCACGCGACGAGGAGACAGGATTCGCCGCACCTGTCTCCTGAGACCGTGCGTCGTCCACGACCCGCAGGTTGCTCTCTTCCTTTGAGCGTCCACTAGACATAAGCCGTGCTCCAACGCCTGCAATCAAGAGTAGCAGCGGTCGGGACCGGCCGCACCATCTGTCCGGCCACTATTCCGGGTTGATCCTCAACGAGTCGGCGCCAGCGACGACATACTCGCCGCGGGGGCAATCGTCCCGAAATACGAGGTTTGCGTGATGCGCCCGCCGCCTGGCGTCCCTATAGTAGTCACTGGTACAAGAAGCCGTGACACCCTAGAGCGGCGGAGGAGATGAGCCGTGGGCGAGCCCGGCGAAGTGGATCAAGCGGCGTCGGCGCCGGATCTGGAAGGCTACCGGGCCGCGCTCGATCTTGCGGGGGTGGGAGAAGCTCAAGCCGATCCTGAGACCGGTCGCCTCCTCTACGTCAACCGGATGATGTGCGAGATCACCGGCTACGACGAGTGCGAACTCCTCGGGCTGCCGTTCTCGGAGTTTGTGCATGAGGACGACCGCGAGGAGGACGTCCGACGCTTCGAGCGTATGGTCCGGGGCGAGGGCGCCTACGCGGGCGAGACGCGCTACGTGGGCAAGGACGGGCGTATCGTCTGGGTCGAGGTGAACGCGACGGTCATCCGGGACGGGGACGGGAGGCCGCTGCGAACGGTGGCCGTGGTCCGGGACGTGACCAATCGTCATCACACTACCGAGAAGCTGAAGCTCCAGACCGATCTGCTCGAGCAGACGCACGACGCGGTCCTCGTGTGGGAGCTCGACGGGCCCATCGTCTATTGGAACCGGGGCGCCGAGGCACTCTACGGCTACCCGGTGGAGGAGGCTGTTGGGAAGGCAAGCCACGACCTGCTGCGCACCGAGTTCCCGCACGGCATCGAGGCGTTCCTGGCGACACTGCGACGGGAGGGGCGCTGGGAGGGCGAGCTCGTCCACGTAGCCCGCGACGGACGGCGGGTCACGGTCGAGAGCCGGCACGTCGCCGCCAACACCGAATCCGGCCGCGTCCAGGTGCTCGAGACCAACGAGGACGTGACCGAGCGCAGGAGGGCCCTGGAGATGCTCGGGGAGAGCCACGGTATGCTGCGCTCGATCGTCGACGGGACCAACGACGCCGTCTTCGTCAAGGACCTCGAGGGACGCTACTTGCTCGTCAGCTCCTTCGCGGCCCAGATCATCGGCGGACCAGAAGCGGTTGCCGAAGACGTCCTGGGCAAAGACGACAGCGCGTTCTTCCCGCCCGAGGTAGCCCGCGTCCTGATGGAAACCGACCGCCGGGTGATGGATACCGGCGAGACAGATATCCTCGAGGAGGAGGTGCCGGGGGAAGACGGCTCCACGCGTACCTTCCTCTCGACCAAGGCGCCCTACCGGGACCACAGGGGAAGGGTGGCCGGCATAATGGGCTTCGCAACCGAGACCACGGAGCGCCGGCGGGCCGAGGAAGCGCTGCGCGATGTGCGCGAGTCCGAGAGGGTCCGGATCGCGCGCGACCTGCACGACGAGGTCCTCCAGGACCTTACCTACGCCGCGGCCGAGGCGGAGATCTCCCAGATCATCTCCGGCGAGGCCGACGTACAGGAGCGGTTGGTCAAGGCCGTGGGAGCCATGAGGCGCGCCGCCGCCGGCCTGCGCAACGCCCTCTACGACCTCCGGCCGACCGGGGACCGTTTGCTCCCGCGTTCGCTACGCACGACGGTGGAGCTTGCCCGCAGGATGGCCCCTGACCAGCAGGTCGACCTGCACGTCGGCGAAGGGGTCCCCGAGGCGCCGCTCGGCGAGGATGGTCACCAGCTGCTGCGGGTGATCCAGGAGGCCCTTGCCAACGCCCGCCGCCACTCCGGTGCAGAAAAGGTCGCCGTGTCGCTGCGCGTGGCGGGGTCTGATCTGCTGGCCGAGGTCTCCGACGATGGCCGTGGCTTTCCCCCAGAGTGTCAGCCCGGTATGGGGACGCGAGGCATGCGGGAGCGGGCCGCGGCCCTGGATGGCGAGCTGGAGATAGATAGCGTGCCGGGCGAGGGCGCGCGGGTGCGGGTGCGGATCCCGCTCGCGCGGCTGGCGCAAGATCCCATGAAGTAGCACGCTCCGAAGAGCAGCAAGGACCGAAACAGCGGGTAGCGACCATGCCCGTCAGCCGTCTGCTGAAGCGTCCTTCGCCCCCAATCCTGGGGTCGCCTGAGATGCCTCAGACGGTGGCGCCGACGAAACCGTCCAGGACGTCGAGGGCCATCCGCGCCTGGCGGCGACGGCGCTCGGGTTTCGCGAGTCGGCGCCCGCCCTCCCTCTTCGGGGCGGCGGGAACGAGGCCCCAGTTGGAGTTTATGGGCTGTAGCGTGCCTTCCTTGGTCGTTATGTAGTGGGCGAGCGCCCCGATCATGGTTTCGCGCGGCATGGCGATGGGCGGCTCCCCGCGGGCGGTCCTCGCGGCGTTCGTCCCGGCCAGGTGGCCCATCGCGGCGCTCTCTGTGTAGCCCTCGACGCCGGTGAGCTGTCCGGCGAAGAACAGGGGCCGTTCGCTCAACCCGGCCCGGATACTCATCGTCGCCTCGAGCATCCGATTCGCCGGAAGGTAGGTGTTGCGGTGCATGACGCCCATGCGGGCGAAGTCGGCGTTCTCCATGCCCGGGATCGTGCGGAAGACGCGCCGCTGCTCGCCCCACTTCAGGCGCGTCTGGAAGCCGACGATGTTGTAGAGGCGTCCCTCGGCGTCGTCCTGCCGCAGCTGCACCACCGCGTACGCCTCCTTACCCGTCGCCGGGTCCGGCAGACCGACGGGCTTCATCGGGCCGAAGCGTAGAGTGTCCTTGCCGCGGCGGGCGATGGTCTCCACGGGCAGACAGCCCTCGAAGTACATGTCCTCCTCGAAGTCCTTTATGGGGCTCAGCTCGGCGGCCGCGAGGTCCTCGACGAAGGCGTAGTACCGTTCCTGCGCCATGGGGCAGTTCAGGTAGGCGGCCTCGCCCTTGCCGTAGCGGGAGGCGCGGAAGATGCTCGCGTCGTCCAGCGAGTCGCGGTGCACGATCGGAGAAGCGGCGTCGTAGAAGTAGAGCGTCTCGCCGGAGAGGGCCTCTATCTTCTCCACCAGCGCGTCGGAGGTCAGGGGGCCAGTGGCGATAACGGTCGGCCCGTCCGGGAGGCCGGTGGCCTCCCCGCGCACAACCTCGATGTTCGGGTGCGAGCCGACCGTCTGCGTCACGGCGGCCGGGAAGCCCTCCCGCGCCACCCCCAGAGCTCCGCCGGCCGGCACCGCGTTGTCGTCGGCGCAGCGCAGGATCACCGACCCGAGCCGCCGCAACTCCTCCTTGAGAAGCCCGGAGGCGGTCTCTAAAGCGTTATTCCCGAGCGAGTTCGAGCAGACGAGCTCGGCGAACTGCTCCGTGCGGTGGGCTGGGGTCTCCTTGACCGGGCGCATCTCCCACAGCTCCACCGTGCACCCGAGCTCCGCCGCCTGCCAGGCCGCCTCGCTCCCGGCTAGCCCGGCGCCTACTACCGTTACGTCCGCCAAGTAACACTCCTTCGAGAAAAGTCTCGCGCGGTCCCAGAGGCCCTATTTTACGCACGAAGTCCTCCCCCGACCGGACCGGGGAGGACTTCGATAGGCGAACGTGTGCGCTAGGTCGGGATCGCGCCGAGCTGGCGCGTCATGCCGGGCTGGTCCATGGTGTCCCAGCTCTCGACGACCTTTCTTTCGACCGAGAAGCGGAAGTCGGACCCACCGATCCCCGGTGAGGGTGTGACCTGCTTCCTTCGCCGGGCTACTCGTCCCAAGCCTCGACGTTGGTCTGGCGCGAGATCCTGCCGTCCCGAACTTCGAGGGTCACAGCGGCGAGGACCTTCGTACCGTCCTCGTACTCGCACGCCTCGTTGAACGCGGCGCGATCCCCGCTTACGACCTCGTTCTCGATGCGGTGGGTCATGGCCCGGCCGCACACGTCGCGCAGGTGATCGGCGATCTCCTTCTTGCCGCGCAGTATCTTGGGCGCGCTCGGGGTGGTGTAGCGATTTACCGTTCGCATCTCGGCGTCGTCGGCGTATAGGGCGACGAGCGCGTTGGCGTCGAGCCCCTCGATAGCGCGGCGCATGGCCTCGAAGTCGAGGGCGGTCTTCTGTTCGGTCATGGTGCGCTCCTCCTTCGTTCGTTCTGTCCAGTTCTTCCGGACCGATCAGCCGCCAGGCGGCGCATCGGACAAAGTATCATCGGTATCAGATGCGGGGAATAGTAGAAACCTGCCGTTCTTCGCCGGACCAGAGGGTCCAGCTTCGCGGCTCGAATCACTCAATTGCGGGATACGACGGCCCCAAAATCGGTCTATCATAACGTCGTTACGGATGTAGCGATCGCCGGGGCTGGGGTCTGGAACCGACACCGGTGCTCGCGGAGGGAGGCAGGGCCATGACCCTCACCAACACCGTCAACGACCGTTCAGAGTCGGAGATCCAACGCCTGTGCCACATGGGGCTCGACCCGAAGGTCCTCTCGCCGAAGGTAACCGAAGTGCTGGGGCGCGTCGTGCCGTTCGATGGGTACGCGGTTGTTACCCTGGACCCTTTGAGCGGTCTTGCGACGGACTTTCACTTCAGCGAGGAGATGGGCACCGAGGAGGACGCCCGCTTCTTCGTCGAGAACATTTACTTCGAGGACGACGTGCTCGAGTACGGTTGGATGGCGCGCAACCGCGTCCCGGCGATGACGCTGTCGGAGGCCACGGGCGGCAAGCTGGAGCGCGCCCTGCGCTACCGGGAGTACAACGGCCCCAAAGGGTTCGGCCCGGGTGCCCGCGCCGTACTGACCGTGAACGGGAGGCCCTGGGGCGGGCTGTGCCTGGTTCGAGGCAAGGACGTCGAGGACTTTAACGAGCGCGAGGTGGATTTTCTGCGCCGGATCTCATCCCACATGGGCGCGGCGATCCGGGCGTCGGCGCTGCGCCTGGAATCCCGGTGGGAACCGGCCGACGGCGAGGCGGTCGGGGTCTTGAGCCTCGACCGCGGGGGACGGGTGGTGCGGTACACCGCCCCCGTCGACCGGCTGCTGTGGGAGCTCGGCGCCCCGGAAGCCGAGCGAAGAGACGAAGGTAACCTGCCGATGGCGGTCTGGGCCGTGGTGGGCGCGCTGCGCCGGACGCTCGGGCCGGGCCACGGTTCCTCGGAGATCCCGTGCCTCCACGTCCGGGGCCGCTCGGGCCGCTGGCTGACGCTGCAGGCGTCCCTGGGCGAGCCCACGGACAACGCTCCGGCAGAGACGGTGGTGGTCATCGCCCCGGCGAGCCCCGGGAAGTTGGCCCTTCTCAACACCACCTCCTACAGCCTAAGCGTCCGCGAGAAGGAGATCGTCGAGCTCGTCCTGAGGGGCTGTTCCACGCGGCAGATCTCGCGCTCGCTCTACATCTCGGAATCGACGGTCCAGGGGCACCTCTCGCACGTCTTCGAGAAGGTCGGCGTGAAGAGCCGGCGCGAGCTTCTCAAGCGGCTCTTCCTGGACGACCTGTCGCAGCAGATACCCGGGTAGTCCGCGAAGCGGCTCCTCCGCTTCGCGGACGCGGTCAGCCTTCGGCTTTCAGCTTTTTGGGCCTGCTGAGGGCCGATAGCTGATCCCGCGATCTGGTGAACAAAGGGCTACCGGGCGCTACTAGGGCCTCTGCCGACCCTCAGGGGCCGTGTCGGAACGTTGCCACACGGAGACGTGCGCCGGTTGCACCGTCTCCCTCACCGCCCCTTCGAGGTGCTCGCTCAACGCGTCGAGGTCCGTCTCGTTACGGAGCCTCTCGGTGAAGGCCTCGAGGGTCCTCCTCGCGTCGTACTTGCGTCGGTAGAAGCGCCGGTCAACGACGGTCTGGATGCGGCGCCTGAGGGGGTTGAACAGCGCCGCAATAGCGAGGGTCGAGGCGACCACGGCGAGGGTCGACTCCTGGCCCGTGAGGGCTCGCAGGAGGGCCTGCAGCCCGACCACGCCCCCGACGTAGAGCGCGAGCAGGGTGGCGGTCAGGGAGGCGTAGACGAGGGCGCGGTTTATGAGGAGGTCTATGTCGTAGAGGCGGTATTTGAGGACGGCGAAGCCCACGGCGATCGGGACCCCCGCGAAGCTGAACAGCGCTGCGTAGGCCAGCAGATCCATCCACAGGGGTGAGCCCGGGGCGAACCAGGCCCCCGACGGGAGGACGAGCGAATTGACCATGGCGAGCAGGTACAACAGCCCGACGATGGAGGCGGCGAAGGCGATCCACTTTATCTGCTGGCGCTCCTCCCCCACGGCGCGCCGGTAACGCGACACCAGGCTCGCCACCGAAGCGAGCATGCAAAGGGGCAGCAGCGGGAGGACGACCCAGAAGCCGGCCTCTACCCAGGCGGGTAGCTCCAGCGCAAACGGGTTCTGTATCCCGCCGAGGTTCTGCAACGGCCCGGGGGACAGCGCGACGCCGACGCTGATGAGCAATATCGTCGCCCCGGAGAGCCAGGCCAGGGGGCGCCACCGCCTCGAGGGGAGTTTCCCGTCCGGGAACAGCATGATCGCGTAGGTCCCAAGAAGCCCCACGGCGGGCACCCACAGGAAGTTGTTCACCCCGGCGACCCCGATAAAGAAGGGGACCGACCCCGGCATGGCCGCGCCGTAGATGGTGTAGTAGTCCGAAAAACCGGTGAGCAACCACAACAGGCCGTCGGCCAGGAAGATCCAGCCTATAGGGTTGCAGGGATGCCGCGAGGCGATCATGGCCCCCACCATCGGGAACGCGAGCAAGAGGGCCGACCCCAGCTGGCCGCCGAGGCCGAGGTTGGCATCCCAGCTGCTCGGCACGGGGGCCGAACGAGCCAGGACATACACCGGGAAGGTGGCCAAAAACAGGGCCAGGGAGAGACCGGCCAGGACCCACGCCAGCCGCGTGGCGGCGGGGCTGCTCGTCCCATCGACCCCTCGGCCCTGCTCACCGGTCTGTCTCGTCATGGCACCATCCTACCCCGCTACCGTCCCCCGAGCGTTACGGTGACCTTTACGAAAACAAGCCAGAAACGAACCTTCGTGAACGTCACGCTCTCCAACGAGCCTTGTCTAGTGGGCCGGGAACAACGGTCCCCTTTCGGCTCGCCGGCACCTGTTGCACGGCGTGTCGGTGATGATCGCGCACACAACCTCTCCCTCCCACGCCTCGACGCGGTACCATCGCTTGCCGCACAACGGGCACGGCATTCCCATGGGCTTGTCCGGCTCGTGGGTCTTCTCGTCCAGGTCGTCGAGGTCACGGGGGTCACGGGCCTCCCCTGCCGCCCTCCCGACGGAGATCTCACTCGCTTCGGTTGGCATCTCTGGCCTCCCTTCACGCTCGCTCATTCAAGCCTCGCGTTGCCAGGGTAGCCGGCTACCGTCTCGGGAACGTTACGACCAACGTTACGAGACTGCCGGGAGAAAAACCCGCAGAGTATGGGGCGGAAGAGAAAGTCGAACCGCGAAAGCGGCGGCAGGTTAGGGTCGAACGCTCTGCACCGCGGCAGCTTGCTAAGGCGAGCGCTTCATGCTGCGTCCAGGGCGTCGAGGATGGACTCGTCGAAAGGCGTCGCGCGGCCGACGGCCCACGCGGCCTCGAACGCCTCTTCCGCCCAGCGCCTCGCGGGCGGCGTTCGAGGCGTGGTCGTGATCCGCCCGGACATGGGCGAGAGGGGCGTGCCCATCTCCTCGCGCAGCGCGGCGGAGGCCCCCAGGAGCCGCGCCGCCCGCTCCGGCCGTCCCTGCGCGGCAGCGACCCGGGCCAACCCTTCGAGGCAGGCGACGGTCTCGAACGCCTTGCCCACGAACCGCCAGACCAGTTCCAGGCTCTCCCGGTAGGACTCCGCGGCCCGCGCGACCTCGCCCGACTCGCACTCGATGCTCCCTAGCCTGGCGAGCGTGTTGACGAGCGCGTTGGACGATGAGCGCCCGCTTGCTCCTGGCGCCGCAACGAGGCCAGGCTCTCTTCCAGCAGCGTCCTGGCGCGTTCGAGATCTCCCCTGCGCGCGCAAGGCGTCTGCCAGGTTGCAGACGGCAAGACCGGAGCCGAAAGACGCTGCCGAACTCCCGGGCCGTGGTCGAGCGCCTGCTGGTTCAGGAGTACCGCCCGGTCGTAGTCTCCGCGATAGTACGCGACGACCCCCAGCTCGCGCAGCGGACCGTGCGTGCCTTTTCTGTGGCCCAGATCCCGGTAGAGGTCCAGGCTCTCCTCGTACAGCGCGACCGCGCGATCGTAGTCCCCCTGTCTCGCGGTCAGGATGCCCGTCACGAGGAGCAAGAACGCCCACCTGCGCGCCGGCACGCGTCGGAGCCCTCGGCTTCCCCGGTCCCGGCCCGAGGCCCGCCCAGCGCCAGCACGGCCTCCAGCCACCGGCGGCCCTCGCTCGGGTGTCGCGTGGCCCAGAACCGCCACAGCATCGATCCCAGCCGTGCGCCGATCTCCGACTCCCGACCCGGATGGCCCAGCGGAGCGCCGCCCGCAGGTTGTCGTGCTCCTTGCTCCAGACGCGTCCACCACCACCCTTGCTGCGCGTGCATGAGTCTCTCCGGCTGCGTGGCCTCGGCCAGCGCCAGGTAGTACAGGGCGTGCGCCCGCCGGATGTCCTCCGCCCTCGCCGCTCGACTGGAGGCGCTCCGCGGCGTACTCCCGGATCGTCTCCAGCATCGTGAAGCGCGGTTCGTCGTCTCTCCCGGCCCGCGGAGGCTTCGGCCCGCGACACCAGCAGGCTGTTGTCCACCAGCGACGCCAGCGTCTCCAGGACGTCCGGCGCCGGCTCGTCGGTTTCGGACCCGCACACGGCCTCCACCGCTTCCAGGGAGAAGCCGCCGGCGAAGACGGAGAGGCGCCCGAACAGCGCCTGCTCGTCGGCGTCGAGGAGGTCGTAGCTCCAGGCGATCGCGTCGCGCAGCGTCCGCTGGCGCTCGCGGCAGGTCGCGCGCTCCGCCCGCGAGCACCTGCAACCGGTGGTCCAGCCGGTCCAGCAGCGCCCGGGGCGAGAACAGCTTGACGCGCGCCGCCGCCAGCTCGATCGCCAGCGGCAGGCCGTCGAGCCGCCGGCAGATCTCGCGCCACCGTCGTCCGCGTTCTCGGCGGTCAGCTCGAAGGCGGGGGCGACGGCCCGGGCGCGTTGGCAGAAGAGCTCCACGGCCGCGGACCGCGCCGGTACGTCCGCCGGCGTCGAAGCCGCCCCTGCTGTCGGGCAGCGGGAGGGGCGGCACGGGGAACTGGTGCTCGCCCGTGAGACGCAGCGGCGCCCGGCTGGTCGCCAGCACCGTCAGCCCCGGGCACGCGCCCAGGAGGTCGGCCACCAGGGGGGCGGCCGCCAACAGGTGCTCGAAGTTGTCCAGCAGCACCAGCATCCGCCTGTCTCGCAGGTGCTCGCTCCAGGGTCTCCGGCAGGCGACTGGCCCGCCACCTCCCTGATCCCGAGCGCCTCGGCCAGGGCGGACGGGACCAGTGGCGGGATCCCGCACGGGCGCCAGGGGCACGAAGACGGCCCCGTCCGCGAACGTCCGGTGCGAGCCGCCGGCCACCCGGGCGGCCACCTCCAGGGCCAGCCGGGTCTTGCCGACGCCGCCCGGGACCGGTCAGGGTCAACAGGCGCACCTCCTCGCGCACCAGGAGGTCCGTCACGGCCGCCGCCTCGTGCTCGCGTCCGACCAGCGGCGTCGGGGGCGTGGGAAGGGCGTGGCGGGAGGGCTCCGTCGGCTCGCTGACGAGCGGAGGGGCGGCGCGCCGCCGCCTCGAACTCGGCGAGATCCGCCCTTCCAGCCCCAGGGCCTCCGCCAGCTTGCTGCACGGTGTAGGCGTGCGGGCGGCGCCGCTCCCCGCGCTCGAGCAGGCCGATGGCCTGCGGGGTGAGGCCCGTCTTCTGGCGCCAGGTCTTCCTGGGTAACGTTGGCCGAGGCGCGGTGGCGCCGCAGCAGGTCGCCGAACGTGAGCCCCGTGCCGGTTCCCGCTCCGCTCACCTTCCGCTCCCGTGCCATCCGCGCGCCCAAACGGCATCGTAACACGCCGCCGTTTGGACGATTGTTTGGGCCGTTGTTTGGGTTTGTCGCTGGGAGCAGAGCAGCGCGGCAAGCACCATCTATCGGCAAGACGGAACGCGTCGGAGATAAGGAGGCGGATGAGATGCCAGAGATCTGTTACTGCGGAAGGACGGGAGAGATCGAGGACCGCGAGCCGGTCACCGAGAGCGACGGTGTACAGGCGCTCAGGTGCCCCGATTGCGGCCACCTCGACAACCTGGCCTGGCTCTCTGAGGAGGCCAGGACGCGCGTGCTCGAGAGAGCAGCCCGTCGGCAACCGAAGGCGGCCTAGGGACGCGCCCACGCCGCTTGCGCCGGGGCCGCTACAGGCGGTCTCGGCCGTTACGACAGAGAGGAAGAAAGAGATGACTTTACAGACCGAGGCAATCCCCACGAAAGCGGTAGAGGACCTGCGGGCACGACTCTGGGGCACGCTGCTGCGGCCGGGCGACGAGGACTACGACGAGGCGCGCGCGGCGTGGAACCTCAACGCGCGCCAGAGGCCGTCCGTGGTGGTCATGGCCGAGGGCGCGGACGACGTCCTCGCCGCGGTGCGTTTTGCGCGCGACGAGGGGCTCGGCGTCGGGGTGATGGCGACCGGGCACGGCACGGTGGCGCCCTGCGACGGCGGGCGTGCTCGTCAACACCTCGCGGATGCGGGGCGTCCAGATCGATCCGGGGCGCGCACCGCGCGCGTCGAGGCGGGCGCGAAGTGGGCCGACGTGGTCCCCGAGGCCGAGGCCCACGGGCTCGCGGGCTTGCCGGGATCCAGCACCGGGGTCGGCGTCGTCGGCTACACGATGGGCGGCGGCTTCGGCTGGCTGGGGCGCAAGTACGGCCTCGCCGCCGACTCCGTCAAGGAGGCCGAGGTCGTGACGGCCGACGGCGAGCTGGTGCGGGCCAGCGCCCACGAGAACGCCGACCTGTTCTGGGGCCTCGGGGGCGGCGGGGGCAACTTCGGGATCGTCACCTCCCTGGAGTTCGCCCTCCACCCCGTCGGACGAGCGTCTACGGCGGCAACCTCTTCTACCCGGTCGAGAGGGCCCGTGAGGTGCTGGAGGTCTACGCCGGCGTGGAACAGGACGCTCCCCGACGAGATGACGTCGGCGGTCGCGTTCCGCAACTTCCCGCCGCTGCCGACGGTCCCCGAGACCTTTCCGCGGCAGGTCGTTCATCGCCGTGCGCGGCTGCTACTGCGGCGACGACCTCGTCGAGGGCGAAGCGTTGCTCGGGCCCGTGCGCGAGGCGCTCGGGGAGCCCGGCGTCGACACCTTCGCGGTCATGCCCGCCGCGCAATTGGACACGATCAGCATGGACCCGGCGAACCCGATCGGCGTCTTACGGGCACTCCGAGCTGCTGCGCGACCTCTCGCCGGAGACCATCGAGACGCTGGTCGGGCTGGCGGGGTCGCTCGAGCTCGCCCCTGATCATGCTGGAGCTGCGCCAGCTCGGTGGGGCGCTCGCCCGTCCGCCCTCGGAGCTGAGCCCGATGGGCCGCAGCGACGCCCGGTTCACCATGAACGCGATCGGGGCGACCCTCACGCCGGAGATGGCGCAGACCGCTCCGGTCGTACCTGGCGCGCCTGGCCGAGGCCGTCAAGCCCGCACACGAGCGGCACCACCTACCTCAACTTCCTCGACCTCGACGGCGCGACGCCGGAGCGCGTGAGGGCCGCCTACTCGCCCGACGACTGGGAGCGGCTGGTCGAGCTCAAGGACCGCTACGACCCGCACAACCTCTTCCGCTTCAACCGCAACATCCCACCTTCGCCGGCCGCGTCGGGGAAGGCGGCGTGATCCCGGCCCGTCAGGAAGGGTCGCGCGGACCCCCCACCTTCCCGACCGTAGGCGTACAGGGGTGACGTTCACATACGACCAGACAAAGTCCTTCGGGACGAACGCAAACACGGCCCGGATCCGGAGACCCGGACGGGCAGAAAGGAACGGCGGACGATGAAGAAGGTACTGGTGACCGGGGCGACCGGCAACGTGGGCTCCGGCGTGGTCCACGAGCTTCGGGGACGCGGTGTCCCCGTCCGCGTCTTCGCAAGGGACGCGGACAAAGCCGCCAGGATGTTCGGCGATGGGGTCGAGATCCTGGTCGGCGATCTCTCGGATGCGGCGTCGGTGCGGCGGGCCGTGGAGGGGGCCGATAGCATCTTTCTCGCCTGCTCCAACGACCCGCGGCAGATGGAGTACGAGATCGGCGTGATCGACGCGGCGCGCGAGGCCGGGGGGCGGCGAATAGTGAAGCTCTCCGCGCTCGGCGCAGAGGTCGGGTCTTCCGTGGCGTTCTGGGACTGGCACGGGAGGATCGAGGAGCACCTGCGGGCGTCGGGGCTTCCGGCCGTCGTGCTGCGGCCCGGCTTCAGCATGGCGAACCTTCTCGGCTCGGCGGAGCAGATCCGGCACGCGGGTAGCCTGTTCTTGCCGGCCGAAGGGGCACGGGTCGCGATGGTCGATCCCAGGGACGTCGCGGCGGTCGCCGCCGTGGCCCTAACCGACGACGAGCACGACGGGGAGACCTGCACGCTCACGGGGCCCGAGGCGATCCCCTTCGATCGCGTGGCGGAAGTGCTCTCCACCGCGGCGGGACGGAGCGTCCAGTTCGTCCCCGTGCCAGACGAAGCGGCGCTGCAGGCCCTCGTCGAGGCCGGGATGCCAGAGTTCGTCGCGGGCCAGATCGTCGCGGTGTTCGGGGTTCTCCGACAGGGCGCCCAGGACCGGACCACCGATGCCGTGCGCGCCATGACAGGACGCCAGCCTCGTGGCTTTGCCGAGTTTATCCACGACCACGCCGGACTATTTCGACCCTCCGACGAGGACGGGGCCGGCCACCTCGGCGCTGGGAACTCCCGGCTTGCTGGATAGCTTTTCGGGGTAGCTCCTTTACCAGGCCGTCGCACCGCCGTCCACGACGAGGGTCTGGCCCGTGACGTAGGAGGCCGCGGGAGAGGCGAGAAAGACCACGGCGCCCTTGAGGTCCTCGGGGTTGCCGAAGCGGCGGAGCGGTATCCCCTCGAGCATCTTCTCCTCGTATCGCTCGATCAGGGCACCGCTCATGCGGGTCGGGAACCACCCCGGCGCCACGGCGTTGACGGTGATGCCGTGGCGGGCCCAGCTCGTGGCCAGGTCACGGGTCATGGAGATGATGGCGCCCTTGGAGGAGCTGTAGCCGACGGTCTGCATGTAGTCGGGATCCCCCCCGACCAGGCCGGCCACGGAGGAGACGTTGACGATGGTGCCGCCTGAACCGCGCTCGATCATGCGCCTCCCGACCGCCTGGCTCATGAGGAACGTACCCCTGACGTTGACGGAGACCACCTGGTCGAACCGGTCCGGCGGCATCTCTTCCGGCGGGGCGCCCCACGTCGCCCCGCTGTTGTTGACGAGCACGTCGATGCTCCCGAACGCATCCTCGGCGAGCCGGACGATCTTCTCGACGTCATCGGCGTCCGTCACGTCGCACACGGCGGCGATGGCCCTGCCGCCCCTGGCTTCTATCTCGCTCTTCACCTCCTCCAGGGGCTCGAGCTTGCGCGAGCAGAGCACGACGGCGGCGCCCGCATCGGAGAGCGCCTCGGCCATGTAGCGACCGAGGCCGCGGCCGCCGCCGGTGACGACGGCCGTCTTCCCGTCCAACCGGAAGAGGTCGAGGGTGTTCAAGCGAAACCGGCCTTCTTCCTAGGTCGCGGGGCGGGAGGTTTCCGGCTCTGTGCTCGTCCCGGCCCCCGTCCCGACCTTCTCGCTCTCCTCCTCGACCAGGACGCGCCTGAGGAGCTTGCCGACGGTGGACTTGGGAAGTTCCTCGCGGAACTCCAGTTGCTTGGGCGACTTGTACGGCGCGAGGCGCTCGGTGCAGAATTCCAGGATCTCCGCTTCCGTCACCGTGCTGCCCGGCCTCTTGACCACGAACGCCTTCACGCTCTCGCCCCGATACTCGTCCGGCACGCCGATGGCGACCGCCTCGGAGACGTCGGGGTGCTCGAAGAGCACCTCCTCGACCTCGCGCGGGTAGACGTTGTACCCGGAGGCGACGATCATGTCCTTCTTCCGGTCCACGATGTAGAAGTAGCCTTCCTCATCCACCGTCGCCACGTCCCCGGTGTGCAGCCAGCCGTCCCTGAGCGCCGTCGCCGTCTCCTCCGGCATGTTCCAGTAGCCCTTCATGACCTGCGGTCCCCTGACGACGAGCTCCCCGCTCTCCCCCACGGGCGCCTCGGTCTCCCCGGTCTCCACGTCGGCGATGCGGGCGTCGGTGCTCGGGATGGGGACGCCGATGCTGCCCTCGCGGCCCTGACCCGAGAAGATCGGGTTGAAGTGGGTCACCGGCGAGGCCTCGGAGAGGCCGTACCCTTCGAAGACCGGGCGGCCGGTCTTCTGCTCGAAGGCGCGCTTGAGGTTCACCGGCAGCGCCGCCCCGCCGGCGGTGTAGGTGCGGATCCTGCCGAAGCCCTGCTTTCGCAGGTCCTCGCCGCTGGAGTTGAGGGCCATGTACATCGTGGGGACCCCGCTGAACATCACGGGATTCTCCTCCCTGACGAGGTCCATTACCTGCCCGGCGTCGAAGCGCGGCAAAAGAAGCTGGTTCAACCCGAGGCGGATGCTGAAAAGCATGACGCAGGTGAAGCCGTAGATGTGGAAGTACGGCAGCACGGCGACGGCCTTCTGGTTGTTCGAGAAGGCGCCGGGATCGTCCACGAACATGTCGATGGATTGCTCGACATTGGCCGCCAGGTTGCGGTGGGTGAGCATCGCCCCCTTGGAGACGCCGGTCGTCCCGCCCGTGTACTGCAGGGCGGCGACGTCCTCGGCCGGGTCCACGGCGACCAGCGGCGCGGGGTCGGCCTCGACGGCCAGGAAATCGCCGAAGCTGTGGTGCCCGGGGTCGAGTCCCTCGGGCTCCCCCCCGAACCCGACCACCACGACGTCTTTCAGGCTCGTCCGCGGGAGGACGGCCTTCACGCGCGGGTACATCTCCGAGTAGACGACTATGGTCTCGGCGCCCGAGTCGTTGAGGATGTGCTCGATCTCGCGCTCGACGTACATGGGGTTGACCTGCGTGACGATCGCGCCGAGCCTAACGGTAGCGAAGAATCCTATTACGTACTGGGGACAGTTCGGGAGCATGAGGGCCACCCTGTCGCCCTTCACGACCCCTGAGGCCGCCAGTGAGGCGGCCATCTTCTCCACCAGCGCCTCGAGCCGCTCGAACTCGAAGGTCGTGCCGAAGAACGTCATCGCCGTTTTGCCGCGATGCTCCTCGACCGCGGCCCTGAACAGGTCATGCAAGGAGCCCTCGAAGACCTCCGCCTCAGGCTCCGCATGGCCCTCGTACACCGCCAACCACGGCTTCTCCGTCCCGAACACGCAATGCTCCTTGTCCGCCGCCCACCCCAGGACGACCGTCGTTTCCCTCCAGGTCTATTATAGCTGTCAGCTTTCAGCCATCAGCTGTCAGCCAGGGTAGGGGGCCGAGTCTGCACGACCGCGCAGCGGTCCAGCTCGGTTGTCGGCGACGCCCGACGATTAGTACGCGAGGCCGATCAAAAGCCAAGAGCTGAACGCTGACGGCTGATTGCTGAAGGCGCGGCTCGCTTCGCGAGCCGCTAAACGATAGCGCTGCCCTTCGTCTCGAAGACCCGGAACGCTCCCGTGCCCATGGCGACGAGGTTCCCTTCGGCGTCGTGGACCTTGGCCTCGGCGGTGGCCGTCCGGCGGGTACGGTGCACTACCTCGCTGTGGCAGACGATTCGCCCCTCGCTGACGGCCCCGAGAAAGTGGACGTTCATCTCTATGGTCGCCGTCCGGACGCCAACGAGGGCCAGCACTGAGAGGCCCATCGCGGTGTCTATGAGCGAGGCGTAGACGCCGCCGTGGAGCGTCCCGCTGCCGTTCTGGTGGATCTCCTCGGCGTCGATGTGCAGCGCCGCGCGGCCGGGCTCGACGCTCTCGACCTTCGCCCCGATGTGCCGGGAGAAGGTGATCTCCTCGTCGAAATACCGGGCGAGACGGTCGAGCTGATCCGCGTCGAGCTTGTGCGTCCTATCCTCCACTTGTCGCTCCCGTAGGTCGTTGCTTCGCTCCTCTGGCGCATAGAGGGTAGCGAATAGGGAGTAGTGAAGTCCAACGCTTCGCTACCCACCACTCGCTATTCGCTGCCCTTAACTGCTCTCTACCTTCGACTCTCGGGCAGGAGCGAAGCGAGACGGGCGTCGGTCCACTTCCTCTCGCTGCGGCTGCTCTCGACCGTCTTCTCGATGAAATGGACGCCCCGCGCCCCGTCGTGAACCGTGGGGAAGCTCCATCCGGATCGGTCCGGCTCTTGGTCGTTGCCCCTGGCCCGTATCGCCGCCGCGGCGGCCCCGTAGACGTTGGCGAATGCTTCGATGAACGCTTCCGGGTGTCCCGGGGGGAGCCTCGTTACGCTCTTCGCCTCCTCGCAGAGGTACTCGTTGCCGCGCTTGAGCACCCGTTCGGGCGCCTCGTGGGGCTTGTGGAAGAGGTGGTTCGGCTCCTCCTGGCGCCACTCCAAGCCACCTTCGGTGCCGTAGACCCGCAGCCTCAGGCCGTTCTCTTCCCCGGCGGAGATCTGGGAGCAGACCATCACGCCTCTCGCGCCTCCTTCGAAGCGGATCAGGAGGTTGCCGTCGTCGTCCAGGCGGCGTCCGGGCACGAAGGCGGTGAGATCGGCGCAGACCTCCGAGATCTCGAGGCCCGTCACGGTCGAGATCAGGTTCTCGGCGTGCGACCCGATGTCGCCGACGGCGCCCGCCGCGCCGGAGCGTTCCGGGTCGGTGCGCCACTCGGCCTGCTTGGCGCCGTCCTCCTCGATCTTACTCGCGAGCCACCCCTGGGCGTACTCGACGACGACCTTGCGCACCTCGCCGAGCTCCCCGCCCCTTACCATGTGCCGCGCCTGCTTGACCATCGGGTAGCCCGTGTAGTTGTAGGTGACCGCGAAGACGACGCCGGCCCTCTCGACCGCCCAGGCCAGCTCCTCGGCCTGCCCGGAGTCGAGTACCATCGGCTTGTCGCAGACCACGTCGAAGCCCGCCTCCACGAAGGCGTGCGCCACCGGGAAGTGCACGTAGTTCGGCGTCACGACGCTGACGAAGTCCACCCGCTCTTCGGCCGGCAAGGAGAGCTCCCGCTCGAGCATCTCTTCCCAGGAACCGTAGTTGCGGTCGCCCGCGAGGCCCAGGGCGCGGCCCGAGGAACGGGCCTTCTCCGGCGTCGAAGAGAGCGCGCCGGCGACGAACTCGATCTGCCCGTCCATCAGCGCCCCGGCGCGGTGGACCGCGCCTATGAAGGCGTCCGCGCCGCCGCCGACCATCCCCATCTTGAGCTTCTTCAAGCTAGTCCTCCTTCTCGAAGACCGCCCGCCGGCGGACGAACAATGTAGCTCGCGGCATCTCTCCTCCGGTTCACGCCTTTGTCGCGCCCAGCGTTGCGCGCAGGAAGGCGAGGCCGCTGGTGGCGATCTCGTCCTGCGAGGCGGCGAGCGGGCGCCAGATGGCAGCGGCGGTGGCTATGGTCTCGTTCTCCGAGGTGAAGGACTCTATGCAGACGGGTCCCTCGTAACCCACGTCCTTCAGCGCCCCGACGATGCCGGGCCAATCCAGGTGATCCCGACCCGGAGCCCCCCGGTCGTTGGCGCAGGCGTGGAAGTGCGCCAGACGCGGCCCGACGCTTCGGACGGCCCCGGCAAGGTCCCGCTCCTCGACGTTCATGTGGAACGTGTCGAGCAGGACGCCGCAGGCGGGCGAGTCGACCTTCTCTACGAGCTCGAGCACCTGTTCGGCCGTGTTTATGACGCTGGTCTCGAAGCGGTTGAGGGGCTCGACGGCCAGCCGCACGCCGCGCTCCCCGGCGTAGTCCGCGAGATTCCCGAGCGAATCCGCGACCTCGTCCAGCAGCGCGGCCCGCTCGTCGGCCTCCATCTTCCACGTCCTGCCGACGGAGGTGTATATCGGGCCGGCGACCACGCCGCCGCCGACCTTCCCGCCGTCCACGATGGCGGCGGCGTCCACGCACGAGCGGAGATAGTCTCGGGTCGATTCGATGGTCTCGCGGTCGGCCTGGCGCCAGCTCGCGACCGGGGGGCATCACGGCGCAGACGGTCGCCCCGAGGTTGTGGTCGTCGAGGATCTCGGCGGCGCGCTCGGGGTCCCAGTCGGAGGGATCTTCGATGGGCAGCTCGATCAGGTCGAAGCCCCAGCCCGCGATCCTGGGCGCGAGCGCCGTGAGGCGCTCGTCCGTCAGGGGCGAGACCCAGATCCAGGTGTTCGCGCCGATGGGGTTCAAGCTCGTCCCTCTCCGGGATAGGGGGACCGGGGCCGCCGTGGGCCCCGGTCCCTACGGTCGTTCAGCGGTTCTGCCACCGCTCGGGGTAGCCCGGCATCTCCTCGCAGCCGCACAGCGCGTAGTGCAGGGGCGGCATGCTCCGGGTCGGCGTAATCGTGCAGGGTCTCCTGGGTGATGGCCGGCTGCGGGCAGGATCCACTCCTTCGGCACCTCTTCGCCCGAGAGGATCATGGTCGCCGCGATGACCGGCGTGCGCCACTGGTAGTTGGAGTAGGTCGGGTGCTATGGCCGTCAGGTCCTCCTCTTCCCACTTCAGCAGGAAGTCGTTCTGGTCCTCGCCCGTGATCGGGGGCACCTCGAGCCCGGAGTCCTCGAAGGCCTCGGTGGCCGCGACGGCCGTCGCGCCGGCGTCCATCCAGATGCCGTCTATCTGCCCGAAGCGCTGGATGTAGTCCGTGACGATGGACTTGGTCTTGGCCGGGTCGCCGTCGGTGAACTCGGCGCCGACGACGTTGACGTTCTCCTGCTCGAAGATCTCCTTGGCCGCGTCGTAGCGCGTCTCGAGCACGTCCACGCCCGGCAGGATGCGCAGGGCGAGCACGTTGCCGCCGTCGTCGACCTCGTCGGCGAGGAACTCGGCGGCGTCCGCGCCGAAGGCGTAGCCGCCTATCGGGTGGATGAACGTGACCGGGCAGTCGGTGTTCACGCCGCGGTCGAAGACGATGACCGGCAGGTCCGGCGTCGCAGGCCTGCTCGACGGCCGGCGTCAGGGTCGCCGTCGTGTTGGGCGAGACGATCAGCGCGTCGCAGTTGCCGCTCGAGACGAGCTGCTCTATGTCGGAGATCTGCTTCTCGTCCTGCGCCTCGGCGTCGACGGCCTGGAAGTCGCCGATCTCATCGTGCAGCTCGACCTCGGCCTGCATGGTCGTCCAGCCGGTCTGCCGCCACGGGTTGTCGATCGCCGCGTTGGAGAAGCAGACGTTCCACGGCCGCTCGGTCTCGAACTGCGAGGTGTCCACCATCTCGGGCTCGAGGGCCTGGATCCAGGGCTGGTCTGCCGGACCCTCGGCCTCCACGTCGCGCAGCCTCAGCTGCCGCTCGTACTCCTGCTGGTCGAAGAACTGCGAGCGCCCGCTCAGGTCTATGCCCTGCGCCTCCTCGCCGCCACCGCCTCCTTCGCCGCCTCCGCCACCGCCGCCGCAGGCCGCCAGCACCACCGCGGCCACCATAGCCGCGCACACCACCAGCACTATCCTCATCTTCTTCGCCACGCTTCTCCTCTCCCTCGTTCGTCCCGGGACGCCCCACGGTTCCCCGACACGCTCGACCACGACCGTCGAAAACTCACGGACCAGCGTCCCAACGCATCCTCTAACCTCCTCTCCCTCGCAGGGACGCGAAAGCCACGGCCCCGATGATGATCACGCCCTGCACCACGTCCTCGAGCGCCCCTGGCACGCCGAGGAAGTTGAGCAGCGTGAACAGCGTCTCCAGCGTCAGCGCGCCGGCCATCGCGGCCAGCACCGAGCCGCGCCCGCCGCCGAGGACCACCCCGCCCAGCACGGCCGCGGCGATGGCCTCGAACTCGAGCCCGATCCCGACCTGCGCCGAGATGCCGCCGATGCCCGCGAGCAGGACCCCCGCCACCACGGCCGAGAGCGCCGAGACGACGAACGCCGCCGTCCGCACGTTCGGCACGTTCACCCCGGAGAGCGCCGCCGCCCGCGCGTTGCCGCCGGCCGCGAAGAGCCGGCGCCCGAAGTCAGCCCCGCCGAGCAAGTACACGCCTACCGCCCCCACGGCGACCAGGATCAGCACCGCGTAAGGGAGCGACGTAATGACGGGGAAGTCGTCTATCCTGCCGCGCCCGAACTCGCGCAGGTTCTCGGCCAGCTCGCCGGTCGGTGCGCCCTCCGTCCAGAGAAAGACCGCGCCCTGCAGGATCAGGAGCATCCCGAGCGTCGTGATGAAGGACGGGACGCGAAGCCGCGTGGTGACGACGCCGTTCGTCGAGGCCGACCAGCACGCCGAGGCCGACGAGGACCAGCAGGATCCACCACGTCCGCCCCGCCTCACCCTCGCTGAGGCGCGCCGCCACCACGACGACAACGGTGACGAGCGAGCCGATCGAGAGGTCGAACTCGCCCGAGACGAGGACGAACGTCGTGCCCGCGGCGAGCACCATCAGCGGGGCGGAGCGTGCGATGAACGAGAGGAAGATCGGGGGGTTCAGGAAGAACGGAGAGACCAGCGTGGTGCAGAACAGCAGCGCCGCGAGCACCACGAAGATCGGCCCCACCGAGAGCAGCGCCCGCCAGACCCGCTCCCACCGGCCGGCGGACGGCACGGCTTCGCGGGCGGTGTCTCCTGTTGGGGCGCTCACGGCTTGCCCCTGCGCCGCAGCGCGTAGAGGGCCACGGCGCCGATGATGATGACGCCGCGCAGGACGTCCTTCAGGAAGGCGTTGACCTCCAGGGCGTTGAACAGGTTGTCGAGGACGGCCAGGATCAGGACGCCCCCGAGCGTCCCGATGACCCCACCCGTCCCGCCCGCGAGCGCCGTCCCCCCGACGACGACCGCGGCGATGCTCTCCAGGTCGTAACCGCCGTTGGGCCCAACGAGCGGGTCGCCGGCGCGCAGGCGGCTCGCGATGAACAGGCCGGTCACGGCGGCGGAGAGGCCGCACAAGACGTGCGCCCCGATCAGCGTCCGGTGCGTCCTCACGCCCGGACAGCCGGGCCGTCTCCTCGTCGCCGCCGACGGCGTAGAGCCGGTACCCGAAGCGCGTCGAGCGCAGCAGGAACCACACGCCGCGCTACGAACACGGCCAGCACGATCACGCTTATCGGCACGGGCCCGACGCTCCCGTAGCCCAGGAAACCGAACTCGCGCGGCACCGCGCCGGACGCCCCCTCGAAGTTGGCGTCGAGCAGCCCGCGCATGATGAGCGCCGTCCCAAGCGTGGCGATAAACGCGTTCACGCGCAGCTTGGTGATGATGAGGCCGTTGATCAGCCCGACGCCCGCGCCGACCACGAGCACGGCCCCGATGCCGAGCGGTATCGAGGCCGCGTCGCCGCCCATCACCGTGGCGGCGACGATGGTCGAGACGCTTATCAGGTAGGCCACGGAGAGGTCGAGGGAGCCGCCCACGATGACGAGCGTCTGCCCGGCAGCGACGATGCCGAGGGCGACGGAACGCACGAGCATGTCGCGGATGTTCGGGCCGGAGAAGAAATTCTCGCCCTGCGCGGCGCTTATGATGGCGGAGACCAGGACGACCACCGCCAGCGCCAGGAAGATCGGGCCGGCGGTGGAGCCCAGGATCGCACGCCGCAGCCCGCCCGAAGCGCCGGGGCTGGCCGTCCCGGACGGGACCCCGGACGGGGCGCTCACGGGCTCCCCCGACGGACGATCTCGGGCTGTCCGGCCTCGCCCTCGCCGGTGGCGAGCAGCATTATGTCGGCCTCGCTGGAGCCGGCCGGGAGCTCTCCGGCGACCTCGCCGTTGCGCAGCACGACGATGCGGTCGCTCATGCCTATGACCTCGGGCAGCTCGGAGGAGATCATCAGCACCGCCATACCCGTCGCGGGCGAGGCGCCGGATCAGATCGTGTATCCCGGCCTTGGCCCCGACGTCTATGCCGCGCGTCGGCTCGTCGAAGATGAGGATGCGCGGGTCGAGGGCGAGCCACTTGGTCAGGACGACCTTCTGCTGGTTGCCCCCCGACAGGTAGCGCACCTCCTGCTCCAGGCTCCGCGCCCGCAGCTCGACGGCCCGGCTCAGCTCTTCGACCTTGCCGGCCCCGCCGAGGCCGAGCGCGCGCCGCAGCCCGGCGCCCGAGCGCGCGCAACCCGAGCCAGGCGTTCTCGCGCACGGAGCGCACCGGGATGAGGCCCTCCGCCTTGCGGTCCTCGGTGGCGAAGCCGATCCTGCGCCGGATCGCCCCCCGCGGCGACCGGAGGCGCGCCTCGCGCCCGTCCACCTCGACCGTCCCCGCCTCGAACGGCTCGACGCCGAACACGGCCCGCGCGAGCTCCGTCCTCCCCGACCCCTGCAGCCCGGCCAGCCCGACGACCTCCCCGGACCGCACCTCCAGGTCGACGTCTTTGAGCATCCCGACCGAGCCGCGGTTGACCCTCAGCAGCACGTCGCCCACATCCTCGGGCTCGGCGCGCGGCGGGAAGTAGTGGTCGAGGTCGCGCCCCACCATCATCCTGACGAGACCCCGGGGCGTCGCCTCTTCGGTCCTCATGGTCCCGACCCGTTGGCCGTCCTTGAGGACGGTTATGCGGTCGGCGAGCTCGAAGATCTCCTTCAGGCGGTGCGAGATGTACAGGACGGCGAGCCCCCTCTCCTGCAGGCGCCGCACCTGCTCGAAGAGCAGCTCGGTCTCGGTCGCCGAGAGCGCCGCCGTCGGCTCGTCCATGACCAGCACCCTGGCGTTCAGCGAGAGCGCCTTGGCGATCTCCACGGTCTGCTGTTGCGCCACCGGCAGGTCCCCGACGAGCATCCCCGGCCGGATCGACGCGCCGGCGCGCAGGTCATCGAGAATGCCGGCCGTCGCCTGCTCCATCGCCCGCCGGTCCACGAGCGGCCCGCGGTGCGGCTCGCGCCCGAGAAAGACGTTCTGGGCCACCGTCCTCTCCGGGAGCAGGTTGAACTCCTGGTAGATGATGGAGATGCCCCGTTGCTGCGCCTCCCAGGTGTGCCGGAAGCTCACCTCCTCGCCGTCGAGCAGGATCCTCCCAGCGTCCGGCTGGTACGCCCCGGCGAGGATCTTCATGAGCGTGGACTTGCCGGCACCGTTCTCGCCGACGACGGCGTGAACCTCCCCAACGCCGCATTCGAGGTCCACCCCCGAGAGCACCTTCACCCCCACGAAGCTCTTCTCGATCCCGAGCATGCGGAGCAGGGGCGCCGCGTCAGACGCCTCGCCAGGGATCCCACCCGTCCCAGGTCCGACGTCCATACCCGATACGTTCTTTTCGTCCACCGGCCTAGCGGGACCGGGCCGGGTGACCTTGCCAGCTCACGCCCACCACGCCTCCCCCGGTTGCTCGGTTATCACCGTGTCCTGCAGAAAGGCAACGGCCTTCTTGAAGCCCTCGTCCACGCTCATTAAAGAGTCCTCGTGCTCGATAGAGATGGCGCCGTCATAGCCGGCGAGTCTCAGCTCGCTGATCAGCGCCCGCCAGAACTCCGGCCCGTGCCCGTAACCCACGGTGCGGAAGATCCAGGAGCGCCGGATCTCGTCCGTGTACTCCCTGGTGTCGAGGACCCCGTTGCGCCGCACGTTCTGGGCGTCCACCCACGTGTCTTTGGCGTGGACGTGGAAGATAGCGTCTGCCAGCTCCCGCACGCAAACCAGCGGGTCCATCTGCTGCCAGAACAGGTGCGAGGGATCGAAGTTGACCCCGATGGTCTCGCCCCCGATCTCCCGCAGCCGCCAGAACGAGTCGGTGTTGTAGGCGAGAAAGCCCGGGTGCAGTTCGATGGCCACCCGAACGCCGTGGTCCCGGGCAAACCCGGCGGCCTCCCGCCAGTAAGGCGCGGCCCTCTCGTCCCACTGCCACTCCAGGATCTCGAGAAAGTCCGGCGGCCACGGGCAGGTCACCCAGTTGGGGCGTCGAGAGGTCTCCGAGTCACCCGGGCAGCCCGAGAAGGTCACGACGTTCTGCACGCCAAGCTCCGCGGCCAGCCTGACGGTCTCCCTGAACCTCTCGTCGTCCCTCTTGGCCGCCTCGGCGTCGGGGTGGAGCGGATTGCCGTGGCAGGAGAGGGCGCTGATCTCCAGCCCCCGATCCTCCACGCTCCGGCGGAACCCCTCGATGGCCCCGGAATCCCCGAGAAGCTTACCGGGATCGCAGTGGGCGCCGCCCGGATAGCCTCCGGTCCCGATCTCCACCGCCTCGCAGCCCGCCTCCCTGACGTAGTCAAGGGCCTCCTCGAGCGGCCTGTCTGCCAGGAGAACCGTAAAAACCCCAACCTTCATGGCGCCTCTCTCTCCCTTTCGTCATTGCGTGGCGTTCGCAGGACCCACCCTACCCCATGAGCGACCTCAGGTAGCGCGTGGTCTCCGGTAGCACCGCCTCCGCATCGCCCCTGATGCCGCACTCCATCGCCATGTAGCCGTCGAAGCCGATGTCGCGCAGCGCGCCGAAGGCCGCGGCGAAGTCCGTGTGGCCCGTCCCCGGGCTGGGCGCGGTTGCTGTCGGCGAGGTGGACGTGGGCGAGATAGCCGTCCGCCTGCCCTGATGGACCGCGCCGATGTCGTCCTCCTCGATGTTCATGTGGAACAGGTCGCCCATGACCCTCACGGAGGCGCGGCCCACCGCGTCGCACAGCTCGACCGCCTGCTCCACGCGGTTGAGCATGTGGTCCTCGTAGCGGTTGAGGGGCTCGAGCAGCACGAGCGTCCCCTCGCGGCTCGGCGTGCTCGCCGAGCTCCTCGAGCGCGTCGAGCAGCACGCGCCGGTCCTCCTCCTCCGTGCGGGGCACCTCGAACGGGGGCAGCCGCTTCGAGGCGAGGCCGAAGGCCGCCGGGGTGACCGCGCCTGCCCCGCCAAGCTCGGCGATGCCGGAGAGCAGGTGCTTCATGTGGTCCGACGGCCTCGCGGCGGCGTCCGGCGTCGAGGTCGCCGATGAAGCGGTCGGAGATCAGGCACACGCTCGAGAACACGGCGCCCCGCTCGCGGGCGGCCCTGCAGCTCGTCGAGGCGCCCGGGCCAGTCGGCGTCGCCGCGCAGCTCGATGCCGTCGAAGCCCGCGGCCCGCGGCGAACTCCCACTTCTCGAGCATGTCGTCGCCCGGGAAGAGGTTTTCCTGACAGGCCAGCTTCACGTAATCTCCTCGTGGTCCTCAGAACTCGATCACGGCCTGCACGACGTCGCCGGGGGCCGGCCTCTGGTCCAGCAGCCCGAACGCCTCTGTCCGCCTCGTCGGCGCTCGAAGACGTGCGTCACGAGCGGCTGCAGGGCGATCCTTCCCTCCGCCGCCAGCGACATGACCGTCCGCTCCAGGCGCTCGACGTCCCAGCGGTGGTCGAGGGCCGGGCTGAGGCCGGAGATCTGGGAGCAGACGACGCGGACGCGGTTGTGGTGGAACTCCTCGCCGAGGAACAGCCCCGCTCCCTCGCCCTGGAAGAAGCCCGCCGAGACGACCTTCGAGTTGTAGGCGGTCGACCGGATCGCCTCGTGCAGCGCCGGGTACGGAGCCGCTGATCTCGATGGAGACGTCGGCTCCCCGGCCCTCCGTGAGGCGCCTTGATCTCCTCGGCCGGGCTCTCCGCGTTGAAGTCCACGACGTGCGCGGCCCCGAGCTCCGGGCGAGCTCCAGGCGCCTGGGGATGCCGTCGACGGCGATCGACGGTCCCGCCGTTCAGGCGGGCGAGCTGGGCGGCAGATGAGACCGGGCACGCCCTGGCCGAAGACCGCGACGAACTCGCCGACGTGGACGTCGGCGTCGAGGACGGCGTTCAGCGCGATCGCCCCGATCCTGCGAGAAGACCCCGACGACCGGGTCGACGCCGGGCGGCAGCCTGCGCGCCGCCGCCCAGCCCTCGTCGACGACGTGCGTGCTCCTGTGGCCCCACGTCCCGTAGACGACCTCCCCGAGGCGACCTTCGTCGACGTCCGGGCCGACCTCGGCGACCTCGCCGACCTCCTCGTAGCCCCAGCCCTCGACCGGGTACTCGAGGCGAGACCTCGTCCTCGAGGAACAGGCGGCGCTCCGGCTCCCAGCGCTTGGTGAGGTAGGGGTTGGAGCCGCGGTAGGCGGTCATCTCGGTGCCGGCGGAGATGCCGGAGTAGAGGGTGCGCAGCCTCACCTCGTTCGGGCCGAGGGGCGGGTCCTCGTACTCCCTGACCCCGACCGCCTTCGGCCCCTCGAACGTCACCACCCGCCCCATGCTCTTCACCGAGCCTTTCGCTGCACGGATCGCCAGAAGGTTTCCTCTCATCCTTAACCCCGCCTGCCGTCAGGCCGCCTATAAAGCGGCGCTGCAAGATCAAGAACAACACGACTATGGGCAGGATGATGATGAAGCCAGCGGCGCTGGTAAAACCCCAATCCCGACTGAACTTGCTCTGGAAGGCCAGGAAGCTCGTCGTGACGGGTTTGAGATTGTCGTCCTGGATAAAGGTGATGGCGAAGAAGAACTCGTTCCAGGCCGCGAGGCCGGCACGAGCGCGACGGTAAGAAAGCCAGGCCAGCAGAGGGGCAGCACGACCCGCGGCAGCACCTGCAGCTCGTTCGCCCCGTCGATCTGGGCGGCGGCCTCGAAGTCGCGGCAGGGCTACGAGGTACGAGCGCAACAGCAGCGTCGCGAACGGGGAAAAGATAGCCCAGTAGATGACGATGACCCCGAACAGGGTGTTGGTGAGCTGAAGGATGCTCCACAAGAAAAAGAGCGGCACCAGGAAGAGCTGGACCGGTACGCGCTCCCAACGAACAGGTAAAGCAACCCCGCGGGCGCCGGGCAAGTCAAGACGGTCGAGGGCGTAGGCGGCTGTCCCGCGATGATGCAAACCCCGACCACCGTGCCGACGGTCAAGAGTGCGTTGACCAGGATCGTGGCGAAGTCGCCTTGCCGCGGCCCTGGGGAAGTTGTCGAAGACGGGCGAGAGCGGCGGCCCTAGTGG
>CAVYMT010000007.1:0-1181230 GCA_963769655.1 uncultured Rubrobacteraceae bacterium | reverse complement strand
GGCGACGCCGAAGACGAGCTCCGCGGCGATGATCGTGCGCCAGCCGAAGGCCCAGCCGGTCTTGAGGCCCGCTGATCGTGTGGGGGAGGGCGGCCGGCATCAGCACGTCGCGGACCAGCCGCCAGCCCGAGAGGCCGATGTTGCGGCCCACCGCGACGACCGTCGGGTTGGCCGTCCGGAAGCCCTGGCTCACGTTGATCGAGATCGGCCAGATCACGGCGTTGGCGATCACGACGACCAGCGCGGTGGTGCTCAGCCCGAACCACAGGATGGCCAGCGGCAGCACCGCGATCGAGGGCAACGGGTTGAGCATGCTGGTCAGCAGCACCAGCAGGTCCTCGCCGAACTTGGTCCACGTCGCGAGGGTCGTGAACACGGCGGCCAGCACCATGCCGATCACCATCGCGGTGAGCAGGATCTTGAGCGTCGTCAGCGTGGCGGTCAGCAGCTCACCCTCGGTGAACCCGGTGACGATCGCCTCGGCGACGTCGGCCGGGCTGGACACGAGCAGCGGGCTGACGCCCGACACCACGACGTACAGCTGCCAGACGGCCAGCAGGCCGATCACGATGGCGGCACGTCGGGGGAAGGTCGGCAGGCTGCCCCACCCGCGGCGCTTCCGGCGCTCGGCGTGGGTGGCGGGGTCGAGGTCGTGGTGGGCTCGACGGTGGCAGTGGTCTCGGTCATGTCGGCTCCTACTCGAACGAGGCGTGCTCGGTCTCGGCGCCGTCCTCGGAGAGCAGCCCGCGCAGCCGCTGCATCGCCTCCGTGAACGCCGGGTCGGCGGGGTCGTCGAGGCCGCGGACGTCGACCACGTCGACGACGGTGGAGGGCGGCTTCGAGAGCACCACGACGCGGTGGCCGACGAAGACCGCCTCCTGGATGCTGTGGGTGACGAAGAGGATGGTCACGCCGGTGCGCTCGGCGACGTCGTTGAGCTCACCCTGGAGCCGTGACCGGGTCTGGGCGTCGAGTGCGCCGAACGGCTCGTCCATGAGCAGCAGCGCGGGGTCGAGCGCGAGGGCGCGGGCGATGGCCACCCGCTGCTTCATGCCGCCGGAGAGCTGGTGCGGGTAGCGGTCGCGGGCGTGCTCGAGCTGCATCAGGCGCAGGTACTCGTCGGCCCGGCGCACCCGCCTCGGCCTTGGAGCGGCCGTTGACCCGTTGCGGGTAGACGACGTTGCCGCGGACCGTACGCCACGGGAACAGCTGGTCGAACTCCTGGAACACGACGGCGCGATCGGGGCCCGGCGTGGTGACCGGCTCGCCCGTCACCCGCAGGTCGCCGCCGATCTGGCTCGATGAAGCCGGCGACGGCCTTGAGCAGCGTCGACTTCCCGCAGCCGCTCGGACCGAGCAGCATGACCTTCTCGCCGGGCCAGACCTCGAAGGTCGCGTCCTCCACCGCGACGTTGGTCTGGCCGCCGACCCGGTAGCCGAGCCGCACGTCCTCCACGGATAACAGCGGGTATCCGGACCGTACCTCTTGCGTGTCCTTGGTATCGAGCACGTTGACCTCCTCGCCGGTGCTCTCCCGTAGTGTTCTTTGGCTTGTTTCTAGTGGTTTCTTGGGGGAGGGAGCCCGCGGAGGGGAGGTCCGCGGGCTCCGAGGGGCTTGCTACAGGTAGACGACCACCTCGTCGTCTTCGACCTCTACCCGGTACGTCTTGAGCTTGAGGTCGGGCCGGCCAGGTACGCAGGGATCGCCGCCGGTCTCCAGATCGAACTCGAAACCGTGCCACGGGCAGAGCAGCACGTTCCTGTTCTTGGCCTGCCGGTGGGTTCCGGGCGTGTCCGAGACCCACATCCGCTCCATGCTCCCGAGCGAAACCCTGGCCGCCTGGTGGGGGCAGGTGTCCGCCACGATGCGGAATGAGCCGTCGTCCAGGCGGGCCACCGCGATCCTGCGTTCCCCGGCCCGGAACCCCCTTACGGTGCCGCGGGGATCTACCTCGCCAGCCGCAGACGACGTGCCGCCGCTCCTCGCGAACCGGCCGGGCTCCGGACGTCCTTACTTGCTGAGCGCTAGAAGCCATAGAACTCGCTGGCGTTGGACGTCAGGATCTTCTGCCGCAGCTCCTTGGGGAAGGTGTGCGGCAGCGCCTGCTCGGGCGAGTCGAAGTCCCAGTGCGGGTAGTCCGTCGCGAACATCAGGAAGTCGTCGGAGCCGATCATCTCGAACATCCGGTAGAGGTCCGCCGGGTCGTCGGGGTACTCCATCGGCTGGGTCGAGAACTTGACCCGCTCGCGGATGTACTGGCTGGGCAGCCGCTTGACCCACGGCACCTCGCGGCGCAGGCTCCGGTAGTTGTAGTCGAAGCGCCACATGAGGTGGGGCACCCAGGTCCAGCTCGACTCGACCATCGCGACCTTGAGCTCCTCGAACCTGTCGAAGACGCCGTCCGCGACGAGGCTGATGAGCTGCGACTGCCAGGCCTGGCTGATCGCCGTGTGCCACTCGATGTAGTACGGCGGCAGGCCCACGGCCGTCCGCGTGCCGCCGCTCTGGTGGAAGGCGACCGGCAGGTCGTTGCGCTCGGCGGCCTCGAAGATCGGCCAGTAGTACTGCTGCCCGAAGACGTGGTGGGCGACGACCGGCAGTATCACCTGCACGAACCGCGGATCAGCTGCCGACCCGGTCGATCTCCCTGGCCGCCGCCTCCGGCTCCTGGGCGGCGACCGTGATGGAGCTGCGGAGCCGCTCGTCCTTCTCCAGCCAGTTCTCGAAGACCCAGTCGTTGTACGCGCTGGCAAGCGCGACCGCGAACTCCGGCTGTATCTGGTGGTCCGTCGGGTGGAAGAGGCTTACCAGGATCGCCGGCTCGATCCCGAAGCGGTCCAGCACCTGCTCCTGCAACAGCTCCAGCTTGGAACCGGCCGGGCTGCCGTCCTGCGTGACCGCGTCGGCTATCGCCACCCCGGTCGCTTGCGGGAACGCGTATGGGTTGCCCGGAGGCCCCTTGAAGCCGTCGTTGACCGCCACGCGGCTGCACCACGGCTCCTCAAGGTAAGGCACCAGGTCCTTTATCGAGGTCATCATCTCGTGCACGTCGACGTCTACGACCGGTGCTCGCACCCGCCCCGCCCCGCGCCCCCCGAGACGCCCCTCGCTCGCTACGTCGGTCATCGTGGAATCGATCCTCCTCTAAACTCAAGTTTGTGCACCAAGTTACTGAACAATACGGGAGGCTACCGTCAGACTTCGCGGGGGTCAAGGCACAAGCGCTACAAGAAAGTTCGGTGCCGTCGACGGTGGGGGATCGATTTGCCATTCGCAAGCCAGATGGTCCGAAAGGTGTACTTCTTAAGAAACTTTCGAAAAACTTCTTACGCTCGAGCGGAGGGCGCCGGACGGGCCTTCTGAGAGGAGTACGATGGCGTTATCCCCGATTGCACGGGCGCTCACGGAGTTCACGGAGAATTAACGAACCCGACCTTGACGCACCGATACGCCCGGTGTAAGGTCTCCGCTTTGTACACTAAATCTGTAGGAATACTGATTTAAGGCAACCCCAAAGACGGCACTAACCGGACCCTTAGGAGAAGGCGAACATGAGCGTGGCAGAGAAGATCGGTGGAGAGGACGAGGGGCAGCGGACGTCCGTCAGGAAGGTGGCCCTTGCCAGCTCCATCGGGGCGACGATCGAGTGGTACGACTTCTTTCTTTATGGGACGGCGGCGGGGCTCGTCTTCAACCAGCTGTTCTTCCCGCCCGGCAACCCGACGGCGGGCACTTTGGCGGCTTACGCCACCTTCGCGGCCGGGTTCGTGGCCCGGCCGATCGGGGGGCTCATCTTCGGGCACTTCGGAGACAAGATCGGGCGCAAGACCATGCTCGTCCTCACGTTGCTCATTATGGGGGTCGCCACGTTCGCCATCGGCCTGTTGCCGACCTACCAGCAGGTAGGGCTGTGGGCCCCGGCGCTGCTCTTGGCGTTAAGGATCCTGCAGGGCATAGGGCTTGGTGGGGAGTGGGGCGGGGCGGTCTTGATGGCCGTCGAGCACGCCCCCGAGGGGCGGCGGGGCTTCTTCGGGAGCTGGCCGCAGGTGGGTGTGCCGGCGGGGCTCTTGCTCGGCACCGTGGCCTTCAGCATCCTCTCCATAACGTTGCCCGAGCAGGCGTTCCTGACCTGGGGCTGGCGAGCGGCCTTCCTCTCCAGCGCCATCCTGGTCGCCGTTGGCATGTACATCCGGTTGCAGATCCTGGAGAGCCCCGCGTTCGCGGAAGTCAGGGAGACCCAGGACGAGGCGGCGGTGCCCTTCCTGGAGCTCATGCGTACCCAGCCCTGGGAGGCGATCTTTACCGTAGGCTCACGCTTTGCGGAGGGCGTGTCGTTCAACGTCTTCGGGGTCTTCGTCATCTCCTACGTCACCACCACGCTCGGGCTGCCCATAACGACGGCCCTCCTAGGGGTGAGCCTAGCCGCGGCGATCGCGTGCGTGCTGACCCCCATCTACGGCGCCCTCTCCGACAGGGTCGGCCGCAAGCCGGTCTTTCTGTCGGGGGCGGTCGCTTTCGGCCTGTTCGCTGTGCCTTCCTTCTTGCTCTTCAACACCGAGCAGACGGTCTGGATCGTGGTCTCCCTCGTGGTGGCATTCGGGCTCATCCACCCGGCGATGGAGGGCATCATCTCGTCTTTTTGGGCCGAGCAATTCGACACGCGGGTGCGCTACAGTGGCGTGTCTTTTGCGTACCAGTTCTCCGGCATCTTCGCCAGCGGGCTCACGCCCTTGATCGCCACGGCGCTGCTCGCCGCTGGGGACGGCCAGCCATGGTTCCTCGGGGCGTACATGATGGGGGCGGCGTTGGTGACCGTGCTCTCGATCTTCGCCCTCCACGAGACGTTCAAGAAGGACATCTTCCCCGTCCGCGCGGCGCCTCCCAGCCCGGAGCCCGAGCCCGTCGCGGAACGGGGCTAGCTTGTCCGACCGCGCACAACCCGTGAGCATCGCGGTCGCGCGGGAACAACGCCCGTCGGCCGGCGGGGGCCGGCCGTGACGCAGGCCGCCAGGAGGCCGGTGACCGGGTCGAAGGACTCCATCCTCAAGCCGTTGCCACCGGGCCTGTTCGTGGACCACCGCGAAGACGGGCCGGCCGACGAGAACGACTTTGCCTTCAACGCGGAGACGCGCTGGGAGGCGATGGCTCAGGCGGGCTACACGACGCCCAACGACCTGTTCTTTGTCCGCAGCCACGCCCCGACCCCGCGCATCGACGCTTCGTCGTGGAGGTTGCGCGTCGACGGGCCCGGCGTGGTCCGGCCCCTCGAGTTGGGCTACGAGGACCTCCTGCGGTTGGCGGGGGTTTCGGTCACGCGGGCTCTGGAGTGCGCCGGCAACGGGCGCGCCTTCTTCGGGGAGGTGGCAGGGTGTGGAGTCGCCCGGGACCCAGTGGAGGCTTGGGGCGGTAGGGGTCGCCGAGTGGACCGGCATACCCTTGCGCGAGGTCCTGGAGCGCGCCGGCATAAAGGAGACGGCCCACGACGTCATGCTGGAGAGCCTCGACGAGGTGAGGATGCGGCGCCCGCTGCCGGCGGGCAAGGCCATGGAGGAGGACACGCTCCTTGCCGTCGGCATGAACGGGGAGCCGCTGCCCCCGGACCACGGCTTTCCGGCGCGCGTGGTCGTCCCCCGCTGGGCGGCCGTCGCCAGCGTCAAGTGGCTCGGGCGCATCCACGTCTCCGAGGGTCCGCTGTATTCGCCGTGGAACACCGAGAAGTACGTGATGACGGGTGGCATCTTCGGCAAGGAGCGAGAGCCGGTCACCACGCAGGTAGTCAAGAGCGCCCTCGAGTTGCCGTGGCCAGCCCGGCTGCCACCGGGTCGGCACACCATCGGCGGGTAGATCCTGGTCGCCCCACGGCGCCATCGCCCGGACGGACTACAGCGTGGACGGAGGGCCGTGGCGCCCGGCCCGCCTTATCGGGCCGAACTTGCCCGGCGCATGGGCGCGCTGGCGCTTCGTCTGGGACGCCACTCCCGGCGTCCATCAGGTGCGCGTGCGTGCCGCCGACGAGGCGGGCAACGTCCAGCACCAGAGCAGCCCCTGGAACGATCTCGGTTACCTCTACGGCGGGATCGTCGAGCACCCGATCGATGTCCGGTAGAGCGCCGGGGAGACATTTCGGGCAGAATGATGCGCACCGGGAAGGAAAGGAGGTCGCGTCATGACCGAAGAGCACGGAACGCACCACGAGGGTCACGCCTGTCAGGGACCGGGCTACGCCTCGCCCGAAGAGGCGATGAAGGCCGAGCGCGAGAAGCTGCTCTACACCGTCGCCCTCTACGTCGGGACGGAGATCGAGAAGCCGGACTACCTCGCCACCGTCGACGTCGACCCGGAGTCGACGACCTACTCGCAGGTGGTCCACCGCCTCGATGCCGAACGTCGGCGACGAGCTGCACCACTTCGGCTGGAACGCCTGCAGCTCGTGCCACGGCGACGAGCGCAAGGCGCGCCGCTACCTGATCATGCCCGGGCTCAGCGCTCGAGCCGCATCCACATCGTCGACACGGCCGACCCGCGCGCCCCGAAGCTGCACAAGGTCATCGAGCCGGACGAGATCGTCGAGAAGACCAACCTGACCGCCCCGCACACCGTCCACTGCCTGGCCGACGGCCAGATCATGATCTCGATGCTCGGCGACGCCGAGGGCAACGGCCCGGGCGGCTTCCTGCTGCTCGACGAGAAGTTCGACGTCGCCGGCCGCTGGGAGAGCGGCACGCGACGGGATGAACTTCAACTACGACTTCTGGTACCAGCCGCGGCACAACGTCATGGTCTCCAGCGAGTGGGCCGCCCCGAACACCTACCAGGCCGGGTTCAAGCTCGACGGACGTGGCCGCGGGCAAGTACGGCCAGCAGCTCCACTTCTGGGACTGGAAGGAGCGCGAAGATCGCCCAGAGCGTCGACCTCGGCGAGGACGGCCTGATCCCGCTGGAGGTCCGCTTCCACCACGACCCGGACAGCACGCACGGCTTCGTCGGCGCGGCCCTGTCGCAGCGCCATGTGGCACTGGCACAAGGACGAACGGCCGGCTGGGAGGTCGAGCAAGGTGATCGACGTGCCGGCCAGAGGACGTCGAGGGCTGGCACGATGCCGGTGCCGGGCCTCATCACCGACCTGCGTCGTCTCGATGGACGACCGCTACCTGTACTTCTCCAACTGGCTGCACGGCGACGTGCGCCAGTACGACATCAGCGACCCGGCCAAGCCGAAGCTGGCCGGCCAGGTCTGGTGCGGCGGCGTGCTCGGCAAGGCCCGAAGCTCCGGGGCAAGCAGCTCGAGGGCGGCCCGCAGATGCTGCAGCTCAGCCTCGACGGCAAGCGGCTCTACGTCACCAACTCGCTCTTCAGCACCTGGGACAACCAGTTCTACCCGAACATGGCCGAAGAGGGCTCGTACCTGCTGCAGATCGACTGCGACACCGAGAAGGGCGGCCTGAAGCTGAACGAGAAGTTCTTCGTCGACTTCGGCAAGGAGCCGGACGGCCCGGCCCGCGCCCACGAGATGCGCTACCCCGGCGGCGACTTCACGTCGGACATCTGGATCTAGACCCAAAGGAGCGGTAGATGAGCGTAACCGACGAGCTATTGCGCAACAACGAGCGCTACGCGGAGGCTTTCGACAAAGGAGACCTTCCGCTGCCCCCCGCCAGGGGCCTCGCCATCGTCGCGTGCATGGACGCCAGGCTGGACGTGCACAAGATCCTCGGTCTGGAAGAGGGCGACGCCCACGTCATCCGCAACGCCGGCGGGGTCGTCACCGACGACGAGATACGATCGCTGGCGATCTCCCAACGTTTGCTAGGTACCCGGGAGATAATCCTCATCCACCACACCGATTGCGGCATGCTCACCTTCACCGACGACGAGGTAAAGGCGCAGATCCAGGAGGATACCGGGGTGAAGCCGCACTTCTCGATGGAGGCGTTCTCGGACCTGGAGGGCGATGTCAGGCAGTCGATAGCCCGCATCCAGGCGAGCCCCTTCGTCCCCAACAAGGACTCCGTGCGCGGCTTCGTCTACGAGGTCGAGACCGGGCGCCTCAGAGAGGTCGGGTAAGGGGCTTGCACGCCATCAAGGTGCTCGAGGAGGACCACGAGAGGATCGGGGCGCTGTTCGGAGAGTGGAACCGCGCGGGCGCCGCCGACAAGGCGTGGCTGTTCGACAGGCTGGAGCGGGAGCTAGTAATCCACACCGTGGCCGAGGACAACGTTTTTCTGCCCCAGGTCGAGGAGGCCATAGAGGACAGCCGGCGCACGAGCGCCGAGTTCTTCGACTCCGAGGCAGAGGAGCTGCGGGAGGCGAAAGAGGCGATCTCGGCCTCCTACGAGGACCACCGGAGGATACCGGACCTGCTCGACAGGGCCAGGGAGCTCGGGTTTGCAGGGACGGCTGTCGACGATCTCAGGGAGGCCGTGGAGGCGCAGATCGAACGCGAAGGAGCCCTGTTTCCCAGGGCGCGGAAGGTCCTTGAGGAGGAGGATTTCGAGCGCATCGGCAACCTCATCGAGCACTGCAAGAACCAGGTGCGAGGCCTGACCCAGGCGAGGCTGGCGTCTTCATCTAGCTTCGAACCGGCCGGAGGACGGGCCACCGTGCTCCGCGAGGAGATCCGGAGCGGCTAGGGCGAACGATGACGGGCGTTACGGCCATCCGCCGGACGCGAATCTCTGACGAGGAGGGATAGCACATGGGACGCACGGCGGGCGAATGGGGGCAGAAGCCACCCCTCCCTGACACACACTACGTGGATACGCTGGTCTACACGAGCGAGGAGATCTTCGAGGAGGAGAAGGAGAAGATCTTTGCCCGAACGTGGATGATGGCCTGCCACGAGAGCGAGTTACCCGAGGCCAACGACTACCGGACCTACCATCATCCGGCCGGCGTCAACCTCATCGTGGTGCGTGGCGAGGACGACGAGATCCGCGTCTTCTACAACGTGTGCCCCCACCGGGGAAACACGATCCTCTACGATCCGTCGGGCAACGCCAAGCGCATGACCTGCATCTTCCACGCGTGGTCCTTCGACTACAAGGGAGAATGCGTCGGCCTGCCGCGCGAGAAGGCCGGCTACTGCTCCGACGACGGCTGCTCGATAACCAGGGGGGATCTCGGCCTGCGCGAGGTCAGGGCGCAGGTAGGCTACGGCGGCTTCGTCTACGTCAACCTCGACGACGATTGCGGCCCGCTCGAGGACCACATCGGGCCGGCCCTCGACACCATTATCGGTCAGATAGACACCGAACCGCTGGAGGTCTTCTCGTACCACAGGGCCGTGGTGCACACCAACTACAAGCTGTGGCACGACACCAACAGCGAGTTCTATCACGACTACCTTCACGTCCATAACCGGCTGACGAGCATGAAGCAGGAGGGCTACTTCGACCGGAAGATGATCCCCTACCCCAACGGGCACGCCGAGGTGGGATCCCAGGAGGTCCACTACGAGGCGTACTCGGGCGGCAAGAGCCGCGCGGACGCCGGCTTCCCCGGGGTGGAGGGGAACCCGTGGTCCCTGATCGACCTCTTCCCCGGCTACTCCTACAACCTCAGGGCTTCAGTCCTGCGCGTCGACTCCCAGATACCTTTGGGCCCGAACAAGACGATCGTAGAGTACCGTTCCCTGGGCCTCAAGAGCGACACCGAAGAGCAGCGGCGCCAGCGCGTCCTGGACAACCAGACCATCTGGGGTCCCTTCGGCCGCAACCTGCACGAGGACCTGCTCGCCGTCGACGGTCAGGGACGCGCCATCCCCAACGGCTCCCGCTACGTCATCCAAGGCCGCGAAGAGGACAGCACGATCCACGACGAGGTCGGCATGCGCCACTTCTACGCCGAGTGGAGCAAGCGCATGGGCCGTTTGGCCAGCGATCCTCGCGAAGAGGTCCCGGCCGGCGAGCCGGCGCGGGCCTGAAAACCACGACCGACGGAGGCTGACGGAGAGATGACCACCGCCGCGATCGGGGTCGATAGGGACCTCGACAGGGAGGTGCGGGAGCTGATCTACCGCTCCTGCCTGTACCTCGACAACCAGGACTTCGGGCGCTGGCTCGAGCTGTGCGCTCCGGAGTTCAGTTACACCATCACGGCCTACAGCCCGGAGATCCGCAAGGAGATGGTCTGGCTCGAGCACGACCGGGAGGGCATGGACGGGCTCTTCAAGATGCTGCCCAAACACAACTCCGACCACTCACCGCTCACCCGCCACGCCAGCGTCTACGTGGTCGAGTACGAGGAAACCAGCAAGCAGGCGTCGGCCGTAACCTCTGTCGTCGTCTACCGCACGGCGCTCGACGGCGGCGCCACCGAACTCTTCGCCGTCGGCAAATACTTCGACACGGTAAACCTCGAAGGCGACGCGCCCCTGCTCATTAGCCGAAACGTCAGGCTGGACACCCGCCAGCTCGGCATCGGCTCCCACATGCCGCTGTAGTATCGGTGTGCGTTCGCGATAGACTATGACGCACGGAAACTTCAGCCCGCCGATCGGCGCCTCCGGACGACTCGCGCCCGTCTCGCTGGAGGGCACTTTTGTCAGGCTCGAACCGCTCGGCATGGGGCACCTCGCTGACCTGGAGGAGGCGGGACGAGATCCCTCTATCTGGCGCTGGCTGCCCTCGGACCACTCCGAGCCGGGCGCTATGCGGACATTTGTCCGGGAAGCGCTGGACCTGCAGGATCTCGGGCTGGCGCTCCCGTTTGCGACCGTGGATCTGGCCAGCGGACGAGCCATCGGCTCCACACGCTACCACTACATCGAGATGCGCCACCGGCGGCTGGAGATCGGGGTCACCTGGATCACGCCTTCATTCCAACGGACCTACGTGAACACCGAATCCAAGCTCCTCCTGCCCGGCCACGCCTTCGATGCTCTCGGCTGCCGCCGCGTCGAGTTGAAGGTGGATTCCGAGAACACGAAGTCCCGCGACGCGGTGCTTCGGCTGGGAGCACGAGAAGAGGGCCTGTTCCGAAAGCACATGCTCTATCCGGACGGGCGCAACCGGGACAGCGTTTACTTCGCGCTCCTCGACGAGGAGTGGCCTGCGGTACAGGCGCGCCTCACCGAGAGGCTTGCGCGATCCTCCCTGAGTACGGCGGCGACCGTAGAACGCCGATCGGGCGTCGAGCTTGGAAAAGGAGACCGAAGCGACCGATGAAGTTATCAGACCACGTCGCGATCGGCGCGAGATCCGAGGCCGACCCACCCGGCGTGCTGCAGTTGGTGCTGGCGAGGAGATCGAGGTGCGAGGTCAAGGAGGTACGGTTTGTCCGATAGGCCCAACGTCGTCTTCTTCCACGTTGATAACCTGGGTATGGGAGAGCTGGGCTGCTACGGCGGTGGCATCCTGCGCGGGGCCGACACGGAGCGCATGGACCGGTTCGCCGCCGAGGGCCTCAAGCTGTCGCACTACGTTGTCGAGCCCCAGTGCACGCCCACCCGTTCGGCGCTCATGACCGGACGTTATCCGATCCGCTCGGGGAACCACACGATCGCCCTCGGCGGCAACGAGGGCGGGCTGGTGGCGTGGGAGCAGACGATGGGAGACATCCTCTCGGAGGCCGGCTACGCCACGGCCTGCTACGGGAAGTGGCATATAGGCGCCGAAGACGGGCGATGGCCGACGGACCACGGCTTCGACGAGTGGTACGGCCCCGCCCGCACCTACGACGAGTGCCTCTGGCCCGAGGATCCCCACTACGATCCGGAGCGCGACGGGTACTCCTACATGCTCGAGGGCCGCAAGGGCGAAGGGACGCGCGAGCTAAAGGATCAGCAGCTCACCCAGGACCTCAAGACAAACGTGGATGCCGAGTATTTGCGGCGCGCTTCCGATTTCCTCGACCGAAGCGTGAACGCGAACGTGCCGTTCTATCTCTACTTCAACCACTCCCTGATGCACTTCCCGATGAACCCGCGCGACGAGTTCGAGGGAAAGAGCGACAACGGGGAGTGGGGCGACTGCCTGCTCATGCTCGACCACGACTTCGGCGTTCTCCTCGACCGGTTGGACGAGCTCGGGATCTCCGACGACACAATCGTCATCCTCGCCGGGGACAACGGGGCCGAGGACCACCTGATCGGGCGCGGCACCGGGGGCTTCTTCGACGGCTCCTACTTCAGCTCGGCTGAGGGCGGCATACGGACGCCGTGTCTCGTCCGGTGGCCAGGGCGTATCCTCCCCGGCCGCGAGTCTAACGGCATGGTCCACGTCACCGACATGTTCACGACGCTGCTGGCGTGGGCCGGGTGCGACGTGCCCAAGGATCGGGTGATAGACGGCGCGGATCAGGGCCCATTTTTCCTGGGCGAGCAGGAGGAGTCCGGGCGCGAGGGGTGCATGGTCTGGCTCAACGACGAGCTGCACGCCGTCAAGTGGCAGGATTTCAAGGTCAACTTCAAGCGACAACAGCATTTCCACGACCCTGAGCTGCCCCTCGGCTTCGCCCGCATCACACACCTCCTCGAGGATCCGAAGGAGAGGGAGCCCGTCAACCAGCGCTACGTGCGCTGGTGGGTGATGCAGCACGCGCACCGGATCGTGCGGGAGTTCGAAGAGAGCATCAGGACGGAGCGGCCGATCCCCACCGGCTCACCGATCGACTTTGTGCCGGAGACCGATGGGCCGGATTAGCGAGCGGTTTCCGCAGAAGCCTGGTGGCCCATCGGGCATCCAATGAATGATCCACATACCCGGCGCCGACTTAGCTATGGGCTCACACCACTTCTATCCTGAGGAGCGTCCGGTCCAGCTGCGAACCGTTGCGGGATTCTGGATAGACCCACACTCCGCGACCAACGCCGAGTTCGAGCGTTTCGTGTCGGACACCGGCTACGTCGCAGCCGCCGAGCACCGACCGAACCCCGCGCTGCTGATCCCCGGTTCGGTCTTGGTCACGAAGGCTGACGGCCCCGTTGACCTGCGCACCATGCCTGGTGGCGCTTCGTGCCCGGCGCGAGCCGACCCGCTACCGATTGAGCACGGCGAGGCACTCCTCGTGCAGGTGGCCGTTGGTGGCCAGGAGGCCGCTGGAGGAGAGGCCCCACGGGCTTCCGTCGAGATCGGTGGCGGTGCCGCCGGCCTCCGTGACGAGCAGGACGGTGGGGGCGTAGTCCCAGGCGGTGTTGCGGGTGCCCAATGAGACGTCGAGGTACCCGGCGGCCAGCCAGGCGCCCCTGATGCCCGCGCTCCCCAGGGCGCGCAGCTGCCAGGAGTTGAAGAGGATCTCCTCCACGCCGGGACCTTGGGGCTTCCCTCCGTGTATCGAGAGGTCGGCGCCGACGACGCCGTACTCCAGCCCTCGCGCGTCGCTTACTTGCAGCGGCGTGCGGTTCCCGTTTGTCTCCCGGAAGGCGCCGCCACCGAGGTAGGCGTGGTACAGGTCCCCGAGGCGGGGCGCGTCGACGGCGGCGTTGGTGACGGTCCCGCCCTCGATGACCGCGACGCAGGCGCAGAACATGGGGTTGGCCTTCATGAAGTTGGCCGTACCGTCGACCGGGTCCAGCAGCCACGTCCGGCCGGTCTCCGAGACCTCCCCGCCCCGCTCCTCGGAGAGGATGGCGTCGTCCGGGTAGCGCTCGCGGATGGCGTTGACCATCAGCTCCTCGCACATCAGGTCGACCTCGGTGACCATGTCCTTCGGGGCCTTCTCCCGGATCTCTCCGGGATTCTCGTAGCGGGACATCTGCAGCTTCCCGGCGCGGCGCGCCACGTCGCAGACGAACTCGTGCACTTCCCTGGAATCACTCATCCGGAGAGTCTACCCGGCTAACCGAAAGCTGAAAGCTGATGGCCGAAAGCGCGGTTCGCCGCGGCGAACCGCTAGCGGAGGTACTCGCGCAGGTTCTGGGTGCGGCGCTGCTCGCGCAGGAGGTTGAGGGTCTTCATCTGGATCTGCCGGACGCGCTCGCGGGTGATGTCGAACTCGCGGCCGACCTCCTCTAGGGTGCGGGGCCTGTCGTCCTTCATGCCGAACCTGAGCTCGATGATCTGGCGCTCGCGCTCCGGCAGCTCGTCGAGGGCCTCGCGCAGGTGGCTCTTGAGCAGCGACTCTGAGACGGCGTCCGTCGGGGTAACCGAGGAGGCGTCCTCGAGAAAGTCCCCGAGCTCCGAAGAGTCATCGTCGCCGACGGGGGTGGCGAGGCTGATGGACCGCTGGCTGATCTCCTGCAGCCGCAGGACCTCCTCGACCAGCACCCCGAGCTCGCGCGCGATCTCCTCGTCCCCCGGCTCGCGGCCGAGGACCTGGACCATCCGGCGATGGGTGCGGTGGAACTTGTTGACCTTCTCGACCATGTGGACCGGGATGCGAATGGTGCGCCCCTTGTCGGCGATGGCCCGCGTTATGGCCTGCCGGATCCACCACGTCGCGTAGGTCGAGAACTTGAAGCCCTTGTCGTGATCGAACTTTTCGGCCGCCCGGATGAGGCCGAGGTTGCCCTCCTGGATCAGGTCCAGAAAGAGACCCCGCGGTTGCGGTACTTCTTGGCGATGGAGACCACGAGCCTAAGGTTCGCCTCCACAAGCCGGTCCTTGCACCGCTTGTCGCCGCGGGCTATGCCCTTGGCGAGCCGGATCTCGTCGGCGTGCGTCAGGAGCGGCACCCGGCCTATCTCGGCAAGATACATCCTGATGGAGTCGCCCGTGGCGACGGCCTGCGCGATCTGGGCCGCCGGTATCTCGGCCGCGGGGGCCGCCGCGGCGCCGGCCGCAACGCCGGTCGCGGCCCCGTTGGCGCCGTTCGTCGTCCCCTCGGCGTCGACGAGCGTGATCTCTTCCTCCTCGAGCGCCGCGTAGAATACTTCTACCTCCGCGGTCGAGAGATCCCCGGTCTGCAAGAGGTCGGCGACCTCCTCCGTACTGAGAAAACCCTGGCTTCGCCCACGACTCAGAAGCTCGTCCGTACGCTCCGCCAGCATAATGGAGTTCTCGGTCGCCATTAATCTCCTCTCAGAACCGCGGGCTACTGCTATCGGATAGGCGCCAGATGGTGCCGTTTGTGAAATCCTCGTAAAAAGAACGCGGGTAGGTTAGCACACCATATATTGAGCGTCACCGTAGTTTTCGCCTATTTCGTGTGTTTTACGTGCCTTCCCGCTCGTCTTTACCCAAAGGAACCGTGTTTCAATAGTTTTTCGTCCATGTTGCGAAGATGTTTCGAGATGACGCGCGCCTGCGGCAACAAGCGGATATCCCCTCCACGGCCCTTGCTACACTACGGGGTGTGATCCTGGACCGGGCAAAGCTGGCGCAAATCCTCGGAGCCGGTGTACCGTCCGGGGCAAGCATTTCGGGCGTGACGCACGACTCGCGCCGCGTCGAACCCGGCTTCGCCTTCGTCGCGATCCCGGGCTTCAAGCGCGACGGTACCGAATTCGTCTCGGAGGCTCTGCGAAGGGGCGCCGCACTGGTCGTAGCGGAGCGTGGGATCCCGGAGTTGCCGGACGCGCCGACGGTTGTCGTCCCGGATGCCCGCGACGCCCTGGCCACCCTGGCCCGCGCCGTGCACGGCGATCCTTCTCGAAGCATGGAAGTCTACGGGATCACCGGCACCAACGGGAAGACCACGACGGCCTACGCGCTGTATGGCATCCTCGCCCGGGCTCTTGGCGAGCGGGCCTGCGGGCTGATAACCACCGTCGAGACGATCTCCTCCGGCGCTCGTGCCCCAGCCGTTCGTACCACGCCGGAGGCGACCGACGTGCAGGCTGCCCTCGCGGGGATGCGCGACGCGGGAGTCAGCCACGTGGTTATGGAGGTCTCCTCGCACGGCGTCGCCCTCAAGCGCGTCGCCGGCACGCGATTCTCGGGAGCCCTGTTCACCAACCTGACCCGTGATCACCTTGATCTGCACGGCTCGATGGAGGGCTACTTCGCCGCCAAGCGCGAGCTGTTCCACTGGGCGAAAGGCCCGAAGCTTGCCAACGCCGAGGACCCGTGGGGCCGGCGGCTTGCGGCGGAGATCGAGGGTGTGAGGACCTTCGGGGGCACCCCCGACGCCGACTACCGCGTCTCCGGCGTGGAGACCACGCGGGCCGGGACCCGATTCTCGCTGATCCACTCGGGAGACGTCCTTGAGGTCGAGACCCCGCTTCTGGGTCCCTACAATGTGCTCAACGTCGCGGGGGCCATGGCGCTCGCGCTCGAGGTCGGGGTCGAGGGGGAGGCGCTCGCAGATGCTGTGCGCCGGATGGCCCAGGTGCCGGGCCGGTTCGAACGGATCGGTGGGGGAGAAAGGCGCGGGTACGAGGTCGTGGTCGACTATGCCCACACAGACGTGGGCCTAGAGGCCGTGCTCGCGGTGGCGCGCGGGGTGGCAAAAGCCGGGGATGGTGCCGAAGGCCGGCGGCCGTCGGGACGTGTGATCTGCGTCTACGGGGCTGCCGGGGAGCGGGATCCCGCCAAGCGGCCGGGGATGGGGCAGGTGGCATCCAGGCTCGCCGACTTCAGCGTCGTAACCACGGACGACGCCTACTCAGAGGACCCGGCGGAGATAGCCCGCCAGGTGGCGGCCGGGGCGGACCCGTCGCGGACCGAGATCGTGCTGGACCGCCGGGCGGCGATCCGGCGCGCCCTCGACGCCGCGCGGGAGGGAGATGTGGTGGTCGTGGCGGGCAAGGGCCACGAGACGGTCCAGCACCTGCCAGGGGGGGACATCCCTTTCCACGACGCCACCGTGGTCGCCGAGATCTTCGACGAGACGGCCGAAAACGGGAGGTAGCAGGGTTGCAGCGAGAGACCAAGAGAGAGGTGGTTCGGCGCCTCAAGAGCGTCGAGGGGCACGTGCGGGGTGTCTCCAAGATGGTCGAGGAGGGCGACGTAACCTACGCGGACATCGTCCAGCAAACCAACGCGATCTTCTCGGCCATCAGGCGGGTCAACACCGTCCTGCTAAAGGACTTCGTCGAGGAGCGCGCCGACCAGGATGGCGCCTCCGAAGAGCTGGTGAGGGACCTGATCAAAGCCATAGACCGGGTGACAAAGTGATGGCCCGCCTGATGGATCGCCGGGTTCTATCGCGATGAACCGCGCGAGCCCGACGACGTTGCTGGTCGTCCTCGTGGTGGCGGTCCCGATCGTCGTGGCGGTGGCTGTGATCGTCGGCTTCCTGCTCTACCATGCCGGGTTCGGCCTTGTCGTGTGGGGATTGCTGCCGTTCCTGACCTCCATGTCGATCATCGCGGTGTTAGGAACGGTTCTTGGCCGGGCCGCGTCCGGGCGTGGCGGGCAACGAAGGGGGGACGAGGATGGTGTATAGTCCCGGACCAATGGAGGATCGTCCCACAGGGGGCCGCGCGGAAACGCCCGGGGATAAGGCAGGTGGAGGGCCGGACAGGTGTCCGAGCTCGACGCGCTGGAGCGTAGGATCGACGAGCTCGAGGGCGTCGCCGACTCTTTGGGCGACGTGCCCGACGGCAGGCTCGTCGAGACGCTCGAAGAGGCCGTGGGTCTGCTCGAAGAGATCAACGCCGGCATCGAGGCCCGGCTCGACGGCCGTGGGCCGGGAGGCGGACGAGACGGGCGATCTCCTGGACGCGGTGGATTTCGGTCCCTTCGACGAGGCCCTGGAAGAGCTCGAGCGCAGGGAGCGTTCGGCCGGTGAGCCCGGCGTCTGAGCGGTCGGACCTCGCCGCCCGCGTGCGAGAGGCCGCGCTTCTTGAGGGGGACTTCGTCCTCTCCAGCGGTCAACGCAGCAACGTCTACGTGGACAAGTACCTGTTCTCCACCGAACCCTCCCTCCTGCGCGAGCTGGGGGACGCCCTCGCGGAGGGGATACCCGAGGGTGTCGTACGGCTCGCCGGCGTCGAGCTCGGGGCCGTGCCGCTGGTGGTGGCGGTGGCGCTCTCTTCCGGGTTGCCCTACGTGATCGTTCGCAAGGCCGCCAAAGAGTACGGGGCCTCCGCCGGGCGGGGCATCGAGGGACACCTGGAGCCCGGCGAGCGGGTGGTCCTGATCGAAGACGTCGTCACCACCGGGACGCAGGCCGTGAAGGCGGCGACGAACCTCGCGGAGGAGGGGGCAGAGGTGGTCGGCATCTCGGCCGTGCTCGATCGTCGGGAGGCGCCGGATGGGGAACTCGGCGGTTTCCCGTTCCGCGCGCTGCTTAGAATGGGCGATCTGCGGGTAGAAAAAGACGATTGAGACGCCCAAACGTCTCTGGTATAGTCCCCCGAATAGTTTGGGGAAGAGGAGTGTAAGCAAACACAGGAGGCAGCGCGCAGGATGAACAAGACGGAGCTGATACAGAAGATAGCCGACGAGGCTAACGCCTCCAAGGGCGAGGCGCAGAAGTTCTTCGACGCGTTCACGGACGTTGTGGAGACGGAGCTCAAGAAGGGCGAGACGGTCCAGATCACCGGTTTCGGCAAGTTCTACGTCCAATAGCGCGAGGCGCGGCAGGGGATCAACCCCCAGACCAAGCAGAGGATCAACATCCCCGCCTCGAAGGTCCCCAAGTTCACCGCCGGCAACGCCCTTAAAGACTCCATCAAGTAACACCATAAACTGGTATTCCGTGCCGCGGAGTTGCGCTCCGCGGCATTTTCTTTGCCCGCGACCCCCGGCTGAGGTCCCATGCGGGCGCTGGTAGCGTCGGCGCGCCGCAAGGAGAGCGCACTGGTAGCCGGCTTGGATCCCGCGCCCTCCCGTTTTCCGCCGGAGATGCGGGATCTGCCGGAGCCCGACGCCGCCAGGGAGTTTTGCCTGGGCGTGCTCGAGGCCGTTGAGCCCTACGTCGCCGCCGTGAAGCTGCAGGCCGCATTCTTCGAACGTCTGGGCCCGGCGGGAATGGAGGTCTACGCCGACCTCACAAGCGCCGCCGCGTCGCTGGAATTGCCGGTCATCGCGGACGTCAAGCGCGGTGACATAGGCCCCGTCGCCGCCGCGTACGCCGAAGCGCACCTCGGGGTCTACGGGGCGACCTGCGCCACCGTGAACCCCTTTATGGGCGAAGACGCGGTCCTCCCCTTCCTGGAGGAGTCCCGACGTCAGGATCGGGGCGGGGGCGTCTTCGTCCTAGTCGCGACCTCAAACCCTTCCGCAGCAAGCATCCAGAACGCGACCAGTCCGCCGCTGCTGGAGGTTGCCGCGCGCCTCGTCGCGGACCTGGGCAAAGATGACGGCCCGTACCCGGACGCGGGGGCCGTAGTCGGGGCGACCCGTCCCGAGCTGGGTCGCAGGGTGCGCGAGCTTCTGCCAGACGCGTTGTTCCTGGTACCCGGCTACGGCGCCCAGGGGGGCGACGCCGCCGGGATACGCCCGCTGCTCGACAGCACAGGCGCCGGCGTACTCGTCAACAGCAGCCGCGGCATCCTCTACGCCTTCGAAGGCGCCGACGTCGGCTACCGGGAGGCCGCCGGAGACGCCGCGCGCCACGCCCGCGACGAACTGCGCCACGCCGGCGTGGCGCAGTAGCACGCGTCGGATCTTCGATCCTCGCTTTCAGCACGCATCGGGCCTTTGCAGGCCCTTGCATTCAGCCAACCGTAAGGATGCGCGATCCGTAGTGGCCGAGCGTTGCGTGGCGATTCGCCGGGCGCGGCAGGGCGGGCGTTGAACGGCGGTGGAGGCTGACTAGCTGAGAGCGGAGCCCTGAAAGGGCGCAGCGGGCTGACAAGCGGAAGCCGCAGGCTGGAGCGGGCTGATCGCCTACAACAAATGTACCAGGGACACGATCGTGACGAACACCGTCGCCGCGGCGACCACCGCGCCGAAGATCTGAACCAAGCTCTCTCTGGTCATGCTCTCCTTTCTCGGGCCGGACTCCTGCGGCAGCGCTAACCGGTCCTGTTGCGGTCTTCCTCGAGGGCCGCGTCGAGCTCTTCCTCCAGGTCGTTCTGGTAACCGTCGTAGTAACCGTCCAGCGGGAAGGCTATCTTGCCCTCGTCTATCACGAAGAGCCTGGGCACCCGCTTGACGTTGTAGAGCGAGGTCGAGCCTCCCCGTCGCGGGCTGAAGAAGCGATCGTACGGGGCGTCCCCGTCTTCCTGGGCGCGCTGTTGACGTAGACGACGGCGAAGGAGACGCCTCCTCGTCGCCGTACTCCCGCGCCAGCTTCTCGAAGCCCGGCTGTGCCTCGTTGGAGTTCTCGTTGAGGGAGCTCCAGAAGGCGAGGACGTAGATGCCCTCGTCGGTGAGCTCGAACGGGTTCCCTTCCACGTCGACGGCCTCGAAGTTCCGCGCGTTCGGTTCTCGTTGGGTTCGGGCGGCGGAAGCGTGAGGTTGCCCGTCCCCGTCTCCGCGCTACCGAAGGAGCGGTAGACCGCCGCAAGGGCGAGCACGACAACGACGACCAAGGCCAGGCGTCTCACAAGGACCTTCGGGCAAGGGCGGGAACACACGACGGGCCGATTATATAAGGTCGCGATGCCCCTTGTCGTCGGGCGATCTGTCCCGTAGCCTCTACGCTCCCGTGCGCAACCCTCAGATGTCCGGACGTGCAAAGCGCGCTCGCGGCGCGTTCGCCTCCGCCTGCGCGCTCGCCCTCGCGCTGCTCGCCCTCCCCTGCTGTCGGGAGGGGCGGCCCTGGCCCAGGAGGGGCCGCCGAGGGAAGTCGCCGAGCCGCGGGTCGCGGCCCGGGCGTGGGCGCTTACGGACCTCAGCACCGGAGAGTACCTCGCCGGGAGAGAACGCCTCAACGAGGGTCTACCGATGGCCTCGACGACCAAGATCATGGTGCGCCCTCGTGGCGCTGGAGACGGGAAACCTCGACGAGGAGGTGACCGTCTCGCCCGATGCCGCGTCGTTCGCCGTCCCCGCTCTACAGCAACGTCGGGCTCTTCCCGGGGGACACCCTGAGCGTCGGGAGCTGCTCATGGCGGCCCTCATCGCCTCCGGCGACGACGCGCCTACGCCCTGGCCGAGCACGTCGGCGGCGGCGGAGAGGCCGGGGTGGACCGCTTCGTCGGCGATGATGAACGAGGAGGCCGGCAGGCTCGGGCTCGAGGATACCCAGCTTCGAGAACCCCGTCGGCCTCGACGGCCCGGGCCACCACTCGAGCGCCAGGGACCTGGCGACAGATGACGCGCCTAGCCATGCAAACCCGTATTCCGCGAGATGGTCGGCGCCCGGTACGCGACCATCGGTCACGCCAGACCGGGAGATACCGCTCACGAACACCAACGAGCTGCTCTTCGCCTACCCGCCCGCCACCGGCGTCAAGACCGGGACGACCCCCGCGGCCGGGGAGAGCCTCGTCGCCTCGGCGCAGACGGGGACGAGTCGTACGCCTTCGTGGTCCTAGACGCCGGGGAGGACCGCTTCGCGGCGTCGTCCGGGTCCTCGAGCACGGCTTCGCCGCCTACGACCGCACGGACCTCGTCGTCCAGGGGCGCGAAGTACGCCGGGCCGAGTGTGCCCTACCGGCGCGGCGAGGCGGTCGACTCGTGGCCGCGGGAGAGCGTGGAGGGCCTCGTGGACGGCGAGCCCGGAGGTCGAGCGGGAGGTCCGGGTCATGGAGAACCCGCCCGACTCGGCCCGTTCCGGCACGAGGCTCGGGGAGATCGTCGTGAAGGTCGACGGGGACAGGGTCGGGCGAGAGCCCGCTGGTCGCCCGGAACGGGGCTACGAGGAGGCCTCGCTTGGCGCAGAGGGTGTGGTATACCGTCGGAGGGATTTTCGTTTAGAGGAGAGCAAGGGGAAAGGGGAACGTCATGATCCTGACCGTCACCCTGAACGCCGCCGTCGCCCGCACGCTCGTCGTCCCGAGCCTGACGCTCGGGCACCGGCACAGGGCCCCGGAGAGCGTGACGCTCGCCGGCGGCAAGGGCATAAACGTGGCCCGCTCGCTTGCGAACCCTGGGCGTGCCGGTCCTGGCCACGGGGTTCGCCGGCGGGCGCAACGGCGACGCCATGAGGGACGGGCTCTCGGAGGCGGCCATACCCTTCGACCTCGTCGAGATAGAGGAGCACTCGCGGACCTCGACGGCCATCGTCGACCCGATGAGCGGGACCCAGACGGAGATCAACGAGTACGGGCCCGAGGTCAGCCCGGTCGAGGCGCAGGAGTTCTCCCGGCGCCTGGAGCACCTGATGGAGTACGCCACGGCCGTCGTCTTCGCCGGCAGCGTCCCGCCGAACCTGGACGAGAGCTTCCTCGTCGGCCTCGTGCGGCGCGCCCGCGAGCGCGGCCTCTACACGGTGGTCGACTCCTCGCCGCCGGTCCTGCGGGCGGTGCTCAAGGCCGACCCCTCGCTCGTGAGCCCGAACCAGCACGAGGCCGAGAGCGTGGCCGGCTTCGACTTTATAGAGGAGGAGGACTTCCCGCGCGGCCTCTCCCGGCTTGCTCGAGCTCGGGGCGCGGGACGCGTGCATCACCTCGCCCGAGGGCCACTCCTACCTGACCACCGGAGATCGGCATCGTCTCGGCCCTCGCCCCCAGGGTCGAGGCGCTCTCGACCATCGGGAGCGGCGACGCGTACCTGGCGGGGCTCCTCGCCGGCCTCCTGCACCGCGACCTCGAACCGGCCGACGCCGCGCGCCTGGCGGCCGGTTGCGCCGCCGCCAACGCCGAGACCCTGGGCGCCGGCGTCTTCGAGGCCCGCCGCGCCGAGGAGCTGGCCGAGTCCGTCCGGGTGGAGCGCGTCGTGCGCGACCCTGGAAGAGAGCCGGGTGTAGGCGAGCTTCGCCGCCGAGGAGTAGCGGATAGGGAGTAGTTCCTTATGAGACCTACTACCCCCTACTCGCTACCTCGCTATTCGCCGGAGGAGCGAAGCGACGACCACGGAGGCGACCGGGCCGATCCAGCGCCCTAGCGTGTTAGAATATCGGGGTTCGAAAGGTCGAAATTTTAGGCAACGGAGGTTCGAGATCATGGCGGTAGCCGAGGTAACGGACGCGACGTTCGAGAGCGACGTTCTGCGGTCGGACAGGCCGGTAATAGTGGACTTCTGGGCGCCGTGGTGCGTGCCGTGCCGCAGGATCTCCCCGATCCTCGAGGAGATGAGCGAGGAGCGCGAGGACGTGCGGTTCGTGAAGCTCAACGTGGACGACAACCCGGAGACCGCGATGAGCTACAGCATCGCGAGCATCCCGACCATCGCCCGGTTCGAGGAAGGCCAGGTCACCCAGCAGGCGGTGGGAGCGCTGCCCAAGAACCAGCTCTCGTCGCAGCTCGGCCTGTGATTGCGGGTATCCCCTTTCAAGGTTACAATCCGTAGCGTTTAACGCCCCGTAGGGTCCGGAGGTAGTTCCGGGCACCGCGGAGCATCGTGCAGTGTTCGCAAGATCAGAGGAGGTACAAGTGATGAACTTCAAGCCCTTGGGCGAGCGGGCGCTCGTCAGGATGGTCGAGCGTGAGGAGACGACCGCCAGCGGCATCGTGCTGCCCGACACGGCCAAGGAGAAGCCGCAGACGGCCGAGGTCGTCGCGGTCGGGCAGTTCGAGAACGGGGTCAAGGTCAGCGAGGGCGACGTCATCGTGTTCGCCAAGTACTCGGGGACCGAGATCAGCCTCGAGGGCGAGGATTACATGATCCTCGACGCCGACGACATCCTGGGGATCGTCGAGGGCTAGAGGGAGCCCACCCGGAGACGGGAAAGCGGCTCTCGGAGCGCCGGGCTAGGGAAACGCCCGGCGCTCTTCTTTTGTTCCCGGTTTTCGGGGGCGGGCCGCCGCGGGAGGCAGGCTAAGGGGAGGCCAGGACGTGCGCGCGCTGCGGAAGGGCGATAGGGGGCGGGAGGTCGTGGACCTCCAGACCCGCCTGCAGGCCCTCGGCTTCGACCTCGGTGCCAGGGGGATAGACGGCGTCTTCCGGGAGAGGACCGAGGCCGCCGTGAGGACCTTCCAGCAGACTTTGGGCCTGCTGGCCGACGGGATCGTTGGGCCCGCCACCTGGCGCGACATCGTCGAGGCCGGCTACAGGCCCGGCGCACGGCTGCTCTACCTGCGCCAGCCGCCCTTCCGGGGCGCGGACGTGGTCGAGCTGCAGAAGATGCTCAACGACCTCGGCTTCGACCCCGGCGCCGTCAACGGCCTCTTCGACGCCCGCGCCGCCCGCGCCGTGCGCGACTTCCAGAAGAACGCCGGGCTCCAAGACGACGGCGTCGTGGACGGCTCGGTATTCAAGACCCTTCACACCTACGCGGCCCAGACCCTCGGCACCCACCAGTTGCCGGACAAGCTGGGCGGATACTTCCCCGACGACCTCTTCTCCGGGACCATCGTCGTGGACGCGGCCCACGGCGGCCGGGACACCGGGTTCGAGAGCCCGGACAAGCTCGGGCTCTCGGAGGCGGATCTCAACCTCGCCGTCGCCCACGAGCTGGCCCAGATCCTGCCGGCCCAGGAGGTCCTTTTGACCCGCAGCGGCGACGAGGAGGTCTCGGCGGTGGACCGCGCCTTTCTCGCCAACTCGGCCGGGGCCAAGATGGTGATTTCCGTCCACCACGCGGCCCACCGCACCCCCCGCGCGTGCGGGACCGCCTCCTACTTTTTCGAACGGCTGGGCTACCAGTCGCACCGGGGCAGGATGGCCGCAACCTACGTCCAGAGGGGCGTCAGCCAGACCCTCGGCACCCGCGACATCGGCGAGTTCGGCCGGTCTTACGAGATCCTGCGCGAGACCAACATCCCCGCCGTCGTCCTCGAACCGCTGCACCTCACCAACCCCCGCGAGCTGCAGCTAGCCTCGGACCGCTACTACCCCGCCACCGTCGCAGAGGCCGTCGCCGGCGCCCTGGAGCTGTACGCCGGCCGCGACCAGGCGTTTATAGCCGTTTAGCACGCGGCCTCCCTTCGGTCGGCAGCTCTCAGCCCGCTCCGGCTTACGCCTCCGCTCTCAGCACGCTTCGTCCGGCTTCGCCTCGTTCTCAGCTTCCGCCGTTCGGAACCCGCCCTGACGCGCTCGCGAGACGTCTATTGCGCGGCATGACGCGGGGGAGCCGCGGAACGCGCACGCCTGCGGTTTGCTGAAAGCCCGCGCAGCGGGCGTGCTGAAAGCGAGGATCGAAGATCCGAAGCGTGCTGAGAGGCGCGGAGCGCCGGGCTGAAAGCTGGCGAGCGCAGCGAGCCTCCGCGTGCTCATTGACGCGACACCCCAGAATCATTACTATTAAATAGCTGTTCAAAGGAGGAACATGGAGACCGCAAGCACCCGCAACGAGCAAGACCTCAGACGCCTGGATGAAATCGTCGTCGAGGGGGAGCGCAAGTTCAAGGAGCGCCAGCCGCGATCGCGGGATCTGATCGGGGAGGCGCAAAGGGTGCTTGCGGGAGGCGCTACCTCGAGTTGGCAGATCGCCCGTCCGCAGATGATCTGGGTGAGCCACGGGGAGGGCTCCAAGATCTACGACGCCGACGGGGGCGAGTACGTCGACCTGCACGGCGGGTACGGGGTCGGTGCCGTTGGACACGGGCACCCGAAGATCGTCGAGGCGCTGACGCGCCGGGCGCCGCGCGGCACGCACTTCGCCCAGCCGACGGAGGATGCAATCATCGTCGCCGGCGAGCTCGTGCGCCGCTTCGGGCTGCCGCTCTGGCGTTTCTCCAACTCCGGCACCGAGGCCACCATGGACGCCGTGCACCTGATGCGCGCGATCACGGGCCGGGACCTCATCGTCAAGGTGGAGGGCTGCTACCACGGGCACCACGATTCGGTCATGGTCTCCGTGTCCAATGGGGAAGACGAGATCGGGCCCGCCGACCGGCCCAGCAGCCCGGCCTCGGGGTCGGGGATACCGCGCGCGATCACCGACCTGACCGTCATAGTCCCGTTCAACGACCTGCCCGCGTTGGAGCGGGTTCTTGACGAGAACCGCGGCCGGGTGGCAGGCATGATCGTCGAGCCGATCATGATGAACGCCGGCGTGATACCGCCCGAGGCCGGGTACCTCGAGGGGGCGCGGGAGATCCTGCACGAGCACGGCACCCTGCTCGCCTTCGACGAGGTCAAGTGCGGCGTCACCACCTCTTACGGGGGCGCCGCCGGGTACCTCGGCGTCAGCCCGGACATCGTCTGCCTCGCCAAGGCCATGGGCGGCGGCGTACCCTGCGGGGCCATTGGGGGGACCGAGGAGGTGATGGGCTACGTGGCCGACGGCACCTACGAGCAGGTCGGCACCTTCAACGGCAACCCGCTGACCATGGCCGCCGCCAGGGCCACGCTGACCGAGATCCTCATCCCCGAGGCGTACGACTATCTGCAGGCGCTCAGCCGCGTGATGGTCGAAGGGTCGCAGCAGGTGATCGAGACGTACGAGCTGGACGCCTACCCGCTGGCCTTCGGGGCCAAGGGTTCGATCACCTTCTCTCCCAACCGGGTGCGTAATTACCGCGACTTCCTCGCCCTGGACGACCGCTTCAGCCAGGCCCACTGGCTCTTCCAGCACAACGGCGGCGTTTTCTTGCCGCCGTGGGGGAAGGCCGAGCAGTGGACGCTCTCGGTCCAGCACACCGAGGAGGACGCCCAGCGCTTCGTGGACAACTTCGAAGCCTTCGCCCGGGCGCTGCGAAGATGAGCGAGCCTGCAAGACGCGGCGGCGGGCGCGTCCAACTCATCGACCTGGCCAAGAACTACGGCATCCACCAGGCGGTGCGCAGCATAGACCTCGACATCCGCGAGGGCGAGTTCTTCTCGCTGCTCGGGCCGAGCGGGTGCGGCAAGACCACCACGCTGCGCATGATCGCCGGCTTCGAACGCCCCACCGCGGGCCAAGTCCTGCTCGACGGCAAAGACGTCTCCGACACCCCGCCGAACCAGCGCAACGTCAACACCGTGTTCCAGAGCTACGCCCTGTTCTCCCACCTGACGGTCGCCGAGAACGTGGCCTTCGGCCTGCGCTTCACGCGGGCGTCCAAAGAAGAGACGCGAGAAAGGGTGGATCGGGCGCTCTCCCTGGTGCAGATGCGGGAGTTTGGCGGCCGCAAACCGGGGCAACTCTCCGGCGGCCAGCAGCAGCGGGTGGCCCTGGCCCGCGCGCTCATCCTCAACCCCTCGGTTCTGTTGCTGGACGAGCCGCTCGGCGCGCTCGACGCCAAGCTGCGCAAGGCGCTCCAGATCGAGCTCAAGGCCCTCCAGGAGGAGGTCGGCATAACCTTCGTCTACGTCACCCACGACCAGGAAGAAGCCCTCACGATGGCCGACCGGATCGCGGTGATGAACGAGGGCCGCATCGAGCAGATCGGCTCGCCCAGGGAGGTCTACGAGGAGCCGCAGACTTCCTACGTCGCGGATTTCCTCGGTGTATCGAACCTGCTGGACGCCGAGGCCGTCGGACGCGCCCCAGACGGCCGGTGCCGCGTCAGGGTTGGGGAGTTCGAGCTCTTGATCTCGAACGGCCAGTTGTCGGTCACGGGTCCGGTCAAGGTGGCGGTGCGCCCCGAGCGGGTGCGCGTGGAGGTCCCGCGACAGACCGGTGAGAACCGCCTGCCGGGGACCATAGATCGGGTCGTCTACGCCGGAGCCGTCTTGCAGCTTCTGGTCGAGCTGGATCGCGGGGCGCCCATCCGCTGCATGCTGGCGAACGACGGGGCCGGCCTCGTCTACGAGCGTGGAACCTCGGCGTCCGTGCACCTGCCGTGCGAGGCGCTGCGCGTGCTGGGCGCCGGGAACGCTCTGGCAATCGGAGACAGGCCAGGACAGGCCTCCGCCGTCGGCGCCCCGACCGCGACAGATTGAGGCGCTTCCGACGAACCGGGAATGTTGGAGCATCGTGATCGAGACTCCCCGGCTCAGGCTCCTCCCCTGCGAGTTACGCTACTTCGAGGCGATCCTGAGCGACCCGAAGCGGCTCGAGCCGTTGCTGGGCGTAACGGTCTTCGAGGATGGCTTCGATTTCCCCGGGGTGGCAAACATCGAGACCATACGGTTTCTTTACAAACGCCTGAAGGCGACCCCGGATTTGCTTGGCTGGTGGACCTACCTCTTCGTCCACGTCGAAGATGGGGTCCTCGTCGGCCAGGGAGGGTACAAGGGCGTGCCCGACGAAGCCGGCATGGTTGAGATCGGCTACGCGATCAACCCGGCGTACAGGCGCCGGGGGCTGGCTACGGAGGCGGCACAAGGTTTCGTAGATCACGCCTTCGCGCACGAGGCAGTAACCAGGGTCGACGCCCACACGCTCGCCGAGCGCAACGCCTCCACCAGGGTGCTGCAGCGGGTGGGGATGACGTTCGCGGGGGCGGCGCATGACGCCGACGTCGGTGAAGTGTGGCGCTGGAGCTTGTCGCGAGCGGAGTATCGTCGGCGTCGGGGCGTCGAGCCAACCGGCTAGCTGATGGCCGACCGCTGGAGGACGGTCGCGCGGCAAGCGGGGTCTAACCTTGTGCGCCGCCCTAGAGATCCAGCCGGGCGAAGTCCTCGACCGCGGAGCCCTCGGTACCTTCCTTCTTGCGGGAGCGCCGCATCACCAGGATCGCCACGGCTATGGCCAGCATGGACGCGAACAGGAGTATGCTGGCGAGCGCGTTTATCGCGGGGCTCGGCGCCAGGCGCGCCGCGCTGTAGAGCTTGACAGGTATGGTGGCCGAAGAGGCGTCACCCATGAGGAAAGCGCTGATAACGAAGTCGTCTATGGAGATGGCGAAGGCGACCATCAGGCTCGACCAGATGGCGGGGGCCAGCATTGGCAGCAGCACCGTTCGGAGCGCCTGGAGCCGCGAGGCGCCGAGGTCCATAGCCGCCTCCTCGTAATCCTTGCCGACGGAGAACAGCCGACCGCGCACCACTATCACGACGTAGGAGACGGTGAAGGTAACGTGCCCAAGCACCTGGGCCATCGTACCGAGTTGCACGAAGCCGAAGAGGTGCACGAAAACCAGAAAAAGCGCGACGCCCATCACGATCTCCGGCGTGACGAGGGGGAAGAGCATCAGAAAGTTGGCCGGCCTGGACCCCCACCCGCTCCAGCGCGCCAGGCCGATGGCCAGCGCCACGCCCAGCGGCGTGGCGATAAGCATCGTCAGCGCCGCGAGCTCGAGGCTCTGCACGAGCGCGGCGCTCAGGGACGGATCGTTCAGGACCGAGAGGTTCGGGTCCTGGATGTACCACCTCAGGGAGAAACCCTGCCAGGTGCTACGCGAGCGGCCGGCGTTGAACCCGAACTGCACCGCGATGAGCACGGGCACGAGCGACCAGAGGAGGTAGGCCACCGTAAAGAGCACCAGAAATCGCGGTTTGCCCCAGGGGTTCGACCACCACGTCTTCAGGCGGGACGCGGGCCGTAACGTCTTCTCCCGTCCGGTCCCCACGGCGCTCAACCTCTGGCCTCCCTCGACGCCCGCGCCACGCTGTACAGGTAGTAGGTCATCAGGATGCCGACGAACACCATCAACATGACGGTCAGGGCGGCGCCCCTCCCGCTTCCGGCGCCGCTCAGGATGTCCTGCTCTATTAGCTTGCCTACCATGTTCGTCCTGGGCGAGCCGGAGAGCAGCGTGGCCGTATAGTAGTCGCCGAACATCGGAAGCATGACGATGACGCATCCCGCGAGTATGCCCTGAGAGGACAGAGGCAGGGTCACGCCGAAGAACGCCCGCGCCGGGCTCGCACCGAGGTCGCGCGCCGCCTCGATAACGCGCGGATCGATGCGGTCCAGCGCGGCGAAGAGCGGCAGGATCAGGAAAGGCACGTAGCCGTAGACGAGCCCCAGGATGACGGTCGAGTGCTTCCCGACGAGCCACTCCCGCGGCGCGTCGAGAATGCCAACGAACATGAGGATTTGGTTAACGTAGCCGTCGGTGGAGAGAAGGTTTACCCAGGCGAGCATCCGCATGAGGTAGTTGATCCAGAACGGGGCGATGATCAGCATCAACAGCAACACGCGGTAGCGGCCGGCGTGCCGCGCCACGTAGTAGGCGACGGGGTAGCCGATCAGCAGGCTGAGAAACGTGGCGACCGCGACGTAAGCGAGCGTGCGCAGGAATACGATGCCCAACTGCCCGCCGAAGAGCTCACCGAAGAGCGTCCCAAACTCGCTCGGGTCCCACGCCAGCGGGTTCCACGCGGGCAGCGCGCCGCCGAAGATGGGATCCGGAGATCCCATGGCCACGGCAAGAACCGCGTAGAGCGGGACGAGAAAGAGCAGAACCAGCCAGAGCACCCCCGGGGCCGCCAGCGAGGGCCAGAGCCAGCGCCGCTCGCCTATCGCGCGCCCTTCGTCGGAGGCGGGCCCGCTCACGCCGCTAGCCTCCTTGCTGGACCCTCGACCACGTCTCGAGCCAGCGTGTCTCCTGCTCCGGCGTCAGCTGCCCGGTGATCTGGCCCATCTCGAAGTCGCCCTGCTCGACCACCGCCGACGCGAGGTTCTCGGGAATCAAACCCTTGTCCACGAAGGTCCTCGGGTCGAGGGTCTTCTGGGGCGGCTGGTAGCCCAGCCAGCCCATGTTCTCGAGCGCCACGTCCGCGTCGAGGACGTAGTTGATGAACGCGTGGGCGAGCACGGGATGCTCGGCGTTGGCGAGAACGGACATGCAGTCGTTGGCTATCATTCCGCCCACCTTGTCCCGCGTCGTCTTGGGCGGCCACGCGTAACGCAACACCGAGACGTCCCCGTCGTTCGGCACGTACTGGGTAGCCAGGAGCAAATCCCCAGACCAGGCTTCGACGAGGCCCATGTTGCCCTCCGGGAGCCTGGAGTAGGCCCCGTCTATGGTGTATCGGATGTCCACGAGATCCGGCAACTCCAGGAGGTTGTCCCTGGCCTTCTCGAGGTCCGAAGCGTTGGCCTCGTTTACCCCGTCCAAGCCGCTCCTGTACATCCCGACGCTCAAGGCGTCCCTGTACTCATCGTAGAGACCGGTGATGCCCTTGTACTCGGCATCCCAGAAGATCTCCCAAGGGTTGTCCATCCCCGCTATGTCGGCCGGGACCATGTCAGTCCGCCAGCCGATACCCGTAGAGTAGGTTACGTAAGGGGTGGTATAACGCGATTTTCTGTCGTAGAAGGGATCTGCCAGCGTCGGCCAGACGTTCTTCTCCAGGTTGGGGAGGTAGTCGTGGTTGAGCGGTTGCAGCAGCTTCCCGGCCACGTATTTTGGCAGCTCGTCCTGCGTGGGGAAGAAGACGTCGAAGCTGATTTTGCCGGTCCTCAGTTTCTGCTGCGCCTCCTGCGAGTTGTAGAAGGTCGTGACCTCGACATCGGCCCCGAACTGCTCTGTGAAACCTTTGAGCACCTCGGGATTAATGTAGTCCGCCCAGTTGTAGACGCGCAGCGGCCCTTCCTCCGGCTCCAGTCCCGACTCTACCCGCGGGATGTCGTCGAACAGCGGCTGCTCGACAGGGTTGTCCCGCGTTCCGATAACGAGCTGTTGGGCCGACGAAGATCCGCCACCCGAGCCGCAGCCGGCGAGGAACCCACCCGCGACCGCCGTCCCCGCAAGTAAGCGGAGCGCGTCCGACCGGGACATCTTCCGGTCCCATGGTCGCCGCTCCCGCGGATGGAAAACCATAGTTACCGTACCTCCTCGCGGCCCGTCACCGCCGCTAGCCTCTGACTCTTCTGTTATTCTCCCTGACCGTCTCCGGATCGAAGCCCAGCTGCTGGGCCGCGGCGTTCAGGCACATCTGGACGACGAGCCCGCTGTCCACCGCCGAATCCCGCATCAAGACCTGCAGCGAAAGCCCGTCCATGAGCGCCGAGAGGTAGGTCGCGAAACGGTCGGGGTCGGCCGAACCGAACTCCCCGGACCGTTGCCCGTCCCTGACAACGTCGGCGATGGTGTTGCGCCACCGACGGTCGAGCGCCTCGCGCTTGCGGGCGGCCTCCTCGTTGCGCAACGCCCGAGACCACAGCTCGACCCACAGCGCCCAGTAGTCGTCGGTCTCGCGGTTCGCCGGCGGGCAAGAGAGCTCCACCAGTCTCACTAGCCGCTCCGAGGCGCCTTCGATGCCCGCAAGCTCGTGAAAAGCCTCGATGTAGAACAGGTCCTCGGCGTAGGCCAGCGCCTCCGTCAGCAGCTTCTCCTTGGAGCCGAAGTAATAGACGATCAGGGCCGGGCTCAACGCCGCCCTCGCCGCGACGTCGGCGATTCGCGTGTCGCACAGACCCCGCTGACCGATCATCTCCGCCGCCGCCTCTAGTATCTGCGTCTTTCGTTTCTGCGTTAGCTTGGGCCTCGCGCCCATGCTCCTCCCCGAAGTCGCCGCTTTCATTTGTGAACGGCTATTCAATGTTTCACGATACCATAACCGTCCGATCCTGTTCCACGCCCCACCCGTACGGCCAACGGACCGCGAACGGAGCATCTTGCCGCCGGCCCTGCGAGGTGCTACATTGAACAGCGGTTTAGTATTGACTGCGAAGCGTCGGAGGTAGAGTGCGATGGTGGGCGGGTACGATGCCATAGTCATCGGCGGGGGGCACAACGGGCTGGCCGCGGGCGCGTATCTCGCCCGGGACGGGTTGCGCACGGTGGTGCTCGAGGCCAACGGCAAGGTCGGGGGGCGGCGAGGACCGACGCCCCGTGGCCCGAGGCTCCTGATTTCAGGGTCACGACCTACTCGTACGTGGTCAGCCTCATGCCCCGGCGGATCGTCGACGACCTGCGACTAGAGCGTCACGGTTACAAGGTCTATCCGATGGGGCCGTCGTTCTACGCGTTCCCGGACGGGCGCTCGCTGGTACATGACCGGCGAGGACGAGCGTCGGGACTTTGAAGCGATGGCGGAGTTCTCGCGCAAGGACGCGGAGGCCTACCCGCGGTGGCGGCGGTGGTTGGGGGAGATGGCGGCGGTGCTTGAGCCGCTGTTGCTGACGACGCCCCCCAAGCTCGGGTCGCGCAACCCCGTGGACCTCCTGGATCAGCTCAAGCTCGCGTGGCGGATGCGCGGGCTGGACGTGCCCAAGGTAGGCGAGCTCGACCAGGCTAATGACCATGAGCGCGTGGGACCTGCTCGACGACTGGTTCGAGTCGCCCCAGATCAAGGGCGCCCTCTCGGTGGACGGCGTGATAGGGACCTGGGCGGGGCCCGCCTCCCCTGGCACGGGGTACGTGCTGATGCACCACGAGATAGGGGACGCCGGGCTCGGGCTCGGCTCCTGGGGCTACCCGCGCGGGGGGATGGGCGCGGTCTCCGACGCCATCCGGAGCTCCGCCGAGGAGTTCGGCGCCGAGGTACGCACGAACGCCCCGGTCGAGCGCATCCTCCAGAGGGAGGGGCGCGTTACGGGCGTCGTTCTGGAGGGGGGCGAGGAGATAGAGGCCGACCTCGTGGTCGCCACCACGCACCCGCGCAGGACCTTCCTCGAGCAGCTCCGACGCGAGGAGCTCCCCGAGGACTTTGTCGGCAGCATCGAGCGCTGGAACTCGCGCAGCGGCGTCGTCAAGATCAACCTCGCCCTCGCGGAGCTGCCGGACTTCACGGCCAAGCCAGGCCCTGGGGAGCACCTCGGCGGGGCTATCGAGCTCGCCCACTCCATCGACTACATAGAGGAAGCTTTCCAGGACGCGCGGCGCGGCGTGCCGGCGCGCAGGCCGTTCTCCGACGGTGTCATACCGACGGTGTTCGACCGCACGCTGTGCCCCGAGGACCATCACATCATGTCCCTCTTCACGCAGTGGGTGCCGCACACGTGGTCCAAGGAGCCTCACCGCCAGGAGCTCGAGGCCTACGCCGACCGCGTGATCGACGGCTACGCCGAGCTCGCGCCCAACCTGAAGGACGCGATCCTGCACCGCCAGGTCCTGGGTCCCTACGACATGGAGCAGGACATCGGCCTGATCGGGGGCAACATCTTCCACGGCGAGCTGACGGCGGAGCAGCTCTTCCACATGCGCCCGGCGCCCGGCTACGCCGACTACCGCACCCCGATCCACGGCCTCTACCAGGCCTCGTCGGCGACCCACGCCGGAGGAGGGGTCTGCGCCATCCCGGCGCACAACTGCGTCCGGGAGATCCAGCGCGACCTTCGCAGGGAGCGCCTGAAGGAACGCCTGACCCTGCGCAACCGCGGCTAGAGGACCGCAGCCTTGGCGGTAGATGCGGCCCTGCGTGCCATGCTCGGGGCGCGCTCCGTTGCCGTGGTGGGGGCTAGCCCCAAACCGGACACGCCCGGCAACCACATGGTCAAAGAGCTGCTCGTCGGCGGCTTCGACGGCGAGACGGCCGCCGTGAACCCGAAGTACGACGAGGTCGAAGGCGTCGCGTGCTACCCGTCGCTGGCAGAGGTTTCTTTCGCACCCGACCTGGTGCTCCTCGGGGTTGGCAATGGACGTTTGGAAGAACAGATGAAGGACGCGGCCGCTAGCGGCGCCCGCGGGGTCGTCGTCTTTGCCAGCGCGCTCGAGGACCCGCCGCGAGAGCCTCCTCTGACCGGGCGGATCCGGCGCATCGCGCGCGAGTCGGGGATGGCCGTCTGCGGCGCCAACTGCATGGGCTTCGCGGACGTCGAGCGCGGGCTGCGGGCCCTGGCCTACGAGGAGCGCCCCGACCTCGCGCCGGGGAACATCGCCTGGATCTCGCATTCGGGATCCGCTTTCACGGCCCTCTTGCACGCCAACCGGGGCATCCGCTTCAACTTGGCCGTCTCGCCGGGCCAGGAGCTGACGAACACGATGGCCGACTACGTGTTCTACGCGCTGGAGCGCGAATCGACAGAGGTTCTCGCGTTGTATCTGGAGACTGTCCGGGATCCCGAGAATTTCAAGGCTGCGCTCGAGGCCGCCGCCGAGCGCGACGTGCCGGTGGTCGCCCTGAAGGTTGGCCGCAGCCCGACGGCGGGGCCTCTGGTCACGGCGCATTCGGGGGCTCTAGCCGGCGACGACGGGGCGTACGAGGCGCTGTTCGACGCGTACGGGGTCTCGCGGGTCGGCACGCTCAACGAGATGTCCGACCTCCTGGAGCTCCTGGCAGCGGGACGCCGCGCGGCGCCGGGCGGGCTAGCGTCGGTCCACGACTCGGGCGGCGAGCGGGCGCACCTGGTCGACGCCGCGGCGGACCTCGGGGTACCGCTGGCCGAACCTTCGAAGGAGACGCTCAGGCGCATCGCTGACCGGCTGGAGCCTGGCTCTGCCAGCGATCAACCCGCTGGACGCCTGGGGGACCGACGGTGGCTCCTACGACGTCTTTCTCGACTGCTCCCGTTACATGGCAGAAGATCCCGCCACAGGGGCCTTCGCCTACGTGGTCGACCTGCACAGCGAGCGTATGGTCCGCGGTCATCCGTGGGCCGCGGAGCAGGCCTGGGCCTCGACCGACAAGCCGTTCGCCGTGGTTTGCGGTGTCACCAGCGCCATACAGGAGAAAGCGGCGACGTCCCTGCGCGCGGCCGGCATACCGGTGCTGGAAGACGTCGCCTCGGGCCTTCGCGCCTTCCGCCACCTCTTCGAGCGGCGCGACGCGAGGGCCATGCCGCCGCCGGTTCGTCCTAAACCCGTGCCCGAGCGCGTCCGGTGGCGCTGGCGCGAGGAGCTGGCGTCGGGGCGGCGCCTTTCGGACAAAGAAGCGCTGGACATGCTCGCCGACTACGGCGTCCCGGTCGTGCGGACGCTGGCCGCGGACGACATGGCCGGGACGCTGGCGGCGGCCGCCCAGCTCGGGTACCCGGTGGCGCTCAAGACCGCGAGCGCGGGGCACAAGACGGATCTCGGCGGCGTCGTGCTCGGTGTCGAAGACGAGGAGGTCCTGTCCACCGTCTACCACGAGATGTCGGGCCGCCTCGGACCTGCGGTAACCGTGCAGGAGATGGCCGAGCCCGGCGTGGAGATGGCCCTCGGTGTGGTGCGAGATCCTCAGTTCGGCCCCCTAATCGTCGCCGCCGCGGGTGGGATCCTGATCGAAACGCTCCGGGACCGTCGCCTGGCGTTGCCACCCGTGGACGAGGCAAGGGCCATCAGGCTGATCGACGGCCTGGCGGTACGGCCCTTGCTGGACGGCGTGAGGGGCGCTCCTCCATCGAACTTGGCCGCCGCTCGTGGACGCCGTGACGCGGCTGTCTCTGCTGGCCGAGGACCTCGGGGACCTCATAGGGGCCATCGACATCAACCCGATGGTCGTGAGCCCGCGGGGCTGCACGGCCGTCGATGCGCTTGTCGAGGGAAGTGGGTCCCCGAGCGGCGACTGAAAGCTTCGCCGCTCGGCCCAAGATATTGCCCTTTGCGAATGAGATCTCGATCTCGGGTTCGCACCGACGGCCCCCGATAGAATGACCCGAGGGCGGCAAGGGCGAAGTGGGACTATCGTGCAACGCTCGACAAGCTACTTGGAGGGTCCCGGGAACGGAAGAAGCGTTGTGGCCTGGGTCGCGCTTCTCTTTGCCTTGACCTTTATCGGCGCGCTTCCACTCGTCGTCGGAGGTATGGACCTCAACAACCTTCCCGGGTCCTCACCGAGACTTCCCCTCGCAACGGCCGGTATCATCCTGACCGCGTATGCTCCGTCGCTTGCCGCGCTTCTCGTCGCGTCCAGGAGCGGAGGCGTTCGCGCGTTGCTGCGCCAGGTAAAGACGTGGCGTGTGGGAGTCTACTGGTACGCGCTCGTTCTGGCTGGCCCATTCGTGTTGATCCTGTCGGCCGACCTCATCTACGTCGCCTTCGGTGGTGCACCACCGAGATCGTGGCTCATCTTTCCTACTAGCCTAGCCTTTATCGGTCCTCTGGTGGCGGGGTCGCTCGGCGAAGAGTTGGGCTGGCGCGGGTTCGCTCAGCCGCGGTTGCAGCCCCGCTACGGCGCGCTGGGAGCGAGCATCGTTATCGGCATCATCTGGGGCACCTGGCATCTGTGGCCGGCAATTACCGTGGCAGGCTTCTCCGACCTTACTACCCCCGACCTTGTTCAGACCTACATAAGACTGATCTCTACCGCGATCATCTACGCCTGGATATACAACAGCACCAACGGCAGCCTCTTCCTCGTGATGGTGGCGCATGCCGGACACAACCTCGCCACGGAACTGGTCGGGACGCCAGCAGAGGGATCGCAAATCGTTGCCTTGCTCATAGCGTTGCTCTACCTGACGGTCGCTCTGGTGGTCGTGCTTGTCACAGACCCGCGAACGCTCTCCCGCCGGAACGCGTGAGAAGCGAGAGACTTACAGCCTCACGCTTCCCACGACGGAAACCCGTTTCCGTTCCTGCGTTAGTGCGGAGATCCTAGCCGAGCGCTTTGGAAGCCCGGTCCGGCACCTGCGTAACCCTACCCTCCAGATACCCCGTGGCGATCATGGCGATCAGGTTGCCGACCGTCGTCTCCTCGGGAGAGAGCGGACCCTGCCGGTAGGCGCTGGAGGAGGCTCCGCGCTGCACCCCCTCGCAAGCGCGCCAGTCCTGGCCGTTGGTTACGTCCCAGAAGTCGCGCGCGTAGGAGGGATCGAAACCCTCGGTCTCGACGGCCTCCCGCGAGAACAGCCACTCGCACTCGACGGCCGTCCGGTTCGGTGCCAGCGGCGTCATACGGTGGGTCAACACGTAGTCCGGGTGGGGGCTGATGAGGAGGTTCGGGAAGACCTGGTAGTAGTAGACCTCCCTCTCCTGCCCCGGTACGAGGTTCGGCAGGTTCGGGGCATGGCTCTTGCCGTCGAAGGACATGGTCTCGGCGAAGTCCTCGAGCATCATGGACCCGCCTACCCAGGCGCCCCGCGAGTCGTGATCCTCACCCTCCTTCGGCGGGCTCACCCTGCAGAGCTCGGGGTGGATCGAGGGGCAGTGGTAGCACTCGTGGTAGTTCTCGGACAGCACCTTCCAGTTGGCCGCAACCTCGTAGGAGTGTCTGGCCGCCACGACCAGGTCCTCGCAACTATGGTTGCCGATGCGCTCCCCGAGGTCCCCGACGTGCTCCTCGAAGGGCGGGGCGTCTCCGCTTGCGTTGGCGAAGACCCACCCTTGCCATTCCTGGATCCTGACCGGCAAGAGGGGGTAGTCTGCCTTCGAGAAGCCGGAGACCCCCCCGAACCCGGGGGCACCCTCGAGGCAGCCGTCGAGGCCGTAGGCCCAGGCGTGGTACGGGCAACGGATGTATCGGCCGGCGGCCTCGCCGCCGTCGGGCAGGAGCTCGTGGCCGCGGTGGCGGCAGACGTTGTGGAACCCTCGCAAAACCCCGTCGGCGCCACGCACGAGCAGGACGGATTCGCGGCCGGCGCGTACCGCCCGCCGATCACCGGCGTCCCGCAGATCCCCGGAACGGCCCACACAGACCCAGCTCTGGTCGAAGAAATGCTCCCTCTCCCACTCGAGTACCCCGACGTCCGTGTACGCCGCGGCGGGCAGGCTCATCTGCCCGTCAGAAGCCAACGACAGGGCGAGCGACTCGCGGTCGATATTCAGCATGAGCACGCTCCTTTCGAGCTGATTTCTTGAACTCGACGAGGCGAACACGACCCTCCTTGATGCGTTCGCCCACATCAAGTATAGTGGTTTTTGAATGACGGTTCAAGAAAAACTCCGGGCTGACGCCGATGCAGGGGGTCGAGACGGGACGGAAGCCTGTCGCGGCGGGCCGGTACTTGCTGACGGTTGGACGGTCCATGGACAGCGGGACCTTCCCGCCGGTAAAGCCCCACTTGCTGACCGATGGTTCAAGGCGCACGGGTCACGGTCGTTGGCGGGGGGTTGGTATGATCGGCGCGTGGGAGATTGATGGCCGTTCGCGGCGAGGAGGCGAATATGCCGGTTTATGACGTTGTTGTGATCGGGGGCGGCAATCTGGGTCTGTGGACGGCCTATCGGCTAGCCCGCCGGGGCTTCGGAAAGATAGCGGTCTTCGAGCGTGGCTGGGCCGGCAACGGGGCCACGAGCCGCTCGGCCGGCGTGGTCCGTCAGCAGGGCGGGTCGGAGACGGCGGTCAAGCTGGGCAAGCTCTCGCGCGAACTCTATCTCGAGCTCGGCGAGGACCTCGGCCTCGACTCCGGTTTCATCGAGACCGGCTACTACATCGTCGCCGAGACCGAGCAAGAGAAGGAAGGCTTCCTGCGGCTCGTGAAGGTCCGCCAGGACGCGGGGGTGGAGAACGAGTGGGTCGAGCCCGAGGAGGGCAGGAGGCGCTTCCCCGACCTGAATTGGGACCGGTTCGTCGGGGCGACGTACACCCCCAACGACGGCTACGTGCATCCCCCGGTCGTCGCCCGCAACGCCACCTACGCCGTGGCGCGGTCAGAGGGCGTAGATCTCCTGGAGATGTGCGAGGTTCTCGGCATCGGACATCGGGGGGATCGCTACTCGGTCGAGACGACGCGCGGGGTCTTCGAGGCAGAGCGGGTGGTCGACGCGGGCGGGCCGCGCGGGGCGCGCGACATCGGGTCGATGGTCGACCTCGAGGTGCCCGTCATGGCCGTGCGCCACCAGGTCGTGACCTACCCGACGGTGGCCGATGGTGCCGAGCACCCGTTCCCGCTGGTGTTCGATGTGGGCAAGGGCTACTACGCGAGGCCCGAAGAGCGGGGGGCGGTTCTCGGCATGAGCAATCCGTTGGACGAGGCCGACTACTCGGGGCGGTACCAGATCTCCTTCGACTGGGACTACTACGAGGAGCTGCGACCCGACTGGGAGTCCGCGTTGCCGGCGCTGGCGGGGCTTGGTGTCTCCAAGGCCTGGGCGGCGTCCATCGACTACACCCCCGACCATCTGCCCATTATCGACGAGCCCGTGGAGGGCTTCTACGTCCTGGCGGCCGGCGGCCACGGGATGATGTGGGGGCCGGCCCTGGGGGAGAAGATGGCCGGTTTGATCTCCGAGGGCGAGGTCGCCGACCTGCCGAAGGACGACGTGGAGCTGGCACGCTTTTCCAGGGAGCGGGACCCGAGCAAGCTGGAGGACACCATCGCCCTGCCTTTCCCCAAGAAGTGAAGGTCGGAACGGACAATACAGAGCTGCGTGCGAGGAGGGTGGGGCTGTGACGACGGCGCCGGAGCAGGGTTTGACCGCGGGTATCCCCGAAGAGGTAAAGAAGCTAAAGGCGAGCATAGCCCGGTTCGTCGAGGAGGAGTTGCACCCGTTCGAGGCCGAGATAGCGCGCGACGGCGAGATCGACGAGGCGAAGCTGCAGGAGTTGCGACGCAAAGCGCGGGAGGCGGGATTCAGCAACGTCAACATGCCAAGGGAGTACGGTGGCCTCGACCTCTCCGTGCTCTCCCAGGTCGCACTCGAAGAGGAGGCGGGAAAGACGACGAACGGGCTCGGGTACATGGTCGCCGACCGCGGTCCCCGGGAGCTGCTAGACCTCGCGAGCCCCGAACAGATCGAACGCTACGTCATGCCTGTCGTGCGGGGCGAGACCCGAGAGGCGTGGGCGATCACCGAGCCCGAGGCCGGCTCCGACATCAAGGATATAGCCACCACCGCCGCGTATGACGGGGACGGGTGGACGCTCAACGGCGAGAAGTGGTTCGTCACCGGCGGTGAGCGGGCCGGGTTCTTTATCGTGCTGGCGTGGGCCGGTGATGAGCAGGCCTCGTTTATCGTCGAAAGGGACACGCCCGGGCTGGACATCGTGCGGGTGCCGAGGTTCGCGCACGACCCGTACACCTCCAAGCACGTCGAACTGCGGTTGACGAACTGCTGGGTACCGGAGAGCTCCCGGCTCGGCGACGGGGGAGACGAGGGGACCAAGAAGTGGTTCTCCTTGGAGCGGATTATGATCGCAGCCCGGTGCTGCGGGGCGGCCGAGCGGCTCATCGACCTGGCCACGGACTGGGCGCTGCGGCGCAAGGCGTCGGGGCGCCCGATCTCCGACTATCAGGCCGTCCAATTCATGCTGGCCGACTCGGTTACCGAGCTGAACGCCGCCAGGCTCATGACCTACAACGTCGCCCGGGCGTGGGAGTCCGAAGACCTGAAGATCCTGCACGGAAAGACGGCGATGGCCAAGCTCTTCGCCTCCGAGATGGCCAACCGCGTCGCCGACCGGGCAGTCCAGATCTTCGGCGGCCGCGGGTATATGACCGAGAACCCGGCCGAGAGGTACTACCGCGAACTGCGCGTGGACCGTATCTGGGAGGGCACCAGCGAGATCCAACGCCTCATCATCGCCCGCGGCCTGCTCAAACGAGGCGCCGGAGCGTACACGATGGACCCCGACGCCTGACCCCCGTTCGGAACCTGACGGCCCGGCATCGACTGATATAATGCGCCCCGCAGTCGGGACGTAGCGCAGCCTGGTAGCGCGCCTCGTTCGGGACGAGGAGGTCGGAGGTTCAAATCCTCTCGTCCCGACTCAAGTAGCACGGCGCTTCGCGCCTTTCAGCCCGCCCGCTGCGCGGGCTCTCAGCACGCTTCGGATCTTCGATCCTCGCTCTCAGCCTTCAGCTTCTACCGCCGCGCCATGTGGATCGCTCCATTTAGGGCGACGCACTGCTGGGCCTTTCGACGAACGCAGGGCTGCCACGGACCGCGCATCTTGCGGTTGGCTGAAAGCCCGCGCAGCGGGCGGGCTGAAAGCGACCGGAGGGAGCGGGCTACAACTCTGCTGTCTCGGCTTCCTTGAGTAGCGCGCCCCAATCTTCGTAGAGTCTGTCTAGGACGTCTTTGAGTTGGCGGTGTTCGGTGACGACCTCGCGGGAGCGGTGGCCGTCGGTGTAGAGGGAAGAGTTGGCCAGCTCTTTCTCCAGGCGGGTTATGCGGCGTTCGGTGGCGTCGATCTCGCCCTCGACGGCGACGAGGCGCGCGGCGAGGATGCTCTGCTCTTTGCTCTGGCCGGGACGGACGCGGCGGCGCGGGCGGCTCTTGCCGTTCCTGGAGCCCGTGTCGAGGCGGCGGTGGGCGCGGTAGTAGTCGTAGCCGCCGAGGAAGTTCGTCAGCTTCTTATCGTCGAGCTCGACGACGCGGGTCGCGAGCTTCCTGAGGAAGTAGCGGTCGTGGGAGATAAAGAACATCGTGCCGCGGTAGTTCAGGAGGGCCTCTTCGAGGGCCTCGCGGGCGGGGATGTCCAGGTTGTTCGTCGGCTCGTCGAGCAGGAGCAGGTTGGCGCCGCTGACCACGATCTCCGCGAGGCTCAAACGGTTCCGCTCGCCGCCGGAGAGGGCCGAGACCCTCTTGAAGACGTCCTCGCCGGAGAAGAGAAAAGCGCCGAGCAGGTCGCGGGCGTCGAGGGGATCCAGGCCCGTCGCCGACACGGCCTCGTCGAGAACGGTCTTCTTATCGTCGAGACGGGCGAGCTGCTGGTCCTGGTAGGCGAGGGAGACGTTGTGGCCGAGGCGGACGAGCCCCCCGTCCGGGCCGAGCTCGCCGGTCGCGAGGCGCATGATGGTGCTCTTGCCCGGTGCCGTTCGCACCAAGCAGGGCCACCCGCTCGCCGCGTTCGATCACGAGATCCAGGTCGTCCAAGAGCGGCCCTTCGGCGTCGTCGTGGGCGTAGGCCACGCCCTCCATCTCGAGCACGACCCGACCGGCGCGCGAGGTGTCGGCGCCGAAATCGAGCCTGACGTTCTTTGAGGCCTTGCTGGGGCCTTCGATCTTCTCCATCCGGTCGAGGAGCTTCTGCTTGCTGCGGGCCTGAGCGGCCTTGGTGGCCTTGGCCCGGTTCTTCTCCACGAAGCGCTCGAGTTGGGCCCGGCGCTCGGCGTTTGCCTTCGCTTTGCGGGCGAGCCTGGCGTCACGGGTCCGCTTCTCGGCGGCGTAGGCTGTGTAGTTGCCGGGGTAGCGGGAGATCCTGCCGCCCTCCAGTTCCAGGATCGAGCCCGAGACTGCGTCGAGAAAGTAGCGGTCGTGGGAGACGACGAGGACGGCGCTCTTGGCGCCCTTGACGAAGTTCTCCAGCCACTCGATGGCCCCGAGGTCCAGGTGGTTGGTCGGCTCGTCGAGCAGGACGAGATCCGGCTCCTCCAGCAGCAGGCGAGCGAGGGCGATGCGGCTCTGTTCCCCGCCGGAGAAGGAGCCGACGGGGCGCGTCCAGTCCTCAGGCGCGAAGCCCAGAGAGGAGAGGGCCGAGGCCGCGCGCGCCCTGTACCCGTAACCGCCGTCGCGCTCGAACTCACTCTGCAGCCTGCCGTAACGGTCGAGCAACGCGCCCGAGGGATCCCCCGAGAGCCGGTCCTCGACCTCTTTCAGTTCCCTCTCGCGGCGCATCAGGGGCTCGAAGGCCGAGATGATCTCCTGCTCCACCGACTGCCGGCCCCGCTCACCGGCGTAGAGCTTCTGCGGGGTCATGCCGACCTTCGCGTTGCCGATGCGCTCTACGGAGCCGCCGTCCGGCTCCGAGATGCCGGCCAGGATCTCCAGCAGGGTGGTCTTGCCGGCCCCGTTGCGGCCGACGAAACCGATCTTCTCCCCGGCCTCCACCGCGAGCGAGACCCCGGAGAGAACCTTGAGGTCCCCACCGTGGTACTTGACAATGTCGTTTGCGACGATGACCTTCACGAAGAGCGATTATACCGCGTCCCATTTTACCTGCTAATGGGCGTTTTATTCGGTGTTGACCGCGACAAGAGCTTGCCAGGAGATGGACCCCACGAGCGCTGGCCGAAGCACCCCAGGTTAGACAGGGGGACCGGATTCGTTGCGTCGTCGAGGCCCCACCGCCGGGATCGAGGAGTCGACCAGGCCCTCGGCTAAAGGGCAGGACCGTGCGCTCCGATTACATCTTTCGGGCCATTTTCCCTTGGGTTCAGGATGGCGCGTCGCGGGCATGCAATAATCGGATGAGGCGACCATTGGGTCGACAAGGTGGGTGACTTGCGAGACCCCTTCATATTGATGGCCGAGGACGACCGCTTCATGGCGGACCTTTTCACTGCCATAATGAGATCGGGCGGCGTCCGGAACGAGGTGGTGGTGGTGGGTGACGGGGCGGAGGCCCTTGACTACCTCTTCGGCGAGGGTGAGTATTCTGGAAGGGACACGAGCGTCATGCCCCGCCTGGTGGTGCTGGACATCAACATGCCGCGCATGGGCGGGTTCGAAGCCCTGCGGCGTATCCGGGCCGACGAGCGCACAGAGCTACTGCCCGTGGCGATGCTGACCTCTAGCAATTACGAGGAAGATCGGACGGAGGCTTACCGACTAGGGGCCAACTCGTTTCTGGACAAGGTTTCCGACACGCTTCCGCTCGCCGAGATGGTGCCGCTCGTCGCCCGCTACTGGCTGTACGCCAACGAGCCGCCCGCCCAACTGACCAACGCACGTTCTCCCGCTCCCCGCTAGCCGGCGGCTAGCGATTGCGCGGGGCGTCGGATTGGCACTCTCCAACAGGCCTTGCGAAAATGGGCTTCGTGGCTCAGAGGCTCCCCATAGACCAACCCCGGATCACCCTCACGCCCGATGAGCGCGAGGAGCTCGAAGTGGATCTCATTTCCTTCTGCGACCGCGAGCTGGATCTCCTCGGCGACCTCCGTGGCCTGGACGTCCTTTACGCCGGCGGCGCATCGCCGCTCTGGCTCGAGGGTCTCAGCCAGCGCGTTGGGAGGGACGGCCGCTTGACCGCCCTGGATGCCGACAACGAGAAGATCGAGGCGGCCCGAGAATCGCTGGCGGAGGCGGATCTGGCGTCCCCGGTCCGGCTCGTCGAGGGGGACGTCTTCGAGCCGCCTTTCGGGGCGGGAACGTTCGACCTTGTCTACTCGGCCGGGCTCTTTCACGAGCTGGACGTGCGGGAGCGGCCGGCGCGGGAGGCTCTGGCGGCCCTGGCCGCCGTCGTGAGACCCGGCGGGCGCGTCGCCACGAGCGACCTTGTCGACTCCGTCCCCGCCGTTCAACTCGAAGACGAATCGGTACAGGCGGAGGTCTTGCGCGAGGCCTGCGGGCTGGAACTCTACGGCGTGGGGCCGCCGGGACGGCTCGTGGAGCTGCACGAAGGTTTGCTCGAAGACGTGCGGTGGCGCGTGTCGGCGCCGGGCGGGATCAGGAACCTGGGCAAGGCAGTGCTGGCCGAGGACGAGCCGCGGGAACTCCCTTCCCTGCCAAAGGACGTTCGCCGGAGGCTGCGGGACCGGCGGAGGGGCTTCCTGGAGCGCGTCCGACGGGAAGGCTACACGCGGTCTGCCACGCTCTACGTCGAGGGGCGGGTCGCCGTTGATTGAGTGGCCAAAATAGCCCCGATGGGGTATGGCGGTGGTCGGACGCTGGCGTCATGATTAGGGCCGTGGAGACGTCACGGAGAGATGGCGGCATGGGAGGCGCGTCTTGTCCCTGATCCTGCTCCGTTCCGTGGGCAAGGTTCTACGGGGGACGACCGGTGCTGCGCGGCCTGGAGCTGGCGGTCGGCCCCGGGGCCCGGCTGGGGCTCGTCGGCGGCAACGGCGCGGGCAAATCCACCCTGCTGCGTGTCCTCGCCGGCACGGAGGAGATCGACGAGGGTGAGGTGGTTCGGCGCCGGGGCTCGACCGTCGCCTACCTGCCCCAGCACGTCGGTGGCGAGGAGCGCACCCCGATCGAGGAGTTGCGCGCCGCCCGCCCGGAGTTGGCCGAGCTGCGGGCGGAGATAGCGGCCCACGAAGATCGGCTCGGGGCGCCGGAGATCGCCTCCGACCTGCGCCGGATGCAGCGCGTTCTCGAGCGCCACGGGCGGCTTCTCGAGCGCTACACAGAGCTCGGAGGCAACGGCTTCGACGGCGAGGCGCTCGGCTACCTCGCGGATCTTGGCTTCGATAGGGAAGACCACAATCGTCCCATGAGCGCCCTGAGTGGTGGGCAGCGCAAGCTCGTCGCCCTCGCCGCGTGCCTTCTTCAGCGACCCGACGTGCTGCTCCTCGACGAGCCCGAGGCGCATCTCGACGCGGCGAGACGAGAGCGGCTCGAAGCCCTGATCCGAGCCCACGACGGCGCCGTCGTGGTCGTCTCCCACGACCGCTACCTCCTGGACGAGACCGTGGACGAGATAGCGGAGCTCGAGGAAGGGCGGATCACCCTCTGGCCCGGCAATTACTCGGCATACGCGCTGGCGCGGGAGCTGGCGCTCAAGCGCCAGCAGCAACTGTACGTCTCCCAGCAGAAGGAGATAGCCAGGCTCGAGGCGGCGATCCTGCGTTTCAAGCAGTGGGCGCACGTCACGGAGAACGCGCGCCACGCCCGCCAGGCGCGCAACAAGCGTCATCAGGTCGAGCGCATGGAGAAGGTCGAGCGCCCGGTGCTGGAGAGGCGCAGGATCGGGCTGGACTTCCGCGCCGGCCCCCGCGGCGGCCAGAAAGTCGTCGAGCTGCGGGACGTGGGCGTCGCCTTCGGGGACGAGCCCGTCCTGATCGGGGCCAACCTCACCGTCGCCCGCGGCGAGCGTGTCGGCGTCGTGGGCGGCAACGGCTCGGGCAAGAGCGTTATGGCGAAGATCCTTGCTGGCGAGCTGACCCCCACGGAGGGTGAGCGGTGGGTCGGGCCCTCCATACGGCTCGGCTATCTGGCGCAGGAAGGCGAGTTGCCCCGCGGCTCGACCCCACTCGAACTGGTACGGTCGACCAAGCCGCTCTACGAGAACGAGGCCGTCGCTCTTCTCGGCCGCTTTCTCTTCACCTACGAGCAGGCCCGCGGCCCGTCCGCCTCTCTGAGCGGCGGCGAACGCACCCGCCTCCAGTTGCTCCTGCTCGTGCTCCAGGAACCGAATTGCCTGATCCTCGACGAGCCCACGAACCACCTGGACATAAGCTCCCTGGAGGTCCTCGAAGGGGAACTCGAACGCTTCCCCGGCACCGTGGTCTTCGTCTCCCACGACCGCTACTTCCTCGACCGGCTGGCGGACCGTATCGTGGAGGTACGCGACGGCGAACTCGAAAGCTACCCCGGCGGGTATAGCGACTGGCGGCGAGCCGCCAGTCAGCCCGGCGCTTCGCGCCTTCCAGCCCGCTCCGGCTGACGCCAGTCAGCCCGCTGCGCCCTTTCAGCGCTCCGCTCTCAGCAATCAGCTTCCCCCTTTCAGTTTCCCGCCCTGGCGCGCCGACGATACGCCCCAGGCCCGGTAGCGCCTCGCGCCCCGCCGCCGGAGAGACGCTGGGGCGCCACGAACCCGCGCACGCTTGTGTTTGGCTGAAAGCCCGCGCAGCGGGCGTGCTGAGAGCGGAGGCGAAGTCGGAGCGGGCTGAAAGCCGCCGTTAGACGGCGGGCCTCTCCAACACGATCGTCACCGGGCCGTCGTTTACCAACTTCACGTCCATCATCGCGCCGAAAGAGCCGGTCTTGACGGAGGAGATGCCGGAGGCGCGGAGGCGGTCGCAGAAGTGGTCGAAGAGGGGTTCGGCCTGGTCCGGTTGGGCGGCCCGGATAAAGCTCGGGCGCTTGCCCTTGCGCGTGTCGGCCAGCAGGGTGAACTGGGAGACGGCCAGGATCTCGCCCTCGACGTCCCTGACGCTAAGGTTCATCTTGCCTTCGTCGTCGGCCATGATCCGGAGCCCCGAAACCTTCTCCGCGAGCCAGTCGGCCTCGGCCTCGCCGTCGCCCTGGGCAACCCCGACGAGCAGGAGGAGGCCGCGTCCGATCTCGGAGATCCTCTCCTCCCCGACGGTGACGGAGGCGCCCTTGACCCGCTGCAGGACTACCCGCATCGGCTAGAGCGGTTGGCGGCCAGGGTAGCCGGCCTCGATCTCGTGCCAGAACCCGACGCGCTCCTCCGGCGGGTGCCAGCACAGGAAGACAACGCGCCCGTCCCTCTCGTGGGGGAAGTCCAGGAGGCCCATGTCCAGATCCTTTATGAGCACGCCGAGTTCCCTGGATGCGTTCTATCGCCAGGTAGAGCCTGTAAGCCTCGACGCCGTACTCGGACCCCGCCCTTCCGCCGCCGTTGGTGGCGGCCGATCTCAGGATGGGCTCCATGTGCGGGGCCTTCTCGCGCAGTGCGTCGCGGTGGACGCCGACGTCGGCCAGGATCTCCTTCAGCTTCGGAAGCAGGTCGTTCGCCTCCTCGACGGTGAAGAGCCGGGAGAAAGGAGGCTCCACGGCGAGAAGTTGCTCCCTAGCGGCCGACGGCGAGGCGGTCGGCCAACATGTTGGGCAGTCCGGCGGCCCGGATCCTGGCTTGCGCCTTCGCGATGTCGTACTCGACGAAGCGGTAGGCTATGCGATCTTCCTCGGCGAGCACGTAAGAGGCGAAGGTGTCACCGTCACGCGGCTGGCCGACGGAGCCGGGGTTGATGAGGTACGGTCCGTTCGAGCTGAGGTCGATGGTGTGGTCGTTGGTCACGGCGCCGTTGGGGGAAGGGGCCAGGGCCTTGACGTGCGTGTGCCCGAAAAAGCAGAGCTTCACGTCCGGGTACTCGCGCTGCAAGACCTCCAGGTTCTCCCCCGCGGAGATGCTGTTGATGATGTACTCGTCGGGGTCGCGCACCGAGCCGTGCACGAAGAGCGCGTCCCGGCTCTGCATCATGCGCGGCCGCGAGCGCAAAAACTCGGCGTTCTCCTCGGTCAGCTCGTCCCTGGTCCACAGGACAGCCGCCGCCGCCACAGGGTTGAACCAGTCGAGATCCGTCGAAAGGTCCGTGACGGCGAGGTCGTGGTTGCCCGTGATCGTGGGCATCCCGAGCTTGCGTACCACGTCGCAGCACTCGTTGGGGCTCGCCCCGTAGCCGATTACGTCGCCGAGGCAATACACGGTCTCCACGCCCTCGGGTATGTCCCTGAGGACCGCCTCGAGCGCCTCGTAGTTGCCGTGGATGTCGGAGATCACCGCGTACATAAAGGTGCGGCGTAGTTTACCCGTCGCTCCACACTCTTTGCAAAGTTTGCCGCTCTGACCCCTCTGCGGTAACATCCCTTCGCGGTTCCAATCCAGCGCGGGCCCGTAGCTCAGGGGATAGAGCAACGGTTTCCGGGGCCGTGTGTCGCAGGTTCGAATCCTGCCGGGCCCGCCAACAGGATTTCTCGAAACGCCGGTAAACGCCTCCACGCTCTCTTCGGGTCAATTGCTCACCACCGCTACCTCTGTGGGTCCGAAGGTAGCAAACCGTCGACATTGCCTGGCGTTGGCCGAGCGTTTCCCGCGGCGACCGGTTTCGGGGTTCCCCCAGCGGGAATATCTGATCGGTGACGCGGGCAGTCGGCCGACAGGGAAGAGGATATGAGTGAGAGCGTAAGCAGGGGGCAACAAGCGGCGGAAGAGGTCGCCCGGCGATGGATCGCCACGATGCAGACCATGGCCGAGCAGATCCAGAGGCAGCAACAGACCTTTCAGCAGATGATGCAGGACCAGACGAGCGCCTACCTCCAGCTCCTGAACACCCCGCCCTTCTACGTCTCCCAGCAACCCCACGAAGGCGGCCAGCGAGCTACCGGGCAGGCCTTCCACCAGGCCTCCGAGCAGTGGATGGAGCTGGCCCAACGACAGCAGCAGGGCATTCAGGAGGTGTCCCAGCAGTGGATGGACCAGACGGTGGCCCAACAGGAGGCCTTCCAGCAGGTGGTCCAGCAGTCGTTGAAAGCCTACACGGACCTCTTTGATCCCCCCTCCAGGTAAGGCCCTCCGCAACAAAGCGGGCCTGGCACTGGGACCGGCACCGCCAAGCCCGATACTTGCTTTGTCTTACTGGCTCTCACCTGTTGGTCTTGAGTGCACGGTCCTCGCAAAGTGAGTCGGCATCGCTTGCGCTGGCAACCGAAAAAATAGCCCACCTGGGGGATGTGCCAGCGCTTGGTGCCCCTGTACGCTGGTCCTGGTGCACGTGATGGGGCGACGCTTTCTCCTTGGGCTCCGCCCCAACCGACAAGCAGGACGAGCTAGTGGGGCTCAGGTTGACGGTGCTGCTGGCAGGAATCTCGGTGCTGGTCCTGGTGGCTGGCGGGGTGGGGTTGGCCGCGAACATCACTTGCGCGGGCAACCCCTGCGTGGGAACTCCGCGCAACGACGTGATCGAGGGCACCGTGGGAAGCGACGAGATCCGGGCCCTGGGCGGCGCCGATATCGTGCGCCCCATAGCGGGCCCCGATAGGTCACTAGGAGGTGGGGGCAACGATAACATCCTCGACTCTAGCCTCCAGAACGACCTCTTGGGAGAAGATGGCAACGACCGCCTCCAGAGCGGCGGAGCCAGCGTGCTCGATGGGGGAGACGGCAACGATCGACTCTTGGGCGGCGGGTTTAGCATTTTCCGCGGCGGGGCCGGCACGGACCGCATCAACGCGGCCGAGGGGAGCGGGGGCGCGGACGATATCAACTGCGGTAGAGGTAGGGACACGGTCACGTTCGACAGGGGTGTTGACAGAGTGACGCCGAACTGTGAGATCAGGAGACCGCAGTAGCAACGAAGCCTGCCGAATCCGCGGGAGGCTCCGGGCCTGGCGCCTTCCGCCGCCCCATCCACCGGGATGCCATAGAGTAAGCGTTCTCGGTCTTGGGGAGCTAGATTTGGAAGACGCCTACCGCTACTACGTTCCCGCCTACGAGGACGCGCGCCAGAAGCGGCCCATGAACCGTGTTCACGGCGGAACCACGGTCCTCACCGACGGAGCCGCACCATGAGTGATCGAATGGACGAGATCCGCAGTACGAGGGCCCCGGCCTTGAGGGAAGACCAGATCGAGATCCTCCGGCGCTACGGGCAGACGAGGAAGACGGAGGCTGGGGAGGTCCTGTTCAGGGCGGGCGACACCTCTAACGACTTCATCGTCATCCTCGAAGGCGCGGTGGAGATGGTCGACGACTTTGCCGGCGAGGCCCGGACGATAGGGACCTTCCTCGCGGGCCGTTTCCTGGGCGAGCTGAATATGCTCACCGGGCAATCGATGTACCTCACGGCCGTGGTGCGCGAGGGAGGAGAGATGCTGGCCATACCTCGCGAACGCCTGAAGGAGGTCGTCACCGAGGAGCCCAACCTCTCGGACATTATCCTCAAGGCCTTCCTGGCCAGGCGCTCGTACATGATGAGGACCGGGCTGGGTCTGAGGATAATGGGCTCCCGCCACTCGGGCGACGCGACGCGTCTGAGGGAGTTCGCGGCCCGCAACCGAATGCCTCACGTCTGGATCGAGCTCGAGGAGGACCCCCAGGCCGAAGCGTTGCTCGAGAGGTTCGCCGTGCAGCCGTCGGAGACACCGGTGACCATCTGGCAGGACGTGGACGTGCTGAAGAACCCGACGAACTCCGAGCTTGCCCGGGCCATCGGCCTCGAGCTGGATGCCTCCCGGGAAAGAACCTACGACCTCGTCGTGGTGGGCACGGGACCTGCGGGCCTGGGTGCGGCGGTCTACGGGGCTTCGGAGGGACTCTCTACCCTTGCCCTCGAGTCGGTGGCCCTAGGAGGGCAGGCGGGCACCAGCTCTCGGATAGAGAACTACCCGGGCTTCCCCGCCGGTCTCTCCGGCTTCGAGCTCGCCAGCCGCGTCCTGGTCCAGGCCGACAAGTTCGGCGCCCGCACGGCGGTGCCCCTGGAGGCGATCGGCCTGAGGAGGGAGGACGGCCAGTACCGTATCGAGCTCTCCGAGGGCGGCGAGGTCGTGGCACGCAGCGTTATAGCCGCGAGCGGGGCCCGCTACCGCAGGCTCGACGTGCCCCGGCTCGCGCGTTTCGAGGGCGTGAGCGTCCACTACGCCGCCACGGAGGCCGAGGCCCAGCGGTGCGAAGACGAGGAGGTCGCGGTCGTCGGCGGGGGCAACTCGGCGGGCCAGGCGGCGGTGTTCTTGTCGCGACGCGTGCGCAACGTTTTCCTGCTCATAAGGGGCGACGACCTGGGCAAGAGCATGTCGAGGTACCTCGTCGACCGGATCACGAAGGCCGACAACATCGAGATGCTTCCCAGCACGGAGGTCCGGGAACTCGTGGGGGAGGACCGCCTGGACGGGATAGTGGTCCAGGACAACCGCTCGGGCGCGCGCCGGACCCTCGGGACGCGGGCCCTCTTCGCCTTCATCGGTGCGGACGCCAACACCGGCTGGCTCGAAGGGGCCGTCGAGCTCGACGAACGCGGCTTCGTCCTGACGGGGGGAGCTTTGCACCGCTCCAGGCTCGAGGGGGGCGTCTGGCAAGAGCGTCCGCGGGAGCCGTTCCTCCTGGAGACGAGCATGCCAGGGGTATTCGCGGCCGGCGACGCGCGCGCCGGCTCGATCAAACGGGTTGCCTCCGCGGTGGGGGAAGGGGCTATGGCGGTGAGGTTGGTCCATCAGCACCTGGCCGATGCCAGCGTGCGACAAGCGTGAGGATCTTGTGGTCGCGCCTAAGGGTTCGCTCTTGTAGAAGCTCGGATGCCGTCCCGAAACGATAACCGTCGATCGGGGCGTTTCGTATTCCGGCGGAGGCTCCGACTGTCAGGGACGGCGCGGGTCGGTACCTTACCCTTTCCGTCCTACTGGCCCGTCCGGGGTCTGTCCGGGTCGCGCCACTGCGGTCCCTCGGTCGGCGAAAAGCCGACGTAGACGTGGCGCTCCGCGCCCTCCTCGACCAGGGTCCTTGCCTGCCGGATGACCGTCGAGTGGTTCGCGTCATCGGAGATGACGCCGTCGTCCGCGGCCATCACGATGGCCTCCGCGCTCTTGTCGTCCAGCTTGGATCGGATCAGTTCGGACACGGAAAACCTCCCGCCGCTCGGATCGGTTGCGCCGCGAGTCGCACCGCGACGGCGTGGCGACCCTCTCCAATTGATATGCGCGGGGCCCGGGCGAAAAATACACCTGCTCGCCGGCGTCCTTCACGCACACCAACGTCCAAACTTGAGAACGCCGATAGTCTCGAGATCGACCCATCTTTGTGGGCCGAGGTTGCCCACTACTAGTATCTGGCGATGACCCACACCGCGTGCACGATGCCCGGGATGTAGCCGAGGAGCGTCAGCAGGATGTTGATCCAGAATTGCTTGCCGATCCCCACCTGCAAGAAAACCCCGAGAGGGGGAAGCAGTATCGCGATGATGATGCGTAGCAGATCCACCGACTACCTCCTGTACTCCTGTACGAATTCCACTTCGTCTCCATACTACGCTGTTTGTCGCGGATGGTTGCCCCGCCCTGACCACGAGCAAGGGACCTTGACCCAAGATCTACGGAGACGGCCAGTCTGCAGCGTACCTCCGCCGCGGCGCCCGGGTTACCGTGTTGGAGGGTGGAACACCCAGACCACGCGGCCCTGGATCTGCACGGCCTCGGCGGGCACGACCACGTCCTCGTGCTCCCCGTTCTCGGGCTTGAGCCTGACCATAGGACCCTCGCGCCAGAGGCGCTTGACGGTCACCTCGTCCCCGCCGTTCAACAGGGCGACCACGATCTCACCGTCCGGAGGGGCGTCGTCCTGCTCGACCACGAGCAGATCCCCGTCTTCTATCCTGGCCCCGGTCATACTCTGGCCCACGACGCGCAGCAGGTACCTCCGCTTCCCCGACCCGGAAGCGATGAGCTCCGCCGCCAGCGAGTAGGCGCCGTCACCGACGGCAACGGCCTCGAGCCCGCGGCCGGCCGCGATCCTGCCCATCAAGGGCACCTCCCCGCCGAGAACCACCTCCCATCCCTTCCCCGTGAGGCTCGGGGTCCTGAGTCGATCCCGCATCCGCTCCACGTAACCGTCGGCTTCGAGCCGCCCCAGATGGTGGTGGACCGTCTGCGAGCTCCTGAGCCCGACGCCGCGCCCGATCTCCCTGATGCTCGGCGGGGCACCCCGCTCCCCGGACCTCCCGGCCAGATAACGCAGGATCCGCAACCTCGTGGGGGGTAGCTGTTCGACCACCGTGCCCTCCCAGCCCTCGACCGCGACGTAACTCTAACGCATCTTACCCTGGACATCAAACAGTCGTTTGATCTATAGTGGGGGAGCTGTAGAGCGTGCAAAACGAGGAGTGAGCTCGCCCCGGATCTCCGGAGGACCGGCCCGCGGCTGCCGCCAGGAGCGGTCTTCGGGGATTCTGCGGAGGATGAGACGTTGCCCCTTGCCCGAAGGGTCGAAACATCCGCGGGCCGGGACAGTCTCTCCACGCAGGAGACCAGGAGGCGGGTCGCTCCGGAAGTCGGGAGGAGCGGGCAGGCCGGTGGAAGGCGAAGTCTTGCGGTTGTTGCCAGCGGTTGCCTCGGGGCTTGCGTTGGTCCTCTCGCTGGTCAACCTGTTCTTGCAGAGGCGGGACCGGCATCCCAGATTGAGGATCCGGGTCCGCTACGAGTACCGCGCGGGCGGTGTCGCGGCGGAGGGCGGTCGCGAGGATACTTTGCCGCAGATACACGACGATTCGCAGGAGGGTCTCTACCTGCGGCTCGGGGACTTTATGAGGGAGTACGCCCTGGAGTATCCGCAGGGCTCGCCGGTGGTGCGCTTCGCGCTCTCCAACGAGGGCGAGAAGTCGATCTATCTCGACGGCGTCAGACTGGTTCTGCGCGCCGGTGTCTGGCCCTTTGGGGAGCGGCTTGTGGTGGATCCGACGGAGGACAGCGTGGTCCCGTACGAGCTCTCCCGGGAGACCGCGAACGCCATCCGCGGGCGCAAGGAGCGGGAGGGACCTCTGGAGCTCGTGCCGGGAGACGGGGTAGGCTACAAGTTCGAGCTGATCCGGCTGGCCGGCGCGCTCGAACGGGAAGGCTACAGGGGAAACCTCCGGCTCGTCCTGGAGGCAACCGACCGGCTCGGCGCTACCTACAGGCGCCGCTTCCGGGTGAGCACCGACCTCTGGGCCCAGCCCCGGTAGGCGGGGGCTACGTCCGATTGCGCAACGGGCGTCGGGGCTCGGCTGCGATCTGGGCTGGCGCTTCCGCTAGGATACGTTCAGGCAAAGGCTACGGAAGGAGCGTTCGGGCATGGCTTATCTGGAAGGACAGCTTCGCAGGCACACCGAAGACGGCGAGCACACAGGCTACGTGCTGGAGATCGAGGTAGACCCGTCCGGGGTGGGAGACGCAGAAGAATTCCTGGGGGAGCAGGTGGCGATAACCGGGGACGTGGAGATCGTGGACTTCCCCGAGAGGGGCAAGATACTCGTGTTCCGGGCGACCTCGGCGGCCGCGATGGAGGAGGAGATCGAAGAGGTCGACGAGGAGGCCGGAGGGACCGAATAGGCGGTCCCTCCGGAAAGAGGTACTAGCCGAACCTGCGGCTGCCGTCGATCATGTCGGCGATCCAGGGGTAGCGGTAGTCCACTCCCTGGCTCACCTTGTACGCCGCGTAGCCCATGTGCACGAAGGGCACGAAGGTGAGCACGATCATCACCGGGAAGAGCAAGAAGCCAATGAGCACGACGGTCAGGAGGGCCGCGAGCGTCCAGCCGACCGCGATGATTATCAACCAGGCCACCTGGTACCACAGGGACTGCAGGGCGTGGAAGGAGATCCGCGGCGACCGATCCCTGTAGACCAGCCAGATGATCAGGTCTGCCACGGGCCCTAGAAAGCCGGTGACGAGATTGAGGAAGACGGCGAGGTGAGCGAGGACCGACCAGGTACGCTCGTCTTTGGTGCTGACGGCGGACGTGACCACCCTCGTTGGCCCGCCGCTGGCAGAATCGTCCGGCTCCATGCCGTAGCTTTCGCGTTCCTCCGACATCCCCGCACCTCCCGAGTCGCCACCTTACGCTGTACCCTCCTGTACGCGCCGTCGACCCCTAGGGTTTCTACTTCTTGGATGTTGGCTTGCGCCTCGATCGTCTCTGGCGTATAGAATCGTGGATCGTGGGCGATGAGAAGAGCAGAGCCGCGGCGCTGACGGAGCTCTCCGTGTTGCTGGCGGCTATCTTCTGGGGCCTCAACTTCGCCGCCACGAAGTACGCCACCGCGTTCGTGCCGCCGCTGGTCATCGTCGCCCTGAGGTTCACGGTCGGCGGGTTGCTGTTGTACGGCATCCTGCGGCTCCTGGAGCCTGGGGAGCGGCCCGGTCGCAGGGACCTGCTATACATGGCGGCTGTCGGGTGCTTCGGGGTTGTCGTCGCCCAGACCGGCTTCACCTTCGGCCTGTCCCTGACCACGGCCGCCAGCACGGGCCTCGTCTTCGCCACCGCCCCCGTGTGGGGTTTGATCTTGAGCGCCGTTCTAGGCCAGGAGCGTCCCACGAGGAGGGGCGTCCTGGGCGTCACCCTCTCCATCGTGGGGGTCGCCGTTGTGTTCTCGGAGGGACTGTTGACGGAGGGCGGAGGGAGCATCGCCGGTAACCTGTGGGTTCTCCTGGCGGCCGTGTGCGTCGGGGCTTACTCCGTCTTTTCGGTGCCGCTGCTGGAGCGGCATTCGCCCCTCGCGGTGGCAACGTACCCCTTGCTCTTCGGTGGAGCGCTCGTTCTGATCCTTTCCGCACCGCAGATGTTGACCCTCGACTGGACGAGCCTCGGGGTGGGGGTCTGGGCGGTGCTGGCCTACGCGGCGATTTTCTCCACGGCCTTCGCCTTCGCCGGGTGGCAGAGGGGTATAAACCGCGTGGGGGCGAACCGGACCCTGATCTACCAGTACGTCATCACCCTGGTCGGGGTCGGTTCGGGCGTCGTGTTCTTCGGCGAGGCCCTCGGGCCCAACAAACTTATCGGCGGGGCCGTCATCCTCCTGGGCGTGTACCTGGCCCGACGCCCGCCCACGCCGGCCTGAGTAGAACCGAACGGGCGCCAACGTTTGCGCCTCGCGCAGGGGGGTAGGAGAGCGATAGCGGAGGATACCGGTAGAGGAGCGTGAGTCACGACGTGGCCAAGATCGGGAAAGAGATCGAGAAGGGCGTGAAGAAAGCCGCTAAAGGCAAGTCGAGCGGGAGCAAGTCGAGCGGCGGCAAGAAAAGCAAGGGCAAGAGCCCGGAGAAGCAGATCAAGAAAGCGCTCAAGTAGGCAACGAAGCATCGAGGATAGGAGGCCGGGATCCATAGCGGTCCCGGCCTCTCCCTGTGAGCGGCGCCCTGGCCGCCGATCGGCGACGATCAGGCCTTGCGCTCCGTGCCGGATGTCGGGCGGCCTCTGAGCAGGGGAAGCATCTGGCGCGGCTCTTCGGAGCCGAGCGCGAGCGCCGTCCCCAGGTAGGCGGCGGTCGCGGCCCCGCCGACGACGATGAGGATCGCCGCGCGGACCGCGATCCCCGCGCCTGTCCCCGTCAGGTAGACACCAAACCGGGCGAACGCATACATCACGGCGCCGGCCACGAGCAGCCTTATGAAGGCGCCGGCGAGGTGACTCCAGCCGGCCTGTTCCGTGGCGCTCCGCATCGCGACGAGCAGGGCGCCGGCTAGCAAGGTGTAGGCGCCGGAGAACGCGAGCGGGACGCCGACGAGCCCCACCGTCCCGGACAAGACCGCGCAGAGTGGGACGAAGAGCACCAGAAGCCCCACGTTGAGGACCGCCGGGGTCCGGCTGTTCTGCCGGGCAAAGAAGGCGCGCGCGAGCACGAAGGACGCGGAATAGCCGAGCAGGCCAAAGGCGTAGGCGGAGAGGAGCAGGGCGACGGCCGTCGTGTCGGCGGGCGTGAACTCACCGTGTTCGTAGAGGAGACCGACGATGGGTTCGGAGAGGGAGATCAGGGCCACCGACGCCGGCACCGCGACGAAGGCCATCATCCGGAGGCCGAAGGACAGCGTCTCGCGGTAGCCCGCGGCGTCCCGGCGGACGAACCGCTCGGAGAGCTCGGGCACGAGCGCGGTGGCGATGGCGGCGACGAAGACGCCGTAGGGCAGCAGGAAGATCGTGAACGCGTAGAAGAGTTGCGCGACACCGCCGAAGCGGGAACCGAAGAGGTTCGAGACGACCTGGACGCCGACGGTCGCCGCTGTGAGGAGCAGGACCGGACCGGCGAGCCGGGCCGCCGCCGGCAGCGAAGGATGACCGAGGACCAGGCGCGGCCGGTAGCCGAGGCGCCAGGCCGCGGGGAGCAGCGCCAGCGACATCGCCGCGACCCCTAGCGTGGTGCCGCCGGCGAGGACGTAGATCGCCGCCTGCGGGCGCCCAGGGGCGAGCAGGGCAAACCCGCCGAAGGACGCTATGACAAGGAGGTTGTTGAGCACTGGGGCGAGCGTTGGCAAAAAGAAGCGTCGGCGGGCGTTCAGGAAACCCGTCGCGAGCGCCCCGACGACGTAGAAGAGCACCTGCGCGGCGAACACCTGGAAGAGCAGCGTCGCGAGCGCCGTTGCCTCTTGCGCCTCGGCCCGGGAGAAGCCCTGCGCCGGTCCCCAGGCGCTCAGCAGGCCCACGAGCGGCCCGGCAAAGACGATGCACAGCACGACCACGACCGCCGCGGCCGGCAGGAGAAGGGTGAGCAGGGCGTTCGCGAGCCGGTTGGCGTCTCCCTCGCCACGGTCCGTCAGGCGCTCGACAAGGAGCGGGACGAACACCGAGGAGAGGAGGCCGCCGACGAAGATCTCGTAGAGCTGGGTGGGCAGCGCGTTGGAGAAGGCGTAGGCGTTCGCCGTGGCCCCCGTCCCGAGGACCGCCGCCTGCACCAGCGTGCGGGCGTAGCCCGTCAGGCGGGACAACGTCGTCGCCGCCGACATGGAGAGCGCGGATCTGAGGATGGCCGCCACGCCGCGATGTTACATCCGGCTCCCCCGGCGCGCCGGGCGAGGCAGCGGAGTGGCGCGTTGACCGGGGGCACGGTGGCGCATAACATTCGCTTGTCTTGCCGCGACTTTGGCGGCGCTTGGGGGATAGAAGGAGGGTTGTATGTCCACGGGTTCCGCTTCGGGTGGCGGAAGCAGTCGCTTCGTGTATGTAGTCGCCGGGGTAGCGGCGCTCGGCGGGCTGCTCTTCGGCTACGACACCGGCATCATCTCCGGCGCGCTGCTCTTTATCAGGGACGACTTCCAGCTCACGGACACCGGGCAGCAGATCGTGGTCGCCTCGCTGCTACTCGGGGCGGTATTCGGCGCTTTCGCGGGGGGGCCGCTCGCAGACAGGGTGGGTCGACGGCGCGCGATCATGGTGGCCGCCGCCATCTTTATCGTCGGGTCGCTCGCGTCGGCCGCGGCGACGGGTACCGTCTTCCTGGCGGGAGCGCGCTTCATCCTGGGGCTGGCCGTCGGCGGCGCCGGGATGGTCGTGCCGGTCTACATCGCGGAGGCTTCGCCGAGCGACGTGCGCGGCTCTCTGGTCTCGCTGCAGCAGTTCCTCATCACGGTCGGCATCCTGCTCTCGTACGGTATCAACTACCTCCTGGCCGGCGCCGAGGCGTGGCGCTTGATGCTGGGGCTCGGCGTTGTCCCGGCCGCGGTACTCCTGGTCGGCATGTTTTTCTTGCCCGAGAGCCCGCGGTGGCTGATGGGCATGGGCCGCGAGGACGAGGCACGGAGGGTCCTCCGGCGCTCGCGCAACTCGGATGAGGAGGTAGCCGAGGAGCTTGGCGCCATCTCGGGCCAGGAGACGGCCGAGCAGCGCACGAGGTACAGGGACCTGTTCAAGCCCCGCTACCGGCCGGCGGCGACGGTCGGGATCGGGGTGGCGTTCATAAACCAGATGGTAGGGGTGAACGCGGTGATCTACTACGCCCCGACCATCCTCGAGGACGCCGGATTCGGCGCCTCCGGGGCGATCCTGGCCACGACGGGCATAGGTTTCGTAAACTGCATCGTCACGGGTATAGCCTTGCTCTCCATCGACAGGATCGGCCGTCGGCCGCTGCTCCTGGCCGGCACGGCCTGCGTCACGATCAGCCTGATCGTCCTGGGCGCTGCCTACCTCCTGCCGTCCGGGTCCGGCCTACTGAACATCATCCTGGTCGGCGGTCTCATGGTCTACATCGCCGGGTTCGCGGCGTCTCTGGGTATCTGCATCTGGCTGCTGAACTCCGAGGTCTACCCGCTGGAGATCCGGGGCAAGGGCTCGGCGGCGGGGAGCATCACCCACTGGACGCTCGACATGGTCATAGCCTTCACCGTCCTGACCCTGATCAACACGATCACCGAGACCGGAACGTTCTGGCTCTACGCGGCCTTCGGCCTGATCGGACTCGTCTTCTTCTACCGCGTCGTGCCCGAGACGAAGGGACGCAGCCTCGAAGAGATCGAGGCCGACATGAAGGGCCGGGTCCCCGAGAGCAGCCCCGAGACCGCCAAGAGGTAAAACGCTCGGCCGGGACGAGCGATGGGGCACCGGTAGGAGGAGCATGACCCAAACGCGCGGACAACGACCGTCCTCTCGGCGTCTCAGCCGAGGCCGCTTCTTGGGCCTCGGGGCGACGGGCGCGGTGGGGCTCGTGCTCGGCTGCGGGGCCGAGCAGCGGGAGACGGAGCAAGGTGACAACCCGATCGCCCGGCCTTACACCGGCAGCTACGACGAGGGGTTCCGTCCGCAGTATCACTTCAGCCCGGGGAACGGTTGGATCAACGACCCCAACGGCCTGGTCTTCTACGATGGCGAGTACCACCTCTTCTATCAGCACAACGCTTCCGGGGATACCTGGGGAAACATAAGTTGGGGGCACGCGGTGAGCCGAGACCTCGTGCGCTGGGAGGAGCTGGACGTCGCCCTCGAGCCGGACGACCTCGGCCTGATCTTCTCCGGCAGCGCCGTCGTGGACAGAGACGATACGAGCGACTTCTTCGACGGCGGCTCCGGCCTCGTCGCCCTGTATACGAACGCCAGCGGCAAGGACTACGCGGAGCAGGTCCAGAGCCTAGCCTACAGCTCCGACCGGGGCAGGACGTGGACCAAGTACGAGGGCAACCCCGTCCTCCCGAACCCGGACAACCCGGACTTTCGTGACCCCAAGGTCTTCTGGCATGGGCCCACGGGGCGCTGGATCCTCCTGCTCGCCGCCGGCGACCGCATCCTCTTCTACGCCTCGAAGAACCAGAAAGACTGGACGAAACTGAGCGAGTTCGGAGCCGATTCGGGGGCCCACGGAGGCGTCTGGGAGTGCCCGGAGCTGTTCGAGACGCCGGTGGACGGCGACCCGAACGACACGCGGTGGGTCCTGCAGGTGGACGTCAACCCCGGGGCTCCGGAGGCTCCCTCCGGAGCCCAGTACTTTGTCGGGGACTTCGACGGCGAGGCGTTCACCAACGAGAACCTGCCGGACACGGTGCTCTGGGCGGACTACGGCAAGGACTTCTACGCCACGCAAGACTGGTCGAACGTGCCCGGCGACGGTCGCCGCCTGTGGATCGCCTGGATGAACAACTGGCAGTACGCCGAGAAGACGCCAACGAGCCCGTTCCGTGGCGCCATGACCGTCCCACGCGAGGTAACGCTGACGGACGCGCCCGGCGAGGGCGTGCGCCTGATCCAGGCTCCGGCAAGGGAGCTCGAGGGGCTGAGGACCCCGGTGCTGACCAGGCGAAACCTGGTGGTGGCGCCGGGCGAGAACCCGCTTGGGGACCTCTCTGGTGCCACCGTGGAGCTCGTCGCCGAGTTCGAGGTGGGGGACGCCGAGGAGTTCGGGTTCAGGGTGCGCAAGGGCGGGGATCGGGAGACCGTCGTCGGCTACGACGTCGGGGCCGGCGAGCTCTTCGTCGACCGGGCGCGATCCGGCGCCGGCGACTTCAGCGGCAAGTTTCCGGGCAGGCACGAGGCACCGCTGGCTCCGGTCGACGGAAGGATCGGGATGCGGGTGCTCGTAGATCGCTCGTCGGTGGAGGTCTTCGGCAACGGTGGCCAGGCCTCGATCACGGACCTGATCTTCCCCGATTCGGATAGCACCGGCATCGAAGCCTACGCCGTCGGCGGGAACGCCACCCTGGTCTCCTTACAGGCCTTCGACCTGGAATCGATCTGGAGCTGACGGCATGATGCACCTCGCCTATGGACGAGGAGCGGACACATGATCCTGCCCTCGACCTGCTTGGACGGCAAGGTGACGGTGGTGATCGTCGAGGAGTGCGGCACCTCTGCAGCCTGGAAAGGCCCCAGGCCGTCACCGCCATACTGCGTTACTGATTAGAGAGGAGTTAGCGTTGCGAGAGAACAGGGTCAGGAACATCTGGCTGGATGACAGGGCCGTCCTCAACGGGTGGTTGCACGTCCCGAGCGGCTTCTCGGCGGAGGTCATGGCCCACGCCGGGTGGGACAGCCTCACCATCGACATGCAGCACGGGGCGGCTGACTACAGCGACGTCATACCCATGCTACAGGCCATCTCAACCACGGAGACGGTGCCGTTCGCCAGGGTGCCCTGGAACGAGCCGGGGCTCATCATGCGGGTGCTCGACGCCGGGTGCTACGGCGTGATCTGCCCCATGATCAACACCCGCGAGGACGCCGAGGCGTTCGTCGGCGCCTGCCGCTATCCTCCGAACGGATACCGCAGCTTTGGGCCGTACAGGGCCGCGATCTACGGCGGCGCCGACTACCCCGAACGCGCCGACGACACCGTCGTCACGATGGCCATGATCGAGACCGCCGAGGCCCTAGAGAACCTGCACGACATCCTCTCCGTCCCAGGCCTGGATTCCGTCTTCGTCGGGCCCAACGACCTCGGTCAGAGCCTCGGGGTAGGAACGGGGATGGACCGCGAGGAGCCCGAGGTGGTGGAGGCCATGGACCGCATCCTCGCGGCCGCCACCGAACGCGGCCTTCCGGCGGGCATCTTCACCGGCTCCCCCGGTTACGCCGCGCGCATGATCGAGCGCGGCTTCCGCTTCGTGACGGTCTCCTCCGACGCCCGCCTGATGGCCGCCGGGGCAGGGGAGGTTATCTCCAAACTGCGTGGCTGACCCTACGGTCGGCTCATCACCCGGCGCAGGTTCTCGCGCAGCGGCTGGTGGACCTCGGCGTAGAGCCGTTCGTAGGCGGCGTGGTTGCCCGGGGGCTCGAGGTCGGCCTCGTAGCCGGGGGCGGGCACCGAGGCCGCGTCGGGGAAGACCCCCGCGCCGACGCCGGCCAGCAGCGCGGCCCCCCTGGCGACGCACTCGGGGTCGGAGACGACCCTGACCGGAAGGTTCGAGGCGTCGGCCTTGAGCCGGCCCCAGAGCCCGCTCTGCGCGCCGCCCCCCAAGAGCGTTATTCGCGACGGCTCGGCCCCCGCCGTGCCGACCGCCCTCTTGAGCTGGTGGTTCATCTCCAGGGTCAGGCCCTCGAGCACGGCCCGCAAGGGGCGACCGGGTCCCGCCTCGCTGCTCAGGGCGCAGAGCAGGAGCCCGTCGTCGCTCGGCTCCGCGTCCGTGGGCGGCAGGCACACGCCGCCCTCCCCGGGGAGAGCTTCTCCGCCTCCTCCGTCCAGCGCAGGAGGTCCTCCTCGCCGCCGCCAAGCAGGTTCTTGAGTTGCTCGACGAGGCCGCCGGAACGCGGCAGGGTCGCCGCGATGTAGTACGTCCCCGGCAAGACGTGGCGGCCGACCGGCAGACCCAGCTCGTAGCCCTCCGCGTCCAACGGCGGGTCCGTGAGGGTCAGGAGCGAGGCCTCCGCCGTGCCCATGGAGTCGACGATCTCGCCCGGCCCCATGGCGCCGGCGCCGAAGGCCCCGCAGATGTGGTCGTGGCCGCTGACGACCACGGGGATACCGGCCGGGGCCGAGACCACTGCCGGCCGCCTCCCGCGTCAGCTCGCCCGGCCCCGTCCCCGAGGGGTAGACCGGCGGGAGCAGATCCTGACGGCACGCCGGCGAGCTCGCACAGCTCCTCGTCCCACGCGTCGTCCGCTATCCGGTAGAGCATCGTGCGGCCGGCGAGGGAGGGCTCCGTCGCGCGCTCGCCGGTCATACGAAAGACGAGGTACTCGGACATCCCGAGCCAGCCGGTGGCCCGCGCGAACACCTCGGGCGAGTTTTCCTTGAGGTACTCCAGCTTGCATGCCGAGAAGAGCGGCGTCACGTGGAGGCCCGTTCGGGCGTACAGCTCGTGGGGATCCATGCGTTCTCGCCAGCGCTCGGCCTGCGGGGCCGTGCGGCCGTCGAACCAGGCTATCGCCGGGCCCAGGGCGCGGCCGTCCTGCCCGATCAGGAACCCCGACTCGGCCATGCTTGTTACGCCCACGGCCTGAGGTGGGCCCGCCTGCTCCACGACCTCTTTGACGGCTCCGAAGGCAGCGTCTTCCAGGGCATCTGCCAGGTACTCGGCGCCCCCGCCGGGTAGCCTCCGCGTTGGCGTGGGGCGGCGGGCGTCGCCGAGCAGCCGCCCGTCCTCGTCGTAGGCGCGCGCCTTGACGTGGGTCGTGCCAATGTCTATGCCGAGCAGCGTCATAGTGCAGGTCCCCCGCCCACCTCCCGATGCCCCGGCACTTTACACCGGCGCCCGCCGACCGTAAAGTGTCCCCGCGGCGGGGACCGCGAGGTCCATCGCGTCTTTCCGAGCCAGCGTGGGGAACGTCAGGAGGAGCCCGTATGCCCCAGGTAGCAGACGCCCGAGAGTTGTACGTCGAGGCCTATCGCCAAGGTTTCGCGATGCCGGCCTTCAACGTGTGCGACCTGGAGATGGCCCAGGGCGTCGTTACCGCCGCCGAGGCGGAGCGGGCGCCGGTCATTCTGCAGACCTACCCAGGCGACCTGGCGCACGGCGGGGCGGCCCTGATCTCGCTGCTCGAAGAGCTCGCCGGGGAGGCGCGGGTTCCCGTGATACTGCACCTCGACCACGGGCAGGATCTGGGGATGATCGCCGGGTGCCTCGGCGGGGGTACGCCTCCGTCATGTTCGACGGCGCGGATCTGGACCTGCCGGAGAACATCGCCGAGACGCGCCGGATAGCGGATGTGGCCCACGCCCTCTCGGCCTCTACCGAGGGCGAGCTTGGCCTCTTTGGTGGGGATCACGGGTCGGTCCGCTACACCGACCCGGACGAGGCCGAGCGCTACGTGGCGGAGTCGGGGGCCGATACCCTGGCCGTCTCGGTGGGCTCCGAGCACCACCAGAGCAGCCGGCTGGAGCTCGACCGCCTGGAGGCCATCGCGACGCGCACGGGGCACCCGCTGGTCCTGCACGGCGGCTCGGGCATCCACCCCGACGACGTGCGCGAAGCCGTGATGCTCGGGGTCGTCAAGATCAACATCGGCCACGCCATCTCCAGGGCGATGACCGAGGGCGCCCGCGAGTCGCTGGAGAGGGGCCTCGACCACTACGGCATGCTCGAGGTCATGCGCGAGCGGGTTCGCGGGGTCGCGGCCGAGAAGATACGCCTGATGTGCGCGGAGGGGCGCGTAGGGTAGCGATACGGGCTCCCTGCGGTCGCCCGGCTGTCAGCCCGCTACGCCCTTCGTCCTCCGCTCTCAGCACGCTTCGGCCTCTTTGAGGCCTCGCTTTCAGCACGCGTCGGGCCTGCGGCCCTCGCTTTCAGCTTGCTTCGGACCTGCGGTCCTCGCCATTGGCCGTTTGTGGTTGGCTGTCTTTCCGTCTCGGGTGCGGAATCTTTGGCGCGGGTAGAATACTTGTGTCGGGCGAAGTGGGGTTAGGGGGAGGGGCCGTGGAAGCCTACCCGATAAAGCTGAGTTATCACGTACGAGACTACTATTTCGGGGAGCGTCTGATCCCCGAGATGCTCGGCAAGGCGGACGTGCCCGAGGGCGTCGTGGCCGAGACGTGGGAGATCAGCGACTACCGGGACGCGCGGGCGACGGTCACAGAACGGGCCGTATGCCGGGCGTACGCTTTCCACGAGCTCGTCGAGGAGTTTCCCGGACGAGCTCGTCGGGGAGGGCTGGCGCGGGCCGCACTTCCCGATCCTGATCAAGTTCCTCGACGCCTCGCACCTGCTCCCCGTCCACCTCCACCCCGACGACGAGACAGCCAGGGATAAAGCACGGCGAGCCGCACGGCAAGAGCGAGGCCTGGCACATCCTCTGGGCCGCAGCCGGACGCCTCGATCCTGGCCGGCATCAAGGAGGGCCTCTCCCGCGAGGAGCTCGTTCGACGCCTTCAAGGCCGAGGACTACGACTCGGTGATGCCGCGCTCCCGATCCGGGCCGGCGACACCGTCTACGTGCCCGGCGGCATCCTCCACACCTTCGGCCCGGACACCCTGATCATCGAGGTGCAGCAGACCTCCGACCTCGGCCAGTTCGTGATGCCCGACGGACCTCTACGGCAACCGCCTGAGCGAGGAGGAGTGGGACGCGAACATCGAGGCGACCCTGGACGAGCTGAAGACGGACTTCTTGCCCCGCCCGAACCCCGGCCTCGTGCTCGAGGACGGGCCCAACCGCCGGGTCCTGTGCTGCGCGGGCCCGCACTTCGCCCTCGAACGCTGGACGCTCGGGGCGCCGCACACCGAGCCGTCCCACCCGACCTGTGCCTCACCCTCTCGAACGTGGGGAGCGACGGCCGTGGAGCTGCGAGTACGAGGGCGGGATCGGAGACGCTCGGACGGGCCGAGAGCTGCGTGCTGCCGGCCGCCATCGGGGAGGTCGGGTCGTGCCCGGCGGGGAGACGAGCCTGGTGGCCTGTTACGTTCCGGACCTGGAGCGGGACGTGGTGGGGCCGCTCGGGAGGCCGGGTACTCGGACGAGGAGATCCGGGGCCTCGGCGAGGTGGACGTCTAGCCGTCGCGGCGGATGACGATCGGGAGGAGAGCTGTGGGAAAGATAGTGGCGCTCGGCGAGGTGGTCTCGGACATCTACAGGGGCGAGGAGACTCTCGGACGTGGAGCTCGGCTTCGTCGCCAGGCCCGGCGGGGCGCCGGCGAACGTCGCGGTGGCCGCCTCCAGGCTCGGCTCGGAGGCCGCCTTCGTCGGCAGCGTGGGCGAGGACCTCTTCGGGGACTTTATCCTGCGGGCCCTGGAGTCCGAGGGCGTCGAGACGGGCGGCGTCAGCCGCCAGAGCGCCGCCGACGCGCACCTCGCTGGCCTTCGTCGAGATCGGCGCCGACGGGGACCGCGAGTTCACCTTCTACCGCTCGAGCCCCGCCGCCGACGAGCTGCTCTCCGCCGAAGACGTCACCGAGGACCTCGTCGCCGGTGCCTCCTTCGTGAACTTCGGCAGCATACCCCTGATCCGGGAGCCCGTCCGCTCGGCCACCCACCGCATCGCGCACCTCGCCCAGCGAGCACGACGTCCCCGTCGCCTTCGACGTGAACTTCAGCGAGCACCTCTGGGAGAGCGCGGGAGGCGGCCCGCGAGGCCGTCGACCCGCTGCTCGACCTCTCGACCATCGTCAAGCTCGGCGACGACGAGCTCGAGCCGCTCCTCGGCACGGACGACGCCGACGAGGCGGCGAGGATGCTCCTCGACCGCGGCGTCCCCCTCGTGCTCGTCAGCAAGGGGCCGGACGGCGCCTTCTACGCCACCCGCGGAGTTCAGCGGCGAGGTGCCGACCTTCGACATCGACGAGGTCGTGGACGCCACGGGCGCGGGCGACGCCTTCCTCGCCGCCACCCTGGTGCACCTCTCGGACGGGGCCTTCGACGAGGACCGGGTGCGCGAGGCGGCCCGGCGGGGCGGCGGCCGGGGCGCTCGCCTGCACGGCCTTCGGCGCCATGAGCGCCCTGCCCACCGCACAGAGATGGAGAGCTTCATGGAGGGCCAGCGAGCTTGATGCGGCCCGCTTCGCGGACCGCGCCGTCAGCGATCAGCTTTCAGCCATCAGCTAAAACTTGAAGGCTCATGCCTGACGGCGTTTCACGCTACGTCTGGCTGTCTGCCGCGTCTACGAAGGCGACCTCGTACAGGTAGGGCTCGAAGGTCTCGGCGATGCGGGCCGCCTCCCGCATGTGGGGGGCCGTCACGGGGTTTTCGAGCATGGCCTGGTAGTTCTCGCGGCTGCGCCACTGAGCGTAGTTGGTGACCTTGGTGCCGTCGAGGCTCCTATGCAAATTGGCCGAAACGAAGCCCGGCAGGCCCGCCATCACCTCTTCGGTGGCGCGGGCTAGCACTTCCAACAGATGCCCCTGGTCCTCCGGCGCCACCGTGAACACGTTGATGAGCGTCACCAAATCCCCGCCCTCCGAGATCTCGGTCTTACCCGTAGACATACCGAACCCCTTTCGCTATAGTGTCATTACACTGATATAATATCAGGACACTGATACAAAGACAAGGGTGGGAACGTGGACGGGGATGGACGGGTACGGTTGGGGATGAGGATCGGCTACGAGTTGAAGCGGGCCCAGCATGCGTTGCGGCTGGCGATGGATGAGACGTTGAAGGGGGCCGGCGTGACCACGCCGCAGTACGCGGCAATGAGCGTGCTGGCCGAGGAACCTGGGCTCTCCAACGCCAGGCTCGCCCGGCGCTCGTTCGTCACGCCCCAGACGATGAACCAGATCCTGAACCGTCTCGAGGCGGCGGGGCTGGTGGAGCGCGCGGGGCACCCGGAGCACGGGAGGGTCCTGCAAACCTTCCTGACCCGCAAGGGGGAAAGGCTTCTCGCGGATTGCGCCCGCAGGGTGGACGCCGTGGAGGAGCGGATGATTTCGGGCCTGTCGGAGCGGGATCGGCAGACGATGCTGGACTCCTTGCACGCCTGCACAGAGTCACTCGCGCGAAGCCCTTCAGCCAGCACCAAAAGCTGACCGCTGATAGCTGAAAGCGCTGTTCGCGAAGCAAACCGCCCTAACGTCGCATCCGGCTGACCGCGACGGGGATGTCTACGCGTTCGGCCAATCGGCGCGCCAGGGGTTCGAGCGCCGGCAGTTCGGTCGCGGCGTGGCCGGCGTCTATGGCCGTGAGGCCGAGGGACTCTGCCAGGAGGGCGTCGTGGTAATCGAGGTCGCCGGAGACGTATGCCTGGGCGCCGGAGGCCGCGGCCTCCGGGATGAACGAACCGCCGGAGCCTCCCAGGGTGGCGACCCGCTCGATGGGCCGTCCGGGGTGTGGGTCGGCGACGAGGCGCGCCGGAGACTCGAGGGCGTCGGAGACGCGCTCGCGCAGCCCTTCGGGCGTCGCCGGTTCGGGCAGGGTACCTGTTCTGCCGTACCCGCACCCTTCCGGGCGGCCCTCGATCGGGTAGACGTCCAGGGCCGTCTCCTCGTAGGGGTGGGCGCTGGTCGCGGCTGCGACGGCGGCTTGCTCGGCGTGGGCCGGTACGACGGTCTCCAGGCGGACCTCGTGGACCCTCTCCAGCCGGCCGCGCTCCCCAAGGTACGGGTTCGAGGACGAGCCGGGGACGAAGGTGCCGGTACCCGGCGAGCGGAAGGTGCAATGTGTGTAGTCCCCGATCCTGCCAGCCCCCGCGGCTGAGAGGGCGTCCGCGACGGCGTCGGCGTGGTCTTCGGGGACAAAGACCACGAGCTTTCGCAGGGCGCCGCGGGGCGAGACGATACGCGATGCCCCACGGAGCCCGAGGGTGTTTGCCAGGGCTACCGAGACGCCGTTCGGGGCGGCGTCGTAGCTGGTATGGGCGGCGTAAACGGTCAGATCGCGTCTGACGGCGCGCGCGAGGAGGTCGCCGGGGTACGAGGCGGTGTCCAGGCTTCTTATCGAGTGGAAGATCAGGGGGTGGTGGAACAGCAAGAAATCGGCCCCCTGCTCCTCGGCCTCGTCGAAGACCTCCGGTAGCGGCGTGAGCGCGACGAGGACGCGGCTCGCACGCGCGTTCTCGCCTCCGACCTGGAGGCCGCAGTTGTCCCACGCCTCGGCCAGGGGGAGGGGGGCCAGGTCTTCGATCTCCTCCACCAAGTCCTTGACGAGCGTCATCCCGGTAGCCTCCCTGTAGAATCCTGGCCGTGACGGCCATCAGGATAGCCGAATTCGTCTCCGCCGCGACCCGCCTGCCGCTCCTCGCCGCGCCGCTCTTCCTGGCCGTCGGCGTAGAGGCCGCCGGGCCCGCGGGCCTTCTCTGGGCGCTGCTGTGCGTCGCCCTGACGAGCGGGCTCTCGCTCGCTTACCTGGCCTACCTGACGCGTTCGGGGAAGGTGCGGAACCCCCGCCGCATACCGCAGGCCGAGCGGGTGGGGCCCCTGCGCGTCGTCGCGGTTCTGCACGCCGGGGCCTTCGCAATCGTCGCCTCTCTCGGAGGACCGGCGGAGCTCGTCGCCGCGCTTCTCTCCTACGCTCTGGCGACGGGGGGGTTTGCTCTGATCTCCGGGCGCGTCAACCTTTCTCTGCACGCCGCCGGCGTCGCCGGGGCCGCGGTGTGCCTGACGTTCGTGTTCGGCGCGGGGGGAGCGCTCTCCTTCGTCCTCCTGCCGATCGTCTGGTGGGCCAGGATGATCCTGGGACGCCACACGCCCGCGGAGCTGGCGCTCGGCACCGCCGTCGGCGGGGGGGCCACGCTTATCGCCTTTACCCTGGTCGTCTGAACATTGGGCTCTCCGGCATCCCCACCGACCGGACCCGTCCGAGGTGCACCCGCGGGGTATGGGGTAACATGAAAACATGGACGATTGGCACGGGTTCGGGGCCGACCTGAACATCTCACAGGTATACGAAACGACGATCGCGGACGGAACCTCGGGCCTCTCCGCGCACTTCGTCGTCGTGCCGGCCCGCTCGCTCGGCGGCCGCTCCTACCTGTTCCAGGGAGATGAGGACCCGCTGGAGGCGCTCGGTCTGCTGAACCTGGCCGACGTGCCCCTCGGGGGCGTGGTGCGCAGCCTGGCCGCGTGCCTGGCTTCCGCGGATACCGACGAGTTCCTCGGCAGGTTCCGCGGGGGTTTCGAGGGGGAGATCGAGCAGCCCAGCACCCAGACGCCGGCCCACTTCGCCTTCGCCGAATACCTCACGTTCGCCCGCGCGATCCCCTTCGAGTGGACAACGTTCGCCGCGGACTCCCTGGGGAGCATCCTTACCGCCCAGGGGTACGGCCGGGCGGCCTACGCCTCCGACGAAGCCACGAAGACCCCGATGCTCGTCGTCGCCATACCGGCCGGTATCCTGCTCGGCGGCTCCACACCGAAGGTGACCGCCGCCCTCGATGCCGGACTGCGAGAGAGGCTCCTGGCGCTACTCCAGAGCCTCCCGAAGGAAGAAAGGGCGCAAGGAGAGGACGAGTAAAGCTGTCAGCAATCAGCTGTCAGCTTTCAGCAAAGCAGTGCGGCTGCTGGCGAATGCCTTCGGCCGTCCGCGAAGGCCCAAAATCTCGCCGCAAACCGTTGTAGGAGATGGCCGCCACGCGCTCACTTCGCCGCTCCGTGGGCGGCGGTGGCCCGGCTCACAAATCGCCCTTGACTGATACCGTTTAACGTATACTATCTATATGCAGTACGCACCTAAAGAAAGAGGCTGCATGTTCCCGACGAGGATCCTGCTTGCGACAAATGGTTCCGGGGAGGCGGCCGTGGCCGAAGAGGCGGCGGTCGAGATGGCGGAGGGCACCGGCTCGGAGCTGCACGTGGTGTACGTGGTGTCCACGGTACCCCAGTTGCCCCACCCGCACCCCGCGGCCAAGGAGCGGAGCGAGACCGTGCTGGAGTTGAGAAAAATCGGTGGTCTCAGGGTGTTGAGCGACCGCATCCGGCGGATCGAGGAACTCGGGGGGAGTACCACGGCGTCCTACTACAGGGAGGGGAGGCCGGAGCAGCAGATCGTCGGCCTCGCCGAGGAGCTGGACGCCGGCCTGATCCTGACGGGCGGCCACAAACGCCCCTGGTTCGAGCGGGTCTTCGGGGCCGGTTTCTCCCAGAACCTTCTTCGAAAGGCCGACCGACCGGTCCTGGTGGTCGGTGACCGTGGACGACGCGGTTCCGCCGTTCCTAAGCGCTGACAGCTAAGAAAGCGCCGCTTCCATCGCGGGTACGTTCGGCTCGTGGCCGGTCCACAGCCTCTGGGCCTGGACGCCCTGGTAGAGGAGCATCCGCTGCCCGGTGACGACGCGGGCGCCGCGTTCGCGGGCGGCCCGGATCAGGGCCGTCTCAAGGCCGGCGCGGTAGACGGCGTCGCAGACCGTCTGTCCCTCCTGGAGGTAACGCGCCGGGATCGGGAGTGGGTCTTCCTCTTTCATCCCCAGGGACGTGGCGTTGACGAAGATCTCCGCTCCCCGGGCGGCCTCGTCCAGCGCGTCCAGCGGATACACCTCGACGTCGGCCGAGACGCCGACGCGCAGTTCTTCCGACAACCGCCGGGCGGCATCGGGACTGCGGTTGGCGATGCGCACCTCTGCGGCGCCTGCCTGACCGAGGGCGAACGCAACCGAGGCGGCGGTGCCCCCTGCGCCCAGGATGAGGACCCGCTTGTCCTGCGTACCGATGCCGGCCTCCCCGCAGGCCTCCAGGAGGCCGCTACCGTCGGTGTTGTAGCCGGTTAGCGTCTCGCCGTCGATCACGACGGTGTTCACGACGCCCGCGATGCGGGCCGCCTCGTCGAGCCTGTCCATCAGGGGGACGAGCGCCGGTTTGTGGGGGATCGTGGCATTGAACCCTCGGAACCCGAGGGCCGCGGCGCCCCTAGTCGCCGCGGGCAGGTCTTCTGGGGCGACCTCCAGGGCGACGTAGACGAAGTTCAGGCCCTCGGCCGCGAAGGAGGCGTTGTGCATCTGCGGGCTCAGGCTGTGCCGGACGGGGTGCCCGATCACGGCCAGTAGCCTGGTGTCTCCGTCTATGGTCAGTTCCTGCATTAGATCTGGCAACCCTCCACAGGTCGTCGAAAGCGTCGGCTTCTCCGGAGCCGGAGTCTAATTCGAGGCGTCGCCGGGGTCTACCTCAACGGGTGGCACCCAAGAGGCTAAAGAACATGGTTGACGTAGCCGTCTATCATTAGTTCCAGTACCTCGTCGCCAGGCATCTCCCAGTAGGTCGGGTTGAAGATCTCGACCTCCATCGGTCCCGAGTACCCGGCCTCGTCCACCGCCCGCCTTATGCGCCGAAGCTCGATCACCCCGTCGCCCATGATGGCGCGCGAGAGCGTCGGGTTCGGGTTGGTAACGGGCCAGTCGTCGATGTGGAAGCCCACGATGCGGCCGGCCGAGCGGGAGATCTCGCCGTACAGCTCCGGATCCCACCAGACGTGGTAGGCGTCTATCGCAACACCGACCTGTGGCGAGTCGAGACGGTCCAGCAGGTCGTTGGCCTGGCGCAGGGTGACGAGGACCGAGCGATCCGCCGCCAGTGCCGGGTGCAGAGGCTCGACCGCAAGCTTCACGCCGCAGTCTTCGGCGTGGGGGATAAGCGCCTCGACCCCCCTCTCGACCATCGCTCGGGCGGCGTCCACGTCGCGGTCCGGCATCCCACCGGCGCGCAGCGTGAGGTTATCTGCGCCCAGTTCGGCGGCCTCTTCCAGGGCGCGGCGGTTGTCCTCGAGGCGGGCGCGCCGCTCGTCCTCGCTCGCCGCCGGGAAGTCCCCGCCGACGTGCAGGCTGTGGACCCGCAGCCCCGACTCGCGCAGCAGGCGGGCCGCTTCGGACAACCCCACCTCGGCTACCTTGTCGCGCCAGGGCGAGATCGCGGGAACGCCCGCCCGCAGGCAGCCCTCGACCGCCTCCGGCAAGCTCCAGCCCTTCGTGGTGATCTGGTTAAGGCTCAGACGCGACAAGTCCCGCTGCCTATCCCGCACGTTCAAACGCCTCCTCGGATCTCAGCCCTCCAACGCCCGCCCATCGCGCGCCAGCACCAAACCGCTCCCGGATGTTTGCTGAAAGCGCCCGCAGGGCGCGTGCTGAGAGCGGAGCCCGAAGGGCGCAGCGGGCTGACCGGCTTCTTCAATACGTTGCTCGGCCGCCGCTGACGTCGTAGCACTGTCCGGTGACGAAGCTGGCGTCGTCGGAGGCCAAAAAGTGGACCACCGCCGCCACCTCCTCCGGGCGCCCCATCCTGCCCATCGGGATCTTGGCCGTCAGCCGCGCGACGTCCTCGGGGGGAACCTGCGCCAAGAGCGGCGTCTCTATGAGGGCCGGGGCCACGCAATTGACCCTCACACCGTCGTGGGTGACCTCTTTGGCGAGGGCCTTGGTCAGGCAGATCACGGCGGCCTTGGATGCCCCGTAGGGCCCGGCGTTGGCGTTGCCCTCCTTTCCCCCGATGGAGGACATGTTGATGATCGAGCCGGTGCCCCGCTCCCGCATGTGGGGGACGGCAGCCCGGCAGCAGCGGAAGACCGACGTCAGGTTGATCGCCATGAGCGTCTCCCACTCCTCGTCGGTGACCTCCCACAGCGGCGCGTTGCGGCCGTTGATGCCGGCGTTGTTGACGAGTATGTCCAGCTTGCCGAAGGCCTCCAGCGCCCGGGCAACCATGGCCTCGACATCCTCGGGGCTCGTCACGTCGGCGCGGACGCTCGTCGCCCCTCCACCGAGACGCTCGGCGGCGGCTTCGGCGGCTTCGGCGTCCCTGTCGGCGACGATCACCCGCGCGCCGGCCCGCGAGAGGCGCTCGGAGATGGCGTACCCTATGCCGGAGGCTCCGCCGGTTACCACGGCTACCCTGTCGTCGAGTTCGAAAGGCATCTCTCTGCTCCTTACCTCGTCTATCTGTTCTCTGGCGCCGCCGAGTCCTCCATGGGCTACAGAAGCACCGGGGTTCCTGTCTGCGCGGCCTCGTAGGTCGCGAGCGTGATCCGCAGCGTCTGGAGCCCGTCGCGCCCGCTCACCAGCGGCTGCGCCTCGCCGCGAACGACGGCGCAGAAGTGCTCCAACTGGCGCGCGAGCGGATCCTCACGCCGGACGTCCACCACGCTTTCCTCCATGGGCTTCCACCAGGAGCGCTCCTCGGAGAAGGTCTTCAGGCGCATGGTGGGGACGGCCAGCGAGCCGCGGTTGCCGGAGATCACGTAGCAGTCCTCGTCCGGGTAGTGCGCGTAGGTGGCGTTTTCGCTCGATGTCTGCTCCCAGCTCCGCGCCGCCGCCGCGGTGTCCGAGAGCAGGAACGTGCCGAGCGCGCCGTTCTCGAAGCGGAGGTTGATCGCCACGGTGTCCTCTACGGGGAAGCCGCGGGTCGCGCCGGAGGAGAGCGCCTGCACGGCGGCGATCTCTCCGCACAGCGAACGCAGGTCGTCGACCTCGTGGATCATGTTGAGCAGGATGGGGCCGCCGCCGATCTCGCGGCGCCACGGCCCTTCGTCGAAGTAGTGGTCTGGTTTGTAGAACAGCGCGCTGCCCATGACGGCGACGATCCGTCCGAGCGTGCCGTCCCCCACGACCTCGCGCGCCTTCTCCAGTATCGGGCTGTGGCGCCGGTGGTGGCCGACGAGCAGCGGCACCCCGGCGGCCTCCGCCGCCTCGACCAGGCGCAGGCCCTCATCCACGGAGTCCGCTATCGGCTTCTCGACCAGCGCCGGGACGCCGTGCTCCACGCACTCGAGGCCGTTCTCGACGTGCAGCCGGTTCGGGGTCGCCACGATCACACCGTCAGGCCGCCCGGCGGCGAACAGGTCGGCGAGGTTCGGGTGGATAGGCGCGCCGGCATCCCGAGCGAGCTCGGCCGCCGCCGGCGCAGGGTCGACGATGGCGGCCAGCTCGCAGGACGGGCTCTCATGGACCAGGCGTATATGGCTGCGACCGATCAGGCCCGCGCCCGCCACCGCGATGCGAACCCCGCCCATTATCCGCCCGTTTCTGCGGCGGCACGCTCGGTGAAGCGTTCGTGCAGGGCATCGAGGGCGGTCAGGTAGCCCCGCCACCCCAGGCCCGCGATGTAGAGGTTCGCTATCTCGCCGAAGACGTCGTGGCGGCGCCACTGCTCGCGGGCCTGCACGTTCGAGATGTGGACGATCGCGAGGTCCCGCTCCGCCTCGTCGAGCGCGTCCCGCAACGACAGGCCGTAGTTGGTGAGGCCGGCCGGGTTGCAAACGATGGCGTCAGCCCCGTCCTGGCGCTCCTGGAGCCAGTCGATCAGGGCGCCCTCGGAGTTGGCCTGGAAGTGGCTCAGGCTAGTCCCCAGCTCCTCCGCCCTGCGGTCCATCGCTTCCTGAACCTCGGAGAGCGTGCGCGTGCCGTAGATCTCGGGCTTGCGGAGGCCGAGCCGGTTCAGGTTCGGCCCTTGAAGAACGAGGGTTCGCAACTCGCATCACACCTTTCTCGTTGGGTTCTGGGATCTGCGTGGCCTGACATCCCGATGCTGCCTGTCGAGCTGCGTTGGTCCTGCGAGACCGCCATGCTGCCCCCGAATACGAACGAGCTACCTATCCTCGGGACCATTCTAGAAGCGTCGAGTCCCGGCGCAAACACGAACAGGTGGCGCCGGCTGTACATTCCCGACGGGCCGTTGCCGCCTGTGGCCGCCTCAGCCCGATGCCTCGAACTTACCTTGTTCGGTCGACGGGTCTTCCGCGGAAAGGTCGGCGAGGACGCGCTGGGCGGCGGCGAAGGCGGCGTTGGCCGCCGGCGCGCCGCAGTAGACCGCGCACTGGAGCAGGACCTCCTTTATCTCGTCCTCGGTCAGGCCGTTGCGCAGCGCGGCGCGGACGTGCAGCTTGAGCTCTTCGACGTGGCCCAGGGCAACCAGCGCGGTGAGGGTTATGCAACTGCGGGTCTTGCGGTCCAGCCCGGGGCGCGTCCAGATCTCTCCCCACGCGTAGCGGGTGATGAGATCCTGAAAGTCTGCGGTGAACCCCGTCGTGCGCTCCACCGCGGCGTCCACGTAATGGTCTCCAAGAACCTCGCGGCGGACCTTCATGCCTCTGGCGTATGGCGAATCGGGGCGCTGGTCGCTCATGCGTTCCCTCGTTTCGTGGGGGACAGGTGGGCGAGGATCGCCCGCGTGACCGCGTCGGCCTGCTCGACGTTGGCCAGGTGGGCGGCCTGCGGCATCACCTCGAGGCGCGAGCCGGGGATACCGTCGCGGATGCGCCTGGCGTGCTCGGGCGGGGTGGCCGGATCTTCCGCGCCCGCGACGACGAGCGTGGGGGCCCGTATCGCGGCGAGCCTGCTCGTCAGGTCGAGGTCCCGGATCGCCTCGCAACAGCCCGCGTAGCCCTCCGGCGGTGTCTCTAGCAGCATCTCCCTGGCCCAATCGACGGTGGCCGGACGGCTGGCGCGGAACTCCGGGGTGAACCAGCGTTCGAGTACCGCATCGGCAATGGCCTCGAGGCCCTCTGCCCGCACCGTCGTGGCACGCTCCCCCCACGGATCTGGCGGGCCGAAGCTGGACGAGGTGCACAGGAGTACCAGACGCTCGACGCGTTCGGGGGCCTCGCTGGCCAGCCACATGCCTACCGCGCCCCCGATCGAGAGGCCGCAGAAGGAGAAGCTTTCGATCCCCAGCGCGTCGAGGAGCGCCAGCAGGTCCCGTCCGAGGTCTTCGATCCCGTACGGTCCCGGCGGCACGGACGAGCCGCCGTGGCCGCGGTGATCGTAGCGCAGGAGACGGAAGGGTCCGCGGAGCTCGGGCGCCTGGTTGTCCCACATGTTCAGCGTCGTGCCGAGGGAGTTGGCCATCACGAGCACGGGCGCGCTGTCGGGGCCTTCGAGCTCGTGGCGTAACGTCACGGCGTCCGTCATGCCGGGACCTCCTGGCGGTAAAGGTCGAGCGCCCGGTCCACGAACGCCTCGGCCGAGCCCAGGTAGCCGGCCGGGTCGAGCGCGGCGTCGACGTCCTCCGCCGACAATGCCTCGCCGAGCGCGGTGTCCGCGAGCAACTCCTCGCGGAAGGACTTCTCGCCATCGAGGGTGCGCCGAGCGGCCGCCTGCACGAGCTCGTGGGCCTCCATCCGACCGAGTTTCTCCGCGGCGATGGTCGTCATCCGCTCGGCGAGGAGCAGACCATCGGTGGCGTCGAGGTTGGCCCGCATGTTCTCGGGGCGCACTTGCAGGCCCTCCAGCGCCTCGCGCATCGCGGAGGCCGCGCCGCCGGTCAGGGCCAGCGCGTCGCTCATAGGCTCCCACTCGGCGTGCCAGTCCCCGGCGGCCCGTTCGTGCTCCTGGGCCATGGCGGCCTGCAGCGTCTGGGCCAGTGGATAGACGCGGTGGGCGCAGGCGACGGCGGTGACGGCCAGGATGGGGTTGCGCTTGTGCGGCAGCGTCGAGGATCCGCCGCGCCCCTCGCCCGCCGGCTCGGCGACCTCGCCGACCTCGGTCTGCGCCATCAGGACAATATCGAGCGCCAGCTTGTGCATCGTACCGGCGGCGAGGGCCAGGACACCTCCAAGCTCGGAGATCCGGGATCCGCGCCGTGTGCCACGGGACAACAGGTTCGGCGAGCCCGAGCTGCAGCGCGAACTCGCGCAGGACATCGATCCCCGACGGACCCAGAGAGGCCAGCGTCCCTGCCGCCCCGCCAAGCTGGACCGCGAGGGCCGTAGATCGTATGGCGATGAGGCGTTTGCGGCGCTTCGAGGACGGCGACGAGCCAGCCGGCGGCCTTGAGGCCGAAGGTGGTGGGGAGGGCCTGCTGCAGCAGGGTGCGGCCCGGCATGAGCGGTGTCGCGGTGCTCGTCGGCGAGGCGCGCGCACGCCGCGGCGATCCCGTCGAGGTCGGCGAGGATCAGGTCGAGCGCCCGGCGCGCGACGAGCATCGCGGCGGTGTCCGTGATGTCCTGGCTCGTCGCGCCCTTGTGGACGTGGCGGGCCGCGTCTTCCGAGACGCTCGAGACGTCGGCAGTCAGCGCCCGCACGAGGGCACGGACGGGGTTGCCGGCGGCGCGGTCCCGCGTGTCCGATCTCCTCCGGGTCGAAGAGGCCGGCGTCGCAGCGGCAGGCGATGGCTTCGGCGGCGTCGGCCGGGATCAGGCCGACCCGCGCCTCCGCGAGCCGCGAGCGCCGCCTCCGCGTCGAGCATCGCCTGCAGCCACGCCCTGCCCCCGACCGCCTCCCGCATCGTGTCCGGGACGAAGATCGGCCCGAACAGGTCCTCAGACACGGGGCCTCCCACGGCCGGCGCCTTCCGCGTCACACATCGAAGAACGCGGTCTGCCCGGTCACCCTGCAGGCGGATGTCGAAGCCGAGGGCGCCGTCCCCAGGGCGCGGGCGATCAAGGCTCGAGCGCGCGGCCGGGTCCTCGACGGAGTTCAGCACCGGGTCGGCGGCGTTGGCCTCCTCCTCGTCGGGGAAGTAGAGGCGCGTTACGAGCTGCTTGAGCAGGCCGCGGGCGAAGACCGTGACGGAGATGTGCGGCGCCTGCAGGTGCCGTCCGGGCCGGAACGGACGCGGGCTTGACCGTCAAGAACTCGTAGCGGCCGTCGGCGTCCGGTCGGGTAGCGGCCGAAGCCGGTGAAGCCGTCCTCGAGCGGGCGGGGTCTTCCCTGCCGTCCGCCGGGTGCGCGTAGCGGCCCGCCCGGTTGGCCTGCCAGATCTCGACCAGGGCGTCCGGACGGGGTCCCCCGCCCCGTCGTAGACGATGCCGATGATGCGTATCGCGCGGGGTCGTCGGGGGCCACGAGGCGCTCGCCTCTCGGGGTAGGCAGGGAGAAGTGGAAGAAGGGGCCGATGGTCTGCGAGGGCGTCGGTTCTCGCTCGCCGGCTGTCCCTGTTCTGAGTTCACCTGTGGTCCTCCGATCGGCGTCGCGTCGCGGCCCCTCGAGGACGATGTCGAAGTGGTAGCCGAGCGCCCACTCGGGCTCGGTCGTCTCGAGGTCGAAGGAGGAGATCAGGCGCCGCTGGGCCTTCGGGTCGCGCACCGACTGGAAGATCGGGTCGTACTCGAAGAGCGGGTCGCCGGGGAAGTACATCTGGGTTATGAGCCTGGTGGCGAAGGACGAGCCGAAGACCGAGAAGTGGATGTGCGCCGGCCGCCAGGCGTTGTCGTGGTTCTTCCACGGGTACGCGCCGGGCTTTACCGTGACGAAGCGGTAGCGGCCCTCGTCGTCGGTGAGGCAGCGGCCCGCGCCGGAGAAGTTCGGGTCCAGCGGGGCCGGGTGCGCGGTCGTCCTGGTGGATGTAGCGCCCCGCGGCGTTTGCCTGCCAGACCTCGACGAGGCTGTCGCGGACCGGCCGCCCGTCGCCGTCGAGGACGCGGCCCGTCACGATGATGCGCTCCCCCAACGGATCGCCCTCGTACTGGCGCGTCAGGTCGTCGTCGAGCTCGCCTATTCGCCCGTGCCCGTAGGCCGGGCCGCTGATCTCCGAGAGCGTGTGCGGCAGGATGACGAGCGGCTCCTTGGGCGCCCGCAGGCGCGTGGACTTGTAGTCGGGGTACAGGTATGGTGGGTGCCCGGCCGCCTCCCCGGCGGTCTCGATCTCGGTACGCTGCGTCACGCGCCTCACTCCTTCCCTATGCCAGGACCCCCGCTGGCGCGGCGACCCTCACCCCTCATGCTGACTCAACTCACACCTTCTCCACGACCATCGCGATGCCCTGCCCGACGCCGATGCACATCGTGGCGAGCCCGAGATCGACCTCGTCCCTGCGGCCCATCTCGTGCACGAGCGTCGTCAGGATGCGCGCCCCCGACGCACCCCAGGGGGTGCCCGAGGGCTATCGCCCCGCCGTTGGGGTTGAGCCGCTCGTCCTCCGGGTCCATCCCCCACTCGTGGAGGACCGCGAGGCGACTGCGCGGCGAACGCCTCGTTGAGCTCGACCAGACCGACGTCGTCCATCGAGACCCCGGCCCGATCCGAGCGCCTTCCGCGTGGCGGGCACGGGGCCTATGCCCATCACGCGCGGCGGGACCCCGGCGACGGCGATGCTCCTCACCTTGGCCAGCGGGCGCGAGGCCGTGCGCCTCGGCGTAGTCCGCCGAGACCACCAGCACCGCCGCGGCCCCGTCGTTGAGGGAGCTGGAGTTGCCCGCCGTGACGCTGCCCGTCCTCCTTGAAGGCGGGCCTGAGCTTGCCGAGCTTCTCGAGCGTGGTGTCGCGCCTCGGGCCCCTCGTCGGCCTCGACGACGGTCTCGCGCCCTTGCGCGTCTTGACCTTTACCGGCACGATCTCGTCGCGAAAGCGCTTCCCGTCCTGGGCCGCGACGGCCTTCTCGTGGCTGCGCAGGGCGAAGCGGTCCTGGGCCTCCCTGGAGACGTCGTACTCCGTCGGCGAGCTCCTCGGGCTGTCTGCTCCTCGGCGGTGACGCGGAAGCGCTCCTCGGCGAGGTTCTCGGCGGTCATGCCCGAGCGAGTCGGTGTGCCCCAGCTCCTCCATCCTCGGGTTGACGAAGCGCCAGCCCAAGGTGGTGTCGTACATCGTGGCGTGCCCGGTCGGGAAGGCGCGCTCGGGCTTGGGCACGGCCCAGGGCGCGCGGCTCATGGACTCGACCCCGCCGCCGACGTAGGCGTCGGCCTCCCCGAGCATCACGGCGCGGGCGGCGCTGGCCACGGCGTCCAGCCCCGAGCCGCACAGTCGGTTGACCGTGGCGCCGGCCGACGGTCTCGGGGAAGCCCGCGAGCAGCAGGCGCATCCTCGCCACGTCGCGGTTGTCCTCGCCGGCCTGGTTGGCGCAGCCGAAGTAGACGTCCTCGACCTCCGACGGGGGGACGCCGGTACGCTCCATCAGGGCCTCGAGGGCCGTCGCCCCGAGGTCGTCCGGGCGGACGGCGGCCAAAGAGCCGCCGTGCCGGCCGACCGGGCGTACGGACCGCGCCCACGATCCAGGCCTCGCCGTGCTCCTCCGTAAGCCATCGGTCTCAGCCGCTCCTCTCTGGTCGTGCTCGCGGCTCCGAGACCTCGTCCCCGCCGGTCCCTTCCGCGCCGCCTCTGTCCTCGCCCGCAGGTCTCGCAGGACGGTGAGCTCCTCGCGGTCGGGGGGTCGGTCGTCGACGATCTCCTCGGCGACCTTGCAGGTCCCAGCCCGTCGCCTCCCTCGCCTCCTCGACGGTCGCGCCGGGGTGGAGGGCGACGAGGGTCAGCTCCTTCGTCTCCGGGTCGGGCCTGAGGACGCCGAGGTCCGTGATGAGCGACCGTCGGGCCAGCGCCCGCGTAGCCGAGTCTCCTCGCGGGAGTCGCCGCCCGTGCCGTGGCCCGACCGAGGTGACGAAGGCCAGCTCCTCGACGAAGGCGCGCGGCTTGTGGCGGAGCATGATGATCACCTCCCTGGCGGAGGCGGCGATCTCCGGCGCGCCGCCCGGCGCCGGGCAGCCGGACCTTCGGGTCGTCGTAGGCGCCGACGACGGTGGTGTTGATGTTGCCGAAGCGGTCTATCTGGGCGGCGCCCAGAAAGCCCACGTCCACGCGCCCGGCCTGCAGCCAGTAGTTGAAGACCTCGGGCACCGAGACCACCGAGTCGGCGTGCTCGGCCAGGACGCCGTCCCCGATGGAGAGCGGCAGGACGTCGGGCTTCGCGCCAAGGGTGCCGGACTCGTAGATCAGAAAGCACCCCGGCGCGTGCGTGGCCCGGGCCAGGTTCGCGGCCTCGCTCGGGAGCCCGATCCCGACGAAGCACACGGCCCCGTCGGCGAGCTCGCGGCTAGGCGGCCACGGTCATCATCTCGTCGGCGGTGTAGTCGAACGCCGCGGTTTCGCGTCGCGCCCGTCGCCCGTCATCTGAGCGCCTCCTCCCGGCCGATGCTCCGCAGATACTCGGCGAAGTCTCCATCCCGAGCACGTGCCGCTCCATCCACGCCTGGAACTTCTCGCGGTCGCGCCCGATCGGGTCCCAAGCCTCGTAGAAGGCGTTGTCGCGGTCGTAGTAGCCGTCCGCGTAGGAAGGGTGCGCCCCGTGGGGCTCCACCGCTATCGCGTCGACGGCCACGGAGGGCAAGACGATCTCGAACGGGCGCGGCGCGAACTCGTCCACGACCTCCTCGACCGTCACGATGACCCGGTCCGCCGAGAGCGCGGCCTCCTTCTGGATGCCGCTGATCCCCCAGATCGCGACGTTGCCGCGGCTGTCGGCCTGCTGGGCGTGGATGATGGCGACGTCGGGGTTCACGGCCGGCACCGCCATCAGCTCCTCGCCGGTGAAGGGGCAGGTTATCGGGGCGATGGTCGAGGTGACCTTCAGGAAGGTCGGTGCCGACGTAGCCGCGCAGGACGGCGAAGGGGAGGTTCGAGGCGCCTGCCACGTACCTGTTCGCCATGCCGGCGTGGGAGTGCTCCTCTATCTCCAGGGGTTCGGGCCAGCCGTTCTCGATGGCGTCGCTGAAGCGGTGCAGGGACCCGACGCCCGGGTTGCCGCCCCAGGAGAAGATCAGCTTGCTCGCGCACCCCATCCCTATCATCTGGTCGTAGATGAGGTCGGGGGTCATCCGGATCAGGGTGAGCCCCGTCCTTTTCTGGCGGATGATCTCGTGCGCCGCAGCGCTCGGTATGAGGTGGGTGAACCCTTCGAGGGCGACGGCGTCGCCGTCGTTTACCAGCTCCGCGACGGCCTCCCTCAACCCCGTTACGTTATCCAACTGGTTCCTCCGTCCTCGTCGAGCCTGGCAGTGGACTCCCGCCCGGTTTCGGGCTCACGATGCGGTCCTTTCTCGCGTGGAGGTCTCGAACTGTGGGTTCATCGGCAGGCCGACGTAGTTTTCGGCCAGGGAGGTCGAGGCCGCCCTGGAGCCCGTGACGTAGTCGAGCTCGGCGACCTGCATCATGTACTGGAAGTCGTTGTTCTCGTGGAAGCGGTGGAGCATCGAGGTCATCCACCACGAGAACCGGCTAGCCTTCCACACGCGCTCGAGGCAAATCTCCGAGTAGTCATCCAGTAATCGGGTGTCTCCCGAGGCGTAGGACGCTTCGAGGCCCCGCGACAGGACGCGGACGTCGGCGACGGCCAGGTTCATGCCCTTGGCGCCCGTCGGCGGGACGATGTGCGCGGCGTCCCCGGCCAGAAACAGCCTGCCGTGGCGCATCGGCTCGCAGACGTACGAGCGCATCTGGACGATATTCTTCTGCACGATCTCTCCCTCGCTGACGGTCCAGCCGTCCTCGGTGTCGAGCCGAGCGTGCATCTCCGACCAGACCCTCTCGTCTGGCCAGTTCGCGACGTCGTCGTCGGGGTCGCACTGGAAGTAGAGGCGCTGTATCTCTGGGGAGCGGGTGCTGACGAGGGCGAAGCCGTTGTCGTGGAGCGTGTAGATGAGCTCCTCGGTCGAAGGCGGTCCTTCGACGAGGATGCCGAACCAGCCGAAGGGGTAACGGCGCTCGTACTCCTTGCGGACCCCTTCTGGTATGTGGTGCCGCGACACCCCGTGAAACCCGTCGGTCCCGACGACGAAGTCGCAGGTCAGCTCCTCGTCCTCGCCGTCCTTGTTGAAGCGTATCTTCGGGGCGTCGGTTTCGATGTCCTGGATCTCCACGCCCCTGGCCTCGAAAAGGATCCGGCCGTCGGCGTCGAGCCTGGCGCGGACGAGGTCCTTTACAACCTCGTGCTGGCCGTAGAGCGTGATCGTCTTGCCCGTGAGGCCGCTCAGGTCGATGCGTTCCCGGCGGCCGTCGAACTGCAGGTTCACCCCGTGGTGGACGGCGCCCTCCTCCCTCATGCGGTCGCCCACGCCCGTCGCGATGAGCAGGTCCGTGGTCCCTTGCTCGAGCACGCCGGCCCGGATCTCCGCCTCGAGCTCCTCGCGGGCGCGCAGCTCCAGGACCACCGATTCGATGCCCTCGAGGTGCAGCAGGTGCGAGAGGATCAGACCGGCGGGGCCCCCGCCCACGATCCCTACTTGCGTGCGCATTTTCTCCTTCCGTTTCCCAACGAGGGTTCCGGTACCCGGCGGGACATCTGCTCGAAACCGGACCCTATGTCCGGCTCACCCGGCCGCCTCGGGCGTGCCCACGTCGCCCCCCGACGTCCCCCTGACGGATTCGGCGGGGGAACGCGGCACCAGCGCGATAAAGACGGCCCCCGCCAGCCCGACGAGCGCGAAGGCGTAGAAGCCCCAGGGCACGGCGAGCCCGGCGCCCAGGAGCAGCCCGCCGAGCAGGGGACCGCAGATGGCCCCGATCCGGCCGATCCCCGCGGCCCAACCGAGGGCCGTGCCGCGTCCGCTGGTGGGGTAGTGCTTGCTCACGTATGCGTAGAGCAGGACCTGGGCGCTGAAGACGAAGATGCCCGTGGCGAGCACCACGAGGTAGGTCAGGGGCAACGACAACTGCACGCTCAGGAGGAACAGGAAGACAGCCGAGAGTGCGAACCAACCGGCGCAGGCCACCTTCGAGCCGTACCTGTCGGCCACCGGCCCGGCTACGAGCAGCCCGATCACGGCCCCCACGTTGAGAACGAGCAGGAAGGCGAGGGCCGCGCCAAGCGCGTAGCCCGCGTCGCGCATGATCGTTGGCAGCCACTGGTTGAGACCGTAGACGAGGAGCAAACCCATGAACGATGCGGCCCAGAAGGCGAGCGTCCCGAGGATGTACCCGCCAGCGAACAGGGTCTTCAGCGCCCCGAACCTGCCGCCCTCGGAGGCGCGCTCCTCGGCTTGCACCTCCCTGACCTCCTCTTGTTCGAGGGCGATGCCGTAGCGGTCGGCGAGTTCCTCGGCCTCGTCCCTGCGGCCCCGGGCCACCAGAAAGCTCGGGGACTCCGGGAGGTTCCGGATCATCAGGGGCACCAGGACGAGGGCTGGCAGCGCGCCGATCACGAACATCGCCCGCCAGCCGAGGGAAGGAAGTATCGGGATGGCCAGCAACGCCGTGAGAACCCCGCCCACGTGGTAGCCGGTCATCATGAAGGTGATCGAGGAGCTTCCGCGCCGGAGGTGCGCGTACTCGGAGACCAGCGTGGCCGCCGTCGGGATAAGCCCCCCGAGGCCGAGGCCGGCCAGAAAGCGCAGCAGGCCGAAGATCTCCGGCGAGGGCGCGACCGCGAGCAGCGCCGTGAACACCGAGAAGCTCGTGACGCTGACCATGACGGCCGTGCGGCGCCCGATCACGTCGCTCACCGTCCCGATGCTTAGAGCCCCGATCATCATGCCAACCAGACCGTAAGACGTGATAGCACCAACCGTGGTCGGCGAGAGTCCCCAGGGCTCGTACTCCAAGAGCGCCGGGGTCACGGCCCCAAGTACGACGAGATCGAACCCGTCAAGCGCCACCGCCACCCAGCACAAGGTCACGACCCATCGCGTCGTCGAGCCGTTTCCCCCGCCCAAAGCGCCAGCGCCCGTGGACATCTTTTTTGGCCCCCTTCTTGGGACGGCTCCCACGCCCGATCGTCCCTCTCGACCCGTCACGGCCTCTTCTGGGCCGGCCCGGAATCCCCCGCGGACGCACCCTTCCCGTCGCCTATCTTCCCTCGCCTACCATTCTGAACGCCTGAGCGATATATGTCCAATACCGAGTTCGTGCCCTACCCATACATCCTTGCCATAACCCCGAGATGGACCTACGAAGGCTCAGGTACTTTGCCGCGGTTGCCGAGGAGTCGAGTATCAACGGTGCGGCCCGGCAGCTTGGCATGGCCCAGCCGCCGCTGAGCACCCAGATCGACGTCGGTTTTCTGTACCTCCCGCTCGAGGACGCCACGCTGGAGATCGAACGCGTCTCGCGCGAGCCGCTGGTCCTCGCCCTGCCCGCGGCGCATCCGCTCGCCTCGACGTCGAAGCTAGAGCTGCGAGACGTCGTGGACGAGCCCTTCGTCCTGCCCGCCCGGTACCCGATGCCGGGCCTCTACGGTCAGGTCACGGAGGCCTGCCGCCTGGCGGGCTTCGTCCCCAAAGCGGTGCAGAAGGACGTGTGGCTCATGCAGAACATAGTCGGCCTCGTCGCCGGCGGTGCGGGCGTGGCGCTCGTGCCCGCCTCGCTGCGGAACCTCCGCAGGAGAGGCGTCGTGGACCGAACGGTGCACAATCTCTCGCCAACGGTGGAGATGGGCGTCGTGTCCAGGCGTGGGAAGGCTCCCCGGTCGCCGCGACGAGGCCCCGGCCGCGACCGCCGAGTAGTGTCGGCTACACAATTCGGGCCAACTTTGCCCGTTGGATGGGCCGGAGCGGCCCAGATTCTTGTATGTCGCGTTACTATTGCCCCACGCTGTCGAGGAGGAGGAGGTTTACATATGGTGGCGTTGATGTGCCCGTGCGAGCGTCGGAACAAGTTCTGGGGAGAGTTCTGGTGGACCGGTGGTAGGCACCAATGGGTGTTCTTCGATAACGACCAGGTGAGCGAGACCTACACCGAGCACCTGACGAACTGTCCCGGATGCGGCAGGACGTTGGACCGGAAGAGCCTCAGGGCCGTCGTTACCGAGCGAAACTGGCGCTAAGCCCGGTGGCGTGTCCCGCCGATACCCCTCGTATACGGGCCCGTCCGATGCCCGGGTGGAGCGCCCCTGCAACAGAAAGAGGCCGGGGCCCCTGAGGACCCCGGCCCCGGACGAGCCGCCTAGAACACTACGATAAAGAAATCGTCGTCGAGGAAGTCGTCGTCGAATCCGCCGTTGACCTGGGTCTGATCTATGGAGAGATCCTGGCTGATCTCGGCGGCCGCCGCGCTGCCAACGCCGCTGGCATCTGCGGTGGCGTCACCCTCGTTGGTCTGGAACGCCGCCGCCAGCTGTACCTGGGAGGCATCGACGAACGTGGCGTCCACGTCGCCGCCGATGGCCTGAGCCGAGGCCGGGGAGACCGCGATGACCATCATTGCCAGCATCGCTCCTACCGCAACAAGCTTCTTCATTCCCTGCTCCTTCTCTTTGGACTGCGTTACACCGCCAATTGTTGCGTGGGGAGACGAGCGTCACATCACGCGAATTGCGTATTTTTCGAGATCGGAGAGAGTTCCGGCCACACGGCTCGCGGACCATCCGCCGACCCGTTCGGGGTGAATCTGGAGGTTGACGCAGGGCTTCGGTGAGGGAAGGATCTACCCGTCCGTGTACCCCGGGGTTAGGGCATACTCGGGGGACGGTGGTTGCCGGGATAGGATCGGCCCCGTCGGCCGACCTGGGAAAGGGGCACGGTATGGCGGCGCAGCAAAACGCTTCGTTCGCGCGGGTGGTGGTTCTGGCCGCGGTCGTTGCCGTGCTCGCCGGGATGCACTTGGCCGCGCCGATCCTGAACCCGATCCTTTTCGCGAAGGTGTTCAGCCTTCTGTGCGTGCCGGCGTACACCTGGCTCGCGCGCAGGCTGCCTTCCGTAGTGGCGCTCCTGGCCCTGCCGCTCACCCTCTTCGTGGCCGTCATGCTCGAGACGTTCCCAGAGACGCGATGGATCTCGCGCATGATGGGCCTGCCCGACGCGTCGCCGTCCAGTTCGGCCGCCGAGGACTAGCATGGGCACGAAAGGTCCCGGGGTCGTCGAACTGGGCAAACGCTCGACGCGCGCCTTCTTTGCCCACCGCATGACGACCCACTCCGCCGCTCTGGCATACCGGGGGCTGTTCGGCCTCTTCCCCTTCGCGCTTCTGGTGGTCGCGCTGCTCGGCGTGCTGGACCTCGATGGCTTCTTCGAACGGTCGCTCGACCAAGCCGGTTCAGAGCTTCCGGGGGGAGATTCGGGGGTGCTCGTCAGCGTGGTCGAGGAGGCCCGTAGGCAGGCCGCCGGAGGCCTGATCTCTTTCGGGGTCGCGGTCGCCCTGTACTCCATCTACGCCCTGGCCCGCACGCTCGTCTACGCCCTGAACGCTCTCTACGAGGTCGGGGAGACCCGTCCCGCCTGGAAGCGGTTCCTGCTGCTCGTCGCCTTTGGCCCCGCGCTGGCCGTCGCCTCGGTCGCCGCGACCGCCGCGATGCTGGTCGGTTCGCGGCTGGCGGAGTACCTTGCCGGACTTGTGGGCCTCGACGAGGTGGCGGTAACCCTATGGACGTGGCTGCGTCTCCCCGTCGCCCTCATCCTGATCACGCTCGTTTTGTCGGTCGTCTACCGCGTCGCCCCCAACGTGGAGCAGCCCTACCGCCTCGTCACCACCGGCGCCGCGGTCGCCGTGGTTGCCTGGATCGTCTCCTCCGTGGGGTTCTCGCTCTACCTGGCGAACTTCGCCGACTACGGCACCACCATTGGGAGTCTCGGCGTGGCCATTGGGCTACTGTTCTACCTCTACCTGACGGCCTGCGTGGTGCTCTTCGGCGCTGAGGTCAACGCCGCCGGCCACCGTTACCGACGAGACAAGGGGACACCCTGACCGTAGCTAAAGCGACCGTCGAGGACCGGGCGCCCGCGGGCGGCCGTGCGTCTAGCGTGCCCCTGGTCGCTATCGGGCCGGGTCTTCGGGCGTCTTGCGTTGGAGCCGGCCGGTACGCGATCATGGGCACGTGAGCCGTTCGACGAGCCGATGGTACGCCCCGCGCTTGACCGCCAGCAGCGCGGGGACGGGTCTACTTCGTGGGTGACGGGCAACCTGCGCCGGCGCGGGGTGGCCGGCTCACCGGGCGCGAGAGGGCCAGGGTCCAGGGCCGCTTCGGCGTGGTCCTGCTCCTGCTCTTCGCGACGGTGTTCTTCTCCATCTCCGCGCCGGACGAGCCGTGGGCTTTGCTGGTGACCACCGTGGGGCTTGCCGCCAACCTCGGCATCGCCATGTGGGCCTCGGGCGCGCGGCCATTGGTCGTGCGAGCCTGGTGGGGCATCGCCGTGCTCGGTATCGGCGCCAGCATCCTTATCGCATTCACACAGAGACCGGAGGTCGCCAGCGGGTACCTCGCGATCACGGGCCTCCTGCTGACGCTGGGGGCGATCGGCGCCATCGCTCGTCGGCTCAGGCTGCAGGCCGAGATCAGCCTGCTCACGGTCCTGGGCGCCGTGTGCATCTACGTGCTGCTAGGGTTGTCCTTCGCCTTGGTCTTCGAGGCCGTCGGGGATCTTGGATCGGGCCCCTTCTTCGCCTCGCAGGAGGGGGGTACGCGGAGCGACTACGTCTACTTCAGCTTCGTAACCATGGCCACGGTCGGCTACGGCGACCTCACGCCCCAGGGCGGCCTCCCGCGGGCCCTGGCGGTTACCGAGGGGCTGATGGGGCAGATCTACCTGGTCACCGCCGTCGCGGCCCTCGTGGGCAACATCGGCCGCAAGCGCTAGCATCCGCCTCTGGCCCGTGCGGTGCCAGCGTTTTCGCGGGATGCAACCTCCACAGGGGACTTCTGCACTACGCGCCAGCTTTCGCGAACCTCTTGAGGACCAGCGGCACGGCGACGCCGAATAGGTACGCCAGAGCCACCCCGAGCAGGGTCTCGCCCAGGCGCTCCGTCAGGGTGTATCCGAGCGTGTCGGGCGTCGACTCGCCCACGAGCAGCATGACCAGGGCGGCGGTGCCGGCGGAAGCCACGTACCAACGGCTGCCCCGGGTGGCCAGGATGGCCGCAACGATGGCCACCACGGTGATCGCCAGCAAGAGCTCGGACGGGCCATACTGGACTACCAGCCACGCGTACACGACGCCGGTAAGCGTGGCCAGTACCCGTCCGACGCCCCGGCTGGTGAGCAGGTCTGGCAGCGGCCGCATCACCAGCACGACGGCCGCCGGCGTCCAACCCAGATGCCTGAAACCGAACACGTATCCCAGCAGCAAGGCGAAACTGGCCGCGCCGGCGAGGAGCAGCGCGTAGGTCCTGGTCCGTTGCCTGTCGGGTGTCGGAGGCGGTTGGGTGGCGCTCGCGCCGCGCTCCGGCCAGAGCATCGTGGCCCCGGTAGCCCACAGCGCCCCGAAGATCATGCACAAGCCGACGATCCAGCCGCTGCTCGGGGCGGTGCTTAGGCCTACCGCCAGCGCGGGTAACACGACGCCGAGCACCACCCGCCCGATGGGCCTCTCGCTCGCCAAAACTACCCCGCCGTAGGAAACGCCGAACAGGGCGACGACCGCCGCGAGGGGTATTTGGCTCACGACGTTGCCCAGGAAATACACCACCGCGAACGCGATGCCCAGCAGCAACGCCCGGAGCCGCTGCTTGTGCGACGGTAGCACGCCGATCATGGCTACCGGCAAGACGCCGATGGCGAACACGATCCCCAGGTTGACGTCGACGGCCAGCAGCACGACCGCGGCCGGCAGGGCGCAGACGGCCCCGCGCAGAGCTTCGCTCCAGTTCCAGGTGATCGCGCGGTCTCCGGTCATCGAACCCATTATGGTGTCGCGGGACACCGCGGACCAGCCTGTCGACCCCGGCAGATGCGCCGGGCGTCTCGGGGTGGCATCATTGGGCGGGGTACGGGCTACGATGGAGCAACCACTTGCCTACGCGACCGCTGACTTTGACAGCGTTCGCCGTCTTGCCGGCGCTCTTTGCCGGCCGTGCTGACGGCTTTCGCCGCTACCCTCGGGGTACGGAGCGTTTTGGGCCTCGTCAACCGTGCCACACGCGTCCTGGGACTGGCAGGTAGCGTCGGGTGAGCGCCCGTAACCCGCGCCAAGCGGGACCGAACGGTTCGCGAGGACCCGAACGCTCGGATCGTCCCGGACGTGCCCCCCACAAGAACATGGTCTGGGTGCCCGGAGGCGCCTTTCTTATGGGCTCGGACGGATTCTACCCCGAGGAGCGCCCCGTCCACCGCGTCTCTGTGGACGGATTCTGGATGGACGAGCACGCCGTCACCAACGCCGAGTTCAGGCGTTTCGTGAAGTCCACCGAGTACACCACGGTGGCCGAGCGTCCGCCCGACCCTGCCGACTATCCGGGGGCCGTGCCGGAGATGCTCGTGGCCGGTTCCGTGGTGTTCCGCCAACCTAGCCGCCGCGTCGACCTGCGCAACCACCACAACTGGTGGGCCTACGTGCCGGGGACGAATTGGCGCAACCCCGAAGGCCCCGGCAGCACCCTCCACGGCCGGGAGCGGCACCCGGTCGTGCACGTCGCCCACGAGGACGTCGTGGCCTACGCGAGCTGGGCTGGAAAAGAGGTTCCCACCGAGGCCGAGTGGGAGTTCGCCGCCCGGGGGGGCCTCGAGGGCGCGACTTACCCTTGGGGGAACGAGTTCTCACCGAAGGGCAAGATGATGGCCAACACCTGGCAGGGCGAATTCCCCGTAGAGAACCTCAAGACCGACAGGTTCGAGCGGTCGGCGCCCGTCGGGTCGTTCCCCCCGAACGGCTACGGGCTGTTCGACGTGACGGGGAACGTCTGGGAATGGACCACGGATTGGTACCGGGATCATCACCAGCCCGAAAGCGCCTGCTGCGGCAGCGGCAACACCACCACCGATGCCCGAGAGCAGAGCCACGACCCGCGGATGCCCGACGTCCCCATCCCGCGCAAGGTGATCAAGGGCGGTTCGTTCTTGTGCGCGCCCAACTACTGCCGGCGCTACCGACCGGCGGCGCGCATGCCCCACCCGGTCGACACCGGCACGTGCCACATCGGTTTCCGCTGCATCGTCCGCGCCGGAGTCCCATACCGGCTACCAGAGTAATGCGAGTAGGCAACGGAACGAAGGGAGTGGACCGTGGCTGACAGGCAGCAGAACCGGCCGAACATCCTCGTCATCTGGGGCGACGATATCGGCATCACCAACCTCAGCGCCTACTCGGACGGGCTGATGGGCTACCGGACGCCCAACATCGACCGGATCGCCGAAGAGGGCATGCGCTTCACGGACTGCTACGGCGAGCAGAGCTGCACGGCCGGTCGCTCCGCCTTCATCACCGGGCAATCCGTCTTCCGCACAGGCCTGAGCAAGGTGGGCCTGCCGGGGGCCGACATGGGACTACGCGGCGAGGATCCGACGATCGCCGAGCTACTGAAGCCGCTCGGGGTACGCCACCGGCCAGTTCGGCAAGAACCACCTCGGCGACAAGGACGAGTTTCTTGCCGACCAACCACGGTTTCGACGAGTTCTTCGGCAACCTGTACCACCTGAACGCCGAAGAGGAGCCGGAGCATCCAGACTACCCGCCGGCCGACGACTTCCCCGACTTCAGGGAGCGATTCGGTCCCCGCGGGGTGATCCGCAGCTGGGCCGACGGGCGCATCGAGGACACCGGACCGCTTACAAGGGAGCGCATGGAGACCGTCGACGACGAGTTCCTCGAAGCGGCCCTCGGCTTCATCGACCGCCAGCACCAGGCCGAGACGCCCTTTTTCGTGTGGTTCAACACCACCCACATGCACTTCCGTACGCACACCAAGCCCGAGAGCCGAGGCCAGGCCGGGCGCTGGCAGTCGGACTACCACGACACGATGATCGACCACGATAAAGTGGTCGGCACTATGCTCGACAAACTCGACGAGCTCGGCATCGCAGAGGACACGATCGTCCTCTACAGCACCGACAACGGGCCGCACATTAACAGTTGGCCCGACGCCGCCATGACCCCGTTCCGCAACGAGAAGAACTCGAACTGGGAGGGCGCCTTCCGCGTGCCGGCCATGGTGCGCTGGCCCGGCAGGATCGCCCCTGGTGCCGTCTCAAACGAGGTCGTCAGCCACCTGGACTGGTTACCCACGTTCCTGGCCGCCGCCGGGGATCCCGACGTCAAGCGCAAGCTCCTCGAAGGCCACCGGGCGGGCGACAAGGCGTTCCGGGTGCACCTCGACGGCTACAACCTCTTGCCCTACCTCACCGGCGAGGAGAGCAAGAGCCCGCGCGTCGAGTTCTTCTACTTCTCCGACGACGGCGACCTCCTCGCGATGCGCTACGACAACTGGAAGGTGGTGTTCATGGAGCAACGCGTGGCAGGAACGGTGCAAATCTGGCTCGAGCCTTTCGTCCCCCTGCGCGCGCCGAAGCTCTTCAACCTGCGCACCGACCCCTTCGAGCGCGCTGATGTGACGTCGAATACGTACTGGGACTGGTATATGGACCGCATCTTCCTGCTCGTGCCCGCCCAGGGCATCGTGGGCGAATTCCTGGGGACGTTCCGGGAGTTCCCGCCCCGCCAGAGGGCGGCCAGCTTCACCGTCGATCAGGCGATGGAGAAGCTCGAAGAGGGGCTTGCGAGCAAGGCCTGATGCCGTGCCGGCCATGAAGGACCTGCTTCCGTCGTGGCGAGACGGCCCGCCGCGCCGGGCGATCGTGCGGTTCGTCGAGACGATCACCAGCCGGGGCGCACCCGGCTTCGTGTCGCCAGAAGAGCGTGTCGCCGTCTTCGACAACGACGGCACGCTGTGGTGCGAGAAGCCGATGTACATCCAGCTCGACTTCGCTCTGCGGCGTCTGCGGCAGGCCGCCGAACGCGACGCCTCGCTTCGAGAGCGGCAGCCGTGGAAGGCCGCCTACGAGCAAGACCACGCATGGCTGGGAGGAGCGGTAACCGACTACTACAGCGGCGACGATTCTCGCGTTCGACAATTGCTCGGGGGCGTCATGAAGGCGTTCGAGGGGATGACGGTGGAAGAGTTCGACGCCGCGTCGGAGGAGTTCCTGCGTTCGGCCGCGCACCCGACCCTCGACCGCCCGTACCTCGGGTGCGTGTACCAGCCGATGGTCGAGCTCGTCCACTACCTCTCGACCAACGGGTTCGCCGTCTACATCGCCTCGGGCGGCGGCCGCGACTTCATGCGCCCGGTAACGCAGGATATCTATGGTGTTCCGAGAGAGCGGGTCATCGGGAGCGGCGTAACGCTGAGCTACGTGGCCGACGAACGCGGCGGGGCGGTGGTCCGCGAGGCGGAGCTCGAGGTGCTGGACGACGGACCGGCGAAACCGACTCGCATCTGGAGTCGGGTCGGACGTCGCCCGATCCTGGCCGCCGGAAACTCCGACGGCGACATCGAGATGCTGCGGTTCGCCGAGCATCCCCTGCGACCGTCGCTGAGTATGCTCGTCCACCATGACGATGCCGAGCGGGAGTTTGTCTACGACGCAGGGGCAGAGGGGTTACTCGGCATTGCCCGCGACCGTGGCTGGACGATGGTTAGCATGAAGGAAGATTGGGATTCCGTGTTCCCCGTGGCCTAGCAGCACGTACGTGTCGGCAAGCGAACGGGAGCCAACCGGATATTTCCCAGGATTGGACGGGTAGCGGTGACCCCGAGAGGCTCGATCTTCGCTGCCAGGGCACCAAGCTGCGGCGCTTGTCAGCATGGAACGGTCCCGGTCAACCGTGGGGGAAAGCTGTATAAAGGACGCCAGCATGGAGACCCGTCCGCCCCCACACGTGATTAGCCTGCTCACCTATCTCTCCCCGGGGCTTCCGCTCGCCCTTTTCGAGGCGGTGGCCGACCACCTGCGGCGCTGCCCGGGCCTGGGCGGCCGAGGGATCGCTCTGGCCGCCGAGGAACGCGTCTCGGGACCGGAGCGCTGCTCGGTGGGCCGCTCTGAGGACCCCTTCTCCCGCGGAAGGGCGGACGTCGGCTTCCTGTGCGCCCCGACCTACCTCGGGCTCCGCGAGTGCGAGAGCCCGCCCGCGGAGCTCCTGGGTGTCGCGCCGGTGTTCGAGGACGAGAGAGCGCGCGGTAAGCCGGTCTATTTCTGCGACGTCATCGTGCGTCGCTGCTCCCCCGCCCGGTCGTTTTGGGATCTGAAGGGCGATGCTTGGGCCTACAACGACCCGTGGTCTCTCAGCGGCTACGGTGGGCTCGCGGCGAGGCTGGGGTCGCCGGAGGAGGCCGAGCGGTTCTTCGGTCGGACGATCCGCTCGGGGTCCCACCCTGCATCGGTCCGGCTCGTGGCGGACGGTGGGGCGGACGCCGCGAGCATCGACTCCAACGTCCTGAGGCTCCTGCTGGAGAGGACCCCGACCCTCCGTGAAGAAGTGCGCGTACTCGAGTCGTGGGGGCCCTACCCGATCCAGCCGGTGGTCGTGCGTACCGCCCTCGACCCGGCGCTGAAGGCCACGCTGCGCGAAAGCCTGCTTGAGACCAGAGCCGACCCGCGCACCCGGCTCGAACTCGAGGCGTTCGGGTTGAAGCGGTTCGCGGCTGTGGACGAGGTGGACTACGGCGCCGGACGGCTTCCCTAGCTGTACCCGAGAGTCAGCGCCCAAGTCCCCGACAGCCTATTCACCCAACGACCTAGAGAAAGAATCCTAAGAACTTCGGAGGTACCAGCTGCCATTCTTGGCCGAGTTTGCCAGCCGCGTCTCGGAGCGAGCGCATCCTGACCCATCCGCGGATGCCAAAGGCTGCAATCGGGTAACTGTCAGGAGGGCTGAGAGCGGATCTCGGACGCTCAATCTGTCGCCCCTATTGCGCTCAGGTAAGCGGTTCAGGGAGTGGACCCGACGAGACTCGAACTCGTGACCTCTGCCATGCGAGAGCGAGGCAAGGGATTCAGCGGAGTTCAGTAGAGAACAGAAACCCCCATAGATAAGCCACTTTGGCCCTGTTGCATCTTTGGTGTACTTGTCCGAACCTACCTGTATTGGTGTAGCGGTTGGTGTAGTGGGGCGATCGCGCTCCAGCCGGCATGCGCTCGGGAAGTGACACAGGCACCAACGTCCCGAGCTATGCGTGATGCTGCTTCACAGATGCGTGGGAAAATCTCAGAAATCTGAGAAAAATACGCGACGCAATTGCAAACGTGTTCCCACAAGAGTGACGCCCTTCAAGCCGCATTGACATTCTGAGGCACGTCCGCATAGCCATTTGATGCCTGACGCTAAAGTTAAACGCGACGGTCTGATCGGCGTTTTGCAAGGGTTTTCATTGACCGCTCGGCGACAGGGAAGTACAATAATAACCAGCATGGAGCACGCCATCACCAATACCCGGGAAGCCGCGCAGGAGGTTCGACACTAATGGGGTTCGAGGTCTTCGACAAGCGCGCCGCCGTCGCTTCCAAGCACCCTTACGTGACGATGCAGCGAAAGGGGCCGTTCAGTTTCAATCAGGCGGCCTTTGACCTGATGGGTAGCCCGGAGGCGGTCGAGTTGCTCTACGACCGCGACACGGAGCGAGTGGGATTTCGCCCGACCGATCCCGAACGGCCGCGGGCATTTCCGGTGCGAGCTCAGGGCAAGAACTCCGTCACCCATGTCGTGGCGGGCCAATCTTTCGCAAAGCACTACGGGCTTGATACCTCCGTGGCCCGGCGTTATTCGGTTGCGATGGACGGCGACATGCTGATATTGGATCTTCGTGGCGAGAGTACGGATGTGACAGGACCGCGCGCGAGGACCGGCGCCGACGGGAGAGGCGAAGGTGACGGATAGGAGCGGCTGGATGACGGTCGGCGAGGTGGCCGAAGAGCTGAAGCTCCCCCCGGCGCGGGTCTACAGGCTCATCCGGGCCCGCGAGAGCCCGTTGCCCGCCCACCGCGTCGGGCAGCGCACGATTCGCGTCCGGCGGGACGAACTCCGCGCATGGCTCGATGATCGGAAGATCGTAGCGGGGGGTAGCAATCATGCTGTGACGAAATGAAAATGCGATGTGCGCGGAAGTTTGCCGACTGGCGCGCACATCGCAAAGGCTCAACAGCAACCTTCCACCGAAGAAAGGCCACTGCTTTGCTAGAGGATACCAGGGAACACCAAGGGAAGCCAGGGGACACTCAGGAAAACTCAGGGACACAGGACGACAAAGAAACCGGGCGCGGGGAGGCCGCCTGGCTCACGCCCGCCGAGGCGGTCGAGGAGTCCGGCATCGGCCGCACCCGACTGTACGGGTTCCTGACAAGCGGGGCGCTTCCGTCGGCAAAAATCGGGCGTACCCGGCACATCCGCAGGCGCGACCTGGACAGGTTCCTCGAAGAGCGGATGACGGGAACCTCCGCCGCCTCCACGAAGTAGCCCCGATTCATGGCCAATATGAATCGGGGCCGGATCACGGCAAGCGTACCCGACCGTCCGAATGGAGGCACCGGGGTCTTTCTGAGGGCGCGCCCGTGAGCGGTCGGGGGAGGCTGTCTCCGGCGCACAGGCGGATGCTCTTCGAGGGGTCCGGGATCAAGGGTCGCGTCGCGGTCAAGCGCGGGTACCGCACCGTCACGAGCAAGGCGGAGCTGGAGAGGCTCGGCTTCGGGCGGTCTCAGAGGAGCGTCCCCGCGCTCCTGATGCCCATCTTCGGCCCGGCCGGGGGGATAGTCCTCTACCAGTCCCGGCCGGACGAGCCGAGGATCGGTAATCGCGGGAAGCCCGTCAAGTACGAGACCCCGAGCGGGGCGGGCATGGCCCTGGACGTCCACCCGTTCTGTAGGGAGCGCATCGGAGATCCCGCGGCGCCGCTCTTCGTCACGGAGGGGATCAAGAAGGGCGACGCTCTGGTGAGCCGGGGGGGTTGCGCGGTGGCGCTCATCGGGGTGTGGAACTGGCGTGGGACGAACGAGCGCGGCGGCAAAACCGCGCTCCCGGAGTGGGAACTCGTCGCCCTGAACAACCGCAAGGTTTACGTGGTCTTCGACTCCGACGTCATGCAGAAGCTGGAAGTCTACGCGGCCCTGGGGCGCCTCAAAGGTTTCCTGGAGAGCCGGGGCGCGGAGGTGAGGCTCGTATACCTTCCGGCCGGCGATGGCGCGGGGAAACAGGGCGCGGACGACTATCTCGCGTCCGGGCACACCCTGGACGACCTCCTCTTTTACGCCACGCCGGACCTGAAGAAACCTCCGCTCGAAGACCGGCCGGAGCACCCTTACCGCGCCACGCCGGGCGGCCTCGTCTGGGACAAGCCGACCCAGAACGGCAGCGTGCCCACGCCGCTAACGAACTTCACGGCGAAGATCTCGGCGGACATCTCCGAGGACGACGGCGCGGAGGTGGAGCGGCTTTTCGAGATAGAGGCAGCGCTCGGAGGTCCTGTAGAGTCCGGGCGACGGACGCACACCTTTACCGTCACGGCCGGGAAGTTCGCCGGGATGGGCTGGCCTGTGGAGCACCTCGGGGCCGGGGCAATCGTCTATCCGGGGTTCGGGACCAAAGACCACACCCGCGCCGCCGTGCAGCTGCTCTCCGGCGACGTGCCCGAAAGGCAGATCTACTCGCACACCGGCTGGCGCGAGATCGGCGGCGAGTGGCTCTACCTTCACGCCGGCGGAGCCGTTGGCGAGAGCGCGGGCGACGAAGGATCAGAGGCACTAGTGGAGCTCTCTGGCACCCTGCGAGAGCGCGAGCTGCCCACGGTCCCGCTGGGCGACGGAGAGTTGCGGGAAGCGCTACGGGCGAGCCTGGAACTCCTGAGGATTGCTCCGGGCGAGATCACCTACCCTCTGCTCGCCGCGACCTACCGCGCGCCCCTCGGGGAGTCGGATTTCAGCGAACACCTCTCGGGACCCACCGGGTGAGGGCAAGAGCGAGCTCGCCGCGCTCTTCCAGCAGCACTACGGGGCGGGGTTGGACGCCCGGCGTCTGCTCTCCTGGGAATCGACGGAGAACGCCATCGAGGCGCAGGCTTTCACGCTCAAGGATCAGCTCCTCGTCCTCGACGACTTCGCCCCGACCGGCACCTCCTACGACATCCAGCGGTGGCACAAGAAGGCGGACCGGGTCCTGCGAGCGAAGGGCAACCGCTCCGGGCGGCAGAGGATGCGCCCGGACACGACCCTGAGGCCGGAAAAGCCGCCACGCGCCCTCATCGTCTCCACCGGAGAGGACGTTCCCCGCGGTCAGTCCCTGAGGGCGCGGATGATGGTCTTGGAGCTATCCCCCGGCGCGCTCGACTGGGAGACGCTCACCGGCTGCCAGAATGCGGCGGCATCCGGCCTCTACGCGCGGGCAATGTCCGGCTACCTACGCTGGCTCGCCACCCGCTACGGAGGTCTCCGGGAGCGCCTCAAGGAAGAGCACACCGACCTACGAAAGTTCGCAGGAGCTAGCGGCCAGCACCGCCGCACGCCCGGCATAGTCGCGGACCTCGCTCTCGGCTTGCGCCACTTCCTGGTCTTCGCGCACGAGTCCGGGGCCGTAGACGCGGGGACCGCGCGGGACCTATGGACCGGAGGCTGGAAGGCCCTCGGACAGGCCGCCTCCGGGCAGTCTCAGCATCAGGCAGCTGGCGAGCCCACGCGCCGTTTCAGGGAGCTCCTCTCCGCCGCCATCTCCAGCGGCCGGGCTCACGTGGCGAATCCCGGAGGTGGCTCGCCGGAGGTCCCGGTGGCTTGGGGCTGGCGTGAGGCTACGGTCGGCACCGGGGACTTCGAGCGCGAGGAGTGGCGTCCGCAGGGCGAGCGGATAGGCTGGCTCGAAGACGAGGATCTCTACCTGGAGCCGGACGCGGCGCTCGCAGCCGTTCACAAACAGGGCAGGGATTCCGGTGATCCCTTGGCCGTCACGGGCCGGACCTTGAGGAAGCGCCTTCACGAGCGCGGCCTGCTCCTGTCCACGGACGAAGCACGAGGGGTTCTCACCGTGCGCAAGACCCTTGGAGGCCGCCGCCGGGAAGTGCTGCACACCTCGGACGAGCTCTTCTCCCTCCATACTGATAAACCCGACCAACACGACCACGCGGACCAGGAGCCTTACGAAGAGGCGGATTCCATGCCGCCACTCTGGTCGGGTATCGGATCAGAATTCCGACCAGCACCCGGCCAAGAATCCGACCACGAAAGGACTGGTCGGGCAACGGATGCTCCCCGGTCGGGTCGAAAAACAGACCCCGACCAGCAAGAACCGCATACCTATGAGGAAGACCTCGACATCGGTCGGGTTGGTCGGGTTCCCTCGAACGGTAGGGAGCAAGGGAGCGAGGATTCGCGCGCATCGACGGGCGAGCGAGAAAGGTTCGTCATATGAACGCCCGGTCGTTGCTGAAGAGCCTCCGGGCCGGAGGCGTAGACCTGATGGTCGAAGGAAACCAGCTCCGCGTAGACGCCCCGGCCGGGGTCATGACCGACGATCTCAAAGCCTTCCTGATCGGAAACAAAGGGGCCATCATCGAGTTGCTGGAGGTGGAGCGGGTCAGGCTCGAGGCGGCGGGCAGGCACAGTCTCGACATCCGCTGGTCGGTGTACCCGGTCTGGATAAAGCTCCACGACCCTGCCAGCGGAGAGTGGCACGAGATCAGAGCTTCGGAGTGCTTGCCGGGAGTTGTGGAGAGCGCAAACCGGAAGCGGGGCCGGAGAGAGGCAACGAGAACGGCGGCGGGAAGTCGGCGACCAGCGCGATCCCGCGCCCCAAAAACGACCCTCATGGATAGGAGCTAGATTGATGGTCATGTCGGCTGAATCGAACAGTGCTGCTGGAGGTCCGAGGAGTGAACAGGGCAAGGAGGTGGTGCGCTGGAACGCCACCCGGCACGGCATACGCTCCCCCGCCCCGGTCGTCCCCGGGGTGGAGAAGGCAGAAGACTGGGAAGAACACAGAGACGGCGTACTAGAAAGCCTTTCCCCGGAAGGACACCTGGAGCTCGTGTTGGCCGAGAGGGCGGCGCTGCTCTTGTGGCGGCTACACCGGGTGACCCGCTACGAGACCGAGAGCATCGCCCTCCTCCAGGAGAAAGCGGAAGACGACCTGGCAGACAGGAGACGTTTTGCCAGCCGTGTGCTGGGCGCTGCCCATCCGGAGGACGTGCGCTCCAACCTGAAGGCCGCCCGGTCGGACCACCGGCTAGTAAAGCGTTTCCCCAAGCTCCAAGACGATAAGCGAATCTCAAGCTTCGACGCTGATAGGATCTTGTGGGCCGTCATGGAGGTTACGGACCGCGTTGCGGAGGGAGAGGTGGCCCCGGAGGATCTGCTGGACGAGATCTCCATCCCCGGCGTGCCCGAAAACACCCAAGAGTGGGAGGATTACGACGACTGGACCGCCGGGGCGGTGCGAGCAGGCATAGAGGCCATCGCTAGCGCCACGGACGAGGATCCAGAGGACCTACTCGAGGCAGCCACCGACTCAGCCAGGAGGAACATCATCGGCAAGGAGCAGGCGGCGGAGCAAGTCGAGCGGGATCTAAATCGGATGAGTCGGGAACGCCTTTTGCCGGACGAGAGAACCCTGGAGAAGGTTGCCAGATACGAGGCCCATCTCTCCAGAGGGCTCTACAAGGCCCTGCACGAACTCGAGGCCCTGCAGGCGAGACGGACCGGCGGCGCCGCTCCCCTGGCCCGTCTCGACGTGGACGGATTAGCGGGGAGCCAAGGGTAAAGCCTTCACCCAACCACCTAGAAGGAGGGTTCCCAGAAGTCCGCATGGCCCCGGTCCTACGCTGTAGGGTCTCGCGCCCGTTACCAGCCGCTGCACCTGCCGATAATCCCCGGCGGAAGTCTTATGGCGTTCCTAACCTAGGCCAGTCCAGGCCATCGGGCCGGGGCTGCGCCGTGTCCGGGTCGGCCCCGGCAAGGGACCGGCCACCGGCGCCACTCTCGAGGGAGTAAGATCCCCCCAGGATCGGACGGGCCCCGAAGGAGGATCGACGTCAAGAAGACCCGAAAAAAGAGCGACGGGCTGCAGCTGCTGCGGGCCATCGACGAGACCCAAGCCCGCGGGCAAGAGGGGGCCAGGGTGGACCCGACCAGGGCCGCCTACGACGCCGGGCTGGACGCGGGCGACGTGGGCTCCGAGCGCTACCACGACGCCATGGGCTACCTCGTCGGGGAGGGCGCGTTGGTGGGGGACGATCGCACGGCGTTCGATGTCGGCGAGCGGCACCCCCACGGCTACGCGCTCTACTTCTTCACCCGGCGGGCGGTGGAGCTGCTGGAGGGCTAGCAAGAGGGGCGCTGGGCGTCGTGGGCCGGATCCACCTGGCGGAGGACGACGGGCGGGCGCGGCCAGGACCCGCGGGATCCCATCGCGCTAGGAACGCCCCATCCGCATGGGCACGGGGTCGAAGTCGGCCAGGAACTCTTGGGCGGGGACCCCGGATTCCGTCGCCCGGTGGGCGGCGCTGAATGAGCCGAACCCGAAAAGCCACCTCTTCTTGTGCGCCGAGCAATAGAACCACTGCCCCTCGCCGACGTCCAGGTAGCCGTCGTTCGCGCCGCACACGGGGCAGCATCCGTAGACGTTCTCCAAGCCCATAGCCCCGAGTCTACCGCCCCGGCTCGTTCTCGGAAGCCGGTCCTCCTGCTGGGCTTATCCACCGTACGCCCTAGAAAGGTTGTTCCGCGAACTTCGCGCCGAGGGGGTTCTAGGAAGTTGGCTCTGGAAGATGCCCGGCCTCTACAGCCGCAGACGGGACAACAGGAAGACAAAACCGACCGCCGCCAATGAAGTGCCCGCGCTTTTTACTGGCCCCGTCTCGGTCTACACTGTCCCCCAGAATGCGTACCTCGCGCCGACCCGGCCGACCCGGAGGATGCCAAAGATGAACGAAGAGGATCAGGTGGAGCTGCTCTCCAAGGTGGACGTCTTCGAGTCGCTCTCCAAGGAGGAGGTGAGGGAGGTCTTAGAAGACCTCCTGAGGCGAAACGCCGAGACCCGTCTGGGGGCGGGGGAGGTCTTCTACACCCCACAGCAACCCGACGGCAAGCTCTTCATCCTCACGAAGGGCCAGGTGAGGATCTACAAGATGGAGGGCGCCCGAGAGTTCACCCTCGAGGTCGTTGACGCGGGGACGGTCTTCGGGGAGGTGGCCTTCACCGCCCACCGCCTCAGGGACGCCTACGCCGAGGCCACCGAGCCGTCCATCGTGCTCGCCATGGACCGCGACGACGTGGAGCGCCTGATACTGGACAAGCCCCGGGTGGGCGTCCGGATGCTGAGCCTCCTCTCGGAGCGCCTCCACTACTACGAAACGCGCATGGAGGACGTGACTCTAAAGGAGGTCCCCGCGAGGCTCGCCAGCCTCATCCTCTTCCTCGTCAAGCACGAGGGGATACAGATCCCCGGGGAGATCCGCATACCCACCAGCTACACCCACGAGCACCTCGGCACCATGGTCGGTGCCAACAGGGAGGCGGTGACCAGGGCCTTCGGGAGGCTCCAGGACGAGGGGGCGGTGCAGATCAGGCGCCGCATCATCCACGTCGACGACGTCGGGGCCCTCGAGAGGGCGGCCGGGCGCTCCTTAGAGGAAGAGGGGGAGGGCCCCTCGTAGGCGGCCGCCCCCTTCGCCTTCGCGACTCGCCCCTGGCCCAGTCCAGATCGTCGCAAGCCCGATCCCTGGCCGACGACGCCTCCTCTCGCTGATCCTCCAGTAGCCGCACGACGCCCGCCCTGTCGCGGCGGACCGCCTCCCTAGACCACAGGTCCACGTGGAAGAGCACCTCGTCCCAGCAGTCGATCTGCCCCTCCAGCCTGGCCTCCAGGGCGTGGCCCTCGCACAGGAGGAGACCGTCCACGTCGACCTTGCCGGGCTCCGCGCACAACGCGGGCGTACCGCCGGCGTTGGGGCCGATCTGGCAGCGTGGGCACCCTTGTCGGCTGAACGCGTGGTTCCCTGTTCCCGGTCACGAGGAGCGCCTCCTTCACCGTCCACACTCGGTATCCCCCGTTCTGCGGGGCCGGGCCCCAAGGTAGGGGACCCGAAGAAGCGTCCTCTTTGGTAGCGGCGCCAACGGATATCAAGCGATCTCGAGCGATCGCCGACTACTAGACACCAGAGTATCAAGCGCTCGGCGGCAACTCTGTGTCGCACCGCACCCAACCCTGCGCGCCACCCGAGCCGGTCGGAGGTACCGCGGGGCACGGCTTCTGGGCAAGGCATGCCCATGTTGGACCCGGATACGGCACGCCGGGCCGGCAGAAGATGGAGGGGGGAACTCTACGACCGGCTCGGCAACGGGATCACCCTACGCCGCACGAGGCACGGAATCCGTGCGATGCCGCACTTAGTGCCGGAAGATACGGACCCTCGGGCGCCCATCTGGCCTAATGGCAGCCTGGGAAGGGAAAGCAGAGGGCCGCGGCGCCTCGTGGGCGCCGCGGCCCCTCTTAGTGTGAGGGGCGAGCATGATCTCCGAAGAAGCGCGGATCGGCAGGCGGGTGAGGATCGGCGAAGACCATCGCAAGACGGTTTGGCGAGGCAGAGAGGGAACGATCGCCAAGAGGTGGGGGGACCCCGCCTACGCCGCCCTCGACGTCCTGCTCGACGACGGCAGCCGGCAGCTGTTCTGGCACCACGAGCTGGAGGAGATCGGGGGCGGGGCGCGGTGAGCGAAGAAGGCCCCCTTCCTGCCCAAGTTCGACTACCACCTGCTCGAGTCCGACCCCGACGTGGTCTTGCTTCGCCGCCAGAGAAGACTACGCGGCTTTGCTCCGGGAGAACGCAGGCTCGGGTACCTCCGCGGCAGAGGAGGCCCGGAGCGCCTGACCAGCAAACGTGACCTACAGGAAGGTGAACGCCTTGGACCCGAAGAAGCGGCTGACGGAGCACGGGCTCTGCGAGCACGACGCTTTGCCCGTGCAGATGTTGCCCGTCGTCGGCGGCAAGAAGATCGCCCACTGCCTGGGGTGCGGGAGGTCAGGCCCGGCGCGCGAGGGTTCGACGGAGGCACTCGCGGCACTGCGAGGAACACCGTCCGATTTTCCTGGGCCAGGCCCCCACGGTACTGGGATGGGTAGCGGGCGGCAGTGGACCGAGTGGTCGGAGAGATACTCAGAGCTAAGCATCTGATCCAGAGTACGGCTAAAGGGCCGGGCCAACGCGGACGCCGCGGCCCTTCTTACCTTTATTCACCCAACCTCGTAGAAGACGCGTTCTGCGAACTTCGCCCTGACGGCTTTCTCCGAAGGGCGAGGTAGCGAATGACTATGGCCTGGATGTACCATGAACCGGTCCGCATGATGGCTTCGCCGTGTGTCGAGAGGAGAGCATGAACCTCGCCGTCCTTCCCCTCGCCATCACGATGAACGCGGGACCGCAGATCATGTCGGCGATCGTCTTCGTCACCGCCCCCAAGCCGCTGAAACTCTCGGCCTACTTTCTGGCGCCCGTGCCTCCGCGTCCTGCCATAATGGCGCCACTCCCCTTCGAGGGTCCCCTATGCCCACCGCGCCCGGGGCCCTCCCCGCGCCGAAAGGAGCCCGGGATGCCCGCCCCGCGGGTCCTCGTGTCCATAGAGCCTCGCCTGTACGCCGAGGCGCTCGCGGCCTCCCTCCGCGAGCGCCGCCCGCGCGCCGAGGTGACGCTCCTGGACCCTTCGGGGGACCTCCCGGCCTGGGTGGGGCGCGTCCGCCCGCACCTCGTCGTCGCCAACCGGGTGCCGCCGGAGGCGAAGGGAGGTGCCTCTTCCTGGGTGGAGGTCGCGGTGCCGAGCTGGGGAGTGGGGCCCAGGGGGCTTGCCGCGGAGATCGGCGCGGGCGGGCGCTCCGAGTCGGTGGCGAACCTGGGCACCGAGGAGGTGCTGGCGGCGCTCGACCGGGCCCACGGGGCGAACGGCGACGCGGCCCCCTGAGCGCCCCGGGGTCGCGGACCCGGCGCGGGCGTGGTTAACTGTGGGCCACCAGCTATCCTTGGGCGATCTCCGCGCGCTCCCACCGGCACGGATCTTGTTTGAGGGGGAAGAGAGCCCCCGACATGACCGACGCCGTGCGCGTGCACCTGGCCGACGACCACACCATGTTCCGCGAGGGCCTGGCCGCCATCCTCTCCTCCAGGGGGATGGAGGTGGTCGGCGAGACCGGCACCGGCCCAGACGCCGCCGCCGCCGTGGGGAACACCAGGCCCGACGTGGTGATCACGCAGCTGGAGATGCGCCTCAAGGACGCCGAGGAGGTGCTCTCCGGCATCCGGCGGGCCTCCCCCGGCTCGAAGGTCGTCGTGCTCACCATGCTCGACAACCTCCGCTACATGCAGGCCGTCTCCAGGATGGGCATAGACGCCCTGCTGCACAAGAGCTCCACCGTCGAGGAGGTCGTCGCCGTCCTGGGGGCGACCGCCGGGTCCCCGGGCGGCCGCAACGCGGTGGTCGCCCTGCCCAGGGCGCTGCTGGAGCGGCTCGGGGAGGAGCCGATGGGGGCGCTCTCCGAGAGGGAGACGGAGGTGCTCGTCCTCGCGGCGCGGGGGCTCTCCAACCGCGTGATCGCCCGGGAGCTGCACCTCTCGGAGGGCACCGTCAAGCGCCACCTGGCCAACATCTACGCCAAGATCGGGACGCGCTCCAGGAGCGACGCGGTGAGGACGGCGATAGTCGAGCAGTGGATCGGCATCGAAGAGATAACCTCCCCCGACGGAGCGCACCCGACGGAGCGCACCGCGACGGAGCGCACTAGGTCTCTATTCACCCACCTTCGGGGAAGAATAGAGTTCTCGGAAGTCCGCATCCAGGATCGTGCATGGCCCCGGTCCTATGCGGGTGGGAGACCGCCAAGTGTAGGGGCCGTCGTAGGACCGGGGCACAACGGCGCACCGGACCGGGGACTACATGTTGTGGTGGTGGATGGATACGCGGCGCGGAGAATACGAAAAGGGCCAGAGCGCGAGTTTAACCCCGGCCCAAACGTGCACCCGGAGCTTACAGGAGGGAGGGCGTTTGGCCGAGGGCAGAATCAATCCCCCACCTGCAAGCCCGGATGGTCGATGGGCTGCTGGGCGATGCCCTGGCGATTACCGGCAACCGTACGGGGCTGCTGCAGCTTAGGGCGCAGATAGACCGGGCGCTAAAGGGCGAGGAAGAGTACCCCTTTGAGGAAGCGATCTACCGCGATGCCCGCGGCGAGGATCACGAGGTCGTTATCAAGCCGGCGCGGTCTTCGTGACGTCCCGTACGCACGAGGGTCACGCCTACCTGATGACCACGCTCTTCTTCACGCCGCCGCCGGAGCGGCGCCCGGACAGGGCGACGAGCATGGGGGGGCAGGTGTGGGTCGAGCTGGTCGCGGAGGAGGAGGTGTCGGACGAGAAGTTGGCGACCCTGAAGTCGTGGCCCGAGGAGTCCGAGCGGGCGAGGGGAGGGTAGCGTGGACTACCTGGGCAAGCGGGTGCGGATAGACGAGGACGAGATGGCCGACGACCGCCGCGACTACGGGCGCCGCCGGTACGCCGGGCGCGTGGGGGAGATCGTCGGGGTCGTTCCCGAGCCGGGAGGCGGAACGATCCAGAGCGGGGTGAGGTACTTCACCGTGCGCCTGGACGACGGCGAGCAGATAGAGGTGAGGCCGGGGGAGGTACGGTTCCAGTAGGGGCTGGGCCGGGGGGGCGTCGTGCCCGGGGCGGCAGGGCCGTCGCGGGCGGCTAAGCCCCGATGGCTCCGCTCGCCGCCTCGAGTCCGTGGGCCCAGAACAGCTCGCGCCGCCCGTCGTCGAGGTGCACGTCCAGGGCCAGGTAGTCGGGGTGCCCGTAGCGCTTCTCTATCGTGCCGACCATCCCCCGCAGCTCGGGCCGCCTGTCGGTGCCCAGCACCCGCACCCTCGCCCCTACGATGGCCTCCCGCCGCTGCAATCCGTTCCCCCGTGTCCGTGGATCGGCTCGGGGGTTCGGTTGCTTGTCGAAGATCCGTCCCGGGCCGAAGGGCCGACGTGGCCGTGGCCAGATTAAAGCACGCCGACGGTCGGAGGGACGGTCGGAGATGAAGCTACGATCGATACAAACCCGAGCGGGGCGTGGTACGATCGGGGGTATCCAGCCAAACTGGATCCCTTTCTGGGGCCGAAGCCGCGAGGCATAGCGCGCTTCCCCCATCGACTCGGGCCTTCGGGCTCGTTCCGTTAGCCGGCGAGGTACACCCCCACCGGAGCGGAAGGAGTGCACCTTCATGCCCCCCGAAGAAACCGACGAGCGCGGAACCACGCAACAGCAGCCCCGATGCGAGTTCGGCAAGACCCTCTTCGCGAACGGAGATTGCCGGAACCTTGGCGAGGTCCGGTCGGACGGCAGCATGCTTTGCGAGCAACACGCCGAGCTGCTCAGGTTGGAGAGGCGAGAGGGCACCATGCTCGGCACCCTGTTCGAGATGGACAAGTGGCTGGACGTACCCGACAACCGGGCATCGGACCAACTTCGCTGGCGGCGGCTCCTGCGCGAGCGGGACGAGATATTGGAGCAACTGAGGTTCAACCGCACGCTCATCGAGGCCGCCGAAGACCTGGGAAGGTAACGGCGGTGTCGCTTGCCACGGCGCAAGGGCTATTCACCCACCTTCCGGTAAGGTAGGCGTTCCCCGAAGTTCGGGCGTAAGGGGTTCTCCGAAGTTCGCTAAGGAAGTCTCGAAAGATAACGCATCCGGGGGATGTCCGGTCCCCGCTCGCGTGCGAGCATGGGACACCTGAATAGAAGCTAGGGGGCCCGCACGGAGCCAGAGGAGAGCGTATGACACATGTCCTGATTGTCGACGACAACGCCGACTACCGGGGGGCCCTCGCGCGTTTGGTGGGCAGAGAACCGGGCCTGGAGGTGGTCGCCCAGGCCGGTTCGCTGGCCGAAGCGCGCCGAAAGCTCGGCGGCGTGGACGTGGCGCTCCTCGACCGCGGGCTGCCGGACGGGGACGGGCTGGAGCTCGTGGGCGAGCTTCGGGAGGCGAACCCCGGCGTCAGGGTCTTCGTGATCAGCTCGACCGCGGAGACGCTCCACCCGACGGACGCGATGGAGGCCGGGGCTGACGGCATGATCGACAAGATGGACACCCCGGAGGAGATGTTCGCCGCGATCAGGGGGTAGGGGACGCGCGGAGGCTACCCGGCCCCGAGTCGCCTGATCGCCCCGACGACCTCGGCGGGGTCGACGAACTTGTCCATCATCCCGTCAGCCCCCGCTTCCTCCGCCCTGGCGAGGTTCGCCGCGTCGAGGCTGGCGCTCAGTATCAGCACCCTAGAGCCCGGGCAGAGCTCGCGCAGCCCCGCTATCAGTTCCGAGCCGACGCCGTCGGGGAGGCCCATGTCCAGGACCGCCACGTCGCACCCTTCCGACGACGATCCGGCCGCGGGCCTCCTCCAGGGACCCCGCCTGGGCGACCACCTCGAGGTCTGCCTCCCGGTCCACCAGGCCGGCCACGAGCCTCCGGAAGTCGGCGTGGTCCTCCACCAGCATGACCCTGACGGCGCCCGTTTCGGTCATCGCCCCTCCCCGTGGGTTCCGGTATCGCCCCGCGGGCGCCTGGCGAGCGACGCTCGCGGGGACCCGGAGCCGCACCCGGGTCCCCTCGCCCGGCCCGCTCTCCACCTCCAGGGTGCCCCCGAGCGCCTCGGCCCGCTCGCGCATGCTGCCCCGGCCGACGCCGGGGGCGGTTCCGGGCCCGAAGCCCCGCCCGTCGTCTGAGACCTCCGCGACCAGTTCGTCGCCCTCCAGCCCTCAGGCTAACCCGCACGTTGCGCGCCCCCGAGTGGCGCCTGACGTTCGTCAGCGCCTCCCCGACCACGCGCAAGATCTCGGTCCCGGCGTCGCCCACGGGCTTCGAAGGGAACCCCTCCTGCACCTCCAGGCTTACGTGCACTCCGAGTCCATCAAGCGGTCCCTCTCCACCAGCGCCTCGACCAGCGCGGGCAGCGGGCTGTCCAGCTCCCCCCCAGGCGGAGGTCGTTGACGGAGTCGCGCAGGCCCTCGCTCACGCGCCTGAGGGCCACGGACGCCCGGCGCCAGCGCGGCCGCGGCAGGGTCGTCTTTCGCCAGGTCCAACCCGACGATGTGCACCTCCGCCAGCCCGTAGGCCAGGTCTTGCAGCGGCCCGTCGTGCAGGTCGCGGCCGATGCGCATCCGCTCGGCTTCCCTGATCTCGCGCAAGGCCGCTTCCGCCCTCTTGCGCTCTGTCACGTTGCGGAGGAGGGCGCACACGATCTCCCTTCCACCGTCGCGGATCACGCTCGCGCCGATCTCCACGTCCACCAGCGTCCCGTCCTTGCGCCGGTAGCGCGTCTCTCCGATGGGACGGTACCCTTGCTCGAGGGTGCGCCGCAGGGTCGCGTCCACCTCCTCTCGGGGCAGGTCGATCAGGTCGTAGAGCACCATCCCCCGAGTTCTTCCCCGGAGTAGCCGAGCATCCATTGCAGGGCCGGGTTGGTCTCCACGATCCGCTTGGTCTCCGCGTCGAGCAGGTAGATGCCTTCGGTGGCCTGCTCGATGACCGCCCGGTAGCGCTCCTCGCTTTCGCCCAGGCTCTCCCGATCTTGCCCGGCCCGCAGCGCGCTCTCCTCGGCCCGCCACCTGGACGAGGAGAGCCACGCGCCGAGGGCGCTTATCGCCAGCCCCTGGACCACGAACAGGACGGTCGTGAGGCCATGGGCCGCGCTGGGGGGCACGAGCGTCCCCACCGGGGAGAGGAAGAAGTAGTCGCCCACCAGGGCGCCGAGTAGGGTCGCGAACACCCCCGGTCCCAAGCCCCCGTAGGCGGCGGCGACGAGCACGGCGGCGGAGAGGAGCAAGAAGGGGCTCCCCTCCTGGAGGAAGGGGTCGAGCAGTGCCTTGAGCGCCAGGGCCGACGCCACGGCAAGCGCGGCGACGCCGTAGCGCGCGGCCCGCGGGGGGCGGGGCCCGCTCAGCACCCCCGCTCCTCGGGCCGGGGCGCCAAAGACGGGCGAGACGCCCTTCCGCTCGACACCTTCGTGCTCCCCTCCGCGCGACAGGATCGAAGCGTACCGGGGTCGGCACGCACGCGCATTCTACTGGTATGGTGGACCCTTCGGCGACCCAGCGCATCCCCCGAACGCGTGATTTCCTGCCCTCCTCGGAACGAAGGCGGCCGGCACGGTACTTGGCAGCCGCCCCTATGCACCCAACTCCGAGTAAATAGACGCGTTCTCGGAAATTGGCCAACTTCGTGCCCAAGAACGATCCTTCATGCCCAAGAGCGATCCATCCGCGCCATGCGCCGTCCGCCTTTAAATGCTATTTTGGGCACAACCGCTCCGTGGAGGAGCATGGGAAAGGAGATCGTGCTATGGCGTGGCGCCTGGAAGGTACCTACATCGAGAACTGCAATTGCGACGTCGTTTGTCCCTGCGGCGCCAGCGGGTTCTCCGCGCCGGCCGACTACGACCGCTGCAACGCGGTGCTCGCCTGGCACATCGACTCCGGGGAGGTCGACGGCACGGACGTGGGCGACATCAGCGTGGTGCTGGTCCTCGACTCCCCGCGGCAGATGTCGGAGGGCGACTGGCGGGTCGGGATGTTCATGGACGACCGGGCCAGCGACGAGCAGGCCGAGAAGCTCGGGGGCATCTTCTCGGGGCAGATGGGCGGTCCCCTGGCCAACGTCGCCCCGCTCATCGGCGAGAACCTCGGCATGGAGGTGGCCCCGATCGAGCACGTCGACGACGGCCGTCGCCACCGGGTCAAGGTCGGCGACGCCATCGACGTGGAGATCGAGGACGTGGTATCTCCCTTCGACCCGGACGGGCCACCGCCGAAGCTCACCGAGACCAAGCACCCGGCCAACTCGGACCTGACCCCGGCCAGGACCCTCTCCGCCCGCGTCCGGGGCCTGGGCGTCGATTACTCCGCCGAAGGCAAGAGCGGTTTCTCCACGCCCTTCTCCTGGTCGGGGTAGGTAAGACTTTCGATAAGACGTTCGACTCGTCTTTCGCGTGAGCCCCGAGGATCCCGCGCTAAGGTCCGGCCACTAGGAGCGATCCCGAGGATATGCTGAGGGAGGTTGCCGAGAACGTACCGAGGCGAGACCGCGTCATCGTGCTGTCCGGCCTCGCGCTTATCGCGGCGCTTTCCTGGGCCTACGTGTCCTCCCTGGCCCCGGAGACGCGGAACATGGACATGGGGGGCATGGGAGCGGAGATGTCCATGCCACGGATGCAGGCCTGGGGCGTCGCCGACTTCGGCCTGACGTTCGGCATGTGGGCGGTGATGATGGTCGCCATGATGACGCCCGCCGCGGCCCCGATGATCCTGATGTTCGCCGGGGTCAACCGCAGACGCCGGGAGCAGCAGGTTTCGTACGTGCCGACGGGCGTGTTCCTCGCGGGCTACCTGGTGGTCTGGGCCGCATTCGCCGTCGTGGCCACCGCAGCCCAGTGGGGGCTCCACGACGGTTCCTTGCTCTCGCCGATGATCGCGATCACCAGTCCCGTCTTTGGCGGCGTCTTGCTGGTGGCGGCCGGGGTCTACCAGTGGACGCCCCTCAAGCACGCCTGCCTGAGCAAGTGCCGCTCTCCCCTGGGGTTCGTCCTGAACGAGTGGCGAGAGGGCAGGCGGGGCGCTTTCCTGATGGGTCTAAGGCACGGCGGCTACTGCACCGGCTGCTGTTGGTCTCTCATGGCCCTGCTCTTCGTCGCGGGGGTCATGAACCTGCTGTGGGTCGCCGCCATCGCGGGGTTCGTCCTGATCGAAAAGGCGGCCCCGTGGGGCGACCGGTTTGGCCGGGTCGCGGGGGTGGCGCTAGTCGGATGGGGGGCGTGGATGGTCGCGGGGGCGCTTTGACCGTCCTCTAACCCGCACCGGTGACATCACATCGGGGAGCCAGCCGAAGCTTGGTTAGGCGCAGGGGTAGTGCAAGGACGAGGCCTATTCCTCCAACCACCTAGGATTGGGGTTCTCGGAAGTTCGTCCTTCCGGAAGGTAAAGCGGAGAGCCAAGGTCTAGAATCCAGGCCATTCTTGTAATAGTAGTTTCATAGCGTAAGATGTAAGAACCACGCGCGGTAACGAGTCAAGTGACGGCGCGTTGAAGGCGTAGGACCGCTACCTGCCCTCCTCCTAGACCGGGGCCAGCTACCTCCAACCACCCTCTGCCTCTGCCTGGGCGGGAGGAAGGAGACGGCACCATGTCAAGCACCCCAAGGAGAGCAAAATGAAGCTAACTGCGCCGAAACTCATCCGTTGGGCAGGTTTATCGGCTATGGCGGCAGGGACCATTTTCGTGGTTATTCAGCCGATCCATCCACTTGACGTTCTTTCGTCAGTCACCACTGACCAATGGGTCATCATCCAATCCTTGAAGACGGCCATGTGTCTCTTCGGTCTGCTCGGCTTGGCGGGACTCTACGCCCGGCAAGTGAAAGAGGCCGGGTGGCTTGGTCTGGCCGGCTATCTCCTGTTTAGCCTCTTCTTTGCGCACACGATCGCCTTTGCCTTCACTGAAGCCTTTATCTTGCCGCAGTTAGCGACCGAGGCGCCGAAGTATGTGGAGGGCTTCCTGGGGATCTTCAATGGGCAACCCGGCGAGGTTAACCTCGGAGCCCTCCCGACGCTCTATGCGCTAGCAGGGTTTGGGTATGTGCTCGGCGGCCTGCTGTTTGGCATCGCTACATTCCGCGCCGGCATCCTGCCGCGCTGGGCGGCCGGTCTGCTTGCCGTCGGGGCCGTGTTGCCGATCATTTTGTCTTCGCTGGTCCCGCACCCGTTGGATCGGATATTTGCAGTGCCGGTGGGGTTAGCTCTGATTTGGCTGGGCTATGCGCTGTGGTCTGAACGGCGCGAATCTGCTGCGATCATTTCCGAGCCTGCCCAAGCAGACATGAACGGGAGCGGCAAGGAGAGAGAAATGAGTTTATCCAAAGCATAAATCAACCGAATTTGGCGCAGCCTCGCGTACCTCGCGGGGCTGCATCAAATCACATCAAATTTGGAGGAAACTCATGAAAGCGATCGTAGCCACGAAATACGGACCACCGGATGTTCTGAATCTCGAAGAGGTGGAAAAACCGGTTCCCAATGACAACGAAGTTCTGATAAGAGTATATGCGACAACAGTAACGGCAGCGCACGGCATGATGCGAAAGGGTCTCCCATTTATCGGAAGACTTTTCACCGGACTCATGAGGCCAAAGAACCCTATTTCAGGGACCGAGTTGGCCGGAGAAATCGAAGCGGTCGGCAAAGATGTGGAGCTGTTCAAAGAAGGTGACCAGGTCTTCGGAGAAACCGGTGTGGAGGGTGGTTGCTATGCCGAGTACATTTGCCTGCCCGAAGGCGAGCCGCTGGCAATAAAACCGGCCAACCTGACCTATGGTGAAGCCGCCGCCGTCCTTGATGGGGCATCAACAGCACTGCATTTCCTTCGAGACAAGGGAAATATCCAGAGCGGACAAAACGTCCTTGTCAATGGGGCTTCCGGATCGGTAGGTACTTCTGCGGTACAGCTTGCCAGGTACTTCGGGGCAGAAGTCACCGGGGTATGCAGTACCACGAATTTGGAACTGGTGAAGTCCCTGGGGGCCGATAAGGTCATCGATTACACCAAAGAGGATTTTACCCGAACCGGACAGACCTACGACATCATTTTCGACACGGTGGGCAAGAGCTCGTTTTCACGCTGTAAAGGCTCGCTGAAGCCCAGGGGAGTCTATCTTTCAACGGTTCCCACGCTGGCGATCTATCCTCAAATGCTATGGACTTCAAAGATCGGCAGCAAGAGGGCAATCATTGCGGCCGCAGGTTTGAGGTCAGCAAGCGAGAAGACCAAAGGTCTGGTCTTCCTCAAAGAGCTACTTGAGGCGGGAGAGATAAAACCGGTCATCGATAGACGCTATCCGTTGGAACAGACTGCCGAGGCTCACAGATATGTCGACAAAGGACACAAGAAGGGCAATGTCGTCATCGCTGTGGAACACAACAGCAAGAACTGACGAACTGGAGGATACTCATGAAAGCGATCGTATGCACGAAATACGATCACCGAAAGTTCTTCAGCTCAGAGAGGTAGAAAACATACCTCCAACCACCCTCTGCCTGCCCCTGGGCGGGAGCAAGGAGACGCGACCGTGCTCACCAAACAAGAACGGAAGGTGGCACATCTATGAGCGCGTCAACCAGGCTCTCTGAGCGAGCAGATCCTGCGGGCCTTGACAGCCCCCAAGACCAAGGGATGCTCACCGACCCTGCTCTGCTTCGCATGGGTGCTGTCTCAATCGTCCTCGGAACACTGATCAGCAACGTTGCCGGTTTCTTCCACGGTGGAGGCGCTCACCCGGAGGATCTCGCGGCGACCCTCCCAGTATATGCGGCCAACGCCAGCTGGGAAGTGGTCCACCTCGCACAGTTCGTGGGTGACGCCATCCTGCTCGTTGGCTTCCTCGCTCTGTACCGCTCCATCATAGCGGTGGCGGGTACTGGGGCGAGCGCCGCCCTGGCGCGCATGGGGATCATCATCGCGGTGGTAGCAGAGGGCGTCTACGCTATCAATCAGGCCGTGGACGGGATCGCGAACAAGTTCGTCGCCCAACAGTGGGTGAGCGCTGCCCCGGACGAGGAGGCGGTCGCGTTCCGTGTCGCCGACGCCGTGCGGCACATCGAGATCGGGACCAGCAGCCTCTGGATGCTCAACAGCGGACTTGCCCTGCTGTTCTTCGGACTTGCGATCGCGTTAAGCCGCGCGTACCCGAGGCTCCTTGGATGGGCGGCGATGGCGATCGGGGTCGGTCTGTTCGCAAACGCTCTGAACGTGGCGTACAACGGGTTTGCCTTTGAGTCTCCCCTAGGCATGGTGGGCTTGGCGGCGAGCGTCCTACTGACACTGTGGACCCTGATCCTCGCGTTCTACCTGTGGCGAAAGGCAGGCGAGTCTCGTCGACGTGTCCGTCCACAACCCCAGCCACAAACACGGCCACAACCGTAGGCTCACGCATGCACGCATGGTGTAGCCGATCCCGAATGAGGAGGAACCGTGACGACGAGGATCCCAAAAGCGAAGAACGAAGGTAAGGAAGGACGCGTAACTGAGCATAACGCGACCGATAGCGACGCTCTCAGCGACGCTCCGCAGCACGGGCGGTTGGCGCTTCTTCCTGTGGTGGATGCTCGCCTTCCTTGGCTTCCCGATCGGCGGGTTCTTGGCCCTCGTGCTGGTGGGTTCGGTGGAGGGAGTAGTGTCCGGTGCGCTAGGCGGAGGCCTGGCGGGCGCGGTGATCGGGGCGGCCCAGTGGTTGGTGCTACGGAGGTACATAGGGATAGGACTCGAGTGGGTGTTAGCAACCGCTCTAGGCGTGGCGATCGGCGACGGCCTCGGAGCGTTGCTCACAGGGGCGGGGACGGGTCTGGGGTGCCCTGCTCGTTACCGGCCTGGCCACGGGCGTCGCGGTGGGGCTGCTGCAGTGGGGGCTCGTCCTGCGGGACCGGCTTCCGCTCGCGAGCCTGTGGCCGCCTGTTGTGGTGGTCGCCTGGCCGGTTGGCTGGACGGTGATGTGGGCGTTTGGCATAGACGTCGAGCGCGGCTACTACGCCTTCGGCGCGACCGGCGCGCTGGTCTTCGCCGCGATCACCGGCGTGGCACTGCTTCTCATGCTCCGCGGCCGGGACCGCTAGCCTGGAATGGGCCGCCGCAGCAAACCTGTAGCAAACAACGGGGGAGGAGAGGACAACCACAGATGAACGACCACGAGGGGCTTCACGTCGTCTTCGGCACCGGACCCGTGGGGTTGGCGGTAATGGACGAGCTCGTGAGCAATGGCAAACGTGTCCGGATGGTCAACCGCAGCGGTAGGGCGAGCGTACCCCATGGAGTTGAGGCCGTAGGAGGCGACGCCACGGATGAAGCCTTCGCCCGGGAGGTCAGCGAAGGAGCATCGTCGTCTACTTCGCCCTCAACCCGCCCCTGCGCGAGACGATCGAGATGCTCTACGAGTTCGAGGAACCCTTCGTGGTGGACCACTCCGACTTCGACGGGACCTTCGGCGAGCACGCCACGCCGCTGAAGGAGGCGATAGGCGACACGGTGCGATGGTACCGCAGCAAGCGTCCGGCCGGAGATATTCGTCCAGCTGCCTAATACTACTTCGTTAGATCGATGCTCGGTCGTACATAGCCTCGAGATTGGTAGAAAATGATGCCGGATGTTAGGAGGGTTCGGACCGAAAAGCGACAAAATCGGGGCCTACAGAGCGGCTCTTGGCAACCAGGGACCCTTAAAGAAGGATTTTCTACCAATCTCGAGTAATTAACGAAGTAGTACTAGAAGGGGCGTTCTCCGAAGCCCGTATGCAGGAAACCGTACAGAACCTCTCAACGAGCGACAAGTAGCCTCCGGAGACCAGCCCACGCCGACGCTTCCAACCACGATGCCTAGTGTCGGCGGATGAATATGCCAAGATTTGGATGCCAGCATGTTCATCAGGATGGGTTGAAATCGGCAGAGACTCGCGAGAGCCGACTTGGCGCCGATCGCCTACGAGTTTCCGTCGGCTGTCCCGAAAACTGCCGAACAAACTCCTTGCGTGGGGCTATCCTACCTTCTTCTCCAACCCATCTACCCACTCCCGCATACCGAGTAACTGCTCCGTCTCCGCCTCGTGGTGCTCCCGCTTCAGCCGCCCGTAGGTTCGCCAGTGCATCCCCTTGGGCTTCTCTGGGAACGGCTCCGTCGTGTTCGCGCTCCCTCCGAGCCGCCGGCGGATATCCTGTGCCCGGTGCATCTTGTTGTCTCGCTGACTCTCGTAGACGAGATCGTAGCAATGACGGCACAGGAAGTAGCGTCCAGCGGAGCCACCGTAGAGGACCGCTACCCTGCGGCCACACCACGCACCGGGACAGACGAACCATGGCCTCTCACCTCCGAAGTTGCACGGCGTCCAGGCCAGGGGCACAGCCTCCCGTATGTCTTCCCATTCTCCAGCCGTACCGCTCCGGTGACGATAGAGTAGGATCACCCGCTCTGGCCTTGCGTTTCCCTCAACCGCGCCACGGATCGAGCCCGTCTGGCGTCCGGCCCGCGACCAGCGCAAGGAGAACCAGCGCCCCGGCGTCAGCAAGCCCTCACGGTGGAGATAGCGCACGTCCAAGCTATGACACTCGCCGGTCGTGGCCTTTTTGTCGAACCTGTACCAGTTGCCGCTTCCCACGCCGCCCATATTTTTTCTCCCGGTCTTTTTGCCGAAATCATAAGGCAACTTGCACAACTCTGGAGCGATACTCCTCTAAGCCCGTACTACCCCACACGCACGCTTGCGCAGGTACGGAAGCTGGGGCCGGCGGTGCAGATCAACATTGCAGACAAGCAGTTCAACGCGGCACGCTGAGTAGCCCTTGACTCCGAGGTTGCACGTGAACCGTGGAGAAGTACGCGTTCTCGGAAGTCCGTATGCGGGTGACTTACTTAGCCGTGAATCAGAACTTCATTCCTCTGATCAACACAAAGAGTAGCGTCGTCACAACTAGCAGAACCAATACTAAGAGAACGCAATATTGCTATGAATGTTTCTAGAGTGTATGGTAGGACGCTTGGATATCGGGGCTGAGGCATGTGCCACCCTCCGCCCACTACCAAGTGGGAAGGAGGTCGACGATGATCTGGGCAATCCTCGTGTTTCTCGGGGTTCCGCTGTGGCTCTGCGCGGCCGGCATCCTCGTGATCATCCTGAACAATAGGAAACTGCGCAAGCGCCACGGAGACATCCCTGTGCGCGTGAAGCGCCCCGGGAAGAAGCGATGGACGCGAGGGCACGCCATCTGGGTATCCGACGTGTTCGCATGGCGGGGCAGCCCTGCCGCCTGGAGCGAGGATCTGGAACAGGTAATCGGCGCGACGCTGCGCAACCCCGACGCCCAGGAACGGAAGAAGCTGCGCCACCTCGGGGAAGGCTTCCCGATCGCGACGTTATTGATTGCGGAGGGTGAACCCTTGGAGGTGGCCGCCGGTCCTGAGAAGCGCGAAGCGTTGCTCGGGCCCTTCGAGGCGACGAGCGAACATGCCTGACCCACGATGTGCGGCTACGGCTGGTGGCCGTCAGGCTGTTTCAGCACGAGTACGTGTTCTTTCGATTGCTCATACAGCTGCCGTTGCGCACTGCTTTACGAACTTCGTAGAACCCCGTCAGGAAACTGTCTGAAAATTGGAGAGCGGCGGCCAAAGAGGAACAGGGGGTGGCATCTGAGAGGCACACTTTTTGATGGATGATGAGCCCTAGGAAAGCCGAGAATCGACAGGAGGACAGCGAATATGGCGCAAGGATCAACGCCCGAATCAGCCGGTTCGGAGCGGCCGTTCAAGTACCACGGCAACGAAGGCGAGTTCACGCTGTTGGCTCCACTCAAGCCTGGTGGGGCCGAGAGGGCGCGGGAGATCGAGCGGGGAGCCGGAAGAGACATTCACTGAGGTCAGCGACGCGCTTCGCGGCGTTGGCACGCTTCACGACATTCGGATTGCGCTCGTCGACAACGACACTCGCTTGTTGTTCGTCGCCATGTACGACGGCGACTGGGACCAGTACATCGACGACTTTGCCACCGCCGTTGCCGCCGGGAACTTACGCTTCTTAGATGAGCTGTTGGGACTTTGGAGGGCTACCCGGGTCTGGAGAGCCCCGACGTGAAGGACTACCTAGTCAAGTATCAGATCCCGGTGGGTTTCTTGTGGACCGCTCAGCCTGACTCAACCGCCAAACGAAACCTGAGAGCAGAGCGTGTGCTCGGAGGCGTCGAGCAGGTGCTGGACGCCGCTGGCTGATCCTTGCAGTCCACTGGAGGCGGAGGCTTATGTGAAGGATGATCAGTCCTAGGCAACCCGAGAATCGACAGGAGGACAGCGAATATGGCGCAAGGATCAACGCCCGAATCAGCCGGTTCGGCGCGGCCGTTCAAGTACTCACGGCAAGCAAGGCGAGTTCACGCTGATAGCTCCATTTAAACCTGGTGGGGCCGACAGGGCGCGAGCGCTTGTAGATCGGGGCGCCGGGCTCGGCACCGCTTACTTGGCACGCTTCACAACATTCGGATAGGCGCACTCGACAACGACACTCGCATGTTGTTCGCTACGGTCTACGACGACGACCTGGGACCAGTACATCGACGACTTTGTCCGGCCAACCCCCAGTTACACGCGGTATTAGATGAGATGTGGGGGAATTTGGAGGGCTTCCCGGGCATGGATAGCCCTGACGTGAAGGACTACCTAGTCAAGTATCAGGTTCCGATGGATTACTGGTGGACCGCGTACCCTGACTCAACCGTCAACCGAATCAAGAGGGCAGAGCGTGTGCTTGCAGGCGTCGAGCAGGTGCTGGACGCCGCTGGCTGATCCTTGCACTCCACTGGAGGTGGAGGTTTCCTTGCAGCCGGCTGCGGGTGAGGCTCCCTCAGCAGTGCGAGTAACCTGGGTAGCGTACGACACGGCTCTCGCGGGTCTGCTCGCGGGAGCCGGGATCGAGATCATCATGGGTGTTAGGAGGAGATCGCAGTGAACAACGAGTATTGGCGCTCGGAGCAGTTGGTGGACGTGCTCCACGAGATTTTTGGCTTCCATCCCGGCTGGCGGGCGGTACACGGGCTGGGCCGTATGTACGCGGGCACTTTCACGGCTACGCCGGAAGCCAAGCACTACACACGTGCGGTCCACATGCAGGGAGATCCCATACCGGTGACGGCTCGCTTCTCCTACTCGTTTCCCGATAGGCCGAACATGCCCGCGCCGGCCCAGAGCGCGATGGCCACCAAGTTCTACCTGCCCAACGGCCAGGTGACGGATCTTATCGCGCTCAGCAAGACGCTCTTCCCGTTCCGTACGCCTGAAGAGGTGTTGGACCTCATAAACTACTCGCTTGATCCCGCCACCGGCAAGCAGGACCCCGCCAAAGTCCAGGCCTGGTTCGCCGATCATCCCGCGAGCGCCCGAGCACAACAAATTATCGCGAGCGAGCCACCCCCTGCAAGCTTCGCCCAGGCGGAGTTCCACCCCATCCACGTCTTTCGGTTCGTGAACGCCGCCGAAGAGGGACGCTACGCACGCTACCACTGGATTCCAGAGGCCGGGAGCGCGAGCACGACGATCGACGAGCTGTGGCAGCGCGGGGAGGCCTACATGTTTGAAGAGTTGGAAGAGAGGCTGCGGAGGGGCCCTGTGGCGTATAGCCTCGTGCTCCAGCTCGCTGAGGAAGGCGACCCGCTTAACGACACGTCGGCTCCCTGGCCGGAGGACCGGGAGGTCGTAACGATCGGGCGCATAGAGCTGACCCGGCCCACCACCAATGAGGAGATCGGCGATCCGGTCATGCTCCACGACCCCACGCGTGTGACCGACGGGATCGAGACCTCCGACGATCCTATCCTCCACGCGCGCCGTGGCATCTATGAGACGTCGGTCGCCCACCGCACCGGCGGCTGGAAGGGACGCGAAGCGGCCCTGGATCGCGAGGCGGCCCTGGAGCGCGAAGCGGCCCAGAGGCGCGCAGCTTCCGATCAGGCGAGTCCTTCCCCAGAGGAAAGTTGAGAAGCTAGGAAGTAGATCATGACTGAAAAGCAGAGCTCCGCCGTCTTGGAGTTTGACGACATCCAGGCCCCTGTGTTGCGGCGGCGGCCTTTCCCCTACCATGGGGCCTATTTCGTAGTTCGCATCGACGACCCTGCGCACGGCCGGGAGATGCTAGGGCGCCTCGCCCCCAAGGTAGCTTCGGCCGCCGACCAGCACGGTTCTGCCGATACAGCCTGGGTCAACGTGGGGCTCACCTTCCAGGGGCTGAAGGCCCTCGGCGTGCCACAGGCCTCCCTAGATAGCTTCTCGCCGGAGTTCCAACAGGGAATGGCCGCGCGGGCGGCATTGCTCGGCGACGTCGGCGAGAGCGCCCCCGCCAACTGGGAGAAGCCTTTTGGCACCCCCGACGTGCACGTGGTGGTGGCCGTCGTCTGCGGCGAGGAGGTCGCCCTTGAGCCCCGGATCGACTTCATTCGCACTAGCCAGGACGACCTGCCCGGCGTGTCGATCATCTGGCAGCTGCAGGTCAGCATGCTGCCAACCGCGCGCACGCACCTGGGCTACAGGGACGGCATCAGCAGCCCCCTGATCGAAGGCAGCGGCTCACCCGGCCAGGGGCCGGCCATCAAGGCCGGAGAGTTCATTCTCGGCTACCCCGATGAGACGGGCAACCTGCCTCCGATGCCGCAGCCTGAGGCGCTGGGCCGTAACGGCACCTACCTTGCCGTCCGCAAGCTCTACTCGGATGTGGCGAAGTTCCGCAGGTACCTAAGAGCCAACGCCGAGACCCCCGAAGAAGAAGAGCTGTTGCAGGCGAAGATGATGGGCCGCTGGCCGAGCGGCGCTCCGCTGGTGCTTGCCCCGGAGCGCGACGATCCCGAGCTTGCGGCCGATCCGCAACGAAACAACGACTTCGGCTACTACGAGGAGGACCCCAAGGGCCGCAAGTGTCCAATCGGTTCCCACATCCGGCGCAATAACCCGCGGGATGCTCTCAAGGACACCATCACGGCTGTGAACATCCATCGAGTGGTGCGGCGCGGCTTCGTCTACGGCCCCATGCTGCCCGAGGGCGCGATGGAAGACGACGGCGCGGAGCGGGGGAGCGTGTTCGCCTTCCTTAACGCGAACCTCGCCCGCCAGTTCGAGTTCATCAAGTCGGCGTGGCAGAACGAAGGCAACTTCGTGGGCCTCGACGAGGAGAAGGACCCGATCGCGGGGCCGAACGACGGCACCGGCACGTTCACCATCCCCCGGCGACCGGTACGCAGGCGCTTGCAAGGCATACCCCGGTTCGTGACTACAAAGGGGGGTGAGTACTGCTTCTTGCCGAGCATCCGGGCGCTGCACTGGCTGGCTGAGCTCGATACATGAGGTGAAAGCCAGCGCCACAACGACACAAAGAGAGGTGCCAGGGAATGGGAAAGGGCGTGCTCTGAGATATGGGCAATCGGCGACATACTGGAGAGCTACCCCACAGCGTCGAAGGCATTCGAGCTCATGAGGTTCGCCGCCTGCTCAGCAATCTTAGCCTTTCCCCGGAGCAAAGAGAGGCCGTTGAGAACCTCAGCTGCTCACTCGTCGAGGAGCTCGTCCATGGCCCGATATCTGAGGTGTTAGCTCTCGTCCAAGAGCCGAGTGAATTAGGGGTACAAGCAGCCGAGGCGCAGCAGCTCCGGTCCTCATAAGGGAAGGAAACATGGCGAGCAACGCTACAGAACCTATTCACCTTGACCTTCGTGGTCACCAGCATGCTGAGCATGGGCTTGAGCCTCACCGTCTCTGAGATCCTCCAACCGCTTCGAAACACCCGATTGGTGGTCATGGCACTTGCCGCGAACTTCGTCATCGTGCCGGCAGTGGCCTTCGCCCTCTCCAGGATCATCCCGCTGGACCAGAGTGTCCAGATCGGGCTGCTCTTGCTGGGCACCGCGGCCGGTGCGCCATTCCTGCCCAAGCTCGCTCAGATGGCAAAGGCGAACACGGCGTTCGCCGTGGGGTTGATGACGATGCTGATGGTTGTAACGATAGTCTACCTGCCCATTGTGCTGCCGCTTCTGCTGCCAGGAGTCGAGGTCGATGCGGGACAGATCGCGCTATCGCTGATCGTGACGATGCTCGTTCCGCTGCTAATCGGGCTGTTCATCAAGGCTCGCTACGAAGGTGTGGCAGAGACACTCCAACCCGTGATGTCGCAGATCTCGAACGTCAGCCTGGCGCTCCTTCTGGTGCTGATGCTAGGACTCAACATAAGAAATGTGGTTGACCTGTTTGGCACCGGAGCCATCCTCGCGACCCTGCTGTTCTTGGCGATCTCGGTCTTAGTAGGGTACTTGCTAGGTGGTCCCGGTACGGGCACCAAGCAGGTCCTGGCGCTAGGTAGCGGCCAGCGCAACCTAGCAGCAGCCTTCGTCATCGCGACGGCCAACTTCGCCGACCAGCCGAACGTGCTGGTCTACCTGGCGGCGGCTGGGCTTGTGGGAATGGTCGTCACGTTGCCGACGGCTGCGGAGTTCGGCAAGCGGAGTAAAAGCACCTCCGTATCGGACGAGCCGTCTCCACGCAGCCACGATATCGGCGGGCAAGCCTAGAAGGGGTGTAAACGTTGGGTGTAAAAGCGAAAGGAGACGGTACATTGACCCAAAATCGAGACGTCCAAAGGGAGATCCTGCCGATCCCAGACCGGCCTTACACCGGCCCCATCACCTACGACGCCAAAGACCCCGACACCTCGTTCGCCCCGATCGAGCCCCTCCGGCCACCTGCTGGGGCGCCGAACGTGCTCGTGATCCTGCTCGACGACGTGGGCTTCGGCGCATCGAGCGCTTTCGGCGGGCCGTGCTCGACGCCGACCGCCGAGCGGCTCGCACAGCGCGGCCTCAAGTACAACCGCTTCCACACCACGGCGCTGTGCGCCCCCACCCGGCAAGCGCTGCTCACGGGCAGGAACCACCACGCGGTAGGGATGGGCGGGATAACCGAGATGGCCACCCCCGCACCCGGCTACAACTCGATCCGCCCCAACACCGCGGCCCCGCTGGCGGAAACGCTCAAGCTGAACGGCTACTCCACGGCCCAGTTCGGCAAGTGCCACGAGGTGCCGCCATGGGAGACAAGCCCGATGGGGCCGTTTCGCCAGTGGCCGACGGGCAGCGGCTTCGAGTACTTCTACGGCTTCGTTGGCGGCGAGACGAACCAGTATTACCCCGGCCTCTACGAGGGCACGACGCCGGTCGAGCCGGACAGAACCCCCGAAGAGGGCTACCACTTCACCGAAGACATGACCGACAAGGCGATCGATTGGGTCCGCCAGCAGAAGGCGCTGATGCCCGACAAGCCGTTCTTCGTCTACTACGCCCCCGGCGCGACGCACGCGCCGCACCACGTGCCGAAGGAGTGGGCGGACAAGTACGAGGGGGCGTTCGATGGGGGCTGGGACGCCCTGCGCGAGGAGACGTTCGAGCGGCAGAAGGCGCTCGGGGTGATCCCGCCCGACGCGGAGCTCACGAGGCGCCCGGAGGAGATCCCGGCGTGGGAGGACGTGCCCGACGAACTCAAGCCCGTCCTCGCCCGCCAGATGGAGGTCTACGCCGGCTTCCTGGAGCACACCGACCACCACATTGGCCGCCTGATCGACGCCCTGGAGGACCTCGGGGTCCTCGACGACACGCTCGTCTACTACATCATCGGGGACAACGGCGCCTCGGGTGAGGGCACCCTCTACGGCACCTTCAACGAGGGGCTCTCGCTCAACGATCTTTCGGACGTCGAGACGCCCGAGTTCATGGCCTCCCGCATCGACGAGTTCGGCGGGCCGAGCGCTAACAACCACTACGCCGTGGGGTGGGCGCACGCGATGGACACCCCCTACCAGTGGACGAAGCAGGTGGCTTCGCACTGGGGCGGCACGCGCAACCCCGCGATCGTCCACTGGCCGAAGGGGATCGAGAGAAGCGGGGAGGTACGCTCGCAGTTCCACCACGTGATCGACCTCGCCCCGACGGTATTGGAGGCCGCGGGGCTACCCGAGCCCGTCAGCGTCGACGGCGTCCAGCAGATGCCGCTCCATGGCGCAAGCATGACCTACTCCTTCGACGATCCCGACGCGAGCGATCGGCACGAGACCCAGTACTTCGAAGTGTTCGCCAACCGCGGCATCTACCACCGCGGCTGGAGTGCGGTCACGAAGCACAGCATCCCCTGGATCACGACGGTGCAGTTGCCTGCCTTCGACGACGACGTCTGGGAACTCTACGGGCCAGATGACTGGAGCCAGGCCCACGACCTGTCCGGGGAGATGCCCGAGAAGCTGCGCGAGCTGCAAGCGCCTCTTCCTGATCGAAGCGGCCAGGTACAACGTCTTGCCGCTCGACGACCGGCGGGTGGAGCGTTTCAACGCGGACATCGCGGGGCGGCCCCAGCTCATACGCGGTAGCTCGCAGCTGCTCTTCGGTGGGATGGGGCGGCTCTCCGAGGACTCGGTCCTGAATATCAAGAACAAGTCCCACTCGGTCACGGCGCAGTTTGTCTTGCCTGACGGAGGTGCTTCGGGTGTGATCGTCGCCCAGGGCGGTGCCTTCGGCGGCTGGAGCCTCTACGCCAAGGACGGCAAGCCCAAGTATTGCTACAACTTCGCCGGGCTCCGGCGGTTTTACGTGGAGGGCGATACGGCGATCCCGGCGGGCGAGCACCAGGTCCGTATGGAGTTTGCCTACGACGGCGGCGGGCTCGGCAAGGGCGGCACGGTCAGCCTTTACCTCGACGGCAACAAGGTCGGCGAAGGGCGCGTCGAGGCGACAGTCCCCATGGGTTTCTTGACCGAGACCTGCGACGTGGGCAGCGAGGGCGGCACCCTGGTGAGCGAGGACTACGACGCCCGCGCCAACAAGTTCTCCGGTCGCATTCGCTGGGTGCAGATCGACCTGGGCGAGGACGCCGAGGATGCCGACCACCTGATCTCCCCGCAGGAGCGGCTGCGCATCGCGATGGCGAAGCAGTAGCTTGACCTCAAGCGATATACCCGAGGATCACAGGCGCTGCTGCGCTGCCTCTCGGGCTGACTTGCCGCAGGCTGTTGGTGACGTTTTGGCGGTAGGAGCGCGCGCTTCAGAGGTGACCTCGACCAGCAAGAGAGTGCCTTCGGAGATGGTACACCTAAATGGTGGCGAGTTCCTTATGGGCACCGACGATCCGATCGGATTCCCCGCAGACGGCGAAGGACCGGTACGAGCCGTCACGCTGAAGCCGTTCTGGATCGACGCCTACGCGGTCTCTAACGCGCGGTTTGCCGCCTTCGTCGAAGCGACGGGCCACGTTACCGACGCCGAACGTTACGGCTGGTCGTTCGTGTTCGGAGGGCTACTTCCCGACGACTTCGAGCCGACGCGGGGAGCGGCGCAGGCTCCGTGGTGGCGCCAGGTCTTCGGCGCATGCTGGCGTCATCCGGAGGGTCCACTCTCCTCCATCGAAGATCGTATGAATCACCCCGTTGTGCACGTATCCTGGAGCGACGCGACCTCATACTGCGCGTGGGCGGGGACGAGGCTCCCCACCGAGGCAGAGTGGGAGTACACGGCTCGCGGCGGGCTTGTGCAGAAGCGCTATGCGTGGGGCGATGAGCTCAAGCCCGATGGAGAGTGGCTCTGCAACATCTGGCAGGGCACCTTCCCCTCGCACAACACCCTTGAGGACGGCCACCTCGGCACGGCACCCGTGGACGGGTTCGACCCCAACGGATACGGTCTCTACAACGTCTCGGGCAACGTCTGGGAGTGGTGTTCTGACTGGTTTGCCACGACCTTCCACGCCCATGGTCCGCGCGAGGATCCCACCGGCCCGCCATTCGGTCAGGCGAAGGTGATAAGGGGAGGGTCGTACCTGTGCCACGACTCCTACTGCAACCGCTACCGGGTTGCGGCCAGGAGCTCCAACACCCTGGATTCCACGACCGGCAACATGGGCTTCCGGTGCGCTAGGGACGCGGCTGTGGAAGCGAGATCGTAACGGTGAACCTCGGTCCTCTAGCAGCCCCGAGATAGCTACGATGTCCTCTGAGAACGACACACATCTTCGTGCACCCGAGTAGAAAGGAAAACACTATGGCGACACTATATGCACTGAAGTTCAGCGACCCTCACGGAGCAGACCGGGTGCTCATCGCCCTGCAGGGCATGCAGGAGCGACGGATGATCAACCTGGAGGATGCGGCGGTCGTCACCTGGCCCCAAGGCAGGAAGAGACCCCTGATCCCCCAAGGTCACCAACTTACCGGATTAGGCGCGCTCGGTGGCGCTTTCTGGGGGTTCCTGTTCGGGCTGATCTTCTTCGTGCCCGCCTTAGGTGCGGCGGCCGGCGCAGGTGCGGGCGCGGCGGCACTGGCTTCATTGGAAAAAGGCGGTATCGATCGAGACTTCATCAAGGAGGTAGGAGAGAAGGTAACGGAGGGAACCTCTGCTCTGTTTGCATTGACCAGTGGAGCGACGGTCCCCGACAGGATCATCGACGAGCTCAGGCAGTACGACTTTGAGATCATCTCGACCGACCTGCCAGAGGAGCAGGAGAAGCAACTGCGCGAGGCCTTCGCGGCTAGCTAGCCGCGAAGGCCAGCCCACCCCAATGTCGTGTGTTCAATGAAGGCCGTGTTGCGTCGTGGCGGGTTGCGACTGTAAATTTGGGCGCGTGGAGCTCATGGTTCCCTTAGGTAATCGTTGTCCCTGGTCACCTCCACTCGGTCACTCGCGCCCCTCAACTAGGCTCGAGTAGGCCAACGAGGTGACGAACGCCCCCAGCGGTATGGCGACCTTAGCGGCCGCCGAACCACCTATCCACTCCCCCCACGTGTGCGACCCCGTGGCCAACAGCGCCAGATATGCTCCCGCCTCTATCACCGCCTCTTCGAAGGAGAACGCAACGGTAGCCGTCAGGAACACGAACCAGAAGTTGCCGCGCACGGGGCGGTTGCTGCGAGCCAAGGCCTCGAGCGCCCTGAGCCCCTCCCTACGGATCACCGGCGTAGCCAGCGACCAGCGCGTGTACAGCCACACCCCGGGAAGTACCAGCAGACCGGTCGCTAAGGTGGTGACAACGAGCGCGATCAACGAGGCCATGAGCGCGCGCGGGACGTAGGGCAGCGCTCGGAGCAGTTCCTCGTCCAGGCCCCGCAACCCTACGCGATGCGCTCCTCGTTCGGCATCGTAGACAAGCCCCTCGGCGTATACCAGGTAGAGGTAGTAGGCGAAGTAGGTGCCCACAATGGTGAGTACCAGGCCCAGCCAGGGGCGGCCTTCGATGAGGTAGGCGGGGGTCTGTGCCCTATGACCCCGACCACCGCAGCCGGCACTAGCGTCGCCAGAGGATACCTCGCGTATACCGACAAGGCCCCTTGCCATACGCCCCGGATGGTGTCCACTTCGCCCATAGCCCCAAGTATCCTATTCAAATGAGCAGCATGACAAGAAGCTAGGACAAGGCGCACATGGTCGCGGGTAGGATGTACGAACCCTATCCACGAACGCCTTGGAAGGGATCTGCTCGGAAGTTGGTATAGGGAACAGCGTACTGACCTCTAGCTGCCGCTAACATCTTCGTCATCTTGGCCTTCGTCGCTACGGTGCCGACTCCTCCTCCTGAGGTCCAAGGTCTCCTTCGCTACGGTGTCCGAACGGGGCAGGTACTACGCCGCCTGCCCCGTTCGCTCGATCAAGTACTTATGGGATGCTAGGCCAAAAGCTCATCAACATCGTGGTCGTAGCGGTCGTCTATGCTGTGGATGTACTCTAGCCTTCCGCTCCTGCGTGCCCACTCCCTATAGCCCATCCTAAGCCTCAGCAAACGACGCCACCTTGACTACATCAGCATATAGAGCGTAGCTGAAGTCCAAGTCTTCTGTCTGGGCCTGATGCTTACCGGCTGTCACAGCGGCAACGATGTCCTCGTGGTCACCAATGGGGGTAAGGGAGGCATCATCCTCGGTCCTGCACAACACGTACGCTACACTGGTGGTGTCGATAAGACTACTCCTTATGGGCCGGGCTCCGGTGTGTTCCAGCACCGTCGGGGCCATCTCTTTAGCCGACAGCCACAGCATATCAATATTTTCTAGAATTGTCAATAATCTATTGACTTTATCTGCACCTTAGTACATAATTTCTGTATGCTGAAGGTTATGGTCAAGGAGGCAGATATAGACATGATCTCGGTTCCCGACGGATACGACGTGCTGGACGCTACTGCTCTTGGGAAGCGGCTCGGATTGAAGAGGGACACGGTGCTTGCCTACCTGTCTCGCCGCAACTTCGGGCGGATACCCAAGCCAAACCGGAAGCTGGCTATGGGGCCAATTTGGTTCGAGCGCACGGTGGAGGAATGGGAGAAGAGGAGAAAAGATGGGTAAGCGCGGCAACGGTGAGGGTAGCATCACGCGCCGCAAGGATGGGCTCTACATGGCCCGCTACACGGTCCAGACGGCCACAGGAGCGAAGCGCAAGACGCTTTACGGCAAGACGCGCCAAGAGGCGTCGGAGAAGCTCACCAAAGCGATGGCGTACCGCTTCCTCGAAGCCGCCAAGGGCGACACTTTTGAGGCGCTTTACGTTCTCGCCGTCACTACGGGACTTAGGCGTGGCGAGTTGCTGGCACTGCGCTGGGAGGACGCGGATCTGACGCGAGGGACGCTACGCGTAGGCCGCTCCCTCACTCGGGAGAGGGGCCGCTATCTCATGGGAGACACGAAGACGAAGAAGGGTCGCCGACGCGTGAACCTCACGCCCCGGACGGTGGCCGCACTGAAGGCCCAACGCACGCGCCAACTCGAGGAGCGGGTCCGGCTGGCCGGGCTGTACGAGGATCGGGGCCTCGTCTTCGCCACGGGCAGGGGCGCCATTTTGAGCCCGGAGAACCTCGTCAAACGCTCCTTCAAGCCGCTTCTGAAGCGAGCCGGGCTGCCGGAGATCCGCTTCCACGACCTCCGGCACACGTGCGCCACCATTCTGCTCGGCCGCGGCGTGCACCCCAAGCTCGTGCAGGAGCTGCTCGGCCACGCCACGGTGGCTATGACCCTCGACACCTACAGCCATTACCTGCCCTCGATGGGGGACCAGGCCGGCGGAGCAATGGGGGAAGCCTTCGGATAGCCGCTGTTCGCGGCGCGTTGGTGTAGTGGTTGGTGCAGGAAGGGCCGAGATCGTCTACTGCCTCGTGCCTTCGAGCCGACTTTTCCGCATATCTACGGGGACTTCTAAGAGTGGACCCGACGAGACTCGAACTCGTGACCTCTGCCATGCGAGGGCAGCGCTCTCCCGACTGAGCTACGGGCCCATATTGAGCCGCTGGTCGTTAAGCCGCGGCGATCCACTAATTCTAGCCGACCATCGAACGCTTACAAGGCGGCCGGGTCTCAAGTGGGCGATGCTGGGTTCGAACCAGCGACCTCTGCCGGGTGAAAGCAGTACGATAGTTTGCCAGGGGCTTCTGGAGCTTGCAAAACCCCAGCGAATGCACGACTTTGTCCCACGAGGCTTCGCCAGTTGTTCAGAGGATCTACTAAGGTTGCCGTACGGTCAGTGCGGATGCCCGTAAGTCGCTAGCTGGGAGCAGCGATCTTGCAGATCGGCGCAAAATCGAGTCGTTCGGTTAGCCGAGCGAATGTTGCGATAGGTTAGGAACGTCCGGACTGTGCGCGCGTACGGTGCCCAGGTGGCGGCCGAAATGGGGGCTGCCCATTAGCGTCTTGCAGCGCGTAAGCCTGCCCAACGCGTAGGCCAGGAAGTCGTTCCTCGGGTTGTCGTTTGCGTGCTGTATGAGGCTCCAGAGGGCCCAGAGGAGGTCGCTCATGGCCTTGTAAAGTGTTAGGCGCGAATAGAGTGCCAGAGGCACGGCCGCGCCAAAGTAAGCTTCTAACATGATCCTATCTTGCTCAGGCCCGAATCCGGCCTCGACCGAGTGATCGGCGAGATCCCACATCGGGTCGTTCATGCCGGAAAACTCCCAGTCGATGATGTAGAGGCGTCCGCCGATGTCCAGGAAGTTGCCCGGCCATGGATCGTTGTGGCAGGGTGAGAGCGACATGGGGGACGCCTCCAGTGCTCGACGCACCGCGTCGGCCCCTCTCGCTACCTCGTGGTAGTCCTCCGGCAATGCCACTTCCAGCTTGCGCAGGATGCCGAGGTAGACCTCGATCACGGCGAAGACATCGAAGCGGGACTTGAAGACCGGCCCCAGGCTGTGGACCCAATGCAATGCCAGGGCGACGCGAGCCGGCGTCTCGGGATCGCGCCCGAACCTCGCCTCGTTCAAGGTGTCCCCATCGAGGAACTCGGAAAGCATCGTGCCGCGCAGCTCGTCGAAGTAGAGTATTCTGGCGTTGATCCCGGCGGCGGCTGTGATCCGCGCGTTGTGCTCCTCGGCCGCGCGGTCAACGTACTCGTAGGTGTCCTTCCCGGGGAGCCGCAGGGTGTAAGACAGACCGTGCGTGGTGACCTTGTAGGTGGCGTTGGTCAGAGAACCGAGAGGCTCGAGCTCGATGGCTTCCCGTCGCACGCCCCTGAACATGGGTATGCGCGCCAGCGCGCGGTATTCCTCGTCCAAATCCGCTCCTCTCCGTATAAACCTGGATCCCCGCTACCCACCGGTCTGCGCTTGGAGCCGGGCGTCAATTGTAAACTCTGTGTAAACCCTGTGTGAAATCCCCGTACGATTCCTACCGCCGCGAGGCGAAGACGATAGTCGCCTGACCAATGAGAGGGCGCCAGGCATCGTTGCGTGCCACGTAGGCCTCGAGCTCACCTCTCTCGTCGAGTCTCCGGATCAGTGAGGTGGCCCGATCGAGACGATCTTCGGTGACCAGAGACCAGACCGAGTCGCCATCCCGCCACTCTTTATCCAAGAGTCCGCGCGGGTCGAAGTAGGCCTCACCTTGGACGGTGGCGTCGATCGGCACGAACCTTCCCCGCCGAGAGAAGCCGTAATCGTCGAGCATCTCCATCAGATCGTCGAGGGGTGCGTAGCGGTTTCGGAGGGCATCGGCGGCCGCCGGGATAAGGCCGTAGTGCCAGTACCCGTGGCGCAGTTGCTCTTGCGAGCAGGTGTTGACAGTGAGGACCCCGCCGGGTTTGAGGACCCGGGCGAACTCGCGGAAGACCCGTCGGTGAGCGGGGAATCCTTTTGAGGCCTCATCCGGCAGGTGGTGCAGCACCTGATTGATCATGATTCCGTCGAGCGCGGCGTCTTCGAAGGGCAGCTCGTCGATCCGCGCGGGGTGAAAAGAGATCCGGCCTTCGGACCTGGGCCCTGCCAGCTTCCGCGCGGCGACCTCGAGCATGTCGCGGTTCAGGTCAACGGCCTCGATCCGACCGACATAAGCCAGCAACGCCTGGGCGTAGCTGCCGGTGCCCGTCCCGGCGTCGAGCACGGTCATCCGATCCAACGACACCGGCGCGTGGGCGAAGCATCCGACGATGATCTCGGTCCCCACGGGCTCCCGCGTCTTGTCGTAGTTCCCTGACTTTTGCGTGTAGTTCTCGTAGGTGCTCATACTTAGCTTCTCCTCCCGCCTTCGTCCCCGTGAGAACGAGAGCCCATTCTACAGAGTCGAGTAAACCAAAGTTTTACCCTTTGTTAACGCCCTCTTTACGAAAGCGGTCGTCCCCGGCCGTATACTGCGCTGCGGTTTGCTTGCGGTCTCTAGGGGAGGAAAGAACCGTATGGCTTTTCGGAGCGTGGGCATCAACCTGCCGGGTCTGTATCGGGAGGAACTCTCCGGGCTCGCCGATGATCTCGAATCCTTGAAGACCTCCGGGCCAGACTTCGCGGAGGTCTGGCCGCACTATCTGGGGGTCATCCTCGGTGGCAACCTCGACGCGCACCGGTTGCAACCGGTGCGCGAGCTGCTGCTCAAGACGGACCTGTCCTACACCGTCCACGCCCCGCTCGAGGTGAACCTCATGGACCTGAGGGCCCACGACGTCCAGCGCGACGTCCTGAAGGCCAGCCTCTGGTTCGCGAACAGCATCGGCGCGGATGTGGTGGTTTGCCACGCTGGTCAACGGCTAGGCTCGCGCGACGCCCGGAACAGTTTGCGGGAGCAGCTCGCCGCCGAGCGGGTAGCCCTGCGGGAGGCAGGAGACCTGGCCGAGGAGCTCGGTGTGACGATCGCCGTCGAAAACTACTACCCCGAACTACCCATCGTTCTCGGCGTAGTCTATGACTACTCCGTATGGCCTTCCGAATTGGCCGAGCAGATCTCCGCGGTCGACCATCCCGCGGTCGGTCTCTGCTTGGACTTGGGACACGCGGCCCTGGCGGCCGGCGTCTTCGGCTTCGACTATTTCGAGGAGTGCACTGCCGTAGCACCCCTCGTTCGCCACATCCACCTCCACGACAACCTGATGCGAACCAACGTCACGGGCGAGCCGCCGGTCTCCGAGGACCCCATCTACGGGCTGGGAGACCTGCACCTGCCACCGGGGAGAGGGATCATTCCCCTAGTGGAGGTGTTCCGGCGGGCGGACTTCCCCAGGGATGCCGCGTGCTGCGTGGAACTCTCCCCCGAACTCTACCCGCGGGCTTCGGAGGCCCTTCGGGCCGCCCGCGAGCTCACAGAACCGGTGATCGTCGCTCGGTAGGGTGGGCGATGCTGGGTTCGAACCAGCGACCTCTGCCGTGTGAAGGCAGTGCGATGGGTTGCCGGAGATTTCTGGAGGTTACAAAACCCCTGCAAAAAACGGCTTTCCTACGAACACACTTTTCTCGAGTTTTCAGGAGATTTACTCGGGTTGCTGCACGGTTGCTGCACAAGCGCTGACGGTTGCGGCTCCCGTATAGGGAAGTTCGTATGCAGGGCACCATCGTCGTCTGCTCGGACGCGGAGGATGATAATAACTTTTAACACAAAGATACGCCATTTGAGTGATGCCTTTGGGGACCCTCCGAGGTAGGCTAGCATCGCACGAAATGTAGCAAGGATGATGAGCCCGTGGAGACCGAACTACTCGCTGTGGAGCTAGAGCCGAGCGAACTGAGTAGGCTATCCGAGGCTGCATCCGAGTTCACCCTGCGCCGAGCCGTATCGCTGTTTGCCCGACGGGACGAGGGGCTTGGTTGCCGCGACGTAACAGGAAGGCACTGGGCCCTCTCTCTGGTGTGGACAGAGCACCTGCGTGCATGACCTCAAGGAGCATATCGCTGGGGGAGGATTAGCAACCATGGCGGACGTCGCGGCAACTGCGCCTACGGTACCACCGGATATTACGAGTTTGCAGGACAATTTTAGGGGCGAGCTACTCCGTCGAGATGGCGACGATTACGAGGATGCCCGTAGGGTTTGGAACGGGTCGATTAACCGTTTACCGGGGATCATTGCGAGGTGTGCCGGTGTGGCCGACGTCATCGACTCGGTGATCTTCGCGCGAGAGAACGGGCTGCTGCTGGCGGTGCGCAGCGGAGGCCACAGCTTCCCCGGCCTCTCGGTCTGCGACGGCGGTATGGTCATCGACCTCTCGCCGATGAAAGGTATACGCGTCGATCCGGAAGCACGCACGGCGAGGGTCCAGGCCGGCGTGCTCCTCGGGGAGCTAGACCGCGAGACGCAGGCGTTCGGGCTTGCGGCTCCCGCCGGAATCGTCACGCACACCGGATTGGCCGGGCTCACCCTGGGGGGCGGCATCGGGTGGCTGATGCGCAAGTACGGGCTCACGATCGACCAACTCCTATCCGTCGATGTGGTCACCGCAGAGGGCGAGTTCGTCAAGGCGAGCGAGGCTGAGAATCCCGACCTCTTCTGGGGGGTGCGGGGAGGAGGCGGCAACTTCGGGATCGTCACCGAGTTCGAGTTCCGCCTCAACCCGGTTGGCCCCATCGTGCTCGCCGGACCCATCTTCTGGCCCGTAGAGAAGTCGCCCGACGTCCTGCGCTTCTACCGCGAGTGGATAGCGGAGGCGCCGGACGAGCTCATGACGATCGTGATCCACCGGAAGGCGCCGCCGCTGCCTTTCGTGCCGCGGGAGCTTCACGGCAAGCTCATCGTGGGCGTCGTGTGCTGCTACGCGGGATCGGTCGAGGAAGGACAGAAGGTCGTGAGGCCGCTCAAGGCGTTCGGTTCTCCGGTACTCGACCTTTGCGTACCGAAACCCTTCCTCGCCCACCAGGCGATGTTCGATCCGTCCTTCCCGCACGGTTGGTGGTACTACATGCGTTCCTGCGACGTGGCGGATCTTACCGACGAGGTCATCGACATCACGGTCGATCACTCGCTGAGAATCGACTCCCCCCTGACGGCCTTCCCGATCTGGCAGCGCGGAGGGGCGGCCGCGCGCGTGGGCGAGGACGAGACGGCCTTCGGCGGACGCAGCGCCGGGTACACGTTCAACATCACAGCCGCGACCGAGACAGCAGAGGGCTTCGACGAAGAGCAGGAGTGGGTCAGGAACTTCTGGTCGGCGCTTGCACCCTACCACACGGGGGCCTACGTGAACTTCCTGATGGAGGAGGGCGAGGGGCGGATCCGCCAGGCCTACGGGGCCAAGAAGTACGACCGGCTCAAGGAGCTCAAGCGCCGCTACGACCCGGACAACCTCTTCCGCCTCAACCAGAACATCCGACCAGATTGAGTTCGACCACGATCCTGACGAAAGGAGCTCAAATCTTGGACCGTTGAGCATTGCAGTGGCAAGGTGAAGCCAATCAGGAAAGGGGACCGGCGAAATGGCCTACGAACTCGAAGGGCGCATACTCGAGGTTTGTGACTGCAACGTTCTCTGTCCGTGCTGGATCGGCGAGGACCCCGATAACGGCACCTGCGACGCGGTGGTGGCGTACCACATCGATGCGGGGACGGTCGACGGAGTGGACGTCTCGGGGCGCACCTTCGCAAGCGTGGCCCACATACCCGGCAACATCTTTCAGGGCGAATGGAAGGTGGCCGCATTCGTGGACGATGGGGCGACGCCCGAGCAGCAGGAAGCGATGGTAAACGTCTTCACCGGCAAGCTCGGGGGCCCGCTAGAAGATTTCGCGCAGTTGATCGGCGAGGTGGTCTCGGTAGAGAGGGCGTCGATCACCTTCACGGTCGAAGAGGGCAAGGGCTCGTTGAGGATCGGTTCGGGCATGGCCCCGGTCGTCGAGGCCGACATGGCCTCCTACATGGGGGCCACCGAAAAACCGACCACCCTGCAGGAGACCGTGTTCTCGACTATTCCGGGCTCCCCTGCCTACGTGAGCAAGGCCACCAAGTACCGGAGGAACACCTCCAGCTACGGGCTGAAAGACATGGACATTGCGAACAACAACGCCATCCAGGGGCACTTCAAGTTCGAGGCGGCCTGAACAAGGATCGCGAGGCGGGAGCCAGTCGGCAGTGCTGGCTTCCGCCTCCCATCGACCGTCTGAGGCGAGGTGATCTAGGTTTATGTGGGCCACGTACGACGACCGCAGGCTCTTCGCTGCCACGATGGCAGCGTTGATCGCCATGACCTGGCTGGGTTTGGCGATCTGGAGTGCATCTCCCTACGCGCGATTTCTCGACCACGAGGCGTTGGGCGAACTCGGGTCCGCCTTCAGCATGCAGTATCTCGCGTTCCTCTTCCTCTTCGTCGTTGGCTGGACCTTGATGACTGTTGCCATGATGCTGCCTACCAGCATGCCGCTGGTCACGCTGTTCCGTCGCTTGACCCGCCAGCGCCCGGACCGTCTCCGGTTGGTGATCCTGCTCATCGTCGGCTACCTCGGCATTTGGGTGCTGTTCGGGGGACTCGCTCACCTTAGCGACCTGTTCATCCACGGGGCCGTCCAGCACAGCGTGTCGGTTGAGGCCAACGCCTGGGTCATAGGCGCGGGGACCATCATGCTGGCCGGGATCTACCAGTTCACACCGCTGAAGTACAAGTGTCTCGATAAGTGCCGCTCGCCACTGAGCTTTATTGCCGAGCACTGGAGGGGGAGTCAAGAAGCGTTGCAGGCGTTTCGACTGGGAGTACATCACGGACTGTTCTGCATCGGCTGCTGCTGGTCCTTGATGCTGCTGATGTTCGTGGTGGGCGTCGGTAACCTCGGCTGGATGCTGGCCTTGGCGACGGTGATGGCCGTCGAGAAGAACATGCCATGGGGGAGGAAGATCAGTGCACCACTAGGAATAGCTTTGGTCGGCTGGAGCCTAGTTTTGGTTGCGACCGCTGCTCACACGACGCCTCACCTCCACTGAGTTCTCGTGGAAACCTTCGGAGTGGGCGATGCTGGTTTCGAACCAGCGACCTCCGCCGTGTACAGGCAGCACGATGGCTTGCTGGGGGTTTCCGGAGTTTGCAAAACTCCCGCAAATTGCTGATTTCCTGTGTTGACTCCTTTCTCAGCATCTCAGGAGATTTACTCGGATTGCTGCACGGTTGCTGCACAAAGCTGATTACCTGGAGGTTCGTATCTACCGAGCTGCGACGAGCTAATCTTACGTGCTTACTGCCGTGCAGAGCGTCCATACGACTGAAGTCCTAAGAGGAATTGGGTCCTCTGGCCGATTCGCTTTCTTCGCGTTGCCGTTACTTTCAAGACGTAAGGCAACCCGTCTACCGAGAGGAGAAAGCAAATGACGAAACAGACGGCCTCACCCGTTATCGGCCTTGCTGAGGTTCCTGAAAGGGTATCTTCCGACGAGCCGCGCCCGTTGCCCCACACCGCTTACCCGAGGGCCAGGGACGCCGCCCGGCACGGGTTGCAGCCCCTGCCGTCGTCCCTGCCGCCCGTGGACTTCGCGCGGAGCGCGGCCCCACCGCAGCGTCCGGTACTCAACGGTCGTCGCGACGGACCTGACGACGGAACAGCTTCTGCGGATGGCCTGGGTGATAGGCGACGGGTTCGCTCGCCGCGAGCCGCAGGCCCGCCACCTTCGGCCGCCTAAGCATCCGCCCGCGGGGCTCATGGAGGCGCGCCACTCCGACCCGTTCGGGACCGACTCGTTCGGTTCGTGGGGGGACACGGCGACGCACCTGTACTGGATCGCACGACTCTTCGCCCTGACCGATCCCACCAGTCCGGCGGATGCCATCGAGGTCAACGAGGAGACCCTGGCGCAATCCGTCGCCATCCTGGATAGGGAGGGGCGTGTCATAGGCAGCGCGTTCAACGAGACGATGCCGCCCTTCGACGTGGAGCCCCCGCTGCGGGAGGGCGATCCGTTCCTCGACGCCGTCGTGCCGGCGTGGGAGCCGGTCTACGCCGCGTTGGGCGCCCAGGACGCCGAGGCGCTGACGGCTCTCTCCGAAAGGTATCCGGCGTTCCGGGAGGCGTACGGCGAGGGCAAGGTCAGCCACCATCTCCTTATAGCCCGCTCCGACGATCTCCCGAAAGAGGACGCCTTCGAGCTCGTGGCGGCGAGCGCGGAGAGACTCCGGGCGCTCGGCTACTCGTACATGGTCACCGAAGCCACGCACCAGTGGACCGGGGCGGCCTTCGAGGCCCTCGGCGGGGTACGCGTGCACTTCGCCCCGTTCCAGGTCGAGCAGGCCGTTCCCAAGAGCGCCGAGCCGCTCGAGGGCGTCACGACGAGCCCGAACGGCTTTCTTTCAGACAAGGACAGCGGGGGCATGTTCTACGTGATCCGTCTCGCCTAGGGCTCGGTATCAACCCACCGAGCTAAGGAAAAGCTCACCCATTTTGGTGATCCGCAGGTCCACCGACGAGGTTACCATGTGCCTCAAGGATCAAGGAAAGGAGGCCGCCGATGTCCGAAGCGCAGACGATGGAGCAACGCCGCGACCAGTTCGCGGAGGGGCTCTTCGCGAAGATCATCGGGACCATGGAGGTGGCAACCGTCTACCTGGGTGACCGCCTCGGCCTGTATCGGGCCCTGGGGGGTGGAGAACCGGCGACGCCCCTAGAGCTCGCCGAGCGCACCGGCATCCACGAGCGCTACGCGCGCGAGTGGCTCGAGCAGCAGGCGGTTATGGGCATCCTGGAGATTGTAGATGGTGAAGAGGACGGCTCCGCCCGGGGCTATACGCTCCCGGAAGGTCACGCCGAAGTGCTCCTCGACCGAGACAGTCTGAGCTACCTCGCGCCCGTTGCCCGCTTCACGATGGGCCTGGTGCGCCCGCTGCCCGCCCTGGCGGACGCCTTCCGCGCCGGCGAGGGCCTGCCGTACGCCGAGTACGGCGCCGATGCTCGCGAGGGCCAGGCAGACGCAAACCGCCCCATGTTCGTAAACCTCCTCGGCAGCGAGTGGCTACCCTCGGTGCCGGACGTGCACGAACGTCTCCAGGCCGACACGCCGGCTCGCGTGGCCGACGTGGGGTGCGGCACGGGGTGGTCGAGCATCTCGATCGCCCGGGCTTACCCAAACGTGCGCGTAGACGGCTACGACGCCGACGAGCCCTCCATAGAACTCGCCCGAAAGAACGCCGAGGAGGCGGGGGTTGCCGACAGGGTGACCTTCCACGTTCGGGACGCCTCGGACCCTGCGCTCGAGGGGCGCTACGATCTGGCGACTGCCTTCGAGTGCGTCCACGACATGGGACGCCCTGTCGAGGCACTCAAGTCGATGCGCCGCATGGTGGGCGAGGGAGGCGCCGTGATAGTGGCCGACGAGCGGGTGCCGGACTCCTTCGAGGCCCCGGGGGACGACACCGACCGGCTGATGTACGGTTGGAGCGTCTTGTTCTGCCTGCCGACCGGCCTCGCAGATGAGCCGTCGGTAGGAACAGGCACGGTGATGAGGCAGCAGACGCTGCGACGCTACGCGGAGGAGGCGGGCTACCGAGACGTGGAGGTCTTGCCCATAGAGAACGACCTGTGGCGCTTCTACCGGCTGGTGCCTTGAGTCTAATCCACCTGAGGAGTGTTGGCGGTAGGGGTGTTGTTGGGACTTGGTCTGCCTGGTCAGCGGGACGCCACAGCCGAAGGCCGTCATGCCCGTAGAAAGGGAGGAGACCCGTCGGGTGGATTCGGAGAGTTGAGAAGGAGGATGTCATGTCACAGGAGATCATTACCTCCGCAGACGGCACACGCATCGCCTGTTGGCGGAGCGGGGAGGGTGCGCCCCTCGTGCTTGTGCACGGGACGGCCGCAGATCATGGCCGGTGGAGGTCGGTTCTGCCGGCGTTCGAGCAGCGCTTCAGCGTCTTAGCCGTCGATCGGCGCGGTCGCGGCGGCAGCGGCGACTCGGACGGCTACGAGATAAAGCGGGAGTTCGAGGACGTGGCCGCGGTGGTCGACTCCCTCGGGGAGCCGGCGTTCTTGCTGGGTCACTCCTACGGGGGGCTGGTGGCGCTGGAGGCCGCCCTGCTCACCGAAAACGTCCGGAAGTTGGTGCTCTACGATCCGGGGATCGAGGTCGCGGGCGAGGAGGTCTCCCCGCCCGAGGTTATAGAGCGCCTCGAGGCGCTGCTCGAGGCGGGAGACCGGGACGGGGTGGTGGCGACCACGATGCGTGAGGTCGCTGGGTTGCCGCCCGAAACGGTGGAGCTACATGCGCTCGCAGCCCGTATGGCAGGCGCGAGTGGCCGCGGCGCACACGATCCCGCGGGAACTGCGGGCGGTCAAAGCCTATAGGTTTGATCCTGAGCGGTTTGAGGATCTAGGGGTGCCGACGCTGGTGCTGAGCGGGGGCGAGAGTCCGGCCGCCCTTCGGAAGGCCGCGGAGGCCGTGGACGAGGCGCTGCCCGACTCCCGTATCGTCGTCATGTCCGGGCAGGGGCACGCGGCGATGGACACGGGGACCGACCTCTTCACGACCGAGGTTCTCCGGTTCGCTGAAGGCCCCTAGAAGGAGGTCCGCCACAAGCTCTCACGGGCGTCGATACGGCCTTATCCACCCAAGCTCCTAGAAGGCGGATTCTGGGAAGTCCGCATGGCCCCGGTCCTATGCTGCATGCATCTCCCGACCGTACAGGGAGCGTAACTTCCTCATAATACCCAGCGGTAGGTCCTTGCGCCCCAGCATCCTGGGCCGTCTGGACCGGGGCCTAGCCCTATTCGGCGGAGTGCTTGCATACCTGGCCCTGGTGGCAAAGTGGCGCTTACCCGCGTGCTTCCTGGAGCAGCCCAAAGACGTTGCCGTCCGGATCCCGGACCTGCACGTAGGTGCCGTAGGGAGACTCTTCGGGCTCGCCCTCAAACGCTACCCCCTCCGCCTTGAGGACCTCGACGGTGCCCGCCATGTCCTCCACGCGGAAGATCAGGCGACACCAGCCGCCGACCTTCTCCGGGCTCCAGGAGCCGAAGCCGTGCGACAGGACGAGCGCGGTCTCCGAACCCTTCGGCGCGACCTCGACCCAACGGTGCCCCTCCTCGTCTACGGGCTCGTCGGCGCGCTTCTCGAAGCCGAGCTTGTTGACGTAGAAGTCGACGGCCTTGTCCAGGTCGTGCACGTAAATGTCCGCCGTGTAAAGCCTGGTGATGCCCATGGTCAACCTCCTGCCGAGAAGTTCCCTCCGCCCGTAAGGATGAGTCTACGGGCCCAGGGCCGGCTCCCCACCGCTATTCACTCACCTACTAGGAAGGTAGGGGTTCTCGGAAGTTCGCCAACGAAGGTCCAACCATAGTCCATTTAGGATGCACTCCGACCCATCCGGGAGTAGGATGCACAAGTATCTACCACGGTGAGGCGATGCAGGTGCTCCACCGGCAAGGAAGTCGATCGTGACCGTACCCGCCGCGACTCCGCAACCCGCTCCCCGCTACTCAGCCCCCAGACGTCTGGTGGCCCGCCATCCGGTGGCTGCCTTCCTGAGCATGTACTTTGCCGTTACCTACGGGACTGCGCTGATGCCGTTTCTGACGCAGCGCGCCATCCTGCCGTTCGGGATCACCCTTTGGGACCCGCTCCCCGCCCTCTTCGGCTGTGCGGTGGCATTCCTGGTGATGGCGGCTACGCACGGCCGGGCCGGTGTGCGCGACCTGGCGCGCCGGTCACTCAGGTGGCGCGTCGGCCCTCAGTGGTACCTCGTGGCCTTGCTCGGGCTGCCCATTGCGACGCTCTTGTGCGCGAGTGCGCTCTTTGGCCTGGCACCGCTGCAGGCGCTGGTTGGCAAGTGGCAGCTGCTGTTCACGCTGGTGGTGCCAATGCTGCTGTTCCGCGTCGTAGTTTTGAATCTTACCGAGGAGATCGGCTGGATGGGGTTCTTGCAGGACCGGCTGCAAGAGCAGCACGGGCCGTTGAAGGGCAGCGTCTTGGTCACGATCCCCTTTGCTCTGTGGCATCTGCCCAGCTGGATGCTCGAGCTCGGGTTAACGTTCGCACAGCTTCATCTCGCCCTCGCCGTGACGGTCCTATTCGGACTATCTCACCTGACCGCGCGGGTCTTCATGATGTGGCTCTACAACAACGCCAATAGAAGCGTGCTGCTGGTGGCGCTGTTCCACGCCAGCTTCAACACAACGGTCTCACCGCGCGGATTTGGAGGTGAGTTCATTCCCAGCGGGTCTGCGCTCTGGATCGCCACCGGCGTAATCGCCGCAGCCGCCGTGCTCATCGTCATCTTCACTCGGGGGCACCTCTCATACGAACCGGAGCGCACAGCGCACCCGGCTACTCCATAACAGTGAGTACGCCGCACACCAGGGCTGAGGTTTCCAGAGGCTCTGATGCCTCACTGCCTGACCGGTTGCGCGGTCGTTTCTCGCTCCTCGCGTGGGTAGTGGCGTGGCTGGTCGTACTCGTCTACTCCGCTGGCATCTTGCTCACCATATGGTTAGAACATCGCCTCCACGTGCGTGACGATCCTCCACTTGAGGACGCGCTGCTGATCGTAGGCTTCGGTGCTTTCGCGGTGGTCGGGGCCTTGCTGGTATCCAAGCAGCCCGCAAACCTCATCGGCTGGATCTTGGCCGCCGTTGCGCTGTTGGTGGGGCTCGGCCTCGTCGGCGCCGCGTACGCCGCCTACGTGATGACCAGCCGCGGCCGAGCAGATGCGCTTCAGAAGGAGCCTTCCCGGAAGGCCGCATGCAAGATCGTGCATGGCCCCGGTCCTATCTCCTAAGCTCCCTGGCCCCGCTGGCCTCGCACCGCCCGATAATCCCTGTCCGAGGTATCACGCTACCCGGCGGTCCCAACCCATAGGACCGGGGCCGTGCCGAGCAGGGGAGCGCGAAGATACGCCATCTGGGGTATGGTGTCGGCCACGATCCGGGGCCACAATACGCCTAGGTGCCGCCGGTACTACGTACGGGGAGGCCACCGATGCGGCGAGTCTTGCTCGTAGACGACCATAGCCTGTTCCGCGAGGCCCTCGGGACCGTCCTGGTCTGGGACGGCTTCGACCAAGACCACCACGCCCGCTCGGGGCCCGAGGGCGCCGAGCGCCTGGCACGCCTGGACGACTCGATAGACGTGGCGGTGGTGGGCCTCGACCTAGACGAGGCGTCCGGGGTCGGGTGGATAAGGAGGATGCGGGAGACCGAGCCCGACGTGCCGATCGTGGTGCTGGCCGCGAGCTCGGAGCCGGGTGTCCACGAGCGGTTGCGGGGGCTTGGCGTGGAGGAGGTGCTGACCACGGATGACCCCCTGGGGCGGATAGTCGACGCGATAAGGCGGCTCGCCGGCGCGTAGGCCCTATTCACTCAACTGCTCATAAAGTAGGAGTTCTCGGGAGTTTGAGGATTTAGGAGGCGAGACGATCGATCAAGAGCGCGAGCAGGTTCAGGACGATCGCGGCTATCCCGACGACGATGGCCCCTAGCGCCAGGCCGCCGCCCGTGGCCCGTCTGCCACCCCTCCCCGCTTGACCCAACACGTACCCGGCCGCGCCCAACACGATCGGCAGACCGCTCCAGAAGGCAGGGAACACCAGCAACAGACCGATGATGGCGCACACCAGCCCCGGCACCGCCGGCCGGTCGGATCTTTCGCCTCGGGGGACTACGAGGAAGAACACGAGGGCGGCGATCGCGACCAGCACGACCACGACGATGGGAAGGGAGCGGAGCTGGTCGGGTTGCACGGGAGGAAGCACGACGCTTAGGACGGCCACCAGCACGGCCGCGATCGTGCTAACGATGCCCACCATACCGACCCTCTGCACCATCTCGGCGCTCCCGTGGGGTGCCAAAGTCCCATGATGCCAGAATGCGGCGAAGCCCACCGCGCCCTCCGGACGTCTATTCGCCGAACTGCCGGTAAGGCAGGCGTTCTTAGAAGTTGGCCCCAGGCTTTGGTACCTGGCATCATGCTCATCGGTGGAAAGGGATGACCCGCTTTTGAGCTCAAGCGGGAGGGAGGAGCGAACCTGCTTTGGCAGACCCTGTGTCCGTGGTGAAAGACTACGACGCCGCGTGGAACGCCCATGACGTAGAGGGCGTCTTGGCTTTCTTCACCGATGATGCCGAGGTCAGGATGGAGCCCGCTCCACCCGATGATCAGTTCGGCGGGGTCTATTCGGGCAAAGAGCAGATACGCGCCGGCTTCGTGGAACCGCTTATGGAGGGCTTCCACGTCGACTCCAGCGACCATCAAGTAGCCGGAGCCCAAGAAGGGGTGGGAGAGAGGGTAATCTGGACAGCCATGGTATCGGGCGAGCTCTTCAGGCAGATGGGAGTCGAGCCTCCGGTAGAGAGCTCTGCTGAAGCGATCGTAGAGGGTGAGAAGATCAAGTCTTTCATCGCTACCAACCCGGCAGCACCTTAATTCTCGATTGGGGCTCGGCTGATACGGGAACACCGAGGGGGCTCCGGCCGTTGGCTTTGCTCTTATTCACCGGAGTGCGTGGAAGAGGGGTTCTGCGAACCTCGCCTGTACGGGGTTCTAGGAAGTTCAGCGTATCGAGCTCCGTGCCCCGAGGTCCTCCTGAGACCGGCTAGGCTACTATGGTTCGAAAGGTGTGACGGCTTGCCCACCTAGACCTAGATCAAGTTCAGCCCGGCCACCAGCACCAACGGCATCCCTGCTACAAAGAACCACAACGGAACCCGAGCGGCCAGCTGCCGTACTCGTCGAGCGGCTGCTTGCTCGTGCGTGACCTCCCAGGAACTCGCAGCCCGAAATAGGTCCAAATGGTAGCGTAGGGTCGCAGCGTACGCTACCAACATCGATGCGAAACCCACGATGGCGTATGGGTTACTGGCGAGCATACCGAACACGATTAGCAGTACTAGGCTCATCACAGCCGTGAACAGGAGCGACACCATGGAAGCCTTCTTGAGGCCCCACCGAACGGTCGACGTCAGAACGTCCATCTCCTTGTCCTCGTGGTAGTCCTCGATCTGATTGACTAGTAGCAGCCCGATCATTTGCGTACTGAACCCCAACAGGGCGAGCAGGGGGAGTATCTTCATATGTGGCGCCATCGCGTAATAGATGTACAGCGAGGGCAAGAAATACAGGATGAGCGCCAAAGTGACCAGATTAAGGAACCCTCGCCGTTTGAAGCGGAGTGGCTCTAGCGAATAGGCTCCTACCAACAATAGGCCTACCACCCACAGCACAACGAGCCCGAGACGAGACTCGGTTATTGCGAGGTACGCCACGATGGCGGATGCGACCACGATCTCTACCGCTATCATCGCCCAGATCGTTCTAGGGCCTTTGAGGATATCTATGGCTCGTGGCAGTCGGCTCTTGTAGCGCTTATCGAGCTCGTAATCCGCGGTGCAGTTCACCTGAGAACAAATCCAGTATGCGAGATACCACAGGGCCGCTAGTAGCCCCAGGCGCACAGCGTTATATCCCATTAGGTCATCGGGGCGGGAGGCAGCAAGGAGAGCAGAAAGGGCGATGACCGGGATTCCCATCACCATGAACTCGACGCGACTGACCACCAAAAAGGCCCGGATGTAGGTAAATACGTCTTGTACTTTCCTTGGTTGTTCCTGCATCATCTGCTACCGCCTGGCGTCTACACATTCACGATCCCCACGATGCCGGGCGTGGTAGCGGTCCCGGCCCTCGATTCCGAGCGCCAGGCTACAACTCTTCCCCCTTCCCAACCCACTTTCCCCGGCGGGTGTCGCTTGACGGCCTTATTGTGGAATCAAGAGAGGACCAGCACAAGGAATATCGCATCATTCTTGATGAAGTGCGTGTATCTAGAGCCGGTGAATGGCCTACTTCTATTCACCCAACCTCGTAGAAAAAAAGCGTGTTCTCGGAAGTCCGGATGCAGGATCGTGCACATAGCCCCGGTCCGCTGCGAGGAGCGCCCAGAAGGGGGCTGAGCGCGTGGGCTGGTGGAGTAGGAGGTTCTCGGAGGGTGAGGTTATGTGTAGCACTGGGCTCTGGGCTGATAGCATCGTGCTCTAAAGTGTGGAAAGGCGAACCCGCTTCTCGTAGCCGAGAAGGCGGGAGGAAGGGGGAAGAGCGCTCATGCCCACCTACGTCATCTTGATGGACTGGACCGATCAAGGGGTTAGGGCCGACAGGGACGCCGTCCGCCGCCGCGATCGCGCCGATTCATTGGCCTAGAAGCATGGAGCGAGGATAGAGCAAGCCTACTGGACGATGGGCCACCATGACATCGTGGCCGTGATCGAAGCCCCCGACGACGAGAGCATCACGGCCATGATGCTCGAGCTAACGGCAGAGGGCAACATCAGGACGACCACGCTGCGCGCCTTCGATCACGACGAGATGCAGGCGATCATCCAAAGGACCGGCTGAGAGATAGCGAGCACCCACCGGGGTTGGGGTTCTCTCGGGAGCCCCGGCGCTTTCTCTTGCCCTCATTCACTAATCTCCTAGAAAAGAGGCGTTCTCGGAAGTCCGACTATGTGTTGATGCGGTGGTTTCGGTCCACCTGGCTTCCGCAGAAACCGATTGCTCCTACACCCTCCAGGATGTATCTTGGGGTCCGTCTGCGATCAAGGGGATAGTCCTGTGGTGATGAGCGTGGTTTATGGCGTTCTGATCGTTTTTGGGGCTTGCCTCGCCGCGGTCGCTGGGCTGGCGTTGGTGCAGCGCCTGGTCCCCGCGACGATCCGCATGGAGCAAAACGACGTGGCCGGCTTCATCTACGCCGTCCTGGGCGTCATCTACGCCGTCTTGCTGGCGCTCGTGGTCATCGCGACGTGGGAGGAGTTCGGGCGTGCCCGCGTCACGGTGGAGACCGAGGCCAACGCGCTGGCCGAGATCTTCTGGCTCGCCCACGCAGCTCCCCGAACCCGAAGGGCGAGAGCTCCAGGAGCTCTGCCGATCCTACGCGGAAGAGGTGGTCAACGTGGGGTGGCCCCTGATGGAGCAGGGACGAACGCCTAGCCTGGAGCTTTCTCAAGAGACTTCGCGCGCGTGGGTCCTCATCGACGACATCCGGGCGACCGTCCAGGGCTATGAGCCGCGCACGGCGGCCGGGGAGCAACTCTACGCGGAAGGGCTGGACCAGGTCCAAAGGCTGGCGGACGCCAGGAGGACGCGCCTGGTCGTGGCCGAGGAGGGCCTGCCCACCGTCCTGTGGGTTGTTCTGATCGTTGGGGGGATCGTGGTGGTGGGCTTCGCATACCTCTTCGGCATGGAGAACACGGTGGCGCACGCGCTGATGGTGGTGGCGCTGGCGGGGGTGATCGCGCTGGTGCTGTTCACCATCGCCGCCATGGACCATCCCTTCACCGGGGGTGCCCGAGTTGGCCCCGAGGCCTTCGAGCTTGTGCTGGAGAGGTTCGAGACGAGCAGGCTCAGCGACCTCTAAAGCGCCATGAGGCCCGGTGCTGTCTTGCCCTGGTTCCTCCTCTTGCCCTTATTCACCGAACTGCCTAGTAAAGATAGAGTTCTCGGAAATTCGCCTGTACGGCGTTCTACGTAGTTCGCACCTGCACGGCTCTGATGGCATCATGGCCTAAGGGATCCGCTGGGGAGCGCCTAGCCGAGCGGTGGGGAGGGTTATGGCCCAAGATCACTCAGAAGACGAGCAGGACGAAGGAGGACGACGACGCATGGAGAGAACAGGTCAATCCTACAGCTCGGGCGAATGGTTGGTTAGGCCAGGAAGCGAGGAGGAGTTCATCGAGAGGTGGACCACCTTCATCGAGTGGACTTTGGACGACGCGCCAGGGGCCGAATCCTTCGTTTTGGTTCGGAGCATGGAAGAGCCCAGGAAGTTCCTCTCTTTGGGGGCGTGGGAGAGCCAGCGGGCGCAGGAGGCGTGGCGAGAGATGCCCCAGATGCAGGTGATGCTTGGCCGGTGCCGGGAGATGTGCGACGAGTTCGACACCGACCGATACACTTTGGCGGCTAGCCGGGGCCGCTAGTACATAAGGAGAGCTTACGAGGAGCTCCCCAGTCCTTCTAGCCCCTTATTCACCCAAGTGCCTAGCAGGTAGGAGTTCTCGGCAGTTCCAGTGACGGTCGGGGTGCAATACAGAAGGTCTAGTCTAGAGAATACCCTCGACCCCTTGACAACACGTACACCTTCATGAGATATTGAATGAATAGATAATCCATTTAATAGAAAGGCGGCATTGGCTCCTCGCAAGTACACCATGGACAAGCGAAGGGCGGCCGTAGAAGAGACACGACAGCGCATCCTTGAGGCCACCCTCGCTCTGCACTCCGAGAAGGGCATCTTCGGCACCTCTTGGCAGGACATCGCCCACCGCGCCGACGTCTCGGTGGGGACCGTTTATAAGCACTTCCCTTCGCTGGATGAGCTGGTGCCCGCTTGCGGGGAGCTGATGTACGCCATCACCAGGCCACCGTCTCGGGAGGACGCCCCGCGGATCTTCGCGGGGGCTGGTTCCCTCGGGGAGCGCTTGGAGCGGTTGGTCTCGGAGCTCTTCGACTTCTACGAGCGGGGGGCCGGATACATCGAGACGGATTTCCAGGAGCGCCGGCTTCCTGCGGTCCAAGAGTGGGAGGCTTACATGCGGGCAACCATAGCGGGGCTCGTGCGCGAGGCCCTCCTTCCTGCCGGACCCGACGAGGTGACGGTGCAGGCGGCGAGCGCGCTATTGGATTTCTCCACCTTCAAGTCCTTCAAAGATCGGGACATCCGGAAGGAGCGGGCCGCCAGGACCGTCATCGAGGTCCTGCTCTGTTGGATCGATCGCTCGCCGCGAGATGGGTGAAGCTGACGAAGGGTCACTTGTCATGAACCCGAGCGGGAATAGGCTCGTGCGGGGCAAGGGAAAGGAGGAGCAGATGAACGAAGACGTCGGTCCTGCTCCAAGAACCTTCGGGCTCAAGGAGGGCGAAGGCAACGCCAGATGGTGGGGCGGTGGTCTGGCCACCATCAAGTCCACGGCAAGAGGAGAGACGGGCGACCTTTACTCGATCGTCGAGGTTCTCGAACCCCAGGGGGCCAGGGCGCCGCTACACTTGCACCGCAAAGAGGACGAGGCTTTCTGGGTCCTCGATGGCGAGATGACGTTCCACATTGGCGAGGAGACACTGAAAGCGCGACCCGGCTCTTTCGTTTTCGGCCCCAAGGACGTACCCCACACTTACACCGTCGAGACTGGTCCGGCGAGGCTCTTGTTCCTTCTCTCGCCCTCGGGGTTCGAGGGCTTCGTCGAGGCCGTAAGCAAGCCGGCCAAGGCTCGCACCCTGCCGCCGACCAACACGGAGGGGCTGTCGGACGAATACGACGATGCCGACGAGGCCCAGACGGAGAGCTTCGCGGTCCTCGAAGCCCAATACGGGTGCGAGATCGTCGATCCGCCGTCAGTTTACGGACCCCGCAGAGTAGGGGGAAAGGAGGCGTCGATGAACGAACAGGCTGCCAGGGCCTACGGACTCGGTGAAGGCGAGGGAGACGCGAGGTGGTGGCTCGGTGTCTCCCTGGCCACCATCAAGGCCACGGGCAAGGAGACCGGCGGGCGCTACACGCTCATAGAGGTTCTCGAGCCGGAGGGCGAGGAGGCGCCGCTGCACGTGCACCATAACGAAGACGAGGCTTTCTGGGTCCTCGAGGGGGACCTGACGTTCGAGGTCGGAGACGAGGTTATAGAGGCCTCTGCCGGCTCTTTCGTCTTCGGCCCCAAGGACATCCCTCACCGCTACACCGTCAACTCGGGGCCGGCGAGGCTCTTGTTCGTCCTCTCGCCCTCGGGGTTCGAGGAGTTCGTCTTCGCGACAAGCGAGCCGGCGAAGGAGCTCACCTTGCCGCCCCCACCGGAAAGTCCGCCAGATGAGACGGAAATGGAGCAGCTAGGAGCCGTAGCTCGCCGGTACGGATGCGAGCTCCTCTTCTAGCAGGCCGCAGTTTGCTGGAGGAAGGGGTCGACCCCTTCCTCCAGTCCTTATTCGACCAACGTCCTAGAAGTTGCGTTCTCGGAAACTCAGAGGAGATTGGTCACGCGATCGCCAAGGGCGGTCCGGTGAGCTCCATCCCGTGCGAACCGAACGCCCTCCGGAGTACCTCGCGATCCGGACTGCTGCCCAACGTCGCGAGCTCGTCGAAGAACGCCTCTATCTCGCCCGCGGGCTGCAAGGCGGCGATCAGCCTCCCGGTCCCCTCCCCGACGTGCGCCCAGGCGTGCGCCACCTTCCGCGGCGCGAGGACGGAATCGCCGGGCACCAACCCGTGGCGCTCCTCGCCCACCTCGATCACGTATCCGCCCTCGAGGACGTAGAACCACTCGTCCTGCCCGTGGTGCGAGTGCCGCGCCGGCCCGCCCTTGCCGAGGCTGGTTATCTCGAGAACGGAGAGGCCGCCGTCCGTGTCGAGGGTAGAAACCTTGGTGTCGATCACCGTTCTTGTGAGCGGGATCTCGCGCCGCCCCCGAAATCGATCTCCCCCGGCCGGTACGTGGGCCGTGGGTATCTTCGCGCCTTCCCCTGACACGAGCTCTCCTTTCCGACCCGCGCCCGTAAGCGGGCCCATCACTACCCCGATTAGAACCCACGCGCGACCAGGGCGTCAAGGAGCAGGGCAGCCACGCCGTTGCCAACATGCGCGCTACTCCTTATTCACCGGAGTGCCTAGAAGGGGCGTTCTCCGAACTTCGGGCGTAGGGGTTTCTAAGAAGTTCCCAAGAGCCTAGTCGCCGATCCCGCACGGGCTTGAGGTGTTGGGCGGTGTCCTTCCGGACAAGGTCGCTGACACAAACGACCCCTTGTCTCTATGTACCGTCGCCTAGGGTATCCCTGATAGCCTCCTCCAAGGGCAGCGCATGCCCCTTTGCCCACGCCGCCGTAAACGCGTCCTCTCCCAGCACCGCGCGGGCCGCGGTTACGGTACGGTCATGCTCGGCGCGCTTGGCCGGTGGGAGGGGCCAGCCGCTATCCTCGCGCAGCGCGGCGGCTGCTCCACAGAGCCGCGCTGCCCGTTCCATCCTCTCTTGCGCGACCGCTACTCGGGCCAGCCCTTCCAGGCAGAGCAGGATGGTATGGTTGAGGCCCATCCGCCTTCCCAACTCAAAGCTCTCTTCGTACAACCTCGACGCCCGCGCATATTCGCCTGCTTCGCACGCCACGCTTGCGAGGCTGGCGAGCGTGCGCGCTATGCCCCACGCATGCTCCTTGTCACGAGACAAAGCCAGGCTCTCTTCCAGCAGCATGCTCGCGCGTCTGAGATCTCCCTGCTCGCGCACCGCGTCCGCCAGGGCGCGGATGCTCCAGGCGATGCCAAACGTGGTACCAAACTCACGGGCCAGGGCGAGGGACTGCTCGTGCAGGCGCACCGCGTGTTCGTAGTCTCCCTGCTCGTAGGCCACGAACCCAAGCTCGCGGAGCGAAGCACTCACGCCTTTATTATGGCCCATCTCCCGATACACCCTCATGGCCTCTTCGTGCAGCGCCGCCGCGTTATCGTGGTCCCCTTGCGCCATGGCCAGGATGCCTGCTACCTGGAGCAGGTACGCCTTCGTGCGTGCGGGCAGCGTGTGCGGGGCTTCTTCGGTTCGGCCTCCCGCACCGTCCAGCGCCAAGAGCGCCTCTATCCACCGGCGTCCATCGCTCAGGTAGCCACGCTCGATCCAGGTCCACCAAAGCGCAATCGCTATGCGCGCTCCCGCCTCCACCTCCAAATTTTGTACGGCCCAGCCCAGCGCTGCTCGCAGGTTGTCGTTCTCTTTCTCCAGCCGCTTGGACCTCGACCACCAATCTACCTCGTCCCACTGCTTAGAGGCTTGAGGCTGTGTGGCCTCCGCCAGCGCTAAGTAGTGCTGTGCGTGCTTGCGTTGTACCTCCTCCACCTCGCCGCTCGATGCCAGGCGTTCCAGGGCGTACTCCCGGATCGTCTCGAGCATCGTAAAGCGCGGTTCGTCGTCCTCTTGGCGCGTAGAAGATTCGGATAGCGATACCAGTAAGCTGTTATCAACCAGCGATGCCACCGTCTCCAGGACGCTGCTCGCAGCCTGCTCGTCTTCCTCCGAGACGCAGACAGCCTCTATGGCTTCCAGGGTACAGCCGCCGGCGAAGACGGCGAGGCGACGGAACAAAGCCTGCTCAGCGGGATCGAGGAGATCATAGCTCCAGGCTACTGTTTCGCGCAGCGTCTGCTGGCGCTCCGGCAGGTCTCGCGCTCCTCCCGTAAGTAAGTGCAGTCCGCGATCCAGCCGGTTGAGCAGCGCCTGCGGGGAGAACAGCTTGACCCACGCCGCCGCCAACTCGATCGCCAGAGGCAGCCCGTCCAGTCTCCGGCAGATCTGTGCCACGGTAGTCGCGTTGGTAGCGGTTAGCTTGAAGGTGGATGTTACCGCTTGAGCACGCTGGCGGAATAGCTCCACTGCTGGTGACTGCTCCAGTCCGTCCGCCGGTGACTGGGACGCAGCGTCGGGAACAGGCAGCGGAGGCACGGGGAACTGGTGCTCCCCGCCGAGGCGCAGCGGCGCCCGGCTCGTCACCAGCACCGTCAGCCGCGGGCACCTCCCCACAAGCTCGCCGACCATGGGACCGGCTGTCGGGAGATGCTCGAAGTTGTCGAGTACCAGTAGCATCTGCCTGTCTTGCAGATGCCGCATCACGGTCTCCCCTAGAGGTTGTCCCGCCACCTCCTTAATCTCAAGCCTCTCGGCGAGGACCGAAGGAAGCAGGTCGGCATCCCGCAGGGGAGCCAGGGGCACGAAGGCTACCCCGTCCGAGAACGCCTCGCGCGAACGCCCGGCCACCTCTAAGGCCAGCCGGGTCTTGCCAACGCCCCCTGGACCGGTCAGCGTCAGCAGGCGTGCCTCCGCGCGTCGCAAGAGGCGTGCGACCGTCGTCGTTTCTTCGTCGCGTCCGATCAAGGGTGTGGGCGGTACGGGGAGGTTGGAGGGGGATGGCGGGGCCGACGCGTGGCGGGCCGCGGAGCTGCGGGCTGCCGACTCGAACCGTGCGCGATCCGCGCCCGTAAGCACCAGAGCTTCCGCCAGCTTCCCTACGGTGTACCTGTGAGGGCGCCGCCGCTCGCCGCGCTCGAGCAGGCCGATGGCCTGAGGGGTGAGGCCCGCCCGTTCGGCCAGGTCCTCCTGGGTAACGTTGGCCGAGTTGCGGTAGCGCCGGAGCAGGTCCCCGAATGCGCTTCCCGTGCCGGTGTCCACGTCCTTTGCTTCCTGCCCCTGAACCGCTCGTGCGCTCTCGCGGCATCGTAACACGCCCCTATCCGGGCGATTGTTTGTGCGTTTGTTTGGGTTGTCGCTGGGAGCGGCGATGCGCCGGGGGCACCATCCAGGCACGACGGACCGCTCGAAGCAGCGCGAGGGAGGAGTACGCGTGAACCACTATTATTGCGACATCTTGTTCTGGAGGGCCTCGGATCAGGCCGACGTGGCGCGACACCTCGCCGATCGAACCCGGACGACCGGTGAGCCGGACGCACCGCGGCGCGCTGGCTTCCTCCGATCGGCCTTGCTTCCTTTGCTGCGCATGGCGGGGTTGGCGGAGAGCCCGGTCGAGGCGAGACCGCTCGAGCGCGAGGAGACACCGGTGCAGGAGAGCTGTGGCTGCGGTGGCGAGGAGTATGGGTACAGGGAGCCGGTACGCGACGACGGAGAGTGGGTGCTTCGATGCCCCGAGTGCGGGCGCCTGGATCGCCTGCCCTGGCTCTCTGAGGAGGCCAGGCCTCTAGCGCTGGGATTGGCCCGACGGGGATGGCGACTGCGGCAGACGTGAGCACTTGCGGTTCTCCTTCACCCAACCTCGTAGAAGGGCAATTCCCGGAACTTCGCGCAGAGGGGGTTCTAGGAAGTTCGCCTGTAAACGGTTCTCCGAAGTTCGTCCACCACCCGCGCGCTACTCGCCGACGGCCCGCCCGAGGGTGCGGCATCCGCGTGTTCTCTGTAACTGGACGGTTGTTTTTTAGGACCGCCTCCGTATGCTCTGGGTAGACGGACGCGGCTCGAGGGAAAAGGGGGTCCTCGTGAGGACGGTCGTAGTGTCGGAGTAGTACGACGTCGCCGGCGTGCGGCCCCTGTTCGGAGAAGGCACCGCCTGAACGCGCAACACGGACCGCGCCACGACCGATGAGATCGGTGCGGCCGCCCGGTCAGACCGAAAGAGAACCAACGATAGCCTATTTAAGGCGAGAATGGAGGAACAGGATGGCCTCTTCGCGCACTCCCGTCGGCCTCGGCTTGGGGGTCGGGATATTCCTGCTCACGGTGGCTACGGCGGGCATCCACATCTACCTGGCGCTCACCGCCGTCGCCTTCATGGGGTTCAATTCCGGCGTCATGCTGTTCATCCTCAACGGGCTGGGTTACCTTGGGCTCCTGGCGGTTTTGCAGTTGCCCATCCCGCGACTGGCGCGTTTCCGGGGCGCTGCGCGGTGGGTCCTGGTGGCCTTCACGGCGGTGACGATCGCGCTCTTCTTCGTCATGGCCCCGGAGTACACGATCCTCGGCTACGTCGACAAGGCGATCGAGGTGGCCCTGATCGCGCTGCTCCTCGCCGATGCGTATAGGGCGTCATCCTAGCTTCCTGCAGATACAGCAGGCTGACGGCTATCGCCGGATGGTCCCGGAAAAACCTCCCGAGCGCACCCACGAGAAGGGGGACCGACGAAGAGTTAGCGTCGTTGTTTGGGTCGCGGTCCGCCACAAAGCTCCCAGAGGACGATCGTTAGGCTTCGCATCCTACGCAGTTCACCCAACTGCCCATAAGTGGCGTTCTCAGAAGCCCATTGGAAGTGGCAGGCCCAAACTCAGCCGTAAAGTGCGCGACGCATAGCGGGACCCAGAGTGTCGGCACGGGTGGCCGAGTGCCAGGGTCTTGGTCGGGGACCTGTTCTCAGAACCTCGGGCTGGGGGGCTTTTGGGAGACCGAGGAGTTACCATTTGCCCCGCCTTCCCCGCTGATCTACCATCCCCCGAATGAGCGCGAACCTCGGACTCGTGCGACCCCCGCTGGTCTACCTTGGGTCGATCCTTCTTGGCCTGCTGCTCCACTTCGCTTGGCCGCTGCCGCTGGTGCGGCAGCCGGTCGGCGCGCTGATCGGGGCGGGCGTGGTTCTCTTTGCCGTTGGCTTGTTCGTCGCCGCGGTTCGCACGTTCCGCGCCGCGGGCACGCCCGTGCCCGGCAATCGGCCGACCACCGCCATCGTGCGGACCGGGCCCTACCGCTTCAGCCGCAACCCGATCTATCTGGCGTTCTCGGCTCTCCAGGTCGGCATCGCGCTCTGCGTGGGCAGCCCGTGGTTGCTCGTCACGCTCGTTCCGGCGTTGGCGCTCATGTCCTTCTGGGTCATCCCCAGAGAGGAGCGCTACCTCGAAGCGCGGTTCACCTCCGAGTACCCGTCCTACAAGTCCTCGGTGCGCCGGTGGTTGTAGGCGGCGAGTCCGTCATGCGAGGGCCGGCCCGCGGCTACGCGACAGAGTAGATCCCGCAATGCGTCGCGCACTTTACGGCTGAGTTTGTAGGGGGTTAGGGGTTTTAGCGCGCCAGCGGCCGATCGTTTCGCACGGCTGCCACCACCTCATCGATGGCCGCGCTGGTCGCTTGCGCGTCGCTCCGCTCGTACAACAGTGATGTCGTGCGTCGCCCCCTTCACGACACGGTGGATGCTGTTGGACGAGAGAGTGGCCAGACTCGTCCTGCAGCTTGAGCCAACTGGGCTCCGATTCGCCTGCAGTGACCACCGCCAGCGGTTTGTTCCCCAGGCTCCCCGGACTCCCCAGTCTGAGCGTTTGGGTGGGGGCAAGAAACTCTAGTGCGGTGGTACTCCATTGTCGCGTCGAGGGGGTGAGTGCATCGATCTGTTCGCGCTGCTGGTGCGGCAATTCGGGGGACGCCGGATCGAGCTTGGACAACAAGCGGACAACCCCGAGCCGCGCCGGCAGGGATACCCCGAGCCGCACCAGCCGGGGAACCACGGCGAAACTCTGCTTTTGTGGTTCGTAGCTATCGCGTCCTTCCGGTCGCTGGCTGAACTGATCCGGATCAGTAGAGGAATCGACCAAGGCCACGCCTGCCACCTCGTCGGGATACCGGGCGGCGTACGTTTGCATGTACATACCGCCAAACGAGTGGCCCACCAGCACGTAAGGGCCTTCGATGCCAGCTTTGCTGAGCAGGGTGTGCAGTTCGCCTGTGATCTGCCTGGCGTCCCGGGGGTCTGGGCCCATCTCGCTCCAGCCCATCCCCGCGCGGTCGTAGGCGCACACGCGTGTGGTACCGGAGACCTCCCGCTGCACCCTGACCCATTGGGCCGAGAAACCCCCCGATCCCGCATCCAAGACCACGGTCGGGCTGCCCTGGCCCACGCAGTTTATGTGTAAGCTGTGGCCCCCCACGTCGACCATCTCACCGGGCGGAGGATAGGCTCGCTCGGCAAGCTCCGTAGCGATGGCTTGGTAGATTGCTCCGGCGACGGCGAGGGCCAAGAGGGCGACGACCAACCCCAGGAGCGGCCTCCAGATCCGCCGCATGATCCTTCTGGCCGTAGTGCTGCTCACTACGCTAAGACTAATCCATCGGAGCACAGGCCGGGGCCCGAGTGCCCCGGCCTGTGCTCCAACGGTGGGGTGCGCTGGCGCTAGTGTTGCCCGTGGCCCCCGTCGTCGTGCCCGCCGTGGTACTCGTGGACGACGGCGTGGCCCCTGCCGCGGGCGATGAGGTAGCGGTTGACCGGTAAGGCCGCCACGAACGCCACCGCCAGCGCGAAGGCCAGGCTGCCCCAGAACAGCACGCTGGTCAGGCCGGCCTCCATCGCGCCGGGGATGACGAGCATGATCGCGTTGTCCACGATCTCCATGATCGTGATGGACAGCGTGTCCGAGGCGAACGCCAGGGGCAGCACCGTGGCCAGCGCCAGGCCCGACCTCAAGAGCGGCAGCATCGTCAGCGAGTAGCCGAAGAAGAACGCCAGGACTACCGCCAGGGCTATCGTGGCGACGTTGCCCCACCCGAGGGCCGTGCCGATCACCATCCCCAGCACCTCGCCGATGGCGCAGCCGGTGAGACAGTGGGCCGTGGCGCTGAACGCCACCCTGTTGAGCGATGTGTCGTTGCCGTGCATCTGTTGTCTCCTTTCCGAAGGAGGATCGCTAGCCTTCCGGGTACCACTGCCGGCGCCACTCCTCCATCTGCGAGATCTCCCGCCGCTGCGCGTCCACGATGCCCCGGGCGATCCCGCGAATCTCGGGGTTCTCGCTCCCCTCTAGCGCCGCGTTCGCCATCCCGATGGCCGACTCGTGGTGGGGGATCATGGCGTCTATGAACGCCTTGTCGAAGGGCCTCTTCTCGGCGAGGGCTTGGGGGTCGGTCATGCCCATCGCCTCCATGTCCGCCTCGCCCGTCCTTGCCGGGACCTCCGAGGTGCCGAACTCCTCCCGCTTGATGGCCCGCAGCTCCTCGATCTCGGCCTCCTGGGCGGAGACGATCTCCTCGGAGAGGTCGCGTATCTCCTCGTGCTCGGCGTCCCTTAGCGCGACCTCGGCCATGTCTATGGCGCCCCTGTGGTGGGGGACCATCGCGTCGATGAACGCCTCGTCCGAGTACTCGCCGTTGGCCTGGACCATCTCCTCGGCCGCGGCGCCGTTCCCCGCGCCCATGGAGCCGTGGTCCATCCCGGCCATGCCGTCACCGTCCTTCTTGTTAGAGCTTTCTTGCCCTCCTTGGCCGCCGCCGTGGTCGCGCGTTTCCCGAGTCCCGTCGCCGCCGCAAGAGGCCAGCGTCATGCCGGCCGCCAACAGCACGCAGCACTATCCAGTACCTGCGCAACTTGGTTCCTTTCCTAGAGAGTCGCCTGCTTGCGCGTCCTCTCTAGGAAGGGATCAGAGCCGGAACACCTGCGAGACGGGCGCGGGCGATCCGCGCGGCCGGGCCACCGCGGGGAGCCGGGGACGGCGCCCAGAGATCGGGGCCGCCGCCCTGACCCAGAATCTAACGCCCCCGATCAGCAAGGCGACGACCGCTCCCAGAAGGACGATCGCCAGCGCGGCGGCGTAGGCCGTCTTGCCGGGGTGCCCCTCGGCCCCCCCTTCGGTGTGACCCGCCCCGTCCCCGTGCGTGCCGCCGTGGGACCCGGCTGCCGAAGCGTGGGCGGGCGCGTGCAGGGAGGCAGGGCCGGCCGTTTGGTGGAGCTGGTGCGAGGCGCCGTAGATCCCGTGGCACAGGAGCAGCGCCGCCGCGAGCAGAAGCGCCAGGGGGGCTTTGGGGGCCCACGCGCCCGCGGTCGATCCGATCGTACTGGTCCGCGCTACCCCCACCACTCACCGCCTCTCCGTCGTCTAGTCCGATACCCCCATAGGGTATCCGCAACTTCTCTTACTCTACCCGATCTGTCAAGGGACAGGACGGCTTACCGGGCGCTATGCACCCACCTTCGGGTAAGACGGCTTCTCGGAAGTTCGGGCTTCTTCTAACCGTAGCCGTAGTGCTCGCGGGTGGCCCGCTGTAGCCTCTCGTCCGGCGCTATTTGCGGGTTGAAGAACGCCGGCGCGCCTCTAGGGTCCGTTGGTTCACCCCCAGGGTGATCGAGCCTCGTGCCTGGTCGGTTATGGCTTCGACCGGGACGAGGCAATGCTTCCTACCCAGCCCCAAGAACCCGCTCGTGACGACGTCCACGAAGCGCAGCCTCCTGCTGTCCTCCTCGGCGTAGAGGTTCTCCACCCGACCGATGTTCCAAGACCCGGAGTCGAAGACGCTCTTTTGGCGGAGTTCCCGGTGCGGAGGGGCGGGTTGCTGGTGCCTGTCCAGCCTAACGAGGTTCATGAGGGCCTCCCTTCGATGCCTACGCACCCTTACCACATTTATTACCACCATCCGCGAGGTTTAAGCACCAAACGTTACGTTATCGCTCCGGTCGGGTACGTTTGTGGACGGGCAACACTCGCCCGCGGGGGAAGCGGGAGGAAGGAGCACGCCATGTACGCGGCGATACGGCGCTACCACACGGACCCCGGTTCGGTGGAGGAGGTGGCCCGGCGGGTCAACGATGGCTTCGTGCCCCTCATCGGCGACATGCCGGGGTTCGTGGCGTATTTCGCGCTGAACGCCGGGCAGGGGGAGTTCGGTTCGGTGAGCGTCTTCGAGGACCAGCGGAGCGCGGAGGAGAGCAACAGGGTGGCGGAGGACTGGGTGAGCCAGAACCTCAGAGACCTGCTCCCGACCCCGCCGGACTTCGCGGCCGGCGAGGTGGTGGCGTACAAGGCGAAGTAGTGGGTCGTGGCCTAAGACGAGTGATGCGTAATTATCCTCGTCTTCGACCTGCATAGGACATCCAAAACTCTAAGCAGGCTCTCAGCCGCCTCTAAGGTTTGGGTGGAATACTCCCTCGCGTAAGACCGCAGCGAAGAAGGAGGCAAGGTAGTGAACAGGAAAAAACTCATCGCCGGCTCGGCCCTAGCAGCCGTCCTGACGCTGGGCGTCGGCACGGCCGTTGTCGCCCAGCAGGGAGAGGACGAGGGGGCGGGTCGCGACGACGACGCCACCGAGCAGCCCATCACCGGCTCGTCGCTGGAGCAGGCTAGCAAGGCTGCCCTCGCCCACGTCGGCGGCGGCGAGGTCACCGAGACCGAGGTCGGCGACGAAGAAGGATACTACGAGGTTGAGGTCACCCGCGCGGACGGCGGCCAAGTCGACGTGCACCTGGACCGCGACTTCGATGTCCTGAGCACCGAGGGCGACGGCGCGAACGAGGACGACTCCTAGCACGTCGGCGCTAGGGCATACCAGCATCCTCCAGGATTAGTCTCAAGACACAACGTTGAAAGGCGTCGCGCGTCGAATCCTAGAGGCCTCTCGGACATAGCCGGGGGGTCTCCTCCTTCAGATCAGGAGGCAGTAGTGTACAGAATGGTTATTCTCGTGGTCCTCGCGACGACCTCGCTCACCGTGGCAGGGTGCGGCGACTCAAACGGCGGCGACTCAAACGGCGGCGCCAACGTTCGGGCCTCCTCGGACTCGCAGGCCGGGGGAAACCTTCCGCAGGGCAACGAGCCGGTGAATCTCGACCCGGAGAACTTCACCACCAAGATCGACAACCCCTACTGGCCGATGGTCCCCGGCACCCGCTGGACCTACCGCGAGACCGACCAGGAGGGCGCCGAGCTGCAGGTCGTCGTCACGGTGACCGACGCAGACCAAGAAGATCGCCAACGGCGTCACCGCCAGGGTCGTGCGCGACACGGTCACCGAAGACGGCAAGATCGTCGAGGACACCTTCGACTGGTACGCCCAGGACGAGCAGGGCAACGTCTGGTACCTGGGCGAGGACACCGCCGAGTTCGAGAACGGTGAGCTCAAGACGAAGTCCGGATCCTTCGAAGCCGGTGTCGATGGGGCCCTGCCCGGCGTCATCATGCCCGGCAGACCCCCAGCCCGGGATGCAATATCGCCAGGAGTACTACAAGGGCGAAGCGGAGGACAACGGCGAAATCCTCAGCACCCACGAGATGGCCGAGATGCCCTACGGACAGTTCGACAACGCCCTCCTCACCAAGGACACCATTACCATCGAGCCCGAACGTACTGGAGTACAAGCTCTACTCGCCGCGGCGTCGGCCCGTGCTCGTCGTCGGCGTCTCGGGCGGACCCGGTAGTCGCGAGGAGCTCATCGAGCTCGACAACGCCGACGAAGAGTGGACCAAGAAGGCTGGTACGGCACCACTCGGCGAGGGACCCATATCGCCCGCAAAGACGTAAGCACCCACGTACTCCTCTGCCACCCCGTGGCACCGCATCGATACTCCTGACCAGAGGTGGTAGATGGATCTCGACTCGTTCCTCGTCTCCCTGTACGTGTTGGTGGACGATTGGTGGAAAAAACGCTACCGCTCCTCTCCCCGAAAGCCCGGCCGCCCGGCGCTGCTCCTTGCCCCTATTCACCCAACTGCGGGTAATAGGCGTTCTCCGAAGTCCGCCCCGGTCCCATAGCCCGTGCTGGCCGGGACGGAAAAGCGGGGGTGGGAGCGGCCCTCGGCGTCCTTAGTATCTTTGTCGTAGGCGATCTTCGGGCGAGGAGGAGCGGTCATGCACGAAGAGGCGATCCCCATACCCAGGGTCGGCGACGACGACGCCTCATCGGAGAGCACGCCGACGATCAGCCGGTCGCCGTGGCGGCGAGCCTCCCGCAACAGCGCCACGTGGCCGGCGCGGAACAGGTCGCTCACCATGTCCGCGCGCTGTCCCGTTACCGTGAAGCCATGCTGATCTACTCGATGGGCGTCTCGGTGGACGGCTTCATCGCCGACCGCGAGGGCGCGTTCGGGTGGGGGGCTCCTAGCGAGGAGCTGTTTCGCTTCCACCTCGCGCGGGTACGCGGGCTCGGCGGCTACCTGTTCGGCCGCAGGCTCTACGAGACGATGCTGGGGTGGGAGACGGACCCGTCGCCGCGAGACAACGAGGTCGGGGCCGCGTTCGCCGACGTCTGGTGCGCGCTCCCGAAGGTCGTCTTCAGCCGCACGCTCGATAGCGTCCGGGGCAACGCCCGGCTCGCCGAGGCGTCCGTTGCCGAGGAGGTCGCCGCGGCGCTCGACGCGACCGACAAGGACGTCGAGATCGGCGGCGCCGGCCTGGCCGCGCAGGCGTTCGAGCTCGGCCTCGTCGACGAGCTGCGCGTGTTCCGCTATCCGGTCGTCGTCGGCGGCGGCACGCCGTACCTGCCGCCGGTCGCCGAAGACGTTCGACTGGACCTGATCGAGAGCAGGACGTTCGACTCGCGCGTGATCTACGAGCGCTACCAGCGAGTCGGAGGAGTTCCCTGAGCTGTTCCCCGAACGTTGGCGCGATCCTGGTCCCGTGGTGTGCTGGCGTGGTGGTGACAGGGTAGGCGTAGAACCAACCCCGTGCGCTATTCACCCGATTGCCTAGAGAGACTGTCTGGAAAATAGCCGGAAGGTTCGATTAGAGCGTTATTTCGGTAGCGCGGCGCGTTGATGAGGTGCCATTTTACCCCTTTCTGCAGGCTCTTGGGACCCCAAAATGGAGTCCGTTCGGACTTTCCAGACAGTCTCTAGAAGGTCGGCGTTCTCGGAAGTTCGCATACCGGATCCTGGATGCCGGGATCCCGAGACTGCCCCGAACGACCTCACCGCACGGCGAGAAGCATACGAGTCGATACCACATGTTGTGCGCCCGCATAAACATGCCTCCCTGTGCACACCGGACACCCCCGACCGCGGCCAGGTTCTTGGCTCCCGTAACCAACGGGCGGTGCCCCGCTTCCTAGCCCCGGCTGCTAGCATGCGGATCGTAGGAACGGTACGGAGAGGGAGGAGAGGTCGTGACGGACTATCTACCGGAGGTGTACCAGCGGTTCGAGAACCGCTTCCCGGCGGTGAAGGAGGCCTTCGACGCCTTGGGCGCCGCCGAGCACGAGGCCGGCCCCTTGGGCGAAAAGGAGCGGCGCCTGGTCAAGCTCGGGGTGGCCGTCGGCGCAGAGTCGGAGGGGGCCGTCCGCTCCCACGCGCGCAAGCTCCTGGGCGTGGGCGTCTCGGAGGGGGAGATTCTGCACGCGATCGTCCTGGCGTTGACCACCGTCGGCTTCCCGGCCACCAACGCGGCGCTCGACTGGGCCGAGCAGGTCCTCGCCGAGGAGGCCCCCCGGCAGTAGTTCGTCGCCGCCCCCGAACGCGTACGGTCCCGACCGCGCGAGAAGTTGCTTGGGCTCCGAAACGTCCACCGAGGAAGGCATCTTGGCCTCCGTCAAGGCCTTCGGGTCTTGTAGGAGCCAGAGCACCCGGTGAAGGCTTTCGACGGCCCGGCACTTCCGAGGGTGCCGATAACACAGGACGGCCGCAAGGGCGCTAGTATTAGGGTAAGCGGATACCGGACAGGACCGGCGTCCTCGCCGCTCCTGTGACGTAGGATGTTCGTATCGTAGGAAGCCAACCGGGAAAGCGGAGCAGAAGATGATCGAACCGGGTGAGTGGGTAAGCGTCGGCCCCGTAGCGGGATCGGAGCCTAGCCATCAGGCCAGCCAACAATACGCGGGACAGAGGGGGTCCAGCCGAAGTCGGCCTCCGCACCGGGTGGCCAAGTCGTTAGCCTCCCCTCCGCGTCGGTGGCGAAGATCGCGTAGTCCAGGGCGCTCTCCACGATCAGGCGGTGCCGCTCCTCGCTCTTCCGGAGTTCCTCCTCGGTCCGCTTGCGCTCGGTCACGTCCCTGAGGACGGACAGGTGCCGCCTGGGCAGGTAGCCTGCCTTGGCCATGAACCCGGCGACGCGGAGCGCCCCGTCCGCGCGGCGAAGCACGATCTCGCCCTCCATCCGGCCGCGCTCGATGAACCCGCCCCACGCCTCCAGCGCCGCGTCCCGCTGCCCTTCGGGGACGAAGTCCTCGAGCCTGCAGCCTAGTAGCTCCTCTTTCGGTACTCCTAGCAGCTCGCACGCCGCCAGGTTGGCGTCCACGTACTCGCGGTCGTCGGTGGCCACCAGGACGCCGTCGAGGACGCCGTCGAACAGGGCGCGCAGCGCCGTCGGCGTCCCCTCACCACCGCGAAGTCGTTCGCCCTATCACGCGGGCCGCGAGCTCGGCCGTCCCGAGGAAGGGCGGCCCTACCGGCGTTGGTACGCAATGTTTTGCGACAAGGAGAGACCAACATCGGAAGGTGATCGTGGAGAAGGGCCTCGACCACTAAGGTAAAAGGATCTCTTCCCTTGCCTCTGCACGCGTTGCTGCACATGGTACCCAGGTCCCAGTTGCGCAAAGCCCCCGACAAGGATATGGGGGTTTACGTTTTCCGCTAGGTGAGGCCTTCGAGTGGGCGATGCTGGGTTCGAACCAGCGACCTCTGCCGTGTGAAGGCAGCGCTCTCCCGCTGAGCTAATCGCCCGGAGCACGGGAGAATATACCATCAGCCGCGGGGTCTGTTAAGCGGCTAGAATCTCGGTTGACAGCCTAAATACAGTTCAAGGAGGCTGCGTATGGCTGCACGGAAGAGGCGGGGCAGGGTAGAGGGATCAGTCTACCGCCGCAAGGACGGTAGGTACGTCGGGCAATATGAGGCCAACGGCAAGAGGCGCTACGTCTACGACGGGACCCGCGCGGAGGTCTCCAAGAGGCTCACCGCCGCGGTGGCCGAGCGGGCCCGCCGAGCAACCCGATAGAGGTCGATCGGAGGGTTACTCTTCTTTCCTGCTGTCCAACTCGTTGGCCGCTTCGCTTATCATCCTGATGAGCTCCTCCTCGCTCATCTCGGAGACATCAACCGGGGATTGGGAAGCGGGGGGCCGTGCCGGTTGCTCCTCTCGCGCACCTGCTTCCGGTGTTGTGGGCGCTTCCTCGGACGCTCCCAGGGAGCCTCCCTCCTCGACGTTCACGGTCTCGCCGGTGTCCTCGCCCTCGACAAAAGCCACCACGTCCTCGTAGGTTTCTAGAACTGTAACCTCGCCCTGTTCGGAAGCGTTGACCATGACGGTCTGGTTGACCCCCGCTTTATCAGCATTTGTGATGGTGGTCATCCAGTAGAGGGTCTCGTCTTTGACCACCGGCCTGGGTTCGAGTATGACCGCGTTCAGGCCCCACTGGTAGTTGGGGAACGTGGCCTTGGCGTAATCTAGGGCCTTGTTGACCCCGATCAAGGCGCTGCCCGTGTCGGGTTTGAAGTAGGTTACCTCGCCGCTGTGGGCATCCACGTAGATGCCCCGGTACATCGAGAAACTCCGACCGTAGGGTTCGGCTGCCGAGAACCATTGGGGTCCCTCTCCCGTGGGGATGAGGAAGGGCATCTCGTTGGCCGAGGTTCCCTGGGAAGTAGCGGCGGGGGCCTGGTCGGGTGCGGCTTGCTCCACCCGATGCATCTATCTGGGGGATTTGGGCCTCGTCCTCGTGGGCAAACCAGGTATTCCAGTAGCCGTTTCGGTACTTCCAGACATCGCCCACCCTCCTTGCCAACTCCTCGGGGTAGAGCCTCTCTCCTTCGAACCGACCGTCCCTAACGGCTTCCTCGGGGGAAAGGTCCTCTACCTCTCCGTCGGGGTGAACGACCAGGACCCCGCCCCACCGAGGCACCATGACCGGGAAGGAGAACCCGTAGCTTACGTACGGGACCACCCCGAGCAACTCTTCACCGTCCAGAACATAGTACTGGTTCGTGTGATGGGCGAAGAACCTCTCCCTCTTGAGCCTCCAATCGACGTTCCTGTAAAGGGTCATGCCCTCGCCCCGCCTGAATTCCTGGTTCACGGATCTCGGCGGACCCGTCGGGCCGGATAACCATGACCCCGTCCTGGTTCTCGAACAGGGAGTTGTACGGGCCGTTGGGTTCCCTCGGTGCCACCCAATCTATCCCGCCCTCGCCGTTGTCCAGAGGCTCGAATTGCCCGAGCACGAGGGTGGAATCATCCTGGGTGTTCTGCCCGAAACGAGCGGCCACGTCGTAGGGGAGGAACCTCATCCCCGTCGTGTCGGGCATCTCCTCGATCTCTTCGGCCTCTACCGAGTCCAGGTACTTCAGGTCCCGCAGCGGCGCAGCCACGATTAGGTAGGCCAGGGCCGCGATGATGGCAACCACCGCCACTATCTTGGCCGGGTCCTTGTCTCCCACCCGCCAGAGGTAGGCACCGAAAACCGTCCCGGCCAGCACCACGACGAGGAAAGGCCAGCTTACGTACAACGCCATGACCAGACCGTGGAAGATCGGAGACACCAGCCACGCTAAGAACAGGGCCACCACGAGCCCCAAAATCAGACGTACCCGTCCAACAGAGGACAAGCGCCAGGTCAAGCGTGATAACAGACCGCTAAAGCGTTTGGTGATCTCGTCCATCCGATGCCCTTCCTAGGCTTCCTCGCCCCTAGTCTATCCTCTCGCTCCGAAATACTTCGTTTACGTTTGTCCTAGGACTACCTTAAGGCCACGCTGTTGAAGGCTTTGTGGCGGTTGCCTTGAGCGGATAGGAGGCAAGGCAATCCAGAAAGGAAGACGCTCCTTGAGATGCCCCAGGACCCGATCACAGAATAGGTCTTGCCTCAAATGCCTATCGGGAGACCGCAGAACGACCATCTGACGCACTTTCTAAGCCCTCTAGGAGCCTCCGTAACGGCCTCGAAATCGGTTCTTGACCTTTTTTTCGGGGTCATCCGCACGGAATCGGAGGCATAGAAGCCGAAAATATGGCGCTTGCCATCGACAATAATCCGTCCATAATTAGGCGTACGTGACCGGGTCGAGAAGGGGCCAAGACGCTGCTCGGGAAGCCGCTTCGAGTGCCTGGGTACACCTAGGTTCTCGGCACAGCTTATCCGGCAGCTTACGGGCTAGAATGGCGGTCGCGAGGGAAGTAAGAAGTGGCTTGTCAACCAGGATTTGGTACGCGGGAAAGTAGTGTGAAGGCAGCGCTCTCCCGCTGAGCTAATCGCCCGGAGCACGGGAGAATATACCATCCGAGCGTGGTCGTTGTGGGCCGCGCGGGGGACCTGTCCCGGCGGCGGCTATATAATGCCCGCCGCGACGATCACTCGGAATGGGAAGGACGGTTCGATGGCCGAAGGGGACAGGGAGAACGGGGCCCAGGACCTGGAGAAGGTGGTCGAGAGTCTGCGGGCACTCTCGGGCGACATCGAGTCCTGCGCCGTGCTGGGCGAGGACGGGACGCTGCTCTACTCCACGCACCCGGTGGGGGTGGAGCGGGAGCGGGTCGGGGCCATGCTCGCGGCCCTCTGGAGGCGCGCAGGTAGGCTGGCAAGGGAGCAGGGCAAAGAGCACGCCGTGCAGGCGAGGGTCAAGGCCGGGGACGGGCACCTCTTGCTGGTCCGCCTCGAAGGCGATGGTGTCCTGGCCGCCACGACGGGTCCCGACGCCAGGGTGGGGCTCGCCCTCTACGACATGCGCAACGCCAGGGGCGAGGTCGAAGGCGCGCTCGCTGAAGGGGGGGGTTGACGATGAAGAAGTTGCTCGGACGCGTCGCGCTGCTCGGGATCCTGGTCGGGGTCATCGTGGCCCTGCGGAACCGCGTGGAGGGAAGGACCCCGGAAGGCGACGCGCACGTGGTCTTCGACGACAACTCCTCGGTCACGCTCGGCGCCGACACCGCCGAAGGCCGGGAGTTCGCGGACATCGCCCGCAAGCTGGTCGAGACGGGCGTCTAATTGCCTGGAGCGCAGTTTCCCACTTTCGGACCCGGTGGGGAACGCCGAAGCGCACCGCCCTGATCGGCCTTATGTCGGGGCTAGCCGACACCGCTGGCCGCGCCTCGAACGCCAGAGCTCGGCGCGACATCTGGTGGGCGTGAGCCGGTCAATGTCTCCTCGGCGGAGACGGCCGTCCGCATGGCGGTGCCCAAACGCCGAGCCTGGACGCAAGGTCTGTGTCGACGAACGGTATACTGCAAGTCTGTAAAGCCCAAAGGAGAACCGAGGAAGAGATCGTGGACCCTGCGGATTCGGAACGGACCGACACACGCGTCGGTGCACCTGATAGCGTCAATGAGTTTCCGAATACAAACGCACCGCCGCTGGAAGAGCTGCGGTGGCTGCGCTCGGTGATCCGAAACTCCCTGGAGATCGTCAAAATCGTCGATACCGACGGGACGCTGAGGTATGCTAACCCCGCCTTCGGTAGGGTGCTCGGCTACGATCCCGAAAAGATTCTCGGTTCCAACGTCCTAGACTACGTCCATCCCGACGATCTCCCGCGCGTTACCAAGGAAACTGAGAAGGCCCTCGCGCAAGGTGGCGTCGTAAGGAACGTGCTCGAGTACCGCTTCAAGCACCGGGACGGCTCATGGCGATGGATGGAATGTTCGGGCACCTACCTGCTCGACGATCCGTCGGTCGGGGGTGTCGTGGTCAACGCCAGGGACGTGACCGAGCGCAGGGAGGCCGAGCAGAGGCTCAGGGAGGCCGAGCAGAGGTACCGGAACCTGGTCGAGCGGATACCGGCCAGTGCTTACGTGGACCCCGCCGACGGCTCCAACCTCTCGATCTACACCTCGCCGCAGATCGAGGTCATCACCGGTTACTCCGTGGAGGAGTGGATGGCGACCGACCTGTGGAGCGAGAGGCTTCATCCCGAGGATCGGGACCGCGTGCTGTCCTGCGATGACTTGGCCAAGGCGACCGGGGAGCCTTTCAGTGAGGAGTACCGGCTTGTCGCCAAGGATGGCCGCGTGGTCTGGGTGCGCGACGAGGCGGCCCTGCTGAGGGACGAGGCGGGGAACCCGATGGTGTGGCAGGGCGTGCTCGTGGACGTGACGGAGCGTAGGGAGGCCGAGGAGGCGCTCAGGCGGAGCGACGTGCGATTCCGCACCCTGACCCAGAACGCCTCGGATCTGGTCACGATACTCGACGCGGATGGAAAGATCCTGTACCAGAGTCCCTCCATAGAACGCATCCTGGGCTACAGTTCCGACGAGATGCTCGGAGACAACGCCTTCGACTTTATACATCCCAAAGACGTGCGGGGGGTGCGGGGTCGCTTCCTGCGGGGCATAGCGGAATCCGACCTCCTGCCGACCGTGGAATACCGCTTCAGACGGAAGGACGGTTCGTGGCGGTGGCTGGAGTCGGTGGGCTCTAACCTGCTCAAAGACCCCAGGGTGGGCGGGTACGTCGTGAACTCTCGGGACGTGACCGAACGTAAAGAGGCCGAAGAGGCGCTCAAAAGGAGCGAAGAGCGCTACCGGACCGTGGTCGAACAGCAGACCGAGCTGGTCTGCCGCTTCCTTCCCGACATGACCCTGACCTTCGTCAACTATGCCTACTGTCGATTCTTCGAGCAGGATCCCGAGGTGTTGATCGGGAGCAGCTTCATGGAGCACATCCCCGAGGAAGATCGCCGCCATTATTTGCGGCAGCTGTCGGGGCTGGATCGCAAGGAGCCGTCCAGGACCATCGAGCATCGGGTCTTTACGCCCAGTGGCGAGATCCGGTGGCAGCAGTGGACCGACAGAGCGATCTTCGACGACAACGGGCAGATCGCCGAGTACCAGTCCGTGGGCCGGGACATCAGCGAGCGGAAGATCTTGGAGCAGCGTCTGGAGCACCGTGCCCTGCACGATCCCCTTACGGATCTTCCGAACCGCCGGCTTTTGGTAGATCGCCTCGGGCAGGCCCTGCGGCTTACGAAGAGACGGCAGCCGGGGCGCAAGGTCGCCGTGCTGTTCATGGACCTCGACGGCTTCAAGGTCATAAACGACTCCTTGGGCCACGAGATGGGAGACAAGCTCTTGTTAGCCGTCTCCGAGCGTTTGCGGGGTTGTCTGCGCCCCGAGGACACCTTGGCCCGCTTCGGGGGCGACGAGTTCGTCGTGTTGTTGGAGGACGTCGAGGGTCCCGAGGAGGCCGCCCGGGTCGCCGAAAGGATCACCGAGACCCTCAAGGGGGCCTATTTGCTAGAAGGGAAGCACTTGTCCGCCTCGGCGAGCATCGGCATCGCCCTTGGCGACGTCCAGCAAAAGACCTCAGAGGATCTCTTGAGGGACGCCGACACGGCCATGTACCGGGCCAAAGAAGAGGGCCAGGACTACAGCCTTTTCGATCCCGTGCTCTACGAACGGGCCGTGGCCCGCCTGGAGCTCGAGAACGCCCTCAGGCGGGCCGTAGAGCGGGAAGAATTCGCCCTACACTATCAGCCGATCGTCCAGCTCGACGACGGTGAGGTGTGGGGTTTGGAGGCGCTCGTCAGGTGGGATCACCCGGATCGGGGCTTGCTGAACCCTGACGAGTTTGTGCCGGTTGCCGAGGAGAGCGGGTTGGTAGTACTCATGGGGGAAAGGGTGCTGAGGGAAGCATGCGCGAAGGCGACGGTTTGGCAGAAAGCGCGCCCCCATACGCCGCTGGTCATCTCCGTCAATGTGTCCGCGAAGCAGCTCGGCCGGCCCGATCTCGTCGACACGGTCGAAGCCGTTCTGCGCGAGACCGGTCTCGCGGGCAGCGACTTGCTTCTGGACGTCACCGAAACGGTCTACGTGAACGCCCTCAAGGTCAATACAGCAGTCTTGGACCGCCTCGGCGCGGCAGGTGTCGAGATCTGCGTGGACGACTTCGGGATGGGCTACTCGTCGCTCTCTTACCTCAAGCGGTTGCCCGCGGCGATCCTGAAGATAGACAAATCCTTCGTCGCGGGGCTCGGTGAGGACGTGGAGGACACGGCGATAGTGCGGATGATCATAGATCTCGCGCATACGCTGGGCATGCGGGTTATCGCCGAGGGCGTCGAAACGTGGACCCAGGCGGCATTGCTTACGGAGCTGGGCTGCGACTTGGGGCAAGGATACTACTTCTCCAGACCGCTGCCGCCCGAAGGGGTGGCAGGGTTCTTGGCTGAGTAGACTGCGCGAGCCTGCGACGCGGCATCTGGCAGCTCTTGGGTCCAACTGCGTAGAATCTGCCGGCCCTGTCACACGAGAGCTCGGAGACCAGGCGACCTCCAACAGCTAGCGGCCTTTGACCTTGCCCGCCATGGCCTCGGCCGCGAACAGGACCAGGGCGCACCCGACGGGGAAGAGTACCTCGTTCAATCCTTTGGACAGCAGGTCCGCCGTCTGGGGCACCTGCGGCGTGGACGAGTACATGAGGCCCAGGATCGTGCCGCCGAAGAGCACGCCGACGGCGAGCCCGGCCGACGCGTGGGCCGCGGCGCCGCCCCAGGAACGCTTGCCGACCCAGCCGATCACGATCCCCAGGGCCCCGTACTCGAGGCCCTTCAGTACGGCCACCAGGTAGGGGGAGAGCGTCTCGGGTCCGCCGGCGACCGAGAGCGCCTCGAGCGTCCCCTTGTGCAGCGCCCGCGAGGCCTCGAAGGCCAGGGGCGCGGTGAAGAGGCCCAGGGCGCCCATAATCGGGACGCGGGCCTTGGAGGCCGCAGTCCCCACGGCGAGCCCGACGCAGACAAAGACCGACCAGGAGACGTTCTTGACGAGGTCGGCGACGGGGAGCCAGGATCCCGCGCCGAGGCCGGTCGTCAGGAGAAGCAGGCCTTCCATGGCCATGCCGAGCAGGATCGCCAGCCACGCCGTCCGCAGGAGCGTGCCGGCGAGGCCCGAGTTCTTCCCGCTCGTGTCGGACGACGCCTGACGGCCGTCGATATCGTTCTTGGTGTGGACCTTTTGAATGGTCATCTCTGCATCCCCCGATCCCGGAGTCCGGGGGATCGGACCCCGGACTCCGCCCATCTAGCCTTACGCGGCCTGGGAGTTGCCTTTGCGGGTGCCCAGGCTCCAGCCAAACCGATGTTTCTCGGAGCCGTGGGACCCTTCTGACCTGGAGCGCCGGGCCCTGCGCAGAGCCCGTACCAGACGATGGTTGTCGGCTTCCTGCAGCAGCTCGTCGCGGTGTTGATGTCCCAGCTCCATGTAGTTCAGGTTGTACATTTCGGGCTCCTTCCGTTCTCCTCTTCGACTGCCTGTAGTAAAGCGTCGTCGAGGAACGTTGGCATCGGGCGAAGGAACCGTTATCTGGCTGGACTTTGGGAACGCGGTCGTCTAGGACGAAAGTCCAATGCGGGGCGAGGGTCGATTGTTGGGACCCTACCGGACGACGTCGCGGCGGACGCCCCTTAGGCGACCTGCCGGGATGGGTGGGCCGCCTGAGATGGTGCTCCTAGCGGTGCGCGGACCTGATAGACGCCGCCTTCCACGGAGTAGCGCAGCCCGTCGAAAACGGCCTCAAACAGGCCCAGAGCGTGGCGGTTCTCGCCGAGCACCTGGCCGGTAAGGACTTCGACGCCCCCGCGCGCGGCATTTTCGGCGAGCGTCGCCAGCAGCTTCTTCCCGACGCCCCTGGAACGCCACCCGTCCTCGACCACGATGGCGACCTCGGCCTCGCGGGCGTTTTCCGAGTGAACGTAAATGGCGTGACCGATTATCCGGTCCCCCACGACCGCGACGAGCGACCCCCCACCGAAGCGCGCCGCGCCCGCGAACTGCTCGAGGGCCCACCCCGGCACGCCGGGGTAGGGGGCATGGAACCTCAGGTAGATGGTATTTCGTGAGAGCCGGGAGAACATGCCGAGCAGCCCCACCTCGTCGCCCGCGAGTACGGCGCGTACCCGCACGACGCAATCACCTGGCTGGGATCCGCGAGGGTCGTCGCGCCCGATCTTTGTCGCCGAACCGGATCCGATCTCTTCTGGCATCTCCGCGTCCTTCCTATCCAAGGGTTGCGTGTGTGTACTCGCCGCGCGTTGGCCGACACCGTGGCTTCTGATCCGCGCGCTCCGCATCGGACAATTGAAGTCTTTCGGGGCGGGACTTTGGTCTACGACACAGACGGCGCACGGGACCTCCCGTCGCTGGGCCGCCTTGCGTGACGAGCTCTGGGCGACAGACCGTGGGAGGTAGGGATGCGGACGTCGGATGGACTACGCCCGTCGTGAGCGGCTACTACCGGCCCACCGTCTTGCCCCGGTGCTAGAAAAGCCCGACCTTATGGGGGCGGGAATTGGGTCCCGCCCCCCAGGCCCTAGGCCTTGCGGGAGATAAAGTAGCTATTGATGAAGTCGTGGGGGAGCTTCCTGACCTCCACGCTGGCGAAGCCGGCCTCGTGGAGCATCTCCTGGGCCAGCTCCTCGCCCCACATCGTGCCAAGGCCCGCGCCGCCCTGGGACAGCGAGACCGTCATGCAGTGCATGGTCGAGATCGTGTACCCGAACGGTCCAAGGGGATGGTCCATGTTGTTGGAGAGGTGGCTCGAGCCCGCGATGTCCTGCATCAGGTAGACGCCGTCATCGCGCAGGGCCTGGGCGATGCCCTCGAGGACCATCGTCGGCTTGGCCTGGTCGTGCACCACGTCGAAGGTGGTTATGAGGTCGAAGCGGGCCTGCTCGCCGAGGGCGGCGGCGTCCCTGATCTCGAAATGGACGTTGGCGAGCCCGCGCTCCGCGGCCTCGGCGTTGGCGCGGGTAACGGCCTCCTGGGAGAGGTCGTAGCCCACGAAGCGGCTGTTGGGGAACGCGCTCGCCATGTGGTTGAGGGCCCTGCCGCTACCGCTGCCAACGTCCAGGACGTCGATGCCCGCTTCGAGGCGCTCGGTCAGGCCAGGCACCAGCGGGAGGATCGAGCCCGTCAAGGCCGCAACCACCGTCTGGGCGCTCTCTTCGGCCATCACCTCGTGGAAGCGCGGGTAGGCTGAGTAGGGCACCCCGCCGCCCTCCCTGAAGCTCTCGACGATCTCGTCCTCGACCGAGCCCAGGAGGGGAATCCACTGGGTCGTGACGGCGAGGTTGTCGGGTGTCGCGGCCCTAGTCAAGAGGGCGGCGTGCTCCTGGGGCAGGCTGTAGGTCTCCTCGGCGGGATCGTGCTCGACGATCCTGCCCGTTACCATCGCGCCGAGCCACTCGCGAACGTAGCGTTCGTCGAGGTTGGCCGCCGCGGCGATCTCGGCACTTGTGGAGGGCGCAAGCCCCGCCATGGCGTCGAAGAGGCCGGTCCTGTGGCCGATGGAGGTCATCAGCGCGACGGACGCTTCGTTGACGACCCCGAGCATCCGCTCCGCGAAGGCCTCGACCTTGGCCTGGTCCACAACGGGCTGCGCGGCGGTCTGTCCTGCTTGCTCCTGCATCTCTCCTCCTTTGAACGCGATCTTATTCTACGCGGCGGCCTCGCCGGAACCCCGCGTGATGGACGTGGGGTGCGCGAGGACGGCGAAGTCTTCCACCGTTACGTTGTCGAAGTGCGGGTTCGCCAGCATGCCCTGGTATATGTCTGTCGTGGCGTAGTTCTCCATCGCCTCGCGGTCCCGCCACAGGTAGACGCCCCCGTAGGTGTTGGTCTTGGGGTTCGATAGCCACGTCTTGGAGACGAGGCCCGGCAGGTTGACGAAGGCCGGCGCTATCGCCTCGACCTGCTTGAGGTAATCCCCTTCGTCAATGCCCTTGAGGTTGAAGTTGATGATCTGGACGTGCATGGCTCTCTCCCACGGTACGTTGATGTTCTCGCTGCCCGATCCGACGTCGCCTCGCTTCTCCTGGCTCTCGCCTCCTCACTCGTATTTATCGCTCATGAGTATCTTCCTCGGCGGCTTCGCGCACATCGGGCGAAAGCACGTTTATTGCTATAGCCCTTTGTCGGGGCGATAATCTGGGACCAAAGTCCTAGAAGGAGCCGGGTATGGCGATCAGGGTCCTGATAACCGATGACCACGGGGTGGTGCGCCAGGGGCTGCGGATGTTCCTGGACCTCGACCCGGACCTGGAGGTGGTGGGCGAGGCCTCGAACGGCAAGGAGGCGTTGGCCATGGCCCGCGAGCTCTCGCCCGACGTGGTCCTCATGGACCTCCTGATGCCGGTGATGGACGGCATCGAGGCGACGGAGGCCATCCGGGCCGGGCTGCCGGACGTCGAGGTGGTGGCGCTCACCAGCGTGCTCGAGGACGCCTCGGTCACGGGGGCGGTGAAGGCCGGGGCGATGGGCTACCTGCTCAAGGACACCGACGCCGAGGAGCTCGGGCGCGCCATCCGGGCCGCGGCCGAGGGCAGGGTACACCTGGCCCCCGAGGCAGCCGCCCGCCTGGTGCGGGAGGTACGCTCCCCCCACGGCCCCGAGGCCCTCACCGAGCGCGAGACGGAGGTCTTGAGGCTCGTGGCCCGCGGGAAGTCCAACAGGCAGATAGCCAACGAGCTCTTCGTCGAGGAGAAGACCGTCAAGGCCCACGTCTCGAGTATCCTGAGAAAGCTCGGGGTTAGCAGCCGCACCCAGGCGGCGCTCTGGGCGGTGCGGGGTGGGCTGGTGAGCATGGAGGAGCTGGGCGAAGAGTCTTGGTAGCGCCGGCAAAACAGCGGGAGGGCACGCCCCTGCGCGTGCTGCTCGTGGAGGACTCCGAGAACGACGCGCTGCTGCTCGTCGAGGAGCTGCGGCGGGGGGGCTACGAGCCCGTCTGGCGGCGGGTCCAGACGGCGGAGGCGCTCGAGCGGGAGCTCGCGGGGGCTTCGTGGGACGTGATCCTCTCGGACTACACTATGCCCCACTTCAGCGCGCCCGAGGCGTTGGAGGTCGCGCGCCGTTCGGCCTCTGACGCCCCGTTCGTCGTGGTCTCGGGCAGGGTCGGGGAGGAGGCCGCGGTCGAGGCTCTCAAGGCCGGGGCGCACGACTACGTTATGAAGGACAACCTAAGGCGCCTGTGCGCCACGGTGGAGCGGGGTTCCAGGGAGTCCAGGGACCGGCGGCGGCGCGACGCCATCCTCGATGCCGTGAGGCTCGCTGCCGAGCGGTTCCTGAGCGACCCTGCCGGGTGGGAGCGGGGTATAGACGAGGTCCTGGCGCGGTTGGGCGAGGCCGCTGAGGTCAGCCGCGTCTACGTCTTCGAGAACCACGTCGGCGACGACGGGACGCTCTGGAACCGCCAGCGCCACAAGTGGCAGGTGCCGGGGGTGCCGCCGAACCTGCCGCCCGGACCCGACGGCACGCCCGTGACGGACTTCGCTTACTCGGACGACGGGTCAGGACGGTGGACGGACTTCAGCCGCTGGGAGGAGGTTCTCGGCCGCGGCGTACCGTTGTACGGCAACACGCGGGAGTTCCCGGAGCACGAGCGCGAGTTCCTGGCCGGAAAGCTCGGCATCCTGTCCATGATCCTGGTGCCGATATTCGTGGAAGAGGCGTGGTGGGGTTTCATAGGCTTCGACGACTGCGAGGCCGAGAGGGGGTGGTCGGCGGCCGAGGTCGACGCGCTCAGGGCCGCCGCCAGCACGCTCGGGGCCGCCATCGAGCGCGGGATCATGGAGGAAGAGCTCGGCCGGCGCGACGCCGTGCTCGACGCCGTCAGGTTCGCCTCGGATCGCCTGCTCGGCGGAACGGCGGACTGGGGACAGAGCATACGCGGCATCCTGCGGCGGCTCGGCGAGGCCACGGGCGCCGATCGCGTCTACATTTACGAGAACTTCGTCGGCGCCGACGGAGAGCTCTGGAACGTCCAACGCCACGAGTGGACCGCTCCGGGGGTCGAGCCCGGTGCGGGGGGCGGGACGAGGACCGACGCCGGGCTCGCTTACAGGGCCGGGGGCTACGGTCGGTGGATGGAGATGCTGGGGCGCGGCGAGGCGGTATACGGGCACACGCGCGACTTTCCCGGGGGCGAGCAGTGGGCCCTGCGCGAGCAGGGCATCCTATCCATCGCGGTGTTCCCGATCTTTACCGCCGGCAAGTGGTGGGGTTTCATCGGCTTCGACGAGTGCTCGGAGGAGCGCGTCTGGTCGGCCTCGGAGATGGGCGCCCTGGGGGCGGCCGCCGGGACCCTGGGGGCGGCTTTAAAGCGCCGGGAGGTCGAGGAGGAACTGCGCTCCAGCGAGGAACGCTACCGGGCCGTCATCGAGCAGGCCACCGACGGCCTCTACCTGCTGGACGCGGCCACCAGGCGCATCGTGGAGACCAACCCCTCCTTCCAGAGGATGCTCGGCTACTCGGCCGAGGAGTTGCTGGGGATGGAGGTCTACGACTTCGTCGCCCACCCGCGGAAAGACGTGGAGGCCACGCTGCGTCGGACACTTGAACTCAAGCGGCGGGTCGTGGGGGACAGGAGGTACAGGAGGTCGGACGGGACGCTTGTGGAGGTGGAGGTGGGGGTGAGCGTCATCTCCTACGGCGGCCGGGAGGTCGTCTGCACGATCGTGCGCGACGTGACCGAGCGCAAGCGGGCCGAGAAGGCTTTGGCGAGCAGCGAAGATCGTTTGCGTACGATCATCGAGACGGAGCCCGAGTGCGTGAAGGTGCTGGGGATGGACGGCTCGCTCTTGGAGATGAACCCGGCGGGGCTCTCCATGATCGAGGCGGACTCCCTGGAGCAGGTGCGGGGCAAGTCGGTCTACGACTACATAGCCCCCGAACACCGAAGAAATTTCGTCGAACTTACGGAGAGGGTGCTGGGGGGCGGGTCGGGGACGCTCGAGTTCGAGCTGATCGGGCTGAAGGGCACGCGCTCGTGGCTGGATACCCACGCGGTGCCGCTGCGCGACGCCCGCGGGGAGGTCACCGGGCTCCTCGCGATAACGCGCAACGTGACCGAGCGCAAGGAATCGGAGCGCAAGCTCCAGGACGCCGAGTTCCGGTACCGGATGCTCGTCGAGCAGGTTCCGGCGGTGATCTACATCCAGTTGCCCGAGCCCAACAACGAGGCCCCCTACAGCGTGGCTTACATGAGCCCGCAGATAGGGCGGATCCTCGGCCACCCTCCGCGGGCCTTCACCGAAGATCCGGCGTTCTGGGGCGGGCTTGTCCACCCCGACGATTGGGACAGGATGCTCGTCGAGAACGAGCGTACCGACGCGACAGGCGAGTCCTTCGCCCTCGAGTATCGCCTGCTCCACCGGGACGGCACCTACCGTTGGATCCGGGACGAAGCGGTGCTGGTGCACGACGAGTCGGGAGATCCCCTGTACTGGCAGGGGGTGCTCTCCGACGTCACGGAGCACAAGCGGGCCGAGGAGGACCTGCGCCGCCACGACGCGATCCTCGAAGCCGTGAGGTTCGCCGCCGAGCGCTTCCTGGCCGAGACCGACTGGGAGACCTCCATCGGGGAGGTCCTAGCCAGGCTCGGCTCCGCCACCGGCGTCAGCCGCGTCTACGTCTTCCAGAAGTACCTCGACGAGGAAGGAAAGCTCTGGGACACCCAGCTCCACGAGTGGACGGCCGAGGGCGTCTCCTCCCAGATGGGCAACCCCCTCATGCAGGCCATGCCCTACGAGGCCGCCGGCTTTGGACGCTGGGCCAGACTCTTCGCCCGCGGCGAGCCGATCCACGGCCACACGCGGGACCTTCCCCCCGAAGAGCAGGCCGAGATGCGCAAGCAGGGCGTGTTGTCCTTGCTTGAGGTCCCGATCTTCGCGGGCGGGGAGTGGTGGGGCCAGATCGGCTTCGACGACTGCGCGGTCGAACGCGAGTGGACAGCGGCGGAGATGGACGCGATAGGGGCGGCGGCGAACACGCTGGGGGCCGCCATCCAGCGCCGCCGGATCGAGGAAGATCTACGCGGCAGCGAGGAGCGCTACCGGGCGGTCATCGAGCAGGCCACCGAGAACATCTTCCTGGTAGACATCGAGACCCGGCGCGTCGTCGAGTCGAACCCGGCCTTTCGTGAGACGCTGGGCTACCCGGAAGAGGAGCTGAACCGCCTCACCCTCTACGACGTGGTCGCCGCCGACCGCGAGAACGTGGACGAGAACGTCCGGCGCGTCCTGGAGCAGGTAAGCCCGAACGTCGGGGAGCGCCGTTACCGGCGCAGGGACGGCTCGCTGCTAGACGTGGAGGTCAGCGCGAGCATCATCCTGCGCGACGGGACGGGAGACCCTGTGCGCCGTGGCGCACGACATCACCGAGCGCCGGCGGGCCGCAGGAGCTGCTCGAGGAGCGGGTGGCAGCCCTCTCCCGCGTGGCCGCCAACCTGGCGCTGGAGTTGCCGACGGAGGACGCGCTGGACGTCCTGGCCGAGAGCACCGTGAACGCCAGCACCGCCGTGGCGTGCGGGATCGTGCTGGTGGGCGAGACGACGGACAACGTCAACCTTTTCGGCTCCCACGGCCTGCCCGAGGGTTACACGAGCGGTCTGCAGCGTTCCTACCGCGACGGGGCGCAGTCTCCCACCCTCCAGGCCTTCCGCACCCAGCGAGCCCGTGCTCGTCCACGACCTGCGCAAAGAGCTCCTCGACGACCCGCTCTACGCGCCCATACACCCGTTCGTGCGCGAGGCGTCGTGGGACATCGTGTACAGCCTGCCGCTCGTCTCGCGCGGGCGGGCGCTGGGCGGGATCTTTTTCTGCTTTCTCCCGAACGGAGAACCGGGCGAGGACGAGAGGGTCTTCCTGCGCGCCGTGGCCGACCAGGCCGCCGTCGCCGTCGAGAACGCCCGCCTGTTCTCCGAGGCCCGGGGCAAGGCCGCCCTCGAGGAGCGCCAGCGGCTCGCCCGCGAGCTGCACGACTCGGTCTCGCAGGCGCTCTACGGCATCGCGCTCGGCGCCAGGACCTCCCGGACGCTCCTGGAGCGCGACCCGCAGAAGGCCGCCGACCCCCTCGACTACGTGCTCTCCCTCTCGGAGGCCGGCCTCGCCGAGATGCGGGCCCTCATCTTCGAGCTCCGCCCGGAGTCCCTGGAGTCGGAGGGGCTGATGGCCGCGCTCGAGAAGCAGGCCGCGGCGCTTCGGGCGCGGCACGAGATCCCGGTCGAGGCAGACCTCTGCGAGGAGCCGGAGGCCTCCCTCGACGAGAAGGAGGCCGTCTACCGCATAGCCCAGGAGGCGCTGCACAACGTCGTCAAGCACGCCCGCGCGGCAGCGCAGGTCTCCGGGTGCGCTGCGCCGCGGAAGAGATCACCCTGGAGGTCTCGGACGACGGCGCCGGCTTCGATCCGACCGGCGATTTCCCCGGTCACCTCGGCCTGCGCTCGATGCGCGAGCGGGCCTCGCGCCTGGGCGGCACGCTGGACGTGGAGAGCGCCCCCGGCAAGGGGACCAGGATTACCGCGCGTCATACCCCTGCGTTCCTAGCTCGAGCCAGGTAGCGGAGCGGCCCCGAAGAGGGGCACCGAAGAGTCCTAGGAGAGGCCTGTCTCGGGCGATAGGCCGCGCGCCTCTAGGATGCGCCCGACGGCGAGGCCTATCTGCGAGTTTGGCGTCGAAGCGCCGGCGGTGAGGCCGACGCGCACCGGGCCGTCGGGGAGCCAGCCCGGCTCCTCGACCTCCTCGCGGGCGTCGAGCGGCGTGCCGGCCGGCTTGTGGCGGATAACGTCCCCGATGATGCAGTCGCCGCTGGCCACGTGGTAGCTGCGGGGGACCCGCTCGGCGGCGATGATCGCCAGGTTGTTCGTGTTGGAGGAGTTGTAGCCGCCCACGATGACCACGACGTCCAGCGGGTTCTCCAGGAGCTCGAAGAGCGCGTCCTGCCTGTCCTGGGTCGCCGAGCAGATGGTGTCGAACAGCTCGAAGTGCTCGGGAAGGTTCTCCCCGCCGTAGCGCTCGGCCATGGCCTTCCTGAGCTCCTCGCCGACGGCCATCGTCTCGCTCATGAGCATCGTGGTCTGGTTCGCGACCCCGACGCTCTCGAGGTCCTCGTCCGGGTCGAAGCCCGGGCACATGCCGTGGCCGAGCTTCTCCGTTAGCTCTGCGGCGTCCATCCTGCCGAGGATAAAGTCCGTGACGTGGCCGGTCTCCTTGAGGTTGCGCACGATCAGGTACTTGCCGTTGCCGCCGTCCCTGGTGGTCTGGGAGGCGGTGGCCTTGGTCTCCTCGTGGTAGTACTTGCCGTGGATGATGCTCGTGAAGCCCTTCTGGGCGTAGCGCGTGACGCGCTTCCAGACCGAGAGGACCGAGCCGCAGGTGGTGTCCACGACGATGCACCCTTCTCCCTCAGCTTCGCCACCCAGTCCACGGGGGCGCCGAAGGCCGGCAGGATGACCACGTCGTCGGGGCCCAAGCAGCGTGTCGAACTTCTCGTCGCGGGCGGCCGTCGAAGCCCTCGGAGAGGAACTCTATGCCCATCTCGCGCAGCCGGTCGTTCATGGAGGCGTTGTGGATCATGTCCCCCGTTATGAAGATGCGCCGGTCGGGGAACTTCTCCCGGGTCTGGAAGGCGTAGTCGACCGCCCGGTCCACCCCGTAGCAGAACCCGAACTCGTCGGCCAGGCGCACCGTCAGCCCGTCGGCCTCGAGGACGTTGCCGTTCTCGCGGATTCTGTCGACCACCTCGGAGCGGTAGTCGCGGTCCAGGAGGTGCTGGACGTTCTCCCGGAGCTTGAAGCCTTTGCGGAAGTATTTCTGTTCGGTCATGACCCCGAGTTTAACCCATCCTGCCCCCGGCGTCGGGTGTTGCCACGCGAAGCCGTTCACGGGTGTAGAATATGTCGCCGTGGAAAGAGGTAAGACGACACATCATGCTCGCCGACGACGACCCCGTCGTCCTGGAGACGGCCACCGAGGTCCTCACGCGCGAGGGTTTCCGGGTCGTCTGCGCCACAGACGGCCAGAGGGCCCTGCAGGAGGCCCTCAACCGGAGGGTCGACCTGATCGTGCTGGACGTCTCGATGCCGCAGGTCGGCGGCGTGGAGGCCTGCCACTGCCTCAAAGCGATGCCCAAGACGGCCGAAGATCCCCGTGATCCTGATGGCGTCGAAGAAGGACCCCGGCGCGAACCTGCTCGCCGAGAGGACGCAGGGCTCGGTGCGCGTGCTGCGCAAGCCCCTCGACCCCGAGGAGCTCGTTCGCGCCGTGCGCCAGCTCGTCAGGCCCCGCTCGTCGCTCCTGATCTAACCGTTCTTTCGTTTTCTCCACCGAACCATCGGCAAGAACCTATTGCGCGTTCGCCTGCGGCGGGAGGTTTCGGGTAAGCGCTTCACGGCGTGTCGACCCTGACAAGATTATCCTGCAGGCGTCCGTCGGTGGCTCGGGAGGTCCAGGACGTTGAAGGTGATAGTTGTCGGGGGCGGCATCGGGGGGCTCACCGCGGCCATCGCTCTGCGGTCCGTTGGCATCGAGCCCGTCGTGTTCGAGCGGGCGCCACAGATGCGGGAGGTCGGGGCCGGGGTCGCTCTGTGGGTCAACGCCATCAAGGCGCTAGGGCAGATCGGACTGCGGGAGACCGTGCGCGAGCTGGGCTCGGAGATCGGGGGCGAGATACGCACGTGGCGGGGCGAGCTGCTCGCCGAGCTTCCCGCGGGCGCCCTGCGCGAGAGGTTCGGCGAGGCGAACCTGGCGCTGCACCGGGCGGATTTGCAGGCCGCGCTGCTCGGGGCTCTGCCGGACGGGACGGTCCGGCTCGGGTCGAGGTTCGTCGGCTTCGAGGACGAGGATGGGGGCGTCGTTGCGCGCTTCCAAGACGGCCGCGAGGAACGCGGCGACGCCCTCGTCGGTGCGGACGGGCTCTACTCTACCGTTCGGGCGGAGTTGTTCGGAGAAGAGAGACCCCGCTACGCCGGCTACACGGCCTGGCGCGGCGTTGCCGAGCCCGAGCACGAACTCGTGCCGGGCGGCGCCGGCGTCAACCTGTGGGGCCGCGGCTCGGAGTTCGGGCTGGTGAACATCGGCCGGGAACGGTTCTACTGGTACATGACCAAGAACGCCCCGGAGGGCGCCGAGGAAGACCCCTCCGGGCGCAAGCAAGAGGTCCTCGAGCTTCTGCGCGGGTGGTACGAACCCGCGGGGGCAGCCGTCGCGGCCACCGAAGAGGAGAAGATCCTGCGCACCGACATCTACGACCGGGAGCCCCTGAGGGGCGACTGGGGCGAGGGGTGCGTGACCCTGCTCGGCGACGCCGCCCACCCGATGACGCCCAACCTCGGTCAGGGCGCCTGCCAGGCCATAGAGGACGCGGTCGTCCTCGCCCGGTGCCTGGAGGGGATGACGACCGAGGCAGATCTGCGTCGCTACGAGGAGCTCCGCGCCGCGCGTACCGCCGCCATCGTCGAGCGCTCCCGGCTCATGGGCCGGTGGTTCCACCAGCTTCAGAGCCCCCTGCTCTGCGGGCTGCGGGACGCGGCTTACAAGAACATCCTCTCCCGCTCACAGCTGCGGCAACTGGACCCCGTCGTCGGGCACGAGGTGTAAGGCTGGTTGCTGAGCCGGATGGGGCCGGTGCTATGATCTCCGTCCGGTGAAGCTCCGCAACGAAAGCGCCAGAACGTGGGTCTGAGCGGTCGCCGCAAGGCGCTCATAACGCTCGCGACGCTCATCGGAACCTTCCTCGCGGCCTTGGATTCGACGGTCGTCGGGACGGCGATGCCGACGGTGATCGGGGAGCTCGGCGGGCTCTCGCTCTACCCCTGGGTATTCGCCTCCTACCTTCTGGCCGCGACCGTGACCGGCCCGATCTTCGGCAAGCTCTCCGACACCTACGGCCGAAAACCGGTCTACCTTTGCGGCATCTTCCTGTTCCTGCTCGGCAGCGTTCTCTGCGGCGCCTCGCAGAACATGGTGGCCTTGATCGCCTTTCGGACCATCCAGGGTCTCGGGGCCGGGGCGGTGCAGCCGATCGCGATCACGATCGTCGGGGACATCTTCGAGCTGGAGACCCGGGCGCGCGTGCAGGGCCTCTTCGGGGCGGTGTGGGGTATCTCCGCCGTCCTCGGGCCCGCCGTCGGCGGCCTCCTGACGGACCTAGCCTCCTGGCGCTGGGTCTTCTACGTGAACCTGCCCTTCGGGATCGTCGCCGCCGTCCTGCTGGCCGCGACGTTGCGCGAGTCCTTCGAGCGGCGGCACCGCACCGTGGACTACCTCGGCACCGCCCTCCTCACCGGCGGCCTCGTCGCCGTCCTGCTCGCGCTCCTCGGCGGCGGCAGCCCGGGCTCCCCGGCACTTGCCGTTGCGCTATTTATCGGGGGCGTCGCGACGCTGGCGCTATTCGTCTACGTCGAAAGCCGGGCGGCCGACCCCATAGTCCCGTTGGACCTGTTCGGGCAGCGGATCATCGCCGTCTCCGCCCTGGGCAACGTGGCGATGGGCGGCGTCCTGCTCGGAGTCTCCGTCTACGTGCCGCTCTTCGTGCAGGGCTCGCTCGGCGGCACGGCGCTGACCGCCGGCGCCGCCGTGGCCTCGCTCTCTATCGGCTGGCCGGTCGGTTCCTTCGTCGGGGGCCGGATGCTACTCAGGACCGGCTACCGCGCGACGCTGCTTTTCGGGGCGGCCCTGATCTCCGCCGGCTCCGCCCTGTGCGTCCCGATGGACGGCGACACTTCCCTGGCCTACGTGGTGGTCGCGGTGGTGGTCGTCGGGCTCGGGCTCGGTTTCTCTAGCACCAGCTACCTGGTCAGCGTGCAGAACGCCGTGCCCTGGCGGCGGCGAGGGGTAGCGACCTCCTCCATAGTCTTCTTTCGGACGGTCGGCGGCTCCTTCGGGGTCGCGGTCATGGGCGCCCTCCTGAACGCCTCCCTCGGTGAGCGGTACAGGGACGCCGCCGCGCGGGCCGCGGACGGCGACGCCGGCTTGACGCGCCTGCTCTCGGACCCGAACGCGCTCTTGCAGCCCGCCGTGCGGTCCCGCATCCCCGACGCGGCGTACTCGGAGCTCGCCGGCGCCCTGGCGGCCGCCCTCTCCCCGGCGTTCTGGGTACTGCTCGTCTTCGGCGTGGGGACCGTGGCCGCCGCGGCGCTCTTCCCCGGCGGGACGGCCAAGGAACTCGTCAGCAGGGAGGACCATGGGTGAGAACGTCCCCGAGCTGACCCTCGACGATCTGCCGCGCCCGCCGCTCTTCAAGCTGGTGGACGCGGACGGCCGCGACGTCGCGCAGGAGACCGAGGTCGGCGGCGAGACATCGAGGGTAGGGGCCCTCTTCTCGGACCGAGATCTCGCCGGAGAGTTCTCCGCCGGCGCCGCGGGTCACGGGATGCCGGCCTTCTCGGGCCTCGATCCCCGTGAGCTCTCCGACTGGGCCGCGGTCGAGGCGTACGCCGCGTCGGCCGGCGATTACGTGCTCGTGGTCTCGGGCAACGGGGCCGGGCTCTTTCACGCGGGGGACGTGGCGCACCGCGCCAGCGAGAGGGCCGATGAGATACCGCTACCCCTCTACCTGTTCTCCGACGAGCGGGGGGAGTCGCCCTTGATCTCCGTCGAGACCGACGCAGAGGACCTCCTCGTCGCCGCGCTCTTCACCTCCAGGGAGAAGGCCAGGGACTTCAGGGAGACCGCCACCCACCTGAACCTGCCAGACGGCCTGGCAGAGATAGAAGACGAAGACGGCCTGAGCCGTCACGCCCGGATCGCGCGCGAGGCAGGCGCCACGTACTCCGTAATAGACCCCGGCACGGGGCTCACCGAGGCCGTCCCGATCGAGGCTTTGATCGGCTGAGACCCGAACTCGTGTCCCCGCGCTGGGCGTCAGGAGCGGCTCGCCGAGGCAGGGACGGGGCCGGGTGCTGTAATCTGGTGTCCGTGGAAGCGCTGTGGCGGAGGACGGAGAGGAGGCGCGGTGGGGGGCAGGAGAGGTGGCGCTGAGGGATTGCGCGAGGGGGCGCCGGAGCTCGCGCAGCTCCTGGCCAGAGGGAGCTTCGTCTTCGTCTCGGCCCGGACGGGAAACGACATCTCGGGCTACGTGTGCGACAGCGACGCGAATGGTCTGCTCCTCGATACCCGCGACCCGAGCGGAGACGCGGCCGATTACGATTTCCTGCCCTGGTCGAGCATCGAGCGGGTCACCGCCAAGGCCTGACCCGTGTCGGACGTGAGGGGTCCTCGCGGCGACGGGGCGAAGGCCCTCGCGAACCTGCCCGAGTTGGAGACGCAGCGGCTCCTCCTGCGCAAGATGCGCCCGGACGATGCGGCAGCCATGTTCGCCTACTCGTCTGACCCCGAGGTCGCCCGCTACGTCCTCTGGGACGCCCACCGCTCTATCGAGGACTCTGAAGCCTTTCTGCTCTTCGCCGTCGAGGGCTACGAACGGGGCGATTTCGGCGGCTGGGGTCTCGTACTCAAGAGCAGCGGGGCGTTCATCGGCACCTGCGGCATCGACGCCGGCTACGCCCCCGAGCACGCCCGAGCCGAGATCGGCTACGTCCTCTCCCGGGACCAGTGGGGGCGCGGCCTCATGCCCGAGGCGGTCAGGGCGGTGATCCGCTTCGGTTTCGCCCGGATGGGCCTCAACCGCTTGCAGGCTCGCTGCATAGCCGAGAACGACGCCTCCGCCCGCGTCATGGAGAAGGCCGGGATGTCCTACGAGGGGACCCTCCGAGAGAGCGAGTACGTGAAGGGTGCCTACCGGGACATGAAGCTCTACTCGATCCTGCGGCGGGAGTTCGAGGCCCCAGCCAGAGTTTCGTGAGAACGCCACCCCGAGGACGAGGCGAAACAGCGCCCGCAGGCGCAGAAAGTCCTCCTCCGTCTCCGCGAGGACGTTTCGGGCGCTATAGCGCTACAGCTCGGCGACGGCCGGGATGATCCTCTCCCCGAAAGCCTCGAGCGGGGTTATCTCATGCACGTTCGGCATGTTGAAGATGATGTGCTGGATGCCGGCCTCGTTCAGCTCCTGGCAGAACCCGATCACCTCGTCCTCCGACATGCCGTCCGCGGAGAGGCTCACCGTGCCAAGGGCGGTGCGTTCGATCTCTTCGTAGTCGCGCCCGACGTCCTCGCAGTGCCGGCGCAAGACGTCGAGCTTGTGACGGATCACGTCGGGTCCCCCGTACGCGAAGAGGTTGCAGGCGTCGGCGTACTGCGCCACCAGCCGCAACGTCTTCCTCTCACCCGTACCGCCGATCATGATCGGCGGGCTGCGGACGGCTGAGCGGCTGCGGGCTGCTGAGCGTCTCCTCTAGCTGGTAGTGGGCGCCGTGGTAAGGTGCGACCTCACCCGACCACATCTGGTTCGCTATCTGCAGCGCCTCCTCGAGCCGCTCGAAGCGTTCGCTGGTCGAGGGGAAGGGTACGCCGAGACCCACCGACTCGCGCTCGAACCAGCCAGCTCCGACGCCCAGGTAAGCGCGCCCTCCAGAGAGCACGTCCAGGGTGGTGGCGGTCTTGACCAGGATGCCGGGGTAACGGTAGTGGACGCCCGTGACCAGCGTGCCGAGCTTCGCCCGCTCGGTCACCCCGGCCAGGTAGCTGAGGGCGCTGTACCCCTCGAGCATCGGCTCCTCTGCCTCCCCGACGGGCCCTATCTGGAAGAAATGGTCCATTACCCAGAGGCTGGCGAAACCGGCCTCGTCCGCGGTCCTGCCGATCTCGGCCAGCCTGGGGCCTATGTCCCCGTTCCCGTCCGGCCAGGTGAACCTCGGGACCTGCAATCCTACGCGCACGTTCGTTCCCTCTCGCGTCGACGTCCGACAAACAGATTGTATTCGCGGTGCAAGATGGATACTAAGCCGACTTCAAGAAGTGACCTTCAGCCGATCGAACGCCCGAGCGCGTCGAAGAGGCTTTCCACGTCCCCCTCCGTGTTGTAGACGTGCGGCGAGACGCGCACGCTGTCGCCGCGCACGCTGACGAACACGTTCTCGCCGGCCAACCGGGCGGCCAGGTCGTCCGGGGCGCCGGGGCCGAGCCTCAGCCCGATCATGTGCCCGCGCACGGCTCGCGCGTGGCACGGCCTCGATCCCCCGCGCCTTCGCCCCCTCTTCGACGAGGTCCGTCAGCGCCCCGGCGGTCGCCGCGACGTTCGGGACGCCCCAGTCGAGGAGCTGGCGCAGTGCCGCGTTCGCCATCGGCAGCAGGACGAAGTTTGCCCGCTCGCCGACGTCGTAGCGGCGGGCCCCGGGCTGGAAGTCGTCCCGGTAGTCGGCGACCCGCGGGAAGTCCTCGCTGTCGCGGCGGTTGATCCAGTTGTGCTCTATCGGCGTCCCCTCCCGGTAGCGCTCCCCGACGTACATAAACCCGACCCCGTAAGGGCCCAGCAGCCACTTGTAGGCGCCGGCCACGAGAAAGTCGGGCCTGACCTCCGAGACGTCGAACGGGAGCGCTCCCAGGGACTGTATCGCGTCCACCACCAGCGCCGCTCCGACCTCCCTGGCCCGCTCGCCGATGCGGACGAGGTCCACGAGCGAGCCGTCCGTCCAGTGGCAGTTCGGCAGGGAGACGACGGCAGCGCGCTCGTCGAGCTCCGCCAGCACCGCGCCCGTCCAGTCGTGGTCGGGGGGACGTTGCACGGTGACGAGCTCCGCCCCTCGCCGGGCCGCCAGCTCGCGCCAGGGATAGACGTTCGAGGGGAACTGCTCCGCCAGGATCAGGATCCTCTGCCCCTCCTCGACGGGCACGTTCGCCGCCGCGACCGCTATCCCGTAGCTCACGGCGGGGACGATGGCCACGCCGTCGGCGTCGCCTCCGACTAGCCGGGCGAAGAGCGTCCTCGACTCCTCGGCGTCCTCGAAAAAGTCCGGCGGCGTTATCTCCCAAGGCCGCGACTTGCGCGAGACGGCCCGCTCCCCGATCTCGCGCGCCTGGCGCAAGAGGGGCGACATGTAGGCGCAGTTCAGGTACGCAACCTCCGGCGCCACCTCGAAGAGGTCACGCTGGTCCCCAAGGTTCATGCGCGTCCGCTCCTCCCTGTCGTCGCCCCCAACTCCCCCCTACTTTCCCAGATGTCGGAGAAGCCTGCCCGTGCAGATCATGGCGCCTCCGAGCACCGCCGGGATGCCACCCCCCGGGTGCACGGAAGCCCCGACCTGCCACAACCACGGCCGCCGACGATCCGAATACCGGGGCCTGTGCAGCGGACCGCTCATCCAGAAGGGGCGCACCCCGCCGTAGAGCGCGCCGCCAATGCTGCCCCCGGTCCCGAAGTAGCGGGGGTGCAGTATCTCGTGCTCCCCAAAGTACGCGGTCGCAGGTTCGGGGAGGCCGAGGGCGCCCGAGACGCGCTCGATCTCGCGCCGGACGAAGGGATCCTCCACCCCGTACTCGCGGCCGTTGGCCGGCACGGTGAGCCCCAGCGCGAGCACCGCTCTCCCGTTCGGGTATGGCTCCCCCGGCCTGTAGTGGTCGACGAAGGCCATCGTCTCCTCAGGCTCCCGGCGAGCCTCCAGGCTGGCGTAGAGCGCCGCCGGGTCCGAAGGCAGCACGACGCCGTGCGTGGCGAGGTCGGCGGGTAACCCGTCCTTGAGCGCGGCGTAGAGGGCGATCCCCGAGCAGGAGAGCCTCCCCGCCGCCCGCCGCCAGCCGGAGTTCACCAACCCTTCCAGACGGTCGGCGTCGAGCCCGCTGACGATGGCGTCTGCGGCGTGAACCTCCGTGTCGGTGACGACCTTGCCCTCGGAGATACCGCGCACCGGCTCGCCGGTGCGGATCTCGACGTCCGCCCGCCGGGCGAGCCTCTCCAGGGACCGCACGATCTCGTACACCCCGCCCTCGGGGACCCACACGCCGTCCGTCGCCATGATCGCCGGCATGCTGGCGTAGAGCGCCGGTGTCCGCGACGGTGCGACCCCGGCGTTGAGGGTGTGGATGGCGATGATCTCGCGCAGCCCGTCGGGGAGCCAGCCGAGGCCGTCCAGATATGATACGGGTCGTCGAGCTTTGTGCCGTAGAGCCGCAGCGAGCCTTGAGCAGCGCCGGTCGCACCCGCCGCTCGTACCAGTCGGACGTGAGCAGGCGCGTGACGTCGTGCCCCAGGCCGCCGTGTTCGCCGACGAACCTCTCCCAGGCGCTCCCACCAGGGGTGTCCCTTCCGGCACGGGAAGGCGAGACGACCTCCCCGCGGTAGTGGTACCGGCCGACCTCCGAGAGCCGTTTGAGCGTCGAGATCCGCCGTCCGGGCGGCTTCCGTCGGCGCTGCCGAGCTCGTCCCAGCGCCGCAGCAGCTCATCCCACACGCCGGGAAAGGTGACGATTGCCGGGCCAGTGTCCACGCGCTGCCCGTCGAGCTCGATGCGCCGGCTCTTGCCGCCGAGCTCGGTCGTCGGCCTCGAGCAGCGTCACCCGGTGCCCGGCGCGTCCGAGAAGCGCGGCGGCGGCGAGCCCTCCGAGGCCGCCCCCGACGACTACCACGCTGCCCCACCCGCCGCCGTTCACGGGTACATCCCGAGCGAGAACGCGGCGACGAGCTGCACCCCGGCCACCGTCCCGGCCACGTATGGGAAAGCGATGGAGTACCGGTAGAGCCGGTGCCCCGTCTCGGGCGTCGGGTCCCGGTACAGCGCGCAGGACGAGCGCGCCTGCTATCACGGCGTTGACGAGCGCGACGAGGGGGCTGACGAGCGCGAAGCAGACCGTCGCGAGCAGCCACAGGCCGCCGCTCCAGAGCGACCACGACCCGCGGGCCCGAGCCGGACCGCCGTGGTCTCGATGCCGACGCGCCGATCCTCGTCCACGTCCTGGACGGCGTCGAAGGTGTGCTTGGCGGCGCTCCAGGCCATCAGGCCCACCGCCGCGGGCCAGACGGGGTTGCCGCCGAGCGCGAGCGGCACGAAGACGAGCGGGAAGGCGTAGGCGGCGTTGCTCAGCGAGTCGAGGTAGGGGCGAGCCTTGAAGCGCGCGGGGGGCACCGAGTAGCCGAGAAAGAGCAGCGCGTAGAGGCCCATCCAGGCGCAGCGCCGCCGGCGGGACGGAGAGAGAAGAAGAGCAAGAACGGGGCGTTGGTCGCGAAGGACGCCCCACGCGATCAGGGGGACCTCATCCGGGCTTATACGCGCCCCTTCCAGGGAGCCCTTGCGGGGGTTCTTCGCGTCGGTCTCCTGGTCGAAGACGTCGTTGATGCCGTAGATCAGGAGGTTGAACGGCAACGTCAGCCAGAGCAACAGCGGCAGGGCCTCCCATCTCCACAGGTCGCCCGCGAGCCACATCCCCACGGTCGCCGGGCCGACGGTGTTGATCCACAGCACCGGCCGCGAGATGTGGAAGAGACGTTGGAGCACACGCCCAATATACCAGCGAGTCTGCGCGCCGGCCCTTTACCATGGAAGGGTGCCGCTCAAGCCCCTTCGCTCCACCCCTTTGCCCCTGATCGTGGCCTCCGCCATTTTCTTCGCGGCCGCCTTCTTCGCCACGCGCTTCCCGGACGTGCCCGGCGCGGGCGTGGGCTCGTACGTCTCGACGTTCTTGATCGCCACGCCCACCGTGGTCGCGCTGGCGCGCTACCTCGGCCCAGGGCGGGCAGCACTCTCCCTGCTCGTCCTCGCCGCCTTCGGCTACGCGATAGAGACCACCGGAGTTGCGACCGGCCTCCCTTACGGCCGCTTCTTCTACGGCGACGCCCTGGGCCCCAAGGTCTTCGGGCTCGTCCCCTTCCTGCTCCCCGTCACCTACGTCCCGCTCGTGATCGGGGCCGTCGCCGCCTCCTGGAGCCCCGCCTCGGGCAAGTCCTCCTGGATCCTGCGCGCCGCTGTGCTGCTCACCCTGGTAGACGGCGTCCTCGACCCCGGCGCCACGCTCCTGGGCTTCTGGACGTGGCCCGAGGGCGGTCCCTACTACGGCGTGCCCCTCAGCAACTTCGCCGGCTGGTTGCTCTCCAGCTCCCTCGCCGCCGCCCTGCTGCTCGCAACATCCAACTGGCGCGCGACTCCGCGCCCAGGCCTTCTGGACAGCGCGATCCTCGCCCTGGCCTTCTGGACCGGCGCCGCGATCTTCTCCGGCCTCTTGTTCCCCGCCCCGCTCGGCGCGGCCCTTTTCGCCTTCCTCCTGTACCGCCGCTCGCGCCTGACGACGCAGCGCCCCAAGACCGACGCCCTAAACCGGCAACCGACAACGGAACGATAGAATCAAAAGGCACAATGAGTGCGGTAGTCGGCTCCAGACTACCCAAAATATGGCCTTTGTGTAACTTTAGTTTAATATTCTTTAAGTTTTCTCTTCCATTCGGGAATCCTTTGTGCTTACATAATGCTCGTAGGAGCCACTCATGCAGGAGGGCTGGCGATGATCCAAGAGCAGACCGTCGTTGAAGTTGGTGGTCGGGACAGCGCTGCCTACCGAAACGGCTGGGAGGATGGGCGTTTCGGGGCGCCGGAGACTTTTACCGCGAACCCCAGCCTGGGCGCGTGGACCGAATACCTGGACCGCCTGGCATACTACCGGGGTCATCGTGAGGGCCGGCGCGTCAGGGGCATGCTCGGGGTGCACGCCGACCGCGCATAGACCGCGGTTCCCGGACCCCCGACCGTACTAACCAGGCGGCGCTGCACCCGTTTCGAGCGGAGCCGTTCTCACTCGAAAGTTCATTATTCCGACGCTGTCGGCCCACCGCATGCGAAACTGGTCACCGTTGCGCGCGCCCGCGCGTTGAAGCATCCGACCAGGCTGGTAGGGTCAGAGATCGCCGGGCGTCTGGACCACCGCTTACGTTAGACGTCCGGGGTTCGAGCAACAGGTTTTGTTTGGGGGGATCTCGACTTGTCGCACGAGGAGTTCGCGGAGAGGTTGGCCGTCCAGCTCGAGGCCAGGGCCAACGCCCTGGAGGATCGGACCGATAGAACCGGAGCGTCAGAGGACGCCGGGTCGCTGCGGACGGCCGCCGAGCTGGCCCGCGAGGCAGCCGCGGCGGTTACCCAGGAGGAGGCGCCGCCGGTCGAGGCGCAGGCCTGACGCGCGAAGCTCGCGAGGAACGTTCTGGCACCGAGAAACGACGTTGTGGAGCAGGATCTGCCGCCGGGTCCCTGGAGCGGACGAAGGTGGCGCGAGGGATCCTGGCCGCGCCTTCCCGAAGGGGATGGGAAGTACATTCGCCTGGTCGTGAACCGAAAAACACCTAGCCTCGACTCGGAGTAGGGAGGGCGAGACCGCTGGTCGCGCGGGTCGATCTTGCGCGCGGGTAGTAGAGTTGGACCAGGCGCTAGAGGAATAGGGACTCACGGCAACGACGCTCGACAGTCAGGCACAACCCACCCGGCTCCTCGGTCGAGATGGCGATCTGGAGGCGATCGAAGGCCTGCTGCACCGCGACGAGGTGCGGCTGCTCACCCTCGCAGGACCGGCCGGCGTGGGCAAGACGCGGCTCGCCGTCGAGGTGGGGCGCCGCGTGTCCGGCGGGTTCGCCCAGGGTGTCGTGTACGTGGATCTGTCGCCCATCTGGGACCCAGCCCGGGTGCCTCTGGCGCTGGCGGCGGGCGTGGGCCTGCAAGACGTGGAGAGCCCGCGCCTCCCGGAGCGCCTCGTCGCGTATCTCCTGGAACAGAGGTGCCTCATCGTCCTGGACAACTTCGAGCAGGTGCTCTCCGCCGCCGGGTGGCTCGCAGACCTTCTGGCGGAATGTCGCTCTGTCACGTTGCTGGTGACGAGCCGGGAGGCGCTCCGCCTTCGGTGGGAGCAGACCTACAGGGTCCAGCCCCTCGCCCTCCCGGATCCCGACCACCTTTTGTCGGTGGAGGATCTTGCGCGGGTGCCGGCCGTAGCCCTCTTCGTGGACCGCGCGCGGGCGATCGACTCCGGGTTCGCGCTCGGCGCGGAGAACGCCCGGTCGGTTGCCGAGCTCTGCGTGCGCCTCGACGGGCTGCCGCTGGCCATCGAGCTTGCCGCCGCGCGCACAAGCCTGCTCTCGCCGCGGATGATCCTGGATCGCCTCGGGCAGCGGCTCTCGCTCTTGCGGTGGGAGGCCCGGGACCTCCCCGAGCGGCAACGCACGCTGCGCTCGGCCGTCGGCTGGAGCTACGCGCTACTTACAGAGCAGGAACAGGAACTCTTCCGCAGCCTGGGCGTCTTTACCGCAGGCTTCACCGTTGACGCCGCTCAGGCTGTAGCATCCGCCAGCGGTGAAGGGTCCGATTACCGATCAGACCACGAGGGGGTATTCGACGATCTGGCCTCGCTCGTCGACAAGAGCCTGGTCCAGGTGGAGGCAGGAAACGCCGAGGAGATCCGGTACCGGCTGCTGGAGAGCGTGCGAGAGTACGCGCTGGAGGAACTGGAGACTCGGGGAGGGACCGAGGCGGCCGGCCGTGCCCACGCGCTCCATTTCCTCCGGCTGGCGGAGCGCGCCGAGCCGGAGCTGACCGGGCCAGACCAGCGCGCCTGGTTTCTCCACCTCGAAAGGGAGCACGATAACCTGCGCCGCGCCCTCCGGTGGCTCTCTTCCCGAAGCGAATACGTGCCGGCCCTTCGCATGGCCACGGCCCTGGGGTACTTCTGGTGGGTTCGCGGCTATTACGCCGAGGGCCGGCGCCTGCTGCAGGAGCTGGTGCGACACGCACCCGGCGGAGCCATCGACCCCAGAACGCGGGCTCTCGCGCTCAGCTGGTTGGGCGTCCTGTTGCTTTTCCAGGCGGAGACGAGCCGGGCGCTGACCGTGCTCGACGACGCCCTCGCCACGGCGCGATCGGCGGGAGACCCGCGGAGCATCACCGTTTCCCTTCTCTGCCTGGGTCTGCACGCCAAGGTCAGCGGAGAATGGGAGAAGAGCACGCCCCTGCTGGAGGAGGCCGTTGCCCTCTCGCGCCGGGCCGGCGACGCGTGGGGCACCGCCAGGTCCTTGCACGACCTCGGTATCACCGCGCTCTACGGACAGGACTACGAAAGGGCGCAGCGGCTCCTGGAGGAAGCGCTTACCGGATACCGTCGAATAGGGGACGAGCGCAGTATGGCCGAGGCGCTGCTCTGGCTTGGCGTAGCCTCGCAGGGGCGGGGCGAGGCGTCCCGCGCGGTGGATCTCGTCCGACGAGCCCTGATCATCAATCGAGCGCTGCGGGATCGGCGGCTCTTCACCGCCGGAGCGGACGCCGTCCTCTGGCTGGTCGGGGATGAGGCAGACCCGGAGAAGGTCACGCGCCTGATAGGTATGAACGAGGCACTTCGCCAGGTTATGGGTTTCTCGCGCGGCGTGTGGGAGCACACCCTTCTCTCACCCGCGGTCGCCGCGCTCGGTGCCCGGCTCGGCGAGGTGAGCGTCGCCGCCGCACGGACAGAGGGTTACACCTTGTCCCTGGAGCAGATGGCAGACCTATCGATCGAGGTCCTGGACGAAGCGTCCAGCGCCCGCTCACGCCGCTCGGAGCCCGGCGGAACGAGTCGTCGCGGCGTCCTCAGCCCGAGGGAGACGCAGGTGCTACGGCTGGCGGCTGAAGGCCTCCCGGACAAAGATATCGCGAGCCGGCTCTATATCGCCGAACGTACCGTCCGCTACCACCTCACCTCCATCTTCGGCAAACTCGGCGCCGATAACCGCACTCAGGCCGTGAGGCTCGCCCAGCAGCAAAGCCTCTTGTAGCGGGTACCTGTCGAATTCGACAGGTACCCGCTACGAGCAAGAACCGTCGTTACCTGCGGTGGCAGTCGCCCCAACCTCGGATACGTTCGTGGCATGGGCTATCAGACCGTACCGCTCACCCCAGGCACGTCGGCGCCGGACTTCGTTCTCCCATGCTCGGCCCACGCAAAGGTCGCCCTGAGGGACTTTCGCGGAACACGCCTGATTCTCGCGTTCTACCCGGCCGTTTGGGAACCCGTCTTCCGCGAACAACGCGCGCTCTACCAGGCGTACACGCCGACGTTCCAGGATCTGAGTGCGGCGGTGGTCGGGGTCTCGTCCGCCGGAGCCGGGAATACCCCCGGCTCGTCAACCGTGGGTTCGACGGCATCTTGTGCGCCCTGGAGCTCGTGGGATCGGTCGAGGAGGTGACGCTTGGGCAGACGGATAGACGAGGGCGCGTGCGACGAAAGCCACGGGCGACAAGCCAGGACGAAGCTCGGACGGGACGTTAGAGAGCACCAGTCGACTTTGAGGAAAGGATCTGGAGACATGAATAGAGGCTCAGAAGGTACGGTCAAAGGCGTGGCGGCGTTTAGGAGGCACCCGCTACCCAAGGTACCCAGGGAGGTGCAGGCGTCGTTCCTGCTTTGGCTTACCGCCGTCGGAGCGGGCGTCGTCGAAACGGCCATCCGCGTCATCGTTTCGGTGGCCGGGGGCCCGGAAAGCAGCGGCCTGCTGACCAGAGTAATCGTCTATACCGTGGCGGTCTACGTGATCACGCAGATGCGTCTCGGGAAGGGGTGGGCCCGAGTTACCCTAGCTGTGCTGCTCGGGGGTATCGGGACCTTCTCCCTGGTGGTAGACCCGATCTCGTGGCTCGCGGCGGGCAATTCGGTTCGCGAGGTCTTCGCGCAGTCGAACGTCCTGTTCGACTTTGTTGCGCCGGTCCGGGTCGTTCATCTGGTTGCGGTTATGGCGGCGCTGGTATTGATGTTCCTGCCGGCCGCCAACGACTACTTCCGGAGGGCTTCTTCGGCCGCGGCGACAAGTGAGAGAACCGGGAGATAGGTCCTTGTGACGAGCATACGGCGCGGTGGACGGTGCCACTTCGGGATCTGTCGGGATAGAACGACCAACCGAAAGGCGGAACACGTGATCGGAAGAATCTGGCACGGGTGGACGAAGCGCGAGAACGCCGACGAATACGAACGGTTGCTCAAGGAGGCAGTCTTTCCGGGCATCGCCCGCAAAGAAGTTCCCGGATATGCCGGAATACAGCTCTTCCGAAGGTCCGTCGACGGCGGCGTGGAGGAGTTCGTCACTATCATGCGGTTCGACTCCTGGAATGCGGTGAAGCGTTTCTCTGGTCAGAACTACGAGCGTGCGTACGTGCCCCCGAAGGCGCGAGAGCTGTTGGCACGGTTCGACAATCGCTCCCAGCATTACGAGATCAAGGAACGCCTCGAGTACGGAGGAAACGAAGCCACCGGGGTCACCGGGTCGTCAGCGGCGTCTTCCCGATGACGCCGCGGGCCTCGATCGCCGCGTGTGCGTCGGCGGCCCGCTCCAGGGGAAAAGTCTGCCCGATGACGGGATGAATCCGGCCCTCCGCCGCCTCCGACAGCGCCTGCTCAACCAGCCGCCTCGCGTCCGCGGGGGCGAACTGCACCTGGTCGATCCCACGCACGGTCACCCCGCCGCCCGGTATGTAGGGCGGCTTCGCCGGGAACCAATCAGTGCCCCGGCCACGCCGGATCTGCGTCTCGAGGAACAAGATGGGCGCGACAGACACGTCGATCACCGCGTCTCTGGGACCGACGATCGGGTCCGGTGCCGCGTCCGTCTCCGGCACCTCGGGCCCCCCGAACCGTGTAGCCTTTGCCACCCGCATACCTACCACGCTCCTCTTGCGAGCTCCGCAGCGATAGTTGCCAGCTTCAAATCTTGACGTGGCCACCCCTCGCCAGCTGCGGGATCGTCCCTCGCTCCCGCATGGTGCAACGATGCGTGGCCTCTCACATCGTGCGGTGAGACGATTCTCGGCCTGAACCTTCGTCCAGGTCGACGCTAGCGCGCTCCCTGCTACCGGGCGCGTCGCGGACCCACTCGATGGATGCGCAAGGGAGGCTGAAGTGCGCCAGGATCACGACGATGGTAGTGTGGTGGTCGTTGAAGCGTGAGGGTGGGATCTCGGAGTCCCCGCGGGAAAAGGAGGCGGTATGCGCAAGATCGTGATGTTGTTGGCATCGGTAGCGGCGCTCTTGGCGCTCGGTGCGGGCGCGGTGTTCGCCCAGGACGCTCCGGCGGATGACTCGGTCGAGAACGCCGTCGTGACAGGGGACAGGGCCGGCAACCAGACCATCCAGTGCACGGGCGTCCCCTGCATCGCCACGGGCAGCAAGGACCTGGTCTTCGAGCGCAGGGGCACCGGCAAGCGCGACCTCATACGCTTGCGCGGTGGCGACGACCAGGTGAGGGCAGCCACCTACGGCAGGGACAAGGACACCATCAAGGGCAGCAAGGGCTTCGACCTGATCTTCGTCGACGACGGGGACACCAGGGACCGCATCTTCGGCGGCAAGGGCAACGACAAGTGCTACGTCGATGCCCGCAAGGAGGCCGTCTCCGGCTGCTCGGTCATCAAGGTAGTGCGGTAACGACCTCCGAAGCTCGATAACCGCACGAAGGAGACCGGGGCGCGGAGGTCCCGGTCTCCTTCGTATTCCTCGAAAGGGCGGGACCGACATTGTGGCCCCGCTGCACCGTGTACTCACGGTTGCGAAATACCGCCCGTCCGACCTGTTCTAAGACCTAACGATCTCCACGCGGTTGTCGTGGAAGACCGCGCCGCCTCCCATGTCCGAGTCGCGCTCGTCCACCGTGGCGTTGACGTTGGCTTCTCCCCCGAGCATCTTGGGCCAGTAGCCCTTGCTGCTCGCCACCACGCCGGGACGCACCGCGTCGGTGATCTCGACCTCCGCCTCGAAGGCTCCACGGTCGTTGTGAATGCGGACCCTGTCGCCGGCGGTCAGGCCACGGGCGGCAGCGTCGTCGGGGTGCAGCCCGATCGTGAGCGGCCCTTGCTTGTCGCGCAGCGCGGGCTTGTTGGGGAAGATCGAGTTCAGGAAGTGGTGTGAGGCCGGGGCTATCAGGGCTAGCGGGTAACGCTCGGCCAGCGTCGGATCCCCGTTGGCGGCTTCGTTGGGCGGGACGTAGCCCGCCAAAGGGTCGAGCCCGTCGGCCTCGGCGCGCTCGGAGTAGAACTCGAGCCTGCCGGAGGGGGTGGGGAAGCCTTCGGCGAAAGGCGCGAAGGGTCGCGGAAGGTTCAGCCTGAGCCAGCCCTCGCGCTTCAGGCGCTCGAGCGTTACGCCTTCGAGGGCCGGATGCTCGGTGTCGAGTACCTGGTGGGCCATCTCCTCGTCGGAGTCGTAGAGAGAGGGCTCTGTGAGGCCGAGGCGGGCGGCCAGGCGGCGGAAGATCTCGCTGTTCGGCAGGCACTCGCCGGGAGGGGAGACGGCGGGCTCGTTCCAGCCCAGGTAGAGATGCCCGTAGGCGCAGTGCAGATCGGCGTGCTCGGTCTGCATGGTGGCTGGCAGCACGATGTCGGCGTAATCGGCCGTGTCGGTCTGGAAGTGGTCGGCCACCACGGTGAACAGGTCCTCCCGCCGAAGGCCCCGTCGGACCTTGTTCTGGTGGGGGGCGCTCGCCACGGGGTTGCTGCCGTAGACGAAGAGGGCTTCGACGGGCGGATCGCTGGTCTCGAGCAATACCTCGCCCACGCGGGTCATGTTCAGGGTGCGCGTTCCGGGCGGGCGCAGGTCGTCGCGCCAGAGGGCGCCCCAGTTGGCGGGAAAGAAGCCGCGGGTGTCGTACGCGGCACCACCCCCGGGATAGCGCCAGTCGCCGGTCACGCCCGGGATGCACGTGATGGCGCGTATCGCCGACCCGCCGCCCCCGTGGCGCTGCATCCCGATGCCGACCTTGATGCCCGTGGGGCGGGTCGTCGCCAGCCGCTCGCCCAGGGCGCGTATCCGCTCCTCGGGGATGCCGGTGATCCGGGCGACCCGATCGGGAGGGAACTGGCGGATGCGCTCCTTGTATGCCTCCCACCCGAGGGTGTGGCGGGCGATGAACTCGCGGTCCTCCGCCCCGGCGGATACCACGCAGTTCATCAGGCCGAGAGCGAGGGCCGCGTCGGTCCCGGGGACGGGCGCGAGGTGCTCGTCGGCGCGCTCGGCGCTGCGGGTGCGGATGGGGTCTATGGCGACGAGGTGGGCGCCCTTCTTCCGGGCGGCTTCTATGAACTTCCAGAGGTGGTGGCCGGTGGTGAGCGGGTTGGCTCCCCACAGCACGACGAGCCCGGATTCCGCGAAGGTCTCGGGGTCCATCCCCACCCGGTTGTCGCCAAGGACGTAGCCGGTTCCGGCCGCGCCGGCGACCATACAGATGCTCATGAGATGCTGCGAGGTTCCGAGCACGTTGGCAAGCCGCCTGCCGGCCCCCGCCGTGCCCTGGAGCATCCCCAGCGTCCCGCAGCCGTAGTACGGCCATATCGCCTGCGGGCCGTGGCGCGCGATGACCCCTTGCCAGCGAGAGGAGATCTCGTCCAGCGCCTCGTCCCAGTCGATCCGCTCGAAGCGTCCCTCGCCCTTGCGCCCGACACGCCGCAGCGGGTGGAGCAGCCGGTCGGGTGCGCGGGTGTGCTCGAGGTATCGGTTGAGCTTGACGCACAGGGCACCTCGGGTGTACGGGTGATCTCGTTTCGCCCGGAGTTTGACCGCCCGCTTGTTCTCGACCGTCACCACCCAGCTGCAGGTGTCCGGACAGTCCATCGGACAGACGCCGTGAACTTCGTGACCCGCAGCGTCCCGTGGGCGTTCCGTGCGCTCCGCGGTCATTGGCCCGCCCGGTAACCTAGAATATGGACGCCCTCGTGCATCGTGAGGTTGCCGTTGGCCTTCTGGCATCTGCGCGCCTGACTCACGTAGGTTTCGTAGGCGACCTTGGGCGGCATCGTGCCAGCCCCGCCGAGAACCGTTCCGATCACGTCCATGCCCATGCGGCTCCTCCCGGATCGCGCCTTTTTCACGAGTTCGCAGCGCCTAAGCTACAGCATCCATGCGATTCTGCAAACACTTGCTGACCAGGGTTCCGTGCTCACCCAGTTCGTAGGACGAGCACTTCCCGCCTGGATAGGAAATGCCCGACCTTTCGAGGGTTCCATATCAAGTGGTGGTGGAGATCTCGGGGGCGCGAGAACGGACTCGACGAATGCTCCCCGACGCTGGGCCGCGGCTGGTCACGCGGAGAGTGGCCGACCCTACCCCTCATGCGTGCCGCAGGGCACCAAAAGATACGCCGGAAGCCCTGCGGCCGCGTCGTCGATACTGTGACTTTATTTACATTCTAAACAAGTTCAGAAAGGCCGGATCCAGGCGCGACGCGTATTACCTGAGAAAGAGGAGATTCTCCTCTTGCGGTACTGTCCTCGGAGTGCAGGGGAGGTGAGTTGGGATGCACAGGAGAAGAAGACTACGCCGCCGGCTGCGCCGCCGCGGCAGGCGTCTAGAGCACCGGCTGGAGCGCCTGGGCCGCCGCCTGGAGCGGCGCCACGACAGATAGCGAGGTTGCCTGGCCTCAGCTGCGGCCGGTGCCGGGAGCGAGATGGCCGGCGGGTCCCCCTCCACGGACCCGCCGGTGCCCGCGCCGGGGCACGGCCGCAGCGTGGGCTCAGCACCCTCCAGGGCCGGGCCTGCCCGCGTCCTGGGTGATGCTGAACCCGCCCGTGCCGCCGGGCGCCTCCATACAGTAGCCGTTACCGTCCCCCGATCGGACGCTAACGGCCTGCTCACCCTGCCTGAACCCTTCGGCCTCGAGCTCCGCCACCGTGTCTGCGTACGAGCCGGTCCTGGCGTAGAAGAGCTGCTGGGCCGTCGCCGCCGTGCGCAGCTGGGCCCTGGCAGCGTTGTCCTTGGCCTGGTCCTGCTGACCCAGGTAGGCCGGGATCGCTATCGCCGCCAGGACCCCGATTATGGCGACCACGATGAGTAGTTCGATTAGCGTGAAGCCCCGCTCGTCCTCGCGCGCCCAACGCGGCCAATCCCACCGTCTCGTGAACAGATAGAGCACGTTGGCACCTCCCGCATCCCGCGGTGTTCCCGTGCGGCGGAACCCCGCGCCTTACGTTACGGAGAGGTTATCGGAGGCTGACAGGATCCCTTTAGCCTGTCCGCTCGGGCGCGGATCGGGGCATCAGCCGCCGTACTCCATCGGGGTGTCGAGGTCGGTGAGGATGTCAGCGGGGCGATCCAGGGCGGCGGCTACGACGTCGCCGAGGTAGACGGTGTGGTCCCCGGTTTCCATCTTGCTGGCCACCCGGCACTCGATGTGGGCGAAGGCTTCGTCGAAGAGTGGGGCGCCCGTCTCACCCGTCGTGTAAGCCGAACCGCCCACCGTTCCGTCCTCGTGGGCGAGGGGTTCGGTGAACTTGCGGGCCAGACCCTCCTGCTCGGTATCGAGGTAATTCAGGGAGAAGACGCCGCCCTGCTCTATGAGGTCGTGGGTGTGCTGGTCCTTGCCTACGGCGACGATCACTTGCTGCGGGTCGAATGATACCTGCGAGACCCAGCAGGTAGTAAACCCGTTGACCTCGCCATCCGTGCCCACCACGCCGGTGATATAGAACCCGTAAGGGATCGTCTTCAGGACCTCGCTCCGGATCTGCTCTTCCATGACTCGCTCCTTCGTAGGCTCGGCGCTTCGCGTCTGTCAGCCCGCTGCGCCCTTTCAGGGCTCCGCTGGTCAGCACGCTCCCTCCGGGGACTTTCAGCACGCCCGCTGCGCGGGCTCTCTGCATTTCAGCTTACCCAATTTGGCAGAGGCTTTCCCTCCGCACGCCGCACCTTCCGAAGGATTCTCTTGGAGGCCCAATCATCGCACCATCCGAGCCCGGTGATTGGCTGAAAGCGACCGGAGGGAGCGTGCGCGCCGGCAAAGCCGGCCCTACAGCCGTCCCGAGCGGATTATGCCGATTAGTAGCAGGACGCCGAGGATCGCGGCGAAGAGGAAGCCGATCAAGCCGAGCGCGCTCATCCCCAGCAGTTGGTTGCGGCCCTCGACGAAGATGCCGAGTATGGAGGAGCCGATGATGAGCGCCGCGATGAGGAGGGCGAAGACCAGGCGGTTGGCGAGGATGTCCACCTTGCCGATGAGCGAGTCGAGCCCGGCGTGCCGGAAACGGACCTCGATCTCACCGTCCTTGAGCTCGGAGAGGAAGGAGTGCAGCTGGCGAGGGTAGTCGGCGATCGCGTCGGTCTGGGCGAGTTTGCGGGCCGTGCGGGCGACGACGTAGGCCGGGTCCCTGTAACGGGAGATCAACCCCTGTGCTGCCTCAGCGGCCGCGTCGATCTCGTTGCCCCCTCCGAGCGCCTCGGCTTCGACCAGCGCGCGAGCGAGTTGGGCCACCTCGACGTGGAGCCGAGCTCCACCGCCGCGCGCGGCATCCAGGCTACGGTCCCGGATCTCGGCGAGGGAATGCTCGCGCCAGAGGGGCCCGCCCAGCGAGCCCAGCGTCTCCCGAAGCTCTCTGCGCAGGGCCGAGTCATCGCGAGGGACGTAGCTTCCGGCCAGCGGCATGGCGCGCGCGACCCCGTCGACGTCCCCGCGTTGCGCGGCGGCCAGCACCTCTGCGACCCCCCGCAGCCTCTCCGGGTCAAGGACGAAGGCCTCGGACGGGTCTGCGAGCCAGATCCCGCCCTCCGAACCGCCAGAGACGAAGCGCTCCGGCGACACGTCGGCGAAGAAGACCCCCTCATCCAACGCAAGCCGTACGAGCTCTGCGCAGACCTCCTGGAGCTGCGCCTCGTCGAGTGGCGACCCCTCGAGCGCCCCGAAGGTAACGCAACGGGCCGAGGAGTAGTCTCTGTAGACATCCGGGACCCGAAGGCCGAATCCGTCCAGGTCCTGGAGCTCGCGAGCGGTGCGGGCGGCGAAGAACATGTCCCTGCGGTGGACGACGTGGGCGGTGAACTCTGCCACGGTCGCGGCCGGATCCAGGGGCAGCCGCTCCCCGAGCCTCCGCCGGGTCAAGTCTGCCACGGGACGCATGGCCAGAAGGTCCCGGCGTACCCCCGGGCGTACCGCCACCACGAGCGCCGGGCGGTCGCCGGGCAGTACCGCCCGGTGGGCCTGGGTAAAGGGCCCGACGCGGGCCGGAACCTCTTCGAACCCCAGGTACAGCCGCTCGAGCGTGTTGCCAAGCTCCCGCTCGATCAGGGCCCGCAGCTCCGCGAAGGCGACGGGCCTGGCCACGACCCTCGTTTGCCCGAGTTCGCCAGCGACGTCAGGGGGCAGCAGGTCGCGCCGCGACGAAAGAAAAAGCCCCAGCTCGGCGAACGTCGGGCCCAGGTCCTCGAGCGAGAGGCGCAGCCGCGTCCCGACCCTTCCCGGCTCGTCCCTCCGACGACGCACAGCGAAACGGCCCTTGAACACGAACCCGAACCCGTAGCGTGCCCCGACGCGCGCGATCGTCGCCACCCGCCGGGCCGGGCTCTCGGGCAGATCCCGCGTTACCTTCTCCATGCGGAGAAGGTTAGCACGCCGGCTTCGCCAGCTCGTCGGCCCGCTCCGGCTGCGCCTCCGCTCTCAGCACGCGTCGGCCTTGTCAGGCCTCGCTTTCAGCACGCCGCCTTTCGGCGGCTTTCAGCCAAATGCCAACCGGCGAATGGTGCGAGGTTCGCGCCTCTGAGAAAATCTTCCTGGAAAACGCTGCGGTACACGGGAGGTAGTTCGTTCATCGACCACGAAGCTGACCGCTGAAAGCGAGGCCGGCGGAGCCGGATGAAGCGTGCTGAAAGGCCCCGCAGGGGCCGTGCTGAAAAGCGACGAAGGAGCGTGCTACAGTGCAATACGTCCACACTTGTTACCGGGTCCTGGATCTCGACCGGAGCATAGACTTCTATACCAACAAGCTGGGCCTGGAGCTTGCGCGCAAGGTGCCCATCGGCGACGACGCGACCAACGCCTTCCTCTCCATCCCCGGGGACCCGGAGCCGCGGATCGAGCTGACCCTGAACCACGCGCAGGAAGAGCCCTACGAGCTCGGGACCGGCTACAGCCACGTCGCCCTGGCCGTCGAGGACCTCGACGCGCTGGCGGAGAAGTTGGAGGCCGCCGGTGGCGTAGATTTCGAGAGCAAGCCTCACGCCATGAGCAGCGGCACCAGGATCTTTTTTGTCCGGGACCCCGACGGCTACCGCATCGAGTTCATAGAGCGTAGCTAGGGCGCCCCCGAAAAACTGCGTCCGCTAAAGCGTCGGCGAACTCGCGCCGACGACATAGGTCGTGCGCAGGAGCTTCGAAATACCGGCCCGCGTCGCGGACGAGCGAGGATACACCCTGCAAGAGGTCCTCGCGACCGTCGCTGTGATCGGCATCTTGTCGGCTATCGCGATCGTCATTTTTCTCGCCCTTCTGGAGCGCTGGCGCGTGGACGCGGCCATAAACCAGGTCGCCGCCGACATGCGGCTGGCGCACACAAGGGCGACGGGACAACTGACCGACTGGCGCATGGTCATGACCACCGGGAGTGCTGAGTACTCGCTGGTCAAGCTGCGGAGCCCGTACGAGGACGGTGCCGCGGAGGTGCCGCCGGCGGTCCAGACCACGGGCCGGTCCCTGCCCGCGGGCACGATGCTGTTCTCCTCCACCGCCAGGGCGGCGGCCTCGGATCCGGACGCCCATGAGGAGTTCTTCGTCGAGTTCAACTCCGACGGCACCATCCACGTCATCAACGGCCCCAACGGCAGCGTCAGGGTCTCCTCGGACGACAGGGATCCCACGCGCAAGCTCACCTACCTGTCCGCGACCTCCAGGATAAGCGTTGACCCTTGAACCCGTCGGGAGCGAATCCGGGCACTCGCTGGTCGAGGTGCTTGCGGCGATGGTGCTGCTCTCGATGGCCATCATGCCCATGGTTAGCATGTTCGACGCGGCGCTGCGGGCGGCGAACGCGAGCGGCGATTACGAGGCCGCGCGGGCGTGCGCCGGCCAGAAGCTCGAGGACGCGAAGAGCCTGCCCTACGAGGCGGTGGCGGGCGGCCTTCCCGATGGCATCTGCGAGCCTTCGGGTTTCGGGTACACGATCGACGAGCAGCCCGTCGACGCGGGCCTCCAGGACGTGGGGTCGGACGAAGGACTTACCTGGATCACCGTAACGGTGGCCTGGGACGCCGGCGGCTCGTACCGCGTCAGCGGGGTCGTGTCCCGATGGTAAGGCTGGCGAACATCCGTCGGCGCCTGCGGGCCGAAGACGGGTTCTCGCTGGCCGAGGCCCTCGTCGCCGCGACGCTGACGGTCACCGTGCTGTTCGCGCTCTACGCCCTCTTCGACATCACGGTGCGGGCCTACGATTCTGGGGGTGCCAGGATCGAGGCCATCCAGAACGCCAGGGTTGGGCTAGAGAGGATGCAGCGCGAGCTCCGGGCCGCGCATCCGTACGGTGACGGCAGCCTCCTCAGGGTCCACGAGTCGGATGAGATCTCGTTCCAGATCAAACCCGGTGAGACACCGCAGGAGATCCGGTACACCTTCAGCTCTCCAGGCGTGCTCCGAAGGAACGGCCAACAACTGGCAAGGTCGCTTGACGCCTCCGACGGCCTGCGCCTCGAGTACTGCGCGACCCCCACCGAATGCTCGGCCGCGGTCACCGACGAGGGGGAGATCCGGCTGGTGCGCGTGACGTTGAACGTCAGGCCCTCCGGTGCCGCCGACGAGGCCCTGGCCCTCACCACGGACGTATTGCTGAGGAACCGGTGACGCTGCGGCGCGCGATCCGTGACGAGTCCGGGGTGGCGTTGGGCCTAGCGGTCATCATGGTCGTTGTCGTCGGGGTGATGGGGGCGGGGCTCCTGACCGTCGTGGCCGCGGACCTCGATTCCATCCTCGCGGCGAACGACGGTCAGCGGGCCTTCGAGATGGCAGAAGCTGGGTTAGTAGTCGCCGGGGCGCGGCTCACGCAAGACCCGGCGGTTGGCAGATGGTCCTCGGGAGAATTGCGTCCGGACGACGTGGACCGGGGCTCGGTCAGCGTCGACGTCGAGCGCCACGACGACGCCTTTGTGGCAACGTCGACCGGTACCTACGGCAGCGCCACGCGCAAGGTCGAGGCCACCTTCGTGATGGCGGATGGCTCACCGAAGCTCCAGCTTTGGCGCGAACTCTACGAGTAGGCGCGTCCCTACGCCTCGCCTTCCTCCCTCTCCAGGACGTTGTCGGTGGGAGCGTCGGGGTCGAAGACGTAAGGCTCCATCCGCGTGGACCCGCAGTTCGGGCACTGCAGCTCGTCTTCCTCGGGATCCACATCCTTCAGGCGGACTTCGTGCTCGGAGAATACGCCTTTGCACACGCGGCACGCTAGCCTGGTCTCGCTCATGCGACGCTCCTTCCTCTCGTCCGTCCGCAATCTATACCCCTGGTTAAAGAGGATTACAAGTCGCGCCCGAACGCGCGGGGCGTGGATCGCTAGAATGCGGCCGTGGAGGAGAGAGAGTCAGGGGCTGGGGCGGTACGGACCGGGATGGTCTGGGGCGCCATCGGCGGGGTGGTCGGCTTCGTTACCTCGCTGTTGGGGTCCCTCGTCGGGATCCTGGTGGCCGGCTTTATCGGCCTGTACTGCGGGAGACGGGCCGCCGACGCCGACGAGGGCCGCAGGCCCGGCGCGCTCTCCGGCCTGATCTCCGGCGCCGTGGCCGCCCCGGTCTACGCCCTCGGCGCCTCCGCCGGCTCCCTGGTGACGGCCAGTAGGATCGGCTCCCAAACCCTGGCCACAACCCTCTCGGACATGCTCGGGATGCGGATCTCACCGGACGAAGCCTGGCAACTCTTCCTCCTCAGCATGGTCCTCGCGAGCCTCGTCCAGATGGCGATCCTCATCTCGGCCTCGACCGCCGCCGGAGCCTGGAGAACGAGGAAATAGCCCGCTCCGGCTTCGCCTCCGCTCTCAGCCCGCGTTGGACCTTTCAGGTCCTCGCTCTCAGCTTTTCCCGTCCGGCGCTTGCCACTTCGCGCCTTGCGCCACGGCTCTCGGTGGGGACCCGCCGGATGCGGGAAGCTACGAACCGCGCACGCCTGCGTTTAGCTGAAAGCGACCGGAGGGAGCGTGCTGAAAGCGAGGCCGGCGAAGCCGGACGATGCGCGCTGAGAGGCGCGAAGCGCCGGGCTGACTAGCGAAGGAGTAGAGCCGAAACGGCTCTACTCCTTCTTTGCTGCTTCTGCGGCGCCTTCGCCGAAGATGAGGCCGGTGCTGTCCGGGGCGCCGGGGCGTTCGATGCCGGCCTCGTCCAGGCGCCGGTCCCGCTGGTACTTTCTGACGGCGGCTTTGAGGGTGCCGAGGCCGAGGGTGGCGCACTTGGGCCGGGAGGCCACGATCTGGCGTCCGAGCTTGTCGATCATCTCGTTGTAGTCCATTTCGAGGACCTGATCCATGGTCAGGTCGCCGTCGTGGACCTCCTCGAGGATCATGCTGCTCGCGGCCATGCTGATGGTGCAGCCTTCGCCCTCGTAGGTGGCGTCCTCTATGCTGTGTCCGTTCCCGTTCCCTTTTAGGTAGACGGTGACCACGTCCCCACAACCCGGGTTCCCGCCGGGCATCGCCACGTCGGCGTCTTCCAGGGGCCCGCGATGCCGCGGTCTCTGGTAGTGGTCCAGGAGAATCTGAATCTGCATCTGCCGGTCCAAAAGCCGTACCCTCTGCTCTGTAGCATCTCGTTCGGAGTTCCGATTCTACCGTAACTGCCCGCCCGGGTAGGTTATAGAGGACACGCCAGACGTGCGGGCACCGTGGCGCCCGGAGGCCACCCGCTTTCCGCCCCGGAAGTGGCGGGAGGTGCCCGCCTCTAGCACCAAATTGCTACACTTTGATACAATAACCTTATGAAGGTAGGCATCGTGGGTTTGCCGAACGTCGGCAAATCGACAGTATTCAACAGCTTGACGCGCGCGGGGGCGGAGGCCCAGAACTACCCGTTCACGACCATAGACCCGAACCTTGGGGTTTCGGTGGTCCCGGACGATAGGCTGGGGGCGCTGGCCCGTACCTCCAGGAGCAAGAGCGTGGTCCCCACGACGATCAACTTCGTGGACATCGCCGGCCTGGTGCGGGGGGCGAGCACGGGTGAGGGGCTTGGGAACCAGTTTCTCGGACACATCCGGGAGTGCGACGCCGTCGCGCACGTGGTCCGCTGTTTCGAGGACGAGAACGTGGCGCACGTCCACGGTGACGTCGACCCCGAGGGCGACATCGAGACCATAAACACCGAGCTCCTGCTCGCGGATCTCGCTTCGGTCGAGGGACGCCTGGAGCGGACGGCAAAGGCGGCCAAGAGCGGGGACCCGAAGCTGACGGCCGAGGTCGTGGGGCTGGAGAAGCTGCGGGACCATCTCTCCGAGGGAAACCCGGCCCGGACGTACCCGCGCTCGGAGGCCCTGGCCGAGATCCGCCGGACGCTCATAACGGACAAGCCAACGCTGTACGTGGCCAACGTCGACGAGGATTCCGTCATCGAGGGCAACGCCTACAGCTCGCGGGTGGAGAAGCTCGCGGCCCGCGAGGGCGGAGAGGCCGTCCGGTTGTCGGCCAGGCTCGAAGCGGAGGTCGCCGAGCTTGGAGGAGAAGAGGCGCGTGAGTACCTGGGCATGCTCGGGGTGGAGACCACGGGCTTCGAGGGTTTCGTGCGGGCCGCCTACCGGTTGCTCGGGCTCATAACCTTCTTCACCTCCGCCGAGAAAGAGAGCCGGGCGTGGACGGTCAGGGACGGTGCGACGGCGCGGGAGGCGGCCGGAAGTATCCACACCGACATGGCCCGTGGCTTTATCGCCGCGGAGGTCGGTAACTGGGAGGACGTGGTCGAGGCCGGCTCCTGGAACCGGGCCAAGGAGAACGCGAAGATACGTCTTGAAGGCCGCGAGTACCCGATGCAGGACGGCGACGCCATGCTGGTCCGCTTCAACGTGTAGTTGCTCCCCTTCGCCCGACCGAGAAAGCCTCTGGAGGAGTGCAACCTGGCCCTCGTCACCACCGGCGGCGTGCACCTGCCCTCTGATGAGCGCTTCGACATAGACGACCCGCTCGGGGACCCGTCGTACCGTGAGATCCCCACGGACGCCACCGACCTCACCTGGACCCACGCCTACTACAGGCCGGACAGGGGCTCCGACCTCGACGCCATATTTCCCATCCGGACCTTGCGCGCGCTGGCGGACCTAGGCGTCGTAGACAGGCTCAACCGCCGCCACTTCTCATTCATGGGCGCCATCCACGACCTCGGTCCGCTCGAAGAAGTGACCGCCCCCGAGATCGCGGCAAAGCTCCTGGACGACGGTGTAGACGCGGTCTTCCTCACGCCGTCGTGCCCCCTGTGCCACAGGTCGGTTGCGTTGATCAGCGAGATCCTGGAAGAGAGCGGCCTGCCAACCGTAACGCTCTCCATGGAACCGGGGATGGAGGCCCCGCGGGTAGCCCGCGTCCCGTTCCCCTACAACCAGCCGATGGGCGAGCCGGAGAACCGCGACGAGCACCGAAGGGTGGCACTCGCCGCCCTGGCCCTCCTCCACGACTTGAAAACATCCGGCGAGGTCGCGCTGCCGTTCAGCGCTCGATGAGGGATAGGAGAGACTGGTAGCCTCCGCCTAGCTGGCGAGGACTTCCATCGCGTAGCGTCGCTCCGTGCCTGCCACCTGGAAGCCCGCGCGTTTGAGGATGGGACCGGTCGTCCCAACGTCGGCCTTCACGAGTGCCAGCGTGGCCCCGAGATCGCGAGCCATCCGGCACCTCTCCAGGACCAGCGCCCGGTAGGCACCGCGACCCCTGAAGTGTTCGAGCGTCCCGCCGCCCCACAGCCGGCCAACCTCACCGACCAATTGCAGCCCCGCCGATGCGATTGCCCTGCGGTGGTCGCCTTCGCCGACGAGCGCCAGGAAGCGGATGGTTAGCGGGCCGTCCGACGCGCCTCCCCGTTCCCTATCCTCCAGACGCTCGAGATCTCGCGCGTACCCCGTGATCTCCGCTTCGGATGGTATGGCGGACGAGAACACCCGAGAGCTGATGCGATACGTGTCCTTCAGCCCTTCGAGATCGCGTGCCGGCCCAACGGCAACGTCGTCCGGGACCGCTAGCTCCGGTAGGCCCGTCAGGGATACTTCCCCAAGCTCGAACGCCAGGATCTCCAGTCTCTGGGACAACTCGAATCCGCGCTGCGTTAGCAGCTCGCCGGTGTTTGTGGGTCGGGTCATGTCGCCTGTGTGCCACACCAGGCGCGTCCCGCCCGCGGCGCGGACCTCGGCGACGGTCTCCTCGATCAGGGCCCTTGCTCGGTCCTCGTCGGCGACCGACGAGCGCCACACGACGCTCCTGCCCCAGTGTCTCGGCATGTGCACCAGCAAGCGACGATCGTCTTTGGTAACCGCTGCGGCCTCGGGCCACCACGTCCAGCGCTCCGCCTCCCGCGCGATAGCCTCTGCCGTCCACTCCCGGTCTTCGTGATCTCCGTGCCGCATTCCGCAGGCCAAGCTACAAGAGTCGGCGACAGAAGTACAAGCGTAAGGCTAGGATGTACTCCTGGCGCGTCGCCATAACCCGGGTCCAGGTACGACGCGTTCACAAAATAAGCCCACAGCCGACCGCTGAAAGCCGACGGCTCATATATAATCTGCGGGCAAAGAACCTACTGCGAAGGTGAGACTGTGGCGCTCTTGTTCGTCGTTCTCGTGGCGTTTGTCGTAGTCCTGTTCCTCTTCCTGCTACCGATACTGTTCTCGTTGCAGGCGGTCGGGAGCCTGTTCGTCTACCCGCGGCAGCTCAAGGCGATCCTGGGAAACAAGATCCTGCGCCGCAACCACGCGCTGGAGCACGCCACCATCGTGGTGATGATGGAGCGCGAGCCGGGGCGCAAGCTGAACGGCTTCTCCACCGACGACGGGTTCTTCGTGCAGGGCGTCAGGTCCATAAACGAGGTAGAGAGCGCCGCCAGGGAGGCGCTTGGGCGGCTGCACCGGGGCGAGAAGGGCCTCGCCATCCACCGCAACTGCGGCACGACCATCGTGGCCGCGAACCTCCTGACGGCGATCTTCTTTCTCGGCGCCCTCGGGCTCGGGCTGTATTTCCAGTGGCCGCTCTACCTCCTCGTGGTGGGCGGTGTCCTGCTGGCCCTCGCCCTGAGAGTCCCCATAAGCCTGCTGCTGCAGCGGTTCGTCACGACCGACGCGGACCTCTCCAACGCCGAGGTCGGCTGGGTCGAGCCCGCAGACCCCGCGGACCTTCGCAGCGGCATCCTCGGGTTCTTACTCGCCGCCTCCACCGTCCGGGTGCGCGTCTTCCACACCGACCCCGACGCCGTCGAGATCATCCGCGACGACGGCGCGGTGGTGCGCTAGCCCTTAGAACTCCCACAGCGCCTGTGGGTTACGACCGTGCGCCGGCGCGCGCGAAAGGAGAGCATGGACAACGCAACGGCTTATGACGTCCTGATCGTCGGCGGCGGGCAGGCGGGCATACCGCTGGCCTACAAGCTCGCCGGCGAGGGCCTGTCGGTGGCGCTGGTCGAACGGAAGGACCTCGGGGGTTCGTGCGTCAACTTCGGCTGCTCCCCGACCAAGGCCGCCATCGCCTCGGCCAAGGTGGCCTACCAGGCCAGGCGCGCCGCGGAGTACGGCGTCGAGATCCCCGAGGTGCGCGTGGACTTTCCGGCGGTCCTGGAACGGGCGCGGGGCGTCGCCGCGACGAAGCGCTCCGGGCTCGAGAAGGGATTCGAAGGCTCGGAGAACCCGGTCCTGATCCGGGGCCACGCAAGTATCGAGGGCCGGTCCGAAGGGGGGTTCAACGTGCGGGTCGGGGACGAAGAACTCGTCGCCCGCCAGGTGGTGCTCAACACCGGCACGCGCACCCTGATACCGCCGATCGAGGGCCTGGACGACGTCGACTACATAGACTCCGGGAACTGGTTGCACAGGACCGATCTCCCAGGGCACCTGGTTATCGTCGGGGGAAGCTACATCGGCCTGGAGATGGCCCAGTTCTACCGCCGGATGGGCAGCCGGGTGACGGTGGTCGTCGGCGGCTCGGACCACGTGACGACCCACGAGGACGACGACGTCTCGGAGGCCATGCAGGGGATGCTCAAAGACGAAGGCGTCGAGCTCGTCTTCTGCGAGCGGGCGAAGGGCGTGAGTACGGACGGGGACGGCATCACCCTGACGCTGGACGGGGGCGATCCGGCTCAGGTCCAAGCTACGCACCTCTTCCTGGCCACCGGCCGCAAGCCGAACACGGACGACCTCGGGCTGGAGAGCGTGGGACTGGAGACTGAGAAAGGCATCGTCGAGGTCGACGAGCGGCTGGCGACGCCGGTCGAGGGGATCTGGGCCGCCGGGGACATCCGTGGCGGCCCCATGTTCACCCACACCTCCTGGGACGACCACAGGATCCTCCTCTCCCAGATGGCCGGCGACGGGTCGCGCACCACGGAGCGAATCGTGCCCTACGCCATCTTTACCGACCCCGAGCTCGGGCGCGTGGGCATGACCGAGCGCGAGGCCCGGGAGGCCGGACGGGACGTAGAGGTCATGAGCTTGGATATGGAGCGGGAGAAGGGTAAGGCGTTCGAGATGGGGGAGACCAAGGGCTTCATCAAGGTGGTCGCCGACGCCTCGGACGGGAGCATCCTCGGCGCGGCGGTGCTTACGGCGGAGGGGTCGGAGCTGGTCCACATGTACGTGGACCTGATGAACGCCGGGGCGAAGCTTCCGGTCCTCCAGGGCGCCGTCCACGCCCACCCGACGCTCGCCGAGGATGTCCAGAGCGCGGTGTCGTAGGCCGGCCCGCTCTGCGGGCTGGCCAGCACGGCGCTTCGCGCCTTTCAGCACGCTCCGGCCTCTGCGAGGCCTCCGCTCTCAGCACGCTTCGGACCTTTCAGGTCCTCGCTTTCAGCCGTCAGCTTTTTGGTGTGGGTCCGGCGCTCTGGGGAAGTTCGCGAGGCGGTTTAGCTACTTCGCGAACCAGGGACGGCCGTCAACAAGAGTGGATAGAGCTGAAAGCTGATTGCTGACGGCTGAAAGCCGCTCTAGAGGTCTTGGGGCTTGCCGTCTGCACGGGCGGAGGCTAGCAGGGCGGCGAGGGTGCGGGCGTTGCCGAGGATCTCGCGCGGGCCGACGGCGGGTTCGCGGGACTCGCGGATCGCGGCCGCGAACTCCTCCAGCTCGGTCCGGTAGGGGTCGGCTTCCTCGAAGGTCTCGGTGGTCGGTTTGTCGCCGCGCGTGATCTCCATCTTCCCACCCGACTTGTCGGCGCGGAAAGGGGCATCGAGGGAGATGGTACCTTCGGTGCCGACGATCTCCATCTGCTCCCGCCGGGCAGAAGAGATGCCGCAGGAGACGATGCCTAGGCCGCCCTCGAACACGAGCGTGCCGGCGAGCTCCCGGTCGGCGCCGCCGGAGTCGAAACGGGCGATGGCCGTCGCGTGCCGGGGCTCACCTCCGAAGGCGAGCCGCAGAGCGCTGACGCAGTAGCACCCGACGTCGCCGAGGGCACCCCCGCCCAGGGTTCCGATCCCCCTGACGTCCTCAGAGTCGTCCAACCGGTGCCCGAACTGCGCGACCGCCTGGCGGACCTCACCGATCTCACCCGCCGAGAGCAACTCCTTCACGCGTAACGTCTGCGGGTGGAGGCGGTACATAAAGCCCTCCATCAGGGCAAGGCCCGCCGCTTGTGCGGCCTTGACGGCCCGCTGGGCGCCTTCGGCTTCGAGGGCGAAGGGCTTCTCGCAAAGGACGTGTTTGCCCGCCGCAAGGGCCTTCAGAGTCCACTCCACGTGCATGGAGTTCGGCAGCGGGACGTAGACGGCCTCCACTCTCGCGTCACCGAGGAGGGTCTCGTAGTCGTCGAAGAGCTCGGCTTCGGGGGCCGCCTCGCGGACCTGGCTGGCCTTCTTGCCCCCGCGGGTGGCGACGGCGAACACCTCGACGTCTGTCGTGCGCGCGGCGGCGGGGATGATGCCGCCCAGGGAGATCCTGGCCGCCCCCAGGATCCCCAAGCGCAAAGCTCTGTCAGGCACGCTTCTCTCCTCCCTCGCCGACACCGGCGCGTCGCTCCAGCTCGGTCACCACGCGGTCCAATTCTTGCACGATGGGGCCGCTCCCGGCCTTCTCGTAAGCCTCCACCAGCGCCCGGTAGTACCAGAGCGTACCGTCCCTCTTGCCGTTGAAGCGGTCCCAGAGCTCCTCGCCGACGGCGCGGAAGTCGGCAAGGACGGCGCGGGCGTTGTGGAGCTTGTCGGCCGCGGAGACGAGGCGGACGGCGTCGGAGGTCTCGGCGAGGTGGGCCAGGTACGCCTCCTTGCGTGCGCGCCACGGCGGCTTGGGGTCTTCGAAGGTGTCCGAGCAACCGGCCACAATCTCCGCCACCGGGGCGCCGAACCGGACGCGGATGTCCCGCAGCCGTGCCTCGCCGCCCTGGTCTTCCGGGGCGTCGTGCAGCAGGGCCGCTACGACTTCGTCCTCCGATCCGCCGTTCTCGCCCACGATGGAGGCGACCGCGAGGAGGTGGGTGATGTACGGGATAACGGTTCCCTTGCGGAGCTGGCCGCCGTGGACGTGGCTGGCGTAGATCAGGGCGTCATCGAACCTTTCGCCGTAGGTCAATCGACCGCCTCCGTTCCGTCTCGCAGCAGCATGGGGTCCAGGATCCATCCCTCTTCCGGGTCGCACTCGGACGGTACGCCCCAATTCTGGTCCCTCCAAGTGTAAGCCCAGGCCGCCTGTATCGCGCACAGCAGCGAGTCCAGGGCGTCGGCTCCCGGTTCATCGACGAACCTCTCCCGCCTCGGCTCCTCGACCTGTACGGTAAACCCGTAGGCCCGGCGCAGCGACTCCGACCCCAGCCCGGCGACGAGCTTCGCCCGCATAGCGCGGCGTTCGGGCGTATCGGGTGCGCCGTCCCGCTTGTAGCTCGCGCGCCCGACGAAGCGGCGCGCGACCACGGCAGGGTAGGCCTCGACGGCCACGCGGCCGTCGCCGGTCGGGCGGCAGGGCCTCACGCTCACGCCGGCGTTCAGCAGGCGCGGCGCCCCCTGGAAGAACATCTTTCCCACCGGCACCCGGAAGAGCATCATCGCGCTGCTCGAGCCGGATCGGCGGTCCGCGAGTCTGTAGCGCCACTTGTTCCCCGCGGGCCTTCGCGCCATGTCGGCCCGTATAGCAGCCTCGAAGCCGTCCTTGCCGAGGCGCGAGATCTCTGCGACGTAGCCCTCCCATACCTCGGGCCAGCCGAGCGCGGCGACGAGGTCCTTCGGCTGACCGAACGGGAAATCCATCCCGCAGACCCAGGGGCCCGGCGACCGCAAGAACGCCTCGAAGCCTTCGAAGTCCGTAAAGTCCTGCGCGCCTCGCACGCGCAAAGCGTCGCCCTCGAGGTCGCAAGAGAGTAGGACGAGCGGCTTTGTGCCGCTAGGAGCGCTCGTGAAGTCCAGGCCGAAGATCCTCACGCGGGGCCCCTGGTGGGTAACTACCTCGCGTCTAGCGCCGGTCGCCCTGCGACGAGTCGGCGTTGGTGCCAGCATCCCTCGAGAGCCGGTGGACGTCTGGTTTTCTGTCGTCTTCCGGCACCTTCTCGCCCTCGTTCTTGCCGCCGGGGATGTGCCATTCGATCACCTGATTCATCTCCGCCCCGACGAGCATGATCAGGGCCGAGTAGTAGATGTACAGCATCAGGATGATGATGCCCGCCAACGAACCGTATGTGGCGCCGTAGGAACCAAAGTTGCCCACGTAGAAAGAGAAGAGCAACGAGAACGCGAGCCAGAACGCGAAGGCCAGTACGGCACCCGGGCTGATCCAACGAAACCTCTGCTTGGCGGCCGGGGCGAAAAAGTAGATGATCGCGAACGTGAGCAGCACGATGCAGGCGACTATCGGCCACTGCACGATGCTCCATACCGTCTGGAACACGCTATCGAGGCCGATGGCCCCGGCCAGTCCGCCGCCGATGGAGCCGCCAAAGATCACGATCCCGAAGGCGGCGAGCATGAGGACGATCACCGCGAGCGAGATAAAGATGGAGATGCCGTAGACCTGCCACGCGGGCCGGTCCTCCTCGACCTCGTACATCACGTTCATCGCCTCCATGATGGAGCGGAAGGCGCCTGACACGCCCCAAAGGGCGAGGCCGATGGAGAGGATGGCCCCGAACGTGAAGGCACTCTCGGCCTGGTTGCTGGCTATGCTCGTTAGCTGACCGCCGATAAAGTCGCTGGCCGAGCTCGGCATCACGCCCTCTAGGTAGCCGATCATCTGGTCGACCAGGTTGGTGGCGTTGAAGAGCCCGAGCAGCGAGAGCAGGAACGTGAAGAAGGGGAAGATGGCGAAGAGCGCCTTGTACGTGAGGTTGCCGGCGAAGGCTATCACGTGATCCTCGTCGACCTCTTTGTAAGTTAGCTTGAAGAAGTCCACGAGGCCGAGGTTCTCGGCCACAGGCACTTCGGCCTCGTTACCCTTGCTTTCGGCCTTCTTGATCCACTGCTTGCCAGGAACCTTCATAATCCAACCTCCGGAGCGGCGCGCGCGACCTGTGATCGTCTACTCGATGGACCTTACCCGCCCTGGGGGTAGACCTAACCGCTCGATGCTCGGCCCCTGAGCTGCGCCGGGCCTAGAGCTTGCGGTCGAGGCTCTCGATGAGCGTCTTGCGGTTCTTGTGCTGCTTCTCGTAGTCGCGGATCTCCCGGACCTCATCGTCCGAGAGTCCCCGCACCTTGGTCTCGATCTCCTCGACGCTCAGATCGTCGTAGTCGTTCAGGGGCAGCCGGGCGTCCCTGCGGGCCTGCTTGGCCTCATCGGTGTTGGAGACGTACTGTTGGCCCTGCTTCGATCCGGCGCTCTTTCTCTGCTCGGTCTCGCGTTTCTCCCCGTCGCTCATGTTCTCCCAGGCCTTTTTCGGGAGGTAGCGCTTGGTCTCGCCGTCGTCCTTGCGCGCCCGGGCGTCGCCTTCCTGGGTCTGCCACTCCTCGTCGGTCCACTTCTCCAGGTTTTTTTGGGACTGGTCCTTGTCGCCCCTATAGCCACCGCCCCGCCGCTCGTACTCCTGGGTAAGGAGTTGGGACTTGCGGGCGCTCCACTGGCCCTCCTTGCCGCCCTTGTCGGAGTGTTTGATCTCCTTCTTGATCTCCTCCCGCAGCTCCGGGTCGGTGTACTTCTCCTCGTTCTTGGCCATCAGTTCGGCCCTTTCTCGCCCGCGTGTGCGCCTGTGCTCTCGCCGATCACGGCGTACAGGGGATCCGAGAACAGCCGCCGGGGGCTGCGATCGACGCCGCGCACTCTGGCGAAGTTGCCGGCCTCCTCGAGGTACCCTTCGACGAGGCCCATGTGGCCCCTGTCGTCGAGCCGGTGCCAGACGGCGACGGCCTTGGTCGGAAAGCATCGGTTGGAGAAGGTCACGACCACCGGGGCCCCGACCTTCAGCACCCGCCCGACCTCGCGCAGCACCTCCACGGGGCGGGTCAGGTAGTCGATGGACACGCAGATCCCGACCCCGTCGAACTCGCCGGTCCCGAACGGCAGCCGGGGGTCGGCGTTGAGGTTCTGGATCACGAAGGAGTCGAGACGCTCGTTGCGCCGCAGCTCCACCTCGTTCATGCCGAGCCCTATCACCCGCCGGTACTCGACCTCGGGCGGGAGGTGGCTGATCCAACTGCTCATAAGGTCCAGGATCTCGCCGCCGGGCGGGAAATGCTCTCTGTATAGCTGCGTGACGGCCGCTATCGCCCGGTCGTCTATGTGGGTCACGAGCCGGGGCGTCTCGTAGAACGCCTCGTCCGGCGACTCGTCGTTGCGCCTGAACGCCTCCTCGGGCAGCGGCAACCGGTTCTCCTCTCTCGCCATGCTTTACACGAGGATCTTACCCGCGCGGCGATCGCGTACTGTAATGCCTTACGCATCGGGATCTCGCCCGCGACCCGAGGTCATGCTCGGGAGGTGGGATCGGGTAACATGCGTACCCGAAAGGCGCGGGGCTGAGCCGGACGCCTCGTACTCGGGGAAAGGACGCGAGCTTGGTCGGAGAACACGGTTTGGAACCTCAGGACGCGCGGTCCCGTGTCCGGCGGCTCGCCGGAACGGTGTTGCTGGCCGGGACGCTGGCGCTTGCGATCTCGGGGTGCGCGTCGGGGACCGTGACTAACGAGGAGAGATCTTGCAGGTCCGTCGGTGGCCTGTTCAGCGAGGAGATAACCTGCACCGGCAGCGTAGAGGGCGCGAGCGGTTCGCCGCAGCTTGGCATCCTCGAGACCGACGGAGACTTCGACGGAACCTACCGTCTTGACGCGACCATCGAGGTCGGAGAGGGTACCGCAAGGGTGCAGGTTGACACGGCCGACGGCGAGACCGTGGGCGGCGAGGTATCTCCGGGCGAACCGCTCACGCTCGGGGGCATCGTCGAGGTCGATGAAGACGACGAGGAGTTCACCGTGGCCCTGGAAACCTCAGAGCGTGGGGTCCGGAACCTGCGCTACGAGGCGGAGCTCGTACCGCAAGGATGAGCCGCGTCCTTGAGGGCATCGTTCAGAGCAAAGGAGCATCGTTATGCTTTTCGGTTTGATCTTCCTGTTCTTCGGGCTTCTCGCCTGGGGCGCGGTCGTCGTCCTGATCTACTTCCGGCGCCGGCAGCTCCGCAAGACGGAGCAGATGAGCCGCGTCGAGACCTCCCAGGCTGACTCCATCGCCGGCCTTGACCCCGGTACGCCGGTCGAGGTCAAGGGGACGCTCAGGTGCGAGGAGCCCTTGACGAGCGAGATGTCAGGCCACGAGTGCGCCTACTACCGGTCCGAGGTGGTCCGCGAGTACCTGGAGCGCGACCACGACGATGACGACATGGGCTCCGACCGGCGTTCGGAGACGGTGGCCTCCAGCGAGCTTTTCGCCCCCTTCGCCGTCGAGGACGGATCGGGGATCGTGGGCGTACGGGGAGAGGGCGCGGAGGTGGACGCCGTAGAGGTCATGAACCGCTTCGAAAAGGATCCCGGCAGGGGGATCACCATCGGGGGGGTCACGGTAAACCTCGGCGGCGGGGAGCGCACGCTTGGGTACCGCTACGTCGAGAGCATCCTGCGGCTGGACGAGCCCGTGTACGTTCTCGGTGCTGCCCAGGCGGACGGTCAGATCGGACCCCCCGACGAAGGCGACGATCACAGGTTCCTGATCAGCCACCGCTCCGAGGAGCAATTGGAGAAGAAATACAGGAGAGACGCCTTGTGGCTCGGCCTGATCGCGCTGTTCCTCTTCCTCTTCGGGGCCGTGTTCGTCGCGATCGGGGCCGGCGCTGAGCCTGCTGTCTCTCTGACCTGGTGTAACCTGCGGCTCGTGGAAGCGGAAACGACCGGCAGGCACTTCACCGTCGCGGTCTTCGTCGTGCACGAGCGCCGGGTGCTCTTGCACCGCCACCGCAAGCTCGGGATGTGGCTGCCGCCGGGCGGGCACATCGAGAGGGATGAGCTGCCGGACGACGCCGCGCGGCGCGAGGTTCTCGAAGAGACGGGTCTCGCGGTGGATCTCGTGGGAGAGCGGCGCGAGGACGTCGACGACCCCGTCCAGCTTTACCGGCCCGCCGGGGTCCAGCTGGAGAACATCGGACCCGGGCACCAGCACATAGACCTGATCTACTTCGCCCGTCCCTCCGGACCGACCAGTATCCGCGACGAGTTCGGCGGGGACAAAGTCGGCTGGTACGGCCCGGAAGACTGGGACGCCATGGCCGTGAACGCCGAGGTCCGCGGCTGGTGCGAGCGGGCGCTGGCGGCACTCGCCGGCACCTGACCCGCGCTATCCCTGTCGCCAGCCTCCAGCCAAAAGAACCAGCTGATAGCTGATGGCTGATAGCCGAAAGCGTTCGCGAGGGGTCAACCCCTCGCGAACCACCCAACGCTAGCTCTGCGCCACAAGGTTGGTGCCGCCCGTGTTCAGGAGCAGGCTCAGCTGGGTGAGGGGGGCGGCTAGCGGCAGACCCTGCGGGGTCGTCGCGGCGGCCTGGGTCTGCTGTCCAAGGATCTGGAGCAGCCGGCCCGCTTCGGCGGGATCGAAGTCGCCGGCGGCCAGCATGGTCCTTAGGGCCGCGAGGTTCTCGGCCACGGCCGCCAGCTCGGGGGCTCCGGAAGACGAGAGCGTCTGCTCCCAACCCGCGATGACCGGGATGGCGGACCCGACCCCAAGCTGCAGCACCCCGCCCTGCAACGTCGCAATCGTCTTGTCGAGGGCCGCGGTGGAGTCGCCTAATGCCATTGCTGGATACTTTCTCGAAGGGAACACGGGTTCATGGCCGGTATTGTTCTGGTCTCGCGGGTGGCCGGTTGTGTGATGGAACACCCCCGAAGAGCCGACGGCCAAAGTCCGAGGGCTGATCCCTCTCTAGGGATCGGAGCAGTCGCGCCTGTAGCCGCAGGTGGGGCAAACGAGCTTGCAGTGCAGCCCGTACATCTCCGAGCCGCAGATCTCGCACTCCTCGCCGGAAGGCTCGAGAGAGGCCGCGATCCGCTCCTCGCCGTCGCCGTCGTCGCTCACCGGGAGGGCGGTTCGGCCTTGGGGACCTGGCGGGACCGCAGCAGGTCTCCGAGGCGTTCGGCGCTCAGGACCTTGAGCGCGCTGAAGGAGAGGATGGTCTGGGCCTGGCGAAGCGTGACGGCCAGGCTGCCGGTGAGAACCTGCAGCGTTGCCAGGCTCTGTTGCAGCTCTTGTATCTGGATCGGCAATTGCTGAGCGCGGGCGTCGAGCGCCGAGAGCCCCTCCTCGAGCTCGTCCGTGCGGGCTGCCAGGCGTTCGACCTCCTCCGTCAGGGGGGCCTGGACGGCAGCGCGGGTCCGCCTCAGGCGCAGGTAGCCCCGCAGCGCGATCGCCGCCGCCACGAGCGCCAGCGCGGCGCCGATCACGATCAGAACGAAGATAATCGTGTACATCCCAGCCGCAACGGTAGCATGCGGGCGTCGCCGTTTACAGGGCCTTTACAGGGCCAGGCGGCGTGGTACACTTTTCGCCACGACGCGGGGTGGAGCAGTCTGGTAGCTCGTCGGGCTCATAACCCGAAGGTCGTAGGTTCAAATCCTACCCCCGCTACTACCCGAGTGGCCCGGATTCTGCCGGGCCTTTTTCGTGCCCTGACGACCGCACTGAGGGACCGTTATCCGAGGTCCAGAGTGAAGCTTGCGCGGTCCACGCCATCAACCTCCGGACGCTGGCGCGACTACTTCGTGATAGTTAGCGCATTTGGGCTAGAACAGATGGGCTAGTTAAAGATGGCGCGTTTGGGCGATCTGTCGCACGGCGCACCATGGTTGAATTCTAGCTGGAAGTACAGCGAAGGCAGGCGGCCCGCCCCAGTTTGACGACCTAGACGGACCGCCTCCTGCGAAGAGACAAGGGGTAGGCCCTTGACCCTTGCGGGCCCCACTATACCCGCTGTCGGATCATCGGACTCTCATCGGCGGCCTCGCCCGGTTCCGGGTGGGCCGTCGTCGCATCTTTGCAGCTTTTGTCGGTGCCTAGTTTGAGCCTTGTTTAGGAGGTCTGAGATGGAAGGGCCGGGTAGTGGGGGATTGACTCGCAAGGAGATGCTCAAGCTGAGCGCCCTGGGCGGCGCCGCCCTGGTACTGCCGATACAGCGCGTGGCACAGACCCAGCTGAGCATCGACGACCGGATGCCCGAGAGCCAGTTTGCCCCGACCGTTCTCGGTGCCGCTGCAGGATCCCACCGGTCTTGAGGCCGGTCAAGAGGGACAACAGGAGGAACATCGACTACTACACGATCGTGATGAAGGCCAGCCGGGTGCCGATACTGCCCGACGGGCCGAAGACCTACATCTTCGGCTACAACGGCATCACGCCCGGGCCCACCATCATCGAGAGCGCGGACGGCGCTCGGTCGTGCGGCACATCAACCGTCTCCCCCGGACGCACCCGTACCTCGGCTACGAGTGCACGACCTCCGTGCACCTGCACGGCTCGGACTCGCGCGCCCGAGTACGACGGCTGGGCCAACGACGTGACCCGCCCCGGCTTCTACAAGGACTACCACTACCCCGACGACCAGGACGCCCGCCCGCTCTGGTACCACGACCACGCGGTCCACCACACCGCCGCAGAACGCCTACATGGGCTGCGCGGCCATCTACTACACCCGTGACGACCTCGAGGACCGTCTGCCGATACCCAAGAGCTACGGCAGGTACGAGATGCCGCTGATCATCCAGGACAAGATCTTCGCCACGAACGGCAACTTCATCTACGACGACGAGGGAGAAGACAGCCTCTACGGGGACGTGATCCTGGTCAACGGCGTCCCGTGGCCGCGGATGAAGGTCGAGCGCCGGAAGTACCGCTTCCGCTTCCTCAACGCCTCGATCTCGCGCTCGTACAACCTGCGCGCTCGACTCGGGAGAGCCGTTCACCTTTGTCGGGCACGACGGCGGGCTCGCCCCGGTGCCGACGCAGTCGAGGACCTTCCGCATCGGGATGGCCGAGCGTTACGGGGTCATCGTCGACTTCTGCCAAGTACAGGGTCGGGGACCAGGTGGTCCTCCAGAACCTGGAGCTCGACAACAACCAGGACTTCCCCAATACCAACGTCGTCATGCGCTTCGACGTGGTGAGCAACGCCACGAGCACCGCGGACAACGGCATCCCCGAGCGCATCTCAACCCGAGCAAGGCCCGTACAACCCGATGAAGCTCCAGGAGTCCGACGCGGCGCGGACCCGCAGGTGGGTCTTCGAGCGCAAGAACGGGATGTGGACCATAAACGGCAGGACCTGGAACCCGCGAGCGCTCGGACGCCGACGTGCCGCTCGACGACGTCGAGATCTGGGAGCTCGAGAACAAGAGCGGCGGCTGGTTCCACCCGGTGCACATCCACCTGATGGACTTCAAGATCCTCGACCGCAACGGCGGTCCGCCCTTCCCCTACGAGCGCGGCCCGAAGGACGTCGTCTACGTCGGCGAGAACGAGACCGTGCGCGTCATCGCGCAAGTTCGGCCCGACGAAGGGCAAGTACATGATGCACTGCCACAACCTCGTCCACGAGGACCACGACATGATGACCCACTTCGACGTGGGCGCGACCGGGACGGGACCCGGCGAAGATAGACCCCGCGAAGCCGATCTCCAAGATGGGGCCGCTGTAGGGAAGCGCCTGTGATGCTGCCCAAGCCAGCGACGATCCAGAACCAGCCAGCGCGGAGCCGCCCGCTACAGTCTGTAGCGGGCGGCTCCGCGCTGGCCAGATATTTGGGGGGATCTACCCCGCCGTCTACGGGGCCGCGGCCCTGTCCCTGGTCTCCGCCCTCATCTACCTGTGGTCCCTGCCGATGCAGTTCATCCTGTGGTGGGGTTACAGCCTGTTCTTCGTGGGCGTAGCCCTCGCCCAGGGCGTCTACGCCGCCGTCCTTCTGCGCTGGCCCACCCAGCGGGTGTTCTTTGCGGGCGTCTGGCCCAACCTTGCGTTCTTCGTGCTGTACATCGTTTGGTTCACGGAGGGCATCCCCTTCGGGCCGCACACGGGGATGCTATTGGACTTGCAGAGGTTGGACATCGCGGGCGCTCTGGCGGAGGCTGCGGTCATCGTCACGCTGGTCAGCCTGCTCCGGGGCAACCTTCGCCGGAGGACGATAAACGTGCTGTTCGTCGTCGGGATCGCCATCTGGGTCGCGAGGCTTGCCGGCTTCCTCTCGTGACCCGGACCGGGTAGGACGTCTCCAACGGTCCAACCGTAAACTCCACCGCTTCACCGTAGTTCCGACCTGGCGGCCCGAGGCAGGTGCCGCCACACAATCCTGGCCGGCTTGCGGGCATTAGACTGTCTATATGGGACCAGAGGAGTTTCCGGCCGCCGTTCGTCGGACCGTCGAGCGCTACGGCATGGGCCTGAATCGCCCGCTGGCGCTGGTCTCCGGCGGGCCGGATTCCGTGGCGTTGTTGCGGGTCCTGATCGAGCTGGGCCATGAGCCGGTGGTGCTGCACGTGGATCATGGCCTGCGCGGCGAAGAATCCGCGGCGGACGCGGAGTTCGTCCGGCGCCTGTGCGGACGGCTCGGGGTTCGCTGCGAGGTGCGGCGACTCGGGCTTGCGGAGGGACCGAACCTTCAGGAGCGCGCGCGGGATGAGCGCTACCGGCTCTCGCGGGAGGTATCGGGGGCGGTTGGCGCACGGGCCGTCGTCGCCGGTCACACGGCCAACGACGTCGCGGAGACCGTCTTGCTCAACCTGTCGCGGGGCGCCGGGTTGCGGGGGCTATCCGGCATTCCCCCCGTGTCGGGGCTGGTCTGCCGGCCGCTCATCGAACGCAGCCGCCGGGAGGTGCTGCGGTACCTGGAGTACCTGGGGCAGGACTACCGTATGGACCCGACGAACCTGGCAGCCAAGTACGCCCGCAACAGGGTGAGGTTGCAGGTTCTGCCTGCCCTGGAGGAGATCCACCCCGGCGCCGCCCGCAACCTGGCCCGCGCCGCGTCCCTGGCCCGCGAGGACCTGGAGGTTCTGGAGGAGCTGGCGGCCGAGATCGTCGAGCGGAGGGGCGACGAGGTTGTGCTGCGATCCGGCAAGCTGGCACAGATGCCGCCCGCGCTGCGGCGGCACGCGGTACGTCGAGCCCACTCCATCCTGCTCCCAGACGCGCCGCTCGGGTTCGCGTTCGTCGAGGCCGTACTGGCGCTGGCCAAGGGGGGGGAGGGGACGCGGACGCTGGACCTGCCGGGTGGTGTGGTCGTCGCCGCGCGGCCGGGGGAGCTGGTCTTCTACGACAGGCCGGAGCCCGTCGGCGACGCAGAGGTCGAGTTGCCGGTCGGGGAGACGGTGTTCGCGGGGTGGAGGGTGCGGGTTCGCGAGGTGCGAGGCTTCGACGCGGCGGATGCGGCGCGGCCCGGCGTAGCGTACCTCGACGGGGCACGGGGGCCGTTCCGGGTGCGGCTGGTCCAGGAGGGGGATATGATCCGTCCGTTGGGCCTCGGCGGAACCAAGAAGGTCCTGCGGGCGATGATGGACCGGGGGGTGCCCGCAGACTTGAGGCGGCGGACGCCGGTGGTAGTGGCGCCCGGCGGGGAGGTGGCCTGGGTCTTCCTCGGGGATCTGGGCGAGGCGTTCAAGGTGGCCGAGAGGACGGAGAGGGTGCTCAGGGTGGAGGTGGAGAAGATCTCGTGAAGACGAGCATGGACAGCATGATGCCCGACGTCAAAGAGGTGCTCATTCCCTCGAAGGATATCCAGGAGAAGGTGCGCGCCCTGGGGGAGCGCATTACCCAGGATTACCAGGGCGAGCGCCCGCTGCTGGTCGGCATTTTGCGCGGGGCGGTCGTCATCATGGGGGACCTCATGCGGTGCATAGACCTGCCGTGCGAGATCGACTTCATGGACATAAGCTCCTACGGCTCGGGCACCTCTTCCAGCGGCGTCGTGCGCATCCTCAAGGATTTGGACGAGAACATAACCGGCCGCCACGTCATAATCGTCGAGGACATAGTGGACACCGGGCTCACGCTCTCGTACCTGATCAAATCGCTCAGGCAGCGGCAGCCGGCCTCGCTGGAGATCTGCGCGATCCTGGCCAAGCCCTCCCGCCGCAGGGTCGAACTCGAGGTGAAGTACCTGGGCTTCGAGGTGCCCGACGAGTTCGTCGTCGGCTACGGGCTGGACTACGCCGGCGCCTACCGTAACCTGCCCGACATCTGCGTACTCAAGCCGGAGGTCTTCACCGCCTCGTAGCCTCCACCACGGGCGTGTAATAAAACTTCCGGGGCCTTCGCCCGTAGGTAGTATAATTCTCGTGTCCTAGACGCATCACACGGAAGGTAAGGCGGTTTTGGGCAGACTTTTGAGAAGCGGCGGGTTGCTGTACTTCGTCATCCTGATAGTTTTCGCCGTCGTTCTCGTCAACGTTCTGAGCCGGGGCAACCCGGACGTGCAGGAGCTCAACTCCAGGGAATGGGCGCAGCACGTGGCGGACGGGAACTTCGTCACGGGCCTCAACGAGGACGAACCTGGGGCGTTGACGGTCAAGGACGACGACCAGACCGTGGAGGGCCTGCTCAAGCCGGAAGGCAACGGCGAGCCCCAGGAGTTCGAGTTTGCCTACACGGACGACTACGAGATCTCTTCCGTCCTCAACGATGCGGAGATCCCGTTCTACACGGACCCGCAGAACACGGGCTTCTGGCTGACGCTCTTGAGCGCCGTGGCGCCCATACTGCTCATCGTGCTGTTCTTCGTCCTCTTCATGAGCTCCATGCAGGGCGGCGGCAACAGGGTAATGAGCTTCGGCAAGAGCCGCGCGAAGAGGATGACCAAGGACCAACCCAAGGTCACCTTCGCTGACGTGGCAGGGGCCGAGGAGGCGGTCCAGGAGCTGACCGAGATCAAGGAGTTCCTCGAGGCCCCCCAGAAGTTCCAGAAGCTCGGCGCCCGCATACCGAAGGGCGCGCTCCTGGTCGGACCGCCCGGAACGGGCAAGACGCTCCTGGCCCGCGCCGTGGCCGGCGAGGCCGGTGTGCCTTTCTTCTCAATCTCGGGCTCTGACTTTGTCGAGATGTTCGTCGGAGTCGGCGCGAGCCGCGTCAGGGACCTCTTCGAGCAGGCCAAGCAGAACTCGCCGTGCATCATCTTTATGGACGAGATCGACGCCGTCGGTCGCCAGCGCGGCGCCGGCCTCGGCGGCGGGCACGACGAGCGGGAGCAGACCCTCAACCAGCTCCTCGTCGAGATGGACGGCTTCGACTCCAAGAGCGGCATCATCATGCTCGCCGCGACCAACCGCCCCGACATCCTCGACCCGGCGCTCCTCAGGCCAGGAAGGTTCGACCGGCAAATCGTGGTCGACAGGCCGGACCTGCCGGGCCGCGAGAAGATCCTGCGCGTCCACACCAGGGGCAAGCCGCTCGGGGAGGACATAAAGATCGGGACGCTCGCCAGGGGAACCCCAGGGTTCACCGGCGCTGACCTCGCCAACCTCGTGAACGAGGCTGCGCTGCTGGCCGCCAGGCACGACAAGGACCAGATCGACATGGCCGAGATGGAAGAGGCCGTGGACAGGGTCATAGCCGGACCCGAGCGCAAGACGCGCCTGATCTCCGACAAGGAGAAGGAGATAACGGCCTACCACGAGGCCGGGCACGCGATAGCTGGCGCCTTGTTGCCCGACGCCGACCCGGTGCACAAGATCACGATCATCCCCCGTGGTCAGGCGTTGGGCGTCACGATGAGCCTGCCGACCGAGGACCGGTTCATGGCCAGCCGCAGCCAGCTCAAGGCGCAGCTCGCGATGATGCTCGGGGGCCGGGCCGCCGAGCGGGTAGTCTTCGACGAGATCACCACCGGCGCCTCCAACGACCTCGAGCGGGTAACGAGCACCGCGCGCCAGATGGTCACGCGCTTCGGGATGAGCGAGAAGCTCGGGCCGCTGTCCCTGGGCCAGGCCCAGGGGCAGGTCTTCATGGGCCGCGACTTCAACTCCCAGCCCGACTACTCGGACGAGATCGCCTTCCAGATAGACAAGGAGATCCGGCGCATCGTGGACGAGTCCTACGACTCCGCCGAGGACCTCTGCCTGCGCAACCGGGTCCTGCTCGACCGCCTGGCGGCGGACCTGATCGAGTACGAGACCGTCGACGCCAACCACCTGAAGCGCCTGATCGAGGAGTACGCCGTCGACGAGGTGAACTTCGAGGGCCCAGGCGCCCCGCACCCGAACGGCCACCACCAGGACTAGTTGGGACAGACCAGAGGATCCCGCACGACCATCGGGGTCGGAGGCCGCACCTTGGGCCCCGACCCCGTACTTTTTGGCGTCCTCAACGTCACCCCGGACTCTTTCTCCGACGGCGGCGACTTTCTGGATCCCGCCGCGGCCGCCACCCGCGCCGCCAAGATGTTGGACGAGGGCGCGCACGTCGTCGACCTCGGCGGAGAGTCCACGCGCCCCGGCTCCGCCCCGGTCCCTCCGCAGGAAGAGGTGCGGCGGGTCGTGCCCGTCGTCGAGCGGATACTCGCCGACCGTCCGGACGCAACGATCTCCATCGACACCCACCGGGCGGCTACCGCCGAGGCGGCCCTGGATGCCGGCGCCGCCATCGTCAACGACGTGACCGCCCTGCGCGGCGACGGACGCATGGCCCGGTTGGTCGCGGAGACAGGCTGCCCCGTGGTGCTCATGCACATGCTGGGGGAGCCCAGGACCATGCAGCGCGACCCCCGCTACGAGGACGTGGTCCGCGAGGTCGGGGATTTTCTCGTCGAGCGCGCTAACCACGCCATCGACGCGGGCGTAAGGGAGGAGAACATAATCCTCGACCCCGGGATCGGGTTCGGGAAGACCCTGGAGCACAACCTGGAGTTGCTGAGGAGCCTGGACGCCATCGTGGCCCTCGGTCACCCCGTCCTCGTGGGGGCGTCGCGCAAGAGGTTTCTGGGCGGGATCACGGGCGTCGAGGAGGCGAAGGACCGCGTGTTCGGCACGGTGGCCGCCAACGTGCTCGCCCTGGAGAAGGGCGCGGGCCTCTTCCGCGTCCACGACGTTCGCGCCAACCGCGAAGCGCTGGCCGTGGCGGCGGCGATCCGCGGACCTCTCGCGTAGGCCCACGCGGGGCTAGACTACCCACGACTGCGAAGCAAAGCAGGAGGCCCGGCGCATGATCGGCAGGTTCATCGAGAGATCGCGCAAGACCATCGGTGTCGGGTAGGTTTCGCCCGTGACCCGCGCGTACCTGAGCCTCGGCAGCAATCTGGGGGATCGGGAGGTGTACCTGCGCGCCGCGCTCGACGCTCTGAGACAGGGTCCCTCCACGACGCTCGTGGCCGTGTCGAGGATCTACGAGACGGAGCCGGTCGAGGTGAAGCCGGGACAGCCGGAGTACCTCAACTGCGTGGCGCAGGTCGAGTGCGGGCTGCCGACGGTCGAGCTGTTGCGTTTCTGCCAGGGCGTGGAGGCTGGCCTGGGCCGGGAGCGGAAGGGCGAGAAGGAGCCTCGAACGGTCGACGTGGACATCCTGCTGTTTGGGGATGAGGTCCTCGACGAACCGGTGCTCCATTTGCCGCACCGGGGGGTGACGCGCGCCTTCAACCTCGCGGGGCTCGCGGACCTGGCGCCGGGGATGTATATTCCGGGGCGCGGCACGGTTCGGGAGCTGCTGGCTGGCGCGGACCTTGGTGGTGTCAGGGAGTATCGGGAGGTCGAGGGGCTTTGCTGATGGCGGTGGACGTCGGGAACACGCAGACGGTCCTCGGGCTCTTCGACGGCGAAGAGTTGCGGGGGCAGTGGCGCGTGGCCACGGAACCGCAGCGGACCTCCGACGAGCTCGCGGTCGTCTTCGCGGGGCTCTTCGCGCTGGAGGGGCTGAGGCTCGACGAGGTGAGCGCCGTCATAGTCTCCAGCGTCGTGCCCGGTCTTGTCCGCTCCTACAGGGGCCTCGCGGCCGAGGTCTTCCACGCCCCGTTCTACCTCGTCACGTCCGAGATGGAGACCGGCCTCAAGAACCGCTACGACGACCCGAGGGCGGTCGGGGCCGACAGGATCGTGAACGCCGTCGGCACGGGTCGGCACTACGGGTTCCCGGCGATCATAGTGGACATCGGGACGGCAACCACGGTCGAGGCCGTGGACGCGGAAAGCAACTACCTCGGCGGCGCCATACTCACCGGCCTCTACGTGGCCCTCGAGGCGCTCGTCTCGCGCACCGCCAAGCTCCCGAGCGTCGACCTCGAGGAGGACCCGCCAAACGTCATAGCCACGAACACCCCGGACTCCATCCGCAGCGGCTTCGTCTACGGCTACGCCGGGGCACTCGACGCCCTCATCCGCCGCAGCCGCGAAGAGATGGGCGAAGGCAACGTCCGCGTCGTCGCCACCGGGGGACCCGCCGGCGTCATCGTGCCCCACTGCCGCGAGATAGAGACCTTCGATCAGGACCTAACGCTCAAAGGCCTGCGGGCCATATACGAGATGAATGCCTGAGGAGTAGGGAGTGGGGCATGGCGAGTAGGGAGTAGTGGCTTAAGCGATCAACTACTCCCTACTCGCTACCTCGCTACTCGCCGGAGCGACCAAAGGGAGCGACCCCCGTTGACACCCTCGTTTCCCGCCCTTATACTCTCGCGGCTCATGATCGATAGAAACCAGGAACTCGTTACCCCGGAAGGTCTCGAAAAGCTCCAGCAGGAGCTGACGTACCTGACGGACGTCCGGCGCAAAGAGGTGGCCGGCCGCATCCGGCAGGCCAGGGAGTTCGGGGACATCTCGGAGAACTCCGAGTACGACGACGCCAAGGCCGAGCAGGGGCTCCTGGAGCGCAGGATCAGCGAGATCCAACGCCGCATCCGCAACGCGAAGGTGGTCGACCCGTCCCAGGCCGACGACGACGCGGTGGACCTCGGGACGCGGGTGACGCTGCGGGTCGTCGAAGGGGGCCAGGAGCGGACGTTCCAGATCGTCGGCACCAACGAGTCCGACCCCGGCAGCGGCAAGCTCTCCCACGCCTCACCGGTGGGCCGCGCCGTACTCAAACGCAGGGTCGGCGACAAGGTGACGGTATCCACACCGCGCGGCGCGACGGAGTACGAGATCGTCAACGTCGAGGTCGCCAGCTAGCAGCGCCGCTGGGGCCACGCCCCTCTCCTTTACCTAGAACCGATGCACATGGAGCGCTCATGACCGATACCGGCACCCGCATACCCGCCCGCGTACCCGAGTGGGCCCGAGAGGTGGCCGGAGGCTCTGGGAGTGGTCCGCACGTCGTGGTGAGCGGCATCAGCGTCTCCGGCAACATACACGCCGGCAACCTGCGCGAGGTGCTCGTGGCGGAGGCCGTCGCGAACGCGCTCAGGGAGCGCGGCGACGAGGTCCGATTCATCTTCCACGCCGACACGATCGACCCTCTGCGCAAGATCGCGCCCGGAATCCCCGAGAGCTACGAGGAGTTCATCGGCCAAAGTCTCTCGCGCGTCCCGGACCCGGAGGGATGCCACGTCTCGTATTCCGAGCACTTTCTGGCGCCTTTCGAGGAGGCGCTGCGCGAGATGGGCATGGAGATAGAGGTCCTGCGGTCGCACGAGCTCTACGAGGGCGGCGTCTACACGGACGTCACGCGCGAGGCTCTTGGAGCGCACGGACGACCTGCGCAGGATCCTCCAGGACGTCACGGGGCGCAAGATGCCGGAGCACTGGTCGCCTTTCCTGCCGCGGGCCTCTTCGGGCAAGCTCACCGGGACGCGCATCCTGGAGCACCTGCCGGAACAGCACAACGTCGTCTTCGCCGACGAGGACGGCTTCGAGGAGGCCGCGGACTACGCGAAGGGCGAGGGCAAGCTCGGCTGGCGCGTGGAGCTCGCGGCGCGCTGGAAGGCGCTGGGTGTCACCTTCGAGCCTTTCGGCAAGGACCACACCACCAGCGGTGGTTCCACGGAGACCGCCGATAGGATGTCCCGCGAGGTCTTCGACTACCCCGTTCCGGGCCGCTACGAGTACGAGTGGATAGGTCTCAAGGGCAGGGGTGACATGAGCAGCTCGAGGGGCATCGTGTTGCTTCCCAGGGACCTGCTCAGGATCATGCCGCCCGACGCCGTGCGGCGCATGATCCTGGGGCGGGATCCCGCGCGCCGCTTCGACCTGGACCTCGGGGCCGGCTTTCCGCGGTTCATGGACGAGTACAAGTTCGAGCACGGGGAGATCGACGTGCCCTTCAACCACCTGGTCGTCGTCGCCCAGACGGTCGGCGGTGACGTCGCGGCGGCGGCCAGGATGCTGCGGCGGGGCGGCTACGAAGAGGCCGCCGCGGACCCTGAGAACCTCGCCCTCTGGCTCGGCTATGCTCGCAACTGGGCCGCGGAGTGGGCCCCGGAATCCATGCGGTTGCGCGTCCTGGAGGTCGAGGAGGCCAGGGCGGCGGCCGCGGACCTCGACGACGAGCAGCGCGCGTACCTCGCCGCCGTCGCGGACGGGTTGGGTGCCGAGATGGACGGGGATGCGGTGCAGGACTTGCTCTACTCGGCGGCCGTCGGGGCCGGGCTCAAGCCGAAGCGGGCCTTCGCCGCGGTCTACACCGTGCTGCTTGGCGCCAGGAGCGGCCCCAAGGCCGGCCCCTTCGTCGCCGGGTTACCAGGGGAGATGGTGCGGGAGCGCTTTCTCGTGTAATGGGGGTCACCGAGCCCTCGGTGGGGGCGCGGTAGGCTTTAGGCGTGCCGCCACTGGAGGTTAGAACGTACTCCGCCCGCACAAGGTGTAGCGCTCAGAGCGTAAAGCGGTGCCGGAGGCCTAATTTCCGGCAGGAGCCCTGTATACTTTGGGCAGGCGCCGCGAAGGTAGAGATGCAGCATATTTCGAAAGGCAGATTTAAGAAGATGATTCATCCGTCCAACCCCGACCGTCGTATACAGAAGCAGACCGTCGTTGAAACCGAAGCCGTCAAGGACCCTCGATCCGGAGGAGGCTCCCGCTAAATGTTCGAACGGTTTACGGAGCGGGCCCGCAAGGTGGTGGTGCTCGCACAGGAAGAAGCCCGGACCTTTAACCACAACTACATCGGCACCGAGCACCTGCTGCTTGGCCTCCTCAGGGAGGACGAGGGCGTTGCGGCCCAGGCGCTCTCCTCGCTGAACGTAACCCTCGACGAGGTTCGCGAGCAGGTGGAGAGCATCGTCGGCTACGGCGAGGAGGGGACGGGCGCCCAGGCACCGTTCACCCCGCGCTCCAAGAAGGTGCTCGAGCTGGCGCTGCGCGAGGCGCTGCAGCTCGGCCACAACTACATCGGCACCGAGCACATCCTGCTCGGGCTGGTCAGGGAGAGCGAGGGCGTCGCCGCCCGCGTGCTCTCCAACCTCGACGTCGACCCCGACAAGGTCCGCCGCGAGGTCGTCAGGAGGCTCGGCGGTGGGCGCGGCAGGAGCCGGGGCGGGAGCGAGGGCGCCGGCGGTCGCGGCGGGGGCGAGGCCAAGCGGCCCAAGACCCGCCAGCTCGACCAGTACGGGCGCAACCTCACGGCCTACGCCGAGGAGGACAAGCTCGACCCGGTAATCGGCAGGAGCCAGGAGATAGCGAGGATCATGCAGATCCTCGTCCGGCGCACCAAGAACAACCCCGTCATCATCGGCGAGCCGGGCGTCGGCAAGACGGCCATCGTCGAGGGGCTGGCCGAGGAGATCGCCGAGGCACGCGTCCCCGACATCCTCGGCAACAAAGAGGTCTACACGCTGGACCTCGGCGCGCTGGTCGCGGGCTCCAAGTACCGTGGCGAGTTCGAGGAGCGCCTCAAGAAGATCATGAAGGAGATCACCGACCACGGCGACGTCATCCTGTTCATCGACGAGATCCACAACCTCGTCGGGGCCGGAGCCGCCGAGGGCGCCATCGACGCCGCCTCCATCCTGAAGCCGGCGCTGGCCCGCGGTGAGATCCAGGTCATCGGCGCGACCACGATCGACGAGTACCGCAAGTACGTCGAGAAGGACAAGGCCCTCGAGCGCCGCTTCCAGACCATCCAGGTCGGCGAGCCATCGGTCGAGGAGACCGAGCTCATCCTCAAGGGCCTGCGCGAGAAGTACGAGGACCACCACAAGATCGAGATAACCGACGAGGCGCTCAAGGCCGCCTCGCAGCTCGGCGACCGCTACATCGCGGACCGCTTCCTGCCGGACAAGGCCATAGACCTCGTGGACGAGGCCGCCTCCAAGATGCGGATAAAGACCATGTCTTCGCCCCCGTACTACAAGGAGCTCGACGACGAGCTCGCCGAGGTGCGCACCCAGAAAGAGGCCGCCATCGACGGGCAGGAGTTCGAGAAGGCCGCGCGCTTTAGGGACTCCGAGCGCAAGCTCGTCGCCCAGCGCCGTGACCTGGAGAAGTCCTGGCGCGAGGGCACGTCCGAGGAGCAGCGGGCCTCCATAGGCGAGGACGAGATCGCCGAGATAGTCTCCATGTGGACCGGCATCCCGGTCAAGAAGATGACCGAGGAGGAGTCGGCCAAGCTGCTGAAGATGGAGGACGAGCTCCACGAGCGCGTCATCGGGCAGAACGAGGCCATAAGGGCCGTCTCCCGCTCCATCCGGCGGACCTTCGCCGGCATCAAGGACCCGCACCGCCCGAGCGGCTCGTTCGTCTTCCTCGGGCCCACGGGCGTCGGGAAGACCGAGCTTGCGAGGACCCTCGCCGAGTACCTCTTCGGCGACCAGGAGTCCATGATCCGGCTCGATATGTCCGAGTACATGGAGCGCCACACGGTCTCCAGGCTCGTCGGCTCGCCTCCGGGCTACGTCGGCTACGACGAGGGCGGCCAGCTCACCGAGCAGGTCAGGCGTCGGCCGTACTCGGTCGTCTTGTTCGACGAGATCGAGAAGGCCCACCCGGACGTCTTCAACATCATGCTGCAGATCCTCGAGGACGGCCAGCTCACCGACGCCCAGGGCCGGACGGTGGACTTCAAGAACGTGGTCCTCATAATGACCTCCAACGTCGGGGCGCAGACCATCAACAAGACCAAGTCTCTTGGCTTCGGGTCTGACGATGCCGGCCTCTCCTACAAGGAGATGAAGGGTCGGGTCACGAGCGAGCTGCGCAAGATCTTCCGCCCCGAGTTGCTCAACCGGATCGACGAGGTCATCGTCTTCCACAAGCTCGAGCGCGAGGACATGCGCCACATCATCGAGATCCAGATAAAGCGCCTGCGGCAGCAGCTCGTCGAGCGCGACGTCAGGGTGGAGTTCACCACCGAGGCCCTGGACAAGCTCGCGGACGCGGGTTACGACCCGGCGTTCGGCGCCAGGCCCCTCAAGAGGGTGCTTCAGCGCATGATAGAAGACCCGATGAGCGAGATGATCCTGCGCGGGGAGATCCCCAACGGGTCAAAGGTCATCATCGAGCCCAACGACATCTCTTTCGAGGACGTGACCGAGGACGAGACCATCGTCGACATCAAGGTCACCCAGCCCAAGGAAGTCGTCAAGGTCGAGTCCGAGTAGGGAGAACCAAAACTAGCAACGGGAGGCCGGGGCGCGAACTGCGCCCCGGCCTCTTGCGTTTGCGCCAACGATTCAAGGCGGTCGCGTACAGAGGAGGCTCAAGACGTGAGGCTGCTGGTGCTCGGAGGTACGGGCTTTCTCGGGTATCACGCCGTCGCCGAGGCGGCGAGCATGGGCCACGAGGTCTCGGTCTTTACCCGCGAGGGCGAGGCCCCGGTAGACGGGGTCGAGGCGCTGCGGGGCGACCGGCGCGGGGATCTCTCGTCCCTGCGCGGAAGAACGTGGGACGCGGTGCTAGACACCTTCAGCGACCCGGAGGCCGTGGAGGAGACTGCCCGGTTGCTCTCCGGGTCGGTCGGGGCGTACGGGTACGTGTCCGGCATCAGCGTCTACCGCCCGGAAGGTCCCGAAGTAGTCGACGAGGAAGCCCCGTTGCGTCGGCCAGGAGATCCGGCCGGCGATGATCCTCTGCAGGAACGGAGCATCGCCAAGCTCCGGTGCGAGGCGGCCGTGCGGGACGGGTTCTCGGGGACGGTCCTGATCCCGCGCGTAGGCATCATGGTTGGCCCCCACGACCCCACCGACCGCTTCTCGTGGTGGCCGGCCCACTTCGCGAGGGCGCTGACCGAAGGCGGGGAGGTGCTCGCGCCCGGCGACCCCGAGCGGATCGTCCAGTTCTCCGACGCCCGAGATGTCGCAGCCTGGACGGTTCGGATGCTCGAGGCGGGGAATCCCGGGACGTTCAATCCGGTGGGCCCTGGACGCGAAGATCCCCTCGTCGAGGTGCTCGACGCGTGCCGGCTGGCGGCCAGGGAAGAGACCGGCGCGGACGAGCCGTCCCGCATGGTCTGGGTCGGCGAAGAGTTGTTGCGGGAACAGGTTACCGGCATTCCCGAGGAGGAGCGACCCTTATGGTTCCCGGAGGGTCAGATCCCGTTCAAGGCGGTGGACTCTTCGAGAGCGCTCGCCGCCGGCCTGACCTTTCGTCCCGCGTACGAGACGGCCCTGGATACTCTCCGGTGGCTCCGCTCCCAGGGCCACGAGCTTCAGGCCGGGCTTGACCCCGGATTCGAGCGCGAGGTACTCAGCCGGTGGCACGCACGCCGCTAGCCGAGGCCTTGCGGCACGCTTTTGCCGAGGCGACGGCCCGGGAGGCGGGCTTGCCGGAGGACACGCAGGGCTCGGCCGGTGGCGTAACACGCCGCGAGTTCCTGCGACGGGCCGGGGCCCTGGGTGCCGGCTTGGCCTTGGCGGGGACGGTGGGCGGAGCGTTGGGTGGCTGCGCTCCCGAGTCCGTCGAGCGGCGCGGGCAACGGGTCGTTGTTGTGGGCGCGGGGCTTGCGGGCCTCACGTGTGCCCACCGTCTCGACCGGGCCGGCGTCGCCGTCCGGGTTCACGAGGCCTCCGAACGGGTAGGGGGCCGCTGCAAGACGCTGCGGGACTACTTCGACGGGGGACAGCACGCCGAACTCGGCGGCGAGTTTATCGATTCTAGGCACGACGCCATCAGGGGGCTGGCGCGGGAGTTCGGGCTGAAGCTCACCGACCTGCGGCGGGCCGAGCCGGAGGGGCTCCGGACCCTCTACCATTTCGGCGGGGAGACGTATCCTCAAGAAGAGGCAACGGAGGAGCTGCGCGGGATCCTGCCAAAGATCCGCGCCGACGTCGAAGCGGCGGGATACCCCACGTTCCACGACAGGTACACCCCTCGGGGCCGCGAGCTAGACAACACCTCGATGCTGGAGTGGATAGAGGGCAACGTCCCTGACGGCACGGACTCCAGGCTCGGCAAGCTGCTCGCGGTCGCGTACACCACGGAGTACGGCGGCGAGGTCTCCGAGCTTAGTGCCCTGAACCTCCTTTACTTCCTCGGTTACACGTCGCAAACGGACCCGCAACTGTACGGCTCCTCGGACGAGCGGTTCCGTATCGAGGGCGGCAACGACCGGTTGCCCGAGGCGTTGGCGGAGGGTCTCAAGGACCGGGTGACGTTCGGGTCCGAGTTGGTCGCCGTTCGGAAGAAGGCTGACGGATCGTACTTGTTGGAGTTCGGTGAAGGACCGGCCACCAGGCGTGTGACCGCAGACGCCGTCGTGCTCGCGCTGCCGTTCTCCGTGTTGCGGTCTTCGGTGGACCTCTCGAACGCGGGGTTCGGGGATCTCAAGATGGAGGCGATAAACCGGATGGGCATGGGAACGAACTCCAAGCTCCTGGTGCAGTTCGACGAGCGGTCCTGGCGAGAGGCAGGGCTGAGCGGTGAGATCTACTCCGACGCCGGCTTCCAGACGACGTGGGAGGCGTCCGCGGCCCAGCCGGGACAGCCAGGCATCCTCACGGACTACACGGGCGGGGAGTACGGCAAGACGCTGGGTTTGGCCGGGACGGAGGAACGCGCGCGCCGCTTCCTGTCCCAGCTAGAGCCGGTGGTGCCGGGCCTCTCCTCGCGCTGGAACGGCAGGTCTACGGTGGCGTTCTGGCCCGGCAATCGCTGGTGCAACGGCTCCTACTCGCACTACAGGGTCGGGCAGTACACGCTGTTCGCCGGGATCGAGGGCGTGCAGGAGGGCAACTGCCACTTCGCCGGGGAGCACACGAGCTACGAGTCCCAGGGGTACCTCAACGGCGCGGTAGAGAGCGGCGAGCGGGCGGCACGAGAGGCGCTCGCCACGGTCCGGTAGCGCCCGCATACCGGGAGATCCGCCCGTCACCGCTATCCGGGCCTGTTTGGCTGGATCTGGGCCGCCGGCGCTTTGGACTTGCCGTCTAACGCGTACAATAGGAACATGGCTACGAAAACGCTTTACGTCTGCTCGAACTGCGGGCATTCGGCCCCCAAGTGGCTGGGGCGGTGCCCGGATTGCGGGGAGTGGAGCACCTTCGTCGAGGAGGTGCGCGAGGACAAGAAGGTCGTCGGGTTCGCCGAGCGGGCGACGCGCAAGAAGGCGGGCCGGGCCGCCGGCAGGACGCTCACGCTGGACGAGGTGCGGGCGACCGAGGGCGGGAACCGGACGGGGACCGGCGTCGAGGAGCTCGACCGGGTTCTTGGCGGCGGGATCGTGCCCGGTTCCATGGTGCTCGTCGGCGGGGAGCCTGGGGTCGGAAAGAGCACGCTACTCTTGCAGGTCATGGGCCACCTGGGCGACGGTTGCCTGATGGTCTCGGGAGAGGAGTCTCCCCGGCAGGTGGCGCTCTCGGCCAGGAGGCTCGGGGTCGGGGAGGCGGGCTTTCGGGTGCTCTCCGAGACCGACGTCGACGTCATAGAGGCGACGATCCTCGAGGAGCGGCCACGGATGGTGGTCGTTGACTCGATCCAGACGCTCTACTCGCCGGAGCTCTCGGGGGCACCGGGGGGCGTAGGGCAGGTGCGCGAGTGCGCCGCCAGGCTGATGCGGCTCGCCAAGAGCGAGGGCATAGCCGTCCTCCTCGTCGGGCACGTCACCAAGGACGGCTCGATCGCCGGCCCGCGGGTGCTGGAGCACATGGTCGACACGGTGCTCCAGTTCGAGGGCGACCGCTTCCAGAGCTTCCGGATCCTGCGGGCGCTCAAGAACCGCTTCGGCTCGACCAACGAGGTAGGGGTCTTCGAGATGACGGGGCGGGGGATGGTCGAGGTCGCGGATCCCTCGGCCTTCTTCCTGTCCAAGAGGGATGGCACGCCGCCGGGGGTGGTGACGGTCTGCCTGCTCGAGGGGACGAGGCCCATGCTCGTCGAGATAGAGAGCCTCGTGGCGCCGAGCCCGCTCGCGAACCCCCGCAGGGTCGCCAACGGGGTGGACGCGGGGAGGGTCAACATGCTGTGCGCGGTCCTGACGCGGAGAGCCGGGCTCTCTCTAGGGGATCAGGACGTGTACGTCAACGTCACGGGCGGTGTCCGGGTCGAGGAGCCGGCGGCGGACCTCGGGGTGGCGCTGGCGATCGCCTCGGCCATGCGTGATCGGCCGTTGGGCAAGGGGACGGCGTGCTTCGGGGAGGTCGGTTTGACGGGGGACGTCCGGTTCGTTCCCGGGGCGCCCAGAAGGACCGGCGAACTGCTCAAATTGGGCTTCAGTCGTATAATAGGTCCAGAGAGAACATCCGAAGGCCCGCCAACGGATAGCTCAGATGGCCGGGCCGAAAGAGAAGAAAGCGTGGTAGAAGTGAGAACCCTGGAGGAAGCTGTGGCGGTGGGGCTGCTTTGAGCCCGCAGCGCCGCAACATGCCGGCTGAGTTGACGAGGGCCCTGCAGATGGTGGCCCCCGGCACCGGCCTGCGAGAGGCCATAGAGAACATCATCAGGGCGCACAATGGGGCCCTGATCGTGGTTGCCAACCCCGACAAGCTCTTGGAGCTCGGGATCATCTCGCACGGGATGAAGCTCAGGCTCCGGTTCGAGCCGATGAGGCTTTATGAGCTGGCCAAGATGGACGGCGCGCTCGTGGTGTCACCGGATTGCCGGATGATCCACTACGCGAACGTGCAGCTGAACCCCGACGCCTCTCTGGAGTCGCCGGAGACCGGGATGCGCCATCTCGCCGGGCACCGGACGGCCCAGCAGACGGGCGATCTGGTCATCGTCGTCTCGGAGCGGCGGCGCATAGTCAGCCTGTACCAGGGCGGCTACGGGCCGCACGTCCTTGAGGATATCGGGGTCGCGCTCGCGAAGGCGAACTCGGCGATCGCGACGCTCGAGAAGTTCACCCGCAGGCTGCGGGAGGAGGCGCGGACGCTGACGGTGCACGAGTATGAGGGCACCGTTACCCTGCGGGAGGTTGTCTCGGCCCTTGGGACCTTCGAGTACTCGGCCCGCATAGCCGAGGAGATCCGGGCCTACGTCAGGGAGCTCGGCAGCGAGGGGCGTCTGATCGAGATGCAGCTCGAGCAGGCTTATCACGGCGTATCCGAGCAGTACCGGGCCCTGCTGCGGGATTACGTGGACGAGGACGAGGACTGGAAGGACGCCATGCAGGCGCTGAAGTCTTTCACCTCGGAGGAGCTGTCCGACCCGATGAGGATCACGCAGGTTCTCGGCTACGACTCGGTCGGCCCGTCGGAGGAATTTTTCGTGAAACCCCGGGGCTACCGGCAGCTCGTGCACGTGCCGCGTCTCCCCCACAAGGTGGCCGAAAAGCTCGTGAGCGAGTTTGGGTCCCTCGAGGGCCTCCTCGACGCGACCGAAGAGGAGCTCGACGAGGTGGACGGGGTCGGCCAGGCGCGGGCGCGCGCCATCCAGCGCAACCTCGAGCGCCAGCAGAGCCTCGAGCCCACCGGAGAGGTGCAGTGAAGTGAGCGACGGCAACGGAGAAGTGAAGAAGGACGGCGAGAGGCAGACCTTCGCCGAGGGCGATCTCGTCGTCTATCCCAACCATGGAGCCGGCTACGTAGCCGGCATCGAGAACAAGACGGTTTTGGGGGAGAGGCGGCGCTACTACGTCGTGTACGTGGACGATGGCGGGCTGACGCTCAACCTCCCCGCCGACGGCGAGATAGGCCTGAGGATGTGCTCCGGGGAGGACGAGGTCGTCGAGGCCTTCGAGATCCTCAAGGGTGACCCGGAGGAGATGCCCGCCAACTGGAACCACAGGCTCAAGTTCAACCAGGACAAGTTGAGGAGCGGGGAGATCTCGCGCGTCGCCGAGGTGGTGCGTGATCTGAGCTCCTACGGCGGCGACCGGGGGCTCTCCACGGGGGAGCGGACGCTGCTCGCCAAGGCGCGCCGTATCCTCGCCTCCGAGGTGGCCCTGGTGAGGGACGTCCCCCTCGGGGAGGCCGAGGCGCTCGTGGACGTCAACCTGGCCGACCGCCCCGAAGCCAAGGACGGCCAGAGATAGCCGCGAGGCGGACCGCAAGACCGGCGGTAGCGCTCATCCTGGCCGGGGGGACGGGCAGCAGGATGGGCCGACCCAAGCAGTTCATAGACCTCCTGGGCAGGCCGGCCCTGCACTACACGCTGCGGGCCTTCGAGGACTCGCCCGAGATCGCCAGGATCTACGCCGTCGGCGACGGTCGCCGCATAGAGGGCCTTGCCTCGGAGGCCGGGATCACCAAGTATGTCGGTTGCGCGCCTCCCGCCCGCGCTCGCTCGCTCTCCGCGCGCAACGGCCTCGACCTTTGCGAGGAAGATCCCGAGACGCTCGTCCTGATCCACGACGGTTCGCGCTGCCTCGTCACGCCCCGATTGATCGGTGACGTCGTCGAGGCCGCCAACGGGGAACGGACGGACGGCGCGGTCCCCGGCCTCCCCGTTTCGGACACCATAAAGGCTGTCGAGGGTGGCGATGTCGTGGAGACCCTGGACCGCTCGAAGCTGTACGCCGTGCAGACCCCGCAGGCCTTCGGGCTTGACCTCTTGCGCCGCGTGCATACCGACGAGGACCGGCTGCTCTGGGCGACCGACGACGCGTCGCTCGTGGAGGACGTTGGCGGTAGGGTGACGATCGTGCCCGGCGAGAAGACCAACATCAAGTTGACGGCCCCGGAGGACCTCGTCTTCGCAGAGGCGATTCTGCTCGCGCGCGGCATCCTCGGCCCTACCCGCGCGGAGGCGCGCGCCTGAGCTTCAGGGTCGGTCTTGGCATCGATGCTCACGCCTTTGCCGCGCCAGAGATGGAACGCAGGCTCGTGCTTGGGGGGGTCGAGATCCCCTTTGACCGCGGACTCCTTGGCCACTCCGACGCCGACGTTCTGGCCCACGCCGTAACCGACGCTCTGCTAGGAGCCGCCGGCCTGGAGGACATCGGCCACTACTTCCCGGACACCGACGAACGCTTTCGCGACGCCGACTCCATAGAGCTCTTGCGCGAGGCACGGCTGCTCCTCGGCGTCGCCTGGGATGTCGCCAACGTGGACGCCGTGGTCGTCTGCGAGCGGCCGAAGATCCGGGACCACAGGGGCGCCATGCGCGAGAACCTGGCGGGAGCCCTGGGCGTGGACCCCTCGCGGGTGGGCGTGCGCGGTACCACCACCGAGCGGTTAGGCTTCGCAGGCCGCGGCGAGGGCATCGCGGCCCAGGCCGTCTGCCTGCTGGAGAGCGTACCGTTAACGGGGGCCGGATGACGGAGTCGCCGCCGATGGAACAGGACTTCATCAGGCGGTTCTCGGAGGTTCGGGAGCGACCCTCGCCCGAGCTGCTCGCGGGGTTGCTCCACCCCGACGCCGTGCTCTACCAATCGCACACGGCTCCGATCCGGGGCCGCGCGGCCGCCCTCGTAGAGTTCCGGCGCCTGTTCCGCTGGCTGCCCGGCCTTCGCGGAGAGGTCGAAAGGCACGCGGGGCACGACGGGCAGATGAAATTCCCGATCGGGGCGAGGGGCACTTCCATCAAAGCCGTTGACCGTTTCGTCCTGCGGGATGGGCTGGGCATAGAGAGGGCGGTGTACTTCGATCAGCTGCGCCTGCTCACGGCGGTGCTCCTGCATCCCCGGGTCTGGCCCGGGTTCTTGAGGTACCGGGCGGATCGTGGGTGAGAGGCCTCGCCTCCGTCCGGGGTAGCGAGCATGGATAGGATAAGGACACGCTTCGCCCCGAGCCCGACAGGCCTGTTGCACCTCGGTGGCGCCCGCACGGCCCTCTTCAACTACCTCTTTGCCCGGCACCGGGGCGGGACGCTCGTGCTCCGCGTGGAGGACACCGACCTGGCGCGCAGCACGCGGGACTTTGAAGCGTCGCAGCTGGAGGACCTCGCCTGGCTGGGGCTCGACTTCGACGAAGGGCCGTACCGGCAGAGCGAGCGCGGGGAGCGCTACGAGGCGGCCGCGAAGCGCCTCTCCGAGGAGGGCATGACCTACGAGGCGGCCGACGAAGCGGGACGGACAGCGCTGTATTTTCGTCCTCCTGCCAGGGATGGCAGCTTCAGGGACGAGTTGCGGGGGGAGGTGTCGTTCGGTGGGGTGGAGGACTTCGTGATCCGCAAGTCCGACGGCACCCCGTCCTACAATTTCGCGGCCTTCGTGGACGATCTGGAGATGAGGATCACCGACGTCATACGCGGGGAGGAGCACCTATCGAACACCGGCCGTCAGGCGCTGCTGTACCGGGCGCTCGGCGAGGAGGAGCCGCGCTTCCTGCACCTCGGCGTGATCCTGGGCCCCGACGGGAAGAAGCTCTCCAAACGCCACGACGCCGCGAGCGTCGCCGTTTACCGCCGCGACGGCTACCTCCCCGAGGCGCTGGTCGACTACCTCGCCCTTCTCGGCTGGAACCACCCGGCGGGCAAGGAGGAGTTCGAAGACCTCGCCGAGCTCGTCGCAGAGTGGGACCCCGCGCGCCTCGGCGCGAGCCCCGCAGCCTTCGATCCGGACCGCCTGCTCGCCTTCAACGCCCGGCGCATCCGCGCGCTGCCGGCAGAGGAGCTGCGGCGGCTCGTCGAACCCTACCTGCAAGAGCCGCTGCCGGCCGGTAGGGAACTGGTGGCGGTCGAGGCGATCCGGGAGGATATGCGGGTCCTCTCCGAAGCGCCGCGCCTCCTGCGCGAGATCTCCGGCCCGGTGGACCCGCGGTCGTTCGCCGATAAGCTGCCAGCTTCGAGTGACGAGGTCTTTGCGCATATCGTTGAGATCCTGGAAGGCCGGGAGATAGAAGACCTGGAGGCCGCACGCTACCTTGTCGCGGAGCTGCGAAGTTGGGCCAAGGACGAGGGAATAAAGACCCGCGACCTGCTCCACCCTTTGAGGCTGGCGCTGACGGGGAAGAACCGGGGGCCGGAGATGGCCTACCTTCTCGTGGTGCTCGGGCCGGACGAGGCGCGCGCAAGGATAGAGCGGGTGAGAGAGGCTAGACTAGGGTCATGAGCGTGCGCGTGCGGGACAGCTTGAGTGGTCGGGAGATCGAGGTCGGGCAGGACGGCGGGATCGGCCTGTACGTCTGCGGCCCGACGGTCTACGACAATATCCACATCGGCAACGTCCGGGCCCCGCTGTTCTGGGACGTGATCGCCCGGTACCTCAGGAGCCGGGGCTACGACGTCACCTTCGTACAGAACATAACGGACGTGGAAGACAAGATCATCAACAAGGCCAACGAGGAGGGTGTCTCCTGGAAGGAGGTTGTCCGGCGCTACACGGGCTCCTTCCACGAGCGCCTGAAGCTGCTCGGGATCGGCCTCCCCGATGTAGAGCCGCGGGCCACCGAGCACATCCCCGAGATGATCTCGCTGATCGAAGAGCTGATCGAGAAGGGCCACGCCTACGCCCCGGGCAACGGCGACGTCTACTACGCTGTCGGGAGCTTCCCGTCCTACGGCGCCCTGAGCAAACAGCGCCCGGAGGAGATGCGCGCGACGGAGAAGGGCGCGGGTGAGGACAAGCGTAGCCCGCTGGACTTTGCTTTGTGGAAGGCTTCCAAGCCGGGGGAGCCCTCCTGGGCGAGCCCCTGGGGGGCGGGCAGGCCAGGTTGGCACATCGAGTGCTCGGCGATGGTCGAGAAGCACCTGCCCGGTGGGGCCGACATCCACGGGGGCGGGGACGACCTGCGCTTCCCCCACCACGAGAACGAGCTCGCCCAGAGCTGCGCGGCCCATCCGGGTCGGCCCTTCGTCCGGGCGTGGGCGCACCACGGGATGGTCAACTTTGTCGGGGACAAGATGGCCAAGAGCGTCGGCAACATCATCGACGCCAAAGAGGCAGCCGAGCTGCACGGCCCCAACGCCGTCAGGATGTGGCTGCTGCAAGGGCACTACTCCCAACCGCTCGACTACTCTGGGGAGATCCTGGAAGAGAAACGCCGCTCCTACGAGCGTCTCGTGAGGCTCTACCGTCGGATCTCCGGCTCGAGGCAATCGTCGCCCCTGGACGAACAACTCGCTACGGAGTTGCGCGAGGCGTTCGAGGCGGCGATGGCTGACGACCTCAATACCCCAGGCGCCGTGGCCGCCGTCTTCGACGTCGCCGGGAAGGCCGGGCGCGAGATCTCCACCCGTCCAGAGGCTGCCGGGGAGTTCGTCGGACTCGCGGCGGCCATAGAGGAGATCATGACCATCTTCGGCTTCGACCTGGCGGAGGAGCTCTGGACGGTGGTCGGCGGGGTACGCGTCCGGTACGAAGAGAAGCCCGAGAACGGGGTGCTCGACCGGGTCGCCGGCCGGGAACGGGCGCGGCAAGAGAAGGACTGGGCCACCGCCGACCGGCTGCGGGACGAGTTGCACGCGGAGGGGTGGGCCGTGGAAGATACCTCCGACGGCCCGGTCCTGAGCCGCCGCTGATCAAGCCGGATTGAAGCAAGAGACTATCTACGGTATCCGCCCCGTGGCCGAAGCGCTGCGGGCTGGTCGGCGCGGGATCTTCGAGGTTCTGGACGCGGTGGGCCAGGCGGAGGTCCGGGAGCTCGCCGCCGCGCGCGGCGTCCCCGTTAAGAAGGTCCCCCGGACGCGGGTCGACGAGCTGGCCCACGGAGGGGCGCACGGGGGCGTCGCCGCCCGCGCTGAGCCATACCCTTATTCGGGGATGGAGGAGATCATCGGCGGGCCGGAGCCGCTCGTCGTCGTGCTCGACGGCGTGACGGACCCACGCAACCTCGGAGCCGTGCTGCGGGCCGCCGACGGGGCCGGGGCGAGCGGCGTCGTCGTGCCGAAGGACAGGGCGGTGGGGGTGACGACGGTGGCGGTCAAGGCCAGCGCCGGGGCCAGCGAGCACGTCCGGGTGGCGAGGGAGACGAACCTGCGGCGGGCGATTGATCGGATGAAGGACGCGGGGCTCTGGGTCTATGCCGCCGAGGTCGGGGGATCGGTCTACACCGACATCGACTTGTCGGGGCCCGTGGCGCTCGTGCTCGGCGGCGAGGGGCAGGGGGTCAGGAGGCTCGTGCGCGAGGCTTGCGACGGGTCGGTCGAGATCCCGATGCTCGGCTCGGTCGAGTCCCTGAACGTCTCCGTGGCGGCGGCGGTCCTGTTGTACGAGGCTCGGAGGCAGCGGGGATGGCCGAGTACCTGATCCTGGACGCCTACAACGTGATCGGGGCCCTCGACCGCTACCGCGCGGCGGACGATCTTGATGCTGCCAGAGAGTTGCTCGTCAACGACGCCCTGAAGGCCGCGGGCTGGACCGGGCGGACCATCGTCGTCGTCTTCGACGCCCACCGTAGCCCTGAGCCCAGGAGGGAGGAGCTACGGGCCGGAGGGATAGTGCGCGTTGTCTACAGCGCCCCCGGCGAGTCCGCGGACGACATCATAGAGCGCCTGCTCGCCAACCTCGACGGCGCGGCCACCGTCTACACCGGGGACTTCGCCCTGCAGCGCACGGCCCTCGCTCGCGGTTCGACCCGCGCCACGCCCCGCGAGTTCGCCGAGCTGTTCGACGAGCTGCCGGCCGTGACCCGCGCCCCCGACGTGCCCCGACGCTCGCGCATCTCCGACCGTCTCTCGCCCGAGACCCTGCGCAGGTTAGAGGAGATCCGCCGTCGAGCCGCCGAATAAGCTTTCAGCCGTCAGCGCTCAGCTTTCAGCAAAGACCCTGGAAGGCATGGCGTGTTGGCACTTGCGGCTCGGTAGTTCTATTGATGATCGGTGGGCCGCTGCTAGCGTGCCGCGTGCGATAATGGGGGCCGTGTCGGGCGGGAGAAGCTGACGGCTGAGTGCTGATAGCCGACCGCTCTAACGCCCGGGTAGCTCAGCGGTAGAGCAGCCGCCTTGTAAGCGGCAGGTCGGGGGTTCGAATCCCTTCCCGGGCTCTTTGTGGGCTCTGTTGAAAAGTCGTAGGCGTTTGCTACCATAATCGGGCGTTTCGGGGCGTGACCCTTCGGGTGTCCCTGGGCGTGGCCGGGGGTGTGCCCGAGCGGCCAAAGGGAGCAGACTGTAAATCTGCCGGCTTCGCCTACGGAGGTTCGAATCCTCCCGCCCCCATGAACGAGATGTGCCCCTGTAGCTCAGTGGTAGAGCACTTCCATGGTAAGGAAGGGGTCAGCGGTTCAAGTCCGCTCGGGGGCTCTGGGACCGGGAGACAACGGTGCCCGACGTAGGCGTGGCGGTGTAGCTCAGTCGGTTAGAGCAGCGGAATCATAATCCGCGTGTCGCAGGTTCGAGTCCTGCCACCGCTACTTCCTTGTGTTCGGTGGGAATGTGACGTAGAGAAAGGAAGCGCGAATGTCCAGGGGCAAGTTCGAGAGGAACAAGCCGCACCTGAACGTGGGCACCATAGGCCACGTCGACCACGGCAAGACCACGCTCACGGCCGCCATAACCAAGGTCCTGGCCAAGACCGTCCCCGACGACCCGGCCAACCGCGAGGTGGCCTTCGACCAGATAGACAACGCCCCCGAGGAGCGCCAGCGCGGGATCACCATCGCCACCAGCCACCAGGAGTACGCCACCGAGGCCCGCCACTACGCCCACGTGGACTGCCCGGGGCACGCCGACTACGTCAAGAACATGATCACGGGCGCCGCCCAGATGGACGGGGCGATCCTCGTGGTCTCCGCGGCCGACGGGCCCGATGCCCCAGACGCGCGAGCACATCCTGCTGGCGAGGCAGGTGGGGGTCCCCTACATAGTGGTGTTCTTGAACAAGGCCGACATGGTCGACGACCCGGAGCTCTTGGAGCTGGTGGAGATGGAGGTCAGGGAGCTCCTCAGCGAGTACGAGTTCCCGGGCGACGACGTCCCCGTGGTGGTCGGCAGCGCCTTGCGGGCCCTGGAGGGCGACGACTCCGAGCACGGGGAGCCGGCGATACTGGAGCTGATGGGGGCGGTCGACGGGTACGTGCCCGAGCCCGAGCGGGACGTGGACCGGGACTTCCTCTTGGCGGTGGAGGACGTGTTCACCATCCAGGGGCGCGGCACGGTGGCCACGGGGAGGGTGGAGACGGGCACGATCTCGCTGAACACCGAGGTCGAGGTCGTCGGCATCCGCCCCACGCGCAAGACGGTGGTCACGGGGGTGGAGATGTTCAACAAGTCGATGGACTCCGCCCAGGCCGGCGACAACATAGGGGCGCTCCTTAGGGGCGTGAGGCGGGACGACATAGAGCGGGGGCAGGTACTCGCCAAGCCGGGCTCGATAACGCCCCACACGCGCTTCAAGGCCGAGGTGTACGTCCTCTCCAAGGAGGAGGGCGGCCGCCACACGCCGTTCTTTTCGGCGTACCGCCCGCAGTTCTACTTCCGCACGACGGACGTGACGGGGGAGATCCGCCTGGAGGAGGGCGTGGAGATGGTGATGCCCGGGGACAACACGGTGATGGACGTGGAGCTGATAAGCCCGATCGCGATGGACGAGGGACTGAACTTCGCCATCCGCGAGGGCGGGCGGACCGTGGGTGCCGGAGTCGTCACCCAGATCGTGGAGTAGAAGCAGGCTATAGGTTGCTGCGGGGGCGGCGTTTGCCGCCCCTGTGATTTGGAGGAAAGCTGTGCGACAATTGGTAACGCTGGCTTGCGACGAGTGCAAGCGCCGGAACTACCACAGCCGGAAGAACCGGCGCAACACCCCGGACCGCATCCAGCTACAGAAGTATTGCCCGTGGTGCCGGCACCATACGGCGCACCGGGAGACCCGGTAGGCATCGGGTCGTACGGAGGGCAGTAGCTCAGTTGGTAGAGCAGCGGTCTCCAAAACCGCAGGTCGGGGGTTCGAGTCCCTCCTGCCCTGCTCCGGCGAAAAAGGTCAGGCGAGGATTAGATGGGTAAAAAGCGCGGGTCCGGCGGGGCCGCCGGCAAGAAGGCGCAGCAGCAGAAAAAGCGGGGACGCCTCTCGGGGTTGACGGACTTTATCCGGGGCGTCCGCAGCGAGCTTCGGCGGGTGAGTTGGCCCGACCGGGAACAGCTCAGGCAGAGCACGGCTGTGGTGCTCATCATCGTGCTGACGCTCGCCGCGTACGTCGCCGCCTGGGACTTCGTGTTCCAGAGGGTGGCGCGTCTGATCTTCCTGTAGCACTAGGAGCGGAATCTCTTGAAGAAGTGGTACGTAGTAAACACATACTCCGGGCACGAGAACAAGGTCCGGACGACGATGGAGCGCCGGATCGAATCCCTCGGCCTCAACAGGTTCTTTGGGGACATCTCGATCCCGACGGAGAGCGTCATCGAGATCAAGAACGGCAAGAAGGTGCCGACCGTCCAGCGCCAGTTCCCGGGGTACATCCTCGTCAACATGGACATGAACGACGACACCTGGCGCCTCGTGCGCCAGACGCCCGGGGTCACCCAGATCGTCGGTGCCGGGGACACGCCGTTGCCGCTCTCGCGGGCCGAGGTCGAGAGGCTACTGCACCCGGGCGAGGCCGCGGAGACGCGCGAGAAGGTCAAGACCACGGTCGACTACCAGATAGGGGAGACCGTCAAGGTGATCGGGGGACCGCTGTCGGACTTTACCGGCTCGATCTCCGACATTAACGTCGACCAGTCGAGGTTGAAGGTGCTGGTCTCCATCTTCGGGCGTGAGACGCCGGTGGAGCTCTCCTTCAACCAGGTGGCGAAGCTCTAGAAGGCAACCTAAGGAATCGTATGGGTAGAGGACGCGGGCGCCGCGTAGCGCGCAAACTGAAATTGCAGATCACTGGCGGGCAGGCCAACCCGGCGCCGCCGGTAGGCCCGGCCCTGGGCCAAGCGCAGGTGAACATCGGGGAGTTCGTGCGGCAATTCAACGACGCCACGCGCGACCAGATGGGCCAGATCATCCCCGTCGAGATCACGGTCTTCGAGGACCGTTCGTTCACGTTTATCACCAAGACGCCCCCGGCCGCGTTCCTCTTGAGGCAGGCCGCGGGCGTTGAGAAGGGCAGCGGCGAGCCGAACCGCGAGAAGGTCGGCACCGTGAGCCGGGCTCAGGTCGAGGAGATAGCCAGGACAAAGATGCCGGACCTCAACGCCGCCGACATAGACGGCGCGGCGAAGATCGTCGAGGGGACGGCCCGGAGCATGGGGATTACGGTCAATGGGTAGACGGCTTCTGGAGCAGAAGGCGAAGGTGGACCCCGAGCGGCTCTACGCGCCGCGCGAGGCGCTGGAGTTGTTGAAGAGCCTCGACGGGGCCAAGTTCGACGAGAGCGTGGAGGCGCACGTCCACCTGAACGTGGATCCCCGTCGGGCGGACCAGATGGTGCGAGGCACGCTGATGCTGCCCAACGGCACCGGCAAGACGCGCCGGGTGGCGGTCTTCGCCGTCGGTGACGGGGCCCGCGAGGCCGAGGAGGCCGGGGCCGACGTCGTCGGCTCGGAGGACCTGGCGGCGAGGGTCAGGGACGAGGGCTACATGGACTTCGACGTGGCGGTCGCCACGCCGGACCAGATGAGCGTCGTCGGGCGCCTGGGGCCGGTGCTCGGTCCGAGAGGGCTCATGCCCAACCCCAAGAGCGGTACCGTCACCCAGGAAGTAGGCCGGGCGGTCGAGGAGATCAAGCGCGGCAAGATCGAGTACCGGGTCGACCGGTACGGGATCATCCACGGCGTGATCGGCAAGAAGTCGTTCGACGTGGACCAGCTGGTAGAGAACTACTTCGCCCTGCGCGAGGAGCTGCAGCGGGCGCGCCCGGCGCCGGTGAAGGGCCGCTACTTCAAGTCCGTGGCCCTCACGACGACGATGGGACCGTCGATCAAGGTTGACCCCACGGTGGAGAAGGATTAAGATCTCGCACGCTGCGGCCGTCAAACGCCGCGGACCACAAAACGGATACAGACCAGAGACAGCCGGGACGGAAGTTTAAAGGCTTAGAGCCCCCGGCCGAGGTCGCGGAACAGCTTTGCGGGAACATTGCCCCGGGCGCCTCTGCGGCCCCGGGGTTCTCTTTTGGACGAAGGAGGAGGAAGGTGAACAGGGAAGAGAAGGCGCAGGTGATCGAACGCCTCGTCACCAAGCTGCGGGCCGGCTCGGCGGTGCTCGTGGACTACCAGGGCATGGACGTCGCCAGGAGCACGGACCTCAGGCGCCGCAGCCGCGAGTCCGGCGTCGACTTCGTGGTCGCCAAGAACACGCTGACCAAGCGGGCGGCCGACGAGGCCGGGGTCGAGGGACTAACCGAGTTCTTGGTCGGGCCGACGGCCCTGGCGTTCTCCGAGGACCCGGTCGCCAGCGCGAAGCTGATGGCGGAGTTCGCGGATCAGGTCGAGGCTTTCGTCCTGAAGGGTGGGCTGCTGGAGGGCGGCCGTATCTTGAACGAGGAGGACGTCGTTGCCTTGAGCAAGCTGCCGGGCCGCGAGCAGCTCCTCGCCCAGATCGTGGGCGGCATCTCGTCCCCGCTCACCGGCCTCGTCACGGTGCTGAACAACACCGTTCAGGGCCTGGTCGTGGCGCTCGGCCAGATCGCCGAGCAGAAGCAGGGCGCGGAAGGCGCGGAGAGCTCCTAGCGCCGACAGTCGTAGGTAGCAAGTACGTAGAGATTCAGGAGGAAGAGAGATGGCGGTAAACCAAGAAGAGTTGATGGAGACCATCGAGAACATGAGCGTTCTCGAGCTCTCGGAGCTTGTGAAGGCCCTCGAGGACCGCTTCGGCGTGTCGGCCACGGCGGTCGCGGCGGCCCCGGCTGCTGCAGCGGGCGCTGACGGCGTCGCGGCGGCCGAGGAGGAGCAGACCGAGTTCGACGTCGTGCTCCAGGCGGCGGGCGAGAAGAAGATCCAGGTCATCAAGGTCGTGCGCTCCGCGACGGGCCTGGGCCTGAAGGAGGCGAAGGCCCTCGTGGACGAGGCCCCGAACCCCGTCAGGGAGGGCGCTTCCCGCGAGGACGCCGACGCTCTGAAGGCCCAGCTCGAGGAGGCCGGCGCCTCGGTCGAGCTCAAGTAGCCCGGATACACCAAGCCCGGGCCTAAAGGTCCGAGTCGGCGGCGCTCCCCCCAGGGGGCGCCGCTTTTTCGTGCCCGCCGTCTGGCGGGCTGGCCGCGGGCCGCGTCGCGTGCCATGATTTGTCCTGGCCTGGTAGGGATTTACCTGCCGCAGACACAGACCGTCTTCCGGAGGTCATGGGTACCAAAGGCACTACGGCCGCTGAGGGCTCTTCGCGGAAGGGGCTAGGGGGCGGGCTGACCGACTACGGCGATGCCGGCTTCAGCGCGTACCTGCGGCGGTCCTTCGTGGCCTCGATGGGGTACGGCCGGGAGATGCTGGAGCGTCCGATAGTCGGGATCTGTCACTCCGCCAGCGGGTTCAACAACTGCCACCGGCACGTCCCGGAGCTGGTCGAGGCGGTCAAGCGCGGGGTCCTAGTGTCCGGCGCGCTCCCGCTGGACTTTCCCACGATCTCGCTCAACGAGCCCAACCTGGTCCCCACGAGCCTCAAGTTCCGCAACCTGATGTCCATGGACGTGGAGGAGATGATCCGGGCCCAGCCCATGGACGCCGTCGTGCTGGTCGGCGGCTGCGACAAGACGGTCCCGGCGCAGTTGATGGGCGCGGCGTCGGCCGACCTGCCGGCGGTCCAACTGGTGACGGGCCCGATGTCCACCAGCCGCTTCCGTGGGGAGCGCCTTGGAGCCTGCACGGACTGCCGGCGGTTCTGGGCGCGCTACCGGGCCGGCGAGGTCTCCGAAGAGCAGATAGAGGGGGTCGAGGGTCGCCTGGCGACGACGGCGGGGACCTGTGCCGTAATGGGCACGGCGAGCACGATGGCCTCTATCTCCGAGGCCCTCGGCATGATGCCCACGGGTGCTGCGGCCGTGCCGGCGGTAGACGCCGAGCGGCTCCGCGTCGCGGAGGCGAGCGGGAGGATCGCGGCCTCGCTGGTCGGGTCGGACCGCAGGCCGAGCCGCGTACTGACCGCGGAGGCGCTTGAGAACGCCACGCGGGTGTTGTTGGCCGTCGGCGGATCGACCAACGCGGTGATCCACCTGGCAGCCATCGCCGGCCGCCTGGGGCTTCCGTTCGATCTGGCGCGGCTGAACGAGCTCTCGGAGACCACCCCCGTCCTGGTGGATCTGAAACCCACCGGCTCCGGTTACATGGAGGACCTGGCGGCGGCGGGCGGTATCCCCGCCGTTATGAGGGAGTTGGGCGACCTGCTCCACCTCGACTGCGCGACCGTGACGGGCGAGACGGTAGGGGAGAGGATCTCCGCCTGGGACGAGTGGGTGGACCGCGGTGTGATCCGGCCGCTCGAAGATCCCGTTCAGCCTCGGGGCGGGCTGGTCGCGCTCTTCGGCAGCCTCGCCCCGAACGGGGCCATCATCAAGCGGTCCGCCGCCGACCCACGGCTGTTCGAGAGGGAGGCCCGCTGCGTGGTGTTCTCCTCCCTGCAGGACCTCGCCGCGCGGATCGACGACCCCGACCTCGACGTGCGCCCCGACGACGCCCTCGTGCTCAAGAACGCGGGCCCCGGGAGCGCGGCCGGCATGCCGGAGGCGGGGTACCTCCCGATCCCGAAGAAGCTGTCCGGCGTAAAGGACATGATCCGCATCTCGGATGCCAGGATGAGCGGCACGGCGTTCGGCACGATCGTGCTGCACGTCTCGCCCGACGCAGCCTCAAGGGGCCCGCTGGCGTTGGCGGAGACCGGCGACCGGGTGCGCCTCAGCGTCAGGGAGCGCCGGCTCGATCTCCTGGTCGAAGGGCGCGAGCTGGACCGCCGCCGCGAGACGCTCGACCGTGGGCCGACCAGCGCCGCGCCGCAGGCGAGACGCGGCCACGACTGGCTGCACGACCGGTTCGCCACCCAGGCCGAGAAGGGCTGCGACTTCTCGTTCCTGACTAAGAAAGGCATCGACGAGCCGTAGCACCTCCGGACGAAGCTGCGACCGGCCCGTAGCCCGGGGCGGGGGCCGGACGAAGTGGTACACTCTGGGTCCGCCGATCCACCCGGGCCGGCGCAGATGAATCGTAAGCCGTTTGGCCTTGACTCGTGCGGGTATGGGGGGTAAGATATTCGTTTGCGTGTTAAGCCGTTTTTTATCAACTTTCTTGGCGGAGGAGAGTTAATTTGGTGACCCCTGTCGTGCGCCGGAAGCGGCATCCTTATGCCCAATTGCAGGCCACAGAATTTCAGCTGCCGGATCTCGTAGAGATACAGCTCAACTCATTTCAGAAGTTCCTGGACGAGGGCATTAAGCAGACCCTCACGGAGATATCCCCGATAGAGGACTACACAGGCTCCTACGCGGTGGAGTTTGGCGAGCATCGATTCGAAGATGCGCCGGCCTCCGTCGAGGAGTGCATGTCCAAGGACAAGACGTTCGCGGCCCCGCTGTTCGTGCGGGTGCGGTTCATCGTCAAGGAGACGGGCGAGATCCGCGAGCAGGACGTCTTCATGGGCGACTTCCCGCTCATGACGCGGTCGGGAACGTTCGTCATCAACGGGACCGAGCGGGTTGTCGTCACCCAGCTCGTGCGGTCTCCGGGTGCGTACGTCATGGAGCCCAAGGACCAGACCAAGCAGGTCCTGACGGCGAGCCTCATGCCGGGGCGCGGGTCCTGGCTGGAGTTCGAGGTCGAGACCAAGGGTTATGTCTCGGTGCGCATCGACCGCAAGCGCAAGCTGCCGGTCACGGTGCTTTTGAAGGCCCTCGGAATGGGTGGGCCGGAGGAGATCCTCGGGCGCTTCGGCGACTCGTGGCTCATCAGGAACACGCTCGAGAGGGACGACACCGCCTCGCGGGAGGACGCGCTGCTGGAGGTCTTCCGGCGGCAGCGGCCCGGGGAGCCGGTCAACCTGGAGAACGCGCAGAACCTCGTCGACGGGCTATTCTTCGACTCCAAGAGGTACGACCTCTCCGAGGTTGGCCGCTACAAGGTCAACAAGAAGCTCAAGCTCGACGTGGACCCGAGCATCCAGACCCTCACCATCGAGGACATCGAGGGGCTCCTCAAGCGGCTCATCCAGGTCTCCGAGGAGGTCGCCGAGGAAGAGGAGTTCGGCAGGACCAACTACGAGCGCATCCGGCACAAGCTCGACGAGTACGAGCACTTCGGCAACCGCCGGCTCAGGACCGTCGGTGAGCTGGTTCAGGAGGCGTTCCGGATCGGCATGTACCGGATGGAGCGTGTCGTGCGCGAGCGGATGACGACCCAGGACGAGGAGTCCATCACGCCCCAGAGCGTGGTCAACACCAAGCCGGTCGCCAGCGCGATCAAGGAGTTCTTCGGCTCCTCGCAGCTCTCGCAGTTCATGGACCAGACCAACACCTTGAGCGGCCTCTCCCACCGCCGTCGCTTGAGCGCGATGGGGGCGGGCGGTTTGAGCCGCGAGCGGGCGCCCATCGAGGTTCGCGACGTGCACCCGACCCACTACGGGCGGATGTGCCCCATAGAGACGCCCGAGGGACCGAACATCGGGCTCATCGGGCAGCTCTCGACCTTCGCCACGGTCGATGAGTACGGCTTCTTGCAGACGCCGTACCGCAAGGTCGTGGACGGCAAGGTGACCGACGAGATCGAGTACCTCTCCGCCGACGAGGAAGAGGAGTTCACGATTGCCCAGGCCAACACGCCGGTCAACCTGAAGACGGGTGAGATCCTCGCCGACGAGCAGATTTTGGCGCGCAGGCGGGGCGGCGACGTCGCGACCGTGTTGCCTGAGGAGGTCGACTACGTGGACGTGGCGCCGCTGCAGACGGTCTCCGTCGGCACGGCCCTGATCCCGTTCCTCGAGCACGACGACGCCAACCGCGCGCTGATGGGCGCGAACATGCAGCGTCAGGCCGTGCCCCTGCTCCGCAGCGAGGCACCGTACGTCGGGACCGGGATGGAGTTCCGGGCGGCGACCGACACCGGCGACGTGCTGCTGGCGCACAACGCTGGCACCGTCGAGCGGGTGGTGGCGGACAGGATCTCCGTACGCCGCGAGGACGGCGAGACGGACACTTATCACCTGCGCAAGTTCGCCCGCTCCAACCAGGGCACCTGCGTCAACCAGCGGCCGCTGGTCGCCGAGGGTGAGTCCGTCGAGGCCGGGACCGTCTTGGCCGACGGGTCTTCCACCGACCAGGGCGAGCTGGCGCTCGGCAAGAACCTGCTCGTGGCTTTCATGCCGTGGGAGGGCTACAACTTCGAGGACGCCATCATCATCTCCGAGCGCATCGTCAAGGACGACGTGCTCTCCTCCATCCACATCGAGGAGTACGAGGTACAGGCCCGGGACACCAAGCTGGGCCCCGAGGAGATCACGCGGGACATACCCAACGCCTCGGACGACGTGCTGATGAACCTCGACATCGACGGCATCATCCGCATCGGGGCCGAGGTCGGCTCCGGCGACGTGCTCGTCGGCAAGGTCACGCCCAAGGGCGAGAGCGAGCCGACCCCCGAGGAGAAGCTCTTGCGGGCGATCTTCGGCGAGAAGGCGCGCGAGGTCAAGGACTCCTCGCTCAAGGTTCCCCACGGCGAGGGCGGCGTCGTCATAGACGTCAAGCGTTTCAGCCGGGACGTGGGCGACGAGCTCTCCCCCGGGGTCAACGAGATGGTCCGGGTCTTCGTGGCGACCAAGCGCAAGATAGCGGAGGGCGACAAGCTCGCCGGGCGCCACGGCAACAAGGGCGTCATCTCCAGGATCGTGCCCGAGGAGGACATGCCGTTCATGGAGGACGGCACGCCGGTCGACGTGATCCTATCGCCGCTCGGCGTTCCGAGCCGGATGAACATCGGCCAGATCCTCGAGACCCATCTCGGGTGGGCCGCGAGCAAGGGCCTCGGCGAGAACGGCGGCGAGCCGACCTTCGTCTCGACCCCGGTCTTCTCCGGCGCCGAGATCGAGGACATCAACGAGGCCATAGAGAAGGTCCGCGCCGACGGCGGTGCCGACATCGGCATGGGACGCGGCGGCAAGGTGACGCTCTACGACGGGCGCACCGGCGAGGCCTTCGACGGCAGGATCACCATCGGCTACATGTACATACTGAAGCTCCTGCACCTGGTGGACGACAAGATCCATGCCAGGAGCACCGGTCCGTACTCGCTCGTGACGCAGCAGCCGCTCGGCGGCAAGGCGCAGTTCGGCGGGCAGCGGTTCGGCGAGATGGAGGTTTGGGCGCTCGAAGCCTACGGCGCGGCGCACACCTTGCAGGAGTTGCTGACGATAAAGAGCGACGACCGGGTGGGCCGGGTCAAGAGCTACGAGTCGATCGTAAAGGGCGACAACATACCGGAGCCCGGCGTCCCGGCCAGCTTCAAGGTCCTCTTGAAGGAGATGCAGTCCCTGGGGTTGTCGGTCAAGCCGGTCTACAACGCAGAGGCCGCCGCGGAGGACTCCGAGCGGCGCGACTGGGACGAGGCCGCGCGGGCACTGGGGATCAACCTCAGCCGCGACGAACCGACGGGCAACCTGGACGACGTGCCGGATGCTTACGGCAGAGGAGGAGCATAGCTTGCAGGGGCTAGAGCGCGACATAGACATAAACAAGCTTGAGAAGATCTCCATCGGCCTCGCCTCTGCCGAGGAGATCCGGGAATGGTCCCGAGGCGAGGTAACCAAGCCGGAGACCATCAACTACCGCACCCTGCGTCCCGAGAAGGACGGGCTCTTCGACGAGCGGATCTTCGGCCCGTCGAAGGACTGGGAGTGCTACTGCGGCAAGTACAAGAGGATCCGTTTCAAGGGCATCATCTGCGAGAGGTGCGGCGTCGAGGTGACCCGCGCCCGCGTCCGACGCGACCGGATGGGCCACATCGAGCTCGCCGCCCCGGTGGCGCACGTGTGGTTCGTCAAGGGCGTGCCGAGCCGGATGGGCTACCTGCTGGACATCAGCCCGAAGGAGCTCGACCGGGTGCTGTACTTCGCGAGCTCCATCGTTACGTGGGTGGACCGCGAGGAGCGGGCCAACGACATAGACCGGCTGCGCAACGAGGTCGAGGACGAGATCCGGAAGCTCGAGGAGGACCGGGACGAGGAGGTCGACCAGGTCCAGGCGCTCGGGATCAAGCGCGAGAGCGTGATCAAGGGCGAGAGCTCGCCCGACGAGCTGACCGAGGAGTTCGCGGAGATCCCCGATGAGGATCGCGAGGCCGCCATAGGCCGCGTCCGCAAGGAGGCCGAGGAGGCCGTCGCGGACATCCAGCGCTCGATCCAGGAGCAGATCAACCTGGTGCGCCGTTCCTGGGAGGAGTTCCAGACCCTGGAGCCGCGCCAGATCGTGGACGACGAAGAGCTGTTCCGCGAGATGAAGGACCGCTTCGGCGACGAGTACGGCTACGGCGTGTACTTCCGCGGCGGCATGGGCGCCGAGGCCGTCAGGGATCTCATCAGCCAGGTCGACCTCGAGGACGAGGCCCAGGACCTGCGTGACACCGTGAACGACTCGCGGGGCCAGAAGCGCCAGAAGGCGATCAAGCGCCTCAAGGTCGTCGACGCGTTCCGCACGAGCGGCAACAGGCCGCAGTGGATGATCATGGACGCCATCCCGGTCCTACCGCCGGACCTGAGGCCGATGGTCCAGCTCGACGGCGGGCGCTTCGCCACGAGCGACCTGAACGACCTGTACCGCCGGGTCATCAACCGCAACAACCGGCTGCGCCGGCTCCTGGATCTCGGGGCGCCGGACGTTATCGTGAACAACGAGAAGCGGATGCTTCAGGAGGCGGTGGACGCCCTCTTCGACAACGGTCGCCGCGGACGCGCTGTCACGGGCGCCGGCAACCGGGCGCTCAAGAGCCTCTCGGACATGCTCAAGGGCAAGCAGGGTCGCTTCCGCCAGAACCTGCTCGGCAAGCGCGTCGACTACTCGGGCCGTTCGGTCATCGTGGTCGGTCCTAGCTTGCTGATGCACCAGTGCGGCCTGCCGCGCCTGATGGCGGTCGAGCTGTTCAAGCCGTTCGTCATGAAGGTGCTCGTGGACCGGGCGCTGGCGCCGAACATCCGGAGCGCCAAGCAGATGGTCGAGCGGCTCAGGCCCGAGGTGTGGGACGTGCTTGAGGACGTGATCAAGGAGCACCCGGTGCTCCTGAACCGCGCGCCGACGCTGCACAGGCTCGGCATCCAGGCCTTCGAGCCGGTGCTGGTCGAGGGCAAGGCCATCCAGGTTCACCCGCTGGTGTGCGCCGCGTTCAACGCGGACTTCGACGGCGACCAGATGGCGGTCCACGTCCCCCTGAGCCCCGAGGCCCAGGCGGAGGCGCGGGTGCTGATGCTCTCGACGCAGAACATCCTGCTCCCGGCGAACGGGTTCCCGATCGCGGTGCCGTCCCAGGACATGGTTCTCGGGCTCTACTACGTCACCCTGGCCAGGGAGGACTACGAGGAGTCCGAGGTCAAGGCGTACCTCTCCTCCTACGACGAGGCCGAGGCCGCCTACAAGGAGGGCTCGCTCAAGATCCATGACAAGGTCATCGTCCGCAGGAACGGCGGGCGGCTGGAGACGACGCTCGGGCGCGTCCTGTTCAACGAGAACGTCGAGCAGACCCTGCGGGACTATCTAGGGGACGCTTACGTTTCCGAAGAGTACGACTACGTCAACTACGTGCTGAAGAAGGGCGAGATCAAGGCCCTCGTCGCCTCTTACGTGGATCGCCACCCGACGGAGCTTGTGAGCCAGCTGCTGGACACCCTCAAGAGGGTAGGCTTCCACACCGCCACCCGGGCCGGCATCTCCGTCGGCAAGAACGATATCGTCGTGCCGAAGCAAAAAGACGGCATCATGGAGCGGTACGAGGGGCTCGTCAACGAGGTCGAGGACCAGTGGGACCAGGGCTTCATCTCCGACGACGAGCGCCTGGAGCGGGTCATAGGCCTGTGGACGCAGGCCAAGAACGAGGTCGAGCAGGCCATGAAGGACAACCTCTTCACCCTGAACCCCATCTACATGATGGCGGACTCCGGCGCCAGGGGTAACTACTCGAACTTCACCCAGCTCGCCGGTATGCGCGGCCTGATGACGAACACGAAGGGCGAGATCATCGACGAGCCCGTGAAGTCGAACTTCATAGAGGGCCTCTCGGTGCTGGAGTACTTCACCTCGACCCACGGCGCCAGGAAGGGCCAGGCCGATACCGCCCTGCGTACGGCCGACTCCGGCTACCTCACCCGGCGCCTCGTCGACGTCTCGCAGGACGTCGTCGTCAACGACGAGGACTGCGGCACCGAGGAGTTCGTCGAGCTGCCCCTGTACCTCGAGGGTGGTCGGGGCGACGCCAACGATTCCGTCGCGGCCCGCTACCTGGCCCGCGACCTCGTCAACCCCGAGACCGGGGAGGTCGTCGCCGAGGCCGGAACCGACATCACGCCGAGGATTCTTGCCACCTGGCAGGAGGGGCTGCCGCGCGAGACCCTCGTTTCGGTCCGGACCCCATCCAAGTGCGAGAGCCCGCAGGGCGTGTGCCAGGCCTGCTACGGCAGGGCTCTGAGCACCTACAGGCCCGTGGACGTGGGCGAGGCCGTCGGCATCATCGCGGCCCAGTCCATCGGCGAACCGGGCACGCAGCTCACGATGCGGACCTTCCACACCGGCGGCATCGCCGGCGAGGACATCACGGCCGGTCTGCCGCGGGTTACGGAGCTCTTCGAGGCCCGCCACCCCAAGGCCGAGGCCATGGTCGCGGAGATCGACGGCTTCGTAAGCCTGGAGGAGACGGATTCGGATCGCCTGATCAAGGTGACCATCACCTCGCCTGACGGCGCGGAGACCCGCGAGTACAAGGTCGAGCGCCAGTTGCTCAGGCCAGAGTTCGTCGAGGGCGCGGAGGTCCGGGCGAACACCCAGATCACCGAAGGCTCGGTCTACCCGCACGCCCTGCTCGAGAACGACCTGCGCTACGAGCGCGGCACCACGACCACCGAGCGGTACCTGGTGGACGAGGTGCAGAAGGTCTACCGGGCCCAGGGCGTGGACATCCACGACAAGCACATCGAAGTGATCGTGCGCCAGATGCTGCGCAAGGTCGTGGTGGACAACCCGGGAGACACGAACCTGCTCCCCGAGCAGATCGCGGACCGCTTCACGGTGCTGGCCGAGAACGCCCGGGTCGAGGAGGAAGAGGGCAAGCCCGCCACCTTCCACACGGTCCTCATGGGCATCACCAAGGCCTCCCTCGCCACCGACAGCTTCCTCTCCGCGGCTTCCTTCCAGGAGACCGCCAGGGTGCTGACGGACGCGGCGATCGAGGGCAAGATGGACGGGCTCGCCGGCCTGAAGGAGAACGTCATCATCGGCAAGCTGATCCCCGCCGCCACCGGGCTGCCACGCTACCGGCAGCTCACTGTGGCCGTCGAAGGCTACCGCGCGCGGGACGTCGACGAGCTCGATATAGCGGCGTCGTAAAGCGCCGCTAGGTTAGAGCAACGGTCAGTCCTCAGCTTACGGGCTGGGGGCTGACCGTCGTTTCTGAGCGAATAGGGAGTAGTTAACCCTCACTATTCGCTTTTCGCCTGAGGAGCGCAGCGACGACCAACTACTCGCTGGAGCGAAGCGACTCCGGCTTGACATGGCGGCCTGCTGAGCTAAAATTATCGCTCGTGGCGCGAGCTTTTGCGCCCGGAGACGGGTGCTCGGGCCACGTTGCTCGACTTTTGTAGTAAACCCCTTTCCCACGGATAGAGAGGAAGGCCGAGTTATGCCCACGACGAACCAACTCGTGCGCAAAGAGCGGGAGCTTCAGACGAAGAAGACGGCTACGCCGGCGCTGCAGGGTTCTCCCGCAGCGGCGGGGCGTGTGCACGCGCGTCTCGACGACGACGCCGAAGAAGCCGAACTCCGCGCTGCGCAAGATAGCGAGGGTCCGTCTGGTGAACGGCCACGAGGTCACGGCCTACGTCCCGGGCGAGGGGCACAACCTGCAGGAGCACTCCGTGGTGCTGGTTCGCGGCGGTCGCGTGAAGGACCTGCCGGGCGTGCGCTACAAGGTCGTGCGCGGGGCGCTCGACACGCTGGGCGTCAACGACCGCAAGCAGGGTCGCTCCAAGTACGGGACGAAGAAGGGGTAGGGGAGTAACAGATGCCAAGGCGAGCGGCGCCACCAAAGAGGAAGATACCGGGCGATCCCGTCTACGGGAGCGTGCTGGTGCAGCAGCTTACCAACAAGATCATGCTCGACGGCAAGAAGGGCACGTCCGAGAAGATAGTCTACGACGCCCTCTCGTACATCGAGGAGCGGACGGGCTCGAACCCCGTCACGGTCCTCAACAACGCCCTCGACAACATCCGGCCGCGCATCGAGGTCAAGAGCCGCCGCGTCGGCGGCGCGACCTACCAGGTGCCGATCGAGGTGATCCCGCGCCGGGCCAACACGCTCGCCCTGCGCTGGATGGTCGGCTTCGCCCGGGCGCGGCGCGAGAAGACGATGGGCCGCAGGCTGGCCGGCGAGATCCTGGACGCCAAGGACAACATAGGCTCCAGCGTGAAGCGCAAAGGAAGACACCCACCGGATGGCCGAGGCCAACCGGGCGTTCGCACACTACAGGTGGTGACGAGAAGAAGTATGGCAGTTACAGCAGCTAGAAAAACGCCGCTAAGGCGGGTACGGAATATCGGCATCATGGCCCACATCGATGCCGGCAAGACGACGACCACGGAGCGCATCCTGCTCTACACGGGCCTCACCCACAAGCTGGGCGAGGTCCACGACGGCAACGCCGTCATGGACTGGATGGCCCAGGAGCGCGAGCGCGGCATCACCATCACCTCCGCCGCGACCACCGTGTTCTGGGGCGGCATCGAGGGCTCCGAGAAGAACGGCAAGGGCGAGCAGCGGGAGGGCGTCCACAGCCGTATCCCCGAGCAACACCGCATCAACATTATAGACACGCCCGGGCACGTGGACTTCACCGTCGAGGTGGAGCGCAGCCTGCGCGTGCTCGACGGTTCGATAGCGCTCTTCGACTCCGTTGCGGGTGTTGAGCCGCAGTCGGAGACGGTGTGGCGCCAGGCCGACAAGTACGGGGTCCCGCGCATAGCGTTCGTCAACAAGATGGACCGCATCGGGGCCGACTTCTACAAGGCCGTCGGCACCATGGTCGAGCGGCTCGGCGCCAACGCCGTGCCGGTGCAGTTGCCGATCGGGGCCGAGAGCGAGTTCCAGGGGATCGTCGACCTCGTCGAGATGAAGGCCATCGTCTACACGGACGATCTGGGTGCGACCTGGGAGAGTCCGGGACATCCCCGAGGACATGCAGCGGGCTCGCCGGCGAGTACCGGGAGAAGCTGCTCGAGGCCGTCGCCGACCAGGACGAAGAGCTCATGGTCATGTATCTGGAGGGCGAGGAGATCGACGCGGACCAGATCCGCGCGGCGATCCGCAAGGCCACGCTCGAGAACCAGATGACCCCCGTGTTCGTCGGCTCCGCGTTCAAGAACAAGGGCGTTCAGCCGCTGCTCGACGGCGTCGTGGACTACCTGCCGAGCCCGCTGGACGTGCCGCCCGTCGAGGGCAGCACGCTCGACGGCGAGGAGGTCACGCGCGAGGCCGACGAGAACGGCCCGCTGTCCGCGCTCGCCTTCAAGGTGCAGTCCGACCCGCACGTCGGCAAGCTGACGTACATGAGGGTCTACTCCGGCACGCTCAAGTCCGGCTCGTACGTCATGAACACGACCAAGGGCCGGCGCGAGCGCGTCGGCAGGCTCTTGCAGCTGCACGCCAACAGCCGCGAGCAGCGCGACGAGGTCTACGCCGGCGAGCTGGTGGCGGCCATCGGGCTCTCCAACACCGGGACGGGCGACACGCTCGTGGCGGCGGACGATCCCGAGCAGATCGTGCTGGAGGAGATGATCTTCCCCGAGCCGGTCATCGACCAGGCCATCGAGCCCAAGACGAAGGCCGACCAGGAGAAGCTGACCGTCGCCCTGCAGCGTCTCGCCGAGGAGGATCCGACGTTCTCCGTGCGCGGCGACGAGGAGACGGGCCAGACCGTCATCGCCGGCATGGGCGAGCTGCACCTGGAGATCATCCTCGACCGGCTGCTGCGCGAGTTCAGGGTGGACGCCAACATCGGCCGGCCGCAGGTCGCCTACAGGGAGACCATCCGCCGGCGCGTCGAGGACGTCGAGGGCCGCTTCGTGCGCCAGACCGGTGGCCGCGGCCAGTACGGCCACGCCGTCATCAACATCGAGCACAACGACGAGGACGGCTACGAGTTCGAGAACAAGATCGTCGGCGGTGTCATCCCGCGGGAGTACATCCCCAGCGTGGACAAGGGCATCAAGGAGCGCGATGGACTCCGGTGTCGTGGCCGGGTTCCCGGTCGTTGACGTCAAGGTTCGAGCTCGTCGATGGTTCCTACCACGACGTCGACTCGTCGCGAGATGGCGTTCCAGATCGCCGGCTCGATGGCGGCCAAGGAGGCCCTCAAGAGGGCCAACCCGGTCCTGCTCGAGCCGATCATGGACGTCGAGGTCGTCGTGCCCGAGGAGTTCATGGGCGACGTCATGGGCGACCTGAGCGCCAGGCGCGGGCAGATCCAGGGCATGGACTCTCGCGGCGGCGGGCAGGTCATCCGGGCGATGGTGCCGCTCTCCGAGATGTTCGGTTACGCGACGACCGTGCGATCCAAGACCCAGGGCCGCGCGACGTTCACCATGCAGTTCGACCACTACGCCGAGGTGCCCAAGAGCATCGCGGCCGAGATAGCAGAAAGGATAGGAGAGAGAGATGACCAGAGGGCAAGTTCGAGAGGAACAAGCCGCACCTGAACGTGGGCACCATAGGCCACGTCGACCACGGCAAGACCACGCTCACGGCCGCCATCACCAAGGTCCTGGCCAAGACCGTCCCCGACGACCCGGCCAACCGCGAGGTGGCCTTCGACCAGATAGACAACGCCCCCGAGGAGCGCCAGCGCGGGATCACCATCGCCACCTGCCACCAGGAGTACGCCACCGAGAACCGCCACTACGCCCACGTGGACTGCCCGGGGCACGCCGACTACGTCAAGAACATGATCACGGGCGCCGCCCAGATGGACGGGGCGATCCTCGTGGTCTCCGCGGCCGACGGCCCGATGCCCCAGACGCGCGAGCACATCCTGCTGGCCCGGCAGGTGGGGGTGCCCTACATAGTGGTGTTCCTCAACAAGGCCGACATGGTCGACGACCCGGAGCTCTTGGAGCTGGTGGAGATGGAGGTCAGGGAGCTCCTTCAGCGAGTACGACTTCCCGGGCGACGACGTGCCCGTGGTGGTCGGGCAGCGCCCTGCGGGCCCTGGAGGGCGACGACTCCGAGCACGGGGAGCCGGCGATACTGGAGCTGATGGGGGCGGTCGACGCGTACGTGCCCGAGCCCGAGCGGGACATGGACCGGGACTTCCTCTTGGCGGTGGAGGACGTGTTCACGATCCAGGGGCGCGGCACGGTGGCCACGGGCAGGGTGGAGACGGGCACGATCTCGCTGAACACCGAGGTCGAGATCGTCGGCATCCGCCCCACGCGCAAGACGGTGGTCACGGGGGTGGAGATGTTCAACAAGTGCATGGACTCCGCCCAGGCCGGCGACAACATAGGGGCGCTCCTGAGGGGCGTGAGGCGGGACGACATAGAGCGGGGGCAGGTGCTTGGCCAAGCCGGGCTCGATAACGCCCCACACGCGCTTCAAGGCCGAGGTGTACGTGCTCTCCAAGGAGGAGGGCGGCCGCCACACGCCGTTCTTCTCGGCTACCGCCCGCAGTTCTACTTCCGCACGACGGACGTGACGGGGGAGATCCGCCTGGAGGAGGGCGTGGAGATGGTGATGCCCGGGGACAACACGGTGATGGACGTGGAGCTGATAAGCCCGATCGCGATGGACGAGGGACTGAACTTCGCCATCCGCGAGGGCGGGCGGACCGTGGGTGCCGGCGTCGTCACCCAGATAGTGGAGTAACCGTGTGGCTGTATCCAAGATCAGGATAAAGCTCAAGGCGTACGACCACGAGGTCATAGACAAGACCGCGCGGTCGATAGTCGAGACGGCGGAGCGGACCGGGGCCTTTGTTTTCGGCCCCGTCCCGCTGCCGACCAAGCGCAGCCGCTACACGGTGATCCGGGGTCCCTTCAAGGACAAGGACTCCCGCGAGCACTTCCAGTTGCACACGCACAAGCGGCTCATAGACATCCAGCAGCCGACGCCGCGTACGGTGGACTCGCTGCAGCGTCTCGACCTGCCGTCCGGCGTGAACATCGAGATCAAGGCGACCTAGGACTATGGCAACGGCAATCTTTCGGACGCAAGAGAGGAGATGACCCAGGCCTTCCAGGACGACGGCACGCTCGTCGGCGTCACCGTCATCGAGGTCGAGCCGAACCTGATCACCGCGGTCCGCACCGTCGACGAGGACGGCTACGAGGCCGTGCAGGTCGGCTTCGGGCGCGACGAAGCCCAACAGGGTGAACAGGCCCCACACGGGCTCGTTCGCGAAGCTCGACGCGCCGCCGCGGCGGCACCTCAAGGAGCTGCGCGGCGTCACCGGCGAGGTCGGCGACGCCATCGCGGTGGACGTCTTCGAGGTCGGCGACAGGGTGCACGTGAGCGCCACCAGCAAGGGCCGCGGCTTCCAGGGCACCGTCAAGCGCCACGGCTTCAGCCGCGGGCCCGGTGAGCCACGGCTCGCACAACGTCCGGCAGCCCGGCTCCGTCGGCGCTTCGGCCGACCCGGCGCGCATCTTCAAGGGACAGAAGATGCCGGGGCAGATGGGCAACGAGACGACCACGGTCAGGAACCTGGAGGTCGTCGCCGTGGACGCCGAGCGCAACGAGCTCTGGGTCCGCGGCGGGGTACCCGGCGGCAAGAACGCCATCGTCAAGATCCGAAAGGCGGGTGAGTAGGGTGGCTGAGGCAAAAGCCGCGGCGCATCTGTTCGACGCCCGTAGCGGCCAGCAAGTCCTCGCTGGACCTCGGCGCAGCGGTTCGGCGTCGAGCCTAAGGAGCACGTCATACACCGGGCCGTCGTCGCCGAGCTCGAGGGCCGGCGGCGCTACACGGCCTCGACCAAGGGCCGCAGCGACATCCGGGGCTCCGGCGCCAAGCTGTACCGGCAGAAGGGCACCGGCCGGGCGCGGGCGGGAGACGTAAAGTCTCCGGTCCGCGTCGGCGGCGGCACCTGGGGCGGACCGAAGGCGAAGCCGGCGCGCTTCGGCAAGAGGATAAACCGCAAAGAGGCCAGGGCGGCCTTCGACGGCGCCCTCTCGGCGAAGGCCAACGACGGCGAGATCTTCGTGCTCGACTCGCTCGGCTTCTCCGAGCCTTCGACCAAGCAGGCCAGGGAGCTTCTGGGCAAGATGGAGGTCTCGGGGCCCGTTCTGCTGGTGCTCACCGAGGGCGACCAGAACGCCGCGCTCTCCTTCAGGAACCTGCCGGAGGTCACGGTCGTCGGGCCGCGCGAGTACGGGGTCTACGAGCTCCTGCGGGCGCGCGAGGTCGTGTTCTCGCGGGCCGCCTACGAGGGGCTGACCGGCGGCGAGCGGCGGCAGGAGGAAGGTTAAGATGGACCCGCACCAGGTGATAATCCGTCCGGTCATCTCCGAGAGGAGCTACGGCCTCATCGAGAGCGATGGGCAGTACACCTTCCAGGTCGACCGACGGGCGAACAAGAACCAGATCCGGCGCGCCGTCGAGGACGCCTTCGACGTCAGCGTCGCGAGGGTCAACACCAGCAACGTCAAGAGCAAGCCCAAGCGCCAGGGCCTGACGCGCGGCCGGACGGCCACCTGGAAGAAGGCCGTAGTCAAGCTGGCCGAGGGCGAGCGCATAGAGCTGTTCGAGGGGGTGTAGGATGCCTGCGAGACGCTACAAGCCGACGAGCGCGGGCCGCAGGAACTCCTCGGTCCTCACGCGCGACTCGGTCACCCGCAACGCGCCGGAGAAGAAGCTGCTCGCCAAGCTCCACAAGACGGGCGGGCGCAACAACAAGGGCCGCATCACGACCCGCCACATCGGCGGCGGGCACAAGCGGCGCTACCGGCTCATAGACTTCAAGCGGACCAAGGACGGGGTTCCGGCGACGGTCGCCGCCATCGAGTACGACCCGAACCGCTCGGCGAACATTGCCCTGCTCCACTACCACGACGGCGAGAAGCGCTACATCCTCGCGCCGCGCAACCTGACGGTCGGCTCGATCGTGATGAGCGGTCCCGACGCCGAGGTCGACGTGGGCAACACGTTGCCCCTCAACCGCATACCGGTCGGCACCGTCGTCCACGCCGTCGAGCTCGAGCCCGGGCGCGGGGCCCAGATGGCGCGCAGCGCCGGGACGAGCGCCCAGCTCACGGCCCGTGAGGGCAACTACGTGACGCTGCGGTTGCCGAGCGGCGAGCGGCGGCGCGTCAGGGCCGAGTGCCGGGCGACCGTCGGCGTGGTGGGCAACCAGTCGCACCAGAACGTGCGCTGGGGCAAGGCCGGCAGGAAGCGCCACCTCGGCATCAGGCCGACGGTGCGCGGCACGGTCATGAACCCCGTGGACCACCCGCACGGCGGCGGCGAGGGCAAGAGCACGCCGGGCCGGGCACCAGTGACCCCGTGGGGCAAGCACACCCTCGGGTCGCCGACCAGAAAGAAGCACAAGCAGTCGGACGCCATGATCGTCCGGCGGCGTCGCAAGGGAAGGAGGCGCTAGGTGACGCGCTCATCGAAAAAAGAGCCGTTCGTCGAGGAGCGCCTGATGGAGCGCATCCTCCGCATGAACGAGAACAACGAGAAGCGGATGCTCAAGACGTGGAGCCGGGCGAGCGTGATCTACCCGGAGTTCGTCGGCCACACCATCGCCGTTCACGACGGGCGCAAGCACGTGCCCGTGTTCTGCACCGAGTCGATGGTGGGCCACAAGCTCGGGGAGTTCGCCCCGACGCGGACCTTCCGCACCCACGTCAAGAGCGATCGGATCGCGAGGCGCCGATGAAGGCCGTCGCGAAGTACGTCCGCATCGCGCCGCGCAAGGCGCGCCTGGTGGCCGACGAGGTCAGGGGCAAGAGCTACCCCGACGCCGTCGCCACCCTGAAGTTCACGAACAAGCGGGCCGCCGGGATCATCGGCGACGTCATCAAGAGCGCCGCGGCCAACGCGGAGCACAACGACGACGCCGACCCCGACGAGCTCTTCGTCCGCGAGGTGCGCGTGGACGAGGGACCGACCATCAAGCGCTACCGCGCACGGGCGATGGGCCGGGCCACCATGATCCGCAAGCGCACCAGCCACATCAGCGTCGAACTCGGTGCTCCGGCCGGCGTTCTGGTGGGCACGCCCGGGGACGAGGAGGAATAAATGGGCCAGAAAATACACCCGGAAGGGTTCCGCCTGGGCGTCAAGCGCAAGGGCGAGAAGGTCGACTTCAAGAGCAGCTGGTACTCGGATCGGGACTTCGCCGAGCTCTTGGGCGAGGACCTCAAGATCCGGGATCACATAGAGAAGAAGCTCAGCCGCGCCGGCATAGCGGACATCCAGATCCGCAAGGCCGCCGAGCAGGGCGAGATCGCGGTGGACATCCACACCGCGCGGCCTGGCATCGTTATCGGCAAGGGCGGCAGCGAGGTCGACGCCCTGCGCAACGAGCTCGAGCGCTTGACCAAGAAGAAGGTGCAGGTCAACGTGCGCGAGGTCTCCAGGCCCGAGCTCAACGCCGGGCTCGTCGCCGAGTCCATAGCCGAGCAGCTCGCGGGCCGGGCGGCCTTCCGGCGGACCATGAAGCGGGCGCTCACGAGCACCATGCGGAGCGGCGCCGAGGGCGCGCGCATCCAGTGCGGCGGCCGGCTGGGCGGTATCGAGATGAGCCGCCAGGAGACCATAAGCGAAGGTCGGGTGCCGCTGCACACGCTGGACGCGGACATAGACTACGGCTTCCGGGAGGCCCACACGCAGATGGGCCAGATCGGGGTCAAGGTCTGGATCAACCACGGCGTGCACGACGAGGTGCCCGAAGCGGTGAGGCGGTAGGCGATGCTGGTACCCAAGAAGCTCAAGTACAGAAAGCCCCACAGGGGCCGGATGCGGGGCCAGGCCAAAGGCGGCACCGACGTGCAGTTCGGCGAGTACGGGCTGCAGGCGCTGGAGCCGGCCTGGATCACCAACCGCCAGATAGAGGCTGCCCGTATCGCGATGACCCGCAAGATCAAGCGCGGCGGGAAGGTCTGGATCAACATCTTCCCGCACAAGCCGGTGACCAAGAAGCCTGCCGAGACCAGGATGGGCTCGGGCAAGGGGAACCCCGAGGACTACGTCGCCGTCGTCAAGCCCGGAAGGGTGATGTTCGAGATGAGCGGCGTGGACGAGAGCCTGGCGCGCGAGGCGATGACGCTCGCGGCCCAGAAGCTCCCGATAAAGACCAGCTTCCTCTCGCGAGGAGGTGGCCAGTAATGAAGGTCGCCGAGGCGCGCGAGCTGGACGTTACGGAGCTGGAGCAGCGCCTCGCCGACACGCGGCGCGAGCTCTTCAACCTGCGTTTCCAGCACGCCACCGGTCAGTTGGAGAACACGGGACAGCTCAAAGAGGTCCGGCGCAACATCGCCAGGCTCCTGACCGTCCTGAACCAGAAACGCAGGAGAACTGAGAGTGGCTGAGGAAGAGAAAAACCAGAACGGGGCTCCCGCGGAGGGCACCCCAGAGGCGCCCCGGAAGGTGCCCAGGAAGGCACCGAGGAGAAGGCCCAGGATCAGGCGACCGAGCAGAGCCCTTCGGAGGCCGTGGACGCGCTCGTCGAGGGCGGCGAGGCCGTCGAGGCGGGGTTGGACCTTGGTCCGGCCAAGGGCCCGGCGTTCGACCAGGACGAGGGCCAGATCCAGTCCGATACCGAGCGCAACCGGCGCAAGGAGCGGGTCGGGATGGTCGTCTCGGACACGCCGGACAAGACCGTCACCGTCTCGGTCGAGACGCTGGTGCGGCACGCCCAAGTACAAGAAGCGCGTGCGGCGCTCCAAGAAGCTCATGGTGCACGACGAGCGCAACGAGGCGCGCGTCGGGGACACGGTCAGGATCATAGAGACGCGCCCCATAAGCGCCCGCAAGCGCTGGCGGCTCGCCAACGTCGTGTCGAGGGCCGAGTAGTGATCCAGCAGGAATCACGCCTGAGGGTCGCGGACAACTCGGGGGCTCGGAGCCTCCTGACGATCCGCGTGCTCGGTGGCAGCAAGCGCAGGAACGCGGGCGTCGGCGACGTGATCGTCGCCACCGTCAAGGAGGCGACCCCCGGCGGCGCGGTCAGGAAGGGCGAGGTCGTGCGGGCGGTCGTGGTGCGGACCAAGAAGGAGACGCGCCGGGACGACGGCTCGTACATCCGGTTCGGCGAGAACGCGGGCGTCATCATCAACCCCGACGGCGCCCCGCGCGGGACGCGCATCTTCGGGCCGGTCGCCCGCGAGCTACGCGAGAAGGGCTACACGAGGATCATCTCGCTGGCCCCGGAGGTGCTCTAGGTGATGGGACTTAAGATAAAGCGCGGGGACACGGTCGTCGTGATCTCCGGCAAGGAGAAAGGGCAAGCGCGGCGAGGTCGAAGCGAGGTTCTGCCCAAGAAGAACCGGGTGGTCGTGGAGGGCGTCAACGAGCGCACGCGCCACGCGAGGCCCTGCCAGAACAACCAGCAGGGCCTCTTTACCTTCGACGCCCCGCTACACATCTCGAACGTGATGCTGGTGGACCCGGGCAGCGGGGAGCCGACGAAGGTCGGATACCGGTTCACGGACTCGGGCGAGAAGCTCCGGGTCAGCAAGAAGACCGGGAGGGACATCGATGGCTAGGCTAAAGGACCAGGTACCGGGAGGAGATCGCGCCGGCCCTCAAGGAAAGGTTCGGGATCGAGAACCCGATGCGGATACCGGGGCTGGAGAAGATCGTGGTGAACATGGGCGTCGGGGAGGCCGCGGAGAACAGCCGCAGCGCTCGACGGCGCGATGGAGGACCTCGCGAAGATCACGGGCCAGAAGGCGCAGCTCAGGCGGGCGCGCAAGAGCATCGCCGGGTTCAAGATCCGGGAGGGCATGCCGGTCGGCGCCAGGGTCACCCTGCGCGGCGAGCGGATGTGGGAGTTCCTGGACCGCCTCGTCTCGATAGCGCTCCCGCGCGTGCGGGACTTTCGGGGGATAAGCCCGAACTCCTTCGACGGGCGGGGCAACTACGCCCTGGGGCTCACGGAGCAGCTGATCTTCCCGGAGATCAGCTACGACGCCATAGACGCCACCCGCGGTCTGGACGTCGCGGTGGTGACGACGACGGAGAGCGACGAAGAGGCGCGCGAGCTCCTGCAGGATGCTCGGGATGCCGTTCAGGCAGAGTTGAGAGGTTTGGTGAGATGACGAGGAAATCGCTGCTGGCTAAACAGCAGAGAAAGCAGAAGTTCGCGGTCCGGGAGTACAACCGGTGCCAGCGTTGCGGCAGGGCTCACGGCTACTACCGGAAGTTCGGGCTGTGCAGGATCTGCCTGCGCGAACTGGCGCACGAGGGCAAGATCCCGGGCGTTACGAAAGCGAGTTGGTGAGAGATGTCGGTTAACGATCCGATAGCGGATTTCCTGACGCGCATCCGCAACGCGCACATGGCGAAGCACGAGACCGTCGAGATGCCGCACTCGAAGATGAAGGCCGAGTTGGCCCGCATCCTGAAGCAGGAGGGCTACGTCGAGGACTTCTCCGAGCGGGGCAACGGCGCGGAGCGCAAGCTCACGATACGCCTGAAGTACGGCCCCGACGGCCAGCGCGCGATCGCGGGCCTGAGGCGGATGAGCCGCCCGGGCCGACGCGTCTACCGCAAGCAGCAGAGCATCCCGCGCGTCCTTGACGGGCTCGGGGTGGCCATTCTCTCGACCTCGCAGGGGATACTCACCGACCACCAGGCCAGGCGCCAGGGGATCGGTGGCGAGGTCCTCTGCTTCGTGTACTAGGGAGGCTTGAGAGGTATGTCTAGAATCGGAAAGTCGCCGGTCGAGGTACCCCAGGCGGTAAACGTCGAGGTCTCCGGCAGGAACGTGAAGGTAACGGGCCCGAGGGGCGAGTTGACCGTGCCGGTGGGCAGGGGTGTAGAGATCAGGCAGGAGGACGGGAGCATCGTCCTCGATCGGGCCTCGGACTCCCCGGAGCACAAGGCGATGCATGGGCTGACGCGGAGCCTGATCCAGAACGCCGTCACCGGCGTTACGGACGGTTTCGAGAAGACGCTGCAGATCGCGGGCGTCGGCTACCGGGCGGCCTTGCAAGGGCAGGACGTGAACCTGCAGGTCGGTTACTCGCACCCGGTAACGGTCGCGCCGCGCGACGGCGTGCAGTTCGAGGTGCCGAACGCGACGACCATCGTGGTTCGCGGCATAGACAAGCAGCGGGTGGGCCAGATGGCGGCGGAGATCCGCCGCGTGAGGCCGCCGGAGCCCTACAAGGGCAAGGGTATCCGCTACAGCGACGAGCAGATCCGGCGCAAGGTCGGCAAGGCCGGCTAGCGCTTACCGGCTGCAACCAGGAGGAATGATGGCCGTACTGGAGAAGAGGGCGCACAGGGAGAAGCGGCGCAAGCGCGTCCGGCGCAAGATTTTCGGGACCGCGGAGCGTCCGCGGCTCTCGGTGTACCGCTCGAACGTGCACATCTACGCCCAACTCATAGACGACGAGGACGGCCGTACCCTTATGGCCGCCGACTCCCGCGAGGTGGGAGACGCCGAAGATCGCAAGGACGCGGCGCGCAAGGTCGGCGAGCTCGTGGCCCAGAGGGCCGCGGAGGCCGGCATAGAGACCGTGGTCTTCGACCGCGGCGGCAACAAGTACCACGGGCGGATCGCGGCGCTCGCAGACGGCGCCCGCGAGGCCGGACTAAAGGTTTAGGAGGCAGTATTGGGACGCAGGGGTAGCAGCAGAGGGCAGGGTGGTCCCTCCGGCACGAGCCGCGGCGGGGGCATGGATTCCCGCGGGGGCGGCCGCAGCGGGGGAAACACCCCCCGCGACCGCGACTCCCGGGGCCGGGGCCGGGGCCGGGACAGCGAGTTCCAGGACAGGGTCGTCGAGATCCGGCGCGTGGCCAAGGTCGTCAAGGGCGGCCGGCGCTTCAACTTCAGCGCCCTGGTGGTCGTCGGCGACGGCAAGGGCCGGGTCGGCGCCGGCCTCGGCAAGGCGAACACCGTCCCGGCCGCGATCCAGAAGGGCCAGGAGCGGGCCAAGCGCAACATGTTCCAGGTGCCGATGCGCAACACCACGATCCCTCACGAGGTCCTGGGTAAGTTCGAGAGCTCCAGGGTGATGCTCAAGCCGGCCTCCGAGGGTACAGGTGTTATCGCCGGCGGCGGCGTGCGGGCGGTCATGGAGCTCGCCGGCGTCAGGGACGTGCTGACCAAGGCCCTGGGCTCGACGACCGCCGTGAACCTCGTTCAGGCGACGGTCGAGGGCCTCAAGAGCCTGCGTACCAAGGCCGACGTCGAGCAGATGCGGGGGGTCAAGATCACGCTATGAGCCCCATTAAGGTTACGCAGATGAAGAGCGTCATCGGTTCCAAGGGGGACCAGAAGCGCACGGTGCGCGCCCTCGGGCTCAAGCGCATCCGGGACTCCCGGACGCACGAGGATACGCCCCAGATCCGGGGCATGGTCCACAAGGTGCGCCACCTGGTGCGCGTCGAGGAGGTGGAGGGCTAAGTGAGGCTAAACGAACTCTCCCCGCCCCCCGGATCGAAGAAGGCGCGCAAGCGCGTCGGACGCGGCACGGGGAGCGGGCACGGCAAGACCAGCGGGCGCGGCCACAAGGGCGCGGGGGCCCGGTCGGGCGTCAGCGCCTACGCCGCCTACGAGGGCGGCCAGATGCCGCTGCAGCGGCGGCTGCCACGCCTCAAGGGCGAGGCCCGCGGGCGCCACACGGTCGCCAGGCCCACCGTCTACGCGCCGGTCAACCTCTCGGAGCTGGCCGAGGTGTCGGGCGAGAACATCGGCCCGGAGGAGCTTCGGGCGGCCGGGATCGTCAGGAAGAAGGCGAGGCTCGTCAAGATCCTCGGCGACGGGGACGTCGGGCGCGCCGTGACGGTGAAGGCACACGCGTTCTCGCGGGCGGCCAGGGAGAAGATAGAGGCCGCTGGCGGGAGCGTCGAGGTACTGGAGAGATAGCATGCTGGGTTCCCTGGCGAACGCCTGGAAAGTCTATGATCTGCGGCAGAAGCTGCTCTTCACGGCGGCCATCATCGCGCTCTACCGCCTGGGGGCGTTCATCCCCTTCCCAGGGGTTGATCCGCAAATCCTGGCGGCGGGGCAGAGCAGCAACAACCCAATAACGGGCCTCTTCGGCGTGTTCACCGGCGGGGCCTTCAACAACTTCTCCGTGTTCTCCTTGGGGATCATGCCGTACATCACGGCGGCGATCGTGATGCAGCTAATGACGGTCGCGATCCCCAGGCTGCAAGAGCTCGCCAAAGAGGGCGACGCCGGGCAGCAGAAGATCACGCAGTACACCCGCTACTTCACGCTCGTACTGGCGCTGTTGCAGTCAGTGGCTATGGTCCTCTACTTCAGGTCGCCAGCGGGGGCGAGCGCGCTCGGGGACGCGACCCCGGTGATCCTGTTCATCGCGGTCCTCACCCTGACGGCGGGGGTCATGCTGACGATGTGGATGGGCGAGCTAATCAGCCAGCGGGGCCTCGGCAACGGCATCTCCCTGATAATCACGGCCTCGATACTCTCGCAGGCGCCACTCGCCATACGGACGCTTATCGAGAGCGGCAACGTCCTTGCGATGGTGGTGCTCGGGCTGCTAGCCGTCATGATCATCGCGGCCATCGTCTTCGTGAACGAGGGGCAGCGCCGGATCCCGATCACCTACGCCAAGCAGCAGGTCGGCAGGAAGATGAGCCGGGGCGGCACGACGTACCTGCCGCTCAAGGTCAATATGGCGGGGGTCATCCCGATCATCTTCGCCTCCTCGCTCTTGCTGTTCCCGGTGGTCCTGGGCCAGCTGGCCGCCGGGAACAACCAGGACTCGATCCTGGGGCGGCTCGCGAACTTCTTCGACCCGGGGAACGCGCCGTACCTGATCCTGTACGCGTTGCTGATCATCATGTTCACCTACTTCTACACGGCGGTGCAGTTCAACCCCGTGGAGCACGCCGACAACCTCAAGAAGAGCGGCGGTTACGTCCCCGGCTACAGGCCGGGGCAGCCGACGGCGCTCTACCTGAGCCAGGTGCTCACCAGGATCACGCTCTTCGGCGCCTTCTTCCTGGCGGCTATCGCGGTGCTGCCGTACCTGATCACGCCGGCCCTCGGGCTGCCGGACTCGATCTTCCTCGGCGGCACGTCGATGCTGATCGTGGTTGGCGTCTCGCTGGACACGGTGCGCCAGCTCGAGAGCCAGCTGATGATGCGCAACTACGAGGGGTTCTTGAAGAAACGATGAGGATCGTGATACTGGGCCCCCAGGGGGCAGGAAAAGGCACCCAGGCGCATCGGATCTCCGACGAGACGGGCGCCAAGCATATCTCGACCGGCGACCTGGTGCGCGCGGAGATCAAGTCCGGCTCGGAGCTGGGGCAGGAGATAAAGGAGATCAACGACCGCGGGGACCTGGTCCCCGACGAGACCATCGTGGAGATGATGCGTCCCTACCTGGACGACGCCGACGCCTGGATACTGGACGGCTTCCCGCGCAACGAGCCCCAGGCCGAAGCCCTGGACGGGATGCTCAAGGAGATCGATGCCGAGCTGGACGCGGCCGTGGCGCTCGAGGCCCCGGACGACGACCTTGTCCAGCGCCTCTCGGGGCGCCGCACGAGCGAGGCCACGGGCAACATCTACCACGTCGAGCACGACCCCCCGCCGGACGATTCTGAGGAGGACCCCGGTCCCTTTATCCAGCGCGAGGACGACCAGGAGGAGGCCATCCGGCACCGGCTCGGGATCTACCACGAGCACACCGAGCCCCTGAAGGACTACTACGCCGCCCAAGGCATCCTCGCCACGGTCGACGCCACCCAGGGCATCGAGAAGGTCACCGACGACGTTCTCCAGGCGGTGGGTGAGAAGGCTTGATCGTCCGCAAGAGCAAGGCCGAGCTGGAGACGATGCGCGAGGGGGGTGAGATCACGGCCGCCTGCCTCAAGATGCTGGCCGAGCACGTCCGGCCTGGGGTGACGACGAGTGAGCTCGACGGGATGGCCGAGGACTTTATCCGCTCGCGCGGCGGCAAGCCGGAGTTCAAGGGCTACCAGGGCTTCCCAGGTTCCATCTGTGCCTCGCCAAACGCCATGATCGTGCACGGCATCCCCGGCTCCTACCGCCTCAAGGACGGGGACATCATCTCCCTCGACGTGGGCGTGCGTTATAAAGGCTTCGTCACGGACTCGGCGACGACCGTGGCCGTGGGCGAGGTGCCCGCGGGGACCGATGGCCTGCTCGACATCACCCATCGGTGCCTGCTCGCGGCCGCCGAGCAGGTGCGGGAGGGCAACCGCCTCGGGGACGTCGGCTACGCCATACAGTCGCTCGCCGAGAAGGGCGGCTACGGGGTCGTCAGGGACCTGGTCTCCCACGGCGTCGGCCGCCAGATGCACGAAGACCCCCAGATACCCAACTACGGCAGCCCCGGGACCGGCCCGCGGCTGTTGCCGGGCATGACCTTCGCCATAGAGCCCATGATCACGCTCGGCGACTACGCCATCCGCATGAGCGAGCACGACGGGTGGTCGATCTACACCGCCGACGGCTCTCTCTCGGCCCACTTCGAGCACACCATCGCCGTGACGGAGAACGGCCCTTGGGTGCTCACCCTCGATGCCGAGGACGGCGGGTAGAGGGTGGGGTTCTCGGGTGTGAGGGGCGGGGCTGGCGTGGTAACATATCCGTTTGGCTCCAGCCATTGGCTCCAGCCATTTCGTAACGGTATCTTTGAGAGAGTCGTTGAGAGTTAGATAGGAGACAGGAGGTCCTTGGCCAAAGAAGACGTCATAGAGGTCGAAGGCACCGTCACAGAGGCGTTGCCCAACACGCAGTTTCGGGTCGAGCTCGAGAGCGGGCACAACGTGCTGGCGCACATCTCGGGCAAGATGCGGATGAACTACATCCGGATACTGCCGGGCGACCGGGTGAAGGTGGAGTTGAGCCCCTACGACTTGAGCCGGGGACGGATCACTTACAGGTTCAGGACGTGACACAGGAGATGAGGAGAGGGTCGTGAAGGTAAGGGCGAGCGTGAAGCCGATGTGCGAACGTTGCAAGGTTATACGCCGCCGCGGGGTGGTGCGGGTGATCTGCACGAACCCCCGGCACAAGCAGAGGCAGGGTTAGTATATGGCGCGTGTAGCGGGCGTAGACCTTCCCAGGGAGAAGAGGGTAGAGGTTGGGCTGACCTACGTCTTCGGCGTGGGCCGTTCGACGTCGCGGAAGATCCTGGCCGAGACCGGGGTCGACCCGAACACGAAGGTCAGGGACCTCACCGACGGCGAGGTCGGGCAGATCCGGTCCTACATCGACCAGAACGTGGAGGTCGAGGGCGACCTCCGGCGCGAGACGAACCAGAACATCCGGCGGCTTATAGACATAGGGACCTACAGGGGCATCCGGCACCGCAGGGGCCTCCCCGTGCGGGGGCAGCGGACCAAGACCAACGCCCGGCAGCGCAAAGGTCCCAAGCCGTCCATAGGCGGAAGGAAGAAGGTCAGGTAGATGGGCAGGCAGAGGCAGCAGCGCAGGGGGCCCCAGCGCGGCGCGAGCCGCTCGCGGCGCAGGGTCCGCCGCAACATCACGACCGGCGTCGTTCATATCAAGAGCTCGTTCAACAACACGATCGTCTCTGTGAGCGACCAGGAGGGCAACGTCATTGCCTGGGAGTCCGCTGGCTCTCTGGGCTTCAGGGGGAGCCGCAAGAGCACCCCGTACGCGGCCCAGATGACGGCCGAGAGCGTGGCGAACAAGGCGATGGACCAGGGCGTGCGGCGCGTGGACATCGAGGTCAAGGGCCACGGCTCTGGCCGCGACATGGCCGCGAGGACGTTCCAGTCCATGGGCATAGAGGTGCTCGGGATCAGGGACGTCACGGGCCAGCCCCACAACGGCTGCCGGCCGCCCAAGAGGCGCAGGGGGTAGCTTAGATGGCGCGTTACACAGGACCCAGGGGCCGGCGCGACCGGCGGGCGGGGGTCATGCTCTCGTCCATGCGGAAGAACCCGCTGGAGAAGAAGCCCTATCCTCCCGGCGAGCATGGGCGGGGTAGGCACCGCCAGACGGAGTACGGGATGCGGCTGCTGGAGAAGCAGAAGGCCCGCTGGTACTACGGGGTCTCCGAGAAGCAGTTCAGGCGGGCCTACGACCGGGCGACCCGGATGCAGGGCGTCTCGGGCGAGAACCTCCTGAGGCTCATGGAGCTCCGGATGGACAACGCCGTCTACCGGATGGGCTTCGCGACCAGCAGGCCACAGGCGCGGCAGCTCGTTGTGCACGGGCACTTTTACCTCAACGGGCGCAAGCACAACATCCCCTCGGCCATCCTAAAGCCCGGGGACGTTATCACGGTCAAGGAGAAGAGCCGGCAGCTCGAGCCCATTGCAGACGCCGTCGAGAACGTCGTCGCCGTCCCCGCGTGGCTGGAGGCCGACCACGACAACTTCACGGGCCGGTTGCTGCACACCCCGACCCGGGAGGAAATCGACACGCCCGTCGAGGAGCAGCTCATCATCGAGTTCTACAGCCGTTAGAGCCTCTAGGCGTATTTAGACCAGAAGAGTTTTGGAGCAGGTGGTTTTTTGACGATGCTGGACATAGCGCCACCCCGTTTCAGGGTGGAAGAAGAGGAAGAGCGGCGCGGAACCTTTGTCGCCGAGCCGCTGCCGCGGGGCCTGGGGCACACTCTGGGCAACTCCCTGCGGCGCGTGATGCTCTCGGGTTTGCCGGGGGCGGCGGTCACCAAGATCAGGATAGAGGGCGTGAGCCACGAGTTTTCGACCATCCCCGGCGTCAAGGAAGACGTCGTGGACATCATCCTGAACGTCAAGGGGCTCAAGTTCACCCTCGACCGCGACGAGCCGATAGAGCTCGAGATCACGAAGGACGGCCCCGGCGAGGTGACGGCGGCCGACATAGACCTGAAGGCCGACGTGGAGATCGTCGACCCGGAGACCTACATAGCGAGCGTCTCCGAGGACGGGCACCTCGACATGCGCCTGACGGTCGAGAAGGGCCACGGCTACGCGCGCGCCGAACAGAACAAGAGCGACGCCGACCCCATCGGGGTGATCGCGATCGACTCCCTGTTCTCGCCGGTGCAGCGGGTGAACTACTCCGTCGCCGAGACGCGGGCCGGCGCCCGGGCCGACCTCGACTCCTTGCGAGTGGAGGTCTTCACCGACGGGCGTATCGACCCGCGGGAGGCGCTGCAGGAGGCCTCCAGGCAACTCATCGACATCCTGGGGCTGTTCACCGACGGCTACGGGGCCACGACGGCCGGCGACGGCCGGCGTCCCGGCGGCCGGCCGGTGATCACCGACGAACGCAAGATAGAGGACCTCGAGTTGACGGTCCGCTCGTACAACTGCCTCAAGCGCGAGGGGGTCGACACCATCGGCCAGCTCGCCACCATGACCGAGGAAGAGCTGATGAACATCCGCAACCTCGGCATGAAGAGCGTGGACGAGATCCGCTCGAAGCTCCTGGAGTACGGCTACTCCCTGGAGAGTGAGGGCGATGAGGCACGCTAAGAGGGGTCGCAAGCTGAGCCGCGAGGCCCAGCACCGCAAGGCGCTCCTGGGCACGATGGCCGGGCAGGTCATCACCCACGGCCGGATAAAGACTACCGGGCCGAAGGCCAAGGAGCTGCGCGGCGTGGTGGACAAGCTGATCAACACCGCCAAGAAAGACGATCTGGCGGCCCGTCGCCAGGCGGTGAAGGTCCTGAAGGACAAGACCGTGGTCCGCAGGCTGTTCGAGGACGTGGCCCCCGAGCTGGACGACAGGAACTCGGGTTACACCCGGATCCTGAGGCTCGGCCCGCGCCTCGGAGACGGCGCCGAGACGGTCTACCTGGAGCTCGTCAACTACTCTATCGCGGAGTAGGCTGGGGGCCCGGAACACAGAGAGCACCGACGAGGGGGTCCGCCGCGGCGGACCCCCCGTCGTCTCTTGCGCGGACATAACCTACTCGTACCCCGCAGCTGACGGTCCGGCGCTCGATGGCGTCACCTTCGACGTCCGGGCGGGCGAGTACGTCGGGATCGTCGGCCCGAACGGGGGCGGAAAGTCCACGCTGGCGCGCGTCCTGATCGGGCTGCTGCATCCTGACGCCGGCCGGGCGCTGGTCAGGGGCGTCGACCCGGCCGAGAGGCCGTTCGAGGCGCGGGAGAAGGTGGGGGCGCTGTTCCAGAACCCGGACAACGGCCTCGTCGCCCCGTTCGTCGAGGACGACGTCGCCTTCGGCCTGGAGAACCGGGGCGTACCGCGGCCCGAGATGCGCGAGCGGGTACGCGGGGCGATCCGCGCCGTCGGCCTCGAAGGGTACGAGCGCCGGGAACCGCACACGCTCTCGGGCGGCGAGAAGCAGCGGGTCGCCCTGGCCGGCCTCTTGGCCGTCGAGCCTGAGGTCCTGATCCTGGACGAACCGACCTCGATGCTCGACGCCGCCGGGCGCCGGGAGGTGTTCGAACGGCTGGAAGCCCTGCGGGGCGCGAGGACCGTCTTGCACGTCACGCACCATCTCGAGGAGCTCTCCGAAGCCGATCGGGTGCTGGTGCTCGCGGGGGGCCGACTCGTCGCCGACGTCACGCCCGAGACGCTCTTCTCCGACGCCGAGTTGCTGCGTGAGAACCGTCTCGTCCTGCCGCCGCTCCTGCGGCTCGCTCGCGAGATCGGCCTGCAGCCGGCCGGGCTGCGGACGCCGGAGGAGCTGTCGGGCCAGGTCCTGGAGAAGATCGGAGCGAGGGCGCGGTGAGGGTAGAGCTCAGGGACCTGCGGCACACCTACTCCCCCGGTACGCCCTTCGAGGTCGAGGCGCTGCGCGGCGTCTCCCTCGCCGTGGAGACCGGTGAGGTCCTCTGCGTCGTGGGGGGGACGGGCTCGGGGAAGAGCACGCTCCTGGCGCATCTGAACCTGCTCCTTACGCCCACAAGCGGGGAGGTGCTGGTCGACGGGGAGGACGCCCGAACGCTCGGCAAGGGCGTGTTGCGGCGGAGGGTAGGCCTCGTCTTCCAGTACCCCGAGGCCGCGCTATTCGCCCCGACCGTGGAGGAGGACGTGGCCTTCGCGCCGCGGCGGCTGGGCCTGAACGATGACGATGTCCGGCGGCGGGTGCGCGAGACGCTGGAGCTGCTTGGGGCGGATCACCTCGCGGACCGGTCGCCGTTCGCGCTCTCCGGGGGCGAGAAACGGCGGGTCGCCATCGCTGGAGTCCTGGCGATGGGACCGGAGGTCGTCGCCCTCGACGAGCCGACCGCAGGCCTGGACCCGGCGACCAGGGAGGAGCTTCTCGAGGTCGTGCGTGGCCTGCAAGCCGCGGGGGTGTCGGCCGTGATCTCCTCCCACGACCTCGACGAGGTGGCCGAGGTGGCCGACCGTGTGTGCGTCCTCGAAGCCGGCGAGGTACGGGCCCTCGGGGCGCCGGCGGAGGTCTTCTACGCACACCCGGAGGCCGCTCCGGCGACGGTGAGGGCTGTCGCCCCCTTGAGGGAGGCATACCCCGCCGTCGGGGAGCCGGTGCGCTTCGCGGAGACGGCCCGGGCGCTGAAGGACCTCCTGGGAGCCTAGGGTACCGGTGGCCGTCAGCCGCGGCATCGGGCAGTTCTACCCGGCGGTCTCAGCGCTGCACGGGCTGGATCCGCGGACCAAGATCCTGGGTACCGCAGCGCTCGTCTTCGCGCTGTTCTTCGTGGACACCGCCGTGGGTCTCGCGGTCGCGGGCCTCGTCGTCGCCGCGCTCCTGGCGGCCAGCCGTGTGCCACCGGCGGTCTTCGGGCGCTTCTTGAGGCCCGTCGTCTTCATCGTGGCGCTCACCTTCTTCTTTCAGGTCCTCTTCTTGCGCGAAGGGGCGACGCTCGTGGCGTGGGGGCCGCTGGAGGTGCACGCTGGCGGGCTCTGGAGGGGCGTCTTTCTAGCGCTCAGGATCCTGCTGCTAGTCTCGCTGGCCGGCCTGCTTACGGCCACGACGGCGCCGGTGGCGCTGGCCGACGGCATCGAGGACCTGCTCTCGCCGCTCAAGCGGTTCCGATTCCCGGCCCACGAGATCGCGATGATGACCACGATCGCGCTGCGCTTTATCCCGACCCTGCACGAGGAGGCCCAGAAGGTGATGAACGCCCAGGCCGCCCGCGGCGCGGACTTCTCCGAAGGAGGGCCGATCAAACGCCTCAAGACGATCCTGCCCGTCCTCATCCCCCTGACCGTGGGGGCCTTCCGCCGCGCCGACGAGCTGGCCGAGGCCATGGAGAGCCGCGGATACCGCGGCGGCGAGGGCCGGACCCGCTACCGCGAGCTGCGCTTCGGAAGGCGGGACGTCGTGGCCCTGACGGCCGCTGGAGTCGCCGTCGCGGCGTTCGTGTTGCTGTGAGAGTGAGTAGGGAATAGCGAATAGTGAAGGTCAGCTACTCCCTACTCGCTACCTCGCTATTCGCCGGGCGGCGAAGCCGCCGGTGAGGCTCGCTGCCCTTATCGAGTACGACGGCGCTGGCTTTGTCGGTTGGGCCGCCCAGCCGGGGGAGAGGACCGTCGAAGGTGAGCTCGCGGCCGCTCTGGGAACGGTGCTGCGGCGGCCGGTAAAGCTGAGCGTGGCGGGCCGGACGGACGCGGGGGTGCACGCGAGCGGGCAGGTCGCCTCGTTCGAGGCCGATACGGCACTCGCGCCGTCCACGCTCGCTTACCGGGCGACCGCCGTCTTGCCGCCGGACCTCGCGATCCGGCGTTGCGTCCTCGCGCCTGATGGCTTCGATGCTCGCAAGAACGCCCGCGCGAGGAGCTACGAGTACCGCATCGTCAACGCCCCCGTCCGCTCGCCGCTGTCGCGACGGCGCGCGACCTTCGTGGCCCAAAGGCTCGACTTCGACCGCCTCCAGGAGGCGGCGGCGCTCGTGCGAGGGACCCGCGATTTCCGGGCCTTCACCCCGAGCCGCACCTACCACGTCCGCTTCCAGCGGGTGGTGTCGGAGTCGGCGTGGGAGAGGCGGGGCGATCTGCTCGTCTACAAGACGACCGCCGATTCTTTCCTGTACGGTATGGTGCGCACGCTCGTCGGCACGATGGTGGAGGTCGGCCACGGCAAGCGCGAGGTCGCGTCCCTCGCGCGGCTGCTCGGCGGAGGGGAGCGGAGCGAGGCAGGGCCGGCGCTACCGAGCCAGGGTCTCACGCTCGTCGGCGTGGGGTACGACGAACTGAACTTCGAGGAGGCGGGAAATGACGGACGGTAGGGACCTGAGAACCACGCTGGGCCAGATAGACGCTTACATTCGGGGCCTTTACGCCCCCCAGGACGAGGCGCTGGAGGCGGCCCTACAAGAATCCGAGCGCGCGGGCCTCCCGAAGATACAGGTATCGCCGAACCAGGGGAAACTGCTGCAGCTCTTGGTCGAGATCCAGGGCGCCCGCAGGGTGCTCGAGATCGGCACCCTCGGCGGCTACAGCACCATAAACCTCGCGCGCGGCATGCCCGAGGATGGACTTCTCATCTCCCTGGAGATCGACGAGGGACACGCCGAGGTCGCCCGCGAGAACATCGCCAGGGCGGGTCTCTCCTCGCAGGTCGAGGTGCGCGTCGGCGACGCGAGGGACATCCTGGACGGCCTGGCCGAGCGGGAGAGCGGGGCTTTCGACCTGATCTTTATCGACGCGGAGAAGGAAGACTACCCGGAGTATCTGGAGCTGGTCCATGAAGCTTTCCCGGCCCGGCACGCTCATCCTGGCGGACAACACCATCAGGGGCGGAGGCGTCATGGACAGCGATGACGTCTCGAGCCGGGCGATGCGGGAGTTCAACGAGCGGTTGGCCGATGATCGCCGGCTCTCGGCCATTATCCTGCCGATCCTGCGCGAGAGGATAGACGGCCTCGCCATAGCCCGCGTGCGCGAGGTCTGAGCCGCCCCCGGCCGTTCCGATACGGTTCCGATCCGGGACGCGCACAAACGGCCAGAAAGCTGTTACTTTCGGGGATGTATGCTACCATCTCTCCTTTGACACTCGCTTTGACTTTGCAGGATTCCGGAGGGCGATGAAGAGTTACATGGCGCGGCCTTTAGAGGTCGAACGGAAGTGGCACGTCGTGGACGCCGAGGGCAAGACCCTCGGGCGACTGGCGTCGGAGATCGCGCAGGTATTGCGCGGCAAGGACAAGCCGCGGTACACGCCGCACGTGGACGTCGGCGACTTCGTGGTCGTGGTGAACGCCGAGAGGGTGGTCGTCACGGGCAAGAAGGCCGAGCAGAAGGTCTACCGGCGATACTCCGGCTACCCCGGCGGCATGAAGGAGACGAGCTACGAGCAGATGCTCGATCGCAAGCCGACCGAGATCCTGCGCCGGGCCGTCCGCGGGATGATGCCGAAGACGCGGCTCGCCCGCCAGCAGCTGAAGAAGTTGAAGATCTACGCGGGTCCCGAGCATCCCCACGCCGCCCAGGACCCGCAACCGCTCGAGGTGAGGTAAGCGATGGCAGAGGCACTTTACACGGGTACCGGAAGGCGCAAGACGTCCGTGGCGCGCGTCAGGTTGCTCCCCGGCGACGGCAAGATCACGGTGAACGGTCGGGGGCTGGACGAGTACTTCCCGCGTCCGGCCTACCAGGATGTCCGTGCAGGTCCCCGCTGGAGCTGCTCGGCTCGGCGAGCCGCTACGACGTGGTCGCCAAGATCGAGGGCGGCGGTCCCACGGGCCAGGCGGACGCCCTGCGGCACGGCATAGCGCGGGCGCTCGCCGAGGAGTCCCAGGAGGCGAGGGGCGAGCTCAAGTCCGCGGGGATGCTCACCCGCGACGCCCGCGCCGTCGAACGCAAGAAGTACGGCCTCAAGAAGGCCCGCAAGCGCCCGCAGTTCTCCAAGCGCTAGCTGGCGCCAGCAGGCGTCTGGACGCGCACGCCGCATCGCACGCAGGCGGGCCCCTCTCGCCGCTCTCTCGGAGCGGGCCGGGAGGGGGCCCCGCCTGCGTGCGGAGGAGTTCCCTTGAAGGGTTTTGCTTGAAGGGTCTGCCTTGAAGAAGAGAACGATCGCGTTCGGCACCGACGGGGTGCGGGGGGTGGCCAACAGGGGTCTGACACCCGAGGACGCCCTGAGGCTCGGGATCGCCGCCGCCCGCCTGTTCGGGGGCACGCTGGTGCTCGGGCGCGATACCCGCCTCTCCGGCGGCATGCTCTCCGGCGCGCTGGCGGCGGGCGCCGCCAGCGGCGGTGCCAGGGTCCTGGACCTCGGCGTGCTCCCGACGCCGGGTGTGGCGGCGCTCGCCCCGCGCCTGGGCGCGGCGGCGGCCGGGGTGATCAGCGCCTCGCACAACCCCTACCCGGACAACGGCATCAAGTTCTTCTCCGGCGAGGGTCGCAAGCTGCCGGCCGCCGAGGAGCGCGAGCTGGAGTCGCTGGTCGGCGAGGCCTTCGACGATCGTCCCGTCGGGGACGGGGTCGGTGCGGTCGAGAGTCCAGGAGGACGCCACGGAGCTCTACGTTGCGGGGCGTCCTCGAAAGGCTGCGCCCGAGGGCGGACGGCCTGAGGGTGCTGCTCGACTGCGCCAACGGGGCCGCATACGAGGCGGCGCCCGCTGGCCTTCGGCCGGCTCGGCGCGGACCTCACCGTGGTCGGCGACGCGCCGACGGGGACGAACATAAACGAGGGGGTAGGCTCGACGAACGTCGCCGGGCTCGACGCCTCAGGACACGACGTCGCCTTCGCCTTCGACGGGGACGCTGACAGGGTCCTGGCGGTGGACGAGAAGGGTGCGTGGTTGACGGGGACCGCATACTCGCCATCCTCGCCCGCGACCTCCTGGAGCGCGGGGCGCTGGGCGGCGGGGTGGTCGTCACCGTGATGACGAACCTCGGCTTCTTCAAGGCGATGGACGGCTCTCGGCGTCCCGTACGAGGTCACCCCGGTCGGCGACCGGCACGTCGCCGAGGCCATGCGCCGGCTCGGGGCGTCCGTCGGCGGCGAGCAGTCGGGCCACGTCATCCTCGCGGAGCACGTGACGACCGGGGATGGGCTCGTCACGGCGCTCGCCCTGCTCGACGTGATGGAGCGTAGCGGCAAGCCGCTCTCGGAGTTGGCCAACGTCATGGACCAGTACCCGCAGACGCTCATCAACGTCACGGTCGACGGACCGGCCGGGGAGGTCGCCGCCTCGGGAGCCGTCGGAGCGGGCGGTCGGCCAGGGCCGAGGAGCGGCTCGGGGATGAGGGACGCATCGTGCTCAGGCCCAGCGGTACCGAGCCCGTCGTGCGGGTAATGGTGGAGCACGCCGACGAGGCGGTCTGTAAGGAAGTGTGCGAAGAGGTCGCCGGGATAGTGGCCGGCGTGGAGGTGAAGGCGTGAGGTTTGTCGGTTGTTCGCTGGCCTGGAGGCCGGGTGAGGCGCGGGACAAGGTCTCGTGCCTGGTGGTGATAGACGAGCGGGGAAGCATAATGGCCAACTCCTTCGCGGGCACCGTGCAGGAGATAGCCGAGGCCATCGAGGGATACGCTGCCGAGCGGCGGGGCGTGCTCCTCGGGGTGGACGCGCCGCTCGCGGTCCCCAACGAGCGGGGCACGCGTGGGATAGAGCGCATCCTCTCGAAGGTGGCGCTGCCCTCGTACTCGGCGAGCCGCAAGATGTTCGGCGGCGAGCCGTACTCCGAGGAGCTTCTCGAGGAACTGGAGAAGGTAGGGATCGTCTACACGGACTACCCGTTCCCCAGGGAGAGGGGTCAGAAGGTGGCCGTCGAGGTCGACTCGGCCGCGACCCTGAAGGTGCTCTCCCTCGAGCGCGGCGGCGGCAAGGACGGGGATCCCGAGAAGCTCCTGCGGGGGATGGAGGACCCCAAGCTGCGCAAGGGCAACAAGGAGGTCCGGGCGGCGGCGCTCAAGGGCGCCATAGAGGTGCTCTGGGACACGCCGGGGCTCCGCCTCAGGACCGGCAACCTAGCCGCGGACCTCGCCGCATCGGAGAACGTCGACGTCTCCAAGCTCGACGTCGGTCCGTCACTCTCCCACGCCGAGCTCGACCGCACGGCGAGCCTCGTTGAGGGGACGCTGGCGGCCTACGCCGTGCACCGCCACTGGAGGAACCGCGACGGCTCGATGGTGGTAGGGATCGGCGACGCAGGATCGGTCCTCTTGCCCGCCGGAGAGTCGCTGCGCGCCCGCATCGCCGAGGAGTGCCGGTCGGCCAGGGTGCCGTACGTCTAGCCGCATGAGGATCGTCTCCCTCAACGTCGCACTCCCGTCGGCGCAACGCTGCGATGGACGGGAGGTCATGACCGGCGGCGTCAAGCTTCCGGTCCCCGGCGCGACGCTGCGCTTCGAGAACTTCGAGGGTGATGGTCAGGCCGACAGGGTAAACCATGGTGGGCCTGACAAGGCCGTCTGCGTCTATCCTTTCGACCACTACGCCCACTGGGAAGAAATTCTCGGTCGCCGGCTCTCGCCCGGCGCCTTCAGCGAGAACCTCACGGTCTCCGGGGTCCTGGAGACCGAGGCGTGCATCGGCGACGTGTTCGGCGCCGGCGGGGCGGTCGTCCAGGTCAGCCAGCCACGGATGCCGTGCTCCAAGGTCGCCGGCAAGAACGGTGAGCGGCTATTGCCGCTTTGGATCTCCGACACGGGCTACACCGGTTTCTATCTGCGGGTGCTCGCGGAGGGCATGGTGCGCCCGGGAGATGCGTTCGAGCCTATCGAGCGCAACGCGGCCCGCATCTCCGTCGCCGACGTCAACGACGTCATCTACGAACGGTCGGGGGACCCGGGCCTGATCGAAGCCCTCGCCGCCCTGCCGGAGTTCGCCTCCGAGGGCCGCGCCCTCTTCGCCAAACGCGCCGGGCGACGACGCTCGGGCCAGCGGGAGACCGCGTGAGGGGCGTGGCGTGGGCCTGAAGGTGCGCATCATCCCGTGCCTGGACGTGGACGCTGGCCGCGTCGTGAAGGGGACGAAGTTCAAGAGTCTGCGCGACGCCGGTGACCCCGTCGAGCTCGCGGCCCTCTACGACCGCGAGGGGGCGGACGAGATCGTCTTCTACGACATAACCGCCTCCCACGAGGGGCGCAACACGGCCGCGGAGCTCGCCCGCGCCGCCGCCGAAGAGGTCTTTGTCCCCTACACCATCGGGGGCGGGGTCAGGAGCGCGGACGACATGCGCGCCATGCTTCGCGCCGGGGCCGACAAGGTCTCCGTGAACAGCGCCGCCGTCAGGGACCCGGGGCTCATAGAAGCACGGCGCCGAGCGCTTCGGTAGCCAGTGCGTCGTCCTGAGCGTGGACGTCAAGCGGCGCGAGCCCAGGGCCGGAACCGGGCCAGGCTGGGACGTCTACCTCAACGGCGGGCGCGTGAACACGGAGAAGGACGCCCTTGGGTGGGTCGTCGAGGGGGAGAAGCGTGGGGCCGGCGAGTTCGTCCTGAACAGCATGGACGCCGACGGGACCGCGGGCGGCTACGACCTGGATCTCATCTCCTCAGTCGCCGAGAGTACCTCGCTCCCGATAGTCGCCTCCGGCGGCGCCGGGGGCCCGGAGGACATGGTCGGCGCCGTCGAGGCCGGCGCCGGCGCGGTGCTGGCCGCGAGCATCTTCCACTTCGGCGAGTACAGCATTCGGGAGGTCAAGGAGCATCTGCGCGGCGCAGGCGTGCCCGTGAGGGAGGCGGTGCTTTGAGCGACGCGGCAACGAAGATCCGCTTCGACGCTAACGGCCTGGTGCCGGTGATAGCCCAGGACGCGATCACCGGCGCCGTGCTCACGCTGGCCTACGCGAACCGGGAGGCCGTCGAGAAGACCGTCGAGACCGGTGAGGCCCACTACTTCTCCCGATCCCGCCAGGAGCTCTGGCGCAAAGGCGCCACGAGCGGTAACACCCAGCGGTTGGTCGAGATGAGGCTCGACTGCGACGGCGACGCCCTGCTCTACAGGGTCGAGCCCAGGGGCCCGGCCTGCCACACGGGTGAGGAGCACCTGCTTTTTCACCCCGCTCGCCGGGAGGAGTGGACGTTGACGCCGGCACGGACGGGAAGGACACTCTAGGCGGGATGGTAGACGCGCTCGCCGGGACGATTGCTCAACGCCACCAGGAGATGCCGGAGGACTCTTACACGGCGGATCTCTTGCGGCGCGGCACCGAACGGGTGGCGCAGAAGGTGGGGGAAGAGGCGGTCGAGGTGGTGATCGCGGCGCTCACGGACGACAGGCTCGCCGAGGAGACGGCCGACCTCGTCTACCACCTGCTGGTCCTGCTCGAAGAGCGGGGGGTCGGCGCGGACGAGGTGGGGAAGGTGTTGCGTGATCGGCACGGCTAACATCGGGCTAGTACCATCGCTGGGTGAGGCAAGGGGGCTGGCCCGCCGCTACGACGTGGTGCCGGTCTATGCCGAGTTCATCGGGGACCTGGAGACCCCGATCTCCGCGGTCTTGCAGGTTCGCCGATGAGGACGCGGTCTTCCTGCTGGAGAGCGCGGAGGCCGCGGAGCGGTTCGGGCGCTACTCGTTCCTCGGCTTCGACCCCAAGCGCACGCTTTCCTACCGCAACGGCGTCTACACGGTGGTCGACGCCGACGGGGTGCGCGAGGTGGCCGCCAGCGACCCGTTCCGGGGCCTCGCGGAGATCGTCGGCCAGAAGAGCGTGGCCCCGCTGCCGCACCTGCCGGCCTTCGTCGGCGGGGCCGTGGGGTACTTCTCGTACGACGCGGTGCGCTACCTGGAGAGGCTCCCGGACGCACCGCCCGACGACCTCAGCGTGCCGGAGGCGTACTTCGCCGTGACCGACACGCTCGTCGTCTTCGACCACCTCAGGCACAAGGTGCTCGTGATCTCGCTCGTCGACGCCGCCCGGTTGCGCGACGTCGAGGGCGAGGGCTTCGCTGCCGCCTACCGCCGGGCGGCGGACGACATTAGGCGGGTCGCCGAGCGGCTCTCCGCGCCGCTGACGCGCAGGGTCCTCCCCTCCGGCTCGGGGAACCTGGACGATCACCTCCAACGTCACCAGGAGCGGCTACGAGGAGGCTGTCGAGCGGGCCAAGGAGTACATCCGGGCGGGGACGCCTTCCAGATCGTGCCCTCCCAGCGCTTCTCGGCCGGCGATAGGGGATCTCGACCCGCTGCTGCTCTACCGGGGCCTGAGGACCGTGAACCCGTCCCCCTACATGACCTACCTGAAGCTCGGCGACCTCGCGCTCGTCGGGGCCTCGCCCGAGCCGCTGGTGCGCGTCGAGGGCCGCCGCGCGATGACCCGGCCGATCGCCGGGACGCGCCCCCGCGGGGCGACACCCGAGGAGGACGCGGCGCTTGCCGAGGAGCTCCTCGCCGACGCCAAGGAGCGGGCCGAGCACGTGATGCTCGTCGACCTCGGGCGCAACGATCTGGGGCGGGTCAGCGAGGTCGGCTCCGTCGAGCTCGAGAGCTTCATGGAGATCGAGCGCTACTCGCACGTCATGCACATCGTCTCGACCGTGGAAGGGAACCTGCGCGGGGACCTCACCGCCCTCGACGCGCTGGCGGCGGCCTTCCCGGCCGGGACCGTCTCGGGCGCCCCCAAGGTGCGGGCGATGGAGATCATCGACGAGCTCGAGACGACCCGCCGCGGCCCCTACGCGGGCGCCACCGGCTACTACGGCGTGGACGGCCGCCTCGACACCTGCATCACCCTGCGCACCGCCTTGCTCAAGGACGGCGTGGCCTACTTCCAGGCCGGCGGCGGCGTGGTCGCCGACTCGGTCCCGTCCCTGGAGCACGAGGAGTCCCGCAACAAGGCCCGCGCGATGGTCCGCGCCCTCGAGGTCGCCCGCAGCCGCGAGCTGTGGCTATAGAGCTGTCGGCTATCAGCTGTCAGCTGGTTTGCTCCGGGGCTCTGGCGCGTTTTGCCTGCGGCACCCGCAGGAATAGCTGTGACTGGCGGTGGTTGCGAGCCTGGACCGCCTTACAGGAAGGGACCGCTGGGCAGGTAGGGGGCCAGGGGGCCGGGCTGCCCTCTCACGCAGACGGGGCCGGCGGGGGAGAGGGAGAGACCTGCCTGCAGAACCACCGGCACGGCCCAATCCTGGGCGCTCGTGATCCAGGGCACCTCCACCCCGTCGGCGGGGTCGTGGGCCAGGCAGGCCCACAGCAGACCGGCGGCGACCTCCGGGGTGGTGGCGGCGACTAGCGCCGGGGACCCGGACCGATGCACGGCGTAGCCTATGCCCGACGGGCGCTCGTCGACGAGCAGGCGGCATCCGGTTCGCAGCATGAACTCGAGGTCGGGACCGTGGGCGGCGCCGCGGATCAGACGGTCCACCTCGGCGGCGAGTTGCAGGTCGTCCTCTGTGCCCTCCCGCGCAAGGGTACCGGACGGCAACGAGGCGCGACGAACCGTGCCGCTCGCCACGAGCGAGGGGTGAAGACCGAAACCGGCCAGGGCGTAGCGGCGCATGGCCGCCGGGTGGGTGGAGGAGGTCAACATGGCCCCACGGCGCCCTCCTCCGGCGTAGCCCAGGGCACGGTCGAGCAGTTCTCTGCCCACGCCCGAGCGTCGGTACTCCTCCTCGACCGCGAAGAGTGCCAGTATCCAGAGGCCTTCCCGTTCCAGGGCCAGCGCCACCCCGACGATCCGCTCGCCGTCAACGGCCACCCAGGCTCCTTCGGGGTCGTGTCGCAGGATGTGCTGGTAGCGCTCTATGCGCCGCTGCACCTCTTCGGCGCTCCGGCCGCGGACCTCCTCCCGCTCTTCGGCGGTCGCCGGCATGGCTTCGCTGCCCGTGCGGTAGATGCCGGCTGCATCGGCGGAGGTCATGGGACGAATCAGAACACCATCCTTCATGGGGGGCATGCTATCGGAACAATCCGTCGGAAGAAAGGCCATTGCCCTGGGCCTTCGGGCGGGTGGTCCGACTTCCACGCGACATCTCGACCGCGGGCCGGTGGCCCCTCGTTCGGCTATACTCACGGCGCTGTGACGGCGGTTTTCCTCGTGCTGTGCGGGTACGTCCTGGGCTCCGTCCCGACCGGGATGCTGGTGGGACGGGCCTTCGGTGTCGACGTGCTCAAGGTCGGCAGCGGGAATATCGGGATGGCGAACGTGCTGCGCAGCGCCGGCAGGTGGCCGGCCGCGCTCACGATGCTCGGGGACATGCTCAAAGGGCTCGTGCCGGTCGCCATCGCGCGGGCCGTCACGGACAACGGATGGGTGGTTGCGGCGGTGGCCCTGGCCGCCGTCGTCGGGGCGTGCTGGTCGGTGTTTCTCGGCTTCAGGGGGGGCAAGGCGGTGGCAACGGGGGCCGGGACGACGATCGGGCTCGCGCCGCTTCTGGGGCTCGGGCTATTCGCGCTGTGGTGGGCCGTGGTCCTCGCCAGCCGCTACACGTCGCTGGCGGCGCTCGTCCTGATGTCCGTCGCCCCCTTCGCGTTCCTGCTCACCGGGCAGCCTTTGCCGTACGTTGCGTACACGGTCGTGGGCGGGGCGCTGGTGATCTGGCGCCACAGGGAGAACGCGCGGGCGCTGCTCAAGGGCACGGAGCGGAAATTTGGGGAGAAGAGCACGGGGGAGAAGAAGAAGCGTGTTGTCTGAGGCTTACCGGGGCAAGTCCATCCTGCTCACCGGGGGGACGGGGTTTCTGGGTGTCGCGCTGGTAGAGAAGATCCTGCGCGGCCTCCCCGAGCTCGGGCGCTTGCACCTCCTGATCCGGCCCTCCCGCGACAAGGACGCCCGGACGAGGTTCGAGCGGGACGTGCTCGGCTCCTCGGCCTTCGCCCGCCTGCGCGAGGACCTGGGAGACGGTTTCGAGGCCTACGTCACCGAGAAGGTGCGGGTCCTCGAGGGGGACGTCCACGCCCCATCCCTGGGCCTCGGTGAGGAGGATCTCGCGGAGCTATCGCGGGAGGTCGACGTCGTCGTACACTCGGCCGCCTCGGTCGTCTTCGACGCCCCGCTGGACGCCGCGGTGGACTCCAACGTCCGGGGCACCCTGGGGCTTCTGAGGCTCGCGCGTAGCTGGGATAAGCGGCCCCTCTTTTTGCACGTCTCCACGGCCTACGTCGCCGGGACGCTCGAGGGGCTCGCGCTCGAAGGGCCGCCGGGGGACGCCTCGCCGAACGGCACGTTCCTAGATCCCGAGGTCGAGATCGGGGAGCTCGACGCCGTGGTGGCCGAGGCGGAGCGGGATTCGCGGGAGCGGGAGCGCCTCCGGGACTTCGAGACCGAGGCTCGGCGGGAGCTCGGGATGGTCGGTGAGCCAGAGGAGGTCGAAGAAAGGGTCGACCAGCTGCGGCGCGCCTGGATGCGCGAGCGCCTCGTCGAGCGGGGCACCGAGCGGGCGCGCGCCCTGGGCTGGCACGACGTCTACACCTTCACCAAGTCCCTGACCGAGCGGCTGATGTTGCGTGAACGGGGGGACCTGCCGCTCATCATCCTGCGGCCCGCCATCATAGAGAGCAGCAACAGGGAGCCGAGCCCCGGTTGGATCCAGGGCTCCCGCATGGCCGACCCGATCATCATGGCATTCGCCAAGGGTGTTCTGCGCGAGTTCCCCGGCGATCCGGAGAGCCTGATCGACATAGTCCCCGTCGACCACGTGGTGAACGCTATCCTCGCCGCCGGCGCCCAGCGCCCGGAGGAGCCCGAGGTCTTCCAGGTCGCCTCCGGGGAGCGGAACCCCCTGCGCTACCGGGAGCTCTACGACCACGTCCGAGAGTACTTTGTCCAGAACCCCCTGCGGGATTCTGGGGGACGCCCGATCCCGGTGGCCGAGTGGTCGTTCCCCGGTCGCCGCTCGGTCGAACGACGCCTCAAGTCCGCGATCGTTGGCCTGAAGGTCGCGAGCGAGGTCGTTTCGAGGCTGCCCGAGGGTCACGTGGCGACCGACCTGCGCGGCAGGGTGGCGCGCGCCGAGAAGCGAGCCCGCATGAGCCTGTACTACAGCCGCATCTACGGCCCGTACTCGACCATAGCCTCGGTCTTCTCCACGCGCCGCACCAAGGCCCTCTACGACGCGCTGCCTCGCGAGGACCAGGAACTGTTCCCCTTCGACATAGCCGACGTGGACTGGAGACGCTGGTTGCAGGGCACGCACCTCCCGGCCCTCACGACGCGTCCCGGCCGCAAGCGGCGCCGCAAGGCCGTCGCGGAGAAGCCGGGGGACGTCGCGGCGATCTTCGACGTCGACGGCACGCTCGTCGGCTCGAACGTGGTCTCATACTACGCCTGGCTCAAGATGCGCGAGCTCCCGGCGGCGGCCCGGCCCGCGTGGCTCGCGGCGTTTCTGACCAAGATCCCGTACTACTGGGGCCTGGACAAAGTGAGCCGCGCCCACTTCAACCGCGCCTTCTACAAGAACTACGCGGGTTGGAAGCCCGCCCGCGCGCGGCACCTGGGCCAGGAAAGCTTCGCCGGCTTCACCCTCGACCGCATCTACCCCGAGGCCCTGGCCTGCCTGCGGGACCACAAGGCGAAGGGTCACCGCGTCGTCCTGCTCTCGGGCGCCCTGGACTTCCTACTCGAGCCGATGAAGGACCTGGCAGACGACGTATTGTGCTCCTCGCTGGCCGTCGAGGACGGGGAGTTCACCGGGGAGCTCTCGGGGGCGCCGGTCGCGGGCGAGGCGCGGGCGCGCATGCTCGCCTCCTACGCCCGCAAGCGGAACGTCGACCTCTCCCGCTCGTTCGCCTACGCCGACGCCATCTCCGACCTCCCGATGCTCGAGGCCGTCGGCAACCCCGTCGCCGTCAACCCCGACCGCAGGCTCGCCTCCCAGGCCGAGGAGCGCGGGTGGCAGGTCAGGCACTGGGACAAGAACGGCGCCGCCCCCAAGAAGGTCTGACAGGGTTGCGCGCCCTCGTCTACCGCAAGTCCGTCCCGCGCTACTTGCTTATGCGGGCCGCCGCCGGGCGCGTCAGGGGCCTGGACACGGGACGCTTCTCCCCGCTGCAACTGGAAGCGGTGCCCGAGCCGGACCTGCCGACCCCCGAGTGGGTGAGGGTCAGGCCTCTGCTCTCGGGCATCTGCGGCTCGGACCTCGGGACGCTCTCCTCGGAGAACTCGCCTTACTTTTCCCCGATAACGAGCCCGCCCTTCGTCCTCGGCCACGAGGTCTGCGGCGTCGTGGCCGAGGCGAATTCTGGCTTCGCTGCCGGCGAGCGGGTGGTGCTCGAGCCGGCCCTGGGGTGCGAGGTTCGCGGCATCGAACCACCGTGCCCCTACTGCGCCTCCGGGCGCTACGCCCTGTGCGTGAACGTCGCCAGAGGAGACGTGAGCCCCGGCATCCAGACCGGATTCTGCCACGACACCGGCGGCGGTTGGTCCGGGGGGACGCTCGTCGCCCACCCCTCCCAACTGCACCGCGTCCCCGACGAGGTCCCCGACGAGGCCGCCGTCGCCGTGGAGCCCCTCGCCTGCGCGGTGCACGCGGCGATAACAGCGAACCCGAGCGCGGGTGGGACGGCGCTCGTGATCGGGGCCGGCAGCGTCGGTCTGTACATTGTCGCGGCGCTCAGGAACCTGACCAGCGCCGGAAGGATAATCTGCGTCGCCAAGCACGACCGCCAGCGAAAGGAGGCCCTCCGCCTCGGCGCGGACCACGTCGTGCGCCCCGGGGAAACGTACACGACGCTCCCCGCCATGCTCGGCACCGAAGCCCACAAACCGGAGATCGGCAAGCCGGTCGTCTTGGGCGGGGCCGAGAAGGTCTTCGAGTGCGTGGGCTCGTCCGGGACCATCGAAGACGCGCTGCGCCTGTGCGCCCCCGGCGGCCAGGTCTCCCTCGTCGGCATGCCCGCCGCCACGAGCCGCCTGGATCTCACAGCCCTTTGGCACAAGGAGGCGAGCCTCTCCGGGTCCTACGCCTACGGGGTGGAGGAGCACCGGGGAGCGAGGGTCAAGAGCTTCGAACTCGCGCTCCGATTGGCGCCGAAGATGGAGCTCGATAGCCTCGTCGGCCCACGCTTCGAACTGCGCGAGTACCGCCAGGCGATCGCCGCCGCGCGAACAGCAGGCCGCAACGGGCACGTCAAGGTAGTCTTCGACCACAGGTAGTCGCCGCAGGCACGGCCGCCAAACCTTGACAGGAAGGGCCGTTCTATGCAAAATAGTTAGGAATCCTGAATATATTCGGGTTCGTCGAGGAGGCGCGAGATGGCTGAGGAAAGGCGGGGTATCCCGGGGTACGACTTCGGTGGGGAGGATGTGGCGCGGTCGCCGTTCGGGGTGGGGGATCTGGACCTGCTCAAGCAGACGGTCCTCTTTACCGAGGAGGATGAGGAGTATCTGCGGTTGGCGGGCGACGTCCTTGAAGGTCAGGCCGACGAGGTGCTGGACCTCTGGTACGGCTTCGTCGGTTCCCACCCGCACCTGGTCTACTACTTTTCGGGGCCCGGTGGCGAGCCCGATAGCGAGTACCTGGCGCGGGTACGCGAGCGGTTCAAGCGTTGGATCCTCGATACTTGTCGGCGACCTTACGATCAGGCGTGGCTTGACTACCAGCAGGAGATAGCGCTCCGGCACACGCGGGCGAAGAAGAACCTGACCGACGGAGCGCGGGCACCCGAGCAGATCCCGCTACGCTACATGGTCGCATTCATCTACCCGATCACGGCCACGATAAGGCAGTTTCTGGCCAATAAGGGCCACTCGGACGACGAGGTGGAGAAGATGCACCAGGCTTGGTTCAAGTCCGTTGTGCTCCAGGCTACCCTGTGGAGCCAACCGTACGCCAGAGAGGGAGACTTCTAGGCCCCTTGGAGCCCGTCTTCGATCCGTCCTCGCAGCACGGGGACGTGGACGCCAAGATCGTCGCCGCGCTCGAGCGGCTCGGCCAGGCCTTCCGGGTTCTGCTGCGCGAGAAAGCGCGCGCGCACGGGTTGAGCCCGATTGGGGCCCAGATCCTCGTCTACCTGCTATACCACGACGTCGAGCTCCGGCGGGTCGGCCAGATCGCCAGGGAGTTCGACCTCACCCCCGCCACGGTGAGCGACGCCGTCGATGCTCTGGAGGCGAAAGGTCTCGTCGGCCGGGAGCACTGGCCGGAAGACCGGCGCGTGATCACGCTGCGATTGAGGCCGGAGGGCGAATTGCTGGCGGCCGAACTCTCGACGTGGGCCAACGTCGTCGGGGAACCCCTGGAAAACTACCCGTTGGAAGACAGAGAGGTCGTGATGCGCTTCCTGATGGGCCTGATCGGCTCCCTTCAAAGGTCAGGGGTCGTGACCGTGGCCCGGATGTGCGTGACGTGTCGGTTCTTCGAGCGGGACGCACGCCCGGGCACGGGCTCGCCGCACCACTGCCGGTTGCTCGACGTGCCGCTCGCCCGCTCCGACCTGCGAATCGACTGCCCGGAGCACGAGCTCGCCGGGGATAGATAGTCCGCAAGGAGCCAGGGTCGCCGGCTTTTGGGCCTGCGAGATACAGCCACAGACGGCGGCGGACGGATCGCGTACAGTCGCCTCCTGGCGCCGTTAGCTAGCTTCTGCGGGAAGCGCCCCATCCCGGAGATGGCGGCGAGGAAGCGCGCGTGTGGGGCTCGATCCGTCCAGGCTTGTTCTCGCGCCGTCGAGGGCGGAGAATAGAACACCGTCGTTCTAACCAAATAAGGAGACAGATGAGACACCCGGGGTTCGCCACCATCCTGGAGAAAGGCAGCCCGCCGATGATGTTCAACGCGGGGGACGGGTTCCACTACGAGAAGCTGCCGGAGGGGACGCGGGTGATCTACCCCCCTGGGCCCGTCGACGCACTGGCCGAGCCCAACGTGGCCATCGAGCGGGCGCTGCTGCAGCCGATGGGGATGGAGCCCCTGCACGAACTCTTGTTTCCGGGGATGAAGCTGACGATCGCGTTCGACGACCTCTCGCTGCCCCTGCCGCCGATGCAGCGCCCCGACACGCGCCAACTCGTCATCGAGAAGGTGCTGGAGAAGGCTTACGCTCGAGGGGTCGAGGACATACACCTCATAGCGGCCCTCGGCCTGCACCGCCGGATGACCGAGGCCGAGCTCAGGCACTGCCTGGGGAACAGGATCATGTCCCGCTTTTACCCGGAGCGCCTCTACAACTACGACGCCGAGGACCCCGATGGCAACGTCAAGATCGGGGACACCGACCGTGGCGAGGACGTGCACCGTGAGCCGCCGGGTCGCCGAGGGCGACCTTCTGGTCTACGTCAACGTCAACTACATCCCCATGGACGGCGGGCACAAATCGGTGCACACGGGCCTCGCGCCCTACTCGTCCATCCGCCACCACCACACCCCCGACACCCTCTCGCACACCCGATCGCTAATGGACCCGCTCAAACTCCGCCATGCACAGCTCCCTCAACCGGATGGGCAAGCTCTTCGACGAGAACGTCAAGGTCTTCCACATCGAGACGACCCTGAACAACAGCGCCTTCCCGCCGGTCTTCGACTTCATGGCCAAGCCGGAGCACGACTGGGGCGTCGTCACGAAGGCCAACTTTCTCGCCAACCATCGGGCGACCCAGAGCGTGCCGCGGGGCGTCCGCGCAGGATCTTCCAGTCCATCAAGGCCCCGCACCGCATGACGGCGTACAGGCCGGCGCGACCGACCCCGTGCACGAAGAGACGCTGAGGAAGAGCTACGAGCAGCAGCTCGTCCCCGTGGAGGGGCAGTCCGACGTGGTCCTGCTCGGCGTGCCCTACCTGGGGCCGTACAACGTCAACTCCGTCATGAACCCGCTGCTGGTCTACAACATGCTGCTCGGCTACCTCTTCAACCTCTACAAGGGCAAACCGCTCGTCAGGGAGGGCGGGGTGCTCATCGGGACCCACCCGATGCCCGAGGAGTTCGACTCTATGCACCACCCCTCCTATATCGACCTGTGGGAAGAAGCCTTCTCGGAGACGAACGACATACGCGAGATACACCACCGCTACGAGGAAAAGTACGCCTACGATCCGTGGTACAGGACGCTCTACCGCAACTCCTACGCCTACCACGGTGTCCACCCCTTCACCGTCCTGTACTGGGCCGCCCACGCCCTCGATCACCTGGGCGGCGCGATCCTGGTCGGCGGCGATCCGGCGACCACGAAACGCATGGGCCTCAAACGCGCCAACTCCGTCGCCGACGCCCTGGAGATGGCCAAGGACACCGTGGGTCCGAGCCCGAGCACGACCTACATGCACATACCGCCGCTGTTCATGGTCGAGGTGAGCTAGCCGTCTAAAACAGAGCTGCTATCCTGCGTACCGGACTTGGAACGAAAGGCAGAAGGTTCTGTGGAAAGTGAAGCCGAGCGGCAGGTCGATGTAGAGCAGGGGCGGGGCGCACCCACCGTTTACCACATCCCCGTGTGTCCATTTTCTCAGCGGGTGGAGATCCTTCTGGCGCTCAAGGGGCTGCGAGATCGGGTGGACTTCCACGTGGTGGACATCACCCGGCCGCGGGCTGGTTGGCTGCTCGAGAAGACGCGGGGCACGACGGCGCTTCCGATCCTGGAGACCGAGGACCGCAAGATCGTCAAGGAGAGTATGGTGATCCTGCGCTACCTCGAAGACCGCTTCCCGGATCCCCCCGTCGCCCAGCAAGACCCCTACCGGCACGCCGTGGAGGGCATGATGACCGCGATGGAGGGGAGTTTCGGGGCGCACGGCTACCGCTACGTGATGAACGGGGACCCGGACAACCGCGGCGACCTGCGGCAGGGGATGCTCGACCGTTACGCACGCCTCAACGACTTCCTTGTGGAGCACAATCCTTCCGGCACGTTCCTCTTCGAGAGCTTCGGGCTGGCGGAGACAGTCTTCACTCCGTTCTTCATGCGCTTCTGGTTTCTGGAGTATTACGAGGGCTTCGACCTCCCGCGCGAGGACCGGTACGTGCGGGTGCGCCGATGGCGGGAGGCGTGCCTCGCGCACCCCGCCGCCCAGCACGTGACGAAGGAGCAGATCGTGAAGCTCTACTACGACTACGCGAAGGGGGCGGGCAACGGCGCGCTGGCGCCGGGGCGCGGCCGATCCTCCTTCGCCTTCGAACCCGACTGGGCGACTCGCCCCTGGCCACCTGCGGACAAGTACGGTCACAATGCCACGGATCAGGAGCTGGGCCTCGCGGGTTGAGGTTGATCGCGAAGGCGCTGAACCCTTCGCGATGGCTGTCAGCTATCGGCCTTCAGCTTCTTGTTCTTACTCACGGCGCGGTGCCCGGAAGGGACTCTCGCGCACCGCTTCAGGAGAGGCGCTTGAGTCGGATGGCGGTCACCTCCACCCAGGCGAGTATCACGACGAGGAAGAGGTAGTAGGCCGCGCCCGGTAGCAACAGTAACGACGTCCCGAGCACACCCGTCAAGAGGGTGTAGCGGGCGTGACCTCGCCACCGGACATCTCTGTTGAAGCGTCGCCAGAGAAAGAACAAAGAGACAAGGAGCGCCAGGGCGAAGACCACGAACGACGCGTCGTGCACGAAGCCGTGCCACGACCTCGGCCCCGTGCGCCGGATGGGGTCGGTCTCGAAGCCCATGAACGCCATCGCCGTCCCGGCCACGAAGAGGAGCGCGGGGCCGATGGGGGAGCCGAGCCCGTCTGTGGTCCCGCGGTGCAAACCGACGGCGAGGATCATCAGCAGGAGGCCAGAGACGACGAAGTTCAGGGTCTGCACCCGGCCGTAGGGTCCCAGGGCGAGGCCGCTCGGCCAGGCCCCGGCGGGGTCCTTCAGAGGACGCCAACCTAGCCCGATCAAGAAATCATACTGCGCGATCGTCAGCCCGACGAGCGCCGTCGCGAAGAGCACCGGACCGACCACTCCGGCGGCGGACGCAACCATCACGATGTTGTCCCGATGTATCTCCACCCTAGCCTCCGTCGGCTGTCCCACCAAATCCTGCTACGTTCCGCCTTTCCGTTTCAACCGCCGATGCGCCATCGGCCGTGGTAAGGTGCGATCGATGGTTACCCTGGAGGACGTAAGGGCGGCGCGGCGGCGGCTTGAGGGCGTTGCGTTCCGGACGCCGCTCGTGCCGTGTCCTGGCGCGGACCCCGACCGGGCCCTGTACCTCAAGCCGGAGAACCTGCAGCCGGTGGGCTCTTTCAAGATACGGGGGGCGTATAACAGGATCTCCTCCCTCCCCGAGGATGTGCGCCGGCGCGGGGTCGTGGCCCACTCCAGCGGCAACCACGCCCAGGCGGTCGCCTACGCCGCGCGGGCGCTTGGTGTCCCGGCAACGGTCGTCATGCCCGAGGGAGCGCCGGCCGTCAAGCGGGCGCGAACAGAGGCTTTCGGTGCCGAGGTCGTTGTGGTCGGGCCCGACAGCGACGAGCGCCGCAGGGTCGCCGAGGAGCTCGCCGCCGAGAGGGGTCTCGCTGCGGTCGAGCCCTACGACGACGAGGCGGTCATCGCCGGCCAGGGCACCGTGGGGTTGGAGGTCGTCGAGGATCTGCCGGAGGTCGGGCTCCTGCTCGTGCCCGTCAGCGGGGGAGGTTTGATCTCCGGCGTCGCCACCGCTGTGAAGGCATTGTCCCCCCGTGCCCGCGTGATCGGGGTAGAACCCGAGCTCGCCGCCGACGCTCAGGAGAGTCTGCGGCGCGGCGAGCCCGTCGCCTGGCCGGCCGAGAGGGTGGGCGCCACTATCGCCGACGGGCTGAGGGTCAGGAGGCTCGGCAAGCGCAACTGGCCCATCGTGCGCGACCTAGTAGACGACATCGTCCTGGTGAGCGACGATGCGTTGGAAGAAGCCGTGCGCCGACTCGCCCTGCGAACCCATCTCGTGGCCGAACCGAGCGGCGCGGCGACCTTCGCGGCCTGGCTCTTCCACCAGCAGGAGCTCGGCGTAGATCCCTCATCGTCGTCCGTCGCGGTCCTCAGCGGCGGCAACATCGACCCCGCTTTCCTCGCGAGGCTCCTCGCGACGGAGTAACGGAGGCCTGACAAGGCCGCGGGTTCCGACCGGCATACCGGAGCGCTTGCACGGCCGAGCTGTGGCCACCCTGAGGGCCGCGGTACAGACCTGCGCTTCCTTCGGTCGCGCGCCTGACTGCTAGAGAGACATTGGGTTCACGAACAGGCGCAGCGCGATGGGTGCGGCAGGGAAGTCATTATCCAGCATGCTCCACCAGTTTAGCCTCCAACCCGATCTCCACACCCGCCAGGGCTTTGGAGACCGCGCAGTCCCGCTTGGCGGCCTCGGCCTTCTCCAGGAAGAACCCCTCGTCGACGTTGGGTACCTCGGCCTCCGTCCGCAGGTCGATCCGGCGGATGGCATACCCCTCACCGACACGCCCGAAGTGCACCCGAGCTTCGGTGTGGATGTGCTCCGGGGAGTACCCGTCCTCCGAGAGCCTGCGGGCCAGGGACATCGAAAAGCAGCCGGCGTGCGCCGCGCCGAGCAACTCCTCGGGGTTCGTACCGGCATCTTCCTCCATGCGCGATCTGTAGGAAAACGGGCCTTCGAAGGCGCCGCTTCCCAACCTCATCTTGCCTTCACCTTCGGCGAAAGTGCCGTGCCACGCCGCTTGTGCTTTGTGTATCGGCATCCTCTGCTCCCTTCGTAATTGCACGCAGTTCGTTGCCCGCCTATCGCGGGCCAACACAAAGCTTACCCGATCCGGCGTGAAGCACGCCAGCTAAGGGAAGCTTCGTGGTCAGCCCTTTCCAACGGTTCGGCGGACGAGCTTCGAGGGTGCCGGCCGGCGCGGTGTCTCGACGTATTTTCCAATGCTTACGCGGTCTGCTGGCTCTGGTACCCTGCTGTGCGAAGTAAGGGAAAATGAGAGGAGAGATATGTCGAGCCAGGCCTCAGGGCAGGCGACGGTCGAGGGACGTCGCACGCCCGTTGGCACGGTAAACGTCGTGGATCCGCACCCTTTGAACTGGCTGTACATCACGTGGAACACGATGGAGGAGCCCGTCCGCACCGACGAGCGGGGTAACATCGTCGGCGCTTGCATGGAGGACTCGCACTGGGAGGGGAGCACCCTCGTGGTGAAGGTCAGGGAGGGCATCCGGTTCCAGGACGGCGAGCCCCTGACCGCGCACAGCATCCGGCGCGCCTTCGACGAGGTCCAGAAGTGGAAGGCCCCGCACCCGCCGGGGACGTACCTGAACTTCCACCCCGACACCACCGTCGACGTTACCGACGACTACACCATAAGGTGGAACTTCCCCGAGCCCGACGGGCTCGCGCTGGCAAAGTTCCGAGGATTTCACATCGCCTCTACCCGTTTCTGGGACGAGCTCGGCTTCGGCGAGAAGGAGTACGGGAGTTCCGAAGGACACTGGTGAGCGATCGACGCTCCGGGCCCGTGGGGCTCGGGACCGTTCGTACTCACCGAAGGTTACTCCACGATCGAGAACACGATCGCCATGGTCAGCGCGGATCCGTTCACCTGCACCTGGCTGTTCACCGACTTTCCCCGCAGCGATAGGGTGGTCCTCACCGCGAACACCGACCACTGGAACAAGGAGCGCGGCCCGCGCCTCGAGAAGGTCGTCTACATCAACGACATCGAGCAGTCGCGGGCCCTCGACAAGGTCTGCGACACCGAGGGCGAGATAGACATCGTCTCCGAGGTCTCCCCAGCCGACGCGGACCGGGTGGAGAGCTCGGAGCACGCGCGCCTCGTCACCGTGGACGCGCTGCGTGTGGTCTCCGGCCTCATCAACCGCGACGCCGCGTTCATGGACGACGTCGGGGTTCGCAGGGCCCTGAACCTCGCCGTTGATCGCGACCGCCTGATAGGCGAGGTCTTCAAGGGCTACGCGCATCCGGTGGCTGCGCTTGCCCCGCCCTACTCCGGGGGCGCGCCAGACGGGCTGGATCCGTACCCGCACGACCCCGATGAGGCGGGGCGGCTTCTACGGGAGGCGGGCTGGCCCGAAGGCCGGGCGCTCAGGCTGGCGACAACCTCCGACGTCGCGGCCGTCGCCGAGCGTCTCGCTGGGGACTACCGCGATGCTCTAGGCGTCGAGGTTGACCTCATCGAGATACCGGACGAGGGCCTGATCGCGGCCCAGAAGACCCTGGTCGAGAAGAACATCGAGCTGCCCTTCGACGTGCTGGTGCACGCCTGGTTCGACCTCGCCGCGGGCTACCCGCCGGCTGTCATCCATCGTGAGTACTTACCACTCGCTGGGCGCGTTCCGCGCCGGACCTCCCATCGACGCTTTCGAGGACCTGTTCGGCCGCTCCGTGGTGGAGACCGACGGCGACAAGCTGACGGCGCTGGCCAAGGAGATCGACCAACTCGTCTACGACGAAGCGCTGAGCGTCTTTCTCTGCTGCCCGATGGCGCTGGTGGCGGTCAACAAGCACGTCAAGTTCACCGGGCACGCCGCCACCCTGGAGCTGGCCGAGACCGAGGTCGACGAGGACCACTGGTCGCGCAGGTAGCCGCCGAAGGTCAGGCATCGTCTTCGAGGGCCGGAACCCCTTCCCGGCCCTCGTTGTTGTGGGATCGACGTCTGGCGGGTAAGAAGGGCCCCGGTGGAGAGTCGGAACCGAAGAGGAGGAGTTCGCATGGAAGCGATCCAGTCCGTAACGCTCGCGGAGGCGCAAGGAATCGTCTCCGCCGCCCAGGAGAAGGCCGAGGAGATCGGACAGCCCATGAACATCGCGGTCGTCGAGGTCGGCGGCCGCCTGAAGGCCTTTGGCCGCATGGAGACGGCGTGGACCGCGAGCATCGAGATCGCCATAGACAAGGCATTCACGGCGGCCGCCCTCGGGATGCCCACTGAGGATATTGCCGGCATGGCGCAGCCCGGACAGCCCCTGTTCGGAATCAACACCACCCACGGCGGCCGGATCGTGATCTTCGGCGGTGGGATCCCGCTGATACGCGACGATGAGGTCGTCGGCGCGGTCGGCGTGAGCGGCGGCACCGTGGATCAGGACCAGGAGGTCGCCGAGGCTGGGGTGGCGGCTTTTTGAGCGAAGGGCTCCAGGCTACCTAGTCAACGGAGAACATGCCGGACTGCGCCCCGATGGTCGGACGAAAGGAGAGGACGGCGTTGTCGACGCTGACGGTCATAGCCAAGCTGAAGGCCAGGAGCGGCCACGAGGAGCAGCTCTACGAAGAGCTTCGCAACCTCGTCGAGCCGACCCGGGCCGAGGAAGGGTGCATGAACTACGACTTGCACCGCTCGGTCGAAGAGCCGGGCACCTTCATGTTCTACGAGAACTGGGAGAGCCGGCCGCTCTGGGAACAGCACATGGAGTCCCTACACATACAGGAGTTCTCGGGCAAGCAAGACGAGCTGGCCGAAACCTGGGAGCTGTTCGTGGGCGAGAAGGTCTAGCCACGCCCGGCATGCGACGGCGGTGGTGACGCGTAGATCCGCACCGGCGGCGGCTGCCGGCCAAGGCGGGTCGGACACGACCGTACCGGGTCGCCCGTACGGTCTCGTGACCGCCGCCTCGGCAATCGTGACGCATGCCTGGGCGGCACCACCTACGGCTTGTCGGCCAGGAACTTCGGGGTGGAGCCTCGGCAGCGACACGTTGGCGGACGCCCCGTGATGAATAGAGCGCCGCGACGGTTACCCCTGGAGGATGTCCAGTGAAGATAACGTTCTATGCCCACGCCAGCTTTCGGCTTGAGGCCGATGGGCTCGCCGTCGTCACCGATCCCTACACGCCCGGCCCGCAGAACTCCGGCTTCGACCCTATCGACGAGCCGGCGGACCTCGTCATCATGAGCTCGGCCATCGACCCCTTCCACTCCGACCCGAGCCACGTGCGCGGCGATCCAACGGTCGTCAACGCGCTGGAACTGCCGCCGGATGGGGCCGAGGCGCGGGGGCTGCGTATCCGCCCCTTCCCCGCAATGGAGAGCATGACGTTCGACTTCGGGCGGGATCCCGACGCGAACGCCCTGTACCTGTTCACGCTCGGCGGTCTGAGCGTGCTGCACATGGGTGATATCGGCAACCCGGTCCCGCAGGAGCACATCGACGCGCTGCGCGGGAACGTCGATGTGCTCTTTGCCCTCACGGGGGCCCACGCGACGATCTCGCTCGACGACCTCGACGCCGCCATGGAGGCCATCGGGCCGCGTGTCGTCGTCCCGATGCACTACTACAGCCCGCGCGGCGTGCTCGACATCGAACCGGTCGACACCTTTCTCGAGCGCCGTCCGTCCGACTCAATAACGCGGGTCGGTGGGCCGGAGCTCGAGCTGACGCCCGGATCGCTGCCCGCGGGAGCCCCGCACGTCTACGTGTTCGAGCAGTCGCGCTGAGCCGGTAGGGGGTCGACCGAGCTAGCTCCTGTCGGGGCCGCTACCGAAGAGCGTTTTGCGGGTCTCCTCGTCCATATCGCGGTTGAGCTGCCTCCTGAGTTCCTGGCCGACCGCCAGGCCCCGTTGGACGGCGGGGCGCGACTCCACGGTCTCGTACCAGCGCTTGAGGTTCGGGTAGTCGTCGAGGTTCTGGCCCTGGTTCTCGTGGGAGCGCAGCCAGGGGAAGATCGCCACATCGGCTATCGTGTACTCCTCGCCGGCGATGAACGGGAGCCTCGGCCAGCCGCCGGTCGACGACGCCGTAGAGTCCGGTCGCCTCGTTGGTGTAGCGCTCGATGGCGTAGGGGACCTCCTCCGGCGCGTACTGGCGGAAGTGGTGGGCCTGGCCGAGCATCGGCCCGATGTGCCCCATCTGGAACATGACCCATTGCAAGGCACCGTAGCGCTCCCTCGGGGCCTTCGGCAAGAACCTGCCGGTCTTGTCCGCCAGGTAGATCAGGATGGCCCCCGACTCGAACACGGAGATGGGCTCGCCGTCCGGGCCTTCGGGGTCGACGATGGCCGGCATCTTGTTGTTCGGGCTGATCTCGAGGAACTCGGGCTCGAACTGGTCGTCCGGCGGAGATGTTGACCGGGATTACGTCGTACGGCAACCCGGCTTCCTCGAGGAAGATGGTCATCTTCCATCCGTTGGGCGTCGGCCAGTAGTAGAGATCGATGGGCGCGGCCATCGTCGGCTCCTCTCGCGTGGGGATCGTGTTTCGGCGAACCGGCATAGTATATGGGAGCGGTCAGGCCAACGTGGGCGTCGGTAGCCCTCTTGAGCCTCCCTCTCAGCAACAACAACGAGAGCACGCAGAGGCCGACCAACAAGAGGCAGGAGACGGCGTCGCCCCCCAGGTCGGCGACGAACCCCACCAGCGGCGCCCCAGCAGCGTAGCCCGCGGCCCAGGCGAAGTTCGTGACGCCGAAGGTCATCGCCCGCTCCACGCCGGCCTTCTCCGTCGCCCCGAGAACAGCGATGTGCCCGGTACCAGCGGCGCGTAGAAGGTTCCGGCGGCGAGCACGACCAGCAGCGCCGAGGACCCAGGGGTTCCCGCTGAGCGCCAGGGCGATGACGGACGACCGTGGAGCCAAGGAGGCCGAATCCGATGGGGGTCCGGAACCCGGAGCGATCGGACCAGCGGCCCGAGCAGGGGGTGGACGACGGTCTCGAAGGCGGCGCTGACGAAGAACACGGCCCCGACCGCCGCAGCCCCCCAGCCCAGCCGGCCGCAGCTCGACCGGGACGAGCACGTTGATGGCCGAGAACAGGAACGGAGAGAGCGCGATGAGGAGAAGACCGACGCGGATGTCGGGACGCAGGACGGGACGCAACGATGCGAAGATCCGACCCTCGCGCGTGGGCGCCGGGGGCCGGCTCGAGGGCCGCCCAGACGGCCATGCCCGCCCCGATGGCGGAGACCACGGCGAAGGCCGGGACCGTCCCGAAGATGGCGGCGGCGCTACCGAGGATGGGGCCCAACAGCGCCCCGACGACAGCGGCGCTGACCATCAGCCCGATCATCTCCCCTCGTCGCTCCTCTGGCGCGCGCGCCGGTAAGCCAGGTGAACGCCGCGACCCACGAGAGGGCGCTGCCGAATCCCGCGAGAAAGCGAGTCGCGACGAGCACGCCGACCGAGTCGGCGAACCCGAAGGTGATGCTCATGAGCGACATGAGGAGCAACCCCAAGATCGCCGTTACCTTCACCCCTACCCGCGAGGCGAGGTACCCGCCGGGCGCCGAGCCCACGAGCACCCCAGCTCCGTAGGCGCCGCTCAGGATGCCGACGATGGACTTGGAGAGGCCGAACTCGGCGTCGAAATACGGCACGAGCGGCACGAGGGCCGCGTAGAAGATGGTGTCGACCAGGACTATGGCGCAGGCGAGGGCGAGCAGTCGGCGCACGCGAGATATTCTACCGCCGGAGAACGGCGGCGGCCGGAATGCTACGATCCCGCGGGGGCCATGAGAAGCTAGGAGGCGGGTTTGTCTTACGGGTCCAGGCCGGGCGTGCGCAGGGTGCGGGAGGTGCTCGAGGAGCGGGGGTTGGAGGCCCGTGTAGTCGAGCTGGAGAAGACCGCGCGCAGCGCGGCCGAGGCCGCCGAGGCCCTGGGCGGCCGGGTCGAGCAGATCGTGAAGTCCATCGTCTTCAGGGGCGGGAAGAGCGGGCTGCCCGGTGCTCGTGCTGGCGGGCGGCGCCAACCGGGTCGACGAGGCGAGGATCTCGGCGCTTCTCGGCGAGCCCATCGAGAAGGCCGACGCCGCCTTCGTGCGCGAGAAGACGGGCTACGCCATCGGCGGCGTGCCACCTGTGGGCCACACCGAGGCGCCCGTGACCTTTCTCGACGAGGATCTCCTTGATCGAGGATAAGGTGTGGGCCGCCGCGGGCCACACGCACGTCGTCTTCGGCCTCGGCCCGGAGGAGCTGCAGAGGATCACGGCGGCCCGCGCGACCCGGGTGAAATGAGCGGAAGCTTTTACCGGACGAGCGTCCCGGGGCTGCTAACATGGTCACCGTGAGAGGAGCGGTCGAGACATTCGCGGGCTGGCTGGCCTGGGGCCGCAGGAGCCGGGCGAACAGGGCGCTGTTCGTGCTCTGCGTCATGCTCGCGTCCTCCGTCACGCTGGCGTTCGCGTGGGCGACGCTATACCCCGACCCCGGCAACTTTGCGCGGTACTTCGCGTTCTACTGGGTGTGGGGGCTGTGCGCGATCGGCGTACTCCTGGCGATGGCGGAGTACAAGACGAGCCCGCTCAGGAAGCGTCGGGAGCCGGGTCACCTCTTCATCCTCCTGTACATCGGGGCGCTCCTGATCGTGACCCGCGCGCTCAACGCCGTTCTCTACTACGGCTAGGGTCCCGTGTACCGGGCCCTGCTCTTCGACCTCGACGGCACCCTCGCCGAGACCGACTCCGTTGCACCTGCCGACGTGGGTAGAGGCCCTCGCGCCCCACGGCATCGACGTGGACGAGGCGTTCTACCGGGAGAACATCAGCGGCCGGGCGAACCACGAGATCGTCGGCGACCTCCTACCGGACCTCCCCGCGCGGGAGGCGCGCGAGATCGTCGAGGCCAAGGAGGCGGGCTTCCGCGAACACGCCAGGGAGCTCGAACCCCTCCCCGGCCTCATGGACTTCCTGCAGGCCGTGAAGGAGCGCGGGTTGAGGACGGCCCTCGTCACCAACGCCCCGAGGGAGAACGTCGGCGCGGTCCTCCCGGCCCTGCGGCTCGAGGACTACTTCGACGTCATCATCACCTCCGGGGAGGCCGGGCCCGGGAAACCGGACCCCGCGCCGTACCGCGCCGCCCTGGGCAGGCTGGGCGCCGACCCGGACGAGGCCCTCGCCTTCGAGGACTCCGTCTCCGGCCTCGCCTCCGCCGTTGGCGCCGGCATCCCGACCGTCGGCATCGCCTCGACCCAGGACCCGGGGACGCTGCGGCAGGCGGGGGCCTTCGTGGTGGCGAAGGATTTCACGGACCCGGCCCTGCGGGCCCTGATCGACGCCTGAGGCGCGGAGGGGTGCGGTGGCGTTGCGGGTAACCTTACCGGCGCGTGGCGCCTTCCCTGACCCCTCTCAGGAACGACCGGAGCCGCTCTTCGTACTCGGGGTGGGCGAAGGCCTCGACGTGGTCGTAGTCCTGCAGGATCCAGACCCTCGCCCCGGGGTGCGCCGCGGCGAACATCTTCGCGTGCTCGTACGGGGATGAGCCCGTCCGCGGTCGAGTGGATCACGTACAGCGGCACGCCCTCCTCCCGAGCCTCGAGGCCTCCCGCTCGGGCCTGACGGCCCAGGCGTCGAAGTCGGGCCAGAGCCGGCCGGCGAGCAGGACGCCCGGCACGAAGAAGCCTCGGCAGGCGCGCGATCCTCGGTATGGCCCCTTCGAGCAGGAGCGGCAGGTCCGCGTACCCCGCCTCCTCCACGACCGCCGCAACGCCGGTGCCGGGCGCCGCCCGCACCACGGTCGTTCCCCCCATGGACCACCCGTGGAGCACGGCTCCTCGGGCGGGTAGCCCTGTCCCTCGAGCCAGCGGAGCGCGCCGAGGACGTCGCGCACCTCGCGGTAGCCGAGCGTGCGGCGGCTCCACCCGACTCCCCCTGCGCCCTGAGGTCGATGACGAGCACGCTGTAGCCCTCGTCCGTGGTAGACGGGCGCGGTCCGCAGGATGTGCTCGTCGGACTTGTCCCCGCCCCAGCCGTGGACGAGGACCGCGGCCCGGCGGATCCCCGGTCGGCACCCACCAACCGCTGAGCCGGACCCCGTCCGTGCTCGTGAGCTCTACGTCCTCGTAGTCGAGCCCGGCCGCCGCGGGCGTCGCCCTCGGGCGCGGCGGTGGGGGAGGTCATCCTGAAGACCACGAACAGGCCGACGCCGAGGTACCCGACGACCAGGGCACCGCAGGAGGAGCGCCAGCGGAGCACCCCTAAGCCTCCCGCTCTCCGACGCGAGCGCTACAGGACCACCTCCACCGTCGTCCCCGCGGCCTCTTCCGGCAGGCGACACCTGGATGCCGCCCTCCGCGTCGGGACGCGGCCCGGCCGCGTCGTCCCCGACCCTGACGCCGCGCGGCGAGCCTTACCCCGCGCAGCTCCAGGGTCATCTCCCCGCCCCGGGACGAACGAGCCCTCCGCGCTCGCCGAAGCGTGACGGTTATACGGTCCCCGACGCCTCGCAGGAGATCTCGCGGCGGGCGTACTCGCCGCTCTCGTAGCCGAAGCCGTCGCCGGCGTCCTCGTAGAGGACGGATTCCCCGGGACGGCGCCCGCGGCCGGGTAGACCACCACGGTCAGGGGATCCGTGGGCCGCTCGCCCGTGTGGGCCACGTCCGGTCCCATCGGGATCGGGGTGTTGGCCTTGACGTAGACGGCGGGCTGGCCCAGAGGCGCGTGGGCGAGGACGTGGGCCGGTCCGTCGAGGCGCTCGCCGGTCCAGAGGTGGAACCAGGTGCCACCGGGCAGGTAGACGTGGCGGTGCTCGATGCCGGGGCGGGTGATCGGGGCGACGAGCAGGGCGTCGCCGAGCAGGAACTCGTCGTCGGCGGTGTAGGTCGTCTCGTCCTCGGGGTACTCGAAGAGGAGGGGGCGCAGGATCGGGGCGCCGGTGCGGTGGCACTCCTCGAAGAGCGTGTAGAGGTAGGGGAGGAGGCGCTGCCGGAGCTTGATCATCTCGCGGCACACCGACTCGTACGGCTCGCCGAAGGCCCACGGCTCCTGACGGCGGGTGCCTATGGTGGTGTGGTTGCGGCAGAACGGCTGGAAGACCCCGATCTCCGTCCAGCGGGCGAGAAGCTCGCCGTTGGTGTCGTCACCGAAGCCGCCGATGTCCACGCCGGCCCACGCCACGCCCGAGAGCCCGAGGTTCTGGAGCTGGGGCATGCTCATCCAGAAGTGCTCCCACCACGAGGAGTTGTCCCCCGTCCACTGCATCGCGTGCCGCTGGAGCCCCGCGTAGCCGGCGCGCGTTATGACGAACGGCCGCTCGTCGGGTCGCAGCTTCAGCAGTCCCTCGCGGGCGGCGCGGGCCACGAGGGAGCCGTAGGTGTTGTGGATCTGGGCGTGCCACTTCGGCTCGCCGCCCGTGCCGCCGGGGTGGACCACGTCGTCCGGCATCGTGGACTGGCTGCGGGACGAAGAGCGCCGGCTCGTTCATGTCGCACCAGATCCCATCGACCCCGACGTCCATGAGCACCCTGTGGTTCTCGCCCCACCACTCGCGCGTCTCGGGGTTCGTGAAGTCCGGGAAGGCGCACGTCCCCGGCCAGACGACGTTGTGGTACTCCGTCGCCGTCCTTGGTCTTGCAGTAGAGGTCGCGCTCGCGGCCCTCGACGTAGACGGGGTAGTCCTCGTCTACCTTCACGCCGGGGTCGACGATGGTCACGACGTGGAAGCCCTGCTCGTGCAGGTCGGAGATCAGGCCCTCGGGGTCGGGGAACCTCTCTCTCGTCCCAGGTAAAGACGCGGTAGCCGTCCATGTAGTGGATGTCGAGGTAGATCACGTCGCACGGGATGTCCCGCTCGCGGAAGTTGCGCGCCACGTCGCTGACCTCCGCCTCGTCCATGTAGGAGTAGCGGCACTGCTGGTTGCCAAGGGACCACAGCGGCGGCATCGGGATGCGGCCGGTGAGCTCGGTGTAGCGGTCGAGCACCTCTGCCGGGGTCGGGCCGCAGAAGACGTAGTAGACGACGTCCCCGCCCTCGGCGCCGAAGTAGGCGCGATCCTCGTCCTCGAGCGCCAGGTCGAACTCGACGCGGTGGGTGTTGTCGAAGAAGAGGCCGTGGGCCTTGCCGCCCGCCATCGAGAGGACGAAGGGGATGGAGGAGTAGAGGTTGTTGAAGGAGGCCGTGTGCCCGACCGGCGGGTCCACGTTCCAGAAGACCTGGTGGGAGCCCGTCTTCTCCAGCCCGCTCGTACCGCTCCCCGCACCCGAAATACCGCTCGCCCGGCTCGCGTCTCTTGTAGAGCCGCACCGGGCGGCCCAGCGGCTCCGAGAACACGTCGGCCCCCGGCGTGACGAAGAGCGCCCATCCCGAGCTCGGCGTCGTCGGCGGCGAACGGCGCGGCCGTCGGTGTCGGCGAACCAGACGCGCAAGGGGTCGAGGCGAGACGTGGGCGGTGGCCGCGGTGGTGAGAGCGTCAGCTCGTCGTTCGACGTTCCATGGAGACCTCGACGGGTCCCCAGTCCGTCTTGGCGATGGCCTCGGAGTCGTAGCGCGGCGGGCGGCCTTCGAGGAACATCCCGACCCGGAAGAGGTCGGGGGCGAGCGCGGTGACCTCGACGGTCGTCGAGCCCGCCTTCAGGCGGAGGGTGCGGTCGTCGTGGTCGACGAGCTCCGCCGCGCCGAGCGGCTCGTAGCTCCCCCCGGTCTCCGGCGGCCTCTCGAACGCTTCGGCCATGTCTCTCCCTTCGGTCGAGAGCTTGTCAGCACGCCCGCTGTGTCGGGTCGCTCTCAGCCCGCTCGGCCTCGACGCCTCGCTTTCAGCTTTTCGGGTCTCGCTCAGGCCGGCATTCTACGGACTACTTTGCCTTGCCGCTCGGCGGTCTTCACGGTGCCGCCGAGGAGGAAGACGGCGGTGCTCAGGCCGACGACGAGGTAGAGGGCGGTGCCGAGGCCGGCGAGCTCGGCGACGAAGCCGATGGTCGGGGGGCCGACTAGGAAGCCGGTGTAACCGGCGGTCGAGACGGCGGCGAGGGCGGGACCGGTGGCGACGTCCTCCGTCCCGCCGGCGGCGCTGAGGGCCAGGGGGAAGACGATGGAGAAGCCCGCCCCGGCGCAGGCGAAGCCGACGAGGGCGAAGATCGGGTTGCCGACCGCGAGGGCGACGCCGAGACCGACGGCGGCGATGGCGCCGCAGAGCGGACGAGGGTGGTCGGTCCGATCCTCTCCGTCAGGCGGTCGCCGAAGAGGCGGCCGAGGGCCATGGCCAGCGAGAACGCCGCGTAGCCGGCGGCGGCGAAGCCCGGGCCCGTCTCCGAGGGTGTTGTCCAGGTAGACGGCGGACCAGTCGGACATCGCGCCCTCGCCGAGCAGGACGCAGAAGGAGATCACGCCCAGGCCGAGCAGCGCCCGGGTGGGCCGGGCGAAAGCCGGCGCCCCGTCCTCGGCGGCGTCCGCGCCGGGCGGCAGGAGCGCCCGGTAGGCGAGACGAAGGCGACGAGCACGAGCGCGACGACGGCGGCGAAGTGGGGGAGGGGGCCGACGCCGGCGGCGGCGACGAGGCCGCCGACCACGGAGCCGCCGAGGGCGCCGAAGCTGAACGCGGCGTGGAAGGAGGACATGATCGGGCGCCCGTACCGTTCCTCGACGGCGACGGCGTGGGAGTTCATGGAGACGTCGAGCGCGCCGTTGCCCACGCCGACCAGCACGACGCGCGACAGAGGACGGGCAGGTTGGGCGCGAGGGCGAGCGGCAGCAGACGGCGAACGCGAGGACGAGCGCCGTGACCCCGACCACGGGCCGGCTGCCGAACCGGGAGATGAGCGCCCCGACCGACGGGCATCGCGGCCAGCGCCCCGACCGCGGTGCCGAGCAGCGCCACCCCGAGCAGGCCCTCGCCGAGGCCGAGCCGGTCCTGGACGGCCGGTATCCTGACGAACCAGCCCCCGAGCGCGAACCCGTTGACGACGAAGACGGCGAGCACGGCCCGCCTGGCGCGCCCGAGGTTTGCGGCGGGAGCGGGGATCACTCCCGTCACCCGGCGACCGCGGCGTCGCGTGACGGGCCGGGGAAGAACTCGGTGACCTCGGCGTCGATCATCTCCACCCCTCGAAACGCGCCACGCTGACGCGGTGGTTGCCGTCGACGACGTAGTAGCTCGTCCCCGAGCTTGTACAGGACGACCGGCGGGAGATCCCGGCCCGTCCGGAACGCGAGATCCACCCGCTTCCACCGCCCCTCGCTCGCCCGCGTGGGCATGAACCCGCCGTCGAACTCCCGCCACCGGCCCACGCTGCCGACTATCCGGCACAACTCGACGGTCCTCCGACCGAGGTAACGCCGGTTCTCCGCCCCGCGCTCGCGCCGCACGTCGTCGAAGGCGCACAACGCCACGCACCGCTTCCTCAACCACGATAGCAGCCTGCCGATGAGCGCCCGCCGGCGGGCCCTGGCGTAATCCCAGTCCACCTGCTCCCGCACGTTCATCAACTCCACCACGTCAGACCAGCCTTCTGAAACGTTTTACTAAATCGTTTCAGAAGTGTATCATTCGGGTCCTATGGACGTCAACCCCGAAGAGCGGAGGACCAGGAAGCGGGCCACCGCGAAGGAGGTGGCGGCCGACGTTGGCGTGTCGCCGGCGACGGTGTCCAACGCGTTCAACAGGCCCGACCAGCTCTCGGCGGGCCTCAGGGAGAAGGTATTCGAGGCGGCCCGGCGGCTCGGCTACTCGGGACCGGATCCGGTGGCTCGCAGTCTGCGCCGGCGCAAGGCGGGGGCTGTGGGTGTGCTCTACTCGGACCGGCTGTCGTATGCGTTCGCGGATCCGGCGATGGTCAAGTTCTTCGAGGGGGTATCGGTCGCAACCGAGGAGGCCGCGCTCGGGATGCTGCTCTTGCCCGCCGCTGCGCGGGAGGCGCGGGAACCCGAGGCCGTAGGCAACGCGGTGGTCGACGGCTTTGTGGTCTATTGCATGGCCGACGACGATCCTCTGGTCGGGGCGGCCCTGGATCGGGGCTTGCCGGTGATCCTGGTGGACCATCCCGGAGTTCCGAGTGTCTTGCGCGTCGGCATCGACGACGTGGGCGCCGCGGCGACGGCGGCTCGGTACCTGATCGGGCTAGGCCACCGGCGTCTAGGGGTCGTCTCTTTCGAATTGACGCAAGAAGCGGCCGGTGGCGTCGCCGATCTGACCAACCCGGATCGCGCCATCTACTGGCCGAGCCGGGCCAGGCTGCAGGGCTACGCTTCGGCCATCGAAGAGGCCGGTCTCTCCGAAGCCGACGTCCCGGTCTACGAGTGCGCGGAGAACACGGTGGAGTGGGGCTGGCGGGGCGCGGGCGTTCTGCTCGACGCGGATCGTGGTCCGACGGCGCTGCTGTGCATGAGCGACCAGCTCGCCTTCGGCGCCATGGAGGCCGCGAGGGAGCGCGGCCTCTTGGTGCCCGGTGACCTGTCCATAGTGGGCTTCGACGACGTCCCCGAGGCCGCGCGGACGACACCGGCGCTCACCACCATCCACCAACCGCACGTCGAGAAGGGCCTGCTCGCCGGCCGCATGCTCGTCGCCAGGCTACGCGACGAGGAACCCCCCGAGGCGGGTTTATTGCCCACACACCTCGTCGAACGCAACTCCACCGCGCCACCGCCCGGATAAGAGCTGACAGCCGATAGCTGAAGGCTGACAGCGCGGAGTGGGGCCGATGGCCCCACTCCGCTAGAAATCTATATCCTGCCCCACATCGCGTTCCACGGCGCGGTCGTAGACGACGCGTGCGGAGGCCATGTCCTCGAGGGCCAGGCCCTGGCTGGCGAAGAGGGTGATGTCCTCCGGGCCGCGGCGGCCCGGGACGTGGCCGGCTATCACCTGGCCGAGTTCGTGGACGGCCTCGGGGAGGATGGCGCCCGTCTCCAGGGACAGGACCAGGTCGCCGGCCTCCAGGCCCAGCTCCTCGCGGGAGTCCACGCACACGAAGCTCGCCCGTTTCACGACCTCGCGGTCGATCTCGCTCTTGAACACGAAGTTGGAGCCGGCGGCGTTCACGTGGGTTCCCGGCCTCAGCCACTCGCCGTAACAGCACGGGCTCCCTGGAGGAGGTAACCGTCACCACGATGTCCTGGGCGGCGGGCTCCTCGGGGGCGTGGGTGGTCTCTATCTCCTGCCCGATCCTCTCGCCCATCCTCTCGGCGAACGCCTTGCGGGAGTCCTCGTTGCGGCTGTAGACGATGATGCGTTCCAGGTCCCTCACGGAGGCTACGGCTTCCAGCTGGCTCTCCGCCTGCCAGCCCGCCCCGTAGATGCCCAAAGTGCTAGCGTCCTCGCGGGCCAGGTACTTCGTGGCGACGCCGGAGGCGGCGCCCGTGCGGAGCTGGCCGAGCCTGTCGGATTGGATCAGGGCGAGCAGCTCCCCGCCCTCCGGGTCGAAGAGCATCGTGTAGAAGCGCGCGCCCCGCCGCGAGATGGTGTAGGCCTTTAGGCCCAGGGCGCCGATCTCCGGTGCGCCGGCGAACATCACGTTCAGGCCGCCGCTCGGGAGGGCGACCCTGCGGCGGGCCCGATTCGTGGCGCGTGCCCTCGGCGTGCTGGCGCAGGATCCCCTCGACCGCGTCGAGGACGGTCGGCATGTCGAGGAGTTCCTCGACCTCTGTCTCGGTAAGGAGCAGTGTCACGCGGCCTCCTCGATGTTGGTTGGCGGGTTATGGGCTACAATCGCACGCGTTATGCGGGTCCTCGTGCTAGACAACTACGACTCCTTTACCTACAACCTCGTCCAGTACCTGGGCGAGCTCGGGGCCGAGGTCGTCGTGCGGCGCAACGACGAGGTCACGCCCCAGGAGCTGCTCGACCTCCAGCCCGACAGGATAGTCGTCTCTCCCGGCCCCTGCACGCCAAACGAGGCCGGGGTGTCGGTCGACCTGATCTCGCACGCCGCAAGGGCGGAGGTGCCCGTCCTCGGCGTGTGCCTCGGGCACCAGGCCATAGGCCAGGCCTTCGGGGCAAACGTCGTTCGCGGCGAGCCCGTCCACGGCAAGACGGCCAGGATCCTGCACGACGGCGAGGGCGTCTACCGCGACCTGGATCAGGGCTTCGAGGCCACCCGCTACCACTCGCTAGTCATCGAGCCGGATTCGGTGCCGGACTGCCTCGTCGTGACCAGCAGGACGGAGGACGGCACGATCATGGGCGTCCGGCACCAGGAGCTTCCGGTGGAGGGCGTCCAGTTCCACCCCGAGAGCGTCCTCACCCGCAACGGCAAGGACCTGCTCGCGAACTTTCTCGGGGCTTAGGACTTTGCTCCGCGAGACGCTGCGCAAGGCCGCCGCCGGAGAAGCCCTCACCGAGGGCGAGGCCGAGCGGGCGCTCGAGACGATCATGGAGGGCGCGGTGTCCCCCGGCCGTCACCGCGGCCCTGCTCACCGCGCTCCGAGTGCGCGGCGAGTCGGTGCCCGAGATCGTCGGCTTCGCCCGCGCGATGCGCCGCTTCGCCGCGAGCGTCGAGGCCCCGGAGGACGTCGTCGACACCTGCGGCACCGGCGGCGACGCGAAGGGCACCATAAACGTCTCCACCGCCGCCGCCTTCGTGGCCCGCGGCGCCGGCGTAACGATCGCCAAGCACGGCAACCGGGCGGCGACCAGCCAGGCCGGCAGCGCCGACGTGCTCGAGGCCCTCGGCGCCGAGATAGAGCTCGGGCCCGAGAGAGGTCTCCCGGTGCATCGAGGAGGCCGGCATCGGCTTCATGTTCGCCCGAACGCACCACCCGGCGATGCGCTACGTCGCCCCGGTGCGGGCCGAGCTGCCCTTCCGCACGGTCTTCAACCTGCTCGGGTCCGCTGACCAACCCCGCCGGGGCCAGGCGCCAGCTCGTCGGCGTCTTCGGCGCGTCCTACGTCCGGCCCGTCGCCGAGGCCCTGCGGGACCTCGGGGCCGAGAAGGCGCTGGTCGTGCACGGGACCGACGGGATGGACGAGATCACGGTGACCGACAAGACGTTCGTCGCCGAGGTCTCGGACGGTGAGATAATCGAGTACGAGATCTCCCCCGAGGACTTCGGCCTCGCGCGCCACGCCCCCGACGGCCTCCTCGGCGGCGACGCCCACCTCAACGCCCGCATCCTGCGCGACGTCCTCTCCGGCAAGGAGACGGGGGCCGCCCGCGACGTGATCCTGCTGAACGCGGGCGCCGCGATCTTCGTCTCCGGCAAGGCCGAGAGCCTGGAACACGGCGTCCGCCGGGCCGAGGATTCCGTCGTCCTCACGGGGCCGCCGAGAGGGCCCTCGACGACTTCGTGCGCACCACGCGCCGGCTGGCCGGTGGCGCCGCGTGAGCGCGCGCGCGGGCCCACCGTCCTCGACGAGCTCGCCGCCGCGGCCCTCGCGAGCGCGCCGAGGAGCTGCGGCGCGGCACGGACCTCGACGCCCTCTACCAGGCGGCGCTCCTCTTCGAGAAGCGCGACTTCGCCGCGGCGCTCCGAGCTCCCGGCCTCTCCGTCATCTCCGAGATCAAGCGGGCCTCGCCCTCGGCCGGGTTTATCCGTGACGTGGACCCCGGCGAGTGGGGCGCCCGCTACGAGCGCGAGGGCGCGGGCTGCCTCTCCGTCCTCACGGAGCCGGACCGCTTCATGGGCTCCCTCGAAGACCTCGACGCGGCCCGCAACAACACCGTGCTGCCCGTGATGCGCAAGGACTTCACCGTGGACGAGGCGCAGGTCCTCGAGGCCGGGACCCGCGCCGACGCGGTCCTGCTCATCGCGGCGCTCTTCGACGCGCCCGCCGCTCGCCCGCTACGTCTCCCTGGCGGTCGAGGTCGGCCTGACGCCGCTCGTCGAGATCCACGACGAGGCCGAGGCGGACCTCGCCCTCGAGTCCGGCGCGACGGTCATCGGGGTCAACAACCGGAACCTCAAGGACTTCACCGTGGACCTCGGCACCTTCGAGCGCCTTGCCGACGGCCTCGCCGGCGCCACCCTCGTCGCCGAGAGCGGGGTCAAAACGCCGAAGACGCCCGACGCCTGCGCGACGCCGGCGCGGACGCGGTGCTCGTCGGCGAGGCGGCGATGCGCGAGCCGGAGCTGGTTGCCAGGCTGGTCAAGATCCCCTAGCCTACCGACGCGACCGATCCGCGTAAGGGCGGTTCGCGTAAGGGCGGTTCGCGTACGCGGCCCTTACGCTATCTGATTGGGTCGAACCTTCCGATAATCCTTCTCGATATGGGGGCAGGCTGCCCGGGACACCATCAGCGAAGATCTATCCGTCTGAAGGGCCACGATTACACCCGAGACGGAGCGTATTTCGTCACCATCTGCGCCCAGGAACGGGCATGCATCTTCGGTAAGGTGGTAGAAGGTCGGTCGCGGTTGAACGACTGTGGGCGGCTGGTTTCTGACCGCTGGTCATGGTTGGAGAGCCAGTACCCCTACGTCCACCTGGACGAATGCAAAGTCATGCCGAACCATTTACATGGGATCATCGTTATTGCAGGCGATCGCCCACACGGTACGGGTACGGGCAGCGCGGAACGCAAACCGTTGGGTCGTTTGATCGGGGCGTTCAAGACCGTATCCACGAAACATGTCAACGGTTTCCGATCCACACCCGGCGTCCGGTTGTGGCAGCGCAACTACTACGAGCACATCGTCCGCGACGACCTGGCCCTGCGACGGATCCGTGCCTACATCGCCACCAATCCCGCCCGCTGGAAGCGCGACCGACAGAACAGAGGCCACGCGCGGCTATCCGCCCTTCCCTAAAGGAAGTAGAATCACCTCGCGATGGTCAAGGCAAAGGTTTGCGGCATAACCAACACCGACGACGCCCGCCTGGCGGCCGACGCCGGCGCCGACGCGGTCGGCCTCATCTTCGCCGAGAGCCCGCGGCGGGTAACCGTGGAAGAGGCGCGCGAGATCTCAGTCGCCCTGCCGGACGGGGTACTGAAGGTCGGCGTGTTCGTGGACGCAGAGCCCGAGGAGGTGCTGCGCGTGGCCCGAGAGGTCGGGTTCGATCTCGCCCAGCTCCACGGCGACGAGAGCCCGGAGACCGTAACCGCCGTGCGGGACGGCGGGGTCCGAGTTATGAAGGCCTTGCGGGTGCGGGACGAGGAGTCCCTCGAAGCGTTGGGTCGGTACGAGGCGGACCTGTTCCTGCTGGACGCGTACAGCGAGAAGGCGCGGGGTGGGACGGGGGAGACGTTCGACTGGGGGTTGGCGAAATCGCTCGATGGGGCGTGCTAACATCGTCGTCTCCGGGGGGCTGGCGCCGGAGAACGTGCGGCGAGGCCATCGAGTTCTTCGAGCCCTACGGCGTCGACGCTTCTAGCGGCCTGGAGAAGAGGCCCGGAAGAAGAGACGAAGAGCGGGTTCGGAGGTTCGTGCGTGCGGCAAAAGGTTGAGAGCGGGTTACTTCGGGTGCCTTCGGCGGGCGCTTCGTGCCCGAGACCCTGATCCACGCCCTCGAAGAGCTCGAAGAGGCCTACGAGCGCTACAGGGACGACCCCGAGTTCGTCGAGGAGCTCGACGGGCTCGCCCGCGACTTCGTCGGCCGCCCGACGCCCCTGATGTTCGCCGAGCGCCTGACGAGAAAGTGGGGCGGGGCGAACGTGTGGTTCAAGCGGGAGGACCTCGCGCACACGGGGGCGCACAAGATCAACAACGCCCTCGGCCAGATCCTGCTCGCCGACCGCATGGGCAAGACGGCGCATCATCGCCGAGACCGGCGCGGGCCAGCACGGCGTCGCCACCGCCACCGTCGCCGCCCTCTACGGCAAGGAGTGCGTCGTCTACATGGGCGAGGAGGACACCCGTCGCCAGCGGCTGAACGTCGTGCGGATGAAGCTGCTCGGGACCGAGGTCAGTGCCCGTGACTGAGCGGCTCGCGGCACGCTCAAGGCGGCGCTGAACGAGGCGATCCGGGACTGGGTCACGAACGTCGAGGACACCCACTACATTATCGGGACGCGTCGCCGGACCGCGCTCCGTACCCGCGCCTCGTGCGCGACCTGCAGACCGTCATCGGGCGGGAGCTGGAGGCCCAGACCCGCGAGCGGTTCGGCGGCGACCCGGACGCCGATCGTCGCCTGCGTCGGCGGCGGCTCGAACGCCATCGGCGCCTTCCACCCGTTCGTCGGGCGCGAGAACGTGCGGCTGGTCGGCGTCGAGGCCGCGGGCAGGGGCCTCGAGACGGGCGAGCACGGGGCATCGCTGACCGGCGGACGGCCCGGCGTCCTGCACGGCAACCTGAGCTACGTCCTGCAGACGGAGGACGGCCAGATCCGGGAGGCCCACTCCATCTCCGCCGGCCTGGACTACCCTTCGGTCGGCCCCGAGCACGCCTACCTCAAGGACGAGGGCCTCGTCGAGTACGCGAGCGTCACGGACGACGAGGCGCTCGAGGCTTTCGTCGACGTGCTCGCGCCTCGAAGGTATCATCCCGGCGCTCGAGACCGCGCACGCCATCTACTACGCCGAGAAGGTCGCCAACGAGCTCGGGCCTGGCAAGAACCTCGTCATCAACCTCTCCGGGCCGCGGGGACAAGGACGTCGAGGTCGTGGCGGACGCCCTGGGCGTCGGAGCCGAAGAGGCGGAAGAAGTCTCCGGTGAAGGGTAGCCGAGAGGCTGCGGGGGGCTTTCCCGGAGGGACGGCACGGCCCTCATCCCGTACCTGACGGGCGGCTACCCGACCCTGGAGGATGGCGGCCGAGGTGGGGGAGGCCTACGTCGAGGCGGGGGCGGACGTGCGTCGAGATCGGGGTGCCCTTCTCGGACCCGCTGGCGGACGGGCCGACGATCCAGGACACCGCGACCCGGCGCCCTGGAGAACGGCGCGGACCTGGACTACTGCCTGGAGCTCGCCTCGCGGCCTCTCCGGCCGGGTGCCGGCGGTCTTTCTCGTCTACTACAACGTGATCTTCGCCCGCGGCGCACGGCGCTTTTTGCAGGAGGCGGCCGACGCGGGGGTGTCGGGCCTCGTGATACCGGACCTGCCGGTGGACGAGGCGGACGAGCTTCGCCCGCTGTGTGACGCGAGCGGCGTGGCGTTCTGCCCGCTCGTGGCCCCGACCTCGACGGACGAGCGGCTCTCCCGGGTGGGGGAGCTGGCCTCGGGGTTCGTCTACTGCGTCTCGGTGGCGGGGGTCACGGGCGCGCGGGACGCAGTTGCCACCCGGGGCCGTAGGGCTCCTGCGCCGGATGCGCCAGAGGACCGAGGGGCCCGTGGCGCTGGGCTTCGGCATCGGCTCGCCCGAGGCGGCTGCCGAGGCGGCGGCCGAGGCGGATGGGGTCATAATCGGGAGCAAGCTGATGCGGCTCGTCGGAGAGGGCGGCCCCGAGGCGACCTACAACTGGTTGCGCGAGGTGCGCGAGGCGATGCCCGGGAGATCATCCGACGCGTCGCGCACGGAACGGGGGACGGGCATCAGGAACTGGCTTAGCAAGCGGCGGGAGTACTCCCGCACGGTCCCCGAGACCGAGAGCGGCGTCGGCCCGATGGACGCCGTCTTCACCAAGTGCGAGCGGTGCGGGCAGCCGATCTACGAGAAGGACCTCCGCGCCCGCTTCAACGTCTGCCCCCACTGCGAGTTCCACTACCCGCTTTCGGCGCCCGAGAGGATAAGGCTCCTCACCGACGCCGGCTCCTTCGAGGAGCAGCGACGGGGGGATGAGGGCGCGGGACATCCTCGGTTTCGAAGGCTACGCGGACCGCCTCTCGGGAGCGCGCAAGAACGACGGGCCTCGACGACGCGGTCGTGAGCGGGGTCGCGAAGGTCGGCGGGACGTCCCGTCGCGCTCGCGGTGCTCGACTTCCGCTTTATCGGCGGGTCGATGGGCAGCGTCGTGGGGGAGAGGGTCGCGCGCACCATCGAGCACGCCACCGACGAAGGGCTGCCGCTCATCACGGTGTCCGCCTCGGGCGGGGCCAGGATGTTCGAGGGCGTCTACTCCCTCATGCAGCTGGCCAAGACCAGCGTCGCGCCTGAACCGTTACGCTGAAGGCTCCTGGCCCTACGTCTCGGTGCTCACGGATCCCACCTTCGGCGGGGTGACGGCTTCGTTCGCGACGGCGGCCGACGTGGTGATAGCCGAGCCCGGCGCCCGGATCGGGTTCGCCGGGGCGAGGGTCATAGAGCAGACGACCAGGGAGCGGCTGCCCGAGGGCTTCCAGACCGCCGAGTTCCAGCGCGAGCACGGGATGGTCGACAGGATCGTGCACCGCCTGGATCTCAGGCGCGACCTGGACCAGTTGCTGGGGCTCCTGGCGTGAGCGGGGCGCGATGATCCTCGAGTTCGAGCGGCCGATCAAGGACCTCGAGGAGCGGATCTCCTCCCTCCACCGCCTGGCGGGCAGCAGCGAGGACCTGCAGTCGGAGATCTCGCGCCTCGAAGACGCCCTGAGGGCGGCGAAACGGCGCATCTACGCGAACCTCTCCCCGTACCAGCGGGTGCAGGTCGCCCGACACGCGGACCGGCCGAACTTCCGCGTCCTACCGCGACGCCCTCACCGACGACTTCTACGAGCTTTCCGGAGACCGCCTCTACGGCGACGACCCGGCGGTGCGCGGGGGTTTCGCGCGCCTCAAGGGCGGCGGTCAGGCCATCGTGCTCGTGGGCCACGACAAGGGTGCCGACGTCAGGACCCGGGTCAGGGGCAACTTCGGCATGGCCCACCCCGAGGGGTACCGCAAGGTCGGCCGATTCTACGAGCTGGCCGAGAGGTTCGGGCTGCCCATCGTCCTCCTGGTCGACACGCCGGGGGCGTTCGCCGGACGGGGCGCCGAGGAGCGGGGGCAGGCGTGGGCGATCTCGGCCGATCTCATGGCCCTGGCCCGCGCTCCCGTGCCGGTCGTCTCCATGATAATCGGCGAGGGCGGATCCGGCGGGGCGCTGGCCATGTGCCTCGCCGACTACGTGGGCATGCTCGAGAACTCGTACCTGTCCGTGATCGCGCCCGAAGCCTGCGCCTCTATCATCTTCCGCGATTCGAGCCGTGCCGCGGAGGCGGCCGAGGCCCTCAAGCTGACCGCCAGGGACCTGAAAGGCCGTGGTATCGTGGACGAGGTACTCCCGGAACCTCTGGGCGGCGCCCACAACGAGCCCGAGGCCGCCATCGCGGCCGTCGGGGAGGCCCTTGAGCGTGTGATCTCTGGCCTATCAGACGCCGACCCGGCCGCGCTCGTCGCGGCCCGCCACGACCGCTACCGGCGTATCGGGACACACGCCGCCGATAACGGGCTGGGGTAGGTAGTAGGTGCGGTTCGTGTAAGGGCGGTTCGCGAACCGCCCTTACGAGCTACCCACACGCTACCCGAAGAACGTCTCGATGTCTTTGTAGAGCTCGTCGGGGACGGTCTTTGTCTCGTCGGTCGCCTCGGCGAGGGAGACGGTGACGATCTCGTTGCCGCGCAGGGCGACCATCTGGCCCCACTCGCCGTTCTTGACGGCCTCGGCGGCGCGCAGGCCGTAGCGGGTCGAGAGGATGCGGTCGTAGGCGGTCGGGGTGCCGCCGCGCTGCAGGTGACCGAGTACGACGTGGCGGGTGTCGATGCCGGTGCGCTCCTTGAGCTCGCCGGCCAGGCCCTCGCGCGACGCCGCCGAGGCGGACGTGGCCGAACTCGTCCTTCTCGGCGGTCTGGGTCATGAAGTCCTCGCTGAAGGTGACGCCCTCGGAGACGGCGACCAGGCCCCACCTCTCGCCGTTCTCGGCGCGCTTCTTGAAGAGGTCGGTTATCTGCGTCGAGGTCGGGCTCGACCTCGGGGATCAGGGTGACGTTCGCGGCCGAGGCGATGCCGGCGCCCCAGGTGATCCAACCGGCGTGGCGGCCCATGACCTCGACGACCAGGATCCTCTCGTGGCTCTTGGCGGTGGTCCTGCAGCTTGTCTATGGCGTCGGTGGCGATGGAGACGGCCGTGTCGTACCCGAAGGTCGTGTCGGTCGCCGAGAGGTCGTTGTCTATGGTCTTGGGGCACCCGATGATCTGCATCCCGAAGTCGTCGTGGAGCCTCTTGGCGACGCCTAAAGTGTCGTCGCCGCCGATGGCGACGAGGGCGTCGATGCCGAACTCCTCCATCTGCTTGACGACCTTCTCGGCGTCGCCCTCGTTCTTGTAGGGGTTGGTGCGGGAGGAGAGGAGCATGGTGCCGCCCTCCTGCAGGATGTAGCGGACGTCGCTCGACGACCGAGGGGCACGCACGGAGTCGTCTCTGGGGCGAGAGCAGGCCCTTCCAGCCGCGCTTGATGCCGACGACCTCGTAGCCGTAGTCCTCGATGCACCGCATGGTGACGGCCCTTATGACCCCGTTCAGGCCCGGCGCGTCCCCGCCGCCCGTGAGCATGCCAACCCTCTTTACCTCGGCCACCTTCGCTCCTCCTCCGGGATCTGTTAGGAGAGGCCAGTCTAGCAAACCGGCCCTGTATCTGGGCCGCATTCGGGGGCACACCGTCGGGATCTTCGCCACCACGGACGCTGCGGACAATGCCGGCAGAAGGTCGTGATTTTTCGGGGTGTGGCGGCGTAGAACCGTAGCCGGTCTGTTCGCCTGACCAGGCGCAAACCCGTTCCCGGGCGGACATGGAAGGGACCACAGGATCCCGGGGCCCCCAAAGGCGGAATCGTTCGTTTGCAGCACATCCTGTCGGCGACCCCGATCCATACGCGCTTGTTTGGACATGGGGTGAATGTTTGGGCCCGGAACAGTTGCGCAAAGCCGAATTCTTACACGCCCGACAAATACGCAACGTAGGTGATGCGCCAGATTTATGGCAAGCGTATTCTTAGGTTGGGATCTTGGGCGAAAGGGACGGGAGAGTCGAAGGCCATGACCGACAGCTCGGACTACGGAACGACGTGGCGAATGAGGCGGCACACAGGCGCGGTGGGTCTGATGGTTACCGGGGAGCGCCCGGCGCCGAGAACCGGCCCAGAGATCGTGTTGCGTTGCGAGGACGACGGATTTCTTCGAAGAGGGACGCCTCACAACGCAACACGATCAGGGCAGCGTCGAGTATGTGCCCGTGGCATTCTCAAAGAACGTGCTCGCCGAAATGTTCGTGCGGGGACGCTTGATCTTCAAGTTCACCATCAATGGTAGTCTCCCCGACTGGTTGGGTGGCCTCGACTCCGGTGGCAACTACTACCTTTACGTGGATTTCGTGGAAGGCCCCGCCTACGATGAGGGCCGCTGGGTAGGTCGCATCATCGACGAGCAGGGGACCGTGGTGGGCAGAACAACGAGCGTCGAGGTGAAACAGATCTTCTACTTCCACATCGACGAACGAGACGCGGAGGAACACAACAAACCCAGGATAGAAATCCATGGCCTCGGCGTGGAGGACGTAGCTGGCTTCTTTGACGCACGTTGGCACGAGACGTTGTCGGACTGGCATCCTGTAGCCCACGGATGCCAGTGCACTCATACTTGCACCGACATCTACATACCGGCAAAGCCTTAGCCCGAAACCTTCGTGTACCCGCTTCGGAGACCCGGCGCGTTCCCGCGCTTCTCCGGCTGACATCGGAGAGCCTGCCGCCTACAATATCCGCCCATGGTTCGGGTGCTCTTCGTCTGCATGGGTAATATCTGCCGCTCGCCGGTCGCCCAGGGCGTCTTCGAGGACGTCTTGAGGCGCGAGGGGCTGGACCGAAGAGGTCTTCGTGGACTCTGCCGGGACGGGCCCCTGGTACGTGGGTTCGCCCCCAGACGAGCGGGCCCAGGAGAGCGCCGGCCTGCGCGGCCTCGACATAAGCGGGCAGCGGGCGCGCCGGATCTCCCCAGAAGACTGTCGCGAGCTTCGACTACGTGCTCACGATGGACGAGGAGAACTACCGGATGGTCTACGCGCTGTGCCGGGGCGGCGCCGTGGTGCGCCCGTTCCTGGACTTCGCGGCCGACTCGCCCGAGCGCGAGGTGCCGGATCCCTACTACGGCGGGCCGGACGGCTTCGAGCGTGTGCTCGACCTCGTCGAGGAGGCATCGGAGGGCCTCGTCGAGGACATCCGCGAGCGACACCTCGACGGTCGTGGCTGAGAAGGTCATCGCCGAGGGCGTCGAGGTCTCCCTCGGCGAACGGCTGCGGAGCGCCCGACCGATGGGCGGAGGCTGCATCGGCGAGGTCTACGGGGTGGAGCTGGAGGACGGCACGCCGCTGGTGGCGAAGGTGGACCGGGGGGGCGAGGCGCACCTGGAGCGGGAGACGTACATGCTCCGCTACCTGCGCGCGTACAGCGATCTGCCGGTCCCGGAGGTCTACCACGGATCGGAAACGTTGCTCTTGATGGAGTTTGTCGAGGGGACGAGCAGCTTCACGCCCGCCGCCGAGCGCCACGCGGCGGAGCTCCTCGCCGCGCTGCACGGCATCGGGGCCGACGCCTACGGGCACGAGAGGGACACCCTGATCGGCTCCCTCGACCAGCCGAACCCGTGGACGGAGAGCTGGACGGACTTCTTCCGGGAGCACCGGCTGATGTACCTGGCAGGCGTCGCCCACGAGGCTGGACGCCTGCCGGACGAGGATCTTCGGAGGGTCGAGCGGCTAGCAGGGCGTCTGGAAGACCTGATCGGGGAACCGAACCCGCCGGCACTGATCCACGGCGACGTTTGGAGCGCGAATGTGCTCGCGAAGGACGACCGCGTAACCGCCTTTCTCGACCCGGCGATCTACCACGCCGACCCCGAGATCGAGCTGTCGTTCATCGCCCTCTTCAACTCGTTCGGCGAGACTTTCTTCGAGCGCTACGCAGAGCTCCGACCCATAAGCGACGGCTTCTTCGAGACGCGCCGCGACCTGTACAGCCTCTACCCGCTCCTGGTGCACGTCTACTTCTTCGGCGGCTCGTACCTGAACTCGGTCCGACGCACGCTGGACCGTTTCGGTGTGTAGCTTGAGAGGCCATGGCCTTCTCAAGCGCCATCAGCCATCCGCCGTCAGCTCTTGGTTCTGGCTGAGGCTGAGAGCGGAGGCCGAAGGTCGCAGCGGGCTGAAGGCTGATGGCGCGGCTCGCGGGAGCTTCAGCTCCCGCGAACCGTTCTAGCGCGTGAGGTGGTAGCCGGTGTAGAGAACCACCCAATCCTCCACGAGGGCGACGACGGGGTCTGGGAGGTCCGTCTCCTCGCCAAGACCGGCCCGCAGCCGCTCTCCGGCGTACGCCGCCGCCGACCGCTGCAGCGGCTCCGATTGCCCCGCCGGCCGCGGCCCGGCGTCCCTCCGAGGCGAAGAGCAGCCGCTCCCGACGAGGGCGCCGGAGACCACCCGACCGATCAGCGCCGGCGGCGACGTGCGGCCCGGCGTCGAAGGCAGCTTGTCGCCGACGAGCTCGCCGGCGGCCGCGAGCAGGAAGAGCTGTGGAGACGATCGGGGAGCCGAGGAAGGAGAGGCGCGTCCCGTCGAGGGGGACGCGGTCTTGCGCGGCGGCCGAGGACACGAAGGCCGGGCCGGACATCGAGCGGAGGCCGGAGATCGCGCCGAGGCCCAGCGCCCGCCCGGCCCCGCCCCTAAGCAAGGGCGCTCCAGACCTCGAGCTTCGTTCCTGACGTGCCGGATGACCTCGTCGGTGAACTCCGTCATGGTCGTCGGGCCGCCGAGGTCGGCGGTCCGGTGCCGTCGAGGACCGACTCGAAGGTGGCCTCGTAGATCGCGCGGGAGGCCCGGCTGGCTTCCTCGTCGTGGAAGAAGGTCAGAAGCGCCGCGCCGGCCAGGATCATGGCCATCGGGTTGGCCACGTTCTTGCCTTCGAGCGATCGGCGCGGTGCCGTGCGGGGCCTCGGCCATCACGGTCTCGGGGTTCTCGTCCTCGTCCAGCGCGATGAGCAGCGACTCGGCACCGGCGATGGAGCCGAACATCTGCAGGACCATGTCCGAGATGCAGTCGCCGTCGCGGTTGAGGGTCGGGATGACCAGGGGCTCGCCGAAGGTGGTCAGCAGCAGGGCGTAGGTCGCGTCTATGAGCTGCGGGTCGTAGCGCACGTCGCGGTTGTTCTCCGCGGCCCGGTCCATCTCCTCCTTGAGCATCCCCTCGTAGATGGGGGAGACGGTGTACTTGGGACCGCCGAAGACCTTGGCCCGCATCTTGCGCGCCTGGATAAAGGCGAACTCGGCGACGCCGCGGCACACCCGGCGCGAGATCTTCTCGGTCCTGAAGGCCAACTCGTCGAGGCCCTCGCCCTCGCGCCACTCCTCCGCGCCGTAGGCGTCGTCGACGGCCATCCGGATGACGGAGACGGGCGCGTGGAAGCCCGTCACCGGGTTGACCCCAGGGATGCGCCGGCCCGTGCGCACGATCACGGTCCCGTCTATGCCCGTGCGCAGGATGGCGTTCGGCGAACCCACGTCCTCGGCCGTCTCCGGGGTGACGGTCGCGGCCTTTATGCCGAACCCGTGCTCCTTCATCGCCGCCGCCGCCTCGTGCACGACCTTGTTCTCCGTGGTCCGCCGGTTCTCCAGCGAGAGGTCGAACCGTTTGAACTCCATGTCCAGCCCGGTAACGTACGGGTCGAGGACCCGCAGCGCCTCCTCCAGGAGCTCCTGGCCGGTCTGGTCGCCCTCCATCACCACAACGGTCTTGTGATCCACGCGTCGCACCCCTGAAATAGTCTTCTCGGCCTGTTCGGACCAGTATACGATCCCGCGGTACCGACGTTGGTCTCTGAATCTCCAGGGCTCGGCGGAGGCCCGCACAAAAGTCGACGGGCTGGAGCCCCATCGCCGACCTACCCGACGTTTATCCGGATCATGATCGGGCCACCACGCCGGACCGCTAGGTCAACGTCCCGCGGCTCGGGATGTCCGTCGCAGTTCAGGCCTACCCCGTAGCGCTGGGCCGAGCCCGGGAACCGTTGCAGGAAGGCCCGCAGCTTGCGGGCCACGTTCTCATCGTCGCCGTTGTCAACCGTCGCGATGCCCGCCAACTGGCGCCCGCGCAAACGGACCGTGCCCCGGGCACCGCCCCGCAGGTTCTTCCACCAGTTGCCCCACCGGTCGCTGGTGAAGCAGACCAGCGCACCATCATCCTCGACGTAGCTGACGGGGACGGCGTAAGACCTGCCGCTCTTGTGGCCGGTGACCGTCAAGAGCAGAACCTTCCCGCTGACGAACGTGTGCAGTGGGGAGCACAGCAGCACCCTCATTGCCACGTTCGCGAAGCGGTAAATCAACCTCTCGAGCCGCGACATCCCGTACCTCACATCACCTACGAGACGGCCACTACGCGAGGGAGGGCAACGAGCAGCAGGAACGCTAGGTTTGCGGCCCAGAGGACCAGGCCGAGGGAGAGCATCGCTCCTACGGAGACGCGCGCCGACCGCGAAGGTGGCGGTGCGGCAGCGAAATCCCTGCGCGCGCCGAAAAGCCGCCAGATCCGGTAGCCCGTGAAGACCACCCCCGTCAGCACTACGATGTTGGGCACGAACGCCGCCGAGAGCGACATCTCGACGAGGATCTGGACCACAAGCACCAGCACGTAGGGCAGCAATGCTCGTCGCACGGCCCCGCAACGCCCGAAGCCGGCGAGCGCAGCCACGGGCAAGACCAGCGAGACCGCCGCGATAAGGACCATCCAGACCCTGAACACCGCGATACCCCATCCGGCAAAGTCCCCAGGACCGGGGGACCTTCGATCCCAAGGCCGCCGAGCATTCCGGCCGCCGATAGCCACCCCACGAAAGCCAACCCGAGCGTCGCCGCCGCCACGAACAAGGCGTCTCCCCAGTACCCGGAACGCCCCGTCTCCCGACTCGCCCTGAGGGTAGCGCCGGTCCCCCGAACCATCACTCGCCACCTCGCTCCGATCTCGCCCCCGCGCTCCCGTGCTAAACTGTCATTGTAGTAAAGTATATTAACAGTAAAGATAAACGATTGTCAAGATATTCCACTCAAGATATCGGTGGGTTGTTCCGGTCGCAGGTCGCGGCCGTTCTCGCGTACACCTCGGCCACGGCCCATCGGATGGGCCTTGGGGCGTCGGAGATGGCTGCGCTGGAGCACTTGCAGGGGGCTGGGGAGCTAACGCCGGGGCAGCTCGGGCGGCGCCTGTCCATGACCTCGGGGGCGGTGACGGCGCTTGTGGACCGGCTGCAGGCGGCGGGGTATGTGGAGCGGGTGCCCAACCCGCTGGACCGGCGCAGTTCCATCGTGCGTCCGACGTCGGATGCCGATGAGGAAGGCATGCGCCATCTCGGAGGACTTGCCGCGGAGATCCTGCGGATAACCGAGGAGCTGATCGGAGGACGAACGGGAGGCCGTCGGCAGGTACCTTGAGGCGGTGACGGCGGCGATCTCGCGCCAGTCCGACGGCTAGGGCTGACGGCCGCTCTAGGTGAAGAGATCTATGAGCTGGAGGTTCTCGAACTCGGCGGCGAGGGTGGGGGAGAGCTCGGCCCTGTCCTGGGTCTCGCCGAGCGTCGTCGGCGACCTCCAGGAAGGCGGCCACGGGGCCGCGTGGCCGGCGCGTCGCGGCGCCTGAGGGCGACGATGGAGCGGTTCATCTCGGGGTTCTCCTCGACCGCGATGAGGGAGAGGTTGCCCGACGAGACGCTCCTCACGACGGCCGTCCGCGGCAGGAAGGCGACCCCGAGACGGTGCTCGACCATCCTCTTGGCCGCCTCGATGTTGTCCACCTCCATCGTCCTCAGCTCCCGGATGCCGGCGTTCGCTGAACAGCGCGTGGGTCTGCTCGAAGTAGCTGGAGGACTGGTCGAAGAAGATGAGCTGCTCCTCCCCGATCTCCGCGAGGTCGCCCACCCCCTAGCCGTGAACCGGTGCCCCGGGTCCACGACCAGCACCAGCTCGTCCTCGTAGAGGTGCAGGCTCTCCACCTCGGGGTGGCGCATCTCCCGCGTCAGCCCGAGCTGCACCTCCTCCTTGAACGTCATCTCCAGGATCTCCTCGGAATGCCCCGTCCTGACCGAGACCGAAACCCTCGGGTAGGCGCCGACGAACCGCTCCAGAAGCCCCGGCAACGCGTAAGTGCCGACCCCCGGCGAAGCCCCGAGCACGAGCCGCCCCCCAGACGCCCCCCGCAGCTCCTGCCAGGCGCCGCTTCCCTTCCTCGAAGCCTCCCGACCACCCGCTCCGCGTACGGCGCGAACTCCCTCCCCGCGTCCGTCAGCCGCATCCCCCGGCTCGTCCGCACGAACAGCTGTCCCCGACCTCCTCCTCCAGCGCCTTCAACCGCGCCGTCAACGTCGGCTGCGTCAGAAACATCTCCTCCGCCGCCCGGCTCACGTTCCCGAGCCGCGCCACCGCCAGAAAGCACTCGAGTCTGTCCGTAAAAGCATGCTCGCCTCCCTTCGGTCGGCTCCGGTTGGTCAGTCGCTTCAGCATAGCCTCTGGCGAGTAGCTGGAATAGCGGAGTAGTGGTCGGTTAACGATTCGCTACTCACTATGCGCTAATCGCTTTCCGTTATAAGTTTCTCCTATAACAACGATACGTGCAAACAATTGGACTGATAGCGGTGGTCGTTGTAACCTTTCTTGCACGTTAGATAGTCGGACGGAGGAGCAGGGCATGATACCGGTGCAGTACAGGGACCCAGAGACGGAGGAGATCCTGGAGCGTCGCTACGAGGACGGGGCGCCGGCGATCGGGACGCGGGTCAAGATCGGGTTCGGCGAGTTCGAGGTGCTGTACCGGTGGCGTTGCGTGCCGACGTCGTGCATCGTCTACGTGCGGCGGGTTCCGCGGTCGCGCGCGGGAGAAGGTCGCCGCCTAGGCGCCCGTCGGGCTCTCAAGCGAGGGTGCATCGCGCTTGCTAGAGTTTCTCCATTCTGGCAAGCGTTAGGGAGGAGCCCGGACCGCAAAGATGGTCGAGAACAGCGACGTACGGAGAAGGCGTCGAGATCACAGAGGTCCCCGTACCGAGTACTCGCGGAGATCCTGAGCCCCGAGGCGGTCGCCTTCGTGGCGAAGCTCGCGCAGGGAGTTCGCCGCGACGGGTCGAGGAGCGCCTCGCAGGCCGGCGCCAGGAGCGCCAGGAGCGGATCAACGCCGGCGAGATGCCGGATTTCCTGCCCGAGACGAAGGACGATCAGGGAGGGCGACTGGAAGATCGCGCCCGATCCCGGACGCGCTGCAGGACAGGCGGGTCGAGATCACCGGCCCCCCGGACCGGAAGATGCTCATCAACGCGCTCAACTGCGGCGCCCCGACGTACATGACGGACTTCGAGGACGCCAACTGCCCGACCTGGCACAACATGCTCGACAGCCAGCTCAACCTCCGCGACGCGGTCCAGCGCACGATCACCTTCGACGACCCCAAGACCGGGCAAGCACTACACGCTAGAACGACGAGGTCGCCGTCCTGATCGCGCGCCCCCGCGGCTGGCACCTCTGGTCGAGAAGCACATGCTGGTGGACGGCAAGCAGGTCCCGGCCGGCATCTTCGACTTCGGCCTGTACTTCTTCCACAACGTCCACGGACCTCCTGGACCTCGGGCACGGCCCGTACTTCTACCTGCCGAAGATGGAGAGCCACCTCGAGGCGAGGCTGTGGAACGACATCTTCGTGATGGCCCAGGACGAGCTGGGCTATCCCGCAGGGCACCATCAAGGCGACGGTCCTCATCGAGACCATCATGGCGACCTTCGAGATGCACGAGATCCTCTACGAGCTGCGCGAGCACTCGGCGGGCCTGAACTGCGGCCGGTGGGACTACATCTTCAGCTACATCAAGAAGTTCCGCGAGCACGACATGCTGCTCCCGGACCGGAACCTGGTGACGATGACCGTCCCGTTCATGCGGGCCTACTCGCTCCTGACCATCAAGACCTGCCACGAGCGCGGCGCGCACGCGATGGGCGGGATGGCGGCCCAGATACCGCGTCCAGGACGACCCGGAGTGGAACGAAGTTCGCCTACAACAAGGTGCCGGGGACAAGGAGCGCGAGGCGAAGGACGGCCACGACGGGACCTGGGTCGCCCACCCCGGCATGGTCGGCGCTCGCCAAGCAGGCCTTCGACGAGCACATGCCGCAGCCGAACCAGATCGACAAGCAGCGCGCCGACGTGAACCCGAGCGCCGCCGACCTCCTGGAGAAGCCCGAGGGCCCGATCACCATGGACGGCTTCCGCAGCAACATCTCCGTCGGCGTGCAGTACCTCGCGGCCTGGCTCGCCGGGCGCGGCGCCGTCCCCGTCTTCAACCTGATGGAGGACGCCGCCACCGCGGAGATCAGCCGCGCCCAGGTGTGGCAGTGGATCCACCACCCCCAGGGCATCCTCGAGGACGGCACCGAGGTCACCGTCGAACTCTTCCGCGAGGTGCTCGACGAGGAGCTCGAGAAGATAAAGAACGACATCGTCGGCCCCGAGCGGTGGGAGCAGGACGAGTTCGGCACCGCCGCCGAGCTCTTCGACCGCATCTCCACCGACGACGAGTTCGTCGAGTTCCTGACCCTCCCCGGCTACGAGTACCTGGACTAGAGGAGACGGAGATACCCAACCGAGACGACATCCAACGAGGCGGCCTCCCGGAGATCCAGGGGCCGCCTTTCGTCCGCCCCGAACACCGCCACCCGATCCGTCGTGCCCGTATCCTGGCCCGCGCGGCGACGGGTGACTACCGCGGCGGTTGCACATGTAAGCTGCACGTATGTTTAAATTGTACATATATGTAACGTGACGTACCGAGTGGCTCGGAAGGAGCAGGTGGTGAACGGAAAGAAGCAGGATTCGAGATAGAGCGGAGCTGGGAGGGCGAGCGCTGGGCGGGCATCGAGCGGCCCGTACACGGCGGAGGACGTGGCGCGGCTGCGGGGTTCGGTCGACGATAGAGCACACGCTGGCGCGGCTGGGGGCCGAGCGGTTGTGGGACCTCATGCACGACGAGGAGTACGTCGAACGCTCTGGGCGCGCTCACGGGCAACCAGGCGGTGCAGCAGGTCAAGGCCGGGCTCAAGGCCATCTACCTCAGCGGCTGGCAGGTCGCGGCCGACGCCAACCTGGCGGGGCAGATGTACCCCGACCAGAGCCTGTACCCGGCCAACAGCGTGCCGCACGTGGTCAAGAGGATCAACCAGGCGTTGCAGCGCGCCGACCAGATCCACCACGCCGAGGGCAAGAACGGCATCCACTGGTTCGCGCCCATCGTGGCCGACGCGGAGGCCGGGTTCGGGGGCGCGCTGAACGTCTTCGAGCTGATGAAGGCCATGATCGAGGCCGGCGCCGCGGGCGTGCACTTCGAGGACCAGCTCGCGTCGGAGAAGAAGTGCGGGCACATGGGCGGCAAGGTGCTCATGCCGACGGCGCAGGCCGTCCGGAACCTCGATCTCCGCGAGGCTCGCGGCCGACGTCATGGGCGTCCCGACGATCATCGTCGCCAGGACCGACGCCGACGCGGCGAACCTCGTCACCTCGGACGTCGACCCGGCGGACCAGAGGTTCCTCACCGGCGAGCGGACGATGGAGGGCTTCTACCGGGTCAACGCCGGCATAGACCAGGCGATAGCCCGCGGCCTCTCCTACGCGCCGTACGCCGACGTGGTGTGGTGCGAGACCTCCACGCCGGACCTCGATCAGGCGCAAGGACCTTCGCCGAGGCCATCCACGCCGAGTTCCCCGGCAAGCTGCTCGCGTACAACTGCTCGCCTTCGTTCAACTGGAAGGCCAAGCTCTCGGACGAGGAGATCGCGACCTTCCAGCAGAAGCTCGGGGAGATGGGCTACAAGTTCCAGTTCATCACCCTGGCCGGCTTCCACGCCCTCAACTTCTCGATGTTCGAGCTCGCCCGCGACTACCGCGAGCGGGGCATGGCCGCCTACTCCGAGCTGCAGCAGGAGGAGTTCGACGCCGAGAAGTACGGCTACACGGCCACCAAGCACCAGCGCGAGGTCGGCGCGGGCTACTTCGACGAGGTCGCCCAGGTCGTCGCCGGCGGCGCCGCCTCGACCACGGCGCTTACGGGCTCGACGGAGGAGGCGCAGTTCCAGACGCCGGAGCTCGGCACCCCGGAGGATCCCAACACCGGCCTGCCCGGCTCCACGGAGAACGAGCAGTTCGTCAGGTAGCTATCAGCATTCAGCCATCAGCTGTCAGCAATTCAGCGAGGGGGCCGGTCTACCGGCCCCCTCTTCTGCCGTGGGCTACGGAAGGGGCGATGGATGGGTAGAGACGCCAAGGGTAGGGATGGGGACGAGCCGCGCGACATAGCGCGCCCGGTAGAGGATCGGGATCCGGGCGCGGTGACCGGGGAGGTCGAGGTGCAAGGCGGCGATGAGTGGTTGGAGTCTGGGGCCGAGGATCCCGCCTTCTTTATCAAGCCTTCCGAGTAAGTCCTTCGAAGGCGCACCGTCGGGGCGAGCAATACCGTCCCAGGACGACGGTGATGCGCGCGTGAGCTTGCGGAGCAGGAAAGAGCGGTTGTTGCCCGGCGGCGTTCCGCGCTACGTCTGACTGTACGAAGCCGGCGGCGGGACCGCCGAACGTTACACAGCGGTCTTTACGGGGCTCTTCGATCTGAAGAAGCCCGGCGAGTACGCGTACCTGACGATGGGGGAGGACCCGAGCGCGTCCGGAGACGGACACTCGCTTGCCCGAGGAAGACCGCCGGCCGAGAGGCTGCGGCACGAGATCTCCTTCGAGGACTTGCCCGAAGGCGCCCAGAGGCTGGTGCTCGATATCTACCGCCGGATGTGGGATCTCTAGCATCCATGTCTGGACCGCCGAGGATCTAGGACGGGCGCAGGGTCACCGATTACCGCGGCGCTCGGGCTCCCAGTGCTGCATCGCGTCGCGGACGTGCTGGGCCATGAGCCGTTCGGCCTCGTCGGCCCGTCCCTCGGCAACGGCGGCCGAGATCCTCCGATGCTCCTCGACGTCGTTGGCCTGCCAGTCGGAGGACGCGCTCCGCCTCGATAGGAGCCGTCGGCCTACCTCGACGAGCCACAGGGACTCGAGCGCCCGAACCAGCTCGTCGTTGCCGGTCGCTCGCGCGAGCGCCATATGAAAATCGCGGCTGGCGTCGTGCGTCGCGATGCCGCTCCGCGTCCGCTCCTCGCGGGCGATGGCATTGCTGAGTTCCTTCAGGTCGCTGTCCGTCCGCCGCTCCGTCGCGAGCCTGGCGATGCCAGGCTCCAGGATCTCGCGCACCTCCAGGCGCCGCAACACGGCCTCGAGGCCGAGGTCCGCCACGCGGAAGCCGCGGTTGGAGTGGAAGTCCACTAGGCCCTCGCCGGCGAGCCTCCGCAATGCCTCGCGCACGGGGGTGCGCGAGATCCCGAACCGCTCCGCAAGCTCCACCTGGCCCAACCTGGAGCCCGGCGCAAGCTCGTCGCTCAGAACCAGACCGCGTATACGCTCGTAGGCCAGATCCGCGACAGAATCGACCCGGATGGGGTCCGTGCCACGGGGCGGACGGTACAGCGCGGCCATCCAGCGATCATAAGCCGCGTGGATACATTATGCAACTTGAGCGCCACAACCTACCCTTGACAGGGCGGCCGCTTATGGATAATGTATCCATTGTGGGAAAGTCCAAGATCGCGGAGGTGTCCGCTTTGGGATTTGTCGAGGCTCTTCAGGCTGGGCCGGTAGTCCGAGTCCTGCGCGATGGCGCGCCGGCTTGGGGGAGGCGGGAGGGGGGGAGATCCTGCTTGACGCCGGGGATCGGCTGCCAGAGGCGGAGGCCCACTATCTCGCGCCGGTCGAGCCTTCCAAGATCGTCGCCGTCCACCTGACCTACAGGAGTCGGGTCGAGGAGTACGCAGCAAACACTCCCCCTCAACCTTCCTACTTCCTCAAGCCCCCGACGACGCTGAACGGGCATCGGGGAGTTCTGCGCCGGCCGGAGGGGACGCGCTTCCTCAACTACGAGGGCGAGCTGGCGGTCGTGGTCGGCCGCCGCATGCACGGGGTGGGTGAGGATGAGGCGCTCGGATACGTCGCGGGCTTCACGTGCGCCAACGACGTCGGGCTGCACGACTTCAGGCACGCTGACCGGGGATCGATGCTGCGCGTCAAGGGCCAGGACGGCTTCTTGCCGCTGGGACCGGAGCTGGTACCCGCGGCCGAGTTCGATCCTACGGCTTTCACTTTGCGCACCTACCTCAACGGCGAGGTCGTACAGGAAGGTGGCTCGGACGATCTCATCTTCGGCGTCGCTTACCAGCTGGCGGACCTGTGTCGACTGATCACGCTGGAGCCGGGAGACGTGGTCCTGACCGGCACGCCAGCCAACTCCAGGCCCATGGAGCCCGGGGACCTCGTCGAGGTGGAGATCGACGGCATCGGCCGCCTGAGCAACACGGTCGAGGAGTGGCGGGTCGACCTCTCAGGGCCGGGCGAACAGCCGGAGACCTCGGCCAACACGCTGCACGTCGCGCTCGCCGTCCCCGAGGACGAAGCCGAGCGCATGGTGGGAGGGACGCACGGATGAACCGCGTCCGGGCCGCGGCGGTGATCGGAGCGTGGGATGGCGTCTCTCGGGTGGGGGCGGCGTGAAACCCGTCCTGATCCGGCAGCACGAGAAGATGACGCCGCCGGGCCTACTGGAAGAATGGTTACGCGAGCGCGGCATCCCGTTCGAGATCCACGCCTCCTGGGAGGGTGCTGCGCTTCCTGACCCCACGGGCTACGCGTTTGTGGCCTCGCTCGGCTCCCCGTACGGCCCGAACGACACGCAGGAGGCGGCGGTCGTCGAGGAGTTGCGCCTGATCGGCGACGCCGTGGAGAACGGTGTCCCGGTGCTCGGGCTGTGTTTCGGGGGCGAGGCGCTCTCCGCTGTGCTCGGTGGGCGCGTCGAGCGTGCACCCAAGCCCGAGCTCGGCTGGCGCGAAATAGAGACCGACGACCCGGACACCATCCCCGCCGGTCCCTGGCTGGAGTGGCACTACGAGCGCTTCACGACGCCGCCCGGCGCCACCGAGCTGGCGCGCACGGCCGACGCCGTTCAGGCGTTCCGGATCGGGCCGCACCTCGGGGTCCAGTTCCACCCGGAGAGCACCGTGAAGATCGTCTCCCGCTGGGCCGGCATGGACACCGAGCGGTTGACGAGGCTGGGCGTGGAAGACGGCGAGGGGTTGGTCGTCGTGACGCCCGAAGTCCAGGAGGAGGCGAGGGATGCCGCGTTCAAGCTCTTCGACGCGTTCCTGGACGGTGTCGTGGCGCATGGTGATGGGAAAGGAGCCGGCTCCGCCGGCAGGAAGGACTGACGCATGATCGAACAGGAGCGTGACGCGGCCCGGCCACCGGAGTTGTCCGACGAATCGGTGACGTCCGTGCGGGTGATCTACCCCGACCTGCACGGCGTGGTGCGGGGCAAGGACGTGCCGATTGGCGAGTTCGGCCGCGCCATGGACCACGGCCTGGCGTTCTGCTCGGCGGTCATGTCCACCGACCTGCGGCACACCCCCGTGATCGGCGGAGAGGAGGGCTACCCCGACCTGGTCGCCTACCCCGATCTCTCCACGATGACCCTGGTTCCCTGGGAGCCTGGGCTGGCGTGCTGCATCGCCGATCTGCATCCGGTAGAGGGGGACCCCACGCCGCCCCCCGACCCTCGCGGCGCGGTGCGCCGGGCCGTGGCGAGCTTCGAGGAGATCGGGCTGGCACCGGTCGTCGGTCCGGAGCTCGAGTTCTTCCTTTGCGAGCGGGACGACGAGGCCCCGAACGGGGTGCGTCGTTACGTGGACAACCTGAGCATGGTCTACACCGTCGGGCCGCTGGCCGATCCGCGCGGCGTGGTGCGCCAGATCGCGGAGTCGTTGTCCGGGCTCGGGATGGGCACGTTCGCGTCCAACCACGAGTTCATGAACTCGCAGTTCGAGATCAACCTTCACCACGCGGACGCCCTGACCGCGGCCGACCGCGCCTTCCGTCTAAAGGGCGCCGTCAAGGACGTCGCGGCGATACACGGCCTGGTGGCGACGTTCATGGGTAAGCCGTTCAACGACCAGGGCGGATCGGGCTTCCACTTCCACTTCTCGCTCGACCGCGACGGCAGCAACGCCTTCGCCGACGACGGGGACGCTAACGGCGTCTCCGAAGAGTTCCGCCGCTTCATGGCTGGCGTGCTCGCCCACGCCCCCGCGCTGACGGCGTTCTTGAACCCGACGGTCAACGCCTACCGGCGGCTCGTGCCCGACTCGCTGGCGCCGACCCACGCAAACTGGGGCTGGGACAACCGGACGGCGTTCATCCGCGTCCCGCCCGAGCGGGGCGGGGCAACGAGGGCCGAGGTCCGCGTCGGCGACGGCAGCGCGAACCCGTACCTCGGGACCGCCGCCATCCTGTTTGCGGGCCTACACGGCGTGCGCGAGAAGCTGCCGCTCGAACCGCCGGTAGGCGGCGATGCCTACACCCTGTCGGAAGACGAGGCAGGGGGGACCCTGCCGGCCACCCTCACCGACGCGCTCGACGCGCTGGAGGTCGACGAGGAGCTCCGGGCGGCGATGGGGCCGGAGATCGTGGATGTGTTCCTCGCCGTGAAGCGGTTCGAGGCCGAGCGTCACCGCACGTGGGTCTCGGACTGGGAGCTCACCGAGTACCTCCATCACCTCTAGGAGGCAGACCATGACCGACAATACAGGTACGGTTTCGCTGGAGGAGATCGACCTCTCCTCCCACGACGCCTTCGTCGAGCGGGTGCCCCACGAGTGGTTCCGTACGTTGCGACGCGAGGCGCCCGTGCGCTTCAACCCCGAGCCCGACGGACCGGGCTTCTGGGCCGTGACCCGCTACTGGGACATCCGCGAGGTGCACCGCAACTTCGCCGTCTACTCCTCGGAGGTCGGCGGGACCTCGCTGGAGGACCTGGACCAGGGACCAGATCGAGGCGCGCAAGTCGATGATCGACACGGACCCGCCGCGGCACACCGAGCTCAGGAAGCTGATCGCGCGCCGCTTCACCTCCCGCGCGGTGAAGGTGTGGGAGGAAGCCGTGCGCACGGTGTGCGACCGGGTGCTAAACGAGGCCCTTCCGAAGGGAGAGTTCGACTTCGTGGAGGAGATCTCCTCGGAGATCCCCATGCAGGTGTTCGCGGAGATCCTCGGCGTCCCGCAAGACGACCGCCGCTACATCGTCGAGATGGGGGACAGGATCCTGGGCAACCAGGACCCCGAGTACGCGCAGCCCCCCGAGGACGCGCACAGGACGCTGCCGTTCTCGAGCCCGGTCGCGCTCGAGATGTTCGAGTTCGGCCGCAAGCTGGCGGCCGCGCGGCGCGAGAACCCATCCGACGACATCGTCTCGCTGCTCGTCGACTCGGACCTCACCCAGCGCGAGTTCGACGTCTACTTCGTGTTGCTGGCCACCGCCGGCAACGAGACGACGCGGCACACCATCACCCACGGACTGCTCGCCCTCCAGGAGTACCCGGACCAGCTGGAGCGTCTGCGCCGCGACCCCACGCTGTACGCACCGGCGGCCGACGAGATGCTCCGCTGGGCGACGGCCGTCCACTACTTCCGTCGCACCACGACCCAGGACACCGAGCTGGCCGGCACACGGATACCGGCCGGCGCGAAGGTCACGACCTGGCTAACCTCCGGCAACCGCGACGAAGAGTACTTCGAGGACCCCGACACCTTCGACGTCGGCCGCTACCCGAACAAGCACATGGCGTTCGGCCCTGGGGGCATCCACCATTGCCTCGGCGCGCACCTGGCGCGTCTCGAGGTCTGCATCGCCTTCGAGGAGTTGCTCAAGCGCGTCGACGGGTTCGAGATCATGGGTCCGCCAGAGCGCCTGCGGTCGAACTTCTTCAACGGCATCAAGCGCCTCCCGGTCAGGGTCACGGCGTGATCTCGCTCCGCCGCATCGACCACGTCAGCCTGCGCGTGGCCGACGTTGCCGAAGCCTCGCGCCGCTGGTGCCTGCAGTTTGGACTCGTTGAGCGCTCGCGCGACGAGCATCGCGCTCGCCTGGCCTGCGACGATGAGCCGTACTCCCTGGAGCTGATCGCCTCAACCGAAACACCTGGCGTGGAGCACGTGGCCTACGAGCTGCGGCGCTCCTGCTCGCTAGACGACGCGCGCGAGCACCTCGACGATGCCGGGATTGCGTGGGAGGAACGCGACGGCGGGTTGGAGGTGTCCGATCCGGAGGGCAACCGCGTGCGCGTTTCGCCCTACAGGGAGCCGGCCGCCGGCGAACGCTGGACGCCGCACGCGCGCCCCGCCGCGGACCAGGTCGTCGGTCACCCGCGCAAGCTCGGGCACGTCAACTTCCTGACCGGTGCGATCTCCGACGGCGTCGACTTCTACACGCGCGTGCTCGGCATGCGCGTCACCGACTGGCTTGGCGACGCGGGCGTGTGGTTTCACATCAACAGCGACCACCACGTGATGGCGCTGGTGGACAAGGGCTACAGCCACCTCCACCACCTCGCCTTCGACGTCGTTGACATCGGCCAGATGCGGGTGGCGCTGGACCATCTCGGCCGCCACGGCCGCTGGCTGGGCTGGGGACCCGCGCGCCACGGTGTGGGCGGCAACATCGCCTCCTACGTGCGTATCGTCGAGGAGGAGTGCTTCGTGGAGCTCTACTGCGACATGGAGCAGCTCGAGGCCGAGCACGAGCCGCGCCGCTGGCCCGATGACCGGTACTCCTCCAACACCTGGGGTCCCCTGCCTCCCCGCTCCTACTTCCGCTTCGACGCCGCGGCGGTCGCCTCGGAACGCGAGAGCCTGGAGATGCTCGGCCGGCCGCTACCCAAGGAGGTCAACGTATGACCTTGCAAGGTTACTCCATACCGCGCACGAGCACCGGCCGGGCAAGCCTCGTGCCACCGCCGCCATGGCACTACGTCGGCGACTTCCTCGTGGTCGATTACTGGGCGGATCCCGACGCCGTGCGGGCCGTACTGCCCGAGGGCCTTGACCCCCACCCGGACACCGGCCGGTGCGCCGCCGTGTGCGCCGACTGGCAGTCGTGCTCCGAGGGCGGCGACGAGTTGCTCGACCCCATACGGTCGCACTACCGCGAGTTCTTCTTCGTGGTCAACGCGCTTCTCGATGGGGAGGAGGTAACCACCTGCCCGTTCATCTGGGTCGACCAGGATTTCGCGCTCGCCCGGGGTTGGATCCAGGGCTTCCCCAAGAAGCTTGGCTCCATCTGGATGACCCGCACGTTCGGGATCGGTGGGCCGGCAGATCCGGGCCTCGAGCCCGGCGGGCGGCACGGCGCCACGTGCTCGGCCCGCGGGCGTGCCATCGCCGACATGACGGTGACCATCGAGGGCGAGAGCGAGGACGGTCCGCGCCACAACGCGCCGCCCATCGTGAACGTCCGCCACTTCCCGCGGCTCGCCGCCGGCCGTCACGAGGAACCCCAGGTGCACGAGCTCGTCCGCGCGGTCAGCCGCGACCGGGTCGGCTCCAAGGTGGTCGCCGGCCCGGCGACGCTCGAGCTGCACGCCGCACCCTACGAGGAGCACGACACGCTGGCCCCCGTAAAGATCGACCGCGGCTACCGCTTCACCTTCGGCTACACCGTGGACGACCTGGAGACCGTCAAGGAGTTGGCATGAGCGTCGCAACCGATCGCATAACGGTAGCGGGCGTGGAGATCTCGCCCGACCATTTCATCGGCGGCGAGCGCGTGGCCAGCGAGCGGCGCTTCGAAGACGTCTCACCGATAGACGGGCGCGTGATCTCCGAGATCTCGCGGGCCGGCCGGGAGGAGGTGGACCGGGCCGTGCGCGCCGCCCACGACGCCTTCCCGGGGTGGGCCGAGCTCGGCGCCGCGGGTCGCGCGCCGTACCTCAGGCGGCTGGCCGACCTTATAGACGCGAACATCGACCGGCTGGCCGCCGTGGAGAACGCCGACATGGCGATGCTGCTGCGATCCTTGAAGGCGCGGGTAATCGCCCGCGGCGCGCGCAACTACCGCTCCTACGCCGACCTGGCCGCCGCCTACGAGGAGCGCGACTGGCGCTCGCAGGGTACCTGGAACCGGGTGCAGCGCATGCCGGCGGGTCCCGCGGCGGTGATAACGCCGTGGAACGCGCCGTTCATGCTCTCCACCTGGAAGACGGCGCCGGCCCTCGCCGCGGGCTGCACGGTGATCCTCAAACCCGCCGAATGGTCGCCCCTGTCCTGCTCGCTGCTGGGCGACCTGATCTCCGAGGCCGGGCTGCCGCCCGGCGTGTTCAACATCGTTCAGGGGCTCGGCGAGGAGGCGGGAGCCGCGCTCGTGGCGCACCCTCTCCTCCGGCGCATCTCCTTTACCGGCTCTCCCGAGACCGGGCGCCTCATCGGCGTCGCCGCCGCCCGCAACCTCGTACCTTTCACCGCGGAACTTGGCGGCAAAGGTCCCCTGATCGTCTTCGAGGACGCCGACCTGGACGCCGCAGCAAGGAAGGCCGCCGGCCAGTACGACGACTCGGGGCAGGTGTGCCTGGCCGGGACGCGCCTGCTGGTGCAGGCCTCCATCGCCGACGACTTCATGCAGCGTTTCGACCGCTTCGCGGACGAGCACGTCCTCGGCGACCCGCGCGAGGATGCGACCACCATCTCCCCGCTCATACACCCGGACCACCTGGAGCGCGTCGAGGGTTTCGTGGAGCGGGCCCGCGAAGACGGACAGAAGATCCTGCGTGGCGGCCGGCGCTCGCCCGCCGGGCCGCTCTTCTACCAGCCCACCCTGATCGAACCGACCTCCAACGACGCCGAGGTCGTCCAGAACGAGGTGTTCGGCCCCGTGCTCACGATCCAGACCTTCGCCGACGAGGACGAGGCGGTAGAGCTGGCGAACTCGACGGCTTACGGCCTCTCTGGCATCGTCTACACGGGTTCGCTGGGCCGGGCCGACAGGGTCGGCCGGAAGATTCGGGCCGGGGTTGTCTGGGTCAACACCTTCCTCGTCCGAGACCTGACCGCGCCCTTCGGCGGCGTGGGCATCTCGGGGATGGGACGCGAGGGCGGCGACTACGCCCTGGACTTCTACTCGGACCTGAAGACGCTCCAGATCCTCGACGGCAGCGTGGGATGAACGGCGCGCCGGACGAGGCTGTGCTCGACGCCGTCGCCTCCGAGGCTGCCTGGATGGAGGACCTGCTCGTTCGCCTCGTCGAAGCGCCGACCGTCCTCGGCGCCGAGGAGGAGGGGCAGGAAATCGATGCAGGCAGCGTTCTCCGACTGCGGCCTGCAGCCCCGCAGCGTCTCGCTGGACGCCGAAGCCCTGCGCTCGGCGGCTGGCGCCTCGCCGTTCGGTCTGGGATGTCGGGGGCAAGCGTAACGTCGTCGCCGACTGGCCCGCGGGGGGTGGGGTAGGCGAAGCCGGAGGACGGTCGCTGATCCTTAACGGCCACATCGACGTCGTGCCGCCGGCCGCCGAGGAGTTGTGGACGCACCCGCCTTACAAAGCGGTGCGCGACGGCGACTGGCTCTACGGCCGCGGCGCTGGCGACATGAAGGCCGGCCTCGCCGCGATGACCGGCGCGGTGCGGGCGCTGGCGCCGCGCCGGGTACGCGCCCTCCGCGCCGGTGCAGCTCCAGTCCGTGGTCGAGGAGGAATGCACGGGCCACGGGGCCCTGCAGTGCCTGCTCGACGGGGCGCGGGCCGACGCGTGCGTCATCACCGAGCCCCATCCAGACCACATCACCGTCGCCCAGGTCGGCGTGCTGTGGTTCCACGTGGACATAGTGGGCGTTCCGGCGCACGCGGCAAGGGCCAGCCGGATGGGGTTCAACGCCATAGAGGCCGCGGGCGACGTGCTGGCGGCGCTGCGAGACTTGGAGATCCGGCTCAACGAAGATCCACCGCCACCGTTCGACGAGTTCGAGCACCCCATAAACATGAACCCCGGTGTGATCTCCGGCGGCGACTGGCCATCGACCGTCGCGGCCACCTGCACGCTCTCGTGCCGGATCGGCCTGTACCCTGGCCAGGACCCGCAGGAGATGCGGCGTCAGGTCGAGGAGGCGGTAGCGGGGGCGGCCGCCGATTCGCCGCGGCTCGCCGAGAATCCTCCGCGGGTGCGATACGACGGGTTCTCTTGCGAGGGCTCGACCGTCGAGGCCGGTGAGCCGGTGGTCGACGCGCTGTCGGGCGCCTTCGCGCGGGTGCACGGATGGCGGCCCCCGGCGCTTGCGACCACGGCCACGACCGACGCGCGTCACTTCGTAAGGGCCGGGATACCCGCCGTGTGTTTCGGTCCCAGGGCAGAGCAGATCCACGGCATAGACGAGCGCGCCTCGCTGCGCTCGGTCGTCGAGTCCGCGCAGGTGATCGGGCTCTTTATCAGGGATTGGTGCGGCCTCGTGCGAGGTCCGGACCGAGAGGAGGAGAGATAATGTCGACCACCGAGCCTACCGCCGTTGCGGGTCAGGACGCGCCGGAGACCGCGAAGCTCCACCGGCGCGCCCTCGGGGTTCCAGACCTCGTGTTCTTTATCGTGGCGGCCTCCGCGCCGCTGACCGCCGTGGCCGGCGGGCAGGCTGCGACCTACCTGGTCACGGGCAACAGGGCCGTGCCGTTCATGTTCATACCTTTGGGCATAGTGCTCGTCCTCTTCGCCGTCGGGTACGCGGCGATGAGCCGGTACGTCGCCAACGCCGGCGCCTTCTACTCCTACATCGCCCAGGGCCTCGGCAAGATCCAGGGCGTCGGCGCCGCCTTCGTGGCGTTTATCGCCTACAACGCCATGCAGATCGGCATCTACGGCCTCTTCGGGGTGGCCATGGGCGCGTTCATGTCGGGGAACCTCGGTATCGACCTCCCCTGGTGGTTGTGGTGCCTGGTCGCGGGCGGCATCATCGCCGCGCTAGGTGTGCTGCAGGTCGACCTCAACGCCCGCGTGCTGGCCGTCGTGCTGTGCCTGGAGGTGCTCATCGTCGTGCTCTTCGACGTGGCGGTCCTGGCCAACCCCGGGCCCGAGGGTGTGTCCCTCGTCGGCTTCAACCCCGGCATCGCGTTCGGCGCGGCGGCGGGCGCCACGCTCACCTTCTGCGTCGCCTCGTTCGTCGGCTTCGAATCGGCGGCGATCTACAGCGAGGAGTGCCGCGAGCCCCGGCGGACCGTCGCGCGGGCGACGTTCATCGCCGTCGGCCTGATCGCGGTCTTCTACGCGCTCTCCAGCTGGTTGCTCGGCGTGGCCGCGGGCTTCGACACCCTCGTCGATCCTGCGCGGCTCGTGGAGGCCGGCTACGCGACCGCCGGCAACCCCGACCCGACGACCGTCCTGTTCATCGCCGGCGCCGAGCGGCTCGGCAGCATCTGGGGCACGGCGGCGGCGCTCCTGTTCGCCACCAGCCTCTTTGCGGCGCTGCTCTCGTTCCACAACGCGGTGGCCCGCTACATGTTCGCGCTCGGTCGGGAGGGCGTCATACCGCCCCTCTTCAGCCGCGTGCACCCGACCACGGGCGCGCCGTGGGTGGCCTCGTTCTCGCAGTCTATCCTGGCGCTAGTAGTCGTCGGCATCTTCGCCGTCTCCGGAGCGGATCCCGTGCTGCAGCTCTTCACGTGGCTGACCAACATGGGCGCCCTCGGCGTGCTGCTCTTGATGGCCGTTACCTCCTTCGCCGTCGTCGGTTACTTCAGGCGTCACCCCGAGGCCGGTCTCAGCAGCTGGGCCTCCACCGTCGCGCCAGCGATCGCCGGCGTGCTCTTGCTCGTCGTGCTGCTGCTCGGCGTCGCGAACTTCAACGTCCTGATCACGGGCGCCATCGGCGCGCCGACGACCGCCATGGCGGTCGTGCTGCCGGTGATCCTGTTCGGCGGCGGGATCGCGGGCCTGATCGTCGGCGCCGTCCTCAAGAGCCGGCGTCCTGAGGTCTTCGCCGCCGTCGGCGAGGGCGCGAGCGCCGAGCAGGCTCCCCGGGACGGCGCGTGAGACCACCTTTCTCGGATGCGGCGCGGATGGGTTCCGCGCCGCAGCACGAGCAGGCCGACCTCCCGGCGCTGGCCGACCGCGAGGGGGTCTTGGGAGATCTCTCCCGCGTGATCTACGAGGCCTGGACTTCATTCGACGCCCCGCGCACCTCCGAGCCGCAACTCGAGGAGGCTCTGGCCGCGCGCCTGGAAGAGCCGCTCCCCGAGGAGGCCGGCGACGCGGAGGACGCACTTGAGGACGCGGCGCGCGTCCTGGACGCGAGCATCTCGCCCTCGCGCCCGCTCTACCTCGGCTACATCGGCTCGACCGGCCTGGAGGTCGGGGTACTTGCCTCCGCGCTCTCGGCGACCTACGACGCGAACCTCGCCGTCACCGCCGGTGCCGCGGACCTTGTCGAGCAACAGGCCCTGCGATGGGTCTCCGAGTTCGTCGGCTTCCCGATGGCGGAGGGCGCGTTCACCAGCGGCGGCATGACGTCCAACCTCACGGCGCTGCTCGCCGCACGCGAACGGGCGCTGCCCGGCTCCCGTGTGGAGGGCCTGGGGGGCCGCCGGGCGGCGGTCTATTGCTCCGAAGAAGCCCACCACTCGGTGGTCCGGACCGTCGAGGTCTGCGGCCTGGGAAGCAACGCCGTGCGCCGCATCCCCATCGACGGGCGGCGCCGGATGCGGCCGGAGGCGCTCGAGGAGGCGCTATCGGCGGATGTTGCCTCAAACGTGGTCCCCGTGGCCGTGGTGGCTACCGCCGGCACGACGCTCACGGGGGCCGTTGACCCTCTCGACGGTATCGCCGATGTCTGCTCGCGTCATGGCACGTGGCTGCACATCGACGGCGCCTACGGGCTGCCGGGGGCGGCGGCCCCGACGGCGGCGCCGCTGTTCGCCGGTCTCGAGCGTGCTGACTCGGCGACCCTCGACGCCCACAAGTGGCTCGGCGTGCAGAAGAGCTGCAGCGTCGTCCTGACTGCGGGAGGCCGACCGCCTGCGGGCGGCTTTCGGCCACGAGGAACGGTACATGCTGCACGAGGGCGACATCGCCAACCCGGTCGATCGCACGCTCGAGTACTCGCGCCCGCTGCGGTCCCTGAGGCTGTGGATGGCCTTCCGCGTCCACGGCGCGGCCCAGTACCGGGCCTGGATCGAACGCACCCTAGCCAACGCCCGTACCCTGTCCGAAGCGGTGGATGCCGCGCCCGGGTACGAGCTGCTCCACGAGCCCATGCTCTCGACGGTCTGCTTCAGGCACGCCCCGCCCGGCGTCAACGACCTCGACGCCCACAACCTCGAGCTCGCCAATGCGATGCAACGCGACGGTCGGGTCTTTCTGGCACCGGCCTCCGTCGACGGCCGTGCCTGCCTGCGGGCTTGCTTCGTGAACTTCCGGACGACGCCGGAAGAGGCCGCGCGCGTGCTCGACGTGGCCAGCGAACTCGGTCAGCGTTTGATCCGGGCTTGAGGCGCTCTTCGGGTCGAGGTTACCCTTACGCGGTCTTGCCTAGGCGCCACAACACAGACGTTCCTGCCACGGCGAGCAGGAGTGCGGCGCAGAGGATCCAAACGCGTAGAGACCCCGCCCGTGTCGGGCATCGGCAAGGCTTCTTCGGAGCCTCCGCCGGTCCCCGCGTCTTCCACGACCATGACTTTGAACGTGCCTTCGTTGGCCAGCCCAATACCGAAGACCGTGTAGACCGTTTTCGGGGCGAGGGTCGCGTCCGCCGTGAAAGCCACCTCGCCGGAGCCGGTGAGCGTGCCAACCAGCGGATAGGTGTCGGCCGGTACCGCAGCGTACTTCGTGGCGTTCGGAAAGCCCAGGTTTGTGAACAGGTCGGGCGAGTTCTTGGGGCCGATGTCCACGGAATCCACGTCGGGGGAGGCGTGGATAACTCGCAGCCTAGAGTCGCCGCCGGCGGGCAGCGAGTTATCGTCCTCGTAGACTTGAGCCTGCAGGGAATCGTCTCCAACGAGACCTATTGCCGCCACTGTGTAGGCGGCTCCGGCTCTGAGGTCAAGGTCAGCGTCGATGACGGGATCGGAGGAGTTTCCAGCCGCGTACACCTTCACGTTCTGGGACCCCGCAGACAGCGGCAAGTAAGTGGAGACCGTGCCGTAGGATACGTCCCCCAGTTCGTCCACGGGCTCATCGTTGACGTAGACGTCTACGCTGGGAGCATCGGGCGAAAGGTGCGCCACGCGGACCTGCGCCTCTTCGCCAGACTGCGCGAACGCTGGCACCGCCAGCAAAACAACCGCCACCGTAGCAAGAACGATCCCTGCCGTCTTCGACGCAATACTCATGTAGTTTTTCCTCCTCATACCAGCCACCTTGAGCTATCCATCTGCATCAAGGCGTCGGGCGTGCTTAGATATCTGGCACGCATCCGTCATTGCCATCACCGTATTGCTGCTGACTGAACGATCCTTCGCCCGCTATCAAAACGACATAGTAGGAGTCAGCCCCACGGTCGATGCCGCTCTCAAACCGTTTGTAGTCGCACCGTTGCCTGCCAGGATCCACAAAGTAGAGCACGGTGCGGCTCCGCCCCGTGCTGTCGGGTTCGATCCTGCCGCCGGCGTACTCTGCCCGCGGGGCGACCTCCGCGACGAAGTCGTTCGCACACTCCGCCTGAGTCCGCTCACACGCCCGAAGAGATTCCCAATGGGGTACCTCTGCCGAAGCGACGTCGCCATCGCCCCGGCTATCCTCCCGGACGGTCGTGTTGGCGGTGGAGATATCCGTTACTTGCGATACCGGATCTTCCCCGGGTCCGCCGAGGGCTCGAAACTCTTGCCAGTTAGAGAAAGGCAGATCGCCGCCCAGCACCACCGCTCCCATGGTCGCGCCAGCGGCCGTGGCCAACGCGAACGACAGCGCGGCGACAACGGCGAAGATTGCCAGCCTCGTGGGAAGCGAGCGGCTCCTGATCCAAGCCAGCACGCCGTCAGGCAAGCTCGTGACTTTCCGCGCCCCGTATTCCTGCCCCAGCGATGGGCGCATACGATCTGAAATGGAAAAACAATAGACCGGCCCTCCGAGGTCCATTACCTGCGGTAGCCGGTTGCACCACTGGCTCTGCCCGTCCCGGTGCCCACCGTAGTAGGAGCGAGCTTCTCAGCCTCTACCTCAGCTTTTGTGTGCCGGTAAGCTTAGAGATCAACGCTACCGAATTCAAGCCTCAGCCACCGCCCTCCGACAAAGAGGAAGATTCGGGGCCTCGGCTAGAGAGTCGAAAGTCCTCCGTTGGCCCTACGACACCCCAAGCCCGGGAGGGTTGGAGTGCTGGTCGAGCGGAGTTGGGGCTCGTGCCGTTGGATTGGACGTTGTCCAAGGGCGCAACTCGAGCCGCAGGCAGGTGGTAGGGTATCCGGCGTTCTCGCACGCGTACGTGTCCGTCACTTCGAACCCCTCGCTCTCGTAGAGGCCTATAGCCCTCGCGTTGTTGTTGAGGGCGACGGTGTGGATACCGCTACCTGCTAGTTGGAGCCCGCGCCGCAGCAAGGAGCGTCCGACGCCGCGACCGTAGTGATCCGGGTCAACGTACAGGTAAGAGAGGTAGGAGCCGTCCACGCCGACGAAACCCACCACGCGTCCGTCCTCGCAGGCGACGAACTTGCGGGATGTGTGGACGTCTTCCGCCTCGGGATCTTCGGCCAGCGGCACGAAGGCGCGCGGGTCACAAGAACCGCGCAGCTCGTCCGGCCTGGCGCGGTCGTGGACGCGGCAGATCTCCCCCCAGTCCCCTTCGGCGTACTCCCTGAGGGTGACCACGCCCCACCAACCCCTTCCTATGCGTCAAGCCTTTTGCGCATGAAGCAGAGGGCGTGACCGGCGGGATAGTCCGGCAGCTCGGCGAACAGCTCGTATCCGAATCGCTCGTAGAACGGCCGGGCCTGGAAGCTGAACGTGGGGAGGAAGACGCCCCGGCACCCCTGAGCCCGAGCCTCGTCCTCAGCGGCCTTGAGAAGACGCCCTCCGTGACCGGCTCCGCGCACCGGCTCCGCCACCCACAGGAACTTCAGTTCCAGCCATCCGCCCCAGACGTCCCCTAGCGCTCCGCCGAGCACGGCGCCTCGCTCGTCCCGCAGGAAGATGTTCAGCGGGCTGTAGTAGGCGTTTCGGGTTACCGCAACGTTGAAGAGGTCGATGCCCGCGCGGATCACGTCGCGGTCCTGCGCGCTGGCCTGGGGTTCGGAGGATATCTTTAAGCTCTGCATCTTCGGGTTCTGCATCATACCCGTCTCCACCGATCCGGGCGCGGCCCGTGCGGCCTCGGATCGAGACATCGGCTGCGCGGCTTGACCGCGATCTCCTTCGCTACGGGACGTTCGCAGGCCGAGCCGCCCACGATGGGGGCAATCGTCGGGTCAACGTTTGCGGAAACCAGCGCTGTGGAGCGCCGGCGGCGGACTGCCTTACGCGGCGTCTTTTCGGCCCCAGAGTTGGATCCTGGGACCGGCATCCAGGACGCGGACGCCGCCGACCCCGGCATTCGCCAGCACGCCAAGCACGACGTCCGGCAGACGCATTCCGGCCGTCGGGTCCTCGATGGCCCGCGCCGTCATGCCGTAGTACCCCGTGGAGCGGGTCGCGGCTTCGTCCAAGCCCGGTTCGTGCAACCTGGCCTCCTCGATGGCCAGGCGGCCCCTGGGACCCATGACCTCGACGAGCGCCGCCGCCATCTCGACCGGGCGTTCGAAACGCGACGATACCCGGCTGGCGAACACCAGATCGAAGCGTTCATCTTCTTCGGCCAGGTCCGCCACCTCTTTTTGCCAGAAGGCGGCCGGAATGCCGTGCTCTTCGGCGCGACGTTGCGCATCTTCCAAGAGCTCTGCGTCCCGATCTATACCCACCGCCTGGCCCCCAGGGCCGACGAGGGCGGCGATCCTGAGGGTAGTCTCTCCGGAGCCGCAGCCGACGTCCAGGACGCGCATACCCGGACGCAGGCCGGCGAAGAGCAGCAGCCGTTCGGTTGCCGACCACCCCATAGGGTCGAAGCGGCGCAACCTCGGCGCTCCACCACGTCCACCCCCCGTGGTGTGCCCCATTGTCAGCAGCCTCATCACCGACTCCTCTCTCAATGTAACCCGCTCTCCTTCGCATCGGGCCTTACGCCAGGATGCACCCTGCAGTCTAAGCAGTTCCTCTTACCCGGCCCTTAATTTACGGGGTGTACGTATGCGTATTTTCTGTTGGATCACACCGTTTTGACCAGGAATGGACCGCGGGGCCACAACAGAATGGCGTTTTCTCCGGGGTTAGCCGGCCTCTTTCTGGCCCGGGCGGCCCTCGCGGGGCCTGTCGGAGAGCTGCTCGCGGGAGTTGAGGCCCAGCTTCCTGAGGATCCTGTGGACGTGGGTGTCCACCGTGCGCCGCGAGATCACCAGCTCGTCCGCGATGCTGCTGTTGGTCAGGCCCTCGGCCACGAGGTCCGCTATCTCCCCCTCGCGGCGGGTGAGCTTGGGTGCTGGCGCCCCCGGCTCGGCCTCCTGCCTGGACGCAGCGGGAGGGGCGGGTTCGACGGACAGGGCGTAGGCGGCGGCCCGCTCGACGTGCATGGTCCGGCCCAGGGTCCAGGCGACGGCGAAGGGCTCCTCGCCCATCCGCGCCCGGACGGCGGCGACGGCGCGCTCGTGATCGTCGCGCTCGCAGGCCGGCACCGGATCTCCGATGTCCTCCCGCAGGGCCTCCGCGGCCCCGAAGAGCCGCCCCGCCCGCTCGGAACGGCCCAGCGAGCCGGCCGCCCACGCCAGCGCCTCCAGCACGCTGGCGGTCCGCCACCTGTCGCCCAGTTCGTGGTGCACGGTCAGGCTCTCGCGAAGCAGCGACTCGGCCTTCTCGGGGAGATCCCCGCGCAGCGCCAGAACGCCAAGCTTGTCGAGCGACCAGGCCACGCTCTCCTGGTAGCCGCCCTCCCGGGAGAGGGCCAGGCTCTCGCCCAGGAGCGCCTCGGCCCGCGCCCGCTCGCCTTCGTAGAGCGCGGCGGCGCCCAGGTTCATCAGCGACCAGGCGATACCCTCGCCGTCGCCCGACGCCCGGAACATCCCGAGCGCCCGTCCGCACAGCTCCACCGCCCGTTCGTGGTTCCCCCGCAGCCACGCCGCGAAGCCCAGGTAGTTGAGCGACTGCGCCACGCCCCATTCGTCGCCGAGCTCCCGCCAGAGGGCCAGGGCCTCCTCGTGGAAGGCCTCCGCCTGCACGTAACGGCCCTGCTCTCGCTCCATGCTACCGAGGAGCTGCACGGCCTCGGCCACGCCCCGGCGGTCGTCTAGCGACCGGTAGAGGGTCAGGGACTCGCCGAGCAACTCCCTGGCCCGGTCGTACTCGGACTGGAGGAATGCCAGGTCTCCCGCCGCCGTCAGCGTCTTGGCCCGAACCAGGGGAGGCGCGTCATCACCCCTGGCGAGCGCCTCTTCCAGCCACCCGCGTCCCTCGCCGTAGCGCCCGCGCAGGAACCAGAACCACCGCAGGGCGCCGGCCATCCGCAGGGCCCCCTCTGCTGGTGGACCGGTCGCCAGATGGTGGCCCAGCGCCGCCCTGAGGTTGCCCGAATCCGCGTCCAGGCGCGCAAGCCACGCCCCCTGCTGTCCGCCGGCGAGACCCGGCTCGGCCTCCTCCGTGACGTCAAGGAAGAATTCCGCGTGCCGGTCCCTGGCGGCGCCCTCCTGGCCCGAGGCGGTGAGCTTCTCCAGCGCGTACTGCCTCACCGTCTCGAGCATCCCGTACCGGGTCTCTTCGACGTCGCGCTCTTCGACCGCCACCAGGGACTTCTCCACCAGCCGGGAGAGCAGGTCGAGAACCTCGCCCCGCCCGACCGCCCCCTCGGAGCACACCTCCTCGGCGGCCCCGAGGGTGAAGCCGCCGGCAAACACCGAGAGCCACCCGAACAGCGCCCGCTCGTCTTCGGGGAGAAGCTCGTGGCTCCAGTCGAGCGCGCCGCGCAACGTCTTCTGGCGCGACGGAGCCTCCCTGTCTCCGGTGGTCAGCAGCCCCAGGGAGTCGCCCAGCTTGGCCGAGATCTGCCCGACGCTGAGGACCTCGATCCTGGCCGCGGCGAGCTCTATGGCAAGGGGGATGCCGTCAAGCTTTCTGCAAACGTCCGCGACGGCCCCCGCGTTCTCCGGCGTCAGGGCGAAGCCCGAAGCCCGGCTCGCCGCCCGATCCGCGAAGAGCCTCGCCGCCTCTGATGCCTCCAGCTCGCCGACGGCGGGGGCCCGCTCCGGCAGCGAGAGGGGCGGCACCCGCCACACCGTCTCGCCCGTGACGCCCAGGGCCTGGCGGCTGGTCGCCAGGATTCGCAGAGACGGGCAGGTTCCGAGCAAGCTATCCGCCAGGCGTGCCGCGGCCCGGACGAGGTGCTCGCAGTTGTCCAGCACCAGCAGCGCCTGCCTGTCCCGCAGGACCTCCGAGATCGCGGCCTCGAGCGGCCGGCCCGGTTCCTCCCTCACACCGACCTTCTCGGCCACCGCCCGCGGCACGAGCGCCGCCTCCGACAGCGGCGCCAGCTCGACCAGCCATGCCCCGTCCGGGTAGACCCCGGTGAGATCCCGGACCGTCTCCTGGGCCAGGCGCGTCTTGCCTGTACCCCCGGTGCCCGTCAGCGTGAGAAGCGCCGTGGTCGAGAGCGCGCGTTTGATCTCGACGAGCTCTTGCCGCCGACCGACGAAGTTGCCGCGCGCCTCCGACCCGTTGAGCGTCCCGGAAGGAAGGACCTCCCGCGAGGTATCGTCCCGGCGCGCAGGCTCGTCAGGGGCGGGCCCCTCGGCCTCAATCTCTTCGAGCAACCGCCGGGTTGCGGGGGAGGGCTCTACGCCGGCTGCGCGGTCGAGCGACCGCGCCAGGCGCTCGTACTGGCGACGGGCCTCCCCTGGCTGACCGGAGCGGGCACGCAGGCGCATGAGTCCAACGTGGGCTTCCTCCAGGGCAGGTTCCTCGTCCACCGCCCGCTCGAGCGTCTCGACGGCCAGTGCGAGCTCTTCCCTTTCTTCGTAGAGGCCGGCGAGCCCGACGAGCAACTGCAGGTACACCTTCCTCAGGTGTGTCCGGCGGTCCTCGGCCCAGGGCTCGTAAAGGTCGTCGGGCAGAAGATCCCCGGCGTAAAGCTCAATCGCTGCCCGGTAGGCCGCCGGCTCCCCGCCGCCGCGCGCCACCGCCGAAGCCTCCTCGAACGCCTCGATGTCGACCCTCAGGGGACTCTTGGGATACAGCGCGAGCTTCTCTTCCCCGAGCCGGATGCTACGGGCGCCGCCGGACGAGCCGGGCTCGAGGGTCTGGCGGGCGACGAAGAGCGTGCGATGCAGGTTGTTGGCGGCGGCGGCCGGGCTCAGGTCCGGCCACAGGAGGTCCAGCGCTCGGTCCCTGTGCAGCCAATGGTCCCGGGAGAGCGCGAGCATCTTGACGAGGCTCGCGGCCTTCCGCAGCCTCCAGTCACCCTCCTCGATAACCCGCGCACCCACCTGGACCCGGAATCCGCCCAGCAGCCGCACGCGCACGGCTTCGGGCCTCACGGGTTCCTTGCTTTCTCTTTATGCGTGACGAGGTCTCCGGTCACTGCGCCGCCGGTCAAAGGCTTGGGCTTTCTCGCTTGCCGCCTCCCTGCTCCAACCCAGATTAAAACCCCAAGACGCAAAGAGTGCAAGCGACCTCCACGTCGGGCCCCTGCGCCAAGGTCTGGCCCCGCCGTGTCCGGATACGGGCGGGGCGTTTATCACTGGGGGCTCTAGGCCGGGATATCGAGCACGATCTTGCCTATGCCCGTGCCTTCTTCCATGTGCCCGATGGCGGCGGTTGCCTCTTCGAGGGGGAAGGTCTCGTTGACCATCGGACGCAGGCCGCGCTCCTGGTAGAGCTCGAGCGTCGCGCCGAACTCCTCGTTGGTGCCCATCGCCGTGCCCAGGATGGTCAGGTGCTTCAGGAAGATCTTCGGCAGGATCAGCTTCTCCACGGGACCCGTGGTCGACCCGAAAGAGACGATGCGGCTGCCCGGCTTGGCGATGGAGATCAGGGCGTCGAAGGTCTCCCCGCCGACGGAGTCGACCGAGAGGTCCGCGCCCCCCGTCATGCCGCGAAGCTCTTTGGACCAGTTCTCTTCCTTGTAGTTCACGCCGCCTTCGGCGCCCAACTCCTTGGCGGCCTCGATCTTCTCGTCGTCCCCGCTGGTCACGAAGACCTTGGCCCCGAGCGCCGTCGCGATCTGGACCAGGAACGGCGCCACCCCGCCTCCGACGCCGGGGATAACCACGGTCTCGCCTTCCTCGACCTCCCCGCGGGTGACGAGTGCCCGGTAGGCGGTGAGTGCCGCGAGCGGCACGGCCGCCGCCTCCTCTTGCGTAAGATGGGAAGGCTTGGGGAACACGTTCTCGGCCGGCACCTTGACGAACTGGGCGAACGTCCCGTCGTCCGGGAGGCCGAGGATTCGGTACTCCTTGCCCGGCTTGGCCGGATCGTCACCCCAGGAGAGCGCCGGGTTGATGACCACCTCCGCGCCTTCCTCCGACCCTTCGGCGCCATCGCCCCGGGCCGCCACCTCCCCAGAACCGTCGGAGCCCAGCGTGACGGGCAACGCGTCGGGCTTCGCACCCGGATACTGCCCGCGGGTGACGAACGCGTCCCTGCGGTTCAGCGCGGCGGCGCCAAGCCTGACCACCACCTCCCCAGGACCCGGTTCGGGCTCGGGTACGTCCTCGTAGGTCAGGTTCTCGGGACCGCCGATCTCGTTGAGTCGGATGGCTTTGATGGTCGCTCCCTCCGGTCGCTTCGCTATTAGCTTTCAGCACTCAGCCTTCAGCTTACAGATTCCGGCGCTCCGGTACCGGCGGGCGGAAGCGCCGGCCGGAGGCGACACCCGGCCGGCGCTTCGTGTGTGGCCTCGTGGCTAGTCTTTAGGGATCTTGCTGAGGTCTGATAGCTGACGGCTGACAGCTAGACAAAGGCCGAGATGCCCGTGATCTCGCGCCCCACGATGAGGGACTGCACGGTGTCGGTGCCCTCGTAGGTGTAGACAATCTCCATGTCGGAGAGGTGCCTGGCGACGTGGTACTCGAGCAGGACGCCGTTGCCGCCCATGACGTCCCTGGCGTCGGCGCAGACCTGCTTGGCCTTTTTGGCGTTGTTCATCTTGGCCAGCGAGGCCATCCCGCCGGTCATCTTTCCCTGGTCCTGGAGCTGGGCGAGGCGGTAGACCATTAGCTGCATGTTGGTTATCTCGGAGAGCATGTTGGCGAGCTTGTTCTGGATTAGCTGGAAGCTAGCGATCGGCTTGCCGAACTGCACCCGCTCCTTGGCGTACTGCACGGCCGCCTCGTAGGACGCCACCGCGTGCCCGACGGCCTCCCAGGCGACGCCAGCCCGCGTGGCCGTCAAGACCTTGTTGGTGTCCTTGAAGGAGTTTGCCCCTTCGAGCTTGTTGGCGGCCGGCACCCGCACGTCGGTGAAGGTTATGTCGGCCTGCCAGACGGCCCGCTTGCCCATCTTGCCCCTGATGCGCTCGGCCTCGTAGCCGTCCGGGTAGGAGCCGTCCTCGTTCTTCTCGACGATGAGGCCCTTGACCTGTCCGTCCTCCTCGTCGCGCGCCCAGACGACGATGACGTCGGCGAAGGTCGCCGCCCCGATCCAGCGCTTCTCCCCGTTTATGACGTACTCGTCGCCCTCACGACGCACCGTGGTCTCGAGCATCACCGAGTCGGAGCCGTGCGCCGCCTCCGTGAGCCCGAAGCACCCTACCTTCTCCATCCTCGCCATCGCAGGGAGCCACCTCTCCCGCTGCTCCTCGGAACCGCAGAGGTAGATGCTCCCCATCGCCAGCCCCGAGTGAACCCCGAACAGGGTGTTGAGGCTCCCATCCCCCCGGGAGAGCTCTATGGCCGCCAGCCCTGACGCCGCCTGGCTGAGCCCGGGACACCCGTACCCCTCTATCGTCCCGCCGACGATCCCGAGGTCGGCGAGCTTGTAGAACAGGTCCAGCGGCATCTCCTCTTTCTGCCAGAACTCCGCGGCCACCGGGATGACCTCCCGGTCCGCGAACGCCCGCACCCGGTCCCTGACCTCGCGCTCCTCCTCGGTGAACAGATCGTCTAGCACGTAATAGTCGGTCCCCAAAGACTTGGCGACGTCGGCGATCACTGGCGCTCCTCCTGTTAAGTTGCCTCTCCACGGCCCACTCTACAAAGGCCAACCTCTTTACGCAAACTTATTATGGGTGTTATTATCAATTTTGACAAGTTTCGCGGGTGAAGGAGCTGTACGCGTGAGCGGAGAAGGGACGATGGCGCAGACGGCACGGCAGGCCTCTGAGAGGACGACGCCGAAGGACGTGTTCTTGAGCGAGGTAAAGTCGCGGACGGTGTTCCCGCTGCTCATCCTGCACCTGGTCCGGAAGGGGCCCCAGTACGGGAATAGCCTCATCGGCCAGATCCGTCAGATCAGCGCCGGCGTCATGAGCGTCTCCCCGAACACGGTCTACCCTTTGCTGCGGCGGCTGGAGGAGAAGGGATACGTGGAGGGCGAGTGGGAGCGGCCCGACACCCGGAGCCGCCGCTTCTACAGGATAACGCCGGCCGGAGAAGAGAAGTATCAGGAGATCAAGGGCGGGTTCGAGGCCCATCTCCTGCGGGTAAAGAAGGCCATCGAGTCTCTGCAGGAGGAGATCTACGGCTAGCCGGTCGAACTGACCGTCGGGCGCGATGGTGGGCGAGAAGAACTATATTGCACGCAAGGACCAGCGGAAGGGGAGACGGCGTGACGCATCGCATACGCAAGGTGGTAGTCCTCGGTGCCGGCACGATGGGCGCGGCGATCGCCGCCCACTGCGCCAACGCGGGCCTGGAGGTGGACCTGCTCGACATCGCCGCCGAAGACGGCGACGACAAGAACGGCGTGGTCGAGGCCGGGTTCGGGCGGATGGTGAAGGCCCGGCCGCCGGCCCTGATGACCAAGGGGCTGGCCAGCCGCATCCGCACCGGCAACTTCGACGACGACCTCGGCCGGGTTGCCGACGCCGACTGGGTGCTGGAGGCGATCCTGGAGAAGCTTGAACCCAAGAGGGAGCTCATGCGGCGGGTGGAAGAGCTTGCCAAGGAGGACGCAATAATCTCCTCCAACACCTCGGGCATACCGTTGCACGAGATCTCCGAGGGACGTTCCGAGGGCTTCCGGCGGCGTTTTCTCGGCACGCACTTCTTCAACCCGCCGCGCTACCTCAAGATGTTAGAGATCATCCCCACCGACGACACCGACCCCGAGGTCGTCGAGTTCGTGCGGGACTTCGGGGAGCGGGTACTCGGCAAGGGCGGGGTCATCGCCAAGGACACCCCGAACTTTATCGGCAACCGTCTCGGGAGCTTCGCCGGCATGCAGTCGGTGACCTACGCCTTCGAGAACGGCTACGGGATAGAGGAGGTCGACGCACTGACGGGGCCCATGATCGGGCACCCCAAGACGGCCACCTTCCGCCTGAACGACACGGTCGGCCTGGACATAGCCGTCGGCGTCGCCGAGAACCTCTACGAGGCCGTCCCCGAGGACGAGTCGCGCGAGGAACTGAAGCCCCATCCCATCCTCGAAGAGATGCAGGAGAAGAACCTCCTGGGCAACAAGACCGGCGCGGGCTTCTACAAGCGCGACAAGCGGGACGGGCAGACGGTCTTCGACGTGCTCGACACCGAGACCTTCGAGCACGAGCCGGCCGAGAACCCCGACGTTGCCCTCGTTGGCGAGGCCCGAAAGCAGGGAGACCTCGGCGCGCGTTTGCGCTACGTGGTGGAGAAGGCCGACGATGACCGTCACGCCCGCTACGTCAGGGACACGCTGCTACCTTACCTGGCCTACGCCTCGCGCCGGGTGCCGGAGATCTCGGACACTTTGGAGGACGTGGACCACGCGATGGAGTGGGGATTCGCCCACGAGGCCGGCCCGTTTCGCACCTGGGACCTCCTCGGCGTGCGCGAGACGGTCGAGGGCATGGACGACCTTGGCATAGAGGTCGGCGATTGGGTGCGGGAGATGCTCGACGGCGGCAACGAGAGCTTCTACAAGACCGACGACGGGAGCGAGCTCCAGTTCAGCCCCGTCAGCAAGGAATACGAGCCGGTGCGCGAGGACCCGATGGTCCTTTCGCTCGACCGTATGCGGGAGGAGGGCGGGGAGGTCTCGCGCAACGACTCGGCAAGTTTGCTGAACCTCGGGGACGGCGTCCTGTGCCTGGAGTTCCACTCCAAGGGCAACTCCATAGACGGGGATGGCGTCAAGATGGGCTACGAGGCGCTGCAGCGGCTCGAGAACGAGGACTGGGTCGGACTCGTCGTCGGCAACGAGGGGCGCAACTTCAGCGTCGGGGCGAACCTCGGTGAGATCGCCCACGCCGCCCAGAACGGAATGCTCGAGGAGGTCGGGGAGAGCGTCGACGCCCTGCAGGGTCTGCTCATGGGCTTCCGCTTCGCCCCCAAGCCCGTCGTCGCGGCGCCGCACGGGCAGACTCTGGGCGGGGGGCTCGAGATCTGCCTGCACGCCGACCGCGTGGTCGCGGCCGGGGAGGCCTACATGGGCCTCGTCGAGGCCGGGGTCGGCCTGATACCCGCCGGCGGCGGCACCAAGGAGATGGCCCGCAGGCTCGTCTCTCGACCGCTGCGCACGGCCGCGGACACCCCGCCGCTCCCGTTCCTGCAAAAGGCCTTCGAGACCATCGCGATGGCGAAGGTCTCCGGCAGCGCCCTCGAGGCGAGGGAACTGCGCTTCCTGGACGACGACGACCGGATCGTCATGAACGCCGACCACGTCCTCTCCGCCGCCAAACGCGAGATCCTGGACCTTGCCGACGGCTACAGCCCCCCTGAGCGGGACGACAACATCTACGCCTCCGGCAAGACATTCCGCGCCGCCCTACTGCTGGGCATAAAGACCCTTCAGTGGGGACACTACGCCTGCGATTACGACGGTGTAGTGGCCGGCCAAACCGCGCGCATCCTCACCGGCGGCGACCTCTCGCTCCCACAGTGGGTGTCGGAGGAGTACCTGCTCGGACTCGAGAAAGAGGCGTTCCTGTCGCTGCTGGAGAACCAGAAGACCCACGAGCGTATCAGGGCATATGTTGGAGACCGGAAAGCCGTTGAGGAATTAGCGAATAGCGAGGTAGCGAATAGGGAGTAGTAGGCTAGGGAACCAAACTACTCCATATTCGCTATTCCCTACTCGCCGGGGGGCGAAGCCTCCAATCGACCGAAGGGAGAACTAATGCACGAAGCCGTCATCGTATCGGGGGCTCGGACCGCCGTCGGGCGGGCTCCGCGGGGGACCTTGCGCGGGGTGCATCCGGTGGATCTTGGCGCCTCGGCCATTAAGGAGGCCGTTGGGCGGGTGGAGGGACTGGAGCCTTCTGAGGTCGAGGACGTTGTTCTGGGCTGCGCCATGCCAGAGGGGACGCAGGGCTACAACATGGCCCGGCTCTCTTCGGTGCGGGCCGGGATGCCGGACACGGTGCCGGCGCAGACGGTGAACCGGTTCTGCTCTTCGGGACTGCAGACCATCGCGATGGCGGCCGAGAGGATCATGGTCGGCCACGCCACCACGATCGTCGCGGGCGGCACCGAGCATATGTCCTCGACGCTCACGATGCCGAACTTTGCCCCCGATCCGGGGCTGGTCGAGACCAACCCCGCTGTCTACATGGGGATGGGTTTCACCGCCGAGCAGGTCGCCCGCGAGTTCGACGTCGGGCGCGAGGACCAGGACGAGTTCGCCCTCCGCAGCCACACCTTGGCCAAGGAGGCCGTCCAGGATGGGAGGTTCGACGAGGAGATAGTGCCACTCGACGTCGCCTACGACTTCGTCGGCGAGGACGGTGAGACCCAGCGCTTCGAGACGATCTTCGCCCGCGACGAGGGGCCGCGCGACACGTCCCGCGAGGCGCTCGCCAAGCTCAAGCCCGCCTTCCAGCAGGGCGGCACGGTAACGGCGGGCAACTCCTCCCAGCGCAGCGACGGGTCGGCGGCGGTCGTGGTAATGGAGCGCGGGGAGGCCGAGAAGCGCGGCCTCACGCCGCTGGCGCGCTTCGTCGGGTTCGCCGTTGGGGGGGTGAGACCCGAGGTCATGGGCATCGGCCCGACGGTCGCCATACCCAAGGTCCTGGAGCAGGCCGGGCTATCCCTGGACGACATAGACCTTATCGAGTTCAACGAGGCGTTCGCGGCCCAGGCTCTGGCCGTGATCCGGGAGGTCGGCCTCGACCTCGAGAAGACCAACGTGAACGGCGGGGCGATAGCGCTCGGCCACCCGATGGGCGCGACCGGCGCCAAGCTCACCGTCCAGCTCCTGCACGAGATGGGGCGGCGTGGCTCGCGTTACGGCATGGTGACCATGTGCATCGGCGGCGGCATGGGGGCTGCCGGCATCTTCGAGAACCTGAGGAACTAGGCGTGAGACACCGGCCTACGGGCGGGTACCTTTGAACGGGCAGAACTGGGACCACCGGTACCTCGAGGCCAACGGCATCGGAATCCACCACGTCCGCCAGGGGTCGGGTCCGCCACTGGTGCTGCTGCACGGGTGGCCGGAGTTCTGGTACGTGTGGCGCAAGAACATCCCCGTCCTGGCCGAAGAGTTCGACGTGGTGGCGCCTGACCTGCGGGGCTTCGGGGAGACGGACAAGCCTCCACTTCCGGACCCGCCGGACGGTCTGCTCGGCGAGCTTGTAGAGGACCTGCACGGGCTGACGGAGGCCCTCGGCCTTCGGCGTTTCGGGCTGGTCAGCCACGATGTGGGCGCCTACGTGGCGCAGGCCTTCGCGCGGACCTACCCGGAGAAGCTGACGGGCCTGTTCTTCTTCGATTGCCCGTATCCGGGGATCGGGCGCCGGTGGGTCGAGCCGGACTCGGTCGGCGAGATCTGGTACCAGTCCTTCCACCGGCAGCCGTGGGCCGCCTCCTTCGTCGGCGAGAACCGGAACACCTGCGAGAGGTACCTTCGGCACTTCCTCGACCACTGGTCGCACAGGCCAGGCCTCTTCGACGAAGACCTGGAGGCGTGGGTGGACAACTTTATGCGGCCAGGCAACCTGCAGGGCGGCTTCAACTGGTACGTCGCTTCGAACCGCTCGCGGATGGAGCTCATCGCCAACGGACCGCCCGAGCTGCCGAAGATCGAGGTGCCGGCCCGCATCCTGTGGGGCGAGGACGACCCCATCCTGAAGGCCCGGTGGGCTGACAGGCTCGGCGACTACTTCGCGGACTACGCGTTCGATACCGCGACTGGGGCGGGGCACTACGTTCACTACGAGAAGCCGGAGCTCGCGAACCGCGAGCTCTCCCGTTTTTTCGGGGCGCTTCGTTGAGCGTGGCGCCCTCAACCCTCGGCGCGCAACCCATTGGGGAGATCTCGCGGGTGGCGAACGGCGTCTACCAGCTAAAGTTGCCTGTGCCCCTGCCGTTGCGGTTCGTCTCCGTCTATCTGGTCGAGGGCGACGATGGATGGACGCTCGTCGACGCCGGGTTCCACTACCCGCCGACCTACGAGGTGTGGGCGTCCGGGGCCGCGGCTGTGGGCTGCGATCTGGAACGGGACGTCGCCAGGATCGTCGTCACCCATTTCCACCCGGACCACCTCGGGGGGGCGCGCTGGCTCCAGGAGCGTTCCGGGGCGCCGGTGTGCATGATGGATGAGGAGATCTCGCTGTCCCAACAGGTCTGGGGCGGGACCGACGCGCCGGGGCGGCTGTTCGACTTTCTGGTCAGTAACGGCATGCCGCGCGCGATGGCCGGGTCAGGGGCCGACGCGATGAGGCACAAGCTGCCGCTTCCCGAGTCTTTGTCCGTGCTGCGTCCCGGCGACAAGATCCCGGTGGGCGCCGGCGTGGCCCGTATTCTGCACACCCCGGGCCACGCCGACCACCAGCTCGTCCTGCACGACGAGGAACGTGGCATCCTCTTCGCCGCGGATCAGGTGCTGCTCGTGATCACGCCGAACATCGGTATCTGGCCCGAGTCGGAGCCGCACCCGCTGGCCCGCTACCTCGACTCGCTAAACGACCTGCGCGCCCTGAACGTCGGCACCGTGCTGCCGGGCCACGGGCCCGTTTTCCACGATCTGCCGGGCCGGGTGGACGAGCTCGTGGCCCACCATGCGGAGCGGCTGGACGCCATGCGTGCCACGCTCGCAGCCGGCCCGAAAACGCCTTACGAGGTCTCGCGGTCCGCATTCCGGGGGACCCTTACGATCCACCAGAGGTGCTTCGCGCTGGCCGAGACGCTGGCGCACCTGGAACAACTGGTCCTGGAGGGCCGGGCCACGCGGTCCGACGACGAATGCGTAGCCTACGGGATACCCTAGGGAACGTGGCCGGCGCGCGCTACACCGGTCGGGAGGAGCTGGCAAACGTCGCCACGCACGCCGCCGGGTTGCTGGCCAGCGTCGTCGGGATCTGCGTGTTGGTGTACCTCGGCGTGGTTCGAGACGAGGCCCTGCGCGCGGTCAGCGCCGCCGTCTACGGGGTCACGCTCGTGGCGCTGTACGCGGCGTCCACGCTGTACCACGCCTTCAGGGAAGAGGGGATCAAACGCGTCCTGCGGGTGCTGGACCACTGCGCGATCTACCTCCTGATCGCCGGCACCTACACGCCTTTCGTCCTCGTCGGTATCGGCGGCGGGTGGGGCTGGACGCTGTTCGGGATCGTGTGGACGATGGCCGTGGCCGGCATCCTGTTCAAGGTCTTGTTTACCGGACGCTTCGCCGTCCTCTCGACGGCGGCCTACGTGGCGATGGGCTGGCTCGGCGTCGTCGCCCTCCGCCCGCTCGTCGCGGCGGTGCCCCCGGCGGCGCTGCTATGGCTGCTGATGGGAGGCATCGCCTACACGGCCGGCACGCTCTTCTACCACCGCCGCGTGCCCTACTCGCACGCCCTGTGGCACCTGTTCGTGCTCGCCGGCAGCGTCTGCCACTTCATCGCCATCACCCTGCTCGTGCTGGCGCCCTGAGCGCGGACGTCGCTAGTGGTGGGGCCCCGGATCGGGCGCGTGCTGGATCCGGGCACAAAAAAAGGGGCCGGGGAGAGATCCCCGGCCCCCACGATCCCTGCTCAGTGGTTGATCAGGTACCGACTCCGTCCCTGGGCCTTGCGGTTCGGGCTGGGGGTCTTGCCCTCCCATCCCAACTCCTCCCAACGGCGGGCGATCGGACGCCACATGAACTCGAGTACGCGCATGGTACCTTCCTCTCTGTCTGGTAGGTGCGTTATGAATATAGCACCGTAAAAACCCGCCAGACGTAACGGATTCACCGAATATCGGCGGACGGCGATTGTTGCCGTCGGGGGCGCCGGTCGGGTGCCCGCGCTAGAACAGCAGGAGCGTCAGGACGCCGAGGTACAGGGCGGCGGCGAGGAAGAGGGCGATGCTGAAGCCGAGGTTCCTCTTCGACCCAATATCCAGCGGGTGCAGCCCGGTGAGTCGGGAGAGCATCGTCACGGCGCTGGAGAACGGGGTGAGCAGGAGCATTGCCTGGGCGCCGAGGATGAGCGCCGCGGCCCACAGCGCGGGCTCCGGGCCTCCGGTCAGCGGGAAGGCGGCGTTTATTAGGAAGACCATGGGCACGACGTGGATCCCGATCAGAAAGCCGGCGGAGATCGCAAACATCAGGGCCGGCGCCACGAGGGATGGGGGCAGGGAGGAGAACAGGTCGCCCAGAGGAGCGAGCGCCCCGAGGCTCTGGAGGGAGAGGACCAGGATGCCGGCCGAGCCGAAGAGGGCGAACTCGGCGTGGGAGGCCGTCAGCGTGCCGCGGGCCTCCCGGGCGAGCCGGGTGGCGGGCGAGAGCCGGCGGAGCAACGCGACGGTCGCGGCGGCGATGAGCGTCACTATCGCCGCAACCGTCAGGGTGATGGCCGCCGTGAGCGGGACGCCGGGCAAGGACACGTTGACCAGCGCGACCGCGGCGACCAGCAGCACCGGGTAAAGGAGCACGGCGGCCGCCCCGCGGTCCAGCGTGCCGGCGGGCGGGGGACGCTCGACTTCGTCCTTCTGCCGCTGGGCGAAGAGGAGGGTCACGGCGAGACCCGGCAGGGCGAAGGGCAGCGTCGTCGCCAGCAGTGCCGGGTAGGAAGCGCCGGTGAGCGAGATCGTGATCGCCGTGAACACGTTGAGGTTGGTCCACAGCGGGGCGAACGAGAAGGCCCGCGCGGACCACACCAGGCCCCGGACGCGCGCCTTCGGGGCCGCGCGGTTGAGGATCACGTCTATCAGAACCAATGCCCCGACGTCGAGCACCGCCCCGAGCACGTGCCCGAGGACCCCGGAGGTCGTGCCCACGCTCGCGCCCTTGCGGACCAGCGCCGCGACGAGCGCCCGGATCTGGGCCTCGTAGCGCGCCGCCCGGATGGGGTAGCCGGCCACGCTCAGCACCAGCAGCACGGCGACGACGTTGAAGTAATCGGGCATCCCCTGGTAGAAGGAGCCCGCATCGAACCGGCCCGTGACGAGCGTGACCCCGAAGGTCGCGAAGGCGACGAGCGTGAGCCCCCTGTGGAAAGAGCTTGCCCACGGTACCGAAAGAGCCCACAGAAGGGCGCCGGCCGCCAGAAACACGCCCGTGCTCAGGGGGCCAGGCGCGAAGATCGACCAGGCGTAGGCCGCGAGGAACGCCGCGCCCAGGGGCGGACGCAGCCCGTCGAGGAGCTCTCGTGCGCCCGCTGGGGTTCTGTCCGCGCTTCCGCTTACCTCGAGACCCGCCCTCCGGTCGCCGGCGCGTTCCCGAAACGATTCTAGAGCATGGACGCCGACGCGCGGTGGGCTGCGGTATGCTCCAAGAACGTAGGCGACGGAAGGACGACGGATGGTAGAAGCCGGGGGAAATGGTCGCGGTGGGACGCTGATGATTGGCGGAGACCTCGACGTAAACCGGCTGGGTTTCGGGGCGATGCGGCTGTGCGGGCCCGGAATCTGGGGGGAGCCGGAGGACCCGCGGGGCGCCGAGGCCGTCCTGCGGCACGCCGTCGAGCTCGGAATCAATTTCATAGACACCTCCGACGCCTACGGGCCCGAGGTGAACGAGCGCCAGATCTCCACGGCCCTCAACCCGTACGACGAGAACCTGGTGGTCGCCACGAAGGGCGGCCTCACGCGCCCGAGCCGGGACGAGTGGATACCGGACGGCCGTCCCGGTCACCTGCGCGAGGCGTGCGAGGGCAGCCTGCGCCGGCTCGGCGTCGACCGCATAGACCTCTACCAGTTGCACGCGCCCGACCCCGAGGTCGCCTTCGAGGACTCCGTCTGGGAGCTGGCACAGCTCAGGGACGAAGGCAAGATCCGGCATGTCGGCCTCTCCAACGTCGGTGTCAGGGAGCTGGAGATGGCCATCGACATTGTTCCAATCGCCTCCGTCCAGAACCGCTACAACCTCGCCGACCGCTCCTCGGAGGCACTGCTGCAGGCGTGCGAGCGGGAGGACGTGGCCTTTATCCCCTGGTTTCCGCTGGCGACCGGCAACCTTGCCGAAGGCGGCGGGCCGCTCGACGAGATCTCCACCCGCCACGACGCGACGACCTCCCAGGTGGCCCTGGCGTGGCTGCTGGCGCACTCTCCGGTGACGCTCCCCATCCCTGGCACCTCCTCCGTCGAGCACCTGGAAGAGAACGTCGCCGCCGCCGAACTCGTGCTCGACGAAGCGGAACTGGACACGCTCTCGAACCTCGGTGCCCGGGGCGCGTAACAGAGAACCCAGAAAATCCGTCGGGCCCAGAGCTAGACTGGCGAATCGATGCTGGAGCGGCGAGAGAGGGCAGGGTGAAGCCCCCGGTATGAAGAGCCTCAGGACCACAAGAACGCACGCCGCCGTCGTCCTGCTGACCGCGGCCGTTCTAGCGGTCGGCGCCTGCGGGTCGCCGGAGGCGGGATCCGGCGACGATCCAACGGGAGGGTCCGCCCCCGCGAGCCTGGAGACGTCGAGCGCCGGGACCCCGAGCCCGGCCCCGGAACCGTCGACGCGCACCGCCGCGGCCGGCGGGGAGACCACGGCGGCCGCGGCGAGATCTCGGGACGCCCGAACGCGGGCCACGGGGCCCGTCGAGGTCGAGACGCAGACCATCGCCACAGGCCTCGAGGTGCCATGGGGGATAGCTTTCCTCCCCGAGGGCGACGCGCTGTTCACCGAGCGCGACTCCGGACGCCTGCTGCGGATGGACGGGTCGGGCGACATGCAGGTGGTCCAGACGTTGCCGACCCGGGGCTACGGGGAGGGCGGCTCGTTGGGTCTCGCGGTCTCCCCGGACTACCGGCAGGACCGTTACGTCTACGCCTACTACACCACCGGCGAGGACAACCGCGTCGTGCGCTTCAGGCTCGGCGAGGAGCCGGAGCCTATTCTGACCGGCATACCGTTCAACTCGTACCACGACGGCGGGCGCATAGCCTTCGGCCCCGACGGCATGCTCTACGTGGCGACCGGGGACGCCGGCGACCCGTCCAACGCCCAGGACCGCGACTCTCTGGGCGGCAAGATCCTGCGCCTCAATCCCGATGGCTCCGTGCCCGGTGACAATCCGTTCCCCGGCAGCCCCGTCTACTCCTGGGGTCACCGCAACGTCGAGGGCCTGGCCTGGGACGCCGAGGGCCGGCTCTACGCCTCGGAGTTCGGCCAGGACACCTTCGACGAGGCCAACAGGATAGAGGCCGGCGAGAACTACGGTTGGCCGGATTACGAGGGCGAGGGGGGACAAGAGGCCGTGGACCAGGGCTACGTCAACCCGATAACCACCTGGAGCACGGACGAGGCATCCCCGAGCGGGGCGGAGATTCCGATAGACGGCGCGATCCCGCAGTGGGAGGGCGACCTGTTCGTCGCCGCCCTGCGCGGCGAGCGTCTGTGGCGGCTGGAGCTGGACGAGCGGGGAAACGTCGTGGAGCGGGAGCGTCTGCTGGACGGGGAATACGGGCGCCTTAGGAACGTGGTGCAGGCTCCCGACGGCTCGCTGTGGGTCACCACCTCGAACCTTGACGGCTACGGCAGCCCCCTCAGCGTTACCGGCGACCGCATCCTCAGGCTCGCGCCTGAGAACGCCTAGAGATGGCCGTTACGCCGGGGGCGGCGCAGGAGTGGTGGAAGACCGGCGTCGTCTACCAGGTCTACCCGCGCTCCTTCATGGACGCCGACGGCGACGGGACCGGGGACCTGCCGGGCGTTACCGAGAGGCTCGACTACCTCGAGTGGCTCGGGGTGGACGCGGTGTGGCTCTCCCCGATCTTCCCCTCCCCGATGGCCGACTTCGGCTACGACATAAAGGACTACACAGACGTCGAGCCCCTCTTCGGCACCCTGGAGGACTTCGACCGCTTGCGAGACGAGGCCCACCGGCGGGGAATCCGGATCATCCTTGACTACGTGCCCAACCACACCTCGGACGAGCATCCCTGGTTCGTCGAGTCCCGCTCCTCCGAGGACAACCCGAAAAGGAACTGGTACATCTGGCAAGATCCCAGGTCCGATGGATCCCCACCCAACAACTGGGTCGGCTTCTTCGGCGGCGACAGCGCCTGGGACTGGGACGAGGCGACGGGGCAGTACTACCTACACCTCTTCGAGCCCAAGCAGCCCGACCTGAATTGGCGCAACCCCGAGGTGCGCGAGGCCATGTACGATGCCCTGCGCTTCTGGTTCGACCGGGGCGTGGACGGGTTCAGGATCGACGTGCTCTGGCTGTTGATAAAGGACGATTTGCTGCGGGACAATCCCCCCAACCCGGACTGGAAGGAAGGCGGCCGGCCGTCGAACCGTCAGCTCCGCGTCTACTCCGGCGATCGGCCCGAGATCCACGAGATCGTTCGCGAGATGCGCGCCGTGGCCGACGAGTATCCCGGGGACCGCGTCCTGATCGGGGAGCTCTACCTGCCGCTCGAGCGCCTCATCGCCTACTACGGGACGGAGCTCGACGGCGTCCACCTGCCCTTCAACTTCGGGCTCGTCACGCTTCCCGAATGGGATCCTGCCGCCGTGCGAGCCCTCGTCTCGGAGTACGAGACCGCCCTGCCCGACGGCGCCTGGCCCAACTGGGTGCTCGGGAACCACGATCAGCCGCGAATCCCGGGCCGTGTCGGCGAGGGACGGGCCCGCCTGGCGCAGATGCTCCTGCTCACCCTCAGGGGCACCCCGACCTGCTACTACGGGGACGAGATCGGGATGCAGGACGTCCCCATACCGCAACAGAAGGTCCAGGATCCGCAGGGTCTCCGCAGCCCCGGCCACAGCCGGGATCCGGCGCGCACCCCGATGCAGTGGGACGCGGGTCCCAACGCCGGCTTCTGCCCGCCGGGCGTGGAGCCGTGGCTCCCGATCTCCGTCGACCATGCACAGGTCAACGTCGAGGCCGAGCGAGACGATCCACGCTCGATGCTGTCGTTCTTCCGGCAACTCACCCGGTTGCGCCGGCAACGCCCCGCGCTAACCCTCGGCTCCTACGAGCCGCTCGAGACCGGGGACTCTCCCGTCATCTCCTACCTGCGCGAGCGCGATGGCGAACGCCTCCTCATCGCGCTCAACTTCGGCGGCGCCCCAGAGCGTCTCGAGCTACCGGGAAAAGTTGAGATCCTCTGCTCGACGTACCCCGAACGCCCGCTCGGCGACAGCACTGAGGAACTGGAGCTTGGCCCTTACGAAGGCGTGATGCTGGCGTTGCAGATGTAAAGGTCAGCTCCATCGTGTAAGGCTGTCCGATGGAAGCGGAGGCTGTGGGTCGAGGCGCGCTGTTTGCTGACGTCGCGGTTCTCGGAAGGTGATTCCTTCCGAGAACCGTTCTTCCGCGCACTCGGGTGAACAGGGCAAGACTCGGGGGGACATCGCATAATCCGAGGAAGATCGTCCGCTTAGGACGGTCGAAGACGCCGAAACGGGCCGTGTGTCGATGCTGCTCGGCGAGTCCTCCCAGCGCGGTCAGTCCAGTTCGAACGATCCTGCGACGATCTCGCCCGCCGGCTCGTACGTGCCCATCACGACTCCACTGGTAGAGACTGTGCTGTCGACGAGCTTCAGCCCGGAGGCGATGGTGCCTTCCGAGAAGAGGCGTTTGCCGGACCCGATGACGACGGGAAAGATCAACAAACGGTACTTGTCGACGAGGCTGTGGCGCAACAGCGTCTGGATCAGGTTCCCGCTACCATGAACCTGCAGCTCTGGCCCGTCTTCCTGTTTGAGCGCCGCGATGCCTTCGTCCACGTCTCCCTCGATCAGGACCGAGTTGCGCCACTTCAGCTCAGGATGTCTCCGCGACGCGACATACTTGGTGGCGTCGTTCAACGCCTTGGCGCCGGCCTCCTCAGGGGCGTGCGGCCAGTACGCGGCGAAGATGTCGTAGGTCTTGCGTCCGAGTACGAGGTCGAACGGCGCACTCATCGCCTCGTCCATGAACTGGTGCACGTGCTCGTCCCAGTAGTTCACCGACCAGCCACCGTGCGCGAACCCGCCGCCGTCGTCCTCTTCGGGTCCGCCCGGAGCCTGCATGACCCCGTCGAGGGTCAAGAAGGTGCTCACGATCAGCTTCCTCATCTCTCGTGCCCCTTCCATCTCTTCGCCATCCCATGCACCCACGACGGACGGTACACACCCACGACGAACGGACCACCCCCAAATCTAGGCTGAACTGCTCGGAACGCCGCTACCAGGTACTTCGGTGAATAAGGGAACAGGAGAGCGCTGGGGTCGTCCGTATGGGGCCCCAGCCAAAAGGTGCCTTGCGCCCTCCTAAGCCTTGGCTGCTATTGGCTCCCAAGAAGCATTTCAACGCAGCACGAACCTCACCACCGCCAAGCCGGAGATAACCAACGCTAGGCTAGCCGCCAGGGTGACCGCCGGCACCATCGGGCCCCCGCCGGTGTCCCCCAGCGTGGTGACCCTGGCGCTGGCCGTCGCCGTGGGGCTACTCACGGGGACAGCGGCGCCGCCTCCTCTACCACCTATGACGACGGCGTCTACGACCGCACGAACCGAGTCGATCACAAGCTGAGGATTCTCTTGATGTATGTAGTGGCCGCTGTCCGTATTCGTAATGTGCTTGGCGCCCGGCACCTGGCTCACAAGATCGGCCCTGGCGTCCATAACAGCTTGAAAGAGGTTCTCTGCGAACTCCTCCGCTATGTCAGCCGGCACCTCTCCGGCATCGACGAAAGGCGTAAAGTCATAAGGTTCATCCTGGGAGAGCACGATAAGGGGCATCGGCTTCAGAGGAGCCTTGTCGGCGGCTGATACCTGTTGGAGGTTCCGCCGATGGTCGTACATCTCCAGGTCCGGGTATATGGTGAGAGCCTCTTCCGGTGGATTGCCGCTGATCGGGGTAGTGAGCCACAGGTGCGCCTCCTGATCGGTCAGCCCGTAGCGCAACTCGTAGGGGGTGTAATCGACGAGGACGAGTCCCGACACATCTTGAGGGTATTCACTCGCGTAATGCTTGGCGATCGCGCCCCCGATCGAATGACCAACCAGGACGTAGGGACCGCGTTCTCCGGACGCGCCCAACAGAGCATGGAGATCCGCGGCACCGTCCTCTAGCGTGGTCGGCTGAGGCACCGGGTCGCTGCGGCTCGGCTCGAAGTCCTCTTCACCTTCTCCTACCGCGAGGACAGTTCCGGGACGGTCGTAGGCGCACACCCGGTTGGTTTCGGCGATCGCAGGCAACACCGGCTGCTCCGATGGGTCGAGCGTTTTGCCCCACGTTTCGGCACGGTCCCCGCCCCCCGAGACGAACACGACCGTGGGAGACCCTTTGCCCCGGCACTCCATATACATCTCGCGGCCTCTGCCGACATCGACCAGGCCGGCAAAATCCTTATTGCCGGAGGTGCCTTTACCGGAGTTGTTGGCGCTCCAGCTACCGGCGAACGCCGGGGAAGCAGCCAGCACCATGGCCGCAATGGCTGCAAGCAAGATTATCTTCCCCAACTCAGTACCTCCGCGCCTAATGCCTTCTAGCAGCCCGGCCTGCACGCCCTGGTGGGAGTGTCTGGCTGTTATGGGACATTGGCTGCGGTCAAGTGAAGGTTCGACTTCGGAGACTTAACCATCCACGCACTCGGCTGCATAAGTGGCTCCTAGTCCGCCCGCTCAGCTCCTCCTATGCGTGTTTGCAGAACTTGCTCTCAGGTCGCTGGCTACTCTCCCGGGCGGCGGTAGCCAATGTCCTTGCCCTTCGCGAGTGCCTCGATCGTCTCTTCCACGGTCATCAGCACCGTCGTCTCGACCGAGGCCAGGGCGCCGCCTGACGTGATCGCGAGCACGACGCCGGCCACCGAGACGTTGTCGGGCGCCTCGAAGATCGCGTAGCCGTCGTATTCGCCGAAGCCGTACCAGAAGCCGTGCAGGGCGCCCCCCACCTGTTCGATGTACGCGCGCGCCGCATCGCGGCGATCTTCGGGGTTCTGCATCAGCTTCGACCACGTCTCGGGCGTGTAGCTGAAGCGCATGAGATAGAAAGCCATTGGTGACCTCCCGGTTGGTGGTTAGTGGCAAAGGTAGCATACCCTCCGCAGCAGCGGAGCGTATCCCCCGTATGGGCTGGATCTCGAATCTTTCTTGACGTATTTCGGTGAACGCCTCTTAAGGGATTCGGTAGATGAAGGCGACTAGACCCGCGCCCACCACCATCAGCAACCCGGCGGCGAAGGGTAGCGTTGGAGCGCCTCCGGTGTTCGACAGTTCCTTCTGTTGGGCCACCTGCCGGGCATCCAGCCGGATCTCCTGGCGAACTTCCGCAGGAGGCCGTTGAGGGTTGGCAGGCGAACCCACCCGCTCGCACTTCTCCAGCACACGCCGGGCCTACCGCTGGTCGCCGTACTCGTCGTAGCCCTCGTCAAAGCCCTCGACGAACTCGCGGCAGCCGACCTCTTCGTCGCCCGAGACGCGAACCATACCGCCCCGGTAGGCGTAGTCTGGTGGTGGCGGAAGGGGCTCTTCACCGGCCGGGTAAGCCATCGCCCCCTTCTCTTGCGCCTCCGCAGGGCCGGCCGCGGCCAGGATGGCAATCGCCGCTAGCAACAACACCGAGGCCGTCTTGCGCACGCTCGCCTCCCTACCCTACGCAGCTTCGACCGTCGCTGACATAGATCCTTTGCAGCGTGGGATCAGGGGGTCGGGGCCGAAGGCGTGGATCTGGTCGCGCTTCAGCTCGGCCTCCTCAAGGTGCGTGGTGAGGACGACGACCCTGCCGGTGTCGTCAACCTCTTTAGCCATCTCGTAGCCCTTCTTCACCGGATGACCGAAGATCTTCTTGAGCATGAAGATCACGTACTCGTAGCTGTGATCCTCGTCGTCGAGCAGGACGACGTTGTAGGGCGGCAGACCTTCCGTCTCTCGCTTCTCGAGCTGTTCCGGTTGCGTGATGGTGCCGGACATCGTCCGACCTATCGCCCCCGCCACTCGGGCTTGCGCTTCTCCAGAAAGGCGCACATACCCTCCTGGGCGTCGGCGAAGGAGGCGTTGAAGGACATGACCTCCTTCGTGTACGCGTAGGCCTGCTCGGTCGGCATCTCGACCTGCCGGTAGAACGCCTGCTTGCCCACCCCGACGACGAGCGGGCTGGCCTCCGCGATCTTCTCGGCCAGCGCCCGCGTCTCGGCCTCCAGGTCGTCCTGCCGGCACCACCTTGTTGACGAGCCCATCGGCCTTCGCCTCCTCGGCCGGGACGAAGTCGCCGGTGAGGAGCATCTCCATCGCCTTCTTCTGGCCGACGGCGCGGGAGACGGCGACCATCGGGGTGGAGCAGAACAGCCCGATCTTTACGCCCGGCGTCGCGAATCGGGCCTCTTCGGAGGCGACGACGAGGTCGCAGGTGGCCGCGAGCTGACAGCCGGCGGCGGTAGCCGTGGCGTGGACCTGGGCGATAACGGGCTGCGGGATGGTCTGTATCTTCTGCATGAGCTCGCAGCACACGTCGAAGACGCTCGCGGTAGAACGCCGGGTCGCGATCGATCATCTCGGAGAGATCGTGCCCGGCGCTGAAGGCCGGTCCCTCGCCGCGCAGGACGACGACCGAGACGTCCCGGCTCTCGCCGACCGCCGCGAAGCAGTCGATCAGCTCCCGCATGTGGGCGAGCGAGAGCGCGTTGCGCTTGTTCGGACGGTTCATGGTCACGTAGGCCACCGGGCCGTCCTGCTCGAAGAGGACGTTCTCGTAGGTCTTCTCTGCTCCGATCATGGCGTCTTCTCCTTGCCTAGTAATCTAGTAGTCCCGCGTCTCGACGAGCTCCGTGCTGTCCGCCGATCTCCACGCTACCATCGGGCCGTGGCTCGGCGAAGATAACGGATCCTACGCCCTGCTGGATCCTGATGGTTCGTACCCAGCCGCGCGGCGAGCCGAACGGCGTAGCGCCCCCGTCGCCTCGTCCTCGTCGATACCAAACCTCGCGGGAAAGACCCTGACGCGCACGCTGCCCATTCGCCCGATCGTCCCAGGCCCACACCCCGACGAGGTCGTGGCCCCCCGGCGGCCCGTCGAGCGCCTCCACCTCCGCGGCCGAGCCGAGCTCGACGTGCTCGAACTCCGGCGCCCACTCCGGACGCCCGAGATAAAGGTGCGCTCGCCGTCGATCCTGACAGGCACCTCGCCCGCCGGGGGCCGCAGGGTCTGCGGCTCGTGACCCTCGCGGCGCGAGCAGCCATGCCGGTGCCCACGAGCGGGTGACCGGCGAAGGGCAGCTCCGCCTTGGGCGTAAAGATGCGAAGCGACGCCGCGCCCGGCGTCGTCCACGAACACCGTCTCGGAGAAGCCGAGGTCGGCGGCGACCCGCTGCCGCTCGGCCTCCGGCACCTCGCGAGCCGTCCAGGAACACGCCCAGCGGGTTGCCACCGGCCCCATCCTCCCCGACAAACACCTTCAATACGTGCAGACGAGCCAAACCGATCCCTCAAAGAACCAGACTACAGCTTGCGCTTGCCGATAGCTGATAGCCTAAGCTGATAGCTAGTTCACCTGCTTCTCGCGACCGGACCACTCCTTGTCGCGCAAGACGAACTTCTGGACCTTGCCGGTCGAGGTCTTCGGGAGGTCGGTGAACTCCACGGCGGCCGGGGCCTTGAAGCGGGCGATGTTCTCCTTGCAGAACTCGATGATCTCCTCCTCCGTGGCCTCCTGGCCCTTCTTGAGGACCACGAAGGCTTTGGGGCGCTCGCCCCACTTCTCGTCCGGGATGGCGACGACGGCGGCCTCCATCACGGCCGGGTGCCGCGAGACCACCTGTTCGACCTCGATGGTCGAGATGTTCTCGCCGCCGGAGATGATGATGTCCTTGTTGCGGTCCCGGATCTCGATGTACCCGTCAGGGTGCCAGACGGCCATGTCCCCGGAGTGGTACCAGCCGCCCTCGAACGCCTCCTCGGTGGCCTCCTCGTTCTCGAAGTAGCCCTTGGCGACCATGTTGCCGTGCATCAGGATCTCGCCCATCGTCTCCCCGTCGCGCGGCACGTCCTTCATGTCCTCGTCGACGACGCGCACCAGGTCGGAGGTCGTGTACCCCTGCCCCTGGCGCGACATCACCCGCGCCCGCTCTTCCATCTCGAGGTCCTCCCACTCGGGATGGACGCCGCTGGTGGTGATCGGACCGTAGGTCTCGGTGAGGCCGTAGATGTGCATGGGCTGGATGTTCAGCTCCAGGAGGCCGCCGAGCAGCGTGGGCGAGGGCGGGGCCCCTGCGATGGCGGCGGTAACCGGCCGCTCCAGCGGGTGGGCTTCGTCGGCGTTGACCACCCCGATCTGGACGGTCGGCGCGGCGCAGTAGTGGGTGATCCCCTCGCTCTCGAAGAGCTCCCAGATCCTCGGCGCCTCGACCTTCCTCAAACAGACGTGCGTGGCCGCCACCGACGTCACGGCCCACGGGTAGGTCCACCCGTTGCAGTGGAACATGGGGAGGGTCCACAGGTACTTGGTCTCGTAGCCCATCCCAGTCTCGATCACGTTTCCCAGGGCGCTCAGGTACGCCCCCCGGTACGTGTACATCACGCCCTTGGGGCGGCCAGTAGTGCCCGAGGTGTAGTTGATGGAGATGGTCTCTTCCTCGTCCTCGAGCACGTCGGGGACGTGCTCGGTCGAGCCTTCCGCCAGAAAGTCCTCGTACGGGTCACCGGCCTCGCCCGTGTCGTCCACCCTGACCGTCTCCACGTCGGTGTCCGCGAGCAGGTCCTCGAGCTCGGCGTCCACGAAGACCATCTTCGCCCCGGAGTGCTCGACGATGTAGGTGACCTCGTCCTTGCTCAGGCGGGTGTTGATCGCGACGAGCACCAGCCCCGCGGCCGGCACGCCGTAGTGTCCCTCCAGCATGGGCGGGATGTTGGGACAGAGAAAGGCAACCCGGTCGCCCTTCTGCAAGTCCGAGTCCCGCAAGCGGGAGGCCAGGCGGTCCACCCGCTCCTCGAGCTCGCCGTAGGTGTAGCGCCGCTCGCCGTAGACCACGGCGGTCTTCTCGGGGAACATGTAGGCGCTGCGCCTCAGAAAGCTGATCGGCGTAAGCTCGCTGCGGTATACCTTCTCTGCCATCTCGGAGGCTCCTTTCCTTCTCCTGACCCGAATTACAGCACAGATCCTGCCCTCTTGTTCCCGATCCCGGGACCAGGGAGTGGCGCGCCAAAGAGCATCGGGGACGCCGCCGGACCCACTTGTATCTCTTGATGCGCGGCGACCGCTCGGTTACTGTTAGGGCAGAAGCGCTGGTGACGCTCGATGGGGAAAGGGTACCGATGGAGGCTGGCGTGCGTTCGGGGCGCGGCCGAGTTCGTCGTGGGGAGGAGTCCGGATGAAGTCTTCGGTCGTACGGTCCGCCGGTTCTGGTTCTGGTTCTAGTCGGGGTCGTGGTCGGTTGCGGGGGTGGCAGCAGCGTTCTGACGCTGGATCGCATAGGCACGGAGGACGCCCCGAACACGATGACGCTGCAGCTCAACAACAGCTACACCCACCAGGCCGCCACGCCGAGCTGGGCCGACGGGTTCGAGCGGCTGTTCACGCAGTTCGCCGAGGATCACCCCGACTGGAAGATCGAGCTGAAGATCATCCCCGACGACGCGACAACCCAGGAGCAGGCGCAGCCTGCTCGAGGCGGCGCGGGTCGGGTCGGGCGCCGGACTGCGCCAACGTCGACTCCTTCGTCGTCCCGCAGTTCATCGACCAGGGCGCCCTGCAGCCGATAGACGAGTACTTCACGCAGGAGGAGAAAGACGACCTCTTCCCCTTCGTGCGCGACGTGGTCATCGGGGACGACGGGAAGATGTACGCTGCCTGGTGGTGCCACGGACCTGCGGTTGCTGTACCGCAGGACCGACCTGGTGCCCGAGGCGCCGAGGACCTGGGACGAGCTGCATAGCAGGCCGCGAAGGAGGCCAAGGAGAAGGACTCGGAGGTCGACGGCTACCTCTTCAACGGCGGGCGCTGGGAGGGCACCACGTTCGACAACCTGGCCCACTTCTGGAGCCAGGGCGGCGAGCTCGTCGACGAGCAGGGCAAGCCGATCTTCGGCGAGGAGCCGAACCGCCAGTACATGCTCAACGTGTTCGAGTTCCTCAAGGAGAACGTCGACAGCGGCGCGTCGCCGCAGCGGGTCGCGACGATCAAGGACTACGCCGAGTTCGAGGCGGCGGCGCAGGCCGGCACGGTCGCGATGTTCCAGGGCGGCGACTTCCAGTATCCGCCGCTCGAGGAGAGCCTGCCGCCCGAAGAGTTCAAGAAGTGGGAGGTCTCGCTACCTCCCGACGATGAACCCGAACGACCCCCAGACGACGGGCACCGGCGGCTGGACCATGGGCGCCTTCTCCGACGACCCCGAGAAGGTCGAGATGTGCATGGAGTTCACCAAGGAGGTCTTCATCGGCGAGGGCAACCAGGTGACGGGCCAGCTCCCGACCTCCGAGAGCCTCTTCGACGAGCTCGACAAGTTCGACGACCCGATCTACGACACCTTCGCCGAAGGGCTCCAGGACGGGGAGGCCAGGCCCGGGCGTCCCGGTCTACCCGGAGATCTCCAACCAGCTCCAGATCGCCATCGGCACCGTCCTCACCGGCGAGGCGACGCCGGAGGAGGCCCTCGACGAGGCGTACCAGAACTCGCTCTCGGCCTACGAGGAACAGCAGAGGTAATGCAGGAGACTCACGACGACCAAACGGGGCTTCGCCCCTCGGCAGCTGCGTCGGCGAGAACACGGCCCACGCTGTGGATGGCGCCGCTGCTGGCGGTCGTCACGCTGTTCTACCTGTACCCGGCCTTCGAGGTCCTGCGCTTCAGCTTCACCAACGCCAGTCTTGCTGCAGGCCGAATTACGAATACACCCTGAGAACCTTCGCGCAGGTCCTGACGGATCCCGTCCTGTACAAGGTCATAAGGACGACGGCCATCTTCGTGCTCGCCAGCGTCGTGCTGCAGCTGGCGCTCGGGCTCCTGATCGCGGTCGCCGCCAACAGGGCCCGCAGGCGGCGGCTGCCCGGCATGGTCTTTATGCGCTCGATCATCCTCTCGGCCTGGGTCATGCCGGGCGTCGTCATCGGGATCGTGTGGGCCATCGTGCTCAACGAGGCGAGCTACGGGCTGGCCAACCTCCTGCTGGCGACGGTCGGGCATCGGCGGCGTCGCCTGGCTCTCGAACCCCAACACTCGCCCTGATGTCGATCGTCATCGCCAACGTCTGGCGGGGGACGGCCTTCAGCATGATCCTGCAGTACGCGGGGCTGCAGTCGATCCCGGACGAGCTCTACGAGGCGGCCGAGGTGGACGGCGCCAACGACGCTGCAGTCCTTCTGGTACATCACCATCCCGCAGCTCAGGCCGATACTCATGATCAACATCATCCTGATCACGATCTCGACCCTCAACACCTTCGACATGATCCTGCCGCTGACGGGCGGCGGTCCAGGTCAGGCCACGGAGGTGCTCTCGCTGCGCACCTACAACGTGATCTTCGGCCAGTTCAGCCTGGCCGGCGGTGCCGTGCTCGCGGTGATCATGCTGGCCATCAGCCTGCTTCTCACCCTGGGCTACAGGCGCCTGCTGCGTTCGGAGGGGGCGGTGTGAGGAGCCGCAGGAGCCAAAACGTGGTCGGGGACGCGCTCACCTACCTTGTCTTCCTCTTGGCCCTGGTGTTCTTCGGCGGACCGCTCTTGTGGGTGCTCTCCCTCTCGATCCGGACCCAGCCGGAGGTGTTCATCACCTCGCTCAGGCTGATCCCGGAGAACCCGACGCTCGAGAACTACGTCGAGGTGCTGATCTCCGCGCAGTTCTCGGTGTTCCTGATCAACTCGCTCAAACTGTCCGTGGCCGGGAGCATCGGCGCGATGGTGGTGGCCGCCCCCGCGGCCTACGCCTTCTCCCGGCTCGACTTCCGGGGCAACGGCGCGCTCCTGATCGGGGTGCTCGCCCTGCAGATGATCTCGCCGCTGGTGATCGCCATCCCGCTCTACAGGTACTTCGCCCGGCTGAACGTGCTCGACTCCCACGTCAGCACGGCGATGGTCTACATCGCGATCCTGGTCCCCCTGGCCACCTGGATGCTCAAAGGCTTCTTCGACGGCATACCTCCGGCCCTCGACGACGCGGCGATGGTCGACGGTTGCACCCGGTTCGGGGCGTTTCGAAGGGTGACCCTGCCCCTCATCCTCCCGGGCCTGACCTCGGCGTTCGTGCTCACGGCGATCCTGGCCTGGGGCGAGTTCACCGTGCCGTACATCCTGCTGAGCGAGCCCTCGCTGCTCCCGATCTCGGTCGGCATCCTCAACTTCCAGGGCAACTACGCCGCGACCTCGCCCAACGTGCTCGCCGCCGGCGGGGTGCTGGCCATGCTCCCGGCCATCGCCACCTTCGTCATCCTGCAGCGCTTTATCGTCCGGGCCCTGACTTCCGGGGCCATCAAGGGCTAGTCCAGCACGGCTCAGATCGCCGGACGGTCAGTAGCGAACACGTGCACAACAGACGGAGGGGAATGAACTTGCCGTGATCGTCCACATGGTAGGCAACGCCCACATCGACCCGGTGTGGCTGTGGCCCTGGCAGGCCGGGGTAGACGAGGCGCTGGCCACGTTCCGGTCCGCGGCGGACCGCTGCGACGAGTACCCGGAGTTCGTCTTCACCCGCGGGGAGTCCTGGCTCTTCGAGCAGGTCGAGCGGATCGACCCCGAGCTCTTCGAGCGGGCGCGGCGGCTGGTCGAGGGCGGCCGGTGGCACATCACCGGCGGCCAGTACATCCAGCCCGACGTCAACCTCTCGACGGTGATGGGCCTGCACCGTCAGATCTCCCACGGCCAGCGCTACTTCCGCGACCGTTTCGGGGTGAGCCCGAAGGTCGGCTACAACGTGGACTCGTTCGGCCACCCGGCGACCCTGCCGGACGTGCTGGCGGACCACGGTTACGTCGGCTACGTCTTCCACCGGCCCGGCGCCCACCAGGTGGAGCTGCCGGCCCAGACCTTCCGCTGGCGCGGTGTCGGCGGGGGGGAGGTGATCGGGTTCCGGATCTCGCCGGCCTACGTCACGTTCTCGGACGACCTGTACGGCCAGATCATGCTCTCCATCGAGGCCGCGAATCCCCAACTCGGGCACACGATGTGCTTCTACGGGGTCGGCAACCACGGCGGCGGACCGACCAAGGCGAACATCGAGTACATCCTCGAGAACGCGCAGCGCCTTCCCGGACGCCGAGCTGCGGTTCAGCACCCCCCAGGCCTTCTTCGACGCCGTGGCGCCGCACAGGGAGCGTCTCCCGGTCGTGACGGAGGAGCTGCAGCACACCTTCCCCGGCTGCTACAGCGTGATGCACGACATCAAGCAGGCCCAGCAGCGCGGCGAGCACCTGCTGGACCAGGGCGGACGGCATCGTCGAGGGGTTCGTCGAAGACGCGGAGGAGAGCCGGCAGCTCCACGACCGGCTCGACCGCGCCTGGGACGATCTGCTGTTCACCGCGTTCCACGACATCCTCGCCGGCACCTCGGTCCCCGCGGCCTGGGATTCGGTGCGGGCGATGCAGGGCACGGGCCCGGATAACCGGCGAGGAGGTCGATCGTGGAGGCCACCCGGCGCTGGGCGCGCCGCAACTTGCCGCCGAGCGACGAGCAGCAGATCGTGGTCCTCAACCCCGACGACGCGCCGTGGGAGGGGCATGGTCGAGGCGGAGCCGTTCCTGAGCTTCGACGCCTGGGGTGACCGGTGGTTGAGCGACCCCGAGGGGCGGCCGATAGACTTTCAGATGGTGCAGCCCGACGCGGCCGCCCACGTCGAGCGGGTGATATTCCCCCTGAGCGTCGAAGGCCAGCGGGCCGCCCAGGTCCTGGTCCGGACCGACGAGCGTCCCGCCTCCGAGCCTCCGGAAACGGATCTCGAAGCCTCGCCCCAAGCCATCTCGAACGGTCACCTGCGCGCGGAGCTGGACGAAGCTCGGGATCCGGCGCCTCACGTTCGACGGGACGGGACCTGCTCGGAGAGGGCGGCATCGGCCTGCACCTGCGCCGGGATACGACCGACACCTGGACCTTCCACACCGACCGGTTCGTCGAGCCCGTGCGAGACGATCTTCCGGACCGAAGGATGGGTCGTGGAGGAGAGCGGGCCGCTGAGGGCGCGGGTCCGCGCCGAGGGATGGCTGGGCAACTCCGCCGTGCGGTGGACCCTGACCCTGCACCGCGGCGAACCCCGGCTCCGCATCCGGGTCGAGGTCAACTTCAGCGAGCGGTTCAGGCTACTGCAGATGCCCGTGCACCTGGCAACGGTCCCCGATCGCCGGATCGACGGGCTGCCCGGCGGCCGGGTGGAACGGGCCGGCGGCGAGACGGAATGGCCCGTGCAGGGATGGTCGCGCGTGGACGTGGAGGGGGCGCAGCTGGCCATGATCACCGGCGACGCCTACAGTCTCAGCCTGGACGAAGACCGCTGGCAGTGGACGCTGCTCAGGAGCCCGAAGATGGCCTGGGGCGGCGGCGAACCCGCCGTGTACGCCGGTCGAGACGTGTCACACGGACCAGGGCCCGCACGCCTTCGAGTTCGTGCTCTGGGCGGGAGAGCAGCTGGACGAGTCGGTCGCTCCGCGACGCGGCGCGCCAGCAGATGCAGCCGCCCGATCGTCTTCGACCGCTACGAGGGGATGAACCGCCCTCCCTGGGGGGACAGCCCTCCGCGCGCCCTCTGGCTCGGCGCCGTGGAACGGGCCATGGCCGACGGAAGGATGGGCCACCTCGCCGACGGCGAAGATGCCGGCGACGTGCGGCCCCTCTTCGAGAAACCGGAGGGCGAGCCGGGCCCGGGATAGGGCGACTATCCTTGTCCGCTCGTGGCAAAGCCCGGCCCGAGGGGTTGCGCTGCGGTGGCGGGAGCATCTAGTCTCCCCATCTGTGTCCGAAGCCAGCTAGGAGAGCGATGGAGATCCGTGATAGGCACCGTCTGGAACGTCACGCCCGGCGCATCGAGGAGCTCAGGCTGTGGCGCAACGCCCATGAGAGCCCGGTGACCCTCTGGAGCTTCTCCGCCGGGAACGGCGAGACCTCGGAGATCTCGCCCGGCGACTTCTGGCCGGAGATCGGCATACCGGTGCGGCTCGCGGCCCGCGCGCGCGTCCCCGAGGAGTGGGCGGATCTACCGCTGGAGCTGGAGCTGTGGCTTGGTGGGGAAGGGTTCGTCGAGATCTCGTACGGCGAACGCCGGGTGTCGGGCGGGCTCAACCCGTTCCATCGCGGGTTCCCCTTGTCGGACGGCGCCCGGGGTGGCGAGGAGCTCGGGATAGAGGCCGAGGTCGTCTCGAAGGGGATGTTCGGCTCCAACGTCTCCGAGCCGCGCCTGGAGCGGGCGCAACTCGTCGTCCCGGATGGTGAGGTTCGGGCGCTGGAGCGGGACCTCTCGGCGGTCTTCGAGGCCTGTGCGGCCCTGGACGACCACGAGGCCGTCCCGATGTTGCTCGACGTCCTGGACGCCGCAACGGCTGTCCTCACCACCGCCTGGCCCACCGAGACCGACGCTACCCTCACCCGGTACCTCGAAGGGTTCGCCAACCCCATAGGCGACGTGGCCCGGAGCCTACCGTCCCAGTACGCGGAGAAGACCGTGGACATCCACCGCGAGCTTGGCGAGCCGTGGAGTTTGCCCGCGCCTCCGGGGCCGCTGGGACCGCTGCCGGAGGAGGCTCGGGCGGCGGTGAGCGAGGCGCGGAGGATCGTCGCGGCGCAGTTGGGGGAGATCAAGGACCGCTACCCGCCGGTCGGCGGGATCTCCCTGACCGGCCACGCGCACCTGGATCTGGCCTGGCTGTGGCCGGTGGAGGAGACGCGCCGCAAGGGGCGCCGCACCTTCGCCAGCATGCTCGGGCTCATGGACCGTTACGAGGACTTCGTCTTCAACCAGTCCTCCGCCCAACTCTACGCTTGGGTCGAGAGGGACGCGCCGGAGCTCTTCGAGCGGGTGAAGGCGCGGGTCGCGGAGGGCCGCTGGGAGACCGTTGGCGGCTCGTGGGTCGAGCCGGACTGCCAGATACCGTCGGGGGAGTCCTTCGCGCGCCAGCTCTTCTACGGGCAGAGGTATTTCGAGGAGAGGTTCGGCCGCCGCTCGACGGTGGCCTGGCTGCCAGACACCTTCGGGTACTCGCCGGGCCTCCCCCAGCTCTTGCGCGGCGCGGGGATGTCGGGCTTCTTTACCTACAAGCTCAACTGGAGCGAGACCAACGCGTTCCCCTACGACCTCTTCTGGTGGGAGGGCATCGACGGCAGCCGCGTCGTGGCCCACACGTTCGAGAACCCCGGCACGGACTACAACGGCGACATCGCCCCGCGCGACCTCTACGGCACCTGGCGCAACTTCAAGGGCAAGCGCCGCCACCCGGAGAGCCTCTTCGCCTTCGGGTGGGGCGACGGCGGGGGCGGCCCGAGCGAGAAGATGCTGGAGAACTACGCCCGCCTGAAGAGTTTCCCCGCCATGCCAAGCCTCCGCATGGGCCGCGTCGACGATTTCTTCGCCGCGCTACCTGAGGATGGCCTCCCGAAGTGGGTCGGCGAACTCTACCTGGAGCTGCACCGCGGCACCCTCACGACGCAGGCGAAGGTGAAGAAGCTCAACCGGGAGGCCGAGCACCGGCTGGCCGAAGCGGAGGCCTTCGCCACCATCGCAGCGCTCGACGGACGCGAATATCCCGGCGACGAGCTGGAGCGCCTGTGGAAGCTGGCGCTCCTCAACCAGTTCCACGACGTCCTGCCCGGTACCTCCATCTCCGAGGTCTACCTGGACACCCACAGGGAACTCGAAGAGGTCGTCGAAGGGGCCAAGAGGATGCGCGACGAAGCGCTGACGGGACCATCCGAACCCGCCGCCAGCGATCCCGAGGATGGCGTCATCGTGGCGAACGCCGCGCTCCACCCCAGGCCGCTAACCGTGCTCCTGCCGGGAGAAAGCACCGGCCTCGCCACCGCCAGAGGGGAGGTGTTGCCGGCGCAGAGCACCCCGGACGGGCTGCTCGTCCACGCCCCCAACCTGCGGGTGCCGGGGATAGGTTGGTCTTACCTGCGCCACGATAACCCTGGTACCGCTGCGGTCGACACCGGGGCAGAGGTCCGGGTCGAAGAGTCCTCGCAGGGGTGCGTGGTAGAGAACGAGCTCCTGCGGGTGGAGATCGGGGCCGACGGCAGCCTCCACCGCGTCTACGACCGGGAGGCCGGCCGCGAGGTGCTCGACGGGCGCGGCAACGTGCTCTGGGCCTACGCCGACAAGCCGGCCAACTGGGACGCCTGGGACGTGGGCGAGGGCTACGAGACGGAGGGAGAGGAGATCCCCGCCACCGAGACCCTCGAAGTCGTCGAGGCAGGACCCTTGCGCGCGGCGATCCGCGTCGAGCGCCGCTGGCGGGGATCCCGCATAACCCAGACATACAAGCTGCTCGCCGGAACGCGGCGCCTGGACGTCGAGACGAGCGTGGCGTGGCACGAGCGGCAGGTACTGCTGCGGGCGCTGTTCCCCATCAACGTCCGCTCCCACGAGGCCACCTTCGAGACCATGTACGGTGCCACGCGCCGTCCGACGCACCGCAACACCTCCTGGGACACGGTTCGCTTCGAGGTCTGCGCCCACCGGTTCTGCGACCTCTCCGAGCCGGGCTACGGTGTTGCGCTCCTGAACGACGGCAAGTACGGGCACAGCGCCAGGGAGAACGTACTCGGTATGAGCCTGCTGCGGAGCCCGCTCCACCCCGACCCGCTGGCGGACGAGGGCGATCACCGCTTCGCCTACAGCCTCTTTCCCCATCCCGGCGACTGGACGGAGGCCGGCGTGGCCGCCGAGGCCTTCGCGCTCAACAGCCCGCTCGTCGCGCTTCCGGCCGCCGAGCCAGGGGGGGAGGACTTCGGGTTCGTCGAGGCCGGCGGCGTCGAGCTCGCGCTCGGAAGCCTCAAGCGGGCGGAGGTCGGGCGGGGTGCGATCCTGCGCCTCTACGAACCGAACGGCGCGCGCGGGGAGGCCACATTGCGCTTCCGCCGCCCGGTCGAGGATGTCACCCGCGCGAACCTGCTCGAAGAACCTGAGGGCGGGGAGGTATGCCTGGAAGGTGACACGGTGACGCTGGGGATCCGGCCGTTCGAGGTCGTCACGCTGCGCGTGGAGTTCGGCGCGGGGTAAGATACGCGCCAGGGGATATTCGAGAGGAGAGACGATGGAGCACCGGCGACTGGGACGTCTGGGTCGGGAGAACTCGGTTCTCACCTTCGGGGGGGCCGCGCTCGGCGAGGTGGACGAGGAGGCGGCGGATCGCGCGGTCTCGCTGGCCCTTGAGGCCGGGGTCGACCACTTCGACACCGCGGCCGACTACGGCGACGGCTGGTCCGAAGAGCAACTCGGTCGGTGGATGGGCGAGATCCGGGACCGCATCTTCTTATCCACCAAGACCGGCGACCGTGACGGGGACGCCGCCCGCCGGTCCATCGAGGCCTCTCTGCGGCGGTTGCGCGTGGACAACGTGGACCTGCTGCAGCTTCACGCCGTCGGTGACATAGAGGACCTCGACCGCGCCACCGCCAGCGGCGGTGCCCTCGAAGCGGCCCTGCAGGCGAGGGACGAAGGCCTCGTCGGGGCCGTCGGCATCACCGGCCACGGCCACGGGGCGCCGGCGACGCACCTGGAAGCGTTGCGCCGGCACCCGTTCGACACGGTCCTTACGCCGTGGAACTACGTGCTCTCGACCGACGAAGCATACCGGCGGGACTTCGAGGCGCTCGTTGAGGAGGTCGTGCGCCAGGACGCCGGGCTCATGATCATCAAGACCATCTCGCGCCGCAACTGGCCGGAGGGGGATCCCACGGGTGACCAGAGGTACACCACGTGGTACGAGCCCTTTGACGAGCAACGCTACGTGGACGCGGCCGTCTCCTTCGTGCTCGCCCGCGAGGAGGTCACGAGCCTCGCGATGGTCGGCGACGTTAGCCTCGTTCCGCTCATGATCGAGGCCGAGAAGTACCGCGTGTCTATCGAGGAGGCCGAGGAGGTCCTCTCGCGGGCGCCGGAGTACTCCTCGCCGTTCATCTCGATGCCATTCTAGATAGCCAGGACGAAGGAGTCTTCTTGCAAAAGGTTGCGTTCGGCAAGACGGGGTTGGAGATCACGCCCGTCGGCTTCGGTGCCTGGGCCATCGGGGGCGGCGGCTGGCGGGGCGCCTGGGGGCCGCAGGACGACGGCGAGGCGGTCGGGGCCATCCGACGCGCCGTCGAGCTGGGGATCAACTGGGTGGACACCGCCGCCGTCTACGGTCTCGGGCACTCGGAGGAACTGGTCGCCGAAGCGCTCAAGGGCGTGCCGGAGCGGGATCGCCCTCTGGTGTTCACGAAGTGCTCGCGGGTGGGGACCGAGGACGGCGGGATCGAGAGCGTCCTCAATCGAGACTCCGTCAAGCGGGAGTGCGAGGACAGCCTGCGACGGTTGCAGATCGACGTGATCGACCTCTACCAGGTCCACTGGCCAAGGCCCGACGAGGACGTCGAGGAGGGCTGGGAGGCGATGGCCGAGCTCCTCGAGGAGGGCAAGGTCCGCCACATCGGCGTCTCGAACTTCGACGTCGCGCAGATGGAGCGTGCGAGCGCCATCGCCCCGGTCGAGACGCTGCAGCCGCCGTACAACATGCTCCGCCGCGACGTGGAAGACGAGATACTCCCGTACTGCCGGGAGAACAACATCGGCGTTATCGTGTACTCGCCGATGGCCAGCGGCCTGCTGACGGGCAAGATGACCCGCGAGCGCATCGAGAACATGCCCTCCGACGACTGGCGGCGCGACAGCGAGCAGTTCAACGATCCCAAGCTCTCCCGAAACCTCGAGCTCGTCGAACGGCTGCGGGAGATAGGGGAGAGGCATGGGCGGTCGCCGGGCGAGGTGGCGATTGCCTGGACCTTACGGCAACCGGCGGTCACGGCCGCCATAGTGGGGGGCCGCTGGCCGGATCAGGTCGACGGCATCGTCGGCGCCGCGGATTTCCGCCTCTCCGATGATGAGATAGAGGAGGTAGAGGCCGCGCTGCCGTAGGGGTCGTTCGCGAACGTCCCCTACGGCCACAAACGCTGCGCCCTCAGCAGGCGCGTCGCCAGGCGCCCAGGTTGCGCTTCTTCAAGATGGCGTCGAACCGTAGCTCGCCCGCCCGCGGGCAGAAGCGCGCCGTCGTCGCGCCCGTGTCGGTGTATTCGGCGGCGAGCACGGCCTTGTTCCCCTCGACGAAGGGGCTCAACCGCTGGCACCATCCCTCGTCGAAGCAGTCTTCGGTGATGGCGAAGTCGTAGTGGGGGAGGAGGGCCTTCGCCTGGGCCTCGTTGTTCTTGAGGGCGATGGATAGACTCCGCTCGTGGGCTGCCCGCGCGAGCCACTGGTTGTAGTGGAGCTGATCTTTGGCGGTCAGCTCGAACCCGGTCCTATTGGTGTAGCCGTCCATGTTGTCTGGCTCCACGGCATCGAAGCCCTTGTCCCTGCACATGTCCATCCTGTCGCCCATGATCGGGCCGAGAACGTCCAGCTTGCGGATGTCGAGCCACCGCTCGCCGGGCCAGCCATCGTAGTCGTTGCCCAGCACGCTCTCGGGGAACCGGTTCTTGTCGGGCCTCCAGTTCTCCCAGCTCCCGACGCTGATGTAGCAGATGGCCTTGCTTCCGTTGGCGTGGATCCTGGCCACGGTTCGCTTGCTGGTGTCGAAGCCGTCCACGTTGTAGGCGTCTACCGGCAACAGGGCACCAGGCTCGCTGGATAGCTGCCACTGCCAGCTGGTCCCGGGCTCGGGACGCCAGATTCCACCGGCCTCGGCCTGGGCAGCTCCCGGCGCATCCCCGCAAGAGGCGAGCACCAACGCCAGCAGAACGCATACCGTCGCGAACTTCGTCATCCACGCCTCCCGCCCGTTGACTAGATCAGCCGACCAGAGTGCTTGCCTGGACAACGCATTGGGGCAGTCAGGCGGAAGGTCGGCGCGCTCCCACCCGATCCGGTCCGTCGGGTTTGACGCGGAAGTGGAGCAAAGTTAACCTTGCGCCCAGGGGTGCAAGAGGAAAGGGAGGCGTGATGTCCGGCCTGGCTTTGCTGCAGGTAAAGGTTTCGGTAGACAGCTCATGGTTGGACTACCTGATCATCGGCATCTACTTCGTCTTCGTGCTCGGCATCGGGGCGATATTGCGGAGCAAGATCCGGTCCTCCGAAGACTTCTTCCTCTCGGGGCGCTCCCTGCCGTCCTGGGTGACGGGGCTCGCCTTCCTCGGGGCTAACCTGGGGGCGATAGAGATCCTCGGGATGGGCGCTGGCGCCGCCCAGTACGGCCTCATGCAGTCGCACTTCTACTGGATCGGCGCGATACCCGCGATGGTTTTTATCGCGCTGTTCATGATCCCCTTCTACTACGGCAGCCGGGTGCACTCGGTGCCGGGCTACCTCAAGCGGCGCTACAACGAGGCGACGCGGGGTTTCAACGCCGTCATGTTCGCAATCTTCATGGTCCTTCTTGGCGGCATAAACATGTACGCCATGGCGATCGTGTTCCAGATCCTGCTCGGCTGGTCGTTGAACGCGAGCATCCTGCTCTCGGCCGGCATCACGATGATCTACATCTTGCTCGGGGGGCTCTCGTCCTCGATCTACAACGAGGTCTTGCAGTTTTTCCTCATCACGCTGGGCCTTGTGCCGCTGGTGATCGTCGCCCTCGTCGACGTCGGGGGATGGGCGGGGCTGCAAGAGACCGTCAACAAGCCCGAGTTCTTCCACCTGTGGGCCGACACCGGGGGCACGGACAACCCCATGGCCGTCAGGTGGTTCGGGATCGTGCTGGGGCTCGGCTTCGTGATGAGCTTCGGGTACTGGTGCACGGACTTTCTCGTCGTGCAGCGGGCCCTCGCCGCCGAGGACACGGCCGCCGCGCAACGAACGCCCCTGATAGCGGCCTTCCCCAAGATCCTCTACGGGATCATCGCGATCTTCCCCGGCCTCGTCATCCTGACCATCATCCCGAACCTGGGCCAGACCGACGCGGCCTCGAACTCGTACAACATGGCGATACCCTACGCGATGGCCTACTACTTCCCGACCGGGATCCTGGGCCTCGGGCTGACGGCGCTTCTGGCCTCGTTTATGAGCGGCATGGCGGGCAGCGCCACCGCCCTGAACACGGTCTGGACCTACGACATCTACCGCTCTTACATCCGCCAGGACGCCTCGGACCAGCACTACCTGAACGTCGGACGCGTCGTTACGGTGCTCGGCATCCTGCTCAGCGTCGGCACGGCCTACGTCGTGCTGCTCTTCGCCAGCATCATGGACTACGTGCAGCTCCTGCACGGCATGTTCCTGGCCCCGCTGTTCGGGACGTTCCTGCTCGGGATGTTCTGGAAGGGGGCGACCCCCTGGGGCGGTTTCGCGGGGCTGGTCTCCGGGACGTGCGCGGGGCTGGTGCTCTACGGGCTGGAGCTCGGAGGCATCATCTCCTACGGCAGCCCGATGGCGGGCAACTTCTGGCGGGCGTGGTGGGCCTGGCTGGCGTGCTTCGGGGTGACCATCCTCGTGTCGGTCTTGACCTCCCGCACGCGCAAGCCCGACGAGGAGCTCGACGGCCTGGTCTGGGGCATGTCGACCGAAGAAAGAGGAAGCCGAGCGGCAGCCCTTCTACAAGAGGCCCGTCATCCTGGCCGTGATCGCGCTGGCGATCACGGTCGTCCTCAACATAATCTTCTGGTAGGGGGGATCTGGAGTGGCCGACGAAAACCCGGCGAGGGCCCAGAACGGGGCGAACGGGGAAGAGGGCGGCGCCGGCGGGCACGCCATGGCGATAGGGTTCTACATAGCGGCCGTCATCCTCATATTCGGGACCATCCTCGCCCTCTACGGCATGCTGGCCCCCGAGCAGCAGACGCAGAAGAGTTTGGGGATCAACCTCAACCTCTGGTGGGGTTTGTTCATGGTCGCCTTCGGCTGCGTGGTCCTCGGTATGAGCTGGGCTTCCCCGCGCCGCCGCGCGGCACGGCGCGTCGGATAGCAAACCGTGTCGGGGTTTCGATCGGTCCAACCTGGGGGCTCGGGTTTGATTGTGGCAAGGAAAAGGGCAGAAGGGCATGGATAACCGGGGTCTGAGCCGGAGAGATTTCCTGCGTACCGGCGCCGCCGCGCTCGCGGGCGCCGCCGCGCTGGGGCTTGCCGGTTGTGGCGGGGCATCGGACGACCCCAACGCGCTCACCTTCACCACCTACGAGCTTCCCGACAACGCGGTTCTGGAGGCCTTGATCCGGCGTTACGAGAGGCAGAACCCCGATATCTCCATCGAGTTGCAGCGTGTGCCGGGGGGGAACTACTGGCCGCAGCTCGAGACGCGCCTGGCCGCCGGGGAGGGCCCAGACATCGTCCGGATCAACTACCAGCGGCTAAAGAAGTACAGTTCCGGGGGGGCACTGGTCGACGTCACGGACCCCTTCGACGAGCGTTACGGCGAGCAATTCGTGCCGGCCGTCTGGCAGGCGGTCCGCGACGATGGCAGAACCTGGGGCTTGCCGCACCACACGGACACCTTCGCCACCTTCTACAACATCGCTTTCTTCGATCAGCTGGGGATAGATGTCCCCCAGAGCCTCGACGAGAGCTGGTCCTGGGAAGAGTTCATAGAGATAGCCCGGCGACTCAAGAGCGAGACCGATGCCGAGTACGCGTTCGCCTTCAACTGGCAGGGGGAGACGCCGTACCGGTGGTTGCCGTTCCTGTACATGAACGGGGGACGGCTCCTGGCGGAAGACCTGCGGACCCCGGAGATAACCGCGCCCGAAGGCGTCGAGGCCCTCGAGTGGACCCAGGGCTGGTTCACCGAGGGTCTCGTTCCGCCGAACACGACCGTCAAGGTCACCGAGGAGATACAGAACCTCTTTGCCAACCGCACGATCGGGATGATGCTCAACGGCGACTGGTTGCTGCCGGCCGTCGAGGACCTCATGGGCAAGGACGGCTGGGGTGTCACCTACATGCCCAGAGGAGATTCCGGGATGGCCTCGGACCTCGGCGGCAACGGGTTCTGCGTCACCAAGGATTGCGCCAATCCGGAGGCCGCCATCGACTTTCTCCGGTTCCTCGGTACCGAGGAGAACATGCGCTACTTCGTGACGGAGGCCAACTTCTTGCCCACGCGAAAGTCCCTTGTGGAGGAACGGCTGGCGTACAAGTCCTACGCCCCTGAGATGAACCTCTTCAAGGAGCAGTCCACGACCGTCCCGAGCAGCATGGCCAGGGCGGAGACGATCCCGGCCTTCGAAGAGATCAACCAGCGCATGTCCGACGAGTTCGATCTCATGCTGACCTCCGGGCAGTCCCCGCAGGAGACGGCGGAGAACGTCGCCACCGCGATCGAGGATGCCGTAAGGGAAGACTAGGGTTCGAGATAAACCAGGGTTGCCGGGAGGGCGCTTGTGACGACAGGACAGCACGGCGAGGTGGCGCCGAAGGACACGGCAGGGCCGGCGGCCGGATGGTGGAGCCGCAACCAGCGGCGTCTGATCCCCTACCTGTTCATCACTCCGAACCTGATCGTCTTCACGCTCTTCATGTTCATCCCCATCCTGTTCGCCTTCTACATGAGCTTCCAGGACTGGGCGGTCTTCGGCTCCCCAAGCTTCACCGGGCTCGGAAACTATCTCGACATGGTGCGGGACGGGCTGTTCTGGGAGTCACTCTGGCACACGATCGTTTTCACCGTGGGCACCGTCCCAACGAGCATAGCGCTGGGGCTTGTGGCGGCCGTGCTGCTGAACCGGCGCATCCCGGGGCGGGCATTTTTCAGGAGCATCATCTTTCTGCCCGTCGTTATCTCCGGGGTGGCCGTCGGGCTCGTCGCGGCCTGGATATTCAACGACAACTACGGCGTCGTCAACGCCGCGCTCGGCGCGATCGGCATCGGGGAGGTCGCGTGGCTCTCGTCGCCGACCTGGGCCATGCCGGCCCTCATCATAACGACGCTCTGGGTCCGGATCGGGTTCTGCATGGTCATCTACCTCGCCGGTCTGCAAGCCATCCCCCAGGAGTACTACGACGCCGCCGAGGTAGACGGCGCGACGACCTGGGGGCGCTTCCGGCACGTCACCTGGCCCCTGCTCGGCCCTACGACCTTCCTGCTGGTGATCATCAACGTCATCTTCTCGTTCCACGTGTTCGACCTGATCTACGTGATGACCGGCGGCGGACCGGGGTTCTCGACCACCGTGCTCGTCCAGTACATCTACGAGGCCGCCTTCGAGAACTCGGAGATGGGCTACGCGAGCGCGATGGGCATCGTGCTCTACCTGATGTTGCTGATCCTGACGGCGTTCCACTGGCGGCTGACCCGCCAGGGCGAAGGCACGACCTAGGGAGGGGGTGAACCGATGGCAAGCACCACATCCACGCAAGCACCCAGGCGGCGTTCGGGATCCCGGATGGGGGGCAAGGACGTCGCCAGCCTCGTCCTGCTCTCGGTCGGCGCGGTCGTCATGTTCTTCCCGCTCTACTGGATGTTCGCGACGGCGGTGCGCCCGAGGGACGAGCTCTTCGCCGAGGGGTTCGACCTCTGGCCCTCGCAGCTGGCGTGGAGCAACTTCGCGGAGGCCTGGAACAGCCTGCCGTTCGCGCTCTTCTACGTGAACTCCTTCGCCATCGCCATCATCGCGGTGGTCGTCACGGTGTTCATCAACCTGCTGTGCGGCTACACCTTCGCGAAGTACGAATTCCCGGGACGCAACATCCTCTTCCTGCTCATCCTCAGCACGCTCATGATCCCGATCCAGGTCATCATGGTCCCCGAGTTCCTGATCATCGCCAAGCTCGGTTGGGTCAACAGCTACCTGAGCGTCGTGGCGCCGCGGGCGGCGGAGGCGTTCGGCATCTTCATGGTCCGCCAGTTCATGCTGAGCATCCCGGACGACCTGATCGAGGCCGCCAGGCTCGACGGGGCCGGTGAGTTCAAGATCTTCTGGAGGATCGTGCTGCCCCTGTCGTGGCCGGTGATCGCCGTGCTTACCATCTTCACCTTTATGTGGCGGTGGAACGACTTTGTGTGGCCCCTGATCACGCTGCAAGAAGAGGAATCGTTTACGGTCCCGCTGGGGCTCAACCTCTTGAAGGGCACGTACTTCACGGAGTGGACGAGCATCATGAGCATGGCCCTGGTCTCGATAGTCCCGATGGTGCTTGTCTTCGTCTTTTTCCAGCGCTATTTCGTGCAGGGCATCGCCAGCACCGGCGGCAAGTAGCGGCTAGGATCTCTTCGGACGACAGGACGTACCTGAGGAGGGGCGCAGGGTGACCAAGATCGCGCTGATCGGGGCCGGCAGCCTCGTGTTTACGCGTAACCTGTGCAGCGATATCCTGCTGACGCCGGTCTTGCAGGACTGCACCATCTCGCTCATGGATATAGACGCGGGCCGGCTATCGCGCTCCAGGGAAGTCGTCCAGGCTCTCGTGGACGGGAGGAAGCTCGCGGCCCGCGTGGAGGCCACGACGGACCGCCGGGAGGCCGTGCGGGACGCTGATTACGTGGTGACGACCTTTCAGCAGGGCGGGCTCGAAGCCTACGGGCTGGACATCGAGATCCCGCGCCGCTACGGCGTGGAGCAGTGCGTGGGCGACACGCTCGGCCCCGGAGGCGTCTTCCGGGCGCTGCGCACCATCCCGGTCCTCCTGGACCTTTGCGACGACATGGATGAGCTCGCGCCGGATGCCCTGCTGCTCAACTACGTCAACCCGATGGCCGCGAACTGCTGGGCGGTGGACCTTTCTGACGGGCCGCCCGCACGTGGGCCTGTGCCACAGCGTGCAGGGAACGAGCGCGTTGATCGCCGGTTGGGCCGGCGTGCCCTACGACGAGGTGACCTACCTCTGTGCCGGCATCAACCATCAGGCCTTCTTCCTGGAGTTCCGCCGTGGCGGGGAGGACCTCTACCCGGCGATCCGGGAGGCCGCCGGGAGGGCGGAGATCTACGGCACGGAACCCGTGCGGATAGAGCTCATGAAGCACTTCGGCTACTTCGTTACCGAGTCCAGCGGTCACGCGAGCGAGTACGCCCCGTACTTCCGCAAGAACGAGCGGATGGTCGAGGAGGAATTGGTGCCGCTCTTCACCGAACGAGGAAGACGCGTGGTTCGACTTCGGGCGCACGGGCGGCTACCTGCGCCACTGCGTAGAGCGGCTGAGAAAGAGCGCGGAGAACGGCGAGGGGCTCGGCGACGGCGGGCCGCCCGCCGAAAGGACCCACGAGTACGGCTCGTACATCATGGAGGCGATCGAGACCGGGAGAGCCGGTCCGGGTCAACGGCAACGTGCCCAACCGGGGCCTGATGGACGCCCTGCCGCGCGGTTGCTGCGTCGAGGTGCCGTGCCTGGTCGACGGCAACGGCGTCCAGCCCACGACGGTTGAACGGTATCCGGCGCAGCTCGCGGCGCTGAACCGCACGAACATCAACGTGCAAGAGCTCACCGTGCAGGCAGCGCTAACCGGCGACGCCGAGGCGGCGCATCACGCGGTGATGCTGGACCCCCTCACGGCCGCCGTGTGCACCCTGCCCGAGATCCACTCTATGGTGGACGAGATGCTGGAGGCGCAGGCGCGGTGGCTGCCGCAATTCGGGGCGTAGCTCGAGGTCTAGGAGGCCCAGGATAACCAGGATAGCGTTCGTCGGCGCGGGCAGCGTCGTCTTCACCAAGAACCTGCTGACCGACGTCTTCGACTTCCCGGAGCTGCACGGGGCCACCATCGCCCTGCACGACATCGACGCCGAACGCCTCGAGACCGCCGGCATGATGGCCCGCTGGACCTCGGACAAGCTCGGCGCCGGGGCGAAGGTCGAGGAGCACGCCGACCGGCGGGCCGCGCTCGACGGGGCGGACTTCGTCATAAACATGGTCCAGATCGGCATGCACGAGGCGACGCTGCTGGACTTCGAGATCCCGCGCCAGCGCGGCCTGAAGCAGACCATCGCCGACTCGATGGGCATCGGCGGGATCTTCCGCGGCCTGCGCACCATCCCGTTCCTGCTGGACCTCGTCGGCGACATGCAGGAGCTCTGCCCGGAGGCCGTGCTCCTCAACTACACGAACCCGATGGGCATCTTGATGGAGGCCGTATACACGGCGTACCCCGAGGTCGACAGCGTCGGGCTTTGCCACAGCGTGCCCTACACGGCGCAGGAGATCTCCTCCTACATCGGTGTGCCGGACGAGGAGCTCCTTTACGAGTGCGCCGGCATCAACCACGTGGCCTGGATGACGCGCCTCGAGGTGGACGGCAAGGACGCCTACCCGCTGCTCTTCGCGGCGATGGAGGATCCCGAGGTCTACGCCAGAGACAAGGTGCGCTTCGAGCTGATGCGCCGCTTCGGATACTTCGTCACCGAGTCGAGCGAGCACAACGCCGAGTACACGCCCGTACTTCTTGCGGGACGACGGCCTGATCGACCGCTACGACGTGCCCGTGGACGAGTACGTCCGCCGCAGCGAGCAGAACCTCGTCGCGTACGCCGAGACCCGCCGCAAGCTGCTGGCCGGCGAGGACTTCCCCATCGAGCGCAGCGTCGAGTACGGCTCCCTGATCGTCCACTCGCTCGTCACCGGCGAGCCCCGCGCCATCTACGGCAACGTCGAGAACACCGGCCTGGTGACCAACCTCAGGGAGGGATGCTGCGTGGAGGTCCCGATCCTGGTCGACGGCACGGGCTTGAAGCCCTGCTACGCGGGCGACCTTCCGCCGCAGCTCGCCGCCCACTGCGAGCCGCACGTCACGGTGCAGGACCTGACGGTGCGGGCCGCCCTGGAAGGCCGGCGCGACCACGTGTACCACGCGGCGATGCTCGACCGGCACGCCACGAGCGTGCTGTCCCTGGACGAGATCTCGGCGGTCGTGGACGACCTGATCGAAGCTCACGGCGACGCCCTTCCCGAGGGCGTGCGACCCGCTGGACGCCGGACGGTCCGCTAGGTTGACGCCCTGGAGGTCCCTGACGGCGGGCGAGTGTAGCATCCACGGGGCATCGACGTGCTCGGGTCCGGCCGAGCCAGCCCGTCCCTCCGCCGTTGCTCGGGGGTGTTCGAGACGGTATTTTGATCGGAGGCTGACGAGCGGGTGCGCGCGGGCGAGCCGAGTGACGACGGTTGGCCACCCGGGAACGCGGTACGAATCGGGCCTGCTCACGTGTGGTGGGCGGGAAGGGTATGAGACCGAGTGGGGCGTGGGCATCCAGGGCCGAGGTGGGCTGTCGAGCACCAAACAGGAGGTTCGGCCATCGAAGGGGTAAGGATCGGCGTCATCGGCTGCGGCAAGATCAGCGACGTCTACCTGGAGAACTGCGGCGTCTCCGACGACGTGGAGGTCGTCGCCTGCGCGGACCTGGACGAGGAGCGGGCCAGGGAGAAGGCCGCGGCCCACGGCGTTCCACGAGCCGGGGGCGTCGCCGAACTGCTCGACGACGACGGAGGTCGAAGTCGTCCTCAACCTGACGGTCCCGCAGGCGCACGCGACGGTCTCGCTGGCGGCCTTGCGGGAGGGCAAGACCGTCCACACCGAGAAACCGCTCGCCATCGAGCTCGACGACGCGCGCCGGATGCTGGACGAGGCGGGGGACGGGGGGCTGAGGATCGGCTGCGCCCCCGACACCTTTCTCGGCGGCGGCCTGCAGACCTGCCGCAAGCTCCTCGACGAGGGCGCGATCGGGGAGCCCGTCGCCGCCACGGCCCACCTCTTGAACCACGGCCCGGAAGACTGGCATCCCGACCCGGACTTCTTCTACCAGCACGGCGCCGGCCCGATGTTCGACATGGGACCCTACTACCTGACCGCGCTGACGACCCTGATCGGGCCCGTGCGCCGCGTCGCCGGGCGCCGCCCGCGCCACCTTCCCGGAGAGGGACCATCACGAGCCAGCCCAGGCACGGCGAGAAGATAGAGGTCAACACCCCGACCCACGTCGCGGGCGTGATGGACTTCGAGAACGGTTGCGTCGGCACCCTCGTCACCAGCTTCGACGTCTGGACGGACGAGGTGCCGGGGATCGAGATCTACGGCAGCGAGGGCACGCTCCGGCTGCCGGATCCCAACACCTTCGGCGGCCCGGTCCTGCTTGTGGCGACCCGACGGGGACGGGTGGGAAGATGTGCCCCTGACCCACGACCATACCGAGAACAGCCGCGGCATCGGCCTGGTGGATCTGGCCCGCGCCCTGCGCTCGGGGAGCCGCACCGGGCCGAGCGGCGAGCTCGGCTACCACGTGCTCGAGGTCATGCACGCCTTTCTCGACTCCTCCAGGGAAGGCAAGCACGTCACGGTCGAGAGCTCCTTCGACCGGCCCGCGCCGCTGCCGGCGAAGAACCTCTTCTGGGACGTGGTCGCGTGAGGCGGGACCAGATAGCGCTCCAGCTCTACACCGTGCGGGAGCAGACGACGAAAGACATGCTCGGCACGCTCCGCAGCCTGGCCGAAATGGGCTACGGAGCGGTGGAGTTCGCCGGGTACGGCGGCGTTCGCGGCGGGACGTCTCCGGGCCGCCCTCGACGAGCTAGGCCTGACGGCCGCTGGAGCCCACGTGCCCCTCAAGGACTGGGGGCCCGATCCGGGCCGCGTCATCGCCGACCTGAACACCCTGGGTTGCCGTCACGCCACCGTGCCGATAATGGCGCCGCAGCACCGCGAGGACGATCCGGCCATCGCGCGCTTCGCGGCGGAGCTGAACCGGCTGGGCGAGGCGTGCGAGCCGGAGGGGATACGGTTCTCCTACCACAACCACGACTTCGAGTTTGCCCGATCGGGCGACGCGACATTGTGGGAGGTGCTCACGCGTGAGACCGACGCCGCGGCTCGTGGGGCTGGAACTCGACCTGTACTGGGCGCGGTACGCGGGCGTGGATCCCGAGGGTCTACTAGAGAGCGTCGCGGACCGCGTCTCCCTACTGCACCTCAAGGACATGGCACCGGACGAGGAGAGGTCCGACGCCCCGGTCGGGGAGGGCACCATGCCGTGGGACCGCCTGCTCGCGGCCGGCGACCGTGCGGGGGCCGAGTGGTTCATCGTCGAGCAGGACCATCCCCACGACGCCCTCGAAGACGTCCGGCGCAGCCTGCGAAACCTGGAGCGGATGGCCGAAGGTTGAAGGCGTGATCCTCGCGGCGGCGTCGAGTTGTTCCGCCGCTTGTGGACGCTAGAGGAGGAGCTTTGGTGAGATTTCCCGAGGGCTTCTTGTGGGGCGCGGCGACGGCCTCGTACCAGATCGAGGGCGCCGTCGACGAGGACGGTCGGGGAGCCTCGATCTGGGACACCTTCTCCCACACCCCGGGCAAGGTCCTGCACGGCGACACCGGCGACATCGCCTGCGACCACTACCACCGCCTCGAAGAGGACCTCGACCTGATGGCCGAGATCGGCCTCAAGGCCTACCGCTTCTCCGTCGCCTGGCCCCGCATCCAGCCCGACGGCACCGGTCCGGCCAACCAGAAGGGCCTCGACTTCTACCGCAGGCTCGTGGACGGCCTGCGGCAGCGCTCCATCGAGCCGATGCTCACGCTCTACCACTGGGACCTGCCGCAGGCCCTCGAAGACCGCGGCGGCTGGACGAGCCGGGAGACGAGCGAGCGCTTCGCCGAGTACGCCGGCATCGTCTACGAGGCCCTCTCGGACTCCGTGGGGTTCTGGATCACCCTGAACGAGCCCTGGGTCGCCGCCTGGCTCGGCCACGCCTACGGCGTCCACGCCCCCGGCGAGACGGACCCGGCAAAGGCCCTCGCCGCCACCCACCACCTCCTGCTCGGCCACGGTCTCGCCCTGGATCGGATGCGCTCGATGCGGAGCCCGGCGACGAACCAGGCTTGGCGTCACCCTCAACCTGCACCCGGCGCGCCCCTCGCGGGACCGCGAGGCCGACGGGGAGGCGGCCCGCAGGGTGGACGGCCAGGCCAACCGGCTCTACCTCGACCCGCTCTTCCGCGGCGCGTACCCGGAGGACGTCATCTCCCACTACCGCGAACGGCGGTGTCGACCTCTCCTTCGTGCGCGACGGGGACCTGGAGACGATCTCGGCCCCGTGGACTTTCTCGGCGTCAACTACTACTTCCGGCACACCGTCAGGGACGCGCCGGAGGAGGCCCACCGGAGGTGCCGTTCGCCGACCTCGACGCCAGGCCCATCGTCCCGCACGCGGCGGAGAAGACCGCGATGGGCTGGCCCGTCGAACCGGAGGGCCTCGACGGAGATGCTGGTGCGGATCAAGGAGGAGTACGCCGACGTGCCCCTCTACGTCACCGAGAACGGCCGCGCCGTCCACGACTACGTGGACCCCGAGGGCGGCGTGGACGACGAGGAGCGCATCTCCTACCTCGACGCCCACTTCCGGGCCGCGCACGAGGCGATCGGAGCGGGGCGCGGACCTGCGCGGGTACATGGTCTGGTCGCTGCTGGACAACTTCGAGTGGGCCGAGGGGTACTCCAAACGGTTCGGGCTCGTGTTCGTCGACTACGGCACCCAGCGGCGCATCCCCAAGGCGAGCGCCCGCTGGTACTCGGAGGTGATCCGGCGCAACGGCCTGGAGGTTAGGCTGGCAGGATGAAGCTGCTTCTGGTACGCCACGGCGAGACCGACGGCAACGTGAGCGCGCAGGCTCCAGGGGCCCGACGACCCCCTCACCGAACGCGGTCGGCGGCAGGCGCGGGAGCTCGCGGCGCACCTCTCCGGCGCGAGGACGTCGTGGCGATGTACGCGAGCCCGTACCGCGCGCGCCTGCGACACGGCGCGCGCCATCGAGCAGAAGACGCTGGGCCTGGAGCCCGATGCTGCGCGCGGCGCTCGCCGAGATCGACGTCGGCGACGCCGCCGGGCTACCGCTTCGAGGGGTGGGTCGAGCAGTTCCCGGACGAGGCGAGCCTTCAGGGAGGACGGGCGTCGGACTACACGTGGCCCGGCGGGGAGAGCGGTTGGGACCTCGCGGCGCGCACCGCGGCCGAGATCGGACCGCATCCTGGAGGACCACGGCGGCGAGGACGGGGCCGTGATCCTCGTGTCGCACGGCGGGGCGCTCGCCTGGATCATCGCCCGCCTGCTCGGCGAGCCCGACGAGAGCTGGCCCGACGACCACATGCTCCTGGACAACTGCTCCATCACCGAGGTCGAGATCCCCGCCGATCGGCGAGGGCCCGCGAAGTTCCTCTACACCAACGAGATCGGGCACCTCTCGCCCGACCCCGACGACGAGGTCGCCACGGGCCACGACGCGTGAGACTGACGGACGAGTCGACGATCGCGCTCTTTGAGGAGGCGGCTTTGAACTATCGTGAGCCTGGGAGAGACCGGGATGCGGGTCTCCGAGGTGAGCCTCGGGACGTGGGCCTTCGGCGGCGACTGGGGTACGGTGGGCGACGACGACTCCTACGCCGCGCTGAACCGCGCCGTCGACCTCGGCGTCAACTTCCTCGACACCGCCGACGTCTACGGCGACGGCCGCAGCGAGAGGCTCGTCGGGCGGCTGCTGAAGGACCGGCCGGGCGACGAGATCTTCGTCGCCACCAAGGCCGGACGCCGCCTCGACCCGCACACCGCCGAGGGCTACGACCACGAGAACCTCACGCGCCTTCGTCGAGCGGAGCCTGGCAGAACCTCGGCGTCGAGGCCCTCGACCTGCTCCAGCTCCACTGCCCGCCGACGGAGGTCGTACCGGCAAGACGAGACCTTCGAGGCGCTCGACCGGCTGCAGGCGGCGACGGCAAGATCAGGAACTACGGCGTGAGCGTCGAGAAGGTCGAGGAGGCGCGGATGGCGCTCGCCTATCCCGGCGTGAAGACCGTCCAGATCATCTTCAACATCTTCCGCCAGAAGCCCGCCGAAGAGTTCTTCCCGCTGGCCGAGGAGCGCAACATCGGCGTCCTCGCCCGCGTCCCGCTCGCCAGCGGCCTCCTCTCGGGCAAGATGAGCGCCGACCGCGACTTCGAGCCCTCGGACCACCGTAACTTCAACCGTCACGGCGAGGCCTTCGACGTGGGGGAGACCTTCTCCGGCGTCCCTTCGAGACCGGCCTCGACGCCGCCGAAGCCCTGAAGGAACTCGTGCCCGAGGGCCACACGCTGGCGCAGCTGGCGCTGCGCTGGATCCTGATGCACCCGGCCGTCTCCTGCGCCATCCCCGGTGCCAAGAACCCGGAGCAGGTCGAGAGCAACGTGGCCGCAGCCGACATGCCCCCGCTCTCCGAAGAGACGATGCGGCGCATACGCGAGGTCTACGACGCCCGGATCCGCCCCGAGGTGCACCACCGATGGTGAACGAGGGCGGCGCGGGCAGGACGCGCGTACTCCTGACGGGCGCCACGGGATACATCGCCGGCCAACTCCTGCCGGAGTTCCGCGAGCGCTACGACCTGAGGCTCACGGACGCGCGCGAAGAAACGTCCTCCGGGGAACGGGTTGACGGCGTCGAGGTCGTTGACCTGCTCTCGGACGACGACTCGAAGCTGGGCCCTCTCTTCGATTGGGCCGACGTGGTTGTCCACTGCGGCCACCTCAAACCGCAAGGGGAGGACCTCGACGTCGCGCTACGAGGGCGAACGCCGAAACCTGGACATGATGCAGCGGATCTACAGGCTCTCCATGGAGCGTGGTGTGCGCCGGGTGGTAGCGGCGAGCACCAACCAGGCGGCCAAGTGGTACGAGAACCCGTACTACGCCGGCCTCAAGGACCGCGTGGACCCCGAGGACTACCCGCGCCCGGACTCCTTCTACGGTTGGGCCAAGGCCGCCTGGGAGCCGCTCGGGCTTCCTGTACGCCTGCGGGTCGCTGGGCCGCAAGCTCGAGGTCGTCCAGATCCGGATTGTCGTCCCTCGGCAGATCGATGCCGAGGACTTCGTGGACGAGCCGCCGCGAGCGGTACGTCCGCGAGCTCGCCGGCTACATCAGCGAGCGGGACTTACGGCAGCTCTTTTGTCGTTCCGTGGAGACCCCGGATCTGGAGGACGAATACGGGGTCCCTTTCCATATCTTCTACGGCGGTCTCGGACAACGCCCGCAAATTCTGGAGCATCACCAACGCACGGCGCGTTATCGGGTACGACCCCCAGGACGACTCCGAGGTCGTCTTCGCCGACGACATCGCCCGGCTGCTACGTCCCTGAAGGGTTCGGAATGGCAGGCGAAAAAATCCCCGACACCATGACGGTCCCGAGGTTTCTGGGGGGCGGCGAGATCGACTTCGTGGAGCGCCAGGTCCCAACGCCACAGCGGGGCCAACTGCTGGTCCGCGTGCGGGCAAACGCCCTGTGCGGCTCCGAGCGGCACCAGTTCCTGGAAGGGGCTGGCATAACGCCCGGTCACGAGGTGGCCGGCGTGGTCGTTGTCACCGGGCCCGATACCCGGCACCGAGGACGGGACCCCCGGCGTCATCTACCTCATGGACTTCTGCGGCGCGTGCCGCAACTGCGCCTGGGGATTCACCAACCAGTGCTCCGACAAGCGAGGTGACGTCGGGTTCAACAAGGACGGGGGCTACGGGACGCACGTCTGCGTCAACGAGAGCATCTTCTTTCCCGTGGACGACGACATCCCCCTCACCGAGGCCACGTTGCTGCTCGACGTTATGGGCACCACGGGACACGCCATCCGGCGGGGCGGGAGCGTGCGCGGTGACATTCGGTCGGTCGGCATCGCGGGCGCCGGTCCGGTGGGGCTGGGCGTGCTCGCGATGTCGCGGATCCTGCTGGGCCCGGAGGTGCCGGTGCTGGTCTCGGACCTCGTCCCCTACCGGCTCGGGCTCGCAGCAAAGCTTGGCGGGCTGGTAGTGGATCTGAACGAGCGGACGGTGACCGAGGGTGTCGAGGACCACGGCCTCGAGGCGTTGGACCTGGCGATCGACACCAGCGGCAAGGGTGCCGCCCGTCGGGCCTATCTGGACGCGCTGGACAGGCGTGGGGTGCTGGTGTGCGCCGGGCACGGAGAGGGGCTCCATCTCGAGGTGTCGCGCGATCTGATCGCGCCGGAACGGGCCGTGCTCGGCAGCGAGTACTTCGGCTATGGCGAGCTGGCCTCGAACCTGGAGTTGTTCCGCGAACACCTGCCTTTACCTGCGAAGGATCATCACCCACAGGTTCCCGGTAAGCGACGTCCGATCCGCCTTCGAACTGTTCTTCGGCGGCGAGACCGGCAAGGTCGTCGTGGAGCGATGAACGGGAAGGGCCGCCTCAAAGTAGCCGGTCGTAGGCGCTGGAAACTGGGGCCTGCAGCACGCCCGCGTCTTCGCCGGCCGTCCTGACATCGACCTGTGCGCGATCGTGGGCCGTACCGTGGAGAGGACGGGGCGACGGGCGGAGGAATTCGGCGCCAGACCGTACCTCGATGTTCGGGAGATGCTCGAAGGGGAGCCCCGGATCTCGTCAGCGTCTGTTTGCCGAACCTGGAGCACTACGGGCCGACCCTCCAGGTGATCGAGCGGGATATCCCTTGATGGTGGAGAAGCCGCTGGTGTTCGACCTCGGTGAGGCCCGCACCCTCTCGGACGCGGCGGACCGCCGCGGCCTGTTCTTCGCGATCAACTTCAACCACCGCTACGCCCGACCGATGCAGATGGCCCGGCAGGCCATCGAGGATGGGCTCCTCGGCGACGTGGTCTTCGTCACCTGGCGCTTCGGGGGAGAAGGGAACTCGGACCATCATCCTTACGCCAACCTGATAGAGACCCAATGCCACGGGCTCGATACGCTGGAGCACCTGTGCGGCCCGATCGAATCCGTAATGGCGCAGATGACGGACAAAACGGGCGGCGGTTACGGCACGCTGGTCCTCGCCCTTCGTTTCGCCGACGGGGCGGTCGGCAGTCTCACCGGGACCTACGACTCCTCCTACGCCTTCCCGCAAACGCACACGCTGGAGATCGGTGGGACCTTGGGGCGCGTGCGGGTGGAGGACACCGTGCGCCGGTTCGCCTTCCAGGCCATCGGTGACGAGACGGCCCGCGTCTGGCAGGCGGGTTACTTCAACGACCAGGACCGGGAGTTCCACCGAACCTTCGATCGGCACGTGGACGAGATGCTGCAAGCTTTCCGGCCGGGAAACAAGCCCCCGGTCCACGCGCGGCGCCGGGTACCGCGCGCTAGAGCTCGCCTGGGCGGCGATCGAATCGTTCGAGACCGGCAGGCGCGTAACGGTCGCATAGGGAGCAAACGTCGCCGCCAAATTCCGGATGCGGTTTGGTCAGGCGACACGCCTAGCCGATCATACGGTTCCCGGTCAATCGATGCCCGGTCCGTATCCGTGCATGCCTGGTAGACGCTTCACCCGGTGGGGCGTCTTACGCCGGGGTAGAACGCACGGCACCGGAACCCGTTCGCCCGGATGCGCCATCAGAAATCGACGAAGCGGTCGAAGGGCCTTGCATCCGGAGCCCCGGAAAGGCTTCTAGCGGACGAGAGGTCCCTGCCGCTCGGTCGTGGATGGCGAAGTTCCTTCGATCTGGGCCAGCCGTCGCGGTAGACGATGGGATCTATGAGCATCGGTCGTTTGGGTGACTCGGTGCCGGGGTTGTAGGGTCGTTCGGGTCGATGGCGTGGTAGAGGATCCAGTCCTGCCCCGCTTCGTCCCTGACGACGGCGTTGTGGCCGGTTCCTTTCCAACGTCGTTCATCTGCAGGATGACGCTGCCGCCGAACTCGCCCGTCGCGTCGGCCCGTTTCTCGAACGGGCCGGTGGCGCTGCGAGAGCGGGCGACCATCACCGCGTAGTTCGCTGGCAGGGCGCAGCAGTTGTCGCCCGAGTAGAAGAGGTAGTAGTAGGGGTCGCGGTAGACGACGAAAGCGCCCTCGATCAGGCGCTCGTACTGCTGCAAGCCGCTCGGGTAGATCAACTCTTTCGGCCTGGATCCCGGCGCGAAGCCCTTGCGGTCCTCCGGCGCAGCTCCTGCACCATGATCGGCGAGCTGTCCGAACCCCAGTACAGCAAGGGCTTGCCCGTCTTCGGGTCGTCGAACGGCATCGGGTCTATGTTCGTGAAGTCTTCGCCACACCGCAGGGGCTCGTCTTCGGGCGTGAACGGTCCGGCCGGGGAGTCCGACGTGGCGACCCCAAGGCACATGCCTCTCTTCGCCGTTCGGGATGCCCGAGAAGTACATGTAGTATCTCCCGCCCGCCTCGATCACGCCGGGCGCCCAGAAGTCGCGCGTGGTGCTGGCCCAGGACGGCTTTTCGGGCATGGCGTCGGGCAGCAGCTCCCAGCTCACGAGGTCCCTGCGAGCGCGCCACCTGGACGTACGCCAGGCGCTCGTAGGTGAGGTGCTCGGTCGAGTACGCGTAGTACCAACCGTCGCTCGCCTTTATCACGTGCGGGTCCGCGAAGTCCCAGCGGATGACGGGGTTGGTGTACGCGCCCGGTAAGCGGCCCCCGGCAGCTTCGAGCGGACCGGCGTCAGGAAGAGCAGCCCGGCCGCGAGCAGGAGGCCGAGGACGATCAGCGGCCCGACGACGCGCCACCGGGTCATCGGCTCTGCCTCCACCGGCTCGCAGCGAGCCTGCGGTCCGGATCAGCTCGTCTTCAGGGACCCCGGACAGGATCACCAGCGTCTCGCCCCTGCGGACGTAGAGGTGCGTCGTCTCCTGGACCGTGCCCCACCAGGCGTCGTCGGCCCCGTCTACCTCCGCCGACTCGTCCTCCAGTTGCGGGTCGACGTCGATGTGCGCCTGGCGGACGACGAGACCGCTCCCGTAAGCTGCGGAGACCGGCCGCGAACTATCGCCCGGGACGCCGCGCACCGTCAGCGTCGGCTCGCCCGTGCCGTTCGGAAGATAGGCCGGTTCGAACGTGTCGGTCCTTGCGAGTCGGGCGGCTTGCGGCCATCCCTGCACCCGCTCTCCGCGCGGGATATCCGAGCCTGTCGGGACGCCGTCTTCGGTGGGCGTGATCGCCAGCAGCGCGAGCACACACACGGCGCCGACGACGACCACCAGCGCCGCAACGAGCAGGAGGATCATCCCCCTACCCGGGCGCGACGGTTCGGTATCACCCCTTGAGGCCAACGTTCGCGATGCCGCCGATCAGCTTGTCCTGGGCGAAGAAGTAGACGATCAGGACGGGGAGCATGACGATGAGGTTCGCGGCCATCACCTCGTTCCACTCCGTACCGACGCGTTGCACCAGCGTCGCCAGCGCCAGAGCTACGGTGAATTTCTCGGGATCGTCGAGGTAGATCAGCGGGCCGAAAAAGTCGTTCCACGTCCACATGAACTGGAAGACGGCGGCCACCGTGAGCACGGGCACGCAAAGTGGCATCACTATCCGCGAGTAGATGGTCCAGTAGCCGGCGCCGTCCACCCGGGCCGCCTCGTCGAGCTCTATCGGGATCGAGCGCATGTACTGGCGCATCAGGAAGATGAAGAAGGCGTTGCCCGTGAACGCCGGTACCCACAGCGGGTAGTAGGTGCCGTACCAGCCGATCTGGTAGAAGAGCAGGAACTGCGGTATCAGCAGCACGGGTGCCGGCAACAGCATCGTGGCTAGCAGCAGGGTGAAGAGCGCGTTCCTGCCGCGGAACCGTAGCCGCGCGAACGGGAAGGCGATCAGGGAGGACGAGAGGACGGCGCCGATGACGGTCATCACCACCAGGAACAGGCTGTTGGCCGTGTACCGGATGAACTGCTCCTTGATTAGCGCCTCCCGGAACGTTCCCCAGTTCCAGTACTGGGTCGGGAACCACTCTGGCGGGAAGGTGAAGACGGGCGCCGTGTCCGGCTTGAGCGCGGCCGTGAGCATCCAGCCCACGGGGAGCAGGATGAACAGGCTCGCCAGGATCAGGAGCGCGTAGACCATTATCGCGTGCATCAACCGCGGCAGGCGCGGGAAGCGCGGGGCGACGAACTTGCGCTCTCGAGCGTTCTGCGCCATCGCTCAGTCCTCCGACTCGTAGAACACGAAGCGGCGTTCCAGCTTCAGCATGATGTAGACCATCAGCACGCCGATGATCGTGAGGATCCAGGCGAGCGCGGTGCCGTACCCCATGAAACCCTGGACGAAGGCCACCCGGTACAGGTACAGCATGTAGAAGAGCAGCGAGTTGTCGGGACCACCCGAGCCGCCTCCGCCGACGAGCACGAAGAGCGGGCCGAAGATCAGTAGCGCGTCGATCACCGCGTTCAGGAGCGAGGAAGTAGATCGTCGGGGAGAGCATCGGAATCGTCACGTGCCGGAACTTGCCCCACGCGCCCGCGCCGTCTATGGTCGCCGCCTCGTAGAGGTGGGGCGGGATGTTCTGCAGGCCCGCGAGGTAGATGATCGCGGTACCTCCAACCCCCCACAGACCCATCAGCGCCGCGGCCGGCATGCGCCCAGGTGGGATCCTCGAGCCAATACGGCGGGTTGTCCACGCCGAGCTGTATCAGCAGGTAGTTCACGGCCCCAAGCTCGGGGTTCAACAGCTGCAGCCACAGAGACCGCTACTGCCACGCCGGAGACGACCGCCGGGATGTACAGGATCGTCCGGAACACGTTCATCCCGAAGTACTTCTGGTTGAGCAGGAGCGAGATCAGCAACCCGGCGATCAGGAACAAAGGTGTTGTCAGCAAGATCCACTTCATCGTGATGTACAGCGACTTGTAGAAGAATGCGTCCCTCGTGAACATGAAGACGTAGTTTTCGAGACCTATAAAGTTCGCGCCGCCGCGGCTGATGAGACGCCTGTCGGTCATGCTGATGTACAGCGAGTACACCAGAGGTATGGCCAGGAAGAAGAGCAGCCCGGCGAACCAGGGCATCAAGAACAGGTAGGCGACGCGTTCCTCGCTCCTGGCCGGCGCGCTCCGGGCGGGGGGAGGGACGCCCAACTCTTCCTGCTTGCCAAACTGCTGGGAAGGCATACTCATGGCGGCACCTCCGTTGTCTCTACCCGCTCTCCACGCGACGTCGCCGGGTCGTCCCTAACGGCCGAGAGCCTCCCAATCCTTCCAGCCCTGATCCAGGAGCGGTTGCGTCTTCTTCACCGCGGCGTCGAGCAAAGGCTCTGCGTCCGTCTGACCTTCGACCGTCATGTCGGTGTAGATCTCCAGCGGGTCGTACGCACCCTCCGGCAACGGAGGCACGAATGGCTGGGGCCTTGCCGCCGCCTGGAGCACCGTCAGATACTCCTCCTTGACCGGCTCCCCGGCTCCCCAGCCGATCTCCCTCGCCACCTTGAGTGACAGCGGTGGGTCGGGTGTCACCTCGGCCCGGATGCGCTGCGCGTCGGTCCCCATGAACTGCAAGAACGTCAGCGCCGCGTGCTGGTTCCTGGAATCGACGAAGGTGCCCCAGGCCGCCGTCCAGGTATCCACGAAAGACTCGGAGCCACTTACTACCTGCCACGGCGCCAACCCGAAGTCGATCCCCGCGGCCTGGTAGTCCTCGATCAACGTGAAGTCCGTCCAGGTTATGGCGATGCGCTTCTGGGTGAACAGATCCGGCTCCGTCACGGTCGAGATGACCTGGCTGCCAGGCGCGATCTTGTCGCGGACAAGCGCGGTGCCAAGGTCCCAACCCTGGATCACCTCTTCCGAGTTCATGTTGCCGGTCGCCCGCCGGCCGTCGTCGCCGTAGATCCACCTCTCCCAGACGCCGAATCCCCAGTCCGGAGCAGTCCCACCGTACACCCGCTTTGTGGGATCGGCGTTGGGCTGCGCCACCTGGCGACATAGGTCGGCGTACTCGGGCCACTCAAGCGACCGGTTCACGGACAGATACTCGGCGCCCGCCTCGTCGAAGAACGTTTTGTTGTACGCCAGGACATTGCCGGCGAGATAGTCGCCCACGGCGAAGATGCCCTTCTCCGAAACTTCCTCGAGCGTCAACCGATCCACCCCGCCAGGAGCGAAGTCCTCTATGGAGATGCCCCAGGCCTTGTAGAAGGAGGCGAGATCTACGACCAGGCCCGCCTGCATCCATCCTATCTCTTCCATCAGAGCCACGTCGGGCGGGTTGCGCGCCTGGAGCGCGACGTTGACCTTCGTCATGTAGTTTTCTTCAGGGTAGGTGACGTACTTGAGCGTGATGTTCTTGTGTTGCCTCTCGAAGGCCTTCTTGTAAGCCGCCAGAGCCCCCTCGTTCTGGGGATACAGCCAGATGGTGAGCTCCACCGGCGGTCCGTCGTAGGGTTTCCAATTCTCCGCCAGGCTCTGCAGTTCCTGGCTCTGCCCGCCAGGCTGAATGTTGGCGAAGTCGATCGAACCGTCCTGCCCGCCGCCACCCCTGTTACCGCCGGGCGGACTGCCGCCCTCCTGCAGGTTGCATCCTGCAAGCATGGCCCCACCGGCCGCCAGGGCCGAGAGTCGCAGGAAGCGCTCTCGGCTGAGCCCGCGCTGCTTCTTCACGGCAGTCTCCTCCCCTGCGCGCCGAGATCACCGTCCCACTCAGACGACACCGGCCGCCTACCGTGGACCACCCTCCTCACGACCGTTTGCCCGACCCCGGCAGCGACACGCGTCTAACCCCGATTACGTCGTTCGCGATCCCACTTATGCCACCCAAATTCCCACTTATAACAAACGATAACATATGTTCTTGTAACGCAGCAAGCAAGGCCCGCGTGCGATCTCCGTCCGGCCCTGACTCTGGATGTCTACTCGGCGGCTGGGAACACGCGGGAGCAGAGCCGGTAGATTGCGTAGGCTGTGGGGCTGCCGACGAAAAGGACGGAGATCGGCACGAAGACCGCGACGGCGATCGCGGCTGCCAGGACGAGCAGGCACGCGAGGGTCGTGGGGAGACGCGCGATCGCGTACAGCAGCGAGTTCTTGAGCACCGTCCTCCAGCCCGCGTCGAAATGGACCATCACGGGGAACAGGTAGACGGAGGCGCCGGCGTAGAGGAACGTCAGGACCAACAGCAGGGAGCCGAGCACCGCGCGGGGGCCGGAGGACATCTGCCCGACGAGGAAAAAGTCCAGTAGCAGCACGCCGCCGGCGGCGGTCCAGAAGATCCCGACCACCAGCCCCTGCTTGAAGTTATCCCTGAAACGCGCCGCAAACGCGCGCAGGAGACCGTCTTCCGTGTCTCGCGTCCAGCCCCGGATCACGCCGAACATGGCGGCGGTGGCGGGGTATATCGTGAAGACCGGCAGACAGGCCACAAGCCAGAGCACGTTGAGGAGAAAATAGTTGGTGACGGTCTCCAACCGCTGATAGAACCTGCCTTCGAGCATCCTTACCGTGATCCCCATGGCCGCATGCCCATCATGATCGCAGAAGGACGAACGCTGCGGGATGCGCGGCCTTGCGGAGCTTGAGCGTCGAATCCGTCGGCTGCTAAGCTGGCGCGGGAGAGGAGGACGATGAGCGATTCCCGCGCGGCAGGCAAGGATGGGTGTCGGCCCGAGATCGGTATGCTGGACACGGCTTCGAATGGGGACCCGGGGTGAGCGCCTTGCCGCGCCCGGAGTACCCTCGGCCCCAGTTCCGCCGCGAGCGCTGGACCAACCTCAACGGGTCATGGGCTTTCGCCTTCGACGACGAGGACGTGGGCCTCGGCGCGGGGTGGCACGATCCCACCCCCGAATCCCTCAGGACAGGCACGGCGCCCTTTGACCGGGAGATCACCGTTCCCTACTGCTACCAGTCCCGGCTTTCGGGCATCGGGGAGACCGCGTTCCACGACGTGGTCTGGTACGCAAGGACCTTCGACGCTCCGCCTGGCGTCGGGGAGGAGGATCGGCTGCTGCTCAACTTCGGGGCCGTGGACTACAGGGCCACGGTCTGGGTGAACGGCACGCACGTGGCCTCGCACGAGGGGGGGCACACGCCCTTCGCGGCCGATGTGACACACGCGCTGGGCGATACGGAGAACGTCGTCGTCGTGCGGGTGGAGGACCCGTCGCGGGACGTGACGATACCGCGGGGCAAGCAGTACTGGAAGGAAGAGTCCGAGGGCATCTTCTACACGCGCACGACGGGGATCTGGCAGACCGTCTGGCTGGAGCCCGTGAACCGCAGCAGGTTAAATTCTCTGCGCCTGACCCCCAACGTGGACGCCGCCTGCGCGGACGTCGAGATCTCGCTCGTGGGCGTCCAACCGGGCGCCACTCTGCGCATCACGATCGAACTTGAGGGGACGCTCATCCGCGAAGATACGGTGCGGGTTCGGTCAGGTCTTGTCGACCACCGCCTCTCCCTCATCCTGCGCGGAGAGGCGCCGGACACGCCGCACATCGACAGCCGGATCGGTCTCGCCCTCTGGACCCCCGAAGAACCGAACCTCTACGATCTGCGCCTGGAGTTGCTGGCCGCCGACGGCGGGGTCCTGGACGCCGTCGAGAGCTACTTCGGGATGCGCCAGGTAGAGACCAGGGACGGCAAGGTTCTCCTGAACGGGCGCCCGTACTACCAGCGGCTGGTCCTGGATCAGGGCTACTTCCCCGAGGGTATCCTGACCGCCCCGACCGACGACGATCTTAAGCGCGACATCGAGTTGGCCAAAGAGATGGGCTTCAACGGCGCGCGCAAGCACCAGAAGGTAGAGGACCCGCGCTGGCTCTACTGGGCCGACACCCTGGGCTTCCTGGTCTGGGGCGAGATGGCCAACGCCTACCAGTACTCCCCCGGCTACGTCCGGCGCATGACCGCCGAGTGGCAGGAGGCGATCCGGCGCGACTACAACCACCCCTGCATCGTGGCCTGGGTGCCGATGAACGAGAGCTGGGGCGTCTTGAACCTGCAGAGTGACCCGGCCCAACGCGAACATCTGCTCTCCATGTACCACCTGACGCGCTCGCTCGACGGCGCGCGGCTTGTCATCTCCAACGACGGCTGGGAGCACGCGCTCACCGACCTGTGCACCATCCACGACTACCGCGACGCCGAGGCCCTCGCAAAGAGCTACGTATCGTCGGAGTCCTCCGTCACCGCGGCCCCCACCGGGAGGCCCATCTACGCGCCCGGCCACGGTTACAGGGGCGAGCCCATCCTCGTCACGGAGTTCGGCGGCATCGCCTTCGCCGGGGGAGAGGCCGGCTGGGGCTACAGTACCGTCGCCGACGCCGACGAGTTCCTCGACAGCTACGAGGCCCTCATAGTCAGCCTGCTCCAGAGCGCGCCGATCCAGGGCTTCTGCTACACGCAGCTAACCGACGTCGAGCAGGAGGTCAACGGCCTGCTCACCTACGACCGAAAGCCCAAGGCCGACCTCGCACGCATCCGAGAGATCACCACCCGCCGTAGACCCGCATCCTGAGGAAGGCTCCGCCGGACACCAGTGAACCGTGGGCGCCGTTGCGTGGCGCCCACGGCCGATGTAACATGCGGCCGGGTCAAGGCGAACGTTCGCCGTGAAGGGGGTAGGGCATGGCCGAGGGGTTCGGAGGCGTCGTACGCCGGGATGTACGGCGCATCAGCCGGCGGCGCTTCCTGTACGGGGCCGCGGCGGCCTTTGGCGGGCTGTCGCTGGCCGGTTGCTCCGGCGGGATACCGCTTGGCGGGACGGGCCAGATCGTCCACTTCTGGAATCTGTTCGGCGGGGGCGATGGGGCACGGTTGGCGGAGATGCAGAGCAACTTCGTGGACGGCAACCCGCAGGTCGAGCTCGAGTCGACCACGCTCACGTGGGGGTCTCCCTACTACACCAAGCTCTCGATGTCCGCGGTCGGTGGGCGGCCGCCGGAGGTCGCCATCATGCACCAGACGAGGCTCGGGGCCTACGCGCCGGCGGGCCTCCTGGAGCCTCTGGACCCGGAGATGCTCGCCGAGTACGACATCGGGCCCGACAAGTTCTTGCCAGAGGTCTTCGACAGCGCAAAGTTTAACGGCGAGATCTACGCCATCCCCCTCGACACCCATCCCCAGGTGATGTTCTACAACACGGACATCGTCAAAGAGGCCGGGCTCGTGGACCCCGATGGGAACCTCAAGACGCTCGAAGGCCCCGACGCCGTGATAGACGCGTTCAAGAAGGCCAAGGAGGTCACCGGGGAGCAGGGGGTGTCGTTCGCGCCGGCGGACGGGGCGGTGCCCTGGCGGCTGTTCTATACGCTCTACGGGCAGCTCGGCGGTGAGATCCTCTCTCCCGACGCCAGGGAGGTGGTTATGGATCGGGTGAACGCGGAGCGGGCCGTGGAGTACCTGGCGGAGATCACGGTGGCCGAGGAGCTCACGTCGGCCAACCAGGACTACCCGGCCGCGGTGGCGCAGTTCCAGAGCGGCAACGCCGGGTTCCACTGGAACGGGGAGTGGGAGGTCACGACCTTCGAAGACGCGGGGATGCCGTTCAGCATCGTCCCGTTCCCGAACATCTTCGGCAACAAGGTGCAGGCCGACCGGCACACCTTCGTCATCCCCAGGGGCGTGGCGAACGACCCACGGGCCATGGACGGGGCGCTTACGTTCGTCAGCTCCATGATGAAGAACAGCTTTATCTGGGCGCAGGGCGGGCACATCCCGGCCTACCTGCCGGTGGCCGAGAGCCAGGAGTACAAGGACCTCACGCCGCAATCCAACTACGCCGGGGTCGCCGATGACGTGGTGCTCGATCCCGACGCGTGGTTCAGCGGCTCCGGGTCCACGATGGAGACGCAGGCGGCGATACCGCTGCAGCAGGCGATGGCCGGGGGGATCGAGCCCGCCGAGGCGGTGGACCGGATTCGCGCTTCGATGCAGGAGCTTGTGGACACGCCGAAGCCGTTCTAGGGGCGTCAGGGAAGCGGAGCTGGCGGGGAGCTAGCGGGGAGGTAACGAATTGGCGGCGCGAGCGGAGCCCACGGGGGCGGGGGGGAAAGAGAAGACCTCACGGGGCAAGACGGATCTCGCCGGCTACCTCTTCGTGCTGCCGTTCCTCTTGGCTTACGCGCTTTTCCTGATCTTCCCGGTCCTGTTGGGGCTGAGGATGAGCCTGTTCAATTGGAGCCTGGTAGAGAGGGGGGCGACGCAGTTCCTGGGGCTCGCCAATTACCGGGAGCTCTTCGGCGACCCGAACTTCTGGTCGTCGCTGTGGCACACGGTCCTGTTCACGCTGTTGAGCGTGCCGCCGCTGGTCGTGCTCGCGCTGGCCCTGGCGCTGCTCGCCAACCGGGCCATCCCGGGTAGGTGGTTCTTCAGGCTCGCCTTCTTCGCGCCCTACGTGCTGCCCGTCTCTGTGGTGGCCCTGATCTGGGTCTGGCTCTTCCAACCGGGCTTCGGGCTAATAAACGGCTATCTCACGGCGGTCGGCTTGCCCGAGGTGGCGTGGCTGCCCGACGCGAACGTCGCCATGATCTCGGTCGTCATCACCACGGTATGGTGGACCATCGGGTTCAACTTCGTGCTCTACCTGGCGGGTTTGCAGGAGATACCGCAGGAGCTCTATGAGGCCGCGGCGCTCGACGGCGCCGGGGCGGCGGCCCAGACGAGGTTCATAACCATCCCGCTGCTGGCGCGCACGACGTTTCTGGTCGTCGTGTTGCAGATCCTCAGCTCGCTCAACGTCTTCGACCAGGTCTACATTATGAACACCCAGGGTGGCCTGAACTACGACGCGACCCGGACCATCATCCAGTACGTCTACGAAACGGGCTTCACTACCTACCGCGTCGGGTTCGCCGCGGCCATCTCGTATGTGTTCTTCGTGGTCGTGCTCGTGGTCAGCGTCACGCAGTTCGTGATCGTCAACCGCCGAAGCAGGGAGGCGTAAGCATGGCCGTCACGACCGCAAAGACGCCCGGCGAGATTCAGGAGACCACCGCCGGCGGCCAGGGCCGGACCCGCCGCAAGATCATGAACTGGCTGGCCTTCGGGGTTCTGGCCGTCGCGGCGATAATCTGGCTGATCCCGCTGGCGTGGGCCGTGGACACGGCGCTGAAGACCGAGACCGACACCACCGCCGTTCCCGTCACGTGGATACCCCCGAGCGGGTTCACCGCCGAATCGTTCGCGGAGGTGCTCGCCGCCGGCAACCTGTTACGCTGGTACTTCAACAGCTTTTTGACTTCGTCCATCATCACGATCGTGGTCGTGGTGCTGGCGAGCCTCGCGGCCTTCGGGCTCTCGCGGGTGCCTTTCCGGGGCAGGCGGGCGGTCTTCGCGGTCATCCTCGCCGGGCTGATGGTCCCGTTCCAGATCCTCATCGTGCCGCTGTTCACGGAGATGGACGCTTTGGGGTTCGTGGACACCTACCAGGGCATCATCCTGCCCCAGATCGCCTCGCCCCTGGCGGTCTTTATCTTCAAGCAGTTCTTCGACGGTATCCCGCACGAGCTCGAGGACGCCGCGAGGGTGGACGGGGCGAGCCGCTTCAGGGTCTACTGGCAGGTCTGGATGCCGCTGTCGCGGCCGGCGATCGCCGCGGTGGCGATCTTCACGTTCGTTCTCTCGTGGAACAATTTCCTCTGGCCGTTCATCGTCATCACGAACACGGACATGATGACCATCCCCGTGGGCCTCGCGACGGTGCAGAGCTCCTACGGCGTCCGCTACGCGGATATCATGGCCTCGGCCGTGCTCGGTGGGCTGCCGCTCCTGATCGTTTTCCTGCTGTTCCAGCGCCAGATCGTGCAGGGCATCGCCAACACGGGCCTCAAGGGATAGGGCCGCCCTGACGCACGTATCGCTGCGCGACGTCGCCTCGGAGGCGGGCGTAAGCTTCCAGACGGCGGGGAAGGTCCTGAACGGGAAGGGCTCCGTCTCGGAGGCGACGAGGGAGCGTATCTTGCGTGCCGCCCGCGAGCTGAACTACGTCCCGAACGCTGTCGCCCGGGGCCTCGTCACCCAGAAGACCTTCACCATAGGCATCGTCGCCAGCGACCTGGACGACGCGGAGCTCGCCCGTTTCGTGATCGGGGCCGAACGAGAGGCGCGGCGGCGCGGGCACGCCGTCCTGATCGGCAACGTGGACCGCGAGGGCGCGGACGCCGAACGCTACCTGCGCATGCTCCTGGAACGGCGCGTGGACGGCATCCTGACCGCCGCGCCGCAGATGGAACACGACGAACGCGCCGCGGACCTGCTTCGAGGCTCGACGCCCGCCGTCAGCATCCACCGCGTCCCGGGCCGCGGTATCTCGCTCGTCGGGTCCGACCACCGCCAGACCGGTCTCCTGGCGACCCGGCACCTGCTCCAGCGGGGCCACCGCCGCATCGCGACGGTCACGGGCGCCGAAGACCGCCAGGTGACGGCCCACAGGCTCGAAGGCTACGAGAGGGCCCTCGCAGAAGAAGGCGTGCCGTTCGATCCCGCGCTGGTCGCGAGCGGGAACTGGGATGCGGACGCCTCCTACGAGGCAACGCTGCGCCTTCTGGATCGGGCGCCCGACGCGACGGCATTCTTCGCCCAGAACGACGTGATGGCCCTTGGTGTCCTGAGCGCCCTGCGCGAGAAGGGGCTGGCGGTCCCGGGAGATCGGGCGGTTGTCGGGTGCGACGATATCCCCCTGGCCGCGCACGCCGCCCCGCCGCTGACCACGATCCACGTGCCGTTCTACGAGACCGGAAAGGCCGCCGTGCGCCTCCTGCTCGACACCATCTCGGGCGAGGTGGACGAACCCAAACGCGTGCTCCTGCCGGTCACGCTGGTCGTCCGCGAGTCGTGCGGCGGGGGCAAGACCCCGGCACACACGCACCCCGGAAAGGACTAGGTTTGGCCAAGATCAAGGTAGACCCCGAGCGTACCGTGGGAGAGCTGGACCGGAGGGTCTTCGGCGGCTTCATAGAGCACCTGGGTCGCTGCATCTACGGCGGCATCTTCGATGAGGGTTCTTCCCTGAGCGACGAGCGGGGCTTCCGCCGCGACGTCCTGGAGGCCCTGGGGGATCTGCGCATGCCCATCCTGCGCTGGCCGGGGGGCAACTTCGTCAGCGGCTACCACTGGACGGACGGCATCGGCCCGCGCGAGGAGCGCCCCCGCAAGATAGAGCTCGCGTGGTTCAGCGAGGAGTCGAACCGCTTCGGCACCCACGAGTTCATCGAGTATTGCCGGGCGCTCGGGGTCGAGCCCTACATCTGCGTCAACATGGGCACGGGCACGATGGACGAGGCGCAGGCCTGGGTCGAGTACTGCAACGGCACGAGCGACACCTACTGGGCGAACCTCAGGCGCAAGAACGGACAGGAGGAGCCGTTCGGGGTCAGGTACTGGGGTCTTGGCAACGAGATGTACGGGGAGTGGCAGATCGGGGCCCTCTCGGCCGAGGAGTACGTGAAGAAGGCCCGGGAGTTCGCCAAGGTGATGCGCTGGACGGATCCCTCCATAGAGCTCGTCGGCTGCGGCCTGAGCGGCGTCACGGACTGGGACCGAATCGTCGTCGAGGGGCTCGCGCCGTTCGTGGACTATCACAGCGTCCACATCTACACCGGCAGCGACGACCACTGGTCAAACGTGCTCGCCCCGCACGCCGCCGACCGGGCGCTGCGCACCGTGCGGTCCACAATCGAACGCGCCCGCTACGATCAGGGCATAGAGCACCCCATCCACGTCGCCTACGACGAGTGGAACGTGTGGTTCAGGGAGCGGGACAAGACCTCCGGCCTGGAGGAGCGCTACACCCTCTCCGACGCGCTCGCGGTCGCGACCTACCTCAACGTCTTCGCCCGCAACTGCGAGACCGTCAAGATCGCCAACCTGGCCCAGATGGTCAACGTTATTGCCCCCGTCTTCACCAGCACCGAAGACCTCTTTCTGCAGACGATCTACCACCCGCTCAGGCTCTGCGCCGAGCACATGCAAGAGATCGTCCTCGACGCCCACGTGGACTGCGATCGGCACGTCCTCGAAGGCGAGGACTCCTCGTGGCCCCACCGCGTGGCGGACATGGGCCCGTTCGACGTCCTCGACGTCTCGGCCACCCTGAACGGGGCTGGCAGCGACCTCACACTGGTCGTGGTCAACAGGGAACCGGCCAACGAGGTCGCGACCACCGTCCAGCTGACGGACGCTACCTTCGACGGCCCGGCGACGGTGCACGAGGTGACCGGCGACGACCCGGCCGCGACCAACGACTTCGGCAAAGAACGCGTCGGCGTGACCGAGCGTTCCATCGAGGTCGGAGGAACCTCGTTCGAGCACGTCTTTCCCGCTTGCTCCGTTACGGTTCTCCGGTTGGGGATCTCCGGGTGACGGTCCGGGCCGGACGACCTTGCCCGAGACGACCATGAACGCGCCCGTCGTGGACACGTCCCGCAGCCCGCACGCCCGGTTGCGGCCCGTACCCGTGACGGGGGTGCGCCTCTCCGACGGCTTCTGGGAGCCGCGCCGCAAGACGAACCGCGAGGTTACCCTGGCCTCCCAGTTCGAGCTCCTGGAAGAGACGGGGCGGCTGGACAACTTCCGCCGCGCGGCCGGGAAGACCGGGGGGACTTCAACGGCATCTACTTCAACGACTCGGACGTCTACAAGTGGCTCGAGGCCGCGTCCTGGTCGCTGGCGACGGACCCGGATGCCGAACTGGAGCGCATGGTAGACGCCGCCATAATCGAGATACAGGACGCTCAGGGGCCGGACGGGTACCTGAACACGTACTTCGCCCTCGAAAGGGCCCACGAGCGCTGGACGAACCTGCGCGACCTGCACGAGCTGTACTGCGCCGGGCACCTGATCCAGGCCGCCATAGCCCACCGCCGGGCCACCGGCGAAGAGCGCCTGCTGACCGTCGCCATCCGCTTCGCGGACCTGATCTGCGAGACGTTCGGCCCGGAGAGCGAGGGAAAGCTGGAGACCTCCGACGGCCACGAGGAGATCGAGATGGCCCTGGTCGAGCTCTACAGGGAGACCGGCGAGCCCCGCTACCTGGACCAGGCGCGATTCTTCGTCGAGGTGCGCGGCCGCGGCCGCGTCGGCGGCCGTCCGTACCACCAGGATCACGAGCCCCTCCGGGAGCAGTCGGAGATAGTGGGCCACGCCGTGCGCGCGGTCTACCTGAACGCCGGCGCCACGGATCTGCACGCGGAGACGGGCGACCGATCGCTCCTCGAGGGGTTGGAGCGGCTCTGGGAGAACATGACCGGGCGCCGGATGTACGTTAGCGGGGGCATCGGCTCGCGCTACGAGGGCGAGGCGTTCGGCGGTGACTTCGAGCTGCCGAACGAGCGGGCGTACACGGAGACCTGCGCCGCCATCGGCAGCGTCATGTGGAGCTGGCGCATGCTGGCACTCGACGGCGAAGCCCGCTACGCCGACCTGATGGAGCACACGCTCTACAACGCCGTCATGCCGGGCCTCTCGCTCGACGGGCGCTCGTACTTCTACCAGAACCCGCTGGCCGACGATGGGACGCACCGCCGCCAGCCCTGGTTCGGCACCGCCTGCTGCCCGCCGAACGTCGCCCGGCTCCTCGCTTCCCTACCCGGCTACTTCTACAGTGCCGCGGAAGACGGCGTCTGGGCACACCTCTACGCTGAGGGCGACGCGGATGTTCTCCTGGCGGGAGACCGTAGGGTGCGGCTCTCACAGCGGACCCGCTACCCCTGGGATGGAGTGGTCGAGATAGAGGTGGACGGCGAGGGCGAGTTCGGCGTGATGGTGCGCGTCCCCTCCTGGTGCGAAGAGGGCGCGGCGGTCGAGGTGAACGGCGAACCCTTCGACGGTACCGTCCGGGCCGGATCCTACGCCGAAATCCGCCGAACGTGGAGCCCAGGGGACAGGCTGCGGCTTGATTTTCCTATGCCGGTCAGGCGCGTCGAGGCCCACCCGCGCGTCCAGGAGAACGCGGGCAGGGTCTCCCTCATGCGCGGTCCCATCCTCTACGGCGTCGAGGCGGCCGACAACCCTGGCACCGATCCCCAGAACGTGGTCCTGCCCGCCGATACCGTGTTCTCCGTCGAGGACCGTCCGGATCTGCTTGGAGGGACGGTCCTCCTGCGTGGAGAGGCCGAGGTGGTCCCGCCCGACGACGCCTGGAAGAACCGTCTCTACCGGACGGCAGGTCCCCGGCAGGATGCGTACTCGACCCGAGCGACGGACCTCGTGGCCGTGCCATACCATGCCTGGGCCAACCGCCAGCACGGCGCCATGGGTGTCTGGCTAAGGTCCCGGTAACCCGGGGCGGCGCGCCGAAGATGCTATCTTTCCCTTGCGTCTCGGAGAGATGGTCAGGGGAGCGGCATGGAAAAGAAACGCGAACTGAAGGACGACGGACGATACATCGTCTTCTACGCGTTCGACGACGATTACGGTGACGAAAGCGCCGACGAGCCCGCCGAAGTGGACCCGAAGCCTTGAACCAGCTTCGCTGGGACCCGACGCTCGAGGAGTGGGTCGCGTACGCCACCCACCGCCAGGACCGGACCTTCCTCCCGCCCGCGGAGTATTGCCCGCTGTGTCCCACCAGACCGGGCGGCTTCCCGGCCGAGGTCCCGCGCGAACACTACGAGATAGTGGTCTTCGAGAACAGGTTCCCCTCTTTTTCTCCGGATGCCCCCGAACCCGACGAGCCCGGAAGCCCTCTCACGCCGACGGCGCCAGGCCTGGGGGTGTGCGAGGTCGTGCTCTACTCCGACGTGCACGAGTCCACCCTTGCGACCCTCCCCGAGTCGCGTATCCGCAACCTCATCGACGTCTGGGCCGACCGCTACGAGGAGCTCGGCGCCCTCGACTACGTGGACTACGTCTTTATCTTCGAGAACAAGGGCGAGGCCATAGGGGTGACGCTGCACCACCCGCACGGCCAGATCTACGCCTACCCCTTCGTCCCCCCGCGTCCGAGAACGGAACTCGAAGCAGCCCGTGCCTACCGGGCGGAAAACGACGGACGCTGCCTGCACTGCGATATTCTGGCCGACGAACTCGAAGACGGCCGCCGCGTCGTTGTGGAGGGTGACCACTTCGCGGCCTTCGTCCCCTTCTACGCCCACTTCCCGTACGAGGCGCACGTCTACGCCCGGCGCTGCGCGCCGTCCATCGCAAAGCTGACCCCCGAGGAGCGAGGGGATCTCGCCCGCGTCCTCAAGAGGCTGCTGACCGGCTACGATGGGCTCTTCGGCTTTTCCCTGCCCTACATGATGGTCATGCACCAGGCCCCCACCGACGGGGAAGACCACGGCGGCGCGGCCCACTTCCACATCGAGTTCTACCCGCCGAACCGGACCGCCGACAAGCTCAAGTACCTGGCCGGGAGCGAGACCGGGGCGGGGGCGTTCGTCATGGACGCCCTACCCGAGGAGACCGCCGCCTCCCTTCGAAGGGCGATCGAGAAGGTCGGATGAAGCTCCTCGTCACCGGCGGGGCCGGATACATCGGGAGCGTCGTCGCCGACCAGCTCGTCGAGGCGGGCCAGGAGGTCGTGATCCTGGACAACCTCTCCACGGGGCACGAGGGCGCCGTTCCGGAAGAGGCGCGGTTGGCGAAGGGGGATCTGCTCGACGCGCGGCGCGTGGCCGAGGTGGTGTCCGGCGGGTTCGACGGCGTGGTCCACTTCGCCGCCCGCTCCCTGGTCGGCGAGTCGGTCGAGCGGCCGGAACTGTACTACCGGAACAACGTCTGCGGCACGCTGAACCTCCTGGAAGCCATGGTCGAGGCCGGCGTGGGGCGGCTCGTGTTCTCCTCGACGGCCGCCGTCTACGGGGAGCCCGCTGACGTTCCCATAGACGAGTCCGCATCTCCCTTGCCGAGCAATCCCTACGGCGCCTCCAAGCTCGCCGTGGACCGCCTCATCGGGGCGTTCTCCGCGGCCCACGACCTCGCCGCGACGAGCCTGCGCTATTTCAACGTTGCCGGGGCCAGGGGTCGCTTCGGCGAGGACCACGACCCCGAGACCCACCTGATACCGCTCGTGCTGCGCGCCGCCGCCGGGGGCTCCGCCGTGAAGATCTTCGGCACCGACTACCCGACCCCCGACGGGACGCCGATCCGGGACTACATCCACGTCGAAGACCTCGGCCGAGCCCACCTACGGGCGCTGGAGTCTGGCAGTGCCGGGGAGCACGCGGTCTACAACCTCGGCAACGGCTCGGGCTTTTCCGTATGGGAGGTCGTCGAGGCCGCCCGCCGGGCCACCGGGCGCGAGATACGGGCCGAAGAGGCGCCGCGAAGGGCGGGGGACCCTCCGGTGCTCGTGGCTGCGAGCGACAGGATCCGGGCGGATCTCGGTTGGAAGCCGGAGAAGCCCGACCTTGAGACCATGATCTCCGACGCTTGGAACTGGATGGCGGACCATCCCCAAGGCTACGGATGAGGAACGTTCGATGAGGGAGGTCGAGGACCGGGCGGCCCGAGCCTACCTCGAGGAGTTCGGCGTGGATCCGGAGGTCGTGGCGAGCGCCCCCGGCCGGGTGAACCTGATCGGGGAGCACACCGACTACAACGGCGGCTTCGTGCTGCCCTACGCGATAGAACGCCGCGTGGCCGCGGCCGTGGGGCGCGCGAGAGACCCTGGGGACGAAACCCTCTACTCCGCCGACTACGAGGAGGCCCGCGTGGCCGGGGATAAAGATTCGTCCTGGGCGGACTACCCGCGGGGAGTGGCCTGGGCCATGGGCGAGGCGGGTGACGTACCAGGTGGCTTCCGGGCGGCCTTCGCCGGGGACGTGCCGCAGGGCGCGTCGCTCTCCTCCTCCGCGGCCATAGAGGCGGCGACGGCGCTAGCCCTGGACGGCCTCTTCGGGTTGGGCGTCGACCGCAAGGACCTCGCCCTCGCGTGCCAGCGGGCGGAGAACGAGTTCGTCGGGGTCAACTGCGGCATCATGGACCAGTACGCCTCCCTGCTGTGCGAGCGGGATCACGCCCTGCTGGTGGACTGTCGGTCCCTGGAGGCCAGGCGCGTCCCCCTCGACCTTGGCCGCGAGGGCCTGACCCTACTGGTCTGCGACACCAGGGTCGAGCGGGGCCTGGCCGACACCGGCTACAACGAGCGCCGCGCCGCCTGCGAGCGGGCGGCAGAGATCCTGGGCGTCGAACTCTTGCGGGATGCCGCGGAGGGGGACCTTTCGCGGCTGTCGGGCGAGGAGCTCCGCCGGGCCCGGCACATAGTCACGGAGAACGCGCGGGTCATCGAGGCCGCGGACGCCCTGGAAGACAGCGACTTCGAGCGGCTCGGGCGCCTGATGTACGCCTCCCACACCTCGATGCGCGACGACTTCGAGATCTCCACCCCCGAGATCGACCTGTTCGTGGAGCTCGCGGGAACGTCCCAGGCCACCGGCGCGCGGCTGACCGGCGGCGGCTTCGGCGGTTGCGCCATCGCCCTCCTGGCGGCCGGTAACGCAGAGGCCCTGGCCGCGCAGACGCGCCAGGCTTTCGCCGGCCGGGGCTTTGAGGAGCCTGCCTTCTACGAGTTCACGCCTGAGGCCGGGGCCGAGGTGATCCGGGGTCCGAAAACGTGAGGCTCGGTGCTTCGGCGTGCCGGGGGCGTGGAGGTTACCCCGCGCTCGTCTGCTAGACCCGAACTTGTTTAGCGTGACGCTCATCGGGAAAGTAGAGGGCTCCGCACACTTTTCGAGATAGGAGGACTCTGTGGCGAATGAGTTGCAGGGCAAGAGGATAGCCTTTCTTGTGGCGCCCGAGGGCACCGAGCAGGTAGAGCTGACCGACCCGTGGGAGGCCGTCGAGGCGGCGGGGGGGACCCCCGAGCTAGTGTCCACGGAGGCCGGAGAGATCCAGGCATTCAACCACCTCGACAAGGCCGACACGTTCACGGTGGACAGGGTCGTCTCCGAGGCAAGCGCCTCCGACTACGACGGCCTGGTGCTGCCCGGTGGCGTGGCCAACCCGGACCTCCTGCGGATGGACCCCGACGCCGTGAGCTTTGTCCGCGGTTTCTTCGAGGAGGGCAAGCCGGTGGGGGCCATCTGCCACGCGCCGTGGACGCTGGTCGAGGCCGACGTCCTCGAGGGCCGTACCCTCACCTCTTTCCCCAGCCTGCGGACCGACATCCGCAACGCGGGCGGGGAGTGGGTCGACGAGGAGGTCGTCACCGACCAGGGGCTCGTCACGAGCCGCAACCCCGGTGACCTGCCGGCGTTCAATGCCAAGATCGTCGAGGAGTTCGCCGAGGGCGTGCACCAGGACCAGAAGAGGAGCGCCTGACCCCGAAGCAGCTTTCGGGACCTAGCGTCAGGGGGCCCCGTGAACGGCGGGGCCCTCGCCATACCCGGGCGGGCACCGGGACGCCCAAGAGTCCGTCGCGCGGCCCGACGCTCACGCTCTTCGCCCTGGGATTCTTCTGCGCTGTCACCCTGGGATGCGGTGCCAAGGTCGACACCGGTGGCGACGGCCCTGCCTCCCCCGACACCGTGCGGGTGACCATCTCGCAGGTCACGGACGGGGACACCGTGGAGGTCACGCCCGCGATCGGGGGCGAGGAGGATGTGCGCCTGATCGGGGTCGATACACCGGAGGTTGCCGGTTCGCCGGCAGGGCCGCAACCCTACGCCGAACAGGCCGCGGCGTACGCGGAGAGGACGCTCGCAGGACGGCGGGCCACGCTCGAGTTCGACGTAGAGAAGAAGGACGATTACGGACGCGTCCTGGCCTACGTGCGTCTGGACGGGGGCATGTTCAACCGGTCGTTGCTCAGGGAGGGCTATGCCCAGGTCGCGACCTTCCCGCCCAACACGCGCTACCGGCGGCATTTCGAGAGCGACCAGGCCGAAGCCCGGGCGGCACAGCGCGGGATCTGGGGTCTTCCGGAGGCCGAATCGTGCCGCCTCGCCGATCGCGGCAACGGCGTCGGCGGCGGCTGCCAGGCGAGGAAATTGCCCGGTTTCACCGGGCCGGCGACGGGGTAAAGAGCGCGGGACGCAAACGGTATAACGAGGAAGGGAAAATGGCCGAACCGATCAACGGCAGCATCGAGGTAGACGTTCCGGCGGCCCAGGCTTACGAGTACTGGCGCAACCTGGAGAACCTGCCCGCGTTCATGAAAAACATCGAGGAGGTGCGCGCGACCGGGCCTGACACCTCCCACTGGGTCATCAAGGGACCTTTGGGCTACAGGGCCGAGTTCGACGCCCGCACCACCCAGGACGAGCCCAACAGCGCCATAGGCTGGAACAGCGTGGACGGCGATCTGCAGACCTCGGGCCAGGTCCGCTTTCAGGAGGTCACCCCGGACCGCACCAGGGTCGAGGTCCAGATGAAGTACGCCGACGTGCCGGCCGGGAGGCTCGGCGAGGTGGCCTCAAGGGTTACCTCTGGCCCGAAGGCGATCATGGAACAGGACCTGCGCAACTTCAAGGACATCGTCGAGGGCAACGCGACCCCAGAGGACGTCCAGCAGCGTCCGGCCGCCGCCGACGTGCATAGCGGCGCCATAACGACGCTCACCTCAGGAACCGGGCTCGCGATCGCCGGCGGGCTGCTGGTGCTGTGGCTGCTTCTGCGACGCCGCCGCTCCCGCAAGAAGTCGCGCATCGTCTTCGAGTTTTAGGCGGTTGGGGCCGTCGGCCCCAACCGCGCTGTCAGCCTTTAGCAATCAGCTGTCAGCAAGAACGAGGAAGGGCCTCCCGACTCCGGGAGGCCCTTCCTCGTTGGCGCTGGGTGAGGGTGGCAGGCGGTTACTGCGCCTCCATGGTCGGGGCGACCTTCTCTTCGTAGAGCTCCATCGCGTACCGGACGGCCTCTATCGCCTCCTCGGCGCTCGCGAAGTCCTCCACGTCGACCTTCTTGTTCTCAAGCTTCTTGTAGTCCTCGAAAAAGCTCCGCAGCTCGTCCAGCCGGTGCTCGGGCAGCTCCTCGTAGCTCACGTAAGATCGGTATTCGGGATCTTCCAGGGGGACGCAGATGATCTTTTCGTCGTCCTGTCCTTCGTCGACCATGTGCATCATACCGATCGGGCGCGCCACCAGGAGGCTCAGGGGGTAGACCTGCTCCTGCATCAAGACGAGCACGTCGAGCGGATCGTCGTCGTCGCCCAGCGTCCTTGGGATAAAGCCGTAGTTCGCCGGGTAGTGGATCGAGGAATAGAGGATACGATCCACCTTCAAGAGCCCGGTGTCCTTGTCCAGCTCGTACTTGACCTTCGAGCCCTTGGGGATCTCGATGAGGGCGTTGAACTCACGGGGGGCGTCGTCGCCGGTCGGGATGTCGTGCCACGGGTGGGGCATGCCTTGCGCTCCTCTCCGCCCCGATCGCGCGGGGCTAGACCGTAATTCTACTCGCGGAACTGCTGCAGGATCTGCGCGTTTGCCCGGTCGTTGGGTATCAGCACCTGGGCGCCGTCCGGTAGCACCTCCGGCTTGCCCTTTAGCTGCACCCGTTCGACCTCGTTCGCCCCGCCGTTGAGCACGAGGGCCCTGGCGATGGAGATCGCGTTCAGGAGCCCGAGGTCCGTGTCGACGTTCTCGTTGGCAACCTTGACGATCTGGGGAACCTTGGTCACGGTGTTCCACTGCAGCGCTTGCCGGCGCAGCGCGGCGAGGAGCTTTTGCTGGCGCCGGATGCGGTCGAGGTCCCCGCCGGGCGTGCCCCGGTAGCGGGCGTACCTGAGGGCCTTGTGGCCGTTGAGCTTCGACATGCCCTCGCCCATCTCCCAATTCTCGGGGAACTGATCCTGGCCGACGTCTACCCTGACCTTGCCGATGGCGTCGATCACGTCCTCGAAGCCCTGGAAGTCGATGATGGCGTAGTTGTCGATGGGTATCCCCGTAACGCCCTCCATCACCGCCCAGGTCTGTTGCACGCCGCCGTAGGTGTACGCCTCGTTGATCCGGTCCTGGACCCCGGGTTCGATCTCGACGTACAGGTCTCTCGGCACCGAGAGCATCTCCACCCGGCCCGACTTGGGCGTCACCTGCACGATCATGATCGTGTCGGATCTTCCCATATCGCTCGTTTCGGTGGGCCGGCGGTCCACGCCCAGAACGAGCACGTTTAGCGGCTCCTCCGACGCCTGCGGAGGTTTCTTCGTCTGAGCCTTCGCGCCCGACTTACCCGAGGTCTTGCTGGCCTGGTCGCCGCCTTCTGGGGTCGTCTCTACGGGACCGTCGGTTTCCTCGGCGCCGCTCGTCCCCCCGGTGCCGCCTGTCCCCTCTGGGCCGTCGGTCTCCTCGACCGGCCCGACGGTGTCGCCTCCCGGTGCGGGGTCCGTCTGCCGCGACGCCGTGGGGGTAACGCTGGACGACCGAACCCCGTCGGAGGCCGCGTCGCCCTCGACGCCTATCCCCAGCATCTGAAACAGGGAGCCCGTCTGGATCCCGATGCCTATCAGCAGGCCCAAGAGGATGGTGAGGACCGCCCCCCACCTGCGGCGTCGGTAGACCCGCGCTCGGCTGACGCGCCGCGACGTGCGGGACAGGTTGTCGATGTGCTGCTTGTCTGCCATCCTCACCTTTTGAGCGCGGGCCAACCCCGATCCGGCGAGGGGGAGGCTCTAGCCGAGAACACAACCCAGCATTGTACCCAATTCTTAACACTTTTGGACCGTTCGACCGATCCTGCGCCGGCGAGCCGGGCCCTGTTTGCCAGGAGACGAAGATCATCGTCCGCAACCCGCCGTCGCCGCGAGCAGCAACGCAAGGATCCCTCCCACGGCCCGGCAACCGTGGGCGCTCCAGCGCAAGCTCGATGCCCGTTCGTCCTGCCGTTCTTGCTCTCGACGCTGCCTCTCGAAAAACCTGGAGAAGACCAAGCAGTACCATCGCGCCCGCTACCGCTAAAGGATCTAGCACGGGTGCCCGAAGAACCTTGTCAGGAAGCGCCCCATGCCGTGGCGCGGGTGCGCAGCAGCATGGGGCGCTGGGGTCAAGGACGGCGGAAGGAAAGGATGGGGATGCAGCGGGCAAAGAGGTCGATCCTGGTTCTGGTGCTCGCGCTCCTGGCGGGCGCGGTGCTCGCGGGCGGCGCGCTGGCGGATGGGGAGCGCAGGACCCTGGAGGAACGGTTGCTCTACAGGTCGGAAGGCCTGCAGATGCCCGGCTCCGAGGCCGACAGCGGGTGGTGGTTCGTCTCGTACCCGGGCGAGAGCGGCCTGCCGACGGCCGAACGCATGGCGAACCTTTCGGGCTGCTCCGACTTCCCCGTTGGCGTCGCCGCCCGCCTCGACTTCGACGCGTACTTCGACTCCCTCGGCACGGTGCAGCCGTGGATGGACCCCGGACAGCGGGAGAGCGCCCGCGGGTTCCGGAGGCTCGGGCGGGTCTTCCACCGGAGGTACGGCGAAGACCTCGCCGTCTACCGTTGCGAGACCGGCACAGCGGAGGTGTACATCTACTTTATCGGCGCGAACGACGATGGGATCTCCGGCCTGCTCACCATCAACATAGAGACCTGACGTCCCGTCGGCGGCCCGTCGAGGTCCGGGATCGAGGCGCTCGTGCGGCTCGATCCCGCGCCGCACGAGCGCGATCTTCCCGGCTCAGCGGATCCGCTGTACGACGTGGTTGGCGAAAAGCAGCTCGTAGCCGGCCTCTCGCAGCGCTAGATCCGCCCGCGCGTCAAGGTCGAGCGGGGAGCCCTCGCGCCACGCGAAGGCCCGGACGCGCCGGCCATCGAGCAGGCGCTCCAGGTCTTGCCTGGAGCCCGTCACCTCGCGCTCGAGTTCCCCGGCCGGCGTGTCCGGGGGATGGCGGCGTGCGTTCGCGTGTGGGAGGCCACGACTTGACCGCGATCGGCCAGCTCGGTCAGCTCCTCGGGCGTCAGGGTGATCCGGTCGTCCCCGGCAGCGTTGGCCGGCGCGTCGGGCTCGGCCAGGTCGATGCGGTGGCGCCGGGCGTAGGCGCGCTGTTCCTCGTGCGGCGCCGCCATCCAGCCCGAGACCACGAAGAACCAGCCCACGAGGCCGACCCGCTCCAGGACGGGAACCGCCACCTCGACATTGTCGCGGCGGCCGTCGAAGAAGCTAACTATCAGGCCGGGTTTCTCGTGCGGCCACTCGCCCCTGCTCACGAGCCCGGCAAGGTCCCCGTAGCTGACGGGGGCGAAGTGCCTGGCGAAGTCTGAGAGCTGAACCTCGAGCCGTCCGGCCAATCGGCGCGGGGTCGCGTGAAAGTTTACGGCCCGTATGTAGCGGCCGGCGGCGAAGGATGCCGCCACGGTTGCGACATCGTCTCGCGTACCGTAGCCGGAACCGGCCGTCTCGGTTGCGTCGCTTAGCTCGGTCCAACCGGCGGCGCGTCCGTCTGGCACGAAACGGTGGGCGGCGAGCGCTTCGAGGGTCAGCGGGATCTTCTCGCGCAGGGACGGATGCTGGTCTCGGTTGCCGGCGCCGCCCTCGTCTATCGCGTCGGCCGCGCTGGTCGAATCGCCAACGTTCGCGAGGCGGCCCAGGACCTCGGCCGCCAGCGCGCCCAGCGCACGCCCCTCCTCCGTGGGACGCGGCAGGGGCGACGCTTCTGGCGTCCCATCTTCGAGCAGCAAGAATGCCGGGACACCCTCCGTCGTCGCGTCCCTCCGCCGCAATGCGCCGACGGTGTCCGCCAGGTCGCCCGGGAAATCCGCGTGCGCGTCCAAGACCTCTCCTTCGCCGTTCCGTCGGCGAGATGTTACATCGCAGAGGCTGCGGCGCTAGTCCTACCTTTCACACCCCACGAGACCTGCGCCAGTGCTCAAAGCTGCGGGCTCCGAACGCTGGTAGGAGGCACGACCGACCCCGGACGCGAGCGCATGAAATATCCGCGTGCGAGCCCCGCGTTGCTAGCCTCCCGGAGCGCGCATAGAATGGTTCCTCCGGGATCTGGCCCGCCAGAGGCCCGGCGGCGGGCGAGCGATGGGGCGTAACGGATAAACGCGAGAGAGACTGGCGGAGCCTCACCCGCGCATCGGGCCTCTGTAAACCCTGGCAACGCCAGTCTGTGGCCAGTAATCCTCGCCGATCCGGGATTGAGGGGCGCCCAACGTTCCGAACTACCCGACGGCGCAACGCTACGAAGGGAGCGAGAGGATGAAAAGCGCCACGCTGGCGACGCTGGGATCGACGATCGGACACGGGATTCGGGACGCGGTGCGGCGGGGTCGCGCCACAAGGCCCAAGCCCTTCGACGCCCCGTACGCCGAGGCCAGGACGAAGGTCGTGATCGCCGGCGGGGGCTTCGGCGGGCTTGCCGCGCTCCGGTTCCTTGCGCGGTCCCTGGAAGGGCGGGAAGGAGTTGGCGCTATCCTCGTGGATCGGGTCAACTTCAGCACCTTCTGGCCTCTGGTTCCGGCGACCATTAGCGGCGACGTGGAGTTGCAACACGCGGTCTATCCGATCCGGCGCGCAACGAACCCGCTGGGGGCCAGCTTCTCACAGGCCGCGGTCGAGGGGGTGGACTTCGAATCCCGAACGGTTGGCACGGACCGAGGTCCTCTCTCCTACGACTACCTGATCCTGGCTCCCGGCAGCCGCACCACCTTTTTCGGCACGCCGGGCGCTCGCGAGAACGCGCTGGATCTCAAAGGCCTCGGGAACGCCCTTGGTGTGCGCAATACCGTGATCGACCGCTTCGAGGAGGCCGACTGGCTGCGCGGAGATTATGCGGACGATCTCCTCACCTTCGTCTTCGTCGGCGGCGGGGCGACCGGGGTCGAGGCGGCCGCCGACACGCACGACCTGATCTTCGAAGCCCTGGCAGACGACTACCCCAACGTGGACCTCGATCGCGTGCGCCTGGTCCTCGTGAACGCCGGCAAGGGGATCCTCAAGGGGTTGGATCCTTCGCTCGCCAACGCCGGCGCCCGCCGGTTCGCCACGAAACGGATAGAGGTTCTCAACGACGCGAAGGTCACCGAGGTTACCCCCGACGCCGTGGCCCTCTCGGACGGCCGCACCCTGCGTTCGCGCACGGTGGTTTGGGCCGCCGGCGTGGAGCCGCCGCCCCTGGTGAGGGACATGGACGTGGCCAAGGACCCCCGAGGACGTATCCTCGTGGACGGGTTCCTGCGCGTCAAAGATCGTCCCGGCGTCTACGCCGTCGGGGACTGCGTGCACCTGGAGTACGACGGACCCGAGGTCCCGGCGCTCGCGCAAGCGGCGGAGCAGGAGGGCGCGGTCGCGGGCCGCAACCTCGCCGCGGAGATCCTGGGCAAGGAGGTCAAAGAGGCGTTCCGCTATCGCCAGTTGGGGCAGCTGATCGACCTGGGCTACGGCGGGGCCCTGGTGGATATCACCGGCGCCAAGTTCGCGGGGGCTATCGGGGCCGTGGTCTGGAAGGGCGTCTACCTCTACGAGCTCGGTCACAACATCAACCGGGCGCGGGTGCTGGCCGACTGGGTGCTGGATCTCGTATCGCGACCCGACACCTCAAAGCTGTTCGCGGTGGCCCCCACCAAAGACGACCGGAGCCAGGACGAAGAGGGCCAGGGTAACGGCGTGTCCGGGTGATGACTCAGAGGCCGATGATGCCCGGACGACCACCTGCCGGACCCGAGCGCCGGTTAGGCGGGATCCACCCGCGGGTATACGTTGCGCGACCGGCCGACCAGGGGTAAGCTCGGCGACGCGGCCCAGGGGCCGGGACCTTGACAGTGAGGAGCGGTTTGAGCGACCAGACGCAGAAACGGCTGCAGACCGTGCTGGCGATAGCCATAGCGATGGGCCTCAGCCGCCAGGTAGACAGGTTCGTGGACGAGCAGATACCGGAGCGCAGGGGGGCCAAAGACGACCTGCTCGAGGCGTTGCTGAAGGGCCTCGTCAGGCTGGCGGCCTTCTTCGCCGCCTCGGTGCTCGTGCGCGTGGTGGCTCGGGTACTGGGCTAGCGCCGGTCTCGACGCCCGCAAGCATGAAGAAGGCCGGGCCCCGCGAAGGAAGCCCGGCCTCTTCGCACCTTAGTGCCTCAGGCGCTCGTTACCACCACCACGACCAGGTGACCCCGCCGTTGTACTGGCTCTGGTCGATGGAGAGGTCCTGCCCGATCTCGGCGGCCGCCGCGCTGCCAACCCCGCTGGCGTCGGCCGTCGCGTCGCCCTCGTTGGTCTGGAAGCCAACCGCCAACTGGGTCTGGGAGGCGTCCACGAAAGGTCGCGTGACGTCGCCGCCGACGGCCTGGGCGAATGCCGGGGAGGCCATCGCCAGCATCAGCACCGTCACAGTTCCCGTCGCCACCAGTTTCTTCATCATGTTGGCCCCTTTCATCGAAGCCTCGTTGTACACTGTCAAGCGTATATACGGAACTCGATCACCAAAAGTATCACTCGAGGGCGTTTTTTCTCGAACTTTTTCTGACTTTCTTTGATTGGAGGAAGTTGGTGGCGCAAAGCGTCCTCACCGTCAGGTTCGCCGGGCCGCCCGAAGGACCCTGCGCGCCATCCGGCCGTACCGGATTGCCCTCGGGTGCCACCGAGCACGGACTTGGGTCGGTCATCGACCCGCGACGGGACGGTCGGTGCCAGCGCTGACGCCAGGAAGGATGGCAGAGGCTTCAGCGGCTGCTACGCCGCGCGCAAGACCTCCCGCAAACGCCGAAGGGTCCGTCTCTGGTGCCGGAGGTGGGACTCGAACCCACACTCCCCGGAGGGAACCGGATTTTGAGTCCGGCGCGTCTACCGATTCCGCCACTCCGGCGTCGAGAAACGCGGGCATTATACCAACGGCAGGAGTGCCGTCGTAGCTGGCTGCGGCCTGCTTGACAAACCAGCCCGTGCTACCCATAATGCCGCGTCAATAAACCCCTTATGGACCGTCGCAGCGGGTGCTGTGTAAGCGGTTCGGGGATCGTAGCAAGGGTACCCGGGCCGCACGACGGGACGCGGGCAGGGATCGGAAACGAGGAGGGCACTTGAAGAGGATGCGTCGGGCGTACTTTGGTGATGCTAGGCGTGGCGGCCGCTTTGCTGGTGGTCGGGTGCGGCGGTGGCGCCGGCGGCGGCGGTGAGGGCGGCGGTGGTGCCGAGACCGTCAAGATCGTCAGCGACCTGCCGCTGCAGGGCGCGAACCGGGCACAGACCACGACCATGGTCAACGCCATAGAGCTGGCCATAGAGGAGCGCGACGGCAAGGCCGGCGAGGTCAACATCGACTACGAGTCCCTCGACGACGCCACGGCGCAGGCCGGGCAGTGGGACGAGGCCAAGTGCGCCGAGAACGCGCAGAGCGCCGCCCAGGACGAGGAGATCGTCGGTTGGATCGGGCCGTTCAACTCCGGCTGCGCGGCCGTGGAGATCCCGATCCTCAACGAGGCGGGCTTGGCCATGGTCAGCCCGGCCAACACGTACATCGGCCTGACGAAGCCGGGCGGTGAGCCCGAGCGAGCCCGACTCGTACTACCCGACGGGCGAGCGCAACTACGCCCGCGTGATCGTGGCCGACGACAAGCAGGGCGCAGGCCGGCGCCGCGCTTGCTGGCCGACGAGGGCGTGGAGTCCGTCTACATCCTCGACGACAAGGAGACCTACGGCAAGGGCCTCGCCGACCAGTTCCAGAGCGCCGCGGAGGAGCTGGACATCGAGGTCATCGGGCGTGAGGGCATCGACGGCTCCGCCTCCAACTACCGGTCGCTGATGAACAAGATCGCCCAGGAGGACCCTGAGGCCATCTACTTCGGCGGCATCATCGAGAACAACGCCGCCCAGCTCATCAAGGACAAGGTCGGCGCCGGGATGTCCAACGAGGACGTGCTCTTCGTCGGCCCTGACGGCATCTTCGTGGACGAGCTGCTCAGCCAGGCCGGCGACTCGGCCGACGGCATCTACGTGACCTTCGGTGGCCTGCCCGAGAGCGAGCTCTCCGCCGAGGGCCAGGAGTTCGTCGAGAACTACGAGCAGCAGTACGACGACGAGATTCAGCCCTACACGGCCTACGCCTACGAGGCGGCCAACGTGATGCTCGACGCCATCGAGCGGGCCGAGCGAGGAGGCTGGCGGCGCGCCCGATAGGGCGCAGGTCCTCGAGCAGGTCTTCGCCACCGAGGACTTCGAGGGCGTGCTCGGCACCTGGAGCTTCGACGAGGACGGCGACACCAGCTCTCACGGAGCTCTCCGTCCAGACGGTCGAGGGCGGCGAGTTCACGCTCGACCGCGTCCTCGACGTAGAGGATCTGGTTCAGCAGTAGGGGAGACGACGACCCGCGCAAACCCTGGGGACCGGCGGAGTGTGCGCCGGTCCCCGCTTTCGGGAAGAGGGCTTCCAGATGACGACCGGTGACGTAACGAAGACGCGCTCGGGGGCGCTGCTCGATAGCGTCCGGTTCATCGAGCTGGCAGTCGCGCATCGCGGTTGCGCTCACCGGCGGTCCTGCTCGTCTTGCTGCTCATCCGGGCGGTGCAGGACCCGGGGCAGTTCGTCTCCCAGCTCATCATCGGCATTACCAACGGGGCCATCATCTCGCTCATCGCCCTGGGCTACACGCTGGTGTACGGCATCATCGAGCTCATTAACTTCGCCCACGGCGACAACTTCATGATCGGCTCGTTCGTCGGCCTGACCGTGCTCTCGGGCACGTTCGCGGGTATGAACTTCTTCGGCGCTATCACGGGTGACTCCGGTACTCCCATCAAGGTTTTCGGGGTCGTCCTGGCCCTGTTGGTCGCGATGGCCGTCTGCGGATTCCTCAACGTGGCCATAGAGCGGGTGGCTTACAAGCCATTGCGCAACTCGCCGCGGCTGGCGGTCCTGATCACGGCCATCGGCATGTCGTTTATCCTGCAGAACATCGGCCTGATCTGGAAGGGCCCGGCGCAGGTCGCCGTTCCCCGAGCTGGTCTCCAACGCCAACATCTTCCCCGGGTTTCCGCTGGAAGGACCTCTTCGTCATCGCCGTGACGGTGCCGCTGCTGGTCGGCCTCTCCTACTTCATCAGCAGTACCCGCCAGGGGAAGGCGATGCGGGCCGTGGCGCAGGACAAGGACGCGGCCTCGATGGTCGGCATAAACGTGAACCGGACCATCTCCATCACGTTCCTGCTCGGCGGCATACTCGCCGGGGCCTCGGGCGTCATGTACGGCCTCTTCAACGGCATCACCGTCTTCAACGTCGGATTCACCCAGGGGCTCTACGCGTTCACCGCCGCCGTTCTGGGGGGCATCGGCAACCTGACGGGGGCCGTCGTGGGCGGGTTCTTGATCGGGATCATCGGTGCGATGACCGACCAGTACATAGGCGTCGAGTGGACCTCGATCGTCATCTTCAGCGTCCTGATCCTCGTGCTGGTCTTCAGGCCGCGTGGACTCCTTGGCGACCGCTCGGCGGTGCAAGGGGGAGGCGAGTAGCGTGGCCACCGCGCGTAGATACTGGCTTCCGGCGGTCCTCATCGTCGTGGCTTTCTCCTTCCCGATGTGGAACAACTTTCTGAATGAGACCGTCGACGTCAACCTGATGTACCCGGTGGTCATCATCACGATCTACATCATGCTCGCGCTGGGCCTGAACATCGTCGTCGGCTTCGCGGGGTTGCTGGACCTCGGCTTCGTGGCGTTCTACGCGCTCGGGGCCTACGTCTGTCGGCTGGTTTGCCTCGGCTCACTTCGACCAGGTGAGCATCTTGTTCGGCACCACCGCGATCTCCATCACCGGGGACGGGGTTCCGGGGATACACCTCTCGTTCTGGATCGTCCTGATCCTGGCCGGCGCCTTCTACCGCGCTCTGCGGCGTCATCATCGGCGCGCCGACCCTGCGGCTGCGGGGCGACTACCTGGCGATAGTGACGCTCGGGTTCGGTGAGATCATCCCCCGGTTCTTCCAGAACGGCGACGACCTCGGCGGCTTCAACCTCACCAACGGGACCATCGGCATCAAGTCCATAGACTGCGCCGGGCCTCCCGTTCTTGCCGGACAGCTTGGTGGCCTGGCAGCGGTTCGGGACGCTCGAGCTCTAACCCGTGGTTCTACACGATCCTCGCTACTGGTCCTGATCACGGTCTACGTCAACGTCAGGCTGCAGAACTCGAGGCTCGGGTCGGGCCTGGATCTCGGTTCGCGAGGACGAGACGGCCGCGGCGGCGATGGGCATAAACCCCGTGACGACGAAGCTCTGGGCCTACGCCCTCGGCGCGACGTTCGGCGGGGTGGCCGGCGCGTTCTACGGCGCGTTCATAAAGAACATCTTCCCGACGAGCTTCTCGTTCAACATCTCGATCTTTATCCTCTGCATGGTGGTTCTGGGGGGCATGGGCAACATCTACGGCGTGATCCTGGGCGCCGTGGCCTTGCAGGGCTTCAACTTCTACCTGCTGCCGCAGATGAAGACCTGGGTCCACGCTATCGGCGAGAGCATTGGCAGCCGGCGCTCGCCACCGTGGACATCCCCAAGTACAACTTCTTTATCTTCGGCGTGCTCCTGGTTCTTATGATGCTGTTCCGACCAGAGGGCATCATCCCAAACCGCCAGCGGGAGGAGGAGCTCCACGACGAAGACCCCAAGAGCGGCGACGCCACGGGAGAACCGGTCCGTGTCTGAGCCACAAGACGGCCAGCCGGAGCAGGCCCCCGAGGCGGCCACCAACGACGCGCCAGGGACGGAGAACCTGCTCGAGGCGCGCGGCATCACCAAGGTCTTCGGCGGGCTCGTGGCGGTCAACGCCGTGGACTTCGACATCCCGGAGCGCTCGATCGTCAGCCTCATCGGGCCCAACGGCGCGGGGAAGACGACGTTCTTCAACATGGTAAGCGGCCTGTACGAGCCGACCGGCGGACAGTTCGTTTTCCGCGAGCGGGACGTGACGAAGCTTGGAGCGCACCGCAGGGCCCAGCTGGGCATCGGACGCACCTTCCAGAACATCCGGCTCTTCGGCACCATGAGCGCCGTGGACAACGTGCTCTCTGGGATGCACACCCGACTGCAGAAGAGCACCATCCTCGGGTCTATCTTCCGGACGCCGGGGACGCGGCGCGCGGAGCGGGAGGGCCGGGAGAAGGCCGCGGAGCTCCTCGACTTCGTCGGCATCCGTGGCCGCGAGATGTTCGCCAAGAACCTCTCCTACGGCGACCAGCGGCGCCTGGAGATAGCGCGGGCGCTCGCCTCCGAGCCCACGCTGCTGCTGCTCGACGAGCCGACGGCTGGTATGAACCCGCAAGAGACCGCGCGCCTGACGGACCTGATACGGCGGCTGCGCGGGGAGCGCGGTATCAGCGTTCTTCTCATCGAGCACGAGATGAGGGTCATCATGTCCATCTCCGACAGGGTGACGGTGCTCGACCACGGGGAGAAGATCTCCGAGGGCAGCCCGCGCGAGGTGCGAGAGGACCCGAGGGTGATCGAGGCCTACCTCGGCACGGCAAGGACGGGCTGAGACGTGGCCCTGCTGGAACTGCACGACGTCCACAGCTACTACGGGAACATCCAGGCCCTTCGCGGCGTCTCGCTCACCGTCGAGGAGGGGGAGGTCGTCACCCTCATCGGCTCCAACGGGGCCGGCAAGACCACGACCCTGCGCTCCATCAACGGCGTTCTCCCTCCGCGGGAGGGCAAGATCATCTTCAACGGCGAGGAGATACAGGGCGTACCGGCCCACGACATGGTCGGCCGGGGCATCGCCCAGAGCCCTGAGGGGCGCAAGATCTTCCACCGCATGACGGTGCTGGAGAACCTGGAGATGGGCGCCTACCACCGCAACGACCGCGCGGGGATCCGGGAAGATATAACCAGGGTCTTCGACCTGTTCCCGCGCCTCAAGGAGCGCATCAAGCAGGAGTCCGGCACCATGTCCGGCGGCGAGCAGCAGATGCTGGCCATCGGGCGCGCCCTGATGAGCAACCCGAAGCTCCTGCTCCTCGACGAGCCCTCGATGGGCCTTGCGCCCGTCCTGGTCGAACGCATCTTCCAGATCATCGAGGAGATAAACAAACAGGGCAACACCATCCTCCTCGTCGAGCAGAACGCCAACATCGCCCTGGAGATCGCCTCCCGCGGCTACGTCCTGGAGACCGGCCAGATCGTAAGCTCCGCCTCCGCCGCCGAGCTGCGCGAGGACCCGAAGGTCCGCGAGGCCTACCTCGGCGAAGTTTAGCCCGCTGCCTACGGTAGCTCTCAGCGCGCTGATTTGGGGCCTGGTTGGAAGCGACCGAGGCGATCTTCGGGGCGAGCTTTTCGTCGCTTCTTCACTGAATCGGTAGATTTCTCTGCGCGGGGTGTGTAGGGTAGCGGTGTGTTTGAGGTTCGGACAAACGTTGGCACTGTTCCTTGCCAGTACGCGCCTTTGGTGAGGTACGAGCACGTCGCGTACAGCAGCTACGGGGTCGGGCACACGGCCTGGCGGCAGCCCGGAGACATGCGGGGGACCGTGGTGGGACGGCACGGCCGCTTCAAAGGTGGCGAGGACGCGAGAGGAGGTGACGCTTAGAGTAGAGATCAGAGAGGTGTTAAGTGACCCTGGACCTTCCGGGTGGGCCTTCAGGAGGCCTGCCGACAACTTTCCCCCATCAACCCCGATTACGCCAACCTCCCGATCCGGGAGGGTTTCAACTGGTCTTCATGCTTGCGGCCGCTGCCGTTCGACCTTCTCTACCTGGTGGTCTTCCGGTCCGTGCGACGGCCTGATGCGGATATAGACCTTCTGCGCGAGCACGACGATAGGGCCTACGCCGAGGCACAAAGCTCTGGCGGACTGCTCCGCTACTTCAAGGGTGACGCCGACGACCGCGGCGCGTGCCTCTCCTTCTGCCTCTGGGAGAGCCGGGACCTGGCGGTGGCGGCCTCCGGGGGGACCTCGCATCAGGCGGCGGCCGAGATCACGGTCCGTACCTACGAGTCGTACGAGCTCGAGCGCTACGACGTGATGAAGGATGACGAGGGGTCCATCACGTTCCGATGGATTGGCGGGACCGCCTTCTGAGCCGTGGGGGCCCTTGCGGCGCCGCGCGGCGCCGAAAAATCCTCCGCTGCGCGGGAGATCCCGGCGGGAAACCGCCCCACACTCCGATATAATCCATCCCAGTGCGTGTCTACCTTATCGACGGATTTTCTTTGCTCTACCGGGCTTTCTATGCCCTACCGCAGAGCATCTCCACGAGCAGCGGCCTCCCGACCAACGCCCTCTACGGCTTCACGAGCATGGTCTTGAAGCTGCTCGACGCGGATGACGGGGACGTGGGGATCGGGGTGGTGTGGGATGCCGGCAAGCCGGCCTTTCGGATGGAGATCTTCCCCGAGTACAAGGCGCAACGTTCCGCGATGCCAGAAGAGCTCAAGGCGCAGCTCGACCACCTCGACGAGATCCTGGACGCCATGAACATCCCCGCGGTCCGGGCCGAGGGCTTCGAGGCCGACGACGTTCTGGCCACCCTCTCCAGGCGCGTCCCGGACGACGTCGAGCTCTTTATAGTTACCGGGGACCAGGACGCCATGCAGCTCGTGAACGGGCGCGTCAAGGTGCTGCGGACCACCCGCGGCGTCTCAGAGACCAAGACCTACGGGCGCGAGGACGTCGTCGAGGAGTACGGCGTCACGCCCGAGCAGATCCCCGACTACAAGGCTCTCGTCGGCGACCCGTCGGACAACATACCGGGCGTCAGGGGTATCGGGCCCAAGGGCGCTTCGGGACCTGCTGCAGAGGTTCGGCACGGTGGACGGTATCTACGAGAACCTCGAAGAGGTCTCCGCCAAGGGCACGCGCAACAAGCTGGAGGAGGGTCGCGAGAGCGCGTATTTGTCGCTGGAGCTGGCCAGGATGCGGTTCGATGCGCCGGTCGAATTTGACCGGGAGGCGCTGCGCTTTGAAGGCGTCGCGCCCGAGAGCCGCGACGTCGTGCTGCGGCGCTACGAGTTCCGGACCCTGGAGCCGCGCTTCGCCGCGCTGCCCGTGGCCGGCGGCGAGGAGCTGCCGCCCCTGGAGCGTCTGGAGGTCGGCGTAACCGAGGCCGGCGTAGAGCCGAGCTTCGAGCCGGTCGCCGTGGCCCCAGTCGCGGCTGCCGACGATGGGGTAGACGCACGCTGGTGCGCGGCGGTCGCGGAGGGCGATGTCCGGTTGCTGGATGATCTGCCCGAGAGGCCCCTGTGGACCCACGACGCCAAGGGGATCGGGATCCAGGGCGCCGGTTTCGACACCTACCTCGCCGCCTACCTGGTAAAGCCGGGCCTCGGGAGCTACGAGCCCGAGGCGCTAGCCTCCGAGCGGGGCCTCGCCGAGGTCGAGGTCGACCACGAAGATCTGCGGGTCCAGGAGGCAGCCCGGCGGGCGGCGCTCGTGTACGAGCTCTCGCCGCGGCTGGACGAGGAGCTCAAGGAGATGGGCCTCGCGAGGCTCTACTACGATGTCGAGCTGCCGCTCTCCGACGTGCTCGCCGACATCGAGAAGGTCGGCATGCCCGTCGACCGCGGCGCGCTGGAGAGCATCGGCGAGGACCTCGTCGAGCGCATCTCCGACCTCGAGGCCAGGATCTACGAGGAAGTCGGCCACGAGTTCAACATAGGCTCCCCGAAGCAGCTCGGCGAGGTCCTCTTCGAGGAGATGGGCATACCCCCGATCCGCAAGACCAAGACCGGCTACTCGACGGACGCCAAGGTCCTCGAGCAGTTGCGTTTGCAGGGACACACCATCGTCGAGCTGATAGTCGAGTACCGCGAGTACACGAAGCTCAAGGGCACGTACATAGACGGGCTGCGCGACCTCATCACCGAGGACGGCCGGATCCACACCACGCTGAGTCAGGCCGCCACGGCGACCGGCCGCATCTCCAGCGACAAGCCGAACCTGCAGAACATCCCGATCCGAACCGAGACCGGTGCCCGCATCCGGGACGCGTTCACCGCCTCGCCGGGTCGCAGGCTCGTGATCGCCGACTACTCGCAGATAGAGCTCAGGATCCTGGCGCACATGACCGGCGAGCCCGCGCTTGTCGTGTCTTTCAGCAAGGGCGAGGACATCCACACGCGCACGGCCTCCGAGGTCTTCGACGTCAGGATGGAGAGCGTCACCCCCGAGCTGCGGCGGCGCGCCAAGATGGTCAACTTCGGCATCCTCTACGGCATCTCCGGCTTCGGTCTGGCCACGAGGCTCGGAAACGTCCACCCTGCCGAGGCCGAGCGGTACATCAAGCGGTACTTCGAGCGCTACCCGAGGGTGACCGAGTTCATGCGCGAGACCCTCGAAGAGGCCGAGGAGCTCGGGTACGCCACCACCCTCTTCGGACGCCGCAGGTACGTGCCCGAGCTCAGGAACTCCAACAAGAACGTGCGGAGGCTGGGGGAGAGGATCGCCTTCAACGCCAGGGTGCAGGGGACGGCGGCCGACATCATCAAGGTGGCTATGGTGGATCTCCGGCCGCGGTTGCCCGGTCTGGGGACCGACATGATCATGCAGGTCCACGACGAGCTCGTCTTCGACACGGACGAGGCCAACGTCGAAGCGGTGGCGGCCCTTGCCATAGACCGGATGGTGGCCGCCTACGACCTCGATCCACCCCTCGAAGTTGAGGCGAAAGTCGGGGACCGATGGGGAAGGGTGAGCCCCCTGGAGTAGGTTCCCCGTTGTCCCCCAGCGATTCAGGTATAATCGGCGTTCCGTAAGAGAAGCAGAAGGAAAGCAAAGGCTACATGACTGACACCACCCAGAAGCCGTCCCGCGAGTTGACCATGAGGGACTTTTTCCGTGAGGAGAACGGAGAAGTAATCCCCGTGGACGAGAGCGTCCTGATTGATTTCAAGGACGGCGACATAGTCGAGGGCGAGGTCGTCCGCATCGACAAGGACGAGGTCCTCGTGGACATCGGCTACAAATCCGAGGGCCTCGTACCCTCCAACGAGCTGACGATCCGCAAGGGCGCCGACCCGCAGGAGGTCGTCGAGCTTGGCCAGCGCCTGGAGGCCCTGGTCTTGCAAAAGGAGGACGCCGACGGGCGACTCATCCTCTCGGCCAAGCGGGCCGCCTTCGAGCGGGCCTGGAACCGTATCGAGGAGGCGTACAACGAGCAGCGCACCGTCGAGGGCCCGGTCATCGAGGTCGTCAAGGGCGGCCTGATCCTGGACATCGGCCTGCGCGGCTTCTTGCCGGCGAGCCTCGTCGACATCCGGCGCGTCAGGAACCTCGAGGCCTTCCTCGGGCAGCCGCTCGAGTGCAAGGTTATCGAGCTCAACCGGAGCCGCAACAACGTGGTTCTTAGCCGCCGGGCGGTTCTGGAGGAGGAGCGCAAGGAGGAGCGCGAGCGCATCCTCACCTCCCTGGAAGAGGGCCAGATCATCAAGGGCACCGTCTCCAACCTCGTGGACTTCGGGGCCTTCGTGGACCTCGACGGGATAGACGGCCTGATCCACATCTCCGAGCTCAGCTGGCAGCACGTCGACCACCCCTCCGAGGTCGTCGAGGTCGGCGAGGAGGTCGAGGTCAAGGTGCTCGAGGTTGACCGCGACCGCGAGCGGATCTCGCTCGGGCTCAAGCAGACCCGCAAGGACCCGTGGCAGGAGATCGTCGAGCAGGTCAAGGTCGGCGAGACGATCCACGGCCGCGTCACCAAGCTGGTCTCCTTCGGGGCCTTCGTGGAGGTCGCCGAGGGGGTCGAGGGCCTGATCCACATCTCCGAGCTGGCCGACCACCACGTGGAGACGCCCGACGAGATCGTGCGCTCCGGCGACGAGGTGGACGCCCGCATCATCGACGTGGACGCCCGCAGGCGCCGGCTCTCCCTTTCCCTGCGTCCGAAGCGCGAGGAGCGCGAGGACCGGGGCGAGCGCCCGCCGCGTCGGGATCGGGACGACCGTCCGCCCCGCAGGGACCGCGACGACCGGGACCGCGGCCGCACCGGCAGCGAGGGCAGCGGTCTGCGCACGGGCGCGTTCGACTCGCTCTCTGACCTGGACCTCGAAGAGAAATAGCGGCGCGCCCCTCAACCGAGGCACCCAACAGGGGGCCGGTGACCATCGCGGTCACCGGCCCCTTCGCTTCGGGCAAGAGCACGTTCGTCGGCTTTCTTGGTGAGCTCGGAGCGGAGACGGTCTCTTCGGACGAGATCGTCCACGACCTGCTGGCCGAAGACGGGGAGACCGTCGCGCGTGTGATCTCCCGTTTCGGCGAAGATCTCCGTGGCGAGCGGGGCGTAGACCGGCAAGCGCTCGGGAGGAAGGTCTTCGCGGACCCCGATGCCCTGGGCGATCTGGAGGAGATACTCCACCCTCTCGTCCGCCGCGAGACGGAGCGGCGGGCCGGCGTCTCGGAGGCGGAGTTGTTCGTGGCGGAGGTGCCCCTGCTGTTCGAGGGCAGGGGTGGTGGCGTCGGCTTCGACCATACCGTGGCCGTGACGGTCCCAGAAGAACGCCGCCGGGCATGGGCTTCCGAGCGCGGCGTAGATGAAGCCTCGCTGCGGGCCATCGAGTCGCGGCAGCTCTCTGGCGAGGAGAAAGCCCGCCGGGCGGACTTCGAGGTACGCAACGACGGCGAGCCGGATAAACTCAGGGGGCAGGCCAGGGAACTGTGGGACAGGATCCTGCGCGGAAGGACGTCGGACGGTGACCTACGGGAGCAAGAGGGTTAGGTACGGGAGGGCGCGGGACCGCCGGCGACGCCTGGCGGTCGTCTTGCTGGTCCTCGCGGTCGTCGCCCTGATGCTCGCCGTGGTCCTGCCCATCCTCTTCAGGACCACCACGGATGTGGTGCGGCGCGCGGCCTACCCCTTGCGATACGAGGAGGCCATTAGGGACCTGAGTCGCGAGCACGGACTGGAACCGACGCTGGTGGCCGCCGTGGTCTACGCCGAGAGCCGGTTCGAGCCGAACGCCGAGTCGCACCAGGGTGCCTACGGGCTCATGCAGCTCATGCCGCAGACGGCAGCGTTCGTCTCCGAAAGGAGCGGTATCCGGGGGAACTACCGGAACCCGGAGGTCAACCTGGCGCTGGGGACCTGGTACCTTGGCTACCTCGAGGGGCAGTACATGGGCGATGAGCGGCTGATGCTCGCCGCGTACAACTCGGGGGAGGGACAGGTGAACAGCTGGATCTCCGACGAAGGCTTCGATATCGGCAGGGACATCCCGTTCAGGGAGACCAGGGACTACGTCGAGAACGTCTTGGCTGCCCAGGATACCTACGAGGACCTCTACGGCAAGAACCTGTACCGCGATTCGGATTGACCAGACCCTGAGCGGTCCAGACCGTCGACAATCGGTCGTGGGCTCGGCGGGGACCTCTCGTAGAATAGCCGCAGGATCATTCCCAAGCCGTCCTCGCCGGCCGCGGGGCAGGAAGAGGTGGGCATGCTGCTCGTCACCAACGGGGACTCGGCCGCCGAGCGGATCGAGCGGGCCGGCTTGGCCGGCGAGATCCTGCCATGGAGAGACGTGCTACACGAGGGTCCCGTTCCGGCGGGTCTTCCCGCTCGAGAGCTCGGGGAGGTGAGGGCCCGCTTCCTCGCCGAGCGGGGTTGGGCGTCCCCGCACGAGACCGCGGAGAGCTTCGCCGGGCGCGACGCCGCCTTGGCGGATTTTGGGAAGCACGAGGAGGTGGTCTTACTCTTCGAGCACGACCTATACGACCAACTCCAGCTCGTCCAGGTCCTCGACCGCTTCTCTGGTTGGGATCTCAAGGACACGCGGTTGAGTTTGGCCGTCTCGGACGGGTACCTCGGTAACCTGGGGCCGGAGCGACTGCGCGCCCTCTTCCGGGGCCGCCACGAGGCCACCGTCGATGAGCTTGGGCTCGCCAGCAGGGCTTGGGAGGCCTTCTGCTCAACGGATCCCAGGCGTGTCTCGGCGTTGCTCGACGAAGACATCCCCGCCCTGCCCTTCCTTGGACCTGCGCTGCTCCGGCACCTCGAGCAATTCCCCTCGACCGAGAACGGCCTCTCCCGCTCGGAGCGGCAGGCGCTGGAGGCGATCTCGGAGGGAAGAAACGTGCTGCGCGAGGCGTACGTCGCCTCACACCAGGGGAGCGAGGAGCCCATCTTCCTGGGCGACATCGTGTTCGCCTCTTACCTCGAAGACCTGAGCGGGGCGCAAGAGCCCCTAGTACTCTTCGAGGACGGCGGCAAGATCCTGGCCCCGCCACCGGGCGAAGACGCGGAAGGGTTCTGGAATCGGAAGGCCGTTCTGACCGGAACGGGTCAGGAGGTTCTTGCCGGCGACGAGGACCGGGTCGGGCTGAACGGAATCGACCGTTGGCTGGGGGGTGTGCACCTCCGCGGCGAGAACACCTGGCGTTGGAACGGGTCCGACCAGGAGCTCGAACGCGAAGCCGCTTGATCTTTCTCGGCCGACTCGCTATCGCAACAGACGCGTGCGCCGCGAGACTACGTCGAGAACGTCTTGGCGGCGGCCCGGAACACCTACGAGGGCCTCTATGGCAAGAACGATGTGGCGATGGGGGTTACCGGATCGAGGGAGACGGGACTTAATTCGGGGTCGTGCATAAGGGTTGCCGAGGACTCTAATGCCCGCAGCAGGGTGAATGGGCCCCGCTCTCGAGTCCGAGAGACGGCCGGCGAGTCGCGCACCGGCGTCCGGCTCCGGTCAACGCGGCGCTGCGCACGGCCCAGTGGACCGCTTGGGGCCGAGATCCATGCCCTCCACCCCGCCGGCGCCCGCCGCGTAACTGCCGATCATCTCCGCCACGCCCGAGAACCGTTTGGGACCCCAACCCCGCGCCGCGGGCCCTCCCCGGCCGAGGACCGTAGCCACCCTGCGCGCCAGCCGCATCGCCCTGAACGCCCCGAGGTGCCCCAGCTGGCCTTCGGGGAGGGGGCGTTCGCGCCGGTAACCCTCCAGGAACGCGGCCCGCAGCCCTGCGCGGCGCTCCCCATAGGCGCCTAGCGCCGAGAGCGTCACGGCTACGTCGTGGAGGTAGTGCCCCCAGCCGCAGCTGTCGAAGTCGATGATGCGGGCGTCCCCGCCTCGGAAGACGAAGTTGTTCGGGGTCGGGTCGGAGTGGATGATGCCGAAGTCGCCCCTCCCTTCCCCGAGCTTCCGCAGTACGCCGCGCACACGATCCGCCGCGGCGCGGAACACCGCCAGTTCCTCGGGGGAGTAGACGGCGGCGCCCTCCCCCCACAACGGCGACCGCCCGCCGAACACCCGCTCCCAGTCGTAGGCAGAGGGGCGCACAAAGCCTTCGGGGGCGATGTAGAGCTCGGAATGTCGGTGCACCCGGGCCACCAGGGTGCCGGCCGAGCGCGCGTCTTCGGGGGCCAGGTCGGGGGCCCTCTTCTCCCCCGGTACCCAGCGCAAGAGCACGCACAGCCGACGACCCGGGGACCCCTCGGCACCGACGCGGGCCACGAGCGAGCCGTCCATGGCGGGCACGGGCTCGGGCACGTCCAGGCGCGCCTCGCGGACCAGCGCGCCCAGCCACAGCATCTCCGAGTGGAGCCCGGCCGCGCCGACGGTGCCCTCCTCGTGCACGCGGAGGAGAAAGCGATCCGGACGAGGAGCGCCCGAGCGAGAGAGTAGACCGCCGAGCAGGGGGCACCTCGGGACGTCCACCCGGAAGAGCGCCTTGTCTCCCCCTCTGGCCCCGAGGGGGTTCGCTCGGGCGCCCCGCAGACCGTACCGTTCCAGCGCGGACTGGGCCAAGTTTGTCGCGTCGCCTTCCATGCCCCAATCGTGCGGGGCCGACGTTAACGCAGCGTTGCAACGGCGTGAGGATCCTCTAATGGATCGCTCTGGCCGTAGCGCCGGCATTGTGCCTCTCGCTCGATAGACCATGGGTAGCAACGTCGCGAAACGGTCCGGTCGGACCACGCGCTACCCCAACCGCAGGAGTCGCGCCGGGACGCGTTTGCGGTACAACAGGATGGGGAAGCGTCCGTGTAGCGAGTTACGCTGTCAGAGAGGAGAGAGATGAGGAAGCGTTGGGCCGTACTTATCCTGGCTGCCCTGGTATCCCTGTCCGGCGCCACCGCGTGCCAGCAGGCGGTCGAGGATCGGGCCCGGGAAGAAGTCGACAAGCAGGTCGAGAAGGGCAAGCAGCGGGCCGAAGACGAGCTGCGCAAGGGCCAGAAGAAGGTCGAGAAGGAGTTGCGCGACGCCCAGAAGAAGGTCGAGAAAGGTGCTCAGAAGGCCCAGAAGCAGGCCGAGAAGGGGGCGAACAACGGGCAGTAGTTTTGCCCATAATCCGATCGAATCGGGGAGGAAAAAAGCCGTCCCTGCCGTATAATTGTCGGGTGCGGTCGGCCGTCGGAGACGGCAGGTTTCAGCCCGCAGTATCCGCGAGAACCCTTGCACGGGAGGAGCCCCCATCGAGACCCGGACAGACCTCCAGGTAAGCAGCGAGTATCAGCCGACCGGCGACCAGCCGCAGGCCATAGAGAAGCTCGCCTCCGGCCTCGACGCCGGGCAGCGGGGACAGACCCTGCTGGGCGTAACCGGCTCGGGTAAGACCCACACCATGGCCCGCGTCATCGAGAAGGTCGGCCGCCCGTCTCTGGTCATTGCCCACAACAAGACGCTCGCCGCGCAGCTAGCCAGCGAGTTCTCCGACTTCTTCCCGAACAACGCCGTCGAGTACTTCGTGTCGTACTACGACTACTATCAGCCCGAGGCCTACGTACCGAGCACGGACACCTTTATCGAGAAGGACGCCCAGATCAACGAGGACATAGACCGCCTCAGGCACTCGGCGACCAGCTCGCTGTTCACGCGGCGGGACGTGATCGTGGTCGCCAGCGTCTCCGCGATCTACGGCCTCGGGAGCCCGGACGAGTACCGCTCGAAGATGGTGCTGCTGGAGAAGGGTGGCTTCTACGACCTCGACGACGTCTTGCGGGATCTCGTGCGCATCCAGTACGTGCGCAACGACTTCCAGCTGGCCCGCGGCTCCTTCCGGGTGCGGGGTGACGCCCTCGAGGTTCATCCGGCCTACCAGGACTCGATCTACCGGATCTCCTTCTTTGGGGACGAGGTCGAGGGGATGACCGAGGTCGACCCTTTGACCGGCGAGATCCTGCGCGAGATGGACACGCTCACCGTCTACCCGGCGACCCACTTCGTCACGGACGAGGACAGGCTCGTCGTCGCCACCAACAACATCGAGGCGGAGATGGAGCAGCGGGTCGAGGAGCTCAACGCGGAGGGTAAGATCCTGGAGGCGTACCGTCTCGGGCAGCGTACCCGATACGACCTGGAGATGATGCGCGAGCTCGGCTACTGCTCCGGCATCGAGAACTACTCGCGCCACCTCGACGGCAGGCCCCCCGGCTCGACGCCGTACACGCTGCTCGACTACTTCCCCGACGACTACCTCACCTTCGTCGACGAGTCGCACATCACGCTGCCCCAGGTCAGGGGGATGTACAAGGGCGACCGCTCCCGCAAGACGACGCTCGTCGAGCACGGCTTCCGGCTGCCCTCGGCGCTCGACAACCGGCCGCTGCAGTTCGAGGAGTTCCTGCTCAAGACCAACCAGTTGATATTCGTCTCGGCCACACCGGGGCCATACGAGCTGGAGAACTCGGACCAGATCGTCGAGCAGATCATCCGCCCCACGGGGCTCGTGGACCCCGAGGTCGAGGTCCGGCCGACCAAGAACCAGATAGACGACCTCTTGAACGAGGTCGCCGTGCGCGTGGAGCACGGCGAGCGCGTCCTGATCACGACGCTGACCATCAGGATGGCCGAGGACCTCACGGACTACTTGCTAGAGCACGGCGTCAAGGCGCGTTACATGCACGCCAACATAGAGACGCTAGACCGCATCCAGATCATCCGCGGCCTTCGCACCGGGGAGTTCGACGTCCTCGTCGGCATCAACCTCCTGCGCGAGGGACTGGACCTGCCCGAGGTTACGCTCGTCGCCATCCTCGACGCCGACAAGGAAGGCTTCTTGCGCGGGGAGCGGGCGCTCATCCAGACCATCGGCCGGGCGGCCCGCAACGTCAAAGGGCGGGTGATCATGTACGCCGACAAAGAGACCGAGGCGATGCGCGTCGCCCTCGGGGAGACGAACCGCCGCCGCGAGATCCAGAGCGCCTACAACGAGCGCAACGGCATAGAGCCGCGCACGATCACCAAGGGTGTCTCCGACATCCTCATCGCCGCCGAGGCGAAGGGCCTCTACAAGACCCAGCGCCAGAAGGCCGCTCGCGACGCGCCCGGAGATCCCGACGAGCTGCGGACCCTCATAGCGGACCTCGAGGCCGAGATGCTCGAGGCGGCCGAGGAGCTAAAGTTCGAGTACGCTGCCAGGCTGAGGGACGAGATCAAGGAACTGGAACGCCAGCTTCAGGAGGTGGCCTCCTAGGGCCTTCGTGCTGGCGCGCCCAGAGAGCGTTCGGCGTTGCAGCTGGGCCGGTCCTAGGCGGCGAGAACCAGCGGGGTTTCGGAAGGCGAATCGTCGCTTAACCGAGTGACGGTATCCGAGGACTCTCGTCTCTCGGCGGCGTCTAGGGCCGCGTCACGGGCTACCAGGGCGGCGATACGGTCGGCCTCCCGCAGGACCAGCTCGAACCTGACGAGCTCTTCCTGGGTCATGTCGTCCACCTCTCCGCGTTTCTTAACCTTCTGAGCCCCATGTTGGCCCATCGGGGCCCGTTGCGCATCGCGCGTTCGGGCGATCTTTTTCTGGTCCGTTTGCGCTAGACGCTACATTTCCCCGGACGCCTGGGGTATGGGGCAGAACCTTCCTTCGATGGAACGGCCAGGGCTGTGTGCGCCGGGTGCGCCGGAGCGGCATCATGTGGTCAAGCGGCGGCGTGGAGCGTCGGAAGGAGAACTGTTGAGCAACTTCATCGTAAAGCAAGAAGGGCCCTCTTCGGTGGTTGCGGACAACCTCTGGGAGGTTCGCCTGGGTGCCGTAGCCCTCGTCATCGGCGCGCTGGCGGGTGCGCTCGGGATGGCCGCGGTCCTTGGCCGACGGAGCAGGAGCTTCGGATCGGGCCAGAAGCCGCGACAGCCGGCCGGATGGTCGGTCAACATCGCGCACCGGGGCGGGGCCAAGATCGGGCCCGAGAACACCCTGGAGGGGTTCCGCGAGGGGTTGGAGGCGGGGGCCGGCGTGATCGAGCTAGACGTGCACGCCACCGCCGAGGGCGAGCTGGTGGTGATCCACGATCCGGCGGTCGATCGGACCACGGACGGCGCGGGAGCCGTCAGGGAGATGACGCTCGCCGAACTGAGGCGTCTCGACGCGGGATTCCGCTTCACTCCCGACGATGGCAAGACGTACCCGTGGCGGGGCAAGGGGGTGAGGATCCCTACGCTCGAAGAGGTCTACCGCGGGTTCCCGGATGTGCCCGTGAACATCGAGATCAAGGGCGAGCGTCCCGGCATAGAGGAAAAAGTGTGGCAGACCATCGACGGTGCTGAAGCCGAGGAGCGGACGCTGGTTGTCTCCGACGATTCGGGAACCACCCGGCGATTCCGCCAGGCGTGCGGCGGAAAGGTGGCGACCGCCGCCTCGAGCGCTGAGCTGTTCTCGTTCTGGCTCCTCAGCCGATTGCATCTGGGCAACCCGCTCGGTTTGCCGTTCCGGGCCGTGCAGGCCCCAGAGACATACAGGGGTTTGCGCGTCGTCACCCCGGAGTTCGTGCGGGCGGTGCGCGAACAGGGGCTGTGGGTGGACGTCTGGACCATCGATGAGGAGCCTGACATGCGCCGCTTGCTCGGCTACGGTGTCGACGGCATCATCACCGACCGCCCCGACGTGCTTACCGGGATTCTCGGTGAGAGTGAGGCAGGAACCGTCCCGCTCAGCGCGGATGTCAACCGGGGCTAGCTAGAGGACCCCCGCAAACCTCAGCAGGTCCCTCAAGGTGAACTCGCCGTCCTCGCCGCCTGGTAGCGACGGCTCCCAGTGCGGGGCGTCCAGGATCGAGGTGTCGCTGCGCCGCGCGAGCCCGACGAAGACCTCCGCCAGGATCGTGCTGCCCACCGGCCCTAGACGCCGGCCCTCGGCGAGTATCGCCGCCTCGGCCAGTACGTAGTACCAGAGCGGCGTGCGCTCCAGAAAACCGGATTCCCGGAGCACCCGCTCCTGCTCCTCGCTGATAGCGCCTTCCCGGATCTGGCGCGGCGTGAGCACGGGTATGTCGCGAATGCCGGTGAGTTTCTCCCCGAGCGCCCGGGCGACGGCCTGCCCGGTCGGTATGCGGAGCAGGTAGCCGCGCAGCAGGTTTCGGACGGCCAGCCGCGCGCTATTTCCCTGCAGGGGGATACCCTGCAGATCCGGCAGCTCGAACAGAGGCTCGACAAGCTGCGTGTCGATGCGGCGGACCTTGTTGAAGGGGACGCCCACGTTAACGAAGGTTTCCCACTCGATGATCCAGTTCTCCGGCAGCGTGTCGAACTCGCCGAGCTGCCCGCTGAGGGCCGAGAAGGTGAACAGGAGACCCAGCGTCGCGGGCGTCGTCCCCTGGTCCCCACTCGTGTTGAAGTTGAGGTTGAAGTCGTAGTCCGCGCGGACCATGCTGTGTCCGAAACGGTAGGCGGCGACGGAGAACTCCAGCGGCAGGAAGAACTCGTCGTCGCCGGGATCGTAGACGTGGTTGGCCGCGATGGTCTCGTCCACTATCTGCGGGTCGGCGACGCGCTTGAGGAAGTCGTGGAGGACGATATGCTGATAGTGGCGGCGCAGCAGCCTTCGGGCCCCCGCGAAGCGCTCTCCCGCGTCGACCAGCTTGTTGTGGGCGAGCAGGAACGCGAGGTGCAGCTGGGCGACGATGGTGTTTTCGTCGTTGCGGGGATCCCCTATCAGGGCGGCACGGTCGTGCTCGGGGTCGTCGCTGCGAGGCTCCCGGGGAAGGTCGTTGCGGGCACTCTTCCCCGGCGGACGTAGGAAGGGCTTTTCGTCGCTCTCGAGGGAAGTGACCCTTCCGATCTCCATCTTTGCCCCCGAACGCGGCGCCGGCAGCCCGTAGATGCTGTCCAGGTCCAGGGTGGCCGTGCGGGCGTTGCGTATGGCGTCCCTTATCTCCGTGCGGCGGAGCGGCTTTAGATCCGGGTCGAGCAGGTCTGGAAGGGTCGCCGAGACCGTCTCCAGCGTAACGTCGTGGTCGAGGAACTGACCGAAGTAGGTGTAGCCGGCGGGGATTCCCACATCGCCGCCGTTGCTACCTGCGTCGCGCATGGTCTGGCCGAGGCGGATCAGGTCGTCGCGGGTCTCGCGCGACTCGGGGAGAAGGCTCTCGGGATCCCGCTGCAGCGCCGGGAACAAAAAGCCGAAGTCCTGCGTATCGGCGGGTCTGGCTGCGGCGAATCCCAGGGTCGACGTCGTGCTGCTCTCGGCGACCGCGTCGCGGGCCGCCTGCAACCCCTCGAACGTGATGACCTTCCCGTGGGGCAAACGCGGCATGATTGGGTCCTCCCGGATGTCGTGTCTTGGCGCGTCAGGGTCTCGTGTCGTCGGGTCTTGCTACTCCTCGATGGCCTCCTTTCCTGATCCACCCCTTCTGGAGTTGCCAGGATACCCCTGGCGCCCGAACCGTCGAGATGGATGGGCGTCATCCACAAAGCAACGAAAACATCATAACCCGGGCTGCCCGAACGTTGTACTCTCATTGAGGTGGCAAGGCGAAGTTTCCGTGGATCTTGATCGAAACGGAATCTCGCCCACAAGCAGCCGAACGAGGAGCGGAGCGTGGACGGAGAACGGACGGTGCCATTCCGGGACATAACTTGGGCCGAAGACGCCCCAGGGATCATGGCCTGCGAGGCAGAGGTGGAGGGGGTGCGCTGGGCCATCGTCGAGTACGAGGAAGGCGCCTCCCGCGAGGAGTGGTGCGAGGACGGGCATCGAGGGTTAGTGATCCATGGAGAGATCCGGTACGAATTCGACGACGACCGCGAGCCGTTGTCCGCCGCGGAGGGAGAGGCCTTTTTCTTGCCCCTGGCCACCAGGGGCGCCGGGGCGCACCGGGGCCGCAACCTCGCCTCGGGGCCGACGCGTCTGTTCCTGATCGACGACCCGCGCTAGACCGTTTCTTACCCCTCGCTCCCCGACCAACCGCTTGTCAGAGACGGGCCTTCAGGCCGGAGAGGACGAGATCCAGCCCGAAGTCGAACTCCGCGTCGCGGTCCACACCCTCCAGATGCGGCCTGAGCTCGAAGGTGCGCGGGAACTCTTCTGCGGTTAGCTGCCGAGCGCCGAGACGCGATCCGCCCGGCTCACCGCCGCACGGACCGACGTGCCGCTGGACGCAGTGCTCGCGGAGAAGCGGGATGCCCGGACAAAGGGGCGCCGTGGCGTGCACCTTCCCACGTTCGGACATGAGATCACGAAGTTGGCCGTAGCGCCTACCGGCAGGAGGGCTGAGATACCCGCTGAACTGCCCGCCGGCCGGTACCTGGTCGTCGTCTCGGTACGAGTAGACCAGCCGTCGGCGAGCGGCAAGGCTCTTTACGAGTTCAACGTCGCGGTGGAGTAGGACGGCCTACTCGTAGAGGCCAGCCTTCTGCTTGTTGCGTTCGATGTTGGCTTTGACGGCGCGGGCGTCGGGGAGGGCCAAACGTTGGAGCCGGTAGAGACGGCCCTTGTTGCTCGCGATGGTGAGCGTGCAGTTCACGAGGCCCTGCACGCGGACTTCGGAGATGTCCCTGAGGGGTAGGACCTCGACGTGCTGGCCTTGCCAGCCGCTGCGCAGCTCGACCCTGTCCGAGTAGACGGCGATCACGTTGTTGCCGCTGGCCGTGGCCTGGGTGATCGGAGCTTCCAAACGTACCTCCGTGCTCTGGGAACCATGCGCGGGAAAACCCCGAAGGTCGGATTCTACCCCCGGGGCCTTCTCTTGTCGCCAACCGGGGTTAGAAGACCCGGCCGGCGCGGTTCGTCGCGGTACCCCTCTCTAGGCCGTTCCCTCTGCCCGGGTAGCCTCCTGTGGGTCCCGGTTGCTGCGACCGTTTCCGTTCTGGTAATCGGTGGCGACGAGTTGCTCGCCGTAGCCGAAGACCCCGTGCTCGTGAATATCGAGACCGTCGAGCTCCTGGTCGGGCTTCACCCGGATGCCTATGGTGGCCTTCAGGGCCGCGAAGACGCCGAGGGAGGCCACGAAGACGAAGCCGCCGCAGGCCAGGATGCCGAGGGCCTGGATACCGAGCTGGTAGAAGCCGCCGCCGTAGAACAGGCCGGGCTGGCCGATAGCGGCGAGGTCTGGGGTCGTGAACAGGCCGCACGAGAGCGTGCCCCAGATGCCGCCCATGCCGTGGGCCGCGATCGCCCCGAGCGGGTCGTCCACGCCGATGCGGTCGACGTAGACCAGGGTGGCGTACATGATGACGCCGGCCACCAGCCCGATCACGATGGAGGCCCAGGGCGCGACGAAGGCGCACGGGGCGGTGATGCCGACGAGGGCCGCGATAGCGCCGTTGCCGCCCATCCCGACGTCGACGTTGCCACGGTAGAAGTAGCTCATAAGCATGGCACCGAGGACGCCGGCCGCAGCGGCGAGGGTCGTGGTCAGGGCGATGTCGGCTATCTGGGTGCTCGCCGCCATCGTGGAGCCCGGGTTGAAGCCGTACCAGCCGATCCAGAGGATCAGGACGCCGAGGACCGCGAGCGGCATGTTGTGGCCCGGGATGGTCATCGGACGACCTTCGTCGTCGTACTTGCCCAGGCGTGGGCCAAGCAGGAGCGTGCCGGCCAGCGCCGCCATGGCGCCCGAGAGGTGGACGACCGTCGAGCCGGCGAAGTCCTGCATCCCGAGCTCCGTCAGCCAGCCGCCGCCCCAGATCCAGTGCCCTATCAGGGGGTAGATGAGGCCCGCGAAGATGACGGCGAAGACCACGTAAACGGCGAACTTTGTCCGCTCGAGCATGGTGCCCCAAACGATGGCCAGGGAGACCGCGCAGAAGGCCACCTGGAACAGGAACTTGGCCGAAAGCGGCACCTGCGTCCAGGAGAGACCGGCGTAGACGGCGTTGACCTGGCCCTCAGGAACCGCCAGGAACCATCCCTGCGTCCCCATGATGGCGTTGCCGGTGCCGAAGGTGATGGCGAAACCGACGGCCCAGAACAGGAGCGCCGCGATGGCGAGGTTGACCAGGATCTTGGCCACCACGCTGCCGACGTTCTTCATCCGGGAGAAGCCGACCTCCAGCATGGCGAAACCCGCCTGCATGAAGATCACGAGTACCGCCGCCACGATGACCCACATGGTGTCCATCGCGAGCGACAGCTCCGCGGTCGTCGGTCCGTCCTGCGCGAACGCCAGTGCCGGCAACGCCAGCACAAACAATACCGTTGTCAACGCGAAAAGGGAAAGCCTGCGCAACAGTCATTCCTCCTACAGAGATGGGGTATGTACGCGACGCACACAGTCTAAGCACCCATCCCAGAAGCGTCTTTGGCCAAGTGTACAAAGATGGCGGCCCCGCCGCGGACCCATGTTATGGCGAATGTATAGGATGGCGGGGCAGCACGCTGGCTGCGCCAGCTAGTCAGCCCGCTTGGCCCTTCGGGCTTCGCTTTCAGCTAGTCAGCCTCCGCCGTTCGGCTCCAGCCCCGACGCGCCCGGCGAATGGCCTCGTCCCGACAACAAGCCGCTCGACCTCCGGAATACGCGGGGCGGCAGCGAACCGCGCGCCCTGGCGGTTGGCTGAAAGCGAAGCCTGATAAGGCCGGAGCGTGCTGAAAGCCGACGACCGGAGGGAGGACGGCGGGCTGAGAGCGGAGCCCGAAGGGCCAAGCGGGCTGACAAGCGGAGCCCTCAAAGGGCGCCGCGTGCTACCGGTCAGCGAAGCTGGACGGTTCGCCCGGGACGCACCCGAGGAGCTCCATGGCCTTGATGCCGAGCGTGAGGCGTTCCCGATCGTTGCTCTTGTCGACGTCCAGGCCGGTTAGCTCGCTGACGCGGTCGAGGCGGTAACGGATGGTGTGGCGGTGGGCGAAGAGGCCCGAGGCGGTCTTCACGGTCGAGGCGTCGTTGCCGAGGTAGGTGGTGAGGGTGTGGACCAGTTCGGTGCCGTAGCGCTCGTCGTAGACGACCACGGGCTTGAGGGTCTCGTCGTAGAAAGTCTCCAGCTCCTCGGGGCTCTCCTGGAGCACGCGGAAAAGCAGCTTGTAGGTGCCGGTGTCCTCGAAGGTAGAGACGGAGGACGGGCCGCGGATGCGCTGCCCGATCTCCAGGGCAACCTCCGCCTCGGAGTAGGCGTCGGGCAGGAGGACCGGGTCGCCCTTGTGGCGCCCGATCCCGACGGAGACCGTCAGGTCCGGCAGGAGGCCCATCACGTAGCGCTGGACCTGGGTGGCGAGCCGTCGCGAACGCTCCAGCAGCTCTTCGGCCGGTTCGGTCTCCGATGGGCCGAGAAACAGGATCACGTTGTCCGAGCGGGGGCCGAGGAGGAAGTTGGAGAAGAGTTGGCGGGCCTGCAGGCGCACGGCGTCGGCCAGGCGCCGTTTGAGCTCCTGGATGGCCGGCTCCTTGGGGCGGCGGCGTTCCAGGTAGCGGGCGAAGTCGTCGATGTCCACTATCAGGACCATGGCTCCCCCGGAGAGGTCGGCGCCGAGGTAGCGGGCGCGCTGGAGAAGGAGGTCCGTCGAACCGTAGTGCCCGCTTATGAGGTCGTCGACGAAGTCTCCCCGGACGCCGAGCTCCGTCTCCAGGCGCACGCGCTCCTTGCCGAGCTCGGCCTCGAGCACCCGCCGGGCCCAGTAAAGGCAGCACCACGTCCTCCGGGCGCAGCGCCTCGCTGTCGAGGTCGAACCACAGGTAGCCCGCCGGGACACCGGTCCCTATCGGGGTCCAGAAAAGCTCCCGGTCCCCGATCCGCCAGCGCTCGACGGGCACCGACACGTAGCCGTCTGGCAGCCGCGCGTACCGGTCGCGTCGCTCGCGGCGCGTCTCCTCGACCCCCGTGCCGCGCGAGGCGCGCAGGCCCCGTTCCTCCAAGAGTTCGCGCAGCTCGGTCGGGCGATCCGAGTCTTTGTTGGGAAGTGGTGCGATCAGGCGCCCCACGGGATCCTCGACCGCCACATCTCTTCCCAGGAGCTCCGAGATGCGGAGGGTCACCTCCTCGATGCTGGCGTCTCCGCCGGTGCTCTCCAGGAGCGCCCGCCCCACGCCGTGGGAGAGAAAGAGCAGCCCCTCGCCGTCGGAGACTATGGCGTGCAGGCGTCGCAGCGGCAGGTCCCGCGCCACCTCGAAGAGCCCGAGCCCCATCGCCGCCGCCCGTTCGGCGTCCGCCGGCGGCGCTTTCCCGTCCCTGCGCCAGACCACGGCCGGGGAGCCCGCCTCGGCTAGCTCGTTCAGGAAGCCCTCGTCGAGGTTGGCCCTGGAGGTGACGGCCACCTCGTCTCGTCCCAGCCAGCCTTCGGCCGCTTCCTCCAGGGCCAACCCCCGTACCTCGCGCGCCGCGTCCCCCGGCACCGCGCAACGGGCACCGACCTCCTCGGAGAGCGCCCGGGAGAGATCCTTGAGCTTCACCCGGCGCTCGCTTGGTGCGGGAAGGTTCGCTACTGTCTTTCAGGGAGCAGAACACCATCTCAATATATACGAGGGTGACTCCGGTGGGAAATCCGGGGCCGATTCGGGGTGTCGGTGATAAAATCTCGGGGCACAATGATAACGCCGTTTGGCCCTCCGAGCGGGGGCCGTATACTTGCCGAAAACACGTGGCCGAGAGAGGTGAGGGGAGATCGCCGAGAGCCAGATAGTCGTCCATGGGGCGCGGGAGCACAACCTCAAGAACGTGACCGTCGCGCTGCCGCGGGACGAGATGGTCGTGGTGACCGGCCTCTCCGGTAGCGGCAAGAGCTCACTGGCATTCGACACCATCTACGCCGAGGGTCAGAGGCGCTACGTCGAGAGCCTCTCTGCCTACGCCCGGCAGTTTCTCGGGCAGATGGACAAGCCGGACGTCGACCACATAGACGGCCTCTCGCCCGCGGTTTCTATCGACCAGAAGACGACCTCCAACAACCCGCGATCCACGGTGGCCACGGTCACGGAGATCTACGACTACCTTCGCCTGCTCTACGCCCGTGCCGGGCGCCCGCATTGCCACGTGTGCGGTTTCCCGGTCGCCTCCTCAACGCCGCAGCAGATGGTGGAGAAGGTGCTCGAGATGCCGGAGCGGACGCGCTTCATGGTGCTCGCTCCAGTCGTCCGGGGCAGGAAGGGCGAGTACGGAAAGCTCTTCAAGGACCTGGCCGAAGACGGCTACGCCAGGGTCAGGGTCGACGGGGAACTGCACGAGCTCCCGGTGGACCTGAACCTCGACAAGAACTACAAGCACGACGTAGACGTGGTCGTGGACCGGCTCGTGATCCGTGAGGGCATAGAGCGCCGGCTCACCGACTCCATCGAGACGGCCCTCAGGCTCTCCGAGGGGCTCGTTCTGGTCGAGACCGTCGAGCGGGACGGCTCGGGGGCCGACGGGGACTCGATGCTCTTCTCCGAGAGCTTCACCTGCACCAACTGCGGGGCCTCCATAGCCGAGATACAGCCGAGGACGTTCTCCTTCAACAGCCCGCACGGGGCCTGCGACCGCTGCGACGGGCTCGGCAGCCGGCTCGAGATAGACCCGGAGCTCGTGGTCCCCAACGAAGATTTGAGCGTCAACGAGGGTGCCGTGGTGCCGTGGGCCAACTCGCAGACGGAGTACCACGGGAGCGTGCTCGCCAGCCTCGCAGAGAAGTACGAGATCGACCTCAACGCCCCGTGGCGCGAGCTGTCGAGGAGCACCGGTACCTGATCCTGCACGGCACGGACGGGAGACAGGATCTACGTCTCCTACCGCAATCGGTACGGCCGTCGGCGGCAGTACATGACGCGCTTCGACGGGGTGATCGGCAACCTCGAGCGGCGCTACGCCGAGACGGACTCAGAGTACCGGCGCGAGAAGATCGAGGAGTTCATGAGCCACGTGCCGTGCCCGAAGTGCAAGGGCGCGAGGCTGCGCCCCGAAGCGCTGGCCGTCACCGTCGGAGCGAAGAACGTCCACGAGTTCACCGACATGAGCGTCAAGCACGCGCAGGTGTTCTTCGACGGGGTCGAGTTCACCCCGCGGGAGTGGATCATCGCCGAGCGGGTCGTAAAGGAGATCCGGGAACGCCTCGGTTTCCTGGTGGACGTCGGGCTCGGCTACCTGACCCTGAGCCGCTCGGCCGGCACCCTCTCAGGCGGCGAGGCCCAGAGGATTCGGCTGGCCTCGCAGGTGGGCAGCGGGCTCGTTGGTGTGCTCTACGTGCTCGACGAGCCGTCCATCGGCCTGCACCAGCGGGACAACCGGCGCCTGCTCAACACGCTGACCAAGTTGAGGGACCTCGGCAACACGCTCATCGTCGTCGAGCACGACGAGGAGACGATCCGGGCCGCCGACTACGTCGTGGACGTCGGACCAGGGGCCGGGGTGCACGGCGGCGAGATCATCGCCTCGGGGAGCGTCGAGGACATAGAGTCCGAGGAGCGCTCGGTAACCGGGCGACTTCCTCGCCAGGCGCCGGAGGGTGGAGCCTCCGGAGGAACGGCGCGAGCCCACGGGCGCTGTCTCGGTCCTCGGCGCGAGCGAGAACAACCTGAAGGGCGTGGACGTGGAGTTCCCGCTCGGCGTCTTCACGTGCGTCACGGGGGTCTCGGGATCGGGAAAGAGCACGCTGGTCAACGAGATCCTGTACAAGGCGCTGGCCAACGCCGTCGGGCGCGGCAAGCAGCGCCCCGGGCGGCACGCGGGCCTGCGGGGCGTCGAGGACGTGGACAAGGTCATAGACATCGACCAGAGTCCCATCGGGCGGACGCCGCGCTCCAACCCCGCCACCTACACCAAGATCTTCGACCACATCCGACAGCTCTTCGCCTCGACGCCGGAGGCCAAGATCCGGGGCTACAAGCCTGGGCGCTTCTCGTTCAACGTCAAGGGCGGCCGGTGCGAGGCGTGCCGGGGGGACGGTCAGATCCGGATAGAGATGCACTTCCTCCCCGACGTCTACGTGCCCTGCGAGGTCTGCAAGGGCCGCCGCTACAACAACGAGACCCTGCGCGCCACCTACAAGGGGAAGTCCATCTCCGACGTCCTCGACATGACCGTCGACGAGGCGTGCGGGTTCTTCGAGCCGGTCCCGGCGATCTCGCGCCGCATGGACACTTTGCGGGACGTCGGCCTCGGCTACGTCCGGCTCGGACAGCCCGCGACCACGCTATCGGGCGGCGAGGCCCAGAGGGTCAAGCTCGCCAGCGAGCTCGGCAAGCGGGCGACGGGCAAGACCGTCTACATCCTGGACGAGCCGACGACGGGGCTGCACTTCGCCGACGTCGAGAGGCTGCTGGAGATCCTGCACCGCCTCGTGGACGCCGGCAACACCGTGATCGTCATCGAGCACAACCTCGACGTGATCCGGTCGGCCGACCACGTGATAGACCTCGGCCCCGAGGGCGGCGACGCCGGCGGAGAGGTCGTCGCGACCGGCACCCCTGAGGACGTGGCCCGTGTCGATGCCTCGCACACCGGCCACTTCCTGCGCGACCTGCTGCCAGAGGTGGCCGCGGCCAGCTAGGGACAGTGAAGTTCCGCCGCCCTAGGGTTGCGCGGCGTCGGGGCCATCCATGGTGCCCTCGACGATCTCCTCCAACACGGAGCCGGTGATGATCCTCTCAAGGCCCCGGATCACGACGCGCGCGTCCTCCAGATAGTCCTCGTAGGTCTCGTCGGCGCGCGAGCGGCGGAAGAGGCCCTCGAGGATGCGCCCGAGCGTGTTGAGGCCCCACTCCATGTACTCCTCGCGGTACAGCGCGACCTTGACCACCGCGTCGACGCTCAGAGGGTCCAGGTTGCCGCGCTCCAGGGTGGTGAAGACGTAGTCGTACTGCTCCAGGATGTCGTCAACCACGCCCCTGGCGTCGGGCATGTCCTCGTCCTCGAACATGAACACGTAGGAGCCGACGATCACCTGCAGGGCCTTGTCCTGGTGGTCATAATCCCTGCCCGCGTAATCCTTTACGACCTCGAACAACTCCGAAAACTTGCCGGGGTTCGGCTCCATTCTTCCCGTCCTCCCCTCGCTGATGTCTGGAAGAAATTCTAACCGCGGCCCGAGTTCAGCCGCCACGTAGCCGGCGCTGTGAATTCTCACGCAGGGTGTTTGCGCGAGCCTTTGAAACCGCCCCGGACGGCTGGTAGGGTAGACCCCGTGGCCAAGGACAGCACACCCTCAGTCATAACCGGAAGCACCGTCGTCTCGGCGGGGCTCGCCTCGGCGTGTGCCGCGCTTGTCACCTCCAACTTCGGGGTGGCGGGCACGATCCTTGGCGCCGCGCTCACCACCATGATCATCACCGGCGGCGCCGCACTGCTCAAGTCCTACATGGAGACCCTTACGGGCTACGTGCGCAGGGCCCCGGGCAAGATGCGGGAGACGAGGGAGAGCCGCAAGGCCCGGCGCTACGCCGAGCCCGACGAGCCCTCTGGGCTTCCGGGACGGCCCGACCTCAAGGACAACTTTATGGGCCGCATGCGCGCCGCCCTCGACTGGTTCCGGCGCTTGCCGCAAGCGAACCGGCGTTCGATCCTCATGAAGAGCCTCGTGGCGGCCCTGATCGCCTTCGTGATCGGCATGGGCGCCATCTTCGCCTTCGAGAAGGTCATCGGCAACAGCCTCTCGTGCGGCTTGTGGGCCAACTGTCCCGTTGGAGCCGAGCCCGGGATACACCCGCTCGGCCTCACCGGCACCGGGGCAGGGGGAACGGTCGGCGGCGGTGGCGCGCCGTCCAACGCGGGCGCGCCCGCACCCGGCCTGTTCAACCGCGGCGCGAACCCGCAGGACTCGCAGAACGGCGGCGTGTTCGGGCAGGACTCCCCGTTCGGTGGTCGGGACGCCCAGCCCTCGGCCTCGCCCGACCCCGGCGCTTCGCCGGAGCCGTCGGACCCCGACGCTGCGCCTCCCGGCCGAAGCGCGTCCGACTCGTCCGCCTCCGCCTCGCCGGCGGCGGAAGAAGAGGCCTCCCCTCAGCCTCGGGACGCTTCCCCAGCCCCGTCCGAGTAGGGCGGTCCCCGACCCGGTTCCGTATCCCCGGTAAGCGCGTCCGCGTCTCACCCTCTACAATGCCGGCACGTAGGATGGACCCGGTGGGGACCGGGGCGAGAGAGGGGAGCATTCATGGGGATCATGCGCACCAAGTCCATCGAGCAATCCATCAGCGACACCGAAGAGCCGGAGTTCCAGCTAAGCAAGTCGCTCGGCGCCCTTGACCTGACCGTCTTCGGCATCGGCGTGATCATCGGCACCGGGCTCTTCGTGCTCACCGGAGAAGCCGCCGCCGGCTACGCCGGACCCGCCATAGCCCTCTCCTACGTGGTCGCTGGACTCGCCTGCGCCCTGGCGGCCCTCTGCTACGCGGAGTTCGCCTCCACGGTGCCGGTCGCCGGGAGCGCGTACACTTTTTCTTACGCCTCGTTGGGGGAGATCGTGGCGTGGCTCATCGGGTGGGACCTTATCCTCGAGTTCACGCTCGGCGCCGCGACGGTGGCCAAGGGATGGTCCGGATACCTGGTCAGCGTGCTAGATCTCGTCGGTATAACGGTGCCGGCGAACCTCGCGGCCGATGGCTCCGGAGAAGGCTTCTCCCACGACTATCTATCCAGTCCTGGTCATCGTGGGTATGTCGACGATCCTGGTCATAGGCATCAAGCTAAGCTCCCGCTTCAACCAGATCGTAACCGCCATGAAGATCCTCGTGACGCTCTTCATCATAGGCTTCGGTGTCTGGTTCATCGACGCGGCGAACCTCTCACCGTTCATCCCGGCGCCGAAGCCCGGGGGCGAGGCCTACGGCAGCGCCCTCGACGCCTACCTGTTGCCGAGCATCCTTGGCATAGACACGATCTACGGCGTCACCGGCATCTTCACCGGGGCCGCGCTCGTGTTCTTCGCCTACATCGGCTTCGACGTCGTCGCCACGACCTCCGAGGAGGCGCGCAACCCCCAGAGGGACATACCCATCGGGATCCTGGCCTCCCTCGGCATCTGCACCGTCCTGTACATCGCGGCCTCCGTGGTCTTCACCGGGCTCAGGCCGTACCAGGACCTGGCCACCGCGGCCCCGGCCGCCACGGCCCTCGAGGCCACGCCCTTTCCCGGCCGCGCAGTTCGTCGTCTCATCAGCGATCTTCATAGGCCTCACGGTGGTCGTGATGATCCTGATCCTCGGCCAGAGCCGGGTGGCCTTCGCCATGAGCCGGGACAACCTGCTGCCGCAGTGGTTCGCCCGGGTCCACCCCAGCTTCCGCACGCCGTACAGGATCACGATCATCACCGGGATCGTCTCGGCGATCCTCGCGTTCTCGCTGCCGCTGACGACGCTCGGCGAGCTGGTGAACATAGGGACGCTCGCCGCCTTCGTGCTGGTCTCCCTCGGGGTCCTGGTCCTGAGGCGAACCCGGCCCGACCTGCCGCGGGCGTTCAGGACGCCCCTCGTGCCGCTGGTGCCGATACTTGCGGTCCTGACCTGCCTCTTCGTCATGGGCTTCCTGACCATCGGTACCTGGGTCCGGTTCATCGCCTGGATGGTGCTCGGGCTCGTCATCTACTTCGGCTACAGCCGCTCCCACAGCCGCCTGGCCAGGGACGAGTCGGCCGAGGAGGCCTCCGAGCGGGCTTGATCACGCCCTGATTCCGCCCACGAGGAGCAGGATCACGGCTTACCACGCCCGCCGCGGTAGAATAGGCGGGCCTTGACGAGCCCTGACGACAATCTTTCGCCCAAACCCGTGCTGCTGCTGGTGCTCGACGGCATCCGACCCGACGTACTGCGGGACGCCATCAGGGAGGGCGACGCGCCGAACTTCGCGGCCCTGGCGCGCAGGGGTGAGGCGGTCTGGGACGCCGTCTCGGTCTTCCCGAGCATAACGCCGGCGGCGACGGCCGCGATCGCCACGGGCGAGACGCCGGCGGAGAGCGGCATCGTCGGCCACGCCTGGTACGACGGGCCGAAGGAGGGGTCGTCGTCTACGGCGCGATGACGGAGACCGTGATCGCGACGGGTCCTATAAAGGTCTTCCACAACAACGTCTGGCGGATGAACCGCGACGACCTTCGCGCCATCACCCTCTTCGAGACCTGCACGAGCACGGCTTCGACGGCGCCTGCGTGAACTTCCCGATCCGGCGTGGGCCGCACGCGCACCCCGTCCGGCTGAAGACCGTCGAGGGCTACCAGAAGAACGGCCGCTTCCTCGGCCCCTCGGTCGATGGGCCCAAGGAGTACTTCATGGGCGACCTATTCTACAGCCGGGAGACGGGCGCCAACGGCCGCAAGGGACGCGGCGGCCTGCGCCGTTCCGTCGGGATCAACGACGAGTACGCCGCCGAGGTCGGCGCGCGGCTCCTGAAGGAGAAGTCCGCACCGTTCACCCTCGTCTACTTCTTCAAGGGCGACTCCATCGCCCACCACGAGGGACTCGCGGCCCAGCGTCGCTACATCTCCAGGCTCGACTCCTACGTGGGTCGCCTGTTCGACGCGGCCGGCGGCATAGAGCGTCTGCTCGAGGACTACGCGGTCCTCGCCCTCTCCGACCACGGGCACGACCCGCTGCTGCCCGGGGCCGCCACGTGAACCTCAGCAGGATACCGGGTTGGAACGTCTCCTTCGGCGCGCGGGCCGATTTCTGGCCCGGCGTGGACGTGGTCGTCGTCCCGAACGGGCGCTCGGCCCTGATCTACCTGAGGGACGAAGCCGATCCCAGGTCGCTGGCCGAGTGCCTCGTCGCGGCGCGGCGTGGACCTGGCCGCCTGGCGGGAAGACGGGGGAGCGGTGGTCAGCAGGCTCGCCCGCGAGCTTCGGTTCCGTCCCGACCCTTCGGGGCGGACCGCGGACCCCCACGGGCGCCGATGGGAGCTCGAAGGGGACCCCGAGCGCTGGACATCGAGGTCTCCGGGGAGGATCTGCGCTACGGGGAGTACCCCGACGCCCTGGAGCGGCTCTGGGGGTGCCTCCGGACGCCGCGTTGCGGCGACGTGGTGCTCTCCGCGACCCCGGGCTACACCTTCGGCGAGGTCTCGTGGGGCTACCACGAGAAGAGCGACCACGGCTCGCTGCACGCCAGCGACTCCAACGTGTTCGTCCTGGCCAGCGGGTTCCCCGAAGGCGTGCCGGTACCGCGCAGGATCACGGACGTCGCCCCGACCCTACTGACCCACTTCGGTGCCGAGGCCCGAGCGAAGGTGCCCGGTTGACGTGACGGTGGAGCGCGATGGCGGCGCTCAGGAGGGGGAGCGTCAGGGCTCAGCCCCAGTACCGGCGGGCCTTCGGGTGCGTGACGTGGGTCTACATGGCGATACTGGCCTTCCTCGCGGCGGCGACTCTGTTCGCATTGCCCCTCCGGTACGCGGGGGATGGGACCGGCTTCGGTCGGATCCTCTCGCTCCTGCATTCTTCGGGCTCTTCCTGATCCTGCCCGCGATGGTCTTGGCCTTCGTCCTCGGCGTTCGTACCTACCGGGTGGAGGGGTACCTCGGAAGGCGCGTGGGGACCGGTATCGGAGCGATCGTCGGATGGACGTGCTTTTTCGCCCTCTGCTGGCTCTCGGTCGCCTCGGGCTGGGCGAACAGGACCAGCTATTTCGCCCGACGCTGTTCGCGGACCTCGCGACAGCCTGCTCCTGTACCTTTTCCCCCTGCCAGCCTGGTGGCGACGGTCCTGGTCGTCTACGCGCTCTACGCTACGAGGGCGGATTTCGGACGCCGGAGAACCCTGACGCTGGTCGCGGCCGGGCTCGCCGTGCTCGCGGGGCTTGGGCTCGTGGCCGCCGACCCCGATCCTGTGGGAATCGTTGGCGCGCTGATCTCGACGGCGGCGGGCGCGGTCGGTGGTTGGGTGTCGGGGGCGGGCTACGCGCGGGCCGGCGGCGACGACATGATCCCGCCGGGAGCCACGATCCGACCCCGCGAGCCGCGCGCGAAGTGCGGCCAGGGACCTGGCTAGGCTGGCCGTTACCCGGGCCTGAACCCGCATCGGCGCGGTATAATCTGGCGATGTCCGAGAACGGTTACCCCGACAGATCGCACCTCCCGACCTCGCCTGGCGTCTACATCTTCAAGGACGCCGACGGACAAGGTCGTCTACGTCGGCAAGGCGAAGAACATCCGCAGCCGGGTCGCCAACTACTTCACCCGCTCGGGCGACGGGCGGCCGAAGATAGCCGAGCTGCGCGAGCGCGTCGAGCCAGATAGATTTCATCGCCACGGGCAGCGAGACCGAGGCGCTCGTCCTCGAGGCGAACCTGATAAAGCGCCACCGGCCGCGCTTCAACGCCTCGCTCAAGGACGACAAGAGCTACCCGTACATCGTGGTGACGACTGGGCGACGAGTACCCGCGGGTCTTCGCCACGCGCTCGTCCCACGACCCGCGCCACCGCTACTTCGGGCCGTTCCCGAGCGCGGGCAGCGTCCACGCGACGCTCGACGTGCTGAACAAGACGTTCCCTTTCCGCAAGTGCCGGGGGCCCGAGCCGGGGCGCAGGAGCGGGGTGCCTTGCCTGAACTACCACATCGGGCGCTCGGCGGCGCCGTGCATCGGGGCGGTCACCAAGGAGGACTACGACGGGATCATCGCGGACGTCATCGCCTTCCTCGAGGGGCGGGTGGACGGCCTGATCCGCGAACGCCGAAGGACGCAGATGCAGGAGGCCGCCCGCGAGATGGACTTCGAGCGGGCCGCGAAGCTGCGCGACGAGCTCGCCGCCCTATCGCACGTCCGCGACCGCCAGCAGGCGACCATCGCCTCGGAGGACTCCTTCGACGCCGTCGGCGCCTTCGCCGAGGGCGAGTCGGCCTGCGTGCAGGTCTTCGCCGTGCGCGACGGCCAGGTCGTCAACCGCGACTCGTTCCTGCTGGACAACTACGGCGAGTCGCGGGCCGAGGACGTCGCGCCTGCAGTTCGTTCCCCAGTACTACGGCAGCGCCGCCGTCCCCCGCGAGGTCCTGGTCCAGTCCGACGACGGACGACGAGCTCGAGCCCTCTCGCGACCACCTCTCGGAGTTGCGCGGCACGCGGGTCGAGGTGCGCCGCCCGCAGCGCGGCGACAAGCGGCGCGTGCTGGAGATCGCCGTAGCGAACGCCGACGCTCGGCCTCGAGCACGAGCAAGCGCTCGACGAGGCGCGGCGCAACAGGGTCGCCTCGACGCTCGACGGGCTGCAGGAGGAGCTCGCGCTGCCCAAGCTGCCCGTGCGGATCGAGTGCTACGACATCTCGAACACCATGGGCACCAACTCCGTCGCCTCGATGGTCGTCTTCCAGGGCGGCCGTCCTGCGAAGGACCAGTACCGGCGGTTCAAGATAAGGACCGTCGAGGGCGCAGACGACTTCGCCGAGCATGGCCGAGGTCATCAGGCGCCGCCTCGAGCGGCTCGAGGCAGGGCGACGAGAAGTTCCTGCCGGCGCCGGACCTGATCCTGCTGGACGGCGGCAAGGGCCAGCTCTCGGCGGTCGTCCCCGTCTTCGAGGAGATGGGCGTCGGCGCGGACCTGCCGGACATACCCCTGCGCTCCCTCGCCAAGAGGGACGAGGAGGTCTTCCAGCCCGGCCGCCCCGAGCCCGTCATCCTGGAGACGCAACTCCCCCGAGCTGCACCTCCTGCAGCGGGTCCGCGACGAGGCCCACCGCTTCGCCAACACCTACCACCGCAAGCTGCGCGGCCGGGCCATGACCGCCTCCGTCCTCGACGAGCTGCCGGGCGTCGGCCCCGCGCGCAAGAAGCAGATCCTGGACCACTTCGGCACCCCTGACGCCTTCCTCAACGCCTCCCTCCAGGAGCTCGAAGCCGTCCCGGGCCTCCCCGGCCGCGTCGCCCGCGAGGTCCACGCGAGGGTGCATCGGTAGACGGGCGGCTAGCGGCACCCGTTAGCGAGTAGTGAGTCAGCGACATCAGTGAGTAGTTGGTCGCCTAGATCCACTACCCCCGTACTCGCTACCTCGCTATTCGCCGGGTAGCGTTAAACGCGCCTCTCGCGCCGTTGCGAGCCGGGTGTCGGGGATGCTAGTCTCGACTGCGAGATGGTTCGTGTGTCGCATCAGGGGCGGTCGGAGGCGGCTTGAGCGAGGAGACGCCGCGGCTACCGGGACGCAGGCGGCGAGCAGGCGGCGGATCGTCATCATCACCGGGCTCTCCGGGGCCGGCAAGTCCAACGCGCTGCAGGCGTTCGAGGACGCCGGCTACTTCTGCATCGACAACCTGCCGCCGCGCATGATCCCGGCCGTCATGGAGACCACCGCGCAGGGCAGCGGGGGGCCCGACGGGGTCGTCGTGGTGATGGACATCCGGGGCCGGCAGATACTTCGGCGAGGAGCTCGAGCGGAGCCTCGAGGCCGTCGAGCGCGAGAGTGGCTGGGAGCACCGGATCATCTTCGTGGAGTCGGACGATCCCTCGCTGGTGAGACGCTACAAGGAGAGCCGCAGGCCCCACCCGGCGGCTCGCAACGGGGACGTGCTCGAGGCCATCAGGCGCGAGAGGCGGGACCTGCGGGCCTGCGGGAGATGGCCGACCTGGTCGTCGACACCTCCGGCTACTCCGCGCTGGACGCCCGCCTGCGCTTCAAGAGGCTCGCCGAGTCCTTCTCCGCCGGCCTGACGGTGAGCCTCATCTCCTTCGGTTTCAAGCACGGCACCCCGCTGGACGTGGACACCCTGCTCGACGTCCGCTTTCTCCCCAACCCTCACTACGACCCCGAGCTCAGGCCCCTCACCGGCAACGACGCCCCCGTGCGCGAGGCCGTCCTCGGCCAGGCCGACGCCCAGGAGTTCCTGGAGAAGGCCAGTGGCCTGCTCTCCTTCCTCATCCCCCGCTACGTCGCGGAGGGCAAGACGTACTTCACGGTGGGCGTCGGCTGCACCGGCGGCCGGCACCGCTCCGTCGCCATCGTCGAGGAGCTGGCGCGCCGCATCACCGAGAAGGACGGAGACGCCGACCTCTTCGTCCGCCACCGGGACGTGGGCGTCTGACATCGTCAGACACCGCGGTCAGCTATCAGCCTTCAGCTGTCAGCAAGACTGTTGGCAGCGCGGCGGCGCAACCGACGTGCAACCCCACAAGCTCGGCGCGACGGTTAGAATCACTCGAAGAGCAGCGCCAACTCGTGCGATGAAGCTGAAAGCTGATGGCTGACAGCTGACAGCGCCGACCGAAGGGAGGCATATTGCCTGGCATGATCGTCGAGGGCGAGTGGAAGACGCGAGATCGCAGATGCAGGACGAGCGTGGCCGGTTCGTGCGGTCGACGACGAGCCTTCGGGACTGGATCTCCGCCGACGGGGCAGCGGATTTCCCGGCCGAGGCGGGCCGCTACCATCTCTACGTCGCGTGGGCCTGCCCGTGGGCGCACCGGACGGCCATCATGCGCAAGGCTCAAAGGGCTCGAGGAGGTCGTCGGCGCTCTCGGCGGTCGGCTCGTTCATGGGCGACGACGGCTGGGCCTTCTACGACGAGTCCGGCGTCAGTTCCCGGATCACCGTCAACGGCGCCTCTCTTCCTGAGCGAGGTCTACGCGAGGGCCGACCCGGGCTACACGGGACGCGTCACGACGCCCGTGCTCTGGGACAGCGAGACGGGAGACCATCGTCAACAACGAGTCGCGTGAGATCATCCGCATGCTCGACACGGAGTTCGGCGCGCTCGCGACGGCCGACGCCGACTTCTACCCGGACGACTCTGCGCGACGAGATCGACGCGACCATCGACGCGATCTACGAGCCGTCAACAACGGCGTCTACCGCTCCGGGCTTCGCCACCCGCCAGGAGGCCTACGAGGAGGCCGTCACGGAGCTCTTCGACGCCCTCGACCGACTGGGAGGAGGTGCTCGGGGAGCGGCGCTACCTGTGCGGGGACCGCCGTCACCGAGGCCGACTGGTGCCTTCTTCACGACGCTGGTCCGCTTCGACGCGGTCTACCACGGGCACTTCAAGTGCAACCTCCGGCGCATCGTGGACTACCCGAACCTCTGGGGCTACCTCAGGGACCTCTACCAGTACCCTGGCGTCGCCGAGACCGTGAACATGGACCACATAAAGCGGCACTACTACCGCAGCCACGAGAGCGTCAACCCCACCCGCATCGTGCCCAAGGGCCCGATCCTGGACTTCTCCGAGCCGCACGACCGCGAGCGGCTCTCGGGCTAGGTCCCGGGGCGGCAGGTATACTCGCCGTCATGAACAGGGTCGAGGATCTTGCGGGTGGTGGCGTTCGGTGGGGGGACCGGGCTGCCGGTGCTGCTCCGGGGTCTGCGCGACCGGGTGGGGGACCTGCCGGCGGTCGTGACGGTGGCGGACGACGGGGGGTCGAGCGGCAGGCTCCGGCAGGAGCTCGGGGTGGCGCCGCCTGGCGACGTCAGGAACTGCCTGGTCGCGCTCGCGGGGCGCAGAAGGCTCGCCGAGGTCTTCAACTACCGCTTCGAGGCGCCGGGGCGACCTCAACGACCACAGCGTCGGCAACATCATCATCGCGGCGCTCGCGGACATGGCCGGCGGGTTCTGCGAGGGCGTCGAGCAGGCCGCGCGCTTCCTGCGGATCAAGGGCCGGGTCTTCCCGGCGGCGACGGAGAGCCTGACCCTCGTCGTGCGCTACGCGGACGGGACCGTGACGCGCGGCGAGTCCGTGGTGCGCGAGGTCGGCAAGGCGGTCTCGCGGGTCGCCGTCGAGCCCGAGGGCGTGCCGGCGCCGCCCGGCGTGATCGAGGCCATAGAGACCGCCGACGTGCTGGTCCTCGGCCCCGGGAGCCTGTTCACGAGCACCGATACCCGCCCTCCTCGGCGGCGGGACGCAGGGAGGCGCTTCGCGGCGTTCCGCGGGCCGGTGGTCTACGTCGGCGAACGTGATGACCCAGCCGGGCGAGACGACGGGCTTCACCGTCTCCGACCACGTGAGGGCCATCTCCGAGCACGTCGGGCCCGTCGTCACCGACGTGCTGGTCCACTGCGGGGAGCTGCCGCCCGAGCGTCCTCGCCCGCTACGAGGCCGAGGAGGCCGCCCCGGTCGAGATCGACCGCGGCGGCCGCTGCGCGGCATGGGCCTCAGGGTACGCGCCGGGCCGACCTGCTCTCCCGCGACGATCCGGCCGGGGTACGGCACGACCCCGGACAGCTCGCGCGGAGGAGGTGTGCGGGGCTGCCCTCGTTCGCCTCTGAGGTGCGGCGGCAGCTGGCCGCCGGCACGGCAGCCGGCCCGGGCGCACCGACCGAGCCGGAGCTCGCCGGCCTCGTGGACGCCGCCGGCGCTGGGACGACGACGGGCGTCACCTTCCGCACCTCGAGCGCCGCCGTCGCCCGCTCGGTCGTGCGGCTCTGGCGCTCGGAGTTCGGGCTCGAGCCCACGCTCTCCCCGCGGAGCCGGACCGCTTCGGCCGGACCCGTTACGCGGTGAGGACCGAGGGCAACGGCGCGCTACAGGCCGCGGACGAGCTGCGCTTCGCGCGCGACTCGCGCAGCGGCGGCGGACCAGGGCGGCCTACCTGAGGGGCGCGTTCCAGGGCGCGGGCTCGGTGACGCGTCCCGGCGGCCGGGGCGGACACCACCTGGAGTTCGTCCACCGCGACGAGGACTTTCGTCCGGCGGGTCGCCGCCTTCTCGCGCGCCCCGCTCAAGGTCGTCCGGCGGCGGGGCGGTGGGTGGCCTACACCAAGAGCGCCGACGGGGTGACCACCCTCCTCGCCCAGATGGGCCTCCACGACGCCGTCCTCGAGTACGAGGCCAGGGCCGTCCTCGGCGAGGCGAAGGCCAACGCCAACCGCGTCACCAACTTCGACGCCGCCAACGCGGGCCGCACCGCGACCGCCGCCGCCCGCCAGCAGAGGGCCCTCGAAGACCTCGATCCCGCCGCACTTCCCCGACGCCCTGCGCGAGATGCTCGAGCTCCGCCTCGAGCATCCCGACGCCTCCCTCGCCGAGCTCGCCCGCCTCGGCGGCCTCTCCAAGAGCGCCGCGAACCACCGCCTGAGGAGGCTACTGTCAGTCGCTGCCAGCCTGTCAGCCCGCTCCGGCTGACGCCTCCGCTCTCAGCCAAAGCAGGCGTGCGCGATGCGCGGCCTCCCCGCGTTCGGCGAACGTCTGTCCCGGGCCGATCGTGGCGACCGCCGGGCGAGGACCGGTCGACAAAAAGCTGGGAGCGAGGGTCTGGAAGACCCGCAGCGGGCTGACAAGTGAGGCCCTGTTAAAGCCGGCGCTTTCGGGCAAAATAGGAGACCGGCAGCAACGACGGATAGGAGAAAGATGGCCGTACGAGTAGGAATCAACGGCTTCGGCCGGATCGGGATGCTCACCGCCAAGGCGGCCATCGAGCGCAGCGACGACGACATCGAGATCGTGGCGATCAACGACCTCATGCCGATGGAGTCTCTGGCGCTACCTCTTCAAGCGCGACACCATCCACGGCATCTGGCCCGAGGACGTGAGCTTCGACGGCAACATCCTGCGCGTCGGCGACCGCGAGATCAAGACGTTCGCCGAGCGCGACCCCGCCCAGATCCCCTGGGGCGACGTCGGCGCCGACATCGTCGTCGAGTCGACCGGCGTCTTCACCGAGCCGCGACGGGGCCGCCGCGCACATCGAGGGCGGCGCCAAGAAGGTGGTGATCTCCGCCCCCGCCAAGGGCGTGGACGCCACCTTCGTCTACAAGGTCAACCACGAGGACTACGACCCGGACAGCGACGAGATCGTCTCCAACGCGAGCTGCACGACCAACTGCATCATCCCGATGGTGAAGGTCCTGCAGGACAACTTCGGCATCGAGCCGGGCTTACATGACCACCGTGCACGCCTACACCAACGACCAGAGCCTGCTCGACGCGGCCCACAAGGACCCGAGGCGCGCCCGCTCGGCCCCGAACAACATCGTCCCGACCTCGACGGGTGCGGCGCGGACGGCGGGCGTGATCTACCCCGACCTCGAGGGCAAGGTCGACGGCATGTCGATGCGCGTCCCCGTCCCGGACGGCTCGATCACGGACTTCGTCGCCCAGACTCGAGCGAGGAAGCGTCCGGACGACGTGAACGCCGCCTTCAAGTAGGCCGCCGACGGCGAGCTCTCGGGCGTCCTCGAGTACTCCGAGGCGCCGCTCGTCTCCAGCGACATCGTCGGCAACCCGGCGAGCTGCGTCTTCGACTCGCCCCTCACGATGTCCAACGGGCAAAACCGTCAAGATCCTCGGCTGGTACGACAACGAGTGGGGCTACTCCAACCGCACCGTGCGACCTCGCGGTGTACGTGGGCGAGAAGCTCTAGGTAGCCTTCAGCGTTCAGCTGTCAGCCATCAGCTAGAACCGTTCGTGGCGCGGCCGGGGCACCTCTTGCGGCCCGGCCGCGCCACGCGACGACGGGCGATGTCCCTGGCAGAACGATCCGGATGGAGGGATGATCCTCTCCAAGCCGCCAGAGAAGCTGAAGGCTGAGTGCTGATGGCTGACAGCCTGAGCGCCGACCGAAGGGAGAAGCTATCAACAAGAAGAGCGTGAGGGATCTCGACGTGCGGGGCAAGCGGGTGCTCGTGCGGGTCGACTTCAACGTGCCGGTCAAGGACGGCGAGGTGACGGACGACACGCGCATCCGGCGGGCGCTGCCGACCATCCGGTACCTGCTCTCGGAGGGGGCGAAGCCGGCCCTGATCTCCCACCTCGGCCGCCCCAAGGGCGAGCCCGACCCGAAGTACGCGATGGACCCGGTGGCGCGGCGGCTGGAGGAGCTCCTGGGCGAGCCCGTACGCAAGCTCGACGCCGCCGTCGGCCCCGAGGTGGAGGAGGCCCTCGACGGGTGGGACGAGGGCGGCGTGGTGCTGCTCGAGAACTCCCGGTTCTATCCGGGCGAGACGAAGAACGACCCCGAGTTCTCGGAGCAGCTCGCCGCCCCCTTCGACCTCTACGTGGACGACGCCTTCGGGGCGGCCCACCGGGCGCACGCGACGACCGTGGGGGTCGCCGAGAGGCTGCCGGCCGCCGCCGGGCTACTTGCTGGAGGAGGAGATCGACTACCTCGACGGCGTCCTGGAAGACCCGCAGCGGCCCTTCGTCGCCATCCTCGGCGGGGCCAAGGTCTCGGACAAGCTCGGCGTGATAGAGAGCCTGCTCGAGGTGGCGGACACCCTCCTGATCGGCGGCGCCATGTGCTTCACGTTCTTCAAGGCGCAGGGGTACGAGATCGGCGAGTCCCTCGTCGAGGACGACTACCTCGAAGAGGCGAAGCGCCTCATGGACGAGGCCGGCGAGAAGCTCGTCCTGCCGGCGGACGTGGTGGTCGCCGACGCGATGGAGGAGGGTGTCGAGACGCAGACGGTCGGGGTCGACGAGATACCCGGGGACCAGATGGGGCTCGACATAGGGCCGCGAGACCGTCGAGCTCTTCGAGGGGCACATCTCGCAGGCGCGGACCATCTTCTGGAACGGGCCGATGGGCGTCTTCGAGATCGACGCCTTCGCCAAGGGCACCGAGGGCGTCGCCAGGGCCGTCGCCGACGTCGAGCGCCGGGGGCGCGACGAGCGTGATCGGTGGCGGCGACTCCGTGGCGGCCGTCGCCAAGCTCGGGCTCGACGACGAGATGAGCCACATCTCCACCGGCGGCGGGGCCTCCCTGGAGTACGTCGAGGGCAAGGAGCTGCCCGGCGTGGCCGTCCTGCCAGAGAAAGGGGACTAGAGTCATGGCGGATACCGGCAGGCGCCGATGATGGCCGCGAACTGGAAGATGAACAAGACCGTCCGGGAGGCGCAGGATTACATGGCCGCCCTGCTGCCGCGAGCAGCGGACGCCGAAGGGGTCGACGTCGCCGTCTTCGTGCCGTTCACGTGCCTGAACGAGGTCGCCCGGATGACCGAGGACTCGGGCGTGATCGCCGGCGCCCAGAACTTCTTCTACGAGGACTCGGGGGCGTTCACCGGCGAGGTCTCGGCCCCGATGCTGCAGGACCTCGGCGCCGAGGCCGTCCTCGTCGGCCACTCCGAGCGGCGCGAGATCTTCGGCGAGAACGACGATACGGTGTCCAGCAAGACGGCCGCGCCGTCGAGGCCGGGCTCCTGCCTGTCGTCTGCGTCGGCGAGACCAAGGAGGAGCGCGACGCCGGGGACATGTGGGAGAAGGTCTCCGGACAGGTACGGCGCGTCCTGGAGGAGCTAGACGAGGCGGACGGGGAGAGCGTCGTCTTCGCCTACGAGCCGATCTGGGCCATCGGGACCGGCGAGACGGCCACCCCCGAGGACGCCCAGGACGCCATCGGCCAGGATCCGGGACCTCCTCAGGGAGACTCGAGGCGACGACTTCGCCGAGGCCGTGCGCATCCTCTACGGCGGGCTCGATCAAGCCGGACAACGTCGCCGAGATCATGGCCCAGGAAGACGTGGACGGCGGCCTGGTGGGCGGGGCGAGCCTCGAGGTCGACTCGTTCGTGGAGCTGGTCGAGGCCGCCGGAGAGCGCGACGACGAGGAGTAGGCCGGCAGTGGTAAGGTAACGTGATGCTGATATACGCGCTGGCTTTCTTGCAGATCCTGTTCTGCGTCGCGCTCGTCGGGCTGATACTGCTGCACTCCGGCAAGGGCGGCGGGCTCTCCTCGTCGCTCGGCGGCGGGGTCGGCGATACCTTCTCGGGGACGACCATCATGGAGAAGAACCTGACGCGGCTGACCCTGATCGTGGTCGGGCTCTTCGCCCTGACGAACGTCGCCCTGTACTTCCTGGTCTAGGGCTTCGGCCTCCGACGGAGCCGGCAACCCGCCAGCATCGTCGTGCCGCGGCAACAGCGCCCCGCGGAGTGTAAGTGCTCGACGTCCTGTACCTTGCACGGGTTCCATATTCCGATGCTTAACGCGGGTACAAAAAAAGGACTCGCCCGGGGAGGATGGGGAGAACAGGCGAGTCCACAAAGATTATACACCCCCAGTTATACGGGGAGTACACCCAGTTACGGCAGAGCTCCGAGAACGCCCCCGATTGGGGGCAAAACCATACGGTGGTGTCGGAGGGGGGACTCGAACCCCCACCCCCTTATCGGGGACTAGGCCCTCAACCTAGCGCGTCTACCAATTCCGCCACTCCGACAGAGCAGCCGGCAGAGTATACGAGACGTCCGACGGTGGTTCAACGCGCGCGCGGCCCGCCGTGCGTCGCCCTCAAGGTTGCTAGATTCACCTGTGGACGGTAGATGGAGAGCTCGTCGCCGCCGGTACTCGCCTGGCGTGCGCGTCGCCGTCGCTGGCGCTTCGTAGGCCGCGGCCGAGACGCCGCGCGGGCGCCGGGCGCGGCCTGGCCGGTGAACCTCGGCCACCGCGGCGCGTCGTCGCGGGTCCCGGAGAACACGCTGGAGGCCTTTCGGGCGGCGCTCGAGGACGGCGGCGGGCGGGCTCGAGCTCGACGTCCGCGTGACGCGCGACGGCCAGGTCGTCGTCATGCACGACGCGACCGTGGACCGCACGACGGATGGCATCGGGCCCGTCGCGGGGATGACGCTCGACGGCTTCGTGAGGCTCGACGCCGGCTACCGCTTCACCCCGGACGGGACCACCTACCCTTACCGCGGCCGTGGCGTACGGGTGCCCACGCTGCGCGGAGGTCTACGAGGAGTTCCCGGAGGCTCGCGTCAACATCGACATCAAGGACGCCCGGCCCGGAGCAGAGGAGGTGGTGCTCGAGATCGTGCGCGGGACGTCGGGGCCGAGGACCGCACGCTCGTCGCCTCGAGCCGACCACCGCGGTGCATAAGCAGGTTTCGGAGGCTCGCGGGCGGGCGAGGTGCCCACCGCGGCCTCGCGGCGTGAGATCGCCGCTCTTCTACGTCGCTGAGCACGCTGCGCCTGGAGCGCGCTGTCGCGCCCGGCCTACGACGCGCTGCAGGTGCCGTCGGTCTACCGGGGGCTGCCCGTCATCACGCCCCGTTTCGTGACGGCGGCCGGCGCACCCGGGGCGTGCGGGTAGACGTGTGGACCATCAACGATCCCGCCGAGATGCGCCGCGCTGCTGGACCTCGGCGTGGACGTCGTGATGACCGACAACCGGCGGCGTCTGGCCGGTCGTGACTGGGCCGAGCGTGTCCGGGTCGGCATACCCTGTCACCGTGAAGTGTAAACTGGTCCGGCGGGCACTGTGAGCCTCGTCGAAGACCGGAGATCAGGAGGGTTCGTGATCACAGCGATTCCATCGTCAAGGACCCGGGCCTCGCCCCCGACGGGCACCGCAAGATCGACTGGGTGGCCCAGCACGCCCCGGTCCTGAACACGATCTTCGGGGAGCGGCTCTCGGACGGCTCCCTGCGCGGGCAGAAGGGTCGCCATGACCATCCACCTCGAAGCCAAGACCGCCTACCTGGCGATGCTGCTCTCGGAGGCCGGGGCCGACGTCACCGTCTCCGGGTCGCAACCCGCTCTCGACCCAGGACGACGTCTGCGCGGCCCTCGCCGAGCGGGGGGTTCGCGTCTACGCCACCCACGACCCGTGCGACGAGGACTTCGAGGGCTACCTCCAGCGCCATCGAGACCGGGCCGGACCTGATCGTGGACGACGGCGCCGAGCTGGTCGGCCGCCTGATCCTGCAACGTCCGGACCTCCTGGAAGGCGTCACCGGCGCCTCCGAGGAGACCACGACCGGCATCCTGAAGCTCAAGGCCATGGACGCCGAGGGCGTCTTGCCCTTCCCGGTGCTCGCCGCCAACGACGCCAAGATGAAGCACCTCTTCGACAACCGCTACGGCACGGGTCATTCCTCCATCGTGAGCCTGCTCTCGAACACCAACCTCTTCCTCTCCGGCAAGGCCGTGGTGGTGATGGGCTTCGGCTGGGTGAGCCGCGGCCTCGCCAAGTACGCCAACGGGATGGGGGCGCGCGTGATCGTCTGCGAGCCCGACCCCGTGAAGCTGCTCGAGGCCTACGCCGAGGGCTACCAGGTGATGAACTCCCTGCGACGCCGCCGAGGTCGGCGACGTCTTCCTCACCGGCACCGGCAACATAAAGGTGCTTGCGCTCGGAGCACTTCGAGCGCATGAAGGACGGCGCGCTTCTAGCCAACGCCGGCCACTACGACCACGAGTTCGACCTGGCCGGCCTGCAGGAGATGCCGTGGCCGAACGCGAGGCGCGGCGCAACGTCATCGAGTACGAGCTCGCCGACGGGCGCCGGCTGCACGTGCTCGCGCGCGGCAGGCTCGTCAACATCGCCGCGGCCGACGGTCACCCGGTCGAGATCATGGACCTCACCTTCGCCGTCCAGGCGCTCGCCGCCCACCACCTCGCCAGCCACGCCGAGAGACTTCGCCGGGGCTCCAACCCATCCCGGACGAGATAGACGACCTCGTCGCCCGCCACAAGCTCGCGTCGTTGGGCGTCGAGCCCGAGGCGCTGACGGAGGAGCAGATCCGGTACCAGCAGAGCTGGCGGGAGGGGTAGGCTAGACCGGCGTGGGGCAAAGGGTGCTTGCCAGCCTCTAGCCGCGCACCACCAGGACGCCGCCGGCGACGACCAGCGCGACGCCAAGGACCTTGAGGGGTCCGAAGTCCGCGACGGCGGGCCCGAAGAGGCCGATCCGGTCTATGGCGAGACCGGCGAGGAGCTGGACGCCGACGACGAGCGAGAGCGTCTGGGCGAGCCCGGCGCGGCCGGCGGCGAGGATGATCGCGGAGAGGATGAAGGCCCCCATGAGGCCCGAAGCCACCCCGTAGAGGACGGTCTTGCCGCTGAGCTCGGGTCGCGCGAGAAAGAAGGCCACAGCGAATCCCGCCAGCGCGGTTGCGAGGCCGGAGATCCCGATCAGGGCGCCGACGCCGAGCGAGCGGAGGCCGAGCGTGTTGACGACCACCTGAGAGGCTATCGCCAGACCGGCCGAGATCGCGAGCACCACCGCGTAATTCAAGGGCTCCTCCAAACGTCCTGTAGTATCCGGGGCATGAGAACTATAACCATCCGCTACACCGGGTTCCGGCCGTGTCCGAACTGCGAGGGACGGGGAGACGACGGATCTTCCTGGCGGCCCGTCGCGTGCAAGCGGTGCGAGGGACGGGGCAAGCTCGTGACGGAGGTCGAGGTCGAGGACTCGGTCGAGGGCGTGCTGCCGCCGTCGCGCTACGACTTCAACGCCCTAGGCGAGGTCTTTTTGCTGGACTTCGACGAAGACGAGCCGATCGAGGTCATCCGCCCCGCGGGCGCCTGGGATCCGCGTTCGCCATAAGCCTCAGCCCCTGGGCCAGGACGGCGGCGATGGCGACGGCGACGATGTCGTAGCCGACCCAGAGCCGGTACGAGGGCCTGCTGACGGAGCTCCCGAACTCCCTTCGTAGCCCTCGGATCCCCGAGGGCGGCCCATTCGTAAGAGAACGGGAAGAGCGCCCATTCAACCAACGTCGCCGCGACGACCATGGCGACGGCGGCGAGAACCCCCCACCAGCCACCCTGAAGACGAGCGTCGCCGCCAGGAAGAGGAAGACCACCAGACGGGTCAGCTGTATCAGAGGCTCGCGGCCGAGCTCGCCGTAAACGCTCTTCCACGAGAAGACCTCCGCGCCGAAACCGAAGAGCGCGGCCGCGAAGGTGCAGCCCACGGTGAGGGCCAGCGAGGGCTCTGGGGTTCCTCTCCACCGTCGGGATTATATAGAGCGGCCGGCCCTCAAGGGTCTCTCAGGGCTGCCAGGACGGCCTTGGACCCGAGCCGGTCCTTGAAGGGGACGACGCCGCCCGCTACGGCCTCGGACAGGGCCTCCTGGGAGGTGCCGAGCCTGTCCGAGGCCGCGACGATGACCCGGTGCCCGCGCGCGCTGGCCTCGCGGAGCAGGGCGGCGCGCTCTACCAGGTTCCGCTCGGACCAGAACCCGAGTACCTCCAGGTGCACGGTCTCCCCGGACGCGTCGTTTCGCAGGGTGAAGTCCGGGACGAGCGCCGTCCTTCTCTCCGGGAAGGGCAGCACGCCGGCCCCTGGCTCGAGCTCCCAGCCTTCGGTGTCCTTTGCGCGCTCCCAGGCGCGGGCGAAGGCGTCTCGCACGTCGTCGGCCTCGTGTTCGTCCCTTGGGCCGCGGTAGTGGCTCGTGAGGTCGGTGTTCTCCGAGTCGAGCTCGAGGGTTGCGTCGCGGCCCTTCCACTCGACGGTCGCCGAGAGCTCCCACGGGGCGGTGAGCAGGAGGCCCGGCAGGAACTTGGCCAGGCGCAGGCCGTACTTGCGGGTCGCCCCGAAGAGCGAGAGCGGGCCGTCGAGGTGGATCCGGTACCCGGCGGGGGTCTCTTCGAGGGTGTAGATCAGACCCAGCAGCTTGACGTAGTGGAAGACGAGCCGGGCGTCGGCCCCGCGTCCCAGGTCGACGACGAGATCGCGGGCCGCGTAGAGCACGCCCTGGACCTGCGCCACGTTGTAGCGCGCGACGAGCTCCTCGGGCGCGGGCGCCTCGAACTCGGCCAGTACCTGCGCGCCCTGCCGGTCGGCGTACATGAGCGCGGCCGGGTCCTCCGCCCCCGGTCTCGGACGCCACCCGGGAGAGCACGTCGTCGCTGGTCGGAATCTCAAGCAGGCCGGCCTCCGCGGCGGGCGGCTCGGGCAGGGCGGCGGCGAGCTCGAAGACGCGGGTACGGACCGTGTATGGGTCCGCTGCGGTGGGCGAGGCCCAGCTCGCGCGCTCCTCCAGGAGCTTGGAGAGGGCGCGCACGACCTTGAAGCCTCGCCGCGCGTCGAGCCTTGGACCGAGCTCCTCCTCCCGCGCGGTCAGCTCCGCCTCCAGGCGAGACCGCGTCGCGCCCACGTTGGCCGAATAGACCGAACACAACTGCTCCGCTGCCTCCAGCGCGCGGGGGTCGTCGGGGGCGAGGCTGTGGGGGACGAGCCTGCCACGGCTCAGGCGGGCCATGACGTGCTCGCTGCGGAGCACTAGGCCATCGCCTCCCTGGCGAAGCCCTCCCGACGGCGGCGGGCGGCGGCCTCCTCGCCCGTGTCAGCGGTGACCAGCTCGTAGAGGATGGCGCGCTTGCCCTCCCTGGGGCGCAGGATGCGGCCGAGGCGCTGGACGTACTCGCGGCGGGAGGCGCTGCCGGCCAGGATCACGGCGACGTCCGCGTCGGGGACGTCGACGCCTTCGTTCAGGACGTCGGAGGCGATGACGGCCCGGTAGCGGCCCTCGCGGAAGCGGTCCAGGATCTCCTTGCGCTCCCTGGCCGGGGTCTCGTAGGTGACGCCGGGGATCAGGAACCGTCGGCTGAGCGCGTACACCTCCTCGACGCTCTTGGTGAAGACGATGACGCGATCGTCCCAGTGGCGCCGTAAACAGAGTCTCGAGCGTGACGCCCTTGCGCATGGCGTTCTCCCGGATCTCGCGCCGCCTCCGCGCCGCGAGCAGGGCCTCCCGGCCGCCCGAGTGGCTCGTCGAGGCGACGAGCACGAAGCGCTGCCAGTCCTCCGGCGAGCGTATGGCGAGACGGTGCTTGCGCAGAAAGTCGCGGTAAACGGCGTCGGCTTGCGCGTAGTCGAACCTCTCCTGGGCCGTGAGCTTTATCGGGATACGCACCAGCTCGTAGGGGGCCAGGTAGGTCCCGGCCAGGTCGTCTGGGGAGCGCTGGTAGACGACGGGACCTGCGAGCTCGGGCAGTCGCTCGTGCCCGCCGTCGGGACGTTCGGGCGTGGCGGTGAGGCCGAGGGAGTACGGCGCGAGGAGCATCTTGGCGATGAGGGCGTTCTTGGGGGCGGGGAGGTGGTGGACCTCGTCGTAGACGACGAGGGCGAACCGGTCCCCGTAGCGCTCGGCGTGGATGTAGGCCGAGTCGTAGGTTGTAACGGTGAGCGGCGTCACCTCGTGGTAGCCGCCACCGAGCAGGCCGACCGTCACCGAGGCGCCGAATGCGTCAGAGAGGACCGAGTACCACTGCTTGAGCAGGGCGAGGGTGGGCACGACTATCAGCGTGCTGCGCCCGACGCGTTCGATGGCGCTGACCGCGACCGCCGTCTTCCCCGCCCCCGTCGGCAGAACGATCACCCCCCGCAGGCCCGGGGGGCCCGACCGCCAGGCATCGAGGGCCTCTCTCTGGTAGGGCCTGGGCTCGAGCGCCACCCGGGACTCCAGGGAGACTTTCTCGAAGGCCGCCGCACGGTCGACGTGCGGCGTCTCGTTGTCGCGGAGGCGCAGGACGGCCTCCCGATACGCGCTGGCCGGGGCGCGCCACTGGCGGGTACGCCCGTCCCATACGAAAGGCTCCGGCAGGCCCGACGCCGGGGCGCCGGTCGCGACTAGGGTGCCAGATTCGTAGAAGAGTTCGATCACACCAGGCCAAGCATACCCGAGACCCCGGCGGCTCTCAGCGGTAAACTGGCCTCGTGGTGGGGGCGAAGAAGTCTCTGGGATCGTTCGGCGTGGCCATGGGTGGCCTGCTGTTCGCCGTGGCGGCAGCTCTGCTCTCCGGTTGTGGCGCGGAATCCGGCGGCGCAAGCGGCGGCCCAGAAGGTGGCGGAAACGGTGGCGCACAGGCCCAGGGCTCTGCATCGGTCGAGGAGGACCGGGGGGCGATGGCGGCGGATAGCGTGGGCGGCATGAGCCTGCAGGAGATGGTGGGGCAGATGTTCGTCGTCTCCGTCGGGGGGACGGAGCCCGACTACTACATCGAGAAGATGGTCCGGGAGCGCAACATCGGCGGCGTTATCCTGTTCTCCCACAACATGCAGAGCGAGGCGCAGACGCGTAGGCTCACGGCCTCGCTGCAAGACCTCTCCTTGCAGACCGAGCCAGCCGTGCCGCTCTTCGTCGCCGTGGACCAGGAGGGGGGAACCGTTGCGCACGCTCCGTGGGTCTCGCCGCAGCCCGCCGCGGCGAAGGTCGGGGCCGGGGGGGACCCGGCGGAGGCGCGCGCCATAGCAGAGAAGATGGGCCGCGAGCTCTTGGTGGCCGGCGTCAACACGAACCTCGCGCCCGTTGTCGACACGGGCTTTGGGGTCACCATCGGCACGCGGTCTTTCGGCGAGGATCCCGCGCTGGTCTCCAAGATGGGGGCTGCGGCCGTCGAGGGCTACGAGAGGGTCGGCGTCGTCTCCTCGGCCAAGCACTTCCCGAACCACGGCCCGGCAACCTCCGACTCGCACGAGGCCCTGCCGGTGGTGGACCACGACCTGGGCACGATTCGGTCCAGGGATCTGCCGCCGTTTCGGGCGGCGATCGAGGCCGGGGTGCCCATGGTCATGGTCGGCCACCTCCTCTACCCGGCCATAGACCCCAGGAGGCCGGCGAGCCTCTCTCCGCTAGCAATTAACATGCTTCGCCAGGAGGTTGGCTTTGACGGCGTGGTGGTAACCGATGACCTAGCCATGGAGGGGGCGACGGGGGGGCGGGTCCGTGCCGCGGGCGGCGGTCCGCGCCGTGGAGGCAGGGGCCGACCTCCTGATAGTCTCGAGCGAGCCCCAGGCGCAGGCCGACGCGTACGATGCCGTCGTAGCCGCCGTCGAATCGGGAAAGATACCGCGCGAACGCGTCCGGGACTCCGTCGGGCGCGTGCTCGAGGCGAAGGAGGGGCTCCCGGTGTACAGCGGGGCTCCGGGGGATGTAGAATAATCGGCCAAGGTCTAGGGGACAATCTGGAGGGACGTAGGGAAGCGTCCGGGGGAGCACGCCCGGACCGCACATAAGGAGGAGCCGGGTCATGGCAGAAGTGACGCTGGAAGACGTAACCAAGGTTTTCGGCGAGGACGTCGTCGCCGTTAACAAGATGAACCTTGACATACCCGACGGCGAGTTCGTCGTCTTCGTCGGCCCCTCGGGTTGCGGCAAGTCCACCGCCCTGCGCATGATAGCCGGGCTCGAGGACATCTCGAGCGGCAAGGTATTCATCGGCGACCAGGTGGTCAACGACCTGCCCCCGCGCCAGCGCGACATAGCCATGGTCTTCCAGAACTACGCCCTCTATCCCCACATGAACGTGCGGGAGAACATGGGCTTCGCGCTCAAGCTCCGCAAGATGGACAAGGACCAGATCAACAGCCGGGTCGAGGACGCGGCCAAGATCCTTGGCATCGAACGCTTCCTGGACCGCAAGCCGAAGGCGCTCTCGGGAGGTCAGCGCCAGAGGGTGGCCCTGGGGAGGGCCATCGTTCGCGAGCCCAAGGCGTTCCTCATGGACGAGCCGCTCTCCAACCTGGATGCCAAGCTCAGGGTGCAGACAAGGACGGAGATCGCCAAGCTGCACAACCGCATCGGCACCACCACCATCTACGTCACCCACGACCAGACGGAGGCCATGACGATGGCCGACAGGATCGTGGTCCTCAAGGACGGCCTCGTCCAGCAGATTGATTCTCCGCAGCAGATGTACGATCACCCGAACAACGTCTTTGTCGCCGGCTTCATAGGGAGCCCGGCGATGAACTTTATCCGCGCCCGCCTGGCGAAAGAGAACGGCGGCTACACCGTCACCTTCGGCGCTACCCGCATACCGCTGGCACGCGACGTGATAGGTGAGGCCAAGGAAAAGGACCGCGATCCCGAGAAGTTCGCTAACAAGGAAGTCATCCTGGGCATCAGGCCCGAGCACATGGAGGACGCCGAGACCGAAGACGCTCAGGCGATCGCGGCAGCGGCCGGCGACGAGGAGGGCTCGAGCGCCGTGGAGGTCGAGCCGCAGGTTATCGAGAGCATGGGCTCCGAGAAGTACGTGTACTTTGCGATCGACGAGGAGGCGACGGCGCATCCGCACAGCGTGGAGGAGATGACCGACGCCGAAACCGAAGGCACGGACAACGGTGCAGGGGGCTCCCCGGACGACTCCGACTATCTCATGGTCGCCCGGGTCTCGCCCGAAAGCGCGGCACGCGAGGAGCAGCCGATGCGCCTCGTCATCGATTCCAGCAAGATCCGACTCTTCGACCCCGAGTCCGAGCAGGCAATCCTGTAGGCGCGAAGTCGGTGTCCGAACCGGGCGCGGCGGACCTGTCGAGAGGACGGGCCGCGTCCGGCCGCCGCGGAAGCGGCGGATTCCCCAACAGGGTCAGACAGAGCGCAACCTATCGCGGAAAGGACGTGCGCGAATGACGCAAGGGTCCACGAAGGCATCCAGGCCGCCGGCAGGGAGGAGGATGAACCGGCGGCAGTTCATCCAGATCACCAGTGCCGGCATGGCCGGCGCGGCCCTGGTCGGTATCGCTGGCTGTGGTGGGGGTGGCGAGTCCGGTGGGAGCGGAAGCTTCAACGTCGCCATGGGCCAAGACACGACCGGCACGCTCCCGACGCTCATAAAGCGGTTCAACAAGGAGTACAAGGGCGAGTACAAGGCCACCCTCGGGGAGTACCCGACGGCCAGTGATCAATACTTCGACAAGCTCAGGACGCAGTTCCAGGCCGGGGGAGAAGGTTTGGACGCGGTCGGGGGGGACGTTATCTGGCCGGCCCAGTTCGCCGCCAACGGCTTTATCGCCGACATCTCCGACCGCTTCCCGGAGTCCGAACGCGCCAAGTTCCTCCAGGGTCCCATAGAGGCCAACACCTACGACGGCCAGATCTTCGGCGTGCCTTGGTTCACCGACGGTGGCCTTCTGTACTACCGCAGCGACCTGCTTGAGAAATCCGGGTTCTCCGAGCCCCCCGCAACGTGGGACGAGCTCAAGGAGCAGGCGAAGAAGGTGATGCAGGACCAGGGGACGAAGTACGGCTTCGTCTGGCAGGGCGCCGACTACGAGGGCGGGGTCTGCAACGGCCTCGAGTACATCTACAGCTTCGGTGGCGCCATCCTGGACGAGGACGACGCTTCCCAGGTCCTCATAGGCAGCCCCGAGGCCGCGGACGGCCTCGCCATGGCGAGGAGCATGATCACGGAAGGTGTCTCGCCGCAGGCCGTCACCACCTTCACCGAAGTCGAAGCCGACCCGGCTTTCCTCAACGGTACGTCCGTGTTCGAGCGCTGCTGGCCCTACGTCTACGGCAACGCCGCCGACCCGGAGCAATCGAACATAGAGCAGTCGCAGGTCGGCATCGCGCCGTTGCCCGCCGGCCCCGCGGGCAGCGTGAGCACCCTTGGCGGGTGGAACTACTTCCTGTCCGCCACCTCCCAGAACCCCGACGCCGCCTACGAGTGGATCAAGTTCGCAACCTCCGAGGAACAGCAGCGCTGGCGCGCGACGGCCGGGTCTTTCTTGCCGACCGTCAACAGCCTCTACGAGGACCAGTCGTTCCTCGAGGAGGCGCCGCTGGCCGCCTTCGCCAAGCAGGCGTTGCAGAACACGGTTCCTCGCCCGGTCTCTCCCTACTACGGGGACATGTCCCTGGAGCTGGCCGAGCAGTTCAACGCCGCCTTCACGGGCGAGGTACCGCCGGAGCAAGCCGTGAACACGTTGGAGAGCGGGCTCAAGGACATCGTCGAGCAAGCAAGCTGAACCGTAATTCGGAGGCCGGCGATGCTAGGCACGCCCGTCTCTTAGGAAGGGGCGGTGGGGAATGACCACCAGTACCGGAGGAGAGAAAAAGAGGCGGGGCCGCTGGCTCAGGGAGGAGTTCGGCAACCCCGAGCGGCGCACGGCCTACTATATGGTGCTGCCCGCGCTCATCATCATCGTGGCCATAGCCTTCTACCCGATCCTCACCTCGGTATGGTTGAGCCTGCACCAGGCGACGATCATCCAAACGGGTCCCTTCGTGGGCATCGAAAACTACGTGGAGATGTTCCAGAACGAGGATTTCCTCGAAGGGTTGATAAACACCGTGATCTTTACGGTGGTGAGCGTGACCCTCGAGTTCATCATCGGGCTGGCCATAGCGCTGGCGATAAACCGGGCGTTCAGGGGCCGCGGGCTCGTGCGGGCGGCGGTTCTGGTGCCATGGGCCTTCCCGACCGTCATCTCGGCGGTGATGTGGCGTCTGATGTTCCAGGACCAGATCGGCGTCATCAACACCGTCGCCAACCAGATAGGTCTCATCAGCGAGCCGATCCTCTCCGATAGAACGCTGCTCCTGATCGCGGCCATCGTGGTGGACACCTGGAAGACGACGCCGTTCATGGCGCTGCTATTGCTGGCCGGTTTGCAGACCATCCCGACCGACGTCTACGAGGCGGCAAGGGTGGACGGTGCGAACGTGATGCAGCGCTTCTTCCGCATCACGTTGCCGCTGCTCAAGGGCACGATCCTCGTGGCGGTCCTGTTCAGGACGCTTGACTCCTACCGGGTCTTCGACCTGTTCTACGCGATGAGCAACCGGACGCTGCAGTCCTTGAGCACGTTCGTCTTCGAGGGCGTCAGGGTCAGCCAGTTGCAGTTCGCCCAGGGCAACGCCGCGGCGGTATTCATCTTTGTCACCGCGTTCCTGATCGCGCTGATCTTTATCAAGGTCTTCGGCATGCAGACCTCGACGGAGGAGTGAGGCATGGCTAGCGCAACGACGACGGGCGGGGGTTCCCGCGGCGCCACGGGCGCGGTCCTGTTCTACGTGTTCTTGATCCTCTTCGTCCTGGTGAGCGTGTTCCCGCTGCTGTGGGTGTTCAAGATGAGCATCGTCACCAAGAGCGACCTCTTCCAGTCGCCGGTGGCCACCCTCGTGGCGCCGCCGATAATCGACAACTACAACACGGTCTTCGGCAACCCCGACTTCCGAAAGGCGCTGGTCAACAGCACCATCATCGCCGGCTCGACGACCGTTATCTGCCTGTTCTTCGGGTCCATCTGCGCCTACTCCATAGCGCGACTCAGGTTCCGCTTCAAGAGCTCGGTGATGACGCTCATCCTGGCGATCAGCTTCTTCCCGGCCGTGGCGATCATCGCCCCGCTGTTCATCCAGTTCACGGCCCTGGGCCTCATAAACACCTACTGGAGCGTGATAATCACCGACACGGTCTTCGCCCTGCCCCTCACGATCTGGATCCTGGTGGCGTTCTTCAAGGAACTACCCAAGGACCTCGAGGAGGCCGCGAAGGTGGACGGGGCGACGACCATCCAGGCGTTCAGGAAGGTCATCGTGCCGCTCGCCGCGCCCGGCGTGTTCACCACCGCTATCCTGACCTTCATCTTCGCCTGGAACGAGTTCCTGTTCGCAAACACGTTCCTTCTGGACACCAGCACCCAGCCGGTGACGGTCGTGATCCCGAACTTCGCCACCGTGTACACGGTGGACTACGGGGCGCAGGCCGCCGCCGCGGTGGTGGTCACGGTCCCGCTGGTGATACTGGTCCTGATCTTCCAACGGCGGATCGTCTCCGGCCTTACGGCCGGTGCGGTCAAGGGGTAGGTCGAGGGAAACCTGCTGAAAAAAGACGGTTCCTGGGTGCGGGACCTCGGTCCCGGAACGAAGTTGCGCACGACGTTCTTGGCGTCCGACGCCACCGTCCGCAACGACAGCCGGGGCGTGCCTTACCTCTCCATGAAGCTGGTCGACAGGACGGGCTCGATCGACGCCCGTATGTGGGGACGTCTCCCGGAAGAGTTCTCCAAGGACCCGCCCGACCACGCCTACGTCAGCGTCGAAGGCCACACCCACGAGTACCGCGGCACGCTGCAGATGAAGGTGGAGCGGCTCCGCGTCCTCCCGCGCGCCGAGATCTCCGAGGAGGACTACCTGCCGGCGACGGAGCAGGACCGCTCGGCGTTGGCCGCGGAGGTGATCCTCGCCGGTCGCGGGCTCGCGAACGAGCACCTCAGGAGCCTCTTCGAGAGCATGGTCGCGGACGAGGAGTTCTGGAAGGCTTTCTGTGACGCGCCGGCGGCCAAGGGCATGCACCACGCCCGCATCGGCGGCCTGCTAGAGCACTCGGCCTCGTGCCTGCGCATTGCCCAGGGGATCGCGCAGATCTACCCCATCGACGAAGACCTGCTCCTCTTCGGGGCGATCTTCCACGACGTCGGCAAGGTCAGGGAGCTGTCGTGGGGCGCCGGGGGATTCGCCTACACGACGGAGGGACGTCTCCTCGGGCACGTGGTCCTCGGCGAGAGGTTGGTGGCCTCTTACGTCGCGGCGCTGCCCGATTTCCCGGAGGAGCTGGCCCTGAGGCTCTCGCACCTGCTGCTCGCCCACCAGGGCGAGACCGAGTACGGCTCCCCCGAGCGCCCGAAGACCCTCGAAGCCCTGCTCGTCCACCTGATAGACAACCTCGACGCCCGCGCGGAGATGTACCTGGAGACCACCAAGAACGTGCGCCCCGGCGGCTGGAGCCACCACGAGAACCCGTTACGTCGCGCGCTGTATGTGCCTGAAGAGGAAGAGAGTTAGGTAGTAAGGTAGTTAGATGGTTAGGTAGTACTTCTACCTAACTACCTAACCAAGCGAGCCGAAGGCGAGCGCCTCACTATCTAACCGGAGGAGCGAAGCGACGACCAACTACTTGCGCCGGCGTTCGTCCTCGTCTTCCTCGCTGGCGGTGAGCTCCTCTTTGAACTCATCGATAGAGCGGCGGGCCTCGGTGACGAAACGCCCCAGGTCGCGGGCCATCTGCGGCAGCTTGCTCGGCCCGAAGACGATCAGGAACAGGACGCCGATTATCACGATCTCCTGTGGGCCGACGCCAAACATACGAAGAATATAACCCGCCGGTCCCGGCCTTACAACGGACGCGACTTCCGGGCATCCGTCGCGTATATACTCAGGACATGGCTTCGAACAAGAATGGACAGGCGTGATCTACTGGGGAGCGGCGCGAAAGATAGCGGTGACGCTCGCGAGTCGCGCGGAGCGGTCCCCGAGCGACGATTTCGACTACGCCGGGGCCGTCAGGGATGCCCTGGACCCTCTCTCGAAATTCACGGGCATCGTGCTTCCGCGCGAGGCGTCGGGCGCCCGACAACTCAGGGTCGCCGATCGGGCGGAGTGGATCGACTTCAACATCGAGGGTTTCGGCGCGCTGATGGAGCCCGTGTTGAAGCGGGCCGCGGCCGGCGCGGGCGACGTGACGTGGGCCGTCGGGGGCGCGACCCTCACGGCCCAGGTGGGCCTGCTCATGGGCTTCTTGTCGGCGCGGGTCCTGGGCCAGTACGACACGGGACCGCTGCTGGCCCGCGAACGGGCCGGGGAACCGGGCAAGGTGTTCTTCCTTGATGGGAATATCGTCTCCGCCTCGGGCAGGCTCGGGGTCCCGGTCGACGGTCTGCGGCTCTGGATCGTGCTGCACGAGATGACCCACGCGTTGCAGTTCGAGGGCTACCCCTGGCTGCGAACACACCTCGGCGGGCTGCTCGAGTCCCTTATAGCCCCCCTGGTCGACCGGCTCGGGGTCAGGGAGATGGTGGGGCGCCTCTCCGACAACCTGCGCTCCGGCGGGCGCGCGGTCGAGCTGATGATGAGCCAGTCCCAACGGGAGTCCTTCGACCGCATGCAGGCGACCATGTCGGTCATCGAGGGCTACTCCGACTACGTCATGCACAACGTCGGCCGGGAGCTCGTGCCGGACTACGAGCACCTCAAGGCGCGCATGGCGCGCAGCCGGGTGCACCGCCCGCCGCTGGAGACCGCGATCTTTCGCCTCACGGGCCTCGACGTGAAGCTAGAGCAGTACCGGCTCGGCGAGCGGTTCGCCGACGCCGTCGTCGCGCGCCAGGGTATGGCGGGCCTCAACAGGGTCTGGGAACGTCCCGAGAACCTGCCGAGGCTCGAAGAGGTGCGCGACCCTGGGCTCTGGATGTCGAGGATAGAGGCGTCCTGAGGTGGACGAAGTGCAGCCCGAACGAGGCCTATCCTCGATGGGTTACGAGTTCGTCCGGCAGGATGATGCCCAGGCGGCCGCCGCGGAACTCGACCGCCGCTTCCCCGAAGGAGAATTGACAAACCTGCGCGTCTACCGCGTCCGCTGGAATGGCAACTTCCTCGTCGAGGCGGTCTTCTCGGAGACCGCTCCGGAGGCCCGCCTGCACGACGCCCGAGCGCTGCTCGGCGAGTCCGGTACCCCCGTTCACCCCGACGACCTGCAGGACTACAAACGGGCCACCGAAGGCGGAGAAGGCCTCTTGCCCGACTGGATCCGACGCATTTTCGGGAGATAGCGCGCCGGCGACCGAAGGTCGCCAGCTTTCAGCCCGCTTCGGCTAACGCCTCCGCTCTCAGCACGCTTCGAGCCTTTGCAGGCCCTCGCTTTCAGCCTGTCAGCTTCTTCCGCGCGGCCGCATCCTGGACGCGTCTCGTGCGGCGATGTCCGCCGGCGCTACCTCTGTATTCAGGTGTGCCGGACGCTCGGTCGCAGCGACTGGCGCCAGGGCGTTTGCTGAAAGCCCGCGCAGCGGGCGTGCTGAGAGCGAGGACGGCGAAGCCGGACGAAGCGTGCTGAAAGCGGAAGCCGCAGGCTGGAGCGGGCTGACAGCGGAGGCGTTAGCCGGAGCGTGCTGAGTCGGCGCCACAGGCGCCGACTCAATCCATACGTTGCTCGAGGCGGGTGATCTGCTCGCGGAGTTCTTGGATTTCGTGCTCCAGGTACGCCTCTCGGCCTCGTACCCTAGTGTAGCCCGACTCCACGAGGGAACCCAGCCCGTTGACCGCGCGTACCGCAGTCGCGCCGAGGAAACGGGCGGATCCGCCGAGGCTACCAAGAGCCGTCTGGCCGGCGGAGCGGGCGGTGGGGGTTGCGGCGAACGAGCCCGCGGCGAAGCCGCCCACGGCCCCGACGGCCGCTCCTACGAGAAACTTGCCCATCCCTTCGCCCAAACGTCGTACCTCCGCGACGTTCCATCGCTCGACCGCGCCAGTTTAGCATAGCGGTTCTGGGCGAAGGCCCGTCGCGAACGGCGCGGGTTATACTTGCGCGGGATGCTCGAAATTGGGAGGCAGAAGCGGCTTCGGGACCTGCCGTCCGTGGACGCGGTGCTGCGCGCCCCGGCCGCAGCGGCCCTGGTCGAGCGGTACGGGCGGCCGGTCGTGGCCGCCGCGGTTCGTGAGACGCTCGGGCAGCTGCGGCGAGAGGTAAAGGCCGGCGGGGAACCTGACGCCTCCGACGAGGCCATCGTTGCCGGTACCGCCCGGCTGCTTGCCGGCAGGGGCCTGCGTCGCGTGGTGAACGCTACCGGCGTGATCCTGCACACGAACCTGGGACGCTCGGTCCTCTCTGGGCGGGCCACAGCGGCCGCGGCGGCCGCCGCCGGGTACACGAACCTGGAGTACGACGTCGCCTCGGGCAGGAGGGGCTCCCGCTACGACCACGCCGTGCCTCTCCTGAGGGAGTTGACCGGCGCCGAGGATGCCCTGGTCGTCAACAACTGCGCCGGGGCAACCCTGCTCGCGCTCTCCGCGCTGGTCGCGGCTTCGGAGGTCGAGGCAAAGCCCGAGGTGATCGTCTCGCGAGGGCAGCTGATCGAGATCGGGGGCGGGTTCCGCATCCCGGAGGTGCTGGAGCTTTCGGGCGCAAAACTGCGCGAGGTCGGCACCACGAACCGCACCCGGCTCTCGGATTACGAGGCGGCCATCGACGATGGTACGTGCGCGATTTTGTGGGTGCACCCGAGCAATTTCGAGATCCGGGGCTTCTCCGAGGCGGCCGGGGTGGCGGAGCTCGCCACGCTGGGCCCGCCGGTGGTGGCCGACGTGGGCAGTGGGGCTCTGGTGCCCGTCGAGGATGAGCCCCTGGCACGCGACGCGCTCAGGGCAGGGGCGGAACTGGCTATCTTCTCCGGCGACAAGCTTCTCGGTGGGCCCCAGGCCGGCATCACCGTCGGGTCTTCACGACTGGTCTCCACGATGCGCCGCCACCCCCTGGCCCGCGCCCTGCGCGCCGACAAGCTCTGCATCGCCGCCCTCGAAGCGACCCTGGGTTCCTATCTGGAAGGCACGGCGGAGGAGGAGCTGCCTACCCTCCGGATGCTCCGCTCGCCGGTCGCGGAGATCGAGGACCGCGCCAGGCGTCTCGCTCGGGAACTGGCCGAGGTAGCGTCCGGGGTGACGGTGGACGTCGCGCCCTCGGTCGCGCGCAGCGGCGGGGGGACCCTGCCGACACACGAGATACCGTCCTTCGCGGTCCTGCTGGGCGGTCCCGGTATCGACCCCGAGGCGGTGGCGGTGGGGCTGCGCATGGCGGACCCGCCAGTGGTCGGCAGGGTGCACGACGGGCGCTTGTGGCTCGACGTGCGGACCCTCTTGCCCGGAGACGGGGAGGCGATCGCAGCGGCCGTCGGGGGCTTCGTTGGCTGAGCCGGCCGAGCGGCAGATCTCGGCCACCATCGGTACCGCCGGGCACGTGGACCACGGCAAGACCACGCTCGTGCGCCACATGACCGGCACTGACACGGATCGCCTCGAGGAAGAGCATCGCCGGGGCATCTCCATCGTGCCCGGCTACGCCGAACTCGAGTTGCCGGGCGGCCACCGAGTGAGCCTCGTCGACGTGCCGGGCCACGAGCGGTTCGTCAAGAACATGGTCTCCGGCGCGACGGGCGTGGACGCCTTCTTGCTCGTCGTCGCCGCCGACGACGGCGTCATGCCCCAGACGCGGGAGCACCTCGACGTCCTGCGGGTGCTCGGCATCGAGCGGGGGGTGGTGGCGTTGACCAAAATTGACGCCGTGGACGACGAGACCGCCGAGCTCGCCACCCTGGACGTGGAGGAGCTTCTCGAGTCGACCGGCATAGACGCTCCGGTGCTACCGGTGAGCGGCGTTACCGGGGAGGGTGTGGAGGATCTGCTGCAGGCCCTCGACGCCCTCGTCACCGGCCTACCGGACGGGCAATCCGGCGACGAGCTGGCCCGCTTGCCGGTGGACCGGGCATTCGTGCTGAAGGGGATAGGCGTCGTGGTAACCGGGACTCTGTGGTCGGGTGAGATCCGGCCCGGCGACGTCCTCTATTCCTCCTCCGGTCATCGCCCGCGGGTGCGGACCGTTCAGAACCACGGACGCCCGGCTTCCGTGGCATACCCCGGAGCGCGCACCGCGCTGGACCTGTCGGGTGTCGAGCCCTCCCAGGTCGAGGCCGGGGACGTCCTGCTGTCCCGTCGGGTCCCGGACACCCGCCTCTTCGACGCCCGGCTCCGACTCCTCGAGGGCGCGAAGCCTCTCGCCCACGGCGTCAGGATCAGACTCCACCACGGGACCCGGACCACCAATGCCAGGGTCCGCCTGTTCGGCGCCGCGGAGCTACGGCCCGGGCAGAGCGCGCACGCCCGCCTCCGGCTGGAGGAACCCCTGATAATGCTCCCCGGCGACCGATTCGTGGTGCGCTCGATGGCCCCGCAGGTAACCGTCGGCGGGGGGACGGTGCTGGATGCCGCCCCGACGGGCCGCAGGCCGGAACCCGGCTGGTTGGAGGCCCTCGAAAGCGGGGACACGGCCCGAACGGTACCCATGGTCCTCGCCAGGATGCGCGGTCAGGGTATGACGGCCGCGGAGCTTGCGCTGGCCGCGTTCGCCCGCCCCGAGGGGATCGAAGAGCTCGCGCAACGCGCTCCCGAAGTGCGCCTGGTCGGCGAGTTCTACGCCCTTGACGAGGAGATAGAAACAGGCAAAGAGCGGCTGCTGGTGGCGCTGCGACGGCGAGCGGAGGAGAGCCCGGAGAGCCCGCACCTGAGCGTTGCCGCGGCCAGGGTCGCGACGGGGCTCTCCGAGGGACTGGCGGACGCCCTGCTGCACGAGTTGTCGGCCGAAGGCGAGGTTCGCGTCGCCGACGAGGGTGTCGCGCTGCCCGACGCTGACGAGGTTCCTCCTGAGCTGGAGGAGGCGGCGAGCGTATGGCTCGAAGACTTGCGCCGCGCCGGGACGGAGCCGCCCGCGGCCGAGACAACACCTGCGCTGCGGCTGCTGCTCAAACGCGGGCAGGCTGTGGCGGTAGGTGAGGGGATGTTCGCGGCCAAGGAGGCCGCCGATGGCGTTCTAGAGGAGATCAAGGCCGTCTGCCGGGAGGAAGGGGAGATCTCGCTGTCCGGCTTGCGGGACCGGATGGGCACGAGCCGCAAGTTCTCCCAAGCGTGGCTCGAATACGCCGACGCCGCCGGGGTAACCAGCCGTACGGGTGACGTCAGGATACTCACCCGCCGCCACCGATGACGACCGTAGCGGGCTCGAAGCGTTACTGGTACTCGGTGACTCAAGGAACCGGGACGAAGGGTCAACCAATACACACGCGTCGTCCAAACAACCCGCGAGGCTCTAGAATATACGCGGCGCATGACCCGGGAATGCGTGGGCCTGGTGGCCCGGCCGGTCTTCAAAACCGGTTTGCGGCCTTTTTGGAGGCCGTGGCGGTTCGATTCCCCCGCATTCCGCGAAAAAAGCTGTCAGGCATCAGCTTTCAGCTTTCAGCTAGAACCGTTCGTGGCGCGGCATGGGCGCGATCACGTTCGTCTGGGCACGGTACAAACGTGGACGTTCGGGTGTGCGGGCGGTGATCGGTGTCGGATGCTGACGGCTGATAGCTACAAACCGGAGGTTTGTCATGGATTTCTCGCATCTGGACAGCGAGGGGGCGGCGAGGATGGTCGACGTCGGTGAGAAGGAGGTGGTTCGACGGACGGCGCGGGCGGCGGGCAAGGTGAGCATGTCGCCCGAGACCGTCGGACTGTTGCGCGAGCGGGCGTTGCCGAAGGGGGATGTGATCAACACCGCCAGGATCGCTGGCGTGATGGCCGCGAAACGCACGCCGGACCTGATCCCGCTGTGCCACGGCCTGAACCTGACCTCCGTGGATCTCGGGTTCGACGTCGATGCCGAGGCGGTACGGATAGTCGCCACGGCCCGCGCCAGCGACCGCACGGGGGTCGAGATGGAGGCGCTCACCGCGGTGAGCGTCGCGGCGCTCACCATCTACGACATGTGCAAGGCGGTGGACAAGGGCATGGTGATCGGGGACGTCCGGCTTATCGAGAAGACGAAGGAGCCCTCGGGACCGTGAAGGCTTATACGGCTCGCCCGACTGCAACATGTAACACTTTGACATGCAGGAGAGCGAAGGTTCGGATATGCTGGCTTGACCCCGTGATGGCACGGAACTCCGGCGACCGATAGAGGGGACGCAGAGATCGAGGGCGACGCTGTCCTTTACCCGATATTTCTGGATCTTTCCGGGCGCCGCTGCGTCGTCGTCGGGGGCGGAAGGGTCGGCGACAGGAAGGCGCGCAAGCTCCTGCAGGCGCGCGCCAACGTCGTGGTGATCTCGCCGGAGATAGGGGCCGAGCTGGAGGGCGTGGCCGTCGAGGTCCATCGCAGGCCCTACGAAAACGGGGACCTGGAGGGGGCTTACCTGGCCTTCGCCGCCACAGACCGGCGCGAGGTCAACGCGGCTGTCGCCCGCGAGGCGAGGGATCGTGACGTCCCCGTAAACGTTGCCGACAGGCCCTCCGAGGGCGATTTCGCCCTTCCCTCCACGCTGCGGCGCGGCGGGTTGCAGGTTTCGGTCTCGACCGGGGGCGCTTCGCCCACCCTGGCGCGGAGGATCCGCGACGCTCTCGAAGAGAGGTTCGGGACAGAGTGGGCCGGGATCGTCGAAGGCTTGAGCCGCGCCCGGCGCGGCGGCGAGGCGGCCGAAGGGCGGCTGGAAGGGGAGGTGAGTCGGTGCTTGTCGCGGTTGCGGGGATGAGCCACCGCTCGGCGCCCGTCGAGGTGCGCGAGAGGATCGCCTTCCCGCCGTGCGCGGGACGAGGTTTCCTGCGCCGGTTGAGGGACGAGGGCGTCGTCCAGGAGGCGGTGCTGCTCTCGACCTGCAACCGAACGGAGGTCTACGCGGTCGTCGAGGACGCCGGGGCACGTTCGAGGATACTAGACCTGCTCGCCGAAGACCGTGGGGCGGATCGCGCATCGCTTGACGAGGACACGTATTTGATGACGGACGCCGAGGCGGTAAGGCACCTGTACCGCGTCGCGTCCTCGCTGGACTCGATGGTCGTGGGGGAGGCCCAGATCCTGGGCCAGGTCCGCGATGCGTACCGGCTAGCGACCGAGGAGCGGTGCACGGGGCCGGTCCTCAACCGCATGTTCCACACCTCGCTGCGGGTGGGGAAGACGGTGCGCTCGGAGACGGGCATCGGGGACTCTTCGCTCTCCGTGCCGCGGGTGGCGGTCAAGCTCGCCGGGGACGTCTTCGGGACGCTGCGAGGTCGCCGGGCGCTGGTGCTCGGGGCCGGCGAGATGAGCGAGCTCGTCGTCAGGCACCTCAAGAGCGAGGGGGTGGGAGAGGTCAGGATAGCGAACCGCACCCCCTCCCGGGCTCGCGCGCTGGCGGCGAAGCTCGGCGGCCGTGCCGTGGCGTTCGACGCGCTGCCGGCCGAGTTGGCGGGCGCGGACGTCGTGGTCACCTCAACGGGTAGCGGCGACTGGGTGGTCGGAAGGGAAGCCGTCGCCACGGCTCTCCAGGACCGGAAGGAACCGCTCTTCTTCGTTGACATCGCCGTGCCCAGGGACGTGGACCCGACGGTGCAGAGCCTGGAGGGAGCGTTCGCCTACGACATCGACGACCTGCAGGCCGTGGTCGAGCGCAACGCCGGGGACAGGAGGGAGGCTGCGGAGAAGGGCGAGGAAATGATTCGGCCCGCCGTCCTCGAGTACATGAGCTGGATGAGCACCCTGCACGCGGTGCCCCTGATCCGGGAGCTCCGGGACGAGGCGGAGAGGATCCGGCGCCACGAGCTGGCCCGCGCCCTCTCGAAGATGAACCTCTCTCGCGAGGAGGAGGCGGCGATCGAGCGCATGAGCCGGGCGCTGGTCAACAAGCTGCTCCACACCCCCATCGCCGAGATCAAGGCCCGCGCCGAAGCCGGGTACCCTATGGAGAGCGCCGAGGTGCGACGCCGGCTCCTCGCCCTGGAAGATCTAGGGGTGGAGCTACACCGGGCCGGCCCCGAGCAGGGCGGGTGACGACGGAGAGCCCGACGGCTAAGCCCCTGGTCCTTGGCACGCGGGGCTCCAGGCTGGCCCTCGTGCAGGCCGAGACGTGCGCCGGACGCCTCAGGCGCTCGGGTCTCGAGGTCGAGGTCAGGATCATCAGGACCACCAGCGACCACCTGCCCGAAGTCCCGCTCTCGGTGATAGACCGGCGGGATGTCTTTACCCGCCAGCTCGACGAGGCCCTCCTTGGCGGTGAGATAGACCTCGCCGTCCACTCCCTCAAGGACGTGCCCACGCGGCTGCCGGAGGGCATCGCCCTGGCGGCGGTGACCGAGCGCCACGACCCGTCTGACGTGCTCGTCTCGGAGGGGTTGTACGATGTGGACACGCTGCCGATGGGCGCAACCGTCGCGACCTCAAGCCTCCGGCGCCGGGCGCAGCTCTTGCACCGGCGTCCGGACCTCAACATCGCCGACATCCGGGGCAACGTCGACACCCGCGTGCGCAAGATGCGCGAGGGCGCGGCGGACGCCGTGGTGCTGGCGCGGGCGGGGCTCGAACGCCTCGGGTTGGAGGCCCCGCACACGGTGGTACCGGTCGCCATCGTGCTCCCAGCCGTCGGCCAGGGCGCCCTGGCTATTGCGACGCGCAACGAAGGGGGCCTGCGCGCTGTGGTGCGCGAGGTGCTGAACCACGCGCCGTCGGAGCGGGCGGTGCTCGCCGAGCGCTCGATGCTCCGAACCCTCGAGGGCGGATGCCGGGTGCCGGTGGGCGCCCTGGCCCTCGCGACGGGCTCCACCGTCGGTCTGCGGGGCGTTGTCGTCTCGCCCGATGGGGCGCTCGTGTACCGGGGCGAGGCCGAGGGCGAGGAGCCCGAAGAGGTAGGGGAGCGACTGGCGCGGGACCTCCTGGACCAGGGCGCGGCGGTGGTGCTCGCGGAGATCCAGGAGGTGAGACGGTAGGTGTTCGGTAGCGCGATCGTCCGAGGCGTCCCGGAGACGATCAGCGCCGGGATCACGACCGCGAAACTGGGTAAACCCGACGTCGCGAAGGCCCGCGCGCAGCACGAACGCTACGTCGAGGCGCTTGAAGCGTGCGGGCTCGGGGTGACCGCGCTCGAGGCCGACGAGCGATACCCGGACTCTGTGTTTATCGAGGACACGGCCGTCGTGACGGACCGGTGCGCGATCCTCGCGAACCCTGGTGCTGAGGAGAGGAGCGGAGAGGTCCGCGCGGTCGAGGAAGCGCTGGCCGGACTCTATGAGATCGTAGAGCGCATCGACGGACCCGGCACGCTCGACGGCGGGGACGTGCTCCAGGTCGGGGACCGCTTCTACGTCGGCCTGACGCGGAGGACGAACAGGGAGGGGGCGAAGCAACTCTCGGAGATCCTGCAAAGGTACGGTTTCGAGACCGCGCTCGTGGGGCTGCGGCGGTTCCTGCACCTCAAGACCGGGGTAGCTTATCTGGGAGGCGACGACCTCGTGGTGGCCGGAGAGCTGGCCGAAGAGCAAGAGTTTCGGGACTTCGACAGGATCGTCGTGCCGCCAGAGGACGAGTTCAGCGCCAACTGCATCAGGGTCAACGAGCGCGTCCTGGTGGCGGCAGGTTACGAGGCCACGAGGCAAAGCATCGCCGAAAGAGGGTACGAGGTCGTCGAGCTGGAGATGTCCGAGTTCCGCAAGGTGGACGGCGGGCTTAGCTGCCTCTCCCTGCGCGTTCCCGAGGTGGAGCGTTGATCTTCCTGGTTGGAAGCGGCCCCGGCGATCCAGGCCTGTTCACCTTGAAGGGACTCCGGCTGCTCGGAGAGGTGGACGCCATCGTCTACGACAGGCTTGCCCCAGAAGCGTTGCTCGCCCACGCGAGGTCCGAGGCGCAGCTCTTCTACGTCGGCAAGAACCCCGGCGACGACCAGGCGATGAAGCAGGAGGAGATCAACGACCTCCTGGTGAGGCTCGGGCGCGAGGGCAAGAGCGTCGTGCGCCTGAAGGGCGGTGACCCTTATATCTTCGGGCGCGGCGGCGAGGAGGCGCTCGCCCTGATCGAGGCCGGACTGGATTTCGAGGTCGTCCCCGGCGTCACGAGCGGGATAGCCGCCCCCGCCTACGCTGGCGTGCCCGTGACGCACCGGGGTGTCTCGACCAGCGTCTCGCTCGTCACCGGCCACGAGGACCCGACCAAGGGCCGCTCGGACGTGGACTGGACCCGGATCTCCAACGGCGCGGACACCATCGTTTTGTACATGGGCGTCGGCCGGCTGAAGGAGATCTCGGCCGGGCTCGTCTCCGCCGGCAGGAGCCCGCAGACGCCGGTGGCCGTGATCCGCTGGGGAACCGTCCCGGAGCAACGGACGGTGACGGGCACGCTGGAGGACATCGCCGAACGGGTGGCCGAGGCCGGTTTGCGGCCGCCGGCGATAACGGTCGTCGGCGACGTGGTCGGACTGCGGGAGGCCGGTCTGGGCTGGTACGAGAAGCGCCCGCTCTTCGGCCGGCGCGTGGTGGTCACCCGCGCCAGGGCGCAGGCCGGCGAGTTCTCCGAGCGGCTGGAGGCCCTCGGCGCCGAGGTCCGCGAGTTCCCGACCATAGAGATACGCCCCCCCGAAGATTTTGGGCCGCTGGACGACGCGCTACGCGACCTGGACTCGTTCGGTTGGCTCGTGTTCACCAGCGTCAACGGCGTGGACGCCTTCGTCGAACGCCTGCATCGTCACGGCCTCGACCTGCGCGCCGTGCCACGCGGGGCCAGGATCGCGGCCATAGGCCCGGCGACGGCGGAGCGGGTCAACGAGAACGGCCTGCGGGTGGACGTGATGCCCGAGGAATTTCGGGCGGAGGCCCTGATCGAGGCCATCGCCGAAGGTTCACTGGCCGGCGTGCGCGTCCTGATCCCGCGCGCCAGGGTGGCACGAGAGATCCTGCCCGAAAAGTTGCGCGAGGCCGGCGCCGACGTCGTGGTGCCGCCGGCCTACGAATCGGTCCCGTCCCTGGAGGGCAAGGACGAGTTGGCCAGGCTGCTCGAGGCCGGCCGGATAGACTGCGTCACCTTCACCGCGAGCTCCACGGTGGAGAACCTTGTGGGGGCCTTCGCCGAAGAGGACGCCGCGCGCTTGCTCGCGAACACGCGGGTGGCTTGTATCGGCCCGATCACCGCGGACACCGTCCGAGGGCACGGCATCCAGGTCGACGTCGAGGCCGCCGAGTACACCATCCCCGGCCTGGTCCAGGCCGTCGTCGACCTCCTCGCGGCCGACCCGGCAACGAAGGGGCGGTAGAACGCCGTGTTGCGGTGGATGGAAGACCATGCGCCCTTGCTGGCCTCCGGCGTCGGCTGGGTGACCCTCGGTTTCTGACTCGCCCTGACGCTGGCGCCGCGCCGGAGCGCGGCGTTTCTGGGGTGGGGGGAACGGGAGGTACTAACACGCGCCATCGGCGCGAGCGACCTGGTCCTCGGCACGGGCTTGCTTTCGGGTCGAGGTCGGTCACGGTGGATGCTGGCGCGGGCGCTCCTGAACGCGGTGATCGCCGTCAATAACGCCGGTATCTTGAAGGGCGGTACGTCGCAACCGGGACGCGTGGGCGGCTGGCTCGGCGTGATGACCGCGCTGACCGCCTTCGACTACACGCTCGCGCGACAACTGCGCTAGCCGCGGTATCCTCAACACAGACCTTTCCCTTTGTAAGGAGATCTCACATGGCATTCCCTACACAGAGGCTCCGCAGGACGCGGCGAACGGACGCCCTCAGGGGTCTGGTGCGCGAGACAACCCTCACGCCGGGAGACCTGATCTACCCGCTCTTCGTCGCCGCGGGCGAGGACGTCAGGAACCCGGTGGGGCCGATGCCCGGCGTCTTCCAGCTCTCGATCAACCACGCGGTGGCGGAGGCCAGGCGCGCCTACGACCTCGGAATCCCGGCCGTCCTGCTCTTCGGCATCCCCGAGGTCAAGGACGAGGCGGCGACCGGCGCCTACGACCCCGAGGGGATCGTTCAACTGGCGACGCGGGCCATCAAGGAGGCCGTGCCGGACCTCCTGGTGATCACGGACGTGTGCCTGTGCGAGTACACGAGCCACGGCCACTGCGGGGTCGTCGAGCGGGATAGCGGCGAGGTCCTGAACGACGTGAGCCTGGAGCTCATCTCCCGCACCGCCGCGAGCCAGGCCGAAGCCGGTGCCGACATCGTCGCGCCCTCGGACATGATGGACGGGCGGGTGGCCGCGATCAGGGCCGAGCTGGACAACGAGGGCTTCGAGAACACCCCGATCATGGCCTACGCGGCAAAGTACGCTTCGGCCTTCTACGGCCCATTCCGAGAAGCGGCCGACAGCGCCCCGGCCTTCGGCGACCGCCGCTCCTACCAGATGGACCCGGCGAACGCCCGCGAGGCCCTGCTCGAGGTCGAGCTGGACGTCGAGGAAGGCGCGGACATCGTGATGGTCAAGCCGGCGCTGCCGTACCTCGACGTCGTCCGTCGGGTAAAGGAGTCGACCAACCTGCCGGTCGCGGCCTACAGCGTGAGCGGGGAGTACGCCATGATCAAAGCCGCCGCCCAGAACGGATGGCTCGACGAGCGTCGCGCCGTCCTTGAGGCCCTGACCGGCATCAAGCGCGCCGGCGCGGACATCATCGTCACCTACCACGCCCCGGACGTCGCGATGTGGACGTCGAAATAGGGGGTCGGTGACGCGGTAGGGGCGCTTCGCGAAGCGCCCCTACCGCTAAACCACGCAGCCCCGGCCCTGCCAGCCGACCTGGACAGGCCTGCCCGGTTCGGCTATCACGGGGACCGTCCGGGTACCGCCGGTGAGCTCGAGCATGCGCTCGCGGGCCTTGCGGATCCTCTTCGACGTCGTGCTCCACAAAGTCCACCCCGCGCCATTCCAGGTCCTCGCGGGCGGCGGCGCAGTAAGGGCAACTCGTCGTGGCGTAGAGTTCCACGGGATCGGGCATGCGATCTCCTTTCGGCTGCGCGCCCTCTAGCCCATCGTAACCCAACGATAGCGGCACGTTCCAGGCCCGCTCCCTCGCGAGATTCCGCAACCCCTGGTCCCGCAAAACACGCGGCTCGCGCACCCGAGAACGCTCGCCGGCTGGCCGTGGCCGAGTTGACCGTCGCCCGGAGGACGGTTATGCTACTTATACTACGAGCCGTACGTAGTAGTGGGGTGGAGTATTTCAGGGAGCGTAAAGCTCAGGTAGGAGAACCCGGGTGGTCCGTTGTTTGCTGCCAGAATTGGCAAATGAGAATGGATCTCAAAAACGGGAAGGGACCCGAGGCGAAGGAGGAGTAGCTCGTGACGGAGACTCAGTCGACGGCCAGCGGGGTGGAGGAGGTCCACATACTCTGGATCTCGGAGGGCTTGAGTTGCGACGGTGACTCGGTCTCCATAACGGCGGCGACGCTGCCGAGCATCGAGGACGTGTTGCTCGGCAACATTCCGGGGCTGCCGAAGGTGCACCTGCACAACAAGGTGCTCGCCTACGAGAACGGCGACGAGTACATGCGGGCCTTCTACCAGGCCAAGAACGACGAGCTCGACGCTCCGTTCGTGCTCGTGATCGAGGGTTCCATCCCCAACGAGAACATCAGCGGGGACGGGTTCTGGACGTCGTTCGGGTTCGACCACGCGACCGGGCAGCCGATCACGCTCAACCAGTGGATCGACCGGCTGGCGCCGAAGGCGTGGGCCGTGGTCGCGATCGGGACCTGCGCGACCTACGGCGGCATCCACGCGATGGCGGGCAACCCCACGGGAGCGATGGGGCTGGCCGACTACCTGGGGTGGGACTTCCGGGCGCAGTCTGGGGCGCCGATCGTGAACGTGCCGGGGTGTCCGGTGCAGCCGGACAACTTTATGGAGACGGTGACGTGGTTGCTGTACCAGGCTGCCGGCCTCTCGCCCATGATCCCGCTAGACGACCAGCTCAGGCCGACGTGGCTGTTCGGGAAGACGGTGCACGAGGGCTGTGACCGGGCCGGCTACTACGAGCAGGGCGACTTCGCGCTCGACTACAACTCGCCCAAGTGCATCGTGAAGCTCGGTTGCTGGGGACCGGTGGTCAACTGCAACGTGACCAAGCGGGGATGGATGGACGGACTCGGGGGCTGCCCGAACGTGGGCGGCATCTGCATCGGGTGCACGATGCCCGGCTTCCCGGACAAGTTCATGCCGTTCATGGACGAGCCGCCCGGCGGGAAGGTCTCGTCGGCGTTGACCAAGGGCTACGGGACCATGATCCGCGGCCTGCGCGCCATAACCAACGTGACGGTCAACAAGGAACCCAAGTGGCGCCACAACAGCAGGAGCTCACCACCGGCTACGACCCGCGCTGGCGCGCGTAGAGGAGGGGTAAGCAGTGGCTATCCGAGAGGAAGTTACCCCCGAATCCCGCAACATCGTGGAGATGGCGTGGGACCCGATCACGCGCATCGTCGGCAACCTTGGCATCTACACCAAGATAGACTTCGACAACCGCGAGGTCGTGGAGTGCAAGAGCACCTCCTCGCTCTTCCGCGGCTACAGCGTGTTCATGAAGGGCAAGGACCCGCGCGACTCGCACTTCATCACCAGCCGCATCTGCGGCATCTGCGGCGACAACCACGCGGTCTGCTCGGTCTACGCCCAGAACATGGCCTACGGGGTGAAGACGCCGCACCTGGGCGAGTGGATCATGAACCTCGGTGAGGCGGCCGAGTTCATGTTCGACCACACCATCTACCAGGACAACCTGCTCTTCGTGGACTACTGCGAGCAGATGGTCCGGGAGACGAACCCGAGCTGGCTGGAGCGGGCGGAGACGACCGAGGCGCCGCACGCCGACATCCACGGCTTCCGCACCATCGCGGACCTGATGCGCGCCCTCAACCCGTTTACGGGCGAGATCTACCACGAAGCCCTCCAGATGAGCCGGCTCACCCGCGAGATGTTCTGCCTGATGGAGGGGCGCCACGTCCACCCCTCGACCATCTACCCCGGCGGAGTTGGCACGGTCCCGACGCCGCAGCTCTTCACCGACTACCTGGTGCGGCTGATGCGGTGCATGGACTGGGTCAAGAAGATCGTGCCGATCACCGACGACCTCTTCGACTTCTTCTACGATGTCACGGACGGCGAGTACGCGAAGGTGGGCCATCGGCGCACCCTGCTCGGCTGCTGGGGCGCCTTCCAGAACCCGGACGTCGTGAACTACACCTACGAAGGAATGAACGACGCGGGCAACGCGTCCTTCGTGACGCCCGGCATCGTCGTCGACGGCGAGCTGGTCACCACGAACCTGGTGGACATAAACCTCGGACTGCGCATCCTGCTCGGCCACTCCTTCTACGACGACTGGGAGCAAGAGGAGACCTTCGTCACCCACGACCCACTGGGCAACCCGGTGGACAGCGGCACCCGTGGAACCAGACCACGCTGCCCAAGCCCCAGAAGCGCGACTTCGACGAGAACTACAGCTGGGTGATGAGCCCGCGCTGGCTGCGACGGGCGCACCGGGGACCACCTGTCGCTCGACACCGGTGGCGGACCTCTGGCGCGTCTGTGGGCCACGGCGCTCGCCGGGTTCGTAGACACCGGCTACGTCAAGGCCACGGGGAACAGCGTCGAGATCAACCTCCCAGGAACCTCGACCATGCCGGAGACGAGCTTCGAGTGGAAGATACCGTCCCCGGAGAGGGGATCCAACACCCTCGAGCGGGGCCGGGCGCGGGCCTACTTCATAGCCTACTCCGCGGCGATGGCGGTCCACTTCGTGGAGCAGGCGCTGGAGCTCGTGCGCGCGGGAGATACCAAGGTCTTCCAGGAGTTCGAGGTGCCCGACGAGGCCATCGGCTGCGGCTTCCACGAGGCCGTGCGCGGGGTCCTCTCGCACCACCTCGTGATCCGGGACGGCAAGATCGCCAACTACCATCCCTACCCGCCGACGCCGTGGAACGGCTCTCCCACCGACTCCTACGGGACCCCTGGCCCCTACGAGGACGCGGTCATGAACACCCCGATCTTCGAGGAGAACGGCCCCGACAACTTCAAGGGCATAGACATCATGCGCTCCGTGCGCAGCTTCGATCCGTGCCTGCCCTGCGGCGTGCACATGTACCTCGGCGAGGGCAAGACGCTCAAGAAGCTGCACTCCCCGACGCATGGGCTTCGAGCCGGCGGACAAGTAGGCGACCATAACTGGGGCGGCCCCGTGTTGCGGGCCGCCCCATCGATCTAGAAAGGTGCCGCGGCTAGATGCTTTTGGACGACCAGGAACTGCGGGAGCGGGTCGGCAGGATCGAGACGCTGCTGGAGGAGATCGAGTCCCTCGAAGACCCGAACGCCAGGGCCAAAACCGCCGAGATGGTGCAGACCCTCCTGGAGCTCTACGGCGAAGGGTCTGGGACGCATCGTCGAGAAGGTCGGCCGCCTGGGTGGCCAGGACCTGAAGGACGAGCTCCTCGACGACGAGCTGGTCACTCACCTCCTGCTCCTGCACGGCCTGCACCCGATGGACGTCGAGACGCGGGTGCTCGGGGCCCTGGACGAGGTGCGCCCGTACCTCGAGTCCCACGGCGGAAACGTGCAGTTTCTGGGCATAGAAGGCGACGTGGCGCGGGTGCGGCTGGAGGGAAGCTGCGACGGTTGTCCGTCATCGACCATGACGCTCAAGCTGGCGATAGAGGAGGCCGTCCAGAAGGCGGCCCCCGAGCTAGAGGGTGTCGAGGCCGAGGGCGTGGCCGAGCCCCCGCCGAAACCGGCGACGACCATCGTGGCCGGACCGACGCTGTCCCGTAAGAAAAAGAAGCAACCGGAGGAGAACGGGGCTTCCTCCTGGACGGTGGTTGACGGGTTGGACCTCTCCGACGGCGGGATGCTGGCGAAGGAGGTCTCGGCGAGCCGGTACTCTTCCTGAAGCTGGCGGGCAGCCTCTATGCCTACCGTGACCCTGTGTCCTGGCTGCGGCGCTTCGCTGGAGCGGGGCGAGCTTGAGGGTCGCGGATCTCACGTGCTCCGGCTGCGGGCGGCGCTACGACGCGCGCCGGGCCGGGAGGTCGCTGGACGGGCTCGCCGATGCACCTGGAGCCCGTCCCGCTGCTCGTGGGCGAAGACGGCTCGGTGAAGGTGGCCGCGCCGAGCGTGGTGGGCTGAAGGTCGTATGGCCGGAGACAACAGCTTCTCCGCCTTCTCCGCGCTGCGCCGGTTCGCCCAGGAGGAGACCGTCAAAAAGGAGACTGCCGAGGCCGTCGCCCGGGAGGAATGGTGCGAGCTGTGCGGTCAGGCCATACCGCCGGATCCCGAGCACCGGCACCTTCTGGAGGTCGCGACGCGCGAGATCCTCTGCGTCTGTCGGCCGTGCTCCATCCTCTTCGACAGCGAGGCGGCGAGCGAGGGCCGCTACAAGACCGTCTCGGATCGCCTCCTGTACCTGGAGGACTTCGAGATGTCCGACCTCCAGTGGGAGAACCTGCGGGTACCGGTGGACATGGCGTTCTTCTTCTACAGCACGCCCGCCGAGAGGGTCGTGGCGTACTACCCCAGCCCGATGGGACCGACGGAGTCGCTCTTGACGCTCGAAGCCTGGGAGGAGCTGGAGGGGGACAACCCGGTCCTGAAAGGAATGGAGCGGGACGTGGAGGCGCTCCTGGTCAACCGGGCGCGGGGAGCCAGCGATCATCTCCTGGTTCCCTTGGACGAGTGCTACAAGCTGGTTGGCTTGATCCGGACCCGTTGGAGGGGCTTCAGCGGCGGGAGGGAGGTCTGGGAAGACATAACCGAGTTCTTCGAGGACCTGCGAAGAAGAGCCAAAATCGTAGGCAAAGGGTAGAGCCATCTACGAGAGGAGCAAACGCGATGGCGGACATAAGGGTAGGACAGCCGGACACGAAGCACGACGCCCCCGCGCACATACCGGGCGTCAAGGGCGGCAACGACCCCGGCGGCTACGACGCCATGGCCGGGCATCTCCCCGACGGCAAGGCGACGGCCGAGCGTTCCACGGGCATCAACGCCGACGAGAGGAACCCCATAGACCCGAACAGCCCGAACCTTTCTCCGGCCTGATCGCCATTCCGGCAATCGGATGCGAATATAGCCTTCCTCTCCGCCGGAGGGGACTAGAGGGGAACGACATCCCGACCCTACGAGCCAAGACCGGAGTCCGTTGGGAGGGTCGTCCCCGTGCCTGATCTGGACTTCACCGTAGAGGGCGCCGAGGTCCTCGAGTACGCGGCCGTCCCGACCATCCTTTTCAGGCTCGGCATCGAGAACGCGATGGGGGAAGAGGAGATCAACTCCATCTCGCTTCGGACCCAGATCCGGATAGCGGCGACGCGTCGCCGCTACGACCCGTCGGAGCAGGCGAAGCTCAGGGAGTTGTTCGGCGAACCTCACCAGTGGAAGGATACGCTGCGCAGCACGCTGTGGACCAACACCGACACCATAGTCCCCCGCTTCTCCGGCAGCACGGTCTTCGGTATGCCCGTAACCTGCACCTACGACTTCGAGGTGGTGGGGACCAAGTACTTCTCCGCCCTGGAAGACGGTGAGGTGCCGCTGGAGTTCTTGTTCAGCGGCACGGTCTTCTACCGCGCAGAGACGGGAGCCTTGCAGGTCGCCCAGATCTCCTGGGAGAAGGAGGCGAAGTTCCGGTTGCCGGTACGCGTCTGGAAAGAGATGATGGACCACTACTTCCCGAACAGCGCCTGGCTGCGCATCCGCAAGGACACCTTCGACCGGCTCTACGACTACAGGGCCCGCAACGCGCTGCTGACCTGGGAGCGTACGCTGGAGAGCCTGCTCGACGCCAGCGAGAGCGAGGTCGAGCGTTGACCGACGCGGTGGAGAAGATCGCCGCCGCCGTGCTCTACGAAGGCTACGTGCTCTGGCCCTACCGCCGCTCGGCGCAGAAGAACCAGAAGCGCTGGACCTTCGGCGGCGTCTACCCCCGCGCCTTCAGCGAGACCGCCGGGACCAACGACCCCTGGCTGATGCAGACCCAGTGCCTGGTGACCGGCGAGGAACCGACCGTCGAGGTGAAGGTGCGCTTCCTGCACGTCGTCGAGCGCAAGGTAGGCTGCAAGGACGCGCGAGGGACCCTGGAGTTCGTGGACGAGTTGCGGGTCGGCAACGACCGTTACCTCGCCTGGGAGGAGGCCGCCGAGCGGGAGGTCGTGATCGAGGGCCTCGAGCTGGCCGAGCTCGCGACGCCGAGGCGGATCGAGATAAAGGTGCCCGCGGGCAGCGAGGAAGAGCCGCTGGCGGAAGAGGGCGGGGAGGTCGTCGGGGCGCTGGTGCGGCGTTGGCTCGCGCTGGAGGGGACGGTCGAGGTCGGCGCCGAGCCGGTCGGGGATGAGCTGTTCAGGCTGACGGTCAGGATCTCCAACACCACGCCGTGGGAAGGCCAGGACCGAGAGAGCGCGCTGCGGCAGACCTTCGTCTCGACGCACACCGTCTTGAGGGTGGCGGGCGGCGAGTTCGTCTCGCTCATGGACCCGCCGGACGGGCTGGAGAAGCTCGCCGAGGGGTGCGAGAACGTAAAGACGTGGCCGGTGCTTGCGGGAGAGGAGGGGCAGCGGAGAATCATGCTCTCGTCCCCGATCATCCTCTACGACTATCCCGAAGATCGCGCCAGAGAGCCCCGGCGACCTCTTCGACGGCGGGGAGATGGATCAGCTGCTCACCCTGAGCATCCTCGCCCTCACGGACGAGGAGAAGGACGAGATGCGTGCCACCGACCCGCGGGCGCGGGAGATCCTGGACCGCAGCGAGTCGCTCACCGAAGAGGACATCATGGGCTTGCACGGCGCGGTCCGGGGCTTTCAGACGCTGAGGGGCGGCGAGTCAGATCGACCCCTTCGAGGTCGAGGGCCTGGAAAGGCCGGCCCCGTCGAGCGTCGAGGTGAACGGCGTCGAGGTCAGGAGCGGGAGCCGGGTGCGCCTGTGGCCGCGGGCCGGGCGGGACATCTTCGACATCGCGCTCTCGGGGAAGGTGGCCGTGGTCGAGAAGATCGAACAGGACTTCGAGGACCGCATCCTGCTGGCGGTCTCGGTCGAGGACGACCCTGGCAGGGAGATGGTGGACATGCCCGTCCTCGGGCACCGATTCTTTTTCTCCCCCGAAGAGGTGGAGCCGCTGGAGGATGTAGGGTGAGCGGACGCGTCCTGGTCGCCGGCATCGGCAACATCTTCCTCGGCGACGACGGCTTCGGGTGCGAGGTGGTGAAGCGACTCGCGGCAACGCGCGCTTCCAGAAGGGGTCGAGGTCAGGGACTTCGGCATCCGGGGAATGGACCTGGCGTACGCGCTGATGGACCCTTACGAAGCCGTCATCTTCGTAGATGCGACACCTCGCGGCGAGGAGCCGGGGACGGTCTACCTGATCGAGGCCGAGGTTCCCGAGGAGGGCGAGGTGGTACTAGATACCCACGGCATGGACCCGGTCAAGGTGATCCGGCTGGCCCGCGTCCTCGGCGGCGATGTCCCGCGCACGCTCGTGGTCGGCTGCGAACCGCAGGTGGTCCTTTCAGGAGAAGCCTACGACGACATGCTGATGGAGCTCAGCGAGCCGGTCCGGGCGGCGGTGCCCGAGGCCGTGAAGATGGTGGAGTCGCTGGTGGCGCGCCTGCTCGCCGGCGCGAGCGCGGAGGAGGTGAGTTCATGAAGAAACTGCTGTTCTTGGGCCTGGTCGCGGGGGCTGCCCTGGCATACTCGCAGCGATCGGACATCCAGAGGTACCTGAATATGAGGAACATGTAGGGCCCGTGAAGCGCGGGCCCACGTCATGAAGACGCCGACGCGGGAGCGACGCGAGATCTCCGTCCGGGGCATCGTGCAGGGGGTCGGCTTCCGGCCGTTCGTCTACGCCCTCGCGCGCCGCCACGGTCTCGTCGGCCTGGTGCGCAACGACGCGGACGGCGTGCGCATCGAGGCGGAGGGCGCCAGGGGAGAGCTGGAACTCTTCCTGCGCGGTCTTCGGGAGGAGGCTCCCCCGCTGGCCGTTGTCGAGTCCGTGGCCTGGAGCCCGCTCGCGGTCGTGGGGGAGAGCGCTTTCAGGATCGAGGAGAGCCGCGAGGGTGTCAGGCGGCGGGCCCTGGTCTCGCCGGACGTTGCGACGTGCGACGAATGCCTGGCGGAGATCTTCGACCCCTCGGACCGGCGCCACCGCTACCCGTTCACCAACTGCACCAACTGCGGTCCGAGGTTCACGATTGCGCGCGCGGTCCCGTACGACCGCGCGACGACCACGATGTCCTCCTTCGAGATGTGCCTCGCGTGCGACCGCGAGTACCACGACCCCTCGGACCGCCGCTTCCACGCCCAGCCCAACGCCTGCCCGGCCTGCGGCCCAAGCGTGCGGTTGCTGGACAGGTTTGGCCACGAGCTCCGCGTCAAGCCCGAAGATCCCGTGGGTCGGGCGGCGCAGATGCTGCGCGGACGGACGGTGGTCGCCATCAAGGGCCTGGGAGGCTACCACCTGGCCTGCGACCCGTTCGACGCCCGCGCCGTCGGCACCCTGCGGGGCCGCAAGGTGCGCCAGGACAAGCCGTTCGCGCTCATGGCCCGCGACGTCGAGCAGGCGCGCGAGCTGTGCCGGGTGAGCCCCGAGGAAGAGGAGCTACTTGCCTCTCCGGCGCGTCCCATCGTGCTCCTGGAGCGCCGGGAGGGGACGGGCGTGGCAGAAGAGGTGGCCCCGCGGCAGAGGACGCTCGGCGTGATGCTAGCCTACACGCCGCTGCACCACCTTTTGCTGCGCGACGCCGGCATACCACTCGTCATGACCAGCGGGAACAACTCGGACGAGCCCATAGCCTACCGGGACGACGAGGCGTTCGAGATGCTCGGCGACATCGCTGACTTCTTCCTGATCCACGACCGCCCCATCCACATGCGCTGCGACGACAGCGTGGTGCGCGTGCTCGGGAGCGAAACGTACCCCCTCCGGCGTTCGCGTGGGTACGCCCCGGCGCCGCTGCGGCTGGCGCAGGACTCTCGAGCGGCACGTCCTGGCGTGCGGCGGGGAGCTGAAGAACACGTTCTGCCTGGCGAGGGGTAACCACGCCTTCATGAGCCACCACATCGGGGACCTGGAGAACTACGAGACCTCGAGGTCTTTTCGGGAGGGGGTCGAGCACTACTGCCGGCTCTTCGACGTGCGGCCGGAGGTCGTGGCCTACGACCTGCACCCCGAGTACCTCTCGACCAAGTACGCCCGAGAGCTGGAGGAGGCGGGGCTACCCGCAGTGGGCGTGCAGCACCACCATGCCCACGTGGCGAGCTGCCTGGCGGACAACAACCGCCCGGCGGACGAGCGCGTGATCGGGGTAGCACTGGACGGGACCGGCTACGGAACGGACGGGGCCGTGTGGGGCGGCGAGTTATTCGAGGGGAGTATCCTGGACGGCTTCGAACGCAGGGGCCACCTGGAGTACGCGCCGCTCCCGGGAGGGGCGGCGGCCATCCGTCAGCCGTGGCGGATGGCGCTCGCGCACCTCGTGACGCTCTACGGCGAGGAGGAGACCCTAAACCTCCCGCTCGCGGCGGTGCGTCGGGTGGGCGAGCGCAACGCGAGGCTCGTCGCGCGGCTCGTGGAGCGTGGTCTCAACACCCCGCCTACGTCCAGTGCGGGCAGGCTCTTCGACGCCGTGGCGGCGCTGGTCGGGGTGCCAGGGAGCGAGCGGACCACCTACGAGGGGCAGGCGGCGATCGAGCTCGAGCTGGTCGCCGAAGGCCCCACAGACCGCGGGTACCCCTTCCGCTTGCGAACAGCGCCGGACGGATGGGTCGTCGAGACCCAGGAGGTTCTGCGGGGCGTGGTCGAGGATCTGCTGGATGGGCGGTCGGCCGCTGGGATCTCCTCCTGTTTCCACCGAACGATGGCCGAGGTGGTCGTCGCTGGCTGCGAGGCCGTCAGGGAGACGGGGGCAGCCGGCTCGGTCGCGCTCTCCGGCGGAACGTTCCAGAACACGCTGCTAATGGAACAGGTGGTAGAGTTGTTGTCGGGGAAAGGCTTCACGGTCTACCGGCACCGGCGCGTGCCGGCCAACGACGGGGGTCTCGCATTGGGACAGGCAGTGATGGCGGACAAGACTTTCGGCGCGAAAGCCGATAGCTGACAGCGCCGACCGGAGGGAGGCAGCGATGTGTCTTGGGATACCGGGTCGCATAGTCGAGATCATCGACGAAGACCTGACGCTGGCCAAGGCGGAGGTGAGCGGAGTCCGGCGGAACATCAACGTCGGCCTGGTTCACCACGACGAGGAGCGCGTGGAGATCGGGGACTGGGTGCTCATCCACGTGGGCTTCGCCCTCTCCAAGATAGACGAAGCCGAGGCACACGCTACCCTCAGGGCCCTCGAGGACATAGGCGAAGAATACGAACAGGAGCTCGAAGAGCTCAAGGGCTCCCGGATCGAGTAGGGCTACTCCATGAGCGAGAAAACCTCGATGCCACCCGACGCTTGCACCCTGGACCACGACGGTTGCGTCGTCTGCTCCGACGCCGGGATCCCCGTGCGAGTAGTAACCATCGAAGGCGACGACGCCCTCTGCGAAGACGCCACCGGAAACCGGGCACAGATAGCCGTAGAACTCGTAACCCCCACAAAGATCGGCGAGATTCTGCTGACGCACGGAGGCGTGGCCATCGGCAAGGTCGAAGCTGACGGCTGAATGCTGACAGCGCCGACCGAAGGGAGGCCCCATCAAATACGTCAAGGAGTTCCGCAACGCCGAGCTGGCGCGGGCCGTATCGGCGGAGATCTCCGCGCTCACCGACCCCGATCGGCACTACAAGATCATGGAGGTCTGCGGGGGCCACACGCACACCATCTACCGTCACGGCATCAAAGACCTCCTGCCTGACCAGGTCGAGCTGGTGCACGGGCCCGGTTGCCCGGTATGCGTGCTGCCGATGGGCCGGGTGGACGAGGGGATTGACATCGCCGAGCGGCCCGAGGTCATCTTTACCTGCTTTGGGGACATGATGCGGGTGCCGGGCTCCAAGGGGAACCTGCTCGAGGTCAAGGCCCAGGGCGCCGACATCCGGATGGTCTACTCGCCGCTGGACGCCCTGCGCATAGCGCGCGAGAACCCCGACCGTGAGGTGGTCTTCTACGCCATAGGCTTCGAGACCACGGCACCGTCCACCGCGCTCACCCTGAAGCGGGCCAAAAAAGAGGGCATAGAGAACTTCTCCGTCTTCTGCAACCACGTCACCATCGTTCCTCCGGTGCGGGCTTTGCTCGACTCGCCGGATCTGAGGCTCGACGCCTTTATGGGTCCCGGGCACGTCTCGACGGTGATCGGCTGCAGGCCCTACGAGTTCATGCCGATCGACTACGGTAAGCCCTGCGTTGTAGCCGGTTTCGAGCCGCTGGACATCCTGCAGTCCGTCCTGATGCTCATGCGGCAGCTCGAGGAGGGCCGCTGCGAGGTCGAGAACCAGTACGGCCGGGTTGTCCACTGGGAGGGTAACCTGCAGGCTCTGGAGACCATGGCCGAGGTCTTCGAGCTCAGGCCCTACTTCGAGTGGCGGGGTCTCGGCTTCATCGCCCAGTCCGCCCTCAAGCTCTCCCCGGCCTACGCCGACCTGGACGCCGAGCTGCGCTACGCGACGCCCGGCGTCCGCGTGGCCGACCCCAAGGCCTGCCAGTGCGGGGAGGTCCTCAAGGGCGTCCTCAAGCCCCCAGAATGCAAGGTTTTCGGCACGTCCTGCACGCCGGAGCACCCGCTGGGCGCGCTCATGGTCTCCTCCGAAGGGGCCTGCGCCGCCTACTACAACTTCGGCCGCAAGTCGTTCGAGAAGGTCGAGATAGGCTCCAAAGGGTGAGCGAGAGAGAACAACGCGTCCTAGACGCGCTCGAGCAGAACCGCCGTCGGCCGCCGAGGTTCGACGCCCCGCGCATAGACATGAGCCATGGGGCCGGGGGCAAGGCGACCCACAAGCTCATAGAGGGCCTCCTGCTGCCGGCCCTCGACAACCCGGCGCTCGCGCCGCTCTCGGATGCGGCCCTGATCCCATTCGGAGGCACCAAACTCGCCCTGACCACCGACTCCTTCGTGGTCCGACCGCTCGCCTTCCCCGGTGGGTCCATAGGCGAGCTGGCGGTCAACGGCACGGTCAACGACCTGGCGGTCTCGGGGGCCACGCCCGTCGCGCTCTCGGCCGCCCTCATCATCGAGGAAGGCCTGGAGACCGAGGTGCTTTCCCGCGAGGTGGGGGCGATGGCCGCCGCCGCCAAGGACGCCGGGGTCGCGATCTCCGCTGGCGACACAAAGGTCGTCGAGCGCGGCAAGGGCGACGGGCTCTACATCGTCACCACCGGGGTCGGTGTCCCGGACCCGGAGCTGAGCCTGTCGGCGGGTTCCGTCCGGCCGGGCGACAGGATCCTCTGCTCCGGGACGCTGGGGGATCACGGCGCGGCGATCCTCATCGCCCGCGGAGACCTGGAGCTGGAGGCCGAGGTGCTCTCGGACACCAGGCCCCTCACCCCGCTAGTGGCGGCCCTGAAAGAGTCCGCTGGGACCGCCCTGCGCTTTATGCGCGATCCCACGCGGGGCGGCGTGGGCACCGTCCTGAACGAGCTGGCCCGCGACTCGGGGTACGGGGTGGCGCTGTGGGAGGACGAGATCCCCATCCAGGACGTGGTGAACGGGGCGTGCGAGATCCTCGGCATAGACCCCCTCTACGTCGCCAACGAGGGCAAGCTCCTCGCCGTCGTCGCCCCCGAAGCCGCCGACGCCGCCCTGCGGTCGCTGCGAGACACCGAAGGCGGCGAAGAAGCCTCGATCATCGGCGAGATCCGCGAGGAGCCAGCGCGCATGGTCCTCATGCACACGGGGTTCGGCGGCACCCGCATGATAGACATGCTCGTCGGCGATCCCCTCCCGAGGATCTGCTGATCGCCAGGGCCTGGGCCGTGCGTGGGCGAAGATGAACTAGTTGGGCGACAGGAGGGGTCTGTGACCCAAAGCACCGCAGGGGACCTCCGGCTTGAATTTGCCGATGGTCGCCCGTCGGTTACCAGTGTCGATGAGATCAACGAAGCCTTGGGGCACGTCGGCGCGCGCATCTGGCCGATCGAGTTGCGCAGCGCACCCATCGCCGTGCAGCAAGCGCTCAACCAGCCGACCCTGGATGACGCGGAGGTGACCGCGGTGCAGGACCATTTCCTGCTGTCGCGCGAGCGGCTGCTCGAAATCATCTCGGAGGCGGGCCGGACGCCGCAGGTGCCCGGCGGTGGCGAGATGAGCACCTTCGATTCGACCAACGGTGTTGCCTACCCCCAACTCTACATCGTAGAGCCCGGCGTCGATTACACTCGGTTTGATCGCTTCCACATAAACACGACCAGCGACGGCCCAGGCGTCGATGAAGTGATGCAGGTTCTTTCGGGCGGCGGTGTGAGGATCCTTCAGCATCTGCTGGAGGGAGGCTCGTTTACGCTACACGTCGACTGTGTTGCAGACGAACGCGGATGGATCGTGACCTACGACGGCGGTTACCCCCACATCGGAAGCATTAGCGGAGGACAACCAGGAACAAAGGTTCTCGTGCAGGTAATTGGTCCGGCGCGTTGGGAGATGAGGTACGAAGGTGGAACGTGAGAATCCTTCAACGTGTTCAGCGAGCATGTTCGCAACTGAGCATTGTCGCCGGGCACCTTGGTTAACGGAGCTGTAGCGATCATGGAAACGTGGCGATACGACGGCCGACCCAACCGGAGGCATCCGCTGAGACAACCGCTACTCTTGCAGATCCGGTCACGGAAGGTGGGCGCGCATTTCTTGTCGGTAGCCTCGTGAAAGGTGCAACGCACTCTAGCGCGCTCTTTGGGAGGATCTGATGCGCATCGCGGTCTTCGGCACGGGTGGGGCGGGGGGCTATTTCGGCGGACGGCTGGCGCGGGCCGGGGAGGACGTGAACTTCATCGCGCGCGGCGAGCAACTGAGGGTCCTTCGCGAGCACGGCCTGCGCGTGGAGAGCGTCAAGGGCGACTTCGAGGTCCGGCCAGCATGGGCGACCGACGACCCGTCGGACGTAGGAGAGGTGGACGTGGTGATCGTCGGGGTAAAGGCTTGGCAGGTGCCGGAGGCCGCGCAGGCGATGCGTCCGTTGATCGGTGCTGGCTCGTACGTGTTGCCGCTCCAGAATGGGGTGGAGGCATCGGCCCAGTTGGCCGCGGTCCTGGGGCCCGATCGCGTGCTGGGCGGCCTGGCCAAGATCTTCAGCTTCGTCGTCGGGCCGGGGCATGTCCGGCACGTGGGCGGACCGGCCTCGGTGGAGTTCGGTGAGCTGAACAATCGCCCCAGTGAACGTACCGGACGACTGCGCGAAGCCTTCGTCCGGGCGGAAGTCACGGCTGAGATCTCTCGGGATATTGGCGTCGCCCTGTGGGAAAAGCTCATGTTCATTGCCCCGTTCGGCGGAATTGGGGCGGTGACGCGCGCCCCGATAGGGACGCTGCGCGACCTGCCGGAGACGCGCGAGATGCTGGAGCAGGGTATGCGCGAGATACTCCACGTGGCGCGGGCGGAGGACGTTCGTGTGGCCGACGATGCCGTCGCAAGGACGATGGCTTTCGTCGATAGCCAGCCGCCGGTCGGCACGGCCTCGATGCAGCGCGACATCGTCGCGGGAAGACCTTCCGAGCTCGAAGCGTGGAACGGGGCGGTGGTGCGGCTGGGACGACGGGTAGGCGTGGCCACCCCGATACATGCCTTTATCTATCACAGCTTGTTGCCGCTCGAATTACGTGCACGGGGTAGGCTACAGTTCCCGGTCTGATACCACCCTATCGATCACGCTATGGAAGGCGGTGTCGCTGCCATTGTCCAACGGAACCGTCACCGACGAAAGGGAGGTCCTGGCCGTTTGCCTCGATCGTCTGTATCTGGGCGCCGGACAGGTCACCCGCTCTCTGACCCGTAGCGGGCTACCTCCGCCCGGCGAAGAGCAGGCGATCTCTTACCTGCGCGACAACCTCGACGGCCTCGACGAAGAGACGCTGGCCGACTTCCTGGCGAAGAACCGCGAGCAGCACCCGGTCGAACCGGACCTCAACCCGGGAGGACGCCTGATCTGCGTGGACGACGAAGAGTTTCACCTAATCTTCAGGGACGGGGAGGGATGGGAGCGTTTCCGCCGGACGTTCCCGGAGTCGGATGGCACGCTCCGGTTCTCGCGGGTCGGATTCGACCGGGACGTGACGCAGGCCATGCTCTACGCCGGACAGCAGTTCGATTGGAACGTGGGTTCCGGCGGGTTCTGGTTGTTCTCGAAGGCCGGCGGAGCCTGGGTCGAATCCGGAAGGGCGGGGACTTGGATCTCATAGGCGCGGACCACACGCTGGGATGAGTTGTGACTCGATGACCGTTGATCCGCTCTGATAGACTTGCCGAAGGGAAAGCCAGGGAGAACCGCGTTCCTTCCCCGGAAGCGCCCTGGTCACAGGAGGTGCCGTCGGTGGGACAGGTGGACACGGACATGCTCGCCGCCCGGAGCGGAGAGGCGTTGCTCCGACGCAACGAAGTCTTCGAAACCTTCTTCGAGGCGGAGACTCCCGCTGTTAGCCGAGGCCTGCCACGAGATGTCTCGCCGCTTTCTGGCAGGCGGGCGGCTCCTCGCCTTCGGTCGAGGGTCCGCCGCCACCGACGCCGAGCACGTCTCGGTGGAGTTCGTGCACCCGGTGATCGTCGGCAAGCGGGCGCTGCCGGCGCTGGACCTGGGCCCGGACTTCGAGACGCGTCTGCCGGTCGTTGCTGCGGCCGGAGGACATGGTGATGGGCTTCGCGTTACCCGGACGCGGACGCGGCGGTGGAGCGGGCGCTCGCGGACGGCGCGGGAGCGGGGCGCGCTGACGTTCGCCCTGACGGGGGAGGCGGGAGAGTACTCGTTCGCCCCGCCGGACGACGATCCGTTCGTCGCCCAGGAGGTCTTCGAGGTCCTCTACCACGTGCTCTGGGAGACGGTGCACGTGTACTTCGAGCACCGCGAGCAGGGCCACGACGTCGGCGCTTCTTCGTTCCTCTACCCGTTCCTTGGGCCAGGGAGAGCAGCCGCTCGAGGGGTCGTGGAAGAGGTGCAGGGCTCGATGCTGCAGAAGATGCGAAGAGGTCAACTCGCTTGCGGGCCGCGGCGGCCGGCGCGGAGGCGGAAGCCATCTCGGCGACGGCCGCGGCCATCGCGGAGCGGCTGGGTCGGGGCGGCAAGATCATCGCCTTCGGCAACGGCGGGTCGGCCACGGACGCCAACGACCTGGTCGCCGACTGCGTGGACCCGCCGCCGGACCTGGAGCCCGTGCCGGCGATCTCGCTCTCCGCCGAGCCGGCCAACGTCACGGCCATCGCCAACGACATCGGGGCCGAGGCCATCTTCGCCCGCCAACTCATCGCCCACGCCAGGCCGGAGGACGTGGCGGTCGCGCTTCTCGACCAGCGGCGGCTCGGCGAACATCCTGGCCGCCCTGGCCGAGGCCCGCAGGCGCGGGCTCCTCACGGTCGGCATCGTCGGCTACGACGGCGGCAGGATCGCGGGCGAGGGCCTGGCCGACCACGCGATCGTCGTCCGCTCGGACTACATCCCGCGCATCCAGGAGGTCCAGGCCTCCATCTACCACGTGCTGCGGCGACTCATCCACGACACTCGGGCCGGGGATGGTTGACCCGTGCACGAGCTCGCCATAGCCGAGTCCGTCGTCCGAATCGCCGCCGACCACGCCGACGGCCGCAAGGTCACGAAGGTCTACCTCAAGGTCGGCCATCTGCGTCAGGTCGTCCCATCGGCCCTCTCCTTCGGCTTCGAGCTCGTGGCGCAAGGGACGGCCGTCGAAGGCGCCGAACTCGCGATGGAAGAGGTGCCGGCGACCGGCCTGTGCCGGAACTGCGGCGAGGAGAACCTGTCTGCAAAACTTCCCCCTGCAATGCGGGGCGTGCGAAGGCTTCGACCTGCAGATTCTCGCGGGCGAGGAACTGTACGTAGAGTCCCTCGAGATGGAGGAAGAGGCGACCCGGGACCACAAGCTGACCGCTGACGGCTGAAAGCTGACAGCGCCGACCAGAGGGAGGCCCCCACATGCACCGCACAGCCGTCAAGAAGATCGTCATGGAGGGTGTTCTTGACGCCAACGACGCGCTCGCCAGCGCGAACCGCGAGCGGTTCGACCGGGCCGGTAACTACGTGGTCAACATGATGAGCTCGCCTGGGGCGGGCAAGACGGCGCTCCTGGAGCGCACGCTGGAGGCGCTGCGCCACGGGCCCCGGATCGGGATCCTCGAAGGCGACGTGCAGACCACCCTGGACGCCGACCGGCTGGCGCGCTTCCACGTACCGCTCGTGCAGGTCAACACCGACCCCGGCTTCGGCGGCGAGTGCCACCTCGACGCCAACATGGTGCGCTCGGGGCTCGAGGAACTACCGCTCGACGACGTGGACGTCCTGATCATCGAGAACGTCGGGAACCTCGTCTGCCCGGCAGAGTTCAAGGTCGGGGAAGACGCGCGGGTGATGGTCTTCTCCGTGACCGAGGGGGAGGAGAAGCCTCTCAAGTACCCCCTGATGTTCCGCTCGGCCGACCTCGTTCTCGTCAACAAGGTGGACCTCCTGCAATACCTGGACTTCGACCTCGAGCAGTTCCTCGGCAACCTCGACGCCGTCAACCCCGGCGTCGAGCATGTGCTCACGAGCGCCCGCACGGGCCAGGGCGTCGAAGAGTGGTGCTCCTGGCTCGAGCGAAGCAAGGACTGAGGCCCGTATGCGCTTCGTGCTCCTGGCTATTGGGGGGTTGATGGCCTTGGTGGGCGCCGTCTGGTTGTTGCAGGGCGTCGGTATATTGCCGGGCAGCTTCATGACCGGACAAGCGTTCTGGGCCGTCGTGGGCGCGGTCATGATCGTCGTTGGAGGGTCGCTGGTCCTCGCCGGAATCCGCTCGAATCGGCGCTGACGGGGGACGAAGGTAGTCTCGTCGGATCCCTATTTAGGGTAAGCTCTGTCACGACCGTAGCCGCGGCCGGGCTATAGACTTTTGGCAGTATGCAACAGGAGGTCCCGTTTGCCGGGTAGAAGCGCAGAGAGCGCCAGGACGATGCTTGCCATGGACCGTTCGGCCCGCCTCATGGAACGCGCCCGCGGCCTGATGCCCGGCGGCGTCAACAGCCCCGTGAGGGCCTTCCGCTCCGTGGGGGGCGATCCCCTGTTCATGGAGCGCGGGCGAGGGCCCGCGCGTTTTCGACGTTGACGGAAACTCGTTCGTCGACTACGTCATGAGCTACGGCCCGCTCGTGCTCGGGCACGCGGACCCGGGCGTGATCTCGGCGATCGAGGAGACCGCCCGCAAGGGGACGACCTTCGGGGCGCCGACGGAGCTCGAGGTCGAGCTAGCCGACCTCGTGTGCGAGGCCGTGCCGTCCGTCGAGATGGTCCGCATGATCAACTCTGGGACCGAGGCGACGATGAGCGCGATCCGGCTGGCACGAGGTTTCACCGGGCGCGAGAAGATCCTCAAGTTCGACGGCAACTACCACGGCCACGGCGACGCCCTGCTCGTCTCCGCCGGCTCGGGCGTGGCCACGCTCGGCCTCCCCGACAGCCCCGGCGTGACGAAGGGGGCCGCGAGGGACACCACCGTCCTCCCGTACAACGACCTCCGGGCCGTTCGGGAGCTATTCGACGAGCGGGGCGAGGAGTTCGCTGCCGTGATCCTGGAGCCGGTGGCGGGGAACATGGGCTGCGTGCCGCCCGAGGACGGTTACCTCGAGGGTCTGCGCGACCTGACGAGCGAGTACGGGGTCGTCCTCATCTTCGACGAGGTGATGACGGGTTTCAGGCTGGCCCGCGGCGGCGCGCAGGAGCGTTACGGGGTCGTCCCGGACCTGACGTGCCTCGGCAAGATCGTCGGCGGCGGCCTCCCTGTTGGGGCGTACGGGGGCAAGAGCGAGATCATGGACCTCGTGGCGCCTTCTGGGCCCGTCTACCAGGCCGGAACCCTATCGGGGAACCCGCTGGCCATGGCCGCGGGCCTCGCCACGCTGCGCGCCGCCGCACAGCCGGGCTTCTACGAGCGCCTGGAGGACCTCGGCGCCCGGTGGCGGTCCGGGATGGAGGCGGCCGCATCCCAGGGCGACGGGCCGTATCGCGTCAACCAGGTCGGTTCCATGGTGAGCATCTTCTTCACCGAAGGCCCGGTCGTCGACTTCGCGGGCGCGGCCGCCTCCGACACCGAGGCGTTCAAGGACTTTTTCTGGCACATGCTCTCCCGCGGCGTCTACCTTGCCCCGAGCCAGTACGAGACCGGGTTCATCTCGGTGGCGCACGACGACGGCGACCTCGACAAGACCTTCGAGGCCGCCCGCGAGTGGTTTGTATGGTACCCCGGTGCCGGGCGCGGCTAGCGTAGTGGAACCTCCCAGCCGGCGAACGCCCGCGGTCTCCCTCAAGGAGATCTTCCTGAAGGCCTCGGAGGGGCTGCCGGACGACGACAGGAGCGCCGGCGTCGTCGCCGATGCCCTGGAGCACCTGCAGCGGGGCTTCGACGCCCACTACGCCGTGGCCGGGGGCACTGGGGCGACGGACGATGCGATCCTGGTCGGGGACAACGACTACGCCTGGGCCGTGGAGACCATCGCCCACCTCGACGAGCCGCGTTTCGTCGAGGTCGCGAGCCGCATGATCCGGGACGGCGCCGGGGGCATCTCCACCGACGGGTCGGTCCCCCTGGAGCTGTGGATGCCGCACCTGGCAGGACTATTGGACATCATCTCGGAGGAGGGACAGGAGCGGTCCCTGGACCGCATCCGTCGGGCCTCGCGCGCCATGGGGTACGCAGATGGGTAACCCGAAGACCGGCGACCAGCGCGAGGCTCCCGGGGCTCAGGGCGAAGGAGCGGGGTCGACCGAACGCCGGTCCTCCGAGGCGGAGCGCGCGCGGCTCGTGCGCGAGATGTTCGACAGGATCGCGGGCCGCTACGAGCTCTTGAATACCGTGATGTCCGGCGGTCTGCACCGCCTCTGGAGCAGGAGGGTGGTCAAGGAGACCGGCCTCCGGCAGGGCGGCTGGGCGATAGATCTCGCGTGCGGCACCGGTAGCCTGACGAGGGAGCTGGCCAAAACCGTGGGCCCGGAGGGCCACGTCCTCGGGGTGGACTTCTCGCGCGAGATGCTGCGGGCGGCGGAGGCCAGACCCTTGAGGAACGTCGAGTACCGGCTGGGCGACGCGACGAGCCTGGCTGACGTGCCTTCCGCGCGCTTCGACGCGGCGACCATCGCCTACGGGGCGAGGAACATCCCGGACCTCGACGCGCTCTTCTCGGAGATGGCGCGCGTGCTGCGGCCCGGGGGCGTCGCAGTTTGCCTGGAGATAGCCAGGCCCAGCGGCAAAGCGTCTGCCGCGTTCTACGGTCTGTGGTTCGACACGATCGTTCCGCGCCTCGGGGCGAAGATCTCCGGAGACGCCCGAGCTTACGCTTATTTGCCCGAATCGGTGAAAGAGTTCGTGGCACCCGGAGAGTTAGCTGACATAATAGGGCGTAATGGACTACAAGATGTTACATGGCGCAGGATCGCGGGCGGCATCATCACGCTTCATAGGGGAATCCGGGGAAGCTGAGGGCGCCGTCGATCCGGGGCAGACCCTGCCGGAGGGCGCCTTCGCTACCGTCGACGAGGTAGAGGAGAGGCTCTCGGAGGTTGCCCGGCGGGCGCCGGAGCCGCTCGTGGAGCCGGCGCTGGAGGCCCTGACCTCGGGGGGCAAGCGCCTGAGGCCGTTGCTCCTGGCTCTGTGCGCGGGTATCGGCGAGCCTGACCCCGAAGACCTGGCCCGGGCGGCGACGGCCGTAGAGGTCCTGCACACGGCGACGCTGATCCACGACGACATAGTGGATCGGGCAGGGAGCCGTCGCGGGGAGCCGACCACCGTGGCCCGTTACGGGCGGGAGACCGCGATCGCGACCGGCGACTACCTGTTTGCCGACACTTTCTCGGAGTTGGCCGGGATAGGCGACCCCAGGCTCGTCCGCGCCTTCGCCGAGGCCTCCGTGGGGCTGGCCTCCGGAGAGTTGGAGCAGTACCGCTCCAGCGGCGCCGCCGTCGAGGTAGAAGCCTACCTCGAGCATATCCGGAAAAAGACCGCTGGCCTCTTCAAGGCGGCGTGCGTGGCCGGCGGCATACTCGGCGGGCTCTCGCTGCGGCAAGTCGACTCGCTCTCCACCTACGGGCAGGCCCTCGGGCTCGCCTTCCAGATGTCCGACGACATCATGGACCTCGTCGGAAAGCCCGGGCTCATGGGCAAGGGCATCGGGACCGACCTGGCCGAGGGAACGGTAACGCTGCCCTTCATCTTCGCGCTCAGGGACGGGGACGCCGAGTCGGCGCGCCGGATCCGCGCCGTCCTCGCCGACCCGGCCCCATCGCCCACGGACCTGCAGGCCGGCATCGAAGCCGTGCTCGCCACGGACGCCGTGGCACGGACCGAGGCGTGGGCGCGCGGTGAGGTGGACGCCGCGCTGGCGGGCCTCGAGCTGCTCCCCGAACGCTCCGAGCGCGACTTTCTGCGGTCCGTGGCGCTCGGGGTGGTAGGGCGGGATGCCTGAGACGAGACCGCCGACGATCTTCGCGGCGGGTCTGGTGGCACCAATATCTTCCCCGGCTATCGGGGAGGGGGCGGTGCTCGTCCGGGACGGGCGGATCGTGCGGATCGGGACTCTGGCCGAAATTGCCGAGGAGGCTCCCGGCGCCGAGGTCCGTTACTACCCCCACTACGTCATAGTCCCCGGGGCGGTCAACGCGCACGCCCACCTGGGCTTCCGGCGCAAGGACGCCCCTGAAGGCGGCACGTTTTCGGGCTGGCTCTCGCGCCTGATCGCGAAGCTCCCCGAGAAGGAGGCGTGGACGGCCGAGGCCGCCGCCGACTCCGCCAGCGAGTCGCTTCAGGCCGGCACGACGTTTATGGCCGAGTCTTCACCATATGGGGAGTGCTTGCCGCAGCTGGCCGAGAGCGGGATGGCCGGAACCGTCTACGCGGAGTTCTTCCCCAACGACTTTCCTGGGACCGAACCCGTCGGGAGGGTGGAGTCTATCTTGCAGAAGGTTCGCGACTTGCGCGTGGGGTTGCCAGCTCGCGTGGACGCGCAGGTGAGCGTCCACTCCCTGTACACCGTGGATCCGGAGTCCTCCCGCCTGGCGGCCCGCAGGACACGGGAGGTTGGCGGCCGGCTAGCCATCCACCTCTCCGAGAGCCCCGAGGAGGTGGAGTTCGTCAGGGAGGGCACCGGGGGCCTCTCGGACATCTTCGGCAGCAATGATTGGGGCGAGGTTGGGCTATCGCCCGTCGAGTGTGCCGAGAGCATCGGGCTCCTCGCGCCCCAGACGATAGCGGCCCACCTGGCCACCGGCGTCTCGGAGGAGGATGTGGAGATCCTCGCCAGGACGGGGGTCGCGGCGGCGCATTGTCCGCGATCAAACGCCTTTCTAGGGTGCGGTGTCTCCCCGGTACCGCGGATGATGGAGCGTGGCGTGCGGGTCGGTATGGGGACCGACGGCCTGTGGAGCAGTCCCAGCCTGAACCTCTTCGAGGAGACACTCTTCGCGGTCGACCTCCACGGCCTGGACGCCGAGACGGGCCTGCGGCTCGCGACGCTCGAGGGCGCCCGCGCCCTTGGCATCGAGGCCGAGACCGGCAGCCTGGAGGCGGGTAAGTGGGCCGACCTCGCCGTGATCGACGCCGGAGGGTATGTAACCGGCGGGGACCCCGCCCGGGCCGTTCTCGAGGCGGCGGCGGCCGGCAGCGTGGCGGCGACGATCGTGGGCGGAGAAGTTGTCTACGCCCGAGACGCCGCGGGATAATCCGCCGGGTGTCCAAGGCCTCGAAGCCCCACAACGCGCCGTTAGACAAGACCTGGTCAAGCATCTGCGGGCCTGGGTGGGCTGAGATACAATCCGGGCCGAGCTCAGAGTTGGAGGACGCTCCGCCATGATGATGAACCGCAGAAGGTTGGGCCGCGTGATGGCCGTGGTCGCCGTTGTGCTCGCGGTCTTCTTCGTAGGTTCTTCGGTGTTGCTCGGGCTCGGAACCAACGTCCAGTACAACCTCTTCGACCTGTTCGGCTCGGACCAGCAACAGCAATCGAGCGCGGTGCCCGACAACACGCAGCAGATCGAGGAGGCCGAGAGGGAGTTCCAACAGAACCCCGGCGATCCGGATGCAGCCGAAGATCTCGCCGTACTCTACGTCAGCGAGGGCCGTTACGACGACGCGGCCCGCGTGCTCTCGGAGGGCCGCGAGGAGTCTCCGAACAACCCGGATCTGGCCCTGCTCCTCGGCAACGTCTACCTGCAGCAGGCGCCGGCCGCGCCCCAGGACGAGCAGACGGAGCTCTACGGCAAGGCCGGGGACGCCTTCGCGGAGGCGACCAGGCTCGACCCCGAAAACGAGGACGCCTACCTGTTGGCCGGTCAGGCCTACGACCAGGCGGGCCAGACCGCCGAGGCCATCCAGTACTACAACGGCTATCTCGACCGCGAGCCCGAAGGTGAGGAGGCCCGGCAGGTGGAGGAGAGGATTTCGGCCCTGCTGGAGGGCGGCGGGGAGAGCACCGGGGCCCCGCAAGAGTAATCCGGATGCGGTGGGAGGTCGTATAATGGGAAACACGGCGCGGAAGAAGATCCGTTAGGAGGCAAGATGCCCGGTTTAGGTTCGCTAGGGGGGACGGAGCTGATAATCGCTCTGGTCATTATCCTTTTGCTCTTCGGGGCGAAACGCATCCCCGAGCTCGCCAAGGGCCTCGGCAGCGGCGTCAGGGAGTTCCGTAGGGGCACCCGTGGCGAGGTGGACGAGGGCGACGAGAAGTCGGACGACAAGAAGAAGGACGAGGAGCTTACCGCCACCGAGAAGCAGGAGACCACGGCTCAGGCCGACGTCGAACAAGATGCCTCCGTCGAGGCCGACAAGGCCGAGCAGAAGCGCGGCTAGCAGCGTCTTTAGGCGGGGCGGGATCCCCTAGATGGCAGGACGCTTAAGAACACCCTCGCGGCCCCTCAGCCCGCGCGACGAGGCGCGGATGACCCTGATCGAGCACCTCGACGAGCTGCGAGGCAGGATCATCAAGATCGGCGTGGCTTTCTTTATCGTCGCCGTGGCTGCCTTCATCTTCCGGGCGCGGATCTTCGAGTGGCTCTTGGAGCCCGCAGGAAACGCCCTGGGTGGTCGGCTAAACGTGACCTCGGTGACCGAGCAGTTGTTCACCGACATGAAGCTGGCGCTCTACGTCGCCTTCCTGCTCACGATACCGATCTTGCTGTACCAGGGGTGGGCTTTCGTGGCCCCGGCGGTGGGGGACATGGGCCGGGCCTTCACCTACACGATCATCACGATGGCCTCACTGCTGTTCCTGGCCGGGGTTGCCTTCGGGTACTTCGTGGTCCTGCCCATCGGCATACAGTTCCTGCTCACCTGGGCCCCGGAGCGGTACGACACCATTATCACCTCCCAGTTCTACCTGCAGTTCATCACGCGTTCGCTCCTGGCCTTCGGCATAGTGTTCGAGCTACCGGCGGCGACCTACGTCGCGGCGAAACTGGAGCTCGTCGACGCGCCGATCCTCAGAAAGTACCGGAAGCACGCGATCGTGCTGAACACCGTGCTCGCCGCCGCCCTGACCCCGGGCCAGGACCCGTACAGCATGGTATTGATGGCGGTCCCGATGATCGTCATGTACGAGGTCTCTATCCTGATCGCCCGCTACGTGAACCCGACGACCGAGGTCCAGGCCCACGAGCTCGCGAGGACGGACGACGACGACCAGGACGAGATCGACGACCTCGGCGAGTCGGAGAACGCTACCAACGGATACGAGTTCGAGGACGAGGGCTTCGACGACGACGATATTGGTGACGACCTCGGCGATGAATACGGGGATGCGGAAGAGGACGACCCCGAGGACCCTGACGATGGTCCGGATCCCGACGAGAACGGCCGGGAGCGGGACCTCTAACCTCTAGCAAGGTGTTCTGCGCCGGTCGGCGCGGTCCGCAGACTTCGCGCGAGCGCCGGCCTAGCTGGCGACCTGGTGGAAACCCAGCTTCTCCAGCTCCGCCCGGATCTTCTCGGCCTCTTCGTCCAGCGCGGCCGGGTCGGGGTCTTGCTCGGCGTTCTCGAAGCTGAGGTCCTGGAGGTCGTCTATGGGGAGGACGTGAATGTGTACGTGGGGGACCTCCAGGCCGGCGAGCATGAAGCCGACCTTCTGGGGCTTATAGGCCTTCTCCAGGGCGCGGCCGATGGCGCGGGCGACCTCCATCAGGTGGGACGTGAGGTCGGTGTCGAGGTCGAGCCAGTGGTCCACCTCCTCGCGCGGGACCACGAGGACGTGGCCGGCCCGGATGGGGTTCGCGGTCAGAAACGCCACGCACTGGTCATCTTTCCAGACGAATCGAGCCGGTATCTCACCCTCGATGATGCGCGTGAAGACCGTTGTCATGTGCTGCCTCCTGGTTCCCTGTCTCTTGCCGACAGAAACATGGTAGCGGACCCCGGAGCGTCCGGCGGCCCAAGACGGTCCAGGCGTCGGGCGAAGCGGCGCATGGACCGGCCGAGCAGGTCCATCGTGACGCCGCGGAAGAACGGTCTCTGGGCTATCTCGTTGAGCCAGGATGGCTCGATGTCGTAGTCCGAGGCAAGCGTCAAGCGCACGACCCTGGGGCCGATCGCCTCGATGTGCCAACCGCCCATCCCCGACGCGCCTTTCGTGTAGCGCCACTCCAGCCGGTGCGGGGGCTCCACGATGGCGATGCGGCTGACGATCCGGTGGCTCAATCCGACGGCGCTGAGCGTGAACTCCAGCGTGGTTCCCGGGCTTGCTAACCCCGTCTCGGTGCCCGCCGCGTCCAGCAGCCGCACCCGGCGCAACCCGATGGACCACTCGGGAAAGCTGTGGAAGTCCAGGAGGGCCGCGAAAACCAGCTCCGGCGAGTGGCCCGAGACCGTGTAGGCCGCCCGGAAGCCGGTCTCCGATTCCCGGCCGTCCATGCCGTTACGTCCAGCCGCCGAGCAAGATCCCTGCGGTGTACAGGAGGCCGAACATCAGGTGAAGCCCGGCGGTGCGCTTGACGACGGGATCCAGGCGCGACGGGGTGGTGGTGATGGCGATCTCGCGCCACAGGCGCACGTTCGGCGCGATGCTCAGGAGGACCAGCGCGCACTCGACGGGGACCACCCTGAACGTCATCAGGACGGCGACCGCGGCGTAGGGCCACACCAGCAGGACGCGGTAGACGAAGATCGCGACCTCGCGGCCGAGCACTATCGGCAAGGTCCGGCGACCGCCCCGGCGGTCGGAGATCAGGTCGCGGATGTTGTTGGCGAGCAGTATCGCCGCGACGGGTCCGCCTATGGGGAGTGCGGCCAGCGGGACGCTGACCGGCAGGTTGCCGGGGTCCTGGACCATGTAGGCGATCACCACTATCAGGACGCCCATGAACGCGAAGACCGCCGCCTCGCTAAAGGGCGTGTAGGCGATGGGCCGCGGCCCGGCGGAGTAGAGGTAGCCGCCGAGGGCCGAGAGGCAGCCGAGTACGAGGACCGGCCAGCCGCCGACCGAGATGAGGTAGATACCGCAGGCCAGCGCCAGCGTGTAGCAGAACAGCGCCCCGGCCAGCACCGAGCGCGCCCGCACCCTGCCGCCCACGATAGAACCCGCGATGCCTATCGTGTCGGCGACGTCGAGGCCGCGCCGCTCGTCGTAGAATTCGTTGAACATGTTGGTGGCGGCCTGGATCAGGAGGCTCCCGAAGAGCATCGCGAGAAACGGACCCCACGCGAAGGCGCCGTCCACGTAGGCGAGCGCCGTCCCGAAGAACACCGGCACCGCCGCGGCCGTGAGCGAGAACGGACGGGCCAGCCTGAACCACTCGGCAAAGAAGGACCGACCGCGTTCAGCCACGGGCCCCGGTTCTTGCCCGCGCAGCGTTGGACATCGCTTCTACCTCCCTCGCGGCGCGTTCGCCGCCGGACCCGTCGACGATTCCGGTATCGACGGCATAGTCTATACGCGCAGGCCCCGCGCTTCCGTGAACGGGCCGGGCGCCCGACTGGCTGTCGGGCCCACAAACTGGTATAACCGGCTGTCGTGGAGGCTGGCGGTTCTATGGGGTTCGCGGGATCCTTCCTGAAGCTGGCCCGGCCCAAGCAGTGGACAAAGAACGGGTTCGTGCTGGCCGGGGTGGTGTTTGCGGGAAAGGTAGGCTCGCCGACCGCGCTCTTGGACGCGCTACTCGCCTTCGCGGCGTTCTGCTTGCTCTCGGGTGCGGTCTACGCGGTCAACGACGTGCTCGACGTCGAGGAGGACCGCAAGCATCCCCTCAAGCGGCGCAGGCCCGTGGCGAGCGGCGTCATCTCTCCCCGCGCAGCCATCGTCTACGCCTTCTTCCTGGCGGCGGCGGGGCTCGCGCTGTGCTTCTTCGTGAACTCGGGCGTCGGGGTCGCGGGGCTGGCGTACCTGGCCCTCCAGGCCGTCTACACCCCGGTTCTGAAGCACGTGGCCATCCTGGACGTCATGAGCATCTCGGCGGGGTTCGTGATCCGGGCGCTGGCCGGTGTCGCCGCGGTCAACAGCCCCATCTCGCCGTGGCTGATCGTGTGCACGGGCCTTCTAACGCTCTTCCTGGGTTTCTCCAAGCGACGCCACGAGATCGCCTCTCTGGGAGAGACGGCGACCGTGCACCGCAAGAACCTCCAGGATTACTCCGTGCCGATGCTGGACGAGATGATGAACATCATGATCTCGGCCACCATCATCGCCTACACGCTCTACACCTTCACCGTCTACGAGCGGGACAGCGAGATCTTTATGATGGCGAGCATCCCGTTTGTGGTCTACGGGGTGTTCCGATACATGCTCCTGGTTCACCGCGACGGGGGCGGGAACCCCGACACCCTGCTCATCCGAGACCGACCGCTGCAGATCGCCCTTTTCTTGTGGCTCGCCGTGGTCGGTGCGGCCATCTACCTGCTCTAGGGTATGGAGAAGCTCGGACGCAACCTGGTACTCGCCCTGGCGCTCGGCGTCGGGGTGTACATGGTCTTGTTCGTCTTCTCGGACTTCGGGGCCGTGCGCGACGCCCTCGACGGCTTCAACCTGCTCCTGGTCCCCGTTATCCTGGGCCTCGTGGCGCTCTCCTACGTCGGCCGCTTTTGCCGCTGGCTGTACTACCTGAAGGTGCTGAAGGTCTCGGTTCCGCTCGGCACCAACGCGGCCATCTTCGCCGCGGGTCTCTCGATGACGATCTCGCCGGGCAAGCTGGGCGAGGTACTGAAGTGCGTGTTCGTACGCCAGGCCACCGGCGCCCCGATCGCCCGGACCGCACCCGCGGTCGTCGCCGAGCGGGCCACAGACGGCACGGGTATGGTCGCCTGGGGCTTTCTGGGCGCCTTCGCCCTGACGCTTCCTCCCTGGACGATGGTCCTGTTTTTGGCCGTCGCCGCCATAGGTATTGCGGTTCTCCGCTCGGAGCGCCTCTCCCGGCTCGCCGATCGCGGGCTCTCGAGGCTGCCGCTCCTCGACCGCCTCGCCCCGCACCTTAGCGCCTTCACCGGCGCCTCCAACGAGCTGCTCGCCGCGCGGCCGCTGGTGATAGGAACCGTGATCTCCTTTCTCGCCTGGGGTCTCGAGTGTCTTGGGGTCTACCTTTGCGCCGTCGGCCTCGGCGTCGACGAGCCGTTCCTACTCATCGTCTTCATCTTCGCCACAAGCTCGCTCGTCGGGGTCTTGAGCATGCTGCCGGGCGGGCTCGGGGCCGTGGAGGCCGGGCTGGCCGTGCAGTTCACCCGCCTCGCGGGCCTCTCCTCCGGCGTCGCCGGGGCTCTGACGCTCGTGATCCGGCTGGCAACCCTCTGGTTCGCCACCCTGGTCGGGATCGTCGGTCTATTCCTCGTGCGGCGCATCCTGGGCGACGCGCCCGTGGAGACCGAGACGGATTAGGGAGCGCCGGCCCTCAGGTCACCCGCTCGGCCCTGACGACGTAGCGGGCGAACCAGTTGGGACCCGGTCGTCCAGTAGTCCCCGTAGTTCTCTATGCACGTCTGCAACGAGACGACATCCGCGCCGGTCGGCGCGGTCACCGACAGATCCGTGGGCGCGACCTCCAGGATCTCCGTCACGGCATAGTTGTAGGTCCGGCCGTTAGAGTCCGCGAGCAAGACTTGGTCCCCGGCGACGAGGTTGGGGAGATTCCAGAAGACGTGGTCGCTGGCGGTGCCAGGGTAGCCCAGGCGGTGCCCGGCGATGTAGGTGTTGGAGCCCGACGCCCACGGGTAGCCGGTGCCGGATACGTGACCTGCGCCCAGGGAAAGGCTGGCCTCGGTGGTGCCCTCGACGACCGGGATGTCGTAGATGCCCATCTTCGGGAACCGTCAGGTACATCGTCGTGTCGGCTGGGGCGGAGGCAGACGCAAAAGCAGAAGCAGACGCAGAAGCCGCGGCGACCGGCGCAGGATTGGGCTCGGTTCTGGCATCCTTCTCGGCTTCCTGCTTGTCTCGCTTCTTTAGTTTCTTCTCGGCCTTCTTCTCCGCCTCATCTTGTTTGGCGGCCTGCTCCGGCTTCTCCTTGTCCTCCGTCGTGGCCTTCTTGACGGCCTCCGGAGGCTCTGTCTCGGGGCCGGTGGGTTGGACGGCCCTTTCTGTCTGGTTCTCGCGCGATTGCGACAGGAGGTCGGTCCCGCCGAAGATCGAGAACCCCGCAATCAGAATGCCCAGGCCCGCCAGGACCGCAAGCGACAATATCAGAACCCTGCTCCAGCGGTCGCCAAACCAGGCCGCCATCCGCATCTCCCTTGCTCCTCCCCTGCGAGAGGTACGAAGCTATTTTCGGGTTGTCATCATCCGCCATCGAGGTCAGGCGACGGCACGTTCGCACGTTAACATCGTGCCGGGTCGCACGCAACGTGTTTAACAAGCTGCTAACAACTAGGGGAGGTGTGGAGCGCGTCGCGCATTGCATGATGCGCATGTTGCGTGTGATTCTCGAACGTTTTATGCTTCTGTTATTGCGTGCGGTGGGCTGCGCGAGGTGGGAACGCGCGGGGCACGAGCCATCGGACGTAGGACTCTGGGCCCGGGCACGGGAAGGGCGGGCGGCTTCTCACGGCGGGTCGGTCGAGAGAATAGGAGGAATCCGTATGGAACGCACGAAGCGGATGATTGCGCGTCTGATCGCGCTGACCCTTGTGGGGGTTCTCGTCCTCGCGCCTTCGGCTTGGGCGCAGGGCGAGGAGGTCACCGTGAACATGGAGGACGACTTCTTCGATCAGGCGGACATCACCGTCGAGCCCGGGACCACGGTCACCTGGGTACAGAACGGGGAGCATCCGCATACGACCACCTCGTACGACGGGACTGTGGGACTCCGGCATGATCGAGGGCGGCACCGACGGCACCTTCTCATACACGTTCGAGGACCCCGGAACCTACGACTATTACTGCATACCCCACGAGAGCATCGGTATGGTCGGCTCGGTCACCGTCTCCGGCGCATCGGCAAGCGCCTCTGCAAGCGCTTCGGCAAGCGCCTCGGCCAGCGCAATGTCAATGGCCGGGGAGGATCTGCCGACCACTGGTGGACCTTCGCTCGCGCTGCCGGCCGCCATCCTGCTGGTGGTCTCCGGCCTGCTGGCGGCGGCCGTCGTTCGCCGCAACGCCTCGTAAGCCACGACGTTTCTCCGGAGGGGCCGCCCGCGCCCCCTCCGGATTCGCTCTACCGATCCATGGCCCTGAACGGATCGCCGGGTTGTTCACTACCGGCAACCTCGCCAACGCGGCGCCTTTGGGCGTTGACCCGATAGCACGCGACGAACCTGCGTCTCACGAGGCAAACCTTCGCGCGAACGCGCTTGAAGCGTGAAGCTGCGGATGCGCCGGGCCGCGCTCCGTTCGTTCTCTCGCCAGGGCGTTTGGTGCCGGGTAGGTGGTGGATGGGACGACGCTCGGAAAGCGCCGAGACGCGAGGGCCCCGTCTACCGCGGTAGACGGGGCCCTCGGACGGTAGGATTTCCCTTAACGCGCGCTACTCAGACGGTCTACGGGGTTGCCAGTTCCGTGTCCCGCTCGAGCTGGGCTATGACGGAGAACCTGTCGGACGTCTGGGTTTGCTGACCCTGGCCGCCGGCGTTCGGTCCCTCGATGCGGAAGTAGTTCTGGGGGTTGCCCGCGGCGTTATCAACCTGGCTGCCCACCACGCGGACGGGAACCTCAGGGTTGCTCAGATGAGTGCGGGTGGTGCTCCAGGGGATATTGGCCGGCCGCAGGAAGTTGTTGAAGATGGGGTGCCGGAGCGCGGCGGCGAAGTTGCAGTTCTGGCCGACCTCTATGTCGCAGCCGGCCTCGTCGAGGGTATTGTTGTTCCTGGGGAACTCGCCCTGGCCGTTCGTGCGGACCGAGAAGGTCTCGGCGTAAGGATGGCTCACCCTATAGACAGTGTTCGGGTTGAGGCCGTCAACGCCGACCGAGATGACGCTGCCGGTGATCGGGGCACCGCCCGCGTCTGGATCGAAGGCGCCCTCGACGGCCATGACCAGCCGGGCCTCGCCCTGCGCACCGGCCCTGCCCACGGGCATCGAGGTCTCGGCGGCCCAGTACGTCACCTCTTCTATAGGGGCGGTCGGGTCCTCTATGGCGCACAGGTTCGCGTTCCCGAGGCACTGGAACACGCGGTGGCCCCTCGCGTCCTGGTACCAGATCGGCAGATCGTTGGCCTCTTCGTTGTTGGAGACGTGCGCGCCGGTCTGGGACCGTCTGCGCGTCCGCCGCCTGCGGGGCCTGCGTGATCGCTAGGACCGCCAGCGACGCAAGTATGGCTGCAAGCACCTGCACGATCGCCGTCCTGCGAACTGTCCGTTGCTCCATGCTTCCTTGCTCCTCTCTCCGTGCCCGGTTAGCAACACGCAGAATGATGGCCCAGAGCACCCATGGACCGCATGGCCCATTTGTACAGTTTCTGGCTAGCCCATTCGGGCTAGCAAAAGATCACACATTTTCGGGATGACCATCCTCCGTCAAAGTTCGAACATTCGGGTGGACATATTCGCTACGGAGATCACAAATGGCGGAGCGAGGAAAGGAAGCGCTATGACGAGCCCTGACGCATCGGAGCGGAACAGGAAGGGCCGGGCAAAGAAGTTATTCGCGGTAACCGCGACCGCCCTGCTCGCGGCGCTGGCGCTGGCGATCCCGGCGTTGGCCGCTACCCCACCTGTGCCACCGAACAACATCGTGATCTTCCCCGAGCGCGACTTCGTCGTGCTCGAGGGCTACGAGGCTCTGGTGGGCCAGAGCGTAACCGTCACCGTAACGCGCGGCAACCAGACGACCAGCACCGCTTCCGGCACGGTCGGCGCGGGCGACCCGTCGCTGGAGATAAACCACCCCGGCGGCGTCTGCTGGACGGGCGTCACGCCCAACATCAAGCCCGGCGACGAGGTGACCGCGGCCTTCTCGGGCGGCCAAACCGACTCGGCGACGACGATCAACGTCACCGCCGGTGACGCCTCCAGGGGCGCGAACGGAACCCCCAACAACCCCAACGACGACAGGCTCATCGTCAAGGGCACGGCCAGGGATGCTGACGCTCCCAACGGCAGGGTTCGGATTGCTGATCTTGAGCAGCGCATCATCCAGCCCGAGCTCAACACGACGAGGATCGACCGAAGGGACATCCGCGCCGACAGCGCCGGTGGCCGCGTGGACAACGTGCCCGGCGGCAGGGGCGACCTCCGCTACGACAGCCCGACCTCGGTGAACTGGACGGCCACCTACACGGGCCTGAACGACAGAGAGATACGGCTTGCGCTCCAGGGCCAGGTTCGGGTCCTCTCCTGGATGGACTTCATCAACCAAGAGCGCGCCGGGATAACCATCTTCGAGCGCGGTGAGGTCGGCGGCCCCGGCTTCGGCGGCTGCCCGCAGGGGCCCGAGGCTTCGGCGCCGAACGCGCCGAGGAACGTCTCGGCCACGGCCGGCAACCGGTCCGTGACGGCGACGTGGGACCGTCCGATCCTGATCCCGGACGGTGGCGCCATCACGGGCTACCGGGTGACCGCCATCAGGGTCAGCAACGACGTCGAGACCAGCGTCAACGTCGCCGCCAACGCGAGGACCGCGACGATCACGCCGCTCGTCAACGGTGCGGACTACAACGTCCAGGTTCAGGCGCGTAGCGGCCCCCGTTTCAGCCAACCGGGCACGGCCGGTCCCGTAACGCCGGCCCCGCCGGGACCGTAAGGACATCCTACTCACCCGGAGCGGCACCCAATGTCCGCTCCGGGTGAGCCCAGTACCAATGACCTTGGACCGACCGGGAAAGGAAACATGGTGAAGAGCAGGCAGGAAGCAAGCAGGAAGAGGGGAGGAGGCGCGAGCAAGAAGCTGTTCGCGGCTTTGGTTACCGCCCTGCTCGCGGCGCTGGCGCTGGCGATCCCGGCGTTGGCCGCGAACCCTCCCGTGTTCCCGAACAACATAGTGATATTCCCCGAGCGCGACTTCGTGGTGCTCGAGGGCTACGAAGCCAGGGCTGGACAGAGGGTAACGGTCACCGTAACCCGAGACGGCGTGCAGACCAGCAGCGCCGTCGGCACGGTTGGCCGCGGCGACCCGTCGCTGGAGATCAATCACCCCGGCGGGGTCTGCTGGAGGGGCGTCACGCCCGACATCAAGCCGGGTGACCTGGTCACCGCGAACTTCCAGGGCGGCCGCAGCGACGCGGCCCGGACGCTCGACGTAGCGGTGACGGGCGCCGAGCGTGTCGACACGGCCACCGGTCCCCAGCTCGTCGTCGACGGGACCATTGGGCCTAACGTAAACAGGAACTTCATCGAGCAGCGGGTCATCCAGCCCGACTTCAGGGAGACAGCGGCAGCAGGATCGACAGGCGCGACATCCGCGCCGACGGCGCCGGCGGCCGCGTGGATGGCGTGCCGGGCGGCACGGGCGACCTCACCTTCGAGGGCGCGGCCTCGCCCAACTGGACGGCCACCTACACGGGCCTGAACGACACGGAGATAGATCTGGCGCTCGCGGGCCAGATGCGGGTTCTGGGTTGGCAAGCGCAGACGCCCGCCGGCGACCGTCGCGGCATCACGATCTACGAGTTCGGAGAGGTCGGCGGTCCCGGCCTCGGCGGCTGCCCGCAGGGGCCCGAAGCGACGGCCCCCAACGCGCCGAGGAACGTCTCGGCCACGGCCGGCAACCGGTCCGTGACGGCGAACTGGGCGCGCGCCATCACCGTCCCGGACAGCCCCCCCGTGACCGGTTACCGGGTGACCGCCGTCAGGGTTAGCAGCGGTCTTCAGACCAGCGTGAACGTCGCCGCCGATGCCAGGACCGCGACGGTCCCGGGCCTCGCCAACGGGCAGGCCTACCGGGTTCAGGTGAGGGCGGTCAGCGACGCAGGGACCAGCGCCGCGGGCACGGCCGGACCGGTGACACCGCGGGCGGCGCCGTAGCCGAACTCCCGCTACGCGAACCGCTAGCGTCACGAATAAGGCCAATCGGCAGCAGGGCCCCGTCCACCACGGACGGGGCCCTCGCCGTGCCGGGCGACTCCCGCGTTTCCCTTACCGATCGCAGCACCGTCGGGGGTCTGGCGGTTTCAGATGATAAACAAAAGGGCTTGCGGTACAATATTTGCGACCGTGACGTCGGATCGGTGGGAAAGTGATGCAGATCGAGGAGAGGTTCGAGTTCTTTCTTGACGCCTACCGCCGCCCTGACGGGCTGCGGTGGAGTGGGCAGGATTTACAGGATGCCACGGGCGGGGTGATCACGCGGTCCTACGTATCCAACTTGAGGAAGGGAAGGATCCGGAACCCCGGGCTGGAGAAGCTGAGGGCCATCGCAAAGGCCATGCGCTTCTCGCCGGAGTTGTGGTTCGATGAGCATCTGGGCCCGAGCGCCGAATCTCGTATCGAGCCCGACGGTCGCGGGGATATCGCGGGGAAGGTTCAGGGCCTGTTCCAGACGGTAAAGAACCGGCGGACGGGCGAGCCCTACACGGATGCCGAGGTCTCCCGCATGACGGTTCTGGGGCTTACGGCCGAGTACGGCGGCCTGAGCGAGGAAGAGGTGCGCAAGATCCGTACGGGCGAGATCCCAAACCCTTCGGTGAACCACGTAGTCGCCCTGGCGGACGTTTTCGGGGTCCAGCCCTCCTACTTCCTTGACGCGAGGGGGCCTTCGTTCGTCGACGAGGAGGCGCTAGAAGCGCTTCAGGACGAGACCACCAGCGCGATCCTCCACAGGAGCGCCCGCCTCTCGAAGGGCGAGAGGGACACGATCCTGGGCATCATCCAGCAGTTCGAGAGCTTGCGCGGGACGCCGAAAGATCGGTAACTTCTCACTGGTACCATGCCCATCTTCGGGTAGTATCGGTGCGCGGGCCAGCGCTACCTGGCCGCCAAGGACCATCAAAACCACAGGCTGCATTGTGTTATAAACGGGAGCAATATGCGATTAATCATCTCCGAAAAAGCAAACGCCGCAAAAAAGATCTCCCAATTCCTCGCCGAAGGTAAGGTAAAGGACGGCAAGCACCGCAGCGTGCCGCACCACACCTTCCAGTGGAAAGGGGAGGAGACCGTGTCCGTCGGGCTCAAGGGGCACGTGCTCAACCCCGAGTATCCCGAGGAGTACTCGAACTGGCAGAAGGTCGAGCCCTCAGAGCTCATAGACGCCGAGATCCTGAAGGCCGTCTCGGAGAAGGGCGTGGCCAACGCCGTCCAGTCGCTGGCCAAGAAGGCCGACCACGTCGTTGTCGCCACGGACTTCGACCGCGAGGGTGAGTTGATCGGGGTCGAGGCCCTCTCGCTCGCCTTCGAGGCCAACCCGAAGCTCCTGGACCACGTCGAGCGCTCGCGCTTCTCGGCGCTGACCAAGGGCGAGGTGGACCGGGCCTTCAACGAGCTGGTCGAGGTCTCCAGGGAGCTGGCCGCTGCCGGGGAGGCGCGGCAGGATATAGACCTGATCTGGGGCGCCACCCTGACCCGGTGGGTCTCGCGCGCGACCAAGCGCTACGGGAGCTCATTCCTCTCGGTGGGACGCGTCCAGTCGCCGACCCTGGTCCTGATCGCCGAGCGCGAGCGGGAGCGCCGGGCCTTCGTCTCCGAGCCGTACTGGGAGATAGAAGCCAACCTGAGAAACGGCGGTGGACCTTTCCTCGTCCGCCACGCCCGCGGCCGCTTCAAGGAGGAGGCGGAGGCCCGCAAGGCCTTCGAGAACCTGACGGACAGCGCGACGGTGACCGAGGTGAGCGAGAAGTCAGCCACCCGCCCACCGCCGACGCCGTTCAACACCACAGGTTTTCTCACGGCGGCGGCATCCCTGGGCATCAGCCCGTCCAGGGCGTCGCGTATCGCCGAGGACCTGTACACTGACGGGTACATCTCCTACCCCCGCACGGACAACACCGTGTATCCGCGGTCGCTGGACCTCCGCGAGATCCTTGGTCTTCTCAAGCGCGTCGAGGGGGCAGGCCCCCACGCGGAGAAACTGCTCAAAGGCGACAAGCTCTCACCCACGCGCGGCAAGAGGGAGACCACGGATCACCCCCCGATCTACCCGACGGGCTACGCATCGAAGAAGGCCCTGCGCGATGACCAGTGGAAGATCTACCAGCTCGTAGTCCGGCGCTTTTTGGCCACCCTGTCGGGACCGGCCAAGACGCTCAGGACAACCCTGCGCTTCGACTCGGGCGGGGAAGCGCTCGTCACGCGCGGGACCGTCGTGACCGTAGAGGGCTGGTTCGGGGTCTACCCCTACGGCCGCCGCCAGGACGAGGAGCTTCCGAAGCTCTCCGAGGGCGACGAGGTTGCCGTGATCGGTAAGGAGTTCCTGGGCAAGGAGACCCAGCCGCCCGGCAGGTACGGCCAGGGACGCCTCATCAAGCTTATGGAGGACCTCGGACTTGGCACCAAGGCCACCCGGCCCAACATCATCCAGAACCTCTACGATCGCGGCTACGTCCACGACGACCCCCTGATCCCCACGGAGAAGGGCATCGCCGTGGCCCAGGCCCTCAAGGACTTTGCCTCGGAGATAGCCACCCACGAGATGACCGCCGAGCTCGAGAAGAGCATGGACGCGATCTCGGAGGGTAAGGCTAGCAAGGAGGACGTGGTCGACGCATCCCGCGACGTCTTGCGGCGCGTCTACGAGAACCTCTCCGAGGTGGAGAAAGAGTTTGCGGACATCGTCTGGGACGGCATCCGTGGCGACGAGGTCCTCGGACCCTGCCCCGAGAGCGGCCACAACCTCATCGTGCGCCGCAGCCGCAAGAGCGGCAAGCGTTTCGCCGGGTGCGAAGGCTACCCGGAGTGCCGGGTGACCTACCCGCTCCCGCAACGCGGCACCATCATCCCGCTCGGCACGGTCTGCGAGGCCTGCAACTCACCGGAGATAAAGATCGTCGGCGGCAAGCGGCCCTGGAAGACCTGCATCGACATGGACTGCCCCAAGAGGCAGGAGCAAAAACGCGAAGCCGAAGCCGCCGGAAACGGCAAGGGGGGTAAGCGGGCATCCCGCGAGGACGCACCGGAAGCCGTGAAGTCCGCCACCTAGAGTCGAGGGCAACCCTCCGGAAAGCGTCCTTGGAGCCGTTCGGGCCACCCGCGGGTGGGCGGACTGGCGGCGCATCGTGAGACGCATCGCCGCGAACGTTTGCTATTCGGCCCCAATGTAAGGTAAGATTAAGATTGACGAAGAAATCGTTAAGAAGGTGTAAAGCTTGGGCCCAATTATCGGAATAACAGCAACCTTGAAAGAAGACGTGGACCGCGTCGCGGAGCGCCCGCTCGGGAGGTTCGTGCGATCGGACTACGACTATGTCGAGGGCGTTGCCGGGGCCGGCGGGGTTCCAGTGGTGTTGCCGCCGGTGGGTGGCGAGCGGGCAGCGGAGGCGGTCATCGGGGGTCTCGACGGACTGCTGTTGGCCGGGGGGAGCGACCTCGACCCCGGTTACTACGGGGAGCGGCCCTCGTCCAAGCTTGGGCCTACCGTACCCGAGCGGGACGCCTTCGAGGTTCCTCTGGTCGCGCTGGCCCTACGGCGCGGCATCCCTGTCTTCGGCGTCTGCCGGGGGATGCAGCTGCTCAACGTGGCGCTGGGCGGGACGCTCTTCCAGGACATTCCGTCCGAGATCGGGCGTGACGTGCTCAAGCACCGTCAGGAGACCCCGAAGTGGGAGCCGACGCACGAGGTCGGTTTGCGCGAGGATTCCTGGGTTCGGAGCATCATTCAGGAGAGCTCCGTCGAGGTCAACTCGTACCACCACCAGGGCGTGAAGGATCTCGCCGACAGCCTGGTGGTCTCTGGCGTCTCCCCTGACGGGATCATCGAGGCCCTGGAGTCGCGTGACTTCTCGGACCGTTGGCTCGTCGGGGTGCAGTGGCACGCGGAGGCGATGCGCGACGTCGGGCCGGAGCAGCGCAAGCTCTTCGAGGCTCACGTCTCCGCCTGCGAGCGCCACGCCCGCCTGCGCACCGCGGCGTAGGCGACGCAGGGAACGGGAACGGTCCGACCGGAGGCACAACCCCGGGGTATCTTCGTAACCGTCGAGGGACTGGACTTCTCGGGCAAGTCGACGCTGGTGCGCGCCTTGCGGCCGCTGCTGAAATCCCCCGATCTCCCGACCTACTTCACCCGCGAACCGGGCGGCACGCCGATCGCCGAGCGTTTGCGGGAGTTGGTGCTCGACCCCTCTATAGAGATGGACCCGTGGACCGAGGCGTACCTCTACGCCGCGGCCCGCGCGGATCACGTCAGAGCGGAGATCCTCCCGCGTCTCTCGCGAGGAGAGAACGTCCTGTGCGAGCGGTACCTGGATTCGAGCCTGGCCTACCAGGGGTTCGGGCGGGGTTTGGGTCTCGATGCCGTGCGCGGGCTCAACGCCTGGGCCGTCGGGGAGGTCGTTCCCGACCGTAGCTTCTACCTGCGCCTGGCACCCGATGAGAGGGTCCGCCGGGCCCGGGTGCTCGGGGCGCCACTCGACAGGATCGAGTCGGTCGGTGACGAGTTCGTGCGGCGCGTGGAGGAAGGTTTCGAGGAGTTGGCGCGGCTGGAATCGGGAAGGATCGTGGTCCTAGATGCGGCCCGTCCGCCAGAGGACCTGGCGCAGACGGTGGTGGGTGACGTTCGCCACCTCCAATATACTCGGCGTGATGGCGAAGGCTAGAGCCGAGGAGGGAACTTGGACAGACGTTCCGACGACGACAGGAACCGGTACCTGGGGCTGGGCATCGGCGTGGGCATCGCCATCGGCGCGGCTTTCGGGCTGGTGATGGACAATTTGGTCCTCGGGATGGGTGCTGGAATGGCCATCGGGGTGGCCATCGGGATCAGCCTCTCAATCCGGAATGGGCGGGATGGCTGAGCCAGGGATTTTCGACGGCGTTGTCGGCAACGCGACGGCCCTGCGGATGCTCGAGGCCGCGCTGGCCGGCGATGAGACCTCGCACGCCTATATTTTCTTCGGACCGCCGGGCGTCGGGAAACGGACGGTAGCGCGGCGCTTCGGGGCGGCGCTCGTCTCCGGCGGGGACCAGGCCGCCGAGGATCGGGCCCGCCGCGGCCTGCATCCCGACCTCACCGAGATAGAGCCGGAGGGGGCCTTCACGACCATCGATCAGATCAGGGAGGTCGTCCGGACCGCGGCTAGCCGTCCGTTCGAGGGGGCGCGGCGGGTGTTCATCCTCTCGGCGGACACGCTCAACGTCCAGGCGGCCAACGCGCTGCTCAAGACGCTGGAAGAACCCGAGGGCGAGGCGGTCTTCGTGCTCATCGCAGCCTCGCGCGAAGGCGTGCTGCCCACAGTCCTCTCCCGCGCCCAGGCGATCCGGTTCGATCCCGTCCCGGCGCACGAGATCTCGCGGTTCCTGGAGGAGAGGGGCGTGGCGGAACCCGAGGTGGCGGCGGCGCTCGGGCGGGGGAGCGTGGGGCTCGCCCTGCGCTACGCGCAGGATGGGGAGCTCGAGGAGTTGCGGGAGGCCGCTTTCGTGGCCGCGTTCGCCCTGGGCGATTTCGAGGAGCGGCACCTGGCGGCGGCGAGGATCCTGGACCGGGCAGAGGCGGTCGGGGCCGCGAGGGAGGCCGCCGCCCTGGCCGCCGCCGAGGAGCCCGACAGGCGGGCGAAGGACGGGGCCAAGCGGGCCGGACGCGCGGCGCGGGACGGTGCGGTGCGGGAGGCGCTGGAGCTGCTCGTGCTCGTCTACAGGGACGCGGGGGCTGTTGCGGTCGGGGCCGAAGAGCTCGTCGTCAACGCCGACAGGATGGAAGAGATCCGGCGCCACGTACGAGAACACCCTGACGCGGACTGGGCCGGGGCCGCGCTGACCCTGGGGGAAGCACGGGCCGCGCTTGCGTATAATGTCTCCCCAGAGGCGATCCTGGAGGTGACACTATCGCGGACGCGGCGGAAGATACTCGAAGCCTCCCCCGGCTGGTCGACGTCCGCATCCCCGGTTGGGCCACGCCGCGCCTCTGCTACGCGCGGGAGCTAGACCTCAGGGTAGGATACCGGGTCGTCGTCGCCACCGAGGTCGGGGAGTTCGTCGGGCGGGTAGCCCTCACGCCCCGTCGCCGCGAGCCCTACACCGAGCCCTACGACATCCTCAGGGTCGCCACCGCCGGCGACGATCGCGAGGAGGACGAGCACCGGGAACTCGCGCGCGCCATCCGAACCGAGGCCCAGAAGCTCGCCCGCGACCACCGCATCGAGGACGTCCAGTTCGTCGGGTGCGACGTCTCTCTGGATGGGGCCTACCTCGAGGTCAAGTATCAGACGGAGGCGAAGGACCCGGATCTGGCCGCCGTACAGGAGGGCCTGGAGCGCGCCTACGACGCCCGGGTTGTCCTGCGCAGCTTCCGCTTCATCGAGCGCTCGGGGGACACGGGGGGGTGCGACACGTGCGGGTTGCCGCTGTGCTGCGCCACGTGGAGCGGGGCCCGCAGTATGGGGCCCGTCAACGTCCGGCTCGCCCGCCAGCAGGGGGTGACCCCCAACGAGAAGATCATGGGCTGCTGCGGCGAGGTCAAGTGCTGCATGCGCTACGAGCACGACGCTTACAAGGAGTTCAAGGAGCGGGCGCCGTTCAAGAACTCGATGGTCAAGATCGGGGACCGCGAGGGCAAAGTGGTCGACTACTCGATGGTCAGGGACTCTGTCGTCGTGCAGCTCGGACCGAAGCGCTCGGATCAGGAACTCGTCTCCCTGGGGCGCCTCGCCCGCGACAACCCGGGCGTCGAACCCGCCGACACCGAAGAGTGGGAGTTGCCCGAGCCTACGGGCCCTGAGCCCAACGGGCACTCGGACGACTAGGAACCTTCGGGGCCGGGTGTTCGACAACCTCTGCGACGTTCCCGGCGTGCTCGTTGGCCACGCCACCGACCCGGTGGGCATGACCGGCTGCACAACCGTGCTCTTCGAGGACCCGAATGGGGCCGTTGTGGGCGTTGACGTGCGCGGCTCCTCTCCCGGTACCCGCGAGACGGACCGTCTCGGTCCCGTGGGAACGCTCCGCAAGACACACGGCCTGCTCCTGACAGGGGGCAGCGCCTTCGGACTGGCCGCCACCGAGGGCGTTGTTGGCTTTCTCGAAGAGAAGGGCGTCGGCCTGGACGTGGGGGTCGCGCGCATCCCGCTGGTCTCCGCCGCCGTCCTCTTCGACCTCGTCGTCGGCGACCCGGCGGCAAGACCGGGTCCTGAGATGGGCTACGAGGCCGCGGCCGCGGCCAGACGCGGGGACTTCGGGCAGGGGAACGTCGGGGCGGGCACAGGGGCGACGGTGGGCAAGGTGCTCGGCCTGGGCGGGGCCATGAAGGGCGGCATCGGGAGCGCCTCCGTAGCCCTGGACGACGGACTCGTCGTAGGCGCCCTCGCGGCCGTCAATGCCTTCGGTGACGTCCGGGACCCCGAGACCGGCGAGACGCTGGCCGGGCCCAGGCAGGACGACGGGACGGTGGGGGACACGGCGGAATTGTTGCCCGAGGCCGTATCCCGTATGCGCTGGGGCGAGAACACCACGCTCGGTGTCGTGGCGACCAACGCCCGCCTCACGAAGGCGCAGACCGCGAAGGTGGCCCAGATGGCGCACGATGGCCTCGCCCGCGCCGTCCACCCGGTCCACACGACCGTGGACGGGGACGTCGTATTCTCGGTCTCGGCCGGGGACGTCGAGGTCGCTACCGATGTCGTCGGCGTGTGGGGCGCCCGCGCCATGCAGACGGCCATCATCCGCGGCGTCCGGGCCGCCGAGGGCGTCCGCGGTATCCCCTCGTTCTCCGACCTGCGGTGAGCGCGCCCGCTGCGGCGAGCCCTTCGGAACGCTTCCGATCTGCGGTCCTCGCTCTCAGAGCACGCCGCCCGTCGACGAGGTTCAGCCTGCAGCGTATGCGTTGCGGGCGGTCCGGGTTACCTGGGCTTTATCAGGACATGGTCGGGGCGCTCAGGACGGTCCTCAGGGTGAGGATATGGCATCGCGCGACGAGCGGGAGATAGTATCGACTCGATCGCGGCCTCGACGGTCTTCTCGATGCCGCGCCTCAGGATGATGGGGTTGGCGTCGGCGGCCAGGTTCTTGAGGCCCTCGCCCACACCGGCGCTCGCTAGCTTGTTGACGCCAGCCTCGAGAGCCCCGCGGGCACCCGTATCGACCTTGAGCTTCTTGTGCGCCACGCTTGGACCTTGCCGCCGCCGCGAAACGGCTTCGTCGGTGGTGCTGCCGGGGCGCCGGATGGTCGACGCCCCGGTCCTGTTTTCGGACGTCCCCGCCGGTGTGGTCTCAGGCGGCCGCGCCCTCGGGGACGAGGATGCCGCGCCCGCGGAGGTTGCCGTTGTTGAGGTCCTGGATCGCGTCGTTCACGGCGTCCAGGGGGTACGTCGAGGTGTGCAGGGTGACCAGACCGCGGGCCGTCAGGTTCATCAGCTCTTCGAGGTCGTTGTAGGTGCCGACCAGGTTGCCGATCACGCTCCGCTCGGTGGAGATGATGTCTATGGTCGGGATCTCGACCTTCCCGCCGTACCCGATGACGTAGTGGAAGCCGGCGGGACGGGTCATCGTCCAGGCCTCGTCCTGAGCGCCCCGCTCGCCGACGTAGTCGAAGACCACCTCGGCGCCGCCGTTGGTCATCTCGACGACGGTGTCCGCGTACCCTTCCTCTACCTTGCACCGTCTCGTCCGCGCCCCACTCCTTGGCGAGCTGCGAGCGCCTCCTCGCTGGGGTCCACGACGATAATGTTGGTCGGCGTCATCGCCCTGAGGCACTGGATGCCGATATGCCCGAGTCCGCCGGCGCCGATAACGACGGCGTTGGTGCCCGCGTAGAGCTCCGGCACGGACTTCCTGACGGCGTGGTGGGCCGTGAGGCCCGCGTCGGCGAGGGCCGCGATGTCCTTGGGCTCGCAGGACGGGGTCGAGCTTGACCACGCTGCGGGCGCTGGTCCTGAGGAGCTGCGCGAAGCCGCCGTCCTGGGAGATGCCGGGGAAGGCGCCGTTCTCGCACTGCATGTCGCGACCGGCGCGGCAGTAGTGGCAAAGCCCGCAGGTCATCAGGGGGTGGCAGATCACCGTGTCCCCCGGCTGCGACGTTGGTGACCGCCGAGCCCACCTCCTCGACCCACCCCGAGTTCTCGTGCCCGAGCACGTACGGCAGCAGCGTCCCGTCCGGGTCCTGTATGGGCGCCCACTGGCCCTCGACGACGTGTATGTCCGTCCGGCACAACCCGGCGGCGCCCACCCTGACGATGACGTCGAGGGGAGCTCTCGATCCTAGGCTCGTCTATCTCCTCTACCTTGAGGCTGTCCTTAGGGATGCTCTCGTCGTAGCGGTGCAGCCGGGCCGCCTTCATGCGGTCTTCTCCTCTCTCTCGGGGATGCCGTAGCGGGTCGAGAGGAGCCCGCGGCACAGACTCGCGTTCCCCTCGATGCTCACCCTCACCGTCTTCGCGAAGCGCAGGTGCTGCACCACAGCCTCCTCGGGCACCCTGTTCCCGTCCGGGTCGACGACGAGCGGCGCCCCCGCCGAGACGTCGAGGCCAAGTTCGGCCCGGCGCTCCAGGTACTTCTCGAACTCGTCCGAGGGTGGCACCTCTTCCAATGTCATGGAGGCGAGCTCCGTCGGGGAGCGGCCATCGGCGCGCAGGGTTCGGCAGAGCTGTTCCTGGCGGGAGACGAATGACTTGCGCCGGAAGGTGGTGCGCAGCTCCTCCAGGTCGGCGCTCTCGGTCTCCAATGGGGAAGGCGCCGTCGAAACCGCGCCGTTCGTTGACGCCGCCGTTGATCTCTTCCGAGGCGTAGTGGTCGTCGAGTACCACCTGCGCCCGCTCGACGCCGGGGACGGAGAGCACGGCCTCCTTCGCGTCCGCGACCATCAGGTAGGCGAAGTTCGGGGCGCAGAAGTAGGTCGGGCAGCCGCAACCGGACGCGAGGCGTCAGCGCCCTCTATCTCCAGCCCGGAGACGAAGTCCAGGTCGGTGATCGGCTCGTCGAGCTCGGGGTCCCGGACGCCCGAGAGGGCGTCCAGGACCGCCTGGTGGGTAGGCATCAGGCTGGGGAGACCGGCTCGGAGGCCACGGGGCCTGTGCCGTGATCTGCGGTTACCTGCCGCAACTCCTCGGGGACCTCTATGTCGTAGAGGCTGGCGGCGTTGAGGCCGAGGATCTTGCGCTTGATGTCCGGCGTGATCTCGGCGTAGTCGTCGAACTCAGCGTCCTCGGGGTAATCGAAGTCCACGAACATCTCGACGAGCCACTTCGGCTGCCAGAGGGCGTAGTCGCTGGCGAAGAGGAGCTTGTCCTCACCCGAGCCAGTAGAGGAGCTCGCCGATGATCTGGGCGAAGTACCGCGGCTTGGCGTGGATGAACGGCATCGCTACCGCGAGCCCGCCGTAGACGTTGGGCTCCTGCGTCCCGATCCAGCAGAAGTCCTCGAGCCTCGGTAGGCCCACGTGCTCGACGACGAAGTTGAGGTCGGGGAACTCGCTCGCGATCCGGTCGACGTCGGCGACGTCGAAGGCGTCCGGTTCAGCGGCCAGATCGTCGGCCCCTTGTGGACGTGGATGTTCTTTATGCCGAGCTCCATGCACTTCTCGAGGTGCTTCATGGACCACGTAGTCGTCGAGCTTCCAGCCCCGCGAGTCGCCGTGCCACTCGGCGGTGTAGAGCTTGACGCCCGGTGAAGTTGTACTTCTCGGAACTTCTCCTCGAACTCCTTGAGGCCGCCTCGCTCGACGCGGGCTCGAAGGAGCCGTTCAGGATGAACTTGTCGGGGTACTTGTCGCGCAGTTGGCGTTGCGCTGCCGTGGTGTTGAAGCCGTTGTCGTAGAAGTCCGTGAGGTACGTGGACTGGAGGATCGCCATGTCCGCGTGGCCGACCTCGAAGAGGTCGTGCATCATGTCCTCTTCGGAGTACTTGCGGTACTTGTCGTAGTCCCACACGTACTCTTCGGGGCTGAGGTTCTTGTGGTAGTCGTAGAAGCAGCTTGATAAAGCCTTCGCCGTACCTGTTGGTCGTGTTCTCCGGGCTCGCGTCCCAGAAGTGGACGTGCTCGTCCACCACGAAATACTTCTCGCCGTCTTTCTCGTACAAGAGATACTCCTTCCCCACTGCAGGTAAGTCTTGTTGTGTCAGGGTTGGTCGACTCAAGAGCTTGCTCAGGTCACAAGATCGTAAGGCCCCTCGATATCTGTCACCTCCGTTCCCCACCGAGACCGATCTGGAGACTTGCCACCATGGTAGCGCGATCCGGGATTTCGCGCCAAGCGCGAGTCCGGTTTTCCAACTATGCGCGAAACGCTCCAGATCCCCATGATCCCAGAACAGCCCTATATTAGACTGCCGTCGTAACCGTCTTGGTAACAGAGCGCACAACAGAGAAGAGGGTGGTGCGATATCCCGGTCCAGTTCTGGCACACAAGTAGAGCCGATTCTCGATCACCGCGAGCCGAGATCGCGGCCCTTTAGCGAAAGGAGCCATGGATGTTTGAGGACTTTGAGGGTAGAGGACTCGCGGTCAAGGAGTATGAGGAGCGGACCCTCAACGCGGCCCGCCTGTACTCGCTTCTGCGCCAGGAGTGCGCTATCGAAGACCCCTGGCACATTATCGTGCTGGCAACCTGCGCGTTCGAGCACATACACCTCAAAGAGGGTTGGGAGTTCGTCCTGCTCCACCAGCAGGACGTAGAAGACGTGGGAAAACTCTTCGAACGGTCAACCTCCCCGGAGGAGTTCAGGGACGGACTCATGGAGCTGAAAGAGCGGGACCTGATGGAACGGATGGAGAGGGGCGACCTCGACTCGTAGGCGAGGCCCATGGCACGCTGGGGAGAGCAGGGAGGACGTAGGGCGGGCGCTCGCGGAGTTGGGGCGGGAGGTCAAGACCGACGACCCCCAAGCGGTTATGGGTGGTTACGGCGAGCACCACCTGATGGTTGCTTTCGAAGACGGTGGGCCCACCTCAGTGACCATCTCCTATGTCGGTCAGGGCGGCGAGATCCTCAGCAGGTCATGGCCGGGCGTAGAGCGCCTGCCCTCCCCTCGAAGGGTCGTCCGGCGGTTCTCCAGATAGGGGCGGTCGCTGCGCTTCTATTCGAGGGTTGAGGAATCGGGAGTCGTATTTCGTTCTTCTCGACTCCCGACTCCCGAAGCAGGCTGCGGACCTGCTTCTCACGACTCACGGAATGTCCGGCTCAGGCGGGCAGTCTCGGTCCGTCCTCAGAGTCCGAGACCTGCTCTGCTGGGGGCTCGAAGCCGAGGTACTCGGCGGCGTCCTCGGGATTGGCGAACAACAGCACCCTGTCATCGAGTCGCACCATCCGCCCGTAGTGGGTGGAGGTCTCGATCTCGAAGTCCTCGGGGGAGAACTCCTCCACGCCGAGGGCTTCGGCGATCTCGGCCAGGTCGAACTCGAGCGTCTTCTCGCCGTCGATGCGGACCATGGCCGGGAACTTGCTGACCTTTACCCCCGGCTTGCCATCCATGACTTCGGAGATGGCGTTGCCCTCGACGCCCGAGCTCATCGTGATACCGCACTTATTCGATGCGGTGCGCGAGAATTCCCAACTGTCTTCGCTCACAGTGCCACCCCCTCCGGGACGCGCAGCCCGAGGTCGGAAAGGATGCCCTCGAACCTGCTCTTGACCCGCGTGTACGAGTCATCGAAGGCCTCCGACTGCTTTTCCGGCTCGGACCAGATGGGCTCGAGTCCCTTGGCCGCCGCGATGCTGTAGGGCATCCACTCGGCGAGCCACCTCTCCATGGTTTCCTTGTTGGCCTTCCCGTTAGCCTCGTCATCGAGGAAGTCCTGGAGCATGGCTACCGTGTACTTGAGGTCCCGGTCGTTGAACTCCCTCTCGCTCACGCCAATGATCGAGGGGGTCAAGAAGTCGCCGTGCGCGGGGGCGAAGCGCATCAGGAGCCGGCTGCGGAACAGCTCGCCCACAAGGGGCTCGAAGACGATGTTGGCCGCGAAGGTGGTCTCGACCCAGTCCGTGGCGTTCATTATGCGCTCGACGTTCTCGCGAACGCCCTGCCAGGACGGATCGTCTAGCCACACGTCCTTGTGCGCGTCCCCGTCGAACTGCTCCTCTCCGAAGATCTCCTCCAACTCCATGTTGTAGAGCAGGATGTCCTGGGCGGTGCGCAGCTTGTGCATGCAGTTCACGGCGATGGCGTTATTGTGCATGTTGGTCATGCCGGCGCGTTGGGCTGGCATGAAGACGTACATCCCGAGGCCGTGATCGGCGTGCGCCCAGGCGCTCATGTGTTTGGCGAGGATCGGCAGCCAGCTCTTGTCCCAGTCCTGGAACACGTCCTCGGACTTGGCGTTCTCGATGCTCTGCGTTATCTGGCGCACGGAGTTGGAGTTGTTGATGTATATCGTGCGCTCCCACTCCTCGTTGGGATCGCGGAACTTGTGCCAGTCGGAGGACTTTATGCTCGTCCACTTAGCGTCCCACCCCAGATCCCCGTTGGCCCAGCCGAGGATCCAGCTCTGCGTCAGATACTTCTCGGGGTCGGGCTGGACGTCCACCGTCACGTCTTCGTACTTGGTGGCCCGGCGCCCCTTGGGTTCGAAGTAGTTGTACGACCTGCTGTCGGAGCCCGCGAACTCGGCCGCGCCAGCCTCGGCGTCGGTCAGCACGATCTTGGGAATGCTCCTTTGCCCTCTTCCCCCGGCCTCGGTTACCGGCCTCAGCTCACTCAACTGGAGATCTCCTTTCCCTCCTCGTTCCCCGCTGCTCAACGCCTGACTCCGGAGTATGGCAACACCCCCTTGTATCGCAGCTAACCCACGACCTTGCGGGCCCTGTCACTCCCCCTACTCGACCTTCCCGGGAAAGTCCGGTCCGCTCTCGGATTCCATCTCTTCGCCCTCTTCGTCGTGCGCCGTGATGGTGAACTTGTCGAAGTAGATGCTCTCTTCTTCGACGCCCTTCTTCATCAACACCGGCAGGGCGGCGTCGATCATCGGCGGCGGACCGGCCAGGTAGGCTTCCGACGCGCTAAGGTCCTCCTCCAGGCGTTCGACCACCTCCGTGATCAAACCGGTCTCCCCTTCCCACTCCTCGCCGTCCTCGGGCTCGGAGAGGGCCGGCACGAACCGGAAGCCCGACAACCGTTCTTCCAGCTCCTTCATCTCGTCCAGGTAGATGAGATCTTTGCTGGTCCTGGCCCCGTAGTAGTAGGTGGCTTTGCGCTCGATACCCTTCTCGGCCATGTGCCTGAGGATGGACAGGATGGGCGCCATCCCCGAGCCACCCCCGATGAAGACCATGTCGCCTTCGGACTTCTCGCGCAGCGTGAACACGCCGAAGGGCACCTTCATCTTCATTCTCTGCCCGACCTCGAGCTCGCCGTCCAAAAGACCCGAGAACTTGCCGCCCGGGTACACCTTGATTATGAACTCCGCGCGCTCGTCGCTCGTGGTGGTGTTCGCCATCGAGTACGCTCGGTGCTCCTCCGGCTCCGTCTCCGGGATGAAGAGCTCGGCGTACTGGCCCGGGAGGAAGTTCATCTCCGGCGGATCGACCAGCTTGAGCACCAGGCGCTTCATGTCGTGCGTCAGCGCCTCGATCTCCTCGACCTCCGCGTAGACCAACTGCAAGGGAATGCCCGTGTTCAGCATCTCCTCGCGGAAGCTGAGGAGCTCGACCTCCAGATCGCTGTAGGCGTGAGCCTTGCACAGCAGGACGAAACCTTCTTGCTCCTCGAACTCGTTGAGCGCGAAGGTAGAGAAGCGGTCCATCTCCAGGTCGCCGTCGAGGAGGAATGACTTGCACGCCGAGCACTGACCCTCCTTGCACCCATGCATCAGCATCACACCGTGCCTGAACGCCGCGTCGAGCACCGTCTCGTCCTCGTCTACCTCGATCTCGATGTCAACCGGCTCGAAACGAACCTTGTGCTTTTCGCCCATGACGCGCCTTATCACCCCTTGGAGTGCACACGACCTGACAGTCCAGCGATCCCTAACCCAAGGTGATCCTAAACATGGAAGGTAGCCGGGTCAAAGACCCGCCCGAACTTTCCTTCTATGTTGGGATTTACGCGAAAGCCGCCGATACCAGCCGCGTTTTCCGCCATTGTTGGAATCGGGACCTACGGTGCGCAAATAGGGGGAGCGGCCGAACTTCGGCCGCTCCCCGTCGAACGCGCCCCGGCACGAGTGGGGCCGGGGACTCTAGGAGCTAGAGGGTCTCGTTGATGGTGAAGCCCTGCTTGTACTCCTCCATGTGCTTCTCGCGCTCGTCGTCGGACATCTCATTCAAGAGCACGTTCGGGCTCTGGAACTCGATGCCCCGGATCTTGTCGAGGGTCCACATCTTGTCCTGCTCGAAGATGACGTGCGGCTGCGCGACCATGGTGTTGCCGTCGTTGCGAACGTAGCCGAGGTCCTTGACGACGTCGGCGAGGTCCCAGCCATGGTAGAGGGTCTCCCACTCGCGCTTGCCGGTCATCTTGCCCATGGACGGTGTCTCGCGGCCGTTGTAGGTCTCGCGGAAGGCCACCGTGTCCTGCCAGTGGCACCACTTGTGGCAGTAGGTCCTCCACTGACCGTCCACGTAGTCCATAACCGTGTCCTCGCGGATCAGGCACGGGACCATGCAGCTCCAGCAGCGGTGCGGGTACACGTAGCCGCTGTTCTCGAAGGCTATCGGCTTGTGGCCGTTAGGCTCGGAGAGTGTGCTGTAGTGCTCCCACCACTTGCCGAACTTGTCGTACCAGCCCGGATACTTGTGCTCGAACCACTCGAAGTCTTCCTCGGTCATCGGGTCGATGCGCCAGTAGTTGGCGAACCAGCCGGTGGCGAAGAACTGGGCCACGTAGTGATGGTAGAAGCCTTCGGAGATCCGTCTCCAGCTGTCCTCGATGACTTCGTGGGGAACCGTCAGGCCGTACTTCTCGAGCGGCACAAGGTAGCTGCGATAGTAGTCATCGTAGTACCACCGCTTCCACATCTCCGCGTAGCTCTCGCGGTCCTTACGCCGGTCCTTCGAGCCGTAATCGATGAACGTACCGATGGCGGCGTCCACGACGGCGTGCTGGTTCCAGAGCGAGTAGATCAGGTCGCGCTCTATGAGCTCCTTGTTCTCGTCGTTGGCGAGCGCCATAAGCAGCGTGCCGTAGCCGTTGTTCATGTGCCGCGACTCGTCGGACTGCACCGAGAGGAACACGGTGGGCAGCAGATAGTCGCCGTTGGCCGCCGCCTCGGAGGGCATCGCCACGAACAGGGTGTTCGTGAAGGCGGTCTCCGCCACGACCTGCAGGTAGATGTTGCAAGCCGTGAGCGCGTCGCCGGTGATGAAGCCCTCGGCGAACTGGCGGCCGATGGTGCCCGCGTAGTTGTTCGAGAACGCCTTCTCGGTGATGTCGAACCCGGCGGGGTCTATGTAGTTCCTCATGTACTCGCGCTTGAGGTTCATCTGGATCGTCGAGTGCCTTACCTCGTCGATCATCTGGAACGCGAGTCCGTTGTGGATCTCCGGGTTCGGGACCGCCTCGGTCAGCAGCGGCATCGCCCGCGCCGCCGAGATCTCGGGAAACGGGATGATGGAGAGGAACAGCTTCTGCCACTCCATCCACCGCGGCTGCACCTGACGCCACATGTTCCCGCGGATCGCGCCGTCGATGGCACCGTAGACCCGGTCATCCTTCTCTTCCTGCATGGGGAAGTAGGAGGACAGGACCTGCTTCATCGGGTCCTTCTGGCCGCCCTTGTCGAGCTTGTAGTCGGTCTTGTACTTTGGGTCCTTCGTGACGAAGGTCGGCTCCCAGGACAGTTCCTGGATCTTGTTGTGAGCCTTGGTAACACTCCTGCGCGCCACTAGCTACACTCACCCCTTCCGCTACCTGATTCCCAATTCCTCGACGCGTCGTCTATCGATTACCTCCTTGCTCGGCCTCCCCTACCCATGTGCCGAATGTCCCAACCGCCATCATAGAAGTGGGCCGGCAAATGGCAAGGGTCGGGGGGCGCGGTTTCCAACAGTGTGAGAAAATTTACATAAGAAATCTTGCGGCGGGTCTTGCATATGGCAGTGGAAGCTCCGCAACCTGGTGTTGGAAGAGGGTAGAAGCCTTGAGCCAGAGTGACCGACGGAAAACTACGGAGCAACATCGCCCGGGAGAGGTGCCGGGTAGTATTTCGGGGGACGGAACGCATCCTGGTCCCAAGTTCAAGAGCGTCCGCCGAGCCTTCAGGATCCTGGACCTCGTCAGCCGTGCGGGGCGAGGGGTTGACCGCGAAGGAGATCGCTTGCGAGGTGGGGACAAACCTTTCCAGTTGCTACTATCTGCTGAACATCCTCGCCGAGGAAGGGTACATCGAGAAGGTCCCCCGGGGCGGGGGCTACAGACTCGGCCTAACGGTCTCCCTGTTAAGCGAGGGTCCGAGACACGACTTCGACGCCAGGATAGAGCCGGTCGTCGAGGAGCTGGCGCGGAGGGCTCAGAGGCACGCCTACGCCGCGGTGCTCTCGGGTGGCGAGGTGACGGTCACCCAGGTCAAGGCTCCGCCGAGGAGCCCTCCCGTCGGGATCGTGCAGGGATTTCATGGCGCCTCGCACGCGCTCGCCCTGGGGAAGGTGCTGCTGGCGGGGAGCGGATCCGAGTACGTGGAAGGCTATATAGACGAGCATGGCCTGGAGGCTTTCACGCCGCGGACGATCGTGCGGCCCGCCCAGTTGCACGCCCACCTGAACAAGGTTCGGATGGTAAGGGTGGCCACGGACTTCGAGGAGTTTTCGCTCAACCTCTGCTGCGTTGCGGCACCGGTTCATAGCAAGAGCGGCAAGGTAGAGGGGGCCATAGGACTCTCCACCACGGCCCGGCGTATTCGCGGTGAGGAACGGCAGCTCGTCGATATGGTCCGGTGGGCGGCCGGCGAGGCCTCGGTGCTGTTCGAGGAGGCTCATTAGTCGACGGTCCACCGTGGGAAATCCACCATGGGTGCGGGCTCGTGTAACATAGATTGCTATTTCGGGCTGGCTTGCGACGAAAGGGGGGCGGATGCCCAGGTTGGAGATAGAGGGCGTGGGGACATTCGACGTCGAGGACGGGAAGCGGTTGGTGTTGGCCATCGAGGAAGACGCCGGCGTGGACATCATGCACGCTTGCGGCAGCTACGCCAAGTGCACCACTTGCCGGGTGGAGTTCCTCGAGGGCGAGCCCGAGGACATGACCGAGGCGGAGATGATGATCCTCGACATGCGCCAGCTTCTGGAAGAGGCGCGGCTCTCGTGCCAGATCTACTGCGAACAGGACATGAAGTTGCGGCCTCTAATGACCGTGAGTGGCACCGGGGCCAACGACCCCGGCGCCAAGCCCCAGGAAGAGATCACACCCGAGCCGGTGTGGATCGAGAGGCCGTATTGAATCACCGGTCATAGACTTCTCGAAAGGGTAACGGAAAAGGGGACGAGCGTATGAAGGCGATGGTCTTCCATGGTCCGGGTGAGAAGCGGTGGGAGTCGAAGCCGGACCCCGGCATCGAGCGGCCTGAGGATGCCCTGGTCAGGATCGACACCACGACTATCTGCGGGACGGACCTGCACATACTCAAGGGCGACGTTCCCACGGTGGAGGCGGGGCGCTCCCTGGGTCATGAGGCCGTCGGGACGGTCGTGGCGGCCGGATCGGCCGTCCGGGAGGTAGAAGAAGGGGACAGGGTCCTGGTCTCGTGCATCTCCTCTTGCGGGCGGTGCGCGTACTGCAAGCGGGGCCTGTACAGCCAGTGTCTCAACGGGGGCGGTTGGATCCTGGGCCACCTCGTGGACGGGACGCAGGCCGAGTACGCCCGCATCCCGTTCGCGGACAACGGCCTCTACAAGGTTCCCGAGGGGCTCTCCGACGAGCAGGTATTGTTCCTGTCCGACATACTGCCAACGGGGTTCGAGATCGGGGTGCTGAACGGCGCCTTGAAACCGGGCGACACCGTCGCCGTGGTCGGCGCGGGGCCGGTTGGGCTTGCGGCGATCATGACCTCCCGGCTGTACGGGCCAGGGAGGGTGATCGCCATAGACCCCGACACCTCGCGGCTGGAGCGCGCCCGGCAATTCGGCGCGGATATGACCATCGACAACTCCTCTGAAGACGCGGTGGAGAAGGTCAAGGAGGTCACCGACGGGCTCGGGGCGGACGTGGCCATCGAGGCGGTGGGGTTGCCAGAGACGTTCGAGCTGTGTACCGAACTGGCATGCCCCGGCGGAAGGATCGCCAACGTCGGGGTGCACGGCAAGCCTGCCACGCTGCACCTGGAGACGCTGTGGATCAAGAGCGTCACCATAACCACCGGGCTGGTCGACACCTTCTCCACGCAGACGCTGCTTTTTCTGGTCTCCGAAGGGCGATTGGATCCCACGCTCTTCGCTACCCATCGCTTCGGGCTGGGCGAGATCGTGGACGCTTACGACGTGTTCTCCAACGCGGCGGAGACCAACGCCCTCAAGGTGGTCCTCTCGGCCTCGTAGCAGGGGCGTCGCCCGGAGCGGGTCCGGGCCCTTACAAGATATCCATGTCCATGCCGGCCCTGGTCACCGCCGCCGCGCCGAGACCTGCCGGCGGCTCGGCTACCACAACGTCGGTGGTAATGAGGAGGCCCGCGATGGAGGCCGCGTTCCGAAGGGCGCTCATGGTAACCAAGGCCGGATCGATGATGCCAGCCTGCAACAGGTCCTCGTACTCGCCCGTAAGGGCGTTGAAGCCGATCGAGCCCCCTTTGGAGCGTACCCTGTCCACCACTATGGAGCCGTCGTAGCCGGCGTTAGAGGCGATCTGGCGGATCGGCTCCTCCAGTACCAGATAAACAATGCGGGCCCCTGTCCTCTCGTCGCCCTCCAGGGTGGCGAGCAGATCGGCCACGGCCTCCTGGGCGTGCAAAAAGGCGACGCCGCCGCCCGGAACGATGCCCTCCTCCAACGCCGCGCGGGTTGCTGAGAGGGCGTCTTCGACCCTGTGCTTGCGCTCTCTGAGCTCCGTCTCGGTCGCCGCGCCAACCCTCACGACCGCCACGCTACCGGCGAGCTTGGCGAGCCGCTCCTGCAGCTTCTCTCGGTCGTAGCCCGGGGCGGTGATCTTCAATTCGGACTTGAGCTGGTTGATGCGGCCTTCGATCTGCTCGGTGTCGCCATCGCCATCCATTATGGTGGTGCCGTCCTTGGTGACGACGACCTTACGCGCCCGCCCGAGCTGGGAGAGCCGAGTGTTCTCGAGCCTCAGACCTCGCTCCGCGGTGACTACCTCGCCGCCGGTCAGGATGGCAATGTCCTCCATCATCCTCTTGCGACGGTCACCGAAGAGCGGTGCCCTGATGGCCGCCACCTCCAACGTACCCTTGGCCTTGTTGACGATGAGTGCGGCAAGGGCCTCGCCCTCGAGGTCGTCCGAGACGATCAAGAGCGGCTTATTGCTCTTCGTGACCTCGTCGAGGACCGGCAACAGGTCCTGGAGGTTACCAATCTTCTGGCTGGCGAGGAGGATGTAAGGGTCGTCGAGAACCGACTCCATGCGCTCCTGGTCCGTGACGAAATGCGGGGAGACGTAGCCCTTGTCGAACTGCATCCCCTCGGTAAACCCCAGCTCCATCGCGAGGGTCTGGCCCTCCTCGACGTTGATCACGCCGTCCTTGCCGACCTTGTCGATGGCGTCGGCGATGATGGCGCCGATCTCCTCCGAGCGGGCGCTTATGGCGCCGATCCGGGCGACCTCGCCTCTGCCCGAGACGTTCGTGGACTGAGCCTGTATCGCGTCGATCGCAGCCTGGACGGCTTTTTCGAGACCCCGCCTCAGAATAACCGGGTTGGCGCCGGCCGCCACGTTCTTCAGACCCTCGTGAATGATGCTCTGGGCAAGGACGAGCGCGGTGGTCGTCCCGTCTCCCGCGACGTCGCTGGTCCTGGTCGCTGCCTCCAGTACCAGCTGCGCGCCCTGGTTCTCGAAGATGTTCTTCAGCTCGATTTCTCGGGCGATCGTCACACCGTCGTTGGTAACGGTCGGTGAGATTAGAGGCTTGTGCAAGATCCCGTACTGCCCCTTGGGCCCGAGCGTCACCCTGACCGCGTTGGCGAGTTTGTTGACGCCTGCCTCTAGCGCCGTCCGCGCCTCGGTGTCGAACCTTAGCTTCTTCGCCACCTCAAGAACCTCCTACACTTCGACGGCACCAGGTAGATCGTGGGGTCCAGAACCACGTGGGCCTATGCTTCTGGCCCGAGGTCTGCTCCAAACATCCGGCGAGGGCCGCCAGGCGGTCGATCGCTATGACCCTCGCGGCCAGTGATAAAGCCGCTCGAAGAAGCACGATTCCCGACGCAGCCACCTTGACTGCGGAGTCCCGCGGGTCGGGACACCGTTAGCCTGATCGAGATCGCCGATTGCATCGCCCTTCCCTCTAGAACCCGGGCCCGATAATATATCCAAGCGGGAAGTCCCGCAATACGATCTCCGCCGGAGGTGAGTGAGCGCATCGACCGCGAGACGGCGAAGTGCAGCCCATGCTTCTGGTCGAAGGGGAGAGGAGGAAGTGAGAATGCAGGACAACGGTGGAAGGCCGCTCGCCGCGGTGTTCGCGGCACCCGGCAAGTACATACAGGGTGCGGGCGCGGTAGGGAGGATCGGGGAGGTCCTGGATCAGCTCGGTTCGACGCGGCCCCTGATCCTGGGCGATCCTATAGTGGGCGAGATCATGGGCGACTCGCTGGACGACATCTCCGGCGCCACGCGCGTCGAGTTCGGCGGCGAGTGCTCGCCCGAGGAGATAGACCGCGTTGCCGGAGCCGCCTCTGAGAACGGCGCCGACGCGCTGGTCGGAATCGGCGGCGGGAAGACGATGGACACGGCCAAGGCGGTCGCCCATCCGGCCGGGCTGCCGCTCGTCATCGTGCCCGACCATCGCCTCCACCGACGCACCGACGAGCTCGCTCTCGGTCGTCTACGACGAGGAGGGCGCCTTCAAGGAGTACCGCTTCTTCGGCAAGAACCCGGACGCGGTCGTCGTGGACACGGCCGTCATCGCCGGCGCCCCGGTCCGCTTCCTGGTCGCCGGCATCGGGGACGGCCTCAGCACCTACTTCGAGGCCGACGCCTCCTCCCGCACCCGCAAAGAGACCATGGCCGGCGGCGCGCCCACGATCGCGGCCCTCGCCATAGCCCGGCTCTGCTACGACACCCTTCTCGAACACGGACTCGCCGCCCGGCTCGCCGTCGAGCGGCAGGCCGTAACCCCGGCGGTAGAGAAGGTCGTCGAGGCGAACACCCTGCTCTCCGGGCTCGGCTTCGAGTCCGGCGGCCTGGGTGCGGCCCACTCCATCCACAACGGGCTGACGGCGCTCGAAGGCACCCATCACTACTGGCACGGCGAGAAGGTCGCCTTCGGGGTGATAGCCATGATCATGCTGGAGGAGCGACCGGCCGAGGTCCTCGCCGAGGTCGTCGACTTCTGCCTGGAGGTCGGCCTCCCCGTCACCCTCGAAGACATCGGCCTCGACGACGTGACCCGCGAAGACCTCGAGAAAGTCGCCGAGGCCGCCTGCATCGAGGGCGAGACCATCCACAACATGCCCTTCGAGGTCCACCCGCCGATGGTCGTCGACGCCATGCTCGCCGCCGACGCCTACGGTCACCAGCGCCGGGCCTTGCTCGCCGGCGAGGCGAGCCTGCCTGCCGTAGCGCAGAGGTAGTAGGTAGAGGCGATTCCGTGGGGGCGGTTCGCGAACCGCCCCCAAGATCACGCGACCGAGATGCCCGCAAACGATCCGGATGAAGACGCGCGCCTGTACACTCGCGGGGCCTGCGATATACTTCACGCACCGCAACAGGCCGACGTAGCTCAGCTGGTAGAGCAGCTCACTCGTAATGAGCAGGTCAGCGGTTCGAGTCCGCTCGTCGGCTCTCATTTTTTACCTGCAGACTCCACAAAAACGAAAGGTCTCCGATGCTCGTGTCGGGGGCTTTGTCAGCAGTACGTCAGCAGTGGACTATCCCAAAGCCTTGTCCTTTGCCTCGACGCGCCATAAGTCTGTGCTGGGCGCGACAGGTGGCGTAGGTGAATCGTTTAGCGTTGACCATCTAATCGACGTGCCCGAGTTTCGGCAGGTGCGGCACCGTCGAGAAAGTTACGCCCGAGTACTTAGAAGGTTGACGTTCCAGGACGTACGCATGGCCCCGGTCCCCTACGGCGGTCGGACGGTCTGACAATTTGGCACCGAACGGCGCGCTGGGTGTACAGTTGGGCCATGCCCGACGAAGACGCCGTGCTCGAAGTGCTGATGGGGAACCTCGAGGAGGCCTCCCGAGGCATCCGGGCGTCCCGCCGCCTGTTGCTGGAGCATGCGATGATGGATGAATCCCGGTACCTGCGGCTGGCGGCGCGTTTGTCGGAGGCGCTGGACGCGACGGAGACGGCCTCCAGGGAAGCCCGCCGCCAACGGGGCATCGGCCAGGGTCGAACTTCGCACTGAGGGGGTTCTCAGAAGTTCGCCAGGAAAGCTTAAAGAAAACCTCCATTGGAAGGTTGTTCCAGTCCTCGCAATGCTATTGCGGTGAGTTGACCGCTCAGATACAAAGTGTGAGGAAAGGAGGAGAACTAGGTGAAAGCGATTGTCCGAGACAGGTACGGCTCACCCGATGTCCTAGAACTCACGGACATCGACAAGCCCGAGCCTGGAGACGACGAGGTGCTGGTACGCGTTCATGCGGCTAGCGTGAACCCCGCCGACTGGCACTTCCTGCGAGGGACGCCGTACATCGCTCGCCTGCAACTCGGACTACGAAAACCGAAGGACAGGGTTCTGGGTTGCGATGTGGCTGGGCAGGTCGAAGCGGTCGGCAAGAACGTCACGATGCTCCGGCCAGGTGATGAGGTGTTCGGGAGCCCATTCATGCACGGACTTGGCGCATTTGCTGAGTATGTATGTATCTCGGAAGATCTCCTGGCACCGAAACCGGCCACCCTCTCGTTCGAGCAGGCGGCGGCCGTACCCCTGGCCGCGTCGACAGCCCTGCAAGGTCTGCGCGACCACGGACGGATCGAGCCAGGGCACAAGGTCCTGATCATCGGGGCGTCGGGAGGCGTGGGGACCTTCGCCGTGCAGATCGCCAAGTCCTTCGATGCCGAGGTGACCGGCGTGTGCAGCACGAGGAACGTGGACATGGTCCGATCGCTCGGCGCAGACCACGTCATCGACTACACCAAAGAGGACTTCACCCAGAGTGGGCAGCAGTACGATCTCATCTTCCAGTTGGCGGGGACCCGTTCGCCGTCAGAGTGCAGGAGCGCGCTCACCTCTAATGGGACCCTCGTGATAAGCAGCGGAGAATCGGACGGTCGTTGGATCGGACCCGTAGACCGCGTCATCAAGGCGCTCGTGTTGTCACCGTTCGTGAGCCAGAAGCTGGCTACCTTCACGGTGAAACCAAACAAGGAGGACCTGCAGTTCCTGAAGCAGTTCATCGAGGACGGCACCCTCACGCTGGTGATCGACAGGACGTACCCGCTTGCCCAGGTTCCCGAGGCCATCCGGTATCTGGAAGAAGGACACGCCCGAGGAAAAGTCGTCATCACCGTGTGAGGCGCGACATCTCTTGGGGCGAGCCGCACAAGGTGCCGAAGATCATTCACTAGCCGAGCCGATCACGCTACCATGGAGCAAGTGCCGGAGGACTCGGAAGTTGATCTATGTCTACGCCAATCCTAACTACCAAACTCTATGTCCCCCCACCTCGGCCCCATGTCGTCCTCCGTCCCCGCCTGACCGAGCGTCTCAACGAGGGTCTGCACCGCAAACTGACCCTCATCTCCGCCCCCGCCGGCTTTGGCAAAACCACGCTGCTTGGCGAATGGGTCGCCGGTTGCGAAAGGCCAGCCGCCTGGCTGTCGCTGGACGAAGCGGATAACGACCCCACGCGCTTTCTGGCTTACCTCGTCGCCGCTTTGCAGACCATTGCTCCGAACATCGGAGAAGGGGTGTTGGGTGTGCTCCAATCACCCCAGCCACCGCCGACCGAATCGATCCTGACGACCCTGCTCAACGAGATCGCCACCATCGAGGACGATCTCGTCCTCGTCCTGGACGACTACCACGTTATCGATGCCAGAGCGGTCGACGATGCCCTCGCCTTTCTGCTCGAGCACCTGCCGCCGCGGATGCACCTGGTCATCGCCACCCGCGAGGATCCGCACCTACCCCTGGCCCGGCTTACGCGCCCGGGGCCAGTTGGCCGAACTGCGTGCCGCGGACCTGCGTTTCACCCCCTCCGAGGCCGCCGAGTTTCTCGAAGGGGTGATGGGCCTGAGCCTCTCGGCGGAAGACATCGCTGCACTGGAAGACCGCACCGAGGGCTGGATCGCGGGGCTCCAGCTGGCGGCGCTCTCGATGCGGGGGCGAGAGGACGTTGCCGGGTTCATCAGGGCTTTCGCCGGAGACAACCGGTACGTCGTGGACTATCTGGTCGAAGAGGTCCTGCAACGTCAGCCCGAACGTGTCCGGAGCTTCTTGCTCCAAACCTCCATTCTCGACAGGTTGAGTGGTCCGCTGTGCGATGCCGTCACCGGCCAGGAGAGAAGGCAACGCGCTGTTGGAGGCCCTGGAGCGAGGCAACCTGTTCGTCGTTCCGCTGGACGACAAGCGCCACTGGTATCGCTACCATCACCTCTTTGCGGACGTTCTCCGCGCGCGCTTGATGGAGGAGCAGCCCGATCAGGGCACCTACCCTGCACCGGCGGGCGAGCGAGTGGTACGAGCGGAATGGTTCGCCAACCGATGCGATCCGCCACGCGCTGGCCGCCGAGGATTTCGAGCGAGCGGCGGGCCTGGTCGAGCTGGCAGCGCTGGCAATGCTCGGCAGTAGTCAGGAAACGTTGTTCGGCTGGCTGATGGCGCTACCGGACGAGCTGGTCCGCGCCAGGCCCGTGCTCAGCGTCTACTACGCCTTTGCGCTCCTCGGTCGCGGCGGCTTGAAGCCGTCGAGGCCCGCCTCCGGGACGCCGAACGGTGGCTCGACACGACAGCGGAGACGAGCGAGCGACGTGAAGCGCCTTCGGTCGACATGGTCGTCGTGGACGAAGTGGCATTCAGGTCTCTGCCGGGAACGATCGCCGTCGCCCGTGCCTACCATGCCGGGGCGCTCGGCGACGTGCTCGGCACCGTGAATCACGCTCGGCGGGCACTCGACCTCTTGCCCGAGGATGACCACTTGTGGCGCGGAGCCGCCGCCTCGCTCCTGGGGATCGCGTACTGGACCAGCGGAGACCTGGAGGCAGCCCACCGGAGCTTCGCCGATGGCGTGGCTCATCAGCAGATGACCGGCCACGTCCGTTTCCAGATCGCCGGCACATATATCCTGGCGGACATCAGGATAGCGCAAGGGCGTCTCCACGAGGCAGTAAGAACCTATGAGCAGTCATTGCAGCTTGCGACGGAGCAGGGTGAGCCTGTCTGGGGAACGGCAGACCTGTACGTGGGGTTGAGTGAGCTGCACCGTGAGCGTGACGATCTGGAAGCCGCCACACAGCACCTGCTGAGAAGCAAGGAGCTGGGCGAGCACGGCGGGTTACCGGAGACGCGCTATCGCTGGTACGTTGCCATGGCGCGAATCAAGGAGGCCCAAGGAGACCTGGACGGCGCGCTCGATCTGCTCGACGAGGCGGAGCGCCAGTATGTCGAAAGTCCCGACCCCGACGTGCGTCCCGTAGCGGCGCTGAAGACGCGGGTGTGGGTTGCGCAGGGCAGGCTGGCCGAAGCCCTGGGCTGGGCGCGTGAGCGGGGCCTGTCCGCCCACGACGACCTCAGCTACCTGCGCGAGTTCGAGCACATCACCCTGGCGAGGGTGCTCTTGGCCCGATACAAGAGCGATCGGGAAGAACGCTCCATTCACGAGGCAATGGGACTGCTGGAGCGCCTCCTGCAAGCGGCGGAAGAAGGGGGGAGGATGGGGAGCGTGATCGAGATCCTGGTGCTGCAGGCGCTCGCTCACGAGGCGCAAGGCGACAGCCCTACTGCCCTCGTGCCTCTGGAACGTGCCCTGACGCTGGCCGAGCCGGAGGGCTACGTCCGAATCTTTGTGGACGAAGGTGTTGCCGATGGCTCGTCTACTCTATGAAGCCCTTTCTCAAGGAGTTGAATCAGATTATATTCGTCGGTTGCTAGCAGCATTCCCTGTTGCGGAATCTGAGCAAACGGCGTCATCGCCAATGCGAGGTTCCAAATCTGAACTGGTCGAGCCACTGAGCGAACGCGAGCTCGAAGTACTCCAACTCATCGCCCAGGGGCTCTCGAATCGCGAGATCAGCGAGAGGCTTTTCCTCACCTTGAGTACCATCAAAGGACACAATCGGATTATCTTCAGCAAACTTATGGTCCAAAGGCGCACCGAAGCTGTAGCCCGAGCCCGCGAGCTGGGCCTGTTGTAGCCTGAACGCCAGCTTGCCCGCAAGTTTGGCATCAAGAACGGCACCCGAGCGCACCGTAAAGTCAGAGCTTTAGCACTTCCTCAACTCAGTAGATCAAAAACAATACCCCCAAACCGTACTTTAGTAGCTGTTCGTCAATACCGCGCTGCAGCTAGGCTCTTGTACATGAACGAGTGGCACAGACCTTTGTGAGAGTTCAGAAGAGGTACAGGAGCATGTCAAACAAACTCGATCCGAAAACGAGGACCAACCGTTGGTCTACCAGATCCGGCTCCAGGGCCATCTGGGTCGTAATTGGACGCACTGGTTCGGGGACGTGACCATCACGCTGGAAGAGAACGGCGAGACGCTTTTGACCTGCCCGGTGGTAGATCAGGCCGCGCTCTACGGGCTGCTAAGGAAGGTGCGCGACTTAGGCCTACCACTCATCTCAGTCACGCGCGCCCAAACCGACCAAATACCGTTCAAAGGAAGGATATGAATGATGAATGAATGAGGTCCAATCCAGGCACACCCACCCTCAACACGATGGAGAGACCCTTGAGCACAGACACCAAGTCAGCGATCGGAGGAACTCGAATGAGCGAGGCAGCGACACCAGCAGTGGCCGCGGGGAACCGGGTGTCCACGACGCGAATCGTCGGCGGCGCCGGCGTCGCCTTCGCCGTGTCGGTGGTCGTTCAGAACGCGGTGTTGGCGGGCGCTGGAGCGCCCACCTACGGCGCGCCTCTTGGTGAGGTCCTCGCCTACCACGCCGAGAACCGGGGCGTCATGGTCGTCGCCGTGGGTCAGGAGGCCGTGAACCTGCCGCTGCTCCTGTTGTTCGTCACGGGACTGCACGGGCTCGTGCAGCGCCGTGGCGGCGCAGGGGCGGACTGGTCGCGGCTCGCGGTCGCAGCCGGAGCGACGCTCTCGCGCGATCTTCGCCCTCCTCATTGCCACGCACATCGCGGTCGTGCTCGCCGCGGATGGCCTGGCCGAGCCGACCCCCGCCTTCGAGCTGGTCTGGCAGCTCCATGCCGCGGCCTTCGCGCTCGCGCTGCCCGCGCTCGGGGCGACCTTCATCGGCGCGGCGTTGGCCACCCACGCCAGCGGTTTGACGCGGCCGTGGCAGCGGCTGCTAGGCGTGGCGGGCGGCAGCTTGCTGCATCTTGGCCGGGGTCGGAAACCTCGCCATCGCGGATGGCTCGCCACTGCTGTTCGTCGGGGTTGCGGGCTTCGCTGCGTGGCTCGTCTGGCTCGTTGTCACCGGCCTACGGCTCATCCGTGGACAGGGCTGACGTCGCTCTATGGTGGCGCTCGTTGAAGCGAAAGAAAGGAGGTTGCAATGGGAGCTGGAGTAAAGGCAGCCGAGCATGGAAAGCGGGTAGCAACCACGCAGGATCTTACGCCAACGCGGGGTGAGTCATAGCGACAAGGAGGTGTCAATAGTTTTATCCAAGTTCGATTCAATGAACCTGATCAATACCGTTCGAGTAAAGGAGATAAATGATGAATGAAACACGTCAACCCACCACCACCACACTGGAAGACCAGCGGATCCCGGTGAGAGCCAAGCTCGCGGCAGCCTGGACCAGCCTCATGTTCCTCGTCATCTACATCGACTACTTCCACCTCTACCAGCCCGGCGAAATCGACGACATCCGGGGTGGCGTCATCTTCGAGTTCGACATCAGCGGAACATTGATGTCCATTTTCTTCGCGACCATCGCGATCCCGGCCCTGATGATCCTGCTCTCCATGACGCTGCCCGCCCGGGTGAACCGCGCCACGAACCTCGTCGTTGCATCGCTGTACATCCCCGCCGTGGGGATGAACTTTTTGGGGTCGCTCCCGGACTATGCCTTCTACTACGCCCTCACCATCGGAGTCGAGGTGCTGCTCCTGGCCTTCATCCTGCGCTCCGCCTGGACCTGGCCCCGCACGTCCTCGGCGTCGATGCCAGAGCCCGCCGTCGATGTCCCTTCTAACGGTCATGTCACTTCTAAGGTGTAGCGTCACGTAGCGCCTCTTGGCGCAAACGAGGGCCGGGGTTGCTAAGAGCCCCGGCCCTTCTCTCTTGCGCTATTCACCCGAGTGCGTGGAAGAGGGGTTCTCGGAAGTCCGCATCCGGCATAGCCCCGATCAAGGGGGGCAATCTTCCTCATAATGCCGTGGGATACTCCAACCCCTGGCCCGACACCCTGGCCTATTGGATCGGGGCCTAGCCTTACCCCCTCAACGTCGAAGAAGGGGTTTCACGCCCCCAATTTGATACATCTGTAACTTTGTGTGGTATGGTGTGGTTGCGGGCGACGGTCTTAGGTCGGTTGGGGTGGAAGCCCTCCCCCCATCCAAGGGCGCATGCTCTATCCTGCCCACCGTCCGCCATTATTCCCGGGCCGGGGCTAGGACGCTTTACCCGGCCCTTCTTCTTGCCCTTTATTCACCCGAGTTCGGGGAAGTGGTCTGCACCACGGGATGGAGGGGTCGAGCTATGGAATTGCGCAACCGGGATCTTCAAGCGAGGCGCGGGAGCCGGGGGTGCCCCCCGCACGGCCCCCACCTCATCGATCCCGTCGGGGAGGAGAAACACGTGGCCCGGTGCTTGGCGTGCGGCCTGAGCGGGCCAGAGCGCGCCGACGTCGCCGAGGCGAAGCTGGCCTTCGACGAAGCGGCGAAGGCGGGTTGGCCGTGGAGCCACGCGCACCGACGTGCCTAGAAAGGGGGTTCTGAGAAGTTCGCGCCGGGCTCAAGGTGGTGGCATCATGCTTGGTGGGGAGAGCTAGCACCCGCTAGGTACTAGAGAGTAAAAGGAGGGAGCCCCCGGATGGCAGCAGAGGATGAGGTCCGGCGGGCCTCAGAGCAGTTCTACGCGGCCCTAAACCGCACACTCGACGGTGATAGCGGGCCGATGGAGGAGATCTGGTCGCACGGCTCGGACATTAGCGTCATGCACCCCTTTGGGGCTCGAATGCTCGGATGGGACGAGGTGAGAGACTCCTGGGAGCAGGCCGCGCAAGCGTTCTCCAGGGGACAAGTGGCGCTAGATGAGATGGCCGTGGTTCCCATAAGCGAGGATGCCGCCTACACCTTGGGCACAGAACATGGCCAGGCGAGCATCGGAGACACTACGGTAGGCATCGACTGGCGCGTGACGAACATCTACCGGCGCGAATCGGACGGATGGAAGATAGTGCACCACCACACCGACTTCTCGAAGGAGGTGGCGGAAGCCCTCGGCATGTAGGGGGGGTCTCCAAGAAGGGAGTCGTCGAGGGCCGGGGCGTAGCTCTGCACCGGCCCTCCTTCTAGCCCTTATTCAGCGGAGTACCTGGAATAACGGTTCTCGGAAGTCCGTATGCAGGAACCCGCATAGCCCCGGTCCGATAGGCCGGGGCGGGGCCACGCCGCCGCCGTGGGGATGTTCCATGAAGATGCATGAGATGCCAGAAGCCCACGACGGCGACCGATGGGCCCATGGTACATCAGCGGTCTCAGGGGCCTAGGCTAGCGTCTATTCACCCGACTTCCGCTAAGAAGCGTTCTCGGAAGTCCGCGACCGCTAGCAACGAGCCGGCAACCCCAAAGATGGTCCGAAAGGACGATGCGCTTTCCGTTACAAGGGGGTAGGATGGCGCCGCAACTTGGCAATTGACCGGGTCGTACGCCCGGTCGAAGGAGGTGGTGTCCGTGCGCGGTGGGCATCTTCTTAGGCGGGCGGGCCGGCGGTTCGCGAGGAACCTGGCCTGGATGCTCGTGGTCTTCGGGCCGATGGCGGCGATCTTGGGCTACGTGGCGGGCGCCCCTCTGGTCGGGGTGTTGGCCTTCGTGGGCGCCTCCGTGGCCGTCATAGCGGCCGTCATGACGGCGCTGGCGCTCTGGGCCGGGGCGCCCGAGGAGGAGGTGGCCCTCGGCGGCCACCACGCAGCGGAGCCGCCCGAAGGCCGGGGCCTCGGCGGCGGGGGCGGTTGGCACGGCGGAGGGGGAGACGGCGGCGGTTGGGACGGCGGGGGAGGAGATGGCGGCGGCGGGGGCTGGTAGGGCCGACCTCTCGCCCTTCTATTCGCCCAGCTGCCCATAAGTGGGGTTCTCGGAAGTCTGAGCTTACGACGTCAGGCGTGGGCGCGGACGGCGCTGCGGATCAGGTCCGCGACGGCCGCCGGTTGCGACACGTAGATCGAGTGGCTGCCCGCGGCCTCCTCGACGGTCGAACCCGCCCGCTCGGACATCGAACGTTGCGCCGGAGGTGGGATCATCCGGTCTTCGGTCGCCACGAGGTACCAGCTCGGCTTGCTCCGCCACGCCGGTTCGCTGATCGTGCCGCCCAGGGCTTCGACGCCCCACGGCACCTGAGAGTCGGCCATGAACGCGGCCTCCTCGGCGCTCAGGTCGGCGGCGAACGAATCGTGGAACTTCTCCCGGTCGAGGAACAGGAGGCCGTCCCGCGGCGGCAGGATCGGCGGCACGGGAGCGCCGGGCGGCGGATCGGCGATGAGCGTCTCCACCGACTCCCCACGGTCCGGCGCGAACGCCGCGATGTAGACGAGCGCCGCCACCTTCGGGTTGTTGCCCGCCTCGGTGACCACCACCCCGCCGTAGGAGTGGCCGACGAGGATGACCGGCCCGCTCAGCTCGTCGACGACGAAGTCGGTGGCGGCGACGTCGCCCTCTAGGGAAGCCGTCGGGTTCTGGACGATCCTGACGTCGTGGCCGTCCTGCTTCAGCAGGTCATGGACGCCCCGCCAGCCCGAGCCGTCAACGAAGCCGCCGTGCACGAGGACCACGGTAGGGCCGCCCCAGTTCGCGGGGGTGCTTGCATCGGTCATCACTCCGCCTCTCTTCCGCCTTCCCCAACGGACTTGTAGCGATAGAAGCATATCCGCTGCCCCCGCGCCACCTTCTCTATTCATCCAACGTCCTAGAAAAAGGCGTTCTCCGAAGTTCTGCTGCTTCTTGACACAGAAGTTCCATGAATACGCAGTTTGGGTGATGCACGCTCGCTCCGCACAGGAGCAAGATACGAACGTAGCATGAGATGGCGGGCAAGGATAGGAGCAAGAGGTGTACCGCCCAGCGTTGTGGAGACTGGCGTATCGCGTGGGGTTGTTGATGCTGTCGATACTCCCACTAGCAATGGCTTGCGGAGCGCCGCCGCCGGAGGAACCCGAGCCGCGCCCCCTGCCGGAGGACACGCGAACGCTAAGCCCCGGGACCTACCGCTCCGAGGAGTTCGAACCCTCGTTCTCGTTCACGATCGGCGAGGGCTGGACGAACCAGCCCGTGGAGACGCCAGACAACCTGGCCCTCACGCGGGGACGGACGTGGTTGTTGCGCTTCTTCAAACCTCAGCAAGTCTACAAGCCCAACGAGCTCTACGGCGTGGTCGATGCACCGAAGGACCTGATCGGCTGGCTTCGGCGGCACCCGGACGTGCGATCCTCCACGCCCGAGCCCGTCACGGTGGGAGGGGTCGAGGGCGAGCGCATAGACGTGACCGTCGTCGGGGACCTGCCGGAGGACCATGTCGGCGCGTGTGGCTTGGACTGCTTGGACCTGTTTCGGCTCAGCGACGGAACCGCCCTGGGCCTCCTGAAGGGAGATAAGGCGCGCGGGACCGTCTTGGAGGACGTGGAGGGGGAAACGCTGATCATAGGCTTCGTCGGCCCGGCCGACGAGTTCGACCTGCAAGCGGCCGAGACGCAGAAGGTGATCGACAGCGTGGAGTGGAGGGACGAGTGAGGAGCCTCCGACGAGGGAGACTTCGTTCATGAGACGCGTGGTCGGCGTGGTGAGGGTCGTGTTGTGGGGGAGCGCGGGATGATTGGCAAGAGCACTGCCGCTAAGGAGGCGCCCTTATGTCTTGGCCTTGGAAGCTGTGGATCGCCGTCGCGGGTTCCCTCCTCATCGTCGGGGGGCTCGCCTGGGTCGCGAAGCTGTGGGTCATCGTAGCGACCGACGGCCGGGTGGTGGCCACCGGCGCCGCGGGGGCCTTCTTCGATCTCGGCCTCTACTGCTTGTTGGTCGGCTCCACGGGGTTGGGCGTGCGCCTGACGGCGGGCCAGGAGCCCGCGCTGCGCGTCGCCGCGGCCGTGGGATCGCCGGTCGCGTTCTTCGTGTCGTTCGCCCTCTTCTCGATCGTCGGGTACGCGCTGGTGGCCGCGGGGCGCGCCGTCGTGGGCGGGGCGCTGCCCGCCTACCTGCTCGGGGAGGGCGGCATCTTCTTGGCGGCGGTGGCGTGGCTCGCGGTCGGGGCGTGGCTCTTGGTAGGCGTGACGATCGGCCACGGGACGCCGGCCAGGACGCGGCCGTTGTAGGACCGCCCCACCCCCGGCGCGGGATCGCGCATCCTCCACCCCTTTTCCTCGCTCCTCAAGCTCATTAAGCCAATCCCGTCGTCCGGTTGTTGAGGAACCCGCCCTGTGAAGATTCTCGGAAGTTCCCTCGCCATAGCTTCGCTATGAATATTACGAAGTAGTCTTTTTGGGGGATACGCTTCGCCCCCCATACCGGTCATGATGCTGGTGTAGCTATCTGGCACACTAGGCGGGGCGGTGGAGGAGCCCCCTCCCTTCCGAATCAAGGGAAAAGCGGGAAAATGCTAAAGACCGCAGCGGCAAAGATGGCTTGGCTAGGCAGGACCGCCTCTATGGTGTTCGGGCTCGCGCTGGTGATCATCCTCTACTCCTGCGGCGGGGAAGGCCCAGAACAAGACCGACAAGGTCGAGGGCAGATTCGACGTCGGAGACCACAAGCTGTACATGCGCTGCGAGGGCTCCGGCTCGCCAACGGTGGTCTATCTCCACGGCTTCATCGAGGAATCCTGCGGGCGGCGGCGGCGAACAACGCGGGCAGATCCCGTCGCTGCTGCGCGACGAGCATCGGGTCTGCGTCTACGACCGGGCCAACGTCGACAGGAGCGACGACGTGCCAGGACTCCGGACGGCCAAGAGCTCGGTCACGGACCTCCACAGCCTCCTCGACGCGGTCGGGGACGAGCCGCCCTACGTCCTGCTCGGCGCCTCCTTCGGCGGCCTGATCTCGTGACTCCTACGCCGCCACCTACCCCGACGAGGTGCCCGGGATGGTGCTGCTCGATGCCAGGTCCCCGGGCTGCTCGAGCTCGAGAATTACTGCTGCCCAAGGAGACGGCTGCAAAACGTGGACTGGAGCTACTCCGAAGAGAAGATCGACCAGTACGACGTCTACCTGTACGCCCGGCAGGCGCACGGGCCAGGTGCCGGACATGCCCCTGACCTACCTCCTGGCGACCCCCGGACCCGAGGGGTGGGAGGGCCCCCCGGCCTGGCAGAGGCCGTGCTGGACGAACTCCCCGAGTACGTCGAAAGCCTCTCCCCCGGCGTCCTCAAGGAGGTAGAGAGCCCGCACTACATGGAGCCGGTGGTGCCCGAGAGGATCGCCAGGAAGACCGAGATGCTCATCGATCGCATCCCCAACAGGGGGCGGGCATAACGGGGAGGGCTCCAAGAAGTAGTCGCGCGGTCGAGAAAGCGGACTAGCAGCCCCTTATTCACCCGAGTGCGTGGAATAGGTCTTCTCGGAAGTCTACCGGTGTGCGGCTATCCTCGGTGCCCTAGAGTGCCATCGGCCCCAACAACTAACGTCGAACAAGAGAGGACTCCAGGGATGTCCGGTCTATCTCGTTGGTGAAACGACACCCGCTCATCGCGTTCTTCGTGCTGGCCTACGCGCTCTCGTGGTGGCCCTGGATCCTGTACGCCTTCGGCCTCTCTCCGACGCCCATCGCCTGCTTCGGCCCCTTCCTCGCCGCGCTCGTCGTGCTGGCCATCACCCAAGGCAAGAGCGGGATCGGCGGTCTGCTGCGGCGGATGGTGCGCTGGCGCGTGGGAATCAGGTGGTACGCCGTGGCGCTCTTGCTCCCCGTGGGGATCGCCCTTGCCGCAACGGCGCTAAACGTCCTGCTCGGCGCCCAGGCCCCCTCCGCGGCCGATCTGGGCGGCTGGACGGGTCTCTTCTCGACCTTTGCCCTCGTACTCCTAATCCCCGGTACCGGCGGGACATGGGAGGAGCCGGGCTGGAGGGGCTTCGCCCTGCCGCGCCTGCAAGCCGGCCGCTCGGCGCTCGTCGCCAGCCTGATCCTGGGGGCGGTGTGGGCCCTCTGGCACCTGCCATTTTTTATACGACCGGACAGATCAGCGGTCGGACATAGTGATCATCATCGCGTGGGCGATCCGTCTCACCTGGGTGTACAACAACGCCGACGGCAGCGTGCTACTCGTTATGCTCTTCCACGCCATGTTCAACACCGTCTCGGGCAGCTTCATCTCGCCGCTCGCCTTCTCGGGGGCGGACTCGGTGAGGCAGTCGTGGCTGCTACGCGGCGGTGTGGTGCGCGGTGGCGGTAGCGGTGGTCGTGTGGGCGGACCGAAGCACCTGTCGCGTACGCATCACAAGCAGGAGGAGGACCCCGTACAGCCTGAGGGATCTACGGCCTCCCCTCGGGTAGTCTGAACGAGCTTCCGGGGACGCTGGCCCAGACTTACTCCCCCATGTGCCTAGAAGTGAATTCTCGGGACGTTCCGCATAGCCCCGGTCCTATGCGGCAGGATTCTTATGTAGAGACGGAAGGTCCGTGCCCCAGCATACACAAGACTCCGATACTACTCAATGTCCCGTATTATGACCCCTGAGGTTAGGCCCTCCGGACGGGGCGATGGCAGAATCCTGCGAACTTCGGCTATAACGGCGTTCTCCGAAGTTGGCTCCGAGGTTCGGCTGGTGGCATCATGCTTGTTGTGGAGGGGATATCCCACGGTGGCTGAAGTGGGAGTCGCCTGTCGTTGACCTCTTCGAGGAAAGGAGTCCAGATGAATCCTCAAAAGATCGCAAGAGTTACGGGCGTATTGTTCCTGATCACGTACATCACCTCGATCCCCCCGGTCCTTTTTCTCTACGGCCCTTTGCTGGACGACCCTCGCTACATCGTCGGTGGCGGCGCCGCCGACGACGGCGCGTCCTTGGGCGCGTTGTTGGAGCTGATCCTCATCATCGCCAACATCGGCACCGCCGTCGTGCTGTAGCCCGTCCTCAAGCGGGTGAACGAGATCCTCGCCCTCGGCTTCGTCACGGCTCGTGTCGTCGAATGCGCCTTCATCGCCGTGGGCATCCTCAGCGTCCTTTCGCTCGTGACGTTGCGCCAGGAGGCTGCTGCGGGCGCGGATGCCGCCTCGCTCCTCGCGGTCGGCCAGTCGCTGGTCGCGCTCCACCACTGGACGTTCCTGCTCGGACCCGGCTTCGTGGTGGGCATCGGCAACGGGCTGATCCTGGGCTACCTGATGTACCGCTCCGGCCTGGTGCCACGGGGCATGGCCATGCTGGGGCTCATCGCCGGCCCCGTGCTCCTCGCCCGTTTCGTGGGCATACTGTTCGGGGTCTTCGAGCCGACGTCTGTGTTGGGGGGCCTCATGGTCGTCCCGGAGTTCTTGTGGGAGTTGTCGCTTGGCATCTGGCTCATCGTGAAGGGATTCAATCCATCTGCGCTCTCTCGCTTACAGCCCGAATCACAGTAGGTGAGTCGTCGGACGGGGTATCCGGCATGCTAGAAGAAGCCCCGGTCTAGCCCTTATTCACCCACCTTCCGGTAAGAGGTCTTCTGCGAACTTCGCCTGCACAGAGTTCTCGGAGACAGAGGAGCGCAACGATGCACGGTACGGGCGCACGTCGCTGAACAGGTTGGCCTTCAGCGCCACGGCGCACTGCCTCACGGGGTGCGCCATCGGTGAGGTGCTGGGCGTGGTGATCGGCACGGCCCTGGGCTGGGGCGACTTCGCCACGATAGCGCTTGCGGTCGTCCTCGCGTTCTTCTTCGGCTACCTGCTGACGATGCTGCCGCTGTTGAGGTCGGGGATGGCGCTAGGGGCGGTACTGCCGCTGGCCTTCGCCTCGGACACGTTCTCCATCGCGGTGATGGAGATCGTGGACAACGCCATCCTCCTGTTAATCCCCGGCGCGATGGAGGCGGGCCTCGACGAGCGTGCTGTTCTGGGGCAGCCTGGCGTTCGCGCTGGCCGTCGCGTTCGTGGTGGCCTTCCCGGTCAACCGGTACCTGATCGCGCGCGGCAAGGGCCACGCGGTGATACACGGGCGACACGGTGCCCCCCACGAGCGCGACGAAGGCCGGGACTCGTAACCTTAGGGGATGGCCGTAGGCGCCGGCCCGGGCGCTCGCGCGATGCTCTATTCACCGGAGTGCGTGGAAGGGGTTTTCTACGAAGTTCAGGTGTAGGGGGTTAGGGGTTTTAGCGCGCCAGCGGCCGATCGTTTCGCACGGCGGCCACCACCTCATCGATGGCCGCGCTGGTCGCTTGCGCGTCGCTCCGCTCGTACAACAGTGATGTGTGCGTCGCCCCCTTCACGACACGGTGGATGCTGTTGGACGAGAGAGTGGCCAGATCGTCCTGCTGCTCGAGCCAACCGGGCTCCGCTGTGCCTGCAGTGACCACCGCCAGCGGTTTGTTCCCCAGGCTCCCCTGGCTCCCCAGTCTGAGCGTTTGGGTGGGGGCAAGAAACTCTAGTGCGGTGGTACTCCATTGTCGCGTCGAGGGGGTGAGCGCATCTATCTGCGCGCGCTGCTGGGGCGGCAATTCGGGGGACGCCGGATCGAGCTTGGACAACAAGCGGACAACCCCGAGCCGCGCCGGCAGGGAAACCCCGAGCCGCGCCAGCCGGGGAACCACGGCGAATTTCTGCTTTTGTGGTTCGTTGCTATCCCGTGCTTCCGGTTGGTGGCTGACCTGTTCTGGGGAAGAGGAGTCGACCAAGACCACGCCCGCCACCTCATCGGGATATCGGGCGGCGTACGTTTGCATGTACAGGCCGCCAAAGGAATGGCCCACCAGCACGTAAGGCCCTTCGATGTCGGCTTTGCTGAGCAGGGTGTGCAGTTCGCCTGTGATCTGCTTGGCGTCCCGGGGTTCTGGGCCCATCTCGCTCCAACCCATCCCCGCGCGGTCGTAGGCGCACACGCGCGTGGTACCGGAGACCTCCCGCTGCACCCTGACCCATTGGGCCGAGAAACCCCCCGATCCCGCATCCAAGACCACGGTCGGGCTGCCCTGGCCCACGCAGTTTATGTGTAAGCTGTAGCCCCCCACGTCGACCATCTCACCGGGCGGAGGATAGGCTCGCTCGGCACGCTCCGTAGCGATGGCTTGGTAGATTGCTCCGGCGACGGCGAGGGCCAAGAGGACGACGACCAACCCCAGGAGCGGCCTCCAGATCCGCCGCATGATCCTTCTGGCCGTAGTGCTGCTCACCACGCTAAGGCTAATACCTAACGGGGTCTCGTGCTTGTGCCGAAGGCCTATTCACCGGAGTGCGTGGAGAAACTGTTTGGAAACTCTCACCCACGAGCCAACCTCTTGACCATCAGCCGGATCATCGCCGCGTACACGAACGCTTCGGCGCTGGCGCACAACCTCTCGTAGTCCTCGCTCATCCTCCTGTTCTGGCACAACCACGAGAAGGTCCGCTCCACGACCCACCTGCGGGGTAATGCCACGTACCCTCGCGGCGGCATGAACCCCTGCCAGTGACCTTCTTGTCCTCCTTGGCCCACTCCTCTGCCCAGATCCTCGCCACCTTCTCGGGGGCCGGCTTGGGCGGCTTGCGCACGACCTCCACGCTCAAGCCCATGCCTTCCTCGGCCCACCGCTTGCCCCGCCCTTGGTAGCCGGCATCCAGCCACAAATGTCTCAGACGCGAGAGCCCGCTGTGCGCCGACCCCAGCAACAGCCTCAGCCCGTCCTGGTCGGGCACCTTGGCGCTGTGGACCTTGGCCTTGAGCACTAGACCCTCTGTGTCTACCAAAATGTGTCGCTTGCGGCCCCTCACCTTCTTGTTGCCGTCGTATCCTCTGTGTTCTCCGCCGACCCCTGTGGTCTTGGTCGTCTGGGAGTCGGCGATGCCCGCACTCGGGAGCGGATTCCTACCTCCCTTCACCCGCAACAGCTCGCGCAGGGCGGCGTTGAGCCGCTGAAGGTCCCGTCCGAGCGCCACCTTCCGAACCACCAGTAGACGGTCTCCCAAGGCGGGAAGTCGCGGGGCAACAGCCGCCACGGGCAACCGCTCTTCAGGACGTAGAAGACGGCGTCGAGCACCTCACGGGTGGTGTGGATCCTCGTACGTCCCGGCCCCTTGGGCGCCGGCACGTGGGGTTCGAGGCACCTCCATTGTCGTCGACAGGTCGGTGGAGTATCTCCTCTTCATGCCCCGGAGCGTACGTCATCGACCCGTGCCTCCCGCTTTTCCAAACAGTTTCGGAAGACGCATTCTCGGAAGTTCTCTCGCCATAGCTTCGCTATGAATATTGCGAAGTAGTCTTTTTGGGGGATACGCTTCGCCCCCGTACCGGTCATGATACTGGTGTAGCTATCCGGCACACCAGGCGGGGCGGTGAAGGCTCCCTCCCTTCCGAATCAAGGGGCAGGGAAGATGCCAAAGACCGCAGCGGCAAAGATGGCTTGGCTAGGCAGGACCGCCTCTATGTTGTTCGGGCTCGCGCTGGTGATCACCCTCTACTCCTGCGGCGGGGAAGGCCAGGAGAACAAGACCGACAAGGTCGAGGGCAGGTTCGACGTCGGAGACCACAAGATGTGGATGCGTTGCGAGGGCGAAGGATCGCCAACGATAGTCTATTTCCACGGCTTCATCGAGGACTCCTCGGGCGGCGGCGGGAACAACATAGGACAGGTCCAGCCGATGCTCGCCGACGAGCATCGGGTGTGCACCTACGACCGGACCAACGTCGCCATGAGCGACGACGTGCCAGGGCTCCAGACGGCCAAGAGCTCGGTAACGGACCTCCACAGCCTCCTCGAGGCGGCAGGGGAAGAGCCGCCCTACGTCCTGCTCGGCGGCTCCTTCGGCGGCCTTCTCATGTACTCCTACGCCGGCACCTACCCCGACGAGGTGACCGGGATGGTCCTGCTCGAAGCCATGGTCCCCGGGACGATCGAACTCGAGAAGTATTTCCCCAAGGGCGAGCGGCTGTGGGACGTGGACTGGAGCTACTCCGAGGAGAAGATCGACCAGCACGACGTCTACCTGTACGCGGAGGCGCACGGTGACCGGGTGCCGGACATCCCCGCGGTCTACGTCCTGACGAGCCCGAACCCGGGGGGATGGGGGGGGCCACAGGCCTGGGAGGACGCGATGGTGGCCGAAGTCCCCGAGTACGTCGCGACCTACGACCCCGGCGTCCTCACGGAGGTGAAGAGCCCGCACTACATGGAGCCGGTGGTGCCCGGGAGGATCGCCCAGGAGACCGAGCTGCTCATCGAGCGCATCCCCGAACAGGGGGCGGCGCATGACGGGGAAGGTTCCAAGAAGTAGTCGCGCGGCTGAGAAGGCAGACTAGCAGCCCCTTATTCACCGGAGTGCGTGGAAGGATGGTTCTCGGAAGTCTACCGGTGTGCGGCTATCCTCGGTGCCCTAGAGTGCCATCGGCCCCAACAACTAACGTCGAACAAGAGAGGACTCCAGGGATGTCCGGTCTATCTAGTTTGGTGAAGCGTCGCCCGCTCATCGCGTTCTTCGTGCTGACCTGGGCGCTCTCGTGGTGGCCCTGGATCCTGTACGCCTTCGGCCTCTCTCCGACGCCCATCGCCTCCTTCGGCCCCTTCCTCGCCGCGCTCGTCGTGCTGGCCATCACCCAAGGCAAGAGCGGGATCGGCGGTCTGCTGCGGCGGATGGTGCGCTGGCGCGTGGGAATCAGGTGGTACGCCGTGGCGCTCTTGCTCCCTGTGGGGATCGCCCTTGCCGCAACGGCGCTAAACGTCCTGCTCGGCGCCCAGGCCCCCTCCGCGGCCGATCTGGGCGGCTGGACGGGTCTCTTCTCGACCTTCGCCGTCGTACTCCTAATCCCCGGTACCGGCGGGGCATGGGAGGAGCCGGGCTGGAGGGGGTTCGCCCTCCCGAGCCTGCAAGCCGGCCGCTCGGCGCTCGTCGCCAGCCTGATCCTGGGGGCGGTGTGGGCCCTGTGGCACCTGCCGTTTGTTGTTGCGACCGGGCAGATGGGCGGGTGGGACATCGTGAACATCATGGCCTGGACGCTCGTGCTCACATGGGTGTACAACGGCACCGGCGGCAGCGTGCTGATCGTCATGCTCTTCCACGCCATGTTCAACACCGTCTCGGGCAGCTTCATCTCGCCGCTCGCCTTCTCGGGGGCGGACTCGGTGAGGCAGTCGTGGCTGCTGGCGGCGGTGTGGTGCGCGGTGGCGGTAGCGGTGGTCATGTGGGCAGGACCGAAGCACCTTTCTCGCAAGCTCCACAAGCAGGAGGAGGGGAAGGAGGAGGCCGCGGAGCCCGGGGTCGCTACGCCCGGGGACGTTAACCCTACTCCCCCATGAACTAAGAAGTGAACTACTTCCGAGTTATTGGAAGTTCAGAGACGGAAGGACCGGAGTCATCACGAGCTCCGGTCCTTCTCAATGTCGCCATATTCACCGGAGTGCGTGGAAGAGCTGTTCTCGGAACTTCGCCTGTACGGGGTACTCGGAAGTTCGCTACTAAAGAGGGCTAGGGCGATGAGCCCTAGCCCTTGCCGGCTTCCGCAATGTGCGCATCCCTCTTTCTATTGTTCATCCGTATTCGAGCAGTCGACAACCGTATCGTCGGGCTGCTCTCCATAACCCAGATCTGGCTCGGGATCACCTCGTGATTCTATGTAGGCACAGTCGACCAAATCGTGGGCGCCGTCGGCGGCATCGATTACCTGAAGCCGGCCGCTTGTGGGGTCAGTAGTGGTAGTTTTCGCATTACCAAAGATCGTGTCGAGGCCGAAGCCGCCTCTTAGCGTGTCCGCGCCGGGACCGCCTTCGACATAATCGTCGCCGCCACTATGGCGCACCTGATCGGCTCCGCCGTACGCATACACTATATCGTCGCCGAAGCCCGGACTGATGGCGTCGTTTCCCGGGGTGCCATAAATCGTATCGTTGCCGCGGGTACCCTGGCATGCCTTTCCACTCTTGCACTGGATGGGGTCCTGGGCGAATGCCCCACCCGCTCCTAGAGCAAGCAATGCTGCTGCGATGGCAGACAAGCTGAGTATCAAGATCACCCGTCGCAATATGGTTTCCTCCCCTTCTCGGTTTGTACGCCAGCCGAAGCCTCTGCCACTCTACACCCAGCGCCCACCTTGTCAATGTTGTTACTACATAAAACGTACCGACCAGCTTTCATCGACGCTGCGACCCCTAGCGGGTTATTCACTCGAGCGGCAGGATAGCTAGGGGTAGTGAATACCGGATGAACGCCCAGGTTTATTCACCCGAGTGCATGGAAGATTCCTGGAACTTCGCGCCGAGGGGGTTCTGAGAAGTACGCCGGTACGAGGAACGGGGCGCGATGCCGCACGAGAAGAGGGCCGGGAGGTTAGTCCCGGCCCTCTTCGACGTCGCATTCTAAAGGGTTCGCCTTAGGAGTTGACCCTTATCTTGCGGTCGATCTGCTCGACGAGGGTCTCGCGGTTCTTGTTGTTCTTCTCGAACTCGCGCACCTTCTTGAGCTGCTCGGCCGGAAGGCCCTCTATCCTCCTGGAGACCTCGTCGACGGTCAACGCGTCGTAGTCGGTGGTCTTCAGGGCGCCAAAGACGGCGGTCCTAAGCTCGGCCTCGTGGGTGGCCTTCTCGGTCTCGCGCAGGACCTTGTCGGTCCGCTCGGCGGTATCCTCGGCCACCTTGCAGGCCCTGCCTGGTGGTCTCCTCGGCCGCCCGCAGTCCCTGCCTTGCTACCTGCTCGGTGGCCTCGAGGCCCTGCCGGGTGGCATCCTGGAAGGCCATCATGCCCTGCCTAGCGTAGGCGAAGGGGGAGAAGAAGTCCCTGTAGGCCCCAACCCAACCCCGGCTAAGCGTCCGGAAGCTCTCCTGCTGCCTGCCTATGGCACGCGCGAAGGCCTCGGCGGTGCGCGCGTTGTGCTCGGCCTGCTCGCGCATGACCTCGACGGCGTCCCCCGTCCAGGACTGGACGAACTCGGCGTTGCGCCCCTGGAGCTGCAGGAGCCTGACGCCGTTGGCGAAGAACTCCTGGGCCGCCCTGGCGTTGTCCTCCTGCATCCTCACGAACTCCAGCCCGCCTTCGGCGAGTCCCATGCTCCGGCGCTGGGCGCTCGCGAAGTTCTCGGCCAGGGCCTCGAAGGAGTCGCGCTGGGCCTCGGCCATCTCGTAGGCCGTGCGGGCCGTCTTGTCGACGTTCTTCGCGGTGGCTTCCACCGTGTACCTCCGTGGTAGTTAGTAAGTGCTTGCTACTATGTTCTTACCACACATATGTCCGATGTAAACCCCGTGGCCCCGGCCCCTCGCTTCGCGCCCTGTTCTTCCAACCAACGGCGTACTCCTACTGGACCCCGCCGTCGGCCAGCCGCTGGGCGAGCATATCTTCGGCGCGCCTGCCCCTCCTGCCGGTTTCGTCCCGCAGCTCGAGCAGGAAGTCCGCAAGCTCGTGGTCGTAGTTCCCTCGGGGATTCTCCTCGAGGTAAGCGTCGTACCGTCGGGCGTCCTCCACGACGCTGTAGAGCACGCTAAGCGGGGTGGGCAGCTCGGTGGCAGATTCCGTGGAGTGGTGGCGGTCGGTCATTGGCCTCCTTCGGCGAACGAACTCGTCCTGTCTGGCGGTATGTGCGTTTTGCACATATCACAGTAACCTTAAACCCGGTTTCCGGAAGCTGTCAACGGCGTACCGCTTGGAGAGCGGACAAATGGGTCGAAGTGTGTAGGCGGCCGCCCCCGTGCGAGGTATTACTCGGCCCCCTATTCACCGGAGTGCGTGGAAGACAAGTTCTCGGAAGTTGCCAGACCTAGCGCACCTGCCTGAACTGCTGAGCTGCGGGTGCTTCCCTCCACAGCGCGTAGCCCAGCGCCAGCCACGCGATGCCGAACACGGCGAAGCCGAGGACGAACCACGGGGCCAGGACGACGCCAGCGACCAACGCGGCTGGCATGGCGGCTACGAAGGCCGCTCCGCACCAGCGGGGCAGAGCGCCGGAGCGCAGAATAACGATGCCGTAGAGCGCGAACCCCACGGCCATGCAGACCAGCCCGGTCAGCCCCACTGACAGGCCCGATACTACCCATCCCAGGGGCGGCGATGCCTGCAAAAAGTCGCCCGCTTCCCCCAACGTGAAGAACACGGTCCCGCCCAACGCCGTTGCTAGCGATCCCGCGATCACCAGCCACGCGCTTAGGTGGGGGTGAAGGGCGCGGAACCCTTCCATCCCCACGGCCGCCAGGAGCAACGCGGCGATTAACGACAGGCCCGCGAGCGCAAACAGGGACGGCTGATCCCGGCCCGCCAGCTGTTGCAGGTGCCAGAAAACGGGACCGACCGCGAACAGCACGCCGCTTATCATGGCGGCCAAGGCGCCCAACCGGATCCGATTCGGCATGGCGACTCTAAGGACCGAACATGGGGCCGAGAACGAGGACGAACGTTACGACCGCGCCCACAACGAGGCCCAAGAAGAACGCCACCCAGAACCACAGCGCCGGATGTCTGTCGCTAGGCATGGTTCACGCGCCGACATCATACGCCCGTGCGGGCCAGTTAGACACTTTTGTCTCTTATTCACCCAAGTGCCTAGAAGATACCGGTTCTCGGAAGTTGGATTTCCACTTACGGGGTTCTACGAAGTTCGCATGAACCACAACGTATGCTAGGGTGCGATCGAGGACCGCGAGAGCCGGTTGAACGAGAGGAGGATCGGATGTCCGAGAGGATCGATGGCCCCTACTCGCCGATTGCGCTGCCGCCCCTACCACTGGAGGATTGGAAGGACACCAAAGAGACGCTCCACCGCTACGCCCAAATCGTTGGCAAGGTGCGCCTTGAGCATTCACCCTTCAGGAACCACTGGTGGCACGTAACGTTCTACGTCGATCCTCGCGGTCTCAGCGCTCGCCACATGTTCAGTGGCGAACTTCCGTTCGAGATTTCTTTCGACCTCATAGCTCACGAACTAAAGGTGGTCCCCGGCGCCGGGGACGGAGCTTCCTTCCCGCTTCGAGACGGGCTCTCCGTGGCCGAGTTCTACGGCAAGCTGGTCTCCATCTTCGAAACCCTTGGCATAGACGTTGACCTGAACAAACCTAGCCCCTTCGATCTCGAAGACAACGACAGGCACTTCGAGGAAGACACCGAGAACGCCTCCTACGACGAGGAGTACGTGGACCGCTACCGCAGGATACTGACTTGGGTAGACCGCGTTTTCCGGGAGTTCTCGGGACGCTTCAATGGCAAGACTAGCCCGGTCCATCTTTTCTGGCACGGCTTCGATCTCGCCGTCACCCGCTTCTCCGGGAGACGCGCCCCCGAGCGGGAAGGCGCCGACAAGGTCACGCGCGAGGCCTACTCCCACGAGGTCATATCTTTCGGCTTCTGGCCCGGAGACCGCAATACTCCCGCCCCAGCCTTCTACTCCTACGCGGCCCCCGAACCGGACGGATTGGCCGGGCAGCCTCTACGTCCGGAAGCGGCGTTCTGGGCTCCCGAAGGCGGTATGGCGCTGCTGATGTACGACGATCTGCGCAAGGCCGACTCGCCTAAAACTACTCTGCTGGAGTTCATGGAGAGCGCCTACGAGGCGGGGGCCAGGACCGCGAGCTGGGACGTGGAGGATCTCCGGGCCGAACTCGTTCGTTAGGCCGCTGTGCCTCAGCTCTCCAGGCGCGACTCTTTGAGGTCGAGATCGCGCTCTAATTCGGTGCATCACCTCGTCGCCGATGCGATCCTCGTTGCGGAGCCTTAATCAGGGCGGTGCGCTGTGCGGAGCCTGCCTAGCGGGCGGAGCCGGGGATGGGCCGCGTATCGGCTACGTGACTGGGCCTACTCTTCGGAATTGGCGCCAGCGCTCTAGCGCAGTGTGGATCTTGCGCGGTGCCACTCAGTGCCCTAGGATCGGCGGCATGGCCCGTCGAGCGGTTCGGGACGCGGGCGAGAAAAGGGAGTGGCGCCTTGGCTTCTGTGGATAACCGCAAAGAAACCTCGCTGAGGGCCTGCGTCGCGCACATGCTCGACATAGACCGCTCCGAGGTGCCGACGAAACGGGAGGCCGGCATAAGCCCGTGGCTGGCCTCGAGGAACCTCGGCCTCGTGCCCGTCGCCTCCCCCGAGACGCTTCCAGTGGCCGGGGCGCTTCCTCGGCCTCCGGCAGCGACACCTCGACCTGGGCGGTCTTTTTCGGCGAGCCACCCGGCATCGTCTACGACCCCTTGGCCGAGCCGGACGGGAAGGCGGGACGCGGCCATGGATGCCGCCTTCGTGCTCGCCGAGCACGACCCGCGAAGGGGGACCGAGCCCGGTTCGGGGACCGCGAGCGTCGGCACGGTCGAGCTGATCGCGCTGGCCGCCGAGGCCGAAGGTCCCATGCGGGAGGTGCCCGCGGCGGAGGCGGTCGAGGGACGCGGCCTGCTGGGCGACCGCTACGAGCGTCAGGCCGGGACCTTCTCCAACCCGAAAGGGAGCGGCTACGACCTCACGCTCGTCGAGGCAGAGGCGCTGGAGGAGCTGTCCGCCAAGGGCGTCGAGCTGGCGCCCATCGAGGCGCGGCGCAACATCGTAGTGAGGGGCATCGCGCTCGACGACCTCATCGGACGGCGCTTCAGGGTCGGGGAGGTCGAGTGCCTAGGCCAGCGGAGGTGCGAGCCGTGCTCCCACCTCGAACGGCTGACGCGGCCCGGGGTGCTGCGCGGCCTCGTGCACAGGGGCGGGCTGCGGGCCGACGTGCTCTCGGACGGCGAGATGCGGGTCGGCGATCGCGTCGAGGCGCTGCCGTAGGATCACCGACCGCACTCACCCCTATTCACCGCACTGCCTAGAGGATCCATTCTCGGAGTTTCGCCGATACAAGCTCCCCACCCCGACACGCCCTTGGGCCATCGGGGCCGGGCCACGCGGCTTTTCGGCGACGAATGTTTGCGCACTCGCCCCTCGCGTTGCGTGGTTTTGTGGCGAGCGGTTGCGACTCGCAACGCGCGGATCGCCGGAGAAACAGGGCGGCGCGGGATGACGCGGGGTCTGACGGGACGGTCTTGGCACCGATCCTAGCCGAACCCGGTTACCCGCGGAATGCGGGTGCTAGTCGCGAGCCTCTCACTACAACCTCGCCGGTCCCACCGTTCGGCTACCATCACCTGTGACATGAATCTTGAAGCCGAGGGCAGGACGTTTTGTACTCTCGAAGGATGACCAACTCCGTCGTGTGGCAGAAGCCTGACCCACCGCCCAACGCCCTGCGCACCGCCTTCACCCACGCCCACGAGACCCTCATCTGGGCCAGCAAGGGTCCCCGCGCCCGCCACACCTTCAACCACGACCTCGTTAACAGCCCGGACCCCGCCTGCGAGCTCACCAGCGTCTGGCGCCTTCCGACCGTGCCGATGGCCGAGAAGCGTCACGGCCGCCACCCGACCCAGAAGCCCTTGAGGCTCGTCAGGCGGGCGATTCTGGCCTCCACCCAGGAGGGGCATCTCGTCCTGGACCCGTTCGCGGGTTCGGGGACGACGGGGGTGGCGGCCAAGGAGCTGGGGCGGTTCTTCGTCGGGGCGGAGATGGAGCGAGGCTACGCGGGTCTGGCGGCGCGCAGGATACTGGCCGCCGAGAGGGGCGGCCTCCTGCGGCGGATCCCCCGCCTGCGCGCCGTGCCAACCCGATAGCTGCGCCGACCAGCACGGCTGCATGCCGGGAACGCCCGGACAGATGTGCCATCTGGGGGATGTGCAGGCGGTGACGAGGCCAATAACATTTGCCCGTGACGAAACGGGCGGGGCTTTGCCCCTGCTCCGCCCGACCGAAGAAGGGCGGATGGAATGAGGGAGAGCGTAGTCTGGTCAGCGTCAACGGCGCTGTCCGTGCCGGTGCCTGGTAGCGCAACGCTCGGGACCCGGGAGCGCTAGAGTCTGTCCGTAGGCAACCCGCTGGTGGCGGGCCGCCGCGGCCGCGACGTTGCCGAGCGCGCCCTCGGTCTAACGGCTCAACCGAGCCGCTGGAGTATCCCCGACATCTCTTCCTCGCTGAAAGCCCGGAGCATCGTGGTTCGTATGTTGCCCAGGGAGCAGATCTCCAGAAGGTGGGCGCTCATGGCCTCGTCGTCGGGGGCCGTGAAGATGGCGATCATGTCGTAGGGACCGACGGTCCAGTAGGCCCGCTCGAACTTCAACCCATACTTCTCGGCGAGCTTGGCGCCGCTGTCCATCCGCTCGGTGGTTTGCTTGACGTCCTTTAAGCCTTGCTCGGTCCAGTTGACCAGGATCACGTATGTGGGCATGCGAACCCTTCCTCCTCCGCCTGGCACTTGCCCTGCCGGGTAGCTCCCTTTTGCCCGCCATGATGCCACAATGGGTCGAGTCGCAGGCTAACCTTGGGCGGTTCGACAGCCGGGGCCGCTCCTGGCGGTTGGGCTAGAATGTACCGGCGACGTCAGGTACGGGGCCAACGGAGGCAGTTTGGGTGAGATAGAGCGCCAACGCGAGCGAGAGCCGGAGGGCCTCGACTACGTCAGGGTGGGCATTGGCCTGGTCTTCGTCTTCGGCGCTATCGTCTTCGGCATCCTAGCGCCGCCGGGCACGCTCGTGATCTCGTTCGGGTTGATGATCCCCGCCGTCGCCCTCATCGCCGGCGCCCTCCAGGACGCTAACAGGCGGAAACGGGAGTTACCACCGCCACCCAACAAGGAGAGGGAGCTGCTCTCGACCATCCGGGATAGTGGCGGCAGCGTAACCCCGGCGGAGGCCGCGCTGGAGACCTCGCTAACCGTGCGAGAAGCCGACGAGATGCTCTCGGAGCTGGCCGGCGGGGGGCACCTCTCGGTTGAGCGCTCGGGCGGGACGCTGCGCTACTCACTCCCAGAACGCTACGCGGCAGAGCTCGACGAACCCGGCCCCCCTAGCTCCCCTACCTGACACTCCCCGCGGTCGACCCCGGACGCGGGACCCGCCGGGCTCAGGCCTCGAAGAAGGTTTGCGCCTCACCCATCAGCCGCCGCTTGCTCTCTGCGTCGAGGAACGAAGCCTCGAACGAGTTGTTTGCCAGCCGGTGTAGATCTCCGTCGTCCAGGCCAAGCCCCTCTTGCGAGTCGCGAAGGTTTTCGGCCACGTAGCCGCCGAAGTACGCGGGATCGTCCGAGTTGACCGTGACGCGCAGGCCCTGATCGAGCATCCGTTTCAGGGGATGCTCGGCCATGGAGGAGAAGACGCGCAGCCTGACGTTCGAGAGCGGGCAGACGGTCAGCGGTATCTGATCTTCGATCAGCCGATCCACCAGCCTGGGGTCCTCCATGCACCTGACCCCGTGGTCGATCCGGGCCACCCCGAGGTCGTCGAGTGCCTGCCAGATGTACTCCGGGGGACCCTCTTCCCCGGCGTGGGCGACCTTGGCGAACCCGCGCTCGCCGGCCTCCCGGAACACGGCCGCGAAATCTACCGGCGGGAAGCCGACCTCGGAAGAATCTAGCCCTACGCCCGTGATCCACCCTTCGAAGGGCAAAGCCTGGCGCAGGGTCTTTGTGGCCTCCTCCGCGCCGAGGTGCCTTAGAAAGCACATGATCAGGGCCGACGACACGCCGAGTCGCCGCCCGCCGTCGAGCAGGGCATGGTGGATTCCCGTGATCACGGTCTCGAAGGCCACCCCGCGGCCGGTGTGAGACTGGGGGTCGAAGAAGATCTCGGCGTGGCGGACGTTCTGGTCCGCGGCCTTCTGGAGGTAAGCCCACGTCAGGTCGTAGAAGTCCCGCTCCTCGACTAGCACGCGGGTGCCTTCGTAGTAGACGTCGAGGAACGATTGCAGGTCCGCGAAGTCGTAGGCCTCGCGTGCCTCGTCCACGGAGGCGTAGGGGAGGGGCATCCCGTTGCGGCCCGCGAACTCGAACATTTGCTCGGGTTCGAGCGAGCCTTCGACGTGCATGTGCAGCTCGGCCTTGGGCATTCTTTGGACGAGATCTTCGGCACCCACCACCCATCACTCCCTTCCCCACGCGGGGACAACTTCCCACGACCAGGATAGTTCAGCGATGGTCATCGGGCCAGGGCTCCCAGCAGACAGCGCGGCTGGAGGATTGCGGTGTCGCGGGCGAGGTCCTATATTGCACCTCATTCCGTCCCTCCGGGGCGGGGCAACCGAGAGAGGGGGCACGCCATCGCAACCGCAGCGCTCGACTCGCTCATGGACGATGCAAGGGGGCGGATGACCGAGTGGCGGCGCCACCTCCACCGAAACCCCGAGGTCTCTTTCCATGAGGAGCAGACCGCGCGGTTCGTCCGCGAGACCCTGGAGTCTATCGGGGATCTGGAGATCTCACGCCCGACGGAGAACAGCGTCGTGGCCAGGCTCGCCGGGGGAAGGCCGGGACGCACGCTCGCCATTCGGGCAGACATCGACGCCCTGCCGATAACGGAAGAGAATGGGCACGATTACGCCTCCCGTAACCCCGGCGTGATGCACGCCTGCGGCCACGACGGCCACACCGCCATGCTGCTCGGGGCTGCCGCCGTCCTCTCCCGCATGCGCGACGACCTGAACGGCGAGGTGCGCTTCGTCTTCCAGCACGCCGAGGAACTCGACCCCGGCGGTGCCGAGGAGTTGGTCGAGAAGGGCGTAGTGGACGGCGTGGACGCCATGGTCGGCATCCACCTCTGGTCGCAGCTCCCGGTCGGCGAGGTCGGTGTGGCCTACGGCCCGATGATGGCCGCGCCGGACGTCTTCAACATCACCGTGAAGGGTAGGGGCGGCCACGCCGCGATGCCCCATCAGGCGGTCGATTCCATCGCCATCGGCGCCCAGGTGGTGACCAACCTGCAGCACGTCGTCGCCCGCGAGACGGACCCGCTAGACAAAGTCGTCCTGTCGGTTACGCGTTTCAACGGCGGCACGGCGCACAACATCATTCCGGGCGCGGTCGAGATGGAGGGCACCGTGCGCACCCTGGACCCCGAGGTTCGGGACCGGATGCCGGGGATCATGGAGCGGGTGGTGCGGGGCATCACCGCGGCCCACGAGGCGGATTACGAGTTCTCCTACCGCAACGGGTACCGGCCCGTGATCAACGACGAGGAGCTAACGCGCGAGATCGAAGAGGCCGCCGCTGCGGTGGTCGGCGAGGAGAACGTGAGCGTCTTGCCGGCGAACATGGGCGGGGAGGACTTCTCGGCCTACGGGCAGCGGGTGCCGGCGGCGTTCTACCTGGTGGGCGCCCGCAACGAGGAGAGGGGCATAACCGCCCCGCACCACCACCCAAGCTTCGACATAGACGAGGACGCCCTGATGGTGGGCCTCAGGATGCACGTCGCCGTCGCCCTGAGGTACCTCGAAGACTCTGGACAGAAGCCCTCGTGAGGCCCGCTACTTGCTCGTCGGGATAACGTCCGCCAACAGGGCCGAGCCCTGCGTGCTCTCGTGACGCCGTGTGACGACGTTCATCGTTCTGGATCGTCGGCGGAGCGAGCAGAGCGCCAGGAGCGCCTGAGAAGGGTCCTGCTATACGGCGCCGGGGCCTCTCCCGCGCCGGGTCTCCTCGTCCGAGTCCTCCTCAGGGGCCGGCCGGTGACCGGTCTGGTCGTCTAGCTCGACCTCCTCCCGCCGGACGTCCTCTTCGACGACCTCGGTCTCCTCGACGACCCTCTTGCTGATGCGGATCTCCTCCTTGACCACCGGCCGTTTCTCGACCACCACCTCTTCCTCGACGATGGGCACGACTATCTCTTCTTCCCCGATCTGCGGCTCGTAGCCCCCCGTTGTCGTCGAGACGGTCTCGCCCTCGACCGGGACGCGCTCCACCGTGACCTCCACGCGCTTCTTGGGCACGACGACCCGCTCCCGTTCGGTGCGCACGCGCTTGCGCAGCCGCACGGCCCCGACCTCGTGCTCGCGGGTCTGGACCCGGATCTCCTCCTCGGAGCGTCTAACCCTGAGCTCGTCTTCGGGAACGCCGGGCTCGGACGTGTCCTCGAGGCCCACGTCGTTGGGCAGGGTGTTGTAACCTTCCCTGGGTTCGGCGGCCGACCTGGTCTCGAGCCCGTAGTGGGCGCGCACCCGCTGCTCGAACTGGGACGTAACCTCGTCGTCCCGTCCCAGACTCGGTCCGGCCACCACGACGCTCCTGGGACGCGAGACCGTGATTCGGCGCAGCCTATCGTCGACGGCGACGGCCTCCACCGGGATCAGGGCCGACCGCGCGCCCGTGGCGTCCGTACCGACACCCAGGTACTCAGGATCGTCGTCCTCGTCGACGAAGATGTCCTGTGGCGGGCCGATGCGCTCGCCGGTCGGATCGTAGACCTCGTAGTCCGCGTACCGCTCGACGGATCCTCCCAGGACGTCGTCACGCTGCGTCTCCCTCAAGCCACCAGCCTCCTCCGTACGATCCTCCGATACAGAACTATCTCCACCGGGCGCGTCTTCCATCCTTGGCTCCTCCCGGTCCGTGGCTCCCTGGCCACCCGGGCCCACGGCCGCCCCCACGGCCCGGACGGCAGCGCCGACACCTTCGGTCACCTGGCCAACCGTACCGTCCACCAGCCCCTGTTCGTCCGATTCTCCCGCGGACGGCTCTTCGCCGTAGTTGCGATGCTCCCTGACCCGTCCGTCCTGGGCGTGCAGGTAGAACTCGGTCCCGGCCCGGCGAGCCAGCTCCCGTCCCTCTTCCGCCGCCTCGGCCTGCGTCGGGTGGAGGGAGACGGCCCGTCCGGAACCCTCGCGGACCACCGCCCAGCCGTTCTCCCTGGACTCGACGTGCACGGGGGATTGGTTGACCATGTCTTCGCACTTCCTTTCGGTCGCCGCATTCACCGCGCCGGGGCGGCGCGAGGCCGGTATGCCACGTCAGGCCGGCCCTTCGTCCGTGCCGCCGCCCCGTTGCTGGATCCTCTATGGCGTTAGATGCCGATCACCCCTCCCGGGTTACGCAGGCCAGCGCCTCGGCCCGTCCAACCGGCCCTCCGACGAGAACCCGGCCCGTCGGGCTTACCGCTGGATGTACGCCCGCACGCCCCAGGATCCGGACGCCGGCATCCTCTCCGAAAAACCCTGTACCAGTGATTCAAGTACAGGTCCACCCAAATACTAGATATAGAGTGCGCTCCTCATGTCATCCCTTATGTTGTAGACAGATGCAGGCCAATTGAACAGCAAGTAACATGATAGACCATGAAGTTGGTTATTTTCGGCGCGGGAGCGTCGCGAGCGTGGCAAGTATGACGGTCGGACCTCCCGGCATGACTGCCGGGGTTGCCGGCAAGGGAGCCTTCTCTGGTCGGGTAGCGGATTGGCGACGCTCCAGACGAGAATGGGTTAACGCTGACCTTCAGGGTGAAGGAGTCCGACACGTCAGGTTTACTTTCGGCACCTCTTCGTGGAGGTTGATCGGGTCGTGAGTTTCGAGGCCGTCGTCGTCGTGGTGCTGGCAGGATGCTTGGTGGGCGGTGGGATTGGGGCGTGCGGGGTGCTTGGTGGGCTCCTGATCGGACGCCGCCTCAGGGAGATGCCGAGGATCAAGTGCGTTGCCACCGACTGGCAGCTCCACTTCGAGAAGGCGCCGGAAGGGCAACGCCGGGCCGTTTGCTCGTTTGAGTTGGATCTATTCAACGAGGGACTCCTGGCCACGGGATTGCGTGGCGTATCGGTGATTCTTTACGGCGGGGATGGACCGGCGGCTACCGGCCGGCTCAAAGATACCGCCTCCGGTGAGCCGCTGTGGTCCGTGGAGTTGCCGCCCAGGCGTTGGGCGCATGCCAGCGCGAGCGCCGTCTTCGAGGGAGAAGAGGCGCGGGAGCTGGAGGGCTTCCGGCGGGCTGACCTGCTCGGCAGGTTCCCCGACGGTGGGGCGTTCGAGCTGACGATCGTCGAAAGAAAGGACTTTGTCGCCTCCCCGAAGAAGACCGGGGTGGCGCCCCAAGGTCTCGAGGCCGACCGCACCACGCGCCTCCGGCTGCTGGCGCGGCGGAGGCGGGACGCGGGATGATGACGCGACGTCGCTAAGCACGTGTCCGCGGGTCATGAGAACATGGGTACGTGGGAAAGGACAATATGCAAGACGCGAGGCTTAGGGACGATGCCAGGCAACTGCTGCGGGTAGCATACGAGCGCCAGGCGGATCTGTGGGGGAGGGTTACGCAGGTGGACCTCGAGGCCGGGGCCGACGAACGTGGCCTGAGACCCGCCAGCCACCGCCTGGAAACGCTCGTCGACTACATCGAGGTTATGGGGTGGGTCGAGCCGGATATCTTCGCCCGCGGCGGGAGCGTCCAACCCCGTAGGATCACCGTGCGCGGTCTTGAGGTCGTCAACGAAGGTTCGGGACCCTAGGTGAGCGGTCACCTCTCGCCTACAGACGGCGGCTCGGGGTCGGCCGCAAAGCGGGAGTCCTGGTGGCGGGCGTGGGGCGCCCGGGCCTCGGGCCGCCGGCACGCGCAGAACGGGCTACCGGCGAGGTTTCAGCGCATGGGCGCCGCCGAGTTCGAGCAAGAGGTTGCCGTGCTGCTCCGCGGTCTTGGCTACGCCGTGCGGCCCACAACCCAGTCCAGCGTTCCGGGGGTGGACTTCCTTCTGCAGGGCGCGGGGAGTCGCAGGGTAGCGGTGCAGCTCAAACGATGGAACGCGCCGGTCGGGGACCGTTCCGTGTACGCGCTGTTCATCGGGAGGATCACGCACGGGACCGACGAGGCGTGGCTGATCACGACAAGCTGGTTCACCCCGAAGGCGATCAAGCTGGCCGAGACCTCCGGGGTGCGGCTCGTGGACGGAGCCGAGCTGACGACATGGCTCGAAGACCACCCCGACGTAATCCCCGAAGAACCCTCTTCAGAATCGGCGGAAGAGGTCCGATAGGGACCGGCCCCGCAGGGTCGCACCAGGATTCCGGTTCCGAAACGACCGCTATTCGCGGCGATCGTGGAGCGCGTTGCGGAGGTCCGCGATCTGGGCGGTCAACTCCTCTATCTTTCGCGTCATCTCCGTCTCGGCCGGAGCGGCTTCTTCGTCGGGATCGACCTGGCCGTGCAGAAAACGTTGGGCCAGGGAGCCGGTCAGCAGCGCGACGAAACCGATGCCGGTGAGCATCACCACGGTCGCCACCATCCGACCCGCGGCCGTCCGCGGGTAGATGTCGCCGTAGGCCACGGTGGTCACCGTCTCCGTCGCCCACCAGAGTCCGTCCCAGATGCTGAGGTTCTGCTCGGGCTCCACGAGGGGAAAGAACGTGCCCCCTCCGAGGACGATGGTGAGGGCGATCAGGGCCACGTAGCGCAGGCCCGTCAGCGAGAAGAACCCTCTTGTACGACGGGCGATCATGAATAACCAGACCAGCCTGATGATCGGCAGCGCCCGGGCTATCTTGAACGTGGCCGGGAGGAACGGCGGCGTGAGCACCACGATGAGCACGTCCAGAGGGTTGTCTAGCAACCAGCGCCGCCGATCGGAGACGAGTACGAGCATAACGGCCAGGTTCAGCGCGAACACGCCCCATATCAGCCAGTCGAGCGCGGCGGCGAGACCCTCCCAGGGACGACCGAGATCCAACTCCTGCACGACGATGGTCGGGATGGCCAGCACGGCCACGACTAACAGCGGCGCCTGGAACCATCTCGACACCCGCTCGCTACGCGGGGTCATACCGCCTTGCGTAGTTGCGCCTTCCGCCGCGGGCCGTTCGTCGGTCGGAGATCTGCCTTCCGTTGCCAATTGCCGAGCACCTCCCTGTAGCCGAAACCGAGCCTGCCGTGGTCCAGTCTCACATAACCGAAGGGGCACCGTTGCGAGCGCCCCCGTCGAGGAGGTGGGTCTCCGTGGGATTGTGTTCTGTGGCGAAGACCGGTTCGAGAAAAGCCATGAGCCTTCGCCCGGCTAGCCCCCGCCGTCGCGCCCACGCTCGGGGTCTGTCAGAATCCTTCGCAGCTCCGCGATCTCCTCCCTCAGGCGTGGCATACCGTCCTCGGTCAAGGACTTGACGTCCTCCTCTATGCGATCCAGCCTGGCGTCTTCGGCGGGCTCTCCTTCTATCTGGTCGTCCCGGTCCAGGTCCTGCAAGAGCTCCGTCAGGCGGTTGGCGGACTCCGCGAGCGACTCCCCGCCGGGCGCCCCGCGAAGCAGCCGTTCGAGGCCGGTCCTGAAGACCAGGCCGAAGATGGCGAGAATCAGCACCGTGCTGCCGAAACCGGCGACCACCTCGATAACTACCTCCCGCAAAATGTTCCCCGTCCCGAACACCCGCGACAGGGCGATCACGGCGATCGCGAGGATGGCCGTTACCGCGAGGCCTGGTAGCGAGACGAGTTTCGCCGGGTACGACGAAGCGTTGGCCTCTCTGTTCATCCTCTGTGCCTCCGTCTCGCGTTCGGGACTTCGAGCCGCTCCAGCCTACCCGACCGGCAGCGCGCAAGCATCCCGAGGCCCACGCCCGGGATGGGACCGGTCATGGGCTGGCTATCCCTCGGGACAAACGGTAGTATCTACGGCCGATAGGGGGACCCGAAGAAGTGGTCGTGGCATCTATGCTGGAACCGACGGTGGACAAGAGGGAGGTCGAGTGGCAGTTCGACGCCCTCGACGTGAGGCCGGTCGGACGCTGGCTCGAGGGGAACTCGCGAGGCCAGGATCCCTCCGTCTCCGTGGGCGAGGCCCGCGAGTTCTCGGACACCTACTTCGACACCGCCGACTGGCGGATCTACCGTGCCGGCTACGCCCTGCGGGTGCGGCGCGAGAAGGGCCCGGGCGAGGACGGCGCGGAGGTCACCTTGAAGTCGCTCGTGTCCGGTGGCGGGAGGCCGCCGGGCCTCACGGAGCGGCGAGAGATCTCGGAGCCCCTCGACGACCCGAATCCGGAGACCCTGAACGACACCTCCGGACCGGTGAGGCGGCGCCTGCGCGCCCTCGTCGGTGCGAGGCCTCTGCGGCCGCTCTTCGACGTTCACACGCACCGGAACACCTACGGGCTCGCCCTCGATGGCGCCAGGGTGGGGGAGGTGGCGCTGGACACGTCCGAGATACCCGTGGGCAACGGCGAAGAGCCGGCGCAGCTCCGGCGCGTGGAGGTGGAGGTAGATCCCGGGGCTGCCTCGCGGCTGGAGACCTTCGGCGAGCGCCTTCGTAGCTCTTGCCGGCTCTCGCCGGCCACCGCCTCCGAGTACGAGGCGGGGCTCTTCGCGCGAGGCATCATCCCTCCCGAGGCGCCCGAGTTCGGGCCCACCAAGCCCGACGTTTCGCTCTCCGCCGGGGAGCTGGCCTTCAGGGTATTGCGTAGGCAGTTCCGGATCTTCCTGGCCCACGAGCCGGGGACGCGCATCGGCGATGACCCCGAGGAGTTGCACGACATGCGGGTGGCGAGCCGCCGGATGCGGGCGGCGATCAAGATCTTCGAGGAACCCTTGCCCGTCCGGGCCCAGAGGTTCCGGGACGAGTTCAGGTGGGTTGCGGTGGTCCTGGGCGAGGTGCGCGACCTCGACGTGCAGCTCGATCAGCTGCGCGGTTGGATCTCGGAGGCCGCCCCGGAGGACCGCGAACCGCTGGGCGCCATGTGGTCCCTGCTGGAAGAACGGCGCGAGAAGGCCCGCAAAGCCATGCTCCGCATGCTCGATTCCCGCCGCTACGCGAACCTCATCGAGTCCTTTACCGGTTTCCTCAAGCGGGGTCCCTCCCGCCGCTCGCCGGCGGCCCAACGGCCGATACTGGACGCCGCCCCGGGCCTGGTCAGGCGCCCCTACCGCAAGGTGCGCAAGCTCGGAGATCCTCTGACCGAGGAGTCGAGCGGCGAGGAGTTCCACGAGCTCCGCAAGAAGGGCAAGCGCCTGCGCTACGCTCTGGAGTTCTTCTCGTTCGTCTATGGAGAGCCGGCGAAGGAGTACATCCGTCACCTGAAGACCTTGCAGGACGTCCTCGGGGACCATCAGGACGCCGAGGTCGCCTCCGCCCAGCTAAGGGAGCTGGCCATCACCCGGGGCCGCAGCCCGAAGCTGCCGCCCGAGTCCGTCTTCGTCATGGGCGGCATCGCCCGCCGCTACGCGGTGCAGGCCAGGGAGATGAGCCTCCGTTTCCCCAAGGCCTATAAGGAGATCAAGGGCAAGCGCTGGAAAGAGCTGCGCAGGATCATGGAGAAAACCGACGCGCAGGCTGCAGCTTGAAAGACCGGCGACCCCTCCGCCAACCCGCGGCGGACGCCGACCTTCCGCGCCCCGCGTTCGGGCACCGGCGTTAGTAGGATGTAGCCCAAGGAGAGCTAGGCGAGGAGGAGAGGTGCCTGTGGAGAACGGGGCCTTGAGCCGCCGGGAATTCTTGAGGATCGGTGGGACGGGGTTCGCCGGCGCGGCGCTCTTCGGGCTCGCCGGTTGCGGGGGGTCCGACCAGGGAGACGACGGGAAGGTCACCTACGCCGAAGGTCCCGACGACACCGGAACCCTGCAAAAGCTGCTCGACGGCTTCAACAAGAAGTACGAGGGCAGGTACAGGGCAGAGCACCGCGTGATGCGCGCCGATACCCAGAGCTACTTCGACCAGCTGCGCACCGAATTGCAGGTCGGCGAGAGCGACATAGACGTTATCGCGGGGGATGTGATCTGGCCCGCGCAGCTCGCCGCCAACGGCTGGCTCCTGGACCTCTCGGACCGCTTTACCGAGGACCTGCGCGAGAGGTTCATACGGACCAACGTCGAGTCGAACGAGTACGACGGCAAGATATGGGGCGTCCCCTTCGTTACCGGCGCTGGCCTCCTCTACTATCGCAAGGACCTCCTGGAGGAGAGCGGGTACTCCGGGCCGCCGGAGACCTGGGACGAGCTCAAGGAGATGGCCCTGAAGACGAAAGAGGACTCCGGCACCAGGTTCGGGTTCGTCTTTCAGGGGGGCAACTACGAGGGCGGGGTGTGCAACGCGCTGGAGTACATCTGGACCCACGGCGGCGACATCCTCGACGCGGACGGCGTGGTCATAGACTCGCCGGAATCGGAGGCCGGACTCGCCGCGTACCGCTCGATGATCTCCGACGGCGTCACCGCCCAGGCCACGAGCGTCTATAAGGAGGAAGAGTCCCAGGGGGCCTTCCTGCGCGGCGACGCCGTCTTCATGCGCAACTGGTCCTACGTCTATGCCCTCACCTCCGACCCCACGCAATCCGAGATAGAGCCCGAGCAGGTCGGCCTCTCCACGCTGCCCGCGGCATCCGAGGGCGGGCAGAGGGTGGGAACGCTCGGTGCCACCAACCTCTACGTTAACGCCACGACCCCGAGCCCCGAGGCTTCGTGGGCCCTGATCCGCTACCTCACCGCCCCCGAGCAACAGAGGATGCGGGCGATAGAAGGCGCCCGCCTGCCCGTCCTCAAGAGCTCCTACGAGGATCGCCAACTCCTCGAGCAGGTGCCGACCATGGCCCTCGGCAAAGAAGCTCTCGCGAGCGCCAGGCCCCGGCCGGTCTCGCCCTACTACTCGGACATGTCGCTGGAGATGGCCGAGCAGTTCAGCGCCGTCCTCAAAGGCGAGACCTCGCCCGCCCAGGCCACGGGCACGCTGCAGGAGGAGCTGACGTCGATCGTCGAGCAAGGAGGTTGAACCTCTGCACCGAGCGTCGGGAACCTACCCAGGGCGTCGAGTATGGTCTCGAGTAGGGGAGGGATGCGAGGTGCGATCGCCCTTTCGATCCGCGGTTTGGCCCGTCGCTGCGATTTCTACGGGAGGCGCTCGTATTCCCGGTAGCGTATGATTCACTGGTTGCTCGGGGTGGAAAGCCGGTGGCAGGAGCGCCCGCTCGGTCAACAAGGAGATCCAGATGCGGAAGACTGTGCTGCTGTTGGCATCGGTTGCCGCGGCGGCCGTGCGCGGCGGCGTGCCGTCGTCCCCGCCGACGGCGGCGGCGAAGCCCGGAGGGCAACGCCCGAGTCCCGCGACGCCGCGCTCGATAGGGCGCTGGAGGACCTGGTCGCCATGCGCGGCGGCCCTCCCGGGGCGATAGCCGTCGTCCAGCGCGGCGAGGCGCGGGAGGTCCACGCTTTTGGGGAGAGCAACATCGCCACCGGCAGGACCGTGCGGGTCGACGACCGCGTGAGGCTCGCCAGCACCTCAAAGTCCTTCAGCGGCGCGGTCGCCCTCTCCCTGGTGGGCAAGGGGGCCATGTCGCTGGACGACACCGTCGGGGGGAGGCTCCCGGGCCTGCCGGCCGCGTGGTCGGGGATCACCCTCAGGCAGCTCCTCAACCACACCAGCGGCATACCCAGCCTCACCACCGGGCGCCCAGGGAGCTGCTCTCCTACGTCGAGGACGACCCGCTGCTCTTCGGGCCCGGCACCCAGTACGGGTACTCCAACTCCGACAACGTCATCGTGGGGCTGATGGTCGAGGCGGCCACGGGCAGGACCTACGAGGGGCAGCTCCGCGAGCAGGTCTACGCGCCGCTGGGTCTGAGGAACACGACGCTACCGCGGGGCCCCAACCTCAGGGGGCCCTTCGTCCACGGCTACGACAACGACCCGGCCCAGCAGCCGCCCGAGGACCTCAGCGAGGCGCTGGCCTCCGGGTGGTTCTGGGCGTCGGGGGGCATGGTATCGACGCCGGCCGAGCTGAACGCCTACGCCCGCGGCTACGTGGGGGTGAACCTGTTCGACACGAGGACCCGCGCGCTGCAGCGCAGGGTCCTCGAGGGCGGCAGGTCCGACCCGCCGGGGCCGGGGGCGAACTCCGCGGGGCTGGGGATCTTCCGCTACGAGACGCGGTGCGGGACGGTGTGGGGGCACACGGGCAACTACCCCGGCTACACCCAGTTCTGGGCGGCCAGCCCCGACGGCGGGCGCTCGGTGGTCGTGTCGGTGAACGAGCAGCTGAGCCCGGAGCAGGGGGCGCCGGGGGTGTTCGGGGCGCAGACGGCGAGGCCGAGGCCCTCGCCGTCTGCGCCGCGCTGGCAGGGTAGCGGGTAGGGCGGTTCGACGATAGCGGCGCGCCGTCTCACCTCCGTCGTGGGCGTGGAATTTCGTCGGGCGCCATGAGCCTACTTGCCGCCGTCATCGCGGACACCCACCTGTCGCGACGCCGCACCGGGGCCTTGCCTGAAGGGCTGACCTCCCACCTCGAACGCGCCGACCTCATCCTGCACGCCGGGGACCTCATGGATATCGCCCTGCTCGACGAGTTGGCAGCCTACGCGCCCGTCCGCGCCGTCCTCGGTAACATGGACGCGCTCGAACCCCGGCTTCCGGAGACGCTGGAGCTGGATCTCGCGGGGATACGCGTGGCCATGATCCACGACTCGGGGCCGAAGAAGGGCCGCAGAAACCGGATGAGGCGCCGTTTCCCGGAGGCCCGCGTCGTAGTCTTTGGCCATTCGCACATCCCCCTCCTGGAGGACGAGGACGGCCTGTTGCTGTTCAACCCCGGAAGCCCCACCGACAAACGCCGCCAGCCGGATTACACGTTCGGGCTGCTACGCCTCGATGAGGGCGGGCCGCGCGCGGAGATACTGGTCCTGAAGTAGCGGCCGTCGCTTCACGGCCGCAGACCAGGCCAACGATGGCGCAACGCACGGCTGCAACCGGGCCTGTCCGAAACGCCACGGGGGTTCCGAACCACCTGGCTGGCCGGAGATTCCGCGACGTGGCGTACTTCCTGTCCACACGGCTTCGGCTCCTCAAGTCCTAACGCGGTAGCGGAGGTAGATCATGCCGTTGCCGAACCGGCGTTCGTCTACCAATTCGAGCTTCACGCGGACATCGTTGGGGAGGGCCCGTTTGCCGCCTCCCACCACGATGGGCGCGACGAACAGGTGGCACTCGTCTACCAGGCGGGCCTCGAACGACTGGGCGGCGAGGCTGGCGCCGCCAACGATCATGTCCCGTTCCGCCGACCCTTCATCTGCCGAACCGCTTCGGGGTCGAAGTCGCGCTCGATTCGCGTCCTTGTGGTGGAGACAGCCTCCAGCGTCCTGGAGTACACGATCTTGTCGGCCGCCTGCCAGATCTCGGCGAAGTCGCGCAGGAAGGGCGACTGTTCGGCGAGGGTGGGGTCGGTCTCCCAAACGACCATCGTCTCGTACATCCGGCGCCCGTAGAGGTAGGTGCCGAGGGGCCGACCGAGGTCGTTGACGAAGGCATGCACCTCCTCGTCGGGCACGGCCCAGTCGAAATTGCCGTCCTCGTCCTCTATGTAGCCGTCGAGCGACGCGATCGCCGAGTAGATCAACTTGGCCATGGTGGACCTCCCACTACGCACACCGATTGCACTTTGCAACGGGTCCGAAAAGCATAGCGTATTGCCCCTGTAATCCAACCGGCTATCTTGAGGGTTCCATGGCCGATGCCCCCACCCTCAGGGCTGCTTTCCTGACAAGAAGAAGCTCCCCGGTACGGGTTTCTAGCGTGCACAGACCGGTTGAGGTCTGGTATAGAGGGAACGTGGGCATAGCGGGTGACATCGCGCTCATCATGGTGGCGGCCTTTGCGGGCGGCATCGTCGCGCGGCGGCTGGGGCTGCCCCTGATCCTGGGCTACATCCTCGCCGGGGTGCTTGTCGGGCCGAACACCGGCGGCCCGACGGTCGGGGACGTGCACGAGATAGAGCTGCTCGCCGAGATCGGCGTGGCGCTGCTGTTGTTCACCATCGGGCTGGATTTCCCGTTGAGTGCCCTCGCGCCGGTGAAGAGGATAGCCCTGATCGGGACGCCCATCCAGATGTTCCTGACCATCGCGCTCGGCTACGGGCTGGCGCAGCTCATAGGGCTAGGGTGGCAGGAGGCCGTGTGGTTCGGGGCGCTGCTCTCCATCTCTAGCACGGCCGTGGTCCTGAAGACCCTCTCCGAGCAGGAGGTGCTCGGCACGCTCTCGAGCCGGGTCATCGTCGGGATGCTCGTCGTCCAGGACATCGCGGTGGTGCCGCTGCTGGTCGTGCTGCCCGAGCTCGGGAACGTGGGGGAGGGATTGAGTCAGCTCGGGCTGGCGGCGCTCGAGGCCGCCCTGTTCGTGGCGGCGATGGCCATCTTCGGGACGCGGGTATTTCCCTGGCTCATGGGCCGCGTCGCCAGGCTCAACTCGCGGGAGCTGTTCCTGATCTCGGTGGTCGCCACGGGCCTCGGGGTGGGCTACGGGACCTACCTCTTCGGGCTCTCCTTCGCCTTCGGGGCGTTCGTCGCCGGCATCGTCCTCTCCCAGTCGGACTACAGCCACCAGGCCCTCGCCGACATAGGACCCTTGCGCGACGTGTTCGCCATGCTCTTCTTCGTCTCCGTGGGGATGCTCATAGACCCGGCGTTCCTGCTCGCCTCCGCCCCCATAGTCCTCGCCGTCGTCCTGGTCGTGTTTGTCGGGAAGGGCGTGATCTTCGCCGGCGTCGCCCGGGCGTTCGGGTACGTGAACATCGTCCCGTTCGCCGTGGGGCTCGGGCTCTTTCAGGTCGGCGAGTTCTCCTTCCTGCTGGCCCGGTTGGGAAGCAGCGAGGACGTTATCTCGACGAGCACCTACTCCATCGTCCTGACGACCGCCGTGGTGACGATGGCTTTGACGCCCTTCGCCGCCCGCGCCGCGCCCGCCCTGTACGCCAGGTGGCGGGAGAGGTTCCCGGCCGAGCCGCCGAAGACCGTAGATTCTGGCGGGCGACACCCTCGAGGACCACGTGGTGATCGTGGGCTTCGGGAGGGTCGGGGGCTTCGTGGCCAGGATGCTCGCCCGCCTGGAGCAACCCTTCGTCGTCGTCGACGTCGACCCCGCCAAGGTCGACGCCGCCAGGCACGAGAAGATCCCCCTCGTCTACGGCGACGCCACCGCCGAGCCCGTGCTCGAGGCGGCCAAAATCCGCAGAGCCCGCCTGGTCGTCCTCACCATCACGGACGCCGTGGGGGCGCGGCTTGTCGTCGAGCGGGCGCGCGCCCTCAACCCGCAGGCGCGGATCGTGGCCCGCTCCGTGGGGGTGGAGCAGCTCGAGGACCTGGCTCGGCTCGGCGTCTACGAGGCGGTGCAGCCGGAGATGGAGGCGGGGCTGGAGCTCGGGCGGCAGGCCCTCATAACCCTCGGCTTCGGGGCGGCCGAGGTGCAGCGCTTCTCCGACCGCGTGCACCACGAACACTACGCCCCGATCTCGGGCTCCGGTAGCGACGATGGCCTCGCCCAGCTTCGGCGTGCCTCCAGGATGATCGAGAGCGACTGGATCGAGGTCCCCCAGGACTCGGCCCTCGCCGGCCACACCATCGGCGAGCTCGACGTCCGCTCCAAGACCGGCGCCTCCATCGTCGCCCTCGTCCGCGGCGACGAGGTAGTCACCAACCCAGGCCCCGACCTCACCCTCGAACCAGGCGACATCGTCAGCGTCGTGGGCACCGCCGAACAACGCTCCGGCTTCCTAGCCCTCATTGAGGGCTAGGAAGCACGCGGGCTCCCTACGGTCGCCAGCTTTCAGCCCGCTCCAGCCTACGGCTTCCGCTCTCAGCACGCTTCGGACCTTTCAGGTCCTCGCTCTCAGCTTCTCCCGCTTGGCACACACCCCTGACGCGCCCGCGAAACGTCCCGTGCAGAGCAACGCCTCGCTCGGCCGCCAGAGGGACGCGGGGAAGCCACGAACCGTACGCCCCTGGCGTTTGGCTGAAAGCCCGCGCAGCGGGCGTGCTGAAAGCGAGGCCGGCGAAGCCGGACGATGCGCGCTGAGAGCGGAGGCGTCAGCCGGAGCGGGCTGAAAGCGCAGCCCGAAGGGCGCAGCGTGCTTACTGCCGCCAGAACTCTGGCGTCAGTATCACGAGGACCGTGAACAGCTCGAGGCGTCCCAGGAGCATGAAGAAGGTCAGGATCAATTTGGCGGTGGCGGGCAGGTCGGCGAAGAAGGAGGCGTCGCCGACGGGGCCGAGGGCGGTGCCCGCGATGTTGATGCAGGAGAAGACGGAGCCGAAGGCCGTACCGAGGGGCAAGCCGTGCAGGGCCAGGAGCAGGGTACCCGCGATCATTACCAGTATGTAGACGAAGAAGAATCCGAGAAAGGCGACGCGCATCCGTTCGGGGATGATGCGGTGCCCGAACCGGAGCAGGGTAACGGCCTGGGGGTGGACCATGCGGAAGACTTGCTGCCAGGAGTGGCGGGCCAGCAGCACCACCCTGACGACCTTCAGGCCCCCGCTCGTCGAGCCGGCGCTGCCGCCCACGATGATGAGCAGCATCAGTAGGCCCTGGGCGAAAGGTCCCCAAGCCTTCCAGTCCGCCGTGACGAAGCCCGTGCCCGTGATCAGGCTCGCGCGTCTGGAACAACGACTGGCGCACGGAGGTCAGCAGGGAGCCGCCTTCCGCGAGCAGCACGACGGATGATCATGACGGTCGACACCGCGATGATCCCGAGGAACGCCAGGAGCTCCACGTTGCCGGCGGCCTGGCCCAGGCGACCGCTCACGGCCCGGAAGTACAGGCCGAAGTTGACGCCGGAGAGGATCATACCGGCCGTAATGGAGAGCTCGACCGTCACCGAGTCGAAGGCGGCTATGGAATCGGCGCGGGTAGAGAAGCCGCCCGTCGAGACGGTGGAGAGGGCGTGGTTGACGGCGTCGAAGAGGCTCATTCCCGCCAGGGTCAGCGAGAGGATACCGCCGAGGGTCAGGGCGCCGTAGACGAGGGCCAGGATCTTGGCGGTGTCCGTGATGCGGGTCGTCAGCCTTTCGGGGACGGGATCGGCGGCCTCGGCCGAGTAGAGCTGGGTCGCCCCGAAGCCCACCAGGGGCGCGACGGCGACGAAGAGGAGCACGATCCCGATTCCCCCGGCCCACTGGCTGAGGCTGCGCCAGAGCAGGAGGGAGGGCGCGACGTCCTCGGGCCGGCCTATCGTCGAGGCCCCGGTCGTCGTGAACCCGGCCATCGACTCGAAGAAGGCGTCCACCGGTCCCATGAGGCCCGAGAGGACGAACGGCACCGAGCCGGCGGTCGCCACCCCGACCCAGCCCAGGGTCACGATGAGGTAGACGTCTCTTCCCGAGACGTAGGGGGCATCGGTGCGGGTCAGGCAAGAAGAGCGTGCCCCCGAAGGCGAGGGTGACGAGGGCGGGGAGGGCGAAGACCAGGGCGTTGCCGTCGTCGACGAGGAGGGCGTAGAGCGCCGGGATCAGCATCGCGGCACCCCCGGCGGAGATCACGGCCCCCAGGGCGTTGAAGATCACCCTAGGGTGCAAAGAGCGCCTCCACCTCCTCGACCGCCGACTCGACGGTGAAGACGACGGCCTCGTCCCCGGACTCTCAGGGTGTCCTGGCCGGAGGGGATCAGCACCTTGCCGTCCCGCAGGATCGCCCCGACGATCGCGCCTTTGGGGAACCCGACGCCGGAGAGCGAGCGTCCGGCGATGCGGCAGCTCTCGGGGACGCCGAGGTCGATGATCTGGGCCCCGCTCTCGAGCAGCGTGACCGCCGCGACCTCGCCGCGGCGGACGAAACGCAGGATGGCCCCGGCGGCCAGCAGCCGCGGCGAGACGGTGATGTCCACCCCGAGGGCGTCCGAGAGCGGGGCGAACTCCGACCGGCTCATGCCCGCGACCGTCAGGCGGGCGCCGAGCTCGCGGGCGTTCATCGCGGCCAGGAGGTTCGTCCGGTCGTCGGTGGTGACGGCCACGAAGGCGTCCGTGGTGTCCACCCCTTCGGCGAGCAGGAAGTCGCGGGAGACGCCCTCGTCGTGCAGCACCAGGCCGCGCTTGAGCTGGGAGGCGGCGAATCGGGCCCGCTTCTCGTCCCGCTCGACGACCTTGACGGAGATCCCGGCCCGCTCCAGGATGCGGGCCAGCAGCAGGCCGATGCGGTGGCCGCCCAGGATCATCACCTCCTGGACCGGCTTGGTGTCGGTGGTGACGGACGCGACCACCTCCGGGATGCGCCGCCGCTCCCCGATAAGGAACAAGTGGTCCTTGGCCTCGAGCCCGGTGTCGCCGGTGGGCACGAGCGCCTTTCCGCGCCGCACCACCCCGACGATGAGGCTCCGGTCGGGCAATTGCACGTCGCGCACCGCCTTCCCGACCGCCGGCGAGCCTTCCTTCAGGATCACCTCGGCGACCTGAATGTTCTTGCCCGCGAAGGTCTCCACGTTCACGGCCCCCGGAGCCGTGAGGGCCTCGGCGATCTCGTTCGCCGCCATCTGCTCGGTGCGGATGACGAAGTCTATCCCGAGGATCTTGTGCGCGAAGGTCTCCTCGGGGTCGTAGTAGTCGGGGTTGTTGACGCGGGCGACGGTGCGGGCGGCGCCCTGGGCCTTGGCCGCCAGGCACGCGACGATGTTCACCTCGTCCGTGGCGGTCACGGCTACCAGGAGGTCGGACTTGTCGCTCTCGTTCTCCGCCAGCACCTTCGGGCTGGCGCCGTTGCCCTGGATCACCAGGGCGTCGAGCTGCTCGGCTGATCCTCTCGACGAGGGCCTCGTCCTGCTCTACGACGACCACCCTGTGGCCCTCGCGAGAGAGCATCCTGGCGGCGTTGAACCCGACCTCGCCCGCGCCCACGATCACGACCCGCACCGCCCCTTAGCCTCCTGTTCTCCGACTGGCCTCCGTGCCAACAGTCTAGCGGCGCCGAACCGCCGCCGCCGCTCGCGGGCGCGGTGAGCGGGCCCCCCGCGTCCCATATAATGCCTCCCGATGGCAACGCCGAGATGGAGGTCTAGGCCGGATCGCGTCGGCAGGGGTTCGGCGCCCGGCGGGGCGTACGGGCCGAGCGACGCGCTACGTCAGATTCGGTGGGCCGGTTTCGCCCTCTTCGCCATCGCCGTGCTGGGCACGACGGGATACATGGTCCTGTTGGGCTGGTCTTTCCTGGACGCCCTGTACATGACGGTCATCTCGATGACGACGGTCGGGTATAAGGAGGTCAACGACCTCACCCACGACCCGGTGGGACAGGTGTGGACCATGCTGCTCTTGCTGACCGGCGTCGGTACCCTCTTCTACGCTGCCGTGAGCTTCGTCGGGCTTGTGGTCGAAGGAACGGTGCGGGGATACTTCGTGAGGAGGAGAATGAAGGCCGACATCGACAAGCTTAGAGACCACCACATCCTGTGCGGCTACGGTCGCGTCGGTCGGCAGGTAGCCCGCGAGTTCGCCGCCGAAGGCGTGGGGTTCGTCATCCTGGACCAGGACGACGCGCTCGTCGAGGAGTGCCTCAGAGAGGGCTACCTGGCGCTGCTGGGCGAGGCTTCGGAAGACGCCGTGCTGGAGGAGGCCGGCATCCGTCGGGCGAAGGGTCTGGTCGCCGCCCTCGACTCCGACGCGGACAACGTCTTCGTCACCCTCTCCGCCCGCAAGCTGAACCCGGCCTTGCACATCGTCGCGCGGGCCTCCTCCGACGAGACGGCCGATAAGCTGGAGATGGCCGGCGCCGACCGCACCCTCTCGCCCTACGCGGTCGGGGGACGGCGGCTGGCCTACCTCGCAACCCAGCCGCTCGTCGTCGATTTTCTTGACGTGGTGACGCGGAGCGAGGAGGGCATAGAGTTCCGTCTCGAAGAGTTCGAGGTGCCCAAGGGCTCCGCGGTCGCGGACCACACCATCGGGGAGCTCAGCATCGGGGAGCGGACCGGGGCCATAGTCCTCGCGTTCCGCACGTTCGACGGCAGGTTCAACACGGCCCCCTCTGCGAGCGACCGCATCAGCGCCGGCGACACCCTCATCGTTCTGGGCAGCCCCGGACAGATCTCGCGCCTGGAGCAGCTCATGCGCGGCGAGCAGATCACCGAAGACTAGCGGCGTTTCGCGGGAGTTGTCCATCAACCCCGCCTAGCCCACGAGCGGCATCCCGTAGCGGAAACTCGGCCGGTTGGACGGACGGGAGCGGCAGTTAGACTTATCTCTGAGTAATTCCGATCGAGGAAAGGAAACCCCGCTTGGAAGATCGGCCATCCATGGAGTACCTGGCAGACCACTGCGGACGAAAGCCTGGCGCCGCGTCGGGATTCCCTTTTGGCGAAGAGCACAGGGTATTCAAGGTCTGCGGCAAGATCTTCGCCGTCCTGCACGTCGAACAGTCGCCGGTGAAGATCACGTTCAAGGTGGAGCCGGATCTCACCATCCTCTTGCGTGGACAGTACCCGTCCATCCGGCCGGCCAGCTACTTCGACAAACGCTACTGGAACACCCTAACCTGCGACGGAAGCGTTCCAGACGACGAGGTGCAAGACCTCCTGGACACGTCATACGATATCGTTGTCGAGAGCCTCAAGAAGTCCGACAGAGAAGCCTTGAAGGGCACCAACAGCCGGTGAGCGATGGGGACAGGTCACGCCACAGTCAAGCGGGGCGCCTACCGTCGTTACACGAAGACTCGCGTGCTGGATCTCTGGCGCACGAACAAGCCGGCTTACCGGATCGCCCTCGAGGACGGAACGTGGTTAGTGGCGAGCGGGGATCACCGCTTCCTGACCGAGCGCGGCTGGAAGTTCGTAACCGGCGCGATGTGCGGTGACGGCCAGAGACCGTATCTGACGACCAACAACAAGCTGATGGGGACGGGTGCTTTCGCCCAACCACCCGAAAAGTATGGTGCCCGCGCGAACGTTGAGCGGATCCGGGAGATCGTCGACTGGCCGGCCGTCCCCTCCGACTCCTGGCGTAAGGGATTCTTGTCGGGTGTCTTCGACGCGGAAGGCAGCTACGCGTACAACACGCTGCGAATCCACAATACCGACCCGGAGATAGTCGCGCAGGTTATCGAGTCCTTACGAGCGTTTGGGTTCGAGTTCGTTGTAGAGACCACCGGCAAGAGCAAGATCCGACCCGTCAAAGTGGTCAGGGTCCGCGGGGGCTTGAGAGAACACCTCCGGTTCTTCCACTGGACGGACCCTGCTATCTCACGTAAGCGAAACATAGAGGGAACCGCGATAAAGAACGACGCGAACCTGCGCGTGGTATCCATCGAACCGCTCGGCCCGATGCCCCTCTTCGACATCACCACGGGCACCGGGGATTTCATCGCCAACGGCGTCGTGAGCCACAACTGCTACGCTCGTCCCACCCACGAGTACCTCGGACTCTCCGCCGGTTTGGACTTCGAGACCACGATCCTGGTCAAGAAAGACGCCCCGGAGCTCCTGCGCAAGGAGCTCTCCTCGCCCAGGTGGGAACCGAAAACGCTCTCCATCAGCGGTGTGACAGATCCCTACCAGCCGGTAGAGAAAAAGCTGCGGGTCACGCGGCGCTGCCTGGAGGTCCTCGCCGCCTTTCGCAACCCGGTCGCCCTGGTCACCAAGAACCACCTGGTGACCAGGGACCTGGACCTGCTCTCCGAGCTTGCCCGACACAGCGCCGCCGCGGTTGCGATCTCCCTGACCACCCTGGACGACGACCTGCGCCGCGTCATGGAGCCGCGCACCTCCCGCCCGGTCCGACGCCTGGCCGCCGTGGAGAAGCTGGCCGACGCCGGCGTCCCCGTCGGGGTGATGACCGCGCCCGTGATCCCCGGCCTCAACGACCATGAGCTGCCGAACCTCCTCTCTGCCGCCGCCGAGGCCGGCGCCACGTTCGCCGGCTTCGTCCCCGTGCGGCTGCCTTACGCCGTGGCCCCGATCTTCGAGGACTGGCTGGAGCGCCACTTTCCGAATCGCAAGGACAAGGTGCTCAACGGCATCCGCTCCATGCGCGAGGGACGCCTCAACGACCCGAATTTCGGTTCGCGCATGAAGGGCGAGGGTTTCTACGCCGAGCACATCGCCCAGCTCTTCGAGGTCAGCCGCCGCCGGGCCGGCATCGGGGACCGGTTCCCGAAGCTCTCCGCCGCCGCCTTCCGCCGGGATGGTGGTGTTCAGCCGGGGCTCTTCGACTAAGGCGAACCGGACCGCGGTCCGAGTTGTACGGCGAATAGGGTCGTGCAAACTTGGGTATTGTTCGTACCAAAACACGGGAGGGTTCGCTTGTGGCGAGGCTTGGCGACAGGGCGCAAGAAGTGGTGGAAGGCTTAGCCGACGGAGAAGGGGCGGAGCAGTTCAGGATCGACGCCCGCGACTTCCTGTCGGCGCGCGAGCGCGGCGGGACGCACGGGCACCCGCATAGAGCAGCAGAGCGCGGCGCTCGTCCGACGCGGCGGAGATCGTCAACCGCAGCTTTCCCCGACGCAGGAGCCCTCCGGGCGGTTCATAAACGCCATCTCGCCGGTCGTGATCCCCAACCGCCAGTCGCTGTTCTGGCGCCTGATGCCGATCGGGATGCTCGCCGTCTTCGTCCTTGTTGGCGCGGTCGGCGACGGTCGCCCTGGCCGCCGTGGGCGGGGGCGGGCTCGCGCTGGCGCTCTTCGGGCCGCACCTGTGGCTGCTCCTGGTCGCGCTCGCCGTCTTCACCTGGTGGCGCCAGAGCGTGGTGATGGTGCCAGACGGTTGCCGGGCGGTCATCACCCGCTTCGGCAGGCTCGAGGAGGTGGTCGGGGCCGGGCGCAAGCTCCTGTTCAACCCGTGGAAGCAGGTCAGCTACATCGTCAACACCACGCGCGAGTACCCGTACAACGCCCCCATCAGGCAGGCCCCGACCGCGAGCCGGGTCAACGCCAGCGTCGACCTGTTCTTGCAGTTCAGGATCGAGGACCCCGCCGAGTTCATCTTCACCGTCGGCGGCGTCAAGGGGTTCTCGGACAAGCTGGAGAACGCCATAAGCGAGGTCACGCGGGCCCTGATCTACGAGCAGCGCGCCGAGGACATCTACGACCTCGTCGGCGAGAGCACCCAGAAGTTCCTCGACTCCCTGAACGAGCAGTTCCTGCCGGCCGTGCGCTTCACCAACGCCAACATCACCCACGCCGAACCCTCCAGCCAGGAGTACAGGATGGACCTCGCCGCCCCCGAGATGGTGCGGGTCGCCAAAGAGGCCTACACCTACGAGTACGAGCTCAGGCTGCGCAAGGAGCAGGACGAGGGCGAACTGCAGGGGCGAGCTGGCCTCGCTGCGCGAGACGCTTTCGGCGATCAGCGCGGAGATAGCCACCTACCAGGCCCAGATCGACACCGCCCGCGAGCGTGAGACGAACCGGGCGAATGCCAGGGCGCGCGAGCGGATGGTCGAGGCCGAGAGCACGGCCAACGCGAACGCCGCGCTGCTCGAAGCCCAGGCGCTGGACATCAGGGCCGTCAGCAGCGCCGCGGCGCCGGAGATCCTGGAGTACCGCTTCCAGCAGGACGTCCTGGAGCGGCTGGCGGCGGTCGCCGAACGGCTTGCCGCAGGTCGTCCAGATCGGGGCGCGACGGCGAGGAGGCCGTGGACTTCCTCGAGATCTCGCACGCGCATGATCGGCGACGGGCGACGAGCCGCTGTTCACGCCAGAGGACATGCAGGCGATCCGGGACCGGATGGAGGAGATACAGGACCGCATCCGCGAGCGGGAGCGGGAGATCGAGGGCCTCACGGCCGGGCAAGCCCCGGACGAAGTCTCCGAGGTTGCCCCGCCGGAACATCCGGCGGCCGAGGAGGCGACCGCCGACAGGGTGGAGGAGATCCGGCAGTCCGTCACCGACGAGGCCGTGCGGAGCGCGTCGAACGCCTCGGCGCAATCAGAACGAAGAACCCCCAGAAGCAGGCTCTGACGGGGAGGAGGCACGATGACCGAGACGACTGCCGCGGCCCCGCAGGCCATGGTCCGGTCGGCCGAGTTCTCGAAGATAAAGGAGGTCGTCTCCGGCTGGTCCGGGGTGCGGCAGTACCTGCGCGGTGGGGACGGCGGCCAGATCGTGCCGGTCGTCATCCTGAAGGACCGCCGGCGCTACGGCTGGCTCTTCCTGCTGGGCCTCTCGATCTACCTTCTGGGCTTCGGCGTCTTCTCCGGGAGCGCGGCGCTGACGGTGGTCGCCGGCCTGGCCGCGATCCTCTGCCTGGCGCTCGCGCTGCTGTGGCTGTGGCGGGGGGCCATCGTCGAGATAGAGCAGGGGACGACCGGCGTCCTCTCGCGCTACGGCAAGATCGAGGGCACGTTGCCGCCGGGGCGGCACTACCTGTGGCGGCCGTGGGACAAGGTCGAGTTCGTCGTCGACACCGCGACCGAGATACCCGTACCTGGCCCCCGTCGCCGTCTGCCCGACGCGGGAGAACGTGCCGCTGAAGGCGATCGAGTTCTTCCTGAAGTTCCGCATCGTGGACCCCCTGGCCTTCGTCCGGATCATCGGGGCCTCCAACTTCGACCTCGTCCTCTCCAGCGCGGTGCAGGACGCGATCCGTCAGCGCAGCCGCCAGGTGAGCACCGAGAAGGCCTACGACCTGCGCGGCTCGCGACGTGGGGGACATGCAGGAGTACCTGAACCGCCAGCTCGCCAGCTACGGCGTGCGCATCCTCGGGGCGAACATCCCCGACGTCCAGCTCCCCGACCAGTACCAGCAGCACCTCGCCACCCGCGAGCGCGTCGCCAAGGAGCTCGCCGCCTACGAGCGCGAGTGGGAGCTGACCCGCAAGCAGCGCATAGACACGCTGCTCATGGAGATCGAACGCTCCAAGAAGGACCGCGACGCGCGCCTGATCGAGGTGAAAGAGGCCCGCAACCGGGCCCGCCAGGACGTGGCCAGGATGCTGGAGGAGAAGGAGACCGAGGCCCAGCGGGTGCGCCTGGAGATCGAGACGCGCGGCCGGGCGGCCCTCACCGAGGCCGAGAACGAGGCGACGGCCCTCAGGCCATCTCGGCCAGGCCCACCGCGACAACCGCGCCGTCGTGCGCTACGAGCTGGCCCGCCGCCGGGTCGAGGTCGGCGAGCGGCTCGCCGCAGCACGCCCCACGCCCGTTCCTGGTGCGCGGGGAGGGCGGCGAGCAGTCAGCCCTCTCGACCCTGATCCTCGCCCAACTCCTCCCGCAATTGACCCAGAACGGACCCCAGCCCGACGCGAAGCACGACGGCGTCCAAGCCTCCCTCCGCGATCGGGCGCGCGACCTCGTGGAAGGAGAAAGTTAGCCGGCGACCTTCCCGAACCGGCCTTCCCGACTACCCGGTCCTGGTCGAGATCGCCTCGTAGCCGCCACCCCCCGGGTAGTGCCAAGCGCCGCTGAGAACGTTGCCGTCCTCGCTGAAAGTGCCCTTGTAGTAAGCGGGAGAGCCCTTCTCCCCGAACCAGATCGTAAGGGTATCCCCCTCGATCTCGTAGACGTAGTCGAGGGTGTCGCCCGTGCCGGAGTAGAAGCGGCTCTTCACGTCCTCGCTGGGCTCCGAGTTGAGCCCCCGCTCGTGGCCGATGACCTCCATGCCCGTTGCCTCCTGTCCGAGGTCGATGCGCTGGATCAGGAAGAAGCCGCCCTCCATCCACTCATAGGTGACCGTCCCCGCCACGTCTCCGGAGAGCTCCCACGTACCGACCAGCCTGTCCAACCTCTTGAGTGCCGGGCTCGGCTCGCGCGCCTCCTGCCCGTAGGCCCGGGCGTCGTTCGTGGTGTTGTCTTCGTCCGCCATGACCTTGTCTCCTTCTGACGATGTCCACTGACGATTCTTCTACCTGCACGCGGCCTTCGATCGCTTCCCGCGGTCGCGATTCAGCGGCCTGGATTCCCGAGTAGGGCCCTGGCCCGCTCCCGCCGGCCCCAGGCCACCAGGGCGCTACCCATCAGCAGGACGATCGGCAGCAACGGGCTCGCGCCGAGGACGAACACGTTGGTGAGCGTCGCGCCCGCCATCAGGCCGACCAGCCCGAGCGCCGCCAGCCCCGACAGCCGTGGGACCAGCACGCCTACGGCCCCGGCGATCTCCAGCGCCCCGACCACGAACCGGAACCACTGGCCGATGCCGATCGTGGCGAACATGTCCACCATCGCTTGGTCGCCGAACACCTTGGAGAGCCCGGCCATCGCGAACATGATGGCCAGCACTACCTGCAGCGCCCACAGCGCGAAGTTCACGGGACGCCGCCTGTTGGTCGCCGGTGCGGCCTGCGTTCCACTGGTGGAACCGGTGTCGCTCATTAAGTCCTCCTCGGATCCCACATCTCAACCAAACCCTGTATCCGCCGAGTCATTCCGATTGAGGGTGATCCTGGTCCGCCGTCTGGACGCGAGTTCAGCGAAGCGCGTTCGCGACCTCCTCCAGCAGGTCCATCCCCTCCTGCATGCCGGTCTCCATCCCGGAGTCGATGTGCGCGTCGCGGGCCTCCTTGCTCGCGTGCTGCACGAGGATCGTCAGGGTCGTGCGCCCGCTCCGTCTCGCCGAACGTCACGGTGTTCACGGCTTTCTCTTCGGGCATGCCCTCGTAGACCTCGGTCGAGACGATCCGCTCGTTCGGCACGATCTCGCGGTACTCGCCGTGGAAGGCGACCTCGAACCCGTCGTCCGTCACCATCACGCACCGCCACGAGCCGCCGACCCGCAGGTCGATCTCGGCCGTCATCATCTCGCCGCGGTTGCCGCTCCACCAGCGCTTGACCAGCTCGGGCGTGGTCCACGCCCTGTACACCAGGTGCCTGGGCGCGTCGAACTCCCGCGTGATCAGGATCTGCTCGTCCGTGGGGAGCGTGACCGTCGCCGTCCCGCTACTCGTCATCGCCGCCTCCTTCCTGCTGCTTCAGTTCCTCCAACACGCCGTCCATTCGGTCGAACCGTTCCGACCACGTGCGCTCGTAGTTCTTCACCCAGTCGTGGATGGGCTTGAGCGCCCGGCCGTTCAGCCTGTACAACCGCCGCCGGCCGTCGCCGCGCACCTCGACCGCCCCCACCTCCCGGAGCACCCGCAGGTGCTTGGACACCAGCGGCTGGGACATCCCGAGCAGGCGCACCAGGTCGTTCACGGACCGCTCTCCTCCGGCGAGGATGTCCAGGATCTCCCGCCGCCGGGGCTCGGCCACCGCGTTGAACGCGTCCGTCGTGGTCGCCGCTCGTGCCATAGGAATAACTATATAACCATATAGTTATATGACAACCCCGAGATCTCACTCCGACGAAGAAAAGGCGCATCGGCTAGTATTTCGCGATGTCTCCTGGGCTCAGGTACGTTGACCCTACCCGCCCGCGTGGATGGTTCAGCCGGGCCTTCGCTGCGTTCTCTGCCACGCGGCTGGGAAGGTTCCTATCGGCCAGGGTGGCGTGGAAGGTGGATCCCTACCTGTTGCGGGCAACCCGTGGCCGCGTCGGGATGGGCCTCGTCCTTCCCACCGCCTTGCTCGAAACCCGGGGCGCCAAGAGCGGCGCGGTGCGACGCAACGCGGTCATCTACTTCCACGACTCGGACCGGGTCACGATCGTCGCCTCGAAGGCGGGCGCCGAGAAGCACCCTGCCTGGTTTCACAACCTGCTCGCCCACCCCGACGTCGTGTTCGGCGGCATCCCCATGCGGGCGACGGTTGTCAGCGACGAGGCCGAGCGCAGGAGGCTCTGGGTGCTCGCCGAACGCGTCTTCGCTCCCTTCGCGGCATACCGTCGCGAAGCGGCAAAGGTCGACCGGAGGATCCCGATCGTCCAGCTCACCGCGCGCGAGCCGGACCCCGTCGCGTAACGCTCCTTGCGCTCGTCAGGCTCCGCAGGAGCGCGACCGTTGCGAGCGTTGCCCGGCGAGATTGCGTCCGCGGTTAGCGTGGGTCGCGGATGAGCCTGTCGAGCCACTCCGCGAGCAGGGCGCTCTCGGAGGGCGTGAACGTGTCCGGCGCTTCGGGCAGGACGGCCTTCAGGGCGACGCCGTACCGGGAGACGCGGTCAGGGCCGGCTTGCCCGGCCGCCGCTTCGGGGCTGGCGTCGGTGGTCACCGCCGCGAGGATCGCCTCGCGGGTCATCTCCGACAACCCGGGGTCGCGGTCCTCTTCCTCGGCGCCGATGAGGGACAGGACGACGCCCATCCCGGCGGCGTGGATCATGCCCGACGCGCGCTCCACGCCACGCGCAACCGGCCGGCCTCGGCGACGCGCCGGACCAGACCTTGCAGGATCTCCTCCGACTTCCAGGGCCGCGGTGGGCGTCGGTCCCGGGCCCGGGGTTCCCGTACATGAGCGTGTAGAGGGCGGGGTTGGCGAGCCCGAACCCGACATGCAGGTCCCAGCCCCGGCGCAGGTCCTCGACCGGGTCCTCGGCCTGCTCCCGCGACTTCTTGTCGCGCACGTAAGCCGAGAATCCGTGGCTGGCGACCTCGTCGAGCAACCCCTGCATGTCGCCGAACTGGCGGTAGATCGTCGGGCGCCTGCACGCCGGCCGCAGCGGCGACCGCCCGCGTGGACACCGCCGTCCCGGCCACCCTCGGCCAAAAGCCCGGTGGCAGCGCGCACGATCCGGTCCCTCGTGCTCGCCCTGTCTGCCTCTTGCCGACCATCGTCTCGCTCATGACACAAACGATAACATAATGTTGTTATCAGAGGTTGTGTTATCGATGTATCGGTGATAAAGTTAGCGACGTTAGCTAATCCGGCCTCGGAGGGCCGGAGACGGGAGGCAAAGATGGATGCGCAGAACGGGACGCAGAACGGAAACACGCCGGCGGGGTGGCGATCATCACCGGCGGCAGCCGGGGGCTTGGCAAGGACATGGTGCAGAGCATTGCCGGGCGCGGTACCGACGTGATCTTCACCTACCAGAGCAACGAGGACGCTGCCGACGATCTGGTGGCCGAGGTGGAAGGGATGGGCCGCCGCGCCGCCGCCCTGCAACTCGACGTCGGCGACAGCGGCACGTTCGACGGCTTCGTCGAGCGGGTACGGGGCGTGCTTGCGGGACTGGGGCACCGACCGGTTCCAGTTCCTGGTCAACAACGCGGGCATCGGCGTGCACGCCAGCATCGCCGATACCACCGAGGAGCAGTTCGACCGGATCATGGACATCCACGTCAAGGGGCCGTTCTTCCTGACCCAGAGGCTGCTGCCGCTGATGTCCGACGGCGGGCGCATCGTGAACGTGTCCACCGGCCTGGCGCGCTTTACCATGCCGGGGTACGCGGCGTACGCGTCGGCCAAGGGCGCCGTGGAGGTGATGACGAGGTACATGGCGCGGGAGCTCGGACCGCGCGGGATCGCCGCGAACGTGATCGCGCCGGGGGCGATCGAGACCGACTTCTCGGTGGTGGGATGGTTCGCGACAACCCGGACATGAACGAGATGGTCGCCTCCGACACGGCGCTGGGACGCGTCGGGCTACCCGAGGACATCGGCGGGGTGGTGGCGTCGCTCCTCTCGCCGGAGATGGGCTGGGTGAACGCGCAGCGCATCGAGGTGTCGGGCGGGCAGAACCTGTAGGCACGCAAGCCGGGTATCGCACGGGCTCTTGGGCAAGTACTTCAACGGCTACGGTCGGCAGGCTCCCGCACCTTACTGGGACGTGTGGGGTGCGGCACCAAGATACCTCAACGATCCGACGAATCAGACCAGCGTTAACCGACCTCAATCCAACAACGCGACCGACGTGATGACCGCGCACGCACTGGACTTCATAGACCAGTCGGCTGACCAGCCGATGTTCCTCTACATGAGTTACATCTACCCGCATCGTCCGTCGCTCTATCCTGCCCGCCACGCTGACCTCTACTCCAACCTGAAGGTGCCCAGGACGCCGAACTTCAACGAGGCCGACGTGAGCGACAAACCCAAGTTCATACGGGATGACCCTCGGCTCTCTAAGGCGAAGATAGCCTCACTCGACGCCGCGTACCGCAAGCGGGCCCGCAGCCTGAGGGCCATAGACGACTCCGTGGCAGCCATGGTGGCCGAGTTGGAGGCCCGTGGAGAGCTTGACAACACTTACCTGATCTTCATGAGCGACAACGGCTACCACATGGGCCACCATCGCCAGGGCAGGGGTAAGCAGTTCGCCTACGAAGAGGACATCTCGACCCCAATGGTAGTCCGCGGGCCATCGGTTCCGCGCGGAGCGCGCATGGAGCAGATAGTCCTCAACACGGACATAGCCCCGACGATCGCTGCGTGGGCCCGAACGTCGCTGCCCAGGCCGGCTGACGGACGCTCGTTCGCAGAGCTCATCGACTCTGACGGCGTAACGGTGAATCCCTGGCGACAGCGGTTCATGATAGAGAAGCATCACGGAGGGGCAGGGTTCCCCACCTACCGCGCCGTAAGGACAAAACGTTCTCTCTACACGCGGCTGGGTACGGGGGAGCAAGAGTACTACAACCTGACCAAAGACCCCTTCCAGCTAAAGAATCAGGCAGGCAAGATAGGCAACAAGACGCTAGAGCGCCACCGCAGATACCTCGCGAAGCTGAAGTCTTGTGAGGGAGCACAGTGCAGGGCAGCGGAGGGGTTCTGACGCTAGGGGTGGACCCGACCCTGTAGTCGGGCGGACAGAACCTGTAGATCCGAAGGCCTGGTGCGGCGACGCCCTGCGGACGTCCCGACCCGTCTTGTGCGACCATCCCTGCGATCGAGAACGGGATCAGAGAGGAGAACGGCATGCCCAGAGCGGTCAGGTACGACGAGTATGGAGGCATCGACGTACTGTACGTGGCCGAGGTGGCTCGGCCCGTCCCCGGACGCGGTCAGGTCCTCGTGAGGGTGAAGTTCGCCGGCATCAACCCCGGCGAGGCGGCCATCCGCGGGGGGGCGTTCGACAGCGTCATGGCAGCGACGTTCCCCTCCGGTCAGGGGAGCGACCTCGCCGGGATCGTCGAGGAGGTCGGCGAGGGTGTCGACGGGTTCTCGGTCGGCGACGAGGTCATAGGGTTCGTCAACGGCCGCTCCAGCCAGGCCGAGCTCGTCGTCGTCGAGGCCGAGGACCTGACCCCCCGACCGGCAGGCGTCCCGTGGGAGGTGGCCGGCTCGCTGTTCGTGGTCGGCACGACGGCCTACGCGTGCCTCCGGGCGGTGTCGCTCGGCGAGGGCGATACCGTCGTCGTCTCGGGCGCCGCGGGCGGTGTCGGCTCGCTGGTCGTGCAACTGGCGAAGAACGCGGGGGCCACCGTGATCGGCCTGGCCAGCGAGGCGAACCACGGGTGGCTCTCCGAGCACGGCGTGATCCCCGTCACCTATGGCGAGGGACAGGCCGACCGCATACGGGAGGCGTCGGGGGGCGAGGTAGACGCCTTCATCGACACCTTCGGCTCGGGCTACGTCGATCTCGCACTGGAGCTGGGCGTCCCACCGGAAAGGATCAACACGATCATCGATTTCGGTGCGGTGGAGCAGCACGGGGTCAAGGCCGAGGGAAACCAGGCCGCGGCGTCGGCCGGGGTGATGGCCGAGCTTGCCGGCACTATCGCCGAAGGCGAGCTCGAGGTCCCGATAGCCCGGGTCTACCCGCTGGACGAGGTCCGGGACGCCTACCGCGAACTCGAACAGCGCCACACGAGGGGTAAGATCGCGCTCCAACCCTGACAACCGGGACGCCGCGCGACGCCGCTACTTCCTTGAAGGGCAAGCCTCCGAGGTTCTTTGCGGGCTCGGCAAACCGCAGGTAAGCCGCTATCAGGGCCTCACAGTCCCAGCACGAAAGTGCCATAGATGAGCGGAGTGAAGGTCTGATCTGTCTCGGCGGCCGGAATTCTCCCGATTGGGGCGTTCGCCGCGTACTACAATCATGCCCGACACTACAAGTTTGAGTACGGAGGTGACGGGTGTCCTCGGCGCGGTTGTTGATCCTGGGCGTCTTGCGCACAAAGCAGCCCACGCACGGCTACGATATCCGCCGGGAGCTGGAAACCTGGGGCGCCGAAGGCTGGGCGAACGTGGCCTACGGCTCGATCTACCACGCCCTCTCGAAGATGACGGCCGAGGGCCTGGTCAAGGTGGTCGAGGTCGACCAGGAACCGGGCAAGCGTCCGACCCGTACGACCTACGCCGTCACCGAGAGCGGCGAGCTCGAGTTCCAGCGCCTCCTGCGCGAGCACTGGTGGAAGCCCAAGCCAGCCGTCGATCCCTTCCACGTGGCCCTGACCTTTATGGACGCCCTGCCCCGCGACGAGCTGGTGACCGCGCTGCGCCACCACGCCGCCATCTCGCGCGCTAACGCCGAGACCGTCACCCACTTCGCGGGTAAACTTCCGCCTCACGAGAAGAACGCCCCGCGCCACGTCACAGACATCTACCGCCTCGTCGCCGCCCACCTCGAGGTCGAAGCCCAATGGTCGGAGGAGGCGGCCGAGAAGGCCGAACGCGGCGAACTTCCCTAGCGCCTCACCCCGAAAAGCGTACACCCGACCTTGACATCCAACGCCCCAAGCCTCATCATGTCTCAATATACAATTTTGTATATAAACTAGTGACAAGACAAGCGGTCTGCTCGCGAGAACAAGGCACGAGGAGGGTGCGGCATGGGGGACACGGGGAACACGAAGATCACGCCGGGAGAGGCGTACGCGGCGATCGAGGAGGGATTCTTTGGTGTGCTCGGCGAGCGGGCGCCGGAGCTGGAGGGGGACATCCGGGCTCGGCAGGGGGGCATCGAAGATCGGCACGCGGCGTGGGTGGAGGACGAGCAGAGCAGGTTCCACCTGCGGTTCGCGGCCCTGGCCCTCGCCGGCTATCGGGTCCTGCTGGGCATCCTGTCGGAGGATGAGGCTCTAAGTTTGGTGAGGAGGGCTTTGATCGAGCCGAGGCGCCGGTGAGTTCTGGAGGGCACCAGGCAAGCCCTAGATCTCGCGCCGGACCCGTTCGCGGTCATGACGGGAATCTCCAAGGACAAGGAGGCGAGCTTCTACGGGAGGACCTTCGACTTCGAGCGTCCGCAGGACGACGAGCACGCCTACCTGGTCAACATCGAGCGCTGCTTCTGGCACCGGTTCACCGCGGCGAACGGCGCGGGGGAGCTGATGCCGATCTTCTGCGACTGGGATACCAATTGGATGGACGCCGTCGACCCAACGCGCCACGGCTTCCGGTTCGAGCGCCCCACCACGCTCGGTTACGGCGGAGACGCCTGCCGCTTCTGGTTTATCCGCGCGACGCGAGGCGGCGCGAAGAGCGGGACAAGAGAGGAATAGGACCATGGCGGTCATAGAGACGGCGGGCCTGGCCAAGAGCTTCGAGGGGCGCGGGGGAGCCGTCCGGGCGGTACGCAGCGTGGACCTCGCGGTGGGGGAGGGTGAGATCTTCGGCTTCCTCGGGCCCAACGGCGCGGGCAAGACGACGACGCTGCGGATGCTCGCGACGCTGCTGGAGCCGAGCGGGGGGGAGGCCAGGGTTGTTGGTCACGACCTGCTCGGGGAACCGGCGCGGGTGCGCGAGCGGATCGGCTACGTAAGCCAGGCCGGAGGCGCCGACGAGAACGCCACCGGGCGCGAGAACCTGGTCCTGCAGGGGCGGTTGCACGGCATGGCAAAGAAGGAGGCCCGGGGGCGCTCCGAGGAGCTGGCCGAAACGCTCGAGCTTTCGGCCTTCGCCGACCGCGGCGTCAAGACCTACTCCGGTGGCCAGCGGCGCAGGCTTGACCTCGCGCTGGGCATGATCCACCGCCCCGCGCTCCTCTTCCTCGACGAGCCGACCACGGGCCTCGACCCGCAGAGCCGGGCGCGACTGTGGGAGGAGGTGCGCCGGCTGAGGGATGGGGGCACAACCGTCTTCGTGACCACCCACTACATGGACGAGGCCGACGCCCTGTGCGACCGGCTGGCGATCATCGACCACGGCGAGCTGGTGGCCGAGGGCACGCCGGGGGCACTGAAACGCCGGATCTCCGGCGACGTCGTGGAGGTGGACCTCGATGCTGGAGACGATGCCCTCGAACGAGCCCTGGAACTGTTCGCCGATCGGCCCTTCGTGCGCGAGGTGGACGCCGAGGGAACGCTCTTGAGGCTCTACGTGGACGGCGGCGAGAAGGCCCTCCCGGGTATCTTGCGGGGGCTCGACGCGGCCGGGCTGGGCGTGGCGGGCATCTCGCTCTCCCGGCCGACGCTCGACGACGTCTTTCTGCGGCAGACCGGGCGCTCGCTCAGGGAAGCCGACGGAGGGAGTGCCGCCGCCGAACAACCCGCCCAGCCCGAGGAGGTCAGGCAACGATGAAGCTACTCCGCGACACCTGGCTGCTATTCGCGCACAACGCGCGCACGACGTTGCGCAACCCCGTGTGGGTCGCCTTTGGGGTCTTCCAGCCGGTCTGTTACCTGCTGTTGTTCGCGCCGCTTCTGGAGGGCGTCGCGTCCTCGCCCGGGTTCGGCGGCGACGCCCTCGCGGTGTTCACGCCGGGCCTGCTCGTGATGCAGGGCATCCTGGGCACGACCTTCGTGGGGTTCGGGTCTGATCTCACAACTCAGGGCCGGCGTCGTCGAGCGGCTCCGCGTCACGCCGGTAAACCGGCTCTCGTTGCTGCTCGGGAGCGCCTTGCGCGACGTGGCCATCCTGCTTGTACAGGCCGCGCTCCTGTTGCTCATGGCCTGGTTTCTCGGGCTGCGGGCGGATCCGGCAGGCGTGGTCCTTGGCATGGGACTCCTGGTGCTGCTCGGGCTCGTCACCGCGTCGTGCTCTTACGCGCTCGCCCTGCTCCTCAAAGACGAAGACGCCTTCGCCTCGACCCTGAACTTCTTTCTGCTGCCCGTGCTGTTGCTCTCCGGCGTCTTTCTGCCGCTAACCCTGGCACCGGCCTGGATCCGGGCCGCCGCCTCCGTCAACCCGTTCTCCTACGCCGTGGACGCCACCCGCGCCCTCTTCGACGGAGACCTGGGTGACCCCGCGGTCTTCCTCGGCTTCGGCGTCATCGGCCTGCTCGCCCTCGTCGCCATGTGGTGGGCCGCCCGCTCCTTCCGCCGGGCGACGGCCTGAGAGAAACCGTGCAGCAGACAGTTCTAGGCGGAGACGAAGAGCAGGATCAGGTTGGGCACGATCAGGATTATGGTGCTCAGCCGGACCAGGTGCGCGAAGGCGACGACCGTCGTGTCTGCGCCGGTGGCGCCCGCGGTAGAGATGACCTCGCTCATGCCGCCGGGGGCGGCCGCGAAGATGGCGCTCAGGCGATCGAACGCGAACCGGCTCGCCAGCAAGCGACTCATCAGCAGCCAGAGCAGCATCTGGGTGGAGAGGATGATGACCGCCGCGAATCCGAGCTGGGCCAGCCGCTCGAAGAACGCGGCCGAGATGCCGAGCCCTATCACGGTCCCGCTCAGGGCCTGAACGGCCAGCGAGATCGCGCCGGAGGGCACAGGCCCCGGCCTCCACAGCCGGACGGCGGCGCAACCGATGACGGTCCCGACAACGCCCCCTGCCGGAACCGGGGCGGCAAGCCCGACTACGCCGCCGACCACCCCGGCGAGCATCGCCGCCCAGAACCAGCGCCCGGAAGCTTCCTGTAGCTCGCTCCTCATCGAGCTCCGTGGACGCGCCCCGTCAGACCCTGCGTCCCAACGCAGCAGGACGACGTTGACGATGCCGACGGTCAGGAGGACGCGGCACAGGTGGATGGCCGTCACGGCGACCCCGTCGGCACCGAGGCCCACGGAGACGGCCGCCATCTCCGTCAGGCCGCCGGGGACCGCGGCGAAGAGGGCCGTCGTGGGGTCGAGCCCCGTAAGCCTCACCGTCGCGAGCGCCGAGACGAGGCTGACGAGCACGATGACGCCGGTGAGCAGGAAGGCCGGTAGGATCACTCGACCGCCGGCGCGCAGCGAGCCACGCGAGATCCTGAGGCCAACGATCAGGCCCGCGGGGATCTGCAAGAACCGCTTGATGTCCTGGCTGGGCGAGACGGGCGGGGAGCCGAGCAGCAAGACGGCGCCCCCGACCCCCACGATGGTACCGACGAGGACCCCGGCGGGCAGCCTCAGCCGGTATCCGAGGTAGGCGCCGGCGAGTCCGGCCACCACGATGATGGCGGTCTGGAGCGGGCTAACCGACGTTGCCAGCCGCGCGAGCTTGAAGGCGGCGTTCGGGCACGTGGAGAACGATCAATCCTACGTCGGGCACGACCGTCTAGCCCTTGGTCGAGCCCCCGTGCACGGCGAACTCGAGGCCGTCGACCAGGGCTTGCCAGGAGGCCTCGATGATGTTCTCATCCACGCCGACGGCGCCCCAGAAGCGCTTGCCGTCGGTCGAGTCTATGAGGACGCGCGTCGTGGCCGCGGTGGCGCGGTGCTCGTCGAGGATACGGACCTTGTAGTTGGAGAGGTGGACTTCCTTTAGCTCCGGGTAGTGGGACTCGATGGCCTTCCTGAGCGCGCGGTCCAGGGCGTTGACGGGGCCGTTGCCCTCGGCCGTGGAGATCACCCGCTGCCCCTTGACGAAGAGCTTTATGGTCGCCTCAACGGTCGTCTCGCCGCCGGCCCGCTTCTCGGAGATGATGCGGAAGCTCTCCAGCTCGAAGAGCGGCTTCGTCTCGCCCGTCGTCCGCCCGATGAGGAGCGCAAGGGAGGCGTCGGCGGCCTCGTAGTGGTAGCCCTCGTGTTCCCGCTGCTTGATCGCCGAGAGGACCGAGGTCACGTCTCCGGCGTCCAGGCCTAGCTCCTCGGCCTTCTGCCGGATGGAGTTCTTGCCCGAGAGCTCCCCGATCGGGGTTCGCCGCACGTTGCCGACGGCCTCGGGCGTGACGTGCTCGTAGGTGCGCGAGTCTTTGGAGATGCCGTCGACGTGCAGCCCGCCCTTGTGGGCAAAGGCGCTGCGTCCGACGTAGGGGCGGTGCGTGTCGGGGGTCAGATTCATCAGCTCGGCGACGTAGTTGGAGGCCTCGGTCAGGCGTCCGAGTCTCTCATCGTCCATCACGCGCAAGCCCATCTTGAGCTGCAGGTTCGCGATGGTGGTGACGAGATCGCAGTTGCCGGTCCGCTCACCTACGCCGTTTATGGTCCCCTGGACGTGGGTGGCCCCGGCCTCGACGGCGGCCAGGGCGTTCGCCACCCCGCAGCCGGCGTCGTTGTGGGTGTGGATGCCGACCTCGACGTCTGGAAACTCCCGCACGGTGCGGGCGACGACGGCCTTGAGCTCCGTCGGAAGGGTCCCGCCGTTCGTGTCGCAGAGGACCAGGGTCGTCGCCCCGGCGCCCGCCGCCGCGCGAAGGACGGAGAGCGCGAGATCCGGGTCGTCCCTGAAGCCGTCGAAGTAGTGCTCGGCGTCGAAGATGACCTCTTTGCCGGCGTCCGCGAGGTACCCTACCGTGTCGCTTACGGACGCGAGGTTCATCTCCGGCGTTGTCCTCAGGACCTTCTCGACGTGCAGACCCCAGCTCTTGGCGACGATGCAGGCCACGGGGGCGGAGAGGGCCGGCAATAGCGTCACCGCCGGGTCTTCGCCGGCCTCGCCCCCCGGGCGCCGGGCCCTGGTGAAGGCGACGAGCCTCGCCGTCTCCAGCTCCGAGGCGTCGAAGCCCTCGAAGAACTCCAGGTCCTTCGGGTTGGAGGCGGGGAAGCCCGCCTCCACGTAGTGGATGCCCAAAGAGTCTAGCTCGCGGGCTATGCGGGCCTTGTCCTCGGCGGTCAGGCTTACGCCCTCGCGCTGGGTCCCGTCCCTCAAAGTCGTGTCGAACAATTTTATGCTCATGCTACGCCCTCTCCCGCCGCGACCCAGCGGGTTACGGCCTCGGTTACCTCCTGCGTGGTCTTGCTCCCGCCGAGATCCGGGGTCAGGTAGTGCGCCTCCAGCGCGACTGAGACCCCCTGCTCGATGGCCCCGGCGACGTCCGGGCGTCCCAGAGAGTGACGGAACATCATCGCGGCGGACAGGATAGTGGCGTACGGGTTGGCCTGGCCGGTACCCGCTATGTCGGGGGCGGAGCCGTGCACGGGCTCGTAGATACCAGGGGTCCCGGGTTCGCCCAAAGAGGCGCTCGGCAGCATCCCCATCGAGCCCGGGAGCATCGCGGCCTCGTCGGAGAGGATGTCGCCGAACAGGTTCTCCGTGACGATCACGTCGAACCTCCTGGGGTCCCGGATCAAGAACATCGCCGCCGCGTCGACGAGCACGTTCTCCAGGATTACCCCGGGGTACTCACCGGCGACGTCCTCGACTACCCGCCGCCACAACCGGCTCGTAGCCATGACGTTGGCCTTGTCGACTGATGTCAACCGGCCCTTGCGGCCCTCGGCGGCCTCGAACGCGACCCGCGCGACCCGTTCGACCTCCTCACGGGTGTACAGGCAGTGGTCGCTGGCCCGGTCCTCGCCCTCCTCCTTCTCGCCGAAGTACACCCCGCCGGTCAGTTCGCGCACGATCAGGATGTCCACGCCCTCGACCGTCTCCCTTTTCAGCGTCGAGGCGTCGAGCAACGCCGGCACGGCGGCGACGGGCCTGAGGTTGGCGAACGCCCCGAGGTGCTTGCGCAGCCCCAGCAGCCCGGCCTCGGGCCGCTGCGGGCCGCGGTCGAAGTCGGGGTGGCCGACCGCGCCGAGCAGTACGGCGTCCGACGCGCTCGCCCGCTCTAGCGTCTCCTCGGAGACGGGCTCGCCTTCCTCCCGGATGGCGACGCCCCCGATGAGCCGTTCCTCGTAGGAGAGTTCCACCCCGAAGTGCTCGGCCGCCGCGTCCGCGACGGTGCGGGCGGCGCCTATTACCTCGGGGCCTATGCCGTCGCCCGGTAGCAGCAAGATGTCGAATGAGTCCCGCATCAATCCCCCTGGAATTCTGATCTCGAAAGCAACCACCCGCGCCCGCCAGACCCCAGGGCATCCCCGAGCAGTCCCTCGGCCCGTCCCTCGTCCACGATCTCCGTCGCCTCCCAAAGCGCGCGCGCCAGCCTGCTCAGGAAGCCGTCTCCGAACCTCTCGATGGCGGCATCGCCGAGCAGGAGCAGCAGATTCTGCAAGGCCATCTGCTCGTCCGCGTCGGCCCGTCCCCCGAAGCCGCGGACCGTAAAGCCGGGGTCCCGGTCCACCACGCGCGAGGTGATCCTCTAGCGGCAACCCGACCCGGCGGGCCACCGCGGCGGAGGCCGCCTGCGGCACGAGCTCCCCGAGCCACGCCGGGGTCCGGACGACGGGCCTCTGCAGCAGGAAGGCGTGCGCCAGCTCGTGCCAGACTACCAGCGGCAACGTCGCCCTCGTCCGGGGCCTGAAAACGGGTGAGAGCTCCGCCGGCAACACAAGGACCGGAGGATCTGTCGGCGCGGGTGAAGTAGGGAAGGCCCGGCGGGTAGGGACGCTCGTTCTCGCGCGGGGTCTCTGTCCCAATCCTGCTCCGGGACGAGCAGCGCCGCGAGGCGTCGGCGTCCCCGTGCCCAGGATCTCCGAGAGAGCGCTCCGTCGCCGACCGCTAGCAGGCGGGACAGCTCCTCCGGCCTCGCTCTTCCATGCCCGGGCGGATGCCCGACCGGGACGATGCCGGGCAGGCCCTCGTATCCGGGGAGCCCCGGGGAGGCGGCTCTCCGCTCCGCTACGGCGCTACCTTCGCGTCCCACTTCGTCCCGACCCTGCCGACCGTGTAGACGTTGACGGCCCGGACGTAGGCTCGGGCCGCCGCCTCGACCACGTCCTGGGAGAGGCCCCGTCCCGCGTACTCGGCGCCCTCGAACTCGACCGACACCCGTACCTCGCCGAGGGCGTCCTTGCCGCCGGTCACGGCGTCGATCCGGAAGTCCGTCAGGCGGCCCTTGATGTTCGTCGCCGCGTCGATGGCGCGGAAGACGGCGTCCACCGGCCCTTCGCCCTCGGCCTCCGCCTCGAACGTGCCCTGCTCAGCGTGCGAGATGGTCACGGCCGAGCGGCTCTGGCGGCCCGTGGCGGCGACCACCCGGAACGACTCCAGGACGAACTTGCCCTCGAAGGAGCCAACCTCGTCGGCGGCGATCGCCTCGAGGTCCGCCGCAGTCACGGTCTTCTTGTGGTCGGCGATCTCCTTGAACCGCACGAAGGCTCGCTTGAGAACCTCGCCTTCGAGGGTGTAGCCGAGCTCCTCGAGGGCGTCCTTGAGGGCGTGGCGGCCCGAGTGCTTGCCGAGGAAGATGTTCGTGCCCTCGAGCCCGATGTCCTCCTTCGTCATGATCTCGAAGGTCCTGCGATCCTTGAGGACGCCGTCCTGATGGATCCCTGACTCGTGCAGGAAGGCGTTGCGCCCGACGACGGCCTTGTTCGGCGGCACCTCGTAGCCGGTGATGTTCGAGACCATGCGGCTCGTATTGGCGAGCTGGCGCTTGTCGACGCCGACCTCGACGCCGTAGTGGTCCGACGCGCGTGGCGAGCGCCATCACGATCTCTTCGAGCGAGGCGTTGCCGGCCCGCTCCCCGATGCCGTTGACGGCCACCTCGACCTGACCGGCCCCGATCTCGACGCCCGCGAGCGAGTTGGCCACCGCCATCCCGAGGTCGTCGTGGCAGTGCACGGAGAGCACGCGGTCGGCGAGGCCCGGCACCTGGTCCTGGAGTTCCCGCAGAAAGGCGGCGAACTCGACCGGGGTCGAGTAGCCGACGGTGTCCGCGATGTTCACAACGTCCGCCCCGGCCTCGACCGCCGCGGCGACGACCTCGACGAGGAAGCCTATGTCCGTGCGGGTGGCGTCCATCGGGGAGAACTCGACGTTGGGACAGAGGTTCTTGGCGAAGGTGACGGCCTCGCCGGCCCTCCGCAGGATGTCCTCCTGGTCCGAACGCATCTGGTGCTCGATGTGCAGGTCAGAGGTGCCGACGAAGGTGTGGATGCGGGGCCTCTGCGACCACTGCACCGCCTCCCACGCGCGCTCGATGTCCTGCTCGTGGACGCGGGCCAGCCCTGCGATGATTGGCCCTTTCACCTCGGCGGCGATGCGGGAGACCGACTCGAAGTCGCCCTCGCTCGTGATCGGGAACCCGGCCTCGATGACGTCGACCTTGAGCCTCGCGAGCTGGTGGGCGATCTCGATCTTCTCCTCCACGGAGAGGGAGATGCCGGGCGACTGCTCGCCGTCGCGAAGGGTGGTGTCGAAGATCTCTACTCGACGCATGTGTCTCTCGTCCTCCTACGTTCTAACGGTGAAAGGTGCGGCTCCTGAGGTTGGTGGCCGCGGGCGGCCGGCTAGCGTCCGGGGCTGATAATTCGCCCTGGGGCCACCCTGGTTAGTCGTAGGATGTCGCGAGAGAAGTGCTTCATGCGAGGCGCAAGTATCGCATCCGGCGTCCCGATCCGCAACCCCGGCCTTCGCGCCGACGCTATCTCAGGATGCGCAGGCAACGGGGCATCAAGAGGACGACGAAGACGATGACCGGGACCGCGATCGTGACGCCGATCGTCCTGCCCCAACCGGCTTTCACATACGTCTGACTCCTTGATCGGGCGCAACCGGTCCTCGCCTTACCCGGCGGCCCGTTCCGCGACCTCGACCGGCACGGTCCAGCTCCCGTAGGCGTCCCACTCGCCGCGCGCGGCCCGGAAGTACATCTGCTGCAGGCTTTCGGCGATGGGGCCCATAGAGCCCGTGCCGACGGGCCTGCCGTCCACCTCGACGACCGGGGCGATCTGGAACCCGGTGCCCGAGAGGAAGACCTCGTCGGCGGCGTAGAGCTCGGTGCGGTCCACGTCGCGCTGCGCGACGGGGTTCCCGAGCTCCTGCTCCGCCAGCTCCATCACGCAGTCGCGCGTTATGCCCTCGAGGATGTCCGCCGTGACCGGCGGCGTGATGAGCCCGCCCTTCCTGACCAGGAAGATGTTGGCCGCGCTCGCCTCCGAGACGTGGCCGTCCTGGGTGAGGAAGATGGCGTCGTCGTAGCCGGCCCTCTGGGCTTCGTCCACCGCCAGCGCCGTGTTTATGTAGGAGCCGGTGAGCTTGCCGCGGGCCGGGATGGCCGTGTCCGGCGTGCGCCGCCAGGACGAGACGCAGACCTTGAGGCCCGTGAGCTCCACGTAGTTGCCCATCGGGACCGTGAAGATGGAGAGCTGGGACTCGCCCCTGAGGTTGACCCCGACGGACTCGGCCGCCTTGTACGCGAGCGGCCGGATGTAGGTGTCCTCGCGCGGGGCGTTGCGGCGCAGGATCTCGACCGTTATCTCGCACAGCTCGTCGACCGAGTGCGGCAGGTCGATCCTGAGCATCCGGCAGCTCCGCTCGAAGCGCTCGTAGTGCTCGCGCAGCTTGAGTACCTGCAAGGTGCCCTTGTTCTCGTTCCAGTAGGCCCGGATGCCCTCGAAGACCCCTGTGCCGTAGTTGAGCGCGTGGGTCGCGGGCGAGAGCCGGACGTCGCCCTAGCTCGCACGTACTCGCCGCCGTGGTAGCTCCACTCCGGGTCCGAGGCGGCGAACGCTTTGCTGCCCATCTAGCTCTCACCTCCCGCGGTGCTGGCCGCCGGGCTGCCCGCGGGGGCCTCCACGCCCTCGGCGGCCAGGGCCCGAAGCTCCGCCCCGACCTGCTCGACCTGCAGCTCTGCCTCCCGGCGGCGCATCGCCAGGAAGGAGGCCTGCCCGGCCGCGTTCTCCAGTCACCCAGTCCTTGGCCCACTGGCCGCTCTGGATGTCCGTGAGCAGGGCTGCGCATCCGGTCCTTTGTCGCCTCGTCTATCGACCTTGGGGCCCGCGGTGTAGTCGCCGTACTCGGCGGTGTTCGAGATCGAGTACCGCATCCCCGCCAGGCCGCCCTCGTAGATGAGGTCGACGATCAGCTTGAGCTCGTTGACGCACTCGTAGTAGGCGAGCTCCGGCTGGTAGCCGGCCTCGACGAGGATGTCGAACCCTGCCTTCAAGCAGCGCCGAGAGGCCGCCGCACAACACGGCCTGCTCCCCGAAGAGGTCCGTCTCGGTCTCCTCGGCGAAGGTCGTCTCGATGATGCCGGCCCGGCCGCTGCCGATGCCGCGGGCGTAGGAGAGGATAACGTCCCTCGCTGCCCCGCTGGCGTCGTTCTGCACGGCGAAGAGCGAGGGCATGCCCTTGCCCTCGACGTAGAGGCGCCGCAGCACGTGGCCCGGGCCCTTGGGGGCGACGAGCCCGAGGTCCACCTCGGGCGGCACGACTATCTGGTTGAAGTGGATGTTGAAGCCGTGGGCGAAGAGCATGAGCATCCCCTCGGAGAGGTTCGGCCCGACCTCGGCCCCGAAGACCGCCGGCTGCCTCTCGTCCGGCAGGAGCATCATCACCACGTCGGCCCAGTCCGTACGGCGTCGGCGATGGTCATGACCGGCAGGCCGTCGTCCTCGGCCTTCGGCCGGCTCTTCGAGCCCTCGTAGAGGCCGACCGTGACGTCGCAGCCGGAGTCCCTCAGGTTCAGGGCGTGGGCGTGGCCCTGGCTGCCGTAGCCCAGGATCGCGATCTTCTTCTGCGTTGATCTCGTTGCCGATGTCGCCTTCGCGGTACACGCGCGCCATGTTCAGTCCCTCCCCTTCGGAAGTGCGGTCAGGAATCTCTTCGACGACGGAGCGGCCCGAAGAGCGATCCCCCGAGGTCCACCGCCACTCTTCGTGCAGTCTGAGGCGCCCGTCGGGCAGCATCTCGGGCGTGGAGCGGCACTCGCCGGTCATCAGTTCGCCGGCCGTGTTGACGTGCGCGTACCTGCGCGTCGAGCTGGCCCTCGCCGTCGACCGTGGCGACCAGGATGCCCGACCGGACGGCCCCGCCCTCGTAGGTGGCCCTGACGACGTCCCCGTCCTGCCGGTACCGGAAAGTCGGTCTCGGGACCGACCTCGCCCGGCGCCGAGTTCTCGACGGAGGCGAACCGCTCTGCCGTCGTAGCCGACGCCCGGCGCACCGCTTCGCGCGTCCCGCGCGCGGGGTGACGTCTCCGATGTGCCTTCGACGCCCACCTCCTCCACGTCCTCCAGCGAGGAGAGGAGGGTCGTGTAGCGTCGGGCCATCTCCTCGGGGCAGTCGAGGACGAGGGCGATGCGCGTCGCCTCGCGGTCGCCTTCGACCTTTACGTCGGCGACGGGCATCGCGCTTGTTCTGCAGCGTCATCATGAAGCGGTTGAGGGCGAGGATCCCGCCGGCCAGGCTGGCCTCGACGCGGTGAGGCCACCGCCGTGGCGGCCTCAGGCGCCATCTTCCTCGATCATCTCGTTCACGCTCATGCCGCTCGGGATCATGGGGTACACGTTCGCCTCGGGGTCGATGTGGAAGTCGAGGATGATGCAACCGTCCTGCTCCTGCGCCCACCGCACCGTCGCCTCCACGTCGTCGCCCTCGCGGACCGTCCTGCCCGCGAGCCCGTAGGCGGCGGTGAGCTGCTCGTAATCCGGGCCGGTTATAGGCGTCTCCGAGTAGCGGCGGTTGTGGAAGAACTGCTGCCACTGGCGGACCATGCCGAGGTAGCCGTTGTTCAGGACGGCGACCTTGATGTTCAGGCCGAAGTCCCTGATGGTCGCGAGCTCCTGGATGTTCATCTGGAAGCCGCCGTCGCCCGCGACGACCCAGACCGGCTCGTCCGGGTAGGCGAACGCGACGCCCATCGCCGCCGGGAGCGCGAAGCCCATCGTGCCCAGGCCGCCGCTGGTGATGTGGCTGTTGTCCTTGGTGAACTCGAAGAACTGCGCGGCCCACATCTGGTGCTGGCCGACGTCGGTGACGAGCCTGAGCTCCGGGCCGGCGGCGGCCTTTATGGCGTCCATGATCTGGATCGGGCCGTACTCGTCGCGCGCCGACGCCTCGCGCCGCCTCTCCGGCTCCTGGCTCTTGTCGAGCTCGTCGCGCCACTCGGCGCAACCCTCGCCCTCGGGGCCGTCCTCGAGGTGGCCGAGGATCGAGCGCATCGCGGCCTTCGCGTCCGCGGCGATGCCGACGGTCGGCTTTACGACCTTGCCGAGCTCGGAGGGGTCGACGTCTACGTGGATGACCTTCGCGTTCGGGGCGAACTTGTGGGCGGCGCCCGTGATCCTGTCGTCGAAGCGCATCCCGACGGCGAACAGCAGATCCGACCGGTCTATGGCCCGGTTGACCGAGGCCTGACCGTGCATCCCGGGCCAACCCGAGGTAGAGCGGGTGGTCGTCGGGGAAGGCGCTTATCCCGAGCAGCGTCGTCACGACCGGGATGCCGGTCCGCTCGGCGAGCAGCCTCAGCTCCATCTCGGCCCCCGCGAGCGTGACGCCGTGGCCGGCCAGGATGAGCGGCCGCTTTGCGCCCCGCAAGAGCATCGCGGCCCGCTCGAGCGCCGGCGACTCGGCCGGTGGCGCGGCCTCGCGCAGCCTGCGGTAGCCGTTGTCGTTGCACGCGGCGAACTGCACGTCCTTGGGCACGTCGACGAGCACGGGACCCGGCCTGCCGCTGCGCGCGATCTCGAACGCCCGCCGCATCGTCGGGTACAGCTCGTCGGGATCCTCGACGAGGAACGAATGCTTGGTGAAAGGCAGCGTCATGCCCATGACGTTGGTCTCCTGGAAGGAGTCCTTGCCCATCGCCGGACGACCGACCTGGCCCGTGATCGCCACGAGCGGCACCGAGTCCATCTGCGCCGTGGCGAGCCCCGTGACGAGGTTGGTCGCCCCCGGCCCGCTCGTGGCCACGCACACCCCTACCCGGCCCGTCGCCCTGGCGTAGCCGTCGGCCGCGTGCGCAGCGGCCTGCTCGTGGCGGACGAGGACGTGCTTTAGCGGGTAGTCCGGCAGCGCGTCGTAGAACGGCATGATGGCCCCCCCGGGGTACCCGAAGAGGTACTCGACCCCTTCGTCCAGGAGCGCCTCGCACATAGCCTCGCTACCCGTGCGCGGTTTGTATTCGATCTTGTAAGCGGTGTTTTCCACGGTTCTCCCATCCATGTGCGGCGCGTTCTAAAGTCGGAACCCTCGGCCGTGAACGGGAGCTAGCGTCCCGCCTGCGGCTCTAGGCGGACCGGGATACGTCGTCCCGGCCCGCCCCGGTAATTAGTCGTAGCGACTCCCGGGCAGGTAGGACGACAACCGCGGATACTCGCGGGTGGATGGGAGGAGCGAGCAGGCGCTGAATCTTGAGCATCAAGCCCGAGACCTTGTTTTTCGCCTTTTCGGAGACTTCGCTCAACAGCCCTCGCTCACTCGACCGCAGATAGGGTGAAGGGTTACACACCGGTAGAGGGTTGTCAAGCTCTTACATATAGCCTTTCTGAAGGGCCCCCGTCAACGAATCGAAGCGCCGCGTAACGTGCCTGTGACCCGCACGCGAACCTCGCATCGTTGTTCTGATGCCTCACCACAACACGTTGACCTTGACACATCAATAAAACTTGATCTATAATCGGATCACTGAATGTTGATCTGACAGGAGGGCATGTTGGGTGACGAGCTGCGGGAGCGGGTCAGGGAGAGGTATGCCGGGGCTGCCCGGTCCGTCCGGGAGGGGTCAGGGGCGTCGTGTTGCGGGTCGGCGGGTGAGCGCGGTCTGGATTCGGAGGCGGTCGGCGTGGACTGGACCGGGGGGAGCTACACGCCGGAGGAGCTTGGTGGTCTGCCCGGGTCGGCGACGGCTGCTTCCTTGGGGTGCGGCAACCCCACGGCCCTGGCGACGCTCACTCCGGGGGAGTTTGTCCTGGATCTCGGCAGCGGGGGCGGGATAGACGTGCTGCTCTCCGCCAGAAGTGTGGCCCCTGGCGGAAAGGCCTACGGGTTGGACATGACCGACGAGATGCTGGAGCTGGCCGAGAAGAACCGGGCCGAGGCCGGGGTGGGCAACGTCGAGTTCCTCAAGGGCGAGATAGAGGACATCCCGCTACCGGACGGGCACGTGGATGTCGTTATCTCCAACTGCGTCATCAACCTGTCCACCGACAAGACTAGCGTTCTCGCGGAGGCGTTCCGGGTTCTCAAGCCCGGTGGACGGTTCGCGGTCTCCGACATGGTCTTCCTGGGCGACAAGGGCAAGCTTCCCGAGGATCTGGTCCGCAGCGTGGAATCGTGGGCCGGGTGCGTCGCCGGGGCGCTGGAGAAAGACGAGTACGAGCGTTTGCTCAAGGAGGCGGGCTTCGACGACGTCTCCGTCGAGGTAACGCACACCTACGGTGCCGAGATAGTGGGCGCGTCCGGCTGCTGCGGCGATGGGGGCGTGCCGGGTGTACTCGACGAGGTTCCACTGGCCAGCGCGTTCATCAGGGGCCGCAAGGCGGCTGGGCAGGAGGTTCGATGAGCGGCGAGATCCGGCCCGTCGAGGAGAACGGCGCCGAGCCGGGCGGGTACGGAGAGTCGGAGCGGATCGGGCGCATCGTCGCTTTGGGGCGTGCCCTCTCGGATCCCATCAGGGTGCGGATGCTCGGGATGATGGCGGGGGGCAGGAGTTGCTGCGACTTCCCGGATCTCGGCGCACCCGTGTTGGACGCAGACGCCGGTATCTGCGTCTGCGAGTTCGAGGACCAGTTCGGGATGGGCCAGTCCAGGATCTCCTACCACGTGCGAAAGCTCAAGGAGGCCGGGCTGGTGCGCGAGGAGCGGCGGGGGAGATGGAGCTTCTACTCCCTGGAAGATGGCGTGGCCCGCGAGCTTCTCGCCGACGTCGAGGCGCACCTATCGCCGGCAAGGTCCGCCAAACCCGAAGGCAGGAGCGCGGGGTGACGGCCGAGATCGGCCCGGCGGTCCGGGAGGACCTCCCTGCGATCGTGGCGTTGCTCGCGCAGAGCGAGCTGCCGGAGGAGGGGGTAGGGGAGACGCTGACGACGATGCTCGTGGCCCGGGAGGAGGGACACGTCGTGGGCAGCGCGGCGGTGGAACTTCCCGGCGGCTCGGCGCTCCTGCGTTCCGTCGCCGTCTCGCAGGGCGCCCGCGACGGGGGTGTCGGGCGGCGTCTCGTCCGATTGGCGCTCGCGCTGGCTCGCGACAGGGGCGCAGAAAAGGCTTACCTGCCGACAGAGACCGCAGACACGTACTTCCCCCGTTTCGGCTTCGCGCCCGTCGAGCGCTCCGAGGTTCCGGAGGACGTGCGGAGCTCGGTGGAGTTCGTCTCCGCTTGCCCGGCAAGCGCCAGGGCGATAGCCGTGGAACACTAGGAGAGCGCAACCCGGTATGGACAAGCGCAAGGTTCTCTTTCTCTGCACCCACAACTCCGCCCGTTCCCAGATGGCCGAGGGCCTGCTGCGGCATCTTGCCGGAGACCGTTTCGAGGCGCACAGCGCTGGCACCGAGGCGACCCTTGTCCGTCCCCTGGCGGTGCGGGCGATGGTGGAGATCGGGATCGACGTCTCGCATCAGGAATCCAAGACTCTGGATCGGTACCTGCGGGAGCCTTTCGACTTCGTAATAACCGTCTGCGACGACGCCAACGAGGCATGCCCGGTCTTCCCAGGGGCCCGGCGGCGTCTGCACTGGTCTTTCGAGGACCCTTCGCGGGTGACCGGGAGCGAGGAGGAACGCATGCAGGCTTTCCGGACCGCCAGGGATGGGCTTCGAGAGAGCATCGAGAAAGGCCTCATCGCGACGGAGCGCTGATACCGCTGCCTCCTCGAAGTGTCCACTGGGCGCGCCGTCCGTGTCCGGTGATTGGGACGTGGGACGCGTCGGGAACCGGCGACTAGGGTTGCCGGAGATGCCCGGAGGCCGCGCTCGTGGGATCATGGTGGCAGGCAGGCGAGAGCGTTCGGCGATGGCATCTGCGCCGAGAAAGTGGGCCGAGGGGTAACGTGCTGCGCGGAAGGCTGATGCGGGGACGCGGTGTCGAGGAAGAGGAGTTCTCCTGGCGGGGCCAAGAAGTGTCACGCGTCGAGGGTTTCTCGGACGCTGTCTTCGCCTTTGCGGTCACGCTCCTGGTCGTGTCCCTGGAAGTTCCCGATACCTTCGACGAATTGCTCGAGACCATGCGTGGGTTCTTCGCCTTCGCCATCTGCTTTGCCCTGCTCGTCGTCTTTGTGGCGTGACCACTACAAGTTCTTCGGACGCTACGGTCTGAGAGATGCCCCGATTATCTGGTTGAACTCGGCGCTGCTGTTCCTCGTGCTGGCGTACGTGTACCCCTTGAAGTTCCTGTTCACCCTCCTGGCGGACCAGTCGCTCGGTTTCAAAGCGAGACGATCAGAGTCTCCCAGTATCCGCTCCTCCTGGTGATCTACGGTGCCGGCTTCGTCGCCGTCTCCTCGTGTTCTTGCTGTTCTACTGGGTGGCCTACGCTCGACGTGACGCCCTGGAGCTCGACGCGTACGAACTCTCGGTTACGCGCGAGGAGATACAAGGCTTCCTGATCAACATCCTCGTCGGGCTCGCTTCCATTACCATCGCGATCGTGGGAGGGACGGCGACGGTAGCCTGGGCCGGGTGGTCCTACGTCCTCCTCTTTCCGCTGCAAACGATCAACGGCCGCCTGATGGATGCCCGCCGGAAAAAGGTCCTCCCGCCGTAGTCTCCCGCTGGGAGCGTGCACGGATGTAAAGTCAGCTTGACAAACGGAGGTAGACAAGCTAGCTTTACACTCGATATGGAGTCCAGCATCCGGAACGAGGTAAGGGAGCTCAGGCTCGCGCGGGATCTCTCGCAGGGGAAACTCGCCCAGGCGATGGGGGTCTCGCGGCAGACGATAAACGCCGTCGAGACGGGCCGTTACACCCCTTCCTTGCCCCTAGCGATGGCCCTGGCTCGTTTTTTCGGGAGATCCGTGGAGGACGTGTTTTATGCAGAGTAGGGAGAAAAGTGGCGGCCGATGGACGATGCCGCTTGCGGCGATGGCGATAGGTGGCGTCATGTGCGCCGCGGCCTGGGCTGGCGGCGACCTCGCGCTGGGTCTCTCGTCTCTCGGAATAATGACGGTCTACGGGGCCGTGCTGCTGCTCCTGGGCGGGCGCTTTGACGTGATGCGCGTGCTGGCTGGACGGCCCGCCGACGAGCGTTACCGCCACTTCGACCTGCGGGCGACGGCGTTCGCCGGCACGGTCACGATCGTGGTCCTGATCTGCGGGTTCGTCCTCGAGCTGGCCCGCGGCCAGGACGGTCAGCCCTACTCGCTACTCGGCTTTGTGGCCGGCGTGAGCTACGTTGGGGCCTTGTTGTGGCTGCACCTGCGCGGATGAGGGACCGTAGGGTCGGACAGGGGAATCTATCCGGAGGTAAGCCGTGGAAGTCGTGATCCTGTTCGTGACCCATCTGCTCCTACCCGCCCTGCTCATAACGGGGCTATGGAGAGGAAAGTTCCAGAGCAGGGCGTCGTGGCTCGCCGCTTTGCTCGGGTCGGGCTTCTTTGTCACCTACTTCGTGCTCGTCGGGCGGTGGGATTGGATCAGCTACTACTTCCGCGTCGTGCTGCTCGTGGCCTTCCTGTGCGCGGCCTACGTGTCGTTTCGGAGGATCTTCGGCGGCGACAAGGTTCCCTGGTGGCGCTCCCCCGGATCGCTGGGCGGCTGGGCGTCGCTGGTGGCCAACGCGTTCGTCGCGGTGCTGTTCGCCTTCTTCTGCGTCCTGGCCGTCCAGGCTCTCTCGCCCGTTGAGGAACAGCCCGTCGCGCTCGCCTTCCCACTCGAAGGCCGCGGCTTCTACGTTCAACACGGAGGCGCTAGCCCAATCCTCAACTACCACAACGTGGACCAAGCGCAACGCTTCGCCCTGGACGTCGACAAGCTCAACCTCGCCGGCACGCGCGCCACCGGGCTCTACCCCGTGGAGCCCGAGCGCTACGCGATCTTCGGCAACGAGATACAGGCCCCGTGCGCGGGGGAGGTGATAGAGGCCGAGGATGGCAACCCGGACAGCCGTGGGGCCAACACCGACCGCCAGAACCCCGAGGGCAACCACGTAGTATTGCGGTGCGAAGCGGGGGAGGTCGATGTAATTCTCGCGCACATGCAGGACGGCAGCGTCGCCGTGGAGCGGGGCGCGACGGTCGAGGAGGGGGAGGCCCTTGGCCGCGTGGGCAACTCCGGCAACACCTCCGAGCCCCACCTGCACGTGCATGCAGTCCGGACGGGCTCTGGGACGATGCTCGAAGGCGAGGGCGTCCCGATCCTGTTCGACGGCCGATTCCTGGTCCGCAACAGCCTGGTGTTCTGACTCCGACAGAACGCCATTCGACATCCAGGCTGATAGCTCGCGCAGCGCCGGACTGACAAGCGGAGGTCGAAGGCCGGAGCGTGCTCCTAACGTGCGTGTTCCGCCGATCCTTCCCGAGGAGATGAGCCGCGCCACGATCCCCAGGCCGCCGAGCTGCCTCGGTACGCGCGGGGCTCAGTAGCCATGGGCACCAGCGCATAGGCTCACCGTCCCAGAGACAGCCTCCGCGTAATTGCAGCGCCAGGGGATGCAGGTTACGGAATTTCCGCATGGGCGTGTCCTCCAGAGATCGTCGGAGACAGCACCTCCCGGTCCTTGTGTTGCCCGCTGCGTTGGGTGGACCGGGTCTGCTGTATGATTCCGGTGGGGAGGAAACGGTTCGAGAATAATCGAAGGACGCTTCAGGTTGGACATGGCGGACGGTTATCGCGGGTTTTCGTGTTCCTCGCGCGGCCACGGTCGGGTCGAACGAGGGAACTTTATGAAATGTGTGGGCGAGGGCTTGCGATGACGGGAATGGGGAGACTCGCGCCCCGGTGGCCGCGTCGTCCTGGTGGGGGATGACGGCCTCGGGGTGCGCGTACTTCAGGAACTGCGCGAGCTAGGGGTAACGGTGACCGCGGTCTGCGCCAGGCCGGAGGCGCCGTTCGCCCGGGCGGCGCGGGACGCGCGGGTACAGCTGGTCGTTGGCGATCCCGAGCAGGAGGACACGCTCCTGGAGGCGGGCGTGGGAAGTGCTGCCGTGTGCGGCATCCTCGGCAACGCGGACCTTGCCAACCTGCACATGGCCCTCGAGTTGCAGGAACTGGCTCCCCGGGCCAGGGTCGTCTTGCGGCTCTTCAACACCTCCCTCGCCGGCCCCATCCAGGGATTGCTGGGAGACGTGACGGTGCTGTCGGCGACGGAGCTCGCCGCGCCCGCCTTCGTCGAGGCGGCGCTGCGCGGCAGCGTCGGCTTCGAGCTGCGCGCGGGTGACCGGCAGGTGGCCGTGCAGGAGGTCGACCGCGGGGACCCCAACCTCTGGCTGGCGCTCGCCGAGGCCGAGTCCGAAGAGGGCGAACCCGAGATCTTCCCCGTCGCCGCCCGGCGGGTGGTCGGCATCGTGGATCGCGGACCGGCGGTCGAGACCGTCGTACCGGGCTCCGGAGGCAGCCGGCGGTCTCGACACAGCTCGCCGCCAGCCAGAACGAGGGGTTCCTCACCATGGCCACGCGCCTGTCGCGGACGGGGTGGGTGCTCCTTCAGGGGACGATCGGCATCCTGGACCGCCGGCTCGTGGTCGTCGCGTAATGTTCGGGGTGCTCATAGCGGCCAGCACGTTGATGTTCAATCGCTACCTGGGGCTCAACATGCTCGACGCCCTCTACTTCGTCGTGGTAACCGTCGCGACGGTGGGCTACGGTGACATCAACCTCCTGGAGGCTTCGGCCCCCCTCAAGGTGTTCGGCATCGTCATGATCATGCTCGGCGCGCTCACGCTCGCGCTCGTCTTCGGGTTGGTCACCGACGCCATCGTCGGGGCCAGGCTTCTCAGGGCGCTGGGCCAGTACCCGGTGCCGAAGCGCGACCACGTGGTCGTCTGCGGTGTTGGCACGACCGGCTCGACCATCATCGAGGCCCTGGCACAGGCGGGGGTCCGCTGCGTCGCCGTCGAGCGCGACGAGGACGCCCTCGACGCGGCGTTCGTCAAGCGGCTGCGCCTCCCGGTCGTCATCGGCGACATAGCGTCCGGGACGACGCTCGATGGGCTTCGGTTGGGATCCGCGCGGGCGCTCCTGGCGGTGACCAAAGACGACATGGCCAACCTCCAGTGCGCGCTGCTGGCCCAGGCGCGGGCCCCTGGGCTGCGGGTGGTGCTGCGCATGTTCGATCCGGACCTCGCCGCCAGGGTGGAGCGGACCACCGGCATCTATCTCTCCCGCAGCGTGGCCGCGCTCGCCGCCCCCGCCTTTGTGGCGGCCATCTTCGGCCGCCGGCCCGCGGCCGTGCTGCCCATCGGGGCCGAGGTCCTGCAGATCGTCGACCTGACCGCCGAGCGGAAGACAGACGTGGGGACCCTGGAGGAAACGTGCCAGGCGCGCGTGGTGGCGCTGGGAGCGACGCCGTTCCCGGTCCTCGACTCGACCATCGCACCCGGCGACGAGATGCGAATCGTCTGCACCAGCCGGGGGCTGGTGGAACTAGCCCGCCACGTCGCGCCCTCATCGCTGACGGCCGCGAGCGATGTAAACGAGCATCGCGGCGAGACCGCGCACTAGAAGCCTGTTTCGTACCGCCCGACGTCTACCCTCCGGCGGGGTGGGGACATCCGGCAACTTTCGGTCGTACGACCTCGTAACCAACCACGAGGCGCCACCGACGAGGGGAGAGAGATGGAACCCGGAAGAGGTAGGTCGAGGGCGGTCCTGATCACGGGCTGCTCGTCTGGCATCGGACGGGCGACGGCGGAGCGTCTGGCGGCCCGCGGATGGCCCGTGTACGCGACGGCCCGCACCGTGGCATCCATCTCCGACCTCGAGGCCCGCGGCTGCCGGCTGCTGGAGCTCGACGTCACGGACGAGGACTCCATGCGGCGTGCCGTCGAGGAGGTCGAGCGCGCGGAGGGGGCCGTGGGCGTCCTGGTGAACAACGCCGGCTACAGCCAGTCAGGAGCCGTCGAGGGGGTGCCCCTGGAGAAGGTGCGGCAGCAGTTTGAGACGAACGTCTTCGGGTTGACCCGGATGTGCCAGCTGGTCTTGCCGGGGATGCGCGCCCAGGGCTTCGGAAAGATCGTCAACCTCTCCTCGATGGGCGGCAAGCTCACCTTCCCCGGCGCAGGCTTCTACCACGCCACCAAGCACGCCGTCGAGGCGCTGAGCGATGCCCTGCGCTTCGAAGTCGCGGGCTTCGGGGTCGACGTCATAGTGGTGGAGCCGGGCCTCATCCGCACCGAGTTCGCGCGGGCCGCCACCGACTCGATGGAGGACGCCTCCCCGGAAGACCCCTACGCCGGCTTCGACGCGGCCGTGGCCCGAACGACCCGAGAGACCTACGAGGGCGGCCCTCTCTCGCTGCTGGGCGGCGGACCCGAGACCGTGGCCGGGGTGATAGAGCGGGCCATCACCGCCGAACGGCCCCGCGCCCGGTACGCCGTGACCCCCTCGGCGCACCTCTTCCTCTGGCTCCGGCGTCTCCTGCCGGACCGCGCCTGGGACGCTCTGGTGCGTGGTACCTTCCCGCAGCCCGGCCGGACGTCCTGACGAAGAACCGGTGACCGGGTGTCGGAGGGGGGGGAGATCCACCCGGTCACCAATCGAAGGGTAGCCTACGGGAGCCTCCCGCGAATCATCCCTTGGGAGGGTTTCCTACCGGCCTAAAGTATGAACGTGGATCCGGAGCGTGGGGTCCCATACGCAAGAACGTGCCCGAGACACTCGTTAGAATTCTTCGAGGGCGCGTGGCGCGCCTCTAAGCGGCGAACGGCCATCGGCGGATGGGGGGCACGGATGTCTGAGAACGGTGTTTCCGGCGGTGGTGAGGTTCGCGCGGCCGAGGGGGGCGGGTACCGTCAGGAGCTCAACCGTGCCCTGGGTTTCAGGCACCTGCTGGCCTACGGGATGGTCTTCATGGTGCCCATCGCGCCCATGGGCATCTACGGGTTCGTAGTCGGGCCGGGTCAGGGTATGGTGCCCTTCATCTACATCGTCGGCATCTTCGCGATGTTCTTCACGGCCCTCAGCTACCGGTGGATGAGCCAGGAGTTCCCCATCGCGGGCTCCGTATACTCCTACGTCCAGCGCGGCCTCAACCCGCACATAGGCTTTCTGGCGGGGTTCCTTATCATGGCCGATTATCTGCTGGCGCCGGCGCTCCTGTACGGCTTCACGGGGATTTGGCTCAACGCCCTCGTCCCGCAGGTGCCGATCTGGGTCTTCATCATAATCTTCGTCGCGATCAACACCGTTATCACCTCGCGGGGCATCACCGTCACGGCCCGGGCGAACTTTGTGCTGCTCGCCATAGAGCTCGTCGCCCTCGCGATCTTTATAGCGATCGCCGTCAACTACGTCTTCGTTCAGGGGAACGGCGCCGGGGGGTTCTCGCTCGATCCCGTCTACCAGCCGGCCAACGTGGACCTGAGCTTCGTCGCGGCCGCGGCCTCCATCGCGGTCCTGAGCTTTCTCGGCTTCGACGGGATAAGCACCCTCTCCGAGGAGACCGAGCGGCCCGAGCGCGTCGTCGGCAACGCGACGGTCGCGGCCCTGATTATCCTGGGCCTCATCTTCGTGACGCAGACCTACCTGGCCGCCCTCATCCAGCCCGACTACCGGGGCCTAGATCCGAACCTGGCCTTCTTCGAGATCGCGCGCGAGGCGGGCGGGGCTTTCCTCTACTACCTCTTGCTGGTCGTCAACGTCATAGCCGTCGGCATCGCCAACGCCCTGGCCGCCCAGACCGCCATCGCGAGGATCCTCTACTCGGTTAGCCGCGACGACATGCTGCCGGCCTCGCGCTTTCTCTCCCGAGTCCACCCGAGGTACCGCACGCCGCTCAACGCCACCGTTTTCATCGGCGCGGTCACGTTGCTCGTCGCCCTGATCTTCTCCGTCGAGACCATAACGAAGTTCGTGAACTTCGGGGCGCTCACGGCCTTCATGGCGCTCAACTTCTCCGTGTTCTTCTACTTTTTCGTGAGGAAGGGCCGCAGGAGCGGGACGGACCTCTTGAAGTACCTCGTCTTCCCGCTGCTCGGCCTCGCGATCATCGCCTACGTGTGGAGCGGCTTCGACGTCGGCACCCTGACCTTCGGCTTCCTCTGGCTCGGCGCCGGCGTGATCATCGGCGCCGCTAAAACCCGCCTCTACCGCCAGCGTCCCGCGGTCCTCGAAGACCTGTAGAGCAGTGCGCAAAGGGTTTCAACCCTTTGCGCACGCGGTCAGCATTCAGCCCGCTACGGCCCGCGACCTCCGACCTCAGCAAACCAACAGAAAAGCTGACGGCTGATTGCTGAAGGCTGGCCGCTCTAAACGACCGGCACGGGGCTCGGCGGCTTTGCCGGCACCTCACCCGGCGGCTCGACCCTGGCGCCGGCGAGGTCAACGTCGAGCGCCCACGCCTCCGCGGCAACACCCCGCGCCTCGAAGGCGACCCGCATCCTGGCCGCCACGCCTGCGGCCTCCTGCTCGGGTGCGAAGGCGAGCACCGTGGGACCGGATCCTGAGAGGCAGGCGCCGTAGGCCCCGTCCCTCCAGCGCCGCCTCTATGACCGCCTCGAGGCCGGGGACGAGGTGGGAGCGGTAGGGCTGGTGCAGCCGGTCCTGCATCGCCACCCGCAAGAGCTCGTACTCGCCGGTGGCCAGGGCCCCGAGCAGGAGCCCCGAACGGCCCAGTTAAAGACCGCGTCGCTGTGGGGGACCGACTCGGGGAGCGCGCGACGGGCGGCGGTGGTCGAGACGGCGAAGTCCGGGACGGCGACGGCGGCCTTGAGGCCCTTGGGCTCGAGGCGCACCGCGCTCACGCCGCTCGGGGTCAGGGTCCCGATGACCAGGCCGCCGAGCAGGGCCGGGGCCGCGTTGTCCGGGTGGCCGTCGAGCTCGCACACGATGTTCAGGAGGTCGGGGGCGGCGATCTGGCCGCCGAACAGGTCGTTGGCGGCGACGGCCCCGCCGACCAGGGAGGCGGCGCTACCGCCCAGTCCGCGGGTCGGCGGGATAGAGTTCTCCTGTACGAGGCGGAAGTGGACATCCGACTCGCCGACCAGCTCGGCCACGAACCGGGCGGCGCGGTAGGCGGGATGCTCGGTCCCGTGAGGGATCAGGGCCTCCCCGGCCCCATGCACCTCGACCACCGGGTAGGGCGAACGCTCCAACCCTATCTTCATCGAGAGCGAGAGCGCTAGCCCGACCGCGTCGTAGCCCGGACCGAGGTTGGCGGAGGTGGCCGGTACGCGGACGGAGATCACGACTGGAGAGCGAGTAGGGAATAGCGAGTAGGGAGTAGTAGAAACACTATTCGCTACTCCCTATCTCGCCATTCGCCAAGGAGCGAAGCGACGCCCTCTCCATCACTTCCGCGACGGCCTCGAACGTGGCCTCGACGGGCTTTGGGAGCTCGGTCCGCGAGAGGATGACGTCGGGATCTTTGAGCCCGTGTCCGGTGAGCACGCTCACGGCTGTCCCGGACGGCGCGCGTCCCTCGCGCGCCAGCTTCAGGAGGCCCGCCACCCCGGCGGCTGAGGCGGGCTCGCAGAAGACGCCCTCCTCGCGGGCCAGAAGCGCCTGGGCGGCCAGGATCTCCTCGTCCGTCACGCTCTCGATGAGCCCCCCGGACTCGCGGGCCGCGCTGAGGGCCCCCTCCTTGCTCGCCGGCGCCCCGATGCGGATGGCGCTCGCCACCGTCTCGGGATGCTCGAAGTCGTGCCCTGCTACGAGTGGGGAGGCACCCTCGGCCTGAAAGCCTAGCATCCGCGGCGCTGGCGAAGCCGCGGAGCGTCCGGCCCCGCGCCACTGGGAGAACCCCCTCCAGTAGGAGGTTATGTTCCCCGCATTGCCCACGGGAAGGGCGAGGGCCTCCGGCGGCCGGCCAAGGGCCTCGCAGACCTCGAACGCGGCCGTCTTCTGTCCCTCGATGCGGTCGGGGTTCACCGAGTTGACCAGCGTGACGTTCCCCAGCTCCTCGGCGACCCGCTTCGAGATCTTGAGTGCCTCGTCGAAGTTGCCTTCTATCTGGACGATCTTCGCCCCGTGGGCGAGGACCTGGACGGCTTTCCCGAGCGCGATCTTGCCCGCCGGCACCACGACGAAACAGTCCATACCGGCCCGCGCCGCGTACGCGGCGGCCGACGCGGCGGTATTCCCCGTCGAGGCGCAGACGCAGGCCCGGCTGCCGGCCGCCGCCGCGCGGCTCATGGCGACCGTCATCCCGCGGTCCTTGAACGAAGCCGTGGGGTTCAAACCCTCGAACTTCAGGAAGAGGCGCACCCCAACCCTCTCCGAAAGCGTGCCGGCCTCGATCAGGGGCGTGTCCCCCTCCCCGAGCGTGGCAATGGCCGCGTCTGGCACCTCCGGCAGCCACCCGCGCCAACGCCGGATCACACCCCGCTCCGTCACCCGAGACCCAACCTCCAAAATTGGCAACCTCTCTTTGCAAACGCGACGCAAGAAACGTATCACGCGCCTGAGAGCTTGTCAGCACGCTGGCTGCGCCAGCTTTCAGCCCGCTCCGGCCGACGCCTCCGCTCTCAGCACGCGTCGGGCCTTGAAGGCCCTCGCTTTCAGCCATCAGCTCCGCCATGGATGGCGACGCCCGGCCCGGAAGGCTAAACTCTGTCGCTGGAGGCGCGTCCAAGCTGACGAGCTGAAGGTCGCTGAAGGCGACGTGCTGAGAGCGAGGCCGGCGAAGCCGGACGAAGCGTGCTGAGAGCCCGCGTAGCGGGCGTGCTGAAAGCGGAGCCCGGAGGGCGAAGCGTGCCTGACAAACAACCTATTCTCGTCACCGGCGGGGCCGGCTTTATCGGGGGCAACTTCGTGCTCGACGCGGTCGGTGGTGGGAGTTTCAAGGTCGTCAACCTGGACGCCCTGACCTACGCGGGCAACCTCGAGACGCTGGCCAGGTCGCTGGACGACCCCGACCACGTCTTCGTGCGCGGGCGGCATCGGCGACCGGGGGATGGTCGAGGGGTTGCTCGCCGAGCACCGGCCGGCCGGCGGTCCTGAACTTCGCGGCCGAGACCCACGTGGACCGCTCGATAGACGGGCCGGCGGCCTTCGTCCAGACCAACGTCGTCGAGACGCACGAGCTGCTGGAGGCGGCGCTCGCCTACTGGAGGAAGCCTGGAGGGCGAGGAGCGCGAGAGGTTCCGCTTCCTGCACGTCTCCACCGACGAGGTCTACGGGACGCTCGGCCCCGACGGGTCTGTTCACCGAGGAGACGCCCTACAGGCCCAACTCGCCGTACTCCGCCTCCAAGGCGGCCTCGGACCACCTCGTGCGGGCCTACCACCACACCTACGGGCTGCCCGACCCTGACCACCAACTGCTCCAACAACTACGGCCCGTACCAGTTCCCCGAGAAGCTGATCCCGCTCATGATCCTCAACGCCCTGCGCGGCGAGCCGCTGCCGGTCTACGGCGACGGCGAGCAGGTGCGCGACTGGCTCTACGTCGAGGACCACTGCCGGGCCCTCCGGCGCGGTGCTGGAGGCCGGGGCGTCCGGGCGAGATCTACAACATCGGCGGCCACAACGAGCGGACGAACCTCGAGGTCGTCCAGACCATCTGCGCCCTGCTGGACGAGCTGGCGCCCGGAGCGCCCACGCGCCGCACGACTCCCTCATCACCTTCGTCGAGGACCGGCCGGGCCACGACCGGCGCTACGCCATAGACGCGGGCAAGATCGAGCGCGAGCTCGGCTGGACGCCCGCAGGAGACCTTCGAGAGCGGGCTGCGCAAGACCGTCCGATGGTACCTGGAGAACGGGGCGTGGTGCGAGGGCGCGCTCTCGGGGAGCTACCGGGGCGAGCGGCTGGGCCTCGGGGAGCGTCGCGGTCGCCTTGAAGGGCATCATCCTCGCCGGCGGCTCGGGCACCCGGCTCTACCCGCTCACCCACGTGGTCAGCAAGCAGCTCCTGCCCGTCTACGACAAGCCGATGATCTACTACCCGCTGACGACCCTGATGCTGGCCGGCATCCGGGACATCCTCCTGATCTCGACGCCGCACGACCTGCCCCGCTTCGAGGAGCTGCTCGGCGACGGCTCGCAGTGGGGCGTGAGCTTCGCCTACGCCGAGCAACCGAGGCCCGAAGGGCTGGCGCAGGCCTTCGTCATCGGGCGAGAGTTCGTCGGGAGCGGACAGCGTCTCGCTGGTCCTCGGGGACAACATCTTCTACGGGCAGGGCTTCGGCGAGCTGCTGGAGCGGGCCGCGGGCCCGCAGACGAGGGGGCGACGGTCTTCGGCTACTACGTCAAGGACCCGGAGCGCTACGGCGTCGTCGAGTTCGACGGCGACGGGACGGTCCTGAGCATCGAGGAGAAGCCCGAGAGGCCGCGCTCGCACTACGCCGTCACCGGCCTCTACTTCTACGACAACCAGGTGCTCGACATCGCGGCGGACCTCAAGCCCTCGGCGCGGGGCGAGCTCGAGATCACCGACGTCAACCTGGAGTACCTGGAGCGCGGGCGAGCTGCGGGTCGAGCTGTGGGCCGCGGGGCGGCGTGGCTCGACGCCGGGACCCACGAGTCGTTGCTGCAGGCCTCCAACTTCATCGAGACCATCGAGCAGCGGCAGGGCCTCAAGATCGGCTGCCCCGAGGAGATCGCCTACCGCAAGGGCTACATCGACGCGGGCGCAGCTCGAGCGCCTGGCCGAGCCGATGAAGAAGAACAGCTTACGGCCAGTACCTCCTGGAGCTGCTCGGAGCGAGGAGTACGCGCCTTGAACGTCGATCGAGACGAACCTCCCCGGCGTCCTCGTCCTCGAGCCGAGGTCTTCGGCGACGAGCGCGGCTTCTTTATGGAGACCTGGAACGCGCGCGCGCTACGAGGCGTCGGGCCTGCCCGAGCCACTTCGTCCAGGACAACCTCTCCTTCTCGGCCCGCGGCGTGCTGCGCGGCCTCCACTTCCAGAACCCCCAACCCCAGGGCAAGCTGGTCTCCGTGCTGCAGGGCGAGGTCTTCGACGTCGCGGTGGACATCCGGGTCGGGCTCGCCGACCTTCGGGCGAGTGGACCGGCGTGACCCTCTCCGCCGAGAACAAGCGCCAGCTCTAGGTCCCGCCGGACTTCGCCCACGGTTTCGTGGTCACCGGCGAGACCGCGCTCTTCTCCTACAAGTGCACCGACTACTACGACCCGAGGGCCGAGGGCTCGATCCTCTGGAACGACCCGGAGATCGGCATCGACTGGCCCGTCGAGAGCCCGGCCTTGTCGAAGAAGGACCAGGCGGCCCCGCCGCTGGACGCGCTGCCCGTTGGGGCCTTGCCCCGCTACGAGCCCGCCGAAAGGCAAGAAGAGTAGTGCGCCATCCCTTCGACGGTCTGCAAGGACATCGCTATATGCGCCTGACGACGTGCCGCAAGAGCGGCGAGGCCGTGCCGACCCCGGTGTGGTTCGCGCCGTTGGGGGAAGACGTCCTCTGCGTCGTCACCGAGAACGGAACCGGCAAGGTCAAGCGCATCCGCAACAACTCCCGGGTTACCCTGCCCCGAGCGACTTCCGGGGTCGGCCCCGCGGCGGTAGCGTCGAGGCCACGGCCCGCATCGTGGACGAGGCCGACGGCGGGGCCGCGGACCGGGCGCTGCGGGAGAAATACGGCTGGCAATACGGCGCCTACTGGGCCGTGATGCGGTTCCGCAAGAAAGCCGAACACGTCTTTCTCGAGATAAGCCCCTCGGAGGGCGGAGAGCCTACCTAGGGCTCGTCAGGAACCCGGTCGCCCCGCGGGAGTAGCGAAGCACCTAGCTTGGCTAGCGCCCGGGCAAACAGGCCGAGGAGCACCGCCAGGCTGAAGATGCCCATGGGCCCGTGGGCGCCATGCTTGCGGTGGTAGAGAAAGGCGCTCTTGTGCAGGTGCCAGATCGCCCGCGGCCTGCTGCGCGTGCTGCCGCCGGTCTGGTGCGTCACCTCCACCTGGGGCAGGTAGTAGACGAGCCAGCCGGCCTCGCGGGCGCGGCGGCAGAGGTCCGCGTCCTCGAAGTACATAAAGAAGCGCTCGTCGAAGAGGCCCACCTCCCGCAGGGTCGTGCGGCGCGCGATCATGCACGCACCCGACACCCAGTCGACCGGCGCGGGAAAGGACTGCTCGGCTACCGCAGGGAACTGGCTCTTCACCAGCGAGCTCTTCGGGAACAGCCGCGTGAGGAAAGAGGTGCGTCCCAGAAAGCCCGAGAACACGTTGATCTCCCGGCGGGCCGAGAGCTGGAGCTCTCCCTCGCCGTCCAGGATCCTCGGTCCCGCGATCCCGACGCGCCCGTTCCCGTCGAAGAAACCATTCACGCGCTCGAAAAAGTCCGTAGCAACCACCGTGTCGGGGTTCAGGAGGACGACGAGGTCGCCCGTCGAGGCCGCGATGCCCCGGTTGCAGGCCTTTGCGAACCCGAGGTTCTCCCCGGTCTGGATCAGGCCCGCCATAGCGGGCAGATGTGCCGGGATCTCGCCGGCCCCGTTGTCAACGACGATGATCTCCAGATCCTCGCGGCGTGACGCCCTCAGGGACGCGACGCAGCGCAGCGTGAGGGGCCAGGAGCCGTAGTTGACGATGACGACGGAGACCTTCACGCTGCCGGTCTGGTCCGGCTCGCGAGATCGCTCTCGAAGCCCGCGTCCTGACCGACGGATGACCGTCGGCAGGCGGCCGCGCGCGATAGGTTCCAATGGAGACCTACCACAGGCGCGGCGTCAGCCTTCAGGGTAGAACTTCTTGAGGACTCGGGATGCTTCCTTCGCCACTATCCGCGCCTGTTTGGGGGTCAGGTCTTCCTCCCAGCCGCCGGGTGTGGCCTTGCGGCGGAGCTTGCCCGGTCCCTTCTCCTCCTCGGGGATGTTCTCCCAGGCGTGCCTCTCCACCGCCGCGACCAGTGCCTCCTCGGCCACCGGGATCTCCATGGCGGTGTAAACGCTTCTCATGACGCCCAGGGTGTCGGCCCTGAGGTCCTCGTACCTGACCAGCACCTTGCGACCCTCGTGGGCTTTGTAAGCTTGCCAGGTAAGCATGATGTCTTTCAGGTAGGTCCTGGCCTGCGCCCTGACGAACGCGTCCGGGCGCTGGTCGGCTTTCGTCCGCTTCTGAAGCAATTTGGGGCGCTTTGCCGTCCGCCGCTTAGAAGGCCTGCTTCCCCCTTTGTGGGCATCGAGGCTCGAGGCGACGGCGTCGCGGGGGTCCCGGATGAGGAAGATCATGCGGCTCTCGGGTACGGCCCTCATGAGCAGCGGTGCGCCCACCGAGCCGTGCGGTTCCTTTATGACCAGGTAGCCTCCCTCCCCGATCTCGGGGAACCTCAGGACCGCCCCCTCCAGAAGCAGGTTCCGCACGCAACTCAGCCATACGTCCGCGTAATGGTCGCCCAGGATGAAATCCCTGGTGTCCCGTCGGGTACGCCCCCGCCCGTAGTAGAGGTGCCCGAAGAGGTACCCGATCAGCGGCTCGTTCCACCTTGTGTGGTCGGGGAGATCCCCCATCATGAAGGCGAGCCAACTGCTGCCGGTTCGTCCGGAGCCGAAGACCCATATCATGTTCTCCGGCCGGACCCCGGGACCGCTTCCGGTCTCCCTGCCCGCCAGTACCGCCCGCAAGGCTGCGATCTCCTGCTCCTGTTTTCCAAGCCTGCGGAGGCCCCGAAAAACACTCGCTCCCTGGTCCAAGAACGCGTTTGCCTTCTTGGATGGTCCCGAACCCGCACGGTCTCCTGTCGACACCTGCCCCGTCAACCTCCCGTAGTAGTCGCAACATTTAACGTTTAGACACGAGCCGGGTCAAGGGCATAGGGTTCCGCAAGGTTTCGTGTCGGGGCACCCTAACCGCGCATCCGGAGTCGGATCTGGTCCCTCACGCGCCGGCGTCGGCTCACGATTGCCTGGCGCGAGGAGTCCCGCAGCAGTTGGCGGACGCGGTCGTCGGGGACCTTCCTCCGGGCCTGGATCTCCCCGCGCTTCCCGAGCATCTTCGGCAGGAGACGCCGGGCGCCGTCCAGGCCGCTCAGGTACGCGCGCAGCCCGCCAGGAGACAGGGAGATGACGAGGACCCGCGAGAGCTGGCCGGCCAGGAGGGAGGGTAGGGATCTCCAGACCAGCGCCCGCGGCAGGTTCTTGACCAGCAGGTTGATGCCGTTCTGGGTGCCGAGCCTGGTCGCGGTCGGGCTCCGCTTGCCGCCGCTCGAGGCGCTGCCCATGTGGTAGACGACGGCGTCCGGCACGTACAGGCAGCGGTGGCCGGCGAGCTGGGCGCGAAAGCTCACGTCCCCGTCCTCGCAATAGGCGAAAAAGTCCTCATCAAAGAGGCCGATCTCACCGAAGAGCGAGCGTCCGGTAAAGGGCCGCCGCCGCGCACGCCCCGAAGACGAAAGCCTCCCCTTCGTATTGGCCGCGGTCTAGCTCCCCGTGGCCCGAGCCGGTAGGGAAGACCGCTCCGTCGCAGGGCGTCACCCGCGCCGTCGAGCACCCGGCGGTCTCGAAAGTCCACCAGCTTGCTCGCGAACAGGCTCGCCTCCGGTCGATCGCGCGGCGGCACCGGCGAGCGACGCGAGCCACCGCGCGTCCTGCTCCGTGTCGTTGTTCAGCAGCGTCACGACGGGGGCTACGGAGGACCGTATTCCGGCGTTGACCGCCGCGCTGAAGCCCCGATTCGCCCAGCGAAACCACGCGGACCTCCGGAAAGTCCCGCTCCACGAGCCTGACGGAGCCGTCCGTGGAACCGTTGTCCACCACGACCGTCTCGAAGTCTCGGAAAGACTGGCGGCGCAGGGAGCCGAGGCACGCGCTCAGGAAGCGCTCGCCGTTCCAATTCGGCATCACGACCGTGACGTGGGGTGACATGGCCTCAGGCGGAACGGCTGGGACTTTCCCGTCCGCTCTGCGGGCCGTGGATCTCGACCTGCGTGGGCAGGCGAACGAGTCCGCCGGGCTTTCGCCTCCGGCGTCCTGGGTGGACCTCGAGAGTCGCGACGTCCTCCGCCCGGCTCCGGGAGGTGTCTCGCCGTCGCGCCGCGCGTGACGGCCACGTCCACGGCGTAGCGACCGGGCCGCAGGGGCACGGCGAAGGCGAAGTCGACCAGGACCCGCTCCCCACGCTCCCTCGGCCCGAGCGGGGCACCTTCCTCCGCCGTGCTCGTCGCGAACACCTCGAGCTCCGCCCTCTTGCGCGTAAGGTGAGGTCGAGGACGCTCGTCCTCCTCGGCGCGGAGGTACTGGAGGTGGACCCCGCGGTGACGCCGGCGCCCGAGGCCACCTCGCGCGCCGGGGGCCGTCCAGTCCCGCAGCTCGCTCCAGGACCGTCGCCTCACCCGAGGACCGCGCGACGGCCCCGTTCGGGTTGCCGTTCCGGTTACCGTTCGGGCTACCGCCTCGTGCCCGGTGCGGCGGCCCGTCTCGCGGAACGGGGTATCCTCCTCGTCCTCGTGCTCTATGGAGTAGTCCAGTTGGCGCTCCTGCTCGCTTGCCTGGGCCCCGGCTTTGGCCTTCTTGGCGTCCTGGGAGTTGTCCAGGAGCTCCCGGTAGCGGTCGACGACCTCCGCCGGTTCGCCCGAGGACACCAGGCGTCCCTTGTGGAGCAGGATGGCCTCCGTGCAGAACCTCCTGACCATCCCGATGCTGTGGGAGACGAAGAGGACCGTCGTGCCGGAGTCGCGCAGGTCGTACATGCGCTGGAGGGCCTTCTTCTTGAAGGCGGCGTCCCCGCGGAGAGGGCCTCGTCGAGGACGAGGATGTCCGCCTCCACGTTCACGGCGACGGCGAAGCCCAGGCGCGACTTCATCCCGCTGGAGTAGGTCTTTATCGGCTGGTCCATGAACTCGCCGATGTCCGCGAAGGCCTCGATGTCGTCCATGCGGGCCAGCATGTTCGTCGCGGCTCTATGCCCAGGATCAGGCCGTTCAGCATCACGTTGTCGCGGCCCGTGAACTCGGGGTTGAAACCGGCGCCCGTCGAGAAGATCGCCGCGAGGCGGCCGTCGACCCTGACCTCGCCGGTGGTACGGCGCGAGACGCCGGAGATCATCTTCAGCAGCGTGCTCTTGCCGGCCCCGTTGCGGCCCAGGACGCCGAGGGTGGTGCCGGGCTCCGATCTCCAGGTCAACGTCCTCGCACGGCCCAGAACTCGTGGGTGCTGTTCGCCTTGCCGGGCGTGAGAAGGTCCTTCATCCAGGAGGAGCCGGCTGGAGGAGATCCTGTACCGTCTTCCCCACGCCCCTTAGAGAGATTACGGGGGTCATAGCTGGTCCGCGAACCCCCCCTTGAGCCTGTTGAACAACGCGAACCCGACGACGAAGAGCGCCAGCGAGAAAAGCGTGAAGTACAGGGTCGAGAGGCCGCCCGGCAAGTGCCGAGGAGCACGACCTCCCTGTAGGCGTTGACGAGGTAGGCGAGCGGGTTGTAGTCGACGACCCACCGGATGATCTCGGGCAGCCTGTCGGGCGTCCAGATGATGGGCGTCAGAAAGAACGTGCCCCGGATCACGGGCCGCATCACCTCGCCGAGGTCGGGCAGGTACGTCCCGAGCACCGCCATGAAGTAGGTCAGCCCCAGGATGAACAGCACCTGCAGCACCACTATGAGCGGCAGCACCACGACCGTCCAGTGCAGGTCCCTCCCGAAGAGCACGACGATCCCAGGAGCGCCCCCACGCCGAAGAACTTGTCTATCATGGAAGCGATGGTGTTGGTGAAGGGCAATATCTCCATCGGGAAGATGACCTTCTGCACCAGCCCCGCGCTGCTCCTGACGGTGTTCATCCCCTTGTTCATGGCCTCGGAGAACGCCAGGAACGGCAGCAGGCCGCAGTACAGAAACAGCCCGAAGTTGAGGGAGGGGTCGCCCGTCACCGCCCCGAACCTCAGTCCCGACCGCCTCCGAGAAGATGAGCGCGAGAAAGAGGACCCAGATCAGGGGGCCGAGTACCCAGGAGACCCCCAGGTAAGACCGCTTGTAGCTGCGCGTCACCTGCCGCTGGATAAAGTACCTGACCAGCCACCGCCTGCGCCAGAACGTGGCCAGGCCGTCCAGAAAGGCGCTGGCTATGTTCCTCTTCTCGCCTGACGTGTACGTGGTGGCCAATGCCGTCCTAAAAACTCGCCGATACCGTCCAGTAGTGTAAGGCTTCTACCCGAAAAATCCACAACTTACGGGGCCTCCCGAAGGAGGCCCCGCGCCCGACGGAGACGGTCGTGGAGCTACCGCAGACGCCTGCGGTGCTTCCTCACGAGGCGTATGTACCTCCCCCAGTTCCAGTGCCGGCCGGGATCGGTGTGGCAGCTCGCGCCACCGCCCCGGCCCCTGCACCCAGGCACCTCGTGGTGGCCGATGATGTTGCGGCGGGTTACGCGGATCTTGTGTTTCTTGCAGCACCAGGCCGTGAGCCTGGCCGAGGCGTTGTACATCTTCTTCGAGAAGGCCCTGGGGTTGCTGATGAAACCCTCGTGCTCTATGCCGATGCTCTTCTTGTTGGTGGCCCACCAGCCGGCGTGCCAGGCAACGTCTTCGTTGCGCACGCTCTGGGCCACCTGCCCCCTCCTGCCGACCGTGTAGTGCGCCGAGGAGCTGGCGGCCGAGTTCTGGAACCAGTTCACGGTGCCCGAGTAGGAGCCCTGGGCGACGTGGATGACGATCTTCTTTATGTTGATGTCCCGCTCGCGGTTGTACCTGGGGCTGTAGTTCCCCCTGTTGGCGGGCCGCCAGACGGCCCTCCCGTAATCCCCGCGCCGGGCCCTGGAGGTGACGAGGATCTGCGGCACCTCGACCTCTTGCGGGTCGCAGGCTGACCCGCTCGCCGGTCGAGATCGTCACGAGGCCCCCTCCTCCAAAACCACGAACACGTCGTGGGCGTAGAGGTCCGAGTCGCCGTAGCCCGCCACCGCCTCCTGCCACTCGTTCAGGCCGGCCGGTTTGGGCGAGCCCGCGATGTCCGCCAGGACCGCCGCCCCGCCCCGGATGTTGGCTGCGCGCTCCTCCTTGAGCTGCTGCTCGGTGAGCCCCGTCAGCTCTGCCGCGCGGCCCAACGTGTCCATTGTGGGATTCTCCTGGAGCTGCATGAAACCGTAGGTGCCGCGGCCGTGCAGTTCCCCGCGCTCGTAGGGGCTCGCGGTCGGGGGCGGCATCTCCCACAAGGTGTTGACGTAGCCAATCGCCAGGAGCAACTCGGCGGGCACCCCGTACTCGGAGGCCGCGGCCCGGACCTGGGACCTCAGCGAGCTTTGCGTCTGCGCCAGGACCTGGCCTCCGGTCCCGAGCAGGACCGCGCCAGCAAGCCCGGCACCGCCCAACAACAAGAAATCCTGCCGGCTTACCTGCGGCGACGGGTCGCCGGGGTATCCCGAGTGCATATTCCCCCTCCAAGAGAAACGTTTGCATACTACGGCACTAATTATCGCGCATACGCGCGTGAAACTAAAGTGCTGGGGATTTTGTTAGAGTAGGGTGGCGCAAGGTTGGCGCGAATCGGCGTTACGGGAGCAGATCTTTGCTGAAACCATTTCGGGAACAACAAGACCCTTACGTCCGTGGGGCGGCGCGGGAGAGGCGGGTATGACGCCAGGTCAGAAGGCCTCGGCGGCAACCGACGGCGGCCTCGCTCAGAAGCTGAGGCGTGCCCTGGGGGGCGTCAGGAGGCGCGCGGCGATCCGGGCTCGTTCCCTCCGCTCCCGGCTGCGGGGGGCGGATCGCCACGGCATCGCCGCCGAGAACGTTGTCTGGATCTTCGGCACCGGCCGCAGCGGCAGCACCTGGCTGGCCTCCATGATGGCGAGCCTCGACAACCACGCCATGTGGAACGAGCCGCTCGTGGGCAACCTCTTCGGCAACTTCTACTACTTCAGGGTCGGGGGCCGCAAGCTGGGCAAGCACTCGATCCTGGGCGATCCCTACAAGGAGACCTGGCTCGGGCCCATGAGGGACCTCGTGCTGGGCGGCGGCGCCGCACGCTTCCCCGAGGTCGCCGGCAAAGACGGCGGATACCTGGTGATCAAGGAGCCGAACGGCTCCATAGGGGCGCCGCTCCTGATGGAGGCCCTGCCCGAGAGCCGCATGATCTTCCTGATCCGGGACCCCCGCGACGTCGTCGCCTCGAGCCTCGACGCGCGCAGCGAGGGGAGCTGGCTCGACGAGCGGCGCAGGGACAACAACCAGCGGCGCAAGGCGACGACGAAGGACAACCCGAACGCCTACGTGCGCATGCGGGCCAACTCCTACGTGCAGCAGATAGAGAAGGCCAAGGAGGCCTACGAGGCCCACAGGGGGCGCAAGTCCATGGTCCGCTACGAGGAGCTCAGGGCCGACCCTTTGGCCACCATGCGCAGGATCTACTCCGACCTCGGCATACCGGCGGGAGAAGCCGAGCTAGCCGGGGCCGTGGAGCGATACGCCTGGGAGAATATCCCGGAGGAGGAGAAAGGCGAGGGCAAGAAGAAGCGCAAGGCAAAGCCCGGCGGCTGGCAGGAAGACCTCACGCCCAAGCAGGCCGAGATCGTACAGGACATAACGGCCCCGGTGCTAAAGGAGTTCTACCCCTGATCCAGGGACGCCGGACCACGGTCCATGGCGTCCGGCCGCGCGCCCGAACGGGCCGAGGGAAGCGGTCTTCCGGGTTTGTCGGTTTAGGCCGTTTGTGCTAAGTTCTCGCGGTCAGACCCTCGGTTAGCGTACAGCGCGACGGGCCGCGCCCGTGGGACGACCCAAGGAGACTCTCGCGTGATCAAGGAAGCCATAAAGCGCATGGTGGGGCGCCCGTCGTCCGCGCTCGGCGCGCCCGCCAGGGGGCGTCCGGACGGCGCCAAGCCAGGCACCATAGATCCCGGGAGGATAGTCTGGATCTTCGGCACGGCCAGGACCGGGAGCTCCTGGCTTAGCTCGATCATGGGCGACCTGGATGGGTACGCCAGGTGGCACGAGCCGCTGGTGGGCCACCTGTTCGGCAACCTCTACTACGTCAGGGCCGGCCACCGCAGCGAGGACGAGCACTTCATCCTCGGGGACAGGTACAAGGGTATCTGGATGGCCGCCGTCCGCAACTTCGTCCTCGACGGCGCCACCGCGCGCTTCCCCGAGCTGGCCGAAGGTGCCGGCAAGTACCTCGTGATCAAGGAGCCCCACGGCTCGATGGGCGCGCCGCTGCTGATGGAGGCTTTGCCCGAGAGCCGCATGATCTCTGCTGGCGCGCGACCCCCGCGACGTGGTCGCCTCCAACCTGGACGCCCACCAGAAGGGCAGCTGGACCGCCGACCTGATGAAGAAGGGCGGCAAGGAGAAACCACCGTCGCTGGCCGAGAGCCGCCCGAACGCCTTCGTGAGGGGGCAGGCCCGCAGGTACGTGCGGGACGTCGGCAACGCCAAGCGCGCCTACGACGCGCACGCGGGCCGCAAGGTCCTGGTCAAGTACGAAGACCTCAGGGCCGACACTTTGGGGACCATGCGGCGAATCTACTCCGCGCTGGAGCTGCCCGCGGACGAGGCCGAGCTGGCGCGCGTGGTGGAGAAGCACGCCTGGGAGAACATCCCCGAGGAGGAGAAGGGCGGGGGCAAGTTCCACCGCAAGGCCACGCCCGGGGGCTGGCAGGAAGACCTCACCCCCGAGCAGGCCGGGATCGTGGAAGAGGTGACCGGCCCGCTCCTCGAGGAGCTCTACCCTACCCGGAGTACCGCGTGACGGAGCATCGCGTTACGGGCGGGGGACGCTAGATGCCGGTCTTCAGGCACCGCATGGTGGTCAACGCGGTCCGCGGCGCCAAGGCGTTCCTGAACCTGGAGGCCGGCGTAACGCGCGGGGCGGTGCCCGGGCCGATCATGGCCGACGGCCGGCCCGCGGGTGGCGTGAGGCCGGAGAACATGATCTGGATCTTCGGCACGGGACGGACCGGGAGCACCTGGTTGGCCGCGATGATGGAGGAGCCCGAGGGCCACCGCGTGTGGTTCGAGCCCAGGGTCGGGACCTTCTTCGATCCCCGCAGGTTCGAAGGGTTCGGGGGCAAGCACTTTATCCTGGCGCCCCAGTACAAGGAGACCTGGCTTGCCTCCATCCGCAACTTCGTGCTCGACGGGGCCAACGCCCGCTTCCCGGACCTCGCCGGCGGAGACGGGTACCTGGCGGTCAAGGAGCCCGGCGGCTCCGTCGGCGCGAGCCTCATCATGGAGGCGTTGTCCGAGAGCCGGATGGTGCTCCTGATCCGGGACCCCCGCGACGTTGTGGCCTCCTGGTTGGACGCCACGAGGAAGGGCGGTTGGCAGACCGAGCGGCGGGGCGAGGACGGCCGCAAGGCGGAGTCGCTGGCCGATTCGAACCCCAACGCCTTCGTGAAGCGGCACGCCGAGGCTTACCTGAAGCACGTGGGCAGCGCCAAGGAGGCCTACGACGCGCACCGGGGCCGCAAGGTCGTGGTCCGCTACGAGGACTTGCGCGCCGACACGTTGGGGACGATGGCCGGTATGTACGACCGTCTCGGTATCCCCGTGGACGATGGCGAGCTCGCCCGGGCGGTGGAGAAGCACGCCTGGGAGAACATCCCCGAGGAAGAGAAGGGCCAGGGCAAGTTCTACCGCAAGGCCACGCCCGAGGGGTGGCGCGAGGACCTTACCGGCCGCCAGATCAAGACCGTCGAGCGGATCACGGGACCGCTCTTGAAGGAGTTCTATCCCGCCCGGGCGGCGCGAAGCCGCAGCGAGGATGCGGCCGGGTAGAGGGCGCCCTGGAGACGTCGAACGGAGGATCAGTGCCGATGGAAGACCGTACCGCACTCGACCGCGTGCGTGGCCGCGTGCGCGACGCGCTCCGTTCCGCGCGCGTGAGGGCTGGTTCGACCGACCCCAGGGCGACCGTCGACCGGCTCAGGTCCAGGCTGCGAGCGGCGCCGCCGGCGCAACCGAGAAGCGCCCCCACCGACGCCGTGCCCGTGTTCTTCGTCGTGGGGCTGGCAAAGTCGGGGACCACGTGGCTCATGAAGACGCTCGACGCCCATCCCGACGTCCTCTGCAAGGGCGAGGGCAGGTTCTTCGGCAAGGACTACAGGCGGGAGGTCCTGGCCCAGACGGAGACCAGGCAGCAGCCGAGCTCGCTCTTCAACGCGCTCGAGACCTCGGAGCACCTGAGGCTCTGGGTGGAGCGGTCGATCTGGACCAGGGACGGCGACACCGACGAGCAGATAAAGGCCCTCGTCCGCCTGGCAACCGAGCACTTCCTGACGGAGCAACTGCTCGCCAGCGGCAAAAAGATCGTGGGGGACAAGACGCCCCTGCTCGGGCCGGGGTTCATCGGGGAGATCCACACGGTCTACCCCGAGGCCAAGGTGATCCACATCGTGAGGGACGGCAGGGATCAGGCCGTCTCCTTTATCCACCAGCAGGGCAACCGCGCCAAGCGGGGCCGCCTGCACCGCCTGACGCCCGAGGAGCTCGAGAAGAGCGAAGCCTACCGCAAGGACCCGGCGGAGATCCCCGAGACCGGCAGCGGCATGTTCGCGGAGAAGACGCTGAGAAAGACCGCCGAGAACTGGGCCGTCAGGGTGGGCCGGGCCGTCGAGGACGGACCGGCGCTCTTCGGGAGCAATTACGCCGAGGTCCGTTACGAGGACCTTCTCGGGCGCCCCAACGAGGAGGCGGCCAGGCTCTTCGCCTTTCTCGGGGTCGACGCGGACGAGAGGGTGGTCGAGCTGGCCGTGAACTCGGCCAGCTTCGAGAAGCTCTCCAAGGGCCGCCGGCCCGGGGAGGAGGACCCCTCGTCCTTCTACCGTAAGGGCGTGGCCGGGGACTGGAAGAACCTGTTCAACGAGCGGGACAAGGAGATATACAAGGAGGAGGCCGGGGACCTGCTCCTCCGCCTCGGCTACGAGAGAGACCCGGACTGGTAGGACGGCTTTGAGCAACGGCAAGCAGGACATATCGAAGAGAGCGTCCGACGTTCTCCGCCGGGGCCGCCACTGGCTCGCGGGAAAGTATCGGGAGGTCCCGTTGCAGATCGCCGGGCTGCGCAGGAGGCTCACGGCGGCCGAGCGCCACGCGCGGGATACCGGCGTGCGGCCGGAGAACATGGTCTGGATCTTCGGCTCCGGGCGCAGCGGCAGCACCTGGCTCAGGAGCATGATGGGGGAGATCGGCCGGCACCAGGTGTGGGAGGAGCCCATGATCGGCCAGCTCTTCGGCAACTTCCGCCGCAGGGCCCAGGGCGCCAACCTCAACCGGCCCGATTTCATCATGGCGGACGCGACCAGGGAGGGTTGGGTCCACTCGATACGCAACTTCGCGCTGGACGGCGCGAAGTACGCCCGCCCCACCCTTGGTCCCGACCACTACCTCGTGATCAAGGAGCCCAACGGCTCGGTGGGCGCGCCGATCCTGATGGAGGCTTTGCCCGAGAGCCGCATGATCCTGCTGCTGCGCGACCCCCGCGACGTGGTCGCCTCCACCCTGGACGGGGCCAGGAAGGGGAACTGGCTCTACGAGCGCAAGGACGACGGCGGGTGGAAGCGGGATTCGCTGCCGGACAGCGACCCCGACGCGTTCACCAGGCGCTGGGCCAACGTCTACCTGCAGCACGCCGGCGCCGCCAAGCGGGCCTACGAGGCCCACAGGGGCCCGAAGACCGTGGTCCGCTACGAGGAGCTGAGGTCCGACACCCTCGACGACCATGCGCCGGATCTATGCGGAACTCGGCATCCCGGCCGACGAGGGGGAGCTGGCCCGGGCGGTAGAGAAGCACTCCTGGGAGAACATCCCGGAGAAGAAGAAGGGCGGGGGCAAGTTCTACCGCAAGGCCAAACCCGGGGGCTGGCGCGAGGACCTCACCCCCGAGCAGGTGCGGCATGGTAGAGAAGATCACCGCCCCCGTGCTCGAGGAGTTCTACTCCAACAGCACCCCGTAGAGCTTTGGATCCGAAGGTCTCGGTCGTCGTCCCCACCCGGAACGCGGGCCCCGGGTTCGTGGAGCTGCTGGACGCGCTCTACGCCCAGAAGGGGGATTTCGAGCTCGAGGTCGTGGTCGTGGATTCCGGCTCTACGGACGGGACCGCGGAGCTCGCCGAGCGTTTTGGGGCGAACGTGCGCCGCATCGACCCCGCGGATTTCGACCACGGCGCCACGCGCAACCTTGGCATCTCGCTCTCCGGCGGGGAGTACGTGGCCCTGACGGTCCAGGACGCCGTACCCCGCGACGAGCGGTGGCTCTCGGCGATGGTCGAGAACCTGAGAGACGATGGTACGGTCGCGGCCGTCTACGGCCGTCACGTCCCGCGCCCGGAGGCCGGGATCCTGACCAGAGCCCTGGTGAACAACCTGGCCGCCGCGGATCTGGAACGCCGGGTGCAGGAGGTCCGGGATCCGGAGCGGTACCGTTCGCTGCCGCCGGCACAGCGGCGCCGGGTCGCCGCCATCGACAACGTGAGCTCCTGCCTGCGACGCTCGGTGTGGGAGGAGATACCCCTAGAGAAGGCCGCCTTCGCCGAGGACCTGCGGTGGGGTAAGAGGGTTGTCGAGGCCGGCCACAAGATCGTCTACGAGCCGCGCTCGGTCGTCGTGCACTCACACGAGCGAGGCCCCCTCTACGACCTCAGGCGCCACTACGTCAGACGGCCTCGTACTCGAAGAACTCTTCGGGGCCCGCCCGGTGCCGACCCTGTCCCGCCTGCTTGCTCGGCGTGCCCTACGCCACCCGCCACATCTACCGCCTGCTCCGCCGCGAAGATCCATCGCCCGCGGCGAGGTCGCGGCTGCTCCTGACCTCCCTCAAATTCGCCGTCCCGGCCCAGCTCGGCGCCTACCTCGGGGGCAAGGGCCCGCTCCTCACCCGCCTGAGCCCCAGGTTGCACCGCTTCCTGGGCAAAGGGGTGTAGGCGGCCCAAGGGCAGCCGCTGACAGCAAGGTTCGCGGGGTAAAACCCCGCGAACCCTCTATAATCCCCGGGATGGATCTGGAACGTGTCGTCGAACGCCTGCGCGACTACCGGCTCAAGAACGAACGGTTCGACCGATTCGTCGGGGCCGTGCTGTCGAACGAGGCGGCCTCCAGGGCCGCGAGGGCCGGCGTCGCCGCCGCCCGCTCGGTCTCCCGCAGGGGCCACACCGTGGCGCCCGGGCAGTACGATACCGTCTTCTTTGTCGCCGGGGAGATGCGCTCCGGGACCTCCTGGATGCGCCACAGCCTCGGCGACCACCCCGAGATCGCCTGCGGCCAGGAGGGCAGCTTCTTCGGCCGCGGCTACGACCACGAGGAGATACCCGTTTATGCAGGGCCCGTCTCGAGCCTGACCCGAGCGCTCGCCGTCTCCAAGGAGCTCAAGACCTGGCACGCGCTGCCGTGGAACCTGTGGTCCGACGGTTACGAGGAGGATCTGCGGAACCTCTCCCGGCTCTCGGTCGACTACTTTCTCTCCAAGGAGGTTGCCCGGACGGGGCGCAGGATCGTCGGCGACAAAAGCCCCCAGCACACCGAGAACCTCGACGAGATACACGGGATCTACCCCGACGCCAAGATAGTCCACGTCGTCCGGGACGGCCGGGACGTGGCGGTCTCGGCGATGCACCACTGGTGGCGGCTGGCCACCGACAGGGAGGGGGGCGTCTTCGAGCTCTCGCCCGAGGAGCTGCGCCTGCGGGACGCGTACGCGGAGAACGGGCAGGCATTCCTGGACGAGGGGCGTTCGATCTTCACGGAGGAGCGGCTCGCCCAGCTGGCCCGCCGGTGGGATTACAGGACCGGCAAGGGACGCCGCGATGGGGCCGAGCTCTACGGCGAGGACTACCTGGAGATCCGGTACGAGGATCTGCTGCTGGACACGCCGACCGTCTTCGGGCGCGTGCTGGAGTTCCTGGGGGCGAGCAGCGAGGACAGGATGATAGAACGCTGCCTGCGGTCGAGCTCCTTCGAGCGGGCATCCAAGCGCTCCACGGGCGAGGAGGACTCCTCGTCGTTCTTCAGGAAGGGTGTCGCTGGCGACTGGAGGAACGTCTTCAACGCGCGCGACCGGGAGCTGTACAAAGAGCTGGCGGGTGAGAGGCTGATAGAGCTGGGGTACGAGACCTCGGATGACTGGTAGGGCGGCGTGAGGATCCTGTTCGCCGCGCACCAGTTCTTCCCGGAGCACTACGCCGGCGTCGAGACCGTCACGCTCTCGCTGGCCCAGGAGTTCAAGCGGCGGGGGCACGAGGCCCACGTCCTCGCCCCGAAGCGCAGCATCCCCGGCAGCGACATCGAGCCCGGGGAGATCGAGGACTACGAGTTCGGCGGGATACCGGTGCGGCGGATCGGCCGCCCGAAGGAGGGCGTCGCCCGCCCCTACCGCCTGGACTACCAGAACGAGGTCATGGCGCAGAGGACCCGCGAGTACCTGCGCGAGGTGCGTCCCGACGTGGTCCACGCCGAGCACTTCCAGGGACTCTCCGCGAGCGTCATCCCCGTCTTCAAGGAATCCGGAGCGCCGCTGGTGTACACGGCGACGGACTTCTGGACTTTCTGCCCGGTGGTGGACCTGCGGCGGCACGACGGGGCCATGTGCCGGGGGCCGGAGATCTCGCACTGCACGCGGTGCATCGCCAGCCGGTACCCGGGGAGCAGGATGAAGGCCGCTGTGGACCTGACGCCGAACGCGGCCCTTAGGGCGGCCGGCAAGCTGTCGCAGACGCGGCTCTCGGGGTTCTCCCACCAGCTGCGCCAGGTGCGGGCCCTCAAGGAGCGACCGGGGCGCATCAGGGAGCAGATGGAGCTTGTCGACCGCATCATCGTCTACACGCGGCTCATGCGGGAGCTCTTGCTGGAGAACGGGATAGGCAGCGGGAAGATCGAGGTCTCCCACTACGGCATCGACACCTCCGGGATCCAGAAGGCGCCCGCCGACAGGCCACACACCCCGCCGCTCCGCGTGGGCTTCGTCGGCACCCTGGCGCCGCACAAGGGCTGCGACATCCTCATCCAGGCTTTCCGTGACCTCCCCCCGGGCGTGGACGCGACGCTCGACATCTACGGCAACCTGGAGAGGTTCAAGCCCTTCGTCGGGGAGCTCCGGGGGCTCGCCGGGGGAGACGGGAGGATAAACTTTGCCGGTCCCTTCTCGCGGGACAGCGTGGGCCGCGTCCTCTCCGGACTAGACGTCCTCGTCGTTCCATCCCGCTGGTACGAGAACGGTCCCGGCGTCATCTTCGAGGCCTTCGCCGCCGGCATACCCGTCGTGGCCACGGACCTCGGGGGCATGTCCGAGTTCGTGAGGCCCGAGGAGGACGGTCTGCTCTTCGGGCTGGAGGAACCGCGGGATCTTGCGCGCCAGCTCCGGCGCTTGGCCGAGGAGCCGGGGCTGCTCCAGAGGCTCCGGTCCGGCATCCGGCCCGTCAAGACCGTCGGGGAGAACGTGGACGAACTAGAAGACCTCTACGGGCGTCTGCTCCAGGAACAGGGCAACCCCGCGGGGGCCGGCCGGTGAAGGTCCTCGTGACCGGCGCCGGCGGCCAGCTCGGCCTGGAGCTGGCCGAGATCCTGCCCGAACGCGGCCACGAGGTCGTCGCCCTTCCCCGATCGGAGCTCGACATCGCGGACCCGAAGTCCGTGGAGGCCGCCCTCGCGGCCCACGACCCGCAGCTCGTGGTGAACGCCGCCGCCTACACCAACGTGGACGCCTGCGAGACGGAGACGGAGCTCGCCTACAGGGTCAATGCCCTCGGTCCGCGGAACCTCGCGCAACTGTGCGGGCGGCAGGACCGGGACCTGGTTCACGTCAGCACCAACTACGTCTTCGACGGCCGCTCGGAGCGGCCTTACGAGCCCTTCGATCCTGCGGAGCCCATCAGCGCCTACGGCCGCACCAAGCTGGCCGGGGAGGAGTACGTCAGGGGTCTAACGAACCGCTGGTACGTCGTCCGCACCGCCGGCGTCTACGGCCGGGGGCACAATTTCGTGCGGACCATGCTGCGCGTGGCGGCCGAACGGGACCTTCTCAAGGTCAAGGACGACGAGTACGTCTCACCAACCTACGCCAGGGACCTGGCGTCGGGGATAGCCGATCTGATCTCCTCCGGCGAGTACGGCCTCTACCACCTGACCAACGCCGGTTCGTGCTCCTGGTACGAGTTTACCCGCGAGATCTTCCATCTCGCCGGGGTCGGGACCGAGATAGAACCCATCCCGGGTTCCGAGTACCCGCTCCCGGCCGCCAGGCCGGCGAACGGTGTGCTCTCCTCGCTGGGAAGCCCCGAGTTGCGCCACTGGCGGGAAGCGCTGGAGGAGTACCTCAGCCGAGAGGGAGCGGCCTAGGGGTCGTTCTCACCCGATCATCCACCCTGCTGTCGTCGCCTTCCCTCCGCGGCCCTGCACTCCGCGCCCGCGCAGTCTTCCAACGCCCTTAGCCTCGACGTGAGGGCGGCCTTTGTGTTCGCGAAGGCCGGATCGTCGTGACGGCTGCGTAGCTGGTAGGGATCCGCCCCGAGGTCGTAGAGCTCCTCTTCGTTGGTCGTGGGGTACCGATGGTACGCGAACCGGCTGGTCCTGACGGCCTTGTAGGCGTAGTTGCGGTTGCTACTCTTGCCCTCGATCAGCAGGGCATCCCTCCACGGCACGCTTCCGCCCCCACGCAAGCAGCGGCAGGATGGACCTGCCGTCGACCGAGGAGGTCGGGGAGGCGTTGGCCACGTCGGCGAAGGTCGGTGCTATGTCGGTGTTGGAGACCAGGCTCCGGTCGGTGGTGCCGGGCTCCACCCGCGGCCCGCGGACTATCAGGGGGAACTCCACGTCCTCGGTGTAGGGGGTGTTCTTGCCCTGGGCGAGGGCGTGGCTGCCCATGTGCCAGCCGTTGTCGGTGAAGTAGAAGATGTAGGTGTCCGAGAGTTCCTTTCCCTCGACAGCGCGCGGACGTAGGCCTCCACCGCGTCGTCCACGGTGAGCAGGCTGCGCAGCCGCGCCCTGTGCGATCTTGTCTATCTTCTTCTCCTTGGCACTGCTGACTCCCGGGAGACTCCGCACCCTCCGGGGCTTGTCGGAGCGGTCCCGCTCGTCGAAGTTCGGCGTCCTGGGCCACTTGGCCCCGGAGAACCGCTTCGCGTACCTCTTCTCGTACTTGGCCCTACCGGACTCGGTTTGTGCGGTGCCGAGAACGAGACCGTCATGAGGAACGGCCGTCGGGCTCTTGACGTTGTTCTTGAGGAAGTCGAGCGAGTAGTCCTTCATCGCCAGGTCGAAGGTCTCGTAGCGAGGTTGGAGGTCCACGGCCTTCCCGTTGTCGCTGACCACCATGCGGTCCGGCGCTCGGTCGGCGGCCACCCAGCGGTCCCAACCCGGAGGGACGTAGGTCGCGCGATCGTAGCCGTTCATGTACTTGCCGAAGTAACCGGTCTTGTACCCGGCCTTGTTCAACCACGTGGCGTAGGTGCTGCGGTCCCTGCCCAGGGCCTTGAACTTGCTTGTGGCCCCCGTTGGGCGCCTCGTTGCCGAGAATTCCGGTGTTGTGGGGGTACTGGCCTCTCAACATGGTCGCCCTGGACGGACAGCACAGGGGCTGGGTCAACGTCGCGTTGGGGAACGTCTTGCCCTGCTTTGCCAGCAGCCTGTTCACGTTGGGCATGGCGGACAGCGACCCGGCGTCCTGGTCGTCGGTAAACACGAAGACGATGTTCGGCCTGTTCTGGGCGGCCTGCGTCGGCTCGACGTGCGCGATCACCAGCACCAGCCAGCGCGGCGCAGACCGCCGTCGCCATCGCCACCGACGATCTCAGAAAATTCGACTTTCCCACGCTTGCCTGGCCTCCCCCCGGAGCCGTCGAGATCCCAACCTTGCCCAAGCTTGTGAGCGTAGGATACCGCAGATCGACGCGTGGTATCTCATCCAACTGGGCTACTCTGGGCCAGCCTCGATGGCTGTGCTCGGGACGACGATCCACCGGGATCCGGCCCTGCTCCTAGCCAACGGCTGGCCCGATTCCGGAAGACGCTCGCGCCCATGCGAAGTTGGCTACTGGGCGGATGATCCGTTCTCCGCGGCGCGGCAACTTTCCCCCGAGCAGTTCCGCAGCGCTCGTAGCCGCGAACTAAGCTCCGCAACTGGGCGCGGGTCGGCAGACCCGTAAGAGTTGCGCAACTGGTGCGGGTCCGCTCCCAGGTCGTAGAGTTCCCGATCTCCGTTCTCGTACTCGACGTACGTGTGTCGTGCGGTCCTCAATGCCTGGTAGCCTGGTGTGCCGGCCCCGGTCCTCTTTTGCCAGTAGCGAACCTCAAAGCCCGTACGCCACGATGGCGGAGCCGTCCCGGGTTCCCGTCGATCAAGGACGCGAAAGATCGGCCGTCCACAGAGGCGGGCGCAGTCACGCCCGCCCAATCGGCGAAGGTGGGCGCGAAGTCGTTGTTGAGGACCATCTCGTTTCTCTCGATCCCCGCCGGTATGCCGGGGCCCCGGACCATCAAGGGCACACCAATGCTCTCCTCGTAGGGCGTGCCCTTGCCAAGCTCGATGCGGTGTTGGCCCTGGTGGTAGCCGTTGTCGCTCGAGAACACGATGTAGGTGTTGTTCAGTTTGTTCGATCCTTTGAGCGTTTTGACCAGCTTGCCGACCAGCTCGCCGACGGCGGCCATCGTCCTCAGTCGGTCACGGTAGTGCTGGTCGATGCGCTTTTTGTCGGCCGTGGAGAGTCGTGACTTGTCCCGTACCCACCCGGGCTTGTCGGAGATTACCCGCTCGTTGAAAGCAGGCGTGCGGGGCGCCCGTGCTCGCTTGAACTCGTCCTCGTATCTCTTGGCGGGTTGCGCGGGATCGTGCGGGGCCTGGAGCGAGAGGTGCACGAAGAAGGGCCTGCTCTTGCCCTTTTGCCGTCCAACGAAGTCGCGGGTGAGCTTGGAGAGCAGGTCGTCCTGGTATGTGCCCTCGGGGTACTTCTCTATGCGGCCGTTTCGGTTGATCGTCTTGTCGGCCGTCAAGGTGTACCACTCGTCCCACCCTGGCGGGACGTAAGCGCGCTTCTTCGCGGCGTAGCCGTTCAGGTACTTCGCGCCCACGAACGCGGTTTGGTATCCGGCCTTCCTGTCCAGCCAGGTGGCTACCGTTGACTTCTCTCGTCCGAGACGCTTGAAGATTTCGAAGCCGCCCAGCGGGGGAGAATTGCGGCGGACCAGGTGGTTATGAGGGTACTGTCCGGTGAGGATCGTGGCCCTCGACGGGCAGCAAACCGGCTCGGTGACGAAGGCGTTCTCGAAGGTCACGCCCTCATTGCCTATGTGTTTCTCGAGGCCTACCTTCTTTTGTGAGGTTGCTTCATCCAAGTCATCGGCGAGGATAAGGATGATGTTCGGGCGCGTTGACGCTTGGGCGAGGGAGCTGTCCGTCTGGCCGGCCGCCACGCCCAAGCTGGCAACCAGGCTTAGCAAGACGAACAGGAGAGGATACTTGCAGATTCTCCTCACGACTCGTCTGCCCGATCTCGGTGGCAAGACGCCCTCCCCACACCGCCCGTTCTTCTGGACGGGGCAATCGTGACATTCACACTAGGCGGGGGCGTCTTGCCCCAGAACATGGATTCGGCGTCTCGCGGAAGGGGACATTGTGGCCTCCCGCTGGGCGAGGTTCGCACGGTCCTTCAACGCCGTCGGACAAATAGGTTCTCCAGGAACCGATGCCTTGCCCCACGACGGGATCAAGGTCACGGCGTGCTGCGATCGTTTGTGTCCATAGGCTACTGCCCTCCCTCCGCGGCCCTGCACTGCGCGCCCGCGCAACTCCTCAAGGCGTCCAGCCGCGTCCGGAGGTTGGTCTCGGTGTTCGCGAAGGCGGGATCGTCGTGACGGCTGCGTAGCTGGTAGGGATCCGCCCCGAGGTCGTAGAGCTCCTCTTCGTTGGTCGAGGGGTACCGATGGTACGCGAACCGGTTGGTCCTCACGGCCTCGTATCGGAAAGTAGATCTACTGTTTCTGCCTTCGATCAGCAGGGCATCCCTCCACGGTACGTTCTGCCCCCGCAGCAGCGGCAGGATGGACCTGCCGTCGACCGAGGAGGTCGGGGAGGCGTTGGCCACGTCGGCGAAGGTCGGTGCTATGTCGGTGTTGGAGACCAGGCTCCGGTCGGTGGTGCCGGGCGCCACCCGCGGCCCGCGGACTATCAGGGGGAACTCCACGTCCTCGGTGTAGGGGGTGTTCTTGCCCTTGGGCATGGCGTGGTTGCCCATGTGCCAGCCGTTGTCGGTGAAGTAGAAGATGTAGGTGTCGGAGAGTTCGTTTCGTCTCGATAGGGCGCGGACGTAGGCCTCTACGGTGTCGTCCACGGTGAGCAGGCTGCGCAGCCGCGCCCGGTGCATCTGGTCGAACTCTTTCTTGTCCCCTCTGCTGACCCTCGGGAACCTTTGTACCCACCGGGGCTTGTCGGAGCGGTCCTGCTCGTCGAAGTTCGGCGTCCTGGGCCACCTGGCCTGGAGAACCGCTTCGCGTACCTCTTCTCGTACTTGGCCCTCCCGCTCTCGGTGTGCGGGGCGGAGAACGAGACCGCCATGAAGAACGGCCTCGGGCTCTTGACGCTCTTGTTGAGGAAGTCCAGCGAGTATTTCTTCATCGCCAGGTCGAAGGTCTCGTAGCGGCGGTCGAGGTCCACCGCTTTCCCGTCCACGCTGGCGCGCATGGTGGCCGGGGCGTGGTCGGCGGCCACCCAACGGTCCCAGCCCGGAGGGACGTAAGCCTCGCGATCGTAGCCGTTCATGTACTTGCCGAAGTAGCCGGTCTTGTACCCGGTCCGGTCCAACCACGTGGCGTAGGTGCTGCGGTCCCTGCCGAGGGCCTTGAAGGTGCCGTGGCCCCCATCGGACCCGCCGTTGTCGAGCACGCCGGTGTTGTGGGGGTACTGTCCCCTGAGCATGCTGGCCCGGGAAGGGCAGCACAGGGGCGTGGTCAACGTCGCGTTGGGGAACGTCTTGCCCCGCTGGGTCAGCAACTTTCTCACGTTCGGCATGGCGGACAGCGACCCGGCGTCCTGGTCGTCGGTGATCAGGAAGACGATGTTCGGCCTGTTCTGGGCGGCCTGCGTCGGGTCGACGTGCGTGACCACCAGTACCAGCAGCGCGGCACAGGTCGCCACCGCCACCGCCACCGATCTGAGAAAGTTGCTCTTCTCCGCCATGCTTGCTCCCCCCGGAGCCATCGAAATTCAGACGTTGTGCAAGCTAGTGAACGTAGGATATCTCAGATCGCAGAGAGGTAAATCCTCCATTTGGGCTACTTTTCGGATGCTTCCGACCCGCGAAGGCGGTCAGCCCGCAAACGATCTCCGGGGATGGTGCCTACTCCCGTCTGGTGGTGCCCCGTGCTGCTCACGAGGCGTCACGGTAGAACGCGATGAGCTGCACCGGTCCCGGGTTTTCGGGCGCCGAGACCGTTGAGCACGAGGAAGTCGGTCAAGCCGTTCTTGTCGTAGTCGATGGGCCACACGGATTCGGCCTCGCCCTCGCTCGTCGAGGGGACGAACGACAGCCTTGGTGAAGCTCTCCCCGCTACCGTCGTTGAGGAAGACCCGATCCGGGGCGTTAGAAAGCGCGCCGCCCTGGCCTCGCATCACGTAGATGTCGGAGAGGCCGTCGCCGTTCACGTCGCCTGTGGCGACCGCGCGTCCGTGCTGCAGCTCCGTGGAGAACGCGGCTAGAGAACGTGCCGTTGTCGTTGAGCAAGACGCGTAGCTTCGTCGGCCGTCACCTCGATCACATCGGGCCGCCCGTCGCCGTTGACGTCTGCCAGAGTCGCGTCGACGACGCCGTGCCCGAGGCCCACCTCCTCGGCCACCTCGGTGAAGCCGTTGCCCCCGCTCGTTGCGGTAGACGCGCAGGTCGGAGGCACGCTCGCTGCTGCTGTTCATGTCGACGAGCAGATCCTGCCAGCCGTCCCCGTCGAAGTCGCCCGGGATGGCTCGACCTCCCTCGGACTCGACCTCGAGCCCGAGCTCCGGCGCGGGACGGAACGCGCGCCCTTCGCGGTTGACGAACAGCCGGGTGGGGGAGGGCATGCCGTCGGGCCGGTCCGACTCGTTCTCCATCAACAGGTCGGGGTAGGCATCGCCGTTGGCGTCGAAGAAGGTGCTCGATCGTCCCCGGGAGAACGGCTCGAGCACGCCGTACTTGCGGCGCCCGATCTACGAAGGTGTTGTCCGGTCTCTGGATGAAGAGCCCGTTCTGCTTGGTCCCGACGCCGTGGAGGGCCCCCACCGCGCAGAAGATGTCCTCGAGCCCGTCCTGGTTCACGTCCGCCGCGTCGCAGCCGTGGCGATCGATGCGACCCCTGCCGAACGATTGCCTGGCTGTCGTCGGCCTCTGTGAAGCGTCCCGTCGCCGTCGTTGTGGTAGAGACGTGGCGGGCTTCCGTGACGGCCAAGAAAGATGTCCGGTAACCGGTCGCCGTCGAAGTCGGCGACGACGGCCCCGTAGGTCGCGGGTGGTCTCCTGGATGCCGGCCTCCGCGGCCTTGTCGACGGCCCTCACCGGCGTCGGACCGGCTACCGGGGTCGCCGACGCGTCGGAGGCCGAGGGCCGAGCCGGGGCCGGACCGATTCCGTCCGTTCCGGCGGATCGTCCTGAGGGTCGTCGGTGCCGGCGGGCGAGTCTGCGCGGTCCCGGGAGGACGGCGTCTCCGGCGGGGTTCCCGGAGGGGCAGATGGTCTCCACGTTGGCGGTGCTCGATCGGTCGTCTCGCGGGTCTGTCCGGCCGCCCACACCTGGGAGCTCGTTCGGCGGACGGCGACGTCGAGCATCTCGCTCCTCGCGTCGGGCGGGACGATCGAGCTCGGTACGGCGGTCCACCGCGGACCCGTCCCAGTGCTGGGTCGTGGCGACGTAGTCGCCAGGCTCTGCCCGGTACTCGAAGCCGACCGCCCAGGCGTCGGTCGCCGAAGAGGCGTCGATGTCCCGGAAGATGGCGTCCCCGTCGTCCTGGTCGGGGCTTGGCACGCGTTCCCACGCGCCCCCGTCGGAGCGCAACGCCAGGGGCTTGTAATCGGTGCCGTCGACGTAGTAGCCCACCGCCCAGACTCCGCCACCGGGGCTCGCCGAGATGCTGGTCAGGACGTTGTCGCCATCGCCGAAGGCGGGCGTCCGGACCTCTCGCCACCCCGAGCCGTCATTGCGCAGGACGAGAGACTCTGTAACCTTCCTCACCGCTCTTGTACCCGACGGCCCAGGCGCCGTCGTCGTCGGCCGCCACGTCGAGCAGCGCGTTGCTCAAGGCCCCCGGGTTCGGGCTCGCGGACGACGCCCACGACTCGCCGTCCCAGCGCAGGAGCAAGGTCTCGCGCGCGGTACCGGCCCTGTGGTAGCCGACCGACCACGCCCGGTCGGGTCCGGCGTGGGCGACGCCGGTCAGCGTGTTCGAGCTGCCGCCGACGTTCGGGCTCTCCGCCACCTTCCAACGGTCGCCGTTCCAGCGTCCGATCAGGGTCTTGTAGCCGGCCTGCGTCTCCGCGCCCCCCGGCCATGGAATAACCGACCGCCCAGGCGTCGTTGCTCGTCGGCCGCCACGTCGAGCAGCGCGTTCTCGGAGTAGCCGTCGCCGGTCGACCGATTGGGGGTAGGGGGCGAGGTCCAGTCCTCTCCATCCCAATGCACGGCCCCCGTGCCCATGCCGCCGCGGCGGGCGCTCTTGCTCCCCACGACCCAGACGTCGTCGTCCGCGACGGCCGCGATCGCCTGGGGGCTATCGAGCCGTGAGGCGCCCTGGACCGCGCTCCAGGAGTCCCCGCAGTCGACCGCTCCCTCCCCGCCGCAGGCGGCCACCGCGAGGACGAGCGCCAACAGCAACGCATGCCTGAGGACGCGCTTCACCGCCGGTCGGGGCATCACCAGCAGCTACCCATCTCGCCTTCGATGCGCGGAATTCGACAAAGCGTTCCCCATCCTATAACAGATGTCCTCGAATGCCAGGCTACCCACGGGTGGTCAGATCTGACCCGGCAGGACCGGGCTTGCTACCGGTCGGACGAAGCGTTCTCGGCCTCCCGGCACCCCTGCCCGGCGCAGTTATCCAACGCTTCGAGCCTCGATTGGAGGTCGGCCTTCTCGTCCGCGTAGGCCGGATCGTCGTGCAGGCTCTCCAGCTGGTACGGATCTTTTCGGAGGTCGTAGAGTTCGCGCTCCCCGCTCTTGCGCTTGCCCGCCTCGTACTCGACGTACAGGTACTCGGGGGGTCCTCACGGCCCGGTAGCCGGGCTTGCCCCCGGCGGACTCGCCGCTCTTGCTCCAACTCTGGACCTCGAAGGCGGTGCGCCACCGCTCGGGGTCGTTGTCTTGGGAACCGTCGAGCAGGTGGCGCGAACGAGCGGCCGTCGACCGAGTCGGGCGGCTCCGACGCCCGCCAGGTCCGCGAAGGTGGGGGCCAGGTCGTTGTTCAGAACCATCGCGCCGTTCTGGGTCCCCTCAGGCACGTCGGGGCCGCGGACCATCAGGGGTACCTTAATGCTCTCCTCGTACGGGACGTCTTTGCCCTTCTTGATCCGGTGCTGGCCCGTGAGGTAGCCGTTATCGGAGGTGAAGAAGATGTAGGTGTTCTCCAGCTTACCCTCCGCCTCCAGGGTGTCCAAGAGTTCGTCCAGCATGTCGTTAACAGCGCCCATCGACTGCAAGCTCTGCCTGTAGCGGGCGTCCACGGCATCTATCTCCCCTTCGCTCAGGGAGGGGGAGTTGCGCACGGACCTGGGCTTGTCGGAGACGTCTTGTTCGTTGAAGCTCGGCGTGCGGGGGGCTTTGGCGCCCTCGAATGCGTCCTCGTAGCGGTCCGGCGGTTTGGCGGGCGGGTGCGGGGCGTTCGTGGCCAGGTAGGCGAAGAAGGGCTCGTCGCTCTCCTCGACGAACCTTGTGGCGTACTGGGAGACCAGGTCGTCCTGGTTCTTGCCGCGCTCGCTCACGATCTCGCCGTTCTCGTTCCACTTGCCTCCCGCCAGGTGGCCGTACCACTCGTCCCAGCCGGGCGGGACGTGGCGCGGATCGTCGCACCCTTCGGTCGGGTTCGCAGTAGCCGTTGAGGTACTTGCCGGCGAGCAGCGTCCTGTAGCCTGCGTCGTCGAGCCAGGTCGCGATGGTCGAAGACTCGTGGCCCAGGTCGCGGAACTTCTGGTAGCCCCCCTCCGGGGGCGAGTTCCGGTAGATCTTCGTGGTTGTGCGCGTACCGGCCCGTGAGGATCGTCGCCCGGCTCGGGCAGCAGACGGGGGTGGTCACGAAAAAGTCCTCGAAGGTGGCACCCTCCTCGGCCATCTGCTCCTGGAGCCGCGGCATGCGCTCCGCCATCCCGACGTCCAGGTCGTCGGTCAGGACCAGGATGATGTTGGGGCGGTCGGGCTCCTGCGAGAGTATGGAGGAGCAGCCGGTGGCCATCGCCAGCACGGCGAGCAACGCGAGCGTCGTTCGGAGGGCCACGATCACGCGGTGACTTATACCATGCCGGCAAGGGTCGACGGAGAATCTGCTAGTATCCGGAGGTCGGAACGCAGTCCTGGTCCGCGACGGAGCGGACGATCCCGTGAGAACGCAACGACGAGCGGCGTAGTGGGACGTTTTGGAGGTCAGGCTCGTGCAAAGTCTTCGGACGTGGGAAACCTGATGGAGAACAACGGCGTCAGAGCGGAGAACCTGATCTGGGTCTTCGGCACCGGGCGCAGCGGCAGCACCTGGCTCGCGAGCATGCTGGGAGAGTTGACCCCGAGGCAACGTTGGAAGGACTACGGACGCCGCCGGTTCTGGAACGAGCCGCTGGTCGGCCAGCTGGTGGGCCATTTCTATACCCAGGTCCCGCACCGGCAACTGGGCAACAGGCACTTTATCTTCGGCGACTCGACGCGAGAGGCGTACCTGGAGGGCATAAGGTTTCTGGTCCTCAACGTGGCGAGGGAGAAGTTTCCGGAGCTGACCGAGGACGATTACCTGGTCATCAAGGAACCCAACGGGACCGTAGGGGCGCCGCTGCTGATGGAGGCGCTGCCCGAGAGCCGCATGATCTTCCTGGTCCGCGACCCCCGCGACGTGGTGGCCTCCGCCCTTGACCGGCACAGGACCGGCGGCATCGCGCGCGAGAGGACCATCAAGGATCCGCGCCGGCAAAAGAAGGCGTCACGTCCCAGCCGCGCCGACGCCGAACCGGACGCTTTCGTGGCGGCGCAGGCGCGCAGGTACCTGAAGAACATGGACGCCGCCAAGCAGGCCTACGAGGCCCACGGGGGGCGCAAGTCCATGGTCCGCTACGAGGAGCTCAGGGCCGACCCTCTGGGCACCATGCGCAGGATCTACTCAGACCTCGGCATACCGGCGGCGGAGGAAGAGGTCGCCCGGGCGGTGGAGAAGCACGCCTGGGAGAACGTGCCCGAGGAGGCAGAAGGGCCAGGGCAAGGACCGCCGCAAGGCCAAGCCCGGGGGCTGGCAAGAGGACCTCACGCCCTGGCAGGTACAGAAGGTAGAGCAGGTAACCGGCGATTTGGCCCGCCAGTTCTACCCGAACTTCTGACGCTGGGCGCGGAAGGTCCGAACCCGGAGGCCGGAGGTTGCGCTAGAGCCGACGGCCCGAACACCGCCCTAGTTCTCGGCGTCCCGGCAGCCCTGACCCTCGCAGTCCCTGAGAGCCTCTAGTCTGGTACCTAGCTTGTCGATGAGGGCCGGATCGGCGGAGTCGTGCAGGCTCTCCAACTGGTAAGGATCCGCGTTGAGGTTGTAGAGTTCGCGTTCGCCCGTCTCGTACTCGACGTACAGGTAGTTCGGGGTCCGTACCGCCCTGTAAGGCGGCACGGGCGTGACGGCGTCGTTGGCGGAATCGTCCCACGCGCCGTCGTTCCAGTGGCTGATCTGGAAGGCCGTGCGCCACCGCTCGGGATCGTTGTCTTGGGAACCGTCCAGCATGGGGGCGAACGAGCGGCCGTCGACCGAGCCGGGTGGCTCGACGCCCGCCAGGTCCGCGAAGGTGGGGGCGAGGTCGTTGTTGAGGACGAATCCGTCTTCCCTGGTTCCCTCGGGCACGCCGGGCCCGCGGACTATCAGCGGTACCCTTATGTCCTCCTCGTAGGCCGTGTCCTTGCCCAGCTCCAGCCCGTGCTGGCCCATGTGGTAGCCGTTGTCGCTGGCGAAGACCAGGTACGTATCGTCCAGCTGCCCGGTCTCCTCGAGCGTCGAGATCAGGCCCTCGATCGTCTCGACGACGGGTATCATGGTCCTCAGCCTGTTGCGGTAGAGCTCGTCGATGTGCCGTTTCTCTCTGGCGTTGAGCGCCGGTATCCGCGCCCACTTGGGCTTGTCGGAGACGTCCGCCTCGTCGAAGGATGGCGTTCGGGGCACCTTGACGTCTTCGAAGAACTCCTCGTACCTCAGGGCCGGGTCTGCCGGGGCGTGGGGGGCGCTGACGGAGAGGTGCATGAAGAAGGGCTCATCCTTGCCTTCCTGGCGCCTGATGAAGCCCTGCGCCAGCCCTGACAACGCGTCGTCGTGGTAGGTGTCGGCCGGGTACTCGACGACTTGCCCGTTGTGGTTGAGCGTCGCGTACTCGACCTCCCCGTACCACTCGTCCCAACCCGGCGGGACGTAGGTGCGGTCTTCCTTTCTGTGGCCGTAGCCGTTGAGGTACTTGCCGAAGAAGGCCGTTTGGTAGCCGGCGTCGTCGAGCCAGGTGGCAATCGTCGACTCTTCGCGGCCGAGCTCGCGGAAGGTCCTGAAACCCCCGAGCGGCGGGTTGTTGCCCCTGACCAGGTGGTTGTGCGGGTACTGGCCGGTGAGCATCGTGGCCCTCGAAGGGCAGCAGAGCGACTGGGTGACGAAGGCGTTCTCGAAGGTCTTTCCCTCGTCCGCCAGGAGGGCGTCGAGGCCAGGGATCTTGCGGGCCGAGGCGACGTCCAGATCGTCGGTGAGGATGAAGACGATGTTGGGACCGTCGGAGGGCTGCCGAAGGCTGGGTTGGGTCTCGCCGGACGGCAGGGCCAGAACGACTATCAGGCACAGGCCGGCCAACAGCGCCGCCGCGGCAAGCGCCTTGGCCGCTCCGCGCTCCACAGGAACCTACCGCCCGGCGGGCCGGGACCGCTGGCGTCGGACGACCGTCGAGACACGATCCCTCACCAGTCCAGGTCCCTCTCGTATCCGAGGCGGACCAGCAGCTCCCCGGCTTCTTCCTTGAAGACCTCTTTGTCCCGATCCGTAAAGTGGTTCTTCCAGTCGCCCGCAACTCCTTTGCGGTAGAACGACGAGGGGTCCTCTTCCCCGGGCCGACGACCTTTGGAGAGCTTCTCGAAGCTGGCCGAGCTCACGCAGTGGTCCACGGTCTCCGGGTCCGTGCCGGCCCCGAGGAAACCGAGCAACCTGCCGACCTCCTCGTTGGGGCGATCGAGCAGGTCCTCGTAACGCACCTCGGCGTAGCCCGAACCGAGCAGGGCAGGGCCATCCTCGACCGCCCTGCCCACCAGCAGGCTCCAGTTGCGGGCCGCCTGGCGGAGCCGCTCCTCGGTGAAGATGCTCTCCCCGCTCTCGGGTCGTCCGGAGCCGGGGTCGCCCTTGGCTATCTCCTCGGGTTTCAACCGGTGAACGTAGCCCTGCCCGGCGCGGCGCCACATCCGGTGCATGGAGGAGACCGTCCGGTCCCTGCCGTCCCGGACGATGTGTATGACCTTCGCCCCGGGATAGACCCGCGCCACCTCCTGCATAAACGCCTCGTCCAGGAGGGGAGACTTGTCCCCGACGAGCCTCTTGGGCGTGCCGGAGAGCTCTTCGAGCATGAAGTGCTCGGTGGCCAGGCGCATCAGAGCGTCGAGGTGCTCGTCTGGGTCGCCGTCCCGGCTCCAGATGGAGCGCTCGACCCAGAGCCTCAAGAGCTCGGAGTGGGTGAGGGCGTGGTAGAGGGAGCTGACGAGCGCCCGCTCGTTTTCGGCCGGGTCCAGGTCGGCGCGCCTCCACGTCGGCGGAGAAGAAGCGTCCCTCGCCCCTGCACATCACCTCTGGGTGGGAGTCCAGGATCTTGGTCAGCCACCGGGTCCCGGATTTGCCGAGCCCGGTGACGAAAAAGACCGGGGTCTCCTCAGTAGGGGAGACCGATGGATGGGTGGTGGGATTCGCCCGCCCGCCGGGCATCCTCCGCCAGGCCTCTCCGAGCCTCCTAACCCGGCCGTAGGCACGCCTCGCCGCCCCCTGCGCGTTCAAGCGGCGTACCTACGCGGCCCGCGTCGCCGGGCGGTCTTCGATAACGGCGATCCGGCCCCCCCGATCCCTCACCAGTCCAGGTCCTTCTCGTAGCCGAGCCGGATCAGGGTCTCCCCGGCCTCCCTCTTGAAGACCTCTTTGTCCTCCTCGGTGAAGTTGTTCTTCCAGTCGCCGGCGACGCCCTTGCGGTAGAAGGAGCTCGAGTCTTCCTCGCCCTGGGCCCTGCCGCCCGACAACTGCTCGAAGCTCGCCGCCTCGACGCATCGGCGGGCTGCCTCCTCGCCGGCGTCGGCCCCGAGGAACCCGAGCAGCCGCCGGGTCTCGTCGACCGGGTTCGCCAGGAGTTCCTCGTAGCGTACCTCGTGGTAGTTATCGCCCAGGAGCGCGGCTTTCTCTACCGTACCGCCCACGGACGAGGCCCAGCTGCGGGCGATCTCCGCCACGTGACCGTCGGCGAAGATGCTCTCCCCGCCGGCAACGAAGGCGCTCGGGTCCGAGCGGTAAGCCTCGCGCGTCGCCACCTGATCCGGGGTGAGATTGCGGTGCCCGCCGACATCCGCGGCGTTGTTCCAGCGGTGGTGGGCCGAAGACACCACCACATCCCGGCCGTCCCTGATGATGTGCACGACCCTGATCCCCGGGCACGCGGTGGCGATGTCCTCCACCGTCCTCGCGCTCTTGAAGGGGCTCTTGTCGCCCACGATCTTCTTGGTAGCGTTGCGTCCCCTGACCTCCTCGAGCCTTCGCAGCATCGCCTGGCGCACGAAGCTTCCCAGCACGGCCTCGAGTCCGGCCTCGGGCGCCCGGCGCGTCCACGGGCTACGCGCGAGCCATGCCTGCACTTCATCGGAGCGCGAGAGCGCCCGCAGCAGGGAGCGCGGAGAATTGCGATCAAAGAACATGCCCTCGCCGCGGCACACTATTTCGGGGTGCGAATCCAGGAGCCTCATGAGCCACGAAGTGCCTGACTTCGACCGCCCTATCAAGAAGAAGATGGGCGCGTCTGCCCCCGACTGGCCCGCCGCGCTCTTGGCCCGGGCAAGCTCCTCCTTTAGCCTGGCAACCTCGTCGTCGTTGGCCGCCGGCGGCGAGGATCCATCGCCCTGGCGGGCTCGGGCGGCCGTCGGTGCTGGGCCGGAAGCGCCGTTACGGGTCAGCGTCGCCCGCACGTTCAAGAACGCCTTGACGTCGCGTGCTATGTCAAAAGCCGTGCGGCTGTTAAAGACCGGCATCTCTAGGGATCCCTCCCGTTCAAACGTGTCCGCGCATGACGCGGCGTATGCTCTCACAAAACCATCCTTCTTGATAGCACAACCCAGGACGCCTCACCGGCTCCGTAATGGCCCGCAGGTATAGAAACCCCGCGCCAACAAACCTTCAGCCGGGGTAGAACTCCTCGAGCAAGGGAGCGGTGATTTCCTCCACCGTTTCGACCTGCCGAGGGGAAAGGTCGTCCCTCCAACCGCCGGAGATCCCCTTGCGATGGAATTTGCCTTCGCCCTTCCGTTTCTCGGGGATGTTCTCCCAGGCATGCTCCTCGACCGCCCGGGCGAGCTCTACCCCATCCACCGTGAGGCCGAGGTCGGAGCAGATCCGGTGCACGGTGCCCAGCGTGTCCGAGCGCAGCTCTTCGTACTTTACGAGGACCTTGCGCCCCCCGTGCGCGTCGTAGGCGCGCTTGGCGCTGCCCACGTTTCGGAGATACCTCTCGGCTTGTCTCTTCGTGAAGGCGCCCTGACGATTCTCCGGCGGATTACTGGTCAGCGCTTCCTTTCTGCGCGGGTCCCGGATCGCCCGCTCGTGGGCATGGCCCCCGGTGCGGTGGCCGTCCAGGGCGGAGGCCACGACATCCCTGGGGTCGCGGACGAGGAGGACCATGCGGCTCTCGGGCAAAGCCTCCATCAGGAGCGGCGCGCCCACCGACCCGTTGGGCTCCTGGACGACCAGAACGCCTTCCGCCGCGTCAGAGTACATACGGGAGGCTACCCCGAGAACCAGGATCCTGATGCCTTCTAGCCATGCTTCTCGGTTGGCTTCGGACATGATGAAGCTCTCGCGGCCCGCAGTCCGCGGGAAGACCTCGTCGTAGAAACCGCCGAACAGGCGCCCTACCAGCGGCTCGTTCCAGAGATGGTGACCTTCCATCTCCGCCAGCATGGATGCCAACCAGGTGCTGCCGCTGCGCCCGGTCCCGAAGATCCAGACCAGGTCCTCCGCCCTCACGCCCTCACGGCCCGATAGTGCACAACGGCTCCGGTCCTCACTGGGGGTATAACTCGTTGAGCAGGGGCGACGTCTCCCTCTCCACGATCTCGACCTGCTCGGGGGTGAGATCTTCCCGCCAGCTGCCTGGTGTGGCCTTTCGGTGGAACTTGCCCGCGCCTTTCTCCTCCTCCGGGATGCTCTCCCAGGAATACTTCTCCACCGATCGTGCCAGATCCCTTTCCTCCACCTCGATGTCCAGCTCCGAGTGGATGTGTCGCATGACGCCCAGGGTGTCGGCGCTTAGCTCCTCGTACTTGACGAACACCTTGTGCCCCTGGTGCGCTTCGTAGGCCTGTTTGGTTTTCCCCACGCTCTGTAGGTACCTCCTGGCCCGTCTCGTCACAGCGGCGTTCAGGTTCCTGCGCGCCAGGTTGCCCGCCGGTCGTGTCGAGCCTTCGTGGCGTTGGGCGAGCCAGCCACCTTCCCGACGGGCGTCTTTGTTGGAGGCGATGACGTCCCTGGGGTCGCGGACCAGGAAGATCATGCGGCTCTCGGGCAGGGCTTCCATCAGCAGCGGCGCGCCCACCGACCCGTTGGGCTCCTTGACGATCAGATAGCCATCGTCGGGCACCCGTGGGAACCTTACGGCGGCGGCATCCAGAACGAAGCTGCGAATCGAACGTAGCCACGAGTCCCGATGCTTGCGAGCATAGATGAAGTCGTCTTTGTCTGCCTGGTTGGTCCCCGGCTCGGAGAAGTAGAGGTCGCCGAAGAGCTTGCCCACCAGCGGCTCGTCCCACCACCCACCGGCCATCTCGTTCATCATCGAGGCCAGCCAGGTGCTGCCGCCCCGCCCGGTGCCGAAGATCCATACAAGGTCGTCCGCTCTAACGTTGTTCACGAGCGATATTGTGCCCGACGACGACGGATTCTGCCAAAGGGGATGCCAACTCCAGGCTCCACCGCGTCCGATGCGGCGGCTGGCCGCCTGGACGCGCGTTGGCCGGCGGCGGGCGAGGACAGGACAACCGCGGGTTTTGAGTTCAACGAGCCCGGAGCGAACACCCGCCGAGCATCCTTGCGCCAGCGCAATCGTCCTTCTGGGCCGCCAGACGCGGAGGGCGATGCACCCGGAAACGATGTCGTCTCGGGGCGATAACCACTTGCGGTCTCGGGTAATCGCTGCGGCCCTGGAGCCGGGCCGTAACCTTCAGCCGGGATATAGCTCCTTGAGCAAGGGGGCCGTCACGTCCTCGACGATCTCGGCCTGCCTGGGGGTGAGGTCTTCCTGCCAGCCGCCCGGCTTGGCCTTGCGGCGGTCCTTGCCCTGGCCCTTCACCTCCTCGGGCACGTTCTCCCAGGCGTGCGTCGCAACCGCTTGGGAGATCACTTCCGTCATCGCCGGCAGGTTCAGATCCGAGTGGATTCGCTGCATGGTATCTCGCGGGCCTGCGCGAAGGCCCTCGTACCTGACCAGCGATTTGTATCCTCGATGGGCGTCGAAAGCCCGCCTCGGCCAGGGTCACGTTCTTGACGTACCTGATCGCCTGTCCTTTCACGAAAGCGTTCGGCTGGCTGTCGGCCCGGCTGGATCGGTCCGCCCCGCTCGTCGGCGCGGATCTTTCCCCCTCTTCTCGTGCGCGATGCCGCCCGCCCGGTGCCGGTCCAGGGCGAGGCCGCGACATCCCTGGGGTCGCGGATGAGCAGGACCATGCGGCTCTCGGGCAAAGCCTCCATCAAGAGCGGAGCCCCGACGGAGCCGTTGGGCTCCTTGATCACCAGGTAGCCGGTCTCGGACACCTCCGGGAACCTGGTCCTGGCCCCGTCCATGACCAGGCGCCGGATGCCCTCCAGCCACACGTCTCGCTTCGAATGCGAGAAGATAAAGTTCTCGCGTTGCAATTGCCTGGACGGGACCTCGGTATAGAAGTGGCCCAGGAGCTGACCCACCAGCGGCTCGTTCCAGAACTTGTGTCCCAGACGATCCTGCGTCCGCGGGGCCGGCTTCCCAATCACCCCGCTCGGCTCCCCCAGCATGGATGCCAGCCAGGTGCTGCCGCTGCGCCCGGTGCCGAAGATCCAGACCATGTTCTCCGCCTGGATGCCGCCATCGCCCGGCGATCCCAGACCGCCGTGGTGCCCGGTCACACCAGGATCATCGCTCAATTGGGATATAGCTCCTTGAGCAAGGGGGCCGTCACGTCCTCGACGATCTCGGCTTGCTCGGGGGTGAGGTCCTCCTTCCATCCCCCCGGCTTGGCCTTGCGATAGAACTTGCCCTGGCCCTTCTCCTCCTCCGGGATGTTTTCCCAGGCGTGCTTCTCTACAGTCCTGGCGAGCTCTTCCTCACCGGCGGGAATGCCGAGGTCGGAGTAGATCCGCTGCATCGTGGTCAGGGTGTCGGCGCGCAGGTCCTCGTAGCGGACCATGACCTTGGGGCCCTGGTGGATGTCGAACGCTTCTTTGGCCCTGCTCGCGTGCCTGAGGTGGTTCTGCGCCCTGCGCCGCACCCAGGCGTCCGGCTGGGTGTCGGCGAGGGCCTCGCGTTTCCAGCCGCGGTCGGCGGCCGCCTTGAACTGCCAGCTTCCCTGCCTGCCGGCGTCGAGCCCCGAGGCCACGGCGTCGCGGGGGTCCCTGGCCAGGTAGATCACGCGGCTCTCGGGCATGGCCTCGGAGAGCAACGGCGCCCCGATGGACCCGTTGGGCTCCTTTATGACCACGTAGCCCCCCTCGGCCACCGTGGGGTAACGGGCGCCGGTCTCGCTGAGGACGAACGCCTGTATAGCGTCCAACCAGCTCGCCTTGTGCGGGGTCCCAAGGATGTACGTCTGGCGGTCCTTGTGGCCCTCGGCGCCCATGTAGTAGAGATCGCCGAAGAGCTTACCGACCAATGGCTCGTTCCAGACCTCGTAGCCTTCTATATCGCCCATCATGGAGCTGAGCCAGGTGCTGCCGCTGCGGTTGGAGCAGAAGATCCAGACGACGTTCTCCGGCTGGACGCCACCGGCGTCGCCGGCATGACCGTTGGAACCGGAAGCCGCGAGCCTTGCCTGCAGCCGGGAGACCTCGACCTCTTTTTGCTCCAGCCGTCGACGGGTCTGTTGCAACTGCCGAGCCTGGGGGTTGGGTCCTCCCTCCGGCGGCCCGACGGCCTTGGCCGCCGACGGACCGTCGGCGAGCTCCGGTACGGCGCCGCGGGTGAGACCCGCCTGGATGTTCAAGAACGCTTTTATGCCCCGGGCTACCTCGAAGGCCGTGCGGCTGTTAAAGACCGGCATCTCTAGGGGTCCCTCCCATCGAAGCGTTTACTCCGTTCTCTCGTACGGTAGCGCCTTGCGGTGCCTCGGACGCGGCCCGCCTACCAATCGTCGTCCTTCTCGTAGCCGAGCCGGATCAGGAGCCCTCCCGCCTCTTCTTTGTAGATCTCCTTGTCGCGCTCGGTGAAGTAGTTCTTCCAGTCTCCGGCCACGCCCTTGCGGTAGAAGGATGAGGAATCCTCCTGACCCCGCTCCCGGCCGTCGGAGAGCTTCTCGAAGGTGGTCGCGCCCACCGCCTGCCCGACGGTCTTCTCGCCAGCGTCGGCCCCTAGAAAGTCGAAGAGCCTGCCGGCCTGCTCGTGGGGACGTTCGAGCAGGTCCTCGTAGCGGACCTCGATGTAGTTGGGGCCGAGCAGGGCCGGGCCGTCCTCGGAGGTCTTGCCGGCCCTGAGGTTCCAGCTCTGGGCCGCCTGGCGGAGCCGCTCCTCGACGAACATGCCTCCCGCTTCCAGCAACCTCTGCGGGTCCTCGCGGTAGACCTCGCGCCTCTCCGCCTCGCCGGGCTTGAGCGCCTGAACCCCGCCCTGATCCGTGGACCGGTTCCACACGTGGTGCATCATGGAGACCGCCTGGTCCCTGCCGTCACGCACGATGTGTATGACCTTCGCCCCGGGGTAGACCTCGGCCACCTCAGCGACGAAGCGCTCGTCCAGGAGGGGAGACTTGTCGCCGACGAACCGTTTGCCGCTCCCCGGGAGGCGTGCGAGCATGAAGTGCTCGGTGGCCAGGCGCATCAGCGCGTCGAGGTGCTCGTCAGGGTCGCCGTCCCGGCTCCAGATGGAGCGCTCGACCCAGAGCCTCAACAGCTCGGAGTGGGTGAGGGCGTGGTAGAGGGAGCTGGCGAGCGCCCGGCGGTTGGCCGGGTCGAAGCCGGCGCGCTGCCACTCGGCCGAGAAGAAGCGTCCCTCGCCCCTGCACATCACCTCTGGGTGAGAGTCGAGGGTCTTCATCAGCCAGGAGGTGCCCGACTTGCCGAGCCCGGTTACAAAGAAGATGGGCGGGTCCTGCGAGGATCGCTCCGGGGCTCGGGTACCGACCGACCGCCGGACGCGCCCGTTGCGCTTCTGCGGCGTCGCGGAGCCGTCGGCCGAAGGGGCGATCAACGGTATCTGAGGCGCGCCGCCCTGCAACCGGGCGGCAGTTCTCTGCAGGGTCGGAGACGCCTTCAGGCGCGACCGGAGGCGGCGCGCGAACGCCCCCGCTCCCGTTAGCCCCGCCTCCACGTCGAGGGACAGGTTCATACCGCGCCAGAGCTTGAGCGTGACGCTCCGCTTCACGGCGGGCATCAGGCGTCCGCCTTCGCGGAGGAGACCCACCCAGGGTAGAACGCCTCGAGGACGGTCGCGGTAATCTCCTCGACCGTTCCGGCCTGCTCGGGGGTCAGGTCCTCTTCCCACGAGCCGGGCTTGGCCTTGCGGCGGGGTTTGTCGGGGCCCTTCTGTTCGTCGGGCACGTTCTCCCAGGCGTGCTTGTCGACCACCCGGGCAAGCTCCTTTTCGTTGACCGGCAGCCCCAGAGTGTCGTGGATGCGCCGCATGGTCGCCAGGGTGTCGGTGCGCAGGTCCTCGTACCTGACGATGACCTTGGGCCCTTCGTGCGCCTCGTAGGCCTCCCTGGCCTTCTCCAGGTTGATCGCGTACATGTTCGCCGCCTGGCGCACGAACGCGTCGGGGTCGGTGTCCGCGAGCGACGGCGCGTCGTTCCCGTCCGCCCGCCACTGGTTGCCCCAACTCCCCTTCTTGTTGGCGGCCAGCGACGACGAGACCACGTCCCTCGGGCTCCCGGACGAGCAGGATCACGCGGCTTTCTGGCAGGGCCTCCACCAGCAGCGGGGCGCCCGCCGAGCCGTTGGGCTCTTTGATCACCAGGGTGCCGCTCTCGCCCAGCCCGGGGTACCGGGCGTCGGCCCCTTCCAGGATGAAGTTCCGAATGGACCTTATCCACGTTTCTCTGTAGGGATCGCCGAGCAAATAATCCTTGCGGCCCCGCATGCGGTCGCCCACCCGGACGAAGTAGGCCATACCGAAGATCTCGCCGACGTAGGGCTCGTTCCACCGAGCGTACCCTTCGAGGTCGCCCATCATCGTGGTGAGCCAGCTGCTCCCGGTCCGCCCGGAACCGAAGACCCAGACCATGTTCTCGGGCTTGACGCCCCCGGCTTGACCAGCGCCGTCGCCGTTGGCCTGCTCTAACCTCGACCGCAACCGGCCGAGCTCGTCCTCCCGGCCCTTCAACCGCCCGCGAACCCTCTCGAGCTCCTTGCGCAGTCGCTGGGCATCGGCAGGGGGTTGGGGCTGCGATCCCGGCACCGGGCCGCGGGTCACGCCGGCATCCAGGCTCAGGAACGCCTTCACGCCGCGCGCCACCTCGAAGACCGTGCGGTTCCTAAAGATCGGCACCGGTCACCTCCGTCGCGTCCCCGGCTCCGACGACGGCCTGACGGCCTGCCGGCGCTCCTGGCGCCGCTTCATTCGCGCGTCGCTTTGGTAGCCACCACCGCGTACTCGCCGGTGTCGAAGCGATCGGCCTCGATGTCGCCGGAACCGTTCGGGTGGAACACGTAGGCCGATTCGAAGCCCTCGATCTTGCTCAGCGCCAGCGCTACCTCAGGGAAGATGGGGTGCTGGTGGGTCGGGTCGACCCAAAAGGCCTTCAGGGCCCGTACGGAGTGCGGGTTTACGGTCTCCGCTATGAACAGTCCGCCGGGTTCGAGCTTCTGGCGGCCCAACTCGAAGAAGCGGAGCAGCTCCTTGTAAGGCAGGTGCTCTATCACCTGGGCGCAGAAGATCACGCCGATAGAGTCGTCCGGGCAACCCTCGAGGTAGGAGTTCGCGTCCGCCTGCTCCACGCGCTCGTGGCCCTTGCTCCGGCAATACTCGACCATCTCTGGGTCCATATCCACGCCGGTGTACTCGAGCCTCTGCTCGCGCAGCAGATCCAGAAACTCCCCGCGGCCACAGCCGACGTCCACCACGGGACCGCGGCCTCCGAGGAGATCCAGGTAACGTCGCTGGCGGTCGCGGATGAGCTTCTCCGGGCCCCTGAAGACGTCCTCGAAGGCGTGATAGACGCCCGTGGCTTCCGATCCCACGCCCTGCTTGACGTAGCCCTGTACCCGTCCCGCCACCGGGTCCCCGTAGAGCATGAACGGCGAGCCCGCCATGTAAGGGAGCGAGCGGTTCTCGGCCAGCAACTGTTCGGCGGCCGCCGATTGCTGGTCGAGGGCCATGTGGCGCCTGAGCGAAGCCCTGTGCAACTCGCGCATGTTCTCGCTCAGCAGCCGGACCGCCGTGAATAGCTGTTCGTTGACCGTCTGTTGCCTGGCAAAGGGAAACGCCAGGCGGGAGATCGCCTGCCGGGAGAGGCTGCCGTTGCCCGGCGGCTTCTCGGGCGGCAAACTCTTCATCTCGTGGACCAGACTCTCCAGCTCGGCCGTCCGCTCGTCCGGCCGGTGGCCGGCAAGACGATCTGACCCTCAAAAGACCGCGCCTCGAGCTCTGCCAGGCGCTCGTCGTGCCAGTTCAGGGTGCCCGCCACGTCGGCCTGAGCCTTCGACGACTTCGCCTCCAGCTCCTCTATGCGCTTGCCGCGTGCGGGATCCCCCAACGGCCGCGCCTCCAGCTTGTCGAGGCGCTCGCCCAGCCGGCTCACGGCCCCCAGGATGTCGGATCGGTCTTTGACATGGCGCGACTCGAGCCCGTTGATGACGACGCGCAGGTTCTCGTCGGCCTCCCGGATCTTGGCTAGCAGCTCCTGGTTGACGATCCGTTGTTGCATGGCGAAGGGCCACAGCAGCTTGAGAAACACGCGCCGGACGGGCGCGAAAAAGCGGCCGAGCAAGGAGGTCGAAGGCGCCGGTTCCGGGGTGGTCGCTATGCGGTAGGTGAGAGGGTTAGTGTCGATGCCCGTTAGCCGGTGTACGTGCCGACGCTCCTCTTCCTCTCTGCTGCGCAGCCGGGCCTCGATGCGCCCGAGGCGGTCTGCTATGGACTTCCCAGCGTCCTCGGGGGAGTGGTTGCGGTGGATGTCCTTCGCCGCCCGCCGGCCGCGTTCGCGCGCCTCCTCCTGATGCTCGAAGACGTGTCGCATCAGGGTTGCCGCGTGCTCGACGTCGGGTTCGGCCCACTCCCCGGTCGGGGGGTAGGGCCCGGCTCCCTCGCCGACGAGCCGCAGGCTGTAGTCCACCAGATAGCTGTTCTGCGGCGTCATAAAGTCCATGTTGCCCGAGTACCCGGTGGCGACCACCGGCTTGCCCAGGTACATGGCCTCGGCCAGCGTGTTACCGAGGCCCTCCGAGCGGTGCAGCGAGACGTAGCAGTCGCAGGCGGCGAACATCGCGTTCTTCTCGGCCGCCGTGACGTAACTGTCTATGACGTGGATGTCGGGGTTGTCTTCCGCCGCCTCCAAGAGCCGCTCATGGTCGTCGGCGTGGTGCTCGCTGTTGATGGACTTGAGCACGAGGGAGGCACCCGAGCCCGCCGGGAAAGCCTTCTCGAAGGCCTCTATCAGGGCCAGCGGGTTCTTGCGCTCGAAGACGCTGTGGTAGTCGAAGACGAACAAGAAGACGAAGTTATCGGGAAGCCCCAGATGCTCGCGGTCGAACGGCTCTATCTCCGGCAGGGAGACGGGCATCGTCACCTTCACCACCGGAACCGGCGAGACGGGCGCGATCGCGTCGGCCACGAAGTGCGAGCCGACCCAGATCTCGTCCAGGTGATTGAACGCCCTGCGGAAGCGCTCCGGGAACTCGCTTATCTCCCACCACCACAGGCCGATCGAGTAGCGGTCGACAAAGAACCTGGGACCCACCTGATCAGCGAAGGTCGGCAGCATGTCGGCGTTGACGCAGATGAGGTTGGTGGGGTACGAGGGAGCTTCCGTGTCGGTTTCGTACTCGTGTCCCTGGCGGCTCAGCTTCGCGACGAGGCCGACCGTGGCGGTTGGGATGTCCTGGGACTCCAGCGCGGCCACCATCTGCCGCGCGGACTCGCCGACACCGAGCTCCGAACGGAAGTACCCGGCGACGTTGACCCCGGTGGCCGGGCCGGGCGCCCCGTCCCTTTCTGCATACCCATCGCCTTCGGGGTGCTCGGTGGCTACAACGGAAGGATGCGTCGGGAAGGGCAGCGCCACCTGCCCGTGGACGCGGGACCACTCGATAAGCCGCATCGCGTCCGGCCCATCGAGGTTCGGGAACGCCTGCCTGAGGTCGGGTCGTCCGGAGTAGATCTCGTGCAGGTACCGCGTGACGCCGTGATCTCCGCCTACCGGGGCCGGCTCGTTGAGCCAGGCGACGAACTCCTCGGCGCCCTCAGAGGAGAAGATGGACCGTTGCGGCGCGCCCTCGTTCTCGCCCTTGCGGTAGAGCCGGTGCATGCCCGAGTCCAGTTTTATCCCGTTGGGCAGCATGCCGTAGCTGTAGGGCCAGTCCTTGACCGCCGCGTACCCTTTGGCGAGCAGCGCGTCCGCGTACTCGTTGCAGAGGCGGGCCAGCGGGGTGCGACGACGGATCTCGTGCCGCGACTGGTGCTTGCTGAGCCGCTTGCGGTGCTCCGGGTCGAAGCCGCTGAAGTGGAAGAACCGCAGGGGCTGGCCGTCCACGCGGTAGCGGCGGTCCCTCTCGTACGTCAGGGTCCTGCCGTGCAGGTTCCAGTAGGCCACGTTGTAGGCGGGATCCCGCAGGACGTAGAAGCCCGGCATGACACCGTGCACGAAGTCCATCCACCGCTGGTCGACAAAGTAGCCGACGTCGGGCGCGACCACGCAGTCCGTCTTCAGGCGTTCGGCCCACCAATCGAGCAACCTCTTCGCCCGAGCTCCACGCTTGAGAGAGATAAAGCCCAGGTTGTAGGTGCCGGAGATCAGGATATCCGCCTCCGTCGGCTTCTTGCCGTCCCGGGGCAGGGGATCCGTGATGTGGGGGATCAGGACGAGCTCGTGCTCGCGGGTCAGCTCTTCTATCTCGTCCAGCCGATCGTAGATCCGGATGTCGGGGTCGAAGTACGCGATGCTCTCCAGCCCGCGCTCCTCGAGCAGATACGCTAACAGCCAGGGCTTGACGGCGGTCGAGAACTCGAGCACGTCGTAGATCGCCGCCATGTGCTCGTACTCGTCGATGCCGATTTCGGCCGGATTCACCAGCTCGAACGGCTCCGAGGCGGCGTCTATGTAGCCGTCCACCTCGTCGATCACCAGCACGTAGCAGTTCCCCTCGGGGTGATGCTCCTTGAAGGACTCGGCGAGCACCCTCGCGTGGGCGACGTAGTTCTTGGCTATGATGGTGCAGATGTTCATAGGCGGCATTGAACCATATAGATCCCCTGTTTTGAGGACCCTCGTGGCTATCTGACCTCGACTTCGTGCCCTCGGTTCGGTAACCCTGGGAGTCTACACACTCCCCTCGCCGCTGTCGAACCGCCGTCCCGCCTCCTCCGCGCGGCTTGAGTTCGCGCCTTGTCGGTGCTTAAATCTGCGCCGATCGATGGTCGTGGGTTCGGCCGCGGACGCTGGCCGTTGGGGCGCGAACCTTCCCGAGGATTCCAGTGACGGAGGTGCTCCTGAGTGCCGGTTTTTGATCAAGAAGCGGTCCTCAAGGCGGCGCGTAACATCAGGTCGTTCTTTGTGCTGCGGTTGGGGGCCGGCCGCGGCGAGACAGCGCCCGTCGCCGGAAACGCGGCGTCTGACGGTCTCCGCGAGCAACTCGCGGCCAAGGACCGGGAGATATCCCGGCTGCGGGCGCGCCTCTCCGGCGAGACCGCCGGCATTCGGCCGGAGAACATCGTCTGGATCTTCGGGGTCGCGAGGACCGGCAGCAGCTGGCTCGGCGCCATGATGAGCGACCTCGACGACCACGCCATGTGGAATGAGCCGTACGTGGGCGACGTCTTCGGCTACGCGTACTTTATGCGGGCCGGGGACCAGATGCGCAAGCGCGAGGATTTCGTCCTGAGCGACCGCCACAGGGATACCTGGACGGGGTCCCTGCGGACGTTCTTCCTGGAGGGCGCGAACGCCCGCTTCCCCGGGCACTCCGAAGACGGGTACCTGGTGGTCAAGGAGCCCAACGGCTCCGTGGGAGCCCCGCTCCTGATGGAGGCGTTCCCGGAGAGCCGCGTGATCCTCCTGGTCCGCGACCCCAGGGACGTCGTGGCTTCCCTGCTCGCCGCCAACAAGAAGGGGAGTTGGGGGGCCGAGGGGTCGGGCGGGAGCTCGCTGGCCGACGAGGACCCCGACGAGTTTGTCAGGCTACGCGCCAAGATGTACGTGGCGAGCCTCGGCAAGGCCAAGGAGGCCTACGACGCGCACGGCGGCCGCAAGGTCGTCGTCCGCTACGAGGACCTCCGGTACGACACGCTCGGAGAGCTGGAGAAGGTCTACGCCACCCTCGGCATCCCCGTGCCACACGAGCGGTTGCGCGAGGTTGTGCAGGAGCACGCCTGGGAGAACGTGCCCGACGGTCGCAAGGGCGCGACCAAACCCCGGCGCAAGGCCAAGCCCGGCGGTTGGCGGGAGGACCTGACACCCGAGCAGGCCAGGACCGTCGAGGAGATCACCACCCCCCTCATGAGGGCCTTCTATCCCGGCTAGACCGGCGCCGGTCGTGCCTGGGTAACGCCCGATTGACGCCCTTTCGTCTTTTCTGGTAGTTTGGCCGCGCAGGCCAAGCGGCGCGAGCGGCACGACAAGGAGATCTCATGCGTACCGGAAGACCATCGGCGACGACGTTCTTGCTGGCCATGCTCGTCTCGGCCGCGGTGCTTCTCGCGGGCTGCGGCGGCGGAGATAGCGGCGGAGATAGTGGGGGCAGCGGTGGAGACGGCGGCGGAGGGGGTGGCTCCGAAAACGGCGGGCAAGACGCGGCGAACGGGGGAGACCAGGGAGGCGGCGGAAGCGGCCAGCGGCAGGTCAAGATAGTGCTTGGCGAGGTGGACTTCGTGAACGCCGAAACCAGGCGGCTGAGCGTGCAACCGAGCGCGGACCAGCAGAGCGAGGACCCCGTCGACCTAAGGGTCGCCAAGAACAGCCAGGTGACCCTGGACGGCCAAGAGGCCGAGCTGGGGGACATACAGAAGGGTCAGCAGGTGCAGGTCGAGTACGTGGACGGGGAGGGGGACCGCGACAAGGCCCGCTCCATCGAGCTGTTCAGCAGCGGGTAGGGGTCCCAACGCCGGGCCGCCGTCCGGCTTCGTCTGTGCCGGAAGAGGTGACCCATCGTAGGGCCTCCGGGTTGGCCTGTCGCGGGTCGGGAGAGTGTCTTGGATGAGTTCAACGTCGGCGTGGTCGGGGCCGGCCACGTGGGCCTGGTGACCGGCGCCTGCATGGCCCACCTCGGTTACCGGGCAACCGTCGTGGACGCCGACCCGGTCAAAGTGGCGGAACTGCGGCGGGGCAAGGTACCCATCTACGAGCCGGGCGCGGAGGAACTGGTCGGGGATGGAATGCGGCGGGGGAGGCTGTCCTTCTCCACCGACCTGGACGCCGTGGCGCGGGGCGCAGACGTGGTCTTTATCGCCGTCGATACACCCACCGGGCACGACGGATCGGTCGACCTCACCAACGTCGAGAGTGTGGCGCGGGGCATAGGCCGCGCGCTGGCCGGGCGGGGAGTGGGCCGCGCGCCGCGAGAGGGGCCGCTGGTGGTCCTCAACAAGAGCACGGTGCCGGTAGGCGGCGGTGACTCCGTCACGAGGCTCATCCGCGAGGGATCGGGGGTAGGCGGCGGAGACGCCCGGTTCATCGTGGTGTCCAACCCCGAGTTCCTGCGGGAGGGTACCGCGATCTACGACTCGCTATTCCCAGACCGGATCGTGGTCGGGACCGACTCGCCGGAGGCGCTGGAGTTCCTGCGGGCCCTCTACCAGCCCATCGTGGAGCAGAGCTTCCCGTCGGAGCTGGATCCGCGGCCCAAGTCGGCCGTGCCCTTCGTCGTCACGGACCTCGTGAGCGCCGAGATGATCAAGTACGCCGCCAACGCCTTTCTGGCGACCAAGATCAGCTTTATCAACGAGATCTCCAACCTCTGCGAGCCGGTCGGCGCCGACGTGACGGACGTCGCCCACGGCATCGGCCTCGACGAGCGCATCGGCTCGCGCTTTCTGGGGGCCGGGATCGGCTGGGGCGGCTCCTGCTTCCCAAAGGACGTCGCCGCCCTGCGCTGCGATGGCCCGCCAGTACGACTACGAGCCGGCCCTCCTGGACGCGACCGTCGCGGTGAACGACCGCCAGCGCGAGAGGGCCGTCGACAAGCTCCGGCAAGCCCTCGGGACCCTGGAAGGCCGGCGCGTGGCGCTGCTCGGGCTCTCCTTCAAGCCGAACACCGACGACCTGCGCGAGGCGCCGAGCCTCGCGATAGCCGCCGCCTTGGGCTCTTCTGGCGCCGAGGTCGTGGGCTACGATCCGGTGGCCGGGGAGAGGCTGGCCGCGTCGAAGACCGCGCCCGCCCTGCGGGTCGTCCCCGATCTCTACGAGGCCCTCGAGGGGGCGCACGCGGCCGTGGTGGTCACCGGGTGGGAGGAGATAAAGGCCCTCGACCCGAGGCGCGCGGCCTCAGTGATGGAGGAGCCCAGGGTCCTGGTCGACGGCCGCAACGTCCTGGACCCCGGAAAGGCGCGAGAGGCCGGGCTCCGCTACGCGGGCTTTGGCCGTGACTAGGAGGCCTCGCGCCCTGGTGACCGGGGGCGCGGGTTTCGTCGGCAGCCACCTCTGCGAGCGGCTGCTCTCGGAGGGCCGCCGGGTGCTGTGCGTGGACAACCTCTCGACGGGCACGCTCCAGAACATAGCCCACCTGCGCACCGAGGCCGGCTTCGAGCACCTGGAGGGGGACGTGACGGCGGACTGGACGCGCCCGGCGAGTTCGACGAGGTCTACCACTTCGCCTCGCCCGCCAGCCCGGCGGACTTCGAGCGCGTCCCGGTGGAGATCCTCGAGGCCGGCTCCACGGGGACCCGACAACTGCCTGGATCTGGCCCTGAACAAGGGAGCCCGCTTCATGCTCGCCTCGACGAGCGAGGTCTACGGCGACCCGCTCGTCCATCCCCAGCACGAGGACTACCGTGGCAACGTCAACCCCGTCGGCGTCCGTGGAGCCTACGACGAGGCCAAGCGCTACGCCGAGGCCCTAACGATGGCCTACCATCGCAGCCGCCGCGTCGACACCCGCATCGTCCGCATCTTCAACAGCTTTGGACCGAGGATACGCCCCGACGATGGGCGCGTGATCCCGAACTTCGTCACGCGCGCCCTGGATGGGAGGCCGCTCATCGTGTACGGCGACGGCCGCCAGACCCGGAGCCTGCAGTACGTGGACGACCTGATAGACGGTATCCTGCGCCTCATGGAGGTCCCCGAGTCCCGGCCCGTGAACATCGGCAACCCCGCGGAGATGAGCGTGCGCGAGATCGCCGAGACGGTAGTCGAGCTATCCGGCCGCGGGGGCGAGATCCTGCACGGGCCCCTGCCAGAGGACGACCCTGGGCGGCGGTGTCCGGATATCTCCCGCGCCAGGGAGGTTCTTGGATGGGAGCCGCGCACCCCCACCCGAGAGGGGCTGAGAAGGACCCTGGACTGGTTCGCTGCCCAGGACGTGTCGGCGAAGCGATGAGGGTTCTGCTCACGGGCGCTACGGGCCTCCTCGGCGGCGCGTTGCTGCGGCCACTGCTCGACGGGGGGCACGAGGTAAGTTGCCTGGTCCGCGAGGGCAGCGCAAACCTCTCCCGGCTCGACGCCGGGCTGGTCGACGTCTTCCGCGGGGACGCCGGTAGCGTCGAGGACCTCCGGCGGGCGCTCGCCGGGGCCGACGCCCTGCTGCACGTCGCAGGCATCGAGCACGCCCCATCCGTCGTCGAGGCGGCGCGCCGGGCGGGGGTGGAGCGGCTCGTCGTCGTCGGCAGCACGAGCGCGCACTCGGCCTACGAGTTCCGCTCGGGTCCGAAGCGGCGGATGGAGGAGGTCGTCCGCCGGAGCGGACTGGGGTGGACCATCGTGCGTCCGGCCATGATCTACGGCTCCGAGCGGGACAAGAACATCCACCGCCTGCTGCGCTTTCTTGACCGCTCCCCCGTCTTCCCGATGTTCGGTTCCGGCACGAACCTCTGGCAGCCGGTCTACCACGAGGACTGCGCCCGCGGCGTCTACGAGGCCCTGATACGGCCGGCGGCCGTCGGTCAGAGCTACGACCTGCCAGGCGCGGATCCGGTTACCTACCGCCGGCTGGTCGAGACCGCCGGCGCTGCCTTGGGCAAGCGTCCCCGCATCGTCCGGCTCCCGCTCGAGCCCGTGCGCCGGGCGTTGGGCCTCGCGGAGAGGTTGCGGCTCCCGCTGCCGGTCAAGTCCGAGCAGGTCCTGAGGCTCGGCGAGGACAAAGCCTACCCCTACGCCAAGGCCGCCAAGGAGCTCGGCTACGCGCCGCGCCCGTTCCGGGAGGGGGTCGCGCTGGAGGTCGCCTGCTTGCGCGAGATCGGGCTGGTGCGCGCGTGACCGCGGCGGTCGTCGCCGGGGGCGTCGCCTTCCTCGTTGCGGGGGCGCTGGTGCCGCTGCTCGCGAGGTTCGCCGTCGGGCGGAACCTGATGGACGTGCCGAACCTCCGCTCCTCCCACGAGGTCCCGACGCCCAGGCTCGGCGGCGTCGCCATCTTCTGCGGGACGCTGGTCGGCGCCGGGTTGCTCCTCGGAGGAGATCTCGGGGTGGCGTGGCCGCTGCTGGCCGCGGCGGCCGTCGTCTGGGCCGTCGGGCTGGCGGACGATCTCGGCGGCCTGCACTTCGGCGTCAAGGCCGCCGTCCAGGCGTTCGTCGCCGCGGTCCTGCTGCTCTTTTCCCGCCCCCGCTCATCGCCGAGGCGCCAGGGGTACTGGCGATCGTGGCCTTTCTCGTCGGGGTCTTCTGGATCGTGGCCCTCACCAACGCCTTCAACTTTATGGACGGCATCGACGGCTTCGTGGGCGGCATAGCGCTCGTCAACGTCGCCTTTCTGGTCCCGCTCGTCGGTGGTGCCGGGGCGTTCTTGCCCGCGCTCGCCGGGGCGGTGGCGGGGTTCCTGATCTGGAACATCAGCCCGGCCTCGATGTTCGTCGGCGACTCGGGCGCGTACTTTGTCGGCTTCGGGCTGGCGGCGGTCGCCCTCTACGCCCCGGTCCCACCGGGGAGGCTGGACGCCTCTAGGTCTTTCTCGCGTGCGTCCTCGTCTTCCCCCCCTGCCTGTTCGACACGGCCTTCACCCTGTCCCGGCGGCTGCGGGGCGGGGCCGGCAAGAGCGTCTTTCTCGCCCACCGCGAGCACATCTACCAGCGCATAACGCCCGACCGCCGCCTCCACCGTCGCACCAGCAACCTCTACTACGGCGCCAGCGTCGTCGCCGGCCTCGCCGCGCTCCTCGTGGCCGCGGGCGCCTGATCCTGGCCGGCGCCGCCCTAGCGTTCGTCTGCTGCGTGCTGCTCGCGGCACTGCCGTGGCTAACGGCGTAGCTATCGAAGCGCTATCCAGCGACCAGCACCTTGATGCCACTGGCGCGGGAGACGCCACGCCGAGGTCTGCCCAGGTGACGCCCGAAGAACGTCGGCGGCGTGGAGTAACCCGACCGCCGCCGGCGTCGATAGCCCCATGAGGTCGCCCGAAAAAGGGATCCGGTTGGTACGATGACTTATGCTCCGGCGCGGAGGATCTTTCTGCGATGGAAAGGCGTCGAATGGATTACGGGGCGCACCTACCCCTGATAGGCCTCAACGGAAGGCCTTGGTCTCTCAGAAACCTCCTGGAATATGCTGAGGTCGCCGAGGAGGTGGGCTTCCGAGCTCTCTCGGCCAACGACCACCTGCTTTTCCCCCGCCCGTGGCTCGACGGACCGACGGCCCTGGCCGCGGTGCTCGCGGTCTACCGGACGGATGACCCTGGCAACCACGGTGGCGCTGCCGGTCGTGCGGGGGCCGGTGGCGCTGGCGAAGAGCCTGGCCGCCATCGACCTCCTCTCCGGTGGCCGCCTGGTCGTCGGGGTGGGGCCCGGTTCCTCCGGACGAGACTACGCCGTGGTCGGCATTCCTTTCGAAGAACGCTGGGAGCGCCTGGACGAGGCGGTGCAGGCGTTGCGCGCCCTGTGGCACGGGAGGGCCCCTCGTTCGAGGGCAAGTTCTACTCCACGGAAGGCATCACGCTGGAGCCCCGCCCGGCGCAACGCCTTGGTCCCCCGATCTGGATCGGCAGCTGGGGTTCGGAAGCCGGTCTTAGGCGGACCGCCCGTCTGGGCGACGGTTGGCTGGCTTCCGCCTACAACACCACACCGGAAGCGTTCGCAGACGGTCTGGGACGACTCGCAGAACACCTCCGAGTCGTCGGCAAGGACCCCGATCGCTTCCCCAACGCGATCGCGACGATGTTCTTCCACGTGACGGAGGACCCTGCCACGGCGGGGCGGATCCTCCGAGATATCCTGAGCCCGATGCTCAACCGTCCGGAGGAAGAGCTGCGCCGACGCCTCTTGGTTGGTCCCGCCCATGAGTGCGCGGAAAAGGTCGTCGGCCTACCGAACGGCGGGGGCTCAGCGGCTCTTCTTGTGGCCCGTGGAGGACGAAGTGCGACAACTGACCTTGTTCTGGGAGCGGGTCGTGCCATTGGTCCACACGTAGTCAGGCACGATCCCGGTAGCGCGGCTTCTGTGCCCTGTATCACCGGTTCGCGAAGCCCCGAATTAGCGTCAACCTCGATTTTTCGGATGTTCTCCGGGGCGCGTCCTCCCAGGACTACGGGACGGGTTTCAGGACGAACCGTTCGCGCTCACGCTCACCTTCACGCCTTCGGGCGGACCGTGGTCCCGGAAATAAGGTATGAGACGGTCGATGTGATCCCAGAGGCAGCGGATCTTCTCGCCGGGTCCGAGGAAGGGGATCCCCTCCTTGAAGAAACGGAGGTCGGAGAGCACGAAGCCGGAGGAGTCTTCTATGGAGCCCGAGACCTCGAAGTTAATGTCAATGGCGGATCCTCCGCTGACGTTTCTCACGACGAGCTCGACGATGGGCAGGTTGTGCAGGTTAGCCTCGACGATGACTTGTGGCCTCCCGCCGGAGAGCCGTTCTTCTCGCATCTCGCTCAACACCTCGCGGTTGCCCTTGACCATCAGGTAGTACCCGATGGCGAAGACCGCCGCGTAAAATACTGTGGTTATCGCGGTAACTATTTGGGCTATGTCCACGTCCCCGGTCACGTCACTCCCTTTCACGCGCCACGCTCGGGCCTCGTTGCCGCCCAGCCGACATTGCCTCGCCCCGACGCCAAGGACAATATAGACTACTTTCAAGCTAGTGCACATCCTCACAAGCGTCTCGCGAGGCGTCGCTTCGCTCCCTGGCGAAGGGGAAATTGGGGCTCAGGAAACCGACCATTCCCCGGTCGCCACTCCCAACTCCTTAACCCTCAACTGGATACAACCCTTAACAGAAGTTAAAATGTAGGCCTATGTGGTTCGTGCAGAGGATGGGGGAACGGCTCGCGCGGCCTGTCGGCAGGCTGCAGCACACGTTCCGGCAATCGCCGCCAGTGTTCCGTCGGGGCGCGGCAATGCTGGTGGACGCGGTCATCGTCATCGAATCCTTCGCCGTCGCGTTGCTCTTCAGGTTCGCCGGCAATGTGCCGCCAGGCTTTTGGAGCACATTCTGGCCCTTCACCATATTCGCTGCACTGGCCTTTGTGCTGCTCTTGAACGAGAGCGGGGTCTACCGGAGCATCCTGCGCTACACGGGCATCTACCAGGGTGTGCGCGTGTTGAGCGCGACGGCCATGGCCGCCGGGGGGCTGTTCATCGCGGACTTCACCGTGGGACCTGGTGGCCTGGACATTATTCCCATCAACCCCGTGCCGCTTGGGGTGGTGCTCATCGGTTCGGTCCTCGCCTACTTCCAGCTCGTCGCCGTGCGGCTGTACCCGCGGGTCTTCTACGAGCTGTCGTTGCGGGAGGTCGGGCGGCAGACGCGGGCGGCCATCGTGGGCACGGGGGAGCCGGCGGTTGCGCTCGCCTCTCAGTTCCGGCGCTCGGCGGCGATGGAGACGCAGGTCGTGGGTTTCGTGAGCGGGACGCGTAGAGAGGTCGGCAGCGACATCGAGGGCGCGCCGGTCCTCGGGGTCTTCGACGACCTCGAGGGAGTCATAGGCCGGCACGGTCTGGACCAGGTCATAATTGCCATGCCGGAGGCCAATCGGGAGGAGGTCGACCGGATCTGGCGCACCTGCACCCGCGCCTCCGTCGAGGTGAAGGTGATGCCGGACCTCGGGGAGCTTCTGGACCAGGGCACCATCAAGCTGCGCGAGCTCCAGATAGAGGACCTCCTGGGGCGCGAGCCGGTGGATATCGACCTCGATGCCCTCTCCGAGTACGTAAACGGTCAGCGGGTGCTCGTCACCGGCGCCGGCGGTTCCATCGGCAGGGAGCTCTCGCGCCAGATCTCGCGCCTCGGTCCCGCAAAGCTCGTCCTCCTCGATCGCGACGAGAGCGGTCTCTACTACCTGAACACCGAGCTCCGGCGCGAGGATTTCTACGACGCCGAGGTCTACGTCGGCGACGTGACCAGCGGGGAACGGGTGAGCTACGTCTTCGAGAGGTTCCGCCCGCAACTCGTCTTCCACGCCGCCGCCTACAAGCACGTCCCGATGATGGAGCTGCAGGCCACCGAGGCCATAACCAACAACGTGCTCGGCACCATGAACGTCGCCCGCGCCGCCGGCGCCTACGGGGCTAGCAGGTTCGTCAACGTCTCCACCGACAAGGCCGTCAACCCCGTTAACGTCATGGGCGCCACCAAGCGCCTGGCTGAGATGATCGTCAAGAGCTCCTCGGCGGAGTACCCGCAGACGGTCTACGCCTCCGTGCGCTTCGGCAACGTGCTCGGGAGCCGGGGCTCCGTAGTGCCGACCTTCCGCCAGCAGATAGAGGCCGGCGGACCCGTGACGGTGACGCACCCCGACATGATCCGCTACTTCATGACCATCCCCGAGGCCGTCTCCCTCATCCTGCAGGCAGGGGCGATGGCCGAGGATTACGGGACCTACGTCCTGGAGATGGGCCGTCCGGTCGCCATCCGCGATCTCGCCGGCAAGATGATCGAGATCATGGGCGCAACGAACGTGAAGATAAAGTACGTCGGCCTGCGCCCCGGCGAGAAGCTCAAGGAGGAGCTGTTCGAGGAGGGCGAGGAGCGGACCACGACCGACCACCAGATGGTTTTCCGCCTACTCTCGGAGAACATGAGCCCGCCCGACGGCGCGGACCTGCCCGGGCTCCTACAGACCCTCACCCATCACGCGCGCGCTCAGGAGGCCGGGAAGTCTCTCGAGCTCCTGCGGCGCGCCGTGCCCAACTACTCCACCGCAGATCTCGCGGAAGTCCGCCAAGACGAACTGAACTACCCGCCGCGGCGGTAACCGGGCTTTTCCTCACCCGACCGGGCGGCCGCCCGATCCTAGCCCAAATGGGCTAGCCGATACTACATAGAAATAATTAGCACATATGCATGATACTGTCCAGCTTGCACTATGTAAGCATGTTCACGACGGGAACGGGATACCGCCAGAGAATGCCGATAGCGGTGCCCGGAGAGCACATGGCATGTGGAGGTGAGGCATAGCGTAACGAGAACGGGTTAGGACAGTGCCCTAGAGGATCCACGACGCGCGAAGAGAGTGAGGGAGATGAGGCGAGTAAGTTTGTTGGTGGTGGCAGCAGGCCTGTTCCTAATGCTGGCGGCCGGGGTAGCGTTGGCCGCTACGTTCACGGGAACAGCCGGCAACGATTTTATCGTCGGCACCGCCCAGGCCGACCAGATCACCGGCTTCGGCGGCGACGATGCCCTTCGCGGGCAGGGCGGCAATGACTCGATCAACGGCGGCGGCGGGGACGATGTGCTCCGAGGCGGCCTCGGGCAAGACTCGATGGTCGGCGGCGCGGGCTCGGACACGATCTTTGCCAGCGACGACCAGCAGAAGGACACTATCCGCTGCGGACCCGGCAACGACACGGCGTTCCGCGGGTGGCAATGGGGATGACCCCGACGACTCCTGCGAGCGCGTAGAGGGCTTGTAGGCTCGTAAGCTTTCGGCAGATCGTCACTGGGAAGGCCGGGCGCCCCTGCAGGGGCGCCCGGCCTTCCCATCTTCTGACTGACAACCTAAGCACTTCCCACGCGCATGAGCGCCAGTGCGCGCAATCCTAAGAAGGCCCGTTGTCTGGCCGTCTTGCAGGGATGGCGACGGTCGGGCCTCGAAGCAGGGTGCCTGCGCTCCCTGACGTCCCTGATACCGAAGGATCGGCCATGACGCTCCGCGTCGAGCAGCGGCGGCCGATCCTGTTCCCACCCGAGAAGTCGGGCGCTAGCCTTCGCGCCGGATGTTCCTGCGGCCCTTCACGCCCAGGTAGGCGAGGTAGACGCCGATGGCGAGCGAGATGATGATGATCGGCAGGTGCAAGAGGGCCAGGTACGGGTTGCCCTGGAGGTCATTGGCGTACCAGGTATAGGCCCGCGTTAGCCAGAAAAACAGCATCACAGCGCCCATCACGAGCAGAACGTTGCACTGGCGCCGGCTAAGCTTCATCCTTCCTGAAAGTGTATCAGGGCGCGGCCCACCTCTCTAGGCACAAACAGGCGCAAAGGTTATACTGCCCGCAACACGTTGGACGGTGCTTGTAACAGCAAGTATCTGGTGAAAGGAAGGCACGGAGGCATGAGTTTTGGCTGAGTTGAAGAGTCGCACGCTCGACGAGGTAAAGGCCCTGAGCAGGGACGAGGCCGTCGAGATCATGCGCCAGGCCGGCATCGTTGGGGCGGGGGGCGGCGGCTTCCCGACGTACTTCAAGTGGAAGAACCCGCAGCCGAACCTGATCGTGAACTGCACGGAGTCCGAGCCGGGCTACTGGGGCGACAAGCTGATCCACCGCGAGTACTACGGCGAGTTCCTCGAGCTCTTCGACGCCATGAAGACGATCTTCGGCATCGAGAACGTGATCATGGGCGTCCACTTCAAGGACGAGGTGTGGTTTTCCCGCTACAAGGAAGACGCGAACGGCCTCTACTCGGTGAGCCTGGTCCCCGACAAGTACTCGATGGGCGAGGAGAAGACGCTCATCAAGAACATCTTCAAGGAGGACAAGGGCAAGTGGGTGCCCCGGCGCGTCGAGCTGCCCGACGGCAACAAGCGCCCCGGCCTACCGCTCGACGCCGGGCACATCGTCCAGAACTCCGAGACGCTGCTCAACATCTACAACGCGTTCTTCCTCGGCAAGCCCGTCACGACCAAGTTCGTGAACGTCTTCGGGCCCGACCTGCCGCTCAAGCTGTTCGAGACGCCGCTGGGCTCCTCGGCCACGGAGCTCTTGAAGCTCGCGGGACTGGACATCGAGGCCGAGGCCGGCAACGTCTCCGTGATCGACGGCGGCCCCTACCTCAACGAGATGGGCATCGAGTCCCTCGGCGACGGCGACGCCTACGTGCGCCGCACGACCAACGGCTTCCTCGTCATCCCCAAGGGCGTCGCCTCCAAGGAGTACGCCGCGATCAAGACCAAGCTCCCCGAGGAGGGCGTTACCTCGCTGGTGGGCAAGATCAGCGGCGTGAGCCTGCCGCTGGGCGGCCGGTTCCTCAAGCCTGCCACCCCGCTCGTCGCCGAGGGCGAGGAGGTGTCCTACGAGCAGAAGATCGGTGAGCCCGTGGACGACGGCTTCTCCATCGGTGTCTGGTCCGGGATGGACGGCACCGTCTCCTCTATCCAGGACGACATCGTGGCCATAGAGGGCGGCGCCCTGCCCCAGGAAGAGGCCAAGGAAGAGACCGAAGCAGAGGCCGCGAGATAGCTTTCAGCTGTTAGCTATCAGCTAGGGCCGGGGCGTAATGCCCCGGCCCTTTTCGTCGCCCGCACCCCGCGATTGACTGAAAGCCGCCTGCAAGGCGGCGAGCTGAAAGCGGAGGCCTTGGAGAGGCCGCAGCGGGCTGAGAGCTGACGGCGCGATTTTCGGTAGCTGAATGCTTCCGAGAATCGCTCTAGCTCGGTTGTTCGCCGGCGTCTTTGCGGGGCAGCAGGTTCTGGGCTTGCTGGGGGAGTCGGGCGCGGAGGTCTTCGAAGGTTATGCCGCTCAGGGAGGGCATCTCGAAGTCCCTGAGCATCCGGGTAAGCACCCCGCCGCCGCCGAGCTCGACCCACTCCTCGACCCGCATCCTGGCGAAGGTCTCCACCACCTTGACCCAGCGGACGGGGGCGACCATCTGATTCTTCAGGGCCTCCTTGGCCGCGTCGGCGCTCGTAAGGACGCGCCCGTCTATGGCGCTAACGATGGGGACCTCGGGGACGCGAAACTCGACGGCGTCGAGGACCCCTCGCATCTTCTCGCTCGCCGCCGCCACGTAGGGCGAGTGGGCGGCGAAGGCGACGTTCAGCGGGATCTTGCGGCCCCGGATCTTGGAGACCGCGTCGCCAAGGGCGTCCCGCAGGCCGGAGATGACGGTCTGGCGAGGGGAGTTGTAGTTGGCGACGACCGAGCCTTCTGTGTCGCCGAGGGCTTCTTCGACCTCCCTGGGATCGGTCCTCAGGATCGCCACCATGCCTCCCGGCATCTCCTCGGCGGCCTCGGCGAGGAAGCGGTCCCTCTCGGCCACCAGCCAGAGTCCCGTCTCGAGGTCGAAGCACCCGGCTGCGTAGGCCGCCCCGTACTCGCCGAGAGAGTGCCCCGCCACCACGTCCGGGCGCACCTCGAGGTCCCGGCTCTCGTCGGCATCTCTGGCGGCCCTGGCGAAGATCTTGACCTGATCGGGGACGCGCTGGCCGACCACCCGCCGGATGGCCGGCAGCATCTCCTGCGGCGGCTCCGATGCCCCGCCACCCTGTCCCGGAAACACGAACGCTCTCATCTGTCTTCCTGTCTTCTGGTGCTACGAATCATCCGCACCCGGCTCACCGGCGTGCAATGACAGGGTTTACCACAGGAAGGCCAGGTTTAATAGTGCTTTAACCGCTACGGGACGAGGACGCGCAACGCTCCGGGCAGCACCCGCGCCCGGAAGGACCGCGTAGGAGGCAACACCTCGCCGTCCACGTGGGCCGGGATGGGCTCCGCGAGGTCCACCTCGACCTCGCGCGCCCGCGCCAGGTTTACCTTCGGACGCTTCTGGAGCGTGCCCCGCAGCGCGGCGGGCACGAGCCGAATCACCTCGGCCCGGTTCACCTCCTCCGACCAGACCACGTCGAACAGACCATCGCCCAACCGCGCCCCGGGTGCGAGACGGAACAGCGACCCGTAGGTGGTACCGAGGGCCACCGCGACGAGTATGGTCTTTGCCTCCACGGCTTCTCCGTCCAGGATCAGACGCGCCTCGTGGCACCGGAAACCCCACAACAGCTGCCCCACGGACCACAGGTATCTCCCCGTGCCCCCGAGGTACCGTGGGGCCAGCGCCACACCCGCCGCAACCTCGGCGTCAAAGCCGATACCGAGCCCGTTGTTGAAGGGGATCCCGTTCACCTCTCCGGCATCCACGACGCGCTCCTTGCCGTGGATGAGCACCCCCAGCGCCCGCCGCAGGTCGGTCCCGACCCCGAGCGCCTTGACGTAGTCGTTGCCGCTCCCGGCCGGCAGGACGCCCATGACGCGGTCCGTCCCCACGCAGGCCGCCGCTACCTCGTGCACCGTACCGTCACCGCCGACGGCGACCACGAAGGCGTCCTCCGGCAAAGCCCCAACGATGGCCTTCGCGTGCCCGACCGCGTCCGTGACGTGCCAGACGACGTCCAGCCCATGCTCCTCCAGATAGCTCGAAACCAGGGAGCGATGCCGCCGAGCCCGGCCGCCGCCGGCCGACGGATTGAGCACCAGGTGCGCAACGCTGGCTTCCAATAACACGGACGCAAAATAGCAGAACCTCGACCTCCGGGCCCCAACATACACCGCATAAAGCTGCATGCAAGGTAGAGGCTTTTGGATTGGTGCCCGCAAGAGTTGCGCGGAAAATACCTCACCCGGCCGGTGCGACTCCGTCCTCTACTTCGCGGGCAGTCACCACCGCGTCTGACGCGAAACCCCATCGTATAGGCTCCTTGCAGGACGGATACGACCGTTGGATCCCCACGCGCGCCTCGTGCGAGTCTCTGTCGTGCATCGGGGCCGTTCGTACATAAGGCTAAAGTAGATGTACAGGTTGCCTTCGGTATCCGGGTGAGAGTCGCGCAGGGGAGGGAAAAGGGTACAATACGGTTTCGCATGAACGACGTGGGGAAAACGTGTTTGCACCTGGAAGGCTTGAGGATTTCGGCCGGATCCGTGTACCGGTGCCCCTTATGTGGGGTGATGCTCGACGCCGGCGGCGTCGCCCGGTGGGTCCGCGAGGCCGAGGTGGCCCGGGATGGGGCTTACTCTACGGTCGAGGGTGACAGGTTCCATGAGATCGTGCACGAAGAGATGCAGCGGGAAGTCTACCGGCGGCGGAGGGTTATGTACGAGCTAGGCAACGTGCCTCGGACGGCAACGGTAAGGCCCGAGATGGTTCTGGTCGTGCACAACGCCGGGGCGGAGGTCTACGATTGTCGGATCTTCTACAAAGAGCGCCGGTCCAGCGGGCTGCCGGAGAGGGTCAGCGTGGGGGCGACCACGGAGGCCATCCTGGAGGCTCGTTCGGATGCCGACCCCGTCGTGAGGCTGGTTTCGGAGAAACTCGAGGAGTTCCACGGGTCGCGGCTCAAGCTCTCCGGGGACGGGGAACCGGCGCCCGAGCGTCGGGTGTTCTACGCGAACGAGCTTTGAGCCGCTGGCGGCTCATTCCGACGACGGCTAGAATAGGTCGCGCAGTGGAGGCTGATCGGGAAGGCGCGTGCCTTTGAGCGGGAACAACTTTATCGCCATGGTCGTCGTTGTCCTGATCCTCCTGTTCATCCTGATGTCGATTGGTCCCCTGATCTCGGCGTTCTAGCACGCTCCCTTTGGGAGCTTGTCAGCACGCTCCAGCCTTCGGCTTCCGCTCTCAGCGCGCTTCGGATCTTCGATCCTCGCTTCCGGCACGCCCGCTGCGCGGCCTTTCGGTTTGTCGGCGATTGGTGGGAAGAAAGGGTCGGTGACGGTCCTCCACATTTCGGGGACGGGGTCTATCGGGATGGGCCCGTAATCTGCGGTCCGGATAACGGGTAGGTCGCGAGTATCGGGTAGGTTGGGCCGGACGCTCCGGTTACGCTCTGCGCGAGCTGGATGCCGGGGACCGCGAAACGGTGGTCGGGAGCCGGGACGCCGGTCTGGTCGAACCTTACCGGGCGGCGACGGGCCCGCCCGAGGGTGAGGTGCGGCACGTAGGGGCGGTCGCTCGCGCTCGAAGCCTAGCGGAGCCAGGCGGTCTTCGATATCGTGGGCCAGCGCGCGCAGCCGCTCCGAACCTTCACCGATGCCGGCCCACAGGATCCTCGCCCGCCTTCCGTTGGGAAAGGCACCGAACTCCGAGGGCGTTGCCTCGAACGGGGCGTGCCGGGTGGCTACGGTGTCGAGGGCAAGCTTTACATGCTCCAGGTCCTCCACCGCGACGTTGCCCAGGAACTTCAGGGTGAGGTGGACGTTAGCGGCCGGGACCCAGCGTACTTCGTCGCCTACGTCCAGGTCTCGGATGGCCGTGGAGAGCGCGCTGCTGACCTCCGACGGCGGGAAGACGGCTACGAAGGCCCGCACGCGGCGCGCTTCCGCTGGCTAGGTGCCCGTGGCCGGTCCGTGGGCCTCCTCGGCGGGGAGCGGCGAGGTCCGGCCCGAGGCGGCCCGGTTGGCGATCAGGGCGGCGGTGGCCCCGGCGCCCACGCCGTTGTCCACGTTCACGACCGAGAGCCCAGGGGAGCAGCTCTGGAGCATACCGAGGATGGCGGCCGTCCCGTCCCCACCGAGGCCGTAGCCGGTGGAGGTCGGGAGCCCGATCACCGGCACCGCGACCAGGCGCGGAGACCACGGTCGGCAGGGCGCCCTCCATCCCGGCGGCGACGATCAGGGCGTCGGGGTCGAAGGCGCGGAGATCCTTCAGGGGACGCCGCGAGGCGGTGGATGCCCGCCACGCCGACGTCGTGGAAGGTCTTCACGGCCGCGCCCATCTCCCGGGCCACGGCCACGGCCTCCTCCAGGACCGGCACGTCCGAGGTGCCGGCGCAGATCGCGGCCACGCGCCCGCCCGAGGCCGTGAGGCTCGCCCGAACCAATAACCAGCGCGCGGCCGGCGCTCACGACGGGCGTGTCGGGGAGGGCCCGTCGGATGGCCGCCTCGTGCTCCTCGGGAGGGGGCGCTCACCACCACGCGCTCCTGGACCTCCAGCAGCGCCTCGCAGATGCGGGCCGTCTGCTCGGGCGTCTTTCCGCGGGCGTAGACGATCTCGGGGACGCCCTTGCGCCCCGGCGTCCCGCGTCGAGGACCGCGAACTCGTCCACGTAGCGTAGCGTCCCGGCCTCCAGGCGGCGCGCCGCCTCGGCGGACGAGAGGGACCCGTCCGCGACGGCGGCCAGTATCTCGTTCAGTCCGTTCTTCGGCTCCGCCATAGGTCCTAGAGTGTAACCGGCTAGGCGACCGGGTAGAAACCCCGCATCCGGCCTCGCGCAACCGTCCCGCCGTCACGGCGCCGGTTCACTGCAAGCCAACGCAACGAAGGGACGTCGATGACGGTTCTGGAAATGGTCCTCTCCCTTGGCGCGATCCTTGGGGCGGCGATCCTGTTCACCAACGCGGTCGAGATCCTTGGCGACCGGCTGAACCTCGGCGCGGGCGCGGTGGGCAGTATCCTGGCGGCCGTCGGGACGGCGTTGCCGGAGACCATGATCCCCGTAGTCGCCATCTTCGGGGCTCTGATCGTGGGCTCGGGTGGTGCCGCGGCGGGCGAGATCGGCATCGGCGCGATCCTCGGCGCCCCTTTCTTGCTCGCGACGCTCGCGCTGTTCATCGTCGGGGTTGCGGCGCTCGGTTACCGGCGTCGCAGGAAGACGGGGACGAGATCACGGCCGACCGCGAAGACCGCCATCCCGGACCTCGCGTTCTTTCTTCCCTGCTTCGCTCTGGCCGCCGGGGCGGGGATCGTGCCCTTGCCCCTGGTCCTGAAGATCCTGGTCGCAGTCTTGCTGCTCGTCGCGTACGTGGTCTACGTGGTTCGGACCGTGAAGGCGTCCGGGGATCTGGAGGAGGACCCCCCGTCGAACCTGACCCTCTGGCCCTCGCGCTCCCCGGCGCCGACCTGGGCCGTGGCCGCGCAGCTCGTCGGGCACGGTCGCCGTGATGGGCGTGGGCGCGCACTTCTTCGTCGACGCCGTCGAGCACGCCTCGACCGCGCTCGGCATACCGGCCGGCATCATCGCCCTCATCCTCGCCCCCCTGGCCACCGAGCTTCCGGAGAAGTTCAACTCCGTGCTCTGGCTCAGGGACAACAAGGACACTCTGGCCATCGGCAACATCACCGGAGCTATGGTCTTCCAGAGCACGATCCCGGTCTCCATAGGGGTGCTGTTCACGCCGTGGCAGCTGGACTTCCTGACCACGCTGGCCGCGGTGTTCGCCCTGGCCTCGGGCGTGGTCTTTATCGGGTTCCTGCTGCGCAAGGCGCCGCTGAAAGCGTTCTACATGCTCGGCGCGGGATCCCTGTACATCGTCTTCGTCGTCGCTACGGTCGTGTACCTGATCTGGGTGGAATAATCTTGCCTATAGATAAGCCAAACAAACGGTTTCCTGGTCCTGATAATATGCGCCGTGCACGTAAGGTGGAGGCTAAGGGGACGCAAATCTGATGGACTTCTTGACCGCTGAGTGGCTGAGCCGGCTGGTAGGGGTACTGGTTGTCAACCTGATCCTCTCGGGTGACAACGCCGTCGTCATTGCGATGGCCGCCCGTAGCCTGGAGGGCCGCAACCGCCGCAGGGCCATCATCTGGGGCGCGGCGGGCGCCGTGATCCTGCGGCTCATCTTTGCCGGCCTCATCACCTTCCTGCTGGCCATACCCTTCATCCAGGTCGTCGGCGGGTTGCTGCTCGTCTGGATCGCCTGGAAGCTCATCCACGACGAAGAGCCCGAGGAGGGCAAGATCGAGGCCGGCCAGAACGTCTGGCAGGCTATCAGGATCATCATCGTGGCCGACGCGGTGATGTCGCTGGACAATGTGATAGCGCTGGTTCAGGCCGCCAGGATCGACGGCCAGGTAAGCGCCTCGCTGCTCGTGATCGGGCTGGCCACCACGATACCGCTGGTGATCTTCGGCGCGGCGCTCCTGACCTCGCTGCTGGACCGTTTCCCGATCCTCGTCTACATCGGCGCCGGGCTCTTGATCTACCTGGCCGTGGAGATGATTTTCGCGGATAAGGCTCTGCACGATTACCTGGAACCCTACGCGAGCATCGAGTGGATCATAGGCGCCGGAGCGGCCGTCGTCTTCACCCTCGTGGCCTGGCTGTGGGCCCGCCGGTCCTCCGGCACACCCGCGAGCTGAGGGGGACCTGGGCCCTACCCGCGAAGCTCGAAGCGTAGCTCGTCCCCGGCCCGCCCGACGCGGCGCATCCCGAGCTTCTCCAGCACCCTGATCGAGGGCGCGTTGTCTTCCAGGCACGCTGCCACCACGCGGCGCACGTCGGGCCTGGCGAGGGCGTGCTCGACCACGGCCCGGGTCGCCTCTAAGGCGAATCCGCGCCCGCGGTAGGCCGGGACGATGGCGTAGCCGACCTCGACGGAGCCTGAAGCGTCGGGCGGCCGGTGCAGGCCGGACTCCCCGATCAGGACCCCGTCCGCCGCGTGGACGATAAAGTAGGCCGGTCCGGTGTCCGCGGTGGCAGCCCACCCCGTGCTCCTTGCGATGCGGGGCAGGATCCTGCGGAAGTCGGCGCCGGGCCACGTCCGCGGCACGCTGGCCCCGAGCAGGCGCCCCAGCTCGGCCGCGTCACGGATCGCGACCCGCGCCAGGGACGGGGTCAGCGGTACGAGCGTCAGGCGTTCGGTGCGCAAGTCTTGCACGTCTCGCAAGGCGCCAGTGTCCTCTAGCGGTTCAGAATCCGGTCGAGGAGGCCTCGGCTCTTGAGGCGCTCGACCTCGGCGACGCTCTCCTGAAGGTCGAGCTCCACGCGGGCGATGTGCTCGACGCGCTCCATGAGCATCAGGCGTTCCTCGGCGGCCGCACGCAGCTCGAGCACCTCCTCCGTGAGGCGCCGACGCTCCTGACGTGACTCCTGGGTCTCCGCCTGCAGACGCGCGTTCTGGGCGCGTACCTCCTTGAGTTGGCCCGAGAGTCGGCCGACTTCCTCGCTCACCCGCGCCAGCTCGTGCGCCACCGCCGCAGGGACCGACTCGTCCGACACGGGCTCAACCGACCTCGGGGTCGGCACCCGGCGAAGGCTCCACCGCGTGGCCGGCCTCCGCGATAGCCTCCTCAACCTCCGACAGCTCCGACTCACCACCCTCGTAGGAGACGGCCAGAAGTCCCTTCTCGGAGTCCACGTTCACCAGGCTCACGGCGCTGAGCCGCAGTACAGCCCGCTCCAGCTTCTCCGCATCATCCGCCCCAGAGATGTCGCCCACCCTCAACGTCACATCAGGCATTGTGCCTCCCTTCGGTCGGCAGCTTTCAGCCCGCTCCGGCTGACGCCTCCGCTCTCAGCACGCCGCCTTGCAGGCGGCTTTCAGCTTTTTATCGCGGGGCAAAGCTGTCTTGCGCCTACGCCGCCGCGGTCGCTAGGGGGTAAGTTTGTTCCATCGGCGTCCCGTTGTCATCCTTTGCCCTCGCCGGTAAAGGTATTTGCTGACGGCTGAACGCGACCGGAGGGAGCGGGCTGAGAGGCGCGAAGCGCCGGGCTGACAAGCGGAGGCCGAAGGCCGAAGCGTGCTCTTACTCCGTTTGCTCCTGGGGCCGGACCGTGAGGGTTAGTTCGCGGTTGTTGCGCAGCACGCGGAGCTCGGCGTCGCGGGAGATGGCGGACTCGTCGAGGAGGTTCAGCAGGTGTCGTTGGAGCGTGACGGGTTTTCCGGCGAAGCCGACGATCACGTCCTGCGGCCGCACGCCCGCGCGTCTCGGCGGGGCTGTTCGGCGCGACGCTCTCGGACACCGGCGCCGCCCCCGAAGCCGTTGCGGGAGTTGGAGGGGCGACTCTGGACCATCACCCCGAGGTAGGCCCGCCTGACGCGTCCCTCGGTTACCAGGGAGAAGACAACGCGCCGGAACGCTCCCGAGACCGGCACGGCGAAGCCGATGCCCTGAGCGCCCCCGATGATGGCGGTGTTTATGCCGACCACCCTCCCGGAGGCGTCGGCCAGCGGCCCACCGGAGTTGCCCGGGTTGATCGAGGCGTCGGTCTGGATCACGTTCTCTATAGGCCTGCCCGCTCTCGCCCCGGATGGAACGGCCGAGCGCGCTGACCACCCCGGCCGTGACCGTGCGCTGGAAACCCTAGAGGGCTCCCGATGGCGACCACGAGTTGGCCCACCACGAGGTGTCCCGCCTCTCCGAGCGTCGGCGACCGTCGGGTCCTCCTCCGGCGTGAAGCGCACCGCCGCGAGATCGCTCGGCGGATCGTCGCCGAGGACCTCTGCCGCGTACGGATTCCCCGCCCGGTAGCGTCACCTCGATGCCACCCGAGGCCTCGCTGCGATACCTGCGGCCACCGCGACCACCGGAGCTCCCAAGGCCCCGCACAACGTGGCTGTTGGTGACGGCGGTGACCCTCGAGTCGTCGGCGCCCAGGATGACCCCGCTCCCGCCGCCCCTGCCTTCGGGCAGGCCGAGGGAGATCACCGCCGGCCCCAGCCGCTCCGTCACGTCCCTTACCGCCCGAGAGTAGGCGTCGAGCGCCTCGCCCTCCAGGCGCGAACTGGCCGAAAGGTTCTCGAATACGTCCACGATGACTTTTTACCGCACCCGGCGGGGATGTACCCGGTCAAACGGCTAGGTCTGCCGGGCGGATGCCACAGATCCGTGCCGGGCCGGTCGCCGACGCTATAATCCGCGCCATGAGCCCGGCATTCGATGCGCGTCTCTCGGCGGCGGTCCTCGCCGCGCGGGCCGCGCAGGTTGCGAGCCGGACCCTGAAGACCGGCGGGGGCTCGACGATCCCAGGGGTGGTGGCCCGCCGGATAGACCCCGCTGGTACTGACCAAGCTCTCGCGGCGGTTGCCGCTGGGGTCGGCGGCGATCACGGGCACCAACGGCAAGACGACCACGACGCGGATGGTCGCGAAGATCCTGGCGACGGCCGGCATCCGCGCCGTGAACAACTCCACGGGCGCGAACCTCGTCACCGGCGTGACCGCCGCCTTGATCTCCGATTCTGGTCTCTCCGGGGAGCCCGCGGCCCGAGATGGGGCTCTTCGAGGTGGACGAGGCGAGCGTGCCCGCGGGTGGCCGCCGAGGCGGACCTGCGAGCTGCTCGCCGTCCTGAACCTCTTCCGCGACCAGCTCGACCGCTACGGCGAGCTTGCCTACACCGGCAAGGTCATAGCCTCGGCCTTCGCGCGACCTGCCCCGCGACGGCGCGCGTGGTCGCTGAACGCCGACGATCCGCTCGTCGCGAGCCTCGGGCGCTCCGCCAGCGAACCCCGTCTACTACGGGGTGGACGAGCCAGCCCTCGACACCGGCCGCCTGCAGCACGTCGCCGACTCCAAGAACTGCCCCGTGTGCGGCACGGCCCTCGACTACGACGCCGTCTACATGGGCCACGTCGGTCGTCTACGCGTTGCCCCAGGGGCGACTTCGAGCGCCCGACGCCCGCCTACCGGGCGAGCCGGGTCCGCCTGGACGGGGCGCGCGGCTCCGACTTCCTGCTATCTACGCCGGCCGGGGAGACGGAGGTGCGGGTAACCCTGCCCGGCCTCTACAACGTCTACAACGCCCTGGCCGCGGCGGCGGTCGCCGGGGAGGCGGGGGTCGGGCTCGCGCAGATCTCGCGGGGCCTGAGGGAGTTCGGCGGGGCGTTCGGGCGGGTCGAGCGGGTGCGGGCCGGGGACAGGGAGGCGTTCCTGCTCCTCATAAAGAACCCCGTGGGGTTCAACGAGATCCTGCGCACCTTCGTTACCGGCGAGTCCGGCACCGCGCGAAACGTCCTGATCGCCATAAACGACAACGACGCCGACGGTCGCGACGTCTCGTGGCTGTGGGACGTGGACTTCGAGATGCTCGCCGAAGCCCGCGAAGTTGGCCGCGCCGACGACCTGCCCCCTTCACCGTCAGCGGCATCAGGGCCGCGGACATGGCGGTCAGGCTGAAGTACGCCGAGCTGCCGGTGGGAAGCGTGATCCCCGACCGCAAGCAGGCCATACAGGCCGCCCTCGACGCCACCCCACCGGGCGAGACCCTCTACGTCCTGCCGACCTACACCGCGATGCTCGAGATCCGCAAGACGCTGAGCGACATGGGCTACACGCACCCGTTCTGGGAGGACAAATGAAGGTGTCAGGCCGCAGGCCTCGCTCCTCGCGGGAAGAGATCTGAGATGACCAGGGCCGGCAGTCACGCGCTCCTGCGCGCCGCGATCGCTATCTTGCCGGTTGTCGTCGCCTTGCTCGCCCTCGCCCCACAGGCGGCGTGGGCCCTCGAACCAGACGAACGACGCGAGGGCCGTCGACTCCGGGGGCGGTGAAGCGGCAGAGAATCGGATCGGGGTTTACGTCACCTCGTTGCGCGACTTCGCCACCGTGGACGACTCCTTCGGGGCCGACTTCTGGGTCTGGGGCCTTCACCCGCCGGGGACAATCCGCTGAACAGCGTAGAGTTCGTGAACGCCGAGCAGCTCGAGACCCGCTTGAAAGAGACGACCAGGCGGGGCGATCTAGAATGGTCGAGGCTCAAAGCCAGGGCGACCGTGCTCCACGACTGGAACGTTAGCAACTTCCCCTTCGACCGGCAGACCCTCACGATCGACCTCGGCATCGTCGGCTCCGACGCGCGCTCGTACGGGGTTGACCACGCCGATTCGGGCCACGGAAGAAACATAGCGCCCAACGGGTGGCGCATAGCCGGCTTCGATGTCGAGCGGCGCACCGTCGCAAGCACGACCGACTTCGGTGATCCCACGTCCTCCGGCAACAGTACCCAAGAACACCTGTTCGTCTCCGTCGCGCTCGAACGCGAGAGCGTGGTCGGCTTCTTCAAGCTGGTGGCCGGGGTCTACGCCGCCATCGCCATAGCACTCCTCTCCTTTTTGATGGCGCCCGACCAGCCCCCGGTCTTCAGCGGGCGCATGACCGTACTGGTCGGCGCCCTGTTCGCTACGGTGGTCAACCTGCAGGTGAGCGACAATGTGCTGGGCTCCATAGAAGGCGTGTCCCTGGTTGCCAAGATCCACATCGTCGCGCTGGTCTACGTCTTCGCCGCGGCCCTGATGGCCGTGGTCTCCAGGAGGAACTACGATTCCGGCCATAAGGACCACGCGAGACGCCGCGACCTGATCTCGCTCGGTGTGTTTGGCGTAACCTTCGTGGTCATCAACCTTATCCTGATCCTGCAAGCCGCGTCGTCGGGCTAACACAGATGCCGCGAGGTTTCGAAAGCCTTACGCGATGCTCGGGCATCGTACGGCCGTCCACGCCGACGACCCCCGGACGTCACGGTGAGAGCCACGAACAAGACGGGAGCTATGACGTGCAACGAACCCGGCTAACCATCCACCACCTCTACGCCGACATGATGAACCTCTACGGGGACCGTGGGAACGTGATCTCCATCAGGAAGCGCTGCGAGTGGCGCGGTATCCATGTGGAGGTCCTGGACGTGAACCTCGGAGAGGGTATTCGCCCGACGGGGTGCGACCTGTTCCTCTTCGGCGGCGGGCAGGACCGGGAGCAGTCGCTCCTGGTCGAGGACCTGGCAGGGGAAAAGGGGAACACTCTAAGGGCCGTGGCCGAGGACGGGGGGGTGATCCTGGGGGTCTGCGGCGGCTACCAGCTGATGGGGCACTACTACGAGACCCCGGAGGGCGAGAAGCTGCCGGGCGTCGGGATCTTCGATCTGCACACCGAGCCGCGAAAGCCCGAGGAGGCGCGCCTGATCGGGAACGCGCTGGCGAGGGTTCCCGCTCCGGAGACCGGCGAAGCGCGCGAGATCGTGGGCTTCGAGAACCACGGCGGACGCACCTACCTCGGCGAAGGTACGAGCCCCCTGGGCGAGGTGGTCGTCGGCTTCGGCAACAACGGCAAGGACGGCACGGAGGGCGCGAGGCGCCTGAACGCCTACGGGACCTACCTCCACGGCTCGCTGCTGCCGAAGAACCCCTGGCTCACGGACCAGCTGATCCTGAGCGCCCTGCGCCGGGTGGACGACTCCTTCGAGCTGGATCCTTTGGACGACGCCGCGGAGGTGGCGGCCTTCGAGTCCGTCTCTCATCGGATCGCTCGTCGGTAGTCGAATCCCCGTTCCTGAGCAATGTATGTGAGAGACGCTGGCGGATGATTACCGTCACGGATCTCTATCCGAAAGCACAACACGAAGTGCGCTTGCTTTGCCCCTGGCCGCTTCCGCTTACTGCTCGAGTGCTCCGGACAGCGCTCTCCACCCAAGCTCCTGCACACGGATCGCCCGGAACAAACCTCCCCAGCAGCTCGCAGAGTGAGCGTTCGTTATGTTGTCCCTGGCCGTTATTCCCGCTCGACGACTAGCTCTCTCACCCGCAGCCGTCCGACCTCCAACTCCTCGATGTCGAGGCGTTGGATCTTACCCCTCTTGACGGCTAGCGCCCGGATCGCCAGAGCCCCGATCGCGCCGCGCCCTCGCCGTGGCTCCCACCGCCAGTGCCCCGAGGCTATAGCCCCGATCGCCCGTCCGAGCCCCGCCTGCGTCCCAGAGGAGGAACGTTTCGGCCGCTGGATGATCACCCGGTTGGCTACCCGCGTCTTGGTCTGTACCTCCATCGCCGGCTCCTTTACCCGTACTGCTGCGGTACCCGCGGAAGGCATGATGACATCCGCGGAACCCCGGCGCGCCCTTTCGAGAGCCTGACTCAACCGAACCTCGTAGAAAGACCTCCCGCGCGAGCGCCGGCAAATAGAGCCCGAATCGGCACGTTGACGAGATGCACGACCATGGGTTTGGGCGTATGATGCAAACGTTACGTTCCCTAGGGGAAGGGACAAGGGATGAAGGTTGCAGAAGCCTCTGCCGTCGTGCCGCTAAACCAGGAGGAGGCCTGGGACCTGCTCATCGGCGACCAGATGGAGCGGCTGGTCGAGATGCCCGAGAATTCGGTGGTCGCTGTCAAGGACTACGAGGTGCGCCCTGATGGAACGGCCCGTTACGTTGTGGCCAACAAGGCCGGACCCTCCGCCATCTGGCACACAGCCGACTTTACCGTCTACGAGCGTCCGCAGCGGTCGGTAAACCGCGTCTTGGACAGCCCCTACGGCGGCATGTTCTACGGCACCTACGAGCCTGCGGGCGAGGGCACTCGGGTCCACTGGCGCTGGGAGGTCGAACCGCAGAATGCGCTGGCCAAGATACTATTGCCCCTTTTGAACCCGCTCTTCGCGAGGTCGATGCAGCACGACCTCGATGTCCTCGCTAACGGGTCTGGCTCTCAAGACAGCCGCCAGCACAGGTCAGTGGCTCGTCTGGCTGGCCCAGGCGTCATCATTCTGGTAGCAGCAGCCGGCCTCATGATCTTCTTGCTGCGGCGGCGACGCGTCGGTGCGGGCAGAGGATAACCCTGTCGAAGGCCCGCCCGCGCTACCCGGGGTCGGCCGATTGCCGGGGCAGGACCCGCGGAGCTCCCGGACGTTGCCCGGCCGAGCCCCGGACCAGGGGCCGTGGCCAACCCGCCAGCGATGTTGTGGCCGAAGACCCTGCGGGCTGCCAGGGCAGACCGATGCTGGTCCTGCGATCATCGGCTTCGCCGCCACGATCGCGCCCATCGCGAGAAGTAGAACAATGCGCTTCGGGCACGTTTTACTTTCTCTGGAATCCTCGGCGGGTTGCTAAAGACGCATGACCAAGAAGCCCGGCGATGAAACCTGCTCCGGTAATCTGTAATGCCCTGCACCGGAGTCCCCCGCATACAGAAATCGGTAGCCGTAGCGGCTCAGAAGCTCTCCACCGCGGGGCGCAGGTCGAGCTCGAGGGTCCAGGCGGTGGGGTCCTGGAGGTGGAGCTGCCAGTAGGTCTCGGCTATGGCGTCGGGGGAGAGCATGGTGTGCTCCTCGCGCTCGCCGACCATCCCGCGCACCCGGGGCGTGTCGATCTGGCCGTCCACGACGACGTGGGCGACGTGCACGCCCTGCGGCCCGAACTCGCGAGCCATGGACTGGGCGAGCGCCCGCAGGCCGAACTTGCCGACGGCGAGCGCCGAGAAGCGCGCCCCGCCCCGCAGCGCGGCCGTCGCGCCGGTGAGCAGCACCGTGCCGCGCCCGGCCTCGACCATCGCCGGCAGGACCTGCTGCGCGGCGTAGAAGGCGCCGGCGCAGTTGGCCTTGAAGCACTCATCGAATTTCTCCGGCGAGATCTCCAGTATGCCGCCCATCTGGAAGGCGCCGGCGTTGTAGACGAAGACCTCGGGGTCGCCAAGCTCTTCGCGCACCCGTCCGAAGGCCGCCTCGACGGAGGCCGGATCCGTGGCGTCGGCACGCGACGGGGAGCGCCGTGCCGCCTCCACCCTCGATCTCTTGCTTCGCCGGGGCGACGCTCTCCTCGCTGCGGGCCATGAGCGCCACCGCGAAGCCCTCGCGGGCGAAACGCCGGGCTACCGCCCCTCCCAGGCCGGGACCGACACCGAGAACCGCCGCCACCTTACCGTTCATATGCTGCCCTTCCCTCTCGTTTGCCGGCTTGCGGGCCCATTAGCACCCAGAGCCAGGTCTCTTCGGCGTCCCCGGTGCCGCCGCCGGCGCGCGGCTCGGCGTGCGACGACGTCGAAGCCGACCGCGCAGCATCGCCACGTTGGTCTCCGCGTCGTAGTGGCTCCAGCGCATCGGGGCACCCCAGCCCTCCCAGTCTTCGTCCCCTCCCTCGAAATCCGTGATGGTCAGGGTCGCGAGGAAGAGCCCACCGGGCCTGAGCCAGCGGTGGATCTGAGGCCAGCAGGTCCGGGTGCTCCTCGCGGGGGACGTGGATTATGGAGTGGAGGGCCACGACGGCGTCGAAGGAGTCCGGGGCCAAGTCCAGGCGCGTCATGTCCGCCCTGACGAAGGTGGCCCCCGGTGCGTTGCGGCGGGCCAACTCCAGCTGTCGCCTCGAGAAGTCCACGCCGATTACCGCGAAACCTCGTGCCACGAGCCAGCGCGTGGCCGGAATGCCCGCGCCGCAGCCGAGGTCCAGGACGGCCGCGCCCGCGGGTAGCCCTGCCGGCCATCTCCTCGCAACGCGGCCAGCGCCAGGGGGTCGTCGGGGTCTTTGGTCGCGAGGTATCTCTCGGCGACGCGGTCGTAGCCGGCCTCGACGGCGTTCTTGTGGTCGTCCGTCACCGGGCGGTCAGGCCGCCGTCCACGATCATGCACGCCCCAACGCACGATCCGGCCTCGTCGGAGGCCAGGTAGGCGGCCATCGCCGCTATCTCGTCGGCGCTCACGAACCGGCCGTGCGGCTGGCGGGCCTCCATGTTCTTGCGGGCTTCGGCGGGGTCGGCGTAGCCGCTGGTTATGCGCCCGACCCAGGGCGTGTCCACCGTCCCCGGCGCGATGCAGTTGACCCGCACGCCCTCCCCGATGTGGTCCACGGCCGCCCCGCGGGTTAGGGCCAGTATCGCGCCCTTCGCCGCGCCGTAGACGGCCCTGTCGGGGACGCCCACGAGCGCGGCCACGGACGAGGTGTTGACGACCGATCCGCCGCCAGAGTCCCGGATCGCGGGTATGGCGTACTTCATGCCGAGGAAGGTGCCCCGCACGCAGACGTCCATGACCCTCTCGTAGTCCTCCTCGGAGGTCTCGGGCACGGTCCCCGCCACGCCGACGCCGGCGTTGTTGACCATGACGTCGAGACCACCCCATTCTGCGACCGCGCTCGCGATGAGTGCCTCAACATCTGGCGCGCTGGCGACGTCGGTCCAGCGCACCAGGGTGTCCTCGTAGTCGGCGTCGGCGATCTCGGCGGCGGCGACCGCCGCGGCGTCCTCGTCCACGTCCGATAGAGCGACGCGGGCGCCCTCGCTCGCCAGGCGCAGGGCGATGGCCCGTCCGATGCCGCTGCCCGCGCCCGTCACTATCGCCCGCTTGCCTTCGAGCCTGCGCATGTTCCACCCCCATCGTTAGCGCCCCCAGAAGGTGCCAGTATAATGACGCCCGGACGGGGGGCGCAATCGTCCCTGGAGGGGCTGCGGCCTTTGGGAAAGGAGCTTCGCATGGAACCATATCCGGCCTGGATACAGAATCTTCCCGAGGTGGACACGCCCTTCGCGGGGATGGCGGGGCGCCTGCTCGCGAGCCCGAACGGCCAGGCCGTCTTTTTCCGCGCGGAGGAGGAGGTCGAGGTGCCGCCGCACGCCCACGGCCCGCAGTGGGGCGTCGTTCTGACCGGCCGCCTGCACTTTACCGTTAGCGGCGAGACGGGCGTCTATGGTCCAGGGGAGACCTACGACGTGCCCGACGGCGCCGAGCACTCCGCCGTACTCGAAGCCGGGACTAGCGTCATAGACTTCTTCGGGGACGCGGACCGCTACAGCCCGAAGTAACGCTGCTCGGCTAGCCTTCCCGGATGGCCTCCAGGCCGCCGCGGAGGGCCTGGGCGTAGAGCCAGATGTCGCCCCAGTAGGCGACGCATCGGAAGCCCTGCTCGAGCTGCGCGCGGGCGTCCTCGACGCTCGTGGCCATGATGCCCGGCGCCTTGCCGTGACGGTCGCAGGCCTCGAGGACGCGGTCGACGGCCGCGCAGGTAGTCGGGGTGGTCGAACTGGCCGGGGATGCCCATCGAGTTGGTGAGGTCGATGTGCCCGATCCAGAGCACGTCGATCCCCTCGACGCCGGCGATCGCCTCGACGTTCTCCGACGCCCCTGGCCGTCTCGATCTGGGCGATGAGCAGCATCTCCGTCGTTGGCGCTGCTGCATCGTGGCGATGGCGTCGCCGCCCTCGTAGTCGTCGTGGGCGACGCCGAAGGCGGCGCCGCGCCGCCCTGCGGCGGGTACTTGGCGGAGGCCACGACCAGGCGGGCCTGCTCCTCGGTCTCGACCATCGGGACCATGACGCCCGAGGCGCCGACGTCCAGGGGTCGCGCGATGAGGTGGTACTCCGTCGCCGGGACGCGCACCATCGGCACCACGTCGGCGGCGCGGGCGGTCGCCATCAGCGCGCGGATCGTCTCGATGCTCCAGCCGGTGTGCTCCATGTCGAAGATCACGAACTCGGCCCCGGCCGCGGCGACGATGCGCGCGATGCCGGGCGTGTTGAACTCGAAGACCATCGTCCCCAGCGCCGTCGCCCCTCGTGGAGCGCGCGCTTGACCGCGTTCGCCCTCATCTGGTCTCCCTCCCCGTCACCGGGCGCAGCTTCTCCTGCAAGAGCCGGGTCGTCGAGCACGTCGCGGTTGACGACGTTCTTCGGGACGCGCCCGGCGGCGACGTCGAGGATGCTCTCGCATCGCGCCGCGGCCGTTGCCGAGGCGCATCTCGTCCGTCCAGCAGAGGGCGTGGGGGGTGACGATCACGTTCGGAAGGGCGAAGATCGGGTCGTCGGGGTCGACCGGCTCCTGCTCGAAGACGTCGAGCCCGGCGCCGGCGAGGCGCCCTGCCCGCAGCGCGTCCACCAGGGCCCGCTGGTCGACGATCGGTCCGCGGGCGGTGTTGATCAGGTACGCGGTCGGCTTCATCAGCGCCAGTCGCTCGGCGTCGAGCAGGTGGCGGGTCTCGGGTGTCAGGGCGCAGTTGATCGAGACGAAGTCGGAGTCGCCGCAGCAGCGTCTCCAGGTCGACCAGCTCGACGCCCGCCTCCGCCGCCGCCTCGGGGGTGGCGTAGGGATCGTGGGCGAGGTAGCGCATCCCGAAGGGCTGCGGCCAGCCCGAACGTCTCGCGGCCGATGTTGCCGAGCCCGATCGAGCCCAGCGTTCGCCCCGTGAGGCCGAGCCCATGTGGTCGAGTCTGTCTCTCCCAGCGTCCCGGAGCGGGTGACGCGGTCTTTGATCAGCAGCTTGTGGCGAGAGCGCCAGCAGCATGGCCATGATCGCCGCGGCCACGGGCCGGCGCACGCCGTCCGGCGTGATCGTCAGAAGGACGCCGTTGCGGGTGCAGGCGTCGACGTCCACCGTGTCGTAGCCGACGCCGAAGCGCGCGATCAGCGCCAGCCGCTCGGCCCCCTCCAGCGTCGCGGCGCTGACGCGGGGAGCCAGCACGATCAGGGCGTCGTAGCCCGCGGCCTGCTCGGCGCGCAGCTCCTTCCCGCCCTCGGCCAGAAACTCCCACTCCACGCCCCGGCGCGTCGTCGAGCATGTCAAGGCCGATGTCGCCGCAGCCGACGGTGCCGTCCGGCCGCAGAAAGTCGCGGGTAAGGCCGACGCGAAAAACCTTTGGCACGGGCAAGTCCTCCTCTACAGGTACGTGGTTGGGTCCGCCGTCAGGAGTGCAACCGTAGGCCGTCGGTGCCGACCTCGAACGCCTCCATCTGACCGAGCTCGGTCTCCGTCACGTAGATCTTCTGCTCGCCCGGCGGGCCGAACGCGACGTTCGTCGGAAGCCGTCCGGCCGTCTCGATCCGCCGCACCACCGAGCCGTCGGGCGAGAGCACCGTGACGTCGCCCTGGCCGTGGACCGTGACGTAGAGGTTGCCGTCGGTGCCGAAGGCCATGCCGTCGGGTCCGGTCGGGGACCCCCGAGACTCTCTGTGCGTGGCGTTGCCGAAGGATCTCCCGCTCTCCCAGCTAGCTGGCCGCCCTCCCAGGCGTAGCGGTACACCATGCCGGTTATCATCTCGGTGACATAGAGGTCCTCGTCGGGACCGAAGGCTATGCCGTTGGTGAAGCGTAGCCCGGAGTCCAGCTTCTCGATCGAGAGGCTCTCCGGGTCTATCCTGTAGACGCGGCCATCCATGGGCGCCTCGGCCCAGTCCTCGTGCAGCTCGCCGCCCGGCGCTATGTCCCTGTAGAGAATGCCCGAGTCCGTCATGTAAAGTGCGCCGTCGGGGCCGAAGCAGAGGTCGTTCGGGAACAGGAACGGCTCGCCGGCGCACCCCGTCAGGACGACCTCCGCCTCGCCGTCCGGCCGCAAACGGATCAGGGACGGATCCTGCGACTCGGCGACCCAGATCGTCCCGTCGGCGTCCAGCGCGAGCCCGTTCGGACGTCCGGTGTGGGAGATCACGCGCTCGATCCTGCCGTCGTCGTCGAGGCGGGTTACGCAGCCCCGGTCCGGTCCCATCTCGACGACCAGCCAGGCACCGTCCGGCAACAACACCGGACCCTCCGGCACGCTCAGGTTCTGCGCGAAGATCATCCGTACGCCCCTGTCCAAGTTCTTACGATCCCACCCCCGTAGATGGTTCCCTACCCCTCAACCAGGATACAGCACCCCATCGTCCACGCGCGAGCCGGGATCGCCGTGTACCCTGGAGGGTGGCCGGCAGAGAAGATGGGGGGCGCATGACCTGGCGGGTGTACGTCGACGGGCCGATCCACGAGGAGGCCCTCGACCTCCTCCGAGGCGCGGCTGAGACGTTCTCTGGGTCCGCGCCGGGGTCGGCCGAATTGGAAGCCGCGCTGCCGGATGTTCACGCCGTCCTCCTGCGCACGGCGAGGCTTGGCGCCGAGGGCATAGAGAGCGCGCGGTCGTTGCGGGTGATCTCGCGTCACGGGGTAGGGGTCGACAACATCGACGTGGGGGCGGCGGCTCAGAGGGAGATACCGGTCCTGATCACGCCGCAGGCCAACCTCAGGTCGGTTGCCGAGCACGTCTTCGCCCTGGCGCTGGCTGTGGGCCGGAAACTCGTACTCGCGGACCGCTACGTTCGCGAGGGGCGGTTCGCCGAGCGCGACGGCCTGGTCGGCCGCGAACTGTTCGGGACCACGCTCGGGATCGTCGGCCTCGGACGCATCGGCGCGGAGGTCGCCAGCATCGGAGCCGGCGGCTTCGACATGCGGGTGCTTGGCCACGACCCGCACCTGGCGCCCGACGAGGTGCGCGAGCGCGGCGCCGAACCGACGCCGCTTGCCGATCTCCTCGGCGCCTGCGACCTCCTTACCGTGCACGTCCCGCTCTCGGAGGCAACCTGGGGCATGATCGGACGTCGGGAACTGGCCTCGATGCGGCCAGGCGCGGTACTGATACAGGCGTCCCGCGGCGGGGTGGTGGACGAGGACGCGCTGGTCGAGGCCCTGCGCTCCGGGTGGCTTGCCGGGGCCGGAATCGACGTGTTCGATACCGAACCGCCACCGGAGGACCATCCCTTCTTCGCCTTGGATAACGTCGTCCTGACCCCGCACGCGGCCGCCTTCACCGAGCAGGCCCTGCGCCGCATGGCGCTGGACGCCGCCAGGGGCATTCTCGACGTCCTCGACGGGGCCGACCCTAACGACCCGCCGGAGGGCGCGGGCTGGCGGGCCGTGGATCCCGCCTCCAGGTCGGTAGGTCAGGCGTGAGATGGTACCCGCGAGGAGTGAGGTTCCGCGGTTAGACGCTCAGGTATGCCAGGCCGGCGAGGACGCGTCGATGATCGGTGGCGGTCTGGGCATGAGGAAGTAGCCGGGCCTGTCGGCGCCGGACTCCGGGGGTTCCGACGTACATCTGGAGGTGCCCCTCGCGCGCAAACTCCCCGCTACGTTGTCCATCCTCGTGCGGGTCTTCCGTTACCGCCCGTGCCCATCATCGTATGCCGAACAGGTGGTAGAGGACGCTTCCCCAGGCGAGGTTCACAAAGACGTGAAAGAGGATGGCCCCGTAGAGGCTGCGGCGCAGCTTGACCAGGATGCCAAGCGGGATAAACAGAAACGCGGGCGCGAAAGCCCAGTTCAGCGGCGCTTGCCAGACGTGGTAGAGCTGGAACAGGAGGCTGTTGATCGCCCAGTCGCCCCTGAGGCCGCTTATCTTCTGCAGCAAGTAGCCCCGGAAGTAGATCTCTTCTCCGATAAAGTTGGCGATAAAGACGGCGACGAGCACGGGCAAAGGGAAGTCGTAGTATCCGATCTCCAGGATGTGCCAGTCGCGTATCGCGATGGCGGGAAGGAGTTCAGGTATTCGAACAGCGGCGGATGGACCCACGCCATGTACGGCGCTGAGAGCAGGGTGAAGGCCACCAGGGCCGCCGGCAAGACGGTGAGCAGACCCTGCAGATCCAGGTCGGCAAGCCCCAGGAACTTCAGAGATTCCCGCAGCGAAAGCTTGTCCACGAACCGGAGTAGCGCGAAGGTGAGGACGATCTGCCAGCCGACGGCCATGAGGATGAGCACCGCGAGCTGGGCGTAACGGTTCGAGAGGCCGGCGAGCTCCATCAGCGGTCCCCGCAGCCAGAAGAGACCAACATAGGCCAGTATTCCAGGCAGCAGGTGCATAGTTAGGAAGAACAGCGTCTGACCCATCCCCCGCGCGCGATGCCGGCGGACCAGCCCATCGAACTTCGGGTCCTTCCGAACGAAGTAATCGCTGAGCCATCTCACCATCTCATGTTCGCGATCCACCCCGATCGGCACGCTCCGTCGCGGCAGAGCTGGGCCAGAATGTACGGGGGACTTCTCGCAGCTCCATGCGGTTCAACTTCATTGTCCACCTCGTTCGCCGCTTCCAGGATAGGGTCGGGTTGCCCGCCTACCAATGAGGCGTTCCGTAGAATCGGAGGTAGGGTTAACCCCCGCACGTTTGGACGGACGTGTCTGGCGCGTAGATCGGCTACCACGGTTGCCGCGGGCGAGCGCGAGAGGCTATATTGCGCGGGGGTCGGGGATGTCCGGTGGGGGCGTCTCCGGGAGGCGGCGATTCGGGTAACGGTCCAGCTCGGACCGCGCCACGCCAGAGACAGGAGGGGCCGATGGCAGGAAACATCGCACCGGACGCGGCGCCGCGCGAGAGGTACATGCCACGGGGTTCTCCCCTCTCGTGGTTGATGCTCGTGGTGACGACGGGGGCCATCCTGGTCACCTCGGTCGACCGGGCGATCCTGTTTCGGACCTTGCCGGCGATCCAGCAGGAGTTCGGTTTGTCGAACACCGCCGCCGGTTTCTTCGGCTCGCTGACCTCCCTGGGCGTGGTCATCGGGGCGCTCGCCCTCATACCCATAGCCTTTGTGCGCGAGACGCTGGTCACCGGCGGCGAGACGGCCCAGGAATAACGCCTTGACCGAACAGGGAAACATGGACTCCCTGGTCGCCCTGATGCGGGGCGCCGAGTGGATAGACCTCTCCCACACGCTCGAGGAGGAGATGCCGGCCTGGCCGACGCACGCCCGCTTCGGCAAGACCCTCTACGAGGACTACGCCGCGGGCGATGTGGCCCGCCACTACGGCCTGACGATGAGCGAGCACACCGGCACCCACATGGACGCCCCGCTCCACTTTATCCCGTCAGGTCCCGCCCACTACGGGGCGGACAGGATCCCCCTGGACCGCCTGGCCGGCCGCGCCGCTACCATCCCCGTCATGGGCCTCGGTCCCGGGGAACTGCTCCCTGCCGGGCGCATCCAGGAGTGGGAGGACGAGCACGGCCGACTCGAGGCGGGGGACAGGGTACTCTTCCGCTACGGGTGGGATGAGCGGTGGAGAACCGGCCCGGAGGGACGCCGCTTCCTGGAGAACTGGCCCGGCCTCTCCGGCGGGGCGGCAGAGTACCTGGTCGGGAGGGGCGTCGCGCTCGTCGGCTGCGACACCATGGCCGTGGACGCCGGCGACACGCGGGAGAACCCCGCGCACCACGCGCTGCTCGGCAACGAGGTCTACGTCGTGGAGAACCTGAAGAACCTTGACCGGCTGCCGCCGTTTTGCGTGTTCCTTGCGCTACCGCTCAAGATAAAGGACGGGTCGGGGTCCCCGGTCCGGGCGGTGGCGCTCGTTTCCGGAGGATGAGCAGACTCGTCGGCAGACGCTATCCTTACACAAGGTGGAAGATAAGGAAGGAGGCCGCGCGATGAGAGCGGTCGTGTGGAACGGTCCGGAGGAGATGGCGATCGAACAGGTGCCCGAGCCCACGCTGGGGCCGGGGACGGTGATCGTGCGCCCCACCGCGGTCGGCATCTGCGGGTCGGAGATAGAAGGCTACCTGGGCAGGATGGGCAACCGCACCCCGCCGCTGGTCATGGGCCACGAGCTGGCCGGGACCGTGACGGAGGTTGGCGAGGGGGTGGACGAGGCCCTGATCGGCCAGGTAGTCGCGGTGAACCCCCTCTCTTCCGACGGGACGTGCCGCCTGTGCCGCGTCGGCCTGACGAACGTTTGCCCGAACCGCACGCTCGTCGGCATCCACTCCCCCGGAGGTTTCGCCGAGTACACCCTTGCCCCGGCGGAGAACGTCTACCTGCTGCCGGAGGGTGTGGAGGCGCGCACGGGCGCCCTGGCCGAGCCGCTGGCCAACGGCGTGCACGCCGCGCGGCTGGGACTCGCGGGCGGACACGCGGAGGCGGTGGAGCACGCGGTCGTTATCGGGGCCGGCACCATCGGCCTGATGTGCCTGCAGGCCGCCGTTCTCGACGGCGTACCCCACGTCTCCGTCGTCGAGCCTCACGAAGCCCGCCGCGAGCAGGCGCTCTCTCTCGGCGCCCAGGCCGTCTACGCCTCCGGCGAAGAGGTCCGCGAGGCGCTGGAGGGTCCGACCGAGGGACTCGGGGCCGACCTCGTCATCGACGCTGTGGGCGCCCAGGTGACGAGAAAGATGGCCGTCGAAGAGCTGCTCAGGCCGGGAGGAAGGGCGGTGATGATCGGGCTGCACGACGACGAGACCACCCTGGGCTTCCACGGCGTCGTCAGGAACCAGATCGACATCCAGGGCTCCTACGCCTACACGGCCTCCGACTTCGAGCAGGCGCTCGAGTGGCTCGTCGGGGGACGGGCCGGTATCGGGGATCTGCCGTCCGTGCTGCCGCTCGAGGAGGGGCCGGGGGCGTTCGCCGATCTCGTCGAGGGTCCATCGGCGCAGATAAAGATCTTCCTGGCGGGGTCGGAGTGATGGCGGACGGGCAGCTCTCGGGGAAAACGGCCATCGTGATCGGGGCGAGCAGCGGCATCGGGCTCGAGGCCGTCAAGCTCTTCGCCGAGGCCGGCGCGAAGGTCCACGCCGCCGCCCGCAGGAAGGAGGCGATCGAGAGCGGCGTGGGGGAGAGGGGCGTGACGGCCCACGGGCTCGACGTCTCGGACGCGGAGGCCGTCCGGCGGACGCTCGAGGAGGTGGGGGACTCGGACGGGATAGACGTGCTCGTGGTCGCGGCCGGGATGAACTTCGCGGACCGGCGTCTCGAACAGCTCACCCAGGAGAGCTGGGACAAGATGATCTCGGTGAACCTCAGCGGGCCGTTCTACGCGATCCGGACGGCCCTGCCGTACCTGCGAGCCTCGGGCGGTCTCGTCGTCCTCATCAGCAGCGTCTCCGGACGCTGGCCGGACGCCTCGGGGCCCGCCTATCAGGCCTCGAAGGCCGGGATGACCGAGCTGGCGCACGCGGCGGGGTTCGAGGAGCACCAGAACGGCGTGCGCTTCACCGCCATCCTGCCCGGCATCGTTGACACTCCGATACTGGACAATCGTCCCGAGCCGCCGCCGAGGGAGGTTCGTGAGGCGAGCCTCAAGCCCGAGGACGTGGCCGCCGCTTGCCTGTTCGTCGCCACGCTGCCGCCGCGGGCCTACGTGCCAGAGCTCGTCATGGTCCCGACCGCGCTGCAGGCCCTGGGAAAAACCTCCACGGCGACCCCGCCCACGCGGGGCGAAGAGTAGAATGGGGGTACGCCGATGAGGGACACGGTTCATCCCCGGCGCTTGTAGTGGGCCGACCGCGACATCGCGGGTAGATCGAGGGAGCGAGGCAGTGAGGGCAGCTCATCCCATGAGGATCATGGTCGAGGGAACACCATTCCGCCCGGACAGACCACAAGGAGAGAAATACCATGGCTGAAGGCAACGGCCGGCCGGCGCGCCGGTTCCGCTCGCGCGACTGGTTCGACAGCACCGACCGCATCGACCAGAGCGCGCTCTACCTCGAGCGCTTCATGAACTACGGGATCACGCCGGACGAGCTGCGCTCCGGCAGGCCGATCATCGGCATCGCCCAGACGGGGAGCGACCTCTCGCCGTGCAACCGCCACCACCTGGAGCTCGCGCGGAGGGTGCGCGACGGCATCAGGGACGCCGGCGGCATCCCGATAGAGTTCCCCGTGCACCCGATCTTCGAGAACTGCCGCCGGCCGACCGCGGCGCTCGACCGCAACCTCTTCTACCTGGGCCTCGTCGAGACCCTCTACGGCTACCCGATAGACGCCGTGGTGCTGACCACCGGCTGCGACAAGACCACGCCGGCGGCGATCATGGCCGCCTCGACGGTGGACATCCCGGCGATCGTGCTCTCCGGCGGGCCGATGCTCGACGGCTACTTCGAGGGCGAGCTGGTCGGCTCGGGGATGGCGATCTGGAAGAGCCGGCGCCGGCTGGCCGCCGGCCAGATAGACGAGGAGGAGTTCTTCGAGACGGCGCTGGCCTCCGCGCCGTCCGCGGGACACTGCAACACCATGGGCACGGCCTCGACGATGAACGCCGTGGCCGAGGCGCTCGGCCTGTCGCTGCCGGGGTGCGCGGCGATCCCCGCGCCCTACCGCGAGCGCGGCCAGATGGCCTACGAGACGGGTCGGCGCATCGTCGAGATGGCCTACGAGGACCTGCGGCCGTCCAAGATCCTCAACCGCGAGGCCTTCCTGAACGCCATCGTCGCCGTGACCGCCATCGGCGGGTCGACCAACGCCCAGCCGCACATCATGGCGATGGCCCGCCACGCCGGCGCGGAGATCGAGCCCGAGGACTGGAACCGGGGCTACGACGTGCCGCTGCTCGTCAACATGCAGCCGGCCGGCAAGTACCTCGGCGAGCGCTTCCACCGCGCCGGGGGCGTGCCCGCGGTGCTGCACGAGCTCCTCAAGGCCGGCATGATCGACGGCGAGGTGCTGACCGTCACCGGCCGGACGCTGGCCGAGAACGTCGCCGGGAGCGAGAGCAGGGACCGCGAGATGATCACGCCCTACGACGAGCCGCTGCAGGAGAGTGCCGGGTTCAGGGTCCTCTCGGGCAACCTCTTCGACTTCGCGATCATCAAGACGAGCGTGATCTCCGACGAGTTCCGCGAGCGCTACCTCAGCGAGCCCGGCAACGAGGGCGTCTTCGAGGGCCGGGCGGTCGTCTTCGACGGCTCCGAGGACTACCACCACCGCATCAACGACCCCGACCTGGACATCGACGAGAGGAGCATCCTCGTGATCCGGGGCACCGGGCCCCTCGGGTGGCCGGGCTCGGCCGAGGTCGTCAACATGCAGCCCCCGGACTCGCTCATCAAGCGCGGCATAGAGACCCTCCCGACCATCGGCGACGGCCGGCAGTCGGGCACCTCGGACAGCCCCTCGATCCTGCACGCCGCCCCCGAGAGCGCGGCCGGCGGCGGCCTGGCCTGGCTGCGGACCGGCGACACGATCCGCATAGACCTCAACACCGGGCGCTGCGACGCGCTCGTGCCCGAAGAAGAGATCGAACGCCGCAAACTGGAGGACGGGATCCCGCCCGTCCCGGAGAGCCACACGCCCTGGCAGGAGATCTACCGCACCTCCGTCGGCCAGCTCGACGGCGGCGGCGTCATGGAGACGTCGCTCAAGTACCGCAACGTCGCCTCGAAGACGCCGAGGCATAATCATTGATGACTAGCTAGTAGGGAATAGCGAGTAGGGAGTAGTGGGTTAGCAGAGCAACTACTCCCTACTCGCTACCTCACTATTCGCTAGTGGAGCGACCGAAGGGAGCGACACATGAAACGACTAGCCTTTATCGGCCTGGGAGCGATGGGCGTACCTATGGCGCGGTGTCTGATCGACGCCGGCTTTGGGCTCTCGGTCTTCGACGTTCGTCCCGAGAATGCCGGGCCGCTGGTAGAGGCCGGTGCCACGTCTGCCGGCTCGGTGCAGGAAGTGGCCGGGGGCGCCGAAGCTCTCGTCCTGATGGTGGTGAACGCTGCGCAGGCCGAGGACGTGCTTTTCGGCAAGGGCGGGGCCGCAGAGGTCATGGAGCCCGGTGCCGCGGTCGCCATCATGAGCACCGTCGGGCCCGAGCCGGTGCGCGCCCTCGATGGGCGGCTGGCAGAGCGAGGCCTGCGGCTGCTCGACGCGCCGGTGAGCGGTGCGGTCGTGCGGGCGAAGACGGGGGACCTCCTGATCATGGCCGGCGGGCCGGGGGAGGTCTTCGAGGAGATGCGCCCGGTCCTCGGGGCGATGGGCTCGACCGTCGTACATTGCGGGCCGCGGGCCGGCGACGGGCAAGCCGTCAAACTGGTCAACCAGCTTCTTTGTGGGGTGCACATCGTTGCGGCCGCCGAGGCTGTGGCCTACGCCGAGGCCATGGGCCTCGACCCGCGCTTCGTGCTCGATACGATCCGGAACGGGGCGGCGGGCTCCTTCATGCTCGAAGACCGCGGGCAGCGGATGGTGGATCGGGCGTTCATCCCCCCGAAGAGCGCGATCGACATCTTCGTCAAGGACATGGGACTGGTTCGGGAGGCGGCGCAGGGGGTCGGCTACGGGACGCCGCTCTCCGACGTGGCCTACCGGCTCTTCGAGACCGGCTCCTCGATGGGGTTCGGGACGGAGGACGACTCCGGGGTCGTGCGCGTGTACGAGGCTGGCGGGGCGTAGCGCGGTTGGGAGTAGATGCTATGGTCTGTGCGGTGGAGAAACGAAGGCTATGGACAGGAGACGTGTAATGATCGACGAGGGGCTCAAGGCCTTCACCGAGGAGATCTCGCTCCCCGACAGGGCGATAAACGTGGACGAGATCCCCTGGGTCCCCCAGGGCGAGAGGGTCTGGTTCAAGCCCTTGCGGTTCGACCTCTCTTCGGGGCGTTGGATCAACCTCCTCAAGGTCCAGGGCTCGGGCAAGGTGAACCGCCACCGCCACACGGGCGGGCAGGTGATGGGCTTCTGCATCCAAGGCTCGTGGCGCTACCTGGAGCGCGAATGGGTGGCCCGCCCCGGCACGCTGGTCTGGGAGCCCCCGGGCGACATCCACACGCTGGTAGTGGACGAGGGCGTCGAGGAGATGCAGACCCTCTTCATCCTCGAGGGCACCGTCCAGTACATCGACGACGACGATGGTCTGATCTACCAGGACGACGTCTTCTCCAAGCTGGAACGCTACACGAATTTCTGCGAGGAAGAGGGCATCGAGCCCCTGGACCTCCGCTACTGATGGCGGTCCTGGACGATTTCAAGCTCGACGGGCGGGTCGCCCTGGTGACCGGGGGGGCCCGCGGCCTCGGCCGCGGCATCGCGGTCGGCCTCGCCGAGGCCGGCGCGGACGTCGTCGTCCTGGACATCGTCCCCTCGGACGAGACGGGCGAGGAGATCTCCTCCCTGGGCCGCCGGTTCCACGCCATGAACGCCGACCTGCGCGAGACGGACGCCGCGGACGCCGCCCGCGTCGTCGACGAGTGCGTCGAGCAGATGGGCCGCCTGGACATCCTGGTCAACAACGCCGGCATCATCCGCCGCGGGACGGCGCTGGAGTTCGGGGAGGACGGACTGGGAGGACGTCGTGAAGATCAACCTCTCGGCCGCCTTCTACCTGAGCCAGGCGGCCGGCTCGGCACTTCGTGGAGGCGGGACGGGGGGGCAAGATCATCAACACCGCCTCCGTGCTCTCCTACTCGGGCGGCATAACGGTCCCATCCTACGCCGCTACCAAGGCCGGCATCGCAGAACCTGACCCAGGCGCTGGCCAACGAGTGGGCGCCCATGAACATCAACGTCAACGCCATCGCCCCGAGCTACTTCACCACCGAGCTCACCAGCGCCCTGCGCGAAGACACCGAGCGGGCCGACGCCCTCCTCGTCCGCATCCCCGCCGGCCGCTTCGGTGAGCCCGAGGAGCTAAAGGGAGCGGTGGTCTTTCTCGCGTCGGACGCCGCGTCGTACGTCCACGGCGCGACGGTGCCCGTGGACGGAGGATGGCTGGCGCGGTAGAAGATGGAGCTTCGCCCCTCAGGCGAATAGCGAGTAGGGAGTAGTTGATCAGGAGACAAACTACTCCCTACTCGCTATTCCCTACTCCCTGACAATTAGACCTCGACGTTGAGAGCATGCGGGCCCTACCAAGGCGGGCTATCCCAGCCGCGTCCGGTATCCGTCACCTCCCAACTCTCCACGACCTTGCCCCCGGAGAAGCGCGCGAAGACCATCTCCGGCCACGCGGCCCGTTCGCCGGTGGGCGCGTGGGTACCCCTGAAGGTCAGGCGGACGGCGACCATGTCCCCTTCCGCCAACATGGACTCGATCTCGACCCGGATGTCGGGGAACTCTTCGTGCAAGCCCGCGAAGGCGCGCTTCATCCCTTCGGGACCGCGGGTGACTCCGGGCGCTTCGGGGTGAAGCTCGTGATCTTCGGAGAACAGTTCGTCCGCCAGATCCAGGTCTTTGCGGTTTATCACCTCGTCGATAATGCGCCGCTGGACGGCCTTGTTCTCCGCGGTTCCCACCGACCAACCTCCTCCTTCGAAACGTCCCGGCAGGTGCCATGTTACCGAGCACCGAAAACCTGCGCATCGCTCGAATAGTCCGGTTCCTGGTGAGCTCAACCTTTCAGGGCCAGGATTCCATACACCGACGGCACAGTCGCCATTCGCTACTCACTACCCTTGGCCCCTGCAGCCTGGCAGGAAGTAGAAGAGTGCGCCATCGCGTCCCTCCACCAGGAGGTGTCCGCGGTTGGTGAGACGGTTGAGTATCTCTTCCGCTTCGTCTACCGATAGCGAAGTTTCGAGCGCGGATTCGACGGCCGTGAGGCTACCAAGATCCCGTATCGCGAGCAGCAACTGCTTCTCCGCGCCCAACTCCGGTCTACGGTTCTCTGGACGTCGTGTGACGAGCCTCTTCAGGCCGTGCAGAGTGAGGTATGCCGAAAGGATGACAGCGACGAGAGCTGCGAAGGCCATCAAGTAGATTGGTGGCTGATCTATGAATAAGGGATCCATCTCCAGCAGAGGAGCGAACAAGAGCACGACTCCGAGGGCCGCTGCCGCCATCAGCAAAGGGTAAGGGTTGCGCTCGACGGCCTCGTGGAAGACCGCCGGATCTCGCCGGGCAAGCGCCGACTCGTCTCGCCGCGCCCGGATGTCCACGTAGCCCACGGCTAACCTCCCTGGGTTGTGCCTGCCGACCCGCTCCACTATGTTACTGGAGGTTCAATTATGTGGCATGAGAATTACAGGGAGGTAACGGGCGCATGATGTTCACCGATGAAGTGGCCTGGGTGACGGGGAGCAGCACGGGGATCGGGCGGGCCGTGGCGGAGGGGCTTGCCGGACAGGGGTGCCGGATCGTCGTTCATTACAACAGCAGCGAGAACGAGGCGCATGGGGTGGTCGAGGGGATCCAGGCGTCCGGCGGCGAGGCGTCGCTCGTGGGGGGCGACGTGTCGGATGCGGCGCAGGTCGAGAGGATGGTCGGGGAGATCGAGGACCGCTACGGACGCCTGGATTTCCTGGTGAACAACGCCGGGTCCATGGTCGAGCGCAGGAGCATCTCGGAGATGACCGAGGAACTCTGGGACAGGGTTATGGACGTGAACCTGAAATCGGTCTTTCTCTGCTCGCGGGCGGTCTTGCCGATGATGCGCCGCCAGGGAAGCGGACGGATCATCAACGTGACCTCCCTCGCGGCCCGTAACGGTGGCGGTCCCGGCGCCGTCGCCTACGCCACCTCCAAAGGGGGTGTGAGCACTTTGACCCGGGCGATGGCCAAAGAACTGGTCTCGGAGAACATCCTGGTCAACGGTGTCGGCCCCGGCGTCATCACCACCCCCTTCCACGAGCGCTACACGCCCCCCGACGTGCGCGAGAAGCTGGCCAGCGGCGTTCCCATCGGGCGCGAGGGCACGCCAGCCGAGGCCGCCGGGGCGGTGCTCTTTCTCGCTTCCCCCTGGGCCGACTACCTTGTCGGCGAGATCGTCGAGGTCAACGGCGGTCAGTTGATGGACTGAGACCGAACGTAGACTCAGTCTGGGATAGCGTGTTGCATGGGGAGAAGAGGGCTGAGAAGAGCAGCGCGAAGGTGCCGAAGGCGCATGGTAGAGCCGTCATTCTGACTTGTGTCTTGACGGTCAAGCGCGCGGCGCAGGCCGGCGTTAACGGTCGCCCTTGGCGTTCGCGGGAGGAGCGAGGGCATCCAGCCGCTCCCACAGCTCGTCTGGCACGGGCACCATAGCTAGGTCCAGGGTCTGCTGCACCCTCTCCGGGCGGCTCATGCCGACTATGGTCGAAGCGATGCGGGGGTCGCGCAGGGAGAACTGTAGCGCCGCGGCCGCGAGGGGGACGTCGAACTCGCGGCACGCCTCCTGCATGCCGCGGACGCTCTCGACCAGCTCGGGCGGGGCCTCGCGGTACTCGTAGCGGGCGTAGGCGTCGGGGCCCTTGGCCAGGATGCCGCTGCCGTAGGGGGCGGCGTTGAGGACCGCGACCCCGCGCTCGGCGGCGAGGTCGAGGAGGGGGTCGGCGGAGCGGTCGACGAGCGTGTAGCGGTTGTGGGTAATCACGGCCTCGAAGCGCGCCGGTCTGGACGAGCCGGATCTCGAGGTCAATCGGCCCGCCGGCGACGCCGAGGTGCTCGATCACCCCCTCGTCCTTGAGGCTCCCCAGCACCTCTACCGGCCCGCCGGGCGCCATCATGTGCTCGTAGGCGTCGGGGGCGTCGACGGCCTCCGGGTCGTGCAGGTGGACAAGCTGTAGCCGTTCGAGACTCAGCAGACGTAGCGACCGCTCGACCGAGCGGCGCATCTGATCCCCCGAGAATTCGCCGGTGGTGAGGTCGCGGTCGGCCTTGGTGGCGAGCACGACGCCCTCCGGCAATCCGCCCATCTCCGTGAGCACCTTGCCGATGCGCCGCTCGCTCTCGCCGTCGCCGTAGGAGGAGGCGGTGTCGAGAAAGTTGATGGGGCTTGCGAGGGCGGCATTGAGCGTCTCGGCGGCCCGCCCCTCCCCGACGGAGAAGTCGAACGTCTCCGGCATGTCGCCCAAAGGGGCGCACCCCACGCACAGCGGTGAGACGGAGAGCCCCGTGCTCCCCAACGTCCTACGGGATGCGGGGTCTACCATCTCGTTCTCGGCCATGCCTGTACCTCCTGCCTCGTGTCCCTGCCGACGCGGTCTTTGGTCCTGGATCTTCTGGGGCGGTTGTTGAGGCGGTTCGCGAACCGCCCCTACGCCGACCTTACACGCACTCCGCCGCCCGACGCGCCGCGTCCTCGGTGTCTCTGAGTGCCTCGTCCACGCCCTTGTTTCCGAGGAGCGCCTCCCTGACGCCCTGCCAGATGGCGTCCTCCACGGCCGGGTAGTTCGGGTGTTTGGGTGGGATCAGGGCCGCCTCGCGCGCCTCCGCTAGCAGGCCCCACCGCCGCTCCTCGCGAGAACCCGGCTCCGCATCGGCGAGCGCGTCGCCCAGGGCGTCGGAGCGCGCCGGCAGGGTGCCGAGCCGCGCCTCGTAGGTTTGCGAGTCGCGTGAGATGAGAAAGCGCAGCAGCTCGACCGCCGCCGCCCGGTCCCTGACGGTCTCGGGTATGGCGAAGGTGTGGGAACTGGAGTAGATGTAGCGTCCGGCGCTCCCCTCCGGGTAGAGCGCGACGTCGAAGCGATCCGCGATAGCGCTCTGCGCCGGGTCCGCGTAGGTGTAGAACCCGCCGGGCCAGTCGGTCGACGTCGCGGCCCCGCCCCCCCGGAAACAGGCGGCGACCTCGTCGTAGTGCCAGTCCGGAACCTCCGCGGGGGCGGCCCTATCGTAAAGGTCCTTGAGCAGCCCGAGCGCCCAGCGTCCGGCCTCGTCGTTCAGGGTGGGGGACGGGGGACCCTCGTCCCCGAACATCCTGCCGCCGGCCATCGCGTGCAACTCGAAGAAGTGGCCGAACAGGCCGCTCTCTTTGCCGGGGAAGACGAAGCCGTAAGGGACCCTGTCGCCGGTTCGCAGCCGCCCGGCCTCGTCCCGCAGCTCCTCCCAGGAGCCCGGCGGGCCGTCCATGAGGTCGGTGCGGTACAGGAGCAGCTTCACGTCCAGGTTACGGGGAACGCTGTAAAGGGCTCCGTCGATGCGGGCCAGTTCCAGGGTGCGCGCGTCGAAGGGCTCCAGCTCCGCCGGTTGCAGGTCGTCGTCGAGGGGGGTGAGCCACCGCACCTGGCTCGGGGCGTACTTGGTGTGCGTGGAGATCAGGTCGTACCGCGCGGTGCCCGACCCGAACTCTTCGGCTATCCGGTCGTTGAGGTCGGGGTGGGTTGGGGCGACGACGGCCTCGATCTCGACCCCCTCGCGCTCCTCGAACTCCGGGAAGCGATCGTAGAGGGGGTCGTACATCGGGCCGCCGACGAGCAGCAGCCGCATAGCGTCGCTCACCCGAGCATCTCACTTACCCTGGCGGCGACGGCCTCGCCGAGCTTGCGGTGCTCGCCGGCCTCGAGGTGGATGCCGTCCGTGTCGCTGGATGCGACGACCTCCCCGGCGTCCAAAAAGGCGCAGCCGTACCGCTCGGCGTAGCGGCGGTAGTGCGCGGAGAACTCCTTCGACTTGGCCGCCGCCCCCTCGAACGTCTGCGCGAAGTCCGACAGACGGCCCAGCGGTGGGGGTGAGATCAGCAACACCTGCGGCGCGCCCCCGCCAGGTCCTCGCCCGCTGCGACGGATCGCGTCCGCCAGCACCCCGGCGCCCTGGGCTATGTCGGACGCCGAGAGCGCGAAACGCGCCTTGAGGTCGTTGGTACCGAGCATGAGCGTCACGAGGTCCAGGGGCATGTGCGATTCCAGGCAGGCGGCCAGGTAGGACCGGCCGTTCTTGTGGACGCCCTCGATGGGATCGTCCCAGACCGTCGTCCTCGCGTTGAGCCCCTCCTCCACGACGCGGTACCCCTCGCCGAGCTCCCCCTTGAGCACGCCGGGCCAGCGAACGCCCTCGGGGTACCGCGTCATGGTCTGCGGCTCGAAGCCCCACGTGTTCGAGTCCCCGTAGCACAAGATCGTCTTCAAGCGTGCCTCCCCGCGACTCCGAAAACCCTTGCTCCATCCCGCCATCTGCGGCGGTGCCGGACAGCGTACACGATCCGCAGCCCGCGGTGTTGACCCGGATATCGGGGGTCGCTATGCTTCGAGAAACCGATTTCTTTTGGGGTGAGGGATGCGGTTGAGAGAAGTTGCCGAGAAAGCCGGGGTCTCGCCCGCGACGGTCTCGCGGGTCCTCAACGGCGCGCCGAGCGTCGGGGCGGAGTACAGGGAGAAGGTCCTTGCGGCGATCCGGGAGCTCGGCTACCGGCCGAACCGGTTGGCGAGCAACCTCAGGCGCCAGAAGGTCGGCATGATCGGGGTCGTCGTCTCCGACATCGAGAACCCGCACTTCACCCAGATGGTGCGGGCCGTGGAAGACGCCGCCTACCGCAAGGGTTACAGGGTCCTCCTGTGCAACACCGATGAGAGTGCCGAAAAGCAGCGTTCCTACCTCGAGGTGCTGGCGGCGGAGAGGGTCCTGGGGGTCGTGATCTCGCCCTCCGAGCCCGCGAGCCCCGAGATCTCGGCGCTGCTCGATCTTGGGATCCCGGTCGTCGCCTTCGACCGGGCGCTCACCGACCCTCGGGCCGACGCCGTGATCGTGGACAACGAGGCCGGCACATGGCTTGGGACGGAGCATCTGCTCCGGGCGGGTCACGAGCGCGTGGGCTTCGTCGGCGGTCTCGAAACCATCGGGACCAGCGGCGAGCGACTGAACGGCTACCAGCGGGCGATGCGCGAGGCGGGGCTCGAGCCGCGGGTGGCGCCCGGGGGTTCCAGGATCTCCGAGGGCAGGACCGCGACCGAGCGGCTGCTAAGACCTGGTGACCTCACGGCCATCATCGTCGGCAACAACCTGATGACGATAGGGGCTCTCGAGGCGCTGCGGGCCAACGCCATTCGGGTGCCGCGGGAGATCTCCATCGTAGCCGTGGACGACCCTTACTGGGCAGACCTGGTCCAGCCGCCGCTCACCACCCTCGCCCAGCCGGTGCGCCGGATGGCCTACCGTTCGGTGGATCTCCTGATGGAGCGGATAGACGGCAACCGCGAGCAACCGCGGCGCGTGGTCTTCGATCTGGAACTTCGCGTGCGGGGTTCTACCGGCCCTCCTGCCAGGAGAGAGTCGAACGGCTAGTGGATGTGAGGAGAGCATAGAATGACCGGACGTGGCGGGCTGCTGGGCGTGGACGTCGGGACCGCGAGCACCAAGGGCGGGCACTGGACCCGGACCGTCTCCGACGTAACCGTCCGACCGCAGTACCTGCCGGAGCAGACCGTCGGTGTCGCCTTCGAGCCAGACGGGCAAAACCGCGCCCTCTACGACCTCTACGGGGAGCTCCACCCGGCAATCGGGAAACAGTCCCACAGGCTCTCCGACAGGCAGAAAGGAGCCGGGGATGTCGTCACCTGAGACAGCGCCGTCGGAGACGATGGAGCCCGTCGTCCGGTTGCGCAACATCTCCAAGAGCTTCCCCGGCGTGCTCGCCGTGGACGAGGTGGACCTCGACATCATGCCCGGAGAGGTGCACGTCGTGGCGGGGGAGAACGGGGCTGGCAAGTCCACCCTGATGAAGCTCCTCTCCCAGGTCGAGCGGCCTACCGGGGGGACGGTCGAGCTCTCCGGTGAGCCCGTCGTGTTCCACGGCCCGGGCCACGCCCAGCACCTCGGGGTGGCGATGGTCTACCAGGAATTCGCCCTGGCGCCGGACCTCTCGGTCGCCGAGAACCTGTACCTCGGGCGCGAGCCCGGACGCCTGGGGTTCGTCGACCGGGGCAAAGAGAACCAGGCGGCCGGGGAGCTATTGAAGCGGGTAGGGCTGGAGGTCGGCCCCGGGCGGATGGTCGCGGGCCTCACCGTTGCCGAGATGCAGAGGGTCGAGATCGCCAAGGCCCTCGCCATCGACGCCAAGATCGTCATCATGGACGAACCGACGGCGACGCTGGCAGAGAAGGAGATCGAGGAGCTTTTCGGGGTCATCCGGGGCCTCACGGAAGAGGGCATTGCCATCCTCTACATCTCCCACCGCCTGGACGAGATCTTCCGCATCGCCGACCGCGTCACCGTGATGCGCGACGGGAAGATAGTCGACACCCTCCCCGTCTCCGAGCTCGACGAGGACGCGCTTGTGCGTCTCATGGTGGGGCGCGAGATCAGCAACCTCTACCCTAAGCCATCGGTCGAGATAGGCGACGTCCTTCTGCGGGTCACCGGCATGACGCGGGGCGACAAGGTCAAGGACTGCTCCTTCGAGGTGCGCCGGGGCGAGATCCTGGGCTTCGCCGGCCTCGTCGGCGCCGGCCGCACCGAGCTCGCCCGCGCCGTCTTCGGGGCCGACAGGCCGGATTCTGGCACCGTCGAGCTGGAGGGGAGTGAGGTGAGGGCCCGCAGGCCCCAGGACGCCATCGAAGCCGGCATCGGCTACCTCACAGAGGATCGCAAGGGAGAAGGGTTGGCGTTGCAGCTCGGGGTGGATCAGAACATAACCCTCGCCAATTTGCCCATGACCGCCGGCTTCATAAACCTCGGGACCGAGCGGGAGATAGCGCGCAAGAGGAGTGACGAGCTCAACATCCGCACCCCCTCGATCCGGCGCCGGGTGCAGGTGCTCTCCGGCGGCAACCAGCAGAAGGTCGTGGTGGCCCGCTGGCTGGAGACCCGCGCCAAGGTTCTATTCTTCGACGAGCCGGCGCGCGGCATAGACGTCGGGGCCAAGGCGGAGATGTTCGGCCTGATCGGGGAGCTGGCCGAGGAGGGGCAGGGGATCGTTCTGATCTCCTCGTACCTGCCGGAGTTGTTGAACATGTGCGACCGCATCCTGGTGATGCACGAGGGTGAGGTTGCCGGCGTGATAGGGCGCGAGGAGTTCAGCGAGGAGCGCGTCATCGCGCTCGCCACCGGGACAAAGGAGACCGCATGACAGAAGGCACGGCACCGAGGAGCGGACGCCTCGCGAGCGCGTTGCGCGACAGGCTCTCGGACCTCGTCTCGCAGCTCGCCGCGGCGGGCGCCCTGATCGTCGTCTTCGTCTTCCTCTCCATCGCTTCCCCCGACTTTTTGACGGCCGACAACCTCTTCAACATCGGCTCCCAGACCGCCGTGGTCGCCGTCATCGCCATCGGAATGACGCTCGTGATCATCACCGCCGGCATCGACCTCTCCGTAGGCTCCGTCGCGGCGCTCGCGGGCGTCGCGGGCGCCGTGATGATGGCCCAGATGGGGCTGTCCATGCCGCTCGCCGTACTCGGCGGCACGCTGGTCGGGGCGGCCTGCGGCCTGGTCAATGGCTTCCTCGTCTCCGTGGCGGGCCTCAACCCGTTCATAGCCACGCTTGGCATGCTGAGCGTGGCCCGGGGCGTGGTTTACATCTTCACCGACGCCCAGTCGATCTTCGGATTGCCGGACTCGTTCCGGCTCCTCGGCCAGGGCGTCATAGCCGGGGGCATCCCCATACCCGTCATAGTCATCGTCGTCGTCGCGGTCGCCGGTTACGTGGTGCTCTCGCGCACCCGGCTCGGGCGCTACGCCTACGCCATGGGATCCAACCTCGAAGCCGCCAGGCTCTCCGGCATCCCGATAAAGCGCTACCTGACCAGCGTTTACGTCATCTCCGGCGCTTTAGCGGGCTTCGGAGGTATGATCGCCGCCTCCCGCGTCGCCTCCGGCCAGCCCAACTATGGTCTCGGCCTCGAACTCGACGTCATAGCCGCCGCGGTGATCGGCGGGGCGAGCCTCTTCGGCGGCCAGGGCACGGTGGTCGGGACCCTCATCGGCGCCTTCCTCATCTCCCTCATCCGCAACGGCGCCGTGCTCCTGAACGTCAACACCTTCTACCAGCAGGTGATCATCGGCGTGATCATCTGGGCGGCGGTCTTCTGGGATCAGTACCGCCGGCGCCGACTCGCGTCGGCGTCGGAGTGAGTAGGGAGTAGCGAATAGGGAGTAGTGTGCGTCCCAACCAACTACTCCCTATTCGCCACCTCGCTATTCGCTCCGCAGAGAACGAAACGGATACCCGAAGAGAAAGGATAAACTCATGAGCAAGCGACTCGTGATTACGCTTCTACTGGCCCTCGTCCTGACGGCGTGCGGCGCCGAGGTTCGGGAGTCGGGCGGCGGGCAGGGGGGTGGGGGTGATGTGAGCGGCCCGATCCGGCTGGCCGTCGTCCCGAAGGCCGTGGGCTTCGACTTCTGGGAGCAGGTTCGCATCGGCGCGCAGTGCGCCGCCAACGAGACTGAGGGCGCTCCGGTGGAGATCCAGTGGGACGGCGTGACCGCGGAGACGAACGTGAGCGGGCAGGTAGACCTGCTGACGAACTTCACGACCCAGGGCGTGGAGGGCCTGGTCTACGCTGCCACGGACGCGAAGGTGCTCGCCGACGTCTCCCAGACCGCCCTGGACCAGGGGCTGACCGTCGTCAACGTAGACTCCGGCACTGACCCGCAGCCGAGCCAGGTCCCCGTCGTGGCCACGGACAACGTGGCCGCCGCGGAGGACGCCACGGAGTACCTGGTCGAGCAGCTCGGTGAGGAGGGCGGCGAGGTCGCCTTTATCCCCTTCCAGCCGGGCACGGAGACAAACGACACGCGCACCGAGGGCTTCAAGAACGTGCTGGAAGAGAACCCGCAGGTCGAGCTCGTCGCCGAGCAATCCAGCGAGAGCGACCAGAACGTGGCGCTGGAGGTGACGGAGAACATCCTGACCGCCAACCCCAACCTCGACGCGATCTACGCGGCCAACGAGCCCGGCGTCCTTGGCGCCGCGGAGGCCGTCCGGCGCGCGGGCAAGGTCGGCGACATCACCATCGTCGGCTGGGACACCGCCCCCGACGAGGTGGCGGCCGTCGAGGAGGGCGTCGTCAGCGCCCTGATCGCCCAGAACCCCTTCCGCATGGGCTACGATGGCACCAACCTGGCCGTTGGTGCCATCCGGGGCGAGGGCGAGCTCGAGGACATCGACACCGGGGCGACCCTCGTCACCCAGGACAACCTCGATGACCCCGACGTCCAGGCCGTCCTCGACCCGACCTGCCAGAACAAGCCCGAGGTCTCGGGGCAGTAGGTCTGGCGAACGGGGGAAGGAGCCAGAGGGGCCGCGCTGCGGTGCGGCCCCTCTCACGCGTTCTCAGACGGACCGCTATCCTGGCGGCGCCGTGGTACCTGAGAAAGGAAGGCGCTTGGAGCCGATCAACGTCCAAGACTACGAGGGCCTCGCGCGGGAGAGGATGGATCCGGCGGCGTGGGCCTACTACGCTGACGGCGCCGACGACCGGGTTACGCTTCGGGGGGAGCGCCGCGCCTTCGAGCGCCTGAGGATCCTGCCGCGCGTCCTGCGCGGCGTGGAAGCCCCGGACCTGGGCACGACGGTGCTGGGAACGCCTATCAGCGCGCCGATCGCGATCTCGCCCACGGGCGTTCACGGTATGGCGCACCCCGAAGGCGAGTGTGCGACCGCGCGGGCGGCGGGGAGCGCCGGGACGCTGATGGCCCTCAGTACGGTGTCCTCGCGCTCCCTCGAGGAGGTCGCGGCGTCAGCCACCGGGCCCCTGTGGTTCCAACTCTACGTCTACCGGGACCGCGAGTTCGCCGAACGCCTCGTGCGCCGGGCGGAGCGGGCCGGGTACGAGGCCCTCGTGCTGACGGTTGACTCGCCCCGCTGGGGACGCAAGGAGCGGTCCATGCGCGTCGAAGATGAGATTCCGCCGGACCTCTATGCCACGAGCATCGACGGGGAGATCGAGGACGTAGACCAAGCCCCCGTTGCCCTTACCTGGGACGACGTGGCGTGGCTGCGCACCATCAGCCCGTTGCCCGTGGTGCTCAAGGGTATCCTTCACCCCGAGGACGCCAGGCTCGCCGTCGAGCACGGGGCGGCAGGCATCGTGGTCTCCACCCACGGCGGTCGCCAGCTCGACACGGTGGTCCCCAGTATCGAAGCTCTGCCCTCGGTCGTGGAGGCCGTCGAGGGAAACGCGGAGGTCTACCTGGACGGCGGAATCCGGCGCGGCACCGACGTGCTCAAAGCCCTGGCCCTAGGCGCGCGGGCCGTCTTCGTGGGCCGGCCGGTGCTCTGGGGCCTGGCAGCCGCCGGGGAGTCCGGCGTCCGGCGCGTACTCGACATGCTGCGCGGCGAGCTAGAGTTGGCGCTGGCGCTAGCCGGTCAACCGGGTGTGGGCGACGTGGACGCAGCGCTCGTGGTTCGGGACCTCTGAAGCCTCGGACAGGGTCCTCGGTCCCCGGCCCTACCCGTTGAGGTTCCCTTCCCTTTCGGAGCGCAACGTGGGCGCGGTGCCCGGTACGGAGCGCCGGATCCAGCGCTCCGCCCGCTCGAAGAAGCGCGTCCGATCCAGCAACGGGTTCCAGAACCCGACGGTTATGCAGTAGTAGGTGTCGTACGGGCTGGCGTGGTGGACGTCGTGGTGCGCGCCGGAGAGGATGACACCCCGCCGCTGAAGCCACGCCACCGGCGCCGGTGGCGCCCCTATGTGCGCCCACTTGTGGAACTGGTTGGTCAGGAAAACCCCGAGGCACACCAACAGAAAGAAGGCCCCGAAAAGGTAGCCCGTCAGCGTCTCCCGGATCGGAACGGCGAGCCAGAAGAGGAGCATGAATGGGACGATGGCCAGGCAGTTGTTGCCGTTGGTGTCCACGAAGTCGTTGCGCACGATCCCTTTGGGATCCACGTGATGGTCCCTGAACGGACCGATAAAGATTGGCCCGATTATCGGGGTCTCCTCGGAGCCGAAGTTGTCGGCCAGAAAGTGCGCCATCCCGGACGCCAGGTCCGCCGCCAGATACGCCAGGATGGCGATGGCCGGCAGCGACCAGGCGTAGCCGAAGCTCGCCGCACCGCCGTAAACCTGCCACCCGATTAGCGCGGCGAGCAGGGCGAAGGCCGAGATCCCGGCCAGCTCCAGCAACCAGTGCGCCCGGCTGCTGCGAGCTTGCATCTCGTTCTCTGCGGGCAGTCTTTCCTGGATCATGGCCAACTCCTCGGTAGCGGTCTCACCACTAGTACCGGCCGAGGGACGAATTGGATCAACGCTGACCGCCACAAGGTTGGGGCGCGTCAGAAGGGATAGAGAATACGCCGGATGGCGGCACCGACTACGTTCGGGGCCTCCATCGGCCGCTCCCGAGGAGCCCCACGCTACGGGCCTTGGACAGAACGTTCGTCAGGGGCATGGGAAAGCCGCCGCGAAGCACGCGGGGGGCAGGTTCCCATGGACGGTCTAGCCAGAAGCGGGTGGCCCCAAAGGGAAGGCCACCCGCCGCGGTGCTACTGCCTCAAACGATGGATCCTTCGTCGAAGCTCATCGACTTCGCTTCCTCGGTGACCCGCAGGTCATCGTCCTTCTCCACCTGATCCAGCAACGCTTCCGAGACCCACAGTTCGCGCAGGTGCAGGGTGTTCTTTATGCGCACGAGGCGGACCTGAGCCGGGTCGATGCCGGCGCACATGGTGATGGCGGCGGCGATCGCCATGCGGTCGTCGGGCATGATCATGGGAGTCTTGGCCGCGGAGGGGGTGGTCGAGGTGAGGGCGTTCATGTAGGTCGAAGACCGGTCCATGTTGCTCGCGAGGCGTTCGGTCACCACGTCCGCGGCCCCGAGGCCTGTGGCGTTGCCCCCGGTCTCCTCGGTGAGGTCCAGGTAGATCATCCGCTCGACGTACGGCACGTCGTCCCCGCCGTAGGGGGTGGCGAAGCGCCCGGTGACGTTCGGGTCGGCGCCGTCGCCGGAGATGTTCTTGCCGATCTCGTCCACCACGAGCACGTCTATCTCGTCGAACGGGAGCCGCATGAGGTTCTCCTTGGCCTCCTCGAGCAGCGGGGCCTCGGCCTCCTCGAACCGCTCGGCCGGGATGGCGGCGACCTTGCAGGGCTCCTCGTCGGAGTTCTCCACGATGGCGAGGCCGAAGGCGAACTTGCCGGTCTCCACCATCACCCTCGCGGCTTCGGGGATGGTGCGGTGAATCTCACCCCACCCCGCCGCGTGTACGACGTGCGCGCCCTTCTGCTTGCCCAGGCCGATGGCGAGCATCTTTGTCGGCCCGCTCTCCACCGTGCCGCGGAAGGCGGTGTGCGGCTTGACCCTGTTTACCACCACGATCGCGTCGGCTTCGTAGGCGTTCTTGTCTACGTAGACAGGCACGCCCGAGGGCGTCTCCCCGACGTGGACGGTCTCCATGGTCGCCCGGATCGGGCACCCCACGCTCTCCTCGCTGACCCCGAGATGCCTCAAGACCTCGGCCTGGCCCTCGGCGTTCGAGGCCCCGTGGCTGCCCATGGCAGGCACCACGAACGGTTCTGCCCCAGCCTCCTTGAGCACCTCGACCAGCGCCGCCGTCACCTCGTCGATGCGGGCCACACCGCGGCTGCCAACCCCGACGGCTACCGACCCGGTCGGAAGCTCGACCTCTTGCAGCGCTTCGCGAACGGCGCCCCGCACGTCGCCAAGCTCGGGCGGCGTGCCTGAGATCTGCTCGACGCGCGCGACCCGTGGGAGCTCGACCCCCCGGAGAATCTCCTCGATCTCCTCGAATACCGGCTTCTCTACCTGCATGCGCATCACCTCTGAGTTAGCGATCCCCAGCGATCATTGTAACAACGCGCCCACGCTCACGATGCTCCACATCTCAGCCCGTTGGCGCTAACATGGTACGACGCCCAATGACACGCGGAAGGGCCGCAACCACCGACGTGGCCGAGGGCGCGTCGGGGCGCGGGGGAGACGGATATGATCGCGGTGCGTTTCGGGATTTTGGGATGCGGGGTCATCGGGCCCCACCACGCGCGGGCCATCGCCGGCCTCGAAGGCGCGGAGCTGGTTGCCGTGGCCGACAAAGACCCTGTACGGGCCCGAAAGCTGGCCGACGCGTACGGCTGTTCCTGGCACGGTGATCTTACCGGTCTGCTGGCGGAGGCGGACCTCGACGCCGTGTGCGTCTGCACCCCGAGCGGGATGCACGCCGAGCAGGCCATTATGTCTCTGGAGGCCGGTAAAGACGTCGCGATAGAGAAGCCCGTCGACGTCTCGCTGGAGTCCGTGGACCGGTTGCTCGAGGTCCAGCAGGCCACCGGTGGCAAGGTGGCGGTCATTAGCCAGCACAGGTTCGACCCGGCGGCGCTGGCCGTCAAGGACGCGCTCGGCGGTGACCGATTCGGGCGCCTGACCTCGGGGACGGCGGAGGTGAGGTGGTGGCGTTCGCAGGCATACTACGACTCGGGCGGCTGGCGCGGCACGTGGGCCATGGACGGCGGTGGGGCGCTCACCAACCAGGCCGTTCACTCAGTGGATCTGCTTCGGTGGTTTATGGGACCGGTGGTCGAGGTCGTCGCCTACACGGGCCTGCTAGCGCACGAGGACATCGAGGTCGAAGACACGGCGGTTGCGATCCTCAGGTTTGCCAGCGGGGCCGTCGGCACCGTCGTCGCGACCACGGCCGCTTACCCGGGGCTCACAGCCAGGATCGCGGTGCACGGCGACCGGGGCTCGGCCGTCATCGACGACGACGAGCTGGTCTACTTCCACGTCGCGGACGATGGGCGGGAAGGTGAGCCCTACGGCGCCGGTGGTGCGGGCAACCAGGCCGGAGGGGTGATCGAACGGTTCGGCGGACCCGCGTCCGGCCCCGGCGCGGGCGCGGACCCTGGCAGCCTCTCCATGGCGCACCGCGAGCAGCTTCGGGATTTCGTAGCGGCGCTACAGGAAGACCGCGAACCGCTGGTAACCGCCCAGGACGGGCGGGAGGCACTGGCGATCATCCTGGCGGTCTACGAGTCGGCCCGGACCGGCGGACCGGCAAGTATCCGGGACGGGAGCGACCTGCCTACCCGGTTCGAGCAGACCAAGGGCGGTCCTAAGGGGGGATCTGGGCGCAGGTCGAACGATCCTTCCCTGCACGTGTCGCCGCCGAAAGAGGGACGCGAAACGTGTGGACCCTGACGGGTTTTGCGGATGAGATCTCCCCCGATCTGGACGAGCAGTTGGACACGCTCGCCGCGGTATCCATCCGCTACCTGGAGCTTCGTAGCGTGTGGGAGAGGAACGTGCTCGACCTGTCGGACGAGGAGCTGGCGGCGGTGAAATCCGCCGTCAGCGAGCGGGGGGTCGGCGTCTCTTCGATAGGCTCCCCGATCGGCAAGGTCCCCATCACCTACCCCTTCGAACCGCACCTGGAGCGCTTCCGCCACGCGCTGCGGGCCGCGGGCGTGATGGGGGCACCCTACGTCCGCGTCTTCTCCTTCTTTATCCCCGATGGGCAAGATCCCGGCCAGTACTGCGACGTGGTCCTCGAAAGGCTGGGCGTGTTCGCCCAAGAGGCTCAGGAAGCGGGCGTCACGCTCCTGCACGAGAACGAGAAAAGCATCTACGGCGATGTTCCTGACCGCTGCCGGGAGATCCTGGAGGGGGTCGACTCCCCGGCCCTGCGGGCCGCCTGGGACGCGGCCAACTTTGTCCAGTGCGGCGTAGACCATCCCCACGACGCGGGGTACGAGGCTCTGCGGCCGTTCGTCGGGTACGTGCACGTCAAGGACGCGCTCGCGGGCTCCGGCAAGGTGGTCCCGGCCGGTGAGGGCGACGGGCAGTTGCGGGAGACCGTCTCCGCGCTGCGCGCCTCCGGGTTCGACGGCTTCTTCTCGCTGGAGCCGCACCTGGCCTCCGCGGGGACGTACTCCGGCTTCAGCGGACCCGCGCTCTTCCGCGAGGCCGCCGGCGCGTTCAAGGCCTTGCTCCGCGAGCAGGAGATCCCTTGGAACTGAACGGAGAGCGCCCATGACGGGAGGTCGGACCCTCAACGCGACACGCGTGACCGGTTGGCCGGGCGGCACACGACCGGCACAATTGGACAAGGAGGATGCAAAAGAGATGACCCGCGAATCCGCCTACGACATGGCCTCTCGAGCGTACAATCCCGAGTCCGCGAGGAGCCCCCGATGACGGATCCGCGCACGGAGGGGTTTCTTGGGGAACTCTTCGACCTCTCCGGCCTGACGGCGGTCGTCACCGGCGCCACCGGGACCCTCGGCGGCGAGATGGCCCGCGGGCTCGCCCGCGCCGGCGCGAAGGTGGGCATCCTGGGTCGCCGCGAGGCGAAGGTCGCGGAGGTCGTCGCGGAGGTAGAGGCGGCGGGCGGGGAGGCGCTGGCGTTGCCGGCCGATGTGCTCGACCGAGGCCAGCTCGAGGCTGTCCGGACTGAGGTGTTGGATCGCTGGGGACGGCTAGACATCCTGATCAACGCTGCCGGCGGGAACGTGCCCGAGGCCGTCGTCGCCCCGGACGCGGAGGTCTTCGGCGTACCGGAGGACGCCCTGCGGCGGGTCTTCGACCTGAACCTGCTCGGGACCGTGCTGCCGGTCCAGGTGTTCGCGGAGGCGATGGCGCGCGGGACGGATCCCGAAGGCTGCATCGTCAACGTCTCATCCATGGCGGCCCAGCGGCCGCTCACCCGCGTCCTTGGCTATTCGGCCGCCAAGGCCGCCGTCGACAACTTTACCCGGTGGCTGGCGGTGGAGCTGGCGGGCAAGCACGGCGCGGGGTTGCGGGTCAACGCCATAGCCCCGGGCTTCTTTCTCGGGGAGCAGAACCGGGCGATGCTGGTGAACGAAGACGGCTCGCTTACCGGGCGCGGGAGCGATATCGTCGGGCACACCCCCGCGGGGCGCTTCGGCGAGCCCGAGGAGCTGGTGGGGACCCTGATCTGGCTGTGCTCCCCCGCAGCCCGGTTCGTGACGGGCGTGGTCGTGCCCGTGGACGGCGGCTTTAGCGCCTACGCGGGGGTCTAGTCGTCTTGGGATTTGAATGTAGTCTGACGTGTTCGTCGGGGCGTGCCAGACCTCATCCCGAAAGAGACCGTACCGCCAGGCGCGTTGCTATACTGCTCCGAGGTGTCGGGATAGTTAGAAAGGTCTTCATAGCGTGAAGGTGGCCCTGTTCGTGCCGTGTTACGTGGACGCCATCAACCCTGAGGTCGGGGTAAGCGTGGTGCGCGTCCTGCGAAAGCTTGGTGTCGAGGTCTCCTACCCCAAGGGACAGACGTGCTGTGGCCAGCCGGCCTTCAACTCCGGTTTCTTCGACGAGGCCCGCGGCGTAGCCCGCCACTTTATGGACGTCTTCGAGGGGGAGGAGTGGGACCATGTCGTCTGCCCCTCGGGTTCGTGCACGACGATGGTCTCGCACTACTACCCCTTTATCTTCAAGGACCTGCCAGACGAGCGGCAGCGGTCAGAGGCGCTTGCGCCCCGCGTGCGGGAGTTCTCGGACTTCCTGGTCAACGTTCTGGAGGTGACGGACCTCGAGGCGCGGCACGAGGGCCGGGCGGTCTTCCACACCGGCTGCCACCAGCGGCGGGAGCTCGGGATACTCGATGAGCCTCGGGAGCTCCTGGGCAACGTTGAGGGGTTGGAGATAGTCGAGTGGGCCAACGAGGAGCTGTGCTGCGGTTTCGGCGGCACCTTCTCCGTCAAGATGCCCGACGTCTCCGTGGCCATGGCGGACGAGAAGATAAAGGCCCTCGAGGCCAGCGGTGCCGACACCCTTATCTCCTGCGATTCGAGTTGCCTCATGCACCTTGGGGGCCGGCTCGGGCGCAGGGGCAAAGACACGCGGGTTCTCCACCTGGCGCAGGTCCTGGACCCCGAAAACGGAAAGGTCGTGTAGCGTGGAGACGCACAAACCCGCCCGCCGGCGCGACACGGAGGACCGGCGGCACGAGGGGATCTCGAGCGGCGTCGAGGGCTTCAACGAGCGCGGCCGCCGGGCCGTCGGGGACCCCGAGCTGCACGACTCCGTCGAGAACTTCACCCGCAAGGCCGTCGCCGGGCGCAACGCCGTTCTGGCCGCCCTTCCAGAGGCACCGGAGCTCAGGGAGCGCGCCTACGGTATCAAGCAGCGCACGATGGCGAACCTCGACCGGTACCTGGGACAGATGGCCGACAGGGTCGAGGAGCGTGGCGGGCACGTGTTCTTTGCCAAAGATGGCGAGGATGTGGTGCGCTACATAGGGGACCTGGCGCGGCAGAAGAACGCCAAGGTCATCACCAAGTCCAAGAGCATGGCGACCGAGGAGATCGAGCTAAATCGCCGCCTCGAAGAGGACTACGCCGACCTCGACCTCGAGATCGTTGAGACGGACCTTGGGGAGTGGATCGCCCAGCTCGCCGGCGACCATCCCTCGCACATCGTCGGTCCGATCCTGCACATGAACCGCCGCAGGATCGTCGAGGTCCTCTCGGAGACCGCCGGCGAGAGGCTGCCGCCGGACGTGGAGGCCCTTGGCTCCTTCGCCCGCAAGCGCCTCAGGGAGAAGTTCCTCGCCGCGCAGATCGGGATAACGGGGGCCAACTTCGGCGTCGCCGAGACGGGGACTATAGCGACGGTCACCAACGAGGGCAACGCCAGGCTGGTCACGAGCGTCCCACCGGTCCACGTCGTCGTGATGGGCATAGAGAAGCTCGTCCCGAGCTTCCAGGACCTCTCTGTCTTCACGCGCCTCCTGGCCCGCAGCGGGACCGGCCAGAAGATCACCGTCTACACCAACTTTGTCACCGGCCCGCGCGACGCGGGCGAGATCGACGGGGCCGAGGAGCTGCACCTGATCCTGATGGACAACGGCCGCTCGAAGCTGCTGGGGACGGAGTTCGAGGAGGCGCTCTACTGCATCCGCTGCGGCGCCTGCCTGAACGTCTGCCCGGTCTACCGTCAGACCGGCGGCCACGCCTACGGCTCGACGTACTCGGGGCCCATCGGCGCCGTGATAACGCCGCTGTTGAAGGGCACGAAGGAGGCCAAGGACCTGCCGCACGCCTCGTCGCTGTGCGGCGCGTGTTGGGAGGCTTGCCCGGTCGGCATTCCCCTGCACGACCTGCTCTTGAAGCTCCGCAACCAGCAGGTCGAGGAGGGCGTCGCGGGCAAGGCCCAGGAGCTGGCCTTCAAGGGCTTCGAGAGCACGATGAAGAGCCCGACGCTCTACAACATCTCGACGAAGGTCGGCCGTCTGGCCCAGAAGCCCCTCGAACGCAACGGCTCCCTGAGGCCGATCCCCGGTCCCTTAAGCGCCTGGACGGACACGCGCGACCTGCCGCCGCTCGCGCCGAAGTCGTTCCGCGAGCTGTGGAAGGAGGGCGTCTAGGTGGCGGACAGGGCGGAGTTCCTCGAGGAGATCCGGCACCGCACAAGCACCGGCAGGTATAAGCCCACCCACGCCCCCGACGTCGCGTGGACCCCGAAGCGGGGAGAAGAAGCCGCTCCGGAGAATGCGCCCATCGAAGACCCGCCGCGGCGCTTCATCGAGGAGCTCGACGCTCTCGGCGGGCACGGCAAGCGGGTCGCAACCCTGGAGGAAGCGCGGGCCTACGTCCTGGAGCTCGCCGGGGACAGGGGAGCGAAATCCCTCGTTCGGTGGGACGTGGAGGAGCTCGAGGAGCTGGGCGTCGACGGGCCGCTGGAGGAGGCCGGGGTCGGCGTCACGGTCTGGCGGGACCTGGAGGATTTCCGCGAGATCTCCGGTAAAGCAGACATCGGGCTCTCGACGGCAGCGTGGGCCATAGCCGAGACCGGTAGTTTGGTGCTCGAGGGCGGACCGGGGAAGGGCCGCACCGTGACGATCCTGCCACCGACCTACGTGGCCGTCGTCGCCGCCGACAGGATGCTGCGGACGGTTCCCGAGGCCTTCGCAAAATACGGCGGTGGCGAGGCCGGCGAGTTGCCGGCCAACGTCTGCTTCCACACGGGGCCCAGCCGCTCCGGGGACATCGAGATGGAGTTGTTCGTGGGGATGCACGGTCCGGGCGACGTGCACGTGTTGCTTGTCGGGTAGGGGGGTGGCCGTGGCGAAGAACCCCATCAGGCGCGCCTGGGAAGAGGGCCGGACGGCTTACGGGCTGTGGTCGGTGATGCCAGACTCCTTCGGCGTCGAGCTATTGGCCAGGGTAGGCGTGGACTACGTGTGCGTGGACAGCCAGCACGGGATCCTCGGCTACGATGCCATGGTCCCGATGTTTCAGGCCATAGACGCCGCTGGCATCGCCCCGATAACCCGCGTCACGCAGAACGACCCTGGCGAGATCGGCAAGGCCCTCGACGCGGGCGCCTGGGGCGTCATCGTCCCGCTAGTCGACAACCCCGAGCAGGCGGCCCGCGCCGTGGCGGCTTGCCGCTACCCGCCGCACGGTATGCGCTCCTTTGGCCCCGTCCGGGCTTCGGCCGTGATCGGCTCGAACGACCCGGACGAGCTAGCCGCCGAGGTCCTTTGCCTCGCCATGATAGAGACGCGCGAAGGGCTGGAGAACGTCGAGGAGATCGCCGCAACCCCAGGGCTCGATGGTCTCTACATCGGCCCCGGAGATCTGGCGCTTTCTTTGGGGCTCCCGCCCACCCAGGAGGTGACGGAGGACGAGCACATCGCGGCGGTGCGCCGTATCAGGGAGGCCTGCCACGCCAGCGGCATCGCCGCCGGCATGCACGGCGTCTCTGGCGGGTGGGCCAAGAGGCACGCCGAGGCCGGGTTCGAAATGGTCAACGTCGGGGTCGACTCGGCCCTGCTCGAAACGGCGGCCCGACGGGAGCTGGCGGCGGCCCACGGCGAGAACGGCGCCTCCTGAACCGGGCCCAGGATCCTTCCCGCCGCGCTTTCCCCACGAAAGAGCGGGGTCGCTTGCTCGGAATCCGGCGGCGGGCCGTGGGCGCGGGTAATATTGGCACCGGGGGCAGGCCATTTACGGGGCGTACCCGTGGGATGGCCCTTGGAGGTGACGCTCATCGTGGGCGACCTTGCGTGGGCGCCGCAGACCGTGCGGCCCGCTCACGCGGCGATCGTGCGGAGGCCTGGCAGCGCCCCGAGGGGAAACGGACAGGAGGAACGGTGTTGCGCAGAGCGGTCGAGCGGTTGGTTGTCGTTATCGCCCTGGTGCTGGTCGTCTCGGCCTGCGGCGGCGGCGAAGGCGGTGGGGATCAGATCACGGTCGGGTACGCGGGGCCGACCCTGACCAACGCGTTCTTCGTCGGGTTGCAAAAAGGCGTCACAGACGGCGCCAAAGAGCACAACTTCGAATTGGCTGAGACCAACGCTAACGGTGACGCGGGCGCGCAGTTCAACCAGACGAACGACCTGATCACCCAGGACGTCGACGCCCTCGTGCTGGTGCCCATAGACGCCAACGGCATCGTTCCGGCGGTACAGGCCGCCAACAACGCGGACATCCCGGTCTTCACGCTCGACCGCGGCTCGGAGGGCGGCGAGCTGGCCAGCGCCGTCGAGACGAACAACGTCCAGGCTGGGGAGAAGGCGGCCAACTACATCGTTGACCTGCTCGAGGAGCGCTACGGCGAGCCCCGCGGCAACGTGGTGGACCTTCAGGGGCTCGTCGGCACCACCGCCGCCGAAGACCGCGAGACCGGCTTCCAGAACGTCATGAGCGAGTACCCCGACATCGAGATCGTCGCCAACCAGCCCGCGGACTTCGACCAGGAGAAGGCCCTCAACGTCACGACCAACATCCTGCAAGCCAACCAGCAGGTGGACGCCATCTTCGGCGCCAACGACGACAACACCGTCGGCGCGATCCGGGCCATAGACTCCGCGGGCCGCTACGAGCCGCCGAGCAGCGACGAGCACATCTACATCGTCGGCATAGACGGTACGGCCCAGGCGCTCCAGGCCATCCGCAACGGCAAGCAGACAGCTACTGTGAGCCAGAACCCGGTCCAGATGGCCCGAACCGCGATGGACTTCATAAACGAGCAGCTCAACGAGGACGAGCAGCCACCCAAGGAGTACTTCTACCCGACCATCGTGATCGACAAGGAGAATATCGACAGCCAGGAGGTCGAGGATTATGGCATCTGGAGCGAACAGGTGCAGTAGGCCCGGCTGGAGACGGTAACCACCACGCCCGCCGGGTCCTCGGGGCGCTGGTCGGCCGATCGGAGGTAGCGCGTGGACGAGGGGCAAAGTGCGGCCCTCGTGATGGAGGGCATAGACAAGCGGTTTCCCGGCGTTCATGCCCTGAGGGACGTGGACCTGCGGGTCGAGCCGGGGCAGGTCATGGGCATCATCGGCGAGAACGGCGCCGGCAAGTCCACCCTCATAAAGGTGCTCGCCGGGGCTTACCGGCCCGACGGGGGCAGCATCTCCGTCGACGGGGAGCCGTTGCGGGTCGGTGCGCCGGCGGACTCCCTGGCCGCCGGCATTGCCGTCATCTACCAGGAGTTGAGCCTCGTCCCGGGCATGACGGTCGCCGAGAACCTGTTCCTCGGGGACATGCCGAGGCGCGGCCCCGTGGTCGACCTCCGCAAGGCCCGCAACGAGGCCAGGGCCCTTCTCGCCAGGGTAGGGCTGGACGGCCTGAGCACGGCAACAAAGGTTGGGTCCCTGCGGTTGGGGGTCAGGCAACTCATCGAGGTGGCCAAGGCGCTCCGGCGCGATGCCCGCATCCTCGTCATGGACGAGCCGACCAGTGCGCTGCAAGGATCCGAGATAGAGGTTCTGTTCGACGTCGTGCGCGACCTGCGGCGCGAGGGGATCTCGATCGTCTACATCTCCCACCATCTGGAGGAGGTCTTCGAGATCTGCGACGCCGTGACGGTCATGCGGGACGGCGCGGTGGTCGGCTCGCGTCCCATCGGGGAGTGGACCACGGACTCGCTGGTGCAGGCGATGGTCAACAAGAGGCTCGAAGCGCTCTTCCCAAGCCGGGAACGGGACTTGGGCGACGTGGCGCTCGAGGTCAAGGATCTGGCCCTCGAACCCAGGGTCAATGGGGTTTCGTTCGCCGTGCGCCGGGGGGAAATCCTCGGCCTGGCCGGGATCGTCGGGGCCGGCCGCACGGAGACGCTAAAGGTCATCGCCGGGCTAACGCCCGCGGCGGGCGGCGAGATCCTGATCGGGGGCCAAGCGGAGCGCATCCGGTCCGTCGAGGCCGGTCTGGCCGCCGGTATCGTCTACGTGCCAGAGGACCGGCAGACGGAGGGGCTTATAGGCTCCGCCACGATCAACGAGAATTTGGTCTTGAGCGTCCTGCGGCGCGTCAGCCGGGGCGGTGTCGTCGACGGGAGACGATACCGCTCCCTCGGCCAGCGCTTGAGGGACCAGTTCGGTGTGCGGGCGTCGTCGCTGCGTCAGGAGGCCGGCAGCCTCTCGGGCGGCAACCAGCAGAAGGTCGTGCTGGCCAGGGCGATGGCGACCGAGCCGGCGGTGGTGCTCCTGGACGAGCCGACCCGCGGCATCGACGTCGGGGCGAAGTCCGAGATCTACGAGTACGTGCTGGAGATAGCTGCCAACGGCGGAGCGGTGGTCATGGTCAGCTCCGAGTTCCCGGAGTTGCTGGGCATGGCCGACCGCATTATCGTGATGCGTGCCGGCAATATCGTCGCGGAGATCCCCGGTGGGGAGGCGGACCAGGAGACGATCCTGGAGTACGCGACCTCTGGGAACGGGTCACGCGCCGGCGCACCGGACGGAGAGGAAGGGCAACCTTAGTGTCCGAAGGGCGCACGGAGACCACGGGCGGGGAGGGCAAAGGGGAGCAGGCAGCGCAAGGCAGCTCCCAGAAACGCGGCTTGCAAGGCGTCCTCGGACGCTTTCTGACCGGGATCGGGCCGATACTCGGGGCGTGGCTGTTGCTCTGCGTGGTGCTGGCGGCGGTCGCGCCCAACTTCCTGGAGTTCGACAACTTTACCCAGATAGTGGTGCAGTCCTCGGTCATCGGGATCGCTGCCGTCGGCATGACCTTCGTCATCATCACGGCGGGCATAGACCTCTCCGTCGGCTCCATCGTGGCCCTGTCCGGGATGGTCGCCGCCCTCTCGATGCAGGACGGCGGGTCGGGCATCGTCGGTATCCTGGTCGCGCTTGGCGTGGGGCTCCTGATCGGGGCGTTCAACGGCTTCTCGACCACCGTGCTCGGCATCACGCCGTTTATAGTGACCCTCGCCGTGCTGTCTATGGGCCGCGGCCTCACCCTCGCCGTCAGCGACGGGCAGACGGTCTTCGGGTTCCCCAGCAGCTTCATCTTCGTCGGGCAAGGGGAGATCCTGGGCGTGAGCGTGCTGGTGTGGCTCACCCTGGGCGTCTTCGCCGTCGGCTACTTCTGCCTCTCGCACACAGTCTTCGGCCACCAGGTCTACGCGATCGGCGGCAACCGGGAGGCCGCCCGTCTGGCCGGCATACCCGTGAGGCGGGTCTCTTTCCTGGTCTACGCGATCTCTGGTCTGTGCGCCGGCCTCTCGGCGGTCGTGTTGACCTCCCGGTTGAACTCGGCCCTACCTTCGTCCGCGGAGGGTCTCGAGCTGCAGGTCATCGCCGCGGTTGTCATCGGGGGAACCTCGCTCTTTGGGGGCCGGGGCAGCATGGGCGGCACGCTCGTCGGCGTCCTGCTGATAGGCACCCTCAACAACGGCCTTACCCTGCTCAACGTGCCGCCCTTCTGGGTCCAGTTTGTCCAGGGAGCCGTGATTTTCCTCGCCGTCCTCGTCGACGCGTTGAACCGCCGCCGAGAGGGCACGACCATCTGACATGGACGTGGCGATCATCGCTGACGACCTTACCGGAGCCTCCGACACGGGCGTGCAGCTTGTCCGCGCCGGGTACCGGACGGCCGTGGCCTTTCGGGGAGCCGCCACCCCGCCCGATGGCGACCTCGACGCGTTGGCGCTCGATACCGACTCTAGGACCGCACCCGTGGCCTTGGCCGTCAGGAGGGTCGCACAGGCTGCCAGCACCGTCAGCAACGTTCGTGTCGTCTACAAGAAGATCGACTCCACCCTAAGGGGCCCGGTCGCCGCCGAACTCGCCGCCGCCCTGGAGGCCACGGGCCGGGAGCGCGCGATCCTGGCACCGGCCTTCCCGTCGGCCGGGCGAACCACCGAGGACGGCGTGCAGTTCGTTCACGGGGTGCCAGCCCACGAGACCGAGGCAAAAAACGACCCGCACACCCCCGTCCGCGAGGCACACCTCCCCACCATGATCGCCGCCACGCTCCCCGGAGTCGTCTCCCTGAGCGCCGAACAGGCCGCCGACCCGGATGCCGTTGGCCGGGCGCTCGGAGACGCCCGGTGCGTGGTCGCCGACGCCGCGAGCGACGAGGATCTGGAAGCGCTCGTGCGGGCCGTGCCGGATCCCGCGTCCGTCCTGTGGGTTGGCTCTGCGGGGCTGGCGAAGGCCTTCGGGACGGTGTACCCGGGCCCCCACGCCGACGAACCGCCCGCCGAACGAGCCCCGGTCCGAAGGGTGCTCGTCGTAGTCGGATCCTTGAGCGGGGTGGCCCGCGAACAGCTCCGGCGGCTGGTCGATGAGTACGGCGACGTGGCGGTGCCCGTGGATCCCGGGGAAGAAGGGGCGGCGGCGAGGGCCGGGGCCGCGGCGCGGGAGGCGCTACTCGCCGCCGGATGCGTGGTCGTCCACTCGCCGGAGAAGAGGAGTAAGCCGGGCTCCGGGCCTGCGGTGATGACCCTGGCCGAGGTGGCCGGCGCGCTCGACGAAGGCGGGCTCTTCGATGCGCTGGTGCTGACCGGTGGCTCGACGGCCGTCGTGGTCGCGCGGCGGCTGGGAGCCTCGGGCATACTGCTCGCGGGGGAGGTTGAATCCGGAGTGCCCATGGGTACCCTGGTCGGGCCGAGGCCGTACCCGGTCGTCACCAAGGCCGGCGCCTTCGGAGGAGCGGATACGCTCGTAGAGGCGGTAAAGTCGCTTTCGGAAAGCGGGAGAGGTTAGGGAGGCATGGACGCACCGCTCGTGGCCGTCACGATGGGGGACCCGGCGGGGGTCGGTCCCGAGATCGTCGCCAGGACATTTGCCGACGAGGGATTCAGGGACAGCAACCAGGCGCTTGTCGTCGGGGACCCTGGGGTCCTGGAGCGGGCCGTGGAGCTCCTGGACCTGCCGCTGCGGGTGGAGGGGATCTCCGAACCGGAGGACGCCGCGTTCGAGACCGGCGCCGTGGACGTGCTCCCTGTGGGCGAGCTTCCGCCGGATTTGCCCTTCGGCGAGCTCGACGCGCGGGCCGGGGATGCGGCGTACCGGTACGTCGAGCGGGCGACGAACCTCGCGATCGAGGGCCGCGTGGCGGCGATAGCCACGGCGCCCCTCAACAAGGAGGCCATGCACCTCGCCGGGCACAAGTACCCCGGGCACACCGAGATACTGGCCGGCCTCACCGGCACCAAAGACTACGCCATGATGCTCGTGACCGACGAGCTCAAGGTCATCCATGTCAGCACCCACGTCTCCCTGCGGGAGGCCATCGAGCGGGCGCAGCCCGAGCGGGAGCTGGCCGTGATCCGTCTGGCCCACGACTCGATGCGGCGCCTCGGGGTAGAGAGCCCGAAGGTGGCCGTCGCCGGCCTCAACCCCCACGCCGGGGAGAACGGCCTCTTCGGCACCGAGGACGCCGAGAGGATAAGGCCGGCGGTCGAGGAGGCCAGGGAGGCGGGCATCGACGCCAGCGGCCCACACCCGCCCGACACGGTAATGATGCTCGCCCGGCGGGGCGTCTTCGACATCGTGGTCGTGCAGTACCACGACCAGGGGCACATCCCCATCAAGCTCATGGGCTTCGACACCGGGGTCAACGTGACGGTGGGGCTGCCGTTCTTCCGGACCAGCGTGGACCACGGGACGGCCTTCGACATCGCCGGCACGGGCAAGGCCGACCACGCGAGCATGCGCGCCGCCCTCGACCTCGCCCGTAAGCTGGCGGGGGCCGAAGAGCGCGCGGAGGAGAGGAGCTAGAGGATGCGTCTGCCGAAGGTGGTCGAGGTTCGCCAAGATTTCCCGCGACCCCGCGTCGAGGACGTGGGGGCGGTCCTGCGGGAGCAGTTCGGTAGGGAGGAGATCCGGGACCGGATAGAGCCGGGGATGGAGGTCGCGATCACGGCCGGGAGCCGTGGCATCGCCGGTATCGGCGCCATCTTGCGGGCGCTCGTCGGCGTCCTCGAAGACGCGGGCGCCAGGCCTTTTGTCGTCCCGGCGATGGGCAGCCATGGCGGGGCCACGGCCGAGGGACAGGTCGAGATACTTGAATCTCTAGGCGTCACCGAGGAATCGGTTGGGGCTTCGATCCGCTCCTCTATGGAGGTGGTCGAGATCGGGGAGACCGAGAGCGGGGTGCCGGTCTTCATGGACCGCATCGCCTCCGAGGCCGACGGGGTGATCGTGGTCGGAAGGATAAAGCTGCACACCGACTTCCGGTCCGACGTCGAGAGCGGTCTGCTCAAGATGGCCTCCATCGGGCTCGGCAAGCACGCCCAGGCCCTGGCGCTCCACGCCTACGGGGTGAAGGGGATAAAGGACTACATGGTCGAGGCCGGGCGGATGGCCTTCTCCTCTGGCAAGGTCCTCTGCGGCGTCGGCATCGTCGAGAACGCCTACGAGGAGACGGCGATCATCGAGGCCATCCCCCCGGAGAACGTCGCCCGGCGCGAGGCGGAGTTGCTGAAGGAGTCAGCGAGGCTCATGCCCAAGCTGCCCGTCTCGGACATAGACGTGCTCTTCGTCGACGAGCTGGGCAAGAACTTCAGCGGCACGGGCATGGACACCAACGTGATCGGGCGCTTCCGCATCCTGGGCGTCGAGGAGCCCGAGAGCCCCAAGGTGAAGTACCTGATCGTGGGTGGGGTCAGCGAGGCGTCGCATGGCAACGCGCTCGGCATCGGCCTCGCCGACTTCACGACGCGCAGGCTCTACGAGGACGTAGACCTTTCGGCCATGAACGAGAACGTCCTGACCAGCACCTTTGTCGAGCGGGCCAAGATCCCGATGGTCCTGGAGAACGACCGGAAGGCCTTCGAGGCCGCCACGCGCTGCAACTGGGGCGTCGAGCCGGAAAACACCCGCTTTGTCCGCATCCCGAACACGCTCCACCTCCGCCACCTCTACCTCTCCGAGAACCTCGTGGAAGCGGCCCTCGAGAGCGGCAACGTCGAGGTCGTCGGGGAAGCCGCCGAGCTCGAGTTCGACGACGACCGGCCGCCTCGCGCCCTTCGCCGCAGGTGACGGGGAACAGACCGCGAGCGCCGCCTCCGGCGGGGACGACGGCTTTTTCGACGAGGTCTGATCTACGAGTTTGCCGGGCGCGAGGTTGGGAGCGATGCTGAACCGTTGACTCGATCGCTGCTCGAGGGGTTTCGGGAGGATTCGCGGCGAATGGCACCCTCTTCAAGGGCGAGAAGGTACTGGCCGTCCTGGTCGGGCTACCCGGGCTGCTACTGTTTCGTGGAGTTCGACACACCGAGTTCTTGTGCCGCTCGACCCTCTGTGAACGGGGATACCGGCCCGACTTTATCTTCGGGAGCGGCCTCAAGATAGCGGCTTTGTTGTTGGGCGGCCTTTGGAACCTTCTAGGTCGGATACAAGGCTAGCGTACCGCGAGAGGTATGGTAGCTTACCTGGGGGGGCAATCTACCGTGGGAGCATGAGAATGCAACTTTTCGAGAAGCTCGTGGAGTACCCGGAGGCCGAGGGGCTGGTACTCGAGAACACGGGAACGTTGCCCGTGGCGAACGTGCCGCTGACGGAGGCGCGGGGGCTGGCGCTGGCCGAGGACTTGCAGGCCAGGTTCGACTCGCCGCCCTTCGACAACTCCGCGGTGGACGGGTACGCCGTGAGGGGCGTGGATGCGGAGGCGGGCAGGGACTTCGTCGTGGTGGACGAGGCCCCTGCGGGACGACCGGCGGAGAAGAGCGTCGGTGAGGGGGAAGCGATCAAGATCTTCACCGGCGGCGTCATCCCGGACGGCGCCGACGCGGTCGTGATGGTCGAGAACACCTCCGGGTGGGGGGAGAGGTTCGAGCTGAAGAAAGACGCCTCAGAGGCGCAGAACGTGCGCGAGAGGGGCGGCGACGTGCGGGAGGGAGAGGTCATCCTGCGCGCCGGCACCGAGGTAGGGCCGCCGGAGATCGCTCTGGCTGCCACGCAAGGTTACGGGAGCCTGCCGGTGTATCGCCGTCCGCGGGTCGCCGTCCTCTCCACGGGGACCGAGCTCGTGGAGCCGGGGACGAGGGAACTCGCGCCCGGCGAGATCTTCGACTCCAACTCGTTCGCCACGATGGCCCAGGCCCGCGATGCCGGGGCGGAGGCCCGCCGCCTGTACGCCGCCTCCGACGATCCGGAGACACTGCGCGACGCCGTGCGGGAAGCCCTCGAGACCGCAGACGTGGTGGTGACCAGCGGCGGGGTCTCGGTGGGGGAGAAGGATCTGGTCAAGGCCACGATGCAGGAGCTCGGGGTCGAGCAGGTCTTCTGGGGCGTGAAGTTCAAACCCGGCAAGCCCCTGTTCTTCGGGACGCGCGACGACGTCCGGGTATTCGGTCTCCCGGGCAACCCTGTCTCGGCGATGGTCTGCTTCGAGCTCTTCGTCCGCCCGGCCCTGATGAAGATGATGGGCCGCAGAGACGACAAGAGGCCGCGCATCAAGGTCCGCTTCGAAGAGGGCGTCAAGAACCGCGTCGGACGGTTGCACGCGATGCGGGTTAGCCTCGAACCGTCGGAGGAAGGCTGGATCGCCCGCTCCGTCGGGGCCCAGGGTTCTGGCCTCGTCAGCTCGCTCACAAAGGCCGACGCCCTCGCGCTCATCGGCCCCGAGTCCGAGGTAAGGGTCGGGGAAGAGGTAGAGGCGATCGTGCTTCGAGAAGAGAAGCTCTTGGCTATCGGCTCTTAGCCATCAACTTGACCGCACTCCTCCCGGTTGGAGACCGCGAAACGGACAGCATCCTGGGCTTCTGGCGCGCGGTTTCGACCGCGGAGAAAGGGTGATGAGCCGTTCACTATTGGCCGAAAGCCGACCGCGGAAAGCTGACGGCTGATGATAGAATAAGGGACCGATATGTTCGAATCAGATCTCGAAGAAAACGTCTTTCGCCGTCGGCTGATGAAGGAGGTGGCGCCGGGCCTACCGGTGCACCTCTCCTTCTACTCGCCTTCGGTGAAGGTGCAGGTGATGAGCCCGGCGGAGCACATGCCCGGTGCCAGCGGCCGCTACGTCGGAAACGGCGTAACCATCGAGTTCGTGCCCGAGGACCCGGCGGCCGTCGAGCGGGTACGGGAGTTCGTCTGGCACTGGGAAGCGCACAACGAGTTCACGGCGGTGCGCAAGATCAACCACCTCAGGCGCGGGGTCTGTCCCGAGAGCGTCGAGGGGATGCTGGAGCGGGTGCGGGGCGTGGACAAGCGCGCCGCCGCCAAGGCCGCCGAGGCCATCGACCCCGACGAGTTACGGGTGCTGTTGGAGAATGGCGACCACAAGACCCTGGCCAGGCTGCCGGGGCTCGGTGAGAAGCGTGCCAGGGCCGCCGTCGAGTTCTACGAGAACGAGCGGTCCGGGCGGCTCTTCCTGCACGCCGCGAACCGCAACGACCGCTTCCGCGGGGCCCCGGTTCAGACCGAGCTCGACCTCGGCGGCGACCTGGAGGAGCAGATATGGGAGCACGCCGCGAGGGCGCGGCTTCTCGGAGATCCCGACCCCCTGGGCGCGAACGAGCCGCCGGGACACACCACGGTGCGCAACGCCAACCTCCTGCACCCGCTCCCGATGACGCCATCGCTCATGGGCCGCGGCGTCTACCAACCCGAGCAGGTCGAGGTCTTCGCCGAGACCCTCAAGCGGGTGCTCGTCGACGGCGAGCGTTTGGCTGGCGTGGACGCCCTGCGCATCCAGCGGGGCAAGCTCTTTCACACGACCAAGATGCCCGGTATCGGTTTCAAGACGCGGGCCCGCGTCCTGGCCAGCGGCCTGCTGGACGACGAGTACGGCTACGAGAACCTTGTCTCCATCCCCGGCATCACCGACACGCAGGCCCGAACCATAGCGGAGGCCGCGAGGGCCGTGTCACACGCCGCTGGCAACGTGGCGGGCGGGATCCCACGGGCGGAGGTTCGTGTCTCCTAGCCTCTACGGCTTCGTCAAGGAGCGCGAGCCGGTAGAGCCGGGAGTCTTGGCCACGGATTTTCTCTCTTTCCCCAACGCAAACGGGGACGCCCGTCCTTTGCTCGAGAAGATGGTCGAGGGCGACCCGCGCTTCGCCTGGGACGAGAAGGGCCTCGCGACCGTGGATCCCACCTCGCTCGCGCTCGACGAGGCCCCCTACGTCGTCTTCGACGTCGAGACCACGGGGGCGTCTGCGGGCAAGGGCGGCGCCATCACGGAGATAGGGGCCGTCAAGCTCGTGCGCGGTCAGGTGGTGGATCGCCTCTCGACGCTGGTGAACCCCGGGCGCAGGATCGACCCGTTCGTGGTGCGCCTGACGGGCATCACCGACCGCATGGTCGCCGACGCCCCGCCGATAGACGAGGTGATGCCCCGTTTCGAGGAACTGGTCGAAGGCTCGGTGCTGGTCGGGCACAACGTCGGGTTCGACTGCGCGTTCGTCGCCGCGGCCAGGGAGGCCGCCGGGCTCGCGCCCCTGCCGAACCCCGTGCTCGACACCCTGAAGCTGGCCCGGCGCCTGGTGCCCGGGCTACGGCGCTACCGTCTGGGGGCGCTCGTCGAGCACTTCGGCCTGAAACAGGCGCCGAACCACCGGGCGCTGGCCGACGCCTCGGCCACGGCTGACGTGTTCCTCACGCTGCTCAAGCTCCTGCGGTCCGCGGGGGTTGGGAGCGTGGGAGAGGCCGCCGTGCTGCGGGGTGGAAGGTCCGGTCGCATAAAGCCCCAGAAGCAGCACCTCGCCGCGGACGTCCCGAACACGCCCGGCGTCTACTACTTCCTGGACAAGCACGGCACGACGCTCTACGTCGGCAAGGCCAAGGACCTCAAGGCACGGGTGCGGACCTACTTCAACGGGGGCGACGGGCGGCGCAAGATCGGCCGGCTCGTCGAGGAGGTCGCCGAGGTACAAGTTACCGAGACGGGCAGCGAGCTCGAGGCCCTCATCCTGGAGGCGCGGGAGATCCGGCGCCTGCTCCCCCGCTACAACTCGGCGGGACGGGGCGACAGGACGAACTGGTACGTGAGGCTGAACCTGAACGAGCCCTTCCCCGTCCCCGAGCGCGTCTCCACCAACGCCCCGGAGGAGGGTGTGATCTTTCTCGGACCCTACGGCAGCGCCTCGACGCTCGACGTGTGCGTGGAGGCGCTCGGCAGGGTCTTCCCGCTGAGACGCTGCGACGGAACATCGGCGAGGGCTCCGGGCGAAGACCCCTGCTTCTACGGGCAGATGGGCCGCTGCGCGCCGTGCCTCGGCATGGACGAGAAGCGGTACCGCGGGGAGGTCATAGACGAGATGACCGCCTTGCTGCGCGGGGAGGGCGGCGAAGAGCACCTCGTGGCGCTCGTGGGCGAGAGGGACCGGCTCTCCCGCGAGCTCGAGTTCGAGGCCGCCGCCCGCTTGCGGGACCTGATCTCCGGCATCCAGCGTATCCGAGTCGCGCGCGCGGTGGTCAACGCCGAGGGGCTGCGGGCCGTCGTCGCCCCGTCCACCGAGCCCGACGTCGTCGAGGTCTTCGTATTCTCGGAGGGGCGGCTAATGGTGCACAAGGGTTTCGAGGGCGGCGATGAGTCTGGCCTCGAGGCCCTGGCGAAGAACGCGCTCGCCTGGCACGAGGCCTCCGCCGGACGCCGCGCGAAGGACGAACTTCCCACCGCGGACGAGGGACCGGTCGTCTCCGCGTACCTCAGGCGACGCGTGCCCTCCTTCGAGGCCGTGCGGTTAGAAGGCCCGCAGGATCTCCTGGCCGCGGTCGAGCGGGTGGTTGGCGTACCCTCCGTAGACGGGGCGGCCCCGCCAGCATGATAGAATAAGTCCAAACGTGCAGGCGATTTCATGGCATCCGGAGAGAGCGTAAGGATGGAGCAAGGCCTACAAGGCGTGACCCGCAAGATACTCGTGGTGGACGACGAGCCGTCGCTGCAGAAGATGCTCACGCACGCCCTGGAGCGGGAGGGCTTCCACGTTCAGACCGTCGGCGACGGGGAGGCTGCGCTCGACGCGTTCAAGACCTACGAGCCGCACCTCATCGTGCTCGACATCATGCTGCCCAAGCTCGACGGCACGGAGGTGTGCCGCAGGATCCGGGCCCAGAGCGACGTGCCCATCATCATGCTCACCGCCAGGGACGACGAGATAGACCGGGTCGTCGGGCTGGAGCTCGGCGCCGACGACTACGTCACCAAGCCGTTCGCCGTCAGGGAGCTGGTGGCGAGGGTGCGCGCGATCATGCGCCGCGCCGCGGTCCCGGCGGGCCAGCGCCCCGACGAGCTCAACTACGACGGATTGAGGATCAACCTCCCCAGCCGCCGCGTCTCCGTGGCCGGCGAAGAGGTCGACCTGACCTACACCGAGTTCGAGCTTCTGGTGACCCTGGCCTCGAGCCCCGGCAGGGTGTTCTCCCGGAGCGCGCTCCTCAGGAGGGTGTGGGGCGACGAGTTCCGCGACGAGCGCACGGTGGACGTCCACATCCGGCACCTGCGCGAGAAGATAGAGCGCGACCCCCGCAACCCCGAGTTTATCCACACCGCGCGGGGTGTCGGGTATGTTTTCCGCTAGGAAGACCTCTCCCCCCAAGAAGGCCGCCAAACAGCCCTGGCGTCGGGGCAAAAGCCTCCTGTTCTGGAAGAGGAGGGACTTCAAGCTGCGCGTGGGCATGCGCGTCTGGCTCACGGTCCTGTTCGTGCTCGTCACGGCGGTGGCGGCGGTGGCGGCCTACGAGATCGTGCGCCCCATCCTCGAGCAGACCCTCAACCAGGCCAGCAGGGCCAGCTTCCGGCAGGTCGGAGACCAGTTCGAGAGCAGGATAGCCAGCGATCGTGACCTGTCCCCGCAAGAGATCTCGGAGTTCGCGCAGATCCGGGGCCTGCAATGGGGGATAGTCAAGGTCGAGGGCAGGGCCGTCACCAGGCTTCAGGGTGACAGGGACCTCGAACCACTCCCCGGCGTGGTCAGGAGCGCGGTCGAAGGCGGGAGTCCAAGGCTGAACGTGGTGCCGGTACAGACCGGTCTTCGGGAGGGCCAGCGTCAAGCCACCTACGCCAGCCCTATCGGTGACGTCACAGACGAGCGCGGCAGGGTTATCGACAACACGGCGGTCGTCTTCAACAGGTTCTACACCGAGAACGAGGTCGGCAACGTCGAGGCGCAGATAGCCAGGGTCGAGAATCTCGCGCTGCTCGCGGGCCTTCTGGCGCTGGTCATCGCAGGGTTCGCCGGGTACCTGGCGGCGGTCTTGATCTCCCGCCGGGTGAGCCGGCTGGGGCTGGCGGCCGAACGGCTGGCCGCCGGGAACTTCGACGAGAGGATAGAGACCCGCATCCAGGACGAGGTGGGCTCTCTGGGCGCGGCCTTCAACTCGATGGCCGTCTCGCTGAAGGGGGCTTTCGAGCAGATCGCGCACGAAAAGGAGCGCGGGAGCGCCATCCTCGACGGCATGACCGACGCCGTGGTCGGCGTGGACAGGGAGCTGAACGCCGTCTTCCTGAACCCGCGGGCCCGGGAGCTCCTCGAGGCCTCGGACCTCGCCTTCCACACCCGCCTGCAGGAGGTGCTGGCCAAGACCCGTTACAGCGGGCCCGTCACCGAGCCGGAGGCCGAGGCGGGGGACAGGATCATCGAGATCCGGGCCGCCCCCCTGGAGGACGGGGCTCTCGCGATCCTGCGCGACGTGACCGAAGAGCGGCGCGTCCAGCGCGCGAAGGCCGAGTTCATAGCCAACGCCTCCCACGAGCTGAAGACCCCTGTCACGGCACTCTCCGGCTACCTGGAGATGCTGGAGGACGAGGACGACGAGCAGGTCCGCACCGAGTTCCTCGACGACATGCGAACCCAGACCGTGCGTCTGCACAACCTGGCCCGCACGCTCCTGGATCTCTCCCGGCTCGACGCGAACGCCCTGGTATTTCGCAGGGAGCAGGTCGATCTCGAAGACCTGCTCTACGAGCTCAAGAGGGACTTCGGCTACACGGGCCGCCCGATAGACATCAGGGCGCAGCACTTGCCGCCGGTCGAGACGGACCCGACACAGCTCCACCGGACGCTCGCCATCCTGCTGGACAACGCCTTGAAATACTCCGGGGACGGCGTACCCGTGGGCCTCGGGCTCTCGCGGGAGGACGGCCACGCCATCGTGAGCATCGCCGACCGCGGCTGCGGCATCCCGGAGAACGAGATCCCCCACATCTTCGACCGCTTCTACCGCGTCCCGAACTCCGCCCGCGCCGACGGCACCGGTCTTGGCCTGGCCCTGGCGCGCGAGATCACGGACCACCTCGGGGGCGAGATCCGGGTAGAGAGCGAACCGGGCTCGGGCAGCACCTTCTTCGTCGCCCTGCCGCTCTCAACAGACACCGAGGACGGTTACCGCCCGTCGAGAGGCCGATGACGACCCAAGAAGCTGCATGTAACACGTGTCACGAATTCGGCTCTTTGGGGTAGAATCAAGCCGGGGTAGCGGCGATCCGTAGATTCTCCCCCTCCCTACGGGCACCGTTGCCCCTCTTTTTAGCCTTCAGCTCTCAGCTTTCTGTTTGTGCCAAGGGTCGACCGCTGCTGCTTGACGACTCGGTCTTGCGAACATCGCCTCAGAACAGCGGCGGCAGCCCGAGAAGCGCGAGTAGTGGCCGCACCGGGGCCAGCAGGAAGCTGAAGATAGAGAACCGCGGGATAAAGATGGCCACGAGGACGAGGACCAGCAGGATTTGGGGCCCGTACCGGTTCATGAAGTCCACGAAGCCGCCCAGGGCCCGCGGCAGGAACGGGTAGAGGATCTTGGCGCCGTCGAGAGGGGGAATCGGTATCAGGTTGAACGCGAAGAGCAGCGAGTTTCCGAACGCCGCCGCGAGCACGAGAAGCTGCAGGTAGCCCTGTTGGAACGCGGGCACCAGGTACAGCGCGGCGCAGACGAGGAGCACCAGCAGGTTGGAGACGGGGCCGGCGAGGGCGACGAGCGACCGGGCCGAAGGTACCGCCGCGCAGCTTGCTCGTCGTGACGGGCGTCGGCTTGCCCCAACCGAACCCGGCCATCAGGAACATCAGGCTGCCGAGGAGGTCCAGGTGCGAGGCGGGGTTGAGCGTCACCCGTCCCTGCCGGTAGGCCGTGTCGTCGCCCAGCCAGTAGGCCGAGGTCGCGTGTGCCGCCTCGTGTACGACGACGCCAACCACGAGGCCGAGCAGGAAGGCGACCGCGAAGGCAGGGCTTTGCTCGAAGAGACCGATGATCATAGGCCCCCGTATGATACACGCCGGGTGTGCCGGCGGGACGGGTCCTGGATTCGGGTGGTCCTACCGGGTTACGGAGACGGTGACGTGGTTGCCCGGGTCGTCGGTGTAGGAAGAGAGTTGCGGGTCGAGGACGCTGGCCGAGTCGGCGACGACGCCCGAGCTTGGTCATCCCGGCGGTCACGCGGGTCGTCCACTCCTGCCCCGCTGCCCTCCTCCGTGCGCACGAGCGAGACGCTTACGCGGGCGTTCGGATCGGCGTCGGGCTTTATCTCCACCACGTTCGCGTTCGTGATCAGGGGATCGGGGCGGATGGCGGTCACCACGCCGGTGACCGGCGCGTAGACCGTCGTGCCGGCCGCGGCACCCACGTCGAGGGCGCCCGTGCGCGGGCCATCCCGGCCGGCCGCGTCCATGACGTTGTAGTGGATCTTCTCCGGCGTCTCGCCGCGGGAGAACATGCCGAGCAGCGGCCCGGCGGATAGATTTTCACCGCGGGGCGCCAGCTCCACGAGGGTCTCGCCCTCGGGGTGGTAGCCGATGCCCGTCAGTGCTTCTGGACGTATGGGGGTCGAGATCCCTACCCCCGCGGCCTCCGCGAGCACGGTGTCGGGCCCGGCGTCCGTGGGATCTATAGGTACCGCCCGCTCCGTCGCCCCCGACGCCCGCGTCTGGACGAGCACCGCGAGGACCAGCGCCAGGGCTCCGAGTAACAGCAGGGAGACGGCCATGATGCGCCGGCGCCGGTAGAGGTCGGTCTTGTTGGCGCTCCTGGCCTCGCGAAGCTCGGCCAGGTTGCCGCGGGTCCGGCCTCGCGACGAGCGCGCCGAAGTCGAGCGTCGGCCGGACACGAGCGCCTCCTCGCGGCCTCGACGTAGGTATGAAGGTCTCTGTCCTTCATGCCCAACATATGGTGTTTTCTGCGTATTGCCCCCTGCCATACTGGGCCGGGATTATACAGAGAGGGTGGGGGACTGTAAACTCGTCAGCCAGGATACTCGGGGCCATCCCGGGACTGGTATATTCTGGGTCAGGAGACCCGATCGGAGGCCGGCGTGACCGCCAAGAAGCTGGTCGTCTCGACTTACCTGCAGTACATCGCTCTGGCAGCTGGCGTGATCCTGCTGGTGGCCTTTACGCGGCAGATCAGCGGCGTCCTGCTGACCTTTCTGGCGGCCGGTGTCCTGGCCTACGTGCTCAACCCGCTAATTCGCCGCCTGGAAGGCTGGCGGGTGCCGAGGATCGTGGCCGTGCTCGGTGTGTTCTTGATCCTGGCCGTCGTCGTCGTGGCGGGGGTGCTCGGGCTGGTCATCCCGGCGGTCGGGCAGGTGCAGAACATCGTTCAGGATCCCCAGGCCATCGTGCGGCAGGCCAACAGCCTCCTGGAGCAGGCGCAGTCGTTGCCCTACGTTGGCAGCTACATCGCCGACCTGGACCAGGACCGGGTCTTGCAGCTTCTTCAGAGAAAACGCGCCGTCGGCCGGTCAGGTGCTCGACGTGGCCACGGGCGTCATCGGCGGGGTCTTCGGAATCTTCGGGAGCCTCGTAAACCTGCTGCTGATGGTCCTGGTCTCCATCTATCTGCTGATGGACCGCGAGAGGATCACCCGCGCCATCCACCGCGCGATCCCCGAGACGGTGCACGACCAGACGTTCGAGCTTTTCTCCGCCGTCGAGAGCAACCTGGTCAGGTACCTGAGGGGTCAGATATTCCTCTGCGCCCTGATGGGCGTCATAGGGTTCGCGATCGCCTACTTCGCCATCGGCGAGTACGCGATACTGATCGGTCTCTGGGTCGGGATCACGGAGCTGATCCCCGTTCTCGGGGCCTACCTCGGGGCGGTGCCGGCGGTCGTGATCGCGCTCATCGTGCCCGGCGGCGGCTTCACCACGGCCCTCATCGTTATCGGTCTGTTCATCGTGGCCCAGCAGCTGGAGGGGAACATCCTGGTGCCGAGGATCCAGGGCGGCTCCGTGGGTGTCCACTCCCTCTGGGTCCTCTTCGCCATCCTGGCCGGCACCGCCCTCTACGGGATCATCGGCGCGATCTTCGCCGTCCCCGTCGTCGCCATCGTGGCCGCGACGGTACGCTACCTGCGCTCGACCCTGATCATGGAGCGCTGGACGAAGCCCGCCGTCACGCCGGCGGACGAGGAGTCGACGGCCGACCTGCCCGGGATCGAGAAAGATGAACCGGCCTCCCAGGCCACCGGGGTGGGTAGCTCCCGGTCCGGCGAGGAACAGGGGAAGGGATAGAGCTTGAGCTTCCCGCACCGCGAAACGGGTAAACCCTTCTCGTTCAGGATCCGCCTCCAAGGACGCGCTCCTGCACCTGCTGGGTCCCCTCGTACGGTTGCTCTCCTCTCTGCGCGTGCGCCCCGACGCGCTCACGGTGCTCGGCTGGGGGCTCTCGCTGTGCGCGGCGGTCCTGTTCGGGACCGGGAACGTGCGCCTCGCGGGCCTGGTGATGCTCGCGGGCGGCCTCTTCGACGCCCTCGACGGCGCGGTGGCCCGCGAGTCGAACCGGATGAGCGCATTCGGCGCCTTCCTCGACTCCACCCTGGACCGGCTCTCGGAGGCCGCGATCTTTGTCGGGATCGTCTTCTACTTCGCCACCGCGGACCGGCCGTACACGGCCATGCTCGCGGGCGTCGCGATGACCTTCTCGCTCCTTACCTCCTACACCCGCGCCCGCGCCGAGGGCCTCGGCATCGAGTGCGAGGTCGGCTTGCTGGAGCGCGCCGGGCGGGTCGTTATACTCTCCGCCTCCTCGTTGCTGGGCGCCCTGACGCCGGGCCTCTGCCTCGTGGCTGCGGGTGCCCTGATCACCACCGCCCAGCGCATCTTTCACGTCCGCCGCCAGACCCGCGGGGAGGCCCCCAGCGGCTAGGGCGAAGAAAGAACCCGCCCCCCGGATTTCCCGCGGCGCCGCCGACGAGTACCGGGCGAAGACCGCCCACGAGTTCTCGCGTCTCCTCAGGCGCATGAAGCAGGCCGGGTACCCCGCCCCGCTCGGAGATCCTGCCTCCGGCATCTTGCTGGCCGTGGAAGAACCTGTCGGACCCCGCTTGCTGAAGGCGCTCGAGCTGAGCCTTGAGGCCGTCGGCCTCCCAAACGCGTTCGTGACCTACGCGTCGGCCGGACTGCTGGCCGAGGAGATCCTGGCCGCCGAACCCACGCCCTGGTCGCCGTCGGTCCCGGCGCCGCCCGCGAGATCGACGGCCTGGACCACCCTCTGGCCTGCAACGCTTTCTCTGAGGCGGACGTCGGCGTCTGGTTCGCGTGGACCAAGGGCACGGCCGGGCTCCACCTGCCCTCGCTGCACCCCAGCCCTCACGAACGACGCCGACAAGCGGCGGTTCTGGCGGGCTTTCCAGGCCCTTAAGCCACTAGCCACCTGATCGGAGACGGCCCGCCAGTACGGTAACCTCTGAGCCTTCCTCCCGGCGTCGGGATTTGTATGCATCCCCAACGAAAAGTCCCGCAGCCGACCTCCATCGCCGATCCCGCCGCGACGCGGTCAGGTCCGCCTACATCATGTTCGGAACAAGCCCGTACCAGACCACAATATGTGCTTTCTGCGCTGTACCTAACCCCAACACCTTTCACAAACGTTACGAGTATTAAGACTTTGTTAAGATTTCATTTCGGCCTAGCAACACGCATTCCCTTTACTTAAGCGCATTGTACGCTCTGATAGGAGGGATTGGGGCCGGAAGCGGCGTTGCGCAGCCGGGAGCGTTTCAGTAGAGTCCGCCGCTTAGGAGGGGGGATGCTCCTAAGGATCCCCTGACAATGCCATATACAGACAGCGGGAAGGAGCCTGGGCGCATGCCTAGACGGGTCAGTCTCACCGTGTTCCTTGGGTTGGTTGCCATGCTTGTTCTTACTACGGGCATAGGGGCCGGTGCGGCCCAGGATGACATCCAGACCAAGGAGGCGGAGATCGCCGTCGGCGCAAGACCGTCTCATGGATATCCGCATCGAATCTGGGGCGGCTCAGGCCGCCTACAACAACGCCCTGTACGAGATGAACCAGCTCAACGGGGAGATAGCGGCGGCCGAAGACGACTTCGAGGCGGCCAAGGAGCAGCTGGCCGTTGCGCGGGCGAGCCTGGAGGAGCGGGCCTCGCAGGTCTACAGGAGCGGCAACGTCGCGTTCATGGACGTGCTCGTCGGGGTGGACAACTTCTCCGACTTTGCGGCCCGTCTGAACCTCTGGATGAGGCTCCTTGGTCAGGAGAGGGCCGAGTTCGAGGCCGTCCGCGACGCAAAGAAGGAACTCGCCGCCCACAAGGACGAGTTGGAGGCGCGCAAAGACCGCCGGATCGCGGCCGTCGAGGAGGCCCTCGCGCAGAAGGAGCGCGCCGAGGAGGCCGAAGCCGAGGCCGAGGATTACCTGAGGTCCCTGAACGGGGACCTGCGGGCGGCGATCCAGGCCGAGCAGGATCGTCAGGCCGAGCTTGCCGCCCGGCGGGCTACGGAGGTCGTGGAGGAAGCCAAGCCTCAGCCTGCCCCCGAATCAGCACCGAAACCCGCGCCGGAACCCGAGCCGGAATCCGAGCCGGCGCCCGAACCTATACCGGAGGTAGAGGTCGCGCAGGTCGAGGCGCCGACCGTGCCGCGGCCGAACCTGCAGGACGAGCAGGCCGCCGCGGCCAGGGCTGCGGCAGCCGAAGAGGCCGCCGCAGCAGCAGAGCGCGCGGCCGAGCGAGCCGCCGAGCAGGCCGCCGCCGAGCGTGCCTCGGAGAAGGCTGCCGCCAAGGAGGCCGCGGAGCAGCGTGCTGCGGAGAAGGCCGCCGAGCGGGAAGATGCCAGGGAGCAGGCGAGGCTCGCCGCAGAGCGCGCGGCCGAGCTGCAGGCCGAGCGGAGGGCCGCCAGGGAGGCTGCCGAGCGGGAGGCGGAACGCGCCGCCCGGCAAGCTGCCATAGAGCGTGCCGCCGCCGCAGCAGGCCGCCGCCGAGCGCGCCGCCGCGGAGCGCGCCGCCGAGCGCCGGGCCCAGAGGGCCGCGGAGCAGCGTGCCGCGGAGCGCAAGGCTGCCGAGCGGGAGGCTGCCCTAAGGCCGCGGCGAAGGTCGCCGAGCGGGAAGCTGCCAGGCAGGCCGCGCGAGCCGATCGTGAGGCGTCCGCCTCCGCGGCGGCGGACGAAGAGGCTTCGGCCTCCGCCGAGGCCGAGAAAGAGAAGCGCAAGAAGCAGAATGATGCGTCGGCGTCCGCGTCGGCCTCCGCATCGCCTTCCGCGTCGGCCTCTGCCTCCGCGCCGTCCGGCGGGGGCAAGCCCTCCGGCGGGGGTTCGGGCGACGTTCTCGCGGTCGCCCAGGAGCACATGGGCACGCCCTACGTCTTCTCGCCTCCCGGGCCTTGCACGGCATTCGAGGCGGAGGACTGCTCTTGCTTCACGATGCTGGTCTTCGGGGAGTTCGGCATCTCGCTCCCGGATTCGCCGGGCGGCCAGATGGGTTACGGTACCCCGGTCTCCGGGGCGCCCGCGGCCGGCGACCTGCTCTTCTGGAGCGAGGACGGCAGCGGCACCATCACCCACGTCGGCATAGCGATGGGGGATGGAACCACCATCCACGCCTCGAACTACACGGGCAACGTGACCATCACCGGCATCGACGCCGTACCGGGCTACGTGGGAGCCGAGAGGCTGCTATAGGGGTAACCGTCAGCAAACGTGCGATACGCGCCGAAGGGCCCCGGGTGACCGGGGCCCTTCCTCTTGCGTTGACCGCTGGTAAACCAGATGACCGACCCTCCGAACGGCGGTGGTAGACTCCGGGGCAGGTCGGGCCGTATGGGCGCGGCTCAAGTGGGCGGGTCGTTGGGGCCCGCGGCAACCTAGGAGGAGTTCCATCTATGGATCCTTTCGCGGGTCTCGCGCTCTTGCAGGCGATCGGGCTGGGGTTGGCCGCCATCGCGGTGGTGGTCGTGGTCATCTTCGTCGCCGCGGTCGCTGCATCAGCGCGATCAAGGTCGTCAAGGAGTACGAGCGGGGCGTCATCTTCCGGCTCGGGCGCGTCCAGGGCGGCCCGAAGGGGCCGGGGCTCTTCATCCTGCTGCCGTTCGTCGACAACATGGTCAAGATAGACCTGAGGACCGTCACCATGGACGTCCCGCCCCAGGACGTCATCACGCGCGACAACGTGCCAGCAAGGGTCAACGCCGTCGTCTACTTCCGGGTGGTGGACCCCAACAAGAGCGTCATCGAGGTCGAGAACCACGTCCTGGCCACCAGCCAGATCAGCCAGACCACCCTGAGGAGCGTGCTCGGGCAGAAGGACCTCGACAGCCTGCTCACCAACCGGGAAGAGATCAACGACGAGCTGCAGAAGATCATCGACGAGCAGACCGACCCGTGGGGCATCAAGGTCAGCGTGGTCGAGGTCAAGGACGTCGAGATCCCGCAGCAGATGCAGCGGGCGATGGCCCGCCAGGCCGAGAGCGAGCGCGAGCGGCGGGCCAAGATCATCGCGGCCGAGGGCGAGTACCAGGCCTCCGAGCGCCTCAGGCAGGCGGCCGACAGGCTCGAGAGCCCGACGGCGCTGCAGCTGAGGCTCTTCCAGACGATGGGCGAGATCGCCGTCAACCAGAACTCCACCATCATCCTGCCCATCCCGATAGACCTCTTCAAGCCCTACCTGAACCTCTACGAGGGCTCCGGCGACGGCTACGAGGTCCCGGCCCAACAGCACCGCAGCGAAGAGGAGGAGGCCGAGCGCCTCTACGAGGAGGCCGTTGGGGAGACGCCGCCCGAGGCGATGGCCGACGTTCCGCCGACGTATCGGACGAGGCGCCGGGAGGGGTACCGCGCGGGGAGGTACGTCCGTAGGCCGTCCCCTTCGCGGCCCCGGCGGCGGGTAAGGTGCCATGCTCCTGAAGGGTTAGAACCGGCGCGTCCGGACGCGGGTTAGCGTCGTATACATCTGGGTAAGATGTTCGGCGATGTTGCAGGGCGACGCTTCCGGCGAGTCCGCGCGGGGGACCGCAGGGCCCGGATGACCGGGAGGCCTCGTGGAGCGCGAAACCGCCAAAGCGGGAGATGAGGGGCTCGGAATCTCGGCCTCGGTCAACCTGACGCTACCGAGCAGCCCCGAGTACGTGCTGCTCGCCCGCCTCGTGGTGGCCCAGGTCGGACGCGTGGCCGGCTTCGACGCCGAGGACGTCTACGACCTCAAGCTCGCCGTCACGGAGGCCGCGACCAACGTTATCCGCCACGCGGCGGTCGACGAGTACGAGATCGCGTGCCGGGCGTTACCCGGGGCCGTGGAGATCACCGTCGTCGACCGCGGCGGCGGCTTCGACGCCGTGGATCTGGCCGGTGGGCTCGACGGGCAGGGCGGTTTCGGCCTGGCCGTTATCCGCGACCTCGTGGACGAGCTGGTGCTCGACTCCAAGGAGGGCGGCGGGACGCGGATGAAGATGATCCGGCGCGCCGGTCCCAGGGCTGACCGGGCGCCGACGGAGCGGGCGAGGACGGGGGCGATAGAAAATCTCGCGGGCCCGGTTGAATGTTTGGGGCGCGTTAATATACAGTAATCCGTGTTTGTGACCGGGCCGTATCTACGTGTGCGCCCGACGTAGCGTCGAGAGAGGATCCGAGACCGTGCTGCAACGCGTAAACGCCGGCAACAAGTCGCTCGCCGATTACCGCAGCATCATCCGCCCGGGGCTCTACGAGGAGGTCACGAACCTCGCCAAGCGCCTCGACGGGGCGCGCGTGCTGCACGTCAGCGCGACGAGCTTCGGCGGCGGGGTCGCGGAGATCCTGTACACCCTGGTGCCCCTGATGCGCGACGTCGGCCTCGAGGCGGAGTGGGACATCATGTTCGGCTCCGAGCCCTTCTTCAACGTCACCAAGGGTTTCCACAACGCCCTGCAGGGCGCCGACTACGATCTGACCGTCGAGGGACGGGCCATCTACGAGGAGTACAACCGGCAGTCGGCGGCGGCGCTCGCCGAGAGCTCGCGAGGAGTGGGACGTGGTCCTCGTCCACGATCCGCAGCCCGCCCTGATCCAGCACTTCTCGGGAGGACTCTCGCCGGACACGAACTGGGTCTGGCGCTGCCACATAGACACCTCGACGCCGAACCAGCAGGTGCTCGATTACCTGTTGCCGTACATAACCAAGTACGACGCCCAGATCTACACGATGGAGCAGTACACCCCGCCGGGGGCGAACCTGCCGGGGCTGACACTCATCCCGCCGGCCATCGACCCGCTCTCGCCGAAGAACATGGCCCTGTCCTCCGACGACTGCCCGCTACATAGCCGGCCAGTTCGGCGTGGACACGGAGAGGCCGTTCTTGCTGCAGGTCTCCCGCTTCGATCCCTGGAAGGACCCTCTGGGTGTCATAGACGTCTACCGGGCGGTCAAGGAAGAGGTGCCGGAGGTACAGCTCGTCCTGATCGGCTCGATGGCCCACGACGACCCGGAGGGCTGGGAGTACTGGAACAAGACCGTCAACTACGCCGATGGGGACAGGGACATCTTCCTGTTCTCCAACCTCACGAACGTGGGCGCCATCGAGGTCAACGCGTTCCAGTCAATCGCCGACGTCGTGATCCAGAAGTCCATCCGCGAGGGCTTCGGGCTCGTCGTGGCCGAGGCGCTCTGGAAGGCGAGGCCGATGGTGGCGAGCAGGGTGGGCGGCATCCCGATGCAGGTCGCCCCCGGCGGCGGCATCCTCGTCGACACCATCCCCGAGGCGTCCGCCGCCTGCGCCAAGATCCTCAAGGACCCCGAGTTCGCCCGCGACATCGGGCGCCGCGGCAAGGAGCACGTCCGCGAGCATTACCTGATGCCGCGCCAGCTGCGCGACAACCTCGCGCTTTTCGCCAGACTGCTCGGGGTCTAAAGACCAGGCCCAACCGGGCGAACCTCGAGGGTGACCGGTATGACCGGTGGTCGCCTTCGCGGTAGTTGCGGCGTCTCGGCCCGACCCGAGGCTTCAGTCAGGTTCCGACGAGCCTTCGGAACCTTGGGGCTCTTCCAGGAGGGCCCGAAGGATCTCGGCGACCCCGTCCACGCCGTCGGCGACGATGTCCGCCTCGTCGACGATCTCCTGCGGGCCTTCTTCGCTCTTCACGCCCACGCGCAGGATCTCTTCGAGCGTCCCATCCTCGCGTAGCCTCTCGAGCTCGCGGAAGGCGTCGAGGTCCGTGGTGTCGTCGCCGAGGAACATCGCCCTACGCGGGCCGTACTCCTCGACGAGGGTACGGACGGCCGTGCCCTTGTCGGCCTCGATAGGGGGACGCGCCTCGACCACGCCCCTGCCCACCGTGACCCTCAGCCCCAGGCGCTCGCCCTCACGCCGGACGAACGCGACGCACCGCTCGCCAACCTCGGGCGAGACGTTCCGGAAGTGGATGCTCGCCGTGATGCCCTTCTCCTCCACGAAGGCGCCGAGGGGTTCTAGTTCCTCGCGGGCCTGGCGTTCCAGGTCCTGGACCTTCTCCTGGTAGGGTTGGGCCTCGGGCGTGACCTCCAGCTCGCCGTCGCGCAGGATCTCGAACCCGTGGTTGCCGAAGTAGACTATGTCCTCTAGCCCAACCAGATCGAGGGCTTCCTCCGTTTTGCGGCCGCTGACGCCGGCCACCAGCAGGTACGACTCCTCCAGCCGCCTCAGCAGCTCCTTGAGCTCCTGGGGTACCTCCGCCTCGTCCGGCGTGGGCGCGATGGGGGCGAGCGTGCCGTCTATGTCCGTCAGGATCGCCGCCGAGCCAGGGTCTTCTCTCCAGGCCGCCAGCCTTTTCGCGTCTCTGTCGGTCGTCACAGGGAGCCTCCTGCCATCGCTAGGCCCTCACCGGGCGGCCCGGCCCTGACGGATGCCGTCTATCAGGATCAGACCGAAGGCGATCTTGGAGAGGATGTCGAGGATGGCGTAGAAGAGCACCTCGACGCCGTTGCTCACCGACGAGATGCCCTCGGTGCCCAGGATGAACACCACGGGGTAGAGGACCCACAGCAGAGTTAGCAGTGCTGCGAGGCTAAAGAAGAGCCCCGGGCGTCCCTCGGTTGGCCCCCTGCGCGCCTCCTCGCGTAGGGGGACCCAGATCAGGTAGAGCACCCCCACAAAGAACGCGCTGCTCAGAAGGAACCAGAACCACCGGACGTTGCTGCCGGTCCCGCCGGCGGCGAGGCCGAAGAGGATCATCAGCACGTCCGCGCCCAGGATGAGGGCCACGAGCCGCGGGTTCCGGGCGATGCTACCCCCCAGCGCCACCCAGCTGAGGGTCAGAAGGATCAGCGGTGTGGTGACGACCCAGTCCCAGTAGCGCCCGAAGTAGAACAGGCGGGTGCCTTCGGCCCCTTCTATCAGAGAGATGCCGCTGCCGGTCGCCATGATCACGTACCACGTCGCCGCCCAGAAGGTTATGACGGCGCAGGTGACGTAGTGGTGGTAGCGGCCTCCCGGGTCGCTGGCGGCCAGGTAGGCGAAGGCGATGGTGGCCAGAAACATGCCCCCGAAGGTGAACCACAGCCAGAAGGACGAGGCCCCGGGCGTGGCGACGACGTCGACTTGCAGCAAGGCCAATTGCAAGACCCTAAAGACCTGTCGTTTCTACGATGCGGGGTGGTTCTCTAGTACCGGGGGGGGCGGAGGTGTCTCGGCGCCGACGCTGGCGCCCCTCCTGCCCTGGGCGCGGTCGCGCAGATCGTCGGCGTCGATCTCCCCGTCCAGATATTTGCCGATAAAGTAGCCGATGATGGCGAAGATCACCACCAGGGCCGTCTCCCCGACGCCTATGAGGGCTATGAGGAAGACCACGAGCCCCGCGATGAGGGCACCCCACTGCTTGTTGGTCCAGGTAGCCATCGAACGGTTCCTTTCTCTAGGGATCTAGGCAGCGGTTCCTTGTACCGTTACTTCGACGTCCGAGACGGGCACGCCCTGGCCTTCGAGCGTCCTCCGGATGTTCTCCCTGGCGCGCGCCGCCAGCTCGGAGTAGTTGCCCGAAGGCGGCATGGAAACCCTGCACGACACGAGGTAAGAGTTGTCTTTGGCGGTCGTCAGCGAGGCAGACGGTGACTGCATGCCGGATTCCCTCGCGGCCGCCTGGGCGAGCGACTTGACGGCCCCGGCCGTGATGACGGTCTCGTGGCCTGGCGTGTCGTCCATGACGGTGCTCCTCGCGACCCTCCTGCCGAAGGTGAGCTCCCTCAGCAGGAGCAACAGGGCTATGAGCGCGACCAGGACGCCGGCAACGGCGATGACGATCCGGACGCCCGTCGTGAAGACGGACGCCGTGAGGTCGCCTATCGCCTGCAGGCCGCTCTGGTACCCGGTGTACTGATCTATGAGTCCGGACGGTATGACCGCGAAGTTGACGAGCAGCAACAGCACGGGCACCGCTATGAGCAGCAGCGCCACGATAAGCATGACGAGGCGGTTGAAGGCGTTCATCTGACCCGCGCCCCCGTCTCCCTCGGGTCCGTCTCGACGAGCTTGACGTTCAGCTTGCTCACCGGCACCCCCCTGCTGGACAGGTCCTCCTGCACCGCGCTGCGCAGGCCGGATTGCAGGGTGCTGAGGTCTTCGCCGCGCCGTACCCGGGCCTCCAGTTCGACCTGCGCCCCCGGTCTCCGCTTGGCCTTGGCCTTGGCCTTGGATCCCAGGACGCCGGTGACCTCCTCCGCGGCCGCCGAGACCTCGCTCTCGACCGCGCCCCGGGTGACGTACGTGCCTTTCTCCATCCGCACGCGCCTGGGTGCCGGCGGCTTCAGCTCCGCTATGAGGAGTATCAGGCCGAGCAGCGCCAGGAGCACCAACAGCACGATGTCGAGGGGCGAGACCTCACCCCCCTCGACGCCGCTCATAAAGCTCGACGCGCCGTCGCCGAAGGACTGCAACGGGCCAAGAAGGCTCTGCAACGCGTAGCCGAAGAGATCGAAGGCGTAGACGACGGCGTAGACGCCCGCCACGAACAGGCCGCCGAGCAGCACGATCATGACGACCCTGTTAAAGATCCTCATCTGCGCCCACCTCCAGGTCGTCCACCACGATCGTGGTCTTCCGGCCGCCGACGTCTGGCGCCAGGCGCTCCCTTATGCTCTCGGCAATCTCGGGTATCGGTTTCGGCAGCGGGTAGCGGGCCACGACGTGGATCTCGACCGTGGCGGGATCGACCACGACCCCCGAGACCTTCTCGCTGCCCTCGTAGGTCGCGGCCTCGACGAATCGCCCACCGCCCAGTGAATAGATCCCCTCGGTGGCGAGGGCCGCCGCCGCGGCGACCCTCGCGAGCTGTATTCCGTCAGCCACGTTCGAAACCTAACCCTCCCCGGTGCCCGGCGCTACTGGACCCGCTACTGGACCCGCTGCTGTTCCTCCGTCTCCTGCTCCCGCTGCTGCTGCTCCAGCTGGCGCTGGCGCTCCTGCTCCTCTTCCTGCTGCGGGAAGAAGATGTTGGAGACGGTGATGTTGACCTCCGTTACCCGAAGGCCAACGAGGTTCTCTATCCGGTTGGCGACGTTGCGCCTGACGGCCTCGGCGAGCTGGGCCACGGACTTGCCGTACTCCACCGTGGCCGTGAGGTCCACAGCGGCCTCTTCCTGCCCAACCTCGACGGAGACGCCCGTGGTCTGGCCGCCGCTGCCCCCGGTTATGGAGCCGAGAAGGTTGCTCGCGGTCTGCGAGGCGCCGCTGCCCATCCGGATGCCATCGACCTCCTGGGCCGCTATACCGGCTATCTTGGAGACGACGCTGTCGGCGATGGTGGTGTTGCCACGATCCGTCTGCAGCGGGCTGCCGCCGGCACCCGTCGAGCCGCTCGCAGATGCGCTAGCTCCGGTGGTCCCTTTTTCGGTCATGTTTCTCCTTCTCCTTCCGTTAGAAGTCCCTTCCACATGTTCCGCGTGGTCCGCGCCGCTTCACACGGTCCGGCGCGTCAGGGCTCGGTAGATAACCAGCAAGACGATCGCGCCCAGCGTGGCCGTCAGGATGGATCCGAGGCTTATCCCCGTCATACCGGGTCCGCCGAACAGCCATTGGGAAACGAAGCCCCCCAGCAAGGCGCCCGCTACGCCGATCAGGGTAGTGACGATGATGCCGCCGGGGTCGGGGCCCGGCATTACCCACTTGGCCAGCGCGCCCGCCAGGAGCCCCACCACTATCCACGCGATAAAGCCGATGCGCTCTTACCTCCCCCGCTCGCCGGACACGTCCTCCGAACCGCACTCAGACCGAAATATAAACAGGTGCCGATCGCCGCGCTAGTTTCAGCCCGTTTTACCCCCGTGCTTGGGCCGATAAACAGGGCTTTTACGGGTCAAGAGAGGAGGTTCTGCAGCGCGGGCCACACGAAGGCCACGGCGAAGAGTGCCGCGGCCCCGTAGAGCAAGGGGTGGACCTCGCCGGGCCTGCCCCTGGCGAGCTTTATCAGGACGTAGGCTATAAAGCCGAACCCGATGCCGTAGGAGATGTTGAACGTCAGCGGCAGCGTGAGGATCGTCAGGAAGGCGGGCACGGCCTCGTCGACCTCGTCCCAGGGGATGAACCGGACCGCGGTCATCATCAGGAAGCCCACGACGATCAGGGCCGGGGCCGTCACGGGGGAGACGAGGATGGGGTCGCCCTCAGGGCCAGGGGTCGGGACGGAGCCGCCGAAGACCGAGATCAGGGGCGCGAATGGCAGCGCGGCCAAGAACAGGAGCCCCACGAAGACGGTGGTCAGGCCCGTCCGGCCGCCCTCGGCGACGCCGGATCCGCTCTCTATGTAGCTCGTAACCGAGCTCGCGCCCGCGCTGCCGCCGAGCACCGCCGACAGCGAGTCAATGAGGAGCACCCGCTTGGCCTGGGGCACCCGGCCCTCGTCATCGAGCAGCTTCGCTTCCTGGCCCACTGCGAACATGGTGCCCATGGTGTCGAAGAAGTCCGTCATGAAAAGGGCGAAGATGACGGGTATCAGGGAGAGCTGCAAGACCTGCGGCACCGCGAGGACCCCGCCGCCGATGGTGGACGTGTCGAACCTGAAGTCGACTATCCCGTCCGGCAGCGGCACGACGCCGAAGACCATGCCGACAACGCCCGTCAGCACGATACCGGCGAGGATGCCGCCGCGCGTCCCCCGCGCGACGAGCACTAGCGTGGCCACGAGCCCGAAGGTCGCGAGCAGCACCGGCCCCTGCGTGAGGTCGCCGAGCGCCAGGTAAGTCTCGGGGTTGGCAACCACTATGCCGCCGTTCTTGAGGCCTATGAACGCGATAAAGAGCCCGATGCCGACGGCGATGGCGAACTTCAGGCTCGCAGGGATAGCGTTCAAGACAGCCTCGCGGAGGTTGGTGATCACGAGCACCGTGACGAGCAGGCCCTCAATGACCACGACGGCCATCGCCTGCTGCCAGCTCAGACCCAGGTCCAGTATTAGGGTGAAGGCAACGATGGCGTTCAGGCCGAGTCCGGGCGCGAGGGCGAGCGGAAAGTTCGCCACGAGGCCCATCGCGATACAAGCCACCGCGGCCGCCACGCACGTGGCGAAGAACACGCCGGAGATGGGGAGCCCCGTTCCCTCGGTGCCCAGTATCGCGGGGTTGACGAAGATGATGTAGGCCATCGTCATGAACGTGGTCAGCCCCGCTATCGCCTCGGTGCGCAGGTTCGTACCCCGCTCGGAGAACCCGAAGAATGCGCCCAAACCACGCTCCCTCTGTCGCAAGCCGCCCACGGACTAGACGCAAACGCAATATAGCACGCTGGCTGCGCCAGCTTTCAGCCCGCTTCGGACCTTTCAGGTCCTCGCTCTCAGCTTCTCCCGCTCGGCCGCCAGAAGGACGCGGGGTCGCTACGACCAACCGCGCGCCTTCGGCGGTTGGCTGAGAGCGACCGAAGGGAGCGTGCAGAAAGCGAGGCCGGCGAAGCCGGACGAAGCGGGCTGAGAGGCGCCAAGCGCCGGGCTGAGAGCGGAGGCCTCGTAGAGGCCGGAGCGTGCTTTGGATTGAGGCGCCTAGCGCCGCCTCAATCCAAGAACGGTTTGTTCCTGCGCCAGATGACGTAGAGCAGGGAGAGCGGGGCCAGGCTGGCGACTATCAGGTAGACGGGGATGAGCTGGCGGTAGAACTGCGGGGTGTCGCTGCTCTCGACCACGGGGATGTTCTCGTTGCGTGGCAGGCCGGCGTTCTGGAGGCCGGCCTGGGTGGTGTCGTGGAAGATAACGGTTCCCACCGTCGCCAGGCTGCCCCTGAAGACCGCCGGGTCTTCGGAGGTTGGCGGCGTCTGGGCTTGCTGGATCAGCAGCCCGTCTCCGGTCTCTTCGAGTTGGTAGTAGAAGTAGTTGGCGCTGGAGTACCTCGAGGCCACGGCGACCTGGGAGTCCCTGGTACCGAACCTCCCACGCAACACGTCCTCGCCGAGGACGGGGGTGCCGCTGACCTCGACGTAATCCCCTAGGCCTACGCCGGCCGGCAGTTCGCCGCGTTCTATCTGGGCGGCGGTGATGACCGCGGGGTCGTCCTGCAAGGCGTAGACGAGGTTCGGGGCGGCCAGCCGGACGCCGCAGAAGGTGAAGACGAGCGCCGCCGAGAGGCGCATGAGCAGCCACCGGTTGCGCCAGATCCACGGTCCGAGCCCCCGTTCCACGTAAGGCTCTTCCCCGCGCGGGCCCGCGTCATGAGGCTTCTGCTCGTTGCGTGTGTCCACGCGGATAGTCTACCCGAGGGTGCGCGGTGGGGTGGGTGCGAGGTCACGGGTTGCGGGCAGGGTTGTGAAAGAGATCCCCGCGGGGGGTGGTGGGCGGGCTAGTATGGAGTGGCGCGACGATGTTATGCTGGGGCAGTTCAGAATAGCCGTAGGTGGCGGGTTTGTCCCTATTTGGAGGTAGGGTTTTGGCAGAAGGGCGGGAGGCGTCGGAGCAAGGCTCTTCGGAGCGGAGCCCCGAGTACACCGTGGTGGGGGTCCTGGACGACGGGGCCGGGCTCAACCAAGCCGTCACGGAGATCCGGGAGCTTGGCGTCGATCGGGACGACCTGACGGTGATCCTCAAGCGCAGCGACCCGAGCGAGCCGGAGCCGTTCCCGGACGGCACGCGATACATCATCATCCCCCAGGACAACCGCGGCCTCGAGGTGCCTATAGGGTTCGCCATCGCGTTCCTCATCTTCGGCGCCCTGTTCGCCATAACGACGCCCGCCATAGGCATCCCGACGCTCATGGTCTTCGTCTCTCTGGCGGCCATCCTCTTCGCGGGCTCGCTGACCAGGATCGGGGTGACGCCGATCCTAACCGAGATGGAGGCCCCTTCGGAGGAGGCCGGGACCTGGAACGAGCAGTTCGAGCACGGCAAGGTCCTCCTCTTCGCCTCGACCGGCGAGCGGCGGCTGTTGAGGCCCATCCGTGAGGTTCTGCAGCGGGTGGGCGGGACCTACTACATCGTCGACCGGCGGCTCGAGCCGCGGGCGGTCCACCAGGCCACGCTGCTCCGCGTCGGCGAACCGGAGACGCGCCAGCGCGGCGCGTCGCTGTTGGACAAGACCGGCGGGGCCTAAAGAGCAGGAGCTGGGAGGAGCTTGATCACCTTGGGCGGAGCAAACTTCTTGCCAGGCATCCTGGCCCAGATGGATCTCTCTGGGGCCTTCGACGAGGTTGGCGGCGCCCGCTTCTTTACGGGCCTCACGATGCTCATTCACATGTTCTGGGCGGAGCTGTTCGTGGGCTTCGCGATAGCGGCGCCCGTCTTGCAGGCATGGGGCGCGCGCACCGGCAGCCCGCGCATGGACCGTCTCGCCCACGCGATGGCCCGTTTCAACGTGCTCACCTTCTCCACGGGCGCGACGTTCGCGGTCCTGTTCATCGTGCTGCTCGTGGGCCTCTACCCGCGGGTCACGGGCTCGCTCTTCACCTTCTTCTTCCCGTTCATAGCCATAGCGATGCTCTCGATGGGCCTCGCGCTCTGGGGCATGTACTCTTACTACTACAAGTGGGACCGCTACGCCGTCCTCAAGAAGAAGCGGCACATAGCGCTCGGGTTCACGATGGGCTTCTTTATCTGGGTGTGGATGGTCATCATGAGCGGCATAGACTCCTACATGGTCACCGGCGGCCCCGGCGCCCCCCCGATCACCGGCAACATCGGCAGCTTCGCGGCCTCCGTTCAGGGGATCTTCAACCCGATGTTCGTCGAGCTGATCCTGCACCGCACCTTCGCCAACCTCTCCTGGCCGGCCTTCGCCCTCGCCGCCTGGGCCAGCTTTATGTACATGCGCTCGAAGACCTCGGAGGACCGTGCCTTCTACGACTGGAGCAGCGCCGTCGGGTTGACCTGGGGCGTCGGGTTCCTCCTGCTCCAGCCGTTGATCGGCTTCGCGATGGTCTACGCGCTCAAGCTCTCGGCGCCGGGCGGCTCCGGGCCGGGCTCGGGCGGTGCCTACGAACGGCTCACCTCGGGGGACTCCTTCACGTCGACCCTGTTGGTCATAAACCTCATGATCGTTGTGGTGCTCTTCGTGCTCTCCAACGTCGCGATGTTCCTTGGGGCAGAGCGGAACCCGGAGGGCGGGAGCCGCGTCCCGATAAGGTTCTTCACGCTCGTGGCGGCGGTCGCAGGTCTGTACGCGATCTCGCCGCTCGCGGAGTTCCCCTTCCTGTACATGCGCTACATCGCGATGCTGGTGATGGTGCTCGCGACCCTCGCGGCGTTCATCACCTACCTGCGGGAGAGGCTGAGCTTCAGGTACGGCAGCCCCGGGCGTAGCTACCGGGTGGTGTTGCTCGTCGCCGGGATCCTGGCGGCGACGGTGGCGCTCAATATGGGCTTCATGAAATCCAACTCGAGGGTGCCATACACGGTATATAATCAGCCCGATTACACGGTGCAACCAGGACCACCGCCGAGCGGGTTCGGCCAGTAGTGATCGTCGAAAGCCAAGGGCTCTAGAAGGGCGGAAGGGTGGCGGAGCTACAGAAGGATCCGATGACCCGGGGAGACTTCCTCGGTTTCGGGCTGCTAGGCACGATCATGGGGGCGGTGTTAACCATCCCCCCGGTAGTCTTCGTGCTCGACCCGATCATCAAGACCGACGTCCTGGGACAGACCGACGTCTACACGGGTTGGGAGAAGGTGGGGCCGGTCTCCGGAGTCGAGGAAGAAGACGGCGTGCCGTCGGCCTACGAGGTCGAGTTCCCCACCCAGCAGACCTACAGCATCGAGGGCGCGCAGCAGAAGTTCCCGAACTCCCAGAAATCCGACGCGGAGTTCACGATCAAGAACGCGGTCTGGATGTCGTGGAAGCGGGAGGTCGTGGGCGAGGGCGAGCAAGGGTCGGCCGGCGATGAGCTCGGCGAGCGCCTGCGCCCGTCGTTCCTGAACGACAAGAGCGAGGGCTTCACCGAGCAGGAGCGGCAGGAGATCGCCGACAGCCTCAACGTCTTGTCCAACTCGTGCGCGCACCTGGGCTGTCCGGTGCGCTGGCTCGTCAACGCCGATGGTCATGGAGAGTTTCTGTGCCCGTGCCACGGCGGCATCTACGACATCAACGGCGGTTGGGTCGGTGGGCCCCCGCCGCGCGGAATGTACCGCTACACACAGGTAAAGGTCGACGAGGACGGTATGATCTCTGTCAAGCACGAGTACGACATCCAGGACAGGCTAGACGCCCAGCACCCGTACGTGGTTTAGAGAGGAGGTCGCTCCCGACATGATCGGCAGGTTGAGGTCCCAGACGGCGGACGCCAGCAAGTTCATGGTGGACTGGATGGAGCACCGCACCGGGATAGTCACCCAACTCGAACACTTCCTCTACGAGCCGGTCCCCAAGAGGGGGGCCTGGATCTACACCCTTGGAAGCGCGGTGCTGTTCACGATCTCGCTCCAGTTCCTGACCGGTATCCTGCTGCTCTTCTACTACGCACCCACCACCGACGACGCGTGGAACTCGGTCTGGTACATCCAGAACGAGGCGTACTTCGGGCAGCTCATCCGAGGCATCCACTACTGGTCGGCCAACTTCCTGATGGCCGTGATCGGACTGCACATGGCCCAGGTGTTCTTCTCTGGCGGGTACAAGGCCCCCAGGGAGCTGAACTGGGTCGTCGGCGTCGTGTTGCTTCTCATGGTCATCGGGCTCGCGTTCACGGGCTACCTTTTGCGCTGGGACCAGGACGGCTTCTGGGCCAGCGTCGTGGGGATGAAGATCGGGTCGTACTCGCCGTTCATCGGGGGTCCCACGATCCACTTCCTAATGGGCGGCGACGTGGTGGGACCGGCTACTCTTTCGAGGTTCTTCGCCCTGCACGTGTGGCTGCTGCCGGCGGCCCTCGCGCCGTTCATCGGCATCCACCTGTACCTGCTCCGGCGCCACGGCGTCTTCGGCAGCGAGTTCGAGTACACCGAGCGGCTGGCCAAGCTGCACGAGCGGCAGCGACTGGAGGAGTACAGCGGCTACGAGCTGGACGAGGAAGAAGAGGAACGGGTCGACGGCCGCTACGACCGCGAGTAAGAGTTTTTACCGAGGGCGAGGGTGCACCGCTGGTATGATGCGCGGGCACCACTAGGAGAGAGGTACGGTCATGGTATACGTCCCGGCAACCGGCAAGAACAAGCCGGTCGAGGAAGAAGTAATAACCGAGGAGAACGTCTTCGCCCGCCCAGACGAAACCATGGGTTTCTTCCCCGGGCAGGTTCTCAAGGACGGCTACGTCGCGACCTTCCTCTTGATAGCCTGCGTGGTGCTCTCCTACGCGGCCCCGGCGCCGCTTACCGCGCCGGCCGACACGGCGACCATCGAGTACGTGCCGCGCCCCGAGTGGTTCTTCTTCTTCTACGAGCAGATGCTCATGTTCTTCCCCGGCTACGCGCTGGTGAGCTTCGGAGCCGTCGTGGTCCCGACCATCTTCATCGTGCTCCTGCTCGCGGTGCCGTGGCTCGACCGCACCCCGCAGTACCAGAGCGCGTTCAAGAGGCCGTTCGCGACGATCATCGGCATGCTGGTCGTCGTGGTCGTGGTGCTCAACATGCTGCTGGCCGTCAGCAGGATAATGAACTTCCCGGGGCAGTAGGAGGCTAACGGATGCCCATAGGCGACATCCAGGTACCCGTAATCGGCAAGAATGTCGTTATCGCGGGGCTCGTCCAGACGCATATCCTGTTCGCCGCCTTCATCATCGGCGCGGTGCTCATCGCGGCGACGAGCGAGTACCTGGGCATGATCACCAAGCAGCCATACTACGAGCGGTTCGCCCGCAACCTGGCGCGCTTCGTGGTTCTGCTGTTCGCCTCGGGCGCGGCGCTCGCGATCACCTTCGTGCTCGCGCTCGTCACCCTCTTCCCTGTCTTCTTCTCCATCCTGCAAAACATCTTCTTCTGGGTGTTCTTCGTCGAGGCGTTTATGTTCCTGGGGCAGATCATCATCGTCTACGCCTGGTACAACGTCTGGGACAAGCTCGCATACCGCAAGAGTTTGCACGTGGTCTTCGGCATGATCGCCGGCTTCATGGGACTGATGGCCATGACCATGATCGACGCCGTCGCCTCCTTTATGCTCACCCCGGCCGATGGCGCCGCGGCCGGCGATGTGGCGCGCAACTTCCTCAACCAGACGATGGTGCCGCTCAACATGCACCGCTTCGTCGGCAACTTCTCCTACGCGGGGTTCCTGATCGCCGGTTGGGCCGGCTGGCGTTACCTGCGCACCACGCGGGAGGACGACAGGGAGTACTACGACTGGATGGGCCACTTCGGCCTCATCTGGGGCTTCGGGTTCCTGATCATGCAGCCGGTCATCGGCTACGGGTACCTGAAGGGCATTCGGGAGACTTCGCCGGAGGCGTTCAACCTCATCATGCTTGGGGAGAAGGCCTGGGTCTTCAACTTCCTGGCGATCTGGCTCGCGGTGATGAGCATAGCCTCGACGGCCTACTTCGTGCACAAGCTGCGCTTCGCCGTCAAGCCTATGGATACCTTGCGCAAGCTCGCGGTGGGCGCTTTAGGCTTCACCGCGCTGTTCACCCTGCTCAACGTCATCCCCAACGACGCCAGCCTGATACCCCAGATCGGGCTGGTCTTGGGCGGCGGCGAGCAGACCGAGATCCCGCTCGGAAGCATGTACCCCTACAAATACATAGGTCTGATCGGGCTGATGCTCGTGGGCTTTTTCGTGGTGGCCCTCTACCTGCGGGCCTCGGCGACGGGCTTCCACTGGGGCCGGGCCAGCCGCTGGAGCCAGTACGCCCTGCTGGCCTGCGCGGTGACGGTGGTCCTGACGATGGTCACTATGGGCTACACCCGCGAGACGGCCCGCCGGGTGGACGTGGGCCCCGCGGCGTCGGAGAGCAACCCCGGTTTCCTGATCTACGGATGCGTCACGTTGGAGCAGGAGATCGTGCCCGTGTCGGACGGCTGCACCATCGAGGAACTCGAACCTGGCGGCTCGGGCGGCTCCGAATGATGGAGCTGGCGATGCTCTTCTTTCAAGGTACGGGCCTAAACGAGGGGCCCATCGCCCATCCGGGCGCGGTCGGCGTCTTCCGGTTCTTCGCAGGCTTCCTGATCATCATGACCCTCTATCTCAGTTTCCTGGGGTTCACGTACTGGATCAGCAAGGACGAGTAGCTGCCTGCGAGTAGTCGCCTAGGCGACTACTCGGCACGCTCCGGCTAACGCCTCCGCTCGTCAGCCCGGCGCTTGGCGCCTCTCAGCACGCGTCGGATCTTCGATCCTCGCTCTCAGCACGCCCCCGCTTCGCGGCGGCTTTCAGCCAAACGCAGGCGGGCGCGGTTCGTGGCGGCCCCGCGTACCTCCGACGGCCGACCGATGCGCTGCCACGCAAGGGGCGTTTCGCGGGCGCGGCAGGGGCGCGTGACCAGCGGCTGAAGCTGATGGCTGAAAGCGGAGGGCCGAAGGCTCGACGCGGGCTGAGAGCGTAGCCCGAAGGGCGTAGCGGGCTGACGAGCGGAGGCCTCGGAGAGGCCGGAGCGTGCTATATTCCCCCACGGTGCAGAGAGAGGGACACGAGCCGCGGCAGGTGAGGGTGGGGGTGCTCGGGTGTGGTCCGATCTCCCAGTTCGCACATTTCGAGGCCTGTCGCAAGGCGCGTAACGCCACGCTGTATGCGATCTGCGACGTCGCGGAGGATCTCGTCGAGAGGATGGCGGCCGTCCACGGGCCGCGGGTTACCTACACGGACTACGACGCGATGCTCGCCGATGCCAGCGTCGAGGCGGTGATCGTGGGGGTTGCGGACCAGTTTCACGTGCCTGCTGCCGTGAGCGCTCTCGAGGCCGGCAAGCACGTGCTGGTGGAGAAGCCCATGGGGGTGAGCGTGGAGGAGTGCGAGGCTTTGCGGGAGAGGGTACGGGCTTCGGGGCTCGTGCTCCAGGTCGGCACCGAGAAGCGCTTCGACCCCGGAATCGCCTTCGCCAGGCGGTTTATCCGCGAGGAGATGGGGGAGATGCTGGCGCTGAAGGCGTGGTACTGCGACTCGGTCTACCGCTACGCCATGACCGACACGCTGCAGCCCATCCCCGTGACCAGCGGCAAAGCACGGCGACCCGAGGGGGAACCCAAGTCCGACAGGCGCCGCTATTTCGTCCTGGGGCATGGCAGCCATCTCCTGGATACCGCCAGGTTCCTGGGCGGCGAGATGGTGAGCATCCGCGCCCGGCTCGTGGAGAAGTTCGGGGCCCACTGCTGGTTCGCGGAGACACGGTTCGACGACGGCAGCGTCGGCCACCTCGACCTGACTATCGCCGTCCGCATGGACTGGCACGAAGGCTTCCAGGTCTACGGAGAGCACGGGAGTGTGATCGGCAAGACTTATAACCCCTGGTACCGGCGTTCCAGCGACGTGGAATGCTTCTCGACCAGGGATGGCCAGTACCATCGTCCCCTCGGCGAGGATGCAGATCTCTTCAGGCTCCAGGTCGAGGGGTTCGCCGATCAGATACTGCGCGGCTCCGGCGATGGGGGCGCCGACGTCGAGGACGGGCTGGCGGTCATGCGCGGTATGGTGGCCCTCGCGCGCTCCGCGGAGTCCGGTGCGTGCGTCCTGCTCTCGGAGGCCAGAGGCGGCGTCTGACGCGCCTCGGTATCTTTGCCAGGACCTTCCCCCGTCCCTCGCTGGAGGAGACGCTCGACGCCGTGAAGGATCACGGCGTCCATCGCGTGCAATTCAACATGTCCTGCGCCGGGGGGCCTTCGATGCCGGAGGAGATCTCCCCACAACTCGCCGAACGCATCCGCGAAGCCATGGAACGACGGGATCTCTCGATGTCCGCCGTCTCAGGGACCTTCAACATGATCCACCCGGACCCGGAGGAGCGACGCTCTGGACTGCGGAGGCTGGGGACGCTCGCGGGCGCCTGCGGGTATATGGGTACGCCGATGATCACCCTCTGCACCGGCACGCGAGATCCCGAGGACATGTGGCGCCATCATCCGGCGAACAACGGCCCCGAAGCCTGGCGTGACCTGCTCGGGACCATGGAGCGGGCGCTGGAGATCGCAGAAGGGCACGAGGTCACGCTGGCTTTCGAGCCGGAGGTCAACAACGTCGTCGACTCCGCCGAGAAGGGCCGGCGCTTGCTGGACGAGATGCGGTCTTCGCGCCTCAAAGTGGTCCTGGACGCAGCCAACCTTTTTCGCGTAGGAGAGCTATCGTGCCAGGGCGAGATCCTTGAGGAGGTCTTCGCGCTTCTCGGCGAGGAGATCGTGATCGCCCACGCCAAGGATGTGCTCGACACGGGCGAGCCGGTCGCGGCGGGCCGCGGGGAGCTGGACTACGATCTGTACCTTGAAGGTCTACGAGAGGTCGGGTTCGAAGGGCCCCTGATCCTGCACGGGATCGACGAGTCGGAGGTGGAAGAGAGCGTCGCTTTCCTGAATTCGAGGCTTGGAGGCGACTGAGCCGTGTCCCTGTTCGTTCGACATCGAAGCCTCTCCAGGAGGGCAAGCCACCATAAGCACTCAACTTGTACGTGAGGTTTAGGGTGTACCCTTGAGAGCCTCGAGCTGCTCCATGCGGACGATGTGCCCGTTCAGGCGGCCGGCCTCGGGCGTGCACAGGTAGCAGATCAGCTCCGCTGGCTCCTCCGGCGACCGGAGCATGCCGAAGGCGCGGTAGTCGTTGAACATGCGGTGCAGTTGCTTGCCGACGAGGTCGGGGCCGAAGCCTCGGGACTCCTCTTGCATCCTGGTATCGACCACGCCGGGGTATACGCCCGTGACGGCGATGTTGTAGGGCGCCCCCTCCAGGGCCAGCACGCGGGTCAGCTGATCCAGGGCCGCCTTCGAGGCGCCGTAGGCACCCATGCCGGCCAGCGGGTGGCGGGCGGCGGCGCTGGAGACGTTGACGATGCGCCCCCAGTTCTCGGAGATCATGCCGCCCAGGGCCTCCCTGGCGCAGAGGAAGGCTCCCGTGAGGTTCGCGTCCAGGACGCGCCGCCAGTCCTCGGGCTTTGTGGCGGCGACCGGGAGCGGTACGCCTGGCGTGCCGGCGTTGTTTACGAGGATGGTGATGGGGCCGAGCTCGTCACGGGCCCTCTCGAAGCCCGCCGCGACCGAGCCCTCGTTGGCCACGTCCAACCGCAGGGGCAGCGCGGTCCCGCCTTCGGCCTCGATTTCGCGGGCCACGGAGGCTATCTCCTCCATCGTGCGGGCGGCGACGGCGACGGCGGCGCCGCGGCGCGCGAGGAGCCTGGCGATCGCCGCGCCTATACCGCGCCCGCCGCCGGTCACGAGCGCCGCGCGGCCCGCGTGTACGTTATCTTCCACGGGGAACATGATACCCGGGGCGCGGGCCCGGCGGGTCGTGCGCTAGAATCGGGGGACACAGCGGAAGGAGCGTAACTCTTTGTCCGACATACCCCTTTTCCCGTTGAACGTCGTCCTTTTGCCCGGGGCTCCCCTTCCGCTGCACATCTTCGAGGAGCGCTACAAGCAGATGGTCAACGAGTGCCTGGAGCAGGAGAGCGAGTTCGGGATGGTGCTGGCGGACGAGTCTGGCACGCGCCAGGTGGGGTGCACGGCCAGGATCGTCGAGCTCGTCGAGCGCTACGAGGACGGGCGGATGCTGATCCTGGTCGAGGGCTCGCGGCGCTTCAAGCTCAACAACATCCTCACCGGCGGAAGCCCGTACTACGTCGGTGAGATCGAGTTTCTCGAAGACGAGGGCCAGAGTGAGGACGTCACGGCCCTCGCGGAGGAGAACATCAAGCTTCTGGAGCGGGTGGTAGAGGCGGCGACGGAGGGCTCCGTCGGCATTGAGATAGAGCCGCCCTACAGGAACCTCTCATTCGCCATCGCGGGCCGCGTAGAGTTTGACCTCGAGACCCGCCAGCAGATCCTGGAGCTCACCTCCGAGAGCGAACGTCTCGGGAAGGTCAGGGAGCTTCTCTCCGCCGCCGTCGAACGGCTCGAGCGCGAGCGCCAGGCGCGCGAGAAGGCCCAGAAGAACGGCCACCTGCGCGACGACTGGCAGCCGGGGGGGTAGCTCCTGGCCGTCAGGTATCAGCTTTCAGCCAAGACGCGCTGGTCGTCGTCCTGTGGTGCGTTCGTGACCTCATCTCGCCTGCAAGGACGGAAGCTGACGGCCCAAGGCTGATCGCTGAAGGCTCTAAAGCTTCTTGTCGGCGTCGCGGGGGAGGTTCCTCTCCGCGTCCTTGGGGAGCAGGTCCCTGATCCGGCGCAAGTTCGCCTGGTCTACCTTGTAGACGAAAGGCTCTGAGGCGAGGGCGTCCTCGCCGGCCGCCGCCTTCATGCGCTCGGTTAGATTGTCCTCGACGAGCCAGGTCATGGAGGGCAGCACCCCGGCCACGATCCGGAGCCGCACCCTGCCGTCCCCGACCGTCTCGCGCTCGGCGAGGCGCGGGGGCGAAAGGTAGAGTTCCGCGGCCTCGCCAAGGGAGTTCAGCACCCTATCTGCCGCCTCATCGTCCAAGACCTGCACCTCGACGTTGAGGCTTTGCTGGCCCGAAACGTAGGTGGTGACCCCCTGGATCATGCCGTTGGGGACAAAGCTGACCTCGCCCGAGAGGGACCGTATCTTGGTCGTTTTCAAGCCCAGCTCCTCAACGATGCCCGAGAAGTCCTGGGGTTTGACGAGGATAAAGTCCCCGACGCTGTACTGCCCCTCAAAGACGATGGAGAAGCCCGCGATCACGTCCCTCAAGAAGCTCTGCGCCCCGAACCCGATGACGGCGACGAGGATCGTCGCGCCCGCGGCGGCCGGCAGGGGGTTCTCGATAAAGATGCTGAGTATGAAGAGGACGACGACGACGAAGATTACATAGCGCAGGGCGTTCCTGATGAGGGTTATAGCCGTGTCCTGGCGCTTCACGCGCGCCACGGCCTCCGCGTCCAGAAAGCCCGCGCGTCGCCGCCATCGGAGTATGCGCGGCACCCCGTGGGTCAGGATTCGGTAGGCCACTATCCCCAGGAATGCCACTATCATCGACGCGAAGACGTTGACTATGAACTCTGTGCTGGTGAAGTACTCGTAGATGTCGGCGAAGAACCGCGCGACCGGACCGAGGTCTTGCCTGCTCTGTGTCGTCAGGTCTTCCGCGGCGTCGCCCGCCTCGTTCAGGGCACCCTGGACCCCGGTCGTCTCTTCCTGAAGCCAAGCAAGGAGCATGGCGCGCATTAAAGTACCCCTGGCCTGGGGCTTCAAGGCCGTCGAGGCGTCGCCCGGGGCGAGCCGGGCAAGGATCGGGCGTCAGAGCGGACCATCCACCGGCCGGAAGTATGACGCGAGGCTTCCAAAAGTATGATTGTTCGGCCGCGACCGTGGTTGGCGGTCTTCCCCATGCATTAGTCTGCGGCCACGGTGTTCGGATCCAGGACACAACTCTCCGGCGTACGTTGGCGATGGGTCCCGATAGTGGGTGTGGGCATCGCTTTCATGGCGTTCGTGCTGACGTTCTTCGTGATCGACGTGTACCTTACGGTGCTCTTGTTCCTCTCGCGGGGCGAGGAATTTGTCCAGGCCGAGCTCGGGCGGTTCTCCAACACGATGGAGGTCTGGGGAACGCCCGCACTGTACTTTGTCGTCATGGTCGGCGCGATGGCCTGGGCGGCCCGCAGGTTCGGCGCCAGGGGCTTGTTGCAAGCGTTACTCGTCGGTCTCATCTCGGCCGCCGGATGGCTCTCGCTAGAGTGCGATCTTCGACCCGCCGCAAACGCGCGAACTCGTGGCTTACCCCTGCTCGGCGCGGCCGGGGGACTCCTCGATTGGTCTCTCCGACGGATCTCGCTCGCCGGCAGAGAGGCGCTCTACCGCGTTAGCCGAGACCTCGGAACGGCGGAGAGCCCGGACGAGATGGCAGCTGCTATTGGGAGGCACCTCTCGGGGCCCGACGTGGAGCAAGTTGCCTTGTGGACGGTCGTGTCCACGGCAGGGAACGGTGCGGCCGTGCTGGAGCTCGCCGGATCCTGGGCGCCGCGGGGGGCAACGGGGCTCGACGGACGGCTGGACGAGGCTCGGATGCCAATGCTGTCGGAGTTGCGGCGCCAGACTCCCCGCGTGGTCCGCAGGCGCGAACTGCCGCCCGGCGAACGGGCGGCGTGGGAGGAGAGGAACATGCGTTCCGCCCTGCTGGTGCCCGTCGGTGCGCACCGCGAAGGCCCGGATGGACTGCTTACGGTCGCCACGCGGCACAGGAAGTTCTCCAGGGGGAAGGCCCGAGCCTACCTCACCATCGGTCCCCAGGTGGCCCTGGCCCTCGAAAACCTGCGGCTCGTGGACCAGGCCCGAAGATCCGCCGTTATGGGCGAGCGGCGAAGGCTGGCGCACGAGATACACGACACCCTCATCCAGGGCTTCGCGAGCATCGTGATGAACCTGGAGGCGGCCGAGGAGACGCCAGGAGCCGATTCGGCGCGGCGGCATCTTGACGAGGCGCGGCGTACCGCGCGCGAGGGTATGGTGGAGGCGCGACGGATGGTGTGGGCCCTCCGGCCGCAAGAGCTGGAAGACACGCCGATCTCCGAGGCTCTCACGCGTCTCGCCGGGGACTGGTCGGAGAAAAACGGTGTCCCCGCCGACCTGACGGTGACCGGGTCGCCGTCCCGGCTCGGACCGGAGACCGAAGTTACGCTTCTGCGGGCCGCCTAGGAAGGCCTCACGAACGTCCGCAAGCACGCGGATGCGGGCCGTGTCGTGCTGACCTTGTCTTACATGGAGGACCTCGTCGCGCTGGATGTCCAGGACGACGGCGCCGGCTTCGATGCGGACCGACTCTGGGCCGTTCCCGAGGGTTCCACCGGAGGGTTCGGCATCCGGGCCATGCGCGAGCGGGTCGAGCAACTCGGCGGCACGCTGCTGGTCGAGAGCGAATCAGGTAGGGGGACGGCCCTCGTGGTCGAGCTACCGGCCGCCGTGGCACCGGCGAAACACGGCGCTGGGGTCTCCGGAAGCGGGATGCCATGACGCGCCGCGTGAGGGTCTTGATCGCCGACGACCATCCGGTCGTGAGGTTGGGCCTTCGGGGGATGCTCGATGGTCAGGATGATTTCGAGGTGGTGGGTGAGGCGGAGAACGGCAGGAGAGCCGTGGAGATGGCCTGTAGCCTGGAACCGGACGTCGTGCTCATGGACCTTCGGATGCCGGAGCTCGACGGCGTATCGGCGACGGCCGAGATCGGTGAGCGCAGTCCCGGCGCCCGCGTGCTCGTGCTGACCACCTCAGACTCCGGGGCCGACATCCTTCGGGCCGTCGAGGCCGGGGCGACAGGCTACGTCCTAAAGGATGCGCCGCGGGAGGAACTCTACGAGGCCGTCCGGGTGGCGGCCGAGGGCAAGCCGCTGTTGGCCCCCGAAGTCGCGGCGCACCTCGTCGACCGGTTGCGCTGGCCCTCGGATGAGGCCCTGAGCGCGAGGGAGATCGAGGTTCTGGAGCTCGTGGCCCAGGGGAAGAGCAACAAGTCTATAGCCTCCGAGCTGTGGATCAGCGAGACGACCGTCAAGTCCCACCTGCTGCACATCTACGGGAAGCTTGGCGCCAGGGATCGCGCCGTCGGCCGTCGCGGGCGCCCTCAAGCGGGGGATCTTGCATCTGTAGAGAGCCGCTTGTGGCAACTCTCGCCGTCAGCCGTTAGCGATCAGCTATCAGCTTCTCTTTTCGGGCGACGACCCCGCTCCTGACGGCCGACGGCGCGTTCTTGTCGCGCCGGGAGGCATAGAGCTGATCGCTGAGGGCTGAAAACTGACGGCGCGTCGCGCGCAAGCGCGACGCTTAAGCGTGGCGTTCGAGTGCGAGCATCACGAGGCGGTCGAGGAGCTCCTCGTAGGGGAGGCCGCTGGCGGCCCAGAGGCGGGCGTAGACGCTCGTCGGGGTGAAGCCGGGGATCGTGTTGATCTCGTTTATGAGCAGCCGGTCGGTGCCGCGTTCGAGGAAAAAGTCGACCCTGGCCATGCCGGCGGCGTCTACGGCCTTGTAGGCGATGCGGGCCGTTTCCTGGATCTCTGCCGCGACCACCTCAGGCACGTCGGCGGGGGCTACGACCTCGCTGGCGCCCTCGGTGTACTTGGCCTCGTAGTCGTAGAACTCGTTCTCTTTGACGACGATCTCGCCCGGTACGGAGACCTCCGGCTCATCATTGCCCAGGACCGACACCTCGACTTCCCTGGCGTCCACGCCGGCCTCGACGATTATGCGCCGGTCGAGCGCGGCCGCCTCGTCGAGAGCGTAGGCGAGCTCGCCCGACTTCTCCGCCCTGTTGATGCCGACGCTCGAGCCGAGGTTGGCGGGCTTGACGAAGCACGGGTAGCCCAAGATGTCTTCGACCTCGTGGACGACGCCATCCCGGTCCTGTTCCCAGCGCTTGCGGGTCAGGCCGAGCCAGCCGACCTGCGGGAGGCCGTGGTGGGCGAAGATCTTCTTCATGGTGATCTTGTCCATCCCGACGGCGCTGGCCAGCACGCCGCTCCCGACGTACGGAATACCGGCCATCTCGAGCATCCCCTGGATGGTGCCGTCCTCCCCGAAGGGCCCGTGCAGCACCGGGAAGACCACGTCCACGGCGCCCAAAGTTCCGGGCAGCTTGCCGGAGGACACGTCGGGGGGGCCGTTGGCACCAACGGCGGCCAGATCCGGGGGATCGAGGTTGGAGCCGTCGGAGAGCTCCTTGCTGCCCGACCGGAGCTCGCGCATGGGGTCGCCGGAGGAGATCCAGCGACCAGAGCGTGTTATGCCGACCGGCACCACCTCGTGCCGCCCGCCGCGGCCCAGGGCTTCCATGATGGCGCGGGCCGAGGCCAGCGAGACCTCGTGCTCGCCGCTCCTGCCCCCGAAGACGACCATCACCCGTGCCAAAGCGCTAGCTCCTCTCCCGTACGCCCCGACCATCCTAGCAGAGAGGACGAGCGATGCTTCTCAAGACCTCTGGGGCTCGAGTCCTAGAGTGTCCGCCCGCTCGCGCAGCGCACCGGCCACGAACTCTATGTGCTCGTCGAGGTCCACTCCAAGCTCTTCGGCCCCACGGGTTATGTCGTCCCGGTTCACGGCGGCGGCGAATGACTTTTGCTTCATCTTTTTCTTGACGCTCTTGGCCTTCAGGCCTTCGAGCCTGTCGGGGCGCATGAGCGCCACGGCAACGATAAAGCCGGAGAGCTCGTCGACCGCGTAGAGGGACTTGGCCATCGGGGTGTCGCGGGGGACGTCCAGGTAGTCGGCGTGGCCTTTTATGGCCTCGATCACGTCCTCCGGGTAGCCCCGCTTCTCGAGCTCCCTGACGCCGACCATGGGATGCTCTGCCGGCGTCGGGTGCTTCTCGTAGTCCATGTCGTGCAGGAGGCCGGTCGCGCCCCACTTGTCCTCGTCCTCGCCGAAGCGGCGGGCGTAGGCGCGCATGGCGGCCTCGACGGCCAGCATGTGCTTGCGTAAGGAGTCGCTCTCCGTCCAGTCTGTCATCAGATCCCAGGCGTCGTCTCGGTTTATGGTCGCCTCCTTCGTCGGCTCCGGCGAGTAGCGAGGTAGCGAGTAGGGAGTAGTTGTCTCCGGCTATTGGCTGCTCACTATTCGCCCATCTGCTTGAACAAGATTACAGGTTCCGGGCTAGGCTTGAAGCCTCACTGGCTCTGGTACGAGATGCTAATGGTGCCGCTGGGGGAGTTGGTCTGCTGGACGGAGCGGGTCGTGCCGTCGGCGGTGAGGATCACCTTGAGGACACCCGAGCCCGCGTCCTGTTTCTGTATGCGGCAGGAGAGTCTTCGTCCCCTGAGGTTGAAGGCAAAGACCTTGGGGACCTGACCGCTCAGGACGTTGTCCTTTGTCCCCACGGAGCAGATGCCCGAGAAGGTGGTACTCGGGGCCCCCTCGACCCTGAGCGCCGTAGACGGCCGATCCGACCCAGACCCAAGGGTGGCATCGGGGGGGGCGGTGTCCTCCGTCGTCTCGCCGCCCGAGGGCGAAGAGGTCGGGGAAGACGTCGATGTCTCCTCCCTGGAGGGTCCGGAACCTGAGGTCTCTCCCGTGGGCTCGGTGCTCTCGTCGGAGCAGGCCACCGCGAGGGTCACGACCAGAAAGAGGGCCGCGAGCAGTACGGCCCCGGAGCTACTCAAGTTCTTGCCGCAGACGGTTCCACACCGCCGCCCATCTTATACGAAAGGGGATGCGTTTTGGGGCGTCTCTATAGGCCCGGCGAGGTCACCCGCCCGCCGGAGTACATCGTCGAGCATCGTCGGGGTGAGGACGCCCGTGAAGGTGTTCTGCTGGGAGGGATGGTAGCAACCGAGCAGGGTCATCGGTCCGATTCGGTGCTCCGCGCCGTGGCCGAACTTCGGTTTGGGGCGCACGCCGTAGACGCGCAGGGCCGCGTCCCAGGCGAAGCCACCGAGGCAGAGTACGACCTTCGCCCCGAGCAGCTCGAGCTCGCGGACGGCGTAGGGCAGGCAGGCGTCCCGCTCGGCCGGGGTCGGCTTGTTCTGCGGCGGGGCGCAGCGGACGGCGGCGGAGATCCAGAGCCCTTGTAGCCGCGCGTCGCCTATACGGCGCGAGATCTGGCTGTCCGAGAACCCTGCCCGGAACAGGCCGCCGAAGAGGAAGTCGCCCGAGCGGTCGCCGGTAAAGTAGCGACCGGTCCGGTTGGCGCCGTGGGCCGCCGGGGCGAGCCCCAACACCACGACATCCGCCTCGGGGTCTCCGAAGCCCGGGACCGGCCGACCCCAGTACTCCTCATCGGCGTGGGCCGACTTCTTCTCCCTTGAGACCCTCTCGCGCCACTCGACGAGCCGCGGGCATAGCCGGCAAGAGATGACCTCCCGCTCGAGCGCGGCGAGTTCCTTGCTGCGCAGCGGGCTGGCCCAGCCAGCTCGCCTCAAGCGCCAAAGCGGTTCAGTTTCAACGCGTGGCCCATGAGGTAGCCCATGATCTCCTCGGCCGGGAACACGCCGAGCGAGCCGCCCGCGCACGAGCGTTCCCCGAATGTGTCGGCGGTCGGCAGCGTGTAGGGAGAGTGGAGCAGGAAGGGCACCCCGTGCCAGGAGTGACTCTCTAGCTTCGCCGGGGTCGCGTGGTCGCCGGTAATGGCCAGGGCGTCGGGGCGCAGGTCCAGCAGGCCGGGAATCAGGGCGTCCACCTCCTCTATGACGGACACCTTGCGCTCGAAGTCCCCGTCCTCGCCGGCGGCGTCGGGGGGCTTGACGTGCAGAAAGAAGAAGTCGTGGTCGTTCCAGCTGTTATTGAGCGTCTCGAACTCGCCGGCGATGCCTTCGCCCTCCTGCTGCAGCTCCATCCCCGCCAGGCGCGCGAGGCCCTTGTACATGGGGTAGGCGGCGATCGCGGCGGCGTCCAGTTCGTAGGTCTCGTCGAAGGAGGGCAGCGCCGGGTGCATACCGAAGCCGCGCAACAGCACGGTGTTGGCCGGGTGCTCGTCGGCGAGAATCTTGTTGGCCCGCTCGACGAAGGCGTTGGCGAGGGCCGCGCTCTTCCTTGCCGCCTCGGAGTCGTCCGTGGGCTTGACGGGGAGCGGCTCGAGACCCGTCCGCTGCGGGTCGGTGTCCGAGAGATCGCCCGAGAGGCCCTCGCCCCTGAAGATTACGACAGCTCGGTACTCCTTCTCGGGGATGACGAAGACCTCCGCGCCGTCGAGCCCTATGTTGTCGTCGAGCATCTTGGCGAGCTCGGCGCCCTTCTCGGAGGGGATGCGGCCGGCGCGCCGGTCGGAGATCTTGCCGGAATCGTCGAGGGTGGCGAAGTTGATGCGGGCCGCGAGGTCCGTCTTCTCGAGGTCGAAGCCGACGCCCAGGGCGCTCAGAACGCCGCGTCCCACGAGGAAGCGGACCGGTTCGTAGCCGAAGAGGGCCAGGTGGCCGGGGCCGCTCCCCGGGCTCACCCCGGCGGCGACCGGGCGCGAGAGCCCGAGGTCGGAGGAGGCGGCGAGATCGTCGAGGTTCGGGGTGTTCGCCGCCTCGAGCTCGGTCATCCCGCCGGAGTCCTCGATTGGCAGCCCGCCGAGACCGTCCAGCACGAGGAGGACTATCTTTGAGTCCGTCTTGACGGACAGCTCGCGCATGAGATCCAGGTCCAAAACTGCATCCTCCTCTTCGAACTCTCCGCGACCCCGGCAGTCTACCAAACGGGGCTTGGCACGACGCCCGACGCTCCCTCGGCCTTCTGCTACGCTGCGCGGTGGTTGGAACTTTTCGTCGGGGACGCGGGGGTCGGATGGAGATACGGACGATTGACCTGGACTTTCTGGGCACCGAGGGGATCATCGCTTCCTATCTCCTGACCGGCGAGGACTCGGCGGCCCTCGTCGAGACCGGCCCGACGACGTGCCTGGAGCGCCTCATGTCCGGCCTCGATGAACACGGGGTCGAACCGGAGGACGTCCGCGACGTCTTCCTGACCCATATCCACCTGGATCACGCGGGGGCCTCGGGGCACCTGGCGGAGCTGTTGCCGAACGCGACCTTCTACGTGCACGAGGCCGGGGAACCCCACCTGGCGGACCCGTCGAAGCTACTGAAGAGCGCCAGCCGGCTGTTCGGCGAGCGGATGGACGAGCTCTGGGGCGAGGTGCGTCCGGTCCCCGAAGACCGTCTGAAAGCCATCGAAGACGGTGGGGAGGTCGAGGCCGGCGGCGGCGCCCTCGTGGCCCATCACACCCCTGGCCACGCCTACGCCCACTTCGCCTACCTCGAGCCCGACTCCGGAGCGCTCTTCGCCGGGGATGTGGCCGGCATCCGGCGGCCGGGCCAATCCTACGTCCGCCCGCCGACGCTGCCGCCGGAGGTGGACGTCGAGCTGTGGGTGCGGAGCATCGGTGAGATGCGCAAGGTCGGGCCGGTGAGCGTCTACCCGACGCACTTCGGGCGCTACGACGACGTCGAGCGTCACCTCTCGGAGCTGGAGCAGCGCCTCCAGGACTGGTTGCTCTTCGTGGAGGAGCAGATGGACTCGGGGGCCGAGCGGGAGGAGATCTCCGACCTGCTGGAGGCCAAGGGCGACGCCGAGATGCTGTCCGAGGGCGCCGAGGCCGACGAGTCCGAACGTTACGACCTGGCTGGCGACTACCCTATGGTGACCGACGGCCTCATGAGGTACGTCTCCAAGCGCCGCGAGGGCGCCTAGGGCGCAGCACCCGGGAACCGCAGATGAGACAATAAACGTTACAAGCACCGGCGTACATCTGGGCGCGTGAGAGGGGTGGGTCCGATGGCGGACGAGAGCAAATTCGTCTACGGGTTCTCCGAGGGTTCGAGGGAGATGGGGGATCTCCTGGGTGGCAAGGGGTCAGGGCTGGCGGAGATGAGCAGTCTGGGGTTGCCGGTGCCCCCGGGCTTCACCATCACTACCGAAGCTTGCCGGGCTTACATGGAGGCCGGGGAGCTGCCGGAGGGCCTCATGGAGAGCGTCACGGAGTACCTGGGGGGCCTCCAGGAGACGACCGGCAAGACCTTGGGGGACTCGGAGGACCCGCTGCTCGTCTCGGTCAGGAGCGGCGCCGCCGTCTCGATGCCAGGTATGATGGACACGGTCCTGAACCTGGGGCTCAATGCCGCCGCCGTCGAGGGGCTGGCCCGCGTACCGGTGATCCGCGCTTCGCCCGCGACTCCTACCGGCGCTTCATACAGATGTTCGGGGACATTGTTCTCGGGGTGGACAACGAGAAGTTTCGAGGAAGCCCTGGAGGGTCTGAAGAAGGAGCGCGGCGTGGAGGAGGACGCGGACCTGGGCGCCGAAGATCTCGAGTCGCTGATCGGGGCCTACAAGACCATTCTCGAGGAAGAGACCGACCGGCCATTCCCGGAGGAGCCCGAGGAGCAGCTGGAGCTCGCCATCCGGGCGGTCTTCGACTCCTGGAACGATGACCGGGCCGTGGCCTACCGCAAGGAGTTCGATATCCCGGATTCTTTGGGGACCGCCGTCACCGTCATGGCGATGGTCTTCGGGAACATGGGCGACGACTCGGCGACGGGCGTGGCCTTCACCCGCAACCCGTCCACGGGCGAGCAGGGGCTCTTCGGGGAGTTCCTGCTGAACGCCCAGGGGGAGGACGTCGTCGCCGGCATCCGCACCCCGCGTCCTCTAGAGGAGATGGAGGAGGCGATGCCCCGCGCCTTCGGGGAGTTCCTCCAGACCATGCAGAGGCTCGAGCGAGAGTACCGCGACATGCAGGACATGGAGTTCACCATCGAGCGCGACCGGCTCTACATGCTCCAGACCACGGAGCGGCAAGCGCACCGGGGCTCGCCGCCCTTAAGGTCGCGCGCGACATGGCCGAAGAGGGTCTCATCTCCCGCGAAGAGGCCCTCCGGCGCGTCGAGCCAGCCTCCCTAAACCAGCTCCTGCACCCGTACATAGACCCAGATGCCGAAGTTGGAGGTGCTAGCCACGGGCCTGCCGGCCTCGCCGGGGGCCGCGACGGGCGAGGATGGTCCTCACCGCCGACGAGGCCAAGGAGCGGGGCGAGGCGGGGCAGGCCGTGCTCCTGGTGCGCCGCGAGACCAACCCCGACGACGTGGAGGGCATGATCGCGGCCGAGGGCGATCCTCACCGCCCTGGGCGGCATGACGAGCCACGCGGCGGTCGTCGCCCGCGGGCATGGGCAAGTCCGCCGTCACCGGCTGCAACGCCCTCAAGATCGACCGCGCGAACGGTCGAGGTGGACGGCGAGACCTTCGAGGCCGGCGACGTCCTCACCATAGACGGGAGCAACGGGCGCGTCATCGCGGGCGAGGTGCCGCTCGTCGCGCCCGAGACGAGCGAGGACTTCGAGACCGTGCTCCCGTGGGCCGACGAGGCTGCGCGACCTCGGCGTGAGGGCCAACGCCGACACGCCGGAGGACGCGCGGCAGGTCCAGGGAGCTCGGGGCCGAGGGCATCGGGCTGTGCCGCACGGAGCACATGTTCATGGAGGGCGAGCGGCTGAAGATCATGCGCGAGATGATCCTCTCGGAGGGCGAAGACGCCTCCGCGGAGGCCCTCGCCAAGCTCGAACCGCATGCAGAAGGAGGACTTCGAGGGCATCTTCCGGGCGATGGACGGTCTGCCGGTTACCGTCCGCCTGCTGGACCCGCCGCTGCACGAGTTCCTGCCCGACTCCAGGGAGCTCGCGAAGGTGGCAGTCCCCGAGCGCGAAGACGGGGTCGCGAAGAAGCGTCGGAGAGCCGGCGGCAGCTCCGGGTCGCGAGGGCCTCGAGGAGACCGAACCCGATGCTGGGCCTGAGGGGCTGTCAGGCTCGGGCTCCTCAGGCCCGAGGTGTACCTGATGCAGGCGCGGGCCATAGCGAAGGCCGCCAGGACCGTCCGGGAGAGGGGCCAACCCCGTGGTCGAGATCATGATCCCGCTCGTCGGCTTCGGCCAGAGCTCGCGCAGACTCGCGAGGATGCGGGCCGATCGTGGAGGAGGCTTGGGCGAGGAGAACCCGTGCATCGGGACCATGATCGAGCTGCCGCGGGCCTGCGCCGTGGCGGGCGAGATCGCCACCGAGGCCGACTTCTTCTCTTTCGGCACCAACGACCTGACCCAGATGGTCTGCGGCATCAGCCGCGACGACGCCGAGGAGAAGTTTCTTGACCCGACTACCTGAAGAAGGCATCCTCGAGCTGAACCCCTTCGAGACCCTCGACCGGGACGGCGTCGGCGAGTTGGTCAAGATGGCCAGCGAGAGAGGCCGGGAGGCGAACCCGCGACCTCAAGCTCGGCGTCTGCGGCGAGCACGGCGGCGACCCGCAAGAGCGTAGCCTTCTTCCACGAGATCGGCCTCGACTACGTCTCGTGCTCGCCCTTCCGGGTGCCGGGGGCCCGCCTCGCCGCCGCGCAAGCGGCGATCGGCGATCGGCAGCGTGCGAAGGACTGAGAGCGCGCCGGTCCCAAAGACTCCGAACGTTACGGCCTGGCCGGCAGCTACCCCACACGCTCACCGACGGCCTCGTGAGGTACGTCTCCAGGCGCCGCACGGAGTAGCGAAACCGGTCCCGGGATCCCGGGGACCGGGTGTCAGGCGCCCTTGACGGCCTCGACGACGTCCTGGAGGCCCTGCTTGGCGTCGGAGAAGAGCATCATGGTCTTGTCGGTGTCGTAGAAGAGGGGGTTGTCCACGCCGGCGAAGCCCGGGCTCAGGGACCGTCTTGATGAAGATGACCCTGCTCGGCGGCCTCGACGTTGAGGATGGGCATGCCGCTTATGGGGCTGTCCTGCTCCTCGTCGTTGGCGGCCGGGTTCACGACGTCGTTGGCGCCGACGATGATGGCGGCGTCGGCGTCTTCGAACTCGGGGTTTATGTCCTCGAGGTCGTAGAGCTTGTCGTAGGGGACGCCGGCCTCGGTGAGGAGGACGTTCATGTGGCCCGGCATGCGTCCCGCGACGGGGTGGATGCCGAAGAGGACCTCCTTGCCCTCGGCCTCGAGCGCCTCCATGAGGTCGCGCATCGCCCCCTGGGCCTGGGCCACGGCGAGGCCGTAGCCCGGGACTATGACCACCTTCTCGGCCTCGTCGGCCAGAGGTACTCGCCGACCTCCCCGGCGCCCACGTCGTTGACCTCGCTGCTCCTCCCCGTCGTCGCCGCTTGCTCGAGCCCCGAGGCGGCGATGCCGGCGAAGATGATCTTGCCCAGGGGCCGCCCGAGGGCGCTGGACATCAGGCGCGTGAGGATCGTGCCCGAGGCGCCGACGATGCGTGCCGCCGATGATCAGGATGTAGTTGTCGAGCACGAAGCCGGATGCCGCGGCGGCCAGGCCCGTGAAGGCGTTGAGGAGCGAGATCACGATGGGCATGTCGGCCCCGCCGATCGGGATGACGAACAGGACGCCGAGGAGGCAGCGAGGCCACGAGGACGACGAACAGCGGAGACGATGGGGGAGAGGAACGGCAGGATCGCCCCGTCCGTCACGACGTTCGCCCCGAGGACGAGGACGACGACGAAGAGCAGCGCGTTGACCACCTGCTGCAGAGGGAAGAGTCACGGACGCCGGTGAAGCGCGAGCTCCTGCAGCTTCACGAAGGCGACGATGCTGCCCGTGAAGCTGACCGGCCCGATCAGGATGCGTCAAGAGGACCGTGATGGCGGCGACCACGGCTCATCGCCGCCCTCAGCGCCTGCGATGGTAGAACTCGGAGAGCGGCTATGAGCGCCGCCGCCCCGCCGCCGACGCCGTTGAAGGCCGCGACCATCTGGGGCATCGCCGTCATCTGGACCCTCTGGGCCGAGACCGCCCCGACGCACCGAGCCGAGCAGGACGCCGACCCCGATCACGACCGCCCGCAGTGCCTCGTCGAAGCGGATGACGAAGAGCGTCGCGACGAGCGCCATGATCATGCCGACGGCGGCGAGGTGTTGCCCGAACGGGCGGTCTCGGGCGTGCGCAGGCGGCGGATGCCGACGATGAACAGCGCCGCCGCCGCGAGGTAGGCCAGGAACGTGGCGACCTGCAAGGGCCTCTAGCCCTCCCTCTTCTCTGACCCTGCTTGACCTTCTTGGTGCGGGGGACGGAACATGCCGAGCATCCGGTTCGTCACCCAGAAGCCGCCGACCACGTTCATCGCCCCGAAGACCACGGCGATCAGGCCGACGGCCGTGGTGAAGCGATCGCTTGCCGCGGCGAGCGCGATGATCGCGCCGACGAGCACGACGCCGTGGATGGCGTTGGTCGCGCTCATGAGCGGCGTGTGCAAGCAGGTTCGGGACCCGCGAGATGAGCTCGAACCCGAGAAAGGCCGCGATGACGAAGATGGCGAGCTGCGCGAGCAGTTCCTGCATGACCTAACCGGCCTCGCTCTCTTCGGGCGCTTCCTTTTCCCGGGTTCCTGAGGTTCTTCCGAGGTCTCTTCCAGCGCCTCGCGGGTCGCCTCGTGCCGGATCTCGCCGTCGTGGGCGATGCACGTCGTCGTCGATGATCTCGTCCTCGAAGTCGAGGTTCGGGCTGCAGGTCGTGCTCGTCTTTGTCCTCGGCCCGGTCCTCGGTGATGTGGCCTATCAGGTTGTGCATGTTGCGCGAGTAGAGCTGGCTGGCGTGGATGGGCATCGCGCTCGGCAGGTTGACCGGGCCGATGATCCTGACCTGCTCGTGCTCGACGGTCTCCCCGGCCTCCGTGAGCTCGCAGTTGCCCCCGGCTCTCGGCGGCGAGGTCCACGATGACGCTACCCGGCTTCATGCTCTCGACCATGCCTTTGTCGACCAGCGTCGGGGCCTTCCTGCCGGGGACGAGCGCCGTGGTTATGACGATGTCCATCTCCTTTATCGCGTCTCGCGCAAAAGCTTCTGGTCCTCTTCGAGCTTCTCCTTGCGACCAGCCCTCTTCCTGCTCGTCCTCGTCCGGATCTTCCTCTTCCTCCTCGCCCTCGACGATGTACCGGTCTCGCGGCGGCTCGGCGAAGGAGTAGAAGCCGAGCGAGGTCATGAGCTTGCCGAACCCCGTCAGGCTCGTACTCGACGAACTCGTCCTCTTTCTCGTCCTCACGTTCGTCGTCGGAGTCTATGAAGTTGGCGCCCAGGGACTGGGCCTGCTCCTTGGTCTCGGGGCGGATGTCGTAGGCGAAGACCTCGCCCCCGAGGCGGTTCATGATCGCGATGGCCTGCAGGCCGGCGACCGCCACCCCGAAGACGAGGACGTTGGCCGCCTTCGTTGTCCCGGCGGCGGAGGAGAGCATGGGGACGTACTTGCCCAAAGAGTCGGCCGCTATCAGGGCGCATTTGTAGCCGGCGATCGAACCCATCGACGAGAGGGCGTCCATGGCTCTGGGCGACGCTCGTGCGGGGGATGGCCTCGTTGGAGAAGACCGTGACGCCGGCGTCGGCGAGCTTCCGGACCAGGTCGGGGTTCTGGGGGCCGTTGAGGAAGCAGATGAGGATCTGGCCCTCCTGCATCATTCCGACCTCGTCGGCGGTGGGGCTTGCGACCTTGACTACGAGGTCGGACTCGCCGTAGACCTCCCCGGCGTCGCCGACGATCGTGGCCCCGGCCTCCTCGTAGTCCCCGTCGAGGTTGTAGTCGCGCCCGGCCCCCGACTCAACGACGACCTCGAACCCTTCCTTGACGAGCCTGCCGACGGTCTCGGGCACCAGCCCGACCCGGCGTTCAGCCTCGGAGACCTCCTTTGGAACCCCTACCCTCACACATGGGGATTATAGCGGCGCGGCGCGGGCCGCGCCGACGCAAACCGTTACCAACAAAGCCCCATTCTGTTACCAATTTGTTACCTGACGGCAGTATTTTTCAACAATCTGCCCCAAGGGCCGAAAAGGAAGGGGGATCGGGGAGGATGAGAAGGCTCCGCGTGGCGGTTCCTAAACTATCGCTGGTCGCCGTGGGCGGCCTGGTGGCGATCGTCGTGCTCGGTCTCCTCGGGTACTCTTTTCTCGGCGGTGATTCGCCGGCCTCCGCGAACCCCCCGAAGGAGGTCTCCGACAAGGTCTCCAAGAGGGTCTACGAGAAGTTCTCCAGGAGCCTGCCCGAGCGTATCGTCGAGAAGGTCCGCGGGCCCAGGGTTCAGGCGCCCGAAGGCCAAGACGCTCAAGCTGACCGTTCCGCGCATGGATCGGGTCAACAACGTTCCGGTCTACGACGCCACCGAGGGAGAGTACGAAGACGCCCTCCACGACGGCGCCGCCCACGTCAAGGGCACGGGTTTTCCCTGGCAGAAGGGGGCCAACGTCTACATCGCTGGCCACCGCCTCGGCTACCCTGGCACCAGGAGCAACCTGGTCTTCTGGGATCTCGACAAGCTCCAGAAGGGCGATGAGATCCAGCTGACCGACGCCAACGGCAAGCGCTACACCTACAAGGTCTTCAAGAGGTTCGTCGTGGACCCTGGCGCGGTGCGCGTCCTGCGCCCGGTCAAGGGCAAGAGCGTCGTCAGCCTCCAGACCTGCACCCTCCCCGACTACTCCAAGCGCCTCGTCGTGCAGGGCGAGCTCAAGTAGGGGCAATTTTTCGCCGGTCCCTGGACCGTTACCGGCAAGTCCCCAACTTGTAACCGGAACGTTACTTTCGACCGGTATGCTCCATGAGCACGGGCCAAACAGAGAAGCCCGGAGAGGAGGCGAGGAGCATGAAAACGTACCGTAGCAGAAGGGGTGGAGGCATCTTTGGCCGCCTGCTGGCGACCCTCGTGATCGTTTCGGGGCTCGTCCTTGTGGCTTACTCTTTCCTGATGGGCGACCCGCTGGCGGGCTCCGCGCTTCTCCAGAATAAGGCCCCCGAGAGCTCGTCCCTGCGCCTGACCATCCCCGACATGCGGCGGGTGGACGACATGCCGGTCTTTACGGGCCCCGCCAACGACGAGGCCTCCCTGCACGACGGCACGCTGCACCTGAACAGCACGGGCTTCCCGTGGCAGGAGGGGGCCAACGTCTTCGTCGCCGGTCATCGCATGGGTTTCCCAGGTACCAAGAGCTACCTGGTGTTCTTCGATCTCGACAAGCTCGAGGACGGCGACAAGGTCATCCTCGAGGACGCCGACGGGACGCGCTACACCTACCAGGTCTTCAAGAGCATGGTCGTCAACCCCGACGCCCTCTACGTCACCGAGCCGGTGCCGGGACGAAGCATCGTCACCCTCCAGACGTGCACGCTGCCCGACTACTCGCAGCGTCTGATCGTCCAGGCGGAGCTCGTCAGCGTAGCCTAAGCGAAGGGCGACGAGCGTTAAACCGCGGCCCCGGTTCGTTACGAGCCGGGGCCGCAGACGTTGGGCATCCGGCCGCTGGTATCATGGCCTCGGTGCCATGACCCGGGATACCAGAACCTCGACTCCGCCCGACAGAAGCCGCGGATCGGCCGCGGAAGCGCGGCCCCCGAAATCGCCGCTCGTGGGGCGCGGCGCGCTTGTTGCCTTGCTCGTGTGGGGGATCGCGGTGCTCGCTGTTACCGCCGGCATCGCGGGCGAGACCTCGCTCTGGTTCGTGGTGCCGCTCGTGGGCGCCGCGGTGCCCGTCGCCTTGCTGGCCTTGCAGAGCCGGGCGCTGGCGGGGAGCGGCGGAGCGGCACTTGGCGGGGGAGACCCTGCGGCGCGGGGGGAGCGAGAGTTGCTCGCCGCGCTCGGGGAGCGCGGTGAGATCACGCCGACCACGGCGGCCATGGTGACCACGCTCACCGTGGGGGAGGCGTCCGCCTTGCTCGAAGGGCTGGCGCGGGAGGGCCACCTGGAGGCGCGCGCTCAGGACGGGGCGCTGGTCTACGCGCTTCGGGACGGGGATCGCCGCGAGCACCAGAGGATTCCGGAGACGGAAGCCGTCTCCGAACCCGTCGAGCCTCCGACGGACCGACCGCCCCCGGAGCCTCCGACCGAATCCTTGACGGAGCGCGAGCTTGAGGTTCTCGGCCTCCTCGTCACGGGGCGGACCAACGCGGAGATCGCGCGCGACCTTTTCGTGGCCGTCGGCACCGTGAAGGCCCACGTCAACAATATCTACCGCAAGCTCGGCGCCCGCAACCGGGCCGAGGCGGTCTCCAGGGCGCAGGACCTGAACCTGCCGCGGCGCCCGTAACCCAACCCCTGCAAAGAACCGCGAATAAACCCGGCTAAACCGGGCAGATACGCCCTTCGGCCGATGCCGCACCCTCCGGTTTAGCCCTACCTTCGAGAGCACCGCGCGCGATGTGGCGCGCGAAGGCTCGCGGGAGGTTGGCGGTGGACGCGGTGAGAGAGATGATGTCCCGGCGCCCGGTGGCGTGGTTTTTCGGGATCTCGATGGCGCTGAACGTCTTGGTCATAGCAGTCTTTATAGCGAGTGGCGCCGCCGAGAGGTTTGCCGCGGCCGTGGAGGCTGCGGGGTTGGGAGACCGGACGGACTTTGTCTCGGCCTTTCGGTTGGCCCTCGCAGAGCCGTCGAGCGTGCCCGGGATCGCGCTCTCCATCCTGCAGCCTTTGACGCCGGACATCGCGGCCTTCGCGGTGGCCGCGGTGGCGTTCGGACTGGTAGGCGTAAAGCGGCTGGTGCGCGGCTACCGGTTCTGGAGCGGTGGCGTCGGATGGCGTCGGGGTCTTCGGACGTGGGGCCTCATGGTCGCCGTGTTCCTCGCCATGTCGCTGGCCACGGCCGGGCTCAACCACCTCTTCGCCCCTCCGGGCAGCCTCGAATGGGTGAGCGTGCCGATCTTCTCGCTCGCCTTCCCGCTCGCGCTGCTGGCCTCCGTCTTTTTGGATGTCGGTGGGGTCACCGAGGAGACGGGCTGGCGCGGCTTCGCCCTGCCGCTGCTCCAGGAGCGCATGACCCCGCTCGCGGCGACCCTTATCGTCGGCCTGTTGTGGGGGATCTGGCACTTCCCCGCCAGGCCCGACATCCTCGCCGGGGAGTACGGCATCGCCGGCGGGGCCGCGCTACTCGCCATACTCCTCGTGCGGTTCGTGGTCCTCTCGGTCGTGATGACCTACTTCTACAACAGGGTGGGCGGCAGCACCCTGATCGCGATCGCCATGCATGGGCTGCACAACGACGCGGTGTTCTTGCAGGGCAGGATAATGGCCGACGGCCTCGGCCCTTACGTGGTCAGCGAACTGACCCTGCTCGCGCCGATCGCGGCGGCCGCCGGTGCCCTGCTGCTCGTCTCGGGCCGCAGGCTCGGCCTCGATAAACCGTCTGAGGCAGACGCGGTGAGGGAGGTGACGCCGGCGCCGATCCCCGGCGCCGCGTGAGATGGTGGGAGGTGCCGGAGGCGGCCCCCTTCACTTACCGCGATTTCTTGCGCGGCCGGAACTCGGCGGCGAGGTGTTCGACGGGTTCGCCGCCCTTGAGGTGGCGCTCCACCATCTCCGGGGCATCGTGCTCGGTGAGGCCCAGGTACCAGGTGCCTGGCGGGTAGACGATGGCGTTGGGCCCGTGCTTGCACAGCCCGAGGCACTCGACGGAATCCAGGCGGACGTCGCGGCTAACGCCCGCGGCGCGCAGCCCGTCTTTGAGCGCCTTGCGCACGTCCTTGGAACCGCGCTTCTTGCAGTCGCCACCCTTACAGACGAGGACGTGGGCGTCGTAGTCCCTGACCCTGGCGTCGGGTCTCTTGGCCAGCGTCGCGAGCGCGCCATTGTCCGACGCACGCATCTTTTTCGCCCGTTTGTCCTTCTTTTTCGACATGGTTGCCCCCATGCTAGTCCCCGCTCGGACACCGGGGACGGTACGTACGTTAAATGGTGGTAAAGCCGATGCGCCGAATATACCACCCGGGGTGACGGGACGGTATGATGGTCGGTGCAATTGTTCACGGTCGTGAGGGGGCGAGCCTCTGAGCCGGTACTCGGTCATAGACGTGGGGTCCAACACCATCCACCTGCTCGTCGGCGAGGTCGAGGACGGGTCGGTGGTGCCGGTCTCCGGGGAGAAGGTCTCGGCGCGCCTGGCCAAGGGGGTGGAGAAGACCGGCGGGCTCGAGCCCGAGCGGTTAGAGCTGGCCGTCGAGGCCATAATCCTGTTCGCGCGCATAGCCGCCATGAACGGCGCCCCGGGGCCCACGGTGCTGGCGACCAGCGCCGTGCGCGACGCGAGCAACGGCCCGGAGCTGATCGAGCGGGTCCGCGAGGCAACCGGGCTAAAGATGCGCATCATCTCCGGCGAGGAGGAGGCCCGGATCGGTTTTATGGGCGCGATCTCGGCCTTAGGGCCGGCCTGGCGGGGCGACGCCCGGCGGGCGATGATGGTCGACCTCGGGGGCGGCTCGGCGCAGCTCGTGCTCGGCGACGACGAACCTCAGGAGCAGGTCTCCCTCCCGCTCGGCTCGGGGCGCACGACGGAGCGGTTCGTGCGGAAGGACCCGCCGACGGACAAAGAGTTGACCAAGGTGGCGGAGCGCGCGAAGTCGCTCCTGCCCGAATGGGACGCCAACGGGGCCGAGGTCGTGGCGGTCGGCGGCTCGGCGCGGTCGATGCTCAAGATCACCCGCGACGAGCTCACGGCCGTTCGCTTGAGGGAGTTGTCGGCGGAGGTGCGGTCCCGTCCTTCGGGGATACTGGCCAGGGAGCACGGGCTCGCGCCCGAGCGGGCGCGGGTGTTGCCGGCGGCCATCACCACGCTTATTGCGGTGCTCGAACACTTTGGCAAGGACAAGCTGATCGTGGCGCGTGGGGGTGTCAGGGAAGGGACCCTGCTCGCGCTCGCGGAGGGTAAGGAGATCTAGAGCAGACATGACCGACGTAGCCCGCAGGCCCAGCCTCTCGGACCCGTCCCTGTACATCAACCGGGAGCTCAGTTGGCTCGCCTTCAACGACCGGGTGCTGGCCCAGGCGAGGGACGAGCGGCACCCGCTGCTGGAGAGGATGCGGTTCATCTCCATCTCCGAGACCAACCTCGACGAGTTCTTCATGATCCGGGTGGCCGGGCTGCAGCAGCAGGTCACCTCCGAGCTGCCGAACCCAATCCCCGACGGCATGACACCCGAGGAGCAGATCTCGCGCATAAAGGACAGCACGGAGGAGTTCTTCGAGGAGCGGCGTACGATCCTGGACAAGGACCTCCTGCCGGCGCTGCAGAAAGAGGGGATCAAGCTCGTCGCACACGGCAAGCTGCGGGCGGCCGAGCGGCGGGAGCTGAGGGAGCGCTTCACCCGCGACATCCTGCCCATCCTGACGCCGCTGGCGATCGACCCGGCCCACCCCTTCCCGCACATATCCAACCTCTCGCTCAACCTGCTCGTGGTGATCCAGGACGAGGGCCGCAGCGTGTTCGCGCGGATAAAGGTGCCGAACACGATAGACCGTTTCATGCGCCTGCCGGAGAAGGACTCCGAGCCGAACGGCAGGCCGGAGGTGCGGTTCGTGCTGGTCGAGGAGGTTATCGCGGCCAACCTCGACGAGCTGTTCCCCGGCAAGGAGATCCTGGCGAGCTACGTCTTCCAGGTGACGCGCAACGCAGACTTCGTGATCGAGGAGGACGAGGCCTCGGACCTCTTGCAGGCCATAGAGGATGAGATCGAGGGCCGCTGGTTCGGCCAGAGCGCGCGCCTCGTCGTCACCGACGAGATGCCGGCGAACATGCGCGGCTGGCTGGCCAGGAACCTCAAGCTCGGGGAGAGCGCCGTCTATGCCGTACCGGGACCTATGGGCCTCGCCGACTTCGAGGAGCTGACCCACCTGGACCGCCCCGACCTGCTCTACGGGCCGATCACGCCCCGCATACCGCCGGAGATCCGGAACGCACGCTCGATCACGCAGGCGATCCGCAACGGCGACATCCTCCTCTACCACCCCTTCGACTCGTTCTCCCCGGTGGTCGACTTCGTGCGGGCCGCCGCCAACGACCCGGAGGTCCTGGCGATAAAGCAGACGCTCTACCGCGTCGGATCCAACTCCCCGATAGTCGAGGCGCTCTCCGAGGCCCGCGACGAGCAGACGCAGGTCGCCGTCCTCGTGGAGCTCAAGGCCCGCTTCGACGAAGAGCCGAACATAACCTGGGCGCGCCAGCTGGAGGCCAGGGGCGTGCACGTCGCTTACGGCATCGTCGGCCTCAAGACGCACGCCAAGATCTGCCTTGTCGTCCGGCGAGAGGGCTCGGTCCTCAGGCGCTACGTGCACATGGGGACCGGCAACTACAACCCCTCGACGGCCCGCATCTACACGGACTTCTCCTACTTCACCGACGACCCGGAGATAGCCGAGGACGCCTCGGATCTGTTCAACTACCTCACCGGGTACTCCGAGCAGGAGGAGTACCACGAGCTGTTCGTCGCGCCCCACTCCATGCGCGACCGCATCATCGGTGTGATCGAGGAACAGACGGCCAAAGCGCGCGAGGGAGAGAGCGCCCGCATCACCTGCAAGATGAACAGCCTGACCGACCCCCGGATCATGGAGGCTTTCTACGAGGCCTCGCAGGCCGGCGTGAAGATCGACATGGTCATCCGCGGCATCTGCTGCCTGAGACCCGGGCTCGAGGGCGTGAGCGAGAACATCAGGGTGGTGTCGCTCGTTGGGCGCTTCCTGGAGCACGCCCGCATCCTCGCCTGCGGTGAGGACGAGGACGAGAAGATGTACGTCGGCAGTGCGGACCTGATGCAGCGCAACCTGGACCGCAGGGTAGAACAACTGTATCCCTTGCGCGAGGCCCGTCACCGCGAGAAGGTGCGAAGGCTGCTCGAGCTCCAGCTCGCCGACACCGCCAACGCCTGGCAGCTCCAGTCGGACGGCTCCTACAAGCGTCTCCGCCCGGAGAACAACGCGGAGCCCCTCGACAGCCAGGCGATCCTGCTGGAAGAGGGCTTCTAGGGCCAGAGCCCGGCGTCGTAGCTTACGCTGGCGGGCCGGTTATCGCCGATCTGCCCGCCCGAGTGTCCGTCCGCGGAAGGCCGGTTACGCAACATGTTGTGCGCCACCGGGATAGGTCTGTACCTGACCGCCCGTATAGTTTAGCGTGCCGACCGGGCTACCATGGTTCAGCGCAATGTCAGGGCACGGGCGGTGGCGCGGCGTTCCTCGGCGAGAACGACGAGGGACCCTCGGACGCCCCTGCGCAGATCCCGCCCGGCGCCCCGAGCGCGCCCGGCGAAGCGCCGAGTCCGACGCGCCGAGTACCTGCGGCGACGGGCCATGTACCGGAGGCGGCGCCTGGCGTTCTTGCTGATCATCGCGGCGGTCCTCGTCGCCGCCTGGGCGTGGACCCGCGGGCCGAACGAGCAGGCGCGGGTCGAGGGCGTTGCCCAACCCGTGTCCGACCGGTCGCCGGACGCGGGGGCGGCGGCGGAGGGTACTTCCGGTGGGCCGCTCGACGTGCTAGTGCTCGGCGTGGACAGGAGGCCCCCGGACAGCAGGGAGGCCCAGGTAGACGGAACCCGCTCGGACACCATGATGCTGGTACGCGCTGATCCCGGGTCGGGTGAGGTGAAGCTGCTCTCGATCCCGCGAGATCTGCTGGTCGAGGTTGGACCCGGGGTGCAGGACAGGATCAACGCCGCCTACGCCTACGGCGGCGTCGAGCAGGCGAAGGCCGCCGTGGAGAATGCGACGGGTGTGACCGTCGACAGGTACGCGGTGGTGAGCTTCGCCGGCTTCGAGGAGGTCGTGGATGCCATGGGCGGGGTCGAGATGGATGTGGAAGACGAGCTGCCGCCCAAGTACGGGATAGAGGACGGGCCGCAGACCCTCGACGGCCGCCAGGCCCTCTACTACGCTCGCTTCAGGGGCACTCCGGATGCCGACCTAGGGAGGATCGAGCGCCAGCAACGGCTGGTGGCCGCCCTACGCAGCGAGGCCCTCAGCTGGGACACCGTCGGCAAGCTGCCCGGCATCGTCAGGGTGGCCAACGAGCACATCGACACGGACCTGGGTCTCTGGCAGGCGATCTCCCTGGCCAGGACCCTTGCGAGCCGCGGCCGCGGCACGGAGGTCAGCTCCTCCCGGCTCGACGGCATGCCCGAGACCCTGACGAACGGAGATGAGGTGCTCGTGCCCAATCAGGCGGCCAACGAGTCTACCCTGAAAAGGTTCCGCGACCCGTAGCGCGCGCCTCACTCGACCTCTTGCAGGCCGCTCACGTTCACCCGCCGCACGCTGGGCAGCGCGTTAACCTCCGCGAGCGCCTCCTGCACGGTGGCCGAGGTTGGGGCGCGCAGCCTGATGGTGTAGCTCGCGCGCTCGTCCTCCAGCTCTACCTCCATGATGCGGGACCCGCATATGTCGTGGCCCTCGAGGCGTTCGACTATCTCGGCGACGTTGCCGCCGACGTCGTCCAAGACCACGTTCATTATCCCGTACTCGCTGCGGTACCGCGGGCGGCCAGGGTCTCTCCGATTGCGCAAAACCGCCACCAGATTTCGCTACAATGGCGCCTCTGGGGCAGGGCATTGGCACGGCACGTGGAAGGTTTTCGAGGAACTCGATGAGCTCTACAACGTCCGAAGGAAACAGGGCGGTCAAGACGGATCACCTGGAGATCGAGTGGCAGTTCGAGGCCGGTGAACCTGGGCCGTTGGAGGCCTGGCTCGCCGACCATCCTTCGGGGCCCGGCTTTACGGTTTCCCGCGGGCCGGCGAAGGAGCTGGTAGACGCCTACTACGATACCGATGACTGGCGCTTCTATCGGGCGGGTTACGCCCTGCGAGTCCGGCGGAGCGGCCCGAAGGTCGAGGCCACGCTGAAGTCCCTGGGGTCCGCCGAGGACGGGTTGAGGCGGCGGCGTGAGATATCGGCGCCGCTGAGGAGCGGCGGCCCGAAGTCCCTCAAGCGGGCCCCGAGCCCCGTCGGGGGACACTTGAGGGCGCTGGCCGGAACCCGCGACATGCGCCTGCTCGTCGAGATCCAAACCCGCCGACAGACCTTCGAGATCCACACGGCCTCGGACCCCGATGAGGGCTCCGGGATCGTGCAGGACGCCTCCGGAGATATCCACCAGGATGAGGAGACGTCCGACGCCGACGGGGTCGCGGTGGACGCGTCGGGGGCGTTGCGCCAGCGCCCGGCGGACGAAGGCGTCGTAGTCGGGGAGATCGCGCTGGACGAGTCCGAGATCTCGACCGACGACGGGAAGACGACGCGGTTGAGGCGCGTGGAGGTCGAGATCTCCGAGGCCGGCGGAATCGAGAGCGGGGCGAGACGCTTCGCAGAGAGCATGCGGGACTCTCTGGGTCTTGGCGCGACGCGGAACTCGAAGTTCGAGGCGGGCCTCGATGCCGTGGGCCTGATCCCGGCGCCTGAGCCGGAGTTTGGATCCACGGAGATCGATGAGACCATGTCGACCGGCGGGGTGGCGTTCGCGGTGCTGCGGCGCAACTACGCCAAGATGCTGGTCAACGAGCCGGGCGTTCGGCTCGGCGAAGACCCCGAAGAGCTGCACGACATGCGCGTCGCCACCCGCCGGCTGCGGGCCGCGCTGAGGCTGTACGCTGGCTACCTGCCCAAGCGGGCCCAACGTTTCGAGAGGGACCTGCGCCACGTCGGCGATGCCCTGGGCGAGGTGCGGGACCTGGACGTGCTCCTGGAGCGGATCGCGGAGGAACGGTTGGACGAGCAGGACGAAGGCGCCCTCCCGGAGGCCATAGCCGCGCTACAGCGGCGGCGCTCCGAGGAGCGGGGGCGAATGCTGGTGGTGCTGGATTCGGACCGCTACGAACGATTCGTGACGGACTTCTCTGGCATGCTGCGGCGCGGTCGTGGGACGGCGGAGGCGGAAACACCCATCCTGGAGGCGGCCCCACAGCTCGTCCGGCGCCGCCGGAAAAAGGCGCGCAAGGCCGCCAGACGGCTCACCCCAGACTCGCCGCCCGAGGCTTTCCACGACGCGAGAAAGAAGGGCCGACGGCTCCGCTACGCCCTCGAACCGCTCGTCGGCATCTACGGTAATCCGGCAGAGGAGACGGTGGACCGGCTCAAGGAATTCCAGGACGACCTCGGTGACCATCAAGATCTCATCGTGACCGCCGGGACGCTGCGCGAGCTCTCCGGGGATCTCCCGCCCAGGGCCGCGTTCGGGATGGGCGTCCTGGCGACCAGGTACGTCAACGAGGCCGGGGAGATCCGGGACGGCCTGTGGGGAGGCAAACCACTCAAGACCGTGAGGGGCGGCAAGGCCTGGAAGAGGCTGCGCAAGGCACTCGACGAGAAGGCCGGAGGGTAAGGCCTTGGATCTCTACCTCATCAGGCACGCTGGCGCCCACGAGCGCGACCCGGACCAATGGCCCGACGACTCCGAGCGTCCACTCACGCCCGAGGGCGAGGAGCAGTTCAGGGTCGCCGCGCACGGTCTGGACCAGCTGGTCTCCCCCGTGGACTGGCTCCTGAGCAGCCCCTACGCCCGGGCGTGGAGGACGGCCGAGGTGCTCGCCGAACTCGACCGCTGGCCCGTCCCCGAGGAGATGGTGGCGCTCGAGCCCACCCTGCCGCCGGACAAGACCGCGATCGCCCTCGAAGCCTACGAGGGGGCGCGTTCCCTTGCCCTCGTCGGACATCGCCCGGGCCTGCACGAGCTGGCCTCCTACCTGCTTACCGGCACGGCGGAAGGCATGGAGATCAACATCAAGAAAGGCGGCGCGCTCTGCATCCGCTTCGCCGGCGCCATAGAGCCAGGAGCCGGCGAACTGCGCTGGGCGTTGGCGCCCAAGGCCCTGAGGGCCTTAGGGAGCTAGTCAGCACGCTTGGGCTCCCTTCGGTCGCCCGCTATCAGCCCGCTCCGGCCTCTTGCGAGGCCTCGCTTTCAGCTTGTCAGCTTCTCCCGCGCGACCCAAGCCCGGCATCGCTTGGCGCGGTGTTCGGGCGCGTCGGTCGCTTGGCAGTCGCGGACCGCTTGCACTTGCTCTTGCTGAAAGCCGCCTGCCAAGGCGGCGTGCTGAGAGCGAGGCCGGCAAAGCCGGACTAAGCGTGCTGAAAGCGGAGGCCGAAGGCCGGAGCGGGCTGACTAGCTCATCAGAGGCATTTCGGCCGCGATCTCGGGGTTCGGGTAATCCGAACGGAGGTCCAGCAGGCTCAGGCGCACGCGGTCGACCAGGAGCTCGCCGATGGGCCAGTCCCGAAAGCGCGAGATGGTGGAGATCAGACCGTCTGGCGCTGGGGCGCCGTCGGGGGCATGGAAGTAGGCCAGGGTGAGGTGCGGTGGGCCGTGGGGGTTGTCGAGGCCGCAGGCTTCGTACAGCGCCTCGCGCAGCCGGCCCAGCGCCCCGCTATCGTGCACCTCGATGAAGGCCGCGCCGGGGAAGGCGTTGAGGTTGGCGAGCCGGACAGTCGGGGCCGGGGTGCCGGACAGGAGGCTCCTGACCTTGTCTTCCACGACGGCCAGTCCGTCGCGGGAGATCTCGTCTTTGCCCGCCGGGTCGTCTACGACGAACCCGAGCATCACGAGGGTCAGGTGCATGAAATGGTCCGGGTGGACCGAGACGAACGGCAGGGGCCGAAGCGCGTCTCTCGGAGGCTCCAGGCGCTCGCGGAAGCGTGAGACGTCCACCGGGACCACCAGCGATGCCGAGAGCGTGTAACCATCGCGCCAACTCGGGTCCGTGTGTCCCCCGTACTCCAGGCGACGCTCGAGGACGAATTTGCTCCACACCTTGGCGTAGGGGCTCACGCTCGCAACTCTACCAGACCCCCGCTCGCCTCCGAGGGATGGGAGATCGTGGGCCAATCTGGACGATGGTCAGCATTGCCTTGCTCTGCGGCGGCGCGAATACGGTGGGACGGCCGGCTAGGACCGAGCTCCGAGTAAAGTGCTCTAGAGCGTTCGCGCTCGGGCGTTCCCTAGGCTACCTTGTCGGCCCTGACCACGTAGCGGGCGAACCAGTTTGGTCCCGCCGTCCAGTAGTCCCCGTAGTCCTCGATGCACGTCTGCAAGGAGATTACGTCCCTGCCCGGCACGGCCGAGACCACGGAGAGGTCCGTGGGCGCGACCTCGAGGATCTCGCTAACCCTGTAGGTGTAGGTCTGACCCAGGGTATCCTCGATTATGACCTCGTCGCCGGCCACGAGGTTCGGCAGGCTCCAGAAGACGTGGTCGCTGGCGGTGCCGGGGTAGCCCAGTCGGTGCCCAGCGATGTAGGTGTTGGAGCCCGGCGCCCACGGGTAGCCGGTGCCGGAGACGTGGCCCGCGCCCAGGGAGAGGCTGGCCTCGGTGGTGCCCTCGACGACCGGGATATCGTAGATGCCCATCTTCGGGACGGTCAGGTACATCGTCGTGTCCGTTGGTACGACGGCCTGCTCCGGCTCTTCGTTGGTGGACGTCTTGCGCGGCTTCTTGTCGGCCTTCTCGGACTCGTCCTTCTTCGCGGTCTCTTTCTCCGCCTTCGAACTGTCGACGGCCTTGGGCGGATCCTCCTTGGCGCCGGTGGGCTCGACGACCCTCTGCGCCCGCTCCTCGCCCCCGCTCGAAAGGAGGTCGGTCCCTATGTTGGTCCCAACAAAAAGGTAAGTCCCAGCCGCCAGGAGCGCCACGACGCCCAGCGAAAGTACCAAGATCCTGCCCCAGCCGAATGTGCTCATCTCTTCTCCCTCGACTCTCCCCCAAAGCGGGAGACAGGTAACCCACGCTGTCTTGTCTTTTTGACCGCCGAACGCCGACGGTGAGTGACGCTTACGTTAACATCGCTCCCTATGTAATGCAAGAATCTTAACATAAACGTAACACTTCTTGTGGGGTTCGTGGCAGTCCGTCCAGGGCTTGTTCGCGCGTCGGGCTGGCCTGCGGAGGCCGCACCACGTCCGGCTTTGTGGCGGCGGGCGTCTCAGAAGCGCGTCAGGCCGGCGATGCCGCCGAACTCGTCGCGCAGCGTGTCGGTGTTCGCGTTCTCTCCGCGCATGAAGTCGAGGCGGGAGCCGCGTTCGGTGGTGAGATCCACGAGGACGTCGGTGACGGGCCGGACGCGGGTCTTCTGGCCGCAGAAGGGGCATTCCTCGGCGGTTATGTCCCTGATGGCGAGGCCGTCGTTGTCGCACCAGCGCGTCTCGCCGTCCAGCTCCCACAGGGCGACGAGGTGGTAGACGCGGTTCTCCTCTTGCAGGGCCGCGATCGTCTCGTCCGGACCGCGCACGCCGGACTCCCGGATCTCCTCCAGCAGCGCGGCCTCGCGCTCTTGTTCGGCCTGCTCCCGGATCTCTTCCAGGTGGTCCAGGATCTCACCCTCCGGCGCCCCGAGGTCGAGGTGTTCCTCGGCCACGACGCGGTCCTTCAGATCCTGGGGGAGTTGACGGCGGAACTCGGCGGTCCGCTCTTTGGGGCCGGCCAGGATCAGACGCCGCACCCCCTCGCGGAAGGTGACGTCTCGGGCGAGCTCTCCGAGCTGGTTGAAGAACTTGTGGACGTTGGCCTCCTGATCCATCCCGCCCCTGGGGTACGGCTCGGCGGGATGGACGTCCACCTCGCGAAAGCCGTTGCCCTTATCCTCTTCGCCGCCATCAGGATCGACGAGCGGCGAGACCACGAAGTAGCGGAACCTCTCGGCGTCGAGGAGCGCCGCCCCGTACGGCTCGTACGCGTCGAGGACCAGGGTCAGCGGCGCCACCATGGGATCGCCCCAGCGGTATGACTCGGGGAGATCGACCTGCAGCCGGTGGATCTCGAAGAAGCCGTCTTCCGCCGCGAAGATTACCAGCGTGCGGGCGTGGGGGTGGGTCTCCTCGTCCACGGAGCCGCGTACCAGATCTTGCAGGGCCTCCGGCACCCCCGCGTCGCTCATGGCGTCCCGAAGGCGGATGAGGTAAGCCCTCCCCTGATTCTCCGGGATGGCGGCGCTCACGCTCAGATAGGCCGAGAGCATCGGACCCCGGCGGTTCGCCACGGAACTCATTGCCTGCCTGACATCCTGCGCCACCTCAGTAGCACCCCTGATCCGTCGTTTGTACGAGCGGTGATCCTACCACGCTGCCCCGAGCCCCAAACTCGTCCGACGGGAGCCTGCAATCTCGTAGCTCACACCACAGTCCTGCGGAGGCCTCGTGCTACCATCGTTGGTTCGCGATGAGGAGGTGGCGCATGAAGGTGGAGCTGTACAACACCCAGAGGTGACCCTTCGCCCGGCGGACCAGGATGGTCCTGCACGAGAAGGGCGTGGGGTTCGAGACCCACGAGGTGGATCTCGAGAACAAGAGCGAAGAATTCCTGAAGATCAGCCCAACCGGCAAGGTCCCCGTGGTGGTCGTTGAGGGGGACGTTCTCTACGAGTCCAACGTCGTCAACCAGTACCTCGACGAGGTGGCCGACGGGCCCGAACTCTTGCCACGAGACCCCAAAGAGCGGGCCTACGCCCGGATCTGGATGTCCCACGCCGACAGCGACTTTTACCCGGCGGTCTTCGTGGCGAGCGTGGGCCGCGAGAGGGGTTTCTCGGAGGAGAGGGTCGCGGAGGCGCTGCAGAAGCTCGAGGAGACGCTCGGCAAACTGGAGGAGCGGCTCAGTGGGCCGCGAGTACCTGGCCGGGCAGTTCTCCCTGGCCGACATAGCGCACGCGGGAAACATCGTCCGCCTGCGAGAGCTAGAAGTGAGGGGAGAGATCTCCCTCGACGCCTACCCAAACGTCCGCGCCTGGGCCGAGCGGGTGGAGGCCCGACAGAGCTTCGAAGCGGCCGGGTAGGGTAGCACGCTGGCTGCGCCAGCTTTCAGCCCGCTTCGGACCTTCGGTCCTCGCTGTCAGCCGACAGCTAGGCCGCGGCCAGGGTTCGTCCGGCGAAGGGCCTTGACACGGCCGCGTCCGGCGCGGGCGGTCGAGGTACGCGGGGCGGCCCCTGATCGCGCCCGGCGGTTCTGGCTGAAAGCCGCCTGCAAGGCGGCGTGCTGAGAGCGAGGGTCTGCAAAGGCCCGATGCGTGCTGAAAGCGGAGCCCGAAGGGCGCAGTGGGCTGACTCGCTGCAGGCTAGGCGCCTCCTAGCCTGCCTGACAGGCTTCGAGGCGATCGATGTTGTCTCGGAGCAGCGCTTCGCCGAGCCTCAGGACCTCGAGCACGCGCTCGTCTGCCAGAGAGTAGTAGGCGTTTCGGCCCTCGCGCCGGACCTGGACGTATCCGCACCAGGCGAGGCAGCGGAGGTGGTCCGAGATGCGCGGCTGCGGGGCTCCCAGCTCTTCGACGAGCTCGCCGACCCTCATCTCCTCCCGCTGCGTCAGGAGCAGCAGGATCGATAGCCTCGTCGAGTTGGCGAACGCGTTGAAAAACTTGGCCAGCATGCACATCTCTTCGCTCTCGCGTCCGACCGAGATCTCTGATAATGGCTCGGCACCTATGGCAATCTGTTGCATTCACGGCTCCTTCCACGGCCTCGTACACTATACACTGCCGCCCTCGGAATGTATACGCTATTACAGTCTGGTGTAATGCCGAGGGTGTCGGATGGGCGTGCCCGGACCGGGTTGCCGGTCGTTTCTCGCGGTCCTACAGCGGTCCTGGACGTTTTCCGTGCCGAGGTCAGAATCCCCCGCCGCCGCCGTCGCCCCCAAAGCCACCACCGCCGAAGTCGCCCCCGCCGAAGCCTTCCCAGCCTCCGCCGCCGTAGTCTCCACCGGCCCAGTCGCCTCCCGGATCCCCCATGTACGCGTAATCGGTGTCGAGGGCCTCGAAGATCAGGATAGCGGCCACCCAGTCGGCGCCGAAGAAGCCGCCGCGGGCGTCGTCGAGCTTGCGCTCGTACTCCTGCAACCGCCGGCGCCCGCGCGGGTTCATGAGGTGCCTGTTGGCCTTGGCCTCCTCGAGGCGGGTTTCGAGCTCCTCCAGCTTTTTCTCTCCTTCGCGGCGACGCCGGTCGGCCTCTGCTACGACGGTCTTGAGGCGGCCGGGGGCCTGCATCGTCGTCCGGGCGGTCTCGGTGGCGTCTGCCAGGAGCCAGTGGGCCTCGACGAACCGTCCGGCGGCCTCCGTCCGAACGGCTCGGTCCGCGGCGCCCGCCGCGTGGCGCAGGTCGGCTGAGAGCTCCGCGGGGACGGGCGCATCTTCTATGGCGGCGGGTCCCCACCGTTTTTGCTCCGTCGCGTGGGACCTGGCGTACTCCTCGACCGCCTCCCGCGCCCGGCCCAGGGCGTCCTTGGCCTCGGCCCGCTCTTCTGGGAGGGCGGTGCGAGCGGAGACCTCGGCCTCCATCGCTGCCCTTTGCTCCTGCGCCCGGATTGCGAGCGCGTCCACGGCCCCGAGGGCCTTTCGGGGGTCGAACTCGTTCCGGTTAGCCGCGCGGTCGGCCGCCTCCCGTGCGAGCCTGTCGTACTCGGGACGCAACGCCAGCGGCTCGACGGCGACGCCCGCGTCGGCGGCCCGCGCTTCGGCGTCGGCCGCCGCTTCTATCTCTCCGGCGGCCTCGTGCAGCCGGCCTTCGAGGGCCTCGTCGGCGGCTCGGTAGTCGTCGAGCGTGGCCTCTGCACCGTCCAGCTGCCCGAGGGCTTCCTCCAGGAGCGTCCGTCCCCGGGCCAGACGCTCGCGCGCCGCGCGTGGGTCGGAGGTGAGGAGGCCGGCCGCCCCGTTGAACTGCTCGCCGAAGCCGGCGGCGCGGGCGTCCTGGATCCTGGCCTCCACCTCGTCCTCGCACCGCGTGTCGAGCAGCGGCCGCTGGGCCTCGAGATAGCCGGAGACGAGCCGCTCCTTCTCGTCGAACGACCCGATCCTCTCCGTGAGCTCGCCGAACTCCCTGTCGGCGGCCGCGCGCTGCTCCTCCAGCTCGCGCTGACTCCTGCGACGGCGGACAAAGAAGAAAGCTCCGCCCACGACGGCCGCCACCGCGCCGAGAACGCCGCCGACGGTGAGCATCTCGGGCACCGCGCTCAGGCTATCTTGCAACTGGGCTGCCCCGGCGATGAGGCCATCGGCGAAATCCCCGTCGGAGAAGCTGGGCTGCATGGCCTCATAGATGGACTCCTCGACGTCGCCGTTCAGGTTGTACACCTGGCTCCACTCGTCCTGCGGGTCTACCACGATGACGCCGGCGTCCTCAGGGAGGTTCTCCTCCCGCACCGTGTCACGGACGTACGCTTCCTGGGCCGCGAGATCGTCGGGGCTGATGTTCGTATCGTCCCTCAGAATCGCGTAGAGTGGATCCCCGGTCTCGGCGCTGGTCTGCGCGAAGGTATCCTGGACCTCCCGTTCCTCGGACGCGCTAAGGATGTCCGCTTCGTCGAAGACCGTGTCGGGGTCCTGAGCAGCCGTGGCCGCCGAGAGGAGGAACGTCGCCAAGAGGAACAACACAGCGAGCGGGGACCACTTGCTCATCTCTCCTCCTTTACCGGCCCGGGACATCCCCAATTATACGTCTGGGGAGCCGGAAGGATTCGGCGCCCCGATTTGTCAGTCGCCGAACGCCGTCCTGGCGGCGGCCAGGTCCCACAGGGCGTGTCCCACGCTCTCGAAGACGACGGTTCCAGTAGGACGTTCCGCTGCCCGCAGGGCGTCGGCCAGGGAGCGGGCATCGTCCCACGAGAAGGCGCCGGCTTCTATGGCCTGGATCAGATCCCCCGCCTCCTCCTGCGCGCCTTCGAGGGTGTCGACGATCACGGTGGAGCGCGAGACGAGGGTCCGGGGGATCTCGACGGCCTCCGGCTCGAAGGAGCCCACCGCCGCCACGAAGACGCCATCGGGCACGTCTTCGGGCAACACCGGCTCCCGGCTCGTCGTCGCGGTGACCACTAGCCCGGCCTCGTCGAGGACTTCCTCTGGTCCGTCCACGGTCCGGGACGTCATGCCGAGGTCCCGCGCGTGCGCCGCGAGGGCTTCTGCGTGCTCCCGGGTGCGGGAGAAGACGAAGGCCTCCGAAGTTCCCAGGCCTTCGCGAAAGGCTTCGAGGTGCGAGTAACCTTGGGTTCCGGCGCCGACGATCAGGAGCGGGGCTTCTGGTCGGGGGGCGAACTCGCGGGCGGCTAGCAGGCTGAGGGCTGCCGTGCGACGCCCGGTGACCACGGCGCCGTCGAGGAGGCCGAGCCTCGTGCCCGTCGCAGCATCCATGACGACCACCTCACCCTGGATGGTCGGCAGACCGCGCTCGGCGTTGCCCGGGTGCACGGAGACCAGCTTGGTGATCGCGAGCTCCGCGTCGCGGGCGGGCATGACGAGGAGAAAGCCGCCCTCGGGCAGCGGCAATATCGTCCTGGCCGGGGCGCTGACCTCCTCGGAGTCCTGGTCCAGGGCAACCTCCTTTATGGAGTCCGCGAGGGCGGGGTAAGGGAGGCACTCTGTCGTTGCCGCGGCATCGAGGATCTGCACCGTCACACCGCCTCGAAGGGCGGCGGGTACTCGACCTTGCCGGTGACGCCGTCCAACGCCGCCGGCACGAGCTCCAGGGCCATGAAGGCCTCCTTCGGGTAGACGGTACTCAGGTTCTCCGCAAGCCTCGTCGAGAACCCGAACCTCCTGTAGTAGCCGGGCTCTCCGAGCACCACGACGACGCGGTGTCCCCGGCCTTCGCAGGTACGCAAGCCCTCGCGGATCAGCATCGAGCCGATGCCCTCCCTTTGACGGTCGGGGACGACGGCCACGGGCGCGAGGGACAGGGCGTCGAGCGCGCCGTCCGGCGCCGCGAGGGACAGGGCGCTGAACAAAACGTGCCCGACGATCCGGCCGCCGTCTTCGGCGACCAGGGAGATCCTCGCATGGTCGCCGTCGCGGAGCGCTTCCACGAGCCTTCCCTCGTCCTCCCGCCCGAAGGCCAGCCGATGGACCTTCGCGACGTCGGCCCGGTCTTCGGCTTGCTCCTCGCGGATGATCACCCTCAGCCCTTCGCGGACCTCTCCAGGCGGGTGGGGGAGAAGAGGTCTATCGGGTGGCGGGTCGAACCTTCCGTCGCCAGGTCGGCCAGTATCTCGCCGACCACGCTGCAGAACTTGTAGCCGTGGCCCGAGAACCCGGCGGCGATCGCGACCTGAGGATGATCGGGGTGCAGCGAGATGACGAAGTGCTCGTCGGGCGTGTTGGTGTACATGCAGGTCTTGGCGGACAGGAGTTCGCCATCCAGCGCCGGGACGTACCGGGCCAGGTAGTACCGGATAAAGTCGACCTCTTCGGTATGGACCTCGCGGTCTATCTCGTCCGGATCGGTCGGCGTACCGTCGGCCCTGAAGAACGCGACCTTGACCCCGCCGGACGGACCGTCGATGGCCGGGAAGGCGTAGAACGAGTTGCCGTCCTCGGGCTCCCAGATAAAGATGGGGAAGCGGTCCGGTAGAAAGTGCTCTACGCCGCCCGAAGGGGCGAACCAGAACAGGATCTGGCGCGTGACCTCCAGCGGCAACCCGAGGTCGGCCAGCAGCTCCGGCGCCCACGCCCCGGCCGAGACGATTAGCCTCTCGGCCTCGTAGGTCCCGAGCTCGGTCTCGACCCGCACCCCCGAGGGCGTCGGTTCCCACGATAGGGTCCGCTCGCCGAAGCGGAGGTCCGCGCCCAAAGATGTCGCCCGGTCCAGGTGCGCCTTCACGCTCCTCTCGGGCCTGACGAAGCCCGCCTTCGCTTCGTAGAGGGCGACGGTGCTCGGTGTCGGCTCGAAGGCCGGGTAGCGGCGTTTCAGCTCTCGGGGCGTCGAGCATCTCGTAGGGCAAGCCGTGCTCCTCGGCGCTCAGGGCGCTGCCGGAGACGGCCGCGCTGTCGGGCGGGCCGATCATGAGCCCCCCGGTGAGGGTCATGAGGTCCTCGCCGGTCTCCCGTTCGAGTTCTTCCCAAAGCTCGTAGGCCCGCAGCAAGAGCGGCACGTAATCGGGGCCCTCGAAGTACGCCTGACGGATGATCCTGGACTCGCCGTGGCTGGAGCCCTTGTCGTGCGCCGGGGCGTGCCGCTCCAGCCCGAGGACCTTCTTGCCGCGTCCCGCCAGCTGGCAGGCGGCGGCACTCCCCATCCCCCCGAGGCCGACCACGATGACGTCGTGGCCGACACCGTTGGGCGTCAAGCGCCTTCCTCTTCGACCCCGGGCAGCGTGTAATCGAGGTCGGCCGGGAGGTCTGGCGATGTCCATCTGGGCCTTCTGGAGCTTGCCGGCATAGTCCCAGTTCATCGACTGCCAGCGGGTGAACTGGTCGAGCACCCAGATCCCGGAGAGACGGCTGCCGTTGCCGCTCTTGCCGTTGCCCCCGAAGGGCAGGTGGGCCTCGGCGCCGCTGGTCGAGTTGTTGACCGAGAGCATCCCGGCCCGGTTGCGCTCGCGGAAGCGCAGGGCGTTCGCCGCGTCGCGGGTGTAGATGGCGGCCGAGAGCCCGTAGCCGTGGGCGTTGGAGAGCTCGACCGCCTCGTCGAAGTCGGCGAACGTGGCGACCCCGACGATGGGCCCGAAGGTCTCCGTGCTTGTAGATCTCGTCCTCCATCGTCACGCCGTCCACGATGGTCGGGTGGCAGAAGAGGCCGGCGTCGGGGTCACCGACGAAGCCCTCGCGGGGGTTGTCGGCCGTGATCCTTCCGGTCCCGCTGGAGCCGTGGACGGTGTGGTGGCCTTCGATCAGATCGAGCCACCCGAGGAAACGCTCCAGGAACCTCTCGCTGAGCATCGGGCCGTAGAGCACGTCTTGCGTCGGGTCGCCGACCTTCGCCTCCTCGGTCGCGCGGGCGAACTTCGAGAGGAACTCGTCGTGCACCGACTCGTGGACGATGACGGTGCCCAGAGAGGTGCACCGCTGGCCGGCGGTGCCGAAGCCCGAGAAGAGGGCGCCCTCGACCGCGAGGTCGAGGTCGGCGTCGGGCATGACGACGAGCGGGTTCTTGCCGCCGAGCTCCAGGCAGGGGATCTGCAGGTGCCGGCCGCAGAGCTCCCCGATCCTGCGCCCCACCTCCGAGGACCCGGTGAAGCCGACCTTGTCCACGAGCCCCTCGTCGAGCGCCCGCTCGAGGCCCTCGAAGGCGGCGGCCCCTTCGGCCTGCACGACGTTCAGGACGCCGTCGGGGAGACCACCGGCGACGAAGAGTTTGGCGAGGGCGTCGCCGACGGCGGGGGAGTACTCGGCCGGCTTCCACACCACGGCGTTGCCGCAGAGGAGGGCCGGTATCAGGTACCAGGAAGGGACGGCGACGGGGAAGTTGCCGGCGGTGATGATCGCCGCGACGCCGACCGGCATCCTGAAGGTGAAGAGCTGCTTGTCTGGCATCTCGGATGGCACGGTCTGGCCGTAGAGCCGCCGACCTTCGCCGGTAAAGAAGTCGCAGGTGTCTATGATCTCCTGGACCTCGCCGAGGGCCTCCGCGCAGGGCTTGCCGATCTCGCGGGTCGACGAGGCGGCCAGGGCCTCCTTGTTGTTCTCGACGATGCGCCCGATCCTTCTTTATTACCTGCGAGCGGATCGGGGCCGGCACCGCGGCCCACTCCTTTTGCGCCGCGCGCGCCGCCCGGCAGGCCTCCACGAAGGTGCCGGCGTCGCCGAGCAGGACCTCGGCCACCGTCTCGTCCGTGCGGGCCGGGTTGACCGACGACATCTTGCCGCCGGGCGCGTCTTCGAGCGTGCGCCCGCCGACCAGGGAGGCGACGGTTCTGGCGGCGGAGGCGGTCCCCTCGACGGGCGTCGGTGGTGCGCATCTGTTGACCTCCGGGTGTTCGCTTAATCTCCCTGCCTTCGGGTCATCCTACACCAAAGCCGCGGGGTACTCCTTACAGTAGAATCCGTGCAGGCAAGGGCAGGATATCTAGTGTCGCGAGGTGTGCCGGTACATGGGGATAATGGACAGGGCCATAGCGAACTCGGTGCCGGTCATACCGCGGCCCATCGTCAAGAAGATCTCGAGCCGCTACATCGCCGGCGACACCCTGGACGAGGCGGTCTCGACGGTGCGGGACCTGAACAAGCAGGGCTGCGTGGCGACCATCGACCTGCTCGGGGAGAGCACCGAGAGCAAGGCCGACGCCATCGCCAAGCTGAGAGATCACGAGAAGATCGTCGACACCCTGGACGAGCACGACCTGAAGAGCGGCATCTCCGTCAAGCTCACCGGCCTCGGCCTCACCCTGGACGAGGAGCTGTGCCGGGCCAACCTGGAGGAGATCGTCGAGTACGCGGGCGCCAGGGGCCGCTTCGTGCGGGTGGACATGGAGGACTCCCCTTACACGGGCGTGACCCTCGACATGGTCCGCGACATGCACGCCCGGCACGAGAACACGGGCGCCGTCCTGCAGTCGTACATGCGGCGCTCCATCGAGGACGTGCAGCGCATCATCGAGGCCGGCTACTCCGTCAGGCTGTGCAAGGGCATCTACGACGAGCCGCGGTCCATAGCCTACAAGGACTTCGACACCGTCAGACAGAACTACATATTCCTGCTGGACGAGCTCTTGAAGGGCGGCATCTACGTCGGGATAGCGACGCACGACGAGTTCCTGATCTGGCACGCCCTGAGGCTCATCCACCAGCTCGAGATCCCAAGGGACCGCTACGAGTTCCAGATGCTCCTCGGGGTGGACGAAGAGCTCAGGAGCATCCTGGTCGACGCCGGGCACAAGCTCAGGGTCTACGTGCCGTACGGCGACGACTGGTACGAGTACTCGACGCGGCGTCTCAAGGAGAACCCCAAGATCGCCGGCTACGTCGCAAAGGACGTGATCGGGAGCATCGTGGGCGCGATAAAGAGGTAGCGGAGAGAAGGAGGAGCCGATGGGCCTCATACCTTACAAGAACGAGGCGTACCTCGACTGGTCCGAGGAGGCCAACGTCGAGAAGATGCGGGCCGCCCTCGAGGAGGTCAGAAACTCTCTTGGCGCGAGCCACCCGCTGGTCATCGGCGGCAAGCCGGTCGAGGCGGACGGCGAGATCGTCTCCGTCAACCCCGCCGACCCCTCGCAGGTCGTCGGACGGGTAGCCGCCGCGGGCGAGCGCGAGGCCGACTTGGCCCTCGACATGGCGACGGCGGCCTTCGAGTACTGGAGCCGCACGGCACCCGAGGCCCGGGCGAGGATACTCTTGCGGGCCGCGGGCATCATGCGCCGGAGGCGGTTCGAGCTTCTGGCCTGGGAGGCCTACGAGGGCGGCAAGCCGTGGGCCGAGGCCGACGCGCAGGTAGCCGAGGCCATAGACTTTCTCGAGTACTACGCTCGCGAGATGCTCCGCCTCAAGGACGGGGTCGAGATCTACGCCGTCCCCGGCGAGGAGAGCCGCTACTTCTACCAGCCGATGGGCGTCGGGGTGACCATAGCGCCCTGGAACTTCCCGACGGCCATCCTCACCGGCATGTCCGGCGCGGCCCTCGTCACGGGGAACACCGTCATCATGAAGCCCTCCGAGTTCACCAGCGTGCTCGGGACGAAGGTCATGGAAATCTTCCAGGAGGCCGGGGTCCCTGACGGCGTCGTCAACTTCCTCCCCGGGTACGGCTCGGAGATCGGGGACTACCTCGTCAAGGACGCCAGGACGCGCTTCGTCTCCTTCACCGGCTCCATGAAGACGGGCCTCAGGATAAACGAGCTCGCCGCCGGCCAGATAGAGAACCAGCGCTGGGTCAAGCGTGTGATCGCGGAGATGGGCGGCAAGGACGCCATGATCATCGACGACTCCGCCGACCTCGACGCGGCAGCCGCCGACATCGTGAAGAGCGCCTACGGCTACTCGGGCCAGAAGTGCAGCGCCGCCTCCCGCGCCATCCTGCACGCCGACGTCCACGACGAGGTGCTGGCCAAGGTGGTCGAGAACGCGCGGGCGCTGAAGATAGGCGTTCCCACCGAAGGTAGCGCCGACGTGAACCTTGGGCCGGTGATCAGCGAGCCGCAGTTCGAGAAGGTCTCCGGCTACATAGACGCCGGCAAGCAGGAGGGAGACAGGGTCCTCGGGGGCGACCCTGGCGATCCTAGCAACGGGTACTTCGTCGAGCCCACGGTCTTCGAGGTCGAGCCGACGGCCCGGGTTGCCCAGGAGGAGATCTTCGGTCCCGTCCTCTCCGTGATCCGGGCCAACGACTTCGACGACGCCCTGAAGATCGCCAACGATTCCCCCTACGGGCTCACCGGCGGCGTCTACTCCAGGAACCGCGACCACCTCGAGCGCGCCCGCCACGAACTTCAGGCAGGCAACGTCTACTTCAACCGCACCATCACCGGCGCCCTGGTCGGCGTCCAGCCCTTCGGCGGCTTCGGCATGAGCGGCACGGACTCCAAGGCGGGTGGCCCCGACTACCTGCCGCTGCACATGCTGGCCAAGACGGTCGTGGAGCGGTTCTAGGCGCTGGCCTGAACGACAAATGAAGGAGCCTCCTGTGAGCTTTTCGCGGGTCTCGTACATCTCGGCGGCGTTGCTGCTGGCGTTCCTCGTCGCGCTCGCGGCGCTCGCGGGCGGGGCTGGCCCGGCGCCGGCCCAGAGCTCCGCGGCCGGTGGGGAGGCGAAGAACGTCATCATCCTGGTCGGTGACGGGATGGGGACCTCGCACCGGGACGCCATCCGCTTCGCGACCGTCGGGGACGAGGGCGAGCTGGCCATGGACGACATGCCCTACGCGGGAAGATCCCAGACCTCCCCCGACGACCCGGAGGCGTTCGTCACCGACTCGGCGGCGGGGGGGACCGCGATCTCCTCGGGCGTCAAGACCTTCAACGGCGCCGTCGGGGTTGACGTCGACGGCAACCCAGTTCCGACCGTACTCGAGGCGGCCGAGAGGGCCGGCAAGGCCACCGGGCTCGTCACCAACAGCCAGGTTACCGACGCGACCCCCGCCTCGTTCGGGGCCCACGTCGAGGATCGGGACAACCAGAGCGAGATCGCACGCCAGTACCTCGAGGAGAGCCGCCCGGACGTGATCCTGGGCGGCGGCGAGGATTTCTGGTTCCCGCCGGACGACCCCGGCGCTTTCCCGGACGAGCCGCAGGTCGACCCGGAAGAGAAGAGCGCGGGCACCAAGGGTAACCTCGTCGATCAGGCGCAATCCCTCGGTTACGAGTATGTGACGGACGCCCCTAGCCTCCAGGCCGCGGGCGGGCCCAAGATCCTCGGTCTCTTCGCCAACGAGGAGATGTTCCAGCAGGCCCCCGAGGGTGAGGGCGACGTCTACGACCCCGTCGTGCCGCTGCCGGAGATGACCCGCAAGGCGATAGAGACGCTCTCCCAAAACCCCAACGGCTTCTTCCTGCTCGTCGAAGAAGAGGGCATAGACGAGATGGCCCACCAGTCCAACGCTTCTCTGGTCATAGAGGCTGGGCAAGAGCTCGACAAGGCCGTCAAGGTCGTCGAGGACTACGCGGCTACGGACCCCGAGACGCTCGTCATCGTGACCGCCGACCACGAGACCGGCAGCCTCGCCATCGAGGACACCAACGAGATCCAGAGCGACCCCGACTATCCCAATGAGTCCGGCGGAGGGCGCACCGTCGAGGACGGCCCCTTCCGCGTCGCCGGCTCCGACAAGCGGTTCCTGGTCGACTGGTCCACCACCAACCACACCGCCGAGGACGTCCCCGTAACGGCAATGGGCCCGGGTGCCGAGAACCTGACAGGCGTCTACGAGAACACCCACATCCACGACGCTATGCTCGAGGCTATGCTCGGCACGTCCACCCAGAGCGCGTCAGCCTCGGCGTCCGCCACGTCCTCGGCCAGTGCGCAACCCATGCCCGACACCGGAGGACCAGGCATCGGAACGGCCTGGCTGGCGTTGCCGCTAGCAGCCCTGTTGGGCCTCGCGGTGCTGGCCCTTCTAGCCGTCGCGCGCCGACCAACGTAACCTGCCAGCACCCCTACAACGACTGCATTAGCGGGCCTGCTGCGTATCGGTTGCTTTGTCGCCCTGGTTGCGCTCGTGGGGATCCTGGCAGCGGCGCTCGTTACCGGCTCCGTCTGAACTCTGCCAGAACGATGCCCGTTACTCGGAGACCCTGGTCCCTTCGTGGGCGCGCTCGAACTTGCCGGAGAGGACGCTTGCGGCCTGGATGACGGGGCTCAGGGCCGGGCCGAAGGGTGGGGCGTAGGCGAGGTCGAGGTTGACGAGATCCGGGTAGGCGAGGTGGCCCCAGATGGCCGTGGCGCAGATGTCGATGAGCTTGTCCGCGCCCGTACCGACCGACTCGGCGCCTAGAAGACGTCCCGTTGCCCTGTCGGCGATGAGCTTGAGGAAGACCTTGCCGGCGCCAGGGTAGTAGGCTGCCCGGTCGGCGGTCTCCACGGCGGCGCTCACGACCTCGAAGCCCGCGGCCGTGGCGCCTTCTTCGGAGAGGCCGGTCTTGCCGACGCCGAGGTCGAAGACCTTGAAGATGCCGGTTCCGAGCACACCGGGGAATGCCAGGTCATCGCGCCCGGCGGCGGCGTTGGTGCCGGCGACTCGCCCCATCTGGTTGGCCGTGTCGCCCAACGGAACCCAGGTTGGCTCGCCGGAGACCAGGTTTGTTGTCTCGACGCAATCGCCGGCGGCCCACACGTCCGGGATGCTGGTCTTCATGTGCCGGTCCACGCGTATCGCGTCGGCCACGCCAAGCTCCAGCCCGGCCTCGCGGGCAAGCTCTACGCTCGGCTCCACGCCAATCCCGAGAACGACCAGGTCGGCCTCAAGCTCCCCGTCGCCGAAGCCGACGCCCGCGACGCGGTCGTCGCCCACGAACCTCTCCACCTCCGTGTCGGTGAAGACACGGACGTCCTTCTCCCGGAGGCGGGCTTCGATCTTCTCGGAGACCTCGGCGCCGTAGGCGAGGGCAACCCGCTTCTCCGCCTCCACGAGCCCGACCTCCATCCCGAGCCCGCACAGGTTCTCCGCGACCTCGAGCCCGATGTAACCTCCGCCAACCACGACCGCCCGCTTCGGGGAGTTGTCGCGAACATACTCCAATATTCTGTCTGCGTCGGTGAGGAAGCGGAGCTCGAAGATGCCGTCGAGGTCCGCGCCGGGGATAGGGGGGAGGACGGCCCGCGCGCCGGTGGCGAGGATCAGGCGGTCGTAAGCGTCCTCGAAGACCTCGTCGTTTGCCAGGTCGCGGACGCGGAGTCCTCTCTCATCGGGGTCCAGGCTCTCGACCCGCTGGCGCACCCGTACCTCGATGCCCTTCTCGGCGAACTGTTCGGGGGTGCGGGCGATGAGCTCCTCGCGTTCCCCCACGACGCCGGAGAGGAGATAAGGTAGGCCGCACTCGCTGATAGAGGGCTCCGGCTCCTCCTGGTAGACCGTGATCTCCAGATCTGGGTCCACCCTGCGCGCCCTCGACGCCGCTTTGGTCCCCGCCGCTACCCCGCCCACGATCACCAGACGCATCCGTGAAGGTCCCTCCGCTCTCCTACTTCCACAACGACCCTTAGCTTACTCGATGGTCGCCCTGAACGATCGGGTTGGGCCGCACCAAAACCCGAACCGGGGCAAGAAAAGGCCCCCGGACATCAGGTCCGGGGGCCTTGCAGCTTACCGCGGTGTTTCTAGGCGGTAATCCTTAAGCGGAACGGGCGGCGTCGTAGCGGCGGCCGGCCTCGTCCCAGTTCACCACCTCCCACCAGGCCTGTATGTACTCGGGCCGCCTGTTCTGGTACTTGAGGTAGTAGGCGTGCTCCCACACGTCCAGCCCGATCACCGGCGTCTTGCCCTCCATCAGCGGGCTGTCCTGGTTCGGGGTGGTCTCTATGGACAAGGAGCCGTCGGGGTTCGCTATCAGCCACGCCCAACCGCTGCCGAAGACCGCCCCCGGCGCGGCGGCCGCGGCCCATTGCTCCTTGAACCCCCCGAACGAGCCGAAGGAGGAGTCGATCGCGGAGGCCAGGTCGCCGGTGGGCTCGCCGCCTCCCTGTCCAGACGGGCCCATGATCCGCCAGAACATCGAGTGGTTGGAGTGCCCGCCGGCGTTGTTGCGGACGGCCCTCCTTATGTCCTCGGGCACGGAGTCCAGGTTGGCCAGGAGCTCCTCGAGGGATCCGGGGTCGGCCTCGGGGTGCTTCTCCAGGGCGGCGTTCAGGTTGGTGACGTAGGTGTTGTGGTGCTTTTCGTGGTGCAGGTGCATCGTTTCTTCGTCGATGGTGGGTTCGAGGGCGTCGTAGCCGTAGGGCAGCTGAGGCAGTTCGTATGCCATCTGATGTCTCCTCTCTTCGCTTGCACTCCGGCCCCATCCATACCCTAAGGGGCGCCGTTAGTAACTTCCGGGGCCCCGTTGTGGCCCTTCCTGTGGCGAAGTTGCGCGAGCAGGAGGAGGCCCAGGATGGCGGATCCTGCCGCGGCCAACTGGATCGTCCAGACGATGCCGGGTAGTTCGGCCTCCAGCAGAGCGCCGGCGACGATGGGGCTGATCCCGTAGGCCGCCCCGAAGCAGGAGCCGAAGAGGGCGAGGTATGTCCCGCGCAGGCGCACCGGGGCGAGCTCGGCGGCCAGGGACGCGCCGGCGACCTCGAGCACCATCTCGCCCAACGTGAAGAACCCCGCGAAGGCCAGGAGGATGCCGAGGAACGACTCCGTCAGGAGCAGGGTAGCCGAGGAGGCGGCGAAGAGGGCCGCGCCTGCGAGCAGGGCCGCGATCTTGGATCCGCGGTCGATCAGGTACGCGACGGGGAGCTGCAAGAGGATGACCATCACCCCGTTGCCCCCGAGGAAGAGCCCGATCTGCCCGTCCGGCAACCCGACAAAGTTCTTGGCGTAGATCGGGAGCGCCTGCCAGTCCTGCGTGAAGACGTAGTACATGAGCACCCCGACACCTAGCAGAACGAGGAGCGAGGGATCCGAGAGCGCCACCCGCAATGCCCCCTTCTTGGGCGCGAAACCCGCCTCTGCAGGACCAGTCCCGGTCGGCAGAGATTCGCGCACCATCAGCGCCACGCCCAGCGCCACGAGGGCCGTGAGGATCGCCGTTCCCACGAAGAGCGCCCGGTAGGCGTCGCCCGAACCGCCGGACACCGCCGAGACGACGCCGGCGACTATCGGACCGAGGGCCCAGCCGACGTTCCCGCCCACCCGTACCAGGCCGAACGCTCGGGAGCGCATCCCCAGAGGCGTGACGTCGGCGACCATCGCGTTGCGGGCGGCCTCGAAGACGCTGTGGCCGGAGAGGCCCGCCACGACGGAGACCACCAAGTAGCCGGCGAAACCCTCGATCAGCGAGAACGCGAAGAAGCTCGCCGTGCTGCCCAGGAGGGCCGCGAGCATCAACGGCTTGCGCCCGTAACGGTCGGTTAGGGGACCGGAGACGAGGCCGGAGACCACGCTCGCCGCGGCGAGCGTCCCGAAGCCCACCCCGACGAGCGAGAGCGGGATGCCGAGCACGTTGTGGAAGTAGATCGTCGAGAATGGAAAGAACAGGCCCTGGGCGAACCGCCAGGCAAGCATGGCGACCAGGAGCAGCCACACCCGCCGGTCGAATCCCCTTGCCGCCTTCAGTAGCCGCTCCCTCACCGGCAGATCATACCGGGAACCCGGAGGCTGTAAGATGGCCGGCGTGGACACACTCACAGACGAACTCCCGACTACTCTGGCCGACCTCTCTTTAGAGTTGCGGGAGAAGCGCCTCTCCCCGGTCGAGGTGACACAGACGTGCCTGGCGCGCATCGAGGCCGACGAGACCAACGCCTTCATAACCGTCACGGGCGAGCGGGCGCTCGAGGAGGCGTCGCAAGCCGAAGCGGAGATCTCGGGCGGCACCTACCGGGGGCCGCTGCACGGCGTGCCTCTGGGCTTGAAGGATCTGATCTTCACCGAGGGAACGCGTACCACGATGGGATCGGCTCTCTTCGAGGATCACTTCCCCGATCACGACGCAACGGTCGTGCTCCGGCTGCGCGACGCCGGCGCCGTCATTCTGGGCAAGACGAACACCCACGAGTTCGCCTACGGTCCAACGGGCGACCGCTCTCGTTTCGGACCCACGAGGAACCCCCACGATCCCACCAGGATCACCGGCGGCTCCAGCGGAGGCTCGGGGGCGGCCGTCGCGGCGAACCTCGTCTACGGCGCGTTGGGATCCGACACCGGCGGCTCGATCCGCATCCCCGCCGCCCTCTGCGGTGCCGTCGGCATGAAACCGACCTTCGGTCGCGTGAGCAAGCACGGCGTGTTCCCCCTGGCCTGGACCCTGGACCACGTCGGCCCACTCTCCCGCACCGTCGAGGACAACGCTCTCCTGCTGAACGCGCTGGCCGGACACGACCCCCTGGATCCCTACTCCACGAACCACCCCCCGGAGGACTTTGTACGCGGGCTGCGCTCCGGCCTCCGGAAAACCGCCGTCGGCATCCCCAGGGGCTTCTACTTCGAGCACGTCGCCGACGACGTCGAGAAGCGGGTGATGGAGGCCGCCGGGACATTCCGCGACCTCGGCGCCGAGGTGCGCGAGGTGACGGTGCCGAACCTGTGGGAGACGCTGCGCGACCAGCGCCTGACCCTCGCCGTGGAGGCCTACGCCGTCCACGAGGAGCGCCTCAAGGCCGAGCCCGACAGGTTCGACGACCAGGGCCTCGAACGCCTGCTGCGCGGCGAGAACCTCGAGGCCCACAGGTACGCCAACGCCCAGCAGAGAAAGCTCCGCTCTGTCGAGGAGTTCTCGCGCGCCCTGGCCGACGTGGACGTGCTCATCACGCCCGCCGTGCCGATAACGGCCACGCTTATCGGGCAGCGCGAGACGAGCATCGAGGGTTACAAAGAGGCCGTGTACTCTGCCCTGACCCGGCTTACCGGCCCGACGAACCTGAACGGTTTCCCGAGCCTCTCGGTACCGTGCGGGCTCGACGCGTCGGGACTACCGGTGGGAATGCAGCTCATCGGGCTACCCTCAGCCGAAGCGACGCTCTACCGGTTCGGACACGCTTACCAGGAAGCCCGCGGCAGTGTCCATTGACCGGCAGTCGGTGCTTGCATTCTCTACACTAGAGCGGCGAAAGTTCACCGGATCGTCCTGTGGGGCGGGAGAAGAGGAAGATGGCTACCAGCGTTGAGGGTCAGGAGGGTCTGGGGCGGCAGATCGAGCAGCGTTCCATCGACTACGTGCCGGAGGACGAGCGGCACGGTAAGGTCTGGCACCAGGGGCCGTTCTGGTTCCTCGGAAACTTCCAGTTCTTCACCATCACGATCGGGTTCATTGGGCCCGGGCTAGGGCTCTCCCTGGGCTGGACGATCCTCGCTGGGACGCTCGGAATCCTCTTCGGTACGCTCTTCATGGCGTTCCACGCGATCCAGGGCGCCCAGCTCGGGCTGCCGCAGATGGTACAGTCGCGGGCGCAGCTCGGGTACCGGGGGGTACTGCTAGCGCTGGTCGCTACGTTCTTCACGTTCGTGGCGTTCAACGTGGTCGATTCCGTCTTGATCTCCGCCGGGCTGAACGGGCTATTCGGGTGGAACGGGACGGTCATCGTCGTGGCGATAGCCGTCGTCGCAGCGCTTTTCGCCATCTACGGCCACGACTACCTGCACACGCTCTTCCGGGTGCTCTTCTACATCTCGTTGCCGCTGTACGTCGTCCTGACGATAGCCATCTTCGCGGGTGGTGCCGGGGGGAGCGGCTCGTCGCCCGGCGGCTTCACGCTGGTCGCGTTCATGGCGCAGTTCACGGCCAGCGCCTCGTACAACATCACGTACGCGCCATACGTCTCGGACTACTCGCGCTACCTGCCGCGGGACACCAGGCCACGCTACATCATCGCGGCCGTCTTCTTCGGGGCTTCGGGCTCCGCTGTGTGGCTCATAGCGATCGGCGCCTGGCTCGCCACCCGCCTGGGCGCCACCGACGCCCTCGTCTCGCTGCGCGACGCCGGCGACGCGGTCTTCGGGGGGCTCGGGGTCGTGCTCGCGCTCTCCTCGGTGGCCGCGCTCGTGGCGACGATGGGCATCAACGCCTACGGCGCAATGCTCACGACCGTGACGGCCATCGACGCCTTCAAGAAGGTCACCCCGACCCGGCGGCTGCGGGTGGTGACCATCCTCGCGCTAGCCGTCCTGTGGGTACTGGTCTCTTTGAGCATCTCGGCGGGGGCGGTGGACGTGCTCTTCGCGGCGCTCATCATGATGCTGTACCTGCTCGCGCCGTGGACGGCCCTGAACCTGGTCGACTACTTCTTTGTCCGGCACGGGCGGTACGCGATCACGGAGCTCTTCGTCGCCGACGGCCTTTACGGGACCTGGGCGTGGCGCGGCATCACCGCGTTTCTGGCCGGCCTCGCCGCCAGTGTCCCCTTCTGGGTCCTCCCCGGCATCTGGACCGCACCTCTGGGCAACGCCCTCCAGGGCATCGACGTGGCATGGTTGGTCGGCCTCCTGGTCTCCGGCTCGACCTACTACATCCTCAGCCGCTCCCTGGACGTGGAGGCGGAGAACGCCGCGGTCCGCGCCAGCGAGCAGAAGCTCGAAGGCGATCCATCAGGAGCCCCCTCCGTTTGAAGGAGAGGCACCAAGCCACCCTCAGGACGAGGGTCTTCAACGCTCCCGGCAAACCCTTGACCGACGAGGAGCTGTGGTCCACGAGGGTACGGGACGACCTCGTGCGGGTGCGGTTGGGTGCCAGCGGCGTGTGCGGGTCGGACCTGCATGTCGCGGATGGCGACTGGACGTACGAAGGGCCGCTCGTCCTCGGCCACGAGGGAGCCGGGACCGTCGAGGACGTAGGGCCGGATGTGAAGGACGTCCGGCCCGGCGACCGCGTCGTACTCTCCTGGTTCGCGCCTTGCCGGCGGTGTCGAAACTGCGCCAGGGGCCGCGCCTGGCTCTGCGAGAATACGAAGGCGCTGGATAACACCCTGCCTGACGGCACCACGGCCTTCATTGCCTCCGACGGGACCCCCGTGCCGGCGTTTCTGGGCCTCGGCACCTTCGCGGAGGCGACGGTGGTGCCGGAGTCGGCGGCGGTGCCGATACTGCGGGACGTTCCGTTCTCGGTGGCGGCCCTGATGGGGTGTGCCGTCACGACCGGCGTCGGGGCGGTCACGAACACGGCCCGCGTGCGGCCCGGGGAATCGGCGGTCGTGCTCGGGTGCGGGGGCGTGGGACAGGCGATCCTGCTCGGTCTCGGGCTCGCTGGCTCCGATCCGGCGATCGCCGTGGACCTCTCCGAAGAACGCCTCGCGCTGGCCTGCGAGCTCGGCGCCACGCACGCGCTCCGGGGCGACGACCCGGAGCTCGGGGATCACATCCTCACCATAACGGGTGGCGGTGCGGACCACGCCTTCGAGGCCATCGGTCGGGCGGAGACCATCGCGACGTTGCCTTCCCTCGTCTGCCGCGGGGGCCAGGCCGTGATCGTGGGCATGCCCGCCGAGGGCGTGACCGTCCCGCTCGACCCGTTAGATCTGGCCGAAGCAGGAAAGCGCGTCATCGGCTGCAACTACGGCAGCAGCGTGCCCTCCGTGGATTTCCCGAAGCTCGCCCGGCTCTACGCCTCGGGCCGCCTTCCGCTCGACCGTCTCGTCGGACGCACCACGACGCTCGATGCCGTGGACGGGGCGCTCGAAGACCTCCGACGCGCGACCGGCCTGCGCACGGTCATAACGTTTGGCGGCGGTGGCCCGTGACGAGGTCGGACGCAACGCTCGCGCAACCAGATCCGAAGCTCCACGCCACGGAAGAGCAAAAGGAGACCGCGAGGGATGTCCTAGCTCGGCAAACCGGGCGCCGATCCGATCGGCTTCCCCGGATTCTTCCTGGGGGGTTGCACGACGGACGCGTAAGTCCCAAAACACCCAGCCAATGGAGCTACGATTCCGCGCCACGCTGGGCGAGGAGCCGAGGATCGAGCTGGCAACAGTCTAGCGACGGGGCTCGCGGCGGGTGTCCTGCTCGGGTACAACGTGGAACTACGGTTCTCGGAAGTCCGCACAACCCCGGTCGCATGCCCTAAGCCCCTATCGGCCACACCCGACCGCACCGCCCAGTAATACCCCGCCGAGGTATTACGCTTTCCCCCGGCCCTAGCACATCGGGCCGGGGGAAAGCGGCGTGGGCCGTGGCCCCCTTAGGTCTTCAGCAAGGGCCTGCGCATGAGGGCCGCTCCGGGCCAGTGACCGGGCCACATTCGAGCCAAGTATCCGACCCGCCGGCCACCGCCTCGAGTTCCCGGTCGGAGAGCCCCCGGCCGGTGCCTCGCCCATGCCCTCTCTCCCTTCGCCCGCTCCTAGTGCCGAACGTTGCCAAGCATAGCCCACGCCCCTCTCCCGCGCCCCTATTCACCCACCTTCCGGTAAGGAGCTTTCTCGGAAGTCTGCATGCAGGATCCCGCATGGGCCCGGTCCTATGGCCCTGTATTTCGCCCCCTAAGCGTCTTGGGGCATTCGACCGGGGCACAACATCTTGTGGCGGTGCATGGATTTACGGGATGGTGGATAGCTCGGGGATGCGAAAAGAGGAGGGGCTCGGACCGTCCGCGACGATCCAGGGAGTTCCTGAGAATCTCAGCCCTTCCCGCCCGGATTCTGGTTCGTAGCTCGCCCCGCCTTCCGAACCGTTTCACGCGCGAAAAGCGCCTCAAACTCCAAGACAAGGAATACCCTCTAGACCGGATGGACACGGGCCGAATTCCCGCTGCTCTTCGTCCTGCCTGACCGGATCGGGACATGCTTCCCGGCAGAACCGGGACGCTGCCTCATGCCGGCGGGACGCCACTGGCCGTAGATTGTTCTTTGTAAGGGTTCACGCGAGAGATGGAGGATGCTCATCGAGAACAACCGCACGGCCTACGCGCTAGGTCCCGAAGTCGGGGAGGCGCTCTGGGGCTTCGGAAGCTTGTGGACCGTCAAGGTCTCCGCCGAGCAGACCGGCGGCAGCTTCGCCCTCATCGAGGAGCTCGCCCCCGAAGGCGCGGCCACCCCGCTCCACCACCATCCGGACGACGAGACGTTCTACGTCCTGGAGGGGGAGATGACCTTCTACCTCGGGGACGGCGAGGAGCCCGTGGCGGCGACCTCGGGGTCGTTCGTCCACGTCCCGGCAGGAGCCGTACACGCCTTCAGGGTGGACTCAGAGACGGCGCGCTACCTCACCATCACCACCCCCCAACACGAGCGCTTCTACCGCGCCGCCTTCGGCGACCCGGCGCAGGAGCGGACCCTCCCGCCAGAGGGGGAGCTCGATTGGGAGAGAATCAATGCTGCGGCACAAGAGTACAAGGTGGAGGTACTTGGACCTCTGCCGGGCGACCAAACCTAGAGAGGTTCGCCGCCCAACTAGAAGGCTACACCCCTTACCGAGAAGAAAGGAGGGACGCCGCAAGGATCAGGTCGTTGCCATGCTAGATCGTAGTGCAGAAACCTTACCGAATGGAGGACAAGCATGGATAGCGTACAGAGTCAGAGCGGAGCCCGGTCGCTCGGCGGGGTTCGAACAGCGGGCATGCTCTGCGCCGCAGGCGGGGCTGGCTGGTTGGTTATCGGGGTCGTGTCGCTGATGGTAGTCCAACCGACCGGCACGGGGTTCGCCATCTCGCAGATGGTCTGGATCCTCGTCCAGTCGCTGCTCTTGATCGGCGTGGCCGGGCTCTCGGGCGCGGCGCCTGGGTGGTTCGGAGGCATCGCTCTGGGCATCGCCCTTATCGGGCGGGTGGACTTCGTTGCGGCAGAGATCCACTCTCTCCTGATCGGAGAAGAGTCGGTCCTGTTGCCGGTCGGGGCCCTGGTCACGGCGGTCGGCATGACGCTCACGGGAATCGCGGTGCTCCGTGCAAAGCAGTGGGGAGGCTGGCAGAGGTTCGCGCCACTGCTTTGCGGGATCTACCCTTTCGTGGCGATGTTCCCTTTCATATTCATAACGAGCGAACCAAGCATGCTCGCCATCACGGTCTGGGGCCTGCCGTGGTTCCTCCTCGGTTACGCTCTCTACTCGACGAGTACGCGCGCGCGATAGTGGATGCTGCGAGTGACCATAAGCTTCGAGGTGAGCCGTGGAGGCTGCGCATCGAACGAAACGCGGTCCCGAATCCGAAGGAGTAGCTTGGCCCACTCGGGGAACACGCTTCCCGTCCCTGTGCTTGTCCTGGATCCTACGAAGAAGGTTCCGAAAACTCTCGTTCGTACCGCTTTTCGTAACGTCTAGAAGACACTAGCCCGCTAGGGTGGTGACGTAGTGGTCCCATGCCGAACCAAAGGAGGAACGACCATGACCCAAAGACCGACGACCGTAACCGTCGCCGCAGTCCTTCTCGCGCTGTTCAGCGTGCTGAACCTGATTAGCACGCTGCTCCCCGCGTTCTCGGATGGGGTCCCGGCGATAGTCGTCTACGGAAGCGCCGTGCTTGGCCTCCTCGGGCTCGTCGCCGCCTACGGGCTGTGGACACTCAAACGGTGGGGCGTCTGGCTAACCATCATCTTGTCCGTGCTGAACGTACTCTCGGCGGCGCCGGGGATAGCCTTCGCCCCCACGACCTTGCTCTTTATTGCCGCGCTCGTGACCGTCGTGGCTTACGCGCTCATCGTCGTGCTGGTGGTGATGCCGGCTTCGCGGCGGGCGTACGCGTGAGGATCTTGGCGCAACGGCGAATCCCCTGAGAGAATACTTCGAGCGCGGATGCGCGGTCCGAAGACCCGGGGCCTGCGCGAGGAGGCGAGGACGTGGCTAACGAAACGCTACCGGTGGCGCGGCCGCGCTGGCTCGGCGTCGCGCGGGTAGCGTGGGTCGTGGTCGCGGCGGCGGAGCTGGTCGTTTTCGCTGCCAGCGTCCCGGCCTACTGGCTACAACTCAACACCCTGTGCACCGAGCCTTCCCGGCAGGATTGCAACTTCACGCAACTGACGCCCGTCATGCACGACGCGGTGGAACGCTTGGGGCTCACGGTCGGTGCGTACGCTACCTACACGCTCGCCATCCACGTGGCCGCGTCGCTCACGCTCCTGACGGTGGGAGTCCTGGTGTTCTGGCGCGGGCCCCAAGGATGGTACGGGCTCTTCGTCTCGCTACTCCTCGTCACCTTCGGCACGATCGGGCCTTCCGCCGTGCTAACCGACGCCTTCGAAGGAGCCTACCCCGAGCTTGCGGGGACGTTCGGCGTGCTCTCCTGGTTTGTGTTTCCGGGGCTTGGCCTGTTCCTCGTTACCTTCCCCGATGGCCGCTTCGTTCCGCGATGGAGCGTCATCGTCGTCCTGTTCTGGATAGTGCAGGCGGTTTTCTTCGGGGCGATAGATGCCCTGCCGCCGCCGCTCTTCGCCGCCGAGTTGCTGCTGATCTGGGGAAGCACGCTCGCCGTGCAGGTCTACCGTTACCGGCGGGTCTCGGACGCCACGCAGCGCCAGCAGACCAAGTGGGTCCTCTTCGGCTTCGCCCTCGGCGTCTCCACCATTATCGTCGAGGTCCTCCTGAACGTGGCTTTTCCCGGTTATGCGGCACGAGGCTCCCAGCTACTGGAAGGGACGTGGGTGGCGTTGCTGTTCACGCCGATACCGCTCTCGATCGGGATAGCAATCCTCAAGTACCGGCTTTGGGACATAGACCCGATCATCAACCGCACGCTGGTATACGGGGCTCTGACGATCGCCGTGGTCGGGATCTACGTGTTCGTGGTCGGCTACCTGGGTGCTGTGTTCCGTACGGGCGGCAACCTGCCCATCTCCCTCGTCGCGACCGGCATCGTGGCCGTGCTGTTCACCCCTTTGCGCGACCGTTTGCAGCGAACTATAAACCGCGTGATGTACGGCGAGCGCGACGACCCCTACGCGGCGCTCTCTCGCCTCGGGCAGCGCCTGGAGACAACGCTCGCCCCTGACGCCGTGCTCCCCACCGCCGTCCGGACGGTATCCGAGGCCCTGAAGTCGCCCTACGTGGCCGTCGAGCTCCGGCGGGGCGGCGACTACGAGGTGGTAGCGGCCACTGGAGAGCCGACGCAACACACCCTGCGCCTGCCGCTCGTCTACGGGGGCGAGACTGTGGGCCAGATGGTACTCGGGTTGCGCCCCGGCGAGGACGACTTCTCGGCCGCCGACCGGCGCCTGCTCGACGACTTGGCGCGCCAGATCGGGGTCGCCGTCCACGCCACGCGCCTGACGGACGAGGCCCTGCGCCTCTCCGCCGACCTGCAGAGGTCGAGGGAGCGTCTCGTGACCGCCCGCGAGGAGGAGCGCCGAAGGCTTCGCCGGGACCTGCACGACGGCCTAGGGCCGCAGCTCGCGAGCCTCACGATGAAGGCCGAGGCGGCGCGCGACCTTCTGGGACCGGCCCCGGAGAGGTCCGACGCCTTGCTTGAGGAGATCATGGCTCAGGCCCAGGAAGCCGTCGCCGACGTGAGACGCCTCGTGTACGGTCTCAGGCCCCCGGCGCTCGACGCCCTCGGGCTCGTGGAAGCCATACGTTCCCACGCTGCCAATCAGAATGGGCTTCGCGTGGAATTGCGGACTCCCGAGAACGGAAGCCTGCCGCCGTTGCCTGCCGCCGTCGAAGTGGCGGCGTACATGATCTCCCAAGAGGCCCTGAACAACGCGGTCCGGCACGCGAGCGCGGACGGGTGCGAGATCCGACTTTCGTTCGAGGACGGGCTCCTGGAGCTTGAGGTCACGGACGACGGCAAGGGTATAGGGGAGGAACCTCAAGCAGGAGTGGGCCTCCACTCGATGCGCGAGCGTGCCGAGGAGCTGGGCGGGACGTTCGTCGTCGGGCCTGGTCCCTCGGGCGGGACCCGCACGACAGCCCGACTCCCCTTTGCGTACCGGGAAACGGGAGCCGAGGCGTAACCGGGTGGAGCCGATCCGCGTACTCATCGCCGACGACCATCCACACTTTCGCGACGGGATGCGCGCGCTCTTGCACTCGGCCCCCGACCTGGAGGTGGTGGGGGAGGCCAGGGACGGGGAAGGGGCGATCTCGCAGGCCGAGAAGCTGCAGCCGGACGTGATCCTGATGGACCTCGGGATGCCCGGCGTGAACGGTATAGAGGCCACCCGCCGCATCCTCCACACAAGCCCTCACATCTCGGTTCTCGTCATCAGCATGCAAGAGGACGACGACTCGGTCTTCGCCGCCCTCCAGGCCGGGGCTCGCGGCTACCTGCTAAAGGGCGCCCTGAAGGCGGAGATCCTGCGCTCTATAAGGTCCGTCGCCAGCGGTGAGGCCATCTTCGGACCGGCCATCGCCAAGCGTCTGATGCAGTACTTCGCCGCCCCGCGCCCGACGGCGCCTGAGGCCTTCCCTGAGCTGACCGACCGCGAGCGCGAGGTGCTCGCCCTCGTCGCCCGTCACGAGACCAACCCCGAGATCGCCAAGCGCCTGCACCTGAGCCAGAAGACCGTCCGCAACCACGTCTCGAACATCTTCACCAAGCTGCAGGTCGCCGACCGCGCCCAGGCGATAATTCGGGCCCGCGAGGCCGGAATGGGAGGGTGAAGGCGAATAGTGGGTAGCGAATAGGGAGTAGTAGCTCTGGGGACCAACTACTCCCTACTCGCTTGCGAAGCGACCGAAGGGAGCGAAGCTAGACTATTCTCCACCCTTATCTATCTTCGCGTGAACCCGGGCGATGCTGGCCCGGCGGGAGACGCGCTCGTCGGACGCCATCTCGGGGTTGCACTGCTCGATGATGTCGAGCCTGGCGGCCGTGCGCTGTATGCCGTCGCTCACCCGCCGCAGGCGCTCTTCCCACTCGCGCTCGGCCGGGGAATCGGGCGCCACCTCGCCGTTAGCTTTGCTGCGGTGCATCCGCTCGGCCAGCTTCACGTAACCCTCGTAATTGTCGAGGTACCTGTCGTAGAACACGTGGAACATTCGCACCGGGGAGCCGCCCGATCCCTCTTCCCGGCCTGCGAGCGTCTTGCCCGGGCTGACGTCGTCGTCAGGGTGCGGGTGCCACACGGCGACCCGCGGCTTCTCCTCGGGCTGTGGCGGATCCTTGATACCCGACGTGCGGGTCTCGGGGAACCCGGGGAGTTGTGGGGCTTTCCTGGCTTTGGGAGGCTTCTTCTCCGGTTCCCTCTCGGGCTTTGGCTCTGGCGGACGCTCACGGGCCTCCGGAACGCTCATCGGGGGGGGACCTGCGGACACCACCTTCGCCTCGGTTCTCGGATGCCTGCGAGCCCCGTGTAGCTCGAGAATCTCCCGCTTGGAACGTTCGATGCCCCGCTCCGCGGCCCGCCGCTCGCGGGCGCCCTGAACCGCTTCCCCGGGTACGTCCGCACCCTCGGTGCCCCGACGTTGCCGTTCCAGGAGGGCGAGCAGGCGATCCTGCCCCTCGCGCAGGTGCTCCAGGCGTTCCTCGGCGAGATCCACGTACCTGCGGGCGGTCCGCAGGGTGTGCAAGGCGACGATGAGGGTTGTGGCGCAGATCGCCAGCAGCGAAGCACCGGCGAAAAAGAGTAGCGCCTCGGTCATACCCCTTTGCCTCCTTGGCGGTTCTGTAGGAGGGTTCCTTCTCTCCGATACTACTTATAGCAGCAGTCGGTACCGGATAGCAAGAGCGCCTCGGCCACCGGCACGAGTATCATTGCCGAAAGGCCTTCGACCGACCACCGGACGGCGCGCCAGGTGTCGCTCGCTAGTAGCGGCAGCGCTCGACGGCGCCGCGCAGCGCCGCCCGCGCGCCCGTCCGTAGGACCGGGCCGTGGGCCATGACCACCACCCCGAAGTCCTCGGCCAGCAGCCTCTGAGCCGAGTGACGGGCCAGCGGCGGGTCCACGCACAGGGCCTGGCGAACCCCGACGCGTATCCTGAGCGGCAGGCACCCGAAGGCGTCGGCCGTGAACAGGAGGCCGTCCCCGTCCCGCAGCAGCGAGACGTGGCCGGGGGTGTGGCCCGGGGTGGGGATCACCCGAAAGCCCGAGACGAGGTCCCCCGCACGCAACACCTTTCCGACCGGAGCCGTGGGAAGCTCCACGTTGCGGGTCACGTAGCGGAGAACCGGGTTGCTCGAAGGGTCCAGCCGTCGGTTGCCAGATACGACCTCGGCCTCGTGCTCCGAAGCCCCGACCTCGGCGTGCGGCGCCCACTCCAGGAGGCCCCGCAGGCCGCCTATGTGGTCGTCGTGCTGGTGGGTGATAAAGATGCGCTTGAGGTCCTCAGGGCCCGAGCCGAGGGCGGAGACGGCCCCCTGTATGCGCGGCACGCTGCCCCCGGTACCGGTGTCCACGAGGGTCCATCCGTCGTCGTTTTCGAGCAAGAGCACGCTGATGGCGTTCTTCAGGCCTATGGCGTCCACCCGGTAGACGCCGGGCGCTACCTTCTCGGGGGTCTCGGGCGCGCCAGATCCGGGCACGCTACATCGTCCTCTGGCCGGGCTCCTCGCCCTCGCCGTAGGGGTACCACCACTCCTTCTTCTCCACCCTTGGGTCGATGTGGACATGCTTGGACTCCTGGAAGGCTTCGAGCCCTTCGCGGCCCAGCTCCCGGCCGATGCCGCTGCCCTTCTGGCCGCCGAACGGGGCCGCGTCGTTGTCGGTGAGGGGGTCATTGATCCAGACGGTCCCGGCCCGGATGCCGCGCGCGCACTTGAGCATCTTCTCGAAGTCCCGCGTGTACACGTTGGCCCCGAGCCCGAACGGCACCGAGTTGGCGAGCGAGATCGCCTCGTCCAGCGAGTCGACCTCGACGATGGGCACCACCGGCCCGAAGGTCTCCTCGCTCAGCACCTTCATGGAAGGCTCGACCGCGGTCAGGATGGTCGGCCTGTAGAAAAAGCCCCGCTCGCCGTAGCGTTCCCCGCCGGTCACGAGCTTCGCGCCCCCGTCCAGGGCCTCGCCCACGTGGTTCTCGACCTTCTCGCGGCCCTTGGCGTTGATCATGGGCCCGATGTCCGTCGCCGCGTCCATCGGGTCCCCGATGTTCAGGGACTCGACAAAGCTCCTGGAGGCGTCGACGAATTCGTCCGCGACGCCCTGCTCCACGTAGAAACGCTCCGAGGAGGTACAGACCTGGCCGGCGTTCAGGCAGGCGGCCCATACGGCGCCCTGGGCGGCGATCTCGATGTCCACGTCGTCGCAGATGATGAAAGGGTCCTTGCCGCCGAGCTCGAGGTTCGTCCGGATCATGCGGTCGGCCGCCACGTGCGCGACCTTCTGCCCCGTCGCCTGGCTGCCGGTGAACGCCACCATGTCCACGCCGGGATGCCTGATGAGCGCGTCGCCGACCTCCCCGGCCCCGTAAACGACCTGGAGCAGACCGTCGGGCAGGCCGTCGATCAGCTCGACCATCCTGCGGGTGCCCAGGGGCGTCTCCTCGGACGGTTTGAGGATGACGGCGTTGCCGGCCGCCAGTGCGGGCGCGACCTTCCAGACGGCCAGGAGCAGCGGGAAGTTCCAGGGGACGATGCAGGCGACGGTGCCGATGGGTTCTTTAATCACCATAGCGAGCTGCTGGGTCTCGATGGGGGCCGGCAGGTAGCCGACGGAGTCGCGCGCGATCTCGCCGTAGTAGTCGAAGCAGGCCGCCGTCCACGTCACCTCGTCGCGGTTCTCGATAAACGGCTTGCCGCCCTCCTGGGTCATTATCTCCGCCAGCTCGTCGGCGTGGGCGCGGAGGTTGGCGGATATCTCGTGGAAGATCTCGGCCCGGTCGAGCCCGGCGAATCCCCGCCACTCTTCGAAGCCCCGCCTCGCCTTCTCGGCCACGCCGTCCAGATCCTCGCGGGACGTGGTCCCGATCTCCTCTATGCTCTCTTCGGTGGCGGGGTTTATTACCTTGAGCCCGGTCTCGCTCACGCCTCGGGAACCTCCTTCTTGGGTCGCTTGAGGAAGGCGCGCCGGATAAACGCCGCCCTAGTCAAAGAGCTCATCCAGCGCCTCGGAGAATACCGTCGTGTGCAGGTCCACCTGCGCCTCCGTCGTCGTCGGCGCCATGAGAGCCATGTTGTGGAACGGGGTCATGAGCACCCCGCGGTTGAGGACGTAAAGGTGCAGCAGCGTCTCTAGCTCGTCGTCGTGGGAGGCCGCTGCCTCGCCCCCGGTACGCGGCGGCTCGGGCGAGAAGCCATACTCGACGCGCGAGCCGAGTCTCACGACGTTCCACGGGGCCCCGGCGCGCTCGATGGCGTCGCGGGTTCCCGCCTCGAAACGCTCGGCCAGGGGAACGGTGTGGCCGTACGCCTCCGCGGTCAGCACGTCGCCGAGGGCGCGGCGCATGGCGGCGATGGAGAGCGCGTTGCCGGCCAGCGTGCCGCCGACGCCCCCGGTGTCCACGTAGTCGGCCTCCGGACGCTCGAACGCCCTACGCGCGGTCTCGTGGGAGAGGCCGAAGGCCCCGGCCGGGACGCCGCCGCCGATCGTCTTCCCGACGGTCAGCATGTCGGGCTCGAGGCCGTACTCGCGGGTGTAGCCGCCGTAACCCGTGGAGATGGTGTGCGTCTCGTCGATGATGAGGATGGTCCCGTGGCGGCGGGTGAGCTCGCGCAGCGCCTCGTGGTAGCCGGGCTCGGCGGGCACGATCCCGATGTTGGTCATCGCGGGCTCCGCCAGCACGCACGCCACGTCGCCCTGCGAGAGGGCCTCTTCGAGTGCCCCGACGTCGTTGAACTCGACCACCCTGGTGGTGCGATCCAGCTCCACCGGAGCGCCGATGTTGCCGGGGCGGGAGACGACGCGTCCTTCGTGCAGGACGGCGAACGTCTCGTCCACGGTGCCGTGGTAGCACCAGTTAAAGACGAGGATCCGCGGCCTCTGGGTGATGTCGCGCGCCATTCGGATCGCGAACCGGTTGGCGTCGGTGGCGCTCAGGGTGATCTGCCAGAGCGGCAACCCGAACCGCTCTGCCAGCGCCTCGCCGACGGCCGGCGCGTCCGATGACGGCAGCATCGTCGTGATCGCGCGCCTTGCCTGCTCGGCGACGGTCTCTGCCACGGGCGGCGGGGCGTGGCCCGTCATCGCTCCGGTGTCGCCCAGGCAGAAGTCGGCGTACTCGTTGCCGTCCACGTCGATCACCGTGGAGCCCTGAGCGTGGTCGGCGAACATCGGGTACCCGCCGGCCCACTTCATCATCCAGCTCATCGGCACGCCGCCGAGCAGCGATGCGCCGGACCGCTCGTACAGCTCGCGCGACCGTGGGTGCGTCCGCGCGAACGACGCCCGCTCGCGGTCCATCAGCTCTGCGATACGCTCCCTCGAGGGACGACGGTCGGTGATCATCTCCCTACCTCCTCTGGCGCCCGCCAGGCGGGCTTGCTCCTAAAGGTTTATGGCGACGTACTTGGTCTCCAGGTACTCATCGATGCCTTCGATGCCGCCCTCGCGCCCGTACCCCGAGTGCTTTATGCCCCCGAAGGGCGCGGAGGCGTTGGAGACCATGCCCTGGTTGAGACCGACCATGCCGGTCTCCAGGCCCTCGCACACGCGCAGCGCCCGCTTGAGGTCGCTGGTGTAGACGTAGGCGACAAGGCCGAACTCGGTGTCGTTGGCGGCGGCTATGGCCTCCTCCTCGGAGCCGAAGGACGCCACGGGGGCGACGGGGCCGAAGATCTCCTCCTTCAAGAGCGTCGCGTCCTGGGGCACGTCGTCGAGCACCGTCGGGCGGTAGAAGTAGCCGGCCCCTTCCATCGCCTCACCACCGACGAGGGCCTTGGCCCCCTTGCCCAAAGCGTCCTCGACGAGCTCCTGGACCTTGTCGCGCTGGTCACCGTCGATAAGCGGGCCGACCTCGACCCCTTCCTCGGTCCCACGCCCGACCTTCATGGCGTCCATGCGCTGCGCGAGCTTCTCGGCGAACTCGTCGGCGACGCCGCCGGCCACGTGGAAGCGGTTGGCGGCGGTGCACGCCTCGCCCACGTTGCGCATCTTGGCCACAAGGGCCCCCTCGACGGCGGCGTCCACGTCGGCGTCGTCGAAGATGATGAACGGGGCGTTGCCGCCGAGCTCCATGGAGACCCTCAAGATCTGCTCGGCCGACTGCTCGATCAGCTTGCGCCCCACCTCCGTGGAGCCCGTAAACGAGAGCTTGCGCGCCCGACCGTCGGAGATCAAGGGTCCCATCGTCGAGCCGGAAGAGGAGCTGGTGACGATGTTGAGGACCCCTCCGGGGAGGCCGGACTCCTCGAGTATCTCGGCCAGCGCGAGCATGGAGAGGGGCGTCTGCTGGGCGGGTTTGACGACCATCGTGCAGCCGGCGGCAACCGCCGGCCCGATCTTGCGCGTACCCATGGCCATGGGGAAGTTCCAGGGCGTGATGAGGATGCAGGGCCCCACGGGCTGCTTCATGGTCAGCATGCGCCCGGTGCCGGACGGCGGCACCGCGTAGCGGCCCTCGACGCGAACCGCCTCTTCGCTGAACCAGCGAAAGAACTCGGCGGCGTAGGTTATCTCCGCCTTGGATTCGGCCAGCGCCTTGCCCATCTCCAGCGTCATGAGGAGGGCCAGCTCGTCGGCGCGTTCGGTGATCTTCTCGAAGGCACGCCTCAGGATCTCGCCACGCTCCCTTGGGGCCGATTTCGCCCACTCGGCCTGCGATTCCGCGGCGGCGTCGAGCGCCGTCATCGCGTCCTCCGGCGTGGCGTCGGCCACCTCGCAGATGGCTTCGGCGGTCGATGGATCTTCGACGGCCAGCGTCGCTCCCCCGGAGGCGTCCCGCCACTCGCCGCCTATGTAGAGCCGCTTGTTTACGCCGTCGACCACCGTCTGTTCGGAGGTAGCGATGCTCATAGCGTTCTCCCTTCTTGTCGCCTGGGAAATGGTCGTTCGGTCCCGCGCCTCACGATACCGTCCTCGTCTTGAAGCGCGCGCGGGCCGGTCTCAGGTGGACTATCGTATCGTGTTCCTCGAACCCCGAGACTGACTGGCGCAGGGGGTCCTGGTGTGGCCACAGGTACTCTACGGCGCGCTCCCGAGGATAGTAAGCCGCCGTGTAGAGCGTGCCAAAGGCCTGCTCGTACTGCGTGTTGTGGAGGGGTGGCCGTAGGAAACGGTCGACAAAGTCGTCCCTGGTCTCGTTCGCTTCGGTCAGCCTGGCCGCCAGGAACTCCCGACGCTCGACCGTCGAGGTCATCCTGGCGTAGTCTTCGGACTCGACCCTCTGCTGGTGGTTGGTGCTGATGGGTGCGTCCGTGACCCTGGCAGGCCGTCCGGGGTGCACGAAGACGGTGGCGAAATCGCCCTGGCCGTCTACCAGCAGCACGTTGTACGGCATGTGGACGGGAACCCGCCGCAGCACCTCCGCTGCCTCCGAGACGTTCGCGCAGAACTCCAGGACGTAGCGCAGGATCAGGGGGATACCAAATCCGTCGCCGACGACCCGCCGGCCGCCGAACGCCAGCGAGACTGCCAGGCCCGCGTCGTTGATTCCGTCGAGCACGCCCCAGAGGCAGTCGCTCATGGCGATCACCGGGCGGTGCCAGGAGGTGCACAGCAGGGTGCCCTCGTACAGGTCGGGGCTGTAGTCGTAGTTGCGCACGAGCGCCGGGTTCGGACCGGACCAGGCGGCCTGCGAACAGCCGAGCAGGTATGGCGGGGGACGGTACAGGCTCAAAAAACGTGCCGCCACGTCCCCGCCCCCGGCCAGCTCGACCAGCTCCTCGTATACGGGGATCAACTCCGGCATGTGCCGGCGAAGCTGCTTGACGGACGACACGTAGCCGGGACGGGCGAGGTACCCCTCGGAGAGAAACCAGTCCCTGTAGTAGGGCCAGCAGGCATCGAAGAGGGCCCGCCACTTGGGACCCGGCCGGTCCTCGCGAACGGAGCTCAGCTTAAGGCGCACGGTACCTATCTACCCAGGGGTCGCCGGTCACAGTATCTTGAAGGCGCCGAGGGCCGATTCCGCCTCGGGGGCGGTCTCGACCCCTGGCGACCCCGCGGCGGCGAAGTGCGACTTGATGCCGTGGATCCAGGCCTTCGCCCGGTCGTTGAGCTGGAAGTCGTCCGTCATGAGGCGTCCGCGGGTGACGAGGATGCCGAGGTCCGCGCCTTCGTACTGGTAGTCCCCGACGTTGCTGATACGCAGGAAGAAAGCTTCACTCTCGCTCTCGACCGCGCGGCGGTGCGTGTCGAAGCGGGAGTAGCGTATCCGTTCCTCGCCATCCATACGCCAGATACCGGTTCGCGGCGCCTCCGTCAGCACCTCCACGGTATCGGCCGTGTGCTTGATGACCAGCTGGCTCCAGGAATCGATGTTCTCCGGATTGGCCCAGCGCTCGTTCAGCCCGCCGACGTCCAGCTCGTAGTCCACGTCCATCCACTCGAGAAGGTGGAACAGGAAGAGCGGCGCGTCCGCCAGGGCGAAGACCGTGTGGTTGGTGATCGAGCTCGCGCCCGTGATGCGGGGGTTCATCTCGCCCAGGTACAGGTTGCCCGAATCCTCGTCGATGAGGAAGTCCAGCTCGAAGTACCCGCGGTATCCCTCTTGCTTGAGGCGCTCGCCGATCGCGTACGTCGCGCCGCGGGCCTGGTCGCGTACGTTTTCGTCGAAGGCGCCGGCGAAGATCTCGTTGCCGCACCAGCCACCCTTGTAAGGCGTGAGCTCCTCGAAGGCCACAAGCTCCGTCATCAGCGGCGCGACGATCGTGCCGTGCCGGGTCACGCAGGCCTCGACGGCGGTCCCGCGCGGCCGGATCCGCTTCATCACCTTCACCTCGGGCTCGGCGCTTATCTCCTCGGCGTGCCGGCGCCAGTCGTCCTCGTCGGAGATGAAGAACGTGGTGTGCCCCGAGTCCCCGAAGGGCGTCTGGATCACGAGGTCGGGTCCCAGATCTCTGGAGATCCGGCGCAGGGTCTCGTAGCTGTCGACGTTGGCCAGGACGTTGGGCACGCACTCCACACCCGCGTCGTCGGCGATGCGGGTGGTGACCACCTTGTTGTCGAGGTGCTGGCGCAACCTCGCCGGCGGGAAGCAGACCTCGATCCCCAGCTCGTCGGCGAGCTCCTCGGTCTTCTCGTCGAACATGAGGAACATGGCCTTGCCGCCCGGACCACCCGCGGCGATAAAGTCCGCCACCTGCTTGTGTCTCGAGCAGGTAGTTGTTGATGTCCTCGATGCTCTCGAAGACGTCGTGCGGCAGCTCGTCCGGGCACGAAGACGCTGGGGTGCTGGCCGTCGAAGCAGTCGATGTAGTTGATGAACTTCAAGCCCTTGACCCATTCGTCGGCGCCGAGCAGGTTGAAGTTGGTGGCGCTGATGAAGTAGACCGGCGTCTCGTTCCTGTGGAAGAACCGCCGGATGTCGGATACGCCCCGCAACGGTCTGGCCGGCTTGGACATCCCGGTGCTTCCCTGCGTGCTCATGCCGTCTCCTCTCCTCTTGCCGCAGCCTGCTCCTCCGGCGGCGAGACGATGCCCTTTACCCCGGTGCGGGTCGGCTTCTCCAGCGGGCCGAGCGAATCGAGGTAGGGTTGCTCCGCCCCTGGTCGGTAGATCGAGAACTCCACGTCGCGGTCCCTGAAGCTCTTGAGCGGCTGTCCCAGACGCAGGATGCCGTGCTTGCGGCTGCGGCGCACGTCCTCGAGGTTTATCTCCAGCGGTATCGTCTCTTCGCCGCTCCCGGCCTCGTAGAGGACCGTACCCTCGGGACCGCACACGATCGAACGCCCGTAGCCGCCGTCCCCGACCCCGTTGATGTCGAACACGTAGCACTGGTTGGTGGCCGCCGTCGCCCTGCGCTATGGAGAGCTCCAGGTCCCGGTCTATGGTCCCGTCAGGGTCGGACGCAGGATGACCTCGGCGCCCATCGCGGCCAGCGTGCGCGGCACCTCGGGGAACCACGTGTCGTAGCAGATGGAGACCCCGAACCGACCCACCTCGGGCACGTCGAAGACCAGGAACTCGTCGCCGGCCGAGATGCCCCGTTCGTAGGGCTCGAACGGGAACATCTTCCTGTAGCGCCCGACCACCTCGCCGGCGGGATCTATGACCGAGGCCGTGTTGTAGACGTGGTCCCCGGCGAGCTCGTACATCGAGCCCGTGACCAGCCAGAGGTCGTGCGCCTCGGCCAGCCGGCGTAGCGCTTCTTCCGTCGGGTCCCGGGATCGGGCTCGGCCGTCGAGGGCAACGGACCGCAGACGGCCAGCTCGCTGAAGACGACCATCCGAACCCAGGGGTAGATGGCCGTGAGCGTGGCCAGGCGGTCCCGCATCCGTCCCAGGTTGCTCTCGGTCGCGGAGACGTGCATCTGCACCCCCGCGATGGCGAAAGGTGTCATAGCCTACTCCTCGTCGCCGAACCTCCTTGGCCGGTCGTCTCGCTCACCCGCCGTTCACCGCGGGGATCCCGATCCCGACGGCGCGGGTCCCCTCCTCGAAGTCGCGGAAGGACTGCTCCCACCGGAGGCCGGGCCAGCGGTACTCGGCGCGGCCTTCCTGCGGGAAGTAGGCGGCCGTGTAGAGGGTCGCGAAGCCGTTGGAGTGGTCCCCCTTGTGCAGCGGCCACTCCAGGAAGGAATCGATGTAGCGCTCCCTGGAGATCCCGGTGTCGCCCAGAAGCTCGAGGACGCGTTGCTCGCGCTCGAAGCTGCGTACGGCTTGCGCGTACTCGGGCCAGTCGTCGCGGTCTTGGTGGTTGGTCGCGGCGGGATGGTCCACGAACTTAGGCGCGTGATCCGGGCCCAGATAAGCGGTAATGAAGGCGCCCGACCGGTCGAGTAGGGTCAAATTCTGGGCCGCGTGGATGGGTATCCGGGCGAGCTTCTCGCGCGCCTCGGCCACGGTGTCGCAGACCTCGAGCAGGTAGCGGACGACGAGCGGCACGCTGAACCCGTCGCCGAGCACGCGGCGGCCCCCGAAGGTCAGCGAGATGGCGAGGCCGGCGTCGTTCATCCCGTCCAGCAGCCCCCAGAGGCAATCCCGCATCCCGATCACCCGCCGGTCGCCCCACTGCGTGCGGTAGATGATGCCCTCGATCCGTGAGGCGGGATAGTCGTAGTTGCGGACCAGCGCGGGGCCCTCGCGCGTCCAGGCCCCCTGCGAGCAGCCGACGAGGATGTGGGGCGGGTTGTATAGGGAGAGGCATCGGGCCGCGAGCTCGTCATCACCGGCGAGCCCGACAAGCCGCTCGTAGGTCGGGTAGAGCTCCGGCATGTGACGGCGGAGCATGTCCTGGCACGTCGTCAGGTCGGGGCGCGCGGCGTCGCCCTCCCCAAGGTACCACTCGCGATAGGCCGGCCACATAAGCTCGAAAGACGCCCACCACTTCGCGCCGGGCTCGGGCTCGTCTATGGCCTCGAACTGGATCTGGTGGGCCGCGGCGTCCGGGACTGGCGTCGGGGCCCGCTCGGGGTGGACCGGGAGTAGGGGAAGCTCATCCCTCAGCCGGTCCCACACCGGCTTCCAGTAACGGTCGATGGCGTCCGTCGCCTCGTCGGGCAGACCCAGCGACTTCACCCAGTCCGGCAGCGCTTGCAGATCGTATTCGGGCTTCTCGTGGCCTTCCCGTTCCAATACATCACCTCCAATATAGCCTCGGCGTTCGAGGCGTCTATCGTTCGACGGTCGAATACTTCCGGCGGCGGGCGCGATCGTCGCGCCCGCCGCCGATCGGCGCTCCTAGACGCCGAGGTTGCTCATGACGTGCTTTATGCGGGTGTAGTCCTCCAGGCCGTACATCGAGAGGTCCTTACCGTATCCGGAGTGCTTGAAGCCTCCGTGGGGCATCTCGGCGATGATCGGGATGTGGGTGTTGATCCACACGCACCCGAAGTCCAGGCGGCGGCTGACCCGCATCGCGCGGCCGTGATCCCTGGTGAAGACGCTGGAGGCGAGGCCGTACTGGACCCCGTTGGCCCACCTGATGGCCTCCTCTTCGTCGGAGAAGGGCTGCACGGTGATGACGGGGCCGAAGATCTCGTTCTGGGACACCTCGTCGTCCTGCTGCAAGCCCGAGACGACCGTGGGCTCGTAGAAGAATCCGCGCTGGCCGAACCGGTGCCCGCCGGTGCCGACCCGGGCGTGGTCCGGGAGCCTGTCGACCATCCCCGAGACGTGCTCCAGCTGGTTGGCGTTGTTGAGGGGGCCGTACAGGACCTCCTCGTCGTCCGGGTCTCCGGTCTTGGTGTTCTTGGCCTCCTCGGTGAGGGCGGCGACGAAGTCGTCGTACGCCCCGGGGGCGGCGAGCACGCGCGTGGCGGCCGTGCAGTCCTGGCCGGCGTTGAAGAAGCCCGCGCCGGCTATCTCCTCGGCCGCGGCCTCGAGGTCGGCGTCGTCGAAGACGATGACCGGCGCCTTGCCACCGAGCTCCAGGTGCACCCGCTTGAGGTCCTTGGCCGCGGACTCGGCCACCGCCATACCGGCCCTGACGGAGCCCGTGATGGCGACCATCTGCGGGGTCGGGTGCTCGACCACGGCGCGCCCGGTGTCCCTGTCGCCGCAGACCACGTTGAACACGCCCTCGGGCATGAACTCCGACGCCAGCTCGGCCAGCATGACCGTCGTGTTCGGGGTGGTATCCGACGGCTTGAGGACTATGGTGTTGCCGGCCGCGAGCGCCGGGGCGAACTTCCACGTGGCCATCATCATGGGGTAGTTCCACGGGGTGACCTGGCCGATGATGCCGATCGGCTCGCGCCGGATGTAGCTCGTCATGCCCTCCATGTACTCGCCGGCGGACTTGCCTTCGAGCACCCGGGCCGCGCCGGCGAAAAAGCGGATCTGGTCCACCATCGCCGGTATCTCCTCGCTCATGGTGAGGCCCAGCGGCTTGCCGGTGTTCTCCGACTCGGCCTTGACGATCTCCTCCGCGTTCTCCTCGATGGCGTCGGCGAGCTTGAGCATGGCCAGCTGCCGCTCGGAGGGCGTGGTGTCGCGCCACGTCTCGAAGGCCCGCTCGGCCGCGGCATAGGCCCGGTCCACGTCCTCCTTGCTGGAGAGCGGCGCCTGCCCGGAGACCTCGCCGGTGGAGGGATCCACCAGGTCGTAGGTGCGCCCGTCGGCGGGTTCGACCTGCTCCCCTCCCACAAAGTTCTTGAGCGTTCGCGTCTCGGTCATCCTTCCTCCTTCTTGTCGCGTCCTTCAGTTACCAGAAATTGTCTTGCGTTGCAGGGCTACGCCGCCGAGGATCTCGCGCACGATCCTGTCGGCCGCGAGCGCCGTCACGTCGGCCGAGCCCACCCCGGTCGGGATCACCTCAACCACGTCGGCCCCGACCAGCTCGACGCTCCTTGCCACCTCCCGCACCGCCCACAACAGCTCCGAGGTGCTCATCCCGCCGGGCTCGGGCGTCCCGGTGCCGGGCGCGAAGGCCGGGTCGAGCACGTCGATGTCCACGGTGAGGAACGTGGGGCCCGGTCCGACGGCGTCCAAGGCGCGCCGGATCACCTCCTTTATCCCCGTATCGCGGACGTCGTGCATGAACAGGCTGGTTATGCCGCGCTCGGCCTGCCAGGCGAACTCCTCCTCTCCGGGCCAGTAGCCGCGCAGCCCGATCTGGGCGTAGCGCAGCGGGTCGACGTCCCCGGCCTCCACGAGCCTGCGCATTATGGTGCCGTGGGAGAGCTCCACGCCGAACACCTCGGCGCCGGTGTCCGTGTGGGTGTCGAAGTGGACGAGGCCGACCGGACCGTGCACGGCGGCGCAGGCCCGCGCGTTCGGCTCGGTGATGGAATGGTCCCCCCCGAGGACGATCGGGAGGGTTCCGGCGGCGAGCACCTCGCCGACCGTCTGCTGGATGGCGAGGTGCGACCGTGCAGGGGCCGCCGGCAGGATCGGGGCGTCGCCGAAGTCCACCACCCGCAGCTCTGCCAGCGCGTCGATCTTGGTCTCGAGGTTTGGCCCCGGCGGGCAGCTGGCGGCGCGGATCGCGCGCGGCGCGAAGCGGGTGCCGGGCCTGTCGGAGACTAGGTCGTCGGTCGGGGCGCCCACGATCGCCACGTCCGCGCCCTGGAGGTCGTCCGGGTCCTGGGTGTAGGGCGCCCCGCCGTAAGTCAGCAGCCCCGCATAGTCCGGCTTCTCGCCGTGCTCGGCCCAGCGCAGCTGCGGATCTAGCACGGTCTCACCTCCCGTTGCTTTCGTTTGTCCGGCTTGCCGTTCGGTTCATACCGACCCCCTCGTTAGACGCTTGCGGCCGGGCTCGGAGGCCTCGGGATCCCGGAAAACCGCGCGCCCGTTGACGACGGTGAGGACCGTCGTCAGTTCGGGCAACTCATCGGCGTCGCACTCGACCGGGTCCTGGGCGAACGCCGTAAGGTCGGCGCGGAAGCCGGGCTTCACGACGCCGCCGGCGTCCTCCTCGCCCACGGCGGCCGCGGCCCCGGTGGTGTAGCCTTCGAGCGCCTCGAGCCCGCTCAGGCGCTGTTCGGGGATCAAAGGTTCCGCGTCGCGCGCTCCCGGCGCCCTCCTCAGCCGCGCCCAGGCCATGCCGAGGCGCGGGTCGTAGTCGGCGATCGGCCAGTCCGAGCCGAGCGCCATCGTCGCCCCCGTCCGCAGCAGGTCCTTTACGCGGAACCCCCGCGCGCTGCGTTCGGGGCCGAGGCGCCGCGACCACGAGTCGGACATATCCGGCCTCAGCCATTGCATGTGCAGCGGCTGCATGGAGGCCGCCACGCCTTCGGGGACGAACCTGTGCAGCTGCTCGTCCTGCAGCGTCTCGGCGTGCTCGACGCGGTGCCGGATCCCGGGTGCCGCCCCGGCGGCGCGGTAGGCGTCGAGCGCGCGCCGCACCGCGCGGTCGCCGATGGCGTGGGTCACCACTTGATACCCCGACCCGGCGAACAGGGCGACCGCGGCGTCGTAGGCCGCGGGGTCGGGCCAGAACGGCTCGGTGCCGTCCCCCAAAGTGTCCGGCTCCTCCAGCCAGGCCGTGCCGGTGTCGATCACCCCGTCGATAAAGAACTTGGCCACGCCGCCGCGCCAGAGCTCACCCCGCTCGTCGCGCAGCGGCAGGAGATCCCGCATCTCTTCCACGCTCGTGTCGGGTTTGATCCAGAACGGCGCGACCATGCGCGTGGTGAGGTTCCCTTCCGCCTCTAGCCTCCGCAGTATCTCGTGGGTCCCCGGAGATCCGTCCATCATGTGTATGGCGGTAATCCCGGCGGCGTTCTGACGGCGCAGGGCGTCCGCGTACCAGCCAAACAGTTCCTCTTCGCCCGCCTCGGGGATGGCCCCCTGCACGATCGCGGCGGCCGGAATCTCGCGCAGCTCTCCCGTCGGCGCGCCGTCCCTGCAAACGATCTCGGCGTTGCCCTCGAACCCGCGGGGGCCCGTTACTCCGGCGATCTCCAGAGCCCTGGGTGACGCGAGGTAGGTGTGGAAGTCTACGAACGAGACGAGCGCCGGGTTGCCGCCGACGGCGTCCCCGATCAGGCGTCCTTCGATCGGCATGCCCTCGAAGACGTTGTAGTCGAGCCCGAAGCCCTGCACCCACGCTCCATCACCCCGTCTAGTACGTTCTTCGGCCAGCGCCCGGCGCACCTCATCGAGCGTGGTCAGCCCGCTCAGGTCGGCCCCCTGCGACGCCTCGGCCCCCCACAACGGGTGCTGGTGGGCGTCGACCAGGCCGGGCACCACGGCGGCGCCGCGGGCGTCGATGATCTCCGTCCGCGCGTCGCAGCCCTCGCGCACCTCGGCGGCGTCCCCGACGGCGACTATCTTTCCGTCCCTGACCGCAACCGCGCTCGCCGACGGGCGCCAGGGGTCCAGGGTACGCACCCGCGCGCCCACGATCGCGAGGTCGGCGAAGCTACCCATCCTTGCCCCCCTCCACGTCGGTGGTGGTCAGGCCCGCGTAGGCGGCCGGATCGCTCCGGCGCAACTGGAGGGCCTTGAGGACGCCCGCCACGAAGAAAGCCGCGGCAGACAGGATGAGTATGGCGTTGATCGTCCCCCCGGCGGCGGTGAGCAGGTCGAACTTGGCGACCACGAGGACGCCCGCGACGAGCAGGCCGGCGAGCGCCAGCGCCGGCGCGACGAGGCGCTGCCACGCGCCGACCCCGCGTTGTTCGTGCCAGAAGAAGCTGATGACCCCGAGGGAGCACATCGCCCAGAGCACGATGATGCCGAAGATGCCAGGCCCGTTGGTCCACAGGAAGAGCTGCAGGTAAGGATCGGCCCCCGCGAGGGCGAAACCGGCGACCACCACCACCGCGAGCACGGTCTGCGTCAGGCCCCCTATCCAGGGCGAGTGCGTCGTTGGGTGTGTCCTGCCGAGCGCCGCCGGGAGCACCCGCTCGCGTCCCAGGGCGTAGAAGTAGCGCGCGGCGGCGTTGTGGAACGCCAGCGTCGCGGCGAAAGCGCTGGTGATGATCAGGACGCGCATGACGACGCTGGCCCACAGGCCGACGTAGTCGGTCGCGGCGGCGAAGAACATGCCTTCCGGGTTCTGCTCGGCCACCGACAGGGCCCTCTCGGGGCCGAACGCGACGATGATCGTCCAGGTTATGAGCGTGTAGAACAGCGCCAGGAACCCCACGGCGATGTAGGTGGCCAGCGGCACGGTGTGGTCCGGATCGCGGGCCTCCTCGGCGTAGATGGCCGTGGCCTCGAAGCCGATGAACGCGGCGAACGAGAGCGCGAACACCGCCCCTGCGCCGCTAGAGAACACGTTCTGCGGGGCGAAGGATCCCAGAGGATAACCGGCGGCGCCGCCCGTCAGGAGGACCGGGATGGCGAGAACGAGCAGGATCGCGACCTCGAGGCCGAGGGCCACGCCCAGCACCTTGGCGCTGAGCGTCACCCGCCGGTACCCGAGCCACCCGATGATCACGATCGAGAGGAACGCCCAGACCTCCCAGCGGGTCGCGACACCGAAGAGGGCCTCGATCGTGGACGCGGTGAAGAACGCGAGCGCGCCGACGAGACCTATCTCGATGGCGTTGTATGAGAACACCGCGAGGAGCGCCGCGCCGACCCCCAGCGGTTTGCCGAGGCCCTGGGCGATGTACGCGTAGAACGCGCCGGCGTTCCTCACGTACCGGCTCATGGTCGTGAAGCCGACGGCAAAAAGGGTCAGCACGACGCCCGCGAACAGGTAGCCGCCGGGCGCTCCGAGGCCGTTGAACTGGATGGCGAGCGGCGCAACGCCGGCCATCACCGTCAGGGGGGCCGCGGCCGCGACGACGAAGAACACGAGGTCCGAGACACCGAGCCTTCCGGACTCGAGCCGCCCTGCCTCGGCGGAACGCTCCTCGCCGAGCGTCTGCGCTTCGGGCATCAGACAGACCCTTCTCTATCGACGGGCGTCCGGGTTTCGGCCATCATGTGGTCAACGAAGCTGCTCACGCCGCCCTTTCATGCGCTGTTAATCGGCACCGGGTGATCAACCGCCCGAGGGGTGGCAGTGCCCGTTGCTGCTCGGGGGGACGTCCAGTGCCGGGTTGCGGTCGAAAAAGCCCGCGGGCTTGAGCCAGAACGAGACGGTGTCCACGGCCATGACGGGCCACTCCTCGGGCCGCGTGATGTGGTGCAGACCGAAGACGTACCAGAGGACGACGTCGGTGTCTTCGATGGACCGGTTCTGCTCCGTCCACACCGGAAGCCCCGTGTCGACCACGCTCTGGTTGACGAACTCTCCGCACGGCCAGCGCTCGTCCTCGTGGTAGGGGGTGACCCACAGCGTGTGGCCGATGACCCCCGCGCGCTCGAGCACCGGCGAGTCGGGGTCGAGCATCGCCGGGAAGCAGCCGGTGGGCACGAGCTTGTAGGCGGTCGGCGTCCCGAGCCCGTTTGTGGCATGGTCGTTGACGACCTTCCAGGACCGCTGGGTGTTCCAGTCAAAGTCCTGCTTGCCCTCTTGCTCGGTGCGCAAGGGCTGGTTGCGCTGCACGAGCGCGAGGCCGTAGGGGTTGTCGGGCCCGATCTTCGACGCCTCCGTCTCGGTCATCACGACGGTGTTGGCCGCGCCATCGATGTCGAGGTCGAGCCTGGCGACGATGAAGTGCTGGTGGTAGGGGGCGTAGGTGCGCTCGTCCACCAGGGACCCGTAAGGGGGCTGCTCGCCCTCGGGGAAGTGGGACGTCACCATGATGCCCGTCGCCCGCACCTCGCACTCGATGTTGCCGTCCTGGTAGAAGCGCCAGTAGACGAGGTACTCGTAGTTGGCCACGGTCGCGTGGAAGGAGATGACCAGGCGCCGGCTGCGCCGCACCTCCGCCCCGGCCACCTCGTCCACGTGCTTCCAGAGGACGGCGTCGTCCTCCTCGTGGATGCAGACGGCGTTCTTTATCGTGTAGGGCTCGCCCCGGGAGTCGTGCAGGACAGCGTCGAGGTAGGAGATCTCGCCGAGGCAGTCGCAGCCGAGCTCGAGCGAGGTGGTCATGAACCCGAGGCCCCACTCTCCGACGTCGAAGGCCGTGCGCCGGAAGTGCTCGGGGCTCGGGTCGCGGTAGGGCACCACCATCTCCGAGAACGACATGCGGTGCGCCACGGGCCTCACCCGGCCGCCGTCCTCGTACCCCACGGTGTGCAGCACGAGCCCCTCACGGTAGTTGAACCCGACGCGCATGGACCACTTCTGCCACCTGAGCTCGTTGCCGTTCAGGGTAAAGGAGGCGCCCTCGGGCTGCGTGATATCGAGCGGCTTCAGGTCGGCGCGCTCCCGCAGGCCGGGGACGTGCTTCGGGTCGTACTCGCCCATAATCTTCGGCTTCTCGACCGAGAAGTTGTCCTCGATCTCGAGGAGCTCCGAGCTGTTGAGGTCCACGATCAGCTTGAGGCCGTTGACGGGGTTGGCGTAGGGGTTGGAGTCTTCGGAGTCGCGGTACCAGATGTCCGTCCAGCCGACGCGCCGGCCCCGGTAGTTGTCGGCGATCAGGGACCCCCCGTAGGCCCAGACGTCAAAGAGGACCTTGTCCATTTCGGTGACGCCGCGCGCGGCGAGCGCCTCGACGACCCTCGGGTCCTGGCGCAGCGCCTCGTCGCACTCGTGGTACTCGTCGACGGTCACGTTAGGCTGCTCACCGGGGCGGTGCTCCCACGAGACGACGCGGTCCTCGTCGAGCGAGACGACCGCCTTGTAGGCCTGACCGTCGTCGCGGTTCCAGCAGACGATCAGGGCCTCCCGCGGCACCTCCTGGCCCGAGGCGAGCGCCTCCTTGGAAGGCTCCTTGAGCTCGATGGCCGCGAAGCGCCACCGGTCGTCGAAGCCGCGGTCCTCGCGCAGGGTGCCCGCCGCCCGGCGGAACTCGTCGGCGGTCAGCGGATCCAGCGGGTGTCGGACCGTCGCTGGGTCCTCTGTTCTGCTCGTAGATTGCCCCATCTCAGTCCTCCTCCGAGTCTCGGCTCTCCAACAGATCCTCTTCGGTCGCGAGCACGGCCGTGTCGTGCCTTAGGGTCTCCCCGCGGAAAAACGCCGGCGCCCGAAGCTGCCAGACGAACATCAAGACGACGCCCAGAAGCAGCAGGCCCACACCGATAACGAAGACGGTGCCCATCCCGAGGACGGCTCCGCCGCTACCGTAGGCCGGATCGAAGGTATCGATGGCCGTCTTGAAGAAGAGGAGCGTGAGCATTATCCCGCCCAGTCCCGGGAAGAGGCCCTTGAACACGAAGGACTTCGGGCTTGTGAATAGCTCCCCGCGGAAGTACCACACGCACGCAAACGCCGTGAGCGAGTAGTAGAAGGCGATCATCAACCCGAGCGCGTAGATGGTGTCGATCAGGACGTCCTCGCTGAGGAACGTCATTACGGCGTAGAAGATCGCCGTCGCCACGCCCGAGAACAGCGTCGCGAACGACGGCGACCGAAATCGCGGGTGCACGCGCGAGAAACGCTCCGGCGCGGCCTTGTAGAAGGACATCGCTAGCATCGTCCGCGCCGCGGGCAAGAACGTGGTCTGCAAGCTGGCTGCCGCGCTCGCCATCACCGCGAGGAAAAGGAAGATGGCGAGCACACCAAGCACGGGCCCGGCGAGCACAGCGAAAACGTTGTCTGCGGTGTCGGGGTTGCCCAGGCCGACGCCCTGCTTACCGATGCCGGCGAACATCTGGGCCGAGATCGCAACCAGCAGGTACGTGCTGAGGACCGTGAGGACGGTCAGGAGCGCCGCCCGTCCCGGCGTGCTGGAGCTGCCGGTCGTCTCCTCGTTGACGGTCAGCGTGGTGTCCCAGCCCCAGAAGATGAAGATGGATAGCGACAGGCCGGCCGCGAAGGCCGCAAAGGACTCTATGGCAAAGGGGTTGAGCCAACCCCACGAAAAGCCGATGGCGAATTCGGAGCCCCCGCCGAGCGCTCCGCCGAAGGCCAGGACGATGAAGAGGGCGAGCACGACCATCTGCAGCCCCACGAGCGCGAACTGGATCCCTTTCGTCGCCGCCATGCCGCGGTAGGAGATTGCTGTGGCGCCAGCCACGAAAACCAGGGTGGTGAGGACGTTGACGACCGCGTTGTTGCCAAGCGCCCCGATATCCTGGTTGCCAAAGACGTTTCCGAGCAGCAGATAGAAGAACGTAACCGCCACGCCCACAAGGTTGGAGAGGACGATGACCGTCGCCAGCACGAAGCCCCACCCGCACATCCACCCGACGTGCGGACCGAACGCCTTCACGGTCCAGGTGAAAGACGTGCCGCAGTCTGGCGCGACGTGGTTGAGTTCCCGGTAGGCGTAGGCCACGAGCAACATCGGGATGAACCCGGCGAGGAAGACCGCCGGCATCTGCAGGCCGACCTCGCTGACGGTGGGACCGAGCGTCGCGGTGAGGGCGTAGGCGGGAGCCACGCAAGAGACGCCCAGCACGACGCTCGCCAGGAGGCCCAAGGCGTCGTGCTCGAGACCCTTGTCCTTGAGGTCCGCGGGCAGTTTATCGGCGCCGGTCGTCTTCTCCGGGGTACGGTCCACCTTACTCCTCCACCTCGAGTACTGGCGTGTCGCGCTTGAGGGTCTCCCCGCGGAAGAACGCTGGGGCCATAAGCTGCCAGACGAACATCAGGACGACGCCGAGGAGCAGGATGCCCATGCCGATGACGAAGACGGTGCCGACGCCGAAGATCGCCCCGCCGGCGCCGTAGGCCGGGTCGTAGGTGTCGACGGCCGTCTTGAGGAAGACGAGGGCCAGCATGATGCCGCCGAGCCCGGGGAAGAGCCCCTTGAACAGGAAGTTTCTGAAGCTGGTGCCCAGCTCGCGGCGGAAGTACCACACGCACCCGAAGGCCGTCAGCCCGTAGTAGAAGCAGATCATCAACCCCAGCGCGTAGATGGTGTCGATCAGGGCGTTCTCGCTGACGATCCTCATTATGGTGTAGAAGATCGCGGTCCCGATGCCCGCGAACAGGGTGGCGAACGAGGGCGTCTGGTACCTGGGGTGCACGCGGGCCATACGGTCGGGCGCCGCCTTGTAGAAGCCCATCGCGAGCATGGTGCGCGTCACCGCGACGAACGTGGCCTGCAGGCTGGCCGCCGAGCTTATGAGCACGGCGACGAAGAGCGGATGGCGAGGCTGCCAAGCACGGGTTCGGCGAGCGCGGCGAACACGTTGTCGGCGGTCCTCGGGTTGCCCAGTCCGGCGCCCTGCTCGCCGATGCCGGCGAACATCTGGGAGGAGATCGAGACGAGCAGGTAGGTGCTCACGATCGTGAGCACGGTCAAGAGGGCGGCCCGTCCCGGCGTCTTGTCGCTGTCGGTCGTCTCCTCGTTTACCGTCAGGCAGACGTCCCAGCCCCAGTAGATAAAGATCGAGAGCGAGAGGCCGGCGGTGAAGGCCGCGAAGGAGCCGGCGGCGAAGGGGTTGAGCCAGGAGAGCGAGAAGTCGACGGCGACCGTCGGAGGTGCCGTTGATCGCCTTGACGAAGGCCAGGATGACGAACAGGGCGAGGACGGCCATCTGGATCCCGACGAGCGCGTACTGAACCTCTTTGGTGGTCGTCATGCCACGGTAGGAAATTCCCATGGCAACGACGATAAACGCGAGGCAGGTGATGATGTTCACCGCCACATTGTCGCCCAGCGTGGCAAGGCCCGGGCTGCCGAAGATCTCCCCGAGCATGAGGTACAAGAACGAGACGGCGACCCCGGCCAGGTTGGAGAGGACGATGATCATGGCCATCACCGCGCCCCACCCGCCCAACCACCCTATGTGCGGGCCGAAGGCCTTCGTGGTCCAGGTGAACGAGGTGCCGGCGTCAGGCGCCACCTTGTTGAACTCCCGGTAGCTGTAGGCCACGAGCAACATTGGGATGAACCCCGCCAGAAAAATCGCCGGCATCTGCAGGCCGACCTCGCTGACGGTGGGACCGAGCGTCGCGGTCAACGCGTAGGCTGGGGCCACGGAGGCGACGCCCAGGACAACGCTGGAGAGGATGCCTACGGAACCATGCTTAAGTCCCTTGTCCCCGAGGTCCTCGGGGGGTGCGCTGGCCAGGGGCTCACCTCGATCGATCGTGTCCGCCATCGGTTTCTCCTTTCCCGGCGGTCCCTGCGGGCATTCTACTCGCTCAACGTGCCCCCCGCGGATTGGACGGCACGCACATCACGGGCAAGTCGGATATGTAGAGGAGCTTGTGCGGGGTCGAGCCCAGGATGGCGCTCCTCAAGGGGCTCTCGCTGTAGGTTCCGACCACGATCAGGCGCGCCCCGCGCTCGCGGGACAACGGTCTCCAGGGCGTCGTGAGGATTCCTCGGCACGAGCATCGTCTCGACCTCAACGCCGCGCTCGCGGGCCGCGGTGGCGGCCTCGTCGAGCAGCCCGGACCCCATCTGTTCCAGGATCAACCGGTGCTCCCGGTACTCCTCTCCCACCACGCGGCCCGGGGGCTCGTCGGCGAAGATGGCCACCAGTTTGTCCCCGCCTATCTGGGCTTGCTCTATCGCGACTTCGAGGGCTGCCCTGGCGGAGGGCGAGCCGTCAAAGCCCAGGACCACGTCGGGCATCTAGCGCTCCTCCGGTGGCGCGCCGGCGGTCTCCGGCACGGCGACGTTGCCCGCCGCCACATCGGGATCCACGGTCTCTGGGCGGCGCTCGAAGAACGACTCGTGGTGCGCCGAAGAGGCGCCAGAAGACCATGAAGATCGCGCCTATCAGCAGGAACCCGAGCCCGATTACCAGCGGGCAGGCCCAGCCCGAACAACGAGCCGCCGGTGTAAGAGGCGCTCGGGTCGGCCAGATCGAAGATCGATCGTATGAACAGGAAGCCCAGGATCAGGCCGCCAACGACGGGCGCCAGGCCGATGAAGACGAAGTTCTTGACGCTCTTGAAGAGCTCGTGGCGGTAGTAGATCGCGCACGCGAACCCGGTGAGGGCGTAGTAGAAGGCGATCATCAAAGAGAGCGCGGAGAGCGTGTCGAAGAGGAAGTTGGACGAGAACGTGTTGACGCCCACGTACCACAGCGTCGCCAGCGCGCCGATGACGATGGTGGAGACGTGCGGCGTCAGAAACGCGGGTGGACTTGCCCAGGGGGGCCGGCATCGCCCGCGACCGGGCCATCGAGAGCGTCGTGCGCGAGGCGGGGAGGATGGTCGTCTGGGTCGAGGCGAGCGCCGAGGTCAGCACGGCGAGGACCACGATCATGTCCCAGGGTGAGCCGAGCACCCCGGTCGCCACCGTCGAGAAGATCGCGTCGTCGTCGGCGAACTGCCGTATCTGCCCGAGGCCCGCGAAGGCCACGACGGCGACGGTCACGGAGACGTAGGTTACGAGCAGGATCACGGTCGACAGCACGGCTGCCTGGCCCGGGGCGGACTCGGAGTTCTCGGTCTCCTCCGTCAGGTTCACGGAGGACTCCCAGCCCCAGTAGATGAAGACCGCCGATGAGCAGGCCGACGATAAGCGCCGCGAAGTCGTCGAGGGCGAACGGGTTGAGCCAGGAGAGCTCGGGCGTCTAGCGACGCTCCGGGGCGGTGCCGCCGTAGACCGGAAGAGGGCAGACGGCGGCGAAGACCAGGAGGGCGAGGACCTGGGCGATGATCATGACGTTCTGCACCCTCGCCGAGAGTTCGGTCCCGATCACGCAGACCGCCGTCATTACCGCGATGATGATGACGGCGAAAACCATCACCGCGACCTTGGAATCCGCGAGCCCCTGCAGGCCCAGGAGCAGGTACGTGTAGCGGGCCGCGACGTCGGCCAGGGAGCCGACGACGAGGATGCCCGTCACGCAGATCGCCCACCCGCCCATCCAGCCGGCCCAGGGGCCCATCGCCCGCGTCACCCAGCTAAACGTCGTGCCGCAGTCCTGGTCGGCCCGGTTCATGTAGTAGAAGGCGCCGGCTATAAAGAACATCGGGACGAAGGAGGCCAGCAGGACCGCCGGGGCCTGCGCGCCCGCCGTCACGACGACCAGCCCGATGACGGCGGCCAGCGAGTACGCGGGTGCCGTCGAGGCCAGCCCAATGATGAGGGTGTCCCAGAACCCTATCGCGTCGCTCTTTAGGCCGTGCTCCGAGACCTCCGGTCCCTGCGCTACCTTGTCGGTATCTACGTTTTCCACAACCCTTTCCCCTTTCCCGTGTTTGCGGGCCCGCCTTTAGGGGTGCCGAGGAACCCCCGTGGCGTTCCCTGCCCTGCCCCCTCGCGTGCTCTACACCAGTGCGCTTCTCCCTCTCATCACATCACCTCTCGTAGACCACGAACGATGTCGGGCGGCCTACCTGATCGTAGAGCGAGCGGGCCGGGGCGTTGAACGCCTGGGTGTGCCAGTAGACGCTCGCCGCCCCGCGCCTGTCGGCCTCTGCGTAGACGCCCTCGATCAGGCCGCGGGCGACACCGGAGCCCCGTCCCGATCTTTCGACGAAGAGGTCCTCCAGGTAGCAGTAGGTCGACTCCGTCCAGGTCGAAGGGTGGAAGATGGTGTGCGCCAGCCCGACGAGTTGCCCGTCCGCACCCGCGGCGACGAGCCCGAAGAACCCGTCTTCCCCCTTGCACAGCCTGCGGAACGTTGTCCGCGTCACGCTCTCGGTTACCTCGTTGCGGTAGAAGCCGTTGTAGCCCTCCCACAGCGCGAGCCAGTGATCGAAGTCGTCGACGCTAATGGGGCGTATCTCGAACCCCGGGAGGGTGGAGGGCGCGTCGAGGGCCATCAGCCTTCCTCCTGGCGCACGAGGATGCGGCTGCCGCCGAAGATCAGGAACATCGTCGCGACCAGCACCACCGTCGAGAGGGCGTTGATCACCGGGCTCACGCCGAAGCGGATCATGGAGTAGATCTTCAGCGGCAGCGTGCTCGACCCGACCCCGCTGACGAAGAACGTTATGACGAAGTCGTCGAACGAGAGCGTGAACGCCAGGAGCGCCCCGGCCATGACGCCGGGCAGGATCAGCGGCAGCGTGACCCGCAAGAACGTCTGCACCGGGGCTGGCCCCGAGGTCCTGGGCCGCCTCCTCCATGGAGCGGTCCATCCCCGGCGAGCCTGGCCCGCACGACGATGGTCACGAAGGAGATAGTGAACGCCACGTGCGCGATGACGATGGTCGTCACCCCGAGCTGCGAACCCCGCGGCCACGAAGAAGACGAGCAGGCTCACCCCGACCACGATCTCGGGCATCACCGTCGCCGCGTAGATCGCCGAGTCCGCGACGGTCTGGCCCCGGAAGCCGTGGCGCGAGAGCGCGAGCGCCGTCAGCGTGCCTATAACGGTGGCGATGAGCGTCGCGATGACGCCGACCGTCAACGAGGTCCTGAAGGCGTGCAGTATCGTCTGGTCGGTCAGGAGCTGCCCGTACCAGCGCGTCGAGAACCCGGTCCAGACCTGGGTGCTGCGCGTCGAGTTGAACGAGAAAAAGATGAGGACCGCTATCGGCGCGTAGAGGAACAGGTAGACGAGCCCTGCGAGCGGCGAACAGCGCCCAGTCCGGCGGCCCTTGCCGAGCCCCTTGTACACGGGACCGCCGCTATCTCGTGCGACGGCCATGCTACACCCCCTCCAGCTTGTCCGTGCCGACCCTGCGGATGTAGAACATGATGGCCGTCGAGCAGGAGGACGGCGAGCATCACCGAGAGCGCGCTGCCGAAGGCCCAGTCGCGGGACTGGAGGAACTGGTTGCTGGATCAGGTTCCCCGTCATCACCGTGCGCGACCCGCCGAGCAGGTCGGGGATAACGAACTCCCCGGACGACGGTATAAAGACCAGGATGCTGCCCGCGATCACGCCCGGCAGGCTCAGGGGGAAGGTAACCCGCAAGAACGTCTGCCACCGGCGTCGCCCCGAGGTCCTTTGCCGGCCTCCTTGAGGCGCACGTCGAACTTCTCCAGGGCGGCGTAGAGCGGCAGGACCATGAACGGCAGGTACGAGTAGGTCATACCCATCAGGACCGCCTCGGGGGTGAAGATCAGGTTCACGGGCGCGTCGGTGATGCCGAGGAACTGCAGCGACTTGTTGGCGACGCCGTTGCCGCCGAGGATCACGACCCAGGCGTAGGCCCGGATCAGCAGGCTCGTCCAGAACGGGACCATGACGAGCAGGATCAGGGCGTTGCGCCACCGCCGTCCCCTTGAAGACTATGAAGTACGCCAGGGGGTACCCGAGCAGGAAACACAGCAGCGTCGTCAGCGCCGCTATCCCGAACGAGCGGCCGATGATGCTCCAGGTAGAGCGGGTCGAAGACCATGAGGTAGTTGCCCGGGTTGAAGCCGAACGTGATGCCGCCGTAGATCCCGCTCGTCCCGAACGAGTACGCCACAATAAAGAGCAGCGGCACGAGGAAGAAGAGCCCGAGCCAGAGGGTCACGGGCGCGAGCAGCGCCGCGAGCCTCAGGGCCAGCCCTTCGCCACGTGCTCCCTCATCTCAGGAGCTCTTCACTTCGGTGAAGATGCGCTCGTACTCGCGCGTCGCCTCCCCGGCGTCCTCGATGACCTGCAGCCGCTCGAAGACGTCTGTCCGAGCAGGACGTAGCCAGGAAGCTCCTTCAGCGCGGCGTCGATCTTCGGTAGGGCGGCTGCGTTCGGGGTGTTGTAGTAGGTGTAGTTGGAGAGCGTGGCCCCGACCTTGGCGTCGAGGACGTGGTTTATGAACTTGTGGGCGTTCCGCGGGTGCTCGGCGCCGTTCGGGATGGACATGTTGTCCGTCCAGCGGGTCGCGGCGGGCTTCGGGACGATGTAGTCGAGGTCCTCGTTCTCCGACAGCGCGAGGAAAGCATCCCCGCTGAAGACGTGCCCGAGCAAGAGGTCGCCGTTCTGGACGAGGGGGCGCGCCTCGGTCGAGTCGAAGTACCCGCGTAGCAAGGGCTTCTGCTTCTGGAGCTCGGCGTTGGCTTCGTCGAGCTGCGCCTGGTCGGTGGCGTTCACGGAGTAGCCGAGCCTGTAGAGCGCCGCACCTATCGTCTCGCGGGTGTCGTTGAGCATGGACATCTGGCCCTTGAACTCGGCGTCCCACATCGGGTCCCAGGACTCGTCGAGCTGCCCGACCTCCTTCCTGTTGTAGAGGATGCCCGTGGTGCCCCACTGGTAGGCGACGCTGTACCCGTTGTCCGGGTCGTATGGGAGGCCGCGGAAGTTCTCGCCCACGTTCTCGAAGTTGGGGATCTTGGACATGTCGAGCCTCTGGACGACGTCGGACTTGATCATCACGGAGACCATGTAGTCGCTGGGCACGATGACGTCGTAGCCGCTCCCGCCGGCCTGCAGCTTGGCGAGAAGGTCCTCGTTGGAGGAGTAGAAGTCCTGCGTCACCTTTATCCCGGTCTCCTTCTCGAAGCTCGGGACGGTGCTCTTGGCGACGTATTCCGACCAGTTGTAGAGGTTGAGCTGCTTCTCCTCGGGACCGCCGTCGCTGCCGCCGCTGCTTGACGCCGTCGTGTTCGGCTGGCAGGCAAGGATCGAGAGCGTCGAGCCCGCAACACCGGCGGCGCCCACCGCCCTCAAGAACTTGCCGCGCGAGATTCTCCTGCTCGTCGCCAAAATCAACCCCCCAGTAGTAGACAGTTGTTCGCGTCCCAGGACACGGAGATCCGGTCGCCCTCGCCGGGGCCGGTCGCGTCGTGGGAATTCTGCTGGTAGAGGACCAGGCTCTCCCCGCCCTCGACCTCGGTTATGTACTGGGTGCTCATGCCCAGGTAAACGATCTGCTTGACCTCGGCGGCGAAGACGTTCTCGCCCGCGTCCCCGAACCTGACCTTCTCTGGCCTGACCGTCGCGTCGACCTCGACGCCCGCCCCCGGAACGTCCGTCCCGCGGGCGACGGCCACTATTCTCGCCCCGCCGGGCACGCGCAGCGTGACCCTATCCCCGGATCCGTCCGCTGACTCCACGGTGCCGGAGAACACGTTCATTTGCCCGATAAAGTTGGCGACGAAGCGGTTCTTCGGCAGCTCGTAGAGGGTGGCGGGGTCGGCGACCTGCTGCACGCGGCCTTCGTTCATCACCGCGATCCGGTCGCTCATCGTGAGGGCCTCTTCCTGGTCGTGGGTGACGTAGACGAAGGTTATGCCGACCTCGTGCTGGAGGTTCCTGAGCTCGAGCTGGAGCTCTTTTCGAAGCTTGAGGTCCAGGGCCCCCAGGGGCTCGTCCAGCAGCAGGACCTTCGGGCGGTTGACGAGCGCCCTGGCGAGCGCGACCCGCTGCTGCTGGCCGCCCGATAGTTGGGAGGGCTTGCGCTTCTCGAAGCCGACGAGCTGGACCATCTCGCACGCCTCGGACACTCGCAGCCTCAGCTCCTCGCCCTTGACCCCGGCCCTTCGCAGCCCGAAGGCCACGTTGTCGAAGACGTTGAGGTGGGGGAAGACGGCGTAAGATTGGAAGACGGTGTTCACCGGGCGGCGGTAGGGTGGGATGCCGCGGACGTCCTCGCCGGCGACGGAGATCTCGCCCTCGGTGGGATCCTCGAAGCCGGCGATCATGCGCAGCGTGGTGGTCTTGCCGCACCCGCTCGGTCCGAGCAGCGAGAAGAACTCGCCCTCGCGGATGTCGAGCGAGAGGTCCTCGACCGCCGCGAACTCGCCGAAGCGTTTGCTTATCCCCGAGAGCCGCACCGCGACGTCCGGATCCCCTACGTGGACGCCGGGCGGCCTCTCTTCGATCTTACTTTCTTCCACCCTTTACCCTCCTGTTGGCCGGGCTTGCGTGAGCCGCCCCCCGAGTAGGACGCCGATGACGTCGAATACCTCCCGCGCGGCGCGTTGCCCGGACTGGACGGCGCCGTCCATGTAACCGTTCCACTCCGAGGCTGTCTCGGTCCCGGCCCAGTGGACGCGCCCGACGGGTTCCCGCAGCGCGGCCCCGTGGTCCATCAGGAACCCCGGCGTGGGGATGCCCCCGTAGCCGCCGCGCGAGTAGACCTCGGCCCCCCAGTCGAGCTCGGCATAGGCGCGAACCTCCAGCGCCTGCTCGCCAAAGTACCTGGCCAAGCAGCCGAGCACGGCCTCCCTGCGCTCGTCGCCGGATCTCCGGCCCCACTCGCGGGCCTCCCGCCCGACGATAAAGCCGGTCAAGACCCCTGCTCCGCCGTCGGATGGAGAGTTGTCCGTGGTCACCTTGCAGGGGCCCGTGTCGCTCTCGGCGCGGCCGTTCAGGCCCATCGCGCGCCAGAAGGGCGTGTCGTAAACGGCGTGGCACTTGATCACGGCCCCCATAGGCAACCTCTGGGAGAGCCCGTCCTGGGACGCCGGGAGCGCGGGCTCGTACTCGATACGCCCCCGCAAAACCGGCGGCACCGCGACGATGACCGCCCTCGCCTCGGCCGTCGCCCGGTCGGAGACGACGCTGACCGCTTCCCCGTGCTGGGAGATCCGGCGCACGGGTGAGCCGAGTACCACGCTGCCTTCGAGACCATCGGCCATCCGGATGGAGATCTCCTGCGCGCTGCCCAGGAACACGTCCTCCTCGACGGACGCTTCGATCTCGAAGAGGCTCCCGAAGCTGCCCGAAGAGGCGATGTCCGAGAGCACGCCGAGGAGCGAGATGTCCCGGGGCTCGCAGGCGTAGAGGGATCCTACGGCGAGGTCGAACCAGAACCGGGCGCCCGCGCTCTTTGCGTGCCGCACCTTCCAGGTCTCTAGCGTCTGGCCGTCCCACTCGGCGGCCTTCTCCGCCGCCCACGGTGCCTCACCAGGCACCTCCCGCGCCAGATCGCTCAAAGAGTGGAAGGCATCCTCGACCTCCACGAGGTCCGAGGGGTTCCGCAACGGCACGACCTCGCCCTCCGCGTACTCCGAACGGCGGCCACCCTCCCAGAGAACGGCGCGGCCCTCGGTGTGGTCTGGGACGATCTCGACGCCTACATCTTTCGCGAGGGCGTTTATCCGGCGCTGGGCAGGCCCGATCCATTGCCCACCCATCTCGACCATGACGCCCCCGACCTCCTCGCCCAGCGTCCGGCCGCCGACCCTGTCCCGAGCTTCCAGAACGACCACGGAGGCCCCGGCGTTCTCGAGCTCCCGCGCCGCGGTGAGCCCGGCCAGCCCGGCGCCGACCACGACGACGTCGGCTCGCGACGGGGCGTCCATCACCGGGCTCTCACCCGGCGAACGTCCGATGGTTTTTTCTTCTCCATCCTTCCTCCTGCCGTCGCGGAATCCTCGCTCCAGGAGGCCCGGTCCTCAGTGGTGGCCAAGCCGCTCCGCAAGGGTCTTGCCCGTCGGTGGCTCTCCGGTCCTCTCGGCGCGATCGTCGACCTTCATAAGTCCCCGCTGCACGAACCTGGCACCCAGCCAGCGTAGCGGCTCGGGCTCCCAGGCGCGCTGCTCGTGGTTCACGGTTGGCAGGCGCGTTATGGCGGTGTCCTTGCCGAGGATGAGATCTGCCAGGGTGCGGCCGGAGAGGTTGGCCGTCGCAACTCCTTGCCCGGTGTACCCGCGCGCGGTCGCGACGCCGCCGGTGGGGTCGTAGGACATCGTCGGCATCCAATCGCGGGGCATGGCCAGCGGCCCTCCCCACGCGTGGGTGAACCGCGAGCCCTCGAGGGCCGGGAACCACTCCCGCGCCGTGTGCCGCAGGAGCTCGTGCGTGGGGCCGTGCCGATCGTACTCGTCCTCCACGCGCGACCCGAAGTGGTAGGGCGCGCCACGGCCGCCGAAGAGTATTCGACCGTCGGCGGTGCGCGAGAGGTAGTCCACCGTGTAGCGGTTGGACGCCACGCACTCGCGGCCCTCCCACCCGATCCGGGCCCACCGGTCCTCCGAGAGCGGCTCGGTCAAAACTATCAGGGAGTAGATGGGCAACACCTGGCGGCGCAGCTTGGGAAGGCGCGCCAGGTAGGCTTCTCCGGCGAGCACGATCGTGCCGGCCCGCACCTCGCCGACGTCCGTCACCAGCCGCGGGTTGGACCCGGTCTCGAAGTCGGTGACGCGTGTCTGCTCGAAGATCTCGCCGCCCAGCCGTTCGACGGCCCTGGCGAGCCCGCGGGCGAGCCTCGCGGGGTGGATGGTCGCGCAGTAAGGGTTGTACAGCCCGCCCCTGGCGTCGGTGATCCTGACGCGCTCGGCGGTCTCCTCGGCGTCCAGCACCCGCAGGCCGTCTTCCAGGCCGAGCGACCGCATGGCCTCGTAGGAGCTCTCGATGCTGGGGACCTGACTCGCCCCACGGGCCACGCGCAGCTGCCCGCCGCGGAAGTACTGGGCGTCGATCCCCTCTGCCTCGGCGACCCTACCCGTCTCGTCCACGGCCCCGCGCATCTCGAGCAGGAGGTCCCGCGTGGCCTCCTCGCCGAAGCGCCGCGCGAGCTCGCCGGGGCTCACGGAGAACCCCGAGTTGCACCAGGCCCCGTTGCGGCCCGACGCGCCGAAGCCGGCGACCTCTGCCTCGAGTATCACGACGCGCAAGGAAGGGTCGTTGCGCAGCAGATAGTACGCCGTCCACAGGCCCGTGAAGCCCGCGCCCAGGATCGCCACGTCTGCCTCGGCCGGACCCATGAGGTGCGGCCTCGGGGCGAGCTCCTCGCCCGCCGTCTCCAGCCAGAAGCTGTACGAGCCGTAATCCTTCCCGGAACGGGCTCCCTTCTGCGTGCTAGCGGCGCCGGTCAAGCTCTACTCCTTGCGTCTTCGATCTCGCATCCCCGTCCCCGAAAAGCTCGGCGAGCAGGCGCGCCGCGCGTTCGACGCTGCGGCCGTCGGGATCCAGCGTCGGGTTCAGGATGGTGACGTCGGCGCCCAGGAGCGCCGGTGAGGCGGCGAGGGGACGGGCCAGTTCCGATAGCTCTTCCCAGGTTATGCCGCCGGGTTGTGGGTAATCCACCGCCGGCAGCTCCTCGGCGTCCAGCACGTCGAGATCCAGGTGCAGCCAGAAGGCGTCGTTGTTGCTCGCGAGCGTCTCGGACACGCGCTGGCCGAGCTCCCCGGTCCCCGACGCCCTTATCCGGTCGGGCTCGTAAACGTCCATCTCCGGCGCCAGGCGCTCGGGGTCGGGGGCGCCATCGGAGCGGGCCGTGTCGGCGTCCCGCGCCCCCAGCACGACGATGTCCTCGGCGACGAGGAGCGGCGCGGCGCCCCCGATGCCCGTCAGCTCGTCCGGCCCGATGCCGGAGAGGATGGCGAGCTCCATATCCGCCGCCTCTCCCGTCGGTGAGCTCTCTCCGTCGTAGAAGTCCAGGTGCCCGTCCACGAAGGCAAGCCCGACCTTGCCGGCCCGACGACGCGCCGCCGCCACCACGCCGATGAGGAGGGAGCAATCCCCTCCTATAACCAGCGGATGTTCACCGCCCTCCAGCAGGGCTTCTACCCCGTCCCGGATCACCGCGGAGGCGGCCACCTGGTCGCGGAAGCCCACGATGCCGGTGGCGGGGTCCCGGCGCGGATCGGCGATGGCGACCTGGAGGTTGCCCACGTCGCGGACCCCGAGCCGCTCGACGATGCCGGTCGCCCGCAGCGCCGCCGGGAGCCGCTCACAGCCGGCGAAACGACCCGTGCAATCGTAGGGCACGCCGACGACGGTGCTTACGTTGCTCATGCCGGCCGGACCGTCGCGGGTCGGTCGATGAGCTTGCTCCTAGCCCCGGTATCCGAGCTGGCGCTCCAGCTCGGTGAGCGCGTCGTCGGTGATCTCGGCTATGCGGCTCAAAACCTCCCTGTCGGAGACGAGCGCCGGGGAGTACTGGATGACGGGATCGTCCTTGTCGTCGAAGCGGCAGATGAGGCCGCCCTCCAGGAGCTTCCTCGAGACCACGCCCTTGAAATACTTCTGGTACTCATCTTCGTCGAGCGGCGTCCCGTTGGCCCTCACCGGGTCGACCTCGACGGCCCAGAAGAAGCCCATCCCGCGGACCTCCTTGACGATCGGGTGCCCCTCGGCCATCCGCCTGAGCTCGTCTCCGAAGTGCCCCTCGAGGTTGTGGACGTTCTCCAGCAGCTTCTCCCGCTCGATGATCTTTATGTTCTCCAGGGCCACCGCCGAGGAGACCGGGTGCCCGCCGAAGGTCGAGCCGTGCATGAACATGGGCGCGTTGTCCTTGAGCGTGGCGGCCACCTTATCGTTGACCACGACGCCGCCCATCGGCAGGTAGCCGCTGGTAACGCCCTTGGCGAAGCTCGTCATGTCCGGGACCACGTCGAAGCGCTCGATGCCGAACCACTCGCCGAGCCTGCCGAACGCGCAGATCACGGCGTCCGAGACGAGCAAGACCCCGTGCCGGTCGCAGATCTCGCGCACCTTCCTCCAGTAGTCCGGCGGCGGCACGAGGCACCCGCCCGCGTTCTGCACGGGCTCGAGGATGACGGCGGCGACCTGGTCCGCGCCCTCCCCCTCGATCATGGTCTCGATCGCGTCGGCCGCACCCTCGGGGTCCTGCTGGGTATTGGCCGCGTGATAGAACCCGACGGGCAGCGGCTCGAACGGTGCCTTGAAGTCCGGGCAGCCCCGTGACCGAGAGCGCGCCCATCGTGGTGCCGTGGTAGGCGACCTGGCGCGAGATGATCTTGTAGCGCTGCGGCTCCCCGTTGGCCTTGTGGTACTGGCGCGCCAGCTTGATGACGGTCTCCACGGCCTCGGAACCCGACGAGACGAAGAAGGTGCGACGAGAGATCCCCCGGTGCTATCTCGCTGATCTTGTGCGCCAGCTCCAGGCTCCTGGGGTGCTGGAAGCTCCAGTTGGGGAAGAAGCCTAGCTCCTTCATCTGGGCGGCGGCGACCTCGCCGAGCTCGGTCCTCCCGTGCCCGACCTGCGTCGTGAAGAGGCCCGCCAGCCCGTCGACGTAGGTGCGCCCCTTGTCGTCCGTGACGTAGCTTCCCTCGCCCGAGACGATGACCGGCAGCTTGGACCAGTCCTCGCCGTAGGGCGTGAAATGGAGCATCAGGTTCTCTACCCCCGCCAGCGGCGTAGACTCCCCATGCTCCCCTAGACCCCTCATTACATCCATGCGATACCTCCTCGAGCCAGGACCGAACGCCCCTCGTGCTTCACGAATACTACACAGTTACTGTAACGCGATCAAGGCATCGGAAGGCGTCCGCTGCAGTATATAGGGGACGGTTCTGGGAGGGGTTGTGCGCGGGGAGGAATATGGCGGCGGTCGCGTTGTACTTCCGGCCAGAGCGGGCGAGGGCTGGGCCGTAACCGGGGCCGTTGCCGGGTTCTCTCTGCGGAGTCCGTTACCAAAGCGTTACGCAAGCGTCTCCGAAGCGTTATCCGATTGTCGCCGGGCCGTAACCCGGGGCCCTTAGAGTGCAAACCATAGCGACCGGGGAGGCCGGGAGCGGACGAAGGGAGACGGGCATGGGGCGGACGATCAAGGTTACGGCGATAGCGGCGGTGACGATCATCCTTTCGGCTGGAACGGCCCTCGCGGCGACGATGGACGGAACCGGCGGCGTGGACCAGCTGACCGGGGGTCGGGGGAACGACACGATCAAGGGCCTCGGCGGCAACGACTCCTGGCTGAACGGCGGCTTCGGCGACGACACCGTAGTCGGTGGGCCGGGCAACGACGACATCCGCGGCTCTGCGCCCAAGGGGGGCCACGACAACGGGGACAAGGGCAGCGACACCCTCTCGGGCGGCTCGGGCAACGACTACGTGCTTGGCGGCCTCGGGGCGGACAGGCTCAAGGGCGGCGAAGGCGCCGACTACCTCTTCGACGGCGCCGGCGAGTACGGCCCGGACACCTCCGTCGACCGCCTCTCCGGGGGGGCCGGCAACGACACGATACTCGCGGCCGGCGGTCGGTCGGGCAAGGACGTCATAACCTGCGGCGCGGGCCGCGACCAGGTCGAGGCAGATCGGTCCGACCGTGTGGCCGACGACTGCGAGAAGGTCCGCAGCCTCTAGCCGTAACGACAATCTCCATCCCACGGGCCGGTGTCCCTCCCCAGGGGCGCCGGCCTCTCCTTTTGCCCATCCACCGATCTCGATAGGGGTGGCCGCCCTCTTCGGCCTGCTGGCGCACATCCAGGGCGCCGAGTGGCCCGTGATGGCGATCCTGGCCCTCAACATAGTCGCCGTTCGCTTCGTGGTCTTTGTCCCCACCTGTCCCAATGGTTGGATGCCGTAAGCGCCCGGGGCCAAGCTACTCCGAATTGGCAGGGGTTTTCTAGCCCATACGTCCCACAAGAAAATCTGCGGTTTGTGTAATGGTGCGCGCAGCGTTTCCTTGCATACTCTCCCCTGACCGAGAGCGCGAAAGGCCCACGCTGACGGCCGGGAAGGAAACGCCTATAGCGAGGGCCAGCAAGTCCCCCATCAACCAGGCGGGAGTGGGTCGCGAAAGCGGCCACAGAGAGGAGGCGAACGGATGAGAAGGTTGGCGATGCTGCTTACAGTCATGGGAATCATGCTTGCCATGGCGGCCGGCGCCGCGCTGGCCATCAACCTCGTCGGCGACAGCGGCAGGGACGTGCTCAGGGGCACGGCCGAGAACGATGTGCTCAGGGGCAGGGGCGGTAACGACCATTTGATCGGTCGGGGAGATTCCGACAGGCTGTTCGGCAACGCGGGCAACGACGTCATCAACGCGCGCGACCCCGGACGTCCCGAATCGGATCGCGTCAACTGCGGGCCCGGCCGCGACAGGGCCCTGATCGATCCCAGCACCGAGGACGTGGTGGCGAGGAACTGCGAGACGGTGAGGGTCGGGTAAACTACCGCACACCAAGCTTCCAAGTGCCGGGGCGAAGGCCCCGGCTCCTGGTCGTTCTAGCCCAGTTGGGCTAGCAAAAGATCGTCCGCGTGCGCGATGTGGGATCCCGCGGGGGAAGAGATTATTTGCACCAGGCTTCGAGGTGGGAAGGGACGATATGCGTTGCCGGTACAGGTTGGCAGGGTCGGCGGGTGCGTAGGCGATCATGCGTCAAACGGTAGGACGCAAGCTCGCAGAGCAAGATCCCGTCGCCTCCCGCGGCGACCGGGAGGTGGGTCGCGAGCCAGACTCCCTTGATGCTCGGCCGGCGGACTCGAAGCCTCGCTGGGGGGTGGTGGCCGCGCTCGTGGCTGCCGGCGTCATCGTGGCGTGGGCGGCGGCGAACCTCCTCGCGCAGGGCAACGGGTTTGCGGTGCTCGTCCCGCCCAAGCTGCACGGGGGTACGGAGGCAGCCTCGGCGTTGGTCCGGTTCTTCGCCGCGCTGGTACTCGGCCTGTTCCTCGCGGAGGGCGCCGGATGGCGCATGCGCTGGGTGGTCTGTGGGCTGGCCGCCCTGGGCGTTGGGCACCTGATCTTCGGCTATTTGGAACCGCTGATCCAGAACGACCCTCCCGAGTTTAACGAGGCCCTTTACGAGAGTTTCGTCGCCGAGACTATCGCGTGCGCGCTCTTCGCGATCGGGCTGTTCCCCGGCACGCCACCCCGGCCCTTGGTGCGCGCGGCGACGATCATACCCGCCATCCTGCTCTTCGGGTACCTGTTCGTCTTCGAGATTCTTGGCGGGGACGACTGGATGCCGCCGATGGCCCACGTCGAGTCCGCGGAGGAGGCCGTGAAGCTGGGCACGCCGTTGGTTTGGCTAACCCCCCTGCACTGGATACTCTCGGCAATACCGGTGGTGCTCGGGCTGGCCGCCGTCGTGGGAGCCTTCTGGCAGGCCCGGCGCGGGGTCTTGAGGGGCTGGCTGCTCTTCGCGATGGTGTTTCTGGCCGGTTCGGTGCTGCACGACTACCTGTGGCCTTCGGCCTACGGCGGCGAGGTCCTGACGACGGCAGACGTGCTGAGCCTGGCGTTCGCGGCGACGGTCGCCTTCGGCGGTGTGGCGGAACTCAGAAGGGTCGCACGGGAACGCAACGCCCTGCTCGCCAGCGAGCGGGAGCGCGTCCGCCGGCTGGACGAGCTGGCGGCCCTGAGGGCCGACTTTAGCGCGATGGTCGCCCACGAGCTTGACGGGCCCATCGCCGCCATCCGCAAGCTCAACGAGATGCTCTCCGCCGAAGGGTCCAACTCCGGCCTCCGCGGGTACGCCACAAACACCATAGAGGGTGAGATCGACGTCCTGAACGCGCTGGTCGCCGACGTTCGGGCCGCCGCGGCGGTCGAGCGCGACGACTTCGACGTGGAGCTGCGGCCGCTACCGCTGGCCGCGCTCCTGGCAGAGGCCGAGGCGTACGCGAACACCCTGCCCGGCGATCATCCCGTTAGCGTCTCCCTAACCGATGCGATCGATGCGCAACAGGCGGTACGGGCCGACCCGGAACGCGTCGGGCAGGTACTGCGCAACCTCCTCTCCAACGCCGCCAAGTACTCTCCGGAGGGAGCCCCGATAAGGATACGCCTGACGCCCAGGGCCGGGCGGATCAGGATCGAAGTCGTCGACGCCGGGTGGGGTATTCACCCGGATGACCTGGCCCGGATCTTCGAGAAGTTCGGCCGCGGCCGCGACCGCGAGGGACACAAAGTCGCGGGCGTTGGCCTGGGACTCTACCTCAGCCGACGCATCGTCCAGAGCCACGGTTCGGAGTTGACGGTCCAGACGGGGTCAGGGGAGGGGTCCACCTTCGGGTTCGAGCTGGAGATGGCCCGGTGAGCGAGGAGATCCGGGTCGTGCTGGTCGACGATCACGCCTCGTTCCGCGTGCCGCTTGCGTTCATGTTCGGGCGGGAGCAGGACATGTCCGTGGTGGCCCAGGCCGACTCCCTGGCTTCGGCCGGGAAAATCATAGAAGACGACGAGGTGGCGGTAGACGTGGCGGTCGTGGACCTGGATCTCCCCGACGGATCGGGAGCGGTCTTCGTGTCGGACCTCGGCCATGCCCGACCGGGGGCAGTATCGCTGGTCCTTAGCGCCCTCTCCGATCGGGTTCGGCTCGCGCAGGCGGTGGAGGCCGGGGCCGCGGGAGTGATGCACAAGTCGGCGCGTTTCGAGGAGATAGTGGACGCGGTACGCCGCCTGCAGGCGGGCACGGAGTTGCTCTCCCAGCAGGAGGTGATAGAGGCTCTGCGGCTGGTCGGTCGCGAACGCGAGAAGAGTCGACTGGCGGAGTCCATGTTGGAGAAACTGACCCCGAGGGAACACGAAGTGTTGCAGGCCCTCGGAGACGGTTTGGGAGACAAGGAGATCGCCGAGAGGTTCTACGTCGGCGTCGGAACGGTCCGCACGCACGTGACGAGCATACTGTTCAAGCTCGAGGTCCATTCGAGGCTGCAGGCGCTCGTGTTCGCCGTCCGCTACGGCGCGGTAAGGATAAATCGACGTTAGGAACCCCGCGAAACGGCGGGGACGGACTTTTCCGCGGTCATCGGGGTCTTGCGCCGCACACGATCAGCGACCTAACCCGTCTTCGGATTGGCCCCTAGACCTCTAACTGGCAGCGGTCCGGTCGGCGGCCTGGTCCATAACCCGGAGCAGGTCGTCGAGCTCGACATCGGTGCGTGTCGAACGCCGACCATGGATGCAGATCACCGTCCATGCCTCACCGTCCGGGTACAGGTCGATCCAGATCGGTACCCCCTTCTGCACCGAGGGCGTAGCGTGGCTGCACACCACCATGTCGGGGGAGACGCGCTCTAGAATAGAGTCGAGCATGGGCGGCTCCGCGACGACAACCTCGACGTGGGGCCGGAGCGCGCGGAGGGTGGCGCCCAGGACCTCGCGGTAAGCGCGGGGCTCGTTGGCGATCAGGACGCGCGGATCACCCGCCTTGCGGGCGGGCTCTTCGGACGAAGATGGGCTCGATGCCTCGCCGGCAAGGCTGCGTTCTGCCACCATGTAGATTCCCTCCAGCTCTTGTGCTCTTTGTCCCGCTGGCTCTCCGATTCGTCGGCTTCTGCTTGCCGGGACGCCTTTCCCGTTGGTCTTCGTGCCCGGCCCGGTTCGTGTCCCACGCGGAGAATGATGGAGCAACGCGGCGCGTTCGTCCTCTGCAAATTAGAGGATTCTTCTCTAGCTGAATTGGGCGAGTCGGCCGACTTTGCCCCCCTTGTGGCGGGGAGTTCCGGGGGCCGGGTCCCGGCCGATGGCCCCTCGGCCGCGGGATAGTGAAGCCCCTTTGGGCACCTTGCGCGCGGCGATGGGCCGCAGCAAGCGGTTACGACGTTGCGGAGAAGGCGGCCTCGAAGAAGTCCGCCAGGCGTGGGTAGAGGACCTTCAGGTTCTCGGGGCGGGCGATGCCGTGGCCCTCGTCCTCGAAGGTGAGGAGCTCGTAGGGGATGCCCCCGCGCTCCAGCGCCTCTGCACCACGCTCACGTTCTCCGGGGTGACGTTCGGGTCGCGCAGGCCCTGGACGATCAGGAGCTCGCCGCGGATATTGCCCACGAAGTGGACCGGGGAGCGTTCGCGGTAGCGTTCGGGGACTTCTTCCGGGGAGCCGCCCATCATCTCCTCGCTGTAGGGCCGGAGGTCCGGGCGGGTGGCGTCGTAGTCGATCACGAGGTCGGTCATGCCGCAGATGGGCGCCGCGGCGGCGACGAGGTCCGTGGGCCAGTGCGTGATCGCCCACCACGACGAGTACCCGCCGTAGGAGGTGCCGGTGACGCCGACCCTGCCCGGCCTCGGCGACGCCGGCCTCGATGAGCGCCTCGATGCCGCGCCTGATGTCCTCCTGCTCCCGGCCGCCCCAGCCGTCCTCCTTGATCGTCTCCTGGAACGTCGAGCCCGAACCCCGTGCTGCCCCGGTAGTTGGGCGCGAGCACGTCGAAGCCGCGCGCGACGAGGTACTGGATCTCGGCGTTGAACCGGTCCTCGGCGTGGCTCGTCGGCCCGCCGTGCACCAGCACCACGGTCCCCTTGCTCGGTCCCGGAGCCCGGTACAGCCATCCCTGCAACCCGAGGCCGTCGACCGAGCGCCAGGTAAAGTCCTCGGCCGCGACGAGGTCCTCCGGCCCAAGCGGAGCGCGTTCCCAGAGCCCGGTGAGGCTCCGCGGGTCACCCTCCGGACCGAGGCGGACGAGGTCCATCGGATGCCTGGCGTCGTAGTGGAGGCCGACCCAGTCCGCGTCGCCAGCGGCCTCGCCGACGGGCGCCAGCGGCACCAGGTTCCCCGGGGCGCTCGGCGGGGGTATCTCTTCGCCGGTATCAGGATCCAGGAACGTGGCCCGGATCCGCGCGTGCTCGATCTCCACGACGACCACCGGCCCGCCGTTCGGCGGGACGAAGGCGTAATCCACGTCGCGGCCGGGATCGTCGATCAGCCAGCGGATCGACCCGTCGTCCCACACGCCGAGCCGCCGGTGGGTCTCGGCCTCGGCGACGAACGAGCACGCGGCGCCCGTCAGGGAGCCACGAAGCCTAGACCTTCACCGACGCACCGAAGTTCAGGATCTCCCGGTCCCGCTCGCCCTCCGACGTCCACGAGCCACACCTGCAGTCCCGCCGGGTCCTGGTCGGTGCGGTGGTAGAGGACGTAGGTCCCCTGATCGGTTGAACCGGGGACGTAGTAGCTGCCCCGCCGCGGTCGGGCCAGGGCCAGCCGCTCGCCGGTCTCGAGGTCGTGGCGGTAGATCCAGGTCGCCTCGATCTCCTCGCCGCTCTCGGCGTCGACGTTGGCGCCGTAGAGTAGCCAGCGCCCGTTCGGGTGGAGGTGACCGCCCCAGACGAAGTAGTTCGGGCGACGCCTCCGTCAACGGCTCCATCACGCCGGGCTCGGCGAGCCTGACCCGGAAGAGCCGCACCCGCTCGTCGCCCCCGGTGTCCTGCGAGACGATGACGGCGCTCGCGTCGGGGGTCCACGAGACCACGTACACGTCTTCGTCCGACGCCGTCAGGCGGACCGGCGGCGCGGATCCGTCCGTGCGCGTGGCGTAGACGTCGGCCGTCGGCCCGAGCCGCGACCAGCTCCACGCCACCCACCGCCCGTCCGGGGAGACCTCGGCGCCCATGAGTACCGGCACGGAGAGCAGCGCCTCGAGACGGTCTTCAAGCCCGCGGTTTCCGGCGGCGGCGCTCAGAAGGTCGGTGGGGTGTTGACGTAGACGGCCTCGACGGGCTCGTCGCCGGCCCACCAGCGGTGCGGGGTGGTCGAGGAGAAGTAGAGCGTGTCGCCCGGGCTCGACGCCGAAGGTGCCCTGGTCCCTGAGCTCGACGTACAGGGTGCCGGAGATCACGTAGATGAACTCCTCGCCGTTGTGGGAGTAGAAACCCTCGCTACCGGCACCCGCCGGCACCCGGATAAAGGAGGGATCCATAACCTTCTCCCCAGAGGCCATCTCCTCGAAGCGCACGCCGTTGTCCCACTGCATCACGGGCCGGTCCGCGTCGCGCACGAGCGGCGTGCCCTGGTCCAGGTCGGCCCCGAATAGCTCGCGCATGGTCACCCCGTAGGCCTCGGCGAGCCTCCGCAGAGACGCCACAGACGCCCCCGACCCCCCGCGCTCGAGCGCCGAGATGAACGAGATGGAGAGCCCCGTGGTCTCGGAGACCTCCTTGAGCGTCTTGTGCGCCTTGACCCGCAGCCGCCGGAGCCGCTCCCCCGGCGCCCCGGATGCGGATCCGGCCGCCGGCCGCACGCTGCTGGCGGCGCGGCCCGAGCTGCTTGCGGATGGCGGCGAAGTTCAGGCCCTCGACCTTCCGCAGCTGCTTGATCTCCCGCAGCCGCTTCACGTCGGGCTCCGTGTAGACCCTGTACCCTCGGTCCGTGCGGCTAGGACGGATCAGGCGCTCCTTCTCCCACAGTCGCAGCGTCTGCGGAGCGAGGCCCACGGCCTGCGAAACCTCGCCTATGGAGAACCCCATCGAACCGCCGTTTGCCGCCAACCCGCCTCCAATCGATCGAGCTCCACCGCGAACCTCGTCGGAAGACCTTAAACCCGCAGTATACTTCCGAACCTCGCACCACTTCAGTCCCGCCCGACGCAGCCGCCAGCGCGCATCCTGTATCATTGCATGTTTACAGTAGCCTTGCTATAGCATGTTCGGTATGGCCTTGCTATAAGGTGGGGAGGAAGTTGGATGGAAGGAGAAGCATGAGCAAGATCGTGGGCGTTCCCAGGGAGATCAAGGACATGGAGGGTCGGGTCTCCATGCAGCCCGACGGGGTTCTGGAGCTCGTGCACCACGGCAACGAGGTCGTCGTCGAGGCGGGGGCCGGGGCGGGGGCCGGCTTTAGTGATGAGGAGTACGAAGCCGCGGGGGCCAGGATCGCGGGGAGCGCGGACGAGGTCTTCGAGGCTGCGGACCTTATCGTCAAGGTCAAGGAGCCCGTGCCCGAGGAGTACCACCGCTACCGGGAGGGTCAGGAGCTCTTCACCTACCTGCACCTGGCGGCCGACAAGGGCCTCACCGAGTTCCTCATGGACCGCAAGATAGACTCCATCGCCTACGAGACGGTGGAGCTGCCCGACGGGAGCCTGCCGCTCCTGACCCCGATGAGCGAGGTCGCGGGGAGGATGGCCGTGCAGGCCGCCGCGCACCACCTGGAGAGCCCCCAGGGCGGGGCGGGTCTCCTGCTCGGCGGCGTCCCCGGCACACCCGCGGCCAAGGTCACCATCATCGGTGGAGGGGTCTCGGGCACCGAGGCGGCCAAGATAGCGGTCGGGATGCGGGCGATCGTGAGGGTGCTCGACATCAACCCCAAGCGCCTGGCCTACCTCTCGGACATCTTCGGGGGGCGGATCGACCTCGTGATCCCCAACCGCGCCCGCACCGCCGCCTACGTGGCGGAGTCCGACGTCGTGGTTGGGGCCGTTTTGGTGGCGGGGGCCAAGGCGCCCAAGCTCGTCAGCCGGGACATGATCGCCTCGATGCGCGACGGCTCGGTGGTGGCTGACATCGCCATAGACCAGGGCGGCTGCTTCGAGACGAGCCGGCCGACCACCCACTCGGAGCCGACCTACGTCGAGGAGGGCGTCGTCCACTACTGCGTGGCCAACATCCCCGGCGCGGTCGCGAGGACGTCCACGCTAGCGCTCACGAGCGTCACCCTGCCGCACCTGATCAAGATCGCCGACAAGGGCGTCGAGGGGGCGGTAGCGGACGATCCCAACCTGGCGAAGGGACTCAGCACGCTGCGAGGGGACCTCGTCAGCGGGCCCGTGGCCGAGGCCCACAACTTGCCCCACACGGATCCCGCGAAGCTGCTTAGCTAAGGGCCGGTCGGCGCGGGAGAGGGTATGACCCGGGACGCTAGCACCGTCGTCGTCGGTGGCGGAATCTGGGGCCTGAGCACCGCCTACCACCTGGCGCGGGCCGGGCAGGCCGACGTGCGCGTCCTGGAGCGCAACGAGGAGCCCATCGGCGAGACCACGCCCCAGGCGGCGGGGCTTGTCGGCCAGATCAGGGCCACGCCGGTCATGCAGCGGGCGATCCGCTACGCCATCGACCTGTTCGCGGGGTTCGAGCGGGAGAGCGGTCACGACCCCGGGTTCCGCCAGGTCGGCAGCCTCTTGCTGGCCCTCACACCCGAGCGCCTGGAGTCTTTCCAGAAGCACGTCGAGGGCGCGACCCGGAGCGGGGTTGCGGCCCGGTTCGTGGACGCGGCGGAGATGTCCCGGCTTGCGCCGCACATGGACGTGGCGCGCGTTGAGGGCGGATACCTCGTGCCCGAGGACGGCTACGTCGACCCCGGGCAATGCGCGCGGGCTTACCACGACGCCGCCAGGGACCTCGGCGTGAGGGTCCAGACCGCAACCTCCGCGACGGGGATCTCGGTGAGCAATGGCCGGGTGACGGGGGTGGAGACCGACCGCGGCTTCGTCGAGGCGGAGCACGTCGTGGTGACGGCCGGCCCCTGGACGGGGGCTCTCGCCAGGACGGCCGGGTACGAGCCGCCGATGGTGCCCATACGTCACCAGCGCGTCATAACCTGGCCCGTGGACGGCATACCGGACCATCATCCGGTGGTCCGCGTAACGGATGCCAGCTGTTACCTGAGACCCGAGGCGGGCGGGTACCTCTACGGGTTCTTCGAGCCCGACCCGACGAGCTACGACCTCGAAGGGCTGCCGGGCGACTTCAGGACGGCGGACATCGCGGAGCCGGTTGAGGTCATGCAAGAGGCCCGCGGGAGGCTCGCGCCCATCTTCCCCGTGCTAGAGAAGCTCGAGATCGCCGAATACAAGCGGGGCCTGACGACCTTCGCCCCCGACGGGGCCTACCTTCTCGGCCCGGCACCGGGGGTAGAAGGGCTCTTCGCCGCCACCGGCTGTGCCGCCCTCGGCATCGCGGGGTCAGCCGCGGTGGGCCACTGGCTGGCCGGTTGGATCTCGCAGGGCGACCCCGGGGAGGACCTGTCCTCGGTCGCCCTCGACCGGTTCGGGTCGGACGGCCTCGACGCCGAACGCGTGAGGCGGGAGGGCGAGGAATACTACGGAAACTACTACAGCGTCTCCTCCATGTCCGTGACCTAGCCGCCGGACCGCGTTAGGAGCCGACCCCCATGCACATACACTTCTCCGAAGAGGAGCTCGCCGTCCGCCGCAGGGCCGCCGTCGCCGAGCTTGCGGACCGCGGCCTCGACGGCCTGCTGATGTTCCGCCAGGAGTCGATGTACTACCTCACCGGCTACGACACCTTCGGCTACGTCTTCTTCCAGTGCCTGTACATGGCAGCAGACGGCCAGTCCATGACCCTGCTCACCCGTACCCCCGACCTCCGGCAGGCGAAGCACACCTCCGTGATCGGGGACATAAGGCTGTGGTACGACGAGGAGGGCGCCAACCCCGCCGCGGACCTGAAGGAGATTCTGGACGAGCACGGCTGCCGCGGCAAGCGGCTCGGCATCGAGACCGACGCCTACGGCCTGACCGGCTTCAACCTCAAGCTCGTGGAGGCCGCCCTCGACGGCTTCTGCGAGCTGGTCGAGGTCTCCGACCTGGTCACCAGGCTGCGCGTGGTCAAATCGCCGGCCGAAATCGAGTACGTCCGGGAGGCGGCGAGGTTGGCCGACCTGGGGCTCGAGCGCGCGATCGAGGTGGCGGCGCCGGGCGTCTTCGAGGGGGACGTCCTGGCGGCGTTGCAGGGGGCGATCTTCGAGGGGGGTGGCGACTTCCCGGCCAACGAGGTCATCGTTGGCTCCGGGCCGCGGGCGCTGCTGTTCCGCTCGGCGGCGGGGATGCGCCGGATGGATGAGGTGGACCAGCTCTCCTTGGAGTGGGCCGGCTCCTACCGCCACTACCACGCCGCCATGATGCGCACCTTCGCGGTGGGCGAAGCCTCCGGCTACCAACGGCGGCTCCACTCGGCCGTGCGCGAGGCGCTCGGGGAGATGACGGAGGCTCTCGTGCCGGGCAGGCCGGTGGGCGAGATCGACGAAGCCCAACGGCGCGTGCTCGACGCCGCCGGGCTCAAAGAGCACCGCTTCGCGGCCAGCGGGTACTCTCTGGGCACGACCTTCGCGCCCAACTGGATGGACTGGCCGATGCTGTACTCGGGCAACCCCGTCATCGCGGAGCCTGGGATGGTGTTCTTCCTGCACTGCGTGGTGGCGGACTCAGACCGCGGGGTGGCCATGAGCCTGGGATACACCTGCCTCGTCACCGAAGGAGGGCGGGAAATCCTCTCCGCGCGGCCCCTGGACCTCACCGTCGTCTGAGTTTTCCCTGCGGTTCCAGAGGCCGCCGACCGGTCGTTGGAATCTTGCCTTCGGGACCTGTAAGCTGCGCCAGGAGGGGCGCATCCAGAATCTAGGAGGGGAAGCGATGGCCGAGGCGAGCGTGGACCAGAAGTCTGGAGGGGAGCAGGGGAAGCTCCAGGCTGGCCTCAAGAGACGTCACATAACAATGATCTCGCTTGGGGGGATAATCGGGGCCGGCCTGTTCGTCGGGACCGGACCGATCCTCAACCAGGCGGGGCCCGCAACCATCCTCACCTATCTCTTGACGGGGATCCTCCTTATCCTGATTATGCGCATGCTTGGGGAGATGGCCGTCGCCCAACCGTCGGTCGGCTCCTTCTCCGACTACGGGCGTATGGCCCTGGGCAACTGGGCCGGCTTCGCCATCGGTTGGCTGTACTGGTACTTCTGGGCCATCGTGATCGGGTTCGAGGCCACGGTGGCGGCCGGCATCATGGGGCAGTACATACCGGCCATCCCGCCGTGGGCAATAGCCCTGGCCCTCGTCTTGCTGCTAACCGCAACCAACCTCTACTCCGTCGGCTCCTACGGCGAGTTCGAGTTCTGGTTCGCCGGCATAAAGGTCGTGGCGATCCTGATCTTCATCACCCTTGGGGCGTTGTTCGTCATCGGGCTATGGCCGGGGAGCACCCCGGGGCTGACCAACCTCTACGCCGACGGCGGGTTCTTCCCCAACGGGCCGCTGGCGATGTTCAGCGGCGTGGCGACGGTGATCTTCGCCTTTGTCGGGGCGGAGATAGTTACCATCGCCGCCGCCGAGTCCTCGGAACCCGAGCGGGGCGTGGTGCGGGCGACCAATGCCGTCATCTACAGGGTCCTGATCTTCTACGTGATCTCCGTCTTCTTCCTCGCCGCGATAGTCCCGTGGAACACCGGGTTCACCGACGACGTCATCAAGAGCCCGTTCACCCTCGCGTTCGAGAGAATCGGGATACCGGGGTCCGCCACGCTGATGAACTTCGTGGTCCTCACCGCCGTCTTGAGCGTCCTGAACTCTAGCCTGTACACGACGAGCCGCATGCTCTTCGCCCTGACGCGACACAACGACGCGCCGCAGTTCCTCACCAACACCACGAGGCGCGGCGTGCCGATGTGGGCGATCCTCTTCGGTACCGTCTTCGCTTACGTCTCGGTCGCGATCTTCTACTTTTTCCCCGAGGAGGTGTTCACGTGGCTGATCAACGCCTCCGGCGCTATCGCCCTCTTCGTCTACCTGCTGATCGCTGTCTCGGAACTGGTGATGCGCCGGCGTCTGGAGCGCGAGGATCCGGAGAGGCTCCAGCTAAAGATGTGGCTCTTCCCGTGGTTGACGTACCTGTCGATTATCGGCATCGTGTCGGTGCTGGCCGCTATGTTCTTTATCGAGGGACTGCGGCCCCAGATCATCGCGAGCATCATCAGCCTCGGCGTGATCCTGTTGGCCTACGCGCTGCGGCGCCAGTTCGGCCCCCCGCAAAGGTCCCCCGACGAGGTGATGAGGGAGGAGAATACGGCAGGCTCCTGAACAAGGAGGAATCGAAGGTTTGATCGACGCCGACCGCTTCGAGGTCGTCAGCTTCGACTGCTACGGGACGCTAGTCGATTGGGAGGGCGGTATTGTCTCCGGGCTCCGTCCCGTCCTCGACAACCACGGCGTCGGGGCCACCGACGACGAGATCCTCGCCCTGCACGCGGCGACGGAGCACGAGCTGCAATCTCCCTCGACCGGGGGAGACTACGTGAAGTACCGGGACGTGCTCCGCCAGGAGGTGCTGGAGGCCGGGAAGCGGTGGAACTTCGAGCCCGAAGCCCCCGAGGTCGACGCGCTCGCCGACTCGCTACGCCACTGGCAACCGTTCCCCGACACCGTCGACGCCCTCAAACGGCTCAAGACCCGCTACAAGCTCGCGATCATCTCCAACGTCGACGACGGCCTATTTGCCCTGACGGCCTGCCACCTGGAGGTGGAGTTCGACTGGATAATTACCGCCGAGCAGGCCGGCACCTACAAGCCCTCTACGAACAACTTCGAGGTCGCGATCGAGCGGATAGGCGTCCCCCGCGACAGAATTCTGCACGCCGCCGAGAGCCTCTTCCACGACGTCTCTCCTGCGAAGCAGATGGGGCTCTCCACCGTCTGGGTGCACCGCCGGAGCGGCAAGCAGGGGTTCGGGGCGACCCCGCCGGCAGACGCCGAGCCCGACCTCGAAGTGCCCGACCTGACGACGCTGGCCTCCGAACTGGGTGTCTGATGCCCGAGAAAGGGCGAGCCAAATGACCCGCTACGAACCCGCCGACTCCTTCGAGACCCCACGCTTCTCGGATCCGCGCACGTTCATGCGCCTCCCGAACAACCGCGACCTGGCGAACGCAGACGCCGCCGTCGTCGGGGCGCCCTTCGACACCGGAGCGACCTTCCGTGTCGGCGCCCGCTTCGGACCCGAGGCCATAAGGAGCATCTCCCACCTCCTCAGGCGCCACAACCCGAGCCTCGGCGTCACGATCTTCGACCATCTGTCGGCCATAGACTACGGCGACGTGCCCGTCGTGCCCGGCTACATCGAGGCGGCCTACGAGAAGATCGCGGAGGGCCTCGAGCCGATACACCGCGCCGGCGTCGTGCCCATCGTCCTCGGCGGCGACCACTCCATCGCCCTGCCGGAGCTGCGGGCCGCGGCGGCCACGCACGGGCCGTTGTCCCTGGTGCAGTTCGATTCGCACCCGGACACCTGGGACGCCTACTTCGGCCAGAGGCACACGCACGGAACCCCCTTCCGCCGGGCCGTCGAGGAGGGGCTACTAGACCCCTCGCGATCCATCCAGGTCGGGATGCGTGGGTCCATCTACGACGAGGGCGACTGGAACGACGCCAGGGAGATGGGCTTCGACCTCGTCCCCACCGACGAGGTGCGCGAGCTCGGCATCCCGGCGGTCATCGAGCGGATCCGGCAGCGGGTGGGGGAGACGAAGGTCTACGTCTCCTTCGATATAGACTTTGTGGACCCGGCCTACGCCCCCGGCACCGGGACGCCAGAGATCGGGGGCTACACCAGCCGCGAGGCCCAGGAGTTCGTGCGGGGGCTCGCCGGCATCGATATCGTCGGCTGCGACGTGGTCGAGGTGTGCCCGGCCTACGACGGCCCAGGGCAGGTCACGGCGCTCATCGCGGCCAACATGGCGCACGAGTTCCTGAGCCTGATCGCGCTGCAAAGGAGAAACCGCGATGGGTAACGTCCTCGACTACCTGGTGCTCGGCCTGTACTTCGCCACGATGCTCGGGGCCGGCTACTGGGGCCTCAGGCGGGCCAGGAGCACCGAAGATTACCTGGTTGCCGGGCGCAGGCTCGGGCCGGCGCTGTACATCGGCACGTTGAGCGCGGTGGTGCTCGGGGGCGCCTCGACCATCGGGAGCGTCTCTCTGGGTTACGAGTTCGGCATCTCCGGGCTGTGGCTGGTCTTCATGATAGGGCTCGGCATCATGGCCCTCGGGCTGCTGCTTTCGACCCGCCTGAGCCGCCTCGGCGTCTACACCGTCTCCGAGATGCTCGGGGTCCGCTACGGGCCCTCCTCGCGCCTGATCTCCGCGATCATCGTCTCCGCCTACGCGTTGATGATCGCCGTGACCTCCACCATCGCCGTAGGCTCGGTCTTCGACGTGGTACTCGGGCTGCCGCCGACGGCCGCGATCCTGATCGCCGGGGGCGTCGTGGTGATCTACTCGGCCCTTGGTGGCATGTGGTCCATCACCCTGACGGACTTTCTGCAGTTCTGCGTGATGACCGTCGGCATCTTTTTCGTCCTGTTGCCAATGAGCATAGCCGGGGCCGGGGGTTTCTCCGGGATGCGGGAAACGCTCCCGGCATCCTACTTCGACCTGACGGCCATCGGCGGCTCGACCATCTTCACGTACTTCCTGCTGTTCTTCTTCGGGCTCATGATCGGGCAGGACATCTGGCAGCGGGTCTTCACGGCGAGGAACCCCGCGATCGCCCGCTGGGGCGGCATCGTCGCCGGCGCCTACTGCCTGGTCTACGGTCTGGCCGGCGCCCTGATAGGGACGGCGGCGCGGGTGCTCATACCGGACCTCTCGACGCCGGACAACGCCTTCGCCCGCGTCGCGAGCGAGGTCCTGCCCGCGGGCGTCCTCGGCCTGGTGCTGGCCGCCGCGCTCGCGGCGGTGATGTCCACCGCGAGCGCCGGCCTCCTGGCATCGTCCACGATCCTGGCCAACGACGTCTACACCGGCCTCTTCCGGCGCGGTGGGGACGATCACGCCGGGGCAGATGAGTACAACGCCAGCCGGATCGCGACGCTGCTCGTCGGGGTGGTGGTGCTCGCTATCTCCGTGGTTGTCAGCGACGTCGTGGGGGCGCTCACGGTGGCCTACAACCTGCTGACCGGCGCCCTGTTCGTACCCATCATTGGCGCCCTGTTCTGGCGGCGGGCGACGGGAGCTGGAGCCCTGATCTCGATGCTCATAAGCAGCGTCGTGGTCGTGGTGCTGATGATCACCCAGGGTCTCCTCTCGAACGCTCCGATCTACGTCGGGATGCTGACGAGCCTCGTCGCCTTCGTCGTCGTCAGCCTCCTGACGCCCGGAACTTCTGAGGAGGACGCGCTGGCCTGGGAGCGGCGGATGAAGGGGGAAGGCACGACCTGAGGCGCCGAGAGAGCGCGGTGCTCGGCGGCTTAGGTGCGCTCGCCGGACGACGGGTATACTGGAAAAAGTAAGACCGACGGGAAGGGGTGGCGGAGATGCTTGAGTCCACGAGGATAAAGACCGAGATACCGGGGCCCAAGAGCAAGGCCCTCATGGAGCGTCGGCGCGCGGCGGTCTCCTCGGGCGTGGGGATCGCCACCCCGATGTTCGCCCAGGAGGCCAAAGGCGCGCTGTTGACCGACGTCGACGGCAACACGTTCATAGACTTCGGCGGCGGCATCGGCGTCATGAACGTCGGGCACACGGATCCCAGGGTGGTCGAGGCCGTAAAGGCGCAGGCCGAGAGGCTCACCCACACCTGCTTCTACGTCACCGAGTACGAGGGTTACCTGCAGCTCGCCGAGAGGCTCAACGCCCTCGTTCCCGGCGACTTCGAGAAGCGTTCGTTCTTCGTCAACTCCGGGGCCGAGGCGGTCGAGAACGCCGTCAAGATCGCGCGCTACTACACGGGCCGCCCGGCGGTGATAGCGTTCGAGAACTCCTTCCACGGCCGGACGATGCTGGCTATGACGCTGACGGGCAAGACCGACCCGTACAAGAAGGGTTTCGGGCCGTTCGTGCCCGAGGTCTACCGGGTGCCTTCACCCTACGCCTACCGGTGTCCTGCGGGCAAGGACTGCTCCGGCGGCTGCCGGGGCGACTGCTTCGCCGCTATCGAGAGGGCGTTCGTGAGCACGGTGCACCAGAGCAGCGTCGCGGCGATCATCGTCGAGCCGGTCATCGGCGAGGGCGGCTTCATACCCTTCCCCGACTTCTACCTCAGGCGGCTGCGGGAGCTGTGCGACGAGCACGGCATCGTCCTGATCGTGGACGAGGTCCAGACGGGCTTCGGCCGCACGGGCAAGATGTTCGGCATCGAGCACTCCGGGGTCGCGCCGGACATCATGACCACCGCCAAGAGCATGGGCGGCGGCCTGCCGATAGCCGGTGTTACGGGCAAGGCGGAGATCATGGACTCCGTCCACGTCGGCGGCCTTGGCACCACCTACGGCGGCAACCCGATCGCGTGTGCCGCCGCCCTGGCCGTCCTCGAGTCCTACGAGGAGGAGGACATCCTCGGTAAGGCCAACGCCCTTGGCGAGCGGGTCATGGCCGCGATGCGCGAGATACAGGAGCGGCACCCCGACTTTGTCGGCGACGTGCGCGGGCGCGGCCCGATGGCCGCGATGGAGTTCGTCACGGACGCCGAGAGCAAGACGCCAGACAAGGAGCGCAACGGCAAGGTCGTCCAGGCCGCTCTGCAGGAGGGCCTGCTCCTCCTTACCGCCGGCCAGTACGGCAACTGCATTCGCACCCTGATGCCGCTCTCCATTAGCGACGACGAGCTCGATGAGGGGTTCGCCATCCTGGGCCGCGCCGTGGACTCCGCGGCCTAGAGCGGATTCTCGGGGGAGCGTCTTCGGCTGAGGGCGCTCCCCCGCGCCATGCGTCTGCGCCTGGAGGTTCGGGGCCGCAGCACGGAAGGATACATGCGGAAGATCACGCTCGCCGACCGGTTACGCTACCGGTTCGATAACACCATCTCCAGGGGCACCGTTGCCCTGATCGGCTGGTTGTTCGTCGTGCTCGCGGCGTTGGTCGTCTTGAGTTCCCTCGTCGTCTACGCGACAGGCGTCGCGCCGGAGGTCGGGGGGCGCAGGCCGGGCTTCCTGGAGACCCTCTGGCTCAGCCTGATGCGGACCATCGACCCTGGTGGCGTGGGCGGGGATCAGGGCAATTGGCCCTTCCTGATCTCCATGCTGGCGATCACGGCGGGGGGTATCCTGGTCTTCAGCACCCTTATCGGGATCATCTTCACCGGCATAGACGACAAACTCGACCGGCTGCGCAAGGGCCGGTCGTTCGTCGTCGAGCGGGGGCACACGGTGATCTACGGGTGGTCGCCCGAGGTCTTCTCGGTAGTCTCCGAGCTCGTCGTCGCCAACGAGAGCCGCAAGAACGCCTGCGTCGCGATCCTGGCCGATAAAGACAAGGTCGAGATGGAGGACGAGATCCGGGACAGGGTAGGCAAATCGGGGACCACGCGCATCGTCTGCAGGACCGGCAACCCGATAGACGTCGACGACCTGGAGATCGTCAACCCCCACGAGGCGCGCTCGATCATCGTCCTGCCCCCGGAGGGAGAGGATGCCGACTCGCGGGTGATCAAGACGATCCTGGCGCTGACGAACAACCCCGGCCGCCGCGAGGAGCCTTACCACATCGTCTCGAGGATGCACGGACCCGAGAACCTCGGCGTGGCGCGGATGGTCGGGGGACCGGAGGTAGAGCTGGTGCCCGTCGATGACCTCATCGCCCGCATCACCGCCCAGACGTGCCGCCAGTCGGGGCTCTCCGTGGTCTACACCGACCTGTTGGACTTCGGGGGTGACGAGATCTACTTCGTCCAGGAGCCAGACCTCGTCGGGAGGACCTTTGGAGAAGCCCTCTTCGCCTACGAGAGCTCCTCGGCCATTGGTCTCCGCGCGGGCGACGGGCGCCTCCATCTGAACCCGCCGGCGGAGACCGAGATCTCCGCCGGGGACGCCCTGGTACTCATCGCCGAGGACGACAGCAGCATCGCGCTCTCTGAGATCGCCGACCCCGACGTCAGCGCCGACGCGATCAGGAAACCCCCACCCCGCGACCAGAGGCCCGAGCGCACGCTGATCCTGGGCTGGAACGACCGGGGGTCGACGATGGTCGACCAGCTGAACCGCTACGTGCCCCCCGGATCGGAGATCACCGTGGTGGCGCCCGAGGACACTGGGGTACCGGCCCGGTTCGATGGCCTCGAACACCAGACCGTGAGCTCCCGCGCGGGCGACACCTCGGACCGCCGCACGCTTGACGGGCTGGATGTCCATTCTTACGACAACGTGATCGTCCTGAGCCACGCTGACGGGTCCAGGGGCGACGATGCCGACTCGAAGACCCTGGTGACCCTGTTGCACCTGCGCGAGATCGCCGAGCAGAGCGGCCGGAACTTCTCCATCGTCAGCGAGATGCTCGACGACCGAAATCGTGAGCTGGCCGAGATCGCGCGCGCCGACGACTTTATCGTCAGCGATCGGCTGGTGAGCCTGATGATGTGCCAGGTCTCCGAGAACAAGGAGTACTCGGCCGTCTTCGAGGAGCTGATCGACCCCTCGGGGTCGGAACTCTACCTCAAGCCGGCGGACGAGTATGTGGATCGCGGCGTCCCGCTGACGTTCTACACAGTCGTCGAGGCCGCCCGCCGGCGCGGGGAGGTCGCCGTGGGCTACCGGGTGGGGAAGGAGGCCGGTGACCCGCGCCGTTCGTACGGCGTTCGGCTGAACCCGGACAAATCCCGCCGGATCACGCTGGCGAAGGGCGACCGGGTGATCGTGCTGGCCGAGTCGTGAGCCCTGGCACGTTCGCGGGGACCCGTCGACCGAAGCGCGGGTAGTATGCGCTCAAACCTCCTGGACTCGTGGTCTGAATAGCCGGTACTGCTCAGGTAACGGTGATAGAGAACGTCCGCTCGGCGAATGACCCGCGCGAGTCGGTGGCGCGGACCACGAACGAGAACGTCCCTCGGGTCGTCGGCGTGCCGGTGATCCGTCCCGGGCTCGCCGAGAGCCGCAGACCTGGAGGCAGCCGGCCGGAGCGAAGGGTCCAAGTGTATCCTGGGACCCCTCCGTCCGCGAAGAGGTTCCCGCAGCAGTAGGCCTGCCCCACCATCCCGGGCGACAGCTCGTCGCTCTGGTTCGTGATGACCACCGGTTGCGCCGCGTTGACTCTAATGGAGAACGACTCCGTGTCGCGTGCCCCGGTCTGGTCCTGCACCTGGATCGTGAAGTTGAACAGGCCCTGGGTCGTGGGCCGTCCGGTGATGCCCCCCGAGCCGACGCCCTGGGTGAAGAGCGTCAGGCCCGGCGGGATGCGCCCGGCGACGACGTTGAACTTGACGGGCTTCTTGGAGGTGCGACAGCCCCTCGTCGAGAAGAACCACGTGTTCAGGGTCCCGACGTTCCCGTCTGCGAAGGTCTCGGGGACGATCGTACAAGTGGCCGGCGGTGGGGGTGGCGGAGGCGGTGGCGGTGGATCGCTCGGAGGTGGAGGCGGCGGACTCGACGGGGTGCAGCCGGAGAGCGTAGCCTCCGCGTCGGGGGTGCGGCCGCCGTCGGAGACCTCAACCCGACAGGAGTCCGAGCGGAAGCCCGACGCATCCACAACGAACACGCCCGAGGCGTTCGCGCTGCCGAGGGCCATGTTGGTAGATGGGATCGCGGTGACCCTCACCTGGACGCCAGGCGCGGCATTGGCGCCCTCGACATGGAGTTGGCCTTCAACGAGCTCGGCCCGCGACACGGTGACGGCGAACGCTTTCGACGGCGCGATCAGCACCGTTAAGGCGAGGAGTGTGGCGACCAAGAAGAGCACGCCCAATACCACCCGGCGGGCGTGGGCGCCCGAGAGGGCGTTGCGGGGCGTGGCCATGGTGCTCCCCTTCCCGGACAGAGAATTGCCCTGCCCATAGTCCTACACTCACTTACGCGCGGTTCGCGCCAACGGTTCGAACACAAGAAGGACCCTCGTCTACCGTGCGGCTTATCTGGACCGAGCGCCGGATCCGTCAGTCCGGATTCTACGCGCCTTCACGCAGCGCATACTCGAGCCAGCGGGTCTCGGGACGGGTATGAGGGTTCTCGACGTCGGCACCGGGGCGGGCGGGTTAGCCTCGCATACTCCAGGCTCATTCTCCTCGGGCACGAGACGCCTCACACCGGACCATCGCCCCTCCTTGTTCTCTAGCCGTTCAACAGCCAGATCCCAGCGTTGAGCAGCGTGGCGAAGGTCACCCAAGCGAGGTAGGGGATCAGCAGCAGTCCGGCCGGGCGGCTGATGCGCGAGAAGGACAGGATGGTGAGGAGTATGGAGACCCAGAGGATCAGGATCTCGACCAGCCCCAGCCCCGGCGCCTCGAGCCCAAAAAAGACCACGGACCACAACAGGTTGAGCGTGAGCTGGAGGCCGAACAGCGCCATCGCCACCCTCGCGCCAGCGAAACCCCTCCGGCGCCACACGAGCCAGCCGGAGACGGCCATGGCCAGATAGAGGACCGTCCACACCGGCCCGAACAGCCAGCTCGGAGGGGTGAAGAACGGCTTGTCCAGTGTGTCGTACCAGCCGCCAGGTACGGTCTGGGGCGTGGTAAAGAGCGAGCCGAGGCCAGCCACGGCGAAGCAGACCACCACGAAGACCGCCAGGACCAGCGCCGTGCGAACTGGACCCGCGGGTGGTTGCCGGATACTCTCTTGCAAGCCCTTCTCTCCCTAGGCTGGACCGAGCAGATCGTCTACGCGGACTCTCAAACCGGACAGGACGTCGGACTCGAGCGTTTCGCCTCGACGCGCTCGCTCTATGCGCCGGTAGTCGTCTCCCGAGACGTCTGTGCAACGCTCCACGACCTCATTCGAGAGGTCCACGATCCAGACCTCTGGGATGTCCGCTCCGGCGTAGAGCGGCAGCTTGACATCACGGTCGTAAGCGACAGAGGTGTCCGAAACCTCGGCCAGGAGCAGCACGTCCCCAGGACCGGGGAGCGAACGGCCGTACTCGCGGTCCTGTACCAGGGCAATGTCCGGCTGCGGTTCACGTCTCTCGTCGAGCCGTACCGGGCTCTGGACGTTCACCAGGTATCGTTCCCCGACGAAAAGCGACAGGACACGCGTGAAGCGCCCGACGCAACTCACGTGCCGGCCGCCGATCGGGCCATCTCGACGATCTCGCCGTCGATGAGCTCGACCCGGTCGTCCTCGTGGAGGATGCCGGCCTCGGCCATCCGATGGTACTCGTGGACGGTGAATCGTCGCCGCGTGACCTCGTGCGTCCCCGTGTGCACGGAAAGCCCTCCGATGGTTCGCCCGGTCCCACGAAAGTATACTCGGAGCCTGGGAACGGGCACTGAAGGTATGCTCGTCCTACCCTTCGAGCAACTCCTCCAGGTAGCCCGTGTGGTACTCGCCGGAGCGGAAGGCGTCGTCATCGAGGAGCCGCAGGTGGAGGGGGATGGTCGTCTTTATGCCCTCCAGGCGGTACTCGCGCAGGGCGCGGCGGGCGCGGTTGATCGCCTCATCGCGGGTGAGGGCCCAGACCACGAGCTTTCCGACCATCGAGTCGTAGAACGGCGGGATCGTGTACCCGGCGTACATCGCCGAATCGACCCGAACGCCGGGGCCGCCCGGTACCTCGAGGTAGCTGACCTCGCCAGGTGACGGCATGAAGTCGTTGTCCGGGTCTTCGGCGTTGACCCGGAACTCCATCGCGTGCCCGACGAACGGCACGTCCTCCTGTTTCACGCTCAGGGGCTCGCCGGCGGCGATCAGGATCTGCTCCTTGACCAGGTCCACGCCCGTGAGCATCTCGGTTACCGGGTGCTCGACCTGTATGCGCGTGTTCATCTCGATAAAGTAGAAGTCGTCTCCGTCGACGAGGAACTCGACGGTCCCGCGCGTTGGCGTAGCCTGCCTCGCGGGTGAGCCGGACGGCCGCCTCGCACATCTTCTCGCGCACCTCGGCGCTCATGCCTGGGGACGGTGCCTCCTCGAGCACCTTCTGCCGCCGCCGCTGCATCGAGCACTCGCGTTCGTAGAGGTGGATGGCGTTCCCCTCGTTGTCGCCCATGACCTGCACCTCGACGTGCCGCGGGCCGACGAGAAGCTTCTCCAGGTAGAGCGTCCCGTCCCCGAAGGCGGACTCGGCCTCCCTTTTCGCGACCTGGACGGCCTTGCGGAGCTCCTCGTCGTCCTCTGCGACCCGGATGCCGCGTCCCCCGCCGCCGGCCGCCGCCTTCACCATGACGGGGTAGCCGATCTCCTCGGCCGTCTCGACGGCCTCGTCCGCCGACGCGGCGTCGTCCGAGCCGGGCACGACCGGCACGTCGGCCTCGCGCGCCAGCCGGCGGGCCGCCGACTTGTCGCCCAGCTTCTCGATGGCCTCGGACGAGGGTCCGATAAACACGAGGCCGGCGTCCTCGCACGCCGCCGCGAAGCCGGCGTTCTCGGCCAGGAAGCCGTAGCCGGGGTGGACCGCCTCGGCGCCCGACTCTTTGGCGGCCTCGATCAGGGCCTCCACGTTCAGGTAGCTCTTGCCCGCCGGCGGCGGGCCGATGTTGACCGCCTCGTCGGCGTGGCGGACGTGGAGGGCCTCTTCGTCGGCGTCGGAGTAGACGGCGACGGCCGTGACGCCGAGCTCCTGGCAGGCGCGGACGACGCGCAGCGCTATCTCCCCGCGGTTGGCGATCAGAACCTTCTCGAACATAATCCCTCAGCTCCCTCCGTAGCCCGCACGACCGAGCCGTCATACTATGCGCGGCGCGCCCCACGCGCTGCCCCGGCTCTTCGGATCCATCTACGCCCGGGAGGTGGCGATGGCCGGGGCGACGGCGACGGCCACGAGCGCGGCGAGGCCCACCTTGATCAGGTCGAAGACCACGAACGGCAGGACGCCCTGCGCGACGGCCGACCAGCGAGCGGGAGGTCGGCGACCACCGAGAGCCAGGCGGCCCCGAGGGCGTAGATCACGGCCAGCGCCACGCACCCCCACAGGAAGCCCGACGACGAGCGCCCCGCGCGGGGCGCGCTCGGCGACGGTGTCGGCGGCGAGGCCCGCGATGGCGGCGGCCAGCGGGTACGAGACGAGGTAGCCGCCCGTGGGACCGAGCAGTACGGCCGAGGCCCCCCCTGAACCCGGCGAAGACCGGAACGCCGATGGCCCCGACGAGGAGGTAGATCGCCATCGCCAGCGCCCCGTAGCGGGGCCCGAGCAGGAGCCCCGCGAGAACGACCGCCAGCACCTGCAACGTGAACGGGACCGGGAAGAGCGGGATCGGCGATCTGGGCCGCCACGGCCGTGATGGCCGCCATGAGCGCCGCCCGGGTCATCACGGCTACCTTCAAGTTCTGTCTCCTTCCCGCGTCGATCTTCAGGCTACCCTTTTAGCATTCGTTGACCGAAAAATCCGGCGTAGGTAGTATTTCGGCACTCATACAGGGAAAGCGGGGTGGGACTGAATGAGCGACGAACGTCGAGACCGAGCTTCCGCAGGCGCGGTACAGCTACGGTGGGGACGAGTTCGTCTTCGTGGAGCTCGCCGAAGCGATGAGCCTCAAGGTCAACTTCAGGGCGATGGCGATCACCAACAAGCTCGAGGAGGAGGGCGATCGAGGGCGTGATGGACATCTGCCCGTCCAACGCCTCCTACATGGTCCGCATAGACCCGGACGTGCTGCACCCGGACGACCTGATCTCGCGCCTCAAGGAGATAGACGACGAGGCGGGCGACGTGCGGGGCTTCGAGCTGCAGACCCGCGTCGTGGACGTGCCGGTGATGATGGAGGACCCCTGGACGCACGAGGCCCTGATGCGCTTCCGCGACCGCCACCAGGACCCCGACGCCACCGACCTCGAGTACTCGGCCCGCATAAACGGCTACGACTCCAAGGACGACTTTATCGCCGCCCTGCTCGGACTCGCCGTGGCTGGTGACCATGATCGGCTTCGTCCCGGGCCTCCCCTGGTGCTACCAGCTCGTCCCGCCCGAGGAGCAGGTCGAGGTCCCCAAGTACGTCAGGCCCCGCACCTTCACCCCCGAACGCGCCTTCGGCTTCGGCGGCGGCTTCGCCGTCGTCTACTCCGTCCAGGGCGCCGGCGGCTACCAGCTCTACGGCATGGCCCCGGCCCCGGTGCTCGACGTGAAGCAGAGCTTGAAGGATTTCGAGGACTCCATCGTCTTCCCCAAACCCGGGGACATCTGGAACTACCGCGGCATCGACCGGGAGGAGTTCGACGAGATCCGGGCCAGCGTCGAGGACGGCTCGTTCGAGTACAAGAAGAAGGACTTCACCTTCCACCCGGACCGCGCGCTCGAGGACCCGCACGCGTACAACGAGGAGATCCTGGGGGTGCTCTATGGCGATTAGGGTCAAGAGCCCGGGCCTGCTCACCACCGTGCAGGACGCGGGCCGCTTCGGCGAGTACGCCATCGGGATGCCGCCATCGGGGGCTATGGACGTCTTCTCCTACCAGGTCGGCAACTACCTGGTGGGCAACGACGAGGGCGCCGCGGGGCTGGAGATCACCTACTTCGGGCCCGAGCTGGAGTTCACCGAGGACGCCGTCATAGCCGTGACCGGGGCCGAGATGCCGCCGAAGATAAACGGCGAAGAGGCCCCGACCTGGGAGGCGCTGCGGGTCGGCGAGGGCGACGTGCTCTCCTTCGACTACCTCAAGAACGGCGCCCGTTCCTACCTCGGCGATCTCTGGCGGCGTAGACGTCCCCGTCTTCATGCACAGCCGCTCGACGTACACCCTTATAGGCCTCGGCGGCCACGAGGGCCGCGCCCTCCAGGAGGGCGACGAGCTGCAGCTCGGCGACGCCCGGAACGGCGACGGCCAGGTCGGCAAGAAGGTCGAAGAAGACCACGTCCCGCGCTACTCCAAGGAGACCGAGCTGCGCGTCATCATCGGCCTCGCCAGCTACCGCCTGACCGACGAGAGCATGGAGGAGTTCCTGAACGTCGAGTGGACGGTTACCCCCGACGCGGACCGCGTCGGCTACCGTTACCGGGGCGGCGAGCTCGAGTTCGTCGAGCGCGAGCAGCCCGCGGGCGCCGGCAGCGACCCGGCCAACGTCGTCGACTTCGGCTACCCGATAGGCTCCATCCAGATCCCCGGCGGCGTCGAGCCCATCGTCCTCATGAACGACGCCGTGACCGGCGGCGGCTACGCCACCATCGGCACCGTCATAAGCGCCGACCGCGACCGCCTGGCCCAGACAAAGACCAACGACAAGACCCGCTTCCGCTCCGTCGAGCTGGACGAAGCGCTCGAAGCCCGCGAGGATCGGCGGAAGAGGCTGGCGGAGATAAAGGAGGCGCTGCGCTGCCTCCGGCGAGTAGCGAGATAGCGAGTAGGGAGTAGCTGGTCCTAGACTATTCGCTACTCGCTAGGCCGAGGCGACCGAAGGGAGGATCACGATGCACATCGACATCTATTGCGACATGGGAGAGAGCTTCGGGTCCTGGAAGATGGGCTTCGACGAGGAGATGATGCGGTTCATCTCGTCGGCCAACATCGCGGGCGGGTTTCATGCGGGGGACCCGACCACGTATGCGGAAGACGGTGGCGCTGGCCAAGGAGCACGGGGTCGCGGTCGGGGTGCACCCCGGGTACCGGGACCTCGTGGGTTTCGGGAGGCGGGAGATGGACGTCTCGCCGGACGAGATCCACGACGAGCTCCTCTACCAGCTCGGCGCCCTGCGCGAGTTCGCCCGCCTCTACGACATGGAGGTCCAGCACGTAAAGCCCCACGGCGCCCTCTACATGGTCGCCGCCCGCGACGAAGAGCTCTCGCGCGCCATAATCGAGGCCATCCAGAGCGTGGACGACGGCCTCCTCCTGTTCTGCATGCGGTCCTCCGTCACCTACGAGGTCGCCGAGAAGATGGGCCAGCCGGTGGCGTCCGAGTTCTACGCCGACCGGGAGTACAACGACGAGGGCCAGATCGTCTTCACCCGCGCCGTTACCGAGGAGCTGGACCCCGATGAGGTGGGGCAGAGGGTGGTCCGGGCCGTGAGCGAAGGCAAGGTCACCACCGAGAGCGGCGAAGACATCGAAGTTGCCTCCGACTCCGTCTGCGTCCACGGCGACACCCCCGGCGCGGTGGACCTCGCCGAGACCATCGTCCGCAAGCTGGCGGAGAACGACATAGAGGTGCGTCCGTTAGGAAGGGCGAAGGAGGGAGTAGCGAGATAGCGAGTAGCGAATAGATGAAAACCACTACTCCCTCCTCCCTCCTCCCTACTCCCTACTCGCTAGGGAGCGAAGCGACGACAACCAAAGGAGCGATAGAGTTGGCGAGCACCGTTAAAGCGCAGATGCCCGGCACCTTCTACCGGCGTCCGGACCCGGACAGCGACTTCTACGTCGAGGAGGGAGATTCCGTCTCCGCGGGCGACACGGTCGGCCTCATAGAGGTGATGAAATCCTTCCACGAGGTAAAGGCCGAAGAGGACGGCACGATCTCGAAGTTCCTCGTCGAGAACGAAGACGCCGTGGACGCGGGCCAGGACCTTGTGGAGTTGGAGTAGGCGTTCCTGGAACCGTCCCTACCCAGGTATTCGACACACCGGCGCCGCCGATGATGCACAATCCGTCGGTTTAGGGGTTGTCATGAAAGTTCCTGAATCGGAGGCCTTCCCCGGTTAGTGATGGCCCAGGAGACAGGACAACGTCGGAAGAAGATGGGGCTCTGGGTCGAGAGCGGCCAGTCGCTCGAGCGCACCGCCTTGTTCAGCGATGCCGTCTTCGCCATCGCCATCACCCTGCTGGTTCTGGACATCAGGCTGCCCGAGGTTCCTGAGGAGCAACTGCGTACCGAGTTGCCAATACTGGTGCTCGGGCTACTGCCGGATTTCCTCAGTTTCGTGATCACCTTCTTGGTCATCGGCTTCTACTGGCTGGCCCACCACCGCATGTTCGACTACATAGTGCGGCACGATGGCAGGTTTCAGTGGATAAACCTTGTGTTCCTGATGAGCGTCGCCTTCCTGCCGTTTCCGACCTCCGTGCTCAGCGACGCGTCTACCAACATAGACCTCGACGACGATCTGCCCTCGACGACGGTCGTGCTGCGCGTCGGCATCCATCAGGGAGGCGAGGATTTCGCTGTACCCTTCTACGCCGCCAGCACCCTAGTTACGGGGTTGCTGTTGTGCGGGCTGTGGTGGTACGCGACGAGGGGGCACCGTCTGGTCTCGGGCCGACTCACGCGTCGACGCGCATCGTTCATTTCCATGTGGGCGCTGATCCCGCCGCTCGTCTTCGCGCTGTCCATAGGCATCTCGTTTCTAAGCACCGAGTTCGCCCAGCTCTCCTGGCTCTTGATACCGGTGATCCTCGTGACCTTCGACCACGTCTACGCCCGTCGCGGGGATTGAGCAGGTCCGGCTCGGCACGCTAGAGCGGGACGTATAGCATGACCGTGTACCACAGGTTCAACCATTTGCGGCGCGCGAAGGGCGCCATCATAATCCGCGGCACGAACGCGCTGTTCGGGGAAAAGGAGACCGCATGACTGAGGCTGCTCGACGGTACATGGGCAACAGCGTCCCGCGCAAAGAGGATCCCGCGCTCCTGACGGGCCAAACCAGGTTTACGGACGAGATCCGTCTGCCGGGGATGCTGCACCTGGCTCTCCTGCGCAGCCCGCACGCGCACGCGAAGGTTCTTTCCGTGGACGCCTCTGCCGCCAAGGAGCAGCCGGGGGTCGTCGCCGTCTTCACCGGCGAGGACCTGGCCGAGGAGTGGGTCGCCGGCATCCCCACCGGCTGGCCGGTCACGGAGGACATAAAGATCCCCGACCACTGGCCTCTGGCCCGCGGGGAGGTCAACCACGTGGGCGACGGCGTGGCCGTGGTGGTCGCCACCGACCGCTACAGGGCCCAGGACGCCCTGGAGTTCATCGAGGTCGAATACGAGGTGCTGCCGGCGGTGGTGGACGTCGAGGCCGCGCTGGAGGACGGCGCGCCGCTCGTGCACGAGGAGTTTGGCACCAATGAATGCTACACCTGGCCTCTCGGCACGGGGGACATAGACCAGGCTTTCGAGAGCGCGGACGTCGTAGTCAAGGGCCGCTACGTGCAGCAGCGCCTGATCCCGAGCGCCATCGAGCCGCGCGCCGTGGTGGCTACCCCCGAGCCCGCCAGCGGTATCCTGACCGTCTACTCCTCGACACAGGTCCCGCACTTCGTGAAGGACATACTCTCGATCATCTGCGGCGTCCCGGACACGAAGCTGCGGGTCGTCGCGCCCGACGTGGGCGGGGGCTTCGGGGGCAAGCTGAACGTCTACGCCGAGGAGGCGCTCGCGCTCGTGCTCGCCCGGAAGCTCGAGGTCCCCGTCAAGTGGGTCGAGGACCGCTCCGAGAACCACCTGGCGACCACCCACGGGCGCGGTCAGGTCCAGCACATCGAGCTCGCCGCCACGAAGGACGGCAAGATCCTGGGCATGAAGGTCCGGCTGCTGGCCGACATGGGCGCCTACCTGCAGCTACTGACCCCGGGCATCGCCATCTTCGGCTCCTTCACCTACCCCGGCCTCTACACCTTCGACGCCTACTCCTTCGAGTGCACCGGCGTCTTCACGAACCTCACCCCGACCGACGCCTACCGCGGCGCCGGACGCTCGGAGGCCGCCTACGCCCACGAGCGCATCATGGACGACCTGGCCCGCGAGCTCGACATGGACCCGGCGGAGCTGCGCCTGAAGAACCTGATCCCACCCTTCGACGAGCCGACGATGACCCCCGCCGGCGTGTTGTACGACTCCGGCGACTACGAGACCTGCATGAGAAAGGCCCTGGAGCTGGCCGACTACGAATCGCTGCGCGCCGAGCAGCAGCAGTCGACGCGAGGCGGGCGACACAGTCCAACTGGGCATCGGGATCGGCAACTTCACCGAGAGCGGCGGCCTCTCGCCCTCCAAGGTCGCCGCCGGCGTGCGCCTGCAGAGCGGCGGTTGGGAGTCGGCCACCGTCAACATGCTCGCCTCGCGGCAAGGTCGAGGTCGATAACGGGCACCTCCCCACACGGCCAGGGGCACGTGACCTCCTGGTCCCAGATCGCCGCCGACGCCTTCGGCGTTGACCCTCGACGACGTCGAGGTCTTCCACGGGGACACCGCCATCGCCACCTACGGCCGCGACACCTACGGCTCGCGCAGCCTCGCGGTGGGCGGGGTTGCCCTGCACCTCGCTTGCGAGAAGGTGGTCGACAAGGCCAAGAAGATAGCGGCGCACATGCTCGAAGCCGCCGAGGGGGACATGGAGTTCGAGGGCGGGACGTTCAGCGTCGCCGGCTCGCCGGACCGCAGCGTCACCATGACGCGAGGTGGCCGGCGCCGCGTTTCTCGCGGACAACCTGCCCGAGGGCATGGAGCCGGTCCTGAGCGCGCAACACGTCTTCGACCCGCCGAACTTCACCTGGCCCTACGGGACGCACGTCTGCGTCGTCGAGGTGGACACGGAGACGGGGTTCGTCAGGATCCCCAAGTACGTCGCCGTCGACGACTGCGGACCGGTGGTCAACCCGGCGATCGTGGACGGGCAGCTCCACGGCGGCATCGCCCAGGGCATAGCCCAGGCTCTCTACGAGGAGGCCGTCTACGACGCCGATGGCAACCTGGTAACGGGCACCCTGGTCGACTACCTCGTCCCCGGCGCGCCCGAGATCCCGAACATGGTCCTTGACCGCACCGTGACCCCTTCGCCAACGAACCCCATGGGCGTGAAGGGCATCGGAGAATCGGGGGCCATCGCTGCCCAGCCGGCGGTCGTGAACGCCGTGATCGACGCACTCGAGCCCTTCGGCGTCACCCACATCGACATGCCCGCCTCTCCCTGGAAGGTGTGGCAGGCGATCCAGGACGCCCAGGGCCGCGCCGACGAGGCCGGATCGCGCGACGCCGACCTCTCCGGACGCCCGGCCCAGGCAACCGAGGGCGACGGAGACGAAAACGTTTAGCCCGCGCCCCCGCTTGGTAATCGCTATCAGCTATCAGCTGGATGTATTGGCGAGGCGATTGATCGTGGTCGGGGGGCAGTGTTCTCCCCGAACCGCTCTCTGGGCATGAGAAAGGGCCGGGATTTTCCTCCCGGCCCTTTCCTGTGATGATTTTGCAGCCGATCAGCCGGAGCTGATGGCTGAAAGCTGAATGCTCCTTAAGCGGAAGCGGCCTTCAGCTTGCGGTCGAACTGGTCGATCAGGGTCTCGCGGTTCTTGTTGCGCTTCTCGTACTCGCGAAGCTCCCTGACCTGGGCCGCCGTCAGGCCGTCAAGCCTGCCGCGGATCTCCTCGACGTTCAGTTCGTCGTAGCCCGCGATGGCGAACCCGGTCGTGACCTCGCTGATCCCCACCTCGGCGGCGTGGACCCCGGTCTCGACGAGCCGCAGGCCCTCCTTGTAATAGGAGTACGGCGCGTAGGCGAGGTCCATGTAGGCGTCAACGGTCTCGCCCCACAGGGTCCGGACCGCGTCGCGCTGGCCCTCGGCCCGCTCGACAAGCTCCCGCGTCATCTCGCGGTTGGCCTCGGCCTGGTGCCGCAGTTCCTTGACGGCGCCGTCCACAACACCCTGCGCGAAACGCACGTTGCGCTCCTGCAGGCCAACGACGTGATCGACGACCAGCTCGTACGAGTCCCGCGTGGTCTCCGCGACCCTCTCCGCCGTCCTGGTGCTCTTCTCCAACATAGCCATTTCGTGTGCCTCCTGTTTACGATTGCAGTTCAGTATGTGCATTTTACATATACGTGCGGCATTGTCAAGGTTATTTTGGCGAATCGGCATAAAACGTCGGGTTCTACCAGGGCATCGGGGGGTTTGTGGCCGTTCTTTGACGCAGTTGTAACCGCCTTGTAATTTTTTATCGGTATGTTGTCATTAGCTGGCGAAGGTGGCGGTATTGGGATGACGAGAGGTGATGAGATGCGCGTAAAGAGACTGGTGCTGTTGCTGGCGGCGTTCGCGCTGGTAGCGGCCCTGGCCGCCTGCGGCGCGTCCTCCGAGCAGGGTTCGGGGGATCAGGGCTCCAACGACGCCCCGGAGCAGATGAACGAGCAGGCCGAGGATCAGCAGGTGGCCCCTCAGGCGGGTAGGGACGAGGAGCGCGGCAACGAGGCGACCAAGGTCGAGCCCCCCTCGGACACGACCATGAAGCTCACGGTCCCGAGGATGTCCGAGATCAAGGACGACACCATCCCGACCGGGCTCGGCACCGATGAGCCCCTGTTCCGCGAGAACGCTGGGGTGCACCTCAAGTACTCGGGTTTCCCGTGGGAGGAGGAGGCCAACGTCTACATCGCCGGCCACCGCCTCGGCTACCCAGGCACCAACAGCGACAAAGCCTTCTACGACCTTGAGGACCTGAAGAACGGGGACAAGGCGTACATCACCGACTCCGAGGGCAGGAAGTACACTTACGTGGTCTACAAAAAGCTCGTCGTTCCGCCGACGGACCTCTCCGTGCTCGCCCCCATCGAGGGCAGGAACATCCTCAGCTTGCAGAGCTGCACCCTCCCCGACTACTCGCAGCGCGTCATCTACCAGGCCAAGCTGCAGAGCGTAAAGGAAGCCTAGAACCGAACAGGGCTGAATAGAGGGGCCGGGGCGTAATCGCCCCGGCCCTTCGTTCTGCGCGCTTGCCTCCGCTTTGCCCCGGTGCCTCGGGGCTGCTCTATAATGCGGCTTCTGTGGGAGGGAGCGTCCGGCGGGCCGTGCGGGCTGTGGCGGGCTACGTTCGACCGGGCAGGCGCGAGCGGAGGAGGACTGGTGAGGAACAGGGGCGCGGTCGTCGTGCTGGCGGTGTGGTCGCTGGCGGTCGTGGGTTTGGTGGCCGGTTGCGGGGGCTCCGGAGAGGGAGTATCGCAGACATGACAACGCTATCCTCCAATAGGGCAACCCCGGCCTTCGGGGCGCACGCGTTTATCTGGGCGGGAGACTGGTCCAGGGAGGGCTCGGAGCGCGTGATCTCGGGCGCCGCGAACGCGGGCCTGGACTTCGTGGAGGTTCCCCTCCTCGACCCCGAAAACATGGACGTGGATTACACCCGATCCCTGCTCGACGACCACGGTCTCGGATGCTCGTGCTCCCTCGGCCTCCCCAAGGAGCTCCACCTCCCGTTCGATCCCGCCGGCGCCGAACGCTTCCTGGACATGGCCGTCGAGACGACGGCCGCCCTGGGCTCGACGGTCCTGACCGGCTGCCTCTACACCCACCTCGGCACCCTGACCGGCAAGCCGCCGGAGCCCGAGGAGCTGGACGCGGTCGCCCGCGTCCTGAAGAGCGTCGCGGGCCGCGCCGCGGAGCAGCGCATCGAGCTCGGCATCGAGGCCGTCAACCGCTACGAGACCTACCTCCTGAACCTGGCATCTCAGACGGCGGAGATGATCGACCGCGTGGACGAGCCTAACGTCTTCGTCCACCTCGACACCTACCACATGAACATCGAGGAGAAAGGATTCTACGACCCCATCGTGGACCTTGGACCGAAGATGCGCTACATACATCTCTCCGAGTCCGACCGTGGCACCCCGGGCACCGGGAACGTCCACTGGGACGACGTCTTCCGCGGCCTGAAGGACGCGAACTACTCCGGAGCGCTCGTGATGGAGTCCTTCGCCGCGGTGAACGAGGCGATCATCGGCGCCACCGCGCTCTGGCGCGACGTGGTGGGGGACCCCGACGCCCTGGTGACCGACGGCCTGGCCTTCCTGCGGGCCAAGGGCGCCGAGCACGGGCTGCTCTAGGGTCGGGGGCTCGGATGCTCCTGGGCCTCGACCTCGGGACCGGCTCGGTGAAGGCCCTGCTCCTTGCCGAGGACGGCGAGACGCTCGGCGAGGCATCTGCTTCCTACCCCGTCCACTCCCCGAACCCGGGATGGGCGGAATCCTTCCCAGACGAGTGGTGGGACGCGGTGGAGACGGTGACCCGGGACGCCGTGGGCGAGCGTGGCCCACGGGTAACCGCGATCGGACTCTCCGGGCAGATGCACGGCGTCGTCCTTTGCGACGCTGAAGGATACCCCACGAGACCGGCGATCCTCTGGGCCGACACCCGCTCTTACGGAGAACTATCCGCCTATGCCGAGCTGGACGAGGACGCCAAAAAGGGGCTTGCCAACCCGCCCGCCGTGGGCATGGCGGGCCCAAGCCTCCTGTGGCTGCGCGCGAACGAGCCCGAGGTCTACTCCGACGCGCGCTGGGCGCTCCAGCCGAAGGACTGGCTGCGGCTTCGTCTCACCGGGGAGGCTGCGGCCGATCCCTCAGACGCCTCGGCCACCCTGCTCTACGACCTCCTCTCCGACGACTGGGCGTACAAGACGGTCGAGGCCCTGGACTTGCGGACCGACTGGCTCGCCCCGCTCGTGCCTTCGGGAGACGCGGCCGGCGTTCTCGCGCGCGAGGTCGCCGAGGACCTCGGGTTGCGGGCCAGGATACCGGTGGCAGCGGGGGCCGCGGACACGGCGGCGGCGCAGCTCGGCTGCGGGCTCTTGCGCCCCGGCGGTGTTCAGCTCACGGTGGGGACCGGCGGCCAGATCATGGCCGTCAAAGCCGAGGCCGATCCCGACGCGCACCGGCGCACCCACCTGTTTCGGGCGGCCGTGCCCGACCTCTTCTACTCGATGGCGGCCATCCAGAACGCCGGCCTCGCCCTGGAGTGGGCCCGCGGGGTGCTCGGCGCGTCCTGGGATGACGTCTATCGAGAGGCCTTCGACGCGCCACCGGGGGCGGGCGGCGTCTCGTTCCTGCCGTACCTCAGTGGGGAGCGCACACCGCCCTTCGACCCCCATGCCAGGGGCGCCTGGACCGGCCTCGGCCTCGGACACGGCCGCGGCCATCTCTTGCGGGCCGCCATGGAGGGAGTCGCCTTCGCCTTGCGCGACGGGCTCGAGGCGCTTGAGGCCGCGGGGACGTCGGTGCCCGAGCTTCGTCTCGCTGGCGGCGGTTCCGCGGGAGACGTGGGGGAGCCCTGGCGCCAGATGCTCGCGGACGTGCTCGACTGCCCGCTGCGGCTGCTGCCCGAAACCGTGGCGCCCGTCGCCTCCGCCCGCGGCGCCGCGTTCCTCGCCGGCATCGCCTCTGGCGCCTACGAGACCGCCGAGGATACCCTGGAGTTCGCCCCCGAGCCCGTCCGGACCGTCCGGCCCGGCGACGAGCGCCCTCGGTACCGGGAGGCCCACGCCCGCTACCGAGAGCTGTACCCCAGGCTGTACGATCCACCGCCCGCCACGTCGGACGCAATGTGAGCGAAATTCCCTTCTCGCTCGTTACCCCTTGCTACACTATTGCATGAGATGAGGGAGAAAAGGCGCAAGGCTTGCTAAACGAGGAACGCATAGATCTCGCCCGGCTCCGGAACGGGTCGGACGAATCCCCCGACAGGGCCCGCTGGCACCTGGCGGATCGCGTGAGCCGGGCTTTGTCCAGGCCGGAAAGCGTCCTGCGGCCTCCGGCCGACCGGGTGCTGCGCGTGTCGGTCCCCGTGGACCGGGTAAACCCCTTCGGGTGGTTGCGGGGCAACGGGCTATTCCCGAAGCTCTACTGGACCGGGCGCGACGGCGCATCGGCGATCGCCGCCGTCGGGGCCGCGGATGTCCAGGAGGACGCGGTGCTGGACGGGCCCGACGAGCTGCGCAAGCGCCTCTCGCCGCTGCTGGTTGGGGCCGATACCCTGACCCGCTACTACGGGGGGTTGCGGTTCGACCCCCGACGCAAGCCCGACGAGGGCTGGTCCGCGTTCGGCGCGTACCGGTTCGTTCTGCCGCGCTTCGAGCTGCACGTCGACGGCGGTGGTGATGCAATGCTGGTCTGCAACCTCGTGCTCCCGCGGGATGCCGAGCGGCGCGAGGAGATCCTGGAGCAGGTCGAGGGCCTGGCCTTCCCACGCGGCGGACCCGACGCAGGCCAGCCCCCGCCGGATTCCCGCACGGACGTCCCAGGCTTCACGGGCTGGGAGCGGGGCGTGGAGCGGGCGCTCGAGGCCTTCCGGGAGGGCAGGCTGAACAAGGCGGTGCTCGCCCGCCGGGCCGATCTCGGCTTCGCGGAGGAGGTCGACGCCACCTCGGTTCTGGAAGAGCTTGGGTCGGCGACGCCTGGATGCTTTCATTTCTTCGTCGAGCCCGAGGACGGGATGGCCTTCGTCGGGGCCTCGCCCGAGAGGCTGTTCCGGCGGGAGGGGCGGCGGGTCGAGAGCGAAGCCGTTGCCGGGACCCGGCCGCGCGGCGTCTCGGAGGCGGACGACGACGGTCTTCGGGAGGAATTGCTCAGGAGCGAGAAAGACCGCTCGGAGCTCGAGTACGTCAGGGTCGGCGTCCGCGAGGTTCTCGGGGCCCTGTGCGACGAGCTCGAGGTCGAGCAGGACGTCTTGGAGATGAAGGGCGCGAGCCGCCGCCACCTCGTCTCGCGGGTGCGCGGTAGGCTGCGCGAGGGCGTGACGGACGCCGACGTGCTCCTCGCCCTCAACCCGACGCCCGCTGTGGGCGGGTATCCGAGGGGGGAGATGCTGGACGAGATCCTGGCCCAAGAGCCCTTCGACCGGGGCTGGTACGCCGGATCGGTGGGTTGGATCGGGGCCGAGGCCTCCGAGTTCGCCGTCGGCATCCGGTCGGCGCTGATCCGCGGGCGCACGGTCTCGCTCTTTTCGGGCGCCGGTATCGTCCCCGGCTCCGTCCCCGCTCAAGAGTGGGACGAGATAGAGCAGAAGATCGAGGACTTCAAGGGGATGTTCGGGCGTGGACCCGGGCAAAGCCCCGCAAAGCCCCGCGCGCTAGAGGAGTAGTGGACCAACCGCCGGCCGACGCGCCGGCAGCCACCGCGCGGGCCAACCGCCTCTGGGCCGACCTCATCGTCGAAGAGCTCGTCCGCTGCGGGGTGGGCCTCTTCTGCGTTGCCCCCGGTTCGCGCTCTACCCCGCTGGTCGCGGCACTCGCCGCCAACGAGCGGGCCAAGAGCCTCGTCCACTTCGACGAGCGCGGTACGGCCTTCGCCGCCCTGGGGTACGCGCGGGCCACGGGGCTGCCGGCGGCTTGGATCACGACCTCCGGCACGGCGGTCGCCAACGGCCTGCCCGCCGTGGTCGAGGCCTCGACCGACGGCGTGCCCATGGTCCTGCTCACCGCCGACCGCCCACCCGAGCTTCGCCAGACCGGTGCGAACCAGACCATAGACCAGCCGGACATCTTCGGCGATTTTGTCCGCTGGCGCTTCGACCTCCCCACCCCGGACCTCTCCGTGGACCCGGCCATGGTACTCACCACCGTTGACCAGGCCTTTTACCGCGCCCGTCGCGCCCCGAGCGGTCCCGTACACCTCAACCTGATGTTCCGCGAGCCGTTTCTCCCGGCCCCCGAGGACCGCGCCGAACCCTCCGGCGCCACCGCCCGCTGGCGCGCGGGCGCCGAGCCCTACACCCGCTACGCGGGCACCAAGCCTTCCGTCGACCGGGCGGAGTTGGAGCGCCTGTGGGGGACGCTACGCCCGGCGGAACGGGGCCTCGTCGTCGCCGGCCGCCTCCGCTCCCGCGATCAGGGCGAGGCCGTCTCGCGCCTCGCCCGAGCTCTGGGCTGGCCGTTGCTGCCGGACATCGGGTCCCAGGTCCGGCTCGGCGCCGACTTGGGGGCCGTTGCGGCCCACTACGACGCGCTGCTGGCGGACGAGACCTTCGCCGGCGGGCACGCGCCAGATGCCGTGCTCCACGTCGGGGGCCGGGCCCTCTCCAAACGGTTGGAGCGGTTCCTGGGGCAGGCTAGCCCCAACCCATACGTCGTCGTGCGGGAGAACCCGTTCAGGCTGGATCCCGGCCACCGCGTAACCCACAGCTTCGAGGCCGATGTCAGGGGGTTCTGCGACACGCTCGTCGAGGTTGCCGGGGAGTCGCGGGCGACCGAGGACACCGCATGGGCGACCGAATGGCGCCAGACATCGGAGAGGGTCGACCGCGGTTTGCAACGGCGCCTCGAAGTGGCGAAGGACCTCAACGAACCGCTCGTGGCGCGGCTCATCTCCCTCAACATCCCCGAAGATCACGGCCTCGTCGTGGCGAGCAGCATGCCGATCCGGGACCTCGACACCTTCGCCGCGAAGGATGGCGCGCCCGTCCCCGTTGCGGCGAACCGGGGGGCGAGCGGCATAGACGGGACGGTGGCGACCACCGTCGGCTTCGCGCGGGGCCTGGGGAGACCGGTGACCTTGCTCCTGGGGGATCTGGCGCTGCTGCACGACCTCAACTCGCTCGCCATGCTGCGGGGTTTGCCGGTGGTCGTGGTGGTCCTGAACAACGATGGCGGCGCGATCTTCTCTTTTCTCCCGGTCGCCAGCCAGAGGGAGTTCTTCGAGCCGTACTTCGGCACGCCCCAGGGCGTGAGCTTCGAGCAGGCGGCGAAGATGTTCGGCCTCGGTTACGAGCACCCCCGCTCGGCCCCGGAGTTCGTCGAGGCGTACCGCGGGGCGTGCCAGCGTGGCGGGCCGGCCCTGATCGAGGTGAGCACCGACCGCGAGGAGAACGTGGAACTGCACCGGGAATTGCTTGGAGATCTCGACTAGGGTTTCGACCTGAGGCACGGCTGGCGAAGGCTCCAATGGGCCAACGTCCCTATAATGCTGGGACAGCCCCCGTGCACGGCTGCGGTTGAGAGGAGCGCCGAAGGTGGCAACGCACCGCTTTGAGCCGGTTCACCATCACAACACTCTTGGCTCACACGATCCGGTGTTGCGAGTTGCTCCTGGTGACACGGTCATTACGACCACGGCGGACGCGTTGGGCAAGGATGCGCGTGACGTGAAGGTCGCAGCCGAGCCAAACCCGCAGACAGGACCGTTCTACGTCGAAGGAGCAGTTCCGGGCGATACGTTGGTTCTCCACCTGGACCGGCTGACACCCAATCGAGCCACGGGGGAGTCGGATGTGCTGCTAGCACCTAACGTGGTCGACCCCGACGCAATCCCCTCGATGCCACGCGCGCCGTCTTTCGAGGACCGAAAAGATGTTCGCTGGCGCATAGACCAGGCGGCCGGCACGGCGACATTGATCGAACCGGAGGGCGCGCTGGGTCACCTATCGCTCCCGCTCGCACCCATGCTCGGCTGCTTCGGGGTCGCGCCGCCCTGGGGCCAGGCGATCTCCACCATGACCTCCGGCCAACACGGTGGAAACATGGACTACCGCGGTTTCGTGAGCGGGGTTAGCGTCTATTTTCCGGTCTTCGTACCCGGTGCTTTGTTGTTCGTCGGCGACGGGCATGCGCTGCAAGGAGACGGGGAGATCTCGGGTACCGGAATAGAGATCTCCTTCGAGGTGCGGTTCACGGTGGACGTGATCAAGGGTCAAGACATCTACTGGCCTCGTGGTGAGAACGACGCGTATATCTTCACCGTGGGCAATGCGCGCCCCCTCGACCAGGCCATGCAACACGCGACGACGGAGATGCTGCGCTTGCTGCAACAAGACTACGGACTATCCGTGCGTGAGGCGAGTTTGCTGCTCAGCTATTGCGTCGAGTATGACCTAGGCAACATGTTCGATCCGGCCTACACCATGGTTTGCAAGTTACCCAAGCGGTTCTTGCCAGGAAAGACATAGGCGGTGCTTGAACCGGAGCCCTTCGGGGTATGTCGGGTCGGATCCGGCCGTTTCCTTCGGAAGCGGTAGGATTCGGAAGGGTTGGTCGTCCAACGAACCCGGGGAGGAACCGATGAGCGAGAAGCGGGACAGGGACGTCGAGAAGGACTATTCCACCGAGGAGTTCGTGGCCAAGCTGCGCAGGCTTGCCGACGCCCTGGAGGCGGGCAAGAGGTTCGAGATACAGGTTGCCGGAGAGAGGATCTACGTGCCCGTCCGCGCCGAGTTCAACGTCGAACACGAGCGGGAGGGCGGCGAGGAGGAGCTGGAGTTCCAGCTCAAATGGACCAACGAGTAACCCCCTCTCCGCCGGTCCCGTAGGATCGGCACCGGGTTGAGGCACACCGCCTCCGGTGACCCTGCCCGGCCCGCGATCCTGTTCTTGCACGGCTTCCTGGGCTCGGGCGCCGACTGGACCGGCACGATCTCCGCCCTGGAGAGACGTTTTTTCTGCCTGGCCCCCGACCTGCCCGGCCACGGTCGCTCCATCGGGCTGCCGCCGCGGGCGTACGCCTTCGAGCCCGCGGCCGAGTCGCTCATCGAGCTGCTCGACGGGCAGGAGATCTCAAGCGCCACGCTGGTCGGGTACTCGATGGGCGGGAGGCTGGCCCTCTATCTGGCCCTGCGCCACCCGGAACGGTGCTCGGGTCTCTTCCTGGAGTCCGCCTCGCCAGGGATAGAGAGCGCGGCGGACCGCCTGGCGAGGCGCAGGGCCGACGACGAGCTGGCGAAGCGCCTGGAGTCGGGAGATTTCGAGGGCTTCTTGCGGGGTTGGTACGACCAACCGCTCTTCGCCTCGCTGGAACGGGATGAGGCGTTGCTGCGTAAGACCATCGAGGCCCGGCAGCGCAACGACCCGGAGGAGCTGGCGCGCTCGCTGCGGGGAATGGGGACGGGGAGCATGCCCCCGTTGTGGGGGGAGCTGACCGGTCTGCGGGTTCCGGCGCTTGCCGCTGCCGGGGTGCTGGACGAGAAGTTCGCGGGGATCTCTCACCGCATGGCGCGGATGAGCCCGCTGGTGCGCACGGTCCTCGTCCCCGAAGCCGGACACAACGTGCGCGCCGAGGCGCCAGACGCGTACCTCGCGACGTTGGAAGGCTTTCTCGGCGACCTGTAGACCGCCGTTGCGTGGCCCGGGCCCGTACCGGGGCTAGCCTTTGTCTGTTTCCCGAAAGAGGACGGGCTGCCGTAGCGGTCCGGGAGGGTCGCGGCGAGACCCCGCGGGCACTCGCAGGACTCGCCGGTGAACCGCACGCCCTGCTCCCGTAGCCGATCGTAGACGGCGCGGACATCGATTAGTAAGTCCCAAAATACCCAGTCGCCAGGGCTGCGCTTCAGCGCCCGCCTTGCCGACGATGTCGAGGTGGAGCTGACGCTGGCCTGGCGGTTAGTGGTGATCTGGGACGTTCGTTATAAAAGGCTCAAAAACACGCCGTTTGGGGATGGATTTGCCCTCGTCTGCTGCCATACTCTCCTTCTGGGGAGAGCGAGGAGGTAGGACTCATGGCGAGGGCGGGGGAGGAGATATACAACCCGGTTCAGGGAGACTGGGTGGTTTTTAGAGAGACCGCTCGGGACACGGGCGGGGAGCTGTTGAGCGCCGAGCTCATCGTCTCGCCCAAGGCCGCCGGCCCGCCGGCGCACGTCCATCCCCTCCAAGAAGAGCGCTTCGAGGTCCTCTCCGGTATCATCCGTGCCCGCCTGGGCAACCAGGAAAGCAGCCTCCCAGAGGGAGAACGCATGACCGTCGCGCCTGGCACGCCCCACACGTGGTGGAACGACGGCGAAGAAGAAGCCCGCGTCTCGCTCGAACTCCGTCCGGCCTTGAACAGCGAGGTCGGCTTCGAGACCATCTACGGGCTCGCCCGAGATGGCAAGACCGACGAGAACGGCGTCCCCAACTTGTTGCAGCTTGCGGTCATATTCGGCGGCGTCAACAAGGGCGAGCTGTACCTCGCCCGGCCACCAATACCGGTGCAGAAGGCGCTTTTCGCGGCGCTCGCCCCAGTGGGGAGGTTGCTCGGGTACAAAGACCGCTACCCCAAGTACAGCGCGGCGGGGGCCCCGAGCGCCGAGGGAGGCGCCCCGCCGTCCACGACGGGCGCGATGGCGAGGGGGGTGGCCCTGGCGGTCGCGCTCCTGGTGTCATCCTTGATCTTGGTTGGGTGGGCGCGTCGCCTAGGCAAAGGCCGGCTTCGCGGCTACTCTGGCTTCCGGCGATAGCCCCTAGTCACCGAAGTGCCTAGAAAGGCGAATTCCCCGAACTCCGTATCCAGGATATTGCATGCCCTGGTCCATGAGACCGGTGCGGAGCGGGGTATCGCCAGCCTGATACCTAGTATGCTTCCACAAGACGTGGTGGCCGTGAATGGAAGTGCGGGATCGCGGATGATTCCACCCCGCCCCTTGCGGGTAACGCTGAAGAGGGAAGGGTTCGGACGGAAGAGGTTCTCGCGGTGGAAGAAGGGACGCAGGGAGGCACGCTCGGCTTCGACCGTCTGGTCTTTACCCGCCCGTGGCTCGACGGGCCGACGGCTTTGGCCGCGGTACTTTCCCGCCCGGGACGGATGGTCCTGGTTACCACGGTGTCCTTGCCGGTGGTGCGAGGGCCGGTGGCGCTGGCGAAGAGCCTGGCCGCCGGGAGGATGCGCCGGGAGCTCGTCATGGTGCACACTCACGGCCGAGGGGGCAACGGGAGTCGGGAGGATCACCATGACCGCCGAGACACGGTGATGAAGGGCCAGAGGGCCTAGAGGTGGGCTACCTCATCACCGGCGAAGCCATCGAACCCTCCACGCGCCAGGTGGGCGAGAGCGTCACCGACGCCGTCTGGCTCGACGCCCTCCAACTCGCCGGCCGGCACGGGTTCTCGGGGGAGCACCTGAGGCTGGAGAGCCGCCACGAATCGATGGGGGTCTCGGCGGACGACGCGGAGGCGTTGGGCGCGGCGCTCCTCGACGGGCTCGGGCGGGTCGAGCTGCTCGAATCCGAGTACGACGAACTCGACAGGGAAACGGTGTTGCGCATCCGCCACGTGCTGCGCCACGACAACGTCCGCTTATCCAGGACACCCAACCACTAGGACACCCCAACCGCGAAGGCCGGCGACAGCCAAATCCGACCCCGCCGAGGACCACCCCCAATACCCGCAAGACCGTCTGTGGGCGAAGTCAAAGCCTAGGAGAAGCCAGCTGACGAGCGTTCCGCCTCTCCAGTAGATGCTGATCCGAACTATCCCCAGGAGCGTAAGCTCAACAACCGGCGTCACAAGAACGAGCAAAGGACGTACGCCAATGTTCGCAGGACTCGCATCACCTACGCACCTGATCGTCGTGCTCTTGCTCGTCTTGCTGCTCTTTGGAGCCAAGCGGATACCGGAGCTGGCGAAGGGCTTTGGGACGGGCATCAAGGAACTGCGCGAAGGGATCTCCACCAGCGACGATGCCAAGGCGGAGGCCAAGGCGCCCGAAAGCGGGAAGGGTCGTAGCGGAGCCCACGCCGAGACGGTCCAGACGGTCGGCGCGCACGCCGGCCAGAGAGGTCTCTAAGCCCCGTGTTTGGCATCGGCGTGCAGGAGATGGTGCTCGTAGGACTCCTCTACTTGGTCATCTTCGGTCCCAGCAAGCTGCCTGACATGGCCCGAGATTTCGGCCGGTTCGTCAGCGAAGCTCGCCGCTCGGTGGAGGAGTTCAAGGACGATCTCGTGTCCGAAGAGGAGGAGGCTCGGGAGCCACGCAATGGCCGGGGTCCGGAAGTACGCCGGGAATTAGAGCAGAGCGTTCCGCGCGAAGGGGTTACAGCGATCGACAGGAGCGCTGGGCGCACCGAGCAACGCCAGCAATAACCTGATCGTCCCGCACATGCTGGCGGCCATGCTCGGCCGGTCCGGGATCATGCAGGCCGGCTCGGCCGTGTTCGAGGTGGTCCGGTGTACCGGAGTCGCCTACCTCATCTTCATGGGCGCGTCGATGATCCGCGAGGTCCGCGCCGTGCCGCTGGACGGCGGCGACGCCCCAGCCGATTCGGCAGGATCCCCGGTAGATCCATGGAACATGGCGCAGTAGCAGGCGGGTACGAAGACCGGCCGGATCTCCCGCGGCACCGCGATGCCAGGCCGCGCGTGGCGCATGAATTCCCTGGCGCAGGCGAGGCTCCTGTGCGTCTGGGGATGCATCGCAGGGGAAGGGTACATCGAGCCCCCAGGATCCAAATGCGTTTGCTGGTAGAACCTCGGATGCACGAACGCTGGCGCCCTATAATCGCGGTCATGACCGACATAGCGTGGCAAGAGGCCGGAGAGTTCGAGGACATAAGGTACGACAAGGCGGAGGGGATCGCCAAGATCACCATAAACCGCCCGGAGGTCAGGAACGCGTTCCGTCCGCTGACCGTAAGGGAGATGCAGCGGGCCCTCGAGGACGCCCGCGACGACCCAGAGATCGGGGTCATCGTGCTGACCGGGGAGGGCCCCGACGCGTTCTGCTCCGGGGGCGACCAGAGGGTCAGGGGGGATGCCGGGTACCTCGACGCGCCGGATGACCCGCGCCGCACCCCGGGCGGCGCCTCCATCGGGCGCTTCGACGTCACGGACCTGCACGTGCAGATCCGGCGCTGCCCCAAGCCCGTGGTGGCCATGGTCGCCGGATACGCGGTCGGTGGGGGACACGTGCTGCACGTGATCTGCGACCTGACTATCGCCGCCGACAACGCCCGTTTCGGGCAGGTGGGCCCGAAGGTAGGCAGCTTCGACGGCGGCTTCGGCGCCTCCGTCCTCACCCAACTGGTGGGCCCGAAGAAGGCGAAGGAGATGTGGTTCCTCTGCCGGTTGTACTCGGCCGAGGAGGCCTTCGAGATGGGGCTCGTCAACACGGTGGTGCCCCTCGCCGAACTGGAAGCGGAGACGGTGCGTTGGTGCCGGGAGATGCTGGAGCGCTCGCCCTTCGCGCTGCGGCTGCTGAAGGCGAGCTTCCACGCGCACGAGGACGGCTTCGCCGGTGTGCAGCAGCTCGCCCACGACGCGAACCTCCTCTTCTACGGCAGCGAGGAGGCCCAGGAGGGCCGCAACGCCTACAGGGAGAAGCGCCCGCCGGACTTCACCAGGTTCCCCCGCCGCCCGTAAGCGCCGGATGCGCATCGCCGGATTCGGTCTCTACCGCTACGCGCTGCCCCTCACCGAGCCGCTGACCTCGGGGGGCGCGACGCTCAACGAGCGCAGGGGTCTCCTGCTGCGGATCTCCGGCGACGACGGCTCGGAAGCGTGGGGCGAGGCCGCGCCGCTGCCGGGCTTCAGCCGGGAGAGCCTGCAAGAGGCCGCCGCGCAGCTGCTAGACCTGGCGGCTCAGGTGGTGGGACGCGACGCGGCGGACCTCTGGAACGCCCCGTCATTCGGGGACTCCGGACGTCCACTGCCCGCGTCCTCTGTCCGATTCTGTTTGGACCTGGCGCTCTGGAACCTGCGGGCCACAGCATCCGGAAAGGCATTGCCCGAGCTCGTGTCGCCCACTCCGAGGTCGAAGGTGCCGATCAACGCCCTGATCCCGGGCGGCGACCCGGACCGCGCGCTCGAGGGGGCCCACCGGGCCAGGCGCGCTGGCTACCTGACCGTGAAGCTCAAGGTCGGGGTTCTAGGCGTGGGAGAGGAAGCGGCGCTGGTCATGACGCTGCGCGAGGAGTTGGGCGACGATGTGGGCCTCCGCCTCGACGCCAACCGGGCGTGGGGCTTCGATGACGCGTGGACGTTCCTCCGCGCCGTCGAGGACGCCGGCATCGAGTACGTCGAGGAGCCGCTCGCCGATCCGGGACGATTGGCGGACCTCGCGGACGAGACCGGAGTGCCGGTGGCGCTCGACGAATCGCTGGTCGAGCTGGAGCCCGAGGCGCTGACCCTGCACCGCTACGCGAGCGCCGTGATCCTCAAGCCGACCCTGCTCGGCGGCCTCCACCGGACGCTGCGCTTCGCTCGGGAGGCGGCGAGGCTCGGCATGAGGCCGGTCGTTAGCTCCGCCTACGAGAGCGGGGTGGGGACGGCTGCCCTCGCCGCCCTTGCCGCCGGGGTGGGGGATGGGCCGGTGCCCGCCGGGCTCGACACCTACCGGCGCTTGGCCGGCGACGTGCTCCTGTCGCGGCTCGAGCTTCCCGCGCCGGAGGTGGATGTGTGGGGGGTGATCCGGGCCGCGCGGGCCGTTGACGTCCGCAGCCTGGAGCTCCTCCACGGTTCCTGACCTACTGCTACGGTATACTGGCCGGTATGTAGCAAGCTTCCTTTGCAACAGGTTATCTGCCGTCTCTTTCTCGCAAAGGATCCCGTCCGTGCTCGCGCAACTTACCAACGTCTCGCTCTCCTACCCCGACAAAAAGGTCTTCGAATGCGTCTCCCTGACCGTCTACCAGGGGGACAGGATCTCGCTGGTCGGGCCCAACGGCGCAGGCAAGACGAGCCTGTTCCAGATGTTGGCGGGCCGGTTGGAGCCCGACACCGGCTCGGTCTCCAGGGCCGGCGGTGTCCGGGTCGGGCACCTGGAGCAGGACTTCCCGGATCTGGATGCCCACCCCGAGCGCACCTGCCTGGCGGCCGCGCTCGCGCCGTTCGCCCATCTCGTGGAGCTGGAAGAGTGCATCGAAGGCCTCGCTGCGGCGCTCGCGAGGGGTGGGGGCTCAACGCAGGAGCTGCTGGACGAGCTCGGCGGGGCCCAGCAGCGCTTCGAGGCCGCCGGTGGCTACGGGTTCCGGGCCAGGACCGAGGCCACCCTGACGGGGCTAGGCTTGCCGGAGACGTCCTGGGACAGGAGCGTGTCAGTATTGTCGGCGGGGCAGCGGATGAGGGTTGGGCTGGCGAGGATCCTGCTCGGGGAGCACGACCTGCTCCTCCTCGACGAGCCGACCAACCACCTGGACGTCCCCGCCCGCGAGTGGCTGGAGGAGCACCTCCGCGGCACGGGCACCGCCTACGTGGTGGTCTCCCACGACCGGCGCTTCCTCGACGCCGTGGCCTCGAAGGTGGCCCATCTCGACCGGGGCCGTCTCGCGCTCTACAACGGCGATTACAGCGCGTTCCGTCGCCAGAGAAAGCAGGCCGAGGAAGAGGGATGGCGCAGTTACGAAAAGAACCAGAAGCTCGCGAAGAAGCTCCAGCGTCAGGCCCAGGACTACAAGAGGTGGTCCGAGGCGGGGGAGAAGGCCAAGCGTGGGGCGGCCGACAAGGGCTTCGTGAGCCACAGGGCGGCGAAGGTGATGAAACGCTCGCTCGTCGCCCGGCGGCGCATGGAGGAGGCCGCCGAGAACGCCCGCGTGGAGAAGCCCTTCGAGCGTGACGCCGTAAAGATAGAGTTCGCCTCTACCGGGGGGCGAAGCCTGCTCCGCGTCGAGGATCTGACCGTCGGGTATCCAGGAGAAGACGCGCTGGCCAGCGGCGTCTCCTTCGATCTCGCCGCCGGAGAGAGGCTCGCGGTCCGCGGTCCGAACGGCGGCGGCAAGACCGCGCTGCTGCGCACCGTGCTCGGGGAGATACCCCCTGTCTCTGGCGTGGCACGCCTCGCGTCCTCCGCCAGGGTCGGGTACTTCGACCAGGACAACCGCCTCGTGCCGCGGGATGCCACGGCCCTGGAGATCGTGCGGCAAACGGGTCGCGACGAGACCCTGGTACGCACCGTCATGGGCAGGATGGGCGTCCGACGGGAGACCGTGAAGAAGCCCGCCCGACAGTTGAGCTCCGGCGAGAGGGCCAAGGTTCTGCTCGCCAGCATCATCCTGGGGGATAACAACCTGCTCGTCCTCGACGAACCGACCAACCACCTCGACATAGAAACCCAGGACGTGCTCCTGGACGCGCTCGCGAAGTTCCCCGGGGGTATGCTCTTCGTCTCCCACGACAGGCACTTCGTGGACTCGCTCGCCACGGATACCCTGGACCTCGGGGTAGCATAAGGACGTGAGAGAGACTCTAGCCAGCGTGGCGTGTCCGCTGAGATCGGCCGCCCTGGTCTCCCCGAAGGCCTGGGCCGTCGTAGGCTCTCGAGGAAAGACCTCATACGCGGAGCTTGACCGGCGGGTATCGGCGGTGGGTGAACGCATCGCGGAGCTGGGCTTGAAACCCGGCAACCGGGTCGCCCTCTACCTGCCAAAGAACCTGGACCACCTGGTGCTGCTGCTGGCCCTGATCCGGGCCGGCGTCGTGGCATGCCTGGTGAGCCCGCGCCTGCCGGTCGGGGGTGTCGCGCCCCTGCTGCGAAGAGCGGCCTGTTCGGCCCTGATCTCACCGTACCAGGAGCCTCAGGTCGGCGCGCACGAGGTCCGCGCGCTGAGCCCCGGGACGCTTCTCGCCGGAGGCTCACGGGGCGAAGGACAGACCGAGCCCCTGGAGAACCCCCTGGACCGGCCGGCGACCATCGTCTTCACCTCTGGCAGCACGGGGACGCCGAAGGCGGCGCTCCACACTTATGGCAACCACCATTTCAGCGCGCTCGGCTCGAACGCCAACATAGCGCTCGCGCCGGGCGACCGGTGGCTGCACTCCCTCCCGCTCTACCACGTCGGCGGGCTCTCGATACTTTTCAGGTGTCTGCTTGCCGGGGCTGCCGTCGTGCTGCCGGAGCCCGACGCGCCGCTCGGCGAGGAGATCCCGCGTTGCGGCGCCACCCACGTCTCGCTCGTCGACACCCAGCTCCGGAGGCTGGTGCGGCAGGACGCCGACCTGACGGGTCTGAAGGCCGTGCTGCTGGGCGGGGGCCCGGTCTCCGCCGACCTGCTGGACGACGCCTTTGACCGCGGGCTGCCCGTCCACACGAGCTACGGGCTGACGGAGACGGCCTCGCAGGCGACGACGACCCCGCAAGGCGCCTCCAGGGACGAGCTGCGCACCTCGGGCCGGATCCTGCCCCACAGGGAGGTCGCCGTCTCCGCGGGCGGGGAAATCCTGGTGCGGGGAGAGACGCTCTTCGCCGGCTACGTCGAGGGGGACAGGTTGGATCCATCGCGGGACGCCGGCGGCTGGTTCCGTACGGGAGACCTCGGGGCGTTGAGCGCCGCCGGCTACCTGAGCGTCGTCGGACGCAAGGACAACATGTTCGTCTCCGGCGGCGAGAACGTCCAACCCGAAGAGATAGAGGAAGCTTTGCGCGCCCTGGAGGGCGTCGAGGACGCGGTGGTCGTCCCACTCCCGGACGCGGAGTTTGGCGCCCGCCCCGTCGCCTTCGTCAGGGGTCCCGCCCAAAGGGAGAATCTGGCGCAGGCGCTGGAGAGAACGCTGCCCCGGTTCAAGATCCCCACCGTCTTCCATCCGCTGCCCGAAATAGGCGGTGCCATGAAGCCGGACCGCGCGGCGCTCCGCGAGCGAGCGCAGGGCAAAGACGCCCCTACCCCTCGATGACGGCGACGGCCTCTATCTCGACCAGCAGGCGAGGGTCGATCAGGGCGGAGACTTCGACCATGGAAGAGGCGGGGTAGGGCTCCGTGAAGTAGCGCCGGCGGACGGTGTGGATCTCATCGTAGTCGGCCATGTCGCGGATAAAGACCGTAACCTTGACAACGTCCCCCATCCCGCCGCCAGCCTCCTCCAGCGCGGTCTTGACGTTCTCGAGCACGGTCTGCGTCTGCAGGGCGACGTCCCCTTCGCCGACGACGCTGCCCTCCGCGTCCATAGAGACCATGCCGGAGACGTAGACCGTGCGGCCCGTCGGAGCCTCCATCGCCTGGCAGAACGCGCCGCCGCGTGGGGCGCCGGGGAGCTTGTCGCTCCGGATCTCCTTCTTCGGCACAGGGCCTCCCTTCGGTCGGCAGCACGCTGGCTTTGCCAGCTTGTCAGCACGCTCCGGCTATCGCCTCCGCTCTCAGCACGCTTCGGGCCTTTGCAGGCCCTCGCTTTCAGCCGTCAGCTTCTTCCATTGGGGTAGCACCCTGACGCACCCGAGGAAACTGTCGCCAAACGCGGGGACGCCACGACCCGCATAGCCCTTGCGGTTGGCTGAAAGCGACCGGAGGGAGCGTGCCGAAAGCTCGCGAAGCGGGCGTGCAGCGGTTGGTGCTGGCACCAACCGCTCACAGTCCTACGGGTGCCCGTTCTAGGCGGGCTACCCCGCTGTTCACTGCGGCGTCCCGCACGGCTTCGGCGACCCGTTCGTGGACGGCGGGGTTCAGGACGTCGGGCACCAGTTCGGCCTCATGGGTCAGGTCGGCAATCGCATCGGCGGCGGCGAGCTTCATGGGGAGGTTGATCTCCTCCGACCCCGCCAGCAGCGCGCCGCGGAAGATACCGGGGTAGCCGAGCACGTTGTTCACGCTCGTCCCGTCGGCGGCGAAGGCCGCGCCGGCGGCCTCGGCAAGCTCCGGCTCGATCTCGGGGTAGGGGTTGGTGAGCGCCAGTATCACCTGACCCTCCCGGACCATCTCGGGCTTTATCAGGCCCGGCACGCCGGTCGTCGCCACGACCACGTCGGCCTGCGCCATCACAGTCTCCATGTCGGAGACCTCGATCCCCTTGGCTCGCGCCCGCTCGTGGGAGAGCTGGTTCGGGTCCGAGGCCACCACCCTCTTGGCCCCGGCGTCGACCATGAGACCGGCGATCCCGTACCCCGCGGCCCCGAGCCCGATCTGACCGACGACCTCCTCTTCCAGCGTGAGCCCGGCGTGCCTGCAGGCCACGATGGCAGCCGCGAGCGTCACCACGGCCGTGCCGTGCACGTCGTCGTGCATGACGGGCTGGGGGAGCGCATCTATGAGACGCCGCTCTATCTCGAAGCACTCGGGGGCGGAGATGTCCTCGAGGTGGATGCCGCCGAAGGTCGGGGCTATGCGGACCACCGTCTCGACGAACTCGTCCACGTCCTTGGTGTCCACGAGGATCGGCATCGCCGACACCTTGGCGAGCTGGTGGTAGAAGACGGCCTTGCCCTCCATCACCGGCATCGAAGGTACGCACCCTATGTCCCCGAGACCGAGGACCCTCGTGCCGTTGGTGCAGATGGCGACGCTGCGCCCGATCATGGTCAACTCGCGCGCCAGCGAGCGGTCCTCGGAGATCGCCACGCAGGCCCGCGCAACCCCGGGGGTGTAGACGTCGCGCATGTCCTGCACCGTCTTCACCGTCCTGATCGACTCGATCACCAGCTTTCCGCCCTCGTGTCGCAAGAGCGCCCGATCCCGCGCCCACAGGACGTCCACGCCCGCAAGCGAGTCCAACATCTCGATGATGCGCTCGGCCTGCTCGCGGTCTTCGACCTCGAGCGTGATCTCCCGGATGGACGACTCTCGCCCGACGTTTATCGTGGTGACGTCGCCGATGAGGCCGCCCCCTTCGGCTATGGTCCCGGCGACCTGGGCGAGCTGCCCCGTCCGGTGCGGGACCTTTATGCGGTAGGTGTAGTCAAGCGGCAAAACGAACCCCCTAGTTTCCCCGAGCGGCCTTCCTATCTCCCGTCTCACGACGCGTCCCCTGCGGCGAATTCTATAGGAGCCGGCGTCCAGGGGCACCGTCCGGTACCTAGAGAGGGACCCGCAGAAATCACCCTTTTGCGTGATGCCGTGCGGAACGCCGGGCGTCAAAATGCTCCGCAGGGCATGCGCACAACCCGGAGGCGCGAGACGGATGGATTCGAAGCGGGTTTTGATCGTCGAGGATCACGCCGCGTTCCGCGAGGCGCTCGCAAGGGCTCTGGAATGGCACACGGAGTTCGACGACTTGCCCCAGGCTGGCTCCCTGGACGAGGCCCGCGCCCGCGTTCGGGCGATTGACGGCGACCTCGATGTTGCGGTCGTGGACCTCTTTTTGCCCGACGGGCACGGCGCGGAGCTGGTCGAGGAGATAAGCAAGGTGGACCCCGAAGTCCCCGTGCTGGTCCTTACCGTGAGCCAGGATCCCGGGCATCACGCCCGGGCGCTGGAGGCCGGGGCGGAGAGGGTGCTTACCAAGGACGCCCCCATCGAGGACATACTCGATGAGATCCAGCGCTTCGGAGCCGCCTGAAGACCGGCCGGAACCCCGCCTGATGTAAACTTCTCCGTCCGGGCGCGCAGTTCTTACTGGACGGAGGGATCCCATTGCAGCGAACGTTCGACGCGCAGGCGGTTCGAGGCAGTTTCCCGGCCCTCGGACGCACCCATAACGGCCGGAAGGTGGCCTATTTCGACGGGCCTGGCGGCTCGCAGGTCGCGATCGAGGCCATCGAAGCCATGTCGCGCTACATGACCGGGGGCGGGGCCAACCTCCACGGCGTCTTCCCCACGAGCGTCGAGACGGAAGCCCTTATGGCCGAGACCCGCCGGGCGATGGCCGACTTTCTCGGCGCGCGGCCGCAAGAGATCGTCTTCGGTGCCAACATGACAACCCTCACCTTCGCCCTCGCCCGCGCCCTCTCCCGAACCTGGAAGGCAGGGTCGGAGATCGTCGTGACCGAGCTGGATCACCGGGCCAACGTGGACCCCTGGCTCATCGCCGCCGGCGAGAGGGGGTCGCGACCGCGTTGGATCCGGGTAGATCCCGAAACCCTCACCCTCGATCTGAGCGACATAGAAGAGAAGATAAACGAAAGGACCGTCCTGGTCGCCGTCGGCCTGGCCTCCAACGCCGTAGGCACGGTCAACGACGTCGCCCGCCTCGCGCGTCGCGCCCGCGAGGTCGGGGCCGTGGTAGTCGTGGACGCCGTCCACGCGGCGCCCCACATCCCGATGGATAGGGGTGAGATCGGGGCCGACGTCATTACCTGCTCGGCCTACAAGTTCTTCGGGCCGCACGTGGGCGTGGCGGCCATAAGGAAAGACCTGTTCGAGAGGTTGAAGGTTGACAGGCTGGATCCCGCGCCCGACTTTATCCCGGAGAAGCTGGAGACCGGCACCCAGAACCACGAGGGCGTGGCCGGCGTGAAGGGCGCGCTCGACTTTATCGCCTCGCTCGGCAGCGGGGAGTCCCGGCGCGAGAGGCTCGTGGACGGGATGCGGGCCATCGAGGATTACGAGGCGGACCTCGCCTCAGACTTCCGCGCGGCGCTGCGCGAGTTGCCCGGCATCACCCTCTACGCCGCCCCGGAAGGCGTCCGCAAAACCCCTACCATCGCTTTTCGGATCGAAGGCCGGACGCCTAGGGAGGTCTGTGAGGGCGTCCTGAAGGACGGCTTCTTCGTCGCCAACGGACACTTCTACGCCTCCACGCTCGCCGCGAGGCTCGGAATCTCCGACACAGGTAGCTTCGTCCGGGCCGGCCTCGCACCGTACAACACCAGGCAAGAGGTCGAAGGACTGGTAATGTCGCTGGAGAAACTGGTGAACAGGACCTAGGTCTCCGTAGACCAAGTGAAGCACGGAGGCCGGGGTGGAAGTCCGTTACAAGGTATCCCTTGGTTAGAATGGCCTCTACCAGCATTAGGAACATGCTGGTAGAGGCTCCACGCGGGGAGTGTCGGACGCACGGCGGGCGTCTGTGCGTAGGGAGGTGTCAACGACAATTGTGACTATGAAACGGTCCTTGCTGATATTCGTTCTCGTCGTCTCGTTCACGGTGATACTGCCGACGGCTCCGTCTGCCGAGGAGGCGGATAGCGGTCCCGCCGCGGCGGCGGTCGATCAGGTTCCAAAGACCAGCAGCAAGAGCTACGGCTTTTATGTAGGAAAGAACCTTACAAAGAACGGCGGCGTGTTGCTCGGGGGGACCGGTGAGGAAGTCTCGAGTCATTGGCTAGAGATCGTCCCGCACCAGGAGCACGCGCCAACCGAGAAGATCACCGTTGGCGTTACGAAAGAGGCGTCGATACCGGGGGAGCTCATGGAGATACCCCAGGTGGGGGAAACCAACAAGTACATCACGATGAACTACTCCGAGTACGCGGGTTTCCCGGCGCCGTTGACCAACGGTGGAATCAACGAGCACCAGGTAGCCGTAAGGGATATCTGGGCGCCTTCGCGGGAAGAGCTCATCGAGATGACCCCTACGCCCCAGCGCGGTCCCCAGTACAGCGATCTCGCGCGGATTGCGCTGGAAAGGGCAGAAACTGCCCAGGAGGCGGTAGGGATCATCGGCGGCTTGATCGACCAGTACGGCTACTCCGACTACGGGGGCAACTCGCACCTGATCGCCGATCAGAACGAGGGTTGGGTCATGATTCAGATGTCCGGCGGCGAGGGGCTGTGGGTCGCCGAACGCCTGGGTCCGGATGACGTCCGGGTATCTTATCCCGGATATATAGGGGACGTGCCCGAGGATTACCAGGAGGATCCGGACTACATGGGCTCGGATAACCTGATCTCCTTCGCCGTCGAGCAGGGCTGGTACGACCCCGACTCCAACGAGCCATTCAACGTTCTAGAGGTCTACGGCGAAAAGGACCTCGACGTGGAGAAGGGCCCCAAGCTCATGTCGCCAGAGGAGATCGAAGAAGAATTGACAGCCGGCGCCCCCGTCTCCATCGAGGAGATGATGGATATGGTTAGGGACCCACGCATAGCCGACGACGACGCGGGCTACGGCCAGGTTGCGTACCTTAAAGAGGGTCTGCCCCACCAGGAGCTCGCCGCACTATGGGTGGCGCCGACCGGATCGGTGACAGCACCGTTCATCCCCTGGCGCATCGGCGTCCAGGACGTACCCCCGAGTTCGGGGAGCACCGGTACATGACCCAGGACGCCTCTTCGACTTACCTGAATGATGATTACCAGGCGCAAGAAGCGACCAGGTTCGCGGGCCAGACCTTCAAACGGCTCATGTACCATACCTGCGAGCACCCGAAAGAGTTCTTGCCGGAGGTAACCGAGACTCTCCAGGCTTTCGAAGGCAGCATGCTCTCGGAGCAAGGATCCGTCCGCGACACGGCACTCGAGCTCTACGAGGCAGGTCAGGAGGACCTCGCGCGCGAGTACCTCACTTTCTATAGCAACACCAAAGCGATGGAAGGCTTGGAGCTGGGCGAGGCTTTGCTGACGAGTATCGAGGCTCGCACGAAAGTCTTGTACGGTATCCGGGAGCCGGTAGGGGACGAGATAAACGCAAGCGACTCGTCCTCGGACAAGAAAACGGTTCATTGCCTGACCGGGAGTGACCCGGATCAACCCGACGGGTAACGTAATCGACGAGCCTGGAGTAGCACACCGAACAAGAGGTCGAAGGACTGGTCAGGGCACTGGAGAGGTTGGCAGCGCGCCCCTAGAGAGTTTCGTGGGCGGGGGCGGTGCGCGCACCGCCCCCGCCCACGAACATCCCCCCGCTGTTACCTGCTGAGTTGTCCCCTAATGGCGCCGTTGGGGAACGGCCTGTTGTGGACGTTCACGTAGTAGCCGTTGGGGTTACGCTTGAGATCATTCGCGAGCGCCCGGCCGATCCTCTTGCAGCCGCTGGAGAAGCCGTTCTTGGGCGCCTTGAGCTCCACGACGATGGGACCGGCCACCCTGGGGCCTCCCCTGTGGATGTGCGCGGCGTTCGGGCGAGCGATGTTGTCGGCCCTCAGTACGTAGCACACCTTTGCCCGGGTGACGATGAGCTTCGCGTCGCCCGTGCCGTTGCGGTCGCCGGGGCCCGGTACCTCTTTCTTGCCGGTCAGGGTTGCCTCCAGGGTCTCGACGGGTGCCGCGCTCGCTACCCCAGCGAGTGCAAGCATCGTCCCCACCAAAACCGCCATGAGCAACAACATGGTCGCGCGTCTCACGGCCGACTCCCTTCTCCGCCCCACCGGCGGATTGCCTATTCCAAGCAGAAGCATACCCCGAGATCGGAGACGCGGTATATACGTAAAATGGGCTAGAGACCTATGAGCAAAATGGGCTAGAGATCGAACCGGGGCCAGGGACCGGTGGCGCCGTCAGGGAACGTCGCCGGCCGTGGATCGACGCGGGACGATCGTGCCCGACGACAACGCCGGCAGAGATTCTGGTATACTGGAGTGGCAACGTAAGGTGGGTTTACAGCAGATGGAGCGCCACCCTTAAAGTAGAGGGGTGGCTTTTCGTTTGTTGGAGGCCCAGGAACAGGAAAGGTGGGCTCCAGTATATGGCCCAAGGAACGGTGAAGTGGTTCAGCGACGAGAAGGGCTACGGCTTTATCTCCCCGGACGACGGGGGCGAGGACCTCTTCGTGCACCACACAGGAATTTCGGGCGAAGGCTTCAAGACCCTGGATGAGGGCGCCAAGGTGTCCTACGAGGCGACCCAGGGCAGGAAGGGCATGCAGGCGGAGAACGTTTCCCCCGTCTAAGAACCCGAGAAGACCATAGAGTGGGAGGCCGGGGCCGAGCGCCCCGGCCTTTCTCATGCCCAGAGCAAATTGAGGACGTGGCGGACGGAGTTCGGTGCCCCTCAGGAATAGGGGTACATGGAGTACGTAATAGCCGTGTTGGCGGGGTTGGGGCTGGCGGAGGTTGCCACCCTAATCACCACGATCTACCTGCACCGAGTCCTCTCGCACAAGGCCATCCGGCTGCACCCGGCCCTCACCATGTTCATGCGTTTTGGGACCTGGATGCTAACGAGCATCTCGCCCAGGGAGTGGGTCGCCGTCCACCGCAAGCACCACAACTTCAGCGACGTTGAGGGGGATCCCCACAGTCCCCATATCGAGGGGTACTGGAAGATCATGCTGGCCAACGTCTACTACTACCGCCGCGAGGCCAGCAAGGACGATACCCTGGAGAAGTACGCCGCCGATCTCCCGTTCGACCGCCTGGACAGGATGTTTCTCAGACGCGGCACCCTCGGCTTCTCCCTGACGGGCGTGGTACTGGTCCTGCTCATGGGCTTCGGGCCTGGCCTCGTGGCGCTTGCCACGCTGGCGGTCGTGTACCTGGTGCTGAACGCTGCGATCAACGGTGCGGGTCACACCTTCGGCTACAAGAGCTTCGCCAACGACGCGACAAACCTGCGGCTGCTGGCCCTGATCACCTTCGGTGAGGGCCTGCACAACAACCACCACGCACGCCCCGCCTCGCCCAAGCTCTCGGCTTTCGAGGGAGAGTTCGACCCGGCATGGCCCGTGATCCGGCTGTTCGAGAGGCTACGGCTGGCCGAAGTGCTGACGAAGGCCGACGAGGGATGGGAGAACCATCGCCGCCGTATCCCACAGACCGCCGTTGGCCCCACCGCCGGCATCGCCGCCGCCGCGAAGAACTCCGCCGTAGACCGGAGCGCCTCGCAGGAAGGCTGACCGCAGAGGCGACGGGCCCAATCAGCGAAAACACAAGCCGAAGGCCGGCGGTAGGGGCGGTTCGCGAACCGCCCCTACCGCCGCCTCAGCCGAGCAGCAGGTAGAGCAAGGCCTTCTGGGCGTGGAGCCTGTTCTCGGCCTGGTCGAAGACGCGACTCCGTGGCCCGTCGATGACCCCGGCCGTGACCTCCTCGTCCCTGTGGGCCGGCAGGCAGTGGAGGAAGATGGCGTCGTCGGCCGCGCGCCGCATCAACGCCTCGTTCACCTGGAAGCGGGAGAACTCCTCGCGGCGCTCCTCCGCCTCGTCCTCCTGGCCCATGCTGGCCCACACGTCGGTGTAGACGACCCTCGCGCCGGCGGCCGCCTCGCTGAGGATCCTCCGTCAGGGTGGGGGACGCGCCGAACATCGCCGGCGAGGCTCCATGATCTTCTGGTCGGGGCCGTGGCCCTCCGGGTGGGCGATGGTCAGCTCGGCGCCGGTAAGGGCGCAGGCTAGAGCCAGCGAGTGGGCGACGTTGTTGCCGTCGCCGACGTAGCAGATCTTCACGCCTTCCAGCCCCCCGAACTCCTCCCGGACGGTGAGAAGATCCGCGAGGGCCTGGCAGGGATGGTGGGCGTCGGAGAGGCCGTTTATGACGGGGACGTCCGCGGCGCCGGCGAGTTCCTCGAGCTCCTCGTGGTCGAAGGTGCGGACCATGATGGCGTCGATGTAGCGGGCGAGGACGCGGCCGGTGTCGGAGGGCGTCTCCCGATTGCCCCATCTGTATCTCCTGCGGGGAGAGGGAGAGCGCGTGCCCGCCGAGCTGGTACATGCCGACCTCGAAGGAGACGCGGGTGCGGTTGGAGGGTTTCTGGAAGACCATCGCGAGCGTCCTGCCGCGCAGGGGGCGGTACGGCATGCGCGACCTCTGGAGCGTCTTTGATCCTGGCCGCCTCGTCGAGGATCAGCTTCGTCTCTACCGGGCTGAACTCGGCCAGGGTGAGGCAGTCGCGCCCCGAGAGGGGGGAGGGGGCTGGCGGGGAGTCTTCTAGCTGCGGGATCACGGGCTTCATACCCCTCAGGCCACCGCGGCTTCGAGCTCTGTCGGGACGGCCGTCAGGTCGCGCACGAGGCCTCGAAAGGTATCGAGCGCAGCCCGAACCTCCGTCCTGGTCACGGTGAGCGGCGGGGCCAGGCGGATTGTCTTGCCGCCGATCAGGTTGACGAGGACGCCCTCCTCCAGGCACCGCTCGAAGACCTTCGGCGCGAGCTCGGGCCCGAGCTCGAGGCCGATGAGCAACCCCTCGCCCCGCACCTCCGCACCCGGCACCTCTGCGGCAGAGCTTGGCGAGCGCGTTCTTGAGAACGGCCCCCTTGAACCGCACCTCTTCCAGAAATGCCGGATCGTTCACCACCCCGAGCACGGCCTTCACGGCGGCCATCGCCAGCGGGTTGCCCCCGAACGTGGAGCCGTGGGTGCCAGGCGTCAGGGACGCGTACTCCTCTTTGACGAGCACCGCCCCCACGGGGAAACCGCCGCCGAGCCCCTTGGCGCTCGTCAGAACGTCGGGGACGACCCCGAGCCCCTGGTAGGCGTACAGGTGCCCGGTACGTCCCGCGCCAGTCTGAACCTCGTCGAAGACGAGCAGCGCGCCGACCTCGTCGCACAGCTCCCGCAGCCCCTCGAGGAAGCCTTCGGGGGCCGGGTTCACGCCGCTCTCGCCCTGGATCGGCTCTACCAGGATGGCGGCGGTCTGCGGACCGGCGAGCCCCCGCGTGGCCTCCAGGTCGCCGAAGGGGGCGTGGACGAAGCCGCCGGTCATGGGGCCGAAACCCTCCTTGAGGGCCGGCTGCCCGGTGGCGGTGAGGCCTCCGTAGGTCCGGCCGTGAAAGGATCCCGAGAAGGTCAGGACCTCGTGCTTGTCGGGGCCGTGTTGCGCCTGAGCGTGCTTGCGCGCGAGCTTTATGGCCGCCTCTACGCTCTCCGCGCCGGAGTTGCAGAAGAACACCTGGTCGAAGTCCGTCGCGTCGGCGAGCATCCCGGCGACCTCGGCTTGCAGCGGCACCTCGTACAGGTTCGAGCAGTGGATGAGTTGCTCCGCCTGCTCCTGGATGGCGCTTACCAGCGCGGGGTGGCCGTGGCCCAGGGAGCTCGTGGCGATGCCGCCGATAAAGTCCAGGTAACGGTTACCCTCATCGTCGAAGAGCCAGCTACCTCGCCCGCTCGTCGGCGCGATGTTCAGGCGTTTGTACGTCTCCATTACGGCTTTCAAGCTACCGCCCCTTCCGATATGAGAGTCCCTACGGGTTCGCCGGCTATGGCGTCGGCCAGCGCCTCCTTGCTGTTCCCGTTGAGGATCCTGGCCTCCACCCCTCCGCGGGCGGCCTCGGCGGCGGCCCGGAGCTTGGGCACCATCCCCCCGGCCGCGAGGCCGTCCTCCACGTAACCCTCGCACTCCTCCGGGGTGAGGGACGCCACGGTCTCCCCGTCCTTGAGCAGGCCGTCCACGTCGGTGAGGAGGAACAGGTGGCCCGCGCCCAGGCCAACGGAGAGCGCCGCGGCCGCCGAGTCGGCGTTGACGTTGTATGCGCCCTCCGGCCCGAGCCCGAGGGGGGCGACGACCGGCACGAAGGACGCCGTCCAGAGCGCCCGGACGAGCCCGTCGTCGATGCGCGTGACCTGCCCGACCCGGCCAAGGCCGGGGACGGGCTCGACCAGGAGGCTCGGCCCGTCGGTCCCGGAGACGCCGATCGCGGGCACCCCGAGGTCCAAAAGCCCGCGTGCCAGGGCCTTGTTGACCCCGCCGGCGTAGACCATCTCGGCGACCTCCAGCGTCTCCTCGTCCGTGACGCGTAGGCCGCCTTGAAACCGGGTGGGGATGCCGAGCCCGTCGAGCATGCGCGTGAGCTGCGGCCCGCCGCCGTGCACGATCGCGACCGGAAAGCCGCCCGAGAGCAGCGCCGGCAGGTCCTCGAGCGCCCCGCCGGAGAGCGCGCCGCCCCCGACCTTCACGACGACGGGTTTCGGCCCGCCGCTCACGTGCGGTAGCTCCCGTTGATCCTGACGTACTCGTAGGTCAGGTCGCAGCCCCAGGCGGTCGCCGAAGCGTCGCCGTCTCCGAGCAGGATCCGGATCCCAACCTCACCCGAGGCGAGCGCGGCGTTGGCCTCCGACTCCTCGTGCGGGGCGGGCTCCCGCCGGCGAAGACCTTTACCGGCCCGAAGTAGAGCTCCATCCCTTCGGGGTCGAATGTCGCGCCCGAGTAGCCCATCGCGGTGAGCACCCTGCCCCAGTTGGCGTCCTCCCCGAAGACCGCGGCCTTCACCAGGCTGCTCCCGACGACGCTCTTGACGAGCACCGCGGCCGAGGCCTCGTCCCTCAGCGCCCTCGACCGACGACCTCGACGAGCCGCGTCGCCCCCTCGCCGTCGCGCGCGATCTCCTTTGCCAGCCGCCGCGCGACCTCCTCCACGGCCCCCTCCAAGGCCGGGTAGGTCGGGAGAGCCGAAGCCGATGGGCTCGTTCCCGGCGGCGCCGTTGGCGAAGAGCAGCGCCATGTCGCTCGGCGAGGTGTCGCCGTCGACGGTGACGCGATTGAAGGTGCGGTCCGTGGTCGCGCGCAGCGTCTCCTGCAAGCACTCCTTCTCGACGGCGGCGTCGGTGGTGAGGAACGCGAGCATGGTCCCCATGTTCGGGTGGATCATGCCGCTCCCCTTCGCCGTCCCACCGACCGTGACGTTCCGGCCCCCGACCTCCACCGTGACCGCCGCCTCCTTGACGCGCGTGTCGGTGGTCATGATCGCCTCGGCAAAGCCCGACCCGTCACGCCCGAGCCCCGCCGCCGCGGTCCGGATACCGGACGAAATGCGGTCCATCGGCAGGTGCTCCCCGATGACGCCGGTCGAGGCGACGGCAACGTCCCCGGAATCTATACCGAGTACCTCGGCCGCGAGGGACTGCATCTTGCGCGCGTCCTCGAGCCCCCGCCCGCCGGTCGCGGCGTTGGCGTTCCCGCTGTTGACCACAACGGCCCGAACATCCCCGCCCTCCACGGCCTCCCGCGTGACGGCGATCGGGGCGCCCTTGCACCACGTTGCGCGTGAAGACCGCCGCCGATTCGCACGGACGCTCGGAGAACAGGAGGCCGAGGTCCAATCCCCCCAGCTCCCGCACCCCGCACTCGACCCCGGCCGCGACAAAGCCTTCCGCCGCCGCCGCACCGCCCGTGGTAACATTTATGCCGATTATTGTATCTTTATTCATGCCGGGGCCAATTGTTACACCCGCGGGCGCGAGCGTCAAGTAGTTTATTCAGTAGCTTGAATAATTATCCGCGTGCCCTACAATGGGCGGCGTGGGACTTAAGGCTGGCATCTACGGTGGCAGCGGGTACGCGGGGGCCGAGCTGGTGCGCCTGCTCGCGGGTCACCCCGAGGTCGGGGCGATGAGCGTGACTTCGCGGGGGTACGCCGGGCGGGGCATCGGCGAGGTCTTACCCGCAGCTGGCGGTAGAAGGCGCGTTCGTTGAGCCCGAGGAGGTAGACGCCGGCGGGACTCGACGTGGCTTTCGTGGCCTACGGGCATGGGGAGAGCGCCGGCGCCGTAGAAGAGTTGCTGAGGGCCGGGGCCGGGCTCGTCGTTGACCTCTCGGCCGACTTCCGGTTGCCAGAGGTCGGGGTGTACGAGGAGTGGTACGGGGAGCACCCCGTCGCCGGCGTTGCTCGCCGAGGCGCAGCTACGGGCTTGCCCGAGGTCTTCGGGGCGCCGGAGGGGCGGCTGGTGGCCAACCCAGGATGCTACCCGACGGCGGCCGTCCTGGCCCTCGCACCGGTGGTTCGGCGGCTCGGGAGGCGGGATCGCGCTCCGTCACCGTCAACGCCCTCTCCGGGGTGAGCGGGGCCGGGGCCAAGCCGAGCGTCAAGACGCACTTCGTCAGCGTCAACGAGAGCGTGGCACCTTACGGGATCTCGTCCGGGGCGCTCCGCCACCGGCACACGCCCGAGATAGAGATGATGTTGCGGCGGGTGGGGCCGACGCCCGAGGTGACCTTCGTGCCGCACCTGCTGCCCATAAGCCGCGGCGAGCTCGAGACCATCGTCGTCGAGTTCGAGAGCGGGGACCCGCCTGCCGCCGACGAGGTCCTCGGCTGGTACGCGGAGGACTACGGGGGCTGGGCCTTCGTCGAGGCGAGGGCCGAGCCGCCGCACGTCTCCACGTGGCGAACACCAACCGCGCGCGGCTCTCGGCGGCCATCGACGGGCGGGCCGGAAAGCTCCTGCTCTTCGCGGCGATCGACAACCTTTTAAAGGGCGCCTCGGGGGCGGCGGTCCAGAACATGAACCTGGCGCTCGGGTACCCGGAAGACCTCGGGCTCGAGCACCTGAAGTAGCACGGCATCCCCAAGCAGGAGGTAGAACGGGACATGGGCGCGACGCGCGCACCGGTGGACAAGACGACGAGGCAGGATCTCATCCTGAGGCTCATCTCCGAGAGGGAGCTCGGGACGCAGCAGGGGTCGTCGCAGGCCCTCGGGGAAGAGGGGGTCGAGGTCGCGCAGGCCACCGTGAGCCGGGACCTCGCCGAGCTCGGGGTGCTCAAGGTCGGCAACCGGTACCTGGCGCTCCCGCACGATCCCGGCTCCGCCGGCATCGAGGTCCTGCCGAGCTTCGTCCTCGGCCTCGTCCCGGCCCAGAACCAGGTCGTCATCCACACCCGCGACGGCACCGCGGGGGCCGTCTCCAGCGTCCTCGACCGGGTGAGGGGCCTCAAGGTCCTCGGCACCATCGCCGGCCAGGACACGGTGCTCGTCGATCGCCCCGGATAACGCCGCCGCCGAGGAGGTCGCCGGCCTCATCGCCGACGTCTGCCGCGCCAAGACCCGGCCCGCCGGCAACGTCGAGTAGTTGGGCGTCACGCAAGATAGGACCGGGGTCTGGATCAGGGAGGCCGCGCCGGACGACCTGGGCTTCCTGTGGGACATGCTCTACGAGGCCGCGGCGTGGCGCCGGGAGGAGCCCAGACCCTCCCGGAAAGAGACCTTCTCCAACCCCGAGATCTCGCACTACCTCGACGGCTGGGGGAGGCAGGGAGACCTCGGTTTGGTCGCGCTGGATCGCCCCAACGGCCGCAGGATGGGGGCCGCCTGGTACCGTCTCTTTCCTCTCGAAGACCCCGGCTACGGCTACGTGGACGCGACGACGCCCGAGGTGGCGGTCGCCGTGGCGTGGGGGTATCGGGGACGCGGCGTCGGCAGGGCACTGCTCAACTCCCTGGCCGGCGCGGCGCGCTCCAGGGGCTACAGCGCCCTGAGCCTCGGTGTCGAGCAGGAAAACCCGGCCGCCGTTCTCTACGGTAGCCTCGGTTACCAGAAGGCCTCCGACCGGGACAACGCCTGGACGATGAGGCTCGACCTTGGCACCGAAGGCCTCGGACGATCGGGCAAAGGAGCGGGACCGGCGTGAAGATCCACTTTCTGAGGAGTGCGACGTTCGTGTTCGAAGGCGGTGACACCAGGGTGATGGTGGACCCCATGCTGGGTCGCGCCGGGGTCGCGGAGCCCGTGGAGAACACGCCCAACCAGCAGCGCAACCCGCTCGTCGACCTGCCGGTGGGCGACGCGGAGTTGACCGCGTTGGTGGACAGCCTCGACGCCTTGCTGGTCACCCACACGCACAACGATCACTGGGACGAGCGGGCGGCGGAGATCATCCCCAAGGATCTGCAAATACTGTGCCAGCCCGAGGACGAGGCCAAGATATCTTCCTCCGGCTTTACGAAGGTCGAGCTCGTTGACCCGGAGCTCAGATGGAAGAACCTCAGCATTACGCGCACCGGGGGGCGGCACGGCACGGGCGAGATCGGCCGTCTCATGGCCCCCGTCTCCGGCTTCGTGGTCCGGGCGGAAGGTTCGCCGGTACTGTACGTCGCCGGGGACACCATCTGGTGCCCGGAGGTGGAGGAGGCGCTCGAGGTCCACCGGCCCGACGTGGTGGTCGTGAACGCCGGCGCGGCCCGGTTCCTCGAAGGCGACCCCATCACTATGACCGCCGGAGACGTGGCGCGGGTATGTCGCGCCGCGCCTTGGGCCGAAATCGTCGCCGTGCACCTTGAGGCCCTCAACCACTGCCTGCTGACCCGCGACGAGCTGAGGCAGGACCTCGAACGGGAAGGACTCGCGGATCGGGTGAAGATACCCGCCGACGGCGAACGGCTGCAAGTCCGCGCCACAGTCTGAGAGACGGAGGAAACATGCTCGAAGGAAAGAAGGTCGTGCTCGCCTACTCGGGAGGGCTGGACACCTCGGTCTGCCTGAAGTGGCTGGAGCAACAGGGGGCCATCGCCCTACGCCCTCTACCTGGACCTCGGCCAGGGCGAGCCTGCCGACGACGTGCACGGCGAAGGCGCTCGAAGATAGGGGCTGTCGACGCCTTCGTCCGGGACGCGAAGGACGAGTTCGTCGAGCAATACGTCGCCCCGGCCATAAAGGCCAACGCCCTCTACGGCGGCAAGTACCCGCTCTTCACCGCGCTCGGGCGTCCCGCTCATCGCCAAGAAGCTCGTCGAGGCCGCACGCGAGGTCGGGGCTACGCACATCGCGCACGGCTCGACGGGCAAGGGCAACGACCAGGTCCGCTTCGACGTGACGACGGCCTCCATAGCGCCGGACCTCACCGTCGTCGCGCCGGTGCGCGACTGGAACATGAACCGCCCGGAGGAGATGGCCTACGCCGAGGAGCACGGCATCCCCGTCCCGACCACCAAAGAATCCCCCTACAGCGTGGACGCAGAACCTCTGGGGACGGTCCATCGAGGCCGGGCCGCTGGAGGACCCGGACCACGAGCCGACAGAAGACGTCTTCGAGCTCACCGCCACCCCCGAGGAGGCGCCCGACGTGCCACGCTACGTCGAGCTCGGCTTCGAGGAGGGTGTTCCCGTCAGCCTCGACGGCGAAGAGTTGCGGCTCGTCGGACCTCATCTCCGAGCTCAACGTCATCGCCGGGCGCGCACGGCGTGGGACGGGTGGACATGGTCGAAGACCGCCTCGTCGGCATAAAGAGCCGCGAGATCTACGAGGTCCCGGCCGCCCTCACCATCATCCAGGCCCACAAGGAACTTGAGACCCTGACCCTCACCAAGGACGTCCTGCGCTTCAAGGCCGCCGTCGAGCAACGCTACGCCGAACTCACCTACGACGGCCTCTGGTTCACTCCCCTGAAAGTCCGCCCTCGACGCCTTCGTCTCCGAGACCCAGAAGACCGTCACGGGCGCCGTCCGCCTCAAGCTCTACAAGGGCTCGAGCACCGTCGTCGGCCGCACCGCCCCGAAGGCCCTGTACAGCAAGGACCTCGCCACCTACGACCCGAACAGCACCTTCGACGAGACCGCGGCCGCGGGCTTTATCGCCCTGTGGGGCCTCCCGGCCCGCCAGTGGGCCGGCGTGAACGGCGAGGCGGAGCAACCCGCTTCGTCGCCAGCCAGGCACTAGTCCCCAGCCTACAGACCGCCGCAGGATCTCCGACGCGCGCGATCTGGAGAACCTGTGAGTGGCAGCGCACCCTCCTGAGGTATGAACCCGAGGCCGACCCCGGCGGCGCGTGTGTATACGCCTGCTATCATCGCGCCGTGCACCTGGGATTGGACAGCGAGGATCCAACCGCATCAGACCTGCGGCTGATGCGCCGGGCTTTGCTGGCCGCCGAGGAGGCCGCCCAGAGGGGAGAGGTGCCGGTGGGGGCCCTGATCTCTCGGGGCGACGAGATCCTGGCCGTCGCCGCCAACGAGCGAGAGGCCGCGAACGACCCCACGGCCCACGCCGAACTGCTCGCCATCCGCGGGGCCGCGGCCGTCCTGGGCGGCTGGCGGCTGAGCGGCTGCACCCTTTACGCGACGCTCGAACCCTGCCCCATGTGCGCCGGTGCGGCCCACGCGGCCCGTGTCGAGCGCCTGGTCTACGCCGCCCCCGACCCGAAGGCCGGCTACGCGGGCAGCCTCTACAACATCCCGGCCGACGCGCGCCTCAACCACACCATCTCCGTCAGCGGCGGCGTGCTGCAAGTGGAGTCGGCGCAACTGCTCAAAGACTTCTTCAAAGCCCGGCGCTAGGCACCCGTACACCGCCGCCAGGCGGCCTTTTCGGGGTCAACTGCTGGTAACCTAGTCTACCTAAAGTTTAAGTACAGACTTATTGGCATACTTATCTAAGGTTCGAGTAGTGATGTAGTGAGCAAGATCCACCTCAACATCAAGGTACGTGATTTGCGGGGAATTCCCTATTTTGTGGTACAGATGAAAAAATCCTGAAAAATCTTTGGCCTGCAGGGTTCGAGGTCTAATCCCGCATAGAAAAGGTGATTTGCTTGAAGAGCGTTGAGTCAACCTCAAGTCGAGGGTCATTCCGGCGGTATTGCTTTCCGAAAATGTGGTGTGCTAGGTTTTCGCGACAACCAGATGTGGTGTTGAGGTGACGGGGGTTACAAGGTGCAGTGTCCATACTGTGATTTCGAGGATACGAAGGTCATAGACTCGCGGCTGTCGGAGACGAAGGACGCTGTCAGGCGCCGCCGGGAGTGTCTATCTTGTGAGAAGAGGTTCACGACCTACGAGCGTCGGGAGCCGTTGAGGCTCATGGTGATCAAACGCGATGGGGGTCGGGAGGCGTTTGATCGGGAGAAGTTGCGGACGGGGCTTGCCAAGGCCGCGGCCAAGCAGGTCACGGACGAGCAGATCGACGCCATAGTAGAGGGGATAGAGGCCGAGCTGCGAGAGCGGCGGCGGCACGAGGTTACCTCCAGGCGGCTTGGGGACATGGTGCTCGTACGCCTGAGGCGGCTCGACATGGTCGCCTACCTGCGCTTCGCCTCCGTGTACCGGCAGTACACGGATGTGGATCAGTTCCGCACCGAGCTGGTGCGTCTCGCCGGCTCCGGCGTCGTCAGCGGCAGGTAGGTTTCTCGGGCGCCCGGAGGTGGCCTGGGCGCCCAAATAGATGGTGGGATAAAGGGAGAACAAAGGTAGAATTGGGAGGATGGGTATGGAGTTAGATCGGGGCAGCCGGAACCGGCTCGATAGCATAGAGCTTAGCGAGAACGCGCTCGCCGTTCTCAAGAAGCGTTACCTCAAAAAGAACGAAGATGGCGAGGCCATCGAGGAGCCCATCGACATGTTCCGCCGCGTGGCGGGGAACATCGCCGAGGGCGAGTACCGCTTCAAGGAAGGCGACGAGGCGAAGGCGCTCTACGAGGAGTCCTACGAGAGGTTCCTCAAGATCATGCTGTCGAGAAGGTTCATGCCCAACTCGCCGACGTTGATGAACGCCGGAAGGGAGCTGCAGCAGCTCTCGGCGTGCTTCGTCTTGCCGGTCGAGGACTCCATAGACGGCATCTACGACACCCTCAAGCACCAGGCGATCATCCACAAGAGCGGTGGCGGGACGGGCTTCGGCTTCTCGAGGCTCAGGCCCAAGAACGACATCGTTAAGAGCACGATGGGCGTCTCCTCGGGGCCCGTTTCATTCATGGCTATCTACGACGCCTCGACGGACAAGATCAAGCAGGGCGGCACCCGGCGCGGGGCGAACATGGGCATCCTGAGGGTCGACCATCCGGACGTCGAGGAGTTCATCACCTGCAAGAACGACAACGACCAGGTCAACAACTTCAACATCTCCGTCGCGATCACCGACGAGTTCATGCAGGCCGTTGGGGCGGACACCGACTTCGAGCTCACCAACCCCCGGGACGGCGAGGTCGTCAAAACCGTTCGGGCGCGCGACCTGTTCCGCAAGATCGTCGAGGGCGCGTGGCTCAACGGCGAGCCCGGCGTGGTCTTTATAGACAAGATCAACGGCGACAACCCGACGCCGCAGTTCCCCATAGAGTCGACCAACCCCTGCTCCGAGGCGCACCTGCCGCCTTACGACTCGTGCAACCTCGGCTCGATCAACCTCGGTCTCTTCTATAAGGAGGACGAGGGTGTCGGTTCGGTGGATTGGGACGACCTCAGGGAGACGATCCACACGGCGGTCCGCTTCCTGGACAACGTGATAGAGCAGAACCGCTACCCCCTGGCCGAGATAGACGAGATGAGCCGGGGCAACCGCAGGATCGGTCTCGGGGTCATGGGCTTCGCCGACCTCCTGATAAAGCTCGGCATCACCTACGATTCGGACGAGGGACTCGCCTTCGCCGAGAAGGTCATGAAGTTCGTCGACGACGAGGCGTGGGAGGAGAGCCGCAACCTCGCCGAGGAGCGCGGCGTGATGGCCCACTACGAGGGCACCACGCACGAGGCCCGCGGCGACAAGGTCCGCAACGCGACCGTCACCACGATCGCGCCGACCGGCACGATCTCGATGATCGCCGGCTGCTCGGGCGGCATCGAGCCGCTGTTCGCGGTGGCCTTCATGCGCCGGCAGGCCGGGATGGAGATGCCCGACGTCAACCCAGAGTTCGTCGAGCTCGCCAAGCAGCGGGACTTCTACTCCGACGCTCTCATGGAGAAGGTCGCCCGCGAGGGCTCTGTTCGGCACCTGGACGACATCCCTGACGACGTGAGCTCGGTCTGGGTCACCTCGCACGACATCACGTCCGAGTGGCACGTCAGGATGCAGGCTGCCTTCCAGAAGTACACCTCGATGGGTATCTCCAAGACCATCAACCTGCCGAATGAGGCGACGGTCAAGGACGTCGAGGACGCGTACATGCAGGCCTACTCGACGAACTGCAAGGGTATAGCGGTCTACCGCGACGGCAGCCGCGACGCGCAGGTCCTCTCTACAGGCAAGACGAGCCAGCAGCCCGGCGAGAAGCCGACCATGACCCCCGCCTCACCCGAGGCTCCGACCTCCCCGCCGGTCACACCGCCCGAGGTCGCCCCGCAGGGCACTTCCCAGGGCGTCCCCCAGGGCACCACGCGGGATCGGTCGGCGTTCAGTTCGCTGGCGGAGGCGCGCAACGGCCGGCCTAAGACCCTCACTGGGGTCACCAAGAAGATCCGGACGGGTCACGGCTCGATGTACGTCACGATGAACGACGACGAGTTCGGCCCTCGGGAATTCTTCGTCGTCCTCGGTAAGCCCGGCGGCACGGCGGCGGCGTTCTCGGACGCTTTGGGGCGCATGATCACCATGGCCCTCACCCACGGCGCCGATCCGGCCGAGGTGGTGCACCAGCTGCGCGGCATCCAGGACGGCCACCCGGCCGGCGTCGGTCCGAACGCCGTCCTCTCCGTCCCCGACGGCGTCGCGCGGGCGATGGCCGAGCACTACCTGATCGAGGACAGCCTGCCCGACACGCGCGAGCTGCCGATTATCGGTGCGTGCCCGGACTGCGGCAGCGGACTCACCCGCCAGGAGGGCTGCGTGGTCTGCCATTCCTGCGGCTACTCGAAGTGCAGCTAGCGGTTAGCTAGCCTACGCCAACGGCCTGCGCGGGGGCGGACCGCCGATCGGCGGTCCGCCCCCGTTCTCTTTGCCTAGCCCTCTTCGGCGTCGGGGCTGCGGTCCAGCGCCTCGTCGGCGAAGGAGGCGGGGTCATCTGACGGTTCTATGTGGATAAAGGACGCGCTGTTGGGGAGCGAAGTTGCCAGGTCCTTCTCTATCTTCTCTGAGAGGTCGTGGCCCTGCTTGACGGTCCACCGCCCGGGCACGAGCACGTGCATGGAGATGAAGCGCCGTTGCCCGGCGGCCCGTGTGCGCAGGGCGTGGAAGGCGACCTCATCGCCCTCGTAGCGCGAGAGGGTGCGCCGAATCTGCTCCTGGTCCTCCGGCGGCAGCGACCGGTCTAGCAGGCCCTGCGCCGTGTCACGTAGCAGACGCACGCCGGTCCACACGATGTTGGCCGCGACGAGCAACGCTATCAGGGGGTCAAGGATCAACCACCCGGTGAGCTGCACGGTGACGATGCCCGCGACCACCCCGAGCGAGGTCCACACGTCGGTGAACAGGTGCTTGGCGTCGGCTTCGAGGGTTATCGAGCGCAGCCGCTGCCCGGCGCGCAGGATCACCAGGGCCACGACCCCGTTGACCGCCGCCGCGAGGAGCGAGATCGTGAGCCCCAAGCCTACGTTCTCCAGGGGCTGCGGGTCAGCCAGACGTCCCCAGGCCGTCACCCCGATCCAGACCGCCGCGATGATGATGAGCGCGCTCTCCAGACCGCTGGAGAAATACTCGGCCTTGCTGTGACCGAAGGCGTGCTCCTCGTCCGGCGGGCGCACGGCGATGGTCAACGCCCAGAACGCCGCCACCGCCGCGACCAGGTTGACCACCGACTCCGCCGCGTCCGAGAATAGGCCTACCGATCCCGTTAACAGGTACGCCCCGAACTTCATTCCGATGGTCAGGACCGCGGCACCGATGGAGAGCGTGGCGTAGGAACGGGTGCTCACACGCACCCCCAGGCACCATCCGAGGCGGCTTCAGAGATCATCGACGTAGCAAACGCGCCCACAGCGACTAATGGTACCCCCACTTCGTTCACATGCGACGACGCCATCCACACGAGTCTCACGCCGCCAATCCCGGACCTTGCACCAAGCGGAGAGCCTTCCAAAGACCGAACCCGACGCATAACCCTAAAGCTTAACGCGATACTACGCAACAGAACACCCCCGTTTCACCACGGAGCGACCCGTTTCAATGCTCGAAAAGAACGCGAATTTGCAGGTCTTTCTTCCAAGAATATACCTCTTCGCTACCAAGCCCCGAGACGCAGGCTCCAAACACCCGCAACGCCGCACAAGCCTCAACCGCAAGTACCGACTATCTGAGCGCAAAGACGAAACCGTGGGTTGCGGAACGCTTGAAGGGGTGGGTTACAGTGGATAAACTCCCCGGCGGAGAGGTGGCAGAGTGGTTGAATGCGGCGGTCTCGAAAACCGTTACGTCGGTAATCCCGGCGTCGGGGGTTCGAATCCCCCCCTCTCCGCTTTGTAGCCCGCTCCGGCTAGCGCCTCCGCTCTCAGCCCGGCGCTCCGCGCCTCTCAGCCCGCTTCGTCCGGCTCCGCCGGCCTCGCTCTCAGCACGCCCGCTGCGCGGCGCTTTCAGCCAAACGCCAGGGCCATACGGTCCGTGGCGACCCCACGTTGCTCCAGACGCCTCGCTCCGCGCTACCGAGCACGGAGCGTAGCGCGGGAGCGTCACGGGTGTGTGCCGGGCGAGAGAAGCTGATGGCTGAAAGCGAGGGCCCGTAGGGTCCGAAGCGTGATGAGAGCGGAGCCCGCAGGGCGGAGCGTGCTGAAAGCGGGCGCCAGCCAGCGTGCCGGCGACCGCAGGGAGCCGTATCATGTTGGGTCGTGGTCTCGTTGGTTTTCAGGGTGGCGGTGTAGGGTGCGGAAGGCTGGGGCGGCGCGGGGCTCCATGGTGTGGGATGCGGTGCTCCTGACGGGCGCGTTCTGGGTGCTGGTGCTTTCCGTCTGGCTGGACGTGCGGTTTCTGGGCGGGATTCTGGAGAGGATCTCGACCCGGGAGATGGATGTGCACGGGGACTTCGACTCCTTCTGGCGCTCGGCGCGGGCGTTGCTCGAGGGGGGGGACATCTACGATGCGGGGGCCAAGCTCGTCAACCTCAACCCTCCGGTCTGGACCGTGATCATGTCGCCGCTGGGGCTGCTCGAGGCGCTCAGCGCATACTACGGGTTCGTCCTGATCTCGCTGGCCGTGGCGTTGGGTTACCTGGCGTGGACGGCGCAGGAGGTGCGTCTGGGAGCGGGATGGTCGGTCGTGGGGTCTGCGATGCTGCTTCTCTCGTCGCCGATGCTCTCGACGCTGGCGCTCGGGCAGATCTACCCGATCCTGACCCTCGGGTTGGTGGCGGCCTGGGTGGCTGACCGGCGGGACAGGCACCTGCTCTCCGGTGTCGCTTTGGGGCTGGTGGTGGCGATAAAACCCTCGCTGGCCCCGATCCTGCTCTGGCCGCTGGTGCGCCGGCGGTGGGAGGCTTTCGGGGCGGCGATGGCCGCTGGGGCCGTGGCGACGCTCGTCGGGCTGCTTGTGGCAGGTATCGGGGCGACGCGCACCTACCTTGGGGTGCTCGAAGAGGCGTCGGCGAGCGCGTACTGGGACAACGCTTCGCTGCCAGCGGCCGCGGCCCGGCTGTTCACCGAGAACCCATACGCCCAGAACCTGGCGACGCTACCCGGGGCCGTGTACGTCGCGTACGCGATCGGGATCGGGGTGGTCCTCTTGACGGCGGTGAGGATCCGGGAGGGTCCAGAGGTCGGCCTGTGGGCGCTCGTCGCGGCCTCGCTGGTGGCCTCGCCCATCGCCTGGCACAACTACCTGGTACTGCTCGCCCCCGGCATCCTGCTGCTCCTGGCGCGGGGGAGGGCGCCGGCTGCCATTCTCCTCCTGGCCCTCCAGTCGATCCCGGCGCAGTGGATCCTGCTCTGGAACACGGACGGGACCGTGACGGCCACCCTGGCGCTGACGCTCTACCTGTTCATCCTGCTCGCCCACTGGCTGGCCTTCCTGGCCGCCGCAGCCGAGGCGCCAGTTGAAGCGCCCGCCGACGCGCCGAAGGGTGCCGGGGCTGGATAGACCGGGTCGGTGCGGGGGATAATGGTGCCATCGAGGCTTACAAGCTAGGGCGGAAAGGCGGGAAGCATGGGAGGGACGATCAGCCAGCGCATCGTCGAACGGTTGCCGTTTTTGGACGGTATCTCCGAGCGCGTCCAGCCCGAGGTGCAGAGGGCCGTGGACGCGGGCGGGAAGACGGTCAGCAACGTCCTTGACGGGACCCCGCTGGAGTTGCCGCTCCACCCGTTCCTCACCGACGTGCCCGCGGGCTCCTGGACGGCGGCGCTGGTCTTCGACGGCCTGGACACCGCCACGGGTTCGAAGTTCATGCGCAACGCGGCCGACGCGACTCTGGCCCTGGGGGTCGCAGGGGGGTTCGCCGCGGCCCTGACCGGGCTCTCGGACTGGCGGTACCTCTCGGGCGGGTCCAGGCGCATGGGGATGGCCCACGGGCTGCTCAACGTCATCGGCCTCAGCCTCAGCGTCGTCTCGCTCGTTTTGAGGGCCGCGGGAAGGCGAAATGCCGGGCGGCTGGCCTTCCTGATCGGGTTCTCGATCAGCGGCACGGCCATGCACCTCGGCGGCGAACTCTCCTACAACTACGGGCTGCGGGTCAACCGCAACGCCTCCGAAGCGACCGGACCCGAGGACTTCGCCCCCGTACTCGACGAGGCCGAGCTTCCCGGGAGCGGGATGCGCCGGGTCGAGGTCGCAGGAACCGGCGTGCTCCTCAGCCGCGGTGCGGACGGCAGGATCTGCGCCATAGGCGCCACCTGCGGCCATATGGGCGGCCCGCTCGAGGAGGGCGACCGCGAGGACGGCACCGTGGTATGCCCCTGGCACGCCTCCCGCTTCGACCTGTGCACCGGAAAGGTCATCGACGGCCCCGCCGTCTTCCCCCAGCCTCACTACGAGACCCGCGTGCGCGACGGAAAGATCGAGGTGAGGGCAGCCGAAGGCAATATCCAGGAGGAAGTAAGTTAGCTTTCAGCCTGCTCCGGCTGACGCCTCCGCTCTTAGCCCGCATCGTCCGGCTTCGCCGGCCTCGCTCTCAGCTGTCAGCTTTTGCTTTGCGAAGTGCTGCTGGATCCGGGAGAGATGGCCCGGTTTTGCCCGAGCTTCAGGGCGGGTTCGGGCGAAGATAGATCCGTTCTGGCGGCGTTCTAGCTGAAAGCTGACAGCGGAGAAAGGCGTCAGCCTTTCTCCAGGCTATCCAGAGCTTCTCCGGCGGCGCGGCGCAGTCCGCGGCCGGAGTCGACCCTGAACACGGTCTGGAGATCCCCGCGGGCACGAGCCTTCTCGCCCAGGGCCGCGAGGGCCGAGGCGCGATTGTAGTAGGCGATGCCGAGCTTCGGGTCGAGCTTTATGGCCTGGTCTGCGGCTTCGAGGGCTGACTGGGGGTTCCCGTTGGCGTCGAGGCTGGCGGCGAGGGCCGAATAGTAGCGGGGGAGGGGCCGGCGGCCGGTCAGGTCGTCGTAGAGGGCGGCGGACTTCTCGAAGTCGCCCTTGCGAAAGGCGGCACCGGCCCGGCGTTCCTCGGGGATCACGGCGCGGGTCATGAGGGCGGTCAGGATCGCGGCCCCCGTCACGTAGACCAGCGAGGACGGTGGCGTAGTTGTCGAAGGTCGCCAGGTCCAGGATAAACGGCAGGCCGGCGACGAAGACGGCGGTGGAGAGCGGGGGGATCAGGCGCACGAAGAACTCCCTGTAGGCCCGCACGCGCAGCAGATCCCGGTTCAGGCGTCCGACGAAGAACGTGAAGACGGCGAGGATCACCAGCGCCCCTATGGTGGGCAGCAGTACGCTCAAGCGAGCTCTTCGAGCATCTTGCGAGCGGCGGACCGGAACCGGCGGGGCAGGTCCACCTCTAGCGCCTTTTTGAGATCCCTTACGGCCTTGCTCGTCTTGCCCGTCCGGCGCAGGACGAGGGCCCGGTTGTAGTAGGCCAGTCCGTACTCGGGGTCCATCTCTATGGCCTTCGTAGAGGCTTCGAGGGACTCGTCGAAGCGCTCGGAGGCGCCGAGGGCCGCGCCCAGGAACGCCTCGTTGCGGGCCAGGGGCTTCTGCTCGACCAGCTCACCGTACAGGTCGGCGGCGGTGGCGTAGTCGCCGCGCCGAAAGACGCCGTTCGCCCGGCGCTCGAGGGTAGGCACGGAGAAGATACTCGCGAGGATGATGGCGATGCCGAAGACGATGATCCAGACGAATAAGACCCAACCCTCGTCCAGTGACCTGACGACGAGCAGGGTGATCGCCATGAGCGTCAGGACGCCGAAAGGCAAGAACCTGCGGGCGAGTTCTCCCCACTCGCGCGCCCGGAAGAGGTCCCTGTTGGTCTGGAGGATCGATTGGGCGCTGAGGGCGACTACCAGCGCTATCAGGACCACTGGCAAGGCCGCGGTTCCCAAGGCGTAACCTCCTCTACGAGCCCACGGGCGCCGGCGCGAGACCGCCAAGCACCCCGCGCGCGGGAGCCACGAGCCGCTCGAAGTCCGCGTCCGAGAGCGCCGGACGGGCGCCCTCTACCGGGACTGGCTCGGCCAGCTCGATCCAGCTCTTGCAGCCCCCGTACTCCTCGCGGTACGCGAAGCTCTACCGATCTCGGGCAGCACGTAGGTCCGCAGTACCAGAACCGTCAACGGCTTCTTCGGGCGCCACTTGAAGCGGCTCTCGGCGTACTCGTGGGTCCACATGTGGTGCGGGTCGAGCGCCGCGAGGTCATCCGCCTCGGAGATCTCGAAGGCCCCCTTTACCTCGGCGAAGGATGAGAAACGCAAGGGGCCCTCGTCCGTGAGATCCGGGATGTCGTCCATGATGGGCCGGTACGCGGGCTTTAGCAGCTCAGGCCTCTGGTGCTCGTAGCCGGGAAGCAGCAGGAAGCGCGTGTCTTCGCACGGCGAAGGCCTTCTCCCGGATGCCGCCCTTGCGGACCACCAGCGCCGTCGCCCCGCGCTCCAGCGCCTCGACGGCGACCGCCCACTCCTTCAGTGCGTGTCCCAGGGTATTCAAAAGGTCACCTCTCGTATAATGCCTGCTTGCGACCGCAATTATATGACCTCGAGGTCCGAGCATCCGGAGGGAGAGCCTCATGACCCGGCAGGAGACCCCGCACCGCGTGGAGCGCGACTCGATGGGGGAGGTAGAGGTCCCCCGCGACGCCCTCTTCGGCGCCCAGACGCGCCGCGCCCTGGACAACTTCCCCATAAGCGACCTGCGCAAGCCGCGCCGGTTCGTGCAGGCCCTCGGCGCGATCAAGCTCGAGGCCGCCAACGTCAACCACGAGCTCGGCCTGCTGGACGAGGGGCTCAGGGACGCGATCGTCGCGGCCGCCGAGGAGGTCGTCGAGGGTGAGCTCGATGCGGCCTTCGTCCTCGACGTCTTCCAGACCGGCAGCGGCACCTCGACCAACATGAACGCCAACGAGGTGATCTCCAACCGGGCCATACAGATCATGGGCGGCGAGATCGGCTCCAAGGAGCCCGTCCACCCCAACGACCACGTCAACATGGGCCAGTCCTCCAACGACGTCATCCCGACCGCCATCCATCTGGCGGCCCTGATCTCCATCGAGGAAGACCTGCTGCCCGCGCTCGAGAAGCTGCGCGGCGCCCTGGACGACAAGGCCCGCGAGTTCGACGACGTCATCAAGACCGGCCGTACGCACCTGCAGGACGCCACCCCGATCCGACTCGGCCAGGAGTTCCGCGGCTACGCGGGGCAGATCGAACGCGGCATCAGAGCGCCTGCAAAAGGCGCGAAGCGACCTTGCCGAGGTCGCCCTCGGCGGCACGGCCGTCGGCACCGGCGTCAACACCCACCCCGAGTTCGCGGGCCGGGTAGCCGAGAAGCTCGGCGCGCGCTTCGGCGTCGAGGTGCGCGAGACCGAGAACCACTTCCAGGCCCAGAGCGCGATGGACGGCGCCGTCTTCGCCAGCGGCGCGCTCAAGACCGTCGCCGTGAGCCTCATGAAGATCTCCAACGACGTACGCTTCCTCGGCAGCGGCCCGCGGGCCTCCTACGCCGAGATCGCCCTCCCCGAGGTGCAGCCCGGCTCCTCCATCATGCCGGGCAAGGTGAACCCCGTGATCGCCGAGAGCGTCGCGATGGTCGCCGCCCAGGTCATGGGCAACGACGCCACCATAACCATCGCCGGCCAGAGCGGCAACTTCGAGCTCAACGTCATGCTGCCCGCTCATCGCCTACAACCTGCTCCAGTCCATAGATCTCCTCGCCAACGCCTCGGAGAACCTCGCCGACCAGTGCGTCGGCGGTATCGAGGCCACCGAGCGTGGCCCAGAGCTCGTCGAGCAGGGCCTCATGCTCGCCACCGCCCTCGCCCCCGAGGTCGGCTACGACGGGCGGCGGAGATCTCCAAAGAGGCCTACAAGACCGGCAAGACCATCCGCGAGGTCGCCCGCGACAGGACCGATCTCTCCGAGGAAGAGCTGGACCGTCTGCTGGACGCTCGGAAGATGACCTAGACGCAGAGGTCTATCTCTGCTCAGATAACCGGTTCCCGGCGATCTCGTCGATCGCGGCTTGTGCCTCGTCGACGACGCCGGCCATCTGCAAGAAGCCGTGCACCATCCCGTCGTAGCATCGAGTACCTGGCCTCCACGCCGGAGGAGCGGAGCCTGTCGGCGTAGGCTTCGGCCTCGTCGCGTAAAGTGTCGTACTCGGCGGTGATGATCAGGGCCGGGGGCAGGCCGGAGAGGTCGTCGGCGAAGATCGGCGAGACCCTGAAGTCCTTCGGGTCTTTGTCCGTTCCGTAATACTCCTCGTAGTACCAGGCCAGGTCTTCGCGCGGCACCAGGCATTCGGAGGCCGGCATGTCGATGGATGGGTACGATAGGGTGAAGTCGACGACCGGCTGCAGGAGTATCTGCCGAGCTATCTCTGCCTCCCCGCTGGATCTCAGCAGCAGGCATATGACTGCTGCGAGGTTTCCGCCGGCGCTCTCGCCGCAGACGCTGAACGATTCCCTCTCCCCTCCCAGGTCCTCGGCGTGCTCGTAGGCCCAGACGGTCGAGTGGTAAGCGTCGTCCAGGGCGGCCGGGTAAGGGTGCTCCGGCGCCAGCCGGTAGCCCACCGACACGACGATGGTGCCTGTGGTCTTCGCCAGCCTGCGGCAGAAGGCGTCGGTCTCCAGGACCCCGCCCTTGACGTAGCCGCCCCCGTGGAAGTACATCATGAGCGGCGCCGGGGTGTCTTTTTGCGGGGTGAAGACGCGCGCGTTCACGGGTCCGGCGTCTGTGGCGATTGTCCTGTCCTCGACGCTCGCCATCTCGACCGGGTCGCCGGTCATGGCCGGAGACCACAGGGTCCGGAACGCCGCGCGGACCTCCTCTATAGGCAGTTCCCATTGAGGGGCCCGCGTGTGGGCGATCTTCTCGTCGAGCAGCTCCCTGAGGGCCGGGTGAAGTGGCATCGTGACGGGATCTTCTCACGACCGCAACTCTGTCGCAAAAAAGCGGCCCGTGGGAAGGACGATAGCGCTGTGCGGTCCGAAGCCCTCAGCGGACGAGCAGGACGATGCCCGCGACGCCCACGACGACGATGAAGGCGCGTAGCACGCCCGGTGGCAGGCGCCGTCCCACCTTCGCTCCGACCTGACCGCCGACGATCGCCCCGCCGGCGAGCAATGCGACCACGAGCCAGTCCACCCGGGTGATGAGGACGAACACGAGCGCGGATGCCGCGTTGCCCGCGCCCTGGAGCACGGTCTTCAGCGCGTTCACCTGCTGCAAGGGCTCGGACATGAGTACGGCCATGACCGCGAGCAGGATCACGCCCTGCCCCGCCCCGAAATAGCCGCCGTAGACGCTGGTGGCGAAGACGGCCGCGACCATGCTGCGGCTGCCCTGTGGCGGGGCTGTCTCGCGCCACGACCCCAGGCGGCGACCCAGCCACGGCTCGGCCACTACCAGCACCAAGGCCAGGGCAATGAGTACGGGAGCTGCCGCCCGGAAGACCCCGGGAGGCAGCACCGCCAGCAGGAGGATCGCGCCGCAGGCGCCACCCAACAACGCCGCCACCGAGAAGCGCACGACGCGACTTTTGGACCCCGAGAGCTCCTTACGGTAGCCGACGGCCCCGCTCACCGACCCCGGGGCGAGCCCGATGTTGTTCGCAACGTTGGCCGCGACGGGCGGGAGCCCGGCCCAAAGCAGGACCGGGAAGGTGATGAGGGTGCCAGAGCCGACGACCGTGTTGATGATGCCGGCACCGGTACCCGCCAAGACGATCACCGCGCACTCGAACCACGTCATGGGGCCACCTTAGCCAAAAGCCGTCGGCTTTTCCGCCCGATCCCCGCCGCAGCCGTGCCTTACGGCATTCGCGTCCCCGTTCGGGCTTCGATCCCTCTCAGCGGTGCGACGCATGGCCGTCGCACACTTCATGAGCGGGTCTAGAGTGCTCCCCTCTGTTGCGGCGTCGTGCTTACTTGCGCATGCCGGGTTCGAGGACCTTCTTGCGCAGGCGGATGGAGGCTGGCGTGATCTCCACGAGCTCGTCCTCGCCGATGTATTCGAGGGCGTCCTCGAGCGTCATCTTGCGGACCGGCGTGAGCTTCAGGGCGTCGTCGGCGCCGGAAGAGCGGACGTTGGTGAGCTTCTTGTTCTTGCACACGTTGACGTTGAGGTCGTTCTCGCGGCTGCAGGCGCCGACGACCATGCCGACGTAGACGTCGGTGGCGGGCGTGATAAAGAAGATCGCCGCGCTCCTGGAGCTTCCAGATGGAGTACGCGAAGGCGCTGCCGGCCTCCGACGCCACCAGGCTGCCGTTCTGCCGGGTCTTGAGGTCGCCCGCCCACGGCGCGTAGCCGTCGAAGACGTGGCTCATGATGCCCTCGCCCTGGGTCATGGAGAGGAACTGCGTGCGGAAGCCGAACAGGGCGCGGGACGGGATCTTGAACTCTATCCGGGTGCGCGAGCCCTGCGGCTCCACGTCGACGAGTTGGCCCTTGCGGCCCGAGAGCGTCCCGATCACCGTCGAGGAGAACCGCTCGGGCACGTCGATGACCAGGTGCTCGAAGGGCTCGTGCTTCTTGCCGTCGATCTCGCGCACGATGACCCGCGGCGAGCCGACCTGCACCTCGTACCCCTCGCGGCGCATGGTCTCCAGCAAGATGGACAGGTGCAGCTCGCCGCGCCCGGAGACCTCGAACTCGTCCGGGCGCAGCTCCTCGACGCGCAGGGAGACGTTCGTCTGCACCTCCCGCATCAGGCGGTCCCTGAGGTGGCGGGAGGTGACGTACTTGCCTTCCTTGCCCGCGAAAGGTGAGGTGTTCGGGCCGAAGATCATGCTGACCGTCGGCTCGTCCACCGTGATGATCGGGCAGCGCCTCGGGGTCGGCCAGGTCGGCGACCGTCTCGCCTATCTGCGCGTCTTCGAGGCCCGTGAGGGCCACGATGTCCCCCGCGCCCACCTCGTCGGCCTCGATGCGCTGCAATCCGAGGTGCGTGAAGGGCTGCGCGACGCGCGTCTTGGTCATCGTGCCGTCCTTGTGGACCAGGTTGCACGAACTCGCCGCGTCCCGGACGCTGCCGCGCCTCACGCGGCCGACCACGATGCGTCCCAGGTACTCGGAGTAGTCGAGGTTGGTGACCAGCATCTGGAACGGGGCGGCGAGGTCGGCCTCGGGCGCCGGGATCTCCTCCAGGACGGTCTCGAAGAGCTCGCGCATGTCGTCCCGTGGGGCGTCCATGTCCTTGAAGGCCCTGCCCTCGCGCGGCACGGCGTAGAGGATCGGGAAGTCGAGCTGCTCGTCCGAGGCGCCGAGGTCGGCCATCAGGTCGAAGGTGAGGTCGACGACCTCTTCGGGCCTGGCGTCTGGCGGTCGATCTTGTTGATGACCACGATGGGCTTGAGGCCCAGCTCGATGGCCTTGCGCAGCACGAAGCGCGTCTGGGGCATCGGACCTTCGACGGCGTCGACCAGCAGCAGGCAGCCGTCCACCATGCCGAGCACGCGCTCGACCTCGCCGCCGAAGTCGGTGTGGCCCGGGGTGTCGACGATGTTGATCTTGACGCCGTCGTACTCGACGGCGGTGTTCTTGGCCAGGATGGTGATGCCGCGCTCCCGCTCCAGGACGTTCGATGTCCATGGCGCGCTCGGCTATCTCCTGCCCGTGGCCGAGCTCGAGGGTCTGCTTGAGCATGCCGTCCACGAGGGTGGTCTTGCCGTGGTCGACGTGCGAGATGATGGCAATATTGCGATAGTCCATGTGTTCTCCTGGCCTACTCTTCCAAACGCGTCGTTAGCACCTTGCTGGGACACGCGGGTGATCAAAGAAACGAAAAGTCCCAGCCTCGTGGGAACTCGAATCCAGAGTCTACCGCACGTTCCTTCTGGCAACGGGCGCGGGTCGAACCGGTATGGAACAATCCGGCGTTGGCCGCCGATGCGGTAGGGTAGTGCGGCACGGGGCTCCGATGTTGGGCGTTTGGCAAGGAAAGTCGATGTGGTCTAGCCTGCCACGAAAGCCCAAGAGGCGCGGAAAGGAACGGTATGGGCGCGGGTTTCTCGTTGTCTCGCACGTTGTCGGGGTTGCTCTTCGTCGTGGCCGGGGCGCTGCACTTCGTTTTTCCTGGTGTCTACGAGCGGATCATGCCGCCCTACCTGCCACGCCACCGGGAGTTGGTCTACCTGAGCGGCGTAGGCGAGGTAGCGGGGGGTCTGGGGCTGCTCGCGAAACGTACCCGTCGCGCCTCGGGGGTTAGTCTCGTACTTCTGCTCATCGCGGTTTTGCCGGCCAACGTGCAGATGCTGCTCGATGCTCGGGCCTCGCAGAAACCTCCGTGGTGGTTGGCGCTTCTTACGGCGCGCCTACCGTTGCAGTTCGTCCTCATCGCGTGGGTCTGGCGGATCTCCCATCCCCGTGCCTGAGCGCGAGGTTCTATCCTCATCTGGCAACGGACGTCCGTGAAGCGCCACCCTGGCCCTCACGGTTCGTTGGCCAAAGACCCCCTGCTGGGGACAGGAGCGGGGGACGAGATCGGGGTCGGCCGGTGATCGGCTTCCTGCTGGAGGCGGCGGGCCTCGGATTGGCCGGGTTGGATCCCACGGGCGCGCTCATCGCGGTCGCGGCCCTGATCGCTGGCGCGCGAGATCGCGACATCATCGTTTTCGGCCTCGTGGGGCTGCTCGGCACCGTCGCGTTCGGGTCGGCGGTTGCGCTGGCGCTCGGTCCGCGGATCTCCAGGGTCGACTGGAGCAAGTACGCCCCCGACGAGCGGACGGCCGCAATCATCGGGGTCGTTCTCGGGTTGGGGTTGCTGGTGTGGGGCACCGTGGGCCTCCTGAGGCGCAAGCGCGACACGCCGGAACAGAAGCCATGGTTCCTCCGTATGCTCCGCCTTACGGGCCCGGTCTCGCTGGCCGGCATAGGTGTTCTGTACGCGTTCGCGGCCACCAGCGATCCGGCCTTCGACTCGCTCGTGGTGGTCGCCGGTCGGGACAAGCCCGTCTGGGCGGTCATCGCGGCGTTCTTTGTCTGGACGCTTGTGAGCCGGTCGCCGCTGGTCCTGGTGATCGTCGTGGCCTCGCGCGGCAAGCACGAGCGGGCCATAGACTTGTTCCGGTCTCTTTGGGCCAGGATACGGCCCCTCATCGCCCTTGTGGCCGCCAGCGCCGCGGTCCTGGCCGGGGCGTTCCTGATGCTCGACGCCGGCTGGTGGTTCGCCACCGGGGATTTCCTGGTACCGGGCCTGACCCGTCCGATCCTCAAGTAGGCGGATGCCCGGCTCGGCGCCGCGCGGATGCCTCACGTATAATCGCCCTCAGGGAAAGGGACGATGGGCGTTACCACTACATCGACGTCGGTAGCAGAAGAGTTCGAGCCGGGCTCCGCCGCGGAACTTCGGCGCTTCGCCAAGTTGCAGGAGCGACTGGAACCACTGGCGCGGCTAGTGACCTCCGACCCGCGCGCCCCCCAGACGGTAGTGGTGGTCCCCAGCCTCTCGCTCGACGTGGAGGAGCTGAGGAAGATCCCGGGCGTCCCACCACTACGAGGAGCGGATGCTGTGCATGCTGATGCTGCTGCGCCTGCCCCGCACCCACGTCGTCTACGTCACGAGCCAGCACATCCCGACGGCGATCATCGACTATTACCTGCACCTCCTGCCGGGCGTTCCCCTGCGGCACGCCCGCAGCAGGATGTCTCTCCTGAGCTGCCACGACGCCTCCGACGTGCCGCTTGACGCGCAAGATCCTCGACCGCCCGCGCCTGATCGAGCGCATCCGGGAGGCCATCGCCGATCCCAACGCGGCGCACATGACCTGCTTCAACAGCACGGCGCTGGAGAGGAGCCTCGCCGTGAGGCTCGGCATCCCGCTGTACGGCAACGACCCGGAGCTGAACTACCTGGGCACCAAGAGCGGCAGCCGCGAGCCTGTTCCGGGAGGCGGGGGTTCCGCTGCCGGACGGATTCGAGCGCCTGCGCGACGAAGGAGACATCGTCGAAGCGGTAGTCGAGCTCAAACGCCGCGAGGCCCGACCTCCGGCGGGTGGCCATAAAGCTCGACGAGGGCTTCTCCGGCGAGGGCAACGCCGTCTTCCCCTGCGACGGCGCGCCGGGAGGGCACGGACCTCCCGCGGTGGCTTCGAGACGAGCTGCCGCGGCGGATCAGGTTCGAGTCCGAGGGAGAGAGCTGGGAGCGCTACCGTCAGCAAGTTCGGGGAGATGGGCGGCATCGTCGAGTGCTGGGTGGAGGGCGAGGAGGTGCGCTCCCCGTCCGTGCAGTGCCGCATAAACCCGATGGGCGAGGCGACCGTCGTCTCGACCCACGACCAGGTGCTGGGCGGGCCTTCGGGCCAGATCTTCCTGGGCAGCACGTTCCCGGCCGACGAGGCCTACAGCCGGGACATCAAGGTCGCCGGGGAGCGGGTGGGGGAGGTCCTGAAGGAGAAGGGCGCCTTGGGGCGCTTCGCGATCGACTTCATCTCCGTCAGGCGCGACTGGACGGCTGGGAGCACGCGGCCATCGAGATCAACCTGAGGAAAGGCGGCACGACGCACCCCTACCTGATCCTGCGCTTCCTCACCGACGGCGACCTACGACCCCGACGACGGCCTCTACTGCACCCCCACCACCAAGCCCTGCTACTACTACGCCTCCGACAACCTCCAGAGCCCGGTCTACCAGGGCCTCACCCCCGACGACCTGATAGACATCGCCGTGAACAACGGCCTCCACTTCGACGGCGCCGGCCCAGCAGGGCGTGAGTCTTCCACCTGATCGGCGCCCTCTCCCAGTACGGCAAGCTCGGCACCGTCTGCATCGGCGACAGCCACGAGAGCGCCCAGAGGTTCTACCGGGACACGGTGGCCGTCCTGGACCGCGAAGCCCGCCAGTAATCCGCCGCAATCGGACGAACCGGATTAGGCTGGCGGGCGTGGCGACGGAAGGCATTAGGGTCAGGGCCTACGACGCGCGGGACGCGCCCCGGATCGCGCGTCTCTTCTACGAGACGGTCCACTCGGTGAACCGGGCCGACTACTCCGAAGAGCAAGTGCGGGCGTGGGCGCCGGCCGTCCCCGACCCCGACGCGTGGCACGCCCGCATGGCCGATCGCCGCACCCTGGTAGCGGAGGAAGACGGCGAGGTGGTCGGCTTCGCCGAGCTAGAGGACGACGGGCACCTGGACATGCTCTACGTGCGCGAGAACGCCGTGGGCCGCGGCGTCGGCGGGCGCCTCTACGACGCGGTCGAGCGTGAGGCCCGGAGACTAAACCTGTCACGGATCTCCACCGAGGCGAGCATCACGGCGCGTCCTTTCTTCGAGCGGCAGGGTTTCCGCGTGGTGCGCGAGCAGACGGTGTGGCGGGAGGGCGTGCCGCTGACGAACTTCGCGATGGAGAAGATGCTCCACGCGCTCGGAGAGAGGTAGCGGGTCTCTCTTCGAGCCCGAGGCGACTCGGGTCGCCCGTTTGGCCTGTAGACTCTTGTTGGAAGTGTCCGCGGGCGCCACGGAGGAATACTTTGGAGAACGGCACGGGGTTGGAGCAGAACAAGCAAACATATCGTAGGTACATCGAGCTGCTGAACGAGCAGGATTTCGATGCTTTGCCCGAGGTCGTCGACCCGGAGCGGTACCGCGAGATCTGCGTCGGGTTCACCCCCGGCTGGGTGAACCTGACGGACGCGGTCTCTTCCCTGCGGCAGGTGCTCGGCGGCATCCCGGACCTGAACGCGCGCATCGAAGACTGCGTGGCCGAGGGCGACAAGGTCTACGCGCGGCTGACCGTGAGCGGGACGAACTCCGGCCGGTTCTACGGCGTCCCGGCCACGAACAGTGCCTACGAGGTCAGCATGTTCGACTACGCCACGATAGAGGACGGCAAGATCGTCGAGCGGATCCAGCAAAGCGACACCCTGAGCCAGATGCGCCAGATGTACGCGGCGCCGCGAAGCGGGCGGGATACTCGCTGGCCGTGTCGTCGCCGGATCCCTGGTCGCCGCCACGGCGAAGAGGCTCGCCCGTCGCCGACGATAGCTCCGTTCGTCAGCGGCGGAACAGCACGAAATAGACCACGTAGGCGAACGTCGCGACCAGGATCGCGGCCACCGCGACGATCGCGACCTTCCCCAGCAAGCCCGAGCGCCAGACGTCCTGGACGAACTGCCAGAACGCCCTCAGCCGCAACTCGGCCCAGTCGAGGAACCGGGCGGCGGGGAGAAGCTCGCCGGCGAGAATCGCAAGGCCGAGGAAGACGGTCGCAAATCCTGGGCCCGGAAGGGGGGCCGTGAACAGGCTCCCGAGCGCCAGGACCGCTCCCAGCACGATCAGGAACACCCGCTTGACGATGTGCCCGCTCCCGCCCTGCTCCTGACGGCGACGGTAGCGGTCCTGAAAGCGGTGGCCGGGTTTGCTGTCCGCGAACTCCTGCCAGCTCCCTTTGAGACGTTCGGTTATGCTGGGTCGTTCGGTCATGCCCGCCATCATCCCCCGTTTGAGCCCGCCTGGCAACAGGCTGGGACGGGCGCACCAGCCAACGCGGGTCGAAGCCAACCTGATAAGGCCGAGCCATTGACTCGTTGTGGGATCATGCCTGACTCACCGTGTCGGCCACGAACGCCTGGGCATCTTCGCACCACCGTATGTAGCTCTCCTCCGCACCGATGCCGCGCATCAGCGTGAGCCTGGTCCCGATGTAGGCCTCGTCGGAGATTTCACCCCTCTCCCGCAAACCTTCGAGACCCCGCCCCAGCTCCTCGTAGTAGGCGAGCTTGCCGGCGTGGAGCGCCCGCGCCTCCTCCAACAACCCGCGCGTCGTCTCTTGGGGCAGCATCCCGTAACTCAGCGCCTTGACGAGCTGCTCGTCGCGCGTCTCGGGGGCGCCGGCGGGCTCCGCGGCCCACCCGAGCAAGGCTTCCCGCCCCTCGGCTGTGACGGAGTACACCTTCCGCTCCGGCCCCCGGTCGCTCGGCACCGTCTCGTAGACGACCAACCCCTCCCGCTCGAACCTGTTGAGCGCCGGGTAGACGCTGCTGTACCCGGCGGTGCAGAAATGGCTCGCGACCTCGCCGAACCACTTGTTCAGGTCGTAACCGCTCCTCGGCCTGTGGGCCAGCGCCGCCAGCATCGCATACTCCTTCATCTTCATACCAGGCCTCCTGGGTACACGATCCGGCCAACATTGTTAGTGTATCCAAGGTGACATACCGAAGCCGTTGGCCCGAGCGAACCGCGACCGTGCATGAGAACCGGACCGATTCTTGGTAGGAAGTTCTCGGGATTCCTGCGCTTTGCCCGCTGCGGGACTTTGCCACTTGGTAGGCGAACGGGCGCTCCGTAGACTCCTGTTGCGGCCTGCGGGTCGGGGTGTCGGAGGAACAGGAGGAAGGCGTGGGCCAGAGGACGCGTTACGAGCCTGGGACGTTCTGTTGGACCGATCTGGCGACGACGGATCCAGAGGCGGCGAAGGCTTTCTACGGCGCGTTGTTCGGCTGGGAGGCCGAGGACACGACGGGTGGGGACGGCGGAAACTACACGATGCTCAAGTTGGGCGGCGACGAGGTCTGCGCGCTCTACGAGCTGGAGGCCGAGCGGCGGGAGATGGGCATACCGCCCCACTGGCTCTCCTACGTGAGCGTCGAGAGCGCCGACGCGGCCGCCGAGAGGGCCGCCGGGCTTGGCGGCGAGGTCTTTATGGGGGCCTTCGACGCTGCGGGCTTCGGACGGATGGCGATCGTGCAGGACCCCGGCGGGGCGGTGCTCGCGGCCTGGGAGCCGCGGTCGCTCGCCGGCGCCCGCCGGGTCAACGACGTCGGCTGCATGACCTGGAACGAGCTGCAGAGCCGTGAGCCCGAGAAGGCCGCCACTTTCTACGCGGACCTCTTCGGATGGGAGACCGAGCCTCAAGAATACGAGGGCAAGGTCGCCTACGTCACGATCGCCAACGCCGGCTCGATCAACGGCGGCGTCATGCCGATGGCCGAGATGCCCGGCGACGCGCGGCCGCACTGGATCCCCTACTTCACCGTTGCCTCCTGCGACGACACCGTCGCTCGGGCAGATGAGCTCGGCGGAGGACTGCTAGCCGGACCGATGGAACCGGGAGGCGGCCGCATAGCGGTCCTCTCCGACCCGCAGGGCGCCGTGTTCGCGATCTTCGAGGGCGAGACGGACGAATAGGACGTCGCTCCCTTCGGTCGCTCCTAGGCGAATGGCGAGGTAGCGAGTGGGGAGTAGTTTGTTCGCCAGCCCACTACTTCCTAACCGCTATTCGCCGGAGGCGCGATGCGCCTCCCATACCTGCATGCCGCGGGCGGATGCGGTATACCGTTCTCGGTACAGTTTGCGCGAGGAGAGAACATGCCCGCAGAGAACGGCAATACCGGCAGGACGGAGGTCGCCACCCTCGGGGGCGGGTGCTTCTGGTGTCTAGAGGCTGTCTATCAGGAGCTTCGGGGGGTGGAGAGCGTCGTGTCCGGCTACTCGGGCGGACACGTGCCGAACCCGACCTACCGGCAGGTGTGCTCGGAGACCACCGGGCACGCCGAGGTCGTGCAGGTGACCTTCGACCCGGAGGTCGTCTCCTACCGGGAGATCCTGGAGGTCTACTTCTCCATCCACGATCCGACGACGCTCAACCGGCAGGGGGCCGACGTGGGGACGCAGTACCGCTCGGCCATCTTCTACCACGACGACGAGCAGCGGCGGACCGCCGAAGAGGTCATAAGGGATCTCGGGGAGCAGGACCTCTGGGGTCGGCCCATCGTGACGGAGGTCGTGTCGTTCGAGGAGTTCTTCGCCGCCGAAGACTACCACCAGAATTACTTCCAGGACAACGGCAGGCAGCCTTACTGCCAGGTGATCATCGCCCCCAAGGTGGCGAAGTTCCGCAAGGAGCACCTCGACCGGCTGAAGGCCTAGAAACCCGGCCCAGGGATGCGACGAATCCGCGCCTCGAGGGGGCTCTTCCTGGCGGCGCTGCTCGTCGTGGTCCTGTGCTCCTGCAACTCCCAGCCGACGACCTCGGCCGAAGACGACCGCGAGGACGACGTCCGCGCGGAGACCACTGGGGCGGAGCCCGCTAGCTCGGCCGAGACCACAACCGCTCGGGCGCAGGCGACCGGAGAGACCGCAAGGCCAGCTGCCCCCGAACAAAGCAATACGCAAGAGGAACCCGAGCTTCGCGAGGGGCCGGCGACCACGAACACGGCCACCCGCCCGGCCCTCGGCGCCAACGGCATGGTCAGCACGGCGCATCCGCTCGCCACGCTGGCCGGGCTCCAGATCCTAGAGGAGGGCGGAAACGCCTACGACGCGGCGGTGGCGGTCTCTGCGGCGCTGAACGTCGTCGAACCCATGATGAGCGGGGTCGGGGGGTACGGCGCGATCGTGGTCTACGACGCCGGGTCCGGCGAGACGCGCTTTCTGGAGGTGGACAGCGACGCCCCGGCGGCGCTCGACCCCGACATCTTCCATCCGCCCACGCCGAGTTTTCAGGATAACCGCTGCGGCGCCCCGGTCGTCGTCACGCCCGGCAACCTGAACGCCTGGGAGGCGATGTCCGATGAGTACGGCGAGCTCGAGTGGTCGCGCCTCTTCGGGCCCGCCATCGGGTACGCCGAGAACGGTTTCCGCATCGGCGAGGAGGCGGCCGGCTGGATCGGCTCGGAGTACAGTGCCTTCCCCGCGAACGCGCAGGAGATCTACGGCCGCGGCGGCGCGCCGCTCCAGGCGGGCGACCGGCTGGTCCAGCGCGACCTGGCGGACTCCTTGCGCCTCATCGCGGACCGGGGTGCCGGCGCCGTCTATGGCGGAGGGCTCGGCAGGAGGATGGTCGCCGACGTCCAGGCGGGCGGCGGGACGCTGGCGATGGACGACCTGCGGGACAACCGCGCCGAGTGGCGGCCGACCATTAGCGTGGATCACCGCGGCTACGAGGTTGTGACGGCGTCGCGGCCGGCCACCTCGTGGGGCCTGCTCCTCAGGCTCGGCATCGCGGGCGAGTTCGGCCTCGTGCCGGCCGACCACAACAGCGTCCCGTACGTGCACGCCCTGACGGAGGTCTCCAAGCGCGCCTTCCAGCAGGCCACGAGGTTCGCCGATCCCGAAACCGGCGAGGTGCAGCTCGACCGTCTCCTCTCCGAGGCGTACTGGGCCGAAGAGGCCGCGGCCATCGACTTCTCCCAGGCCTCGCCCTACGACCCACCCGTAGACAGCGACTCGGCCCTGAGCTGCTCGCCCACCAACTACACGCCCACCGAAGGGTCGGACACCCGCCAGCACACCACGCACTTCGTCGTCGCGGACCGGGAGGGCAACGTTGTCTCCTCCACGCAGACCCTTGGCAACGTCTTCGGGAGCAAAGTCATGCCCGAGGGTACGGGCATCTGGCTGAACGACTCCCTGGCCTGGGCCCGCTTCGAGCCCCGCGGTAACCCCTTCGACGCCGCCCCGGGCCGCCAGCTGCCCTACGCCCTGGGACCGACCATCGTCACGCGCGAGGACAGGCCCGTCATGGCCATCGGCACCCCCGGTGGGCGCACCATCCTGCAGACCACGCCCCAGATGCTCACGAACGTCATCGACTTCGACATGGACATCCAGCGGGCCGTCTCGGCCCCCCGCTTCAGCTTCATCATCCCGAACCTCCTCGCCGTCGAGCCCGGCATACCGGCGTCCACGCAGGCCGAGCTCGAGGCCATGGGCCACACCGTCTACCCGCTGCCGGAGCTCGGGAACGCCCAGGCCCTGACGGTCGAGTACGGACGAAGGGGAGAGCCCGTCCGGTTCACCGGTGCCGCCGACCCGCGCGGCGAAGGGGCGGCGTCCGGCTACTGAAAGCTGCTAGGGTTTGCAGCTAGGTTAGCCTCGCTGCAAACCGCGTTCGTCCAGGTCAGATGGACGTGGTGCTTCGGAGGGATACGTGTCTTACGAGATCTACTGGGAGTACGAGGTCCGACCGGAGAAGATCGCGGCCTTCGAGACGCTCTACGGTGCCGAAGGGGACTGGGCGCGTCTCTTCCGCCGGGCGGACGGGTACATCGAGACGGTCCTCTTTCACGACGTGGACCGGCCCACGCGATACCTCACCGTAGACCGCTGGCGTTCCCGCGCCGACCACGACGCCTTCGTCCAGACGTCGCGGGACGCCTACGCCGCCCTGGATCTTCGGGGTGACGCGCTGACCGTGAGCGAGCATCGGCTGGGCGCGTCCGGCGGATGAGCCGGCGTCTGGTCGTCTAACCGAGGGGCTTGCCTGAGCCCAATCCGAAGAGGTCGTCTCCCCGTCCGCTGGTTTCGAGGGCCGAGATGAGCTCGGCGAGGGAGCCCATCCGCACCCTGACGCCACCCTCGCCGGCGGGTGGCGGGTTCAGGGCGACGTGGTCGACCTCGTCCTCGATGGAGACGAGTGCCCGGATAAGACCGGCGCCGGTGACCTCGACCGGCTCAAGTGTGGTGCCGAAGTCCGTCGAGTCCACAAAGGCCGCCGCCCTTTCCTCCGAGTCGAAGAGCGGCACGGCCGCGCGTTCGCCGACCAGGACGGCGAACGGCCGGGCGTCGGGCTCCACCTCCTCGAAGAGAAGCACGTAGGGTGGTTGCGGCATCTCCCTCTTCGGCCATCTCAGGAGGGCCTTGGGGCCATCGTGACCAGGAGGACCAGGTTCTCCTGCGACGCGTTTCGCACGCCGTGGGGGACGCCCGCGCGGGCGATCACGGCCTGACCCCCGGTCAGGTCCTCCTCTTCGTCGCCGATGGTGAAGCGGCCGGTGCCGTCCATCACGAAGTAGACCTTGTCCGAGCCGTCGTGGGCGTGGACCTTCTGGGCCTGCCCCGGCAGGAGGCAGTAGGCGTCGTAGAAGAGGTGGGGCGAGTCGAAGAGGGCGTTCTTCTGCATCTTCTCCTCGGAGAAGCGGGTCTCGTCGTTCAGGCGCTTGCTCTCCAAGCCTTCCTCCTCGTCGTCGAGCTGGCATCGAGCTGACCGGGCGTTCAGGACCCTAGCCGACCCGGAACTCCTTTGGAAAGTCCGTCAGGTTGCGGCAGCCGTCCTCGGTGACGACGACGAGGTCCTCGATGCGCACGCCGCCGAGCCCCGGGCTCGTAGACGCCGGGCTCGACCGTCACCACGTCGCCGGGCCTTGAGCTCCTCGTCCACGATGGAGACGCGCGGGGCCTCGTGCACCTCCAGGCCGACCCCGTGGCCGGTGCCGTGGAAGAAGCCCTCGGTCAGGGGCTCACCGGGCTTCGCGTCGTGCTTGGTCGTCTTGTAGCCGTGCCCGTGCAGGATGTCGGAGACCTTGTCGTGCACGTCGCGGCCGTTCACGCCGGTCCCCATCATCGCCAGCGCCGCCTCCTGGGCCTCGAGCACGGCGGCGTACATGCGCTCGAGCTTCGCGTCGGGCTCGCCCTTCACAAAGGTGCGGGTCATGTCCGCGTGGTAGCGGCTCGCCTGGCTGCGGGGGAAGACGTCTACGATGATCGTCTCCCCGGCCCGCAAGGGTCCGCTACCCCTGTCGTGCGGATCGGCGGCCTGCGCCCCACCGGCGGCTATGGTCCCGTCGGCGGCGCAGCCCCGTCGCAGGAGATCCACGTCGATCTCGGCCCGCAGGGCCTCGCTGGTGAGCGGCGTTCCGCGCCACACAAGCTCCCCGTCGCCCGAAACCTCGGCCTCTTCGAGAACCCCGACGGCGTGCCGGGTAGGCCTCCTCGACGGCGCGCTGGGTCTCTTCTATGCGAGAGATCTCCTCTGGCGTCTTGGCCCGGCGTAGCCCCTCGAAGAGCCTCCGGTCGGGGGTGAGCGTCAGGCCGCGGGCGCGCAGCTCGTCGGCGTAGATCACGGGGAAGGCCGGCGGCACGACGACGGGGGAGCTCTGCGCCCCGAGCCTTTCGAGGAGGCTCGTGATCGCGGCGGCGTACCCCTTCGCACCGCTCCCGAGCTCCCTGGCGAGCTTCGGGATCTCCAGCTCCTCGTAGGAGAGCAGCTCGTCGACGGGGGCCTCCTTCTCGGCCCGCCCGTACTCCAGAGACGATACCGCCAGGTACGTCCTTCCGGCGACGCGGAGGCAGATCACCGCGTCCGGCGCCAGAAACCCCGAGAGGTGGTGCGCGTCGGCGTCGTGCTCCGGCGCCCCGATGACCAGGAGGTTACGCCCTTCGTCGTCTCTCATGCGCCCCTTTTCTTCCGTGGCATACAACCCCGGCATTCTACTACCGGCCAGGGATCCATCCCCGCGCCTCGGATATAATCGCCCGGATGGAGCAGCCGAAGAACATGCGCGACCGGATCGAAGCGTCGCTGGACAAGGTCCGCCCGGCGATGCGCGCCGACGGGGGCGACGCCCAAATCGTCGCGTGCGACGAGGCGTCCGGCTCCGTCAGCATCCAGATGCTCGGCGCCTGCCAGGGCTGCCCCCTCTCCCAACTCGACTTCGCCTACGCTATCGAGAGCCTCATCCGCCGCGAAGTACCCGAAGTACGGGAGATACGCGCAGTCTAGGACTGCGCGTATCTCAGCCCGCGCCGCCTATCGGCGGCTCTCAGCCACAAGCAGGTGTATGCGGTGCGTGACGTCCCCACGTTCCTCCAGCCGCCTTGCTCCGCGCTGGCGAGCATGGGCGAAGCGCGGGCGCGACGGGGACGGATTCGAAAGATGGGAGCTGAAAGCGAGGGCCTGACAAGGTCCGACGCGGGCTGAGAGCGGAAGCCGAAGGCTGGAGCGGGCTGAAAGCGCAGCCCGAAGGGCTGCAGCGTCCTACTGCTGTTCCTGGCGTGACGCTCTGAGCGCGCCGGGGGGCAGAGCTTCCCTGGCGGCGGCGAGGGCGTCGGTGGCCTTCTTGCGGGCCCGGCGCAGTTTCGCCCGGCGCAGGGGGCCGGCGCTTGGAATCTCTTCGTTGGCGTGGTGGGTGAGCGTGATCATGTCGTTCGCGCAGGCCCGGTAGCCGATGGCGCACATCTCGACGCGGATGGGGTCGGAGGGGGAGTCGGCGAGGGCCCGCTGTATCTCTTCGGCGCGCTCGACGATGGAGCGGGAGAGCTCCTCTGGGGTGCTTTCGGCCGGCTGCTCCGGCAGGTAGCCCGCAATGTCGTCGGGCGAGAGCCTACGCGCCCGGTTGACGGCGTTGTCCGAGGTGTGGCGCGCGAGCAGGGCGATGGTCAGCGTCAGCGGGAGGGCCGGCACCAGGTAGATCACCGGCGCGTTTGGGAACAGGATCGTGAGCACGACGAGGACCACGACCTCCACCACCAAAACCAACGCGACCAGTAAGCCGAACATCGCTCAGGCACCTCTTTGCCCACCGTTCGTAGGAGCCCTAGTCTAGTTTTCGCACGACGTTTTGGCAAGGACCTGTCGCCCCGCCCGTATATAATCGGCTCATGCACAACGATAAAGCCCCGGAGTTCGACCTGAAGCAGCCCCTGCCTAGCGCCGTAGCCGTAGTTCGGGCCGTCCTCTTCTCTCCGAAGACCTTCTACCTGAACTTCAGTCTGAACGGGCCTGTCAAGGAGCCGACGGTCTTCGTGTTGCTCGTCGGCGCGGTGGCCAGCCTCCTGGCCGCGGCCTTGGCCCTCGGTTCCAACCTGATCTTCGGGGGTCTGACCCTCGCAGAGGCCGGCGCCACGCTGCTCGAGGCCGCGCTCTTCGCGGCGCTCTCGCCCGTCGGGGTGGCGGTCGTGGCCGGCGTTTATCTGCTCTCCATCCGGACGTTTATCGGGCGGGTGGCCGAGTTCAGGGAGGTCTACCGTATGGCGGCCTACGCCTACGCGGTGTTCGTCATAGCGTGGATCCCGCTGCTCTACGCCTTCGCGGTGACTTATGCGCTCATGGTCCTCATGGGGCTCGGGGTGCTCTACGCCTACAGGTCGTCCTTCATGGCTACCATCATCACCGTTCTCGTCGGCTTCGTTCCAGTGTCGACGGCCCTGATCTGGCTCTCCACCCTCTGAGGGCCGGCCGCCCGGTGACCGCCGCGTATTCGGCGAGGTCCCGCTCGATCCTCCGCCGCAGCGCAGCCGTCATGAGGCCGGCCTTGGCCAGCGGGTCGCTGCCCCAGCGCTTCCGCAGGAGCCCGCGCGAGATCTCCAGGTAAGCCCCGCGCGTCGCGAGTTCCACGGGAACGGTCATCTCCCTGGGAAAGACGCCGTAGGCGGCGTCCTCCCGCAATCCGAGTGCCGGCGCATTTAACCTACGCTCCTTCCTCGAAGCGAGCCTCTTCTCCCAGCGCCCCCGCAACGCCTCCATCGCCTCCGTGTCCGGGGCGACGTTGAGCGGCCCGGTCTCGAACGGGTCCTCAGGGGTGAAACCGAACGACTCCTCGAAGAGGCGAACCCCCGCGCCACCGCCGGCCGAGCCCCGCCGCCGCAGGTACTCGTACTCGCTCCTGAGCAGGACCAGCTGCGCGTCGTAGTAGGCGGCGAGACCACCCTGCGCCGGGCGGTCCGCGTCGAGGCCGCGGGCCGCGAGAGCCTGCCGCAGGTCGGCGACGCGTTCGCGCCACCGCGACCGCCGCCGGAGGAAGAGGACCGCGCCGAAGACCAGCCCGGCCGCCAGGGGTATCATCGGAGCGAAAGGCCCGGCCCACGCCGTCCCGAAGACGGGCGCGGAGAGCAAGACTAGCGAGGCCGCGACGCAGGCGGCGGCGATGCCAAGCCTCGAAGCCCGTCTACTGGCCCCGGTCCCTTCCGAGTAGAGGCGTCCAAGCTCGTACCATAGCGCCAGGGTCTCGGCCTTCTCGTCCGGTGTGCGGGACCTGTGCACGTGCTAGATTCTACCCTTCATGCCGCCCCGGCCCCCGGCAAGGTCCCTCGCCCGCAATCTCACGAACGTCCTCAACCCGTTCGTACTCTTTACCGCACTCTATATTCTGGTCGCCTTCGCCGAAGCCGGTGTGCCAGGGGCGATCTTGTACGTGGCCTTCGAGCTGTTCGCCGCGGCCGTGGTGGCCGGGTACGTGCTGCTGATGCGGCGCCGCTCGCGGGTGGGGGACTTCTGGATCTCGGCCCGCGCCGAACGCCTCGTCCCGGCGCTCTTCCTCCTCGGCGCCTTTGTCGCCCTGCTCGCGGCCCTGGCGCTCTCCGGCGCCCCGACGGACCTCCTGCTCCTCACGCTCTCGATGGGCCTCGCGAGCGCTGGCGTCGCGGCCCTGACCCTCCTTTGGAAGGCCAGCGCCCACGCCGCCGTTGCCGGCCACGCCGCGGTCGCTGGCCTGCTGCTGCTCGGACCCGTCGGCCTGGTCTTCGTCCTGGTCCTTCCGCTGGTGCTCTGGTCCCGGGTCGCTCTGGGGGCGCACACCGTCCCCCAGGTACTGGCAGGCACGCTCATCGGGGCGGCATTCGCGTTCGTGTTCCTGATGTGAGATCGGGTCGAGCTTTCTGCGGCTGGAGACGGCGTCCGTCTAGACCGAGAAATGCGTGCTCGTTCCGGCGGGCGTAGCTACAGATTTCCCTCAACGACGAGGGAGCAATTGCTCTTTCAGCGTCTCGCCCAGCCAGGCTTCGTACTGTTCGGGCGACCAGTCCGCCACCTCCACCAGTTCCCTGTAGACTTCCGGCTGGCAGAGGGCTAGCAGGATCGCCGCGGCCCGGCCCGCGTCCAGATCGGGACGCAAGTCGTCTTTCATCTCGGTGACGAACCGTGTCAGGATCCACCTCCTGCCCCCCAATACCTCCCTCAGCTCCGCGGCAGCCTCCAGGTCCGCCGCCGCCGCGCCCTCGTGGATGGCGATCATACTGCCCCCGAACTCCCACTGGCGGCGGTTCTGGTGCGCGATCATCTCCAGCCGGCGCTCGGGATCTTGCTGTTTTCTGGCTTCCTCGTGGATCTCTCGCGTGTTCGCCTGGTCGAGCAAGTCCGTCCTGATCTCCCTCAAGAAGGCCCTTTTGTTCTTGAAGATTGCGTACACGGTGCTCACCGCCACGCCGGCCTCCGCCGCTATGGCATCCATCGTCGTGACACCGTATCCCCGCTCCAGAAATAGCTTTCTGGCGGCGTCCACGATCAGGCGCCGCGTCTGAAGCGCCTGCCTCTGGCGATGGGTCATTCCGGCTTCCTGGCTCATCCCGCGATTCTCTCAATTTCCTCTTGACTTCGCTACGAAAGTCAATGTAGTATTACTACATTGACTGTAATATAGCTACAATGACGGAAAGTGAGCGAGGAGGAAGCGGCCATGAGCACTCAAGAGCGGAACAAGGCGGCGGTTCGCCGGATGTACGAGGAGGGGTTGAACCGCGGGGTACTAGACGTTGCGGACGAGGTGATCCACCCTGACTTCCTCGATCACGAGACGCATCCCGGAGCAAGCAGCGGCCCGGAGTCGATGCGTCAGTTGATCACCATGCTGCGTACGGCCTTCCCGGATCTGCACTTCACGATAGAGTCGCTTATCGCTGAAGGCGACACCGTCGCGGGCCGTCTGACCATGAACGGTACCCACGAGGGACCGCTGATGGGCATGCCTCCGACCGGCCGCCCGGTGCGACAGGCTCACATGCATTTCGTTCGTCTGCGGGACGGCAAAGCCATCGAGCACTGGGGAGTGAGAGACGATGCGGGCATGATGCGGCAGCTAGGTGTTGTCCCGCCACCAGGACGGAGCGAAGCTTAGGTTACGGCTTGCTACGCCGACCCCGGTTGAGCACAAAACCCCCGAGGTTGACAACGTCCTCGAAGTCGGAGCAACTCATCCCGATCACGGGGCGAGCTCGCGGGCGTCGAATGCCACGCGCAGGGATGTGATCTTGCCGTCCTCCACGTGGAGCCAGTTGGCGACCGGCACGGGGGAGGCGACCGTCGTGTGCAGGTCGAACCACGTCAGCACGTCGGGGCCGTCGACGAAGACCTTGTGGATGACGAGATCCGACTTGATCTGCGACATGCCCTGGATCCCCTCCATGTAGGCCGCCGCGCCCTCTAGCTGGGCGAGGGGACCTGCGAACGTCACATCCTCGGCCACCAGCGACCGCATGGTATCGAAGTCGTTAACCTTCCACGCGTCAAAGTAGGTGGTCGCAAACTTCGCAGCGTCGTCCGCCATCTTCGCGGCTCCTCTCTTCGCGTCCAGGTCCGCCAATCGAGGCTACAAGACGTCAGCGCTCCTATCACCCCTCGTTTCACCCGAACGTCGAGATACCCGGACCCTCGGAAATTCGTGGGTGTAGGGGGACCGGACGCCTTGGATAATTGGTACTAGCAGGGCCGAAAAGGCTGAACCCGTTCGCGATAGAGGTAGGGGTGGCGGATGTCTGAACCGTCGAAAAAGCACACGACCATCAGGTGCGAATGCGGAAGCGTCGAACTCGAGGCGATCGGCGATCCCATCATGAGCACCGACTGCTACTGCGAGAGTTGTCAGGCGGGCTCCCGGCAGATCGAAGCGCTTCCCAACGGACATCCCGCCTGCGGCCCCGACGGCGGGACCGCGTACGTGCTCTACCGGAAAGATCGCCTCAGATACCCGAAGGGGACTCAACTGCTGCGAGGCTACAAGCTCACGGATGAGTCGTCGACGAACCGGGTCGTCGCCACCTGCTGCGATTCGCCCATGTTCCTCGATTTCAAGGGGGGGCACTGGCTGTCGATCTACCGGTCAGCGATACGAGGCGAAGCGCCACCCATCGAGATGCGCGTCCACACAAAGTCCAGGCCCGCGGGCAGCGAACTGCCGGACGACGTGCCCAACTACCGGGCGTATTCCCTCAAGTTCATGGCGAAGCTTTTTGTCGCCTGGATCGCGATGCTGCTCCGTCGATGAGCCGGGGCACGGCATCCTGTTCGCCGGGATGCGTCGAGACGCCGATTGCAGGTCAAGCGGCTTCTCCGGGTAACGCCTAGCGCCTGACCGGTTCGGGCGCGTCGGCGTACTTCTTGTACTTGCCCAGCAGCCGACCCAAAGCCACCTGCGCCGGGAAGACGAAGCGCTGTACCGCCGCCGGGATCTCCGGCATCTGGAACTCGCTCCGGTACCGCCGCATCAAGAACGCCGCCTCAAACGGGTCGGGCCGGCCTCCCCCGTTCTCCCGCTGCGACGCGTAGATCGCCGTGAGGAAGTACTCCAGGTTGTCGGGCGGTCGGACGAAGCCTGTGCCCAGGAGATCCTCCTCCCCAGCGTTCCAGAACCTGTGCGCCTCCCCCGGCGCGAAGACGACCGTCTCGCCAGGGCCGGCGAACCGCGGGGGCTCTCCGGGCCGCTGGTAGCCGATCCGGCCCTGCCGGACCGTGATGGACTCCTCCTGGTAGTTGTGAGCATGCATCGGGGGCCCGCTACCGGGTTTGACGAGGTTCTCGACCTCGAGGCTATCGCCGGCGGGGTCCTGGATCCGCCGAACGAAGGTGAGCCGCTCCCCGCCCCCGTTCTCGATGGTGTGTGGATAGGTGTAGTTGCTCATTCCCCCGATATGCTCCCCTGGTATAAGAGTCTCTGGGCCGTGCGGTCACCGACTAATCCGCCGCGCAGTTTAGCATCCCGCATCGGGCGCGTGGGGGACGGCAGAAACACCCGCCGAAGACGGCCTGCGCGCCGCTCGTCTTAACGAGACTCCGTAGGGACGAGCAGGGCGTCTTCGGCTTCGGTGGCAAAGACGTGTAGCCCCAGGCGCTCGGAGATCTCCTGGCACACTCTGATGCCGCGGACGCTGTTACCGTGCGCGTCGAGTCCCGGCGAGTAGACGCCGATGCCCCCTTTGCCTGGGACAACCACCAGAATACCGCCGCTCACACCGCTCTTGGCGGGGACGCCAATATCGAACGCCCACTGACCGGCGGCGTCGTACATGCCGCAGGTGTGCATCACGCTCAACACTTCTCTGACGTGGCGGAGGGGGAGGGCCCGCTCTCCGGTTAGGGGGTTCACGCCGCCGTTCGCCAGCGTCGCTGCCATTGCCGCGAGATCCCGGCAGGTGACCTGCACCGAGCACTGCCGCAAGTAGAGGGCGAGGATCCCCTCAACGTCTCCCGAGATCATGCCCTGGCTGCGCATGAGGTAGCCCGTAGCGCGATTCCGGTCTGCCGTGCGCATCTCGGCCTCGAAGGTGTCCTCGTCTACCACGAGGCTCCGGTTTCCGGCATAGCTTCGGAGCGTGTCGAGTATGCGTTCGAACTTCTCCGCGGAGTCCTTGCCCCGCACCAGGTCGGTCGTCACGAGTGCCCCGGCGTTGATCATGGGGTTGTAGGGTCGGTTGTTCTGCTCGTCGAAGATGATGGAGTTGAAAGCGTCCCCGCTGGGTTCTACCCCGACGTGTTCTAGGACATAGTCTCCTCCGTGGTCCGCCAGAGCAAGGCCGTAGACGAACACCTTTGAGATGGATTGCAGGGCGAACGGTTGGTCGTGATCGCCCGCCTGATGGATCTCGCCGTTGGTACGCACCAAGGAGATGCTGAATCGCTCGCGCTCTTCGGCGGCAAGCTCTGGCTTGTAGTATCCGCGCCCCGACTCGTAGTAGCTCGCAACACTATCTTCACCTACGAGCAAGTGCCGTCGGTGCAACTCCTCCAGACGCTCGTCTACGAGTTGGCTGTTGACGGGAGTTGGCACGCGAACTCTCCTCCTTCGGGGTTGCCTACCTACCCCTTCCGGACGACAGTCAAAACAGCGCACGGGGCCACAGAAGGTCACCAAGGCCGCCAGGGTCTCGCCACCGCGATCATCCCTGCGATCGCGGAGATGCCCCGAGAGTGGCTTCCTCGCCGAACAGGACTCGCCGGTTGGCGAGGCGCTCGGGGACGCCGGGGTCGTGTCCGAGGAGCAGCACGCTAGGCTCCATCCGGGCGAACTCCTTGACCGCCCGCTGACTCGCAAGCGAGGTCCGCACGTTTATCGTTACGCCGTCCACCTTGTCCTCGATGAGGTTTTGCTGCTTGTATGAGACGTCGCCGGCCACGAGGTAGGTCACGCCCTTGCCGCGCACGATCACGGCCACCTGCCCGGCCATGTGCCCCGGTATGTCCACCACCCGGATCGAACCGTCTCTGGTCAGGCTGGCCGAGCGGGGGAATGGGCCGAGAGGGCCAGCATCGAAAGTGAACGGCGTGGGATCGAACCACCGCGGCCAAGACCTCGGTAGAGCCCCTATGAGCCCGCGCTGGCGCCGGGAGGCACGCAAGCATTCGGCGGGGGCCAATATCTGGGTGTGGGGGAAGTGGTGCAGACCGCCCGTGTGGTCGCACGCGCCAGTTCGATCGCGCAGCGCGGCCGGTCGTCACCGGGGCGCTCGTGCTCGAAGAAGTGCAGCACATGCTCGGCGCAATCGGCCGCCCAGAACGCGAGGAGGTGATGGTCATAGTCTTGTAGGGCGCCGCCCCGACGCACGGTCACAAGCCGAGGGTCCCGCTTCTTGCTAAAGATCATTCGTCTGCGCATTCCACCCGGCCCTCGCCCATGCGCACCACCTCCCCGACCTTCGCCGCCACCCTGCCGCGACAGAACAAGTCCATCCTAACCCTATTCACCCAACTGCGGGTAAGAAACTGTCCGAAAAGGGGTCTTGAGGGGGTGGCTCGGTACCCTACCGGGCATGGAAAGAGCGTACCAAACCGACCTCTCCGACGAAGAGTGGACCTTCGTGGAGCCCCATCTCCCTGCCCCCGAAGCCCCCGGACGGCCGAGGATCCACGCCTTGCGCGAGGAGATCCTGAACGCCGGCTTCTACATCGTCCGTAGCGGCTGCGCCTGGCGCCTGGTGCCCAAAGAGTATCCGCCCTGGAAGACCGTCCACCACTACTTCAGGATTTGGCGCTTGGACGGCACCTGGGAGAGGCTGCACGCCGCCCTGCGCGAGCGGGTGCGCGTGCGTACGGGCCGAGACCCTCAGCCCACGGCCGGCGTGGTCGACAGCCAATCGGTCAAGACGACCGGCGTGGGAGGAAAAGAGCGAGGATACGACGGCGGAAAGAAGGTGAAGGGGCGCAAACGGCATCTCCTGGTGGACACCGAGGGCCTGGTGCTCAAAGCCAAGGTCCACAGCGCCAAGGTCATGGACCACGAGGGGATCAAGAGGTTGCTCCACGGCGCCTGGTCGGCGTTCCCCCGCCTGAAGCACCTGTGGCTGGAGGCGGGGTACCGGGGCGAGGACAAGGGCAAGGATTGGGTCGAGAAGACCCTGGGGTGGGGCGTGGACCTCGTCGAGCGTCCGCGCAAGCCCGCCCCCGAAGAGGTCCTGAGAGAGTGGGCGGAGCAGTGGCACAAGGAGGGCGTGAGCGTGGACCGGGAGGAGCTGTTGCCGCCGCGAGGCTTCCAAGTGTTGCCGAGGAGATGGGTGGTGGAGCGGACGTTCTCGTGGTTAGACCACAACAGACGGATGAGCAAGGACTACGAGAGGCTCCCAGAAACCGGCGAGGCGTTCATCCACGTGGCGATGAGCCGCCTGATGGTGAGGCGGTTGGCTCGCTCGTGAGGCTTTTCGGACAGTTTCGGAGAAACTGTTTGGGAATTCTCAGGCACGGGTTAGACGCCTCACCATCAAACGGATCATGGCTGCGTAGACGAACGCTTCCGCGCTTGCGCACAGCCTTTCGTAGTCCTTGCTCATCCTCCTGTTCTGGCCCAGCCACGAGAAGGTCCGCTCTACCACCCACCTGCGGGGTAAGGCCACGTAACCTCGCGGTGGCATCAGCCCTTTCCAGTCGACCTTCTTGCCCTCCTTGGCCCACTCCCTGGCCCACCTCTTCGCTACCTCTTCCGGTACGGGTTTGGGTGGCTTGCGCACCACCTCCACGCTCAAGCCCATCACCTCCTCGGCCCACCTCCTGCCCCTGCCCTCGTATCCCGCGTCCAACCACAGGTGAGACAGACGCGAGAGCCCGCTCCGCGCCGACTCCAGCAGCAGCCTCAGCCCGTCCTGGTCCGGGACCTTCGCGCTGTGGACCTTGGCCTTGAGCACCAAGCCCTCGGTGTCTACCAAAATGTGTCGCTTGCGGCCCCGCACCTTCTTGTTCCCGTCGTACCCTCTGTGTTCTCCGCCGACCCCTGTGGTCTTGGAGGACTGGGAGTCGGCGATGCCCGCGCTCGGGAGCGGGTTCCTACCCAGGCGACTGCGCAGCCGCTCGCGCAACGCGGCGTTGAGCCGCTCGAAGGTTCCATCCACGCGCCATCTCCCGAACCACCAGTAAACGGTCTCCCAGGGCGGGAAGTCTTTTGGCAGCAGCCTCCAAGGGCAGCCGCTCTTGAGGACGTAGAAGATGGCGTCGAGGATCTCGCGAGTGCTGTGAGTCCTCGGTCTTCCTCGCTTGTTGGGAGCCGGGACGTGCAGCTCCAGACACTCCCACTCACCGTCGGACAGATCGGTCGAATAGCACTTTTCCATGCTCGGGAGCGTACGTCATCGGCCTGCCCGGCTCGCTTTTCCAAACAGTTTCGGAAGGTGGGTTCTCGGAAGTTCGTTGGTACAAGCGTGGGCCGGTATGCACTGTTCCGCCCCGGTCGGATAGGGGTTAGGCGATCGAGCCAGGACTGACGACTGTTTGTTGTAACATTACGCGCCAACACTTGTCACGATGTGTTGCTATCAGACTACGGTTGATCTTGCCGTATTGCCGGTTAGTTTCCCATCCCGAAGATACCGAGGAACCCGCCAACGAGTGTGTCCCCGGCGCCGCCGTTTGGGCCGATCAGGTCCAAGCCCCGGCCCGCGCGATGATTCGATCCTAATGGAGGTGACATCGGGTAGGCGTGTTGACAACCGGACGCGTTGGGGCCGGCACAAGCACCTGCCGGAAGAGTGACCCCACCGGGATTCGAACCCGGGTTTTCGCCGTGAGAGGGCGATGTCCTTGGCCTCTAGACGATGGGGCCCTGCCGAGAAGCGGGGCAGATTGTACCCGAGGTCCAGGGGTTAGTCAAAAGGTTTGGCTAGATTGTTAGGTAGTTAGATGGTCAGGTAGTTAGGTAGTAGTTTTTCCTATCAAACTACCTGACCAAGCGAGCCGAAGGCGAGCGCCTAACCACCTAACTGGGGAGCGCAGCGACCTTCTCCATCGCGTCTTCGACGCGCAGGAGGGTCCTCTCTCGACCGAGGAGTGCGAGCGTCTCGAACAATCCGGCGCTCACGGTGCGGCCTGTGGTGGCGAAGCGGAGGGGGTGGATGAGGTGGCGGGCACCCTTTTCTTTTTCGGCGGCGAGGCCGCGGATGCTCTCCTCCAGGGATTCCTCGGTCCACTCGGGGAGGGCGGCGAGTCGCTCGGCCAGCTCCGGGAAGGTCTCGCGGACAAAGTCCTTGCCGAACTGCTTCTCGAACTCGGCCTCGTCGTAGTCGAGCTTGCCGCCGTAGAAGTAGCCGACGGCGCCGGATATGTCGGTGGTGCGGGCGAGGCGCTCTTTGAGGAGGGCCATGATCTCTGTGAGACGCGGCATATCCGCCTCTAGCACCTCGGCGGTCGCCGCGCCGGACTCTACGAGCATGGGGGCCGCTAGCATCGCGAGCTCTTCCGGGTCCTTGCGGCGGATGTAGACCTGGTTCACGGAGGTCAGCTTGGTCTCGTCCAGGATCGCTGGGTTGCCGCTCACGCGGTCCAGGCGGAAGCGCTCGGCGAGCTCTTCTGGGGCGAAGATCTCCTCGTCGGCCGCGTATCCCGCGCCGAGGAGCGCCAGGTAGTTGAAGAGCGCCTCGGGCAGGTAGCCGCGCTCGGCGAAGTCCTCGACGCTCGCCGCGCCGTGGCGCTTGGAGAGCTTCTTCTTGTCCGGCCCAAGTACCTGGGGGACGTGCGCGAAGGCCGGGAGTTCTTTGCCGAGGGCCTCGTAGAGTAGAATCTGGCGCGGCGTGTTCGAGAGGTGGTCGTCGCCGCGGATGATGTGGCTCATCTCCATCTCCGCGTCGTCCACCGTGGCGGCAAAGTTGTAGGTCGGGGTGTCCGAGGATTTCATGATCACGAAGTCCTCTATGTTGGCGTTCTCGAAGGTGACGGGGCCCCGGATCACATCCCATACCACCGTATCGCCCTCGCGCGGGGTCTTGAACCGCACCGTGTGGGGCTTCCCGGCCTCGATCTTCTTCAGGGCCTCTTCGGGATCCATATCCCGGTAGATGCCGCCGGTGTAGATCGGCTGGCGCCTCTCGGCCCGCGCCCGTTCCCTGAACTCGGCGAGCTCCTCGGGCGTGGCGAAGTCCCTGTAGGCCGTGCCCTCTTCGAGGAGCTTCCTGGACATCTCCCGGTACAGGTCCATACGCTCGGTCTGACGGTAGGGGGCGTGGGGGCCGCCGACCTCGGGGCCCTCGTCCCAGTCCAGCCCGATCCAACGCAGCGACCGCTTGAGCTGCTCCACGGACTCCTCCGTCGAACGCTCCAGGTCCGTGTCCTCTATGCGCACGACGAAGGTCCCGCCGTTCTTGCGGGCGAACAGCCAGTTGAAGAGCGCCGTCCTTACCCCGCCGACGTGCAACATGCCCGTGGGGCTCGGCGCGTACCTCACCCTGATGCGTTCGTTCTCCATACCTTTAACCTAGCACAAGGCCAGGGTGGAGCAAAGTCGCCCGACCCGTGACATCCGTCATGCCGAACCCACGACGAACTTCACTACCCGCCGGACCCGCCCCATCGCACACTCTGGGTAACGGAAACGTTATACGACGCTATGGATGTAAAGAGAGGCCAGATGTTGGGCAAGAGAGATCCCACCCGGACGGGCAACACCGGGCAAGGTGCTGAGCCTTCGACAGCGCCCCGAGACCCTGGCGCGCTGAGCGGTCCCCTCGCCGGCACGAGCTTCATCGCCGGCGTGGCATCGGCGGTGGCCCTGGCAGAAGACCCGTACCCGCGGCCAGGATCGGAGCCGGCGGACGTCCAGCGGTACTTCGCGGGGAACCCCGGCGCGGCCAGGATCAGCGCGGCCGGGCAGTTGATCTCCGCGGTCTCCTTGGCCCGGTTCACCGCGTCGGTCGCGCGCCTGGCCGCGCGGTCGGGTCGTGGGTCGCAAGGGCTTCGGGCGGCGGCGGTCGCCGGGGGCGGACTCGCCGCCGCTTCGTTGACGGCCTCGGCGCTGCTCTCCGCCGCGCTGACCGGAAGGCTAGGCGAGCGGGAGTCGAGCGCCGCCGCCCTGCACCGACTGATGTTCGCCGCCGGTGGGCCGGTGCACGGCGCAGGCTTCGGTTTGCTCGTCGGCTCCCTCGGGCTCGCCGGGCTGCGCACCGGCGAGCTGCCCCGCCCGCTGGCGATCGCCGGCCTGGCCTCGGCGGCCGCGAACCTGTCGTCGCCGCTCTACTTCGTCGCCGAGCCCGCGGCCTGGCTCATCCCGGCCGGACGGTTCTCGGGGCTGCTCGTCAGCGGCATCGCCGGGGCCAGGCTCGGCCGCCAGGACTGAAGCCAGCGAGATCTTTTCGGAACACGGGAGGAACCTATGCCGCGTCCGATCCGCAAAGACGAGCTTCCGCACAGCGGGAGCGCCCACAGGTTCGAAGGCCACCTCTACGGCGACGTAGACGTCTCGTTCTTCATCTCGGACACGCCGACCCGAAAGGGGCCGAGCCTGCACGTACATCCCTATGCCGAGGTGTTCGTGGTCCAGGAGGGCGAGCTCACCTTCACGGTGGGCGACGAAACCGTCGAGGCGACCGCCGGCGACATTGTCGTCGCCCCCGCCGGCACGCCGCACAGGTTCGTCAACCACGGCACCGGGCGGGCCAGACACATCGACATCCACACCAGCCGGCGTATGAGCACCGAGTGGCTCGAAGACGCTTCGAACGCGCGGCGAAGAGAGGGACGGGATCATGAACCTAGGATTGCAACTCAACGGCTTCGACTGGGCCGGGGGGCCGGAGCGGTTCGCAAGGACCCTCGCGGAGATCGGTGGGGCTGCGGAGGAGGCCGGATTCGACCGCATCGGCGTGGCGGATCACCTCTGGCAGCACCCGATCATGGGCGGCCCGGAGGCCGACGAACCCGAGTGTTACTCGACCCTGGCGTTTCTCGCCGCCAGCACGGAGCACATCAGCCTCACCGCGATGGTCTCCGGGATCCACTTCAGGCCCCCGGCCCTCCTGGCCAAGACCGTGACCACGCTTGACGTGCTCTCCGGTGGGCGCGCCTGGCTCGGCGTCGGGTCGGGTCACTACGAGGAGGAGGCGCGGGGGCTCGGAATCCCCTTCCCGCCGCAGAAGGAGCGGTTCGCGATGCTGGAGGAGACGGTCCAGATCTGCCTCAGGATGTGGAGCGGCGAACACGGCGACGGGCGTCCGTTCGAGGGCGATCACTACCGGCTCGAGCGCTCGCTGAACCTCCCGCAGAGCCTCACGAGGCCACATCCGCCGATCATGATCGCCGGCGACGGCGAGAGGAAGACCCTGCGCCTGGTCGCGCGCTACGCCGACGCGTGCAACCTGCGCCCGAGCCCCGAGATCCCGCGAAAGCTCGAAGTCTTGCGCCACCACTGCGAGGCCGAGGGACGTCCGTACGAGGAGATCGAGAAGACCTGCGTCTTCGCCTTCGACGTCGGAGAGGATGGCGAGAAAGCGGGCGAGCTCGTCGGACACTTGCGCTGGCTCTCGGGGATGGGCATCGAGACCGTCATCGGCATGGTCCCACACGTGGACCGGATCTCACCGCTCGAGATCATCGGCCGCGAGGTGGTCCCGGCGGTCGCCGAACTCTGAAAGTAACGGTCCCGCGACCCGCGCAAGGAGGGAGACCAAGGTGCCAGCGAAAACCGTAGAATCTAGGAAGGGACGTCCCCTGGCGCTTGGCGGCCCGCTCTTCGTGGCCCTCTTTATCGCCGAACTCGTCCTCGTCGGGTTGCTCGCCACGTCGCCTTTCCCCATGCCGGACACTCCGGCTACGCTGACCGCCGACTACTACCAGGAAAACGCGGCCGCGTTAGTGGCGGGGGGCGTGCTCCAGGGTCTCGCGGCCGGCGCGCTGCTCGTCTTTGCCCGATGCGTGGCCGCGTTCGTGCGCCGGGACGCTGGCGAAGGCGATCGGCCGGCCCGGATCGTAGCGGGCTTCGGCGTGCTGGCGGCGGGCTTACTGGCAACTTCGGCGGTCATCTCGGGGACGCTGGTCCTGGTGGCCGGGGGAGGGGACCTCTCGCTCGTCGGCGGCCTGCGATCTTTGAACTTCCTGGCCGGAGGAACGCTCCACGTCGCCGCGCTCGGGATTTTCATGGGGTCGGCCTCGATCGCCGCCCGCAGGACGAAGACGCTTCCGCGCTGGATCTCCCGGCTCGGGATCCTGGCCGCCGCGCCCGCGATCCTGTCGCTGGCTTCGCTGGGCTTCTTCGTGGCCACGCCCCTGATCCCGCTAGGAAGGCTGCTGTGCTTCGTCTGGTGCGCAGCCGCGGGCCTCGTGCTGGCGTTCGGCGGACGGCCCGATCCGGACGCGAAGGGCTGACCCCTTGTACGCCAGCAACGGCCGCGGTGAACGGCGGGTGTCGCCGCCGGTCTACAGGCTCCTGCTCGCCGCCCACGTCGTCGTCTCCGGCGCGTGGCTGGGTGTCGTGGTCGCCAAGCTCCTCCTCGGCGTCGCCGCCCTGACGTCGGACGCCTCCGATGCCCTGTACGCCTCGATGAGGGTGGTGGACGTCGCGTTTCCTCCGGCCGCAGTTGCCACCCTGGTCACCGGCGTGCTCCTGTCACTTGGCACCAAATGGGGCTTGCTTCGGCACTACTGGGTAGCCACGAAACTGCTGCTGACAGTGGGGGTGGTAACGACCGGCATCGCCCTGATGGACCGGCTGATCCAACGGTCCATCTCCGCGCCGTCCGGGCAGGTGTCCGGCGGCGGCAAGATCCTGGACGTCGCGCCGACTACCGGCCTGATCTCCCTCTCCGTGGCCCACGCGCTCATGCTCGGGATGGCGACCGTCCTCTCGGTCTACAAGCCGTGGGGCAAGACGCGGTTCGTTGGACGCGAGGCGCCGCGGTTGCCGAAAGGGACGAACCGTGCTTGAGGTGGGCCTTCGTCCACGACGCACGATCGGCCCGGAGCCGGGCCGCGGGCAACATCGATGAGGTTAGAATGGACCCGCCGGCCCATCTGTTTGAACGCGAGGAATTGCCTTGAGTAACCCCGCAAATAAGACCCGGCGTGGACTCCCCGTCGTCGCGTGGCTACTCGTTCCGCTGCTCGGGCTGTTCATCCTCGTCTACCCGGTCACGGTCGTGATCAACTCGGATCCCACACCCGCGCAGGCGTTCTTCGCCCTGGCCGGGGTGCCGCTCTTCGTGGGCGTCTTTCTCTGGCTGATGTGGGCGCACGAGCCGCTGCAGTTAGTGCCCGCGCCGCGGGCATCAGAGGTCTTCAAGTACCGGGCCATCATTGCGTTCCTGGCGCTGCTGGCGGGCGCGCTGAGCTTCACCTTGGGCCCCGAGTGGCGCATGCTCTTCTTCTATCACGTCAACGTCTCCGCCGGGATCATGCTCCCCAAGAGGGACGCCTACGTGACCATCGCGGCGGTTGCGCTCTTCACGCTGGTCGCCGGATCTTCCTTCGGCCTCGCGTGGCTCGCGGTCCCGGCGGTCGCCATCGGCCTCTGGTCCACCACGTTCGTAAGCCAGGTCGCCGCCGTCGCCCAGCTGCGGGCCGCCAGAGAGGAGCTGGCGCGCCTGGCCGTCTCCGAGGAGCGCCTAAGATTCGCCAGGGACCTGCACGACCTGCTGGGCCACAGTCTCTCCTTGATAACCCTCAAGAGCGAGCTCGCCGAACGGCTCTTGCCGCACACCACCGAGAACGAGAAGGCGGCCAGGGAGGTGCGCGACCTGCAGGGCGTGGCGCGGGATGCCCTGCGCGAGGTGCGCGAGGCGGTCTCGGGCTACCGCAGGCCCTCGCTGGACGAAGAACTGTCCGGATCGCGCGCGATGCTCGAGGCGGCCGGTATATCCTGCCAGGTCCACAACGAGGCCGGCGTCCTGCCAAACGATACGGAGGCGATCCTGACGTGGGCCGTACGCGAAGGGGTGACGAACGTCGTCCGCCACAGCCGCGCGAAGAGCTGCGAGATACGGCTGTCACGTGACGGCGACCGCGTCTCCGCGGAGGTGAGGGACGATGGCCCCGGCTCTCATACCAACCGCAGCGGGGACGCGGTCGGCGGCAGCGGTCTCTCCGGTCTCGCCGAGCGCGTAGTAGCGAGCGGCGGCTCCGTAGAGTCCGGGCCTCTGCCCAACGGAGGTTTTCGACTCCGCGTCGTCCTGCCGTCCGGCGAAGGCGCAGTGCCGAAGGCCGAGCCGGAGGCAGAACCGGCGTCGGGGGCCGTTCCTCCGGGCGAGGTCGGGCGGCCTTGACGGTCCGCGTGTTGCTGGCCGAGGATCAGGCGATGGTGCGTGGAGCCCTCTCGGCCCTGCTCTCCCTGGAAGGGGACATAGAGATTGTCGCCGAGGCTTCGCGGGGGGACGAGGTCGTGCCGGCGGCCCTGGATTCGTCGCCGGACGTGGCGCTCCTGGACATCGAGATGCCCGGCGGCGACGGGCTTTGGGCCGCGGCGGCGCTCGCGGAACGTTTGCCCGCGTGCCGCGTGATCATGCTGACGACCTTCGGGCGGGCCGGCTACCTCCGGCGGGCGATGGAGAGCGGCGCCGTCGGGTTCCTGCTCAAGGACGCTCCCTCATCCGAGCTGGCCTCCGCCATCCGCCGGGCGATGGCCGGCGAGCGGGTAGTCGACCCCGTCCTGGCTGCCGCCGCCCTGAGCGAGGGGGAGAGCCCGCTAACGTCGCGTGAGCGCGAGGTGCTTGTCGCCTCGGCCAACGGGGCGACCATCGAGGACCTCGCCGGCAGCCTCTACCTCTCGGAGGGCACCGTCCGAAACTACCTCTCCACCGCGATCAAGAAGCTCGGGACCCGCAACCGCGTGGAGGCCGCCCGCCTGGCCGAAAGGAAGGGCTGGCTGTAGCGTCGGCCCGCCCGTTCGTTACAAAGCTCACACTGGCCACCTTCGGTTGTTAACGGGTTCTTACCGGATGCCTCGGAACCGTCCGATACTCACCCTAGTGAAATCTGTACCCGGAGGTGCGAGTAGTGAGAACCATGCCGAGCCCGTTGGAGAATGTGGACGTGCGGCTGACGCGGTGGATGGCCCGCCACGGCGTCTCCATCCTGCGTGTGGCGCTTGGCGTGGTGTTCTTCTGGTTCGGGGCGATCAAGTTCTTCCCCGGGCTAAGCCCCGCCCAGGGGCTGGCGACGAGGACGATAGACCTGCTAACCCTGGGCCTGGTGCCGTCGGGCGTCAGCCTCGTGCTCCTGGCGGCGCTGGAGTGCGCCATTGGGTTCGGGCTCATCTCAGGCCGGTTCACGCGCCTAACACTGCTCTTGCTGGTCTTCCAGATGGTCGGCGCCGCCTCCCCGCTCGTCCTGTTCCCCGACGAGGTCTTCACGCGCTTCCCCTTCGCGCCCACGCTAGAGGGCCAGTACATCATCAAGAACGTCGTGCTCGTCAGCGCGGGGCTCGTGATCGGGGCGACGGTGCGTGGCGGAGGCCTGAGCGCCGAACCGGTTCGCGATGGGGCACCGCCCCATCGCGAACGCCGTCAGCCAGCAGCGGTCAGCATTCAGCAAGACTAAAGAGCTGAGAGCGGAGCCCGAAGGGCGGGGCGTGCTGACACGCCGCAAAGGGGCGCGTCACTTCGCCGCCTCCATGCACCGCACCCCGTCTGGTCCGACCGTCGCGGCATGGTCCGTGCCCGGCTCCACGTCCAGCCGGTCGCCGGGTTCGAGCGGGAAGTCTCCGTCGTTCGTGTGGAACACGATGCTGCCGGAGACGCAGTAGAGCACCTTGTGGTTGCCGTGGGAGTGCCGACCGTACTCGTAGTTCGGTTCGTTGCCCCAGACGTGGGGGCTCAGTCCCTCCTCGGCGAACTTCGCCTCGATCTTCTCGAGAGCCGGAGCTTCGTCCACGGCTTTCTGCATGCGAGCCGACATCTTCGGTCCCTCCGCTGTCGCTTGATGGGCGCATGGAGTACCTTACCCATCGGCCGGACCGAACATGTTCTCCTCCACGCTCGGCGTCGCCGCGCGGCGGCGTTGGACGGGCCGCTCGGCAACCGGAGGCGGACGGCCCGCGAGCCCGAAAAGTCCCATTGAGAAAGCGACGCGTCTGCCCGAGACTAGGGTTGGCGACACACTCGAGACGTCGGAAGCCGGGCGTAGTTAGGAGATCACGCGGTGGCACGCTCAAACGCCGGGTTCGCGGGGTCGGGGCCCCCCGCCTGGCTCGACACGAGCCTTTTCCCCTTCCGCAGCCGCTTTCTCGAGGTAGACGGGTGCAGGGTGCACTACGTTGACGAAGGCGATGGTCCGCCTTTGTTGCTGCTGCACGGCAACCCCACGTGGTCGTTCCTGTACCGGGACATCGTCAGAGGTTTGCGCGGGCGTTTCCGGTGCATCGCCCTCGACTATCCGGGTTTCGGCCTCTCCGCCGCGCGGGAGGGGTACGAGTTTACCCCGGCCGAACACGCGGACGTCGTCGAGCAGTTTCTCCTGGCCCTCGACCTCTCGGACGTAACGATCATGGTTCAGGATTGGGGAGGCCCGATAGGCCTCGGGCTTGCCTCCCGGCATCCCGGCAGATTTCGGGCGCTGGTGATCGGCAACACCTGGGCGTGGCCGGTAAACGGCGAGCCCACCTTCGAGCGGTTCTCGAGGCTGATGGGTGGTCCCGTGGGGGGCATTCTGATCCGCAACTTCAACGCGTTCGTCAACCTCCTCATCCCGATGGCGACCAAGCGCCGCAAGCCGCCGAAGGAGGTGATGGCGGCTTACCGGGGACCGTTCCCGAGCCGGGTATCTAGAGAGCCCACGCACGTCTTCCCGCGGGAGATCCTGCGCAGCCGCGCTTACCTGGCGGAGGTAGAGAGGGGCCTGAAACCCCTCGAGGCCCTGCCCGCCTTGATCTTGTGGGGCGACCGCGACATCGCCTTCCGGGAGGCGGAGCGCACGAGGTTCGAACGGATCTTCCCCGAGCACCACACCATCGTCCTTAGGGGCGCGGGCCACTACATCCAGGAGGACGCCGCCGGCGAGATCGTCGAGGCGATCTCGCGTTGGAATGAGGACGAGCTACAAGCCGGACCGTAGCCCGATAACCGGCCGCGTAAGCCTCTCTCTGCGTCGAGAGCGCCCGCACCTCATCGGCCGACGACCAAGACCTCCAGGGTGCGCGGTCCGTGAACGCCCTCGACCCGGTCCAGCTCGATGTCCGAGGTCGCCGAGGGGCCCGAGATGAAGGTTACGGCGCGCCCTTCGGACTCGACACTCTTGCCTAGTCTCGCGAACGCCTCGGGGACGAGTCCCACGATCTGATCCTCCCGCACGACGCAGAGGTGGTAGTCAGGAAGGAGGGTGAGCGCCCGGCGGCCCTGACCGGATCCCGAATCGAGCACGATGGTCCCTGTCTGGGCTATCCCCAGGGCGCAGCCGGTCAACGCGCCGTCGCTGGTGTCGAGATCCGTGTTGGTCAGGCGCGAACGGGCCGAGTCCCGCAGGACTTCGACGCCCTCGGGGACCCACTTTCCGGGCAACCGCGGCGGCACCACCAGGCGGCCCACGTTCCGGCGGTCCAGGGCCTGTTGGATCGCGGCGGGGAGGTCGTCCTTGCCGACGCGGTGGACCGTGGCCCTGTACTCGGCGACCCTCTCCGCGAAGCGGCTCACGATCTCCTCTCGCGGGGACCCGTCCTCCTTACGGTACCCGCGCTCCACAGCGACGTCCTCCGGGCGTTCGTCATCTGGGACGTCGCGGGTCGCGCGCCGCACGCGCCAGAGGATCGCCTCCTTCGCGCTCGCCATCAGCCTGCCCCCCGGTTCTCTCGCCACCACTCGCGGAAGCTCTGCTTTGGGACGGGCTTGAGGTCGCGACCTCCGTCCAGCCGGCGAGCGGTCCCGGCAGGCGACCGATGGATCCCTTCCGGACGAAGGGCCACTGGCCCGACCCTCGCGAGCTTCTGCGCCCCCTCGTAGATCCTCGGGTCCGAGAACGCCTTCGCCATCGCCTGCATCGCGGCGTTCTCGGGGTCCAGCTTCGAGCGGAGGTCCTCTTTGTCCTGTTTGTGCCGCACCACCTTGCCGCGCAGGTGGATGAGTACCTCGGGGATGTTGATCTTGACGGGACACACCTCGTAGCAGGCCCCGCAAAGCGACGACGCGTAGGGCAGCGAGTCGGGGCCCCGCTTGCCGATGCCCACGAGCTGGGGGGTCAGGATCGCGCCGATCGGGCCAGGGTAGACGGAGTTGTAGGCATGGCCGCCGGTCCGCTCGTAGACGGGGCACACGTTGAGGCAAGCCGAGCACCGGATGCAGTTGAGCGTCTGCCGCCCGACCTCGTCTGCGAGCACGTCCGTGCGGCCGTTGTCCATCAGAACGAGGTGGAACTCCTCCGGTCCGTCACCGGCAGCGCCCGACACCCCGGTCCAGAACGAGGTGTAGGGGTTCATGCGCTCGGCGGTCGAGGAGCGGGGGAGGAGCTGCATAAAGACCTCGAAGTCCCGCCAGCTCGGGATGACCTTCTCTATCCCCATGAGGGTGACGAGCGTCGGCGGGACCGTCGTGCACATCCGGCCGTTACCCTCGGACTCGACGACGCACACGGTCCCGGTCTCCGCGACGGCGAAGTTGGCCCCGCTGATGCCGACCCTGGCCGACAGGAACTTGCGGCGCAGGTACAGTCGGGCGGCGTTCGCGAGGTCCCGCGGCTCGTCGGAGAGGTCGTCGACGCCTTCGAGCTTGCGCAGGAAGAGCTCCCGGATCTCCGCCCGGTTCTTGTGGATCGCCGGCACCAGGATATGCGAGGACGTCTCCCCGGCGAGCTGGATGATGAGCTCGGCGAGGTCCGTCTCGAAGGCCTCGATGCCCTCGGCTTCGAGGTGCTCGTTGAGCTTGGTCTCATCGGTGGCGATGGACTTGACCTTGACGACCTCTTTCGCGCCCTTGTCCTTGACGATCCCGGTGATGATCCGATTGGCCTCGTCGGCGTCGCGCGCCCAGTGCACGGTACCGCCGGCCCGCGTCACGGACTCCTCGAGTTGCGGCAGATACGTATCGAGGTGGCGCATGACGCGCGCCTTCAGGGCCCTGCCGGCCTCCCTGCAGCTCCTCCCAGTCGGGCATCTCCTCGACGGCGTCGGCGCGCTTGGCGCGGATGGTCTGCGTGGCCTTGCCGAGGTTGCGCCGCAGCTGGGTGTCGGAGCAGGCTCTCGCTGGCCGACGCCTCGAAGGTCGGCGTCTCGCCGGCGGAGAAGGCGTCGGGCGGCTTGGATCTCCGGTGTCATCTGCCTCCGTGTCCGTCGCGCGTGCCGGCGAGTATCTCGGCCAGGTGGACGGTCCTGACGCCGGCGTGCAGGCTCCGCAGGCCGCCGCCGATGTGCATGAGGCACGAGTTGTCCCCGGCGGCGCAGACCTCGGCCTCGGTGTCGAGGACGCGCCGGATCTTGTCGCCTAGCATCGCCGCCGAGGTGTCCGCGTTCTTTACGGCGAACGTCCCCCCGAACCCGCAGCACACGCTCGGCCTCGTCGAGCTCGACGAGGTCTATGCCGCGCACGGCCCGCAAGAGCTCGAGCGGCGCCTCCCCGACCTTGAGCATCCGCAGCGAGTGGCAGGTCGGGTGGTAGGTGACGCGGTGCGGGTAGTACGCCCCGACGTCCGTGACGCCGAGCCTCTTGACGAGGAACTCCGAGAGCTCGAACACCCTGGGGGCGAGCGCCTCGACCCGCGCGCCGGAGCCCGGCGTCGCCGGCGAGGTCCGCCGCCATCGGGTAGAGCTCGCGGACCATGCCGACGCACGAGCCGGAAGGGCGCGACGACGGCCTCGTAGGGCGAGAAGACCTCGACGAAGCGCCGGACCAGCGGGATCGCCTCCCTCTGGTAGCCGGTGTTGAAGTGCATCTGGCCGCAGCAGGTCTGCTCCCGCGGGAACTCGACCTCGTGCCCGAGGCGCTCGAGCAACTCGACCGTGGCCCGCCCGGTCTCGGGAAAAAGGGTGTCGTTGAAGCAGGTGATAAACAGCGCTACGCGCACGCCGCTACGCCCTCGCCCGAGAGCACGGGGCCACTACCCGGAGCTCACCGTTCGCCAAACTAGCTCCTTCCATCGGTTAGGTGGTTAGGCGCTCGCCTTCGGCTCGCTTGGTTAGGCAGTGAGATAGAAAGCAACTACCTACCTACCTCACCATCTAACTACCTAACTCCGCCCAATGATAGACGATGTGCGCCGCCAGGCGGTCAAAGAAAGTGATGGGGGGCGACCGTGGGAAAGGAGAAAGGGAAGCCGCCCCCCGTTGCGACGAACCGGCCCATGGAAGTTGGAGTGATGAAAGGAGTAGCAAGCCACCCTCGCCGTGCGGCGGGGCGACCACTCCGGTCCGCCATCGCAAGCACACGTATAGTCGCACGCCCCACGGGATGTGCAATGCGTATATGTATGCAATCTGCCTACATAGTTCGGGCCATTCTTGGCCACTGGCGCGGGGATCGGGGCGTCCGACCGGGCCGCCGGCCCGGAGGCTAGTCTTTCGCTTCCTCCAGTTCGTGATGCCAGAACAGCTCCGAATAGCCGTTCCTGAACCTCACTTCCAGCGCCACGTAGGCTGGGTTGCCATACCTCCGCTCGATCGTGCCCACCGGCCTCCCAGGGCGGGAGGTTCCGCTGACTTGGCTCTCCCCCTTGACCCGCACACTCTTGCCCACACGGGCCTCTTCCGAACGCATCAGCTCACCCCCAGAGGATCGGGGCCGGGCGGCCGGATCGTCGCCGTTAGACCAGCGAACGGTCTAGCCGCTCGAGCATCGCTAGGCGGTTCTTGTGGCGCCTCTCGTAGGACCTGAGCTGCACGACCTCGCGGGCATTGAGCCCGACCAGCTGGCGATCAACCTCCTCGACACCGAGCCGGTCGTACCCCTCTATCGGCAGCTCCGTCTCGCGGCTGGCCGGACTCCCCCGACCTCCCGATGCCGGGACGCGAGGCGAAACCTTGTAGGCCCTGGACGACTCTTTGACCAGAAGCCTGTAGGCCTCGCGCTGCTGCTCGGCCTGCTCCACGAGGACCCGCGCGGCGAAGCGCCCGACCTCCGCCTGGCTCGCGAGCAAGCCCGCGGCCAGTCTCATGTACGGCTCCTGAGCCGCGACGGTCCCTTCGACAAACGCCCTGTAAGGTGCCCATGTCGCCTCGACAACCTTGTCTGACCCGTTCGCGCCGTTGAATCCCATGGAGATTTCTCCCTTCCCCGGTCCAGACCCTTCCATGGTCCAGACATAGACCTTGCCCACGAACCGGCTGTGAGCCGGCACTCCGCCGTAGGAGGGGGAAATATGGCGGCAGCGCCGGCTGCGAACAACCGACTCCTCTCCCCGTCCGCCCTTGGGCGGACACCTCACGGGAGTAACGCGACCACAATATATGGTGGTTGTATCGAATGATGTATACGACGATACAAAAACGAGATTCACCTAAAATTCATCTTACTGCATACAAAAATAGTGTCGCGGGCGCCCGCCGCGTTGCCTGGGGCGCCGTTGAGCAAGAGTTCGCGACGAATGCTAACGGGAAGTGGGTGGAGAAGGGCGGTTAGGTGGTTGCTGGTTGGTAGCCGGGTGGAGGCCAGAGCACTACCCGCTCAACCAACCCTCAACGTCCGGGTGGCTGGGACGGAGAATCGTTCCCCTCGCGGGTGAGATCGCGGGCGTGGATCCAACCCTCCGACAGGGCCTTGCGGGCTGCCTCGCTTCTGGAACCGACGCGCATCTTGGCGTAGACGTTCGCCAGGTGGCGCTTGACGGTGGCCTCCGAGAGGGTGAGGGAGGTGGCGATCGGCGGTTGGAGAGACCGCGGGCGGCGAGGAGCAGGATCTCCAGCTCCCTGCCGGAGAGCCCGTCCTCGTCGCCTGCCCTCGACCTTCTCCAGGTCCCGCGGGGGACGGCCAGGACGACGTGCTCCCCGCTCAGACCCGAGGGCGACCTGGCCGCGTCGCGCACCGCGGCCAGCAGCTCTTCGAGGGAGGCGCTCTTGACCAGGTAGCCGCTCGCGCCGCGCGCGAGAAGCTCGCGCACCAGGCGCGGGTTGTCGTACATGGTGACGATCAGGATCCTCGGCGTGGGGGAGAGGCGACAGGAGCCCGTCCATAGCCTCGGCGGCGCCCATCACCGGCATCTCGACGTCGAGAATCACCACGTCGGGTTGCGTCTGGCGGCGAGGTCGACGGCCTCGGCCCCGTTCTCGGCCTCGCCGACGATCCTGCATCGCCTCGTCGGTGGAGAGCATCTCCTTGCAGGCCCTGGCGGAACATGGTGTGGTCGTCCGCCAGCAGGACCTTGATGTGCCGTCGTCCACTAGCACCCCCCGTCGAGCGGGACGCTGATCCGACCCGCGTGCCCGAACCGGGTTCGCAGGTCAGGTCGAAGTCACCGTCGAGCAGCGCGGCGCGCTCCCTCATGGACTTCAGGCCCACGCCCTCGCGGCCGTCGCCGGCCTCGAAGCCGCGCCCGTCGTCCTCGACGCGTCCGACGATCCTCTTCGGGCGCGACCTCGAGCCCGACCGAGATGGAGCCGCAGCCCGAGTGGATCACGGCGTTGCGGACCGCCTCGCGCAGCATCAGGAAGAGCTGGCCGCGCACGTGGCCCGGCACGCGCGACCTCGTCGCCCTCCACGGAGAGCCCGGCCTGGACGCCGGGCGGCACGCCGACCTCCAGGAGGTTGCGCTGAGCTCCGATCTCCAGGTCTTCCTCGGCCTCCGGGCGGCGGAGTTCGGCGGAGAGGTTCCGGGTCGACTCCAGCGACGGTCTTCGACCATCTCCCGGGCGAGTTCCAGCCTGCTCGCGGCCCGCGCCGGGCGTCCTTGTCCGCCAGGACCTCGTGCAGCTGCAGGCTCTGGTGGACGACGGCCTATGGAGTGGGCCACGCGGTCGTGCAGCTCGCGGCTGATCCTCTCCCGCTCGGCCTCCTCGGCGATGGCCACCCATTCCCGGGCGAGCAACCGGTCGCGCTCCCGTTCGGCCTGCTTGCGCTCTGTGACGTCAACGGAGATACCCAGGATACGGGCTGGGCGGCCCCCCTCGTCCCGCAAAGTCCGTCCCCTCACGTAGATCCAGCGCGTCTCGCCGGCACGGAGGATGCGGTGCTCGATCTCTGGCCACTCCTCGCCCTCCTCGAAGCACCGCCGGCCGGCCTCCTCGATGCGGGGCAGGTCCTCGGGTTGGATCGCAGCCCACCATCCCTCGCGCGTAATTGGCGTCTCGGGGTCGAAGCCGAATAGCTCGCGGTGCTCTTCGGACCAGCGGACCTCGCCGGTGGTGAGGTCCCACTCCCACGTTCCCGAACTGGCCGCCCGCTGGGCTATCCCGAGCCACTCCTCGTTCTCGCGCAGGGCCTCCTCGGTCCTCTTGCGTTCGGTGACGTCGGTGGCCACGCCCGGCATCCGCACGGCGCGCTGGGGCCTGCCTTCGAAGATCGTCTGCGCGGTAATGGCGAGCCATCGCACCGACCCGTCAGGGCGCACGACGCGGAAGTCCGCGCGGAGCAGGCCGTCGCCGTCGGGATCGGTGGCGCGCGCGACGGCCTCGGCGTAGCCCGCGCGGTCGTCCGGATGGATCAGCGTGGCGAGCGCTTCGGCCAGGGAGAGCGTGCCGTCGGCGGGGAGCCCGAACAGCGCGAGCATCCGGGCATCCGGCTCGCCGCGGTCTTCCTCGACGTGCCACAAAAACGTCCCCATGTCCGACGCATCGAGCGCGAGTTGCAACCGCGCCCTCGATTCGCGCAGGGCTTCTTCCGCGCGGGCGCGCTCGACCGCCGCCCACGTTCGCTCGGCCACCTCCTCGATCAGGGCCACCTCATCCGCGGTCCAGGCGCGCGGATCCGCCGCATACACGGCCAGCACGCTGGCCCACCGGCCGCGTTTGATGAGGGGGACGGCCAGGAAGCTGCGAGCGTCCATGGCCGCGTACGCTGCTTGCTCGGCCTCCGTCAGCCCGGCCTTCGCGAGGTCGTCCACCGCGAGCGTGGTGCCGGCACGGATGTGCTCCACGAGCGTGGGGTCGAAGTCCTTCATCCGGTGGCGACCGACGAAACTCTCCGTGCCCACGGCGTAGTCACGCTCGATCACGAAGTGCTCGCCGTCGGCACTGACCTCCCCGTAGAGGCTGCGGTTGGCGCCGAGTTGCTCACCGAGCACGCGTGTTGCCTCGGCCTTGATCTCGACCGGGTCGGAGAGCGGGCGCAAGGCGTCGGCGAGGACCACGCGGAGGGCGTCCCGACCGGCGATCGGAGCATCGCCTCCTCGGCCATCCGCCGCTCGGTCACGTCGAAGATGGCGCCGTCGATCCAGAGCACGTCGCCCCCGTCCGAGAAGATGCTGCGCCCCGCTCGTTGACCCAGCGGGTCCCGCCGTCGGCGTGGAGGATACGGTACTCGATGTTGTAGGTCTCTCCTCTGATCGAGCGCGCGTTGCACTGCCCGTTCGTTCTTCGGAATGTCCTCCGGGTGGATCACCTCCCGGTAATTGAGCACCCGGTCGGTTACGAAGTCCTGCCGCCGGATGGCCCGTTATCTCCTCGATGCGCCCGCTGACGAACTCCATGGTCGGACCTCGACCATCCACGACGCAGCGGAACACGGCGCCGGGGATGTTGGAGGTCAGGGTGCGGTACCGTGCCTCGCTCTTCGTGACGCCTCCTCGGTGTGCCTGCGCTCCGTCACGTCCGGAAGACGGATGGCCGACCACGTCGCGGTCCTCCGGATCGTCGAGTCGGAAGGCGTAGACGTCGAACCAGCGGCCGTCCAGCGCTTTCGCCTCGTTCACGAAGCGCACGCTTTCGCCCGTTGCGCGCGACCTTGCCGTAGATCTCGAGGACCAGTGCCCCCGTGGTCCGGGAGCGAGCTCGCGCATCCATCTCCCCGTCGCCCCGCGCAACCCGGTATGGCGCTCGAACGCCGGGTTGGTCCCAGGAAGCGATAATCCGCGCGGTTTGCCGACGTCGTCGAACGCCACCTGAGACGCAGAAGCCCTCTCCATAGTCTCGAAAAGCGCCCGGACCGCTCCTCGCCCTTCTGAGCGCCTCCTCGACCCGCTTGCGCTCGGTGATGTCCTGGAAGTACACGGAGACGCCGTCCGACGACGGGTAGGCGCGGGCCAAGATCCAGTCCCCCGTCTCGGGAGAAGAGGTCTCGAACCCGACGGTTTCCCCCTCCTCCATCGCGCGGCGCAGCTCGCGCTGGACGTCGGTGTCGACGACCCAGGAGAGTTCCTCCCAGACGTCCTTGCCGACAGGTCCCTGCGTGACCTGTACCACAACGCTCTCGCCTGACGGTTGACGTAGGTGAAGCGCCACTCGCGGTCGACGGCGAAGAAGGCGTCGTTGATGCTCTCGAGGATGTCCCCGGCCTCCTGCGGGCCTGCCCTCTCGCGCTCGAGGGCGAGGTCGCGCTCGTCCTCGGCCCGCCGGCGCTCGACGAACTGGCCGATCTGGTTCCCGACGAGGTGCGCCACCCGCAGCAGGTCGTCGTCGACCGAGGAGAGCTCGCCCTTGAAGAGCTCGAAGACGCCAACGAGCCTTCCGCCGTCCTGGATCGGGAAGGCCAGGGCGCAACGCAGGTCCCTCTGCTGCGGCGACTTTCCTGCGCAAGAAGCCCTCGTCCTCCAGCACGTCATCTACCCAGCAGGCCTCCTCCCGCTCCCAGACGCGGCCCGGCAGCCCGCACCCCGCGCGGAAAGCGGAACCGCGGGTCGTCTCTTCGAAGCCGTCCGCCATGCCCGCTCGCGCGCCAGAACCCCCGCAGCGCAGCGCGTCCCCCTCGACCGTCCAGAGGACGCCGACCTCCCACCCCAGGCGTTCCGCGAAGACGCGGAATATCTCCGGGGCGGCCTCGGCGAGGTCGCGGGAGTCTTCCAGCACGCGGCTCACGGCGTACTGCGCGTCGACGCGGCGCTGCTGTCGCTGCTTCTCCTCCATCCTGGTGCGCGCCTCGGCGAGCTGGCGCTTGAGTCGTCGGATCTCGAGATCCCGCCAGTCGGACAGGGCACTGACGGACTCGGGACGCCTCACCGCACTTCGCCCCCCGCCGATCCCTCGGGACTCGGTTCGAGATCCCAGAGGAACAGCACGCCGACCGCGTCATCGTCCCCGATGGGCCTTCCCCTGACCTCGAAGCGGCGCAGCGAGCCGTCCAGCTCGGCGGCGATGCGCGTATCGAAGGACTCTCCGCGCGCGGCCCGGGCCCGGGGCGTATCTTCCCGGGGTATCTGCTGGGCGTTCTCGTCCAACGGTACCACGCGCCCCAGCCGGAGGGTCGCGTCGGGCTCCCCCGGTTCGCCGTCGCCGAAGGTCTCGCGGAAGACGGCGTTGCTGAAGAGCAAGCTGTTGTCGGGACCGACGGCCACCACCGCGGCGTCGTCCACATCGGTGGCGAAGATGCGCGCCTCGGCGAGAGCGGCGCGGGGGCCGAGGAGTTCGGAGATCAGGATCGCCAGCGTGTACGCCTCCTCGCCCGTGGCGCACCCGGCGGACCAGATCCTGAGTTGCCGGCCCTCCTCCCTGGCCTCCGCCAGAAGCCGCGGCAGGACCTCTTCCTTGAGGTAGGCGAAGGTGTCGGGGTCGCGGAAGAACTCCGTGACCTTTATGAGGAGGGTGTTGACGAGCTGCTGAAGCTCCTCGGGATTCTCGTTGAGGTAACCGTCGTAATCCTCTATCGTCGTGGAGCCGGTGGCGACCATGCGGCGCTTGAGGCGGCGGCGGATCGTGGGCGTCTTGTAGCTGGTGAAGTCCACCCTGTAGCGCTCCTTGAGGCCTTCCAGAAAACTCCCCAAAGAGCGCTTCTCGTCCTCCTCGACCGCTTCGTCGGCCGCGGTGGTCCCCGAGATGAGTTCGCCCAGGATCGGACCGATCCGTTCTAGGTCGGCGACGATGTCCACGGTGTTCGGTGCCAGAGAGCCGGGCATGCCGCCAAAGGCGGCGGTCTCCGGGTCCTGGATGACCACGGTCCCACCAGCCTTGCGCACGACTCGGGCACCCTCCGCACCGTCGGAGCCCGTGCCGCTGAGTACCACCGCGATCAGGTGCTCCCCGAAGACCTCCGCCGCGCTGCTCATCAGAAGGTCGACCGAGGGTTTGGGCCGTCCCTGGCCGTCCACCGCCAGGTCTATCTCGTCGTCGGCGACGTTGACGTGCCGGTCGGACGGAACCACGTAGATGGTGCCAGGTTCCAGGATCTGGTGGTCCGTGACGGTCTTGACGGGCAGCCGGCTGTGACAGGAGAGTATCTCCTCGAGATGGCTCCTCCAGGCAGGGTCGAGGTGCTGGGCAATCAGGACCGGCGCGGAGAAACCTTCGGGCAGCGTGGAGACCAGCTTCGAGAGCGCCTCTATTCCGCCAGCCGAAGAGCCGACGACGAGTCGCGCTTGCTCATTGTGTCCGGCCATGCTAGCTCCTCTAGCTTTGCCTGCCCGCCGTCGCGGTACGGGGTTCTTGAAGATGCCTTTCCCTCTGGCGCGACCGCCAGACCCCGTGTGGTCCGCGCAACTACACAATTCTATGCACCCGCGCATGCTTAAACAAGCCCACGGCTTGCACACCCTAGCTCATCGCCCGCCGCGGCCCTCCAGCCCGGGACAATCTGTGGTCCGGGCCGCCCCTGCCAGTTGGCGGTGGCCGACGAGTTGGACTTAGGTGGACTTCGAGGAGAAAGCCGAATCTCGCGCGGGGGTTGGGTAGCCGAACCAAGACCGGGTAGACTCTCTTTCATGGCAGACGGACGCTTGACCCGTGGGACGCATAGAGATCGGCAGATGGCCGAGTCGCAGGCCGCCGACCTGCGGAACATCCGCGTGCTACTAGAGGAGGCCAGGGTCCAAGCTGCGGATCTCTCGGAGCACAGGCGCCGCCGGCTGGAGGCCCCGATCCGGGCCGCCCTGGGGGAGATCGACACCCAGTTGCGAGACTTCACCTAGGCCTTCGCCTGCCCCTGACCAGCCCTAGAAGGCCGCTTGGGGAACCACAAGAGCTTGGAGGGGCCGGTGTCATGTCACCTCAGAACCTTCCGGCCCTGCCTCCGCCCACGAACGCAGCACGATCCTTCAGTGGGAGGTCTGAAGCGGCAACGCGAAGGGTATGCTAGAGCGGTCGTCTCACAAGGAGGAACGATGGACGCCGAGATCACGCTGCGGGTCGATGGCACGGAGCACAGGCTCGTCGTGGACTCTCGCACTACAGTCCTGGACGCGCTGCGCGAGCGGTTGGGGATCACCAGCCCGAAGAAGGGCTGCGACCACGGCCAGTGCGGGGCGTGCACCGTCCTGCTCGACGGCCGGCGCGTCAACAGCTGCCTCGCGCTCGCCGTCGCCCACCAGGACGCGGAGATCCTCACGGCCGAGGGGCTCGCCGAGAACGGCGACGGCGGTAGCCTGCACCCGATGCAGCGCTCGTTTATCGAGCACGACGGCTACCAGTGCGGCTACTGCACGCCGGGCCAGATCGTCTCGGCGGTCGGGATGCTCGAGGAGGCCGAAGCCGGATGGCCGAGCCACGCCACCGAGGACCTGAACGCCGAGGGGGTCGTCCTCGACGACGCGGAGATCCGGGAGCGCATGAGCGGCAACCTCTGCCGCTGCGGCGCCTACGCGAACATCGTCCCCGCCATCGCCGAGGTCGCCGAGGGGAGGACCCTCCGGTGAGGCCCTACCGTTACGAGCACGCCGAGGACGTCTCCGGGGCGGTCGCGGCGCTCGCCCGGGAACCGAACGCGGCCTTCCTCGCCGGGGGGACCAACCTCGTGGACCTGATGAAGCTGGAGGTGGAGACCCCGGACGTACTCGTGGACGTGAGGCGCCTGACCTCCGACCGCGTGGAGGGGTTGCCCGACGGCGGTGTGCGCATCGGGGCCGGGGTCCCCAACAGCGATCTGGCCGCCGACCTGACCATCCGATCCCGCTATCCGGCGCTATCTCAGGCCCTGCTGGCGGGCGCGTCCGGCCAGCTCCGGAACCTCGCCACCACCGGCGGGAACCTGTTGCAGCGCACGCGTTGCGTCTACTTCTACGACACGACGACGCCGTGCAACAAGCGCGAGCCGGGGTCGGACTGCTCGGCCGTCGAGGGCCACAACAAGAACCACGCAATCCTCGGCGCCTCCGAGCACTGCGTAGCCACCCACCCATCGGACATGGCCGTCGCGATGACGGCGCTCGACGCGTTCGTCGTGGTGCACGGCCCGGACGGGGAGCGTCGCATCCCGATAGAGGAACTGCACCGTTTGCCAGGCGACGAGCCCCAGCGCGACACTACCCTCGAGCACGGCGAGCTCATCACCGCCGTGGACCTACCGCCGTCGGGGTTCTTTTCCAACTCAAGGTACCGCAAGGTGCGCGAGCGGGCGTCCTACGCCTTCGCCCTCGTCTCGGTGGCGGTCGCGCTCGACGTCGAGGACGGCACGGTCCGTGACCTGCGCCTCGCGCTCGGCGGGGTCGCGCACAAACCCTGGCGCGCAACGTCGGCGGAGGAGGCCTTGCGGGGCGAGCCGGCGAACGAGGCCAACTTCCGCGCCGCCGCCGACATCGAACTGGAGAGCGCCGAGCCCCTGCGCGACAACGCCTTCAAGGTCCCGCTCGTTCGCAACGTCATCGCCCGCACGCTGCTCGAACTCTCGGAGGAACGATGAGCACGCCCACGCGCGCGGCCGGCCGGTCCATCGGCGCGCCCCTCGACCGCATCGACGGGCCCAAGAAGGTTGTGGGGACCGCCCCTTACGCCTACGAGCACCGCGTCGAGAACCCCCTTTACCTGTACCCACTGCTCAGCGACATCGCCCGTGGCCGCGTCGCCGGGGTGGACGCCAGCGCCGTCGAGGCCCTCTCTGGGGTGGTCGCCGTGATCACCCACGAAAACGCGCCGCGGCTGGCCGACACCAGCGACAGGGAACTCGCGATCTTGCAGTCGGACGCGGTGGCGTTCCGCGGCCAGTACATAGGCGCCGTCGTCGCCGAGACCTTCGAGGTCGCCCGGCACGCCGCCAACCTCGTTGAGCCTTCCTACGTCGAGGAGCCGCACGACGCGGCGTTCCGGACGGACCGGGACGACCTGTACACCCCGGACCAGCTGAACGCCGGCTTCCCCACCGACACCGAAGAAGGCGACGCGCACGAGGCGTTCGCCTCGGCGGCGGTGACGCTCGACGAGACCTACACAACCCCCACGGAGCACAACAACCCGATGGAGCCCCACACCACCGTCGCCCTCTGGGAGGGTGGGGACCTGACGCTCTACGAGTCCACGCAGGGGGTGCATCCCGTCAGGACCACGGTCGCCCAGATTCTGGGGCTGGACCCGGAACGGGTGCGGGTCGTTGCGCCTTACGTTGGCGGCGGTTTCGGGTCCAAGGGCCTGCCGCACGCCAACACCATCCTCGCGGCGCTGGCGGCGCAGGTGGTCGAGGGTCGGCCCGTAAAGTTCGCGCTCACCCGCCAGCAGATGTTCACCGGCGTCGGGTACCGTACCCCGACGGTGCAGAGGATACGGCTGGGCGCCGACGCGGACGGCCGTCTCACGGCGACGAGCCACGACGTCATCGAGCAGACCTCGAAGATAAAGGAGTTCGCCGAGCAGACCGCCTACGCGACCCGGACGATGTACGCCACCGAGACCCGCCGCACCACGCACCGGCTGGCCGCGCTCGACGTGCCGGTACCGTCGTGGATGAGGGCGCCCGGCGAGGCCCCGGGGATGTACGCCCTCGAAGCGGCGATGGACGAGATGGCCGTAAAGTGCGACCTGGACCCCATCGAGTTCCGCCTCCGCAACGAACCCGAGCTTGACGCGGAGACGGGGCTCCCCTACTCGAGCCGCAACCTCGTCGCCTGCCTCCGTGAGGGGGCGGAGCGCTTCGGGTGGGAAGGCCGCGATCCGTCGCCGCGCTCGCGGCGCGAGGGGCGGTGGCTGGTGGGGACCGGGGTCGCCTCCGCCACGTACCCCGTCTTCAGGATGCCCGGCTCGGAGGCGAGGATTCGCTTCGAGGGCGACGGGCGCTACGCCGTGGAGATCGGCGCCGCGGACATCGGCACCGGCACCTGGACGGCGCTCACCCAGATCTCCGCCGATGCTCTTGGCGTCGGTGTAGAGATGATAGATCTGCGGATCGGGGACACGGAGCTGCCGTCGGCCTCCGTCGAGGGCGGTTCTTCGGGCATCACGGTCTGGGGCTCGACCATCTTCGAGGCGGCCCGCGTGTTCCGCGAGCGGCACGGCCATGACCCCTCCGAAGGCGCCACGGTCGAGGCCGGGATGCCCGACAACCCGGAGACCGAGAACTACTCGATGCACGCGTTCGGGGCGTACTTCGTCGAGGCGCGCGTCGACATCGATACCTGCGAGGTGCGCGTCCCGCGCATGACCGGGGTGTTCGCCGTCGGGAAGGTCATCAACGCCAAGACCGCCCGCTCGCAGTTTATAGGCGGCATGACGATGGGTCTCTCGATGGCGCTGCACGAGGAGAGCCTGGTCGACGAGCGGTTCGGGCACGTCGTCAACCATGACCTCGCCGAGTACCACATCCCCACCAACGCCGACGTCGGGGAGATCGACGTCGCGTGGATCGACGAGGAGGACCCTTACGTCAACCCGATGGGGTCGAAGGGCATCGGCGAGATCGGCATCGTGGGCTCGTCCGCCGCCGTCGCCAACGCCGTCTACCACGCCACCGGAGTGCGCGTGCGGGATCTCCCCATAACCCCCGACAAGCTCCTGTGATGCGTCGGTCTACGCGGACGGCCCGGGGCGCGTTTGGACGGACCTTCGGGGAGTAGGATGAGCAGACGGGGACTTTGGTCTCCCTGGTAAGCGGAAAAGAGGAGGTTTACGGAGAATGGCGGCCACACAGAACGGTCCGGAGCTGCATCCGACCACGGTGGAGCTGGCCCGCGGGGCGAACTTCGGGACGATCACCACGATGCTCCCCAGCGGCAACCTGCAGAACCACATCATCTGGGTCGGCACCGACGGTGAGCGCCTCATGGTCAACACCGAGGTCCACCGCCGGAAGTTCAAGAACATCGAGCGGGATCCCAGGGTAACGTTGACGATCCGGGACGAAGAAGACCCCTACCGCTACGCCGAGGCGCGCGGGGAGGTCGTGGAGACCGTGAGGGGGCAGGACGGCCCGCGAGCACATAGACCAGCTCTCCGAGAAGTACAAGGGCCAGCCCTACAACCCGGACGACATAAAGACCGAGCGGGTGACGCTCTGGATCGTCCCCAACCGTCAGACGATCATCGGCCCCGGGGCCGACGAGGCGGCCCCTTCTTCCTGGTAGGATCGACGAGGAGGTCGTAACCGAGCAGGGTCTTGTGCACCGCGATCCCGACGACCTGCCGGCGTTCTGCGCCAGGGTGGTGGAGGAGATCGCCGAGGGCAAGCACGCCGAGCAGGACCGCAGCACCTAGGGGTTTCCGGCCGCAAAGCGCCTTCCACACGCACGCGCACCTGTTCCGTGCGCGGGCGCTGGCTGTTACGTGTCGGCGCGGCCCACCCCCTTGCTCGGCGGCCGTGCGTCCGCGCCTTCCTCCGGATGGCCGCGCAGGGCAGCGGTGAGCTCCAAGATCCCTGGGGCGCCGAGTTCGTCATGGAGCAAATGCCCCATCTTTGCGTAATGCGCCTGGGCTACCATCGACTGGTGCGTTTGCCCCACGCCGCGGTATACGGTCGAGGCGATATGTGCTAATCTTTACCGATCACAAGCTTCGGGAAAAGGAGCGCGGTGTTCCGCGGCGCCACCATAAGCATAAAAGTCTTCAATCGGGAAGTAGTCCCTTCACCATCTTCCGAACATGCGCCGCGCTCGGGCGACGAGTGGTAGCGGCATGCTCGATCACCTGAGGGGGAAGTCCTGGCTCTGGGAGCGGGCCATCGACGCCAGTCGCAACGGCATCGTGATAACCGACCCCAATCTCCCCGACGACCCCGTCGTATACACCAATCCCGCCTTCGAGCGCATGACCGGATACGCCGCCGAGGAGATAATCGGCAAGAACTGCCGCTTCCTGCAGGGTACCGACCGTGACCAGCCGGCGGTGGATGAGGTTCGCGCGGCCGTGGCCGACGGTCGCGAGTGCCAGGTTGTGGTGCGCAACTACATGAAGGACGGCACCCAATTCTGTAACGAGCTCTCCATCTCGCCCATCCACGACGACGAGGGTCGTCTCATAAACTTCATCGGGGTGCTCGAGGATGTGACGGAGCAGAAGCAGCTAGAGGACGCTTTGTGGGAGTCCAACCGGCGGGCCACCAACATTCTGGAGAGCATCTCCGACGCCTTCTACGCCCTGGACCGCGACTGGCGGTTCACCTACGTCAACGCCAAGGCCGAGCGGCTTCTGGAGAGATCCCAGGAAGAGTTGCTCGGCAGGAACATCTGGGAGGAGTTCCCGGACGTTGTCGGCCTGCCGTCTCACGCGCGGTTCAAGCGGGTCATGGCCGACCGGAGTCCCGCCGAGTTCGAGGAGTTCTACGCGCCGCTCGGTTCGTGGTTCGCGACCCGCGTCTTCCCGTCCGAGGATGGCCTCTCCGTCTACTTCCGGGACGTCACCGGGCGCAAAGAGGCCGAGCAAGAACGCGAGCGGCTGCTCGCCGAGTCCGAGCGCCGGGCGGCCGAGCTCGACGCCGTGATCCGCAGCATCCCCGACGCGGTGTACATAGGCACGGGTGAGGGAATCCAGGTCTGTAACGCCGTCGCCCTCGAGATGCTCGGTTTCCAGAGCATCGAGGAGCTCAACCAGAACATAGCCGTCCTGTCCGCGAAGCTCCAGAACCGCTTCGCCAGCACGGGGGAGCGCATCGCCCCGGAAGAGGAGCCCTTCGCGCGGGCGCTTCGGGGAGAGACCGTGGTCGAGGAGGTCATAGCGCGGCACCTCGAGACCGAGCGCGACGTGATCGTGCGGTGCGCGGCGGCGCCGATCTGGCACGAGGGGCGGATCGTGGGCGCGGTTGCCGTCAACACCGACATAACCGAGGCTAAGCGCGCGGAAGCGGCGTTTATAGCCTCCCACATGCGCATCGAAGACACCCTCGAGAGCATCACCGACGGCTTCGTCGCCGTCGACCGCGAGTGGCGCTACACCTACGTCAACGAGCGGGCGCTTCGCCGACTGCGGGAGAGAAAGGGCGCGTCGCTGACGCGAGAGGAGATCCTCGGCCAGCGCGTTTGGGGGTTATTACCCGAGGCCGAGGGAACCGCGCTCCAGAGCAAGCTCCGCGAGGCCCTGCGCGACCAGAAGACCGTGGAGTTTGAGGAATACTACCCGCCGAGCGACGAGTGGATCGAGGTGCACGTCTACCCCTCCGATGGGGGGCTCTCGATCTACTACCGCGACATCACCGAGCGCCGACGGTGGCGGGAGGAGATAGAGACGCGGACGCGCCAGCAGGCGGCGGTTGCGGCCCTGGGCCTGCGGGCGCTGACGGAGGCAGACCTGCAATCGGTTCTCGACGAGGCCGTGATCCTGGTCGCCCGTACCCTTGACGTGGAGCACGCCAAGATCATGGAACTGCTCTCCGGCGAGGAGCTGCTGATGCGCGCCGGGGTGGGTTGGAGAGAGGGCATCGTCGGCAGCTTGGCAGAGAGGGCGGGTTTCGGCTCCCAGGCCGGCTATACTCTCCTAGCCGAGGAGCCGGTCGTCGCTGAGGATCTGGAAACCGAGACGCGGTTCTCCCCGTCCGCGCTGCTGCGGGAGCACGAGGTTAGGTGCGGTGTGAGCGTCGTGATCTATGGCAGGGAGAAGCCTTTCGGGGTGCTCGGGGCTCACACCAGGGGGCGCCGGACCTTCTCCGGGGACGACGTCAACTTCCTGCAGGCGGTCGCGAACGTGCTCGCCGCGCGAGTCGAGCGTGAGGTGGCCGAGGAACAGCTGCAAGGGATACGCGAGGCCGAGCGTAGCCGCGTGGCCCGTGATCTCCACGACGAGGCCCTGGGAGACCTCACCTACGCCCTCGCCGAAGCCCAGCACATCCAGAGCATCTCGACCGAACCGGGGCCGACCGAACGCCTGGACCGCCTGGTGTCGGCCCTCAAGCGGGTCGGACCGCAGCTGCGCGGGGCAATCTACGACCTTCGCCTCGGCGCGGAGAGGGACAGGTCCTTCTCGGGGCTGCTCGAATCCCTCGTCGTACTCCACCGGGGGATGGCCCCTGAGCTCGAGATCACGCTAGAGGCGGAGGACGGAAATCTCTCCGAGACACTGGGGGAGACCGGTACCGAGATCCTGCGCGTCGTAGGGGAGGCACTCACCAACGCGCGTCGCCACTCACGGGCGACGCGCGTCCGCGTCTCCGCGCAGACCTCGGGGAACGTTCTGTCGGCCGAGATCGCCGACGACGGTGTCGGCTTCGATCCGGCGGAGCAGGAGGAGCCCGGCGCGCGCGGGGGCGGGACCGGTATCAGGGGCATGCGCGAGAGGATGCGCGACCTGGGGGGCGAGCTGGAGATCCGCAGCGAACCGGGTGCGGGTACGACGGTGCGTTTGGTGACGAACCCGCGCGAGGGTGGGGCGGAGCCCGAGGAAGTGGTGCGCATCCTGCTGGTCGAGGACCACGCCGCCGTCAGGGAGGCCGTCGCCTCCGCGCTCGTGCGCGAGCCTGACTTCGAGGTCGTAGGGCAGGCGGGCACGCTCGCCGAGGCCCGCGAATTGCTCCGGGCCTCGGCGGTCGACGTCGCGATCGTGGACCTCGGCCTCCCCGACGGGTACGGTAGCGACCTGATCGGGGATCTCCGTGACGCCAACCCACAGGCCCAGGCCCTGGTCCTCAGCGCGAGCCTGGACCGTGCGGAGACCGCGAGGGCGGTAGAGAACGGGGCGGCCGGGGTCCTGAACAAGACGGCCCACCTCGATGAGGTCGTCCGGGCCATCAGGCGCCTGAAGGCGGGGGAGACGCTGCTGCCCCTGGAGGAGGTCGTGGACCTCCTGCGCTTCGCCAGCACCCGGCGGGAGGAGGAGTGGGAGGCCCGTCAGGCCATGGCGCGTCTCACGCCCAGGGAGTTGGAGGTCTTGCAGGCGCTCGCCGAGGGCCTGGACAGCGAGGGCATAGCCAGGCGGCTGAACATAGGCGTCAGGACGGAGCGCAACCACGTGGCCAGTGTTCTCTCCAAGCTCGGGGTGCACTCCCAACTGCAGGCGCTGGTGTTCGCCGTGCGTCACGGGATGGTGGAGGTCCGCTAGGCTGCCGAACCCGCCTGGCTGCTTCTCGACCCGCCTACTCGCCCTCCGGGGCTCTCGCCGGTGGCTTTCCGATCCCAGGGTTCGGAGGACCGAACGCTCGTGCCTGACCACACCGCGAGCACCAGCACGCCACGATGTCCCCGCCGGACCAGAGCTCGTCGAGGTCCTCCCCGCACCCGGCGTGCGAGAGCACGAACGCCGCGAAGGCCACTGACACGTCCATCTGGACCCTGCCCGAGCTACCCGGCCGGCGTTGCGCGCGTTCCATATCCCATTGATACGCCAGAATTGAACCCCCGGCGGTGAACGGGCGCACGGGGCGCGTTCGCCGAGGGATAATTGGTCCGAAGGGTGCAGTTCAGGCGCGAGCAAAGCATTTCCGCGCCCCGCGTTGGCGCGGCCGCAGGTGCCAGGAAGGCGGCAGGCCCGAATGGATCGCGAGCGGCGGCGCGGGCCGGATATTTTCCAACCTCACAACGCTTGGCACGGAAGACCGCGCGTCTGCACCATATCTCGTGCCGGTGGCGGATGCCCCGCGCCGGCCGCGGCTCCGGGTCCCCGCGAAGGCGGTTATCATGCCGGAACCTGCAACGGTCTTCGGGATGGATGAACGGTGGAGAAGAGATGATGATCTTGGGATCTGGGCCACCCTCGTCGAGGCGGCCGCCGTGCGAGCCCGGACCGGGGCGCCGCGAACCGATGGTAGTGGTGAGCCGCCTGTCCCGGCGCCTCGCCAAGTGGCAGCGATGACCGAAGAGACCCGGGAACAAGCGCCGCTCACGGCGGGGGGGTTCAGGGACGAAGCCAGGCGGCTGCTGCGAATGTCCTACGAGCGCCAGATGCAGATCTGGGGGCGGGTCGTTCAGGTGGACCTCGGCGCCGGGGCCGAGGAGCTGGGACTCGATGCCTGGCGGTTGGATGCGCTGTCGGACTTTATGGAGACCGTCGGATGGCTCGAGCCGGACCCCTACTCCCGGGACACCTCTGGCTCGGCCCGGAGGATCACCCCCCGCGGCCTCGTCGTGCTGCGCGAGGACGGCTGAAGCGAGACGCACCCTACCGCGGCGAAGCCGCGGGTGCAGAATCGGTACACCCTTCGGACCATTTTTCGCGTCTACCTAGCCCGCGCCCTTCTTTGGAAGCATCGAAACCACTATAAAGACCTCGTCAGGCATGGTTGGACCATTCGGGGAACGCTGGCGTCGGGCGGAACGGGCGACCCGACACCCCGGACATCCCCGTCTCCAGCCAGCCGGGTCACGGCGAGAAGAGGAGGGCGGCATGACGGACCCTGGCACAGGCCAGAAGGCGGCCCCTCCTGTCCGCGACCAGGGGGGCGCGATCGACGGCGCATCGGGGCGTCGGGATCGCGACTGGCTCATCCCCTTCCTTTTGCTCTGCATGCGGGAGCGGGATCCCTACGGTCACGAGCTGGCGCGGGAGATTATCGCGGCGGGCTTTGCGGCCGTCAGGGTTGGGGAGATCTACCGCGTCCTGCGGCGGATGGAGGCCGAGGGCTTGATCTTCTGCGAGAGAGAGGAGCCTGACTGCACGCTCTCGCTGCGCAGGTACGGGCTCACAGAGACCGGAGAAGCGTACCTGGACTTCCTGGCCCACTCATTGGAACTCTACAGGGTGGACGTCGACTCTTTTCTCGGGGCTTACAGGGGGGGCCTGACCCGGGAGCAGAACGTGTGAGGGACAGCTGAACGCCCCCCCCGGCGAACACGCCCTCGACAGCTACCCGAGGGATCCTGCGCGGACGCCTACCAGCCCGAAGCATCCATCGAGCGGTCTGACCGGGGCCACTGGCGGCATCCCCGGCGTTGTGTTCGTCCTCGCCGCTGGCGGTCTGCGTCATCTGGGTGGGTCGAGCTATCTCGGGTATCCGCCGCAGGATCTGTTCTGGATGGATATCCTGGATCTCGTCCACAAAGACGACCTGCCGCGCGCGATGGTCGCCATCGCCGAGGTCATAGATCACCCCGGGACATCGCTCAGCATCCGCTGCCGCCTGCGGGACGCGGCCGGGAAGTTGCGGGTCATGGACGCCAACTTCCAGAACGTGCTCGAAACGCCCGGCGACGGACGAAGCCCGTACTGGACCCGAAGCTAGGCCGGGTCGTCCGAGGGTGGACCGTGCAACCTAGCCATCTCTTGGCGCTACGGGACCATGAAGTTCAGCACCGTGGCCTGGAGGACGACCAGGATCGACATCACGATCGTCAGGCCTATCGACCACTTCAGGACCAGGCGCAGGAGGTCGCCCTCCCTGCCCTGCAGGCCCGGTGGCGCTCGTGCCGACGGCGAGGTTCTGCGGCGAGATCATCTTCCCCAGCACGCCGCCCGAGGAGTTGGCGCCGACGGTCAGGTTCGGGCTGACGCCTGATCTGCTGGGCCGTCACCTTCTGCAGGTTGGCGAACAGGGCGTTCGAGGAGGTGTCCGAGCCCGTGAGCGCCACCCCGAGCCACCCGATAAACGAGGCGAAGAACACGTAGAGGAAGCCCGTCGAGGCGAACGCGAGCCCCAGGGTGAAGGTCATGCCCGAGTAGTTCAGCAGGTACGCGAGGCCGAGGATCGAGGCGATCGTGAGGATGGCCCACTTGAGCTGGTTGAGGCTCTCGCCGTAGATGCGCAAGGCCCGGCCCGGTCCGACCCTCAGGACGGCGAGGGAGATGATGTCCGCTATCAGGATGATGGTCCCGGCCGCCGAGAGCCAGTTGGTCGAGAAGACTGGCGGCGTAGGGGGCGGTCTCGGGGACCACCGGGGGCTGCTGCTCGACCTGCTCGTTCAGGCCGGGCCAGGGGACGGTCGGGAGGCCGGTCGTCTCGCTGGGCACCGCGGTCGGGAAGTTTATCGCCGTCTGGATGGCGCCGACGGTGGCCTTTATGGGGGGGATCTGGACGATCAGGAACAGCGCGATGATGATGAGGAAGGGCGACCAGGCGTAGAGCGTGCGCCCGAGCGGCGGCGTCTCGTAGCTCTCCCGCTCCGATGCCGCGGGCTCGTTCTCGAAGTGCCACTCCGTCGAGGGGCGCCAGACGACGAGCAGGGCGATGACGGCGACGACCGTGACGAGGGCCGCCAGAAGGTCCGCGAGCTCCGGGCCGAGCAGGTTGGAGACCACGAACTGCGTCCCGGCGAAGGCCACGCCGCTCACCACGACTACCGGCCACACCTCGAGCATCTGCCGGAAGCCGGCCATGACGGTGACGAGCATCCCGGGGATGATCAGGGCCAGCAGCGGCGTCTGGCGCCCGACCATCTGCGAGAGCTCCAGAAGGTCGAGCCCCGCCACGGAGGCGCCGGTGATGATCGGGATGCCGAAGCCGCCGAAGGCGACGGGCGCCGTGTTCGCGAGCAGCGCCAGCGCCGCCGCGTAGAACGGCTCGAAGCCCAAGCCCGCCATCAGGGAGGCCGTGATGGCTACCGGCGTGCCGAAGCCCGCCGTCGCCTCAAGCAGCGCCCCGAAGACGAAGGCAATGAGCACCACCTGTATGCGCCGGTCGTTGCTCACGCCGGCCAGCGAGTCCCGGATGGTGTCGAAGTGGCCGGTGTCCACGATGACGTTGTAGATAAAGATGGCGTTTAAGACGATCCAGACGATGGGGAAAAGCCCGAAGCAGATCCCGAGCAGCGTGGAGTTGAGCGCAAGCCCTACGGGCATCCCGTAGACGACCACCGCGATCACGAGCGCAACCGCCAGCGTGACGAGCGACGCCCACTGGGACGCTACGCGAATACCGGCGAGCAGGACGAACAGCACGACTATCGGGATGACGGCGATAAGCGTCGAAATCGCCAGATTGCCAACCGGCTCGTAGACCTGCTGGTACATCTACCTTGACCCTCCCCATCCCGATTAATGCCGGCTTCTCTCGGCCGCCGTGTCTCGCCGTCAAGCATGGCATTCGACTGCATCAGACGCAAGCCCTCGACGCCCGAAAGACCCGGTCAGCTAGCAGAGACCAGGGCGATCCGCAGGTCGTTGACGTTGGTGCCGGTCGGACCGGTCACGAGCAGCGCCCCGCCGGCCTCGAGGGCCGCCCGGGCGTCGTTCTCCGCGAGCGCGTCCGCGGGGTCGACGCCGCCGTCGCGGATCTTCCCGGCCGTGGCGCCGTACACGAGGCCCCCGGCCGCGTCGGTCGGGCCGTCGTTGCCGTCGGTGTCGGCCGCGAGGGCCGCCCAGTCCTCGACCCCGTCGAGCTCGACGGCGAGCGCTGAGCGCGAACTCCTGGTTGGGTCCGCCCGTGCCCTCGCCCCTGACGGTCACGGTCGCCTCCCCGCCCGAGATTATGGCGCAGGGCGGCCGGACCGGGTTGCCGCTCTCCAGGATCTCCCGGATCACGGCCGCGTACACGCCGGCTATGCCGCGCGCGTCGCCGGTCACGGTCGTCGAGAGCAGGAGCGGCTCGTACCCGAGCTCCCGGGCCTTCTCCATGGCCGCCTCGCCGCGTGCCGCCCGCTGCCGATCACCACGTTCTCCACGCCCTCGAAGACCGGGTGCTCGGGACCGGGGTCTCCTCGGCGCCCTCCAGGTGCTCGACGATGCTCTCGGGCGGCTCTATGCCGTAGCGCCTGAGCACCCCGTGGGCGTCGTCGAGGGTGGAGACGTCTGGGGCCGCGGGGCCGCTCGCTATCGCCGAGGGCTCGTCGCCGACGACGTCGGAGAGGAGGAGGGCCAGCGTCTTCGCGGGGGCGGCGAGGTTGGCGAGGCCTCCGCCCTTGAGGACGGAGACGTGCTTGCGCACGGTGTTTATCTCCCAGATGTCCGCCCCGCTCCTCAGGAGCGCCTGCGTGAGCTCCTTCAGGTCCTCAAGCTCGATGGGCGGCGCGGGATCCGCCAGCAGCGCCGAGGCCCCGCCGGAGATGAGGGCGAGCAGCAGATCACCCTCACCGAGCGACTCGGCCAGCTCCTGGGACCTTCGCGCGGCCTCAACCCCCTTCTCGTCCGGCTCGGGGTGGGAGGCGAAGACCACCTCCAGCGTCTCGGACGCCACCTCGTTGCCGGTCTTCGTGACGATCAGACCGCCCGCGAGGCGGTCCCCGAGGAGCTCCTCCGCGGCGACGGCCATCGCCCCGGCGGCCTTGCCCGCGGAGAGCACGAAGACCCGACGCGCCTCGAAACGCGTGTCCCCGGCGACGATGGCGCCGTCGTCCACCCGCACGGCGCGCAGGACGGCCTCCCGCGGGTCGGCCGCCGTGACCGCCGCCAAAAGTATCTCTCTGAGGTCCTTCTCCACCGGGGCCTATATTACTCTTCCGAGCGCCCGACGTTCAGGGTCTCTCCCGAGGCGACGCGTCCGACGTCTTCGAGGCCCCTGGAGATCCGGCCGACGACCGTGACGGGGCTGGCCGCCCGGGGCCTCTCGTCGGTGCTGGCCGGGGTGGGACCGAAGAACAGGCACAAAGCCTCGCCCTGGGGCCCGTAGCCCACGTCTCCCACCTCCACCGTCTCCCTCGCCGACTCCTCCGGTCCGGCGGAGACCGGAATCGCGAAGTAGACCTCATCCCCCCAGCGGCTCGCCGACGCCTCGAACGGCAGGCTGTCCCAGATCTCGGCCGCCGTCGGACCCTCGCCCAGCTCCACCTCCAGGCTGACCTCCGCACTCCGGATCGTCAGGCGGCGCGGCATCAGAGCTCCTAATCCCTGTCCGGGACGCCGCCGACGATCTGGCCGGCGAGCTCTTCGGAGCCGTCGAGGATGGGCTCGTATTCGTTGATCTTGTCGATCGAGAGGCCCATCGCGGCGTTGGTCTCCCGCTCGCACCATGACCTCGACGAGCACGGGCACCCGCCGCTCCTCGCTGGTCCTTACGGCCCAGTCGAGGGCATCCTGTATCTCCTCGGGCCGCGCTGACCCGGCGACCCGCCGCGCCCATCGCCTCCATGACCATCACGTTGTCTATGCCGTACTCGCTGCTCGGGCCCTCGTAGGCGATGTCCACCGCGTAGTTCATGTCGTACTTGAGCTCGCTCTGCCGGATCAGGCCCATGTACGCGTTGTTTAGCATGACCAGCACGTAGGGCATCCTGTACTGGACGGCGACCGCGACCTCCTCCATGAGGAACTGGAAGGAGTAGTCGCCGACGACCCCGACGACCAGGTTGTCCGGCCCGCCGAGCTTGGCGCCGATGCACGCAGGGACCTCCCATCCCAGAGGCCCGGCCTGGCCGCAGCACAGGTAGTGGCGCGGTTTGTAGGTCTTCTGGAACTGGCCGGACCGAAGATCTGGTACAGCCCTATGGCTGTGACCATGATCGCGTCCTCGTCGAAGAACTCGTTCATCTCCTGGAAGGCCCTCTGCGGCTTTACCGGCACGTCGTCGAAGTCCGTCTTCCTGAGGAGCGTCGAGCGCAACTCGCCCACCCGCTCGACCCACGAACCGGGCTCCCGCTCCGACGTCATGTCGCGGGCGGTCTTGAGCATCGCCTGCGAGGGCGAGCTTGGCGTCGGAGACCACGGCGAGGTCGGGGGGGAAGACGCGCCCGATCTGGCGCGGGTCTACGTCGACGTGGACGAACTTGCGGTCACCCCGGTAGACGTCGAGTTCGCCGGTGTGCCGCTCGGCCCAGCGGTTGCCGATACCGACGACGAGGTCGCTCTCCAGGAACAGCGCGTTGGCGTAGCGCTGCTGGGTCTGGAGGCCGACGATGCCGGCGTACAGCTCGTGGTCCTCGGAGATCGCGCCCTTGCCCATGTACGTCGGGCTCACCGGGCACCTGCAGGTACTCGGCGAGCTCCATCGAGCTCCTCCGAGGCGTCGGCGATGATCGTCCCGCCGCCGGGCATGAGCAGCGGCCGCTCGGCCTCAAGGATCATCTCGACGGCCTGCCGGATGGCGTTCGGGCGTCGGCTCGGGCTTCTCGAAGTGCAACGGACCGCCGCGTTCCGGGTCGAAGTCGACCTCGAGGCCGCTGTCTGCACGTCGAGCGGCAGGTCGATCAGGATCGGGCCGGGACGCCCCTCCTGGGCGATGCGGAACGCCTCCCTGAACGTCCACACCAGCTGGGCCGGCTCCTTGACCTGCACGGCCCACTTGGTCACGGGCTTGGCTATCTCGACGATGTCCACGGCCTGGAAGGCCTCCTTGTGCAGCACCGTCGTCGGGGCCTGGCCGGTGATGCAGATCATCGGGTATCGAGTCCGCCTGGCAGGTGTAGAGGCCGGTGATCATGTTCGTCCCCGCCGGCCCGCTGGTCCCGATGTTGATCCCGACCTTGCCCGTGACCCGCGCGTACCCGTCGGCCGCGTGCGTCCCGCCTTCCTCGTGCCTGACCGAGTAGTGCCTTGATCTGGTCCGACCGCGCTCATCGCCTTGTACAGCGGCAGTATGGCGGCCCCCGGTACCCCGAAGGCGACCTCGACGCCCTCGTCCTCCATGACCTTGACCACCGCGTCCATCACGTCCATGGTCGCCATCTGAAGAGTTCTCCTCTGTTCCCCGTAACAACTTCGATACCGATTGTGGCACCCGGCACTTTCTGCTAGCAACGACCTTTTTCGGGATGCGGAAAACGGGTTGAAGAAGCCTTGGGGTCGTGAGAGCCTTGCGTCTGCGAGGGTGGCGGATCGTAGGCGGGAGGGTCGAGGGCATGGAAGGCGAATCGAAGGCCGCGTCCAGGGGGTCTGGGGTTCAGTCCGTCGAGCGGGCGCTGGACATCCTCGAGTTTCTGAGCCAGTCGGGTGGTGAGGTGGGGGTCAGCGAGATCGGGACGAACACCGATCTCACGGCGGGGACCGCGCACCGGCTGCTGGCCACCCTGGCCGCCAGAGGATACGTCCACAGGAACGCCCGGACCCGCAGGTACGGCCTGGGGCTGAAGTCCCTCACGATGGCCATAGCCGCCAAGGAGCGGATCGGTACCCTGGCCCGGCCGTTCCTCGAAGACCTGGCGCGGGCGAGCCAGGAGACGGCGAACCTGGCGGTTCTGGAGGGTAATTCCACCGTATACGTGGAACAGGCGGCCCCGCCGAACCGCATGCTGCGGACGTTCACGGAGCCGGGCAACCGGGTACCGCTGCACTCGACCGGCACAGGGAAGGTGTTGCTCGCCCACCAGTCACCGCGCCTGGTGGACTTCATCATCGACCGCGCGGGCCTACCCCGGCAGTCCATCGGCACCATAACCGAGCCCTCCCAACTTCGGGGCGAGCTCCGGGAGATCCGGCGCCAGGGCTACGCGGTGGATTACGAGGAGCAGGAAGAGGGCGTCCGCTGCCTCGCCGTCCCCGTCTTCGGGCCCGACCGCGATGTCTTCGCCGCCCTGAGCGTCTCCGGTCCCGCGAGCCGCCTGAGAAAAGACCGGTTGGAAGGGCTCGTCCCAGAGATCCAGCGTATCTCCGCCGCCTTCGCCGAGGCCTTCGACCTGGCATGATCGGGTGCCGGGGCCAGTTTTCGGCATGCGGAACAGAAGCTTTACCGGCGGGTGGCGGTGTGCTACTGCTGGATGGCGGGGATAGAACCTGCGGCGATTCGGATCCGAGACACAGGAGGTCGGGTTGAGGTTCAGCGCGAACGTATCCATTCTGTTCAAGGAGGTCCCGCTCCTGGAGCGCTTTGGCCGGGCGTCGGAGGCCGGCTTTGGGGCCGTCGAGTTCTGGTGGCCTTCGGGGGAGGATCTCGGCGAGGTCGATCGGGCCGTGAAGGAGGCCGGCGTCTCCGTGGCGCTCTTCAACTTCGACGCGGGGGACATGCCGGCGGGGGAGAGGGGTCTCGTCAGCGATCCCGACCGCCAGGGGCAGTTTCGGGAGAACGTGCCGGTGGCGCTCGAGCTCGCCCGGCTGCTTGGGTGCCGCAGGATGAACATCCTCGCGGGGCAGGAGATCGAGGGCATGCGGCGGGAGGAACAGCTGGCGCTGGCCCGCGAGAACGTCGCGTTCGCCGCGGACGAGGCGCGCGAGGCAGGCGTCGAGGTGGTCGTCGAGGCCGTGAACACCTTCGAGAACGGGCCTTACCTGCTCTACACGACGGCCCAGGCCGTCGAATTCGTCGAGAGCGTCGGTCGGGGGAACCTCAAGATCCAGCACGACTTCTACCACATGCAGCGGATGGAGGGGAACCTCGTAGCGACGCTGCGCGAGAACGTCGGGGCGATCGGGCACGTCCAGATCGCGGACTCCCCGGGACGCGGGGAGCCGGGCACCGGCGAGATCCACTACCCTTACGTCCTGGACCAGCTCGAAGAGCTCGGCTACAGCGGCTACGTGGGCCTGGAGTACAACCCGACCACGGAGACCACCGAGGAGAGCCTCGCGTGGCTTCCCAAAGAGCTGCGCGACACCGACGCCAGGGTCGCGGATCTGAGGCTGCCGTAGCGACGGGGATCTAGGCCCGCAGCGGGCCCTACGGTTCCAGAGACGCAAGAGCCGACGTTTTGAGGAGGATGCGATGGCGGACACGGTGGGTTTCATTGGGCCTGGCATCATGGGCAGGCCAATGGCTCATAACCTGATCGAGGCCGGGCACGAACTGGTCCTGTACAACCGCACGAGGGAGAAGGCCGAAGAGCTGGCCGGCGACGGCGCGACCGTCGCCGACAGCCCCAGGGAGGTGGCAGAGCGGTCAGACGTGGTCATAACCATGCTGCCCGACTCGCCCGACGTAGAGCGCGTCGTCGCGGGAGAAGACGGGGTGCTCGATGGGCTCAAGGAGGGAGCCTTGCTCATCGACATGAGCACCATCTCCCCCGTGGTGACGAGGGAGCTCGCCGAGAAGGTCGAGGCGAAGGGCGCCACGATGCTCGACGCCCCGGTGAGCGGCGGCGACGTCGGGGCGCAGCAGGGGGCGCTCTCGATCATGGCCGGGGGATCCGAGGAGGACTTCGAGCGTGCCGGGCCGCTGTTCGAGGTGATGGGAAAGGCGGCCACGCACGTGGGGCCTGTCGGGGCGGGGCAGGTGGTCAAGGCGTGCAACCAGGTGGTGGTTGCCCTGAACATCGAGGCGGTCTCCGAGGCGCTGGTGCTGGGCTCCAAGGCGGGGGTCGCGCCGGAGAAGATCTTCGAGGCGCTCTCCGGCGGGTTGGCCGGCAGCGCCGTAATGGAGGCCAAAAAGGACAAGCTCCTCGGGCACGACTTCGATCCGGGCTTTAGGATAGAATTGCACCGCAAGGATCTGGGGATAGCCCTGGCGTCGGGCAAGGAATACGCCGTTCCGCTGCCGGTAACGGCGATAGTGGATCAGATGCTGGGGGAACTGATCGTCAAGGATCGGGGCGACAGGGATCATTCGGCCCTGCTCACCCTGATAGAAGAAGGGGCGCAACACCAGATCGGGGACGGGGGTTAGAGACCCCCGAGAAGGAGGTTCGCATGGCGCGGGAGTGGCTCGTAGCGACGATGGAGGGGATCCTCGGCCCGGAGGGGGTGATCTCCGAGCACGAGCAACTCCGGTCCTACGAGTGCGACGGCCTGATGAACTACAGGGTCGTCCCCGACCTCGTCGTCCTGCCGGAGACCGCCGAGCACGTCCAGAAGATCGTCACCGATCTGCCACGACGAGGGCATCCCCTTCGTGGCGCGGGGCTCGGGTACCGGGCTCTCGGGCGGGGCGCTTGCCGGTCAAGTCGGGCGTCCTCATAGTCCTCTCCAGGATGCGCCGCATCCTGGAGGTGGACATCCCCAACCAGCGGGTCGTCGTCGAGCCCGGGGTCATAAACATCTGGGTCAGCCAGGAGGTCGCCGACGACGGCTACTACTACGCGCCCGACCCGGCGAGCCAGATCGTCTCCTCCATCGGCGGGAACCTCGCCGAGAACTCCGGCGGCGTCCACTGCCTCAAGTACGGCTTCACGACCAACCACGTCATGGCGGCCGAGGTGGTCCTGCCGGACGGGTCGGTGGTGCACATCGGCGGCGGCAAGGCGCCCGACGCCCGTCGGCTACGAGCTGCTCGGGGCGTTCGTCGGCTCCGAGGGTACTCTGGGGATAGCGACCAAGATCACGCTTCGGATCGTGCGCAAGCCCGAGGCCGTCAACACGCTGCTCGCGGCCTTCAAGGACACCGAAGAGGCCGGGGACGCCGTCTCGGGGATCATCGGCGGCGGGATCGTGCCGGCGGCCATAGAGATGATGGACGCCCTGTGCATCGAGGCGGTCGAGGTGGCGGTGCACCCCGGCTTCCCCGAAGCGGGCGCCATCCTTATCGTGGAGCTCGACGGGCCCGGCGGCGGAGGTCGAGCGCCAGTTCGACCACGTCTACAGGGTCTGCGAGGAGACCAACGCCTCGGAGATAAGGATCGCCCAGGACGACGACGAGCGGGCGCTGTTCTGGAAGGGGCGCAAGGCCGCGTTCGCCGCGATGGGCCGCATCGCCAACGACTACTACGTCCAGGACTCCGTCGTCCCGCGCACCGAGCTCGGGAGCCGTCCTCAAGAGGATCAGCGAGCTCGGCCAGGAGTACGGGATGCGCGTGGCGAACGTCTTCCACGCCGGGGACGGCAACCTGCACCCGCTGGTCCTCTACGACAACGACAATCCGGGCGAGGCCGAGAAGGCCGAGAAGCTGGCCGGGGACATAGTCTTCACCTGCCTGGAGCACGGCGGGTCGCTCACCGGCGAGCACGGCATCGGGGAGGACAAGAAGAAGTACATGCCCAAGATGTTCACCACAGAGGATATGGACGTCATGCAGCTCCTGCGGTGCGCCTTCGACCCGCACCAGATCTGCAACCCCGGCAAGATCTTCCCGACCCCCCGCCTCTGCGGCGAGCGCCCGGTCCGTTCCGCATGCACCCGGTCCAGAAGGCCGGCCTGGCGGAGAACTTCTAGGGGGCCTGGGATGGATACGCGAACAGAGAACGTATCGCTGGAGGACCTGCAGAAGCATCGTCGGCGCAGAGCACGCCCGCGAGGCGACGGAGCAGGATGCCGTCGACGGCGTCAGGCCCGCCTTCGTCGCCGAGCCGGGCTCGATCGAGGAGATTAGCGAGCTCCTGAAGCTCGCGAGCGGCGAGGGCCTCGCCGTCGCCCCGCGCGGCGGCGGGACGAAGATCGCACCTGGGCAACCCGCCGAACGCGCTCGACCTCGTCCTGAGCATGGCCCGGATGGACGAGGTCATCGAGCACGTGCCGGGCGACCAGGTCGTCAGGGTCCAGGCCGGGATAAAGCTCCAGGACCTCCAGGAGCAGCTCGCCGGCTCGGACCAGATGCTCGGCGTGGACCCGCCCGAGCGGAGGCGGGCGCCACGATCGGGGGTGTGGTCGCCTCGAACTCCTACGGGCCGCGCCGCTACCGCTACGGGACCGTGCGCGACCTGATCATCGGCATCACCGTCGTCCTGGCCGACGGGACGGTCGCCAAGGCCGGCGGCAAGGTCGTCAAGAACGTCGCCGGCTACGACCTCGCCAAGCTCTTCACGGGCTCCCTGGGCACTCTGGGCGTCATCGCCGACGTGCAACTTCCGGCTGCACCCGCAGCCCGAGGCCGCCCGCACGGTGGCGGTGGAGCTCGCCGACACCGCCGCGGCCCAGGGCGCGGCGCAGGCGATCATGCACTCCCAACTCGTCGCGAGCGCCGTCGAGCTGCACTGGGCGGGCGAGACGAGGCTCCTGAGCGTCCTGATCGAGGGCATCCCGCCCGGCGTCGAGGCGCAGGCCGAGACCGCGGCCTACCTCCTCAAGGGCTTCGGCGAGGTGCGTGATCTCTCGGAGGAGGAGGCCGACCGGCTCGGTCCGCTCGAGCCGCCCGGGGCCGGAGACGACGCTGGCGCTCAAGATATCGCGCCCCGCCGGCGGAGCTTGCGGGCGTGCTCGACTCGATGCTCGGGGCCGCGGAGCGCCGGGGGATCGAGCCCCGCATCACCGGCCACGCGGCTGGCGGCGTTACCTACGTTGCGCTCTCCGGGGGCGACGAGGAGGCGCGCGTCGGGGTGGTCGAGGAGCTGCGGGAGATCTGGGTCCGCAGGGGCGGGAGCGTCGTGGTGCGCGCGGCCCCGCCGGCCGTCAAGGCCAGGATAGGGGCGTGGGGACCTGGCGGCGACGCTTCGGGCCTCATGCGCCGGGTAAAGGACAAGTTCGATCCCCGGGGCGCCATGAACCCGGGCCGCTTCGTGGGAGGTATCTAGTGACAGAAGGCCAGAACGGCGGGAACTCCAACGGCAGTCCCGACCCGCGGCAGTCGGGCAACCGCTACGACGCGACCGACGGCACCGAGCGGGGCTCCGATCAGGCCGGAACCACCGCGAGACAAGGCGATGGCCGAGACCATCGGCGCCGGCAGCCCGCAGGACATCGGGCAGAGCACGCGCGCGGCGGGGGAGTCGATCCAGCAGACCATCGGCGATGACCGGCCCGAGAGCGGCTCCTACAAGTTCCCGGCCTTCGACGACCACCACCCGCCGGACAAGGACCTCATAGACGACTGCGTGCACTGCGGCTTCTGCCTGCCGACCTGCCCGACCTACGTCCTCTTCGGCGAGGAGATGGACTCCCCGCGCGGGCGCATCTACCTCATGAACAAGGGCCTCAACGAGGAGCCCGATGAACGACAAGATGGTCCGGCACTGGGACCTGTGCCTCGGGTGCATGGCCTGCGTTACGGCCTGCCCCTCCGGGGTGCAGTACGACAAGCTCATCGAGGCGACGCGCGGGCAGGTCGAGCGCCGCTACGAGCGGCGGCCCGACGACAAGGCTTTCCGGGAGATGATCTTCCAGCTCTTCCCCTACCGCAAGCCGCCTGCGCCTGGCGGCCGGACCCCTGAGGCTCTACCAGCGCTTCGGCATCGGCGACAGGCTGCGCAAGGCCGGCGTCATGGAGCCGCCTCCCGGCCCGCATGCGGGCGATGGAGGCCCTCATGCCCAAGCTCCAGAGGGAGCAGAAGATACCCGAGATCACCTCCCCCATCGGCGAGAAGCGCCGGCGCGTCGGGGTCCTGATCGGCTGCGTGCAGCAGGTCTTCTTCTCCCAGGTCAACGCCGCCACCGTGCGGGTGCTCGCCGCCGAGGGCTGCGAGGTCGTCGCCCCCAAGAACCAGGGCTGCTGCGGCGCCCTCTCGACCCACGCCGGGCGCGAGGAGGAGTCGCTGGACTTCGCCCGCAAGACGATAGACACCTTCGAGCGGGAGGACCTCGACAACGTCGTCATCAACGCCGCCGGGCTGCGGCTCGACGATGAAGGAGTACGGTCACCTCCTGCGCGACGACCCCGAGTACGCCGAACGCGCCAAGCGCGTTCTCCGAGAGCGTGAAGGACGTCTCCGAGTTCCTGCAGGAGCTCGGGCCGGTGGCCGAGCGGCACCCGCTTGCCCGTGACGGCTGCGTACCACGACGCCTGCCACCTGGCGCACGCGCAGGGTGTCCGCCAGCAGCCGCGCCAGACCCTCAAGGCAGATACCCGGGCATGGAGGTCAAGGAGATAAAGGAGGCCGAGATCTGCTGCGGCTCGGCCGGCATCTACAACATGGTCGAGCCCGAGCCCGCCGCCGAGCTCGGCGAGCGCAAGGCCAAGAACATCCTCAAGACCGGGGCGCAGATGATCGTCACCTCCAACCCCGGCTGCATGCTCCAGATCCAGGCCTCCCTCAAGAAGATGGGCCACGACGATCCCGATGGCCCACCCGATGGAGGTACTCGACGCCTCGATCCGCGGCGAGCCCGTCGAGTCGCTGCTCGAAGGCAGGTGAGATCCCCACGATCCCTGCTGGCCGTCCCCGCCTCTAACCTGGAGATGGTCGAGAAGGCCCTGGCCTCGGACGCCGACGCCGTCTTTCTCGACCTCGAAGACGCCGTCGCCCCGAACGAGAAGGCGGCGTCCCGCGAGAACGTCGTCCGGGCCATCGAGGAGCTCGACTGGCGCGGCAGGCCGACCCTCTACCGCATCAACGCCCTCGACACGCCTTGGTTCTACCGCGACCTGATCGAGGTCGTCGAGGAGGCGGGCGAGGCGCTCGACGCCGTCATGGTCCCCAAGGTGAACCGTCCCGAGGACCTCCACGCCGTCGCGACCTTGCTCGAACGGCTCGAGCTCGCCGCCGACCTCGAGCCAGGCAGGATAAAGCTCGAGGCGCCAGATAGAGAGCGCCGAGGGCCTGACGAACGTGGACGCCATAGCCCGCTCCACCGACCGCCTCGACGCCCTCCACTTCGGGCCCGGCGACTTCGCCGCGAGCCTGCGGATGCCGCAGACGAGCATCGGCACGATGGACGAGTGGGACGAGGCCTACCCGGGCCACCGCTTCCACTACGCCATGCAGCGCATCGTCGTCGCCGCGCGCGCCGCGGGCCTGCGTGCCGTGGACGGTCCCGTCGCCGACTACCGCGACGACGAGGGCCTGCGCAAGGCCTGCCGCGCTCGCCCGCTCCCTGGGCTTCGACGGCAAGTGGTGCATCCACCCGGCCCAGGTCGGGGCCGTCAACGAGGTCTTCTCGCCCACCGAGAGCGAGGTGGAGTGGGCGAAGAAGGTCGTCGCGGCCTACGAGGAGGCGAACGCCGCCGGGTGCGGGGCGGTCAGCGTGGACGGCCAGATGGTCGACGCCGCCTCGATAAGGATGGCCCAGAACACCCTGGACCAGGCGCGGGACGCGGGGATGATCTAGGAGCTTCCCTTGCCCGGCGTGACTTCGCCGCACGGTAAGATCTCGGCATGGACGGCTCCGGAAGGCCCCCTGCCTCGGCGCCTCCCGTGACCCTGGACGCGAGGACCGTCCGGTGGTTGCGGTTTCTGCGCGCTGCTGTTCGTGGTGGTACTGCTGTTCATGCTCTACCTCGTCTCGCCCGCGTTCCGGTCGTCGTTCAACGAGGCCCTCGGCATCCTGGGTCGGGGGGACATCGCGGGTCTGCGGGACTACATAGTCTCGTTCGGGCCGTGGGCTCCCGTCGCCTCGTGCTTCCTGATGGTGCTCCAGGCGCTCGCGGCGCCGGTGCCGTCTTTTCTCATAACCTTCGCCAACGGTCTGGCGTTCGGGGTCTTCTGGGGGCTGGTGCTCTCGCTCTTCGGGCACGTCCTGGCGGCGGCGGTGTGCTTCGGGATCTCACGCTCCCTCGGACGCGGGCCGGTGGAGGTGCTGGTGGGCCGCGTGGGCCTCGAGTCGGCGGACCGCTGGTTCGCCCGATGGGGCCTCTACGCCGTCTTCTTCGGCAGGCTCCTGCCGGGGGTGGCCTTCGACGCCATCAGCTACGCTGCCGGCCTCACCAGGATGCGCTTCCGCAGCTTTCTCGCCGCCACGACTCTAGGCATCTTTCCACAGACGCTCCTCTACTCCTTTCTGGGACGCCAGGCCCCGCAGTACGTCGGCCTCTTCCTGGTGACCTCCGCGCTCGTCGTCGCCGCGGTGGTGACCGTCGCCGTGGTTCGCAACAGGAGGCATCGCGTCGCGTCCGGGCGCGAGTTGCGCTAGCGGTTTCTGGGACCCCGATCGCCGGGTTTGCGGAGGTCTATGCTCGCAGATCTCGGCATAAAAGCGGCTACATGACCCTACACGACCACCCAATATGAAAACCGCTCTAAAGACCAGCCGTCTCACAGTCGACCGGACGTTGGATCAGTGGATCGCATAGAACGACTACAGCCTTGAGGACAAACCCCTCCGTGCTAGGAGCAAGGTAAATATCCGAGCGACGAACGAGGTTAGGTCTAGTTGGCGTGTTTGCCTTCTTCGGTTGACGAGTGATTTACCGTGTAGATGCCGGTGACGATCAGGAAGGTCCCGATCAAGAGCGAAAGCGTTAGCCGTTCGTCGAGGAAGATCGCCCCGATTACTATGCCAACGAGGGGCACGAAGAAAACGTAAACCGCGACGCGGCTCGCCTCCCCCGCCCGGATCAGGCCAAACCAGATCAACCACGCCAGCGCTATCTCGACGAGCGACACGTAAGAGAGGCTCGCGAAGAGCGTTCCCGTGGGGGACACCTCCGACCAGGATTCTATGGAGAAACCAAAAAGCGTCAGTACCATGCCTCCGATCACAAACGGTATAGCCACCGCCCACATGGTCGAGACCCTCGCCTCGTACCGCTTGAAAAAGACCGTACCCAGGGCCCAGGAGAGCGCCGATCCTGCCCCGAACGCCACGCCCGCCGCAGATATGTTCCCAAAGACGCTCCCCGCGCTCACCGCCACTATGCCCGAGAAACCCAGTATCAGGCCGACGATCTTGGCTAACGAGAGCGACTCGCCCAAGATCATCCAGGCTAGTAGCCCAACCAGCATCGGTTGCAAGTACTCCAACACCGCCGCCGTCCCGGAGGGCAAATATCAGAATAGCCAGGGTTTGAAACCCGAAAAAGAAGACCACGTTGAACGCCGCGAACAGCAGGAAGATCGGCCAGTCGCGTCTCAAATGCGGGCTCCCACCCCAAATAACAGCCACGAGCAAAATTACAAGGCCACCCATCAGGGTTCTCAGACCAGCAAAGATCATGGGCGGCGAGTATTCCAAACCGACCTTTACGACCGAAAAAGCCGACCCCCAAAACAGCACCAGCACGGCAAAAGCCAGCACCACGTAACGGCGCTTGCCAAAAAGCTGCAAGGTTACCTCTCCTAGCGCCGGGGTGTTCGCCGGCTTCACGGACGATCCCGGACTGCTGCCTCCACCAGTTCGACGATGAACGCGCGGGAATGGTCGAGGACTCCCCTGTCGCCCTCCAGTGCGCTTGTGATGTAGGCGCCCTCCAGCACGACGAACAGACGCTCGGCCAGTTCTACTGGCTCTTTAGCACCGGCCTCGGCGGCGAGGTCCCGGAGCCGCTCTCGCACCCCGGCCTTATGCTGTGCGATCACCCGCCGCGCCGGGTGGCCGGGGTCGGGGAACTCCGCGGCGCAGTTGACGAAGGCGCAACCCCGCATCTCTCTCGCCGTGAAATACTCCCGGTAGGCATCGCAGACAGCCAGGAGCCTGTCGCGCGAATCCTCGCAACCCGATAGTTTCTCCTCCAGAAACGCCCGCCAGCGCCTGTCACTGTCTTCCAGGTACGCGGTCACGAGCGCTTCCTTGGAGGGAAAGTGGGCGTAGAGGGTCATCTTCGTAACCCCAGCCCTCTCGGCTACCGCGCTGACCCCGGTAGCGCAGATGCCATCCCCGTAGAAGAGCTCGCGGGCCGCCGCCAACACCCTACGGCGCGTCTTTCCCTTGTCCCTCGTCCGCATAGATTTTTCAGCCACAGCTCAACTATACTGAACGGTATGTATAAATACAAGGATATCCTCCGGGTCGCGAAGCTCGCAGGGTGAACTTATGGTCGAGTTGCCCTCAGTCCTCGTGGTAGGGAAATGCGGCTCCGCCACTCACCAAACAGAGACTCCCATGTCATGACTCGTAAGCAAGCGGACCTGTACTTCCCACAGAGAATTTCCCACCAGCGCAGGTACAGAAATACGTAACGCTTCTATGGCGAGGTCTGCAGGCCCAGTACAATAAATGTCCATGACGCAAGCGGTAGTCAATCCGGCCGAGACCTCGGGGCCGCTCTCCGGTTCCTTGACGGCGATCACGGGCTCCATGTTCTCCGGCAAAACGGAGGAGTTGATCCGGCGTGTCAGGCGCGCCCTCTACGCTCGGCGCGACGTGCAGGTCTTCAAGCACGCGCTCGAGACCCGTACTGATGAGGCCGAGATCCGCTCCCACAACGGCGTGCCGCACGAGGCCATCCCCGTCTCTTCGAGCCGGGTGCTTCTGGAGAGGGTAGACCCATCGGCCGACGTCGTGGCGATCGAGGAGGCCCAGTTCTTCGACGGGGGGATCGTGGCGGCGGCCCGACAACTCGCCGACGAGGGGCACGATGTGATCGTCGCCGGGCTCGACATGGACTTCCGCGGCGAGCCCTTCGGGCCGATGCCGGCCCTGCTGGCCGAGGCGGACGAGGTGGTCAAGCTGCGGGCCATCTGCGCCCGCTGCGGCCGCGACGCCGCGCGCTCGCAGCGCCTCATAGACGGCCGACCGGCGCCAACCACGGCCCCCACGATCCTCGTCGGCGCCCAGGAGAACTACGAGGCCCGGTGCCGCCACTGCCACGAGGTGCCCAAGGAAGTGTTCCAGGAGTGGTTCCCGGGGGTATAGGCGAGGGTCGTAGGCAAGCGGTCGGGGAGGTAAGCCGGTGCCGCGCGTGTGGGTTGTTGCGCTGATCGTGATCTGCGTGGCCCTCAACGGGGCCGGGTTCGTCTGGCACCTCTTCGAGCCGATCCCACTCTACGACGAGATCGCGCACTTCCTGACGCCGCTGGTGCTGGTGGCGATAGTGGCCGAGATCGTCTACCGCGCCGGTGGCGACGACGAGTTCTTCGATACCCCGCGCCACGCCCTCGTCACGGGGGCGGCGATCGGACTGGTCGGGGCGGCCGCGTGGGAGGGCATCGAGGTCGTGATGTCCGCGATGGGCCTGCCCATCAGCAACACCCCGGTCGACAGCGCCTTCGACGTCTTTCTCGGCGTTCTCGGGGGCGCAGCGGGGGCCTGGATCGCCGACCGCTACCTCGACCGCTGGTTCGGGCGCTCGCGCCGGAGATCCAACCGCCCCCGCGTCCGCTAGATCTGTTCGCCTAGGGCTTGAAGCCTTGGGCGAACGCCGTCAGCTATCAGCTTCTTGGTTGTGGCCGATGGCTCGCCCGTAGAGCGACTAGCGCGCAAGCGAGAGGGGCCGGGGCAAGATCCTGCCCCGGCCCCCAGTTGCCTTCTCGCGGACTACCTCTCTTGCGCCTCGTCCAGGTCGTCCGTGACGTTGTCCTTCACGCCCGCGCCTCCGCCGCCGCCGGCCTCCTCTTCCTCCTCGACGGCCTCCCTCTGGGCGTCTCGCTTGCTCACGCCCGCGGCCTCGTCCAGCTCGTCCCTCTGGTTGTCCCTCGCCCCTCCGGGGCGACGGGGGCCTTCACCCTCGGTCATATGTGCTCCTTTCTGCCCGTCCCACGTTCGGACTTGGATACGAGCTGTTATACCAGCCGGCGGCTGGTCGCAAACCAGCGCCAGCGCGGGCTCCCCATCCCACGCCGGCGCTTCGCGCGAGCCTTGCTGGGGAGGAATCGGGCTTGGCATAGTGCCTCTACTTCAGATGTTGACCCTCCGTAAGGGTTACGCGCGTTGCGTTTTTGGGAATAGTGCGGTGCAGGGAGTCTAACGGGAGGAGACCATTTGAGTACCACAACCCTGGTGACAATAGCCGTCGTCGTGGCGGTGGTCGTTATATTGTTGCTCATCGTCTACTTTGTTTCGCGTAGCCGGCGGTCGCAGCGCCAGGAGACGCACAGGGAGCGCACCCGCGAAGAGTTCGGGTCGGAGTACGAACGGACGGCCGAGGAGCGAGGCTCGGAGGAGGAGGCCGAGCGGGAGCTTCGGGAACGGCGCGGTCGCGTCGAGCGCCAGGTCCGGCCCCTCTCGGATGAGAGCCGCGAACGGTTCGAGGGGGAGTGGGCCGAGGTCGAGCGGATCTTCGTGGACAACCCCGAGCGCTCCATCGAGATGGCCGACAGGACGGTCTCCGACATCCTCGTCGAGCGCAATTTCGTCGCGGACGCCGCCCAGAGCGACGAGGAGACCGAGAAGGCCCTGGCCGTTACCTATCCGGACGTCGCCGACGACTACCGCGAGGCCCGGCGCAAACGTGCCGAGGTGGTCTCCCGCTCGGCCCAGAGCTCGGAGTCGGACTCTGGCGAAGAGGCGGGCCAGGGAGCAGGGGAAGAACGGACCGAGGAGCTGCGGCAGGCCATCCGCAAGTACCGGACAGTCTATGAGAGGCTCGTGACCGGGTAGCAAGTGACGCAAGTAGGACATGGAAGACGTCGGCGCGTTCGGGGCGGCCTTCTGGGGGTTCGTGGGCGGCGCATCGCTCCTGATCGGGGCGCTGGTCGGCTTCTACCTCGACGCGTCGAACCGCCTGATCGCCTACATCATGGCCTTCGGCGCCGGGGTTCTGGTCTCCTCGGTGGCCTTCGAGCTCATGGAAGAGGCCTACCAGGAGGGCGGGTTCGACGCGACGGCCATCGGGCTGCTCCTCGGATCGATCGTGTTCTTCCTGGCCGACGGGGTAGTGAATCGGAAGGGCGGATCGCGCCGCAAGAACCCCGAAGACAAGCAGGGAGACTCGGCCACCGCCATAGCCATAGGCGCGCTCCTGGACGGCATACCGGAGTCGGCGGCCATCGGCATAAGCCTCCTGGAGGGCGGGAACATAAGCGTCGCCCTGGTAGTCGCCGTGTTCCTGAGCAACATCCCCGAGGGTCTCTCCTCCGCTTCCGGGATGAGGCAATCCGGGCGCTCGGCGGTCTACGTCTTCGGCCTGTGGGGCGGCGTCGTGCTGGCCTCCACCGTCGCCGCGGTGCTCGGCTACATGTTTTTGGCCGGCGACTCCGCAAATCTCGTGGCCGCCATCCAGTCCTTCGCCGCCGGCGCCATCCTGACCATGCTCGCCAGCACCATGTTCCCCGAGGCCTACGAGGAGAGTGGCGGGGGACAGGGAGGAGGCGTAGTTGGCCTCCTCACCTCGTTCGGCTTTCTGCTGTCCTTCGTGTTGAGCCACCTGGGGTAGTCACGCGGGGCCTTCGGGTCCGTGTGTAGAATGTGAAGAACCTGGAGAACAAGCCCACGGGGGTGGCGCGCTATGGCCAAGAATCTGGTCACCAAGATCCTCGACGACCACCTAGTGGACGGGTCGCTCGAGCCGGGTGAGGAGGCCGCCCTCCGCATAGACCAGACGCTCCTACAGGACGCCACCGGCACGATGGCCTGCCTGCAGTTCGAGCGGATGGGCATCGACAGGGTCGAGGTGGACCTCGCCGTCCAGTATGTGGACCACAACATCATCCAGCTCGACTTCAAGAACCCTGACGACCACCGCTTCTTGCAGGCCTTCGCGGCCAAGTACGGCATGCTCTACTCGCGCCCCGGCAACGGCATCTGCCACTACCTGCACGTCGAGCGCTTCGCCAGGCCGGGCGCCACCCTGATCGGGGCGGATTCGCACACCACCTCCTCGGGCGCCCTGGGGTCCGTGGCCATCGGGGCCGGCGGGCTCGACGTCGCGCTCGTCATGGCCGGCCAGCCCTTCGAGACACCGGCGCCGACGATCGTCGGCGTGGAGCTCACGGGCGCGCTCGCCGACTGGGTCACGCCGAAGGATGTCATCCTCGAGCTCTTGCGGCGGCGCGGGGTGCGCGGCGGCCTGAACAGGATCTTCGAGTTCCGCGGCGATGGCGTAAAGAACATAGAGGTCACGGGGCGGACCACGATCTGCAACATGATCGCCGAGCTCGGCGCCACGTCGGGCGTCTTTCCCTCCGACGAGCGCACCCGCGAATGGCTCGAGATGCAGCAACGCCTGGACGACTTCGTCGAGCTCGCCGCCGATGAGGGCGCGGAATACGACGAGCGCGAGCACATAGAGCTCGACGAGCTCGTTCCCCTGATCGCCAAGCCCCACTCGCCCGGCAACGTCGTGCCGGTGGAGGAGGTCGCCGGCACAAGTGCGGCCCAGGTCTGCCTCGGCAGCTCGGTCAACTCCGGCTTCGAGGACCTCGCCGTCGCGGCGGCCGTGCTGCGGGGGGAGACCGTCTCCCCCGGCCTCGTCATGACCGTAACGCCGGGGAGCCGCCAGATCCTGGACTCCATAGCCCAGACCGGCGTCTACTCGGACCTCGTGCGGGCCGGCGCCAGGATGCTCGAGCCGGTGTGCGGCCCATGCGTCGGGATGGGGCAGGCGCCGCCTTCAGACTCGGTCAGCGTCAGGACCTTCAACCGCAACTTCCCCGGCAGGAGCGGGACCCCGACGGATCAGGTATTCCTCGCGAGCCCGACCACGGCGGTGGCGACGGCGCTGCGGGGCATCATAACCGATCCTCGCGAGCTCGGCGAGTACCCAGACCTGCCCGATGCCCCCGCCAACCCGGCCGTAGACGACCGCCAGATCCTCGACCCCGCCCCGTCCGAGGAGGCCGGTGGCATCGAGATACCTCGCGGCCCGAACATCGAGCCGCCCCCCGAGGCGCCGGAGCTTCCGGACTCTCTGGAGGCCACGGTGACGATAGTCGTCGAAGACGACGTCTCGACGGGCGACCTGGCCCCCGACGGGGTCGAGGTCATGTCGTTCCGGTCCAACGTCCCGGAGATCTCCCGGTTCACCTTCCGCCGCTTCGACCCCGACTACCACGAGAAGGCCCAGGAGATGGCGCCAGGCTTTATCGTGGGCGGGCACAACTACGGGCAGGGCTCCAGCCGCGAGCATGCCGCCCTGGCCCCGCTGCACCTCGGCGTCCGGGCTGTCATAGCCAAGGGCTTCGCCCGCATCCACCGCCGCAATCTCATCTCCCAGGGCATCCTGCCCCTACAGGTCAAAGAAGAGTCGGACTACGACAAGTTCGAGCAGGGCCAGAAGTGGGAGCTGCCGGAGATCCGGGAACGCCTCGAGAACGGCGACGAAGAGGTGCCGCTCAAAGGCGAAGGGGGAGAGGTCACGCTCCTGGCTGGGTTCTCGCAACGCGAACGCGGCATCCTGCTATCCGGCGGCATCCTGCGCCAGCTCCGCGAGGGCGACACCAGCGGGCAGTCGGCCTAGAGCGGCCGACTGCCCGCTGGTGAGCTAGTCAGCCCGCTGCGGCCTTGTCAGGCCTCCGCTCTCAGCCCGCATCGGGCCTTTTTGCAGGCCCTCGCTCTCAGCACGCCTCCTTCGGAGGCTTTCAGCCAACCGCCAAGGCGTGCGCGGTCCGAGGCGTTTGCGCGCCGGCGGATGACCGACGGGATCCTCGCCCGAAGCCGTACCGCGGCCGGGTGGGAGTCGACCGGCACAAGCTGATAGCTGACAGCGACCGGAGGGAGCGTGCTGAGAGCGGAGCCCGAAGGGCGCAGCGGGCTGACTAGCTCGGTTGCTGTTCGGCCCTTTCGGGGCGAAGCGCGGAGAGCAACAGGAGCGCGACGCCCACGGTTATGGCGGCGTCGGCGGCGTTGAAGACGTACCAGAACGAGAAGTGGACGTAGTCGGTGACCTCGCCCGTCGTCAGGCGGTCCAGGAGGTTGCCGGCGGCCCCGCCCAGGATCAGGCCGCACCCGAGCACCGTCGCGCGCGAGGACGCGCTGGAGAAGAGCATCCACAGGACCACACCCACCGCTACGACGCTCCCCAGCAGCAGCACACCCTGGCTGCCGCCCAGGATGCCGAACGCGCCGCCGTCGTTCCTGATGTGGGTGAGGCTGAGAATGCCCGGGACGAGGGTCACGCTCTCCCCGAGGCGTAACGAGCCCTCGACGGCGGCCTTGAGGCCCTGGTCCAGAAGAAAGACGACGGCCGCGACCGCCAGGGCCAGCAACGCGCCCGCCCGGCGGCTCACGGCGTTTGCTGCCCTTGGGCGTACGGTTTTGAGGGTCCTCTCATGGGCGCGGTGATCGTAGCATACGGCCCCGTTGGGGCCGTAGCGAGTAGGTAGGCGTCGCTTCGCTCCGCCAGGGAGTAGGGAGTAGTGGGCCGGCGAACTGACAACTCCCTACTCGCTACCTCGCTACTCGCTAACAGGAGCGACCGAAGGGAGCGACAAAAGCGAAGCTCATCCTGCGGACCTACTCGGTTTCGGCCCCCGGTCCGATGCCGGTGTTCCAGTTCGGGGGTACTTTGTGTGCAGAAGTTATTGGGCAACAGAGAGGAGCCTGCGGTGGAGGACAGAGAAAAGAACTACGGTGTGGCCGGCGACCGGGAGCCTGTGGGCCCGGAGCCTGCGGGTGCTGACCCGGCGGACACGGGTCAGGTGGGCGCGGAGAAGGCGGCTACGGATCAGGCGACCGCGGACCAGGCGGATCCGCCACAGGCCGAGCCCGAGGCAAGCGGCCCGGCGGAGAACGACCCCGCTGGATACGGCCCCGCTGGATACGATCCTGTCGGGTATGGTCCTGTCGGGTCCGTGGGGATAGGTCCTGTTGGGCCTCAGACCCGTGAGGAGAAGACCTGGTCGGTGCTCGCGCACCTGAGCACGTTCCTGAACGTGTTCACGCTGTTCCTGGGTCCGGTGGCGGCGGCGATCTTGTGGCTGGTCTACAAGGACCGCTCCGAGAGGATCGCGTTCAACGCGCTGCAGGCAGCGCTGTACCAGGGGGCCTGGATCGCTTTCCTGTTCATCGGTTGGGCCGTGACGGGGCTGTTGACGGTTATCTTGATCGGGTTCCTGTTCGTGCCGGTGATGGTCATCCTCACGCTCGTTCCCCTGGTGCACGGCGCGTACGCGGCCTACCGCGTCTCCAAGGACGGCGAGTACCGCTACCCGCTGGTCGCCGACCTGATCGAGCGCTAGACGCCTCATGACGTGTCAGATGCCCCCGGCCCAAAGCTCGGGCCGGGGGCACGTCCTGTACCAGGAGGACGAGCGAGGAAGGAGGAGATCGATGCTCGGCATCGGGGAACAGAACCCACAAGGAACGAACATCTACCCTCGAGCGAGCGGCGACACGACGGAGCTGCTTCTCGGCGTGCTCGACGGCGTCGGATCCTACGACGCGCGCGTCCTGGAGGCCGAGAGGGATAAGGACCACGAACTGGCGGACTTCCTGCGGGAGCTGCGGCGTCAGGACGCGGTGCGGATCCGGTGGGCGACCCGGCTCTTGCGGAGATCACCCACGAAAATGCAGGGGCGGGAAGTGGAACGCGGCGAGAAGGAGGTCATCGCATGATGCAGTACCCGTTGGATATAGGCTTCAAGATCGCTACCATCGGGACCCGGGTGAGGGTGACGGACGCGGCGGGCCGGCAGGTGGCCTACGCCAGGAAAAAGAAGTTCAAGCTGAAGGAGGACGTGCGGATCTACGAGGACGAGGCCCAGAGCGCCCTGAGGTTCCGCCTCAAGGCCGACAGGGTGGTCGACTTCGGCGCCGGCTACGCTATCAGCGGGCCGAACGGTCTACCTCTGGGCTCGGTGCACCAACAGGGGATGCGGTCTCTGTGGAAGAGCGCCTACGACGTTGTGGACGCGCGCGGCGAGACGATCGGCTCCATTGGCGAAGAGAACCCCTGGGTGAAGGTCCTCGACGGCCTGGCCGAAGCCCTTCCCTTCGGGGACGGTATGGGCGGCCTGTTCTTCAACCCGGCCTACACGGTGGACCTTCGCGGCCGGCCCGCCCTGTGCCTCACGAAGCAGAGGTCGTTGTTCGAGAGTTCCTTCCGCCTCGAAAAGCTGGCCGACCTTACCGACGAGGAGGAGGATCTGCTTCTCGCTAGCATCCTCATGATGGTGATGCTCGAGCGCGACCGCGGCTAAGCGGTGGGGGAGATCCGCCCCGCACGGAGGCCCGGGACCTCGGAGTCCCGGGCTTTCCCCCCTGTCGGGGCCCGAGTAAGATGCGTGCGCTGGGGTGCGGCGAACGAGGGAGGGCGACATGGACGACGCGGGCCGGGGAAGGGCTTCGATCCGGCGCGCGGGGAGAGCGGTCCTGGGCGGGGGACGGCGGGCGGTCGTGTCGGGGGCGCGTTTCGCGGAGACCTCCTTCGATCGGCTCAAGTTCGGCCTGAAGCTGCGCCGGGGACGGCTCTCGCCCATCGAGATCCTGCCGTACCGCGGCCACGGCACCGCCAGCACGCTCTTCCTCAAGGGGCGTGTCCTGGAGGGCAAGGGCATCACCCGCTCCAGCGGCGACGATACCGTCTGGCGGAACCTGCGCAACATGGCCCGCAGGTTCGAGAGCGACGAGGTGCCCAAGGCCCGCGTCCGGGCCAGCCTGGACACGCCCGGGGGGAGAGCCCAGATCGTGGCGACCACCGACAAAGAGGGCTTCTTCGACGTGCGCTTCGACCTGCCGGCTCCCCTCGAAGGGGGAACCAGCTGGCGTCCGGTGGAGCTGGACCTCCTCTGGCCCAAGGCCCCCGGGCAGGCCGAGGCGCGGGCGACCGGCCACGTGCTCGTCCCGCGCGAGGCCAGCTTCGGCGTCATAAGCGACATAGACGACACCGTCGTCCGTTCGAGCGTGACCGAGATCTTCGAAGATGGTGAGGATCGCGCTGCTCAACAACGCCCACACGCGGCTGCCGTTCGAGGGCGTGGCCTCCTTCTACCGCGCCTTGCAGCGCGGCGCCGCCGGGGATACCGACGGGCTTCAGAACCCCATCTTCTACGTCTCCAGCAGCCCCTGGAACCTCTACGATCTGCTTGAAGACTTTCTCGACGTGCACGGAGTCCCGGCCGGCCCGCTGTTCCTCAAGGACTGGAGTCCGACGACCGTTCGGGGTCATGAGGGGCACAAGCTTGGCACGATCCGCAAGCTGCTGGAAACGTACGCGGATCTCCCCTTTATCCTCATCGGGGACTCCGGCGAGAAGGACCCCGAGATCTACCGCCAGGTCGTGCGCGAGCACCCGGGGCGCGTGCGGGCCATCTACATCCGGGACGTGACGTCAGACGAACGCGACACCGCCGTGCGGGACATCACAGAGGAAGTTCACGCCCTCGGGACGGAGATGCTGCTCTTGCCAGACACCGCCGCCGCGGCCCGGCACGCGTCGGAGGCCGGCCTGATCTCAGGTCTAAATGAAACGGAACGCGGGTCGGGTGCGTAGGTAACAGAGGGTAGAATCAATGAGGCAAGTAATCCCGGGACTGAGATCCCGCAGGAGGAGGTTCGCGAGGCATGTCGATGGACGCAGGCAACGGACGGAGAGCCGGCGGTATTCTGCTGCTCCTCCTTGGGATCGTGGCGGTCCTGGCCGCGGGCGGGCTGCTGGTCGGCCTGAGGGCGTTTGCCGCCCAGGCTCCGCCGGAGAGGTTGTCCGACGCGGAGCTCTTGAGCCGGGTGGCCCAGGCCCCCGAGAAGGCGCCCGACTTCAGCGCCCGCATGAGCCTGGAGCAGAGCCTGCTCCCCGCCCAGCTTCTCGAGGCTTCGGGCCAGGGTGAGGGACCGGCGGCCAGCGGCCCATGGAGCGCCCGCGTCTGGTACGGCGGCGAGGAGAGGGTCCGGGCCGAGCTGCAAGGCGACGGCGGCGACAAGGTCTTCGTGCAGAACGGGTCGGAGGTGTCGATCTACGACGGCGCCACCAACACCCTGCGCTCCGGCGAGCACTCCGAGCGCGCCGAGCGTCCACCGACACCCGCCGAGCAGGCGGTGACCCCCGCTGAGGTCGACGAGATGCTGGCCGAGCTGGCCCCGACCAGCACCCTTGCCCAGGGTGACCCCATCCCGTTCGCCGGCCGTCAGGCCTACGTCCTGACCCTGAGGCCCAAGGACCAGGGTTCGACCCTGGTGGATCGGGCCCAGGCGCTCATTGACTCCGAGACGTACCTGCCGCTGCGCTTCGCCCTCTACGCCCAGGGGCGACCCGACCCGGTGTTCGCCTGGCGGGTCTCTGAGTTCGACGTTGGGCCCGTCCCGGCGGGCGTCTTCGACCTCAGGGTGCCCCCTGGCGCCGAGGTGGAACCCCTCGACGCGGAGGGAGAACGCGGGGCCCCCGAGCGCGGCGAGCCGGTCGACGAGCCGAAGGGCAAGGAAGGCGCGGAACCGGCAGAGTTCCAGACCGTGGCCCAGGCCCAGAAGCGCACGGACTTCGAGATTCAGGAGCTATCCGCTCCTCCGGGAGGCCGCGAGCTCACGGGCGTCTACCTCAAGGGTTCGGACGGCGCGGTGCTCACCTACGGCTCCGGCTGGGGCACGATTGTTCTGGCCCAGGGCACGCGAGGGGAGGACGCCGCGGCGGCCCCCGCGCCCGTCCCCGAGCCCGAAGGCACCGGGGGCGACGAGATGGCAGCCGCGCTCCCGACGGTGAGCCTCGGAGGCGGGGTTGAGGCCGTGGAGCTCTCGACGCCCGTCGGATCTGGGTTGCGCTGGAGCGAGGGCGGGGTCTCGTACGTCCTGGCCGGCAGCATCCCGGCCGCGGAGCTGGAGCAGGCCGCAAGGGGGCTCCGGTAGAACTTGGCCGAGGCGACCGAAACGGGGGACGTGCGCGCCGGTCCCGCCGACCCGCCGGCACTCGAGCTGAGGGGCGTGACCAAGAGGTTCGGGAGCTTCGTCGCCGTTGAGGACCTGAGCCTCGTCGTCCGGCGGGGCGACGTGTACGGGTTCCTCGGCCCCAACGGCAGCGGCAAGAGCACGACCATCCGCGCCATCCTGGGCCTCGTCAAGCCAACGGCGGGCGAGGTCCGCATCTTCGGCCGTCCCGCCGCGGGGCCCGCAGAGCGCGCGAAGATGGCCGGTTTTGTCGAGGCTCCGGGCTTCTACGAGTACCTCTCCGCCAGGGACAACCTCAGGATCCTGGCCGCCGCCGACCGGCGGGCGGGTGGTCCGCCCCCGATCCGGCGCGTGCTCGAGACCGTGGACCTCTGGGAGAGGGCCGGGGACAAAGTGAAGGCCTACTCGCAGGGCATGAAGCAGCGCCTGGCGATAGCGTCGGCCCTCCTCAGGGAACCGGAGTTCCTGGTTTTGGACGAGCCAACCAACGGCCTCGACCCGGCGGGGATGCGCGACGTCCGGGCGCTGGTCCGGAAGCTCTCGGCGGACGGGCTGACGATATTTCTCTCCAGCCATCTCCTGGCCGAGGTCGAGCAGCTGTGCAACCGGGTCGCCGTGGTCGGCAGGGGCCGCCTTCTGACCGAGGGTAGCCTGGACGAGATAGCGGAACGCGCCAGAGGCCGGGCTGAGTACCGGCTGGTGGCCGACGACCCCGAGGTTGCGCGCCGCATCCTCGGCGCGCAACCGGACGTGGCGATCCTGAACGGCCGGCCGGAGGAACTGGACGGGTTCCGGTCCGACGAGGTGCTCCGGTTCGCCTCGGGCCCGGAAGGGGTTGGGCCGGTGGTGCGGTCGCTGGTCCAGGAGGGTGTGGAGGTGCTCGCGCTCGTCCCCGACCGGCCGAACCTGGAAGAGATGTTCCTGCGGCTCACGGAGGGCAGGTAGTGGTCCGATGGGAGGTCTTCAAGTTGCTGCGCCAGCGGCGGACGTTCCTGGGTCTCGGGGCGGCGGCGGTGGTCCCGATCCTGTTCCTGGCGGCGGTCAGGATCACCCAGGAGGGCCCCCCGCCGGGCGAGGCGCCGTTCGCCGCCCAGTTGCTCTCTAACGGCCTGGTGATACCGCTCATAACCTTGGGGTTCGGGTCGGTGGTGCTCTTGCCCCTGCTCACGGTGCTCGTCGCCGGCGACGCCATCGCCGGGGAGGTCTCGGCCGGCACCCTCAAGACCATCCTCGGACGTTCGGTTGGGCGCTCGGGCCTGTTCTGGTCCAAGGCCGCCGCCGTGGGGCTCTACACCCTGGCGGTCATCGCGGTCTTTGTCGGGGTGGGACTGCTGGCCGGGTGGCTCGCCGTCGGCTTCAAACCGCTGGCTGGGCTCGGCGGGGCCACGGTCTCCGTCGGCGAAGGCGTGGCCCTCACGTGGGCCAGCGCCGGCCTCGTGTCGCTCCCGCTGCTGGCGCTCGCGGCCTTCGCCCTGTTCCTCTCGGCCGCCACCCACAACAGCGTGGCCTCCGTGGTCGGCGGGGTCGTCCTGATCCTGCTGCTCCAGCTCGTCTCGACCCTGGGGCTGGGAGGCGCCCTCGACCCCTACCTCCTGACGAACCAGTTCGCCGCGTGGCTCAGCCTCTTGCGGGATCCCATAGACTGGGCGCCCATCGTCAGATCCGCGTGGGTCAGCGCGCTGTGGGCCGCGGGCTCCCTGCTGGCCGCCTGGATCCTGTTCGTCCGGCGGGACGTGCTTAGCTGAGACGCCTTGATCCCCGAGGTCTCCTTGGGGGATGGGCGGGCCCTCTGGTCCTGAAGACCCATCCGCTTTCCTCCCCCTGACCGATGCGTCCCCACGCACCGCGGCATAAGGTCCTGGTGCAGGGTGTCTAGGCGACGAGAGGAGAGGGCGTGTTCGGGACCAGGAAGCGGGCGCAGAGGCGGGTATTTGAGGAGGACGTCGCGCAGGATCGGGTGATAGAAGCGGTCGGGGTGCAGAAGGTCTACGCGGCGGGCGACCTGCGGGTGCACGCGCTAAGGGGCGTGGACCTCGGCATCGCCCGCGGGGAGATGGTCGCCATCATGGGCCCGTCCGGCTGCGGCAAGACGACGCTGCTCAATACCCTCTCCGGCCTCGACGACGTCGACGGCGGGGAGGTGTACGTCGCCGGGGAGGCCATGAGCGGCATGTCCGACCGGCGGCGCACCCGCTTTCGGGCCGAGAGGATGGGCTTCATCTTCCAGTCATACAACCTGATCCCGGTCCTCTCCGGCGTGGAGAACGTGGAGCTGCCGCTGCTGGTCGCCGGCGTGAGCCCGAGAAAGGCCCGCAGGCTGGCCATGCACGCGCTCGACATGGTCGGCATCTCCGAGCAGGCCGCGAAGCGCCCGGCGGAGATGAGCGGCGGCCAGCAGCAGCGCGTGACGGTCGCCCGCTCGCTGGTCAACGACCCGGCCATCGTGTGGGCCGACGAGCCCACCGGCGCGCTGGACTCCGAGACGAGCGGCGAGATCATGGACCTCCTCGTCAACCTGAACCGCGACAAGCGGCAGACCTTCGTCCTCGTCACCCACGACGCCGCCGTCGCCGCCCGCGCCCACCGGACCATCCGCATGCGCGACGGCCTGATCGAGAGCGACAGACCTAACGGGGAAGGTCACTAGGCATGGACACCCTGTTCGGCATACCAACCCAGCAGCTCATGTGGGCCCTTCTGGCCGTCTTCGGGCTGGGGGCGGCGGTCCTCGGCTTTCTGGCCTTGAGAGACCCCGTGGCGCTGAAGATGGCGGCGCGCAACATCCCCCGCCGCAAGGCCCAGACGGGCCTCATCGTGCTGGGTCTGATGCTGGCCACCCTCCTGTTCTCCGCCTCGTTCACCACGGGCGACACCCTGACCAACTCCATCCGCGAGGAGTCGCTCGGCCAGATCGGGCAGGTCGACGTGGTAGTGGAGAAGAAGTCGCCGGAGGCCGCGGACGACTTCGAGACGCAGGCCGTCTCCCGCGCCGCGTACTTCGACGAGGCGACGGCGGAAGATGTCAGGGAACGCCTCTCCGAGAACCAAAACGTCGCCGGCGTGGCGCCGCTCGCCACCGAGACCGTGCCCGTCTCCTCGAAGGCTACCGACCTGAGCGAGCCCGCCGTGGACGTCCTCGGCATGGAAGCGGGCTCCATGCGGGGCTTCGACGGCCTCACGCGGGCGTCGGGCGAGAGGCTCTCTCTCGATGACCTCACTAGAGGAGAGGCATACATTAGCGAAGAGACGGCCGAGAACCTCGGGGTCGGCGTCGGGGACGAGGTCGAGGCGCTCCTCGGCCCGCGTCCGGCCAAGCTCGAGGTCGCCGGCGTCTACGCCGAGGGTGGCGTCCCCGCCAACTCGGAAACCTCGCTCGTCGTGCCGCTCGCGGAGCTGCAGCGGCTCGCCGGGGTGGAGGGCAAGATCAACTCGGTCATCGTCACGCACGAAGGACCGGCGGTCGAGGGCCGCGCGGGGACCGACGCGACGATTTCGGACCTCAAACCCCTGACGGAAGAGAGCGGGCTCGTCGCGGACCCCGTAAAGAGAGAAGCTCTGAAACAGGCCGACGAGACGGGGGCGCAGTTCTCGAGCCTCTTCCTGGTGCTCGGGCAGTTCTCCATAGCCGCGGGAGTGCTGCTCATCTTCCTGATCTTCGTCATGCTCGCCGCCGAGCGCAAACGGGAACTCGGGATAGCGCGGGCCGTCGGGATGCAGCGCGGGCACCTGATGCGCACCTTCATGCTCGAGGGCGCTCTTTATGCCCTGGTGGCCAGCGCCGTCGGGAGCGTGCTCGGCGTCGGGGTCGGCTGGGTCATCGCCCGCGTCTTCGGGCAGGCCATCGCCGGCTTCGACGATTCGGGCTTCGGCATCACCTTCGCCTGGAGCCCCGAGAACGTCGTCATCGCCTTCGTGCTCGGGATGGTCCTCACGTTCGGGGTGGTCCTGATCTCCTCCTGGCGCGTGAGCCGCATGAACGTCGTCAGGGCTGTACGCGACATCCCGGAGCCCGACAAAAAAGGTCGCAGCCTGTGGGGTGTGATCCTGGCGCTCGCGACGCCTCTGGCCGGCGCCGCTATGACCTGGCAGGGCCTTGAGACCGAGCAGATGGGCCTCTACAAGGCGGGGCTCTCGCTCCTCGTGGTGGGGGTAGCCCTGATCTCGCGCATACTCCGCCTGCCGGACCGCGTGGCCTTCAGCCTGGCCGGGATCGGGCTGCTGGCGCTGTGGCTGCGGCCCTTCGATCTCGCGCCAGAGAGCATGCCCGACGGCGGCATCGAGATCTTCTTTCTCGCCGGCGTCATGATCGTGGTGGGGGCGGTCTGGATCTGCATCTTCAACGCCGACGTCCTCCTGCGCGCGATCGTGGCGGTCTTCGGGAGGATCCGGGGCCTCCCACCAGTCCTCAAGACGGCGGTCTCCTACCCGATGCAGAACCGCTTCCGCACCGGCACGACCCTGGCGCTGTTCGCCCTGATCGTCTTCGCCGTCGTGACCCTGAGCTTCACGAACGAGTCGACGGCCGGCATCTACGAGGACACGGACACGCTCTCCGGCGGCTTCGAGATCCGGGCCGACGCCGGCTACGCCGCCCCGATCCGGGACATGGACGCCGCCCTACAGAACACCGAGGGCGTGAACCCCAAGGACATCGCCGCGGTGGGCGGCGTCTCCAACCTGCCCGTCGAGGCCAAACAGCGATCAACGGACCGCGAATCCAAGGATTTCACGCTGCAGGGCGTGGACGACGGCTACACGGGCAACGTCGGCTACGGCTTCGCCCTCACCGCGCCCGGCTACGACTCTCCCCGCGAGGTTTGGAACGCCCTCGAGGAAGAGAAGGACACGGCGGTAATCTCCGCGTCCCTGGCGCCCACAAAATCGGGAACCGTGATCGGCCCGGGACCGCCCCTGAAATTGTCGGGCTTCTACCTGGAGGACGAGGCGCTGCCCGACGACCTGTACGTCACCGTGAAAGACCCGAACACTGGTGCTGCGCGAGACCTGCGCGTGATCGGGGTGGTGGAAGAGACCGCCTTTAACGTCGGGGACCTGGTCACGCGCCAGGAGACGCTCGACGGGCTGGCCGGCATCCCCGTGCCGAAGCAGAGCTACTTCTTCGACCTGAAGGAAGGCGCCAACGCTGGCGCGACGGCGAAGGCGCTCGAGAAGGGCTTCGCCCGCAGCGGGTTGCAGACGACGGTCATGGCCGAGGAGATAAGGGCCCAGAGCGCGTTCAGCAACATCTTCAACAACGTGCTCACGGGCTTTATGGGCCTAGGTCTCCTCGTCGGCATCGCGGCCCTGGGCGTCATCGCCGCCCGCTCGGTCGTCGAGCGCCGGCAGCAGATCGGGGTCCTCAGGGCCCTCGGCTTCCGCAAGGGCCAGGTCCGCTTGGCGTTCCTGATCGAGTCCTCCTTCGTGGCCCTGCTCGGGATCACCCTCGGCGTGGCCCTGGGCGCCGCCCTCTCATACGGCCTCATCGACTCCTTGGGCGAGGACCTCGCCGGCGCCACCTACCAGGTCCCCTGGACCTCCCTAACGCTGATAGTGGGCCTCTCCTACGCCGCCTCGCTGCTCACCACATACCTGCCAGCCCGCCAGGCCTCGAGGGTCTACCCCGCCGAAGCCCTGCGCTACGAGTAGGCCCCCGCGCGGGCACTTAGGAAAGGGGGTCCACCGGAGACGGACCCCCAGGTCCGGCCTTGACAAACGGAACAAATATGTTCCAATAAGGAACAATATTGTTCATCTGAGAGAGGCGTGTTCATGGCAGCTTCGGTGGGATCTGTCTCCGGCAAGGAAGGGCGGCGTGGGGAGCGTACGGAGCGTGAGATCCTGCTCGCGGCCGCGAGGCTCCTCATCGTCGACCGGGGGGCGTCGATGCAGGAGATCGCCGCTGCCGCCGGGGTTGGAAGGACCACGCTGCACCGGTATTTCCCGAGCCGGGAGGCTTTGATCCGGGCGATAGCCATGGACGCGCTGGGGGAGTGCGAGGCGGCCATCGAGAAGAGCCGCATCGGGGAGGGTTCGGTCGAGGGGGCGCTGCAGCGGCTGTTCGAGGAGCTGGTGCCCATCGGGGAGCGGTACCACTTTCTCCTGGCCGAGGCGGAGCTGGACGACGACCCGGAGTACCTTTCCGCCGAGGAGAAGATCGACGCCCCCATCTGCGGGCTCATCGAGCGGGGCAGGCGCGACGGTACCTTCCGCGCCGACGTGCCGACAGCCTGGATCTTCAAGACGGTCGAGACTCTGCTCTTCGCGGCCTGGGAGGGGGTGCGCGCCGGCAAGCTCGCGCCCCGCGACACGCCCCGGCTGGCGACCGAGACCCTCCTGCACGGCCTCGGGAAGCGGTGAGACGTGTTCGGGCGCATCCGTAAGGCGCGGCTCTGGCGTCCGCTCCAAGAAGGGGTCTTCAGGCGGCTCTTCTTCGGCGAGGGCCTCTCGCTGCTCGCCGACCAGGCCTTCTTTGTCACGCTGACGCTCCTGGTCGTGCGGGTCGCCGGGCCCGGCTTCGAGCTCGGGACCGTCCTGGCCGTGGCGGCGGTGCCGGGGGCGATCCTGATGCCCGTAGGCGGCGCCCTGGCCGACCGCTTCTCGCCGGCACCCATGATGGTCCTCTCCAGCGTGGGGCGTTTCGTCCTCCTCGTCGTCGTCGCGGCGCTCGTTCTGCTCGACGCGACGCGGGTCTGGCACCTGTACCTCATCGGGGGCTTCCTGAGCGTGCTCGACGCGATCTACTACCCGGCCTCGCTCTCGGCCGTCCCGACCGTCGTGAGCAAAGAGAGGCTGGGGGCAGCCAACGCCCTGATCCAGGGCGCCGAGCAGGGGAGCGGGATGGTGGGCCCGGCGCTCGCCGCCTTCTCCGTGGCAACCGTCGGACTCGGCGTCACCTTCGGTGCCAACGCGCTGCTGTTCTTTGCTTCGGCGCTGGCCTTCGCGGCGGTCTTCCGGACCCTGCGCCGGACGCGGAGGTCCGAGGGGCCGGAGACCATCAACAAGGGCGCCGCGCCGACCGGCATCGAGGGTTTCTTCGAGGGCGTGCGCCGCGTGTGGCAGGACCCGTTGCTACGGGTGGTTATCTTCGTGCTCGCCGCTCTGAACGTCGCCGCGGCCGGGCCCATCATCGTTGGCGGGGCGGCGCTCGCCGAGGGCCGGTTCGGGGGGGCCGGAGCGTTCGGCGTCCTGCTCTCCGGGTTCGGGGCGGGCTCCCTGGTTGGTCTCGTCGTCGCCGGGTCCGTGGCCAGGCCTCGCCGCCGCGGCGCCACGCTCATCTGCGTGACGCTGCTCTTCGCGGTCGGCCTGGCGGCCCTGGGCTTCGTGCCGAACCTCCTGTGGGCGATGGCCGCCCTCGCGGTCATGGGCGTCGGCGCCGGGTACCTGGGCGTCGTGCTCGTCGCCTGGCTTCAGGAGCGGGTCGAGGAGAGCGTGCGGGGGCGGGTGATGAGCCTGGTCTCTTTAGCCTTCGTGGCCGCGGACCCAATCTCCTACGTCGTCACCGGCGCCCTCATGGAGCTGGGCCTGGCGACCGTGTTCGTCGCGGCGGGGATCTTTATGTTGCTCACGGCCCTCCTCGGCGCCGCAAATCGGACCGTGCGAGGATTTGACTGATGCCCGCGCCCAAGCCCCCGCCGCGCGTCGTATCGGGTGCGGGGCACCCGCGGGCAACCCGGGGTCGGAAGTCAAGGCATGGAAGGGGATGATCTGACGAACGCTGGTGGATCGTCCGCGACGCCCGTGCGGGGTGCGGATCGGTCGGTGGTCCTCGACGCACTCCGGGGCTTCGCCATCCTCGGCATCCTCGTGGTAAACGTCGAGCTCTTCCGCGGACCCGACTTCTGGCTCGACGCGCTGGGCGGGGTGGACGGGACCGGCCCAGACGCGTATTTGCGGTACCTCACCATCATGTTCTTCGAGGGCAAGTTCATAAGCACTTTGGGATTCCTCTTCGGCCTCGGGTTTGCGATGCAGGCGACCAGGGCCGAGGCCAGGGGGCAGCCGTCGGGGCGGTTGCTGGCCCGGAGGCTCGGCGCCCTGGGGGTTATCGGCGTCTTGCACGCCGTCCTGATCTGGAGCGGCGACATCCTCGTCACGTACGCGCTATTGGGGCTGCTGCTGATCCCGTTCCGCCTCAGGCGTCCGCGGACGTTGCTCATCTGGGCCGGCGGGATCTTCCTCGTGCCCGGTCTGGTGCTCGTGGTGGTCGGCGTCATTGTGCTACTGACGGCTCCGGCGGACCCGGGGGCGGCGCAGGCCGCCGACGTTCCTTTCCTGCGGGATCTTGCGGACGGTGCCCGCCAGGCCTACGGTTCGGGGTCCTACCTCGACATGGTCGTCCAGCGGCTGCGGGAGTTGGTGATCGTGCTGCCCTTCGCCGTGTTCGGATCCGGCTGGTTCGTCTTCCCGATGATGCTCGTGGGGGCCGCCGTCGCGAGGGCCGGGTGGGTCGAGAACCTGGACGACCACCGGCTCGGTATCCGGCGCGTGGCCGTCGCCGGGCTCGCGGCGGGGCTGGTCCTCAACGGGGCCTACGCGGTCACGACGGTGACGGATCCCACCGGCACCGCCCCTTACTCGGTGCTCGGGTTGGCCTGCTCGTTCCTGGGGGCACCGATCCTGGCGCTCGGCTACGCGGCGCTGGCCACCCTGGTCTTCTCCCGAAGCACGGCCTCCGCCGTCACGCGCCGGCTCGCGGCGGTGGGGAGGATGGCGCTGACCAACTACCTGCTGCAGAGCGTGATCGTTACGACGATATTCTACGGTCTCGGGTTCTACGGGCAGGTCGGACTCGCGGGGTCCCTGGCGCTGTGCGCGATCGCCTGGGCGGTCAACCTCATCGTGAGCCCCATCTGGCTCTCGCGGTTCTCCTACGGCCCCGCCGAGTGGCTCTGGCGGCGTCTCACCTACGGCCCGCGCGTGAAGGGCATCAGGAACGCTTGAGATCGTCGCCCTTCGGCGACGAGTCTTGCGGGGCCGCACCCATTCTCCAGGATGCGGCCCCGCGTTCGGTTGGTCAGTGACCCGTTGGGGTTCGGTCTACGGCTCGGACCACCAGGGTCTTCGCCACCATGTCGCCGAGGCGCTGGTTCTTGCCCGAGACGAGGGCCACGACGAAGGCGACGAGGTAGTAGCCGATGCTGTCCACGATGCGCATGAGGGTGCGCAGGACGGCGGCCTTCGTGCCGGGCAGCTGCCCGTCGCTCTTCGCGGACCACCTTTATGCCGAGGGCCATCTTGCCGAGGGTCTGTCCGTAGTGGCCCTCCATGATCGTGAAGTACGCGAAGGTGACGATCAGGGCCGCGAGGCCGCCCGAAGGAGAAGAGCACGCCCGACGCGGCGTCTGAGAACTGTCCGGAGCCCTAGCCGTCGATCAGGGCCGCCCGGCGCGGCTAACAGGCTGCGCCACGATCCCGAGCAGCACCAAGTCGACTATCGTGGCCAGCACCCTCCGGCCGATGACCTGCGTGTCGGGCGCCACCATCGCCCCGTAGGTTCCTGCTACCATGATCTTCCCCTTTCTCTGTCGTTCCGGATCTACACCCCGGATGATGCCCTCGAAGCCCCGCCCGTCATCGGTCCGCGGACCGATTCTGGTCGCGACCGGAGGACCATCTCGGGGAACGGTGCTTTGACCCGGAGACGGAGGCTGGTGACCGAAAGCCGATAGCCGACGGCATTTGCAGAGGGGTTTTGGGATCCTATGGCCAACAGCTCGTAATCCTCGAGGCGTAGGGCGGCTAGGACCCGGGACCGATGTGCTTTGTCCCGCGCGGGACTAAACTTCACGCACGATGTGGAGAGGTCGCGCATGAAGGGCAGCATCTTCTCGCTCCGGCGGCTGCGGTGGAAGCTTGCGTTGAGCTACACGCTGGTCGCCGTGGTGACGCTGCTCGCCGTCGAGCTGTTCATCGCCAGCGGCGCTGACGGCGTTCCTGAGCTCGGACCTGCTGCCGAGGTCCATCGTCACCATCGCGAGGGACAACTTCGTGCCCCAGCTCGAGCCGTACCTCGAAGCGAGATCCCCCGGATGTTCAGGGCCTGCGGGAGGAGCTCGAGTTCGTCTCCGAGTCGACGCCGCACGGGACCGGCCAGCGACCGCGCGAGGACCTGAGCCCTCCGGCGTCGAAGCCGCCATAGACGCGGGCGTCGTGTTCGTGGTCGACGAGGAGCGGAGCTGCTCGTATCGGACCCGGAGATTCCGGCGTTCCCCGAGGGGGAGCGCTTCGACGCCGGGCGGGTGGAGGGGCTGGCCCCGATCCTAGACGCCGCCCTGAGGGGTGAGGAGAGCTCGGAGTGCGCTGTCCGCCGCGCATGCCCTCGGGCAGGCTGCTGATGGCCGTCCCGCTCGAAGGCGAGGACGGCCAGGTGAACCGGGGCGCTCGTGGGCGCCTTCCGGATGCCGAACCTGGCCGGGGCGCTGCTCATCTCGGTCGGCGTCGGGGCCCTGCTGCTGCTCGTACCGGCCGGTCTTCTCGGCCTCGTCTTCGGCTTCTTCACGGCGTGGGGGATCACGCGCCGCATCGGCAAGCTCGCCCGCGCCGCGAGGGCGTGGAGCCGCGGCGACTTCTCCGTCACCGCCAAGGACCGCTCCAAGGACGAGCTCGGCCAGCTCAGCCGCGAGCTCAACCAGATGGCGGCCGACCTCGAGAACCTGCTCCAGGCGCGCGGGGAGCTCGCGACGCTCGAGGCCCGCAACCGCTTCGCCCGCGACCTGCACGACTCCGTAAAGCAGCAGGTCTTCGCCACCTCGCTCCAGATCGCCGCGGCCCGCGCCCTGATCCAGAAGGACACCGACTCGGCCGAGTCCCACCTCGAGCGAGGCCGACGAGCTGGTCCGCCAGGCCCAGAAGGAGCTGAACATCCTGATAGCCGAGATGCGCCCGGCCGCCCTGGAAGGCAAGGGCCTCGCCGGCGCCCTGCGCGAGTACGTCGCCCGCTGGTCGCGAGGGGGCGGAGATCCCGGCCGACTTCCGCGTCCGCGGCGAGCGCGAGGCGCCGCTGGACGTCGAGCAGGCCCTCTTCCGCGTCGCCCAGGAGGCCCTGGCGAACGTCGCCCGCCACAGCGGGGCCGGGCAAGGCGGAGGTGGACCTCCACCTACACCGCGCGGGACCTCACCCTGCGCGTCGCCGACGACGGACGGGGCTTCGACCCGTCCCGCGGCTCCGGCGAAGGGTTCGGCCTGCAGAGCATGCGCGAGCGCCTGGTGAAGCTGGGCGGCCGCATCACCGTCGAGAGCGAGCCGGACAAGGGCACGCAGGGTCACGGCCGTCTGCCCGTTCGTCGGACCCGTCGAAGAGAGGAAAGACGTCGTGAGCGAACCCATAACGGTCCTGCTGGTAGACGACCACGCGCTGGTGCGCCAGGGCGTGCGGGCGTTCCTGGAGACCCAGCCGGACATAACCGTGGTCGCCGAGGCCGGGGGCGGGGAGGAGGCCGTGAAGCTCGCCGCCGAGCACGCGCCCGACGTCGCGCTGATGGACCTGATCATGCCCGGCATGGACGGTGTCGAGGCCACCCGCCGCCTCGACGGCGTCCTCCCCGCGCACGAACGTCGTCATGCTCACCTCCTACCACGACGACGAGCACGTCTTCCCGGCGATACGGGCCGGCGCCCTCTCCTACGTCCTCAAAGAGATCGGCCCGGAGGAGCTCGCCGACGCCGTCAGGAAGGCCGCCGCCGGCGAGGCCGTGCTCCACCCTCGCGTCGCCGCCCGGGTCGTGCAGCGAGCTGCACGGCGCCCGGCGCGACGAGCCGAACGTCTTCCACGAGCTCTCCGACAGGGAGCTGGAGGTCCTCAAGCTGATAGCCGACGGCCTGAGCAACGCCCAGATCGCGGCCCGCCTCTACGTGAGCGAGAAGACCGTCAAGAGCCACGTCTCCAACATCCTCGGCAAGCTGCACCTCGCCGACCGGACCCAGGCCGCCGTCTACGCCTGGCGCCAGGGCGTCGTCCGGCGCGACTAGGGTTCTTCGGGTGCTCAGGACCGTCCGGGCCACGCGCTACGTCACGCCGCTACGGGAGGGCGGGTCCCTGCCGGCCATCGTCGAGGCCGACGATCTGGGAACTTACGTCCTCAAATTCCGCGGCGCGGGGCAGGGAAGGAAGGCCCTGATCGCGGAGATAATCGCCGGCGAGATCGCGCGCACGCTCGGTCTCCTGGTTCCGGAGATCGTGCTCGTCGAGCTGGCCCCCGAGCTTGCCCGCGCGGAGCCCGATCCGGAGATACAGGACCTGATCCGCGCCAGCGCCGGCCTGAACCTCGCCCTGGACTACCTGCCCGGCTCCCTGGGCTTCGACCCCGTGGCGGTCCGACCCGAACCGGACCTCGCCTCCCGGATCCTGTGGTTCGATGCCCTGGTGACCAACGTGGACCGCACCCCGCGAAACACGAACCTCCTGACCTGGCACGGTCGCCTATGGCTCATAGATCACGGCGCCTCTCTGTACTTCCACCACGCCTGGGGCGACTGGAGGGCCGCCAGCAAACGACCCTTCGCCGCCGCCCGCGACCACGTGCTCCTGCCCTTCGCCGACGCAATCTCCGAAGCTGATGCCACCCTACCCGCTCGGCTTACCGAAGACGCGCGGCGCGGGATCGTGGACCTGGTACCAGACGAGTGGCTGCGGGACGAGGCCGCGTTCTCCGATACCGCAGCCGCCCGCGAAGCCTACGTCGAGTTCCTGTCCAGGCGGCTGGAGGAGCCGCGCGTGTGGGCCAGGGCCCTGGAGGAGACCAGAAGGGATGTCCGTGGGCGAGCCGTTTGAGTACGCGGTCCTGCGGGTGGTGCCGCGGGTGGAGCGCGGGGAGTGCATCAACGCGGGCGTGGTGCTCTACTGCCAGGGATGGAAGTTCCTCGACGCCAGGGTCCACCTCGACCCCGACCGTCTACTGGCCCTCGATCCAGAGGCGGACCTCGATGCCGTGCGCGCGCACCTCGAAGCCGCCCGATCCGTGTGCGCGGGTGGCCCGGAGGCCGGCGCTGTGGGAGCCTTGCCGCCGCGGGAACGCTTCGGTTGGCTGGTGGCGCCCCGCAGCACCGTCGTGCAGCCCTCCTCGGTCCACACCGGTCTCACCACGGACCCGGAGGCCGAGCTCGAGCGCCTCTTCCGGAGTATGGTCCTCCCGCCCGGCGGGCCGGTCCCGGACGATAGCCGCTAGGGTACCCTCCCGTCACAAAGGGGACGGGCCTTCGCGATCTGACTTGAATCGTCGGGTGGACGCCGCGGGAGCTGGCGAGGAGCTCCGAGGAACGTCCGAGCTTTGGCTGCTCCTGCAGATGGTCAATCCTGTCCACCGTCGTCCGCTTGGAGGAACCCTGCGACGACCCGGTTGAACTTTTCGGGCTGCTCGCGAGGCGGCAAGTGTCCGCAATCCGGAAAGACGCGCAACTCGGAACCCACGATGCGTTCGTGAGCGCGATGGGCCCAGGCGACCGGCACCGCCTTGTCGTTGGCCCCGTGGACGATGAGCGTGGGTGCAGAGACCTTGTGCAGGCGATCGGCGTAGCTGGTGCGAAGTTTGCCCCAACCCACCTCGTTTCTCTGGAAGGAGCTAAACGCACGCTCTGCCCCGGCCTGCTCGACCAGCCGACGCACCTCATCGACCAACGCGTCGCTCACCGCGTTCCGGTCGTGGAAGAGGTTGTAGAGGCTCCACCGGATCATCTTGCGGCTGCGGCGCAAGAGCGCGTACGTCGCGGCGTTGACGAGCGGCGCGCGAACCAGGAGGTAGCCGAGACGCCCCAGGGGACGTCGCTACCCAGGCCATAGCTGTCCACCAGAACCAGATTCTCGACCCGCCGAGGAGAGCGGAGCGCGAAGCCCAGGGATGCGCCTCCGCCCAACGAGATCCCGACCAGGCTGGCGCGCTCGTACCCCAGGCGATCCATCAGGTCTTCCAGAAAGCCGACGTAGAAACCCATCGTGTAGTCGATATCCGGACGGTCGCTCTGGCCGTAGCCCGGCCAGTCTGGGGCGAACACGCGGTGATCTTTGGCGACCGCCCCGATGGCGTAACTGTACGAGAACGCCGCCGAGTCTATGCCGCCCCCGTGGAGCAACACGACCGGTGTCCCGTGCGCGCCGGCGGTCAGGCAGCTAACACGCATCCCTCCAACGTCGAGCCACATCCTGTCGGGCGTCGGTCGGGCCGGGGTCATTGGCCTGTCCTTCCCCGCGGTGATTGCTCCCCGAGCGTTCGCCCGGTTCGGACGGCGTCCACCACCCGCAGGATCTCCGCGCTGGTCTGTTTGGCGTGGCTTTGCTGGACCACGAGCGACACGTGCGTGGACCCCTCGATGACGCGGTGGGTGCTGTCCGACGAGAGGGACGTGAACCCTGCCTGCATCCCCTGTATCTCGCGTTCCATACGCCTCGCCTCGATCTCGGAGTCGGCGAGCGCGGCCGTACCGTGATCCGCGGCGCTGACGACCGCCAGGGGCCTGTTCTCCAGCGTCCCGGTGCTTCGTCCCTGCCTTAGAGTGGCGGGTATCTCGCCAAGTTCCTCGAACGTGGCCACCAGGTGCGGCGTCGTGTAGTAGAGGCGGCGTCGCTGGTCGCGCTGGAGAGAGGGCAGATCGGGGCTCGGCGGAAAGAGGTCCAGCAGGCGAGGAACGCCCAGCCGTGCCAGAGGAGGACCGACGACGCCAGCCACCCTGTTGGCCACCACGGTCGATTCCGTCCCCAACCGCTCGAACTGTGCCGGGTGGGAGGAGTCCACCAGCACCATCCCTGCGATGTCCTCCGGAAAGCGGTCAGCGTACACGCGCTCGTAGAGACCGCCCAGAGAGTGGCCCACAAGTACAAACGGACCGTCTTCGCCGGCGCCGGAGAGTAACGTGTGGAGCTCGCCGGCTATCTGCGCGGCGTCCGCGGACCCGGGTTCGGGCTCGCTCCAGCCGGTGCCCGCGCGGTCGTAGGCGCACACCCGCGTCTTGCTCGCGACCTCTGGTTGGATCCAGGCCGACCACTCCACCGAGGTGTATCCGCCCCCCGCCTCCAGAACGACCGTGGGACTGCCATCCCCTACGCAATTAAGGTGCAGACGGTGACCCTGCACGCCTACCATCTCGCCGGGGGCAGGAAAGACGCTCCTCTGGTCGATCTCCGTGGCCACGGCCTGGTAGATCGCCCCAGCGACGACGAGCACGACCGCCGCGACGGCCAGCACCAGCAGCGCTCGCTTGGCCAGGAAAGCCGATCCCCTTTTCCGCGCCGTTGCGTTCGACGATGTCATCGACCACCCGCTCACCCGTTCTGAAGTCAAAGATCAGCGCCGTCGGGCATCTTCTCACGGTCGAGGGGGTGGCGTGAAAGGTTCCTGCCGGTGGCGATCACCAGGACGAGTGCCGTCGAGCCGTACACAAGGGCCAGCAACCAGTACGTCCAGTCGGGGTCCACGTTCGCGAGAAATATGCCCTGCCACAGGTTGATGGCGCCGTGCAGCAACGTTGCGATCAGGACGCTTCCCCAGGTGCGCAGGTACAACCAGGTAAACACTACCGAGTAGGCCACCGTCAACAGCACGTAGGCCGCGAACGGCTGGCCGTACTGCGGCGTCCCGGGAATAAAGAAGGTGGGCAGGTGCCAGAAACCCCAGATCACGCCAAGCACCAAACTTCCCGAAAGCGCGGACCTCGTGGCGAGCAGCCTGGGAAGGGCGTAGCCGCGCCACCCCAACTCCTCCCCAACGACCAGCACGAACAGGATGGGTTCCAGCACCGATAACCGGCCGACCTGGAATTGCCCCGAAGCCCCGAACAGCACGCTGATGCCCGCCGCCGTCGCGGCCAGCACCGCCGGAAGACCCAGCGCGACCGCGTACCACCTCGCCCCGACCCGCCACCGCGTTAGACGGCCCAGCAGGTCCTTGAGTCCGGCCTTTCCGTCGGTGACGGCGACCACCACGATCGCCGCGAGCGCGGGCCCCAGGAGGCCGGGGAACCCGAGGAGCGGAGACACCCGCAGGAACGGGTACACCCACCAAGTGAAGGCGTACGCGAGGACGAAGAAAGCGACCAGCGGGTGGCGTCTGACGGACGCCAGCAAGGTCGTCATGGCAGCCGCCTTCTCACGGTTACGCCGGCATCACGAGGGCCGAGGTCACGAAGCAGACAAAGGCCACCGCCGATCCCAGCCCGCGGACCACGTTGGCGCGGAAGTACCGGTCGCGAGCCTTCCGCCAGTCTTGTGGCGGCGCGTCGATAGTCCAGCTCATAAAGACCCCATATACCGGCTGCGCAACAAAGCTCGAGGTGAGGACGGGACCGCACCAGAACGCGAGCAGGCCCACGGCGATCAGCACGAACGGGGGGCTGCCCGGACTATCGCGAAGGATCACAAGCACCGCGATCGGCACGAATCCCGAGGTGAGAACCATGGCGTAGTTGAGAGGGTGCCTGCGCGTTATCTCCAGGAAGCGCTGCATCACCAGGGTGAACTCGGCGCCGGACAACTCTCGTAACGCCCTTTCGAAGAAGAACAGCACGGTCATCAGAAGCCCCGTAAAGAGCCCGGTGCTGATGATTGTGACGCCTACGAGGACTTGGTCGAGGGTCACGGCTGCATCCTTTCGCCCACCTACAATCCTCGCTCCTGCTTCGCTCTGCCATTCTACGGCGCGCGGTTTGTCGCCTGCTCTCGGTACGCCGTCGGTGCTTCTTTGGCCGGTACCGAAGGCACGGTCGTCGCCGACACCGGAGCGGGCGCGCGCCAGGCTTTCCGGTCGAAGACGACCAGCCCGATCGCCACGGCCAACCACACGCCCATGACGATCCAGCCGAGCTCGGACTGGATGCTCCCTTCGACGTCGTGCGCGATGACGAGCAGCAGTATGCTGCCGCCGGTGTGGTTGAACAGCCACGCGTACCAGAACGTCACCGCCATAGTCACCACGAGGCCGGACACGAGGACGGACGGCCGCAAGCCGCCCTCTTCCAGGAAGAAGGTGGGCAGGTGCCAGCCGGCCACCAGCGGCGCCAGGATCGCGGTGGCAACCAGCGGCGAGTAGCTGGCCTGCAGTCCCGGGAGGGCGACCCCGTTCCAGCCCGGGTGCTCGCCTAGAGGCCCGTCCGCGGGGTTGACCAGGCGCACGGCGAACACCATGAGGAAGGTGCTAAGGGACGCGAAGGTCAGCGTAGGGACGCCCGCCCCGGCCGCGACGTTGAGCCCCACGATGGCCAGGTGGACCGCCAGGGGCAGTCCTATGGCCACCGCGTACCAGTACCACCTCACGCGCCAGCGGATCATCCGGCTTCCGAGCCCCTTGAGCCCCGCGACGCCCTGGGTTACGGGTATCACGATGAGGGCGGCGATGAGAGGGCCGGAGGGCAAGAACCTCACCGCCTCGAACGGCAAGAATCCCCACGAGATCGCGTAGGACAGGACGAAGAACGTGACTATCGGGTGTCGCTTCACCACGCTCGATAGACGAGACATCATGCCGAATTCCTCCATTTGCCGAGGAACGCGAGCGCGTCACCCTCGTACCGGCTCTTGCGCTCTTTGGGGACGCCGTGACCAACGCCCTCGTATACCCGCAGCTGCGCGTCCGGTATCTTCCCGGCGGTCTCGCGCAGGAGACTCTCCGGGAAGAACGGGTCTTCGCTCCCGCCGATAACGAGTGTCGGCGAGGTTAGTTCTGGCAGCCGGGCGGTCGTGTCGTGTCCGAGGTCGGCCTCCAGGGTCGTGAGGAAGTCCGACGGGTCGGAAGGCTCCCCAAGCACCAACCTTCCAAAGACCTTCATGAACGCTCCGGCGAGGCGTTTGTTCGCTTCGCCGGTCACGTTGACGGAGGCCATGTCCGCCCTGAGCTCTCGCCAACGACGGGCGTGCGCCAGCCTTCGCCAACGCTCGCAGGTTGCCCGTCCCTCCTCCGACAGGCGGGAGGCCGTGACCACGAGGATCAGCCTTTCGACCAGTTCTGGATGGTCTAGGGCGACGTACTGGGCGATGGAGCCTCCCGTTGAGAACCCCATAACGCGCGAGGGTCCCAGCTCCTCTTCCATCACCCGGGCGTAGTCCGCCGCCAAGTCCCGGGTCGTGTACCCCTGGGGCATGTTGCGACGGCGTTTGATCACGTAGACCGTGTGACCCTCCGCGAAGCGACCGAAGCCGAGGCGGTACGTCCAGACGTCGAGCCGGCTCGCGGGCTCGTTCTCCAGGGTGAGGCCGGGCAGGATCACCAGGTTCTCCGGTCCATCTCCGAGGCGCACGTATGGGAACTCCCCCAGGAAAATACCCGCCTCCGTCGCCGGCTTCTTCACGGCCACGTTCGTGCCCCTGGTCTCGTCCGGCGAGGTTACTTTGGAAGGTCCATCGACGTCCCTAGCCGCCATGCTGGCCCGCCTGCTGCGGGGGATTGGACAGAGTTCGCTTGCGTCTCCTGCGCAAGACGTACAGGACCACCGCGTCGCAGACCGCCAAGCCCGCGAGGGCGGAAGGCAGCAAGGTTAGCCCCCCCGACTCGTCCCCGAAGTAGAAACTCCACGCGAGCTTTATCAACACTATCGCGTTCATCAGCACCAACCCGTAGGCGATAGAGCGCTTCCAGAAGACCAGGCCCAACGCCGCAAAACTGATTGGCACGAGCAAGGCGAGGAGAACCTTCGCCATCGTCCAATCCCCGGTGAGGTACTCCCTCTCCACGGCCAGGAACTCGAGCGTCATGGGGTCCGACCGCTCGGGTGCGGGGAACCAGAACATGCTGGTGGCCAACGCCACGAGGGTGATTATCATGCCCGAGAGGCTCCGCTTATAGGCGAAGTAGCAGAACGGCAGGAAAAAGAGGGGCCTTATGTACCAGGAGAGGACGTTGTGGTGGCGCTCCCACGCCCACGCGCCGAACCCGTCGAGGGTCCCCGTGGCGGCCAGGGCCCCTACGGCGAGGAGTACCAGCGCCACGGTAACTACCGACAGGATCATGTCTGTTCGCCTCGTCACGTTACTTCTCCTTTCGCTTCTCTACGGCCGCTCACTTCCTCGCGATCCGCCCGTACGTCCCTCGTAACCACGTCCATCTGGCGGACGATCTTGCCGCCGCGCACCTCCAGCGTCGTCTCGACCACGACCCGGCCGCCGTCCGGGTACTCGCACGTCTCCCAGAACGTCACCTCATCCCCAGTGAAGACTTCTCGCTCGACGCGGTGGGACGTTCCTCGGCCGAAGACCGTCCGCAGGTGCTTGGCGATCTCCGCCTTCCCGCGCAGCTCGAAGCGCGACGATTGCGGGGCTCCGGCGTTGACGATGCTAAGCTCGGCGTCCTCCGCGTAAAGACCAAGCATCAGATCCGGGTCGCACCGCTCGATACCGAATCGCAGAGCCTCGAAGTCCAGCCCCGTGTCGGCCTTCCGCTGCGTCATGTCGTGTACCTCCTTTCTCCTGTTGTCTCGGGATGGCTTTGCTCGACCGATAAGACAACTGGCGTACTACGCGCCCTTTTTGGGGCGCCTCTTGAAGAGCACGAACACCGCCACGTAGAAGAGCGCCGCGGCCACCAGGAATTGGACGAGGTTGTACTCGGGGACGAACCGGTCGGTGTAGAAAAGCGAAGGCGTGTTCAAGGCCGAACCCTCGAAGCTGAGCACGACTGCCCCATACAGGTTGTTGGCCGCGTGCGCGCCGATGGCGAGCTCGAGCGTGCCGTCCCTCAAGGAGACCCAGGCGAGGAAGGCGCCGAACCCGAAGTAGTAGAGGGCCATGGGCAAGAAGCCGGCGTCCACCTCCGGGTTGGCGAGGAGGTGCGGCAGCATGGACAGCACCCCCGAGACGACCGCGAGGAACAGGAAATTGCCGGAGATCAAGCTCGCCCCCTGCACGAGGTACCCCCGGAAAAACAGCTCCTCGGCGGTTGTCTGGATCGGGGTGAGGACGAGGGCCAAAAGCGCGAAAGGCACGAAGGCCGCGAGGCTCGGCCCCAAGGAGAAGGAGGAGGGGTAGATGAGGAACTCCACGAAGGAAAATAGGACGACCAGCACGAACAACACGCCGAAGCCCGTTCCCATGCGTCTCCAGTCGATTGACCGCCGACCGGTGACGAGCGTGAGGGGGTTCCGCCGGTGGATGAGCGCCACCGCGAGCACGGTACCGAGCAAGAAAAGGGGGAAGGAGGCGCTGATGACCAGGTAGCCGGCGATCAGCCCCGCCGAGGAAGGCTCCGTGGCGATCTGCCCCGCGGGAGCGTCGAGCAAGGAGCCGAGGGCGAGGCTTGCCCACCCCCCCACGACGAACCACATGAACAGGATAAAGACGACGCCCAGCAGGTAGCGCAGCCAGGTGTTCTTGCCCCGCCTGCCGGCCTCAACGTAGGTCTCGTTCACGCCGCTACTCCGTTCCTTCGTCCATCCCATCCATCCGATGCCGGCGGCTCCGCCAGCGACGGCACCCTTGCTATGGGAGCGCCAACAAAAGGACGATCGCCCCCATAAATCCTCGTGGCGAACGCGTGCTCGAACCTCCCGATGTCCCGGGTCGCGTCGCAAAGTCCGGCGACGTCCCCGCTCCTCGTGGCTCGACGGTTCGGGTATGGTTCGTCGCAACGCGTGCCTCCTTCCTCTCGCTGCTTCGGGACGGCTCTGCTCGACCGATGGGACCCTACGGCGCGGAGAGCACTACGAAACCTTTTTGGGGTGTCTCTTCCTGCTTTCGAAGATGAGCCAGACGAACGGCAGAAGATACAGTGCCCTCAAGATGGGCCTTTCCGATAACACATTGGTGCCGAGGAAGAGTTGGGCATAATAACCGTATGCTTCCAGGCACACGACCACCGTCATGGCAACGGTGCCCAGAACCCTCGTCTTGCCCTGGCTGGCCGTCAGCAACAGCGCGAGAAGCCAGACGATAAACAGGGTGGGTAGCACTCTCTCTGGCCAGCCTCCTAGCACATCGTAGGCCAGACGGGTCAGGGTTCCGTTTCTTATCAGCTCGCTGGCCCCTTGCATCAGGAAGATGGCAGCCAGGCCACCCGCGGAGACGCCTCCGATCCAGGCTATCCAACGCGGCGTCCCGAAATCGAAGACGGAGGACGAAACGAGCCCGGTACCTAGAGCTAGCGCGAAATGGACCGTTGTCCCTGAGCCGCTACCGAACAGCACTTGAACCAGCACCGCCAAGGGTAGCGCCAACAGAAGGACGATAGCCCCCAGAAGACCCCGTGGTGAACGCATGCTTTAACCTCCCAGTATCTCGGGTTGAGTAGCGACGTCCGGCGCATTGCCTCGCTACGCTCTGGCTAAAGCTCCGCCGGCAGCTTGCGGGCCCATCTATGGGGCCGTGGATTCGGTGGGGGCCATGGCCGCGGGGGCCACCGCGCTTGGCTGCGCCTCGTCCATACCGCTGCGGAACCTGCGGCCCACCCACACGGCCCCGATCGCGGCGCCCACCAGGATCAAGATCCCGTAGTCACCCACCAGGTACTTGTTCACCAGCACCGGGAAAGACGTGGCGGTGAACGCTCCGAGGACGCCCCACGCGGCGTTGTGCACCGCGTGAGCGATGGAGCAAGGCCACACGCTCCCCGTGTAGATCCTGAGGTAGCCGTAGAAGAAGCTCGCCGCCACGATCGTCCCGTAGAACAGGGGGATGGATATCATCTTGTTCCCCACGGGGAAGACGGGGGTCAGGAGGATCAAGGGCATGTGCCAGGTTGCCCAGACAAGACCGCTCAAGAACAGGGCTCGCCTCCTGCCCAGCGGTAAGAGCTTCGGGAGCAGGTAGCCCCGGATCCCGATCTCTTCTCCGAGGGCGAACGTGAGCGTCAGTATGAGAACCTGCATGAGAAAGCCGATGAATACGTCGGCGAGGCCGCCCTCGGGCACGACGAAGGAGGCGAGGGGGGTGGCCCACACGACGACCGATGCGGCCACCGTTATGAGCAGGGTCAGCCCGAACGCGATCCACCACACATTCAGGCCCAGCCGGTGCAACCCAAGCGACTTCCAGCCCTCCCTGGAGTAGCCTTCCCTGCTGACCACCAGCAGCATGATCAGGGCCGCTACGGTGGGGGTGAACGACCACAAGACCCACATGCCCATGCCCGAGGTCAGCCCGAGCGTCCGGATCACCACGGCCGCCCCCACGGCCAGACACAGCACAAGGACCGTGAAGATGGCCGCCTTGCTCGTATCGGTCAGCTTCGTGAACATGGTCGAACCGCCCTTCCTCGCCCACAGCTTCTCTCGCAAGGGCTCCCTGCCGAGCCGCAGACCGCTGGTAGCGGTCCCGCGGGTTTACGCGAGGTTCGCACCCTACGCGACGGATCCAGCCTACTCCCCTGGGTCGAAGGCACACTGTCAGATCTACCTGTTTGGGGTACCGGGTTTTCGAACGGCGGGCACCAGCGGCAACCCGTAGGACGCCTGAACGTGGTCTCAGGGCTACGCTACCCGGCAAGAAAAGGAGCCGAGGCTCCGGACGTCCCGAGCCCGAATTTGGGCGTGTGCGAAGCCGGGAGCCGTCAGAGGAGGCCGTTTTCGACGGCGAATCGGGTCGCTTCCGTGCGCGAGTTGAGCCCGAGTTTGCGGTAGACCGAGCCCAGATGCCAGTTGACGGTACGGGGGCTGACGAAGAGCTGCTCGGCCACGGCGGCGTTGGTAATCCCCTGGGCCACCAGGCGCAGCACCTCCACCTCGCGTTCGGTGAGCCCCGCGGGGTAAGATTCTGGGACGATTTCCGGCGTTGCCGCGCGATCCAGCGCGTACTCGATGGCCTGCTCAAGGCTCATCTTCCGTCCCTCAGCCCACGCCGCTGCAAACGCTTCCTCGCCGAGCCTGGCGCTCGCGGTAGCCACGCGGTCGCGATGGAGGGAGCGATCCTGTACGTAGGTGTAGACCGCGGTCTCGATCTTCTCCAGCAGCGCCTCCTCGGCCCCCCAAAGTCGCGCGGCGCTTACTAACCTGCCCTCTGCCCCGGCTACGGACGCGAGGCCCTCAAGGCAATGGGCCACGTCCGCCTCGTTCCCCAACTCCGCTGAGATGGTCAACCCTTCCGCCAACAGGTCCGATGCGCGCTCGAAATCGCGCTCCGCCTGCGCCAGCGTCGCCAGCGTGTAGAGCGCCGCGCAGATGGATTGCCTCTCGCCAACCTCCCGGGACAATGCCAGTCCTCGCTCCGCCAGCCGTGTCGCCCGTTCACTATCACCCTGGTCGCGCCACGCGACCGCCAGAAAGCAGAGCTGGATCGCGGCGCCCCACGTCTCTCCCTGCTCGAGAAAAAGTTCCACGGCCTCTTCGTTGAGGGCCGTCGCCCGCTGGTGCTGTCCCTGGCCGTTCGCCGCAAACCCGGCGTTGCTCAGCGCGTACGCTCTTCCGAGCCTGTCGTCCAGCTCCGTGAAAAGTTGGAGGCTCTCCTCCGTCAGCGGCTCCGCCGAACGGTGGTCACCCTGATAGTTTGCCATCGTGCCCGTGACATACAGGGCCTTGGCCCGGTCGGACGCCGACATTGTGGTGCTACCCGTCTTCGATAACGCCTGCTCCATCGACCGCCGACCTTCGGCGAAGTGGGCGCGTATCCCCCAGAATAGCCACAGAGCCCAACCGAGCCTCGCCGCCTTCTCCGGAGCATCCCGCGCCAGGAACCACGACATCGCCGCCCGCAGATTGTCGTGCTCCAGCTCCAGACGCCCCAGCCATGCTACCTGTTGCTCGCTCTTCAACTCCGGCTCGGCCACTTCTGCCAGCGCCAGGTAGTATTCCGCGTGCTTGTCCCTGAATAGTCCTGCCTCGCCCGACTCGGAAAGCTTCTCCCTCCCGAACTGCCGGACCGTCTCCAGCAGGCCGAAGCGGGCCTCGTCACCCTCCTCCCGTACCATCACCAGCGACCTGTCCACCAGGTTCGCGAGCAAGTCCAGGACTTCGTGCCGTTCGAGATCCTCCCCAGTGCAGACCGACTCGGCGGCTTCCAACGCGAAACCTCCGGCGAAGACCGACAACCTGCGGAACAGGGTACGCTCCTCGTCCGGGAGCAGCTCGTGGCTCCAGTCCATCGTCGCGTACAGCGTCTTGTGGCGCGCCATCGCCGTCCTGCTGCCGGTGGTGAGCAGCCTGAAACTGTCGTCGAGGCGGGCGGCAATCTGCTCGATGGGCAACACCTTCGCCCTCGCCGCAGCGAGCTCTAGGGCAAGCGGCATGCCGTCCAACCTGTAGCAAATCTGCGCAACGGACGCCGCTTCTTGCTCCGTCAGCGTGAAGGACGGCTTGACCGACATCACCCTTTCTATGAAGAGGCGGGCCGCCCCATACCGGGACAGGCTTTCGACCGCCGGTAGCTGCCGGAGGTCGGGCAGCGGGAGGGGCGGGACGGACCAGGCCACCTCGCCTGTGATGCCCACGGCCTCCCGGCTGGTGGCCATGATGTGCAGCTCCGGACACCATCGGAGCAACGCCTCGGCGAGCTCGGCACAGGCCGCGACCAGGTGCTCGCAGTTGTCCAGAACCAGCACCATCTGCTTGTGGCGAAGATGATCCGATAGCGTATCGGTGAGCGTGAGTCCGGCGCGCTCGCGAACGCCCAGAACCGAGGCCACGGCCCGCGGGACGAGGGCAGGATCTACCAGCGACGCCAACTCCACCAACCACGCGCCGTTCTCGAACTCCCCCGCCAGCCGCTCGGCCACCTCCAGGGCGAGCCGGGTCTTGCCGCAACCGCCCGGTCCGGTGAGCGTCAACAATCGAGTGTCGCGGAGCAAACCCCCGATCTCTGCCATCTCCCGCTCCCGCCCGACGAAGCTGGTCAGCCGGTGCGGCAGGTTGTTGGGCGGAGGATCAGGGCCCAAGGCCCGCAAAGACCCCGCGCGCGAACCGCGATCCTCCACCGGCAGCCCGCGGGACCGGGCGCCGTCGGGTGGGTGTGTGTTGTCCGGCATAAGGAGGCCACCTCCCGAGGATCGCGCGGTGCCCGGAGACCGCTGTCGGAGGACCTCACTCCTGGTCCGTCCGCCGAGTCGGGTACCACCCCGGATATCAGGAAACGCTTGCTACAAGATTATAGATGGTGTCCGCCTCCCACGATACATCGCCCACCGCCGGAGGTTTCTACTCGGAAACCCGCGGGCAGCCCCGTAGACTGGGGGCAGGGTTTCGCATCGCCGCAGACGGGCTAGCCGCTCTCTGCACGAAAACCTGCCAGCACCGTCGCAACGCGGAGCCGGCAACCGAAGGGAGAGGACATGGGTGTCAAACACGACTTACCGACCATCCCGTTCGCGTCGAGCGACGCGTGGGAGGCGTGGCTAGCGGACAACCATGCCTCCATGGACGGGGTGTGGCTCAAGCTCGCCAAGAAGGGCTCGGGCATCGAAAGCGTCTCGTTTGCGGAGGCCCTGAACGTCGCCCTGTGCTACGGATGGATCGACAGCCAGGCGCGCAAGTTCGACGACGAGTACTGGCTGCAGCGTTTCACCCCGCGCCGTCCGAGGAGCAAGTGGTCGAAGGTCAACCGCCAGAAGGTCACGGACCTCATCGAGAGGGGAGAGATGAAACCGGCCGGCCTGCGGGAGGTCGAGCGGGCCAAGGCCGACGGCCGCTGGGACGCCGCCTACGATGCCCCGAGCACGGCGACGGTCCCGGACGACCTGCGGCGAGAGCTGGATCAGAGCGAGAAGGCAAAGGACTTCTTCGAGACGCTAGATAGCAGAAACAGGTACGCGATCCTGCACCGCATCCAGGATGCCAAGAAGCCCGAGACGCGGGCGCGCCGCATCGAGAAGTACGTGACGATGCTAACCGAGCACAAAAAGCTCTACCCCTGAACCAGGCCAAGGATGCCACGCGACGTCTGTAAACACCAAAAAGCTGACGGCTGAAAGCTGAAAGCTGACGGCGATTGCGCGGGGCAACGCCCCGCGCAAACACCTAGTGCTCGTGGCCCCCGTGCGAGTTCGAGCCTTCGGCTGGTTGTGCGACGCGGTCGGCGCCCTGCTCCTCGAGCATCTGCTGCATGATCTCTATCTCGCCCTTCTGCGAAGAGACGACGGCCCCGGCGAGCTGTTCCACCTCGGGTCGGTCAGACTCGTCGAGGGCGGCCTGGGCCATCGGGACGGCGGCCCGGTGGTGCGGGATCATGACCTCGAGAAACAGCCGGTCGGCCTCTTCGGGAGGGGCGTCTTGCAGGCGTTGTATCTCCTCGGGCGTCGCCATGCCCGGCATGCGTCCCTCGGTAGGGTGCCCCATCCAGGCCATCGCCGGTTCGGGGCCGGTGGGAGGGAGACCCCAGGCGGCCAGCCAGCCCTGCATCTGCCCGATCTGGGCCTGCTGCGTGAGGGCCATGTCGGCGGCCATGAGCCGGATCTCCTCGCTCTCGGTCTTGTCGCGTACGATCTCGGCCATCTCTACGGCCTGGGCGTGGTGGACGGACATGTCCCTGGCGAATCCGGCCTCGACGGAGTCATCTCTAGGGGGCCTGCCGGAGAAAAAGAGCCACAACACCAGGATCGCCAGGACGACGACGGCGATGCCCAGGATCGGGATCAGGGGAGCGCCGTTCTGGGACGGTTTCTTCCCAACGCCATCGGCGGTGCTTTGCAGGGTGGTCCGGTCCATCTAGACCGTGTCGCTGGTACCGCCCGTACAGGCGGCGCCGGGCTCGGGGGTCTGCGGTCCCTGGCGGTAGGCCCGGATGAAGCGCTCGAGGTTGGGGTCGTCGGCGCTCTCCAGCGCCAACTGCTTGCCCCAGGCCGAGGCGACGATCGGCTCCGAGAGGTCGGGGTAGGGGCTCGCGAGCATGCACGTCTGCCCCTCGACGAGGTTGCGGATCTGCGCCTTCTCGTCGGCGGGGAGGTCGGGGTCGTAGGCGATCCAGATAGCCCCATGCTCCAGGGTGTGGACGGCGGTCTCGTCGCGCACGGGTTCGTCGTAGAAGCCGGCGTTCTGCCAGACGGGATTATGCACACCACCGGTCGGGGGCGTCTGATCGTAGTCCACGTCTTCCTGGCTGTGCTCGCCGCCCGGCCCAACGTCATAGGTCTGGACCTCGCCGGGAGGGCTGCTCGCCGCCTGCTGGCGCGCGTCAAAGACGACCAGCGCTATGAATCCCCCGAGGAGCACGACCACGATCGCGCCGATAATGACGTAGGTCCTGTTGATGCCTCCGCCCGAGGCGGCGCCCTGGCGGTTCTGTCTGCTTCTCTTCGAGCCCAAGCTTGCGAAACCTCCGTTGGTGCGTTGCCGCCAGATCGTAGCACATGCTATACGCCATCCGGAGGGTCAACTGCGCCCCCAGAATTTTGCGAGCAGGTAGAAGGCCAGCGCCGCCAGCAGGATCCAGATGATGACGATCATCAGGGCCGCCGTCCGGTTCACCGGGCTGTCCGTCCGGCGCCGGGCGCTCTCGCGGCACTCGGCGAGGACGGGGGCCGGGATCATGCGGATGGCCAACGCGATTCCGATGGGAACCAGAACCAGGTCGTCCAGATAGCCCAGGATCGGGATGGCGTCGGGGATCAGGTCTATCGGGCTGAAGGCGTACCCGACGACGCACGCGGCGAAGACCCTGGCGTACCACGGGACGCGGGGATCCCTGTACGCCAGGTACAGCGCGTAGATCTCGGTCTTGAGCCCGCCGGCCCACCGTTTGAGGCGCTCCACGGTTCGCATCACCGCCGATTGTAGCCGCGAAGGTCGAGGACGGGGACAGCCGTGCCCGGTCTCGCTCAAGCCTTTCGGAAGAGCCTCAGGCCGTTGAGGGTTACGGCGATGGAGGTGCCCATGTCGGCGAGCACGGCGAGCCAGAGCGCCACCAGCCCGAAGGGGGCGAGCAGCACGAAGAGGCCCTTGATCGCGATGGAGACCATAACGTTCTGCTTGATGATGCGATCCGCGGCCCGGGAGAGTTCTACCGCCTCCGCAAGCCGGGGCAACTCATCCTGCATGAGGGCCACGTCGGCGGTCTCAAGCGCCACGTCGGTCCCCGCCGCACCCATGGCGAAGCCGACGGAGGAGGCGGCGAGCGCCGGCGCGTCGTTCACGCCGTCGCCGACCATACCCGCCGCCCCGTGCTTCTGCACCAGCTCCCGCACCGCTTCGACCTTGCCTTCCGGCAGGAGCTGCGCCCTGTAGCCGATCCCTAGCTCCCCGGCTATCCGCCTGGCCGGGGCCTCGGCGTCCCCCGTCAGCATAACGAGCTCTTCGACCCCGGTCCTCCGTAGACTTTCCAGGGTGGATCCGGCGTCCGGCCGCACGGCGTCGGAGAGGCCGAAGACGGCCAGCGGACCCTCCTCGTCGCCCAGGATGACGGGCGTCTCGCCGGCATCCTCGACCTCCGCGAGCGCCTCCCTGGCGTCCGCGAGTGGCACGCCTCTCTCGGCGAAGAGTCTGGGGCTTCCGATCAGGTACCGCCTGCCCGACGATCTCACCCTCGGCCCCCATTCCGGCGACCGACCGGAAGCCCGTAACCGGCGGAAGATCTCCGCCGTAACGCTTTGCCGCCGACAGGATCGCGAACGCCAGCGGGTGCTCCGAGCGCCGCTCCAGCGCCGCGGCGATCCGGACGACCTCGGCCTCGCCCCGGCGTTCGCCGGGTTCTCCCAGCGCCACCACGCGCGAGACGACCGGACGGCCCTCCGTCAGGGTCCCCGTCTTGTCGAAGGCGAGCGCCTTGAGGCGCCCGGCGGCCTCGAGCGCCGCCCCGCCCTTGACGAGGATGCCGCGCCTGGAGGCCGCCCCGATGCCGGAGACGACCGTGACGGGCGTGGAGATCACCAGCGCGCAAGGACACGCGATGATGAGCAGCGCGAGCGCCCGGTAGAACCACGTTCCCGAAATCTCCGCCGAGCAGCGGCGGCGCGACGGCCAGCACGACCGCGACGGCCACGACCACCGGGGTGTAGACGCGCGAGAAGCGGTCCACGAACTGCTCGGACGGCGCCTTCTGCGCCTGGGCCTCCTCGACCAGCCGCACGATCTTCTGCAGCGTCGAGTCCCCGGCCCGCTGGGTCGCCCGCACCAGCAGCCCGCCCGGAGCCGTTGAGGCTCCCGAGAACACCTCGTCCCCGAGGCACCTTCTCGACCGGCACGCTCTCGCCGGTGACCGGCGACTCGTCCACCGCGGAGTCACCCTCGATCACCTCGCCGTCCACCGCGAACCGCTCCCCGGGCCTGACGACGACGATCTCCCCGACCCCGACCGCGTCGGTCGCCACACGACCTCCTCCGACCGCCCCGCCTGACGAGCACCTCGTCGGGGGCGAGCCGCGCCAGCGCGCGCACGGCGCCGCGCGTGCGGTCCACGGCGTAGACCTGCAGCGCGTTGCCGGCGGCGAAGAGGACCACCACCGAGGCGGCCTCCGCCCACTCGCCGATCCCGGCCGCCCCGATCGTGGCCGCGCTCATCAGGACGTTCATGTCCAGGTGTCCGCGCCCGCAAGCCCGCCAGCGCCGCCCGGAAGATGGGCAACCCCCCGACCACGATCGCCGCCGCGTAGACCCGCGACGCGCACGATCTCCGGCAGCTCCCGCCAGCGAGAACGCGAGACCGACGAGGAACAGCAGCGCCGAGGCGCCGGTGAGCGCCGCCCGCCGCGTGCGCCAGAACGGCGTCTTCTCCGCCTCTTCGGTCCGACCGACCCCGTAGCCGGCGCCCTCGACGGCTTTCTCGATCTCCTCGACCGAGAGCCCCGGGTCGTGCTCGGCGTCCAACCTTCCCGCGGCAAAGTTGACGGTTGCGCGCCGCACCCCGGGAAGGGCCACCACGCGCTTCTCCACGGTCGCCGCGCAGCTCGCGCAGTCCATCCCCTCGACCCGCACGACCGTCCGCTCGGCACCCTCCTGGACGTCCAGCCGCGGGCGATGCTCTCCGGCGGGGCGCCACGGGCTCCTGCCCGAGACCGGCAGCATCTTTTTCGCTCTCATGCCTCGACCTTGTCGTCTCCGCCTCCTCCCGAGGACGGCACCGAGGAGCGAGCGGCCGGTCTCCGTCAGGGCGTACATGACGAGCTTGCCGTCGCGCCGGGAGCGGACCAGGTCCTTGGCCCTCAACGTCCTGAGGTGGTGCGAGACGAGGTTCTGGGCGCGGCCCGAGATCCAGGCCAGATCGCAAACACACAACTCCTCGCCCTCCAGAAGTGCCGCCGCGAGCCCGAGCCGCGTCGGGTCCGCAAACGCCCGCGCCCGCGCAGCAGCCTCCTGCGACACCTCGTCGCCGGGCATCCCCCGCCTTATGGCCTCGGCCCGCGGGGCATCGAGACAGAGCAGGTCGCAGCGGTCGTCCATCCGATCATCCTAACACGTGTTGATACGTTGCTTTGTAAGGCTAGCACCCGTGGGTGGGGGGTGCAAGGCTGGCCTTGCCGGACCCTTACGGGTCAGGTCTCGGGTTCGTCTTCTTTGCGCCCGATAAACTGGAGGCGGGAGCTGGAGGCGTGGTGGTCGCCGACGTGGTCCACCTGGAGCGTTGTGTGCGTCGATGCCGAACTCGCCTTGAGCAGGTCCTCGAGGTCGCGGCGGCGGTCGTGGCAGTTCTCCTGGCGGCCGACGAGGACGTGGGCGGCGAGGGCCGGGAAGCCGCTGGTGATGGTCCAGACGTGCAGGTCGTGGACCTCTTCGACGCCCACGGCGGCGACCATCTTCGTGCCGACCTCCTCGGCGTCGATGCCCTGAGGGGTCGCTTCGAGGAGGATGTTCGTCGAGTCGCGCAGGAGCTTCCAGGAGGAGCCCAGGACCAGGACGCCGATAAGGACGCTGATGAGGGGGTCGGCGTAGCGCCAGCCGGTCAGGACGATGACGCCGGCGGCGACGATCGCGCCGACGCGAACCGAACACGTCGGCGAGGACGTGCCGCAGGGCGCCCTGGACGTTCAGGCTCTCGCCGCCGGAGCGGGAGAGGATCGAGGACGCCGGCGACGTTGACGACGAGCCCCAGCGACGGCGACGGCCAGCATCCAGCCGCCGAGGATCTCGGGCGGGTCTTGCGAGGCGACTGATAGGCCTCGACGAAGATCCAGACCGAGATCACCACCAGCGTCACCCCGTTGAAGAGGGCGGCCAGGATCTCCGCCCGCTTGTACCCGAAGCTGCGTTGCGGGGTAGCCGGCCTGTCGGCCAGCCAGACGGCGAAGAGCGCGACCCCCAAGAGGCGGCGTCCGAGGCCATGTGCCCGGCGTCGGCCAGGAGCGCGAGCGAGCCGGTCAGGAGGCCGCCAACGACCTCGACCACCAGGAACGCGGTCGTGAGAACGAAGACGATCGCCAGGGCCCGCCTGCCGGCGCCAGCGCCGTGGGAATGCCCGGCGTGGGAGTGCTCCTCGTGCGAATGGCCGTGCTGGTGGGACACGGGCCTACGCGTCTCGCGGCGTCTTTATGATGCTGGCGGATATCACGCGACAATTGTACCGCGAGGGCCCGGATACTCTTGGTATCCGGGTGGAGTCTTCCGAACGGCCTAGTCCCCGGGGCGCTCGCCGAGCGTGACGTTGGTAGTGAACTCTTCGCCGTCGCGGATGACCGTGACGTCGGCGGTGTCGCCTGGCTGGTAGTCGCGCAGGGCGCCTAGCAGGTCGCCGGAGTTCTCCACGGGCTCATCGTCCACCGCGATGATGATGTCCCCGCGGCGTATCCCGGCGGCGTCGGCGGCGCTGCCAGGCAGCGACTCCGCGACGATCGCGCCGGAGTTCACCGGGGCTTCGAACCTCTCGGCGGCCTCGGGGCTCAGGTCGGAGGTTTCGACGCCGAGGTAGGCCGTCGAGACCCTGCCGGTCTCGATGAGCTGGTCGGCGATCGAGGTCGCCGTGTCCGATGGGATGGCGAACCCTATGTTGACGGCCCCCGTCTGGGCCGGGGGAAGGTAGGCGACGTTGACGCCGATGATCTCGCCGTTCCGGTCGGCCAGGGCGCCGCCGGAGTTGCCGGGGGAGATGGCGGCGTCGGTCTGCACGAGATCCACCAGCGAGCGGGCCGCGTCCGCGTCTCCGGCCACGAGCTCCGGGGGAAAGTCCCGGCCTATAGCGCTTATGACGCCGGAGGTGACGGTCGACTCGAAGCCCGATGGGCTGCCGATGGCGACGGCGATCTGTCCCGGCAACAGCGTTTCGGCGCCCTCACTGAACCGGGCGGCAGGCAGGTCGTTGCGGTCCACCCTGAGGACGGCGATCTCGGTGCCGGGATCCCCACCGACGACCTCCGCGCGCTCGATGGTGCCGTCGGCGAAGGCCACGCTGACCTCGGACGCGCCCCTCACGACGTGGTCGTTGGTGATGATGTAACCGTCTTCGCGGTAGATGACCCCGCTTCCCAACCCTTCCTGGGGCTCCTGGGTCCCGAAGGGCGTCTCCTGAGAGACGCGGATGTTGACCTGTACCACGCTCGGCCCAACCGCCGCGGCGACCTGCGCCACCGGCTCTTCGGCCGGTATCCGCTCCGGTATCTGGGCCGCGCGCGCTATCGCCTGGGTACCGGTGTTCTGGGTGTCCGCGCCGTCTTCCTCGGAGCATCCCGCCAACGCGAACGCCGCCAAGACCGCAACAAAAACGAAGGTAGCTGTCTTGACCTCGTTGCCCACCGCTCCCAAAACCTCCTGTCGTCGTCCCGGCGAAGCGCCGGGGCACTTCTCTCGCGCAGAGTCTATACGACGCGAACGCGCGGCGGTTTCCGCGGCGCCGTCGGGGGTAACCCTGGGATATGACCGGGGCGCCGCACAGCAGGGAGATCCCCTTGGACCTCGCGCGCGCTGGCGAGGCCCGGCACTTCGTGGCTTTGCGGGGCGCGATCTCCGGTCTCGGAGGCGGCCGCTTGAACGAGCTGGCCGTCGCCGCCGAGGCAGCCCTCACCGACGTCCTGCTCTCCGCCGGAGAAGGCCAGCTAGAGATAAGCGCCGAGGACGATCGCGAGTCCCTGACGATAATGATCTCCCATCCCAGGATCGAGCGGCGCAGGATGAGCGACCTCGACGGTATACTGGCGCACTTCCTGGACGGTTACGAGATCTCCCCATCGCGCACGGTGCTGGTGAAACGTCTCTGACGGTTGGCGTGGGCGGCGGCCTTGCGAGAGAATGTCCGGCTAACGGGACCCCGCGGACCTCGCGGGGCCTGGAGAGGAGCGCGATGCCGGACCAGGAAAACGCGTTGAGCCGCAGGAGCTTTCTGAGGTTGGGCCTCGTCGGGGCGTTCGGCGTGGCGACGGCCTTCCTCGACGGGTGCGCGGGCGCGGAAGACGACGACGAGGAAGACGACGACGAGGACTAGCGCCGGATACTAGACCCGGGGCCTAACGGCCCCGTCAGGAAACCCGTCGGTGGAGCACTTTCTTCACCTTCTCCTCCTCGCCGCGCAGGTGCTTGAAGACGTCCTGGGCGAAGCGGAGGGCGTGTTCTTCGGGGAGGTTCGCCCGCCGGTTGGCGAGAACCGACTCGAGGCTTCGGATCGCCGCGTCGGCCATCCCCACCATCATCTCGGCCTCCCTGAGGGTCGTATCGCGCTCGACCTCCGGCAGGCTCTCTGCGCGCGCAAGACGCTCCCGATGCTCGCCCAACAGCTCGATAAAGTCGCGGATACCCATCGAGGGGAGATTATAGCGGTCCCGGCGCCGGGTGAGTTTGCGGAGCAGTTCAAGGTCTGGAGCGGAGAAACACCTCGCGCGTAACCTCCGTCGAGTCCAGCTCGCGGGCCCGCCCCTCGGCCAACCTCCGTGCCCGGCCCCTCAGGAAGGGCGGCACCTCAGCGAGCTCCTCGAGCGCCTCATCGGTCCACGGGACGCTGGTGCTCTCGGGCTGCGCCGTAGCCTGTGGCCTGCTCAGGGCACCGTCTAGCGCGTCGGCAACGACGCTAGAACCCGCGTATCCCATCAGCGGCCGCTGGGTGAAAGGTCGTTCGGTGACGGGGGGACAGAGAGGGAGCAACGGAACGCCCAGGGAGTCCGCCACCCCGGCTTCCAGGTAGGTCCCGACGATCAAGTCGGGGGAGACCGCTTCGATCCGTGCGGCCACCTCTTCCGGGTCGTCCTCCACAAAGGCGTCGCCGGAGAAGGCGTTAGCGTGGAAGAGAAAGTCGCGCTCGAGGTGCGTCAGGTAGGTGCCGCAGGCCGCGACCGTCAGGCCGACCTCGCGGGCCAGGGCGGAGCCGAGGCCCAGGCAGTAGGTGAGATCCCCGAAGACCACTGCCCGGCGGCCCCGAAAAGTCTCCGGCGGCACGAGCCTGGCGTACCACGGCAGCCTCGCCGTCCGGGCCAGGTCCGTCCAGAGGGCCCGGCGGACCGCGTTGCGGTCGAGGTGGCACAGGTCGCCCACGGCCCGCAACGCCGCCCCCGTTCCGACGCCCCCGATCATGGGCGTGGTGACCCGGGGCACGCCGAACTCGTCTTGCAAGAACAGCGTCGCCGACTCACCGATCTCCCGGTAGAGGAGTACGCTCGCCCACGCCCGAGAGAGGCGGGGAAGGTCCGCGACGTCGGCCCCCAGCGGGACCCTCGCGTTGACCTCCACCCCGATCAGGCCCAGGAGGCGCTCGGCCTCGTCGTACTCGGCCGCGGCTCCGGGCCCGAAGACCGGCGGCCCGAAGAGGTTGACCGTGGGACGAGCGGTCTGATCCCCCCCGCGTTTGCCGCCGTCTTGCGGGGCGTGGGCCCGCACCAGGTCCTCCAGCGCGAGGTCGGCGGCCTCGATCTCGCGCATGCCCGGCGTCTCCCAGTCGTGCGTCACGAGCTTCGGGCTGCGCCCCGTCTGCGAGCTTTCGGGGAGAACGGTCTCGGGGATCCCCTCGCCGGAGAGGAGGGCGGCCTCCGAGCGCGCGAGTACCACGGCCTCGGCCTCGGGGTGGCGCCTGACCACGCCGGCGAGGTCGCGGGCGAGGCCTCCGGGGAGCAGGGGGGCATCTGGTCCCTCCCGCATGACGCTCAACGTGACCGGTGCCGGCTCCCCGGTCCTCTCACGTGCGCCGTAGAGCGCCTGAAAGTACCCCTCGCCAGGCAGGGCCCGCAGCACGGCGTGCGTGCCCCGCACACTCGCGGCCACCCGCAGGATGCCGTGGCTCGCCGGGCCCTCGTAGACGTCGCGCAGGAGCCTCACCGGGGGCCTCACGGCGGCGGCCACAGAGCGGCCGGCTCACAGATCGACGGCGTCGAGGACCTCGGCCCGCTCGAAGGTCCGCACCAGAAGCTCCAGGACGCGCCGGGCGCCCTCGTAGCCGTAGGGCCCGGCCTGAAAGAAGTCCTGCGACGAGCGGCACAGGTGCCCGCGGGCGACGAGCGGGGCGTGGAGCCCGGGACTCGCCACCACGACGTCGGGCTTGGCCCTGTCTATCCGCGCAGCTGTCCCCGCCAGTCCGGGGACTCGACCACGTCGACGTCGGGTCCGAGGGCCTGCAGCTCCTCCGAGAGGTGCCGTTTGTCGAGCCGCGGTGCCCCGACCTCGAGTACCACGGCGCCGGCGTCGGCCAGGAAACGGGCCAGTGGTATCTCGAGCCCTGTGTCCCCGGCGAAGAAAAGCCTCCTGCCCCTGACGCGGTTTCTCAAGGGTTCAAGGTTGGTCCACGCGGACCGGGCGCGGGCCATCTCGGCGACGGCCAGGCCTGCCTCCTGGGCCACGTCCTGCACGAAGCGGGCCGTGCCCTCCACCCCGACAGGCGCGAGCGTCCTGACCACCTTCGCCCCGCGCTCCCGCGCCGCGGCCGCCGCGGCGGAGAGGTTAGTGTCCATCGCCGCGACGACGGTGCCTTCGCCCACGGCCGGCAGCGCCGCCCACGTCGTTCCCGGAACCACCCCCGCCACCTCGACCCGCGCCCGGGAGAGCTCCTGAACCACCTCCTGCGTGGCCCCTGGGGAGACTGGTGCGCCGAGCAGCACCACGGGGCGCCCCTGATCCACCGGGGTGTCCCCGTCGCTCCTGCCGAGGAGGTTCCCCAGGAGGCTGACCCGTTTCGCCGGGGCGGCCTCCAGGAGGTCCGAGGTCCGCCGCTTCGGGCAGACGTCCACCAGCGCGGCGAGGATCCGGTCCCAGAGATCCGTCGAGAGAACGCCGGGGACGACGTAGGGCTCGTCGGGGTCGACGACCTCCACGGGCAAATCCAGGCGCCGGGCGACGAGCCTGGCTTCGAAGTCCGCGTCAACCCCGAGCAGGCGCGCCGAACGTCCCGCGACGAGCAGCACGAGCTCCGTGCCGCGCTGACCCGCGGCCGCCCCTATGACCCGGGTCGCGACCTGCCCCTGCTGCGGGGGCTCATCGGGATCCAGGACCAGCGAGGCCAGCCGCTGTCCGTATCCGGGGTCGGGGGATGCGAACGGTGACGCGAGGGGACGGAGCAGGTGGGCCTCGGAGATGGTCCCGACGACGATCACGAGGGCGCCAGGAAGCCTCTTCGCCAGGTCGCCTGCCGTGCGCAGGGGCGGGAGAACTTCCGGTGCTCCCTGCTCGTTGAGGATCGTCAAAGGTCCTCCTGCAATCCCTGGCCTGCTGGCGGCGCGGTCCCCACAGCCCCTTGATGGGCTTCCTCCGCGCCGCGGAAAGGGCCTACTAGTTTAAGGCGTTGAGGGTGTCGAGCGCTAGCGCCATCATGTTGTCCACCGCGTTTCGCAGCTCGTCGTCGCTTATGCGCACTATCTCCTCGCCGATGGTATCGGAGACCGTGAGCAGGCATCCGGCCCGCACGCCGTGCATCGCGGCGATGGTGAAGATCGCCGCCGCCTCCATCTCCACCGCCAGCACCCCGAGGTTGCCCCAGAGCTTGGCCGGGTCCGGGGTCGGGTCGTAGAAGAGGTCCGAGCTGACGATGGGGCCGATGAACGTGCGCCTCCCAGCGGCCTCGGCGGCGTGGTGGGCGGCGTGGACGAGGTCGAAGTGGGCGGCCGGCGCGTAGGGGACGCCGCGCGTGAGGGAGGAGACGGTCCCGTCCTGAGGGGTGGCGGCGGTCGCGACGATCAGGTCCCCAAGCCGCATGTCCCGGTCGTACCCGCCGCAGGTCCCGACCCTGAGCAGGTTCTTCGCCCCGAGCTGGACGAGCTCCTCGGTGACGATCGAGGCGCTCGGGCAACCCATCCCCGTCGTCTGGACGGAGACCGGATTCCCCTTGTAGGTGCCGGTGTACCCGAGCATCCCGCGCTCCTCGGTCACCTGCCTCGCGTCGTCGAAGAAGTTCTCCGCGATGTACCGGGCCCGGAGGGGATCCCCCGGCAACAGCACGCTCTCGGCGAAATCCCCCGGCTCGGCCCGCACGTGAACAGGGCTCATCGCGACTCCCTTCGGTCGTCATAAGCTTGTCAGCACGTCCCCTTCGGGGACTTTCAGCACGCTCCGGCTAACGCCTCCGCTTTCAGCACGCTTCGGGCCTTGCAGGCCCTCGCTTTCAGTTCTTCAATTCCCCGGACAACCGGACCCGGCTGCGCCTTACTCGGCGTTTAAGGTCGAGCATGCCATTAGCTCGGTCGCGGTGAACCGCGCCAGGGGGTTTGCTGAAAGCCCGCGCAGCGGGCGTGCTGAGAGCGAGGCCTCGTAGAGGCCGAAGCCGTGCTGACTAGCTGAATCGCTTCCATTCACAGGTCGTCCAGGATAGCAGGGGGCGCCTGCACGGGCTCGTCGCCGATCTCGAGGGCCTCGCGCACGAGCGTCTCGGCCCGGTCCGCCGCGCGGTCGCCGTAGAGGCGCGCGACGGGGTGGCCCCTTTGACGCGTCGCCGAGCCTCACCAGGAGCTCGACGCCGGCGGCCGGGTCTATCTGGTCCTCCTTGGTCGCGCGGCCGGCGCCGAGGACGAGGGCGGCGCGGCCGACCCCGAGGGCCCAGAACCGGGCGACGTGGCCGCCGCGCGGGGCCGGCACCTCGCGGACGCGATCCGAGACGGGCAGGTCCTCGAGGGCGTCCGCGTCGCCGCCCTGGGCGCGGACGAACTCGCTCGAGCTTCTCGTAGGCCGCGCCGGAGGAGAGGGCTTCCTCGACCGCGTCTTCGGGGTCTGCGATGCCCTTGAGATCGAGGAGCTTGGCGGCGACGTGGCGGGCCTCTGCGGCGAGGTCTTCGGGGACGGGGTCGCCCTTCAGGAAGCGGACGCTCTCGCGGACCTCGAGGGCGTTGCCGACGGCGGTGCCCAGAGGGTGTGTCCATGTCGGTTATGAGGGCCGAGGCGCGGATGCCCATGGACTCGCTGAGGCGGACGAGGAGGCGGGCAAGCTCGCGGGCCTCCTCGGTGGTCTTCATGAACGCGCCCGAGCCCCGCTTGACGTCGTAGAGGAGGTGGCCCGCGCCCGTGGCGGCCTTTTTGGAGACGATGGAGGAGCCTATGAGGGGGAGCGAGTCGACGGTGCCCGTCGTGTCGCGCAGCGCGTAGATGGCCTTGTCCGCGGGCGCCAGGTCCCCGGCCTCGATGATGGCGAGCCCGACCTCATCGACCTGGCGGCGGAAACGGTCCTCGGAGAGCTCCACCGAGAAGCCGGGGATGGACTCGAGCTTGTCTATCGTGCCGCCGGTCGTGCCGAGGCCGCGCCCCGAGAGCTTGGCGACCGGGGCGCCGCAGGCGGCGACGATGGGCAGCGAGGTCAGGCTCACCTTGTCCCCGACGCCGCCCGTGGAGTGCTTGTCCACGCAGCTCGGGGAACGCGTAGGTCTCGCCGGACTCCGCCATGGCGCGCGTCAGCGCGAGCGTCTCCTCGTAGGTCATGCCCGCGGATAAAGATGGCCATCAGGAGCGCGGACATCTGGTAGTCGGGCACCGAGCCGTCGGTGAAGCCGGCCACCACGGCCCGGATGGTCTCGTCCGCGAGCTCCGCCGCCGAACTTCTTCGTCTCTATGGCGTCGAGCACCGTGCCGCCGGGACTATCCATGCGCGAGAAAGTCCTCTCCCGGGAGCCCGTTCGGCCCGACGCCGAGCCAGCCGGCGACCGTCGCCCCCACGTCCGAGAAGCCCCGCCGCACGCCGAGGTCCCGCGGCTCTCCACCGCCAACGACGAGCAGCGGCACCCGCTCCCGGGTATGGTCCGTGCCCCCGAAGGTCGGATCGTTGCCGTGATCGGCGGTGATGATGAGAAGGTCGTCGTCTGTTAGCGCGTCCGTCAGCTCGGGCACGCGGTCGTCGAAGAGCTTTATGTTCCGCGCCATGCCTTCGGGGTCGCGGCGGTGACCGTACTTCGCGTCGAAGTCCACGAGGTTCGCGAAGATCAGACCCGAGGAGACACCGTCGAGGGCCTCCAGGATCGCATCCACCTTGGCGGCGTCGTCCGGCGGGGCGGGGAGGTGCTCGGTGATGCCCCGCCCGTCGAAGATGTCCCGGATCTTGCCGACCGCGACGACATCCATGCCCGCGCCCTCCACCCGGTCCAGATACGTCTGCGAGTGCGGACTAATGCCGTAATCGTGGCGGTTCTCGTTCTCGCGCTCGTAGGCGCCGGGCTCTCCGTGGAAGGGTCGGGCGATGACGCGCTCGACCATGATCCGGCCCTCGCCGATGAGCATCTTGTGGGCTCTTTCGCAGGCCTCGTAGAGCTCCTCCAGTGGGATGACGCCGGTATGGGCGGCGAGCTGGAAGACGGAATCGGCGGAGGTATAGACGATCCAGGCCCCGGTCCTCTCCTGCTCGGGGCCGAGCTCCTCGATGATCCGGGTTCCCGAGGCCGGCTTGTTGCCTATGACCCCCCGGCCCGTCTCGCCCTCGAAGCGCGCGATGACGTTCTCGGGGAAGCCCTCTGGGTACGTCGGCAAGGGATCTTCGAGGGTAAGACCCATCATCTCCCAGTGCCCGGCCAGGGTGGCCTTGGCCGCGGAGAGCTCCACCATCAGGCCGCGCGAGGCAAGGGGCGTCTCCGCGGGCGGCACGCCCTCCAGTTCCACCACGTTGCCGAGGCCCAGAGACCCGAGGTTCGGGGCGTCGAGGCCGCCGACCGCCCTCGCGGTGTTAGCACAGGGTGTTCGCGCCCTCGTCGCCGAAGGCCGCGGCGTCGGGCGCGTCTCCGGCGCCGAGGCCGTCCAGCACGATGACCACCGCCCGGCGACCCACGGGACCCCTCAGCCGACCAGCATGCCGGCGATGGCGGCGTTCAGGAGGTTGGCCAGGGTTCCGGCGGCGAGGGCCCTGATGCCGAACTGCGCGATCTGGTGCCGCCGGCTCGGGGCCATGCCCCCGACGCCGCCGATGAGGATGGCGATGGTACCGAAGTTGGCGAAGCCGGCCAGCGCGAAGGTAACGATGGCGACGGTCTTCTCGGAGAACTCGTCGACGCGCGGCCCGAAGTTGGAGTAGGCGACGAACTCGTTGAGGATGGTCTTCTGCCCGATAAAGCTTCCGGCGTCCAGGGCCTCGCTCCACGGCACGCCGATGACGAAGGCGACCGGGGCGAAGACGTAGCCCAGGATGAGCTGCAGCGAGAGCTGGTCGTAGCCGAAGAGGCCGCCCACGGCGCCGAGTAGCAGGTTCGCGAGGGCCAGCAGCGAGATGAAGGCTATGAGCATCGCGCCGACGTTGAGGGCCAGCCTCAGCCCGTCCGCGGCCCCGCTGGCCGCCGCGTCGATGACGTTGCTGTACTGCAGCATCTCGCCCTCCGTTACGGCCTCGTCCTCAGGCTCGGGCTTGCGCGACTCGGGCTCCTCGGTCTCGGGCATCATGATCTTGGCCATCAGCAACGCCGCCGGAGCGGTCATGAAGCTCGCGGCGAGCAGGTACTCCAGCGGCGCGCCGAGCAGCGAGTACCCGACAAGCGTGGAGCCCGCGACGCTCGCGAGACCGCCGACCATGACGGTGAAGAGCTCTGAGCTCGTCATTCGCTCTATGTACGGGCGCACGACGAGCGGCGCCTCGGTCGGCCCGAGAAAGATGTCGGCCGTCACCGAGAGCGACTCCGGACGGCTGGTGCCGAGAACCCTTTGCAGCGCCCCGCCAAGGATCTTGACGACCCAAGGCAGGACCCTTAGGTAGTAGAGCACCGACGTCAGGGAGGCGAAGAAGATGATGATCGGCAGGACCTGGAAGGCGAAGACGACACCCTCCTCCGGCAGGATGGGCCCGAAGAGGAACTCGATGCCGTCGTTGGAGGTGTCTATGACGGCTTGCACGCCCTCGGTCAGGACCTGCAGCGCGCTCCTCCCGAGGTCCCAGTAGAGCACGATGAAGGCGAAGGATATCTGGATGATGAGGGCCCCGATGACCACCCGCGGGTCCACGGCCCGCCGGTTGGTCGAGAGCAAGAACGCGATGCCGAGCAGGACGATCACGCCGCTCATCCCCCAGAGGACCTGCAAGTCTAGCGCCTCCTTCCAGCTCTCCCTGGCCTCGCGCCCGTCCCGAGATTATTCTCGCAGTCCCCCACACGCCGGGCCACCCGCAGCGCGGTGCGATACATTTACCCGAAGCCATCGTAGAGGAGGTGGGGTGGCACCAGCAGAGGTACGCGTGCGCGAGGCGACCGTCGAGGACGCCAGAATCCTGCATGCCATGGCGGGCGAGCTGGCCGGGATCATCGGCGACACCCCGCCGTCGCAAGAGGCCCTGAAGGCGCGGTTGTCGGAGCTCCTGGAGGAGCCGCGGGCCCGCGTCCTCGTCGCGGAGGTTGGCGGGGACGAAGGTGACATCGTGGGCGCGGTCACCCTCTGGATCAAGCCGGACCTCGCCCACGGCGATACGGTCGTCGAGGTCCCTACCCTCATCGTGACCGAGGCCCACCGCAGGGGCGGCGTCGGCAAGCTCCTTATGGAGAACGTCCGAGCTATCGCGGCCGAGAACGGCGCCGGGGTCATCGAGCTGGTCGCGACCAGCCAGAACACCCTGGCCCACGAGTTCTACCGCTCCTTGGGCTTCGTCGAGACCGACCACGTCGCCCTCGAGTTCGTAGGCGACATGAAGGATCCGCAGGACGCCGAGGGGTAGCCGGCGCTTCTAGGGCGCGGCTAACGGAGCCCGAATACTTAGACCGAGGGAATCCAGCTCACCGCGAAGACGACCAAAGCCGTGACGACGACGGAGGCCAGCGCGGCCCGGATGGCCCCGATCTCCTGAACGACGGCCAGCCCTATTCCGACCAGCATCACCCCGGCATAGACGGCCCCCAGCCAGCTGACACCCGGTACGGCCGTGAGCGGCAGGTAGAAGCCCAAGGGGTAGGCGACGATCCGCCAGGTCACCCCGTAGCCGTAACGTCCCCCGAACGAAGCCAAATGGTAGAGCGCCGCGAGCAGGAGCGATACCGGCAGCGGCGCGACGAGGGCCACGAGCGCCGGATAGACGCCCTCGACCACGAACCAGACCGCGGCCGTCGGTAGCCCGCAGAACGTCAGGAACAGGGCAGGGGCCCTGACATCCGAGACCCTGGGCAGCACCTCGAAGAAGCGGGTCGGGTGGACCACGAGCTGCGCCAGCAGCCGCAGATAACTCGAGAACGGCCTCGAGACGTCCCAATCGCTGGCACCGCCCCGGATCGTGTCCCTCGTGTAACCCCGCTTCGCCACGCGGGAAGTATAGCCGGCGCCAGGTACGGGCTCAGGTCGCGTCTTCTGGTTCCAGCAGGATCTCATCCAGGTGGGTGTCCAACACGGCAAGGATTTCGTTCTCCCCGATCCGGCCCATGAGCCCGTGCACGACCAGACCGTCCACGAGCGCGTGCAGACGGCTTGCCTCACGACCGGGGTCCAGGCCGGGCGCGAGCAGCCCAAGCCGCGCCAGATCGTGGGTGACGATGTCGCAAAGCTCTCGTGTACCGTCGAAGACGATCCCGTGCTCTTCGACTATGCGCTCGTCTACCAGGCTCCGGTTCGCGTAGGCGAACCAGATGCTGGCCTCCATGCGCCGCTGCTCGTCGAGCGGCAACACCTCGCACAGGACAGCGCGGACGGACTCGCGCGGCGACAAACCTTGCGGCCTCTCCTGGAGGCGCCGGATCACGCGCTCCTCCAACAGCCCGGCCGCGGAGACGAGCAACTCCTCTTTGGTCCCGAAGTAGTGCCTCAGTGCCCCCGCAGACCACCCCGCCTCCGCCGCGACCTCCCGCACCGAGACACCCTCGACGCCGTCGCGCAGGATCACCCGCCACACCGCCCCCGCCAGCTCTCGCCGACGCTCCTCGTGGTCCACAACCTTGGGCATGTTGACATAATAACACAGTCGTGCTATAAAGCTTCCAAGTAGATAACACGAGCGTGCTAAATAAACAAACCGGAGACGGGAAAGGGGAGGCCTTGCGAGACGCGAGGGATCGGTCGGAACGGCGAGGATATGGCGGGCGTCCGGCGCTGATGTGGCGGATACTGGCGGTGTTCGTCGCGGTCTCGCTGGTCTGGTTGCTGGTCGTTCAGGGGTCGGATCTTTTCTTCGGGACGGCCTATGAGGATCGTGTGGGGCACGCGGTTCGGGCGGTGCTCGTCTGCGCGCTCGCCGTTCCGGTCGTGGTCCTGGCCCGGCGCTATCTGGACCGCAGGTCGTGGGAGGGGCTTCGCCTCACCCCGTTGCGCGACGGGTGGAGGCCGCTGTTGTTCGGGATGGCGTTCTGGCTGGTCGCGGCGGGCGCCGGCCTTGCGACGACGATCGCGCTGGGTTGGGCGAGCATCTCCTTCGCGACCCCGAGCGGGGACCTCTTGCTCCTCGCGCTCTACCTGCCGGTGCTGGTCTTCCTCTACGAAGCATTGCCGGAGGAGCTGATCTTTCGGGGGTACTTCTACCGCAACCTCGCCGACAGGTACGCGCGCTGGGTCGCCGTCCTGGGGCAGGCTGTCCTCTTCACGCTGTGGGGGGCCGTCATAGGCGCGGCCGGTTCGGTGGACCGGGTGATCCTGTTCTTCACCTTCAGCGTCGTACTCGGCGTGTTGAGGGTCATCACGGGCAACCTGTGGACGAGCATCGGCTTTCACGTGGTGTTCCAGTGGGTTACCCAACTCAACGCGGCGGCCTTGCGCGACGGCTTCGTGCGGATAGAGGGCCAACCCGCGCTGGAGCTGGTCGTCTTCTGGCTGTTCCCGATCGTGCTCGGGACCATCGTTCTCGTCATCGTGTCGGTGGTGCGGGGTCGCACCGGCTGGCGCACGCGGGATCCCGACCTTGAGGTAACGGGCTCTCCCTCGCAGGCCGCGGCGGCGAGGGTCCAATGACCGGCGTACTGGCACCGCTCCTCGGGCTCGCGCTGCTCGACAGCCTCAACCCCTCGGCGCTGGCGGTGACGATCTTCCTGCTCCTGCAAGGAAACTCCTACGTGCCGCGGGTGCTGACCTACGTCTCGGCCGTGTTCCTGTCCTACCTCGGCATCGGCGTGCTGCTCATGCTCGGCCTCGGCTCGCTATGGGGGTACGTCGAGGGGCCCGCCGCCTACGCCATGCAGGGGGCCGTCGGGGCGTTACTGTTGGGGTACGCGCTGCTCGCGCCGAGCAAGCCCCGCGAGAGGTCGAAGCCCAGAAAGCCGCGTTCGATGGGGTTGGCGGCGCTCTTCGCGCTCGGCGTCACCGTCACGGTCGTCGAAGTCTCCACCGCGTTCCCGTATCTGGGCGCGATAGCCCTCCTGACCAACGCGGATCTGGCGGCGGGGCAGTGGCTTCCCATCCTCGTCGGGTACAACGTCGTCTTTGTTCTGCCGCCGTTGCTGCTGCTGACCGCCTACGTGGCTTTCGGAGAGCGGATCCGGGACCGCCTCGAACGGCTGCGCGAGCGGTTCGAGGGCGGATCGCGCGAGACGTTGCTGTGGATCGCTGGCATCGCCGGGTTCCTGCTGTTGGCGGACGCGTTGTCCTTCTACGACTTCTTCGGCCTGATGGCAGTCTCGGGTACGCCGGAGGGCTCGTGAGCTGGATCGTGACCGCGGCCGCCGCGCCGGACCCGGTGATCGAGCCCGGACGCAAGCGCATCGCGCTGCTCGACGTGCTGCGGGGCATCGCCATCTTCGGGACGCTCGGGACCAACATCTGGTTGTTCTCCCTGGTTGGCAACCCTGGATCCTCGGCCCTCTTCGGCGGCGGCTTGCCGTGGTGGTCGTCGTTCGATGCCTTCCTGACCACGCTTTCGCTCTTCCTCACCAACGGAAAGTTCCTCGGGCTTCTGACGATCCTGTTCGGGGTCGGGGTGGAGATCCAGTACCAGTCCGCTCGGCGGCGCGGCCTGCCCTGGCTCACCCGCTACCTCTGGCGCTCTGCGCTGCTCCTCGTCGAAGGGTTCCTGCACTACCTGCTCGTCTTCGAGTTCGACATCCTGATGGGCTACGCGGTGGCGGCCGCCATCGTTGCGTTCCTCGTAGGAAGGAGCGAGAAGACCATCCGGCGCGCCATGTGGGTCTCCGGCGGTCTGCACCTGTTGCTCGCCGGCGGGCTCTCGGCGCTGGTCGCGGCGGCGAGCCTGCTGGATCCGCAAGCCCTGGCTCAGGCCAGCATCTTTACCGAGGAGGCGGCAAGGGTCTACATGTCGGGGTCGTGGTGGGATCAGGTCGTGTACCGCCTGGACAACATGCCCGTCTACCGCGCCGAACCCATCTTTATCATCCCTATGAACGTCTTTCTCTTCCTGCTCGGCGTACGCCTGATGCGCTCGGGGGCGTTCGTCCCGGACGAGAACGGCCGCCGCATCCGCAAGAAGATGCTGCGCTGGGGCTTGCTCCTCGGCGTCCCGCTCAACCTGCTCTACTTCGTTCCCGGCGGCCTCTTCGAGCTGCCGGTGCGCTACCTGTTCGCCCCGATCCTGTCGCTCGGCTACGCCGGCCTCGTCGCGCTCGCCCTGGAGAGGGACTTTTTGCCCTGGATCTCGGACCGGCTCTCGGAGGTCGGGCGCATGGCCCTCAGCTGCTACGTGCTCCAGAATATCCTCGCCTCGGTGGTCTTCTACGGCTGGGGCTTCGGTCTGACCGGGAGGATCGGGGCGGTCGGCACGCTCGCCGTGTTCTTCGGCATCTGCGCGACGCTCACGCTCTTCGCGCACCTCTGGCTGGGGCGCTTCCGGTCGGGGCCTCTGGAGGGCGTCTGGAGGAAGCTCTCCCTCATGCCCTTTGGTGGAGCCTGGCAGAAAAGGTGATCGAGCGCCGAAGGGTCTCACCCGACCGGCTTCTCTGGCCTCGATGCGGACCCTATCCTGGCGTGTCGCCCGCTTCGATCCACTCCTCGCGGAGCGTTGCGTAGAGGTACTCGCTTGCCCACCCTCCCTTGAACCAGGCGTTCTGGACGAAGGCGCCCTCGCGGCGCAGGCCGAGTCGTTCCAGAAGGACGACCGAAGAACGGTTCTCCTGGTCCGTGAAGGCGTAGACGCGATGGAGGCCCAGGTCCCGGAAAGCGTAGTCCAGTAAGCCGGAGACCGCCTCCCTGGCGTAGCCCTTGCCCCAATGGTCCCGGGCGAAGGTGTAGCCGACCTCCGCCTGCATGCCGGCGGTCTCGACCTTGAACCCCAGGTCGCCGACGAGCTCTCCCGTCTCCCTCAACTCCACGGCGAACTGGAACCATTCGCCCGGCGTAGCGGGCTCTTCACGCTCCAGGGCCCGGATCATGCCGCGCGCCTCCCTTTCGTCGCAAGCCTCCCACGCCTGGTAGCGGGCGACCTCCGGGTCGTTGCGGTAAGCCAGGAAGGGCTCGAGGTCCGACGCCCGCAAGCGGCGCAGTACCAGGCGCTCCGTGTCCAGGCTCGCGAAACGCCGGGCCCTCATCCGGGTGGTTCCCCTCCCATCCCGGCCTCGCGGGCGCGGACGATGGCCTGGGCGCGGTCGGCGACCTGCAGCTTGGTGAAGATATTCGAGACGTAGTTGCGGATCGTCTTCAGGCTCAGAAAGAGCGTGCGGGCGATCTCCGCGTTGTTCTTGCCGGCGGCGACGAGGTCCAGGATCTCACGTTCGCGGGCGGTGAGCTCGGGAAAGGCACCGGAGGGTGCCTGTCGCTGCGCGGAGGGAGGGGGATCGAAGTAGCGGATGAGGCGCCGCGCGATGCCGGGCCCGAAGACCGCCTCGCCGCGCGCAACGGCCCGGATGGCCGCCAGCGTCTCGCCCTTGTCCGCCCCTTTGAGCAGGTAACCCAGGGCGCCGGCCCGCATGGCGGCGAAGACCGAGTCGTCCTCCTCGACCATGGTTATCACCAGCACGCCAACTTCCGGGTCTTTAGCGAGGATCCGGCGCGTCGCCTCGATGCCGCCGGGACCGGGCATCCTGAGGTCCATGAGGATCACGTCCGGCGAGAGGTCGGCGGCGAGCGAGATCGCCTCCTCGGCGTCCTTCGCCTCCCCGACGAGCTCCGTGTCGGGCGTCGACTCGAGCAGGACGCGCAACCCGTCGCGGAAGAACGGATGGTCGTCGGCGATGAGGACCCTGGTCCTATCCGTCATCGCTTCTCCTGGTAGGCCTGGGTGAGGGGCAGCGAGGCGCGCACGCGCGTGCCGCCGCCCGGACGTGGCTCCACGACGCAGCTCCCGCCCAGCTCTTCGGCCCGCTCGCGCATCGAGTGGAGGCCCACGCCCGACCCGTTTCCGGCACCGAGGCCGCGGCCGTCGTCCGATACCTCGAGCCGCAGCGCCTTCGGGTCGACGTCCAGGCGGACGACGCACGCGTTCGCGCCGGAGTGGCGGGCAACGTTGGTGAGCCCCTCCTGGGCGATACGGAGGCAGGCGACCTCGACGGCCGCGGACAGCGGGAGAAGTTCTTCCGGCAACTCGACGGTGACGTTGCAGGCCGTCGGCGTTGTGCTGCGCCGCAAGCTCCCGGAGCGCGCCGAGCAGGCCCAGATCGTCCAGCGCGGGCGGTCGCAGATCGTACACCAGGCGCCGGATGTCGACGACGGCGCTCTGGGCCTGGGTCTTCAGCCCGCGCAGCAGCTCGCGGGCCGCTGCGGGATCTTCCACCACCAGGTCGTCGGCCACGTCCAGCTTGAGCGGCAGGCTGCCCAGGGTGGGACCGAGGCCGTCGTGCAGGTCGCGGCGCAGGCGGCGGCGTTCCTCTTCCCGGGCCGTCACCAGGCGCTCACGGGAGCTCCTCAGGTCGTTCGTCAGGCGCACGGCGTGGGCGGCGATCCCCGCCTGGCGGGCGAGGCCTTCGAGCAGGCGCCGGTCGGCGGGCGAGAAGTCCTCCTCGCCGGAGCGCGGGGCCAGCAGGAGCTCTCCGACCGGCTCTCCCCGGTAGAGGAGCGGCAGGCGGAGCGGTTCATCTACCGGAGTCCCGCTCTCCGTGACGGCGGCATCATTTTCGGTTCCGAGCGTGACGGCCGCGTACGGCAGCCTGAGCGCCTCCCTCACCGTCAGCACGATCGTGGGCAGAACCGCCTCCGGCTCGAGCGCTGCCTCCAGGCGCTCCCCGAGCCGCGAGATCGCGGCGTAAGGGTCGTCGCGCTCGCCGTACATCAGGCGGTCGACGACGCGCTGCAGCCTCTCGCGTAGCGGCTGAAACAGCACGGCGACGAGGCCCGTGGCCACGAGCGAGACGAAGAGGTCGTCCTCGGTCCGGAACGAGGCTCCCAGGTACCCAACGACCAGGATGTAGATCCCGACGATGCTCGCGGTCAGCGCGCCGTAGACGAGGGCCCGGTTGATGATGAGGTCTATGTCGTAGAGCCGGTACCTCAAGATGGCGATGCCGACGGCCACGTACAAGGTCGTGTTGGTCGCGGCGTTCAAGAGGTTCTGCCACGACTCACCGAGCAGCAGGTCGAGCAAGAAAAGTTGGCCGAGGGTGAAGATGCCGACCAGGACGGCGGCGAACGCGACCCACTTCAGCTGCTGGCGCTCCAACCCGCTCGCCCGGCGGTAGCGAAATACGAGCGAGAGCGCAGAGAGAGCGATGGAGGCGAAGATCACCGACACCACGACGATGGCCGTGATGGTGATAGCCCCTCCGACTCTATCCGGGCTGCCGAAAAGGAGGACCAGGGTAAGGAGCATCGCGCCCGCCGTGGTCGAGATCCAGGCCAGCGGTCGCCAGCGAGGCGACGGCAGCTGCCCGTCAGGGAACAGCAACAAGAGGAAGGGCGCGATGCAGAGGGCCAACGGCCCGCCCGATTCCAGAAGGCGGGAGATCGTCCTGGGGGCCGCAAGCGACCCCGGCTCCACCACCAGCGCGTAGGCGGCGTAGGATTCCGCCAGAAGCTGAAGGGCGAGCCCCGATCCGAAGCCTAGCCACAGCCACCCGTAGGGGTTCCTGGGACGGCGCGAGGCGATGAGTCCGCCGAGGACGGGCGCACCGACGATGCCTGCCAGGGAGACGGCCTGATCCCGCCACGGCGTCCACCCTCTGGGCAGGGGAGTGGACCAGCCGAGAATGATCAGCACCAGGGACACCAAGAGCAGCACCAGCGCGGCGCCGCACAGCACCCACGCTAGCCGGCTGAGTGATCTACCGGTCAAGCGTCCCATCTCCGCGTGCCGTCCCCACTAAGGAGGAGGCATGGACCGGTCGCGCCGCCTCCCGGGACACGCCGGTCAACCCGCCCGACAGGGCGGCGAGATCCGTAGCGTCGCGCTGCCTGGTGGCTGCTCGCCTTCGTTGCGCCCCCTGAGATAGTTCTCAACGACAGAGACGAGAGATAGGGCCGTGGATACGAGAACGGCCTTGCACGTGTTCTGAGAAGCCAAGAGATGTTGTGAGCCACTGATCTCACCTCCGTGCGACCGTGCGGACCCCCGAAACTCTGGGGCAGGGATCCGCACCTTTCACAATTCTCTCAGGAGATAAAGTCTACTGCTACGATCGTTACGCGTAGGCCCGTCGGGAGTAAGGCAGCACCACCAGCAAGATGGTCAGGGCCGAGCCGACGACTCCGGTCGTCGCGAGGATTCCCATCAGTGCGTTGGGCGCCCCGCCCACACCCGGCCACGCCGCGATGATGCCCAGCGCGCACAGGATGATGGCGAGCCACATGCTCCACCGCTTGAGCATCCACAGGCCGGCCGCGGCGATAAGCCCGGATACGCCCCACACCACGTTTATGTAGACGATGAAGGCCGGCACCCCCTCTGTGGGCAGCAGTGGGAAGATCAGGCTCGGCAGGCTCAGCGCCGCGAGCAAGACGGCCGCGACGGTCACCGATAGCGGTCTAGAGGTTTTCATGTTCGTTCTCCTTTGGTCCTGGGTGTCAATGTTCCGGTCGATGCGCCGCTCCTGGCGGCTCGCCATGGGCTACTATGGTTCACCTCCTTTACCGATACCACTCGACCCTTGCGGGCCGCGGAGCAAGACTCCTGCGCCGACCATGCCGGACGTAGTTGCCTTCCGCGGGATCGGGATCCGTTTCACAGCGAACATCATGCCGCACTGCCTCCTGCAAACGACTCTGCCAACGGGGTCACCCTACGAAACGCCGCGTCCCACCGGCAGAGGCAAGAGTCCCGATGTTCTGGGAATCGTCTCTCGGATCTTGGGACGCGACCTGCGGCAACCGGTGCTAGACCGTGCCCGAGCGCACCGGGAACAGGCCCGGCAATAATCTATAATCGAAGCAACGCATAGCGGAACCTCCACAGAAGGGGTCGAGAACGTGACGGAAGATTCTTACGACGCGCGCGGCAGCCTGAGCACCGGATCGGGTGAGGTCACCTACTACAGCCTGAAGAAGCTGGACGAACAGGTCGAAGGGGACGTGTTCTCCCTGCCGTTCTCGATCCGGGTGATGCTCGAATCGCTCCTACGCAACGCCGGCGGCAAGTTCGTATCGAAGGAGGACGTCGAGGCGCTGACGCATTGGCCCGAGTCGGTAGGAGGGGAGCTGGCCTACCTGCCGGCCCGCGTGGTCATGCAGGACTTCACCGGGCGTTCCGGCCATCGTGGATCTGGCGGCCATGCGCAGCGCGATGAAGAACGTCGGCGGAGATCCGAGGCAAGATCAACCCGCTCGTGCCGACCGACCTCGTCATCGACCACTCGGTCCAGGTCGACGCCTTCGGGAGCCCGGCGGCGCTGCAGTTCAACGCCGAGCGCGAGTTCCAGCGCAACCGCGAGCGCTACGAGTTCCTCAAGTGGGGCCAGCAGGCCTTCGACAACTTCTCCGTCGTGCCGCCCGCCACCGGCATCATCCACCAGGTCAACCTCGAGTACCTGGCGAAGGGCGTCGTCGTCAAGGACGGCGTGGCGATGCCGGACACGCTGGTCGGCACCGACAGCCACACCACCATGATCAACGGCCTCGGCGTCCTCGGCTGGGGCGTTGGCGGCATCGAGGCGGAGGCCGTCACGCTGGGCCAGCCCTACTACATGCTCGTCCCCGAGGTCATCGGCTTCAAGCTCACCGGCGCCCTGCAGGAAGGCGTCACGGCGACGGACCTGGTCCTCACCGTGACCCAGATGCTGCGCGCCCACGGCGTCGTCGGCAAGTTCGTGGAGTTCTACGGCGACGGGCTATCCAAGCTCTCCCTGCCGGACCGCGCGACGATCGCGAACATGTCCCCCGAGTTCGGGGCGACGTGCACGTTCTTCCCGGTGGACGAGGAGACGCTGCGCTACCTGCGGGGCACGGGACGCGACGAGGAGCTCGTCGAGCTCGTCGAGGCGTACTCGCAAGGAGCAGGGCCTGTGGCGCACGGACGAGACGCCCGAGCCGCGCTTCTCGGAGACGCTTGAGCTGGACATGGACACCGTCGAGTCGAGCCTCGCCGGGCCCCGCCGCCCGCAGGACAGGGTGGCCCTCACCGACATGCAGCCCTCCTTCCGCCAGGCCCTCGCCGACATGGTCGGCGTGGACCACGAGCTGGTAGCAACGGCAAGGCCAACGGGAGCCAGGACCCCTACGACGAGGCGGACGCCGAGTCTTTCCCGGCCAGCGACACGCCGAACCCGGACCTCCCCGTTCGGGGCGCGGCCTCCACGGGTGAGGGCCACGCCGCCGACGACACCGAGTCGTTCCCGGCGAGCGACACCCCGAGCGGGCGCCGCCGACGTGACCAACGAGGGCGACGGCGACCCCACCTCCGGCGGCGAGCCCGAGGCCGAGGAGCCCGAGGCCGAGCCATCCGGGACCGTCACCGTCACGGTCGACGGCGAGGAGCTCTACCTCAAGCACGGCTCCGCCGTCATCGCCGCCATAACGAGCTGCACCAACACCTCGAACCCCTCCGTCATGATGGGCGCCGGGCTGCTCGCCAAGAAGGCCGTCGAGAAGGGCCTCACGGTCGCCCCGCACGTAAAGACCAGCCTCGCGCCGGGCTCCAAGGTCGTCACCGAGTACCTGCAGACCTCGGGTCTCCTCGACCCCCTGGAGCAAGCTCAGGTTCGACGTCGTCGGCTACGGGTGCACGACCTGCATCGGGAACTCGGGGCCGCTGGCCGAGGAGATCTCCGCCGCCGTCGAGGAGAACGACCTGGTCGTCGCCGCCGTCCTCTCGGGCAACCGCAACTTCGAGGGTCGCATCAACCCGGACGTGCGGGCCAACTACCTGGCCTCGCCGCCGCTCGTGGTCGCCTACGCCCTGGCCGGGCACGGTGGACATAGACCTCGCCAACGACCCGCTCGGCGAGGACAGGGACGGCAACCCCGTCTACCTGACGGACATCTGGCCTTCGCAGGAGGAGGTCGCGCGCGAGATCGAGAACGCGCTCGACCCGCGGCATCTACAACGAGCAGTACGCCGACGTCTACACCGGCAACGAGCAGTGGAACGACGTCGACGTCCCCGCCGGCGACCTCTACGAGTGGGACCCGGACTCCACCTACATCCAGGAGCCGAGCTTCTTCAAGGACCTCGACCCCGAGCCGCCAGGACCTCGAGGACATCGAGGGCGCGCGCGTCCTGGTCCAGGTCGGCGACTCGGTGACGACGGACCACATCTCGCCCGCCGGGGCCATCCCGTCCAAGATGCCCGCCGGCCAGTACCTCATCGAGAAGGGCGTGGACGCCCGCGACTTCAACTCCTACGGCAGCCGTCGCGGCAACCACGAGGTGATGGTGCGCGGCACCTTCGGCAACATCCGCCTGCGCAACAAGCTCGCCGGCGGCAAGGAGGGCGGCTACACCGTCCACCTCCCCGACGGGGAAGAGACCACGATCTACGAGGCGTCCCTCAAGTACGCCGAAGAGGGCGTGCCCCTGCTCGTGCTCGCCGGCAAGGAGTACGGCTCGGGCTCCTCGCGCGACTGGGCCGCCAAGGGCTCGTTCCTCCTCGGCGTCAGGGCCGTCATCGCCGAGAGCTTCGAGCGCATCCACCGCTCCAACCTGATCGGGATGGGCGTCCTCCCCCTCCAGTTCGCGAGTGGCGAGAGCGCCGACTCTCTGGGCCTCACCGGCCACGAGTCCTTCGACATAGCCGGCCTCGCCGACCTCGAGCCCGGCAAGAGCTGACCGTGAAGGCCACGGGCGACGACGGCGACACGAAGGAGTTCGAGGTCAAGGCCCGCGTGGACTCGCCGGTCGAGGTCGAGTACCTGCGCAACGGCGGCATCCTGCAGACCGTGCTGCGCCAGCTCCTCAAGCGAGGACGCGTAGAGCAGAGGGGGCGAGACCCGTGGCCGAGAAGGTCCTCGTCACGCGCGAGATCCCCGAGGCCGGGCTCCGCCTCCTCGAAGGTTTCGACGTGACCGTCCTCTCACGAGGCGCCCGCCGGAGCGCGACGAGCTGCTCGAAGCCGCCCGCGGCGCGGGCGGCGTCCTCTCGACCGTCACCGAGAAGATAGACGGCGAGGTCATGGACGCCGCCGGGGAGGGCTTGAAGCGTCGATCGCCAACATGGCCGTCGGCTACGACAACGTGGACGTGGAGGCCGCCAGCGAGCGCGGCGTCGTCGTCACCAACACCCCCGGCGTCCTGGACGAGACCACCGCCGACATCGCCTTCATGCTCCTGCTCGCCGCGGCCCGCAGGCTCGGCGAGGGCGAGCGGCTGCTGCGGTCCGGCGAGTGGGAGTGGTGGGGGCCGAAGCAGCTTCGAGGGCGTCAGACGTCTGGGGCAAGACGGCTCGGCATCGTCGGCATGGGCCGCATCGGGCAGGCCGTCGCCCGCCGCGGCAGGGGCTTCGGGATGGAGATCCTCTACCACAACCGCTCGCGCGACGAGGAGGCGGAGAGAGGAGCTCGGGGCGCGCTACCGGGATCTCGACGAGCTCCTGCGCGACGAGCGACTTCGTCTCCGTGCACACGCCGCTCACGGACGAGACGCGGCACCTGATCGGGGCCGCGGAGCTCGACCTTATGCGCGAGACCGCCGTCCTCGTGAACACCTCGCGCGGCCCCGTCGTCGACGAGGGCGCTTTGGCCGAAGCCCTCGCCGAAGGCCGCATCTTCGCCGCCGGTCTCGACGTGTACGAAGAGGAACCGAAGGTCCACCCGAAGCTGCTCGAGCTCGAGAACGCCGTCCTCGCGCCGCACATCGGCAGCGCCTCCTTCGAGACCCGCGACAGGATGGCGGTCCTGGCCGCCGAGAACATCGTCGCCGTGCTCTCTGGCGAGGAGCCCAAGACCCCGGTCGGTCTAGCATAGGCCCGACGCCGACCGGGTCCCGGCGTCAAGAACGCGGGCAAGCCGGCCTCGATCTAGCGAGAACTGCACCGCGCGTCGGGGCGAACGGTGCGCGGTCTTCGTCGTCGGGCCTAGCCGGCATGGCGAGGGCCACGATCCGCAACGACGATGGCCGCGGCGGCGACGAGCCTCCGTCCCAGTCCGCCTTCCTCCAGCAACGGTCCCGCCCACGCGGTGCCGATAAGGATGCCTACCTCCCTGGTCGGGGCTGACGTGGCTCACGGGCGGCGAACACCAGGGCCGTGAGCACCAGAAGAGTAGGCGAGTGGGGAGAGCACGGCCTCGCCAACGGACTCCGGCCGTCGCCGCCGCCACGCCGCGCCGACGGCTCCCCACTTGCGCAGTGCGACGGGGGTGAGCAGGGCTACCTCCACCAGGCTGCACGCCCATAGGTACGGACGGGCGAGAGCAGCAGGCGCGGCTCACCGCGTACTTGTCCCACAGCGTGTATGAGGCGATAAGACGCCCGGCCGTAAGCAGCCCGTAGAAGACCCCGAGCCGCCGGGCCGGCCGAGCCTCGCGGAGCCACCCTTCGGGTCCCACGCCAGCAAGAAGACGCTCCCGGCGATCAGCAGGATGCCTGCGACGGCCAACGCGCCGGGCTGCTCCCCGAAGACGCAGGACGGCCGCGGCGCTCGCGAGCAGGGGTCCCGTGCCGCGGGAGAGCGGGTATACCAACGAGAGCGTCCCCGACCTTGTAGCCGGCCTGCAGCGAGAGAAAGTACCCGATGTGCAGAACGCTCCGTACCGAACATGAACAGCAACCCGAGGGCGCCGATGCGCGGATCCTGAAGCAAGATCACGGCTCGCGGCGAAGGGCGTGAGCAGGAGCGCGGAGATGGCGCTGATAAGCCACACGAAGGCGGGACCGCTGGCGTCCGTGCCGGCGCGCTTGGCCAGCAGGTTCCAGCTAGCGTGGAAGAAACCGGCCGTGAGCACAAGGACCAGGGCATAGAGCGTCACTCTTGAGGAGCTCCTTTCCGCCGGTGCCTCGCCGGGAAAGCTCCAACCGAGATCTCAAGGTATTGGCCCGTCGGTTGCGCCGTACGCAACCCGCGAGCGCCGTGCGCTCCGGCTAGTCCGGTATCTTGACCTTGTCCAGACCCTCCTCGGCGGGCGGGAACTGGGGGTCGAGTGACTCCAGGGTATCGGCGATGGTGCGGGCGATGACGAGGTTGCGGTACCACTTCTTGTTGGCGGGGACGACGTACCAGGGGGCGTGCTCCGTGGAGCAGTTGTTTATGGCGTCCTCGTAGGCCGCCTGGTAGTCGTCCCAGAAGGCTCGCTCCTTGATGTCGGCGCTGGAAAACTTCCAGCGCTTGTCCGGGTTGTCGAGGCGGGACTGGAGGCGCCGCTTCTGCTCGTCCTTGGAGATGTGCAGGAAGAACTTGAGGACCGTGATGCCGTCCGCGCACCAGCGAGCGCTCGAAGTCGTTGATGATGCCGTAGCGCTCGGCCGCCACACGCTCTCGGGCACGATGCCCTTGACGCGCACCACCAGCACGTCCTCGTAGTGCGAGCGGTTGAAGATGCCGATCCTGCCCCTCGCCGGGGCGCTCTTGTGGTAGCGCCAGAGAAAGTCGTGGTTCGCCTCCTCGGCCGATGGGCACCTTGAAGGAGGAGACCCGGCACCCCTGCGGGTTGACGCCCTGCAAGACGTGCTTGATCGTCCCGTCCTTGCCGCCGGTGTCCATGGCCTGCAGCACGATCGAGGAGCCCCTGCTTGTTCTCGGCGTACAGCCGCTCCTGCAGGTCCTGTATACGCCGCCGCTGCGTCTCGAGTTCCTTGCGGACTTCTTTTTTCCTGCGGTAGTGCTCGGTATCATTCGGGTCGATTTCCGCGAGCGACACCGGCTCTCCGGGCTCCACGCGGAAGCGGGGGTAATCCGGCTCGGGCGGCGGGTCCTTGACCCCCTTCTCGGGACTCGCTTGCGCGATGGGCGCAGCCTTCTTGTGGCTCACGACGGTTGTCTCCCCTCGTTGTGGACAAAGATGGAACGCGCGAGCGGGCCGCCGAGCGCGTGCGACGCGCCGCCCTCATCTTCGACGGTCACGACGCCGTCGAGGTCGCGGACCTCTCGAACCCACAACGTCCGTCCGGGTACGAGACCGCGATCCCCGAGGTAATCGAGCACCGAAGCGTCCCCGTCCCTGACCTTCGAGATGCGGACCCGCCCGCCGGCCGAGGCGTCGCTCAAAGGGAAAGAGTCGTCGGGCTCCAGGGTGCCGTCCGCGCGCGGGATGGGGTCGCCGTGCGGGTCGTGGGTGGGGTGGCCGAGAAACCCGTCGAGCCTTTCGGTGAACCCGTCCGAGACGGCGTGCTCGAGGCGCTCGGCCTCCTCGTGAACCTCCCGCCAGGAGTACCCGAGATGCTCCACGAGGAAGGTCTCGATCAGGCGGTGCCGACGTCACGAGCCGCAAGGCCTCCTCGCGCCCGCGGTCCGTTAGCGAAGCCCCCCGGTACCGCTCGTAGTCGCACCAGCCCCATGCCCTGCAAGCGCCCGAACATGTTCGTGACCGAGGCCGGCGCGATCGAGAGCCGCTCCGCGACCTCGTTCGTCGCCGCCGAGCCCGATCCCGCAACCTCCCAGATCGACTTCACGTAGTCTCCCACCGAAGCCGACGGAGACCCTGTAGCCGAGAGTCCATCCATCCGCCCCGAATGCTAGACGAGCCGAACCCCCCGATCAAGCCAATCCGATCTCAGGTTTAGCCCCCCTCGGACCTTGACAAACCATGCCTCGACAAATTATTTTAGGCTTAGCTAAAAATAATGGTGCCCATCGTGGTGAGAGGAGCGGTGTTGGGCGAGGTAGAGCAGCGGGGCATCTCGCGCAAAGATTTCTTGCGGGTCGCGGGGACGCTGGGCGTCTCCGGCGGGATCCTGGGCGCGCAGGCGGGACGGGCGGTGGGGCAGGACGGCGGGCACCATGGCGGTGGTGACCATGGGGTCGGGCACGGGTCCCACGGCGGGAACAGCACGGTGGGGGACGTGGACACCTCGCGGTTCGACCCTGGCCGCTTCTTGAGGGAGTTCTACTGGGGCGAGGAGCGGGTGGAGGGCGGCAGGACCTTTCGAGAGTACGAGTTGGTGGCCGAAGAGGCCGAGATCGAGGTGGCGCCGGGGGTGATGTACCCGGCGTGGGCGTACAACGGTCAGGTGCCGGGCCCGACCTTGCGGGCCCGGGAGGGGGATCGGCTGCGGGTAGTCTTCAGGAACAGGGACTCCCACCCGCACACCATCCACTTCCACGGCTTCCACCCGGCCAACATGGACGGGGTCTTCGAGCTCGTCGGCCCGGGTGAAGAGTTCGTCTACGAGTTCGACGCGGAGCCGTTCGGGTGCCACCTGTACCACTGCCACACCTCGCCCTTGAGGAAGCACATCGAGAAGGGGCTCTACGGGGCCTTCGTGATCGACCCCAGGGAAGGGCGGCCCGAGGCCGACGAGATGGTGATGGTCATGAACGGCTTCGACACCAACTTCGATGCCGCCAACGAGGTTTATGCTGTCAACACCGTAGCATTTCATTACCAGAAACATCCCATAAGCATCCGTAAAGACGAGCTTGTCCGGATCTACGCGGTCAACGTGCTGGAGTTCGACTTCGTGAACAGCTTCCATACCCACGCCAACTTCTTCGACTACTACCCAACGGGAACGAGGCTCGAGCCGTCGGAGTTCACCGACACCAAGATGTTCGCCCAGGGGGAGCGCGGGATCCTGGAGTTTCGGTACCGCTTCCCCGGCAGGTTCATGTTCCACGCCCACGTCAGCGAGTTCGCGGAGCTTGGCTGGATGGGCCTCTTCGAGGTTGGGGAGTAGCGGGATGGGGCGTGAAGCGGGTACCGGGCGCAAGGCTGGTGGGGCGGTCTGGGTCCTGTTGGGGCTCTTGCCGCTCATGGGGTTGGGGGTGCTGCTCGCCCTGATCGTGCTCAACGGGGCGGGGGTCGGGCGCGGGAGATGCGCCCCCCGTCGAGGATCTGAGCGTCCAACGTGTCACCCTTCCGACGGAGGGCCAGTTCGTGCTGAGCGTCAGGAACGGCGGCCCCGAGCCCGTCACCCTGAGCCAGGTCGTGGTAAACGACGCCATCTGGGACTTCGAGGCGGAGCCGGGCAACACCATCCCGCGGCTGGGGACGGCCACGGTCACCGTCCCATACTCCTGGGTCGAGGGCGAGGCGTACGAGATAGTGCTCGTCACGAGCACCGGGACGACCTTCGCAGCGGAGGTGCCTGTCGCTGTGCTCACCCCCGGGTTCTCGGGCGAGACCTTTATGCGCTACGCCCTCATCGGTACCTACGTTGGGGTGATCCCGGTGGCCCTCGGCCTCCTGTGGTACCCGTTCTTGCGGCGGCTGGGCAACGCTGGCGTGAACTTCGTCCTGGCGCTCACGGTGGGCCTGCTGGCCTTCCTGCTCATAGACACGCTCGCGGAGGCCTTCGAGTCGGCCGCGGGCCTGCCAGGGGTCTTCTCCGGTATCCCGCTGGTTATCCTGGTGGCCGTGCTGACGTTGCTCGGGTTGCTTGCGACGCAGCGGCTGTTCCGCGGAGGACGGGAGGAGACAGGCAGGCTCGCAACCTCGTACCGGATAGCCTTCGGGATCGGCCTGCACAACCTCGGAGAGGGACTCGCCATCGGGGCCGCGTTCGCCCTCGGGGAGGCGGCCCTCGGGGCGTTCTTGATCGTCGGGTTCACGCTGCACAACATCACCGAGGGGGTCGGCATCGCCGCGCCGATCCTCAAGGAGAGACCTCACCTCGCGCACTTCTTCTGGCTGGCCGTGCTGGGCGGGGGTCCGGCGGTCCTGGGGACCTGGATCGGGGGCTTCGCCTTCTCAGATCTGCTCGCGGCGGTGTTCCTGGCGGTCGGGGCCGGGGCCATCCTGCAGGTCGTCTACGAGGTCGGGCGGATGCTGTTGCGGGATTCCGTCCAGGCCAAGGTTCCGGCTCTCTCCGGCCCGAACCTGGGCGGTTTCGCCTGCGGCGTGGCCATCATGTACGCGACCGCCCTGCTGGTCTGACGGCAGCGGCCTCACAGAGAGGAGCGGAGGCTCATGGGTGATGAGCGGAAATACAGGGCGGCCACCGCGGTGTTGCTTGCCTCGACCCTGACCATCTCCGGATACCATCGCCACAGGGCCGACAGTGCTGGCGGGAGAGTGGGTACATCCTGGCGGGAGGAGGGCCTGCCAGTCGCCATCGGCCTGCGCATCTCCGGGCTCGCGCTGCTGCTAACGGTGGCGGCCTATCTGATCCATCCACGCTGGATACGGTGGTCGAGGGTGGACCTGCCGGCCTCCGTGCGCTGGTCCGGGGCAGGGCTCGGGGCGGCCAACCTGCCCCTCGCGTTCTTGGTTCTTCGCAGCCTGGGCAAGAACATAACCCCGACCGTCAGCACGAGGGAAAACCACGAGCTCGTCACCGATGGCCCCTATCGTTGGGTGCGCCATCCTCTGTACACGGTGGGGGCCTCGTTCTTCGTCTCTTTGAGCCTGCTGGCGTCGAGCTGGTTTATGGGCCTGGTCAGCATCGCAGCCTTGCTCATGCTGTTGCTCCGGTTGCCGAAGGAGGAGGCGAAGCTGATCGAGCGCTTCGGCGACGAATATCGGGGGTACATGAAGCGGACCGGACGCCTGCTGCCGCGCCTCGGGACGCAGCAGCCGTCCGAGCGTGAGGACGGCGACTAAAGGAGCAGGGGTGGCTCTGGTCGCTCCCGGCCTGGTCCCGCGGATGGGTGTCGGGCGTGCGGTTTGGTCAGGAGCCTCGTCTCCACGTTAACAGCTGGCTCTCCATCGGACCTCGCGTGTGCTATTAATTTGGGCCGTGAATCGGACGGGTCACACGACGGGCGAGACCGGGATCCGGGGATGCTAGAAGCGCTCGCTGGCCTGCCGCCGGTCGTGCAGGCGCTTCTGGCGACGCTGTTCACCTGGGGGATGACGGCCGCAGGAGCGGCGCTGGTGTTCGGGACCAAGAACGTCCCGCGCAAGCTGTTGGACGCCATGCTGGGGTTCGCGGCCGGGGTAATGATCGCGGCGAGCTTCTGGTCCCTGCTGGCGCCGGCGATAGTGCTCTCGGAGGGGGGGAGCCTGCCGAAGTGGGTACCGCCGGTGGTCGGGTTCATGGCCGGGGGCATATTCTTGCGGCTCCTGGATCGGCTGCTCCCCCACCTGCACCCCTGGATGAAGATATCCGAGGCGGAGGGCATACCCACCAGCTGGCGCCGTAGCGTACTGCTGGTGTCGGCGATCACGCTGCACAACATCCCGGAGGGGTTGGCCGTTGGGGTCGCCTTCGGGGCGGCGGCGCTTACGTCTCTCGGAGGCCACCTTCGGCGCGGCGGTCGCGCTGGCCATCGGTATCGGGTTGCAGAACTTCCCGGAGGGAACGGCGGTCGTCCATGCCCCTGCGGCGCGAGGGCATGAGCCGCGGACGGAGCTTCTTCTACGGCCAGCTCTCGGCGACGGTTGAGCCCGTCGCGGCGGTCATCGGGGCGGCGGCCGTTCTGGTGGCCCAGCCCATCCTGCCCTACGCCCTGGCCTTCGCCGCGGGCGCCATGATCTTCGTGGTCGCCGAGGAGCTCATACCCGAGGCCAAACGCGGCAGCCCGGACATCGCCGCCATGTCCCTCATGGTCGGTTTCTCGGTCATGATGGTCCTGGACGTGGCGCTTAGTTAGCCTTCAGCTGTCAGCCATCAGCTGTCAGCGAATGCTGCGGTTCGTTGCCCCGGGCCTCCGACTTGCCGCACGGACCGGCCATTACCATCTGTATACTGCCGCCGGCGAACACGAGGCGAAGTCATAGAAGAAGAGCTGAAGGCTGACAGCTGATGGCTGATCGCTCAAAAACGATCGGTGTGTGGGCGTGGGTCCTCTACGATTTCGCGAACACGATCTTCTCCGTAAGCATCCTGCACTTTCTTCTTCCCGGTGTGGGTGAGTCAGGAGGTCGGCGGATCCGGGGCTGCCATCGTGAACGCCGCGGCGACCGTCGCGGCGCTCCTGGTCTTCTTCACGGCTCCCGTGCTCGGGGCGCTCGCCGACCTGCGCCAGCGGCGGGTGCCCTACCTGATACTGTTCACCCTCGTTTCGGTGCTCCTGACGGCCGGGCTGGAGCTCGCCGGCGGGGTGCTGGTTGGCGTGGCCCTTTTCGTGGCGGCGGACCTCACCTACCAGTCGGCGCTGGTCTTCTACAACGCGCTCTTGCCGGCGGTCTCCGTGGGGAGGGGGGCGGGCAGGATCAGCGGCTACGGCACCGCCGCCGGGTACGTCGGCACGATCCTCGCCCTCGTCGTCCTCACCTTCTTCGTGGACAGTGGCGAGGCCGTGCGCGCCCTGCTCGGTCCTTTGGGCGGCTGGGTCGAGGGGACAGGGGGGCAGAACCAGAACGCCTTTCTGCCCACGGCCGTCCTCTACCTGCTGTTCAGCCTGCCGGCGTTTTTTCTCGTGCCCGACCCGGCGGTCCGCGCGCCGCGCCCGGTATCGCTGGGGGCCGCGTACCGGGATGTCGCGCGGACGGTGCGCAACATGCGCGAATACGGGGGTATCGGGACCTTTATCGTGGCGACGATCCTGTACATGGACGCAGCGAACACGGCGGTCTCCAACATGGCGCTCTACGGGACGGAGGTCTTCGGGATGGGCAGCGCGGGGGTCAGGAACCTGCTGCTCTTCTCGACGGTCTTCGCCATCGTGGGCTCCGCCGCGGCGGGGCTGGCCACGGACAGGATAGGCCCGAAGCGGGTGTTGCTCGGGGTGCTCGCCCTGTGGCTCGTCGCCATTGCGCTCGTCGCCGTCGCGCCCGGCCGTGGCCTTCCTTTTCGTCGCGGGACCGCTCGTGGGGATCGCGCTCGGCGGGCACCTGGACCGTGAGCCGGGTGATGCTCGTTGCGCTCGCGCCTCCTGAGATGCTCGGCGAGTTCTTCGGGCTCTTCGCCCTGGCCGGCAGGGTCTCCGCCGTCCTAGGACCGGCGATCACGGCCGGGCTCCTGTTCGCCTTCGGCGGCCTCGGATCCGTGGCCTACCGGATCTCCATCGGCTCGCTGGTCGTGATCATGGCCGGCGGTATGTTTCTCCTCCTCCGGGTGCCCGACGTCCGCCCGGAGGCGGCCGTCGACAGGTACGAGCCAGGGAAAGCCCCGGTATGAAGCGAGAGAACCCGCTGATTCGTCCCAGCGGGCCGCGGGAAAGAGTGGGGACATGAGGAACCCGGCAGACGATCGTCCACAGAATGCTGCGGCGGCCCGCCCGCGGCTCGTCGCGCTGCGGGGAAGGGTGGTAACGGACTACGAGGTCTGGCCCGAGGGCACGGTCTTGCTGGAGGGTGGGGCGATCGCCGACGTGAGCCCCGATGATGCTTTCGTCGGGGAGGCCGACGAGGTTTACGATCACCGAGAATCCCTGCTCGTGCCCGGGTTCGTCGACCTGCAGGTGAACGGCTCCTTCGGGGTGGACGTCGCCTCCGAGCCCGACCGCCTGCCGGAGCTCTCAGAGCGTTTGCTTTCAACCGGGACCACCTCATACCTGCCGACGGTCATCTCGTCCCCCGAGAGCCTTTACGTGGAGACCCTCCCCGCGCTCGCCTCGATGGCGACACGGAGGAACCCGGGGCGCGGAGCGGAGGCGCTCGGGGTGCACCTCGAGGGGCCTTTCATAAACCTGAAGAAGAGGGGGGCCCACGCGTCGGCCCACGTCCTGCTACCCGACCCGAAGCTGCTCAGCCGCCTCCTGGACCTCGGACCTGTACGCATGGTGACTCTGGCGCCGGAGCTGGCGGGAGCCGGCGAGCTGGCGGAGCTGGCGACGGCCCGGGGAGCCGTGGTATCGGCCGGCCACTCCGACGCGACCTTCGACCGCGCCTACGACGCGTTCGACGGGCGCGTGGCCGGCGTCACGCACCTGTTCAACGCCATGAGCTCGATGCACCACAGGGAGCCGGGCCTGCCGGGGGCCGCCTTCGCCCACCCGAGGGCGGTGTGCGGCCTCATCGCCGACGGGCAGCACGTGCACCCCGAGATGGTCGGCCTCGCCTTCCGCATGCTCGGTCCCGATCGAGTCTGCCTGGTTACCGACGCCATCGCGGCGACCGGCATGGGCGACGGCGAGTACCCGCTGGCCACGCGTACCGTCCAGCATGGACGGCGGCGTGCCCCGGCTCGGCAGCGGTGCCATCGCCGGCAGCGTTCTGACCATGAACGAGGCCTTCCGCGACATCCTCGCCTTTACCGGCTGCACGCTGGCCGAGGCCGCCCGCATGACATCCACGACCCCGGCGCGGCTCGTGGGGGAGGGCAGGCGCAAGGGACGCCTCGCCCCCGGCTACGACGCCGACGTGGCCGTGCTCGCCGCGGACCTCTCCGTCGAGGCCGTATGGCGCGGGGGCCAGAGAGTCTACGTCACCGAGAAGGAGGGTTAGGCGTGGAACGCAACTTCCACGGGGTAACGGTCGAATGCGTGCGGGGGGACATAGCCGCCCAGGACGACGTGGCGGCCGTCGTCAACGCGGCGAACGCGGAGCTCGGGCCTGGCGGCGGGGTTGCCGGGGCCATCCACCGGGCCGCCGGACCGGGGCTCGCCGAAGAGGCCCGGCCGCTCGGGCCCATAAGGCCCGGAGAGGTCGTCTCGACCGGAGGCCACGGGCTGCCGAACCGGTACGTGCTCCACGCCCTCGGCCCCGTCTACGGGCGGGACCGCCCCGAGGCCGAGCTGCTGGCCGCCTGCTACCGCAACGCCCTCGCGCTCGCCGAGGAACTCGGCGCGGACTCCGTCGCGTTCCCGGCGATCTCCACCGGCGTCTTCGGCTACCCGGTGCGGGATGCCGCCGGCGTGGCGTTGCGCACGGTGGCCGATGAGGCCCAGAACTTGGAAAGGGTCCGCCGGGTCCGCTTCGTCCTCTTCGGCGAAGAGGACCTGCAAGCCCACGAGGACGCCCTCTCAGGGTTGTGACGGCCCGCTTCGCGCGGTCCGGGCCGCCGGCCTTCGCGGGGCCGGAGAGAATTCGGTCCCTTGCTTGATCCGATACGTGGGGCCTCTGCGTAAAGACCTGGAAAGGAGTAGGTGGAAGGCCCCCAACATGGAAGGATGTTCACGATGAGGACGCTAGCGCTCTCGCCCTTCGCCGGGCTCGCGGCCATCGGTCCGCTCGCGGTGCGGCTGATAGTCGGGTTCATAATGGCGGTGCACGGCTGGCAGAAGCTCATGATGGGGCCGGGGAACTTCGGGGCGTTCCTGGGGCAGCTGGGGGTTCCCCTGCCGACGCTGATGGGCTACGTGGTGACGCTCGTGGAGCTTGGCGGCGGCATCCTGCTGATCATCGGGCTGCTCTCGCGCCTCGCCGCCCTCCTGCTGACGATAAACCTGAGCGTGGCGATCCTCACGGTCAAGTTGCAGGTCGGCCTGATCGCGCCCCCAGAGGCCGGCGCCGGCGCCGAGCTCGACCTCGCGCTTATCGCGGGTTTCCTGGTGATCCTGTTCGCCGGCCCGGGCCCGATCTCCCTGGACCGCGCCCTCGGGCTGGACACCGCCGAAAAGACGTAACGCCTGGCGGACCGCTTCGCGGCCCGCGCTTTTAGCTATCAGCTTTCAGCCGTTAGCTTTTAGCCCGTGCTGGCCGCTGACGTTTTGGACGGTTTCTCACGGGCGCAGGTACGCCCTGCTCGGGTCCTAGAGGCAATGGGCTCGCGCCTAGCAAGCCGCCGAACGCCCGCAGGGAACCCATCAGGTCCTCCGGGCTGACGCCCCTGGTGATCAGGACCACCCGGGAGCGGTGGTCTTCGTCGGGCCACGCGTCGAGGTGCGCGGGTGGATGGATGGTGTGCTGCACGCCGTTTATGACGACGGGGCCGGGCTCGCCGACGTCCAGCATCCCCTTCACGCGCAGCACCTCTTCGCCGCGGGCGTGCAGGAGCATGCTGAGCCAGATCCCGAACGCCGTCCAGTCCACAGGACCGTCGAAGGTGAGCGAGACGGAGTGCGTCTCGCCCGTGATGTGACGTCCCGTCGCCGCATCAGGGATCACAGCCGGGCGCGGTCCAGGGTCGCCGGGGCTGAAGAGCTCGTCCACGTCTACCTCGCCGAAGGCCGCGCTCTGGATCCGGGCCGACGGGTTGATCTCGCCCAGCCGCCTCTTCAGGCTCTTAGCCATGCCCGGCTCCGCGAGGTCGGTCTTGGTGACGATTATCCTGTCGGCGGCGGCGACCTGCTTGACGGACTCCGGGTTGTCGAGGTGGAGCCCGCCGTTTAGCGCGTCGACGGTGACGAGGACGAGGTCAACGGCGAAGTGGTGCTGCAGGACGGGGTCGGCGAAGATCGTGTGCAGTATCGGGGCCGGGTCCGCAAGGCCGGTCGTCTCTATGACCACCCGCTCGAGACGTGGTATCTCGCCCCGCTGGTCCAGGTCCAGCAACCCTTTCAGGGCGTCCAGGAGGTCTTCCCTGGTGGTGCAACACACGCAGCCGCCGCCGAGCAAGACGGTGCGCTCGTCGACGCGGCGCAGCAGGTGGTGGTCCAGGCCGACCTCCCCGAACTCGTTGACGAGGACGGCGGTGTTGGCCATCGATGGACGGGAGAGAACCCCCGCGAGCAGGGTTGTCTTGCCGCTGCCGAGAAAGCCGGTGACGATCGTTACCGGCCGCCTGTGGGCACCATCCTGCATGCCCTATGCGCCGTCAGCCGCGGAGAGGGCCTCCCGGAGATCGGGGTCGAGGGGATCCAGCGGGCGGCCCGCCAGGCGGGTCGCGGCGGGCCACAGCGAGCCGAGGTCGTGCGCTATCTCCGAGCGTCCCTTGAGATCCCGCACCAGGTACTTGCTCCCGCCCCAGTCCTCGACCCTGAGGCCGTAGTGGCGCAGCACCCTGCCCGCGAGGGCGGCCCGGTGGGCGCGTTCGCGGCGCCGGTCGCGCTGATAGGCGGTAGGGTCGGAGCCGGGCGCGGCCGCCCGCGCCCGGTCCTCCACGTGCCGGTCGGTCCAGTGGACCTGCACGAAATCCTTGCCGCACAGAACGCACACGGGGCTGCCTCTAGGCGCTCGCCCCTCCCGAGGCGGGCGTGTCGATGCCGTACATGTTGATGCCGGGGTCGTGGTTGGGCTGGTCCCTGGGGAACCGCTCCACGAAGTCGTCGGCGATCTCCTCCATCGTCGCCCAGCGCACGCCGTCGTGGCCGTTGACGTACTCGATGAGGCGCTCAAGCATCAGCAAGACCTGCGGGCGGCCCGAGACGTCTGGGTGGATGGTCAGGCAGTACGTCGCGTAGTCCATCTCCCGGTAGACCCAGTCGAACTGGTCGCGCCACAACTCCTCGATGTCCCTGGGGTTGACGAAGCCGTGCGTGGCCGGCGAGGTCTTTATGAACATCATCGGGGGCAGGTCGTCGAGGTACCAGTTGCCCCCGATCTTGACGAGGTCGATCTCCTCGCCGCGCTCGAGCGGCTTCATCCACTCCCCGGCCGTCCTGGAGTAGTCGATCTTGGTCCAGGAGTCGCCCTTGCGCGCGTAGTACGGGGTGAAATCGCGGTGCTGGAGGGAGTGGTCGTACTTGTAGCCGTACTCGAGCAGCAGGTCGTTGGAGACGTTCGAGACCTCCCACCACGGCGCGACGTTCCCGACCGGCCGCCTGCCGGTGAGCCCCTCTATGAGCTCCATGCCCTTCTCGAGAACGTCCCTCTCCTGCTGCGGGGTCATCGCGACCGGGTTCTCGTGCGAGTAGCCGTGGCTCCCGATCTCGTGCCCCGCGTCGACGACCATCCTGACCTGCTCGGGGAAGGTCTCGATCGAGTGCCCCGGGACGAACCACGTCGTCCTGAGATCGTACTTGTCGAAGAGCTTGAGCAACCTGGGCGTGCCGACCTCGCCGGAGAACATGCCCCGCGAGATGTCGTCCGGCGAATCCTCCCCGCCGTAGGAACCGAGCCAGCCGGCTACGGCATCTATGTCGATGCCTATGGAGCAAAATATCTCTTTCTGCGCCATTCATCCCACCTTCCCTTGCGTCCCTCGGCTTTTGTCTGACCAAAGCCCATCTTACAGGAGACGGCCGTCCACGCTCAACCTGCGGCGCCGTCCTTTCGGGCACTTCATCGGTGTTTGATCGACGCTCTCCGTAACGGTAGTATTTTTGTCAGACTAATTGGGGAGGCGGAGATGAAAGGAGGAGCTTTGGCGCTTCCGAGGGTAGCGGTCTTCTCCCTGGGAGGGACCATCTCTTCGACGGATTCCGGGGGAAAAGGCGTAGAGCCGACGCTGACCGGGGAGGCGCTGGTGTCGGACGTTCCTCAGATAGCGGAGGTCGCCGAGGTCTCGGCGGTTTCCTTCCGACAGGCGGCCTCCGGTGAGCTTACGGTGAACGACCTCGTCGAGCTTGCGTCAGAGATCGAGAGTAGCGTCGACGAGGGGGCGAGTGGGGCGGTCGTCACGCAGGGCACCGACACCATAGAGGAGACCGCGTTTGTGCTGGACCTTCTCGTGGATTGCGCCGCGCCGGTCGTGGTAACCGGCGCGATGCGCAACCCGACGCTTCCGGGCGCCGACGGTCCCGCCAACCTGCTGGCCTCCATCCAGGTCGCGGCGAGCGAGGTGGCCAGGGGGCTTGGCGCGGTGGTCGTGCTCAACGATGAGATCCACGCGGCGAGGTTCGCGCGCAAGACGCACACCTCGAACCCGGCGACCTTCCGCTCCGATCCGGTCGGACCCGTCGGTTGGGTCTCAGAGGACGTCCCAAGGGTCGTGCTGCGCCCGGTAGGGCGGCACAAGATATCGCTCTCCGAGGATGCACGGGACCGACCCGTGGCCTTGCACACCGTCACCCTGGGCGACGACGGGAGGCTGCTTCCCGCCATAGAGGAGTTGGGATACGCCGGACTCGTGGTAGAGGCCCTGGGCGGCGGCCACGTCCCCTCCGTCATGGTGGAGAAACTCGAGGATCTCGCCGAGAAGATGCCGGTCATCCTGGCTTCGCGTACCGGGGGCGGCGAGGTCTTGCGCGAGACCTACGGGTTCGCCGGCTCCGAGATGGACCTGCTAGAGCGTGGCCTTGTCCACGCTGGTCCCCTGGACGGTCCTAAGGCCAGGCTCTTGCTCGCCTTGCTCCTCGGAAGCGGGATGACGAAGGGGGAGATCCGGGACTATTTCGAGTCCTGGCTCGAGGTCCCGGCGTAGCAGGACAGGATGGGGAGAGACAGATGGCGATCCGCCCGCTGACCATAGACCGCGACAAGAGCGCCGAGCGCATACAGCGCGACATAGAGACGCTTGCCGGCCCCAACTACACCCGCTCCTCCGAGTCCATCATGCGCTACGCCTACACGCCAGAGTACCGCAAGACCGTGGAATACTTTATCGGGGAGCTAGAAGCACTGGGTTTCGAGCATTACGAAGATCCGGTGGGCACCCTCGTCGCCCGGAATCGTCCGGCGGGCGAGCAGGTGTTCGGCGTCGGCTCGCACTGCGACTCGAACCGCAACGGCGGCAAGTACGACGGCACTTTGGGCGTGGTCACGGCTCTGGAGGTCTGCCGGCTCGGCGACGAACTTGGCCTGAACCTCCCGCTGCAGCTCGTATCCTTCCTGGAAGAGGAGGGCTCGGGATTTGGCCAGATGCTGTTGGGGAGTCGCATCATCGCCCAAAGGGTGACGGAGGAAGAGCTGCGCGAGACATTCCGGGCCGTGGACGATGGGCGAAGCTTCTGGGAGCATGCGGAGGAGGCCGGCTACGAGCCCGGACGGTGGCGGGACTCGATCCGCATCCTCGACGACCTCACGGGCTGGATCGAGCTACACATCGAGCAGGCGCGCGTGCTTCAGGACACGCAGCATCGGATAGGCGTGGTCAACGCCATAGCGGGCTATGTCCACGCCGACATCGTGGTCCGTGGGCGCGGAGATCACGCCGGGGCGACGCCCATGGGCTTCCGCGAGGACGCCGGTCTCGTCATGGCCGAATGCATGCTCGAGTTGGAGCGCCTCGCGAAGCAGGCCGGAGGAGGGACGGTCGGGACGGTGGGGGAGATCGAACTGCGCCCGAACCTCATAAACGCCGTTCCGGGCCAGGCCCGCTTCTCGTTAGACGTCCGGGGCGTGGACGAGGAAGGCTTCCGCGGCGTCGCGCGCGACATCGCCGCGTTCGCCCGGGCGGCCGCCGAGGATCGCGGGATGTCCGCGGAGTACGTGCAGCGCCAGACCCTCTCGGCGACCCCGCTGGACGGACGCGTGGTGGACGCGCTGGCGACGGCGGCGGAGGCGAGCGGTGAGCCGTTCATGGTGATGCACTCGGGCGCGGCCCACGACACCATGAGCATCGCCGACCGGGTGCCGAGCGCGATGGTCTTTGTCCCGTGCGTAGACGGCATCAGCCACTCGCCGGATGAGGACGCCGACCCGGCGGATGCGGCCCTGGGGGCCGAGGTAATGCTCAACGCCATAAGGACGTTCGTCGCCGGTGAGGGCGAGAACCTCGGCTACACGACGCGCTAGTAGCGGCCCACGAGCAGGCCGCCGTCCACGGTGACGACCTGGCCTGTCAGGTAGCGGGCGGCGTTCGACGCGAGAAAGACGATGACGTCGGCGATGTCTCCGGGCTCGCCCACCCGGCCCATGGGTATAAACTCGGCGGCCTGTTCGAGTCCCTGCGGCCCTAGGGAGTGCACCTCGGAGAGGGCCTGGGCGGTCCGGATGTAGCCGGGGGCTATGCCGTTGACGCGGATGCCGCTGGCGGCCAGCTCCACGGCCAGGCCGCGCACGAGCCCGACAACCCCGGCCTTTGCGGCCGAGTACTGGACGTGCTCGTCCCACCCGTAGGCGAAGCCCATGATGGAGGAGACGGCGATCATGCTCCCCCGGCCCGCCTCCCTCATGGCCGGGGCGGCGGCCCGGCAGACCCGCATGACGCCCTTGAGGTCCACCTCGTGCGTGTGGTCCCAACGCTCGTCGGTGAGCTCTGCCAGGGGGACCCTGTGCGCTATGCCGGCGTTGGCCACCACGCAGTCGAGCGGCCCGTAGCGCGCCTCGGCCGTCGATACCGCGCGTTCGACCTCCTCGGTGCTCGTGACGTCCACGCGGTGGTACTCGGCCTCGCCGCCCGCCTGGCAGATACCGGCGGCGACCTTCTCGCCCTCCTCGTCGAGAACGTCCGTCACGCCGACCCGGTAGCCCGCGTCGGCGAACGCGCGAGCCGTGGCGGCGCCGATGCCGATGCCGGCGCCGGTGATCATGACGGTGGGTCTACCCGAACTCCCCATGCGAGCCTCCCTCTCCCAAGCGCCGACGTCTATTCCTACAGCATCACGTCGCCGGAGTTGGGGCCGAGCGTCTGCCCCACGTAGAGCGCGGCCCCATCGGAGACGAGGAAGGAGACCGTCTCGGCGACCTCGCGGGGCTCGCCGAAGCGCCCCAGGGGAAGCTCCGCGGCCTTGTTCGTGCGCCACTCCTCAGAGAGGCCGAGGACGAGATCGGTGTTGATCGGACCCGGCGCCACCGCGTTCACCCTCACGCCCTGCGCCGAGACCTCGCGGGCCAGCGACTTGGTGAGGCCGATGATGCCTGCCTTCGCCGCGCTGTAGTGGCAGAGCTCGACACCCCCGATCTGGCCGAGCTGCGAGGCGACGTTGACGATTGCGCCCTGGCCCCGCGACAGCATCTCGGGCAGCACGGCGCTGGTGCACAAAAACGTCCCACGCAAGTGGACGGCGATCATGCGGTCGAAGTCTTCCACGGTGAGGTTCACGAAGAGCTTCTGCTGGCCGTAGCCCGCGTTGTTGACCAGGATCTCGGGCGGCCCGAACACCTCCTGGGCCGTCCCCACGATCCGCCGCACGGCCTCCGGGTCGGAGATGTCGCCGGGAGCGGCCGTCGCCGTTCCCCCCGATCTGCTAATCCCGGCGACGACCTCGTCGGCGCTCGCGCTCCTCAGGTCGTTGACGACGACACGCTCGCCATCATCTGCCAGCTTCTCGGCGATGGCGCGACCGATTCCACTTCCGGCCCCGGTGACCAGGGCGACCCGCGATCCTTGTGGCGTGGGCTCCACGCTCTCACCTCCCCGCGGCTTTCGGTTGCACGGTGCGGCCTAAAGTTAGCCGACGCCGCTCACCGTGCTGGCTTCGGTGTCCACCACCTCGGATTGGTGTGGGTCCTTCACGTCGCGGGTGCCCAGCATCAGGAAGCCCGACACGAACGTCGCGATGGCGCCGGCAAGAAAGGCGGTTAGCACCACGCTCAAACCTATGCCGGTGAACAGGCTGAACAGCCCGGACCCGACGATAGCGCCCATCGGGCCCATGGCGTTGACGAACGAGGACCCTGTACCGCGCACCCGGGTCGGGAACGACTCGCCCATGAAGAACAGCAGCGCCGCGTAGGGCCCGATTATGAAGAAGAGACCGACGGTGTACATCGTCAGGACGAAGGCGGAAGAATCGGGTCCGAACAGCATCAGGGTGTATGCCAGGGACGAGATGATCCAGCCGCCGGCTATGGTCAGGCGCCGCCCGAGGCGGTCTCCGACGAACCCGTGGCAGAGGTAGCCGATATAGGCGGCCGCATTGGAGACGACGAGTATGATCAGCGAGCTGGAGAACTCCACCCCCTTGCCCTCCGTGAGCACGGTGGTGCCGAGGACCGCGAAGACCTGGATGCCGATCCAGTTGCAGAGCATGGCCAGGCTGATAAAGATGGTGTGCTTCCTGAGGTCGGGCTCGAAGAGCTGCTTGAAGGTGGATTCTTCCGAGTGGTGGGCGTCTATGTCAAAGTCCCGTCCGAACTCGACGGCCTCTTCGTGACGGCCCTCCTTCTCCAGTCTCTTGACGTACTTCATGGCCTGGAACTTCGGGGATTCCCGAAGTTTGATGGCGAGGAGGGCGATCACGATCGCCGGGAAGGTGGCGACCAGGAACGTGTTGCGCCACCCTATGGCGGGCAGCAACACCGCGGACAACGCGGCGCCCAGCAACACCCCTATCGGCCAGCCGCCCTGCACCAGGCTGTAGATGAACCCCCGCCGCGGGTGGTTGCCGTACATCTCGTTGAGGTAGGTCGCGTTCACCGCCTGTTCGGAATAGCCCAGACCGGAGAAGGTCCTCACCACGGTCATGTAGACTCCCGCGAAACTTGCGGGGGCCAGGGCCGTAAGCCCCGAGCTTAGGGCCGCGCCGACGGTGGCGATGACCAGAGACGGTTTCCTGCCCAGATAGTCGAGCATCGGCCCGACCGCGAGCGCCACTATGATGGTCCCTATCGCCACGAGCGTTACGATAAAGGTGCCGAACGAGGTCGACCACCCGAATTCGTCGGAGATAACCGGAAGCAGCGCCCCGAACAGCGTGTAGTCGTAGACGGAGAAGACCCAAGCCAAAAAGCAGACGATCGAAGAGTAGACCAACGTCCTGTTGGTGATGTTGCGGTCGATCACCGGGGCATCGGCGGGCGGACCACCGGTGCTTCCGGCAGAGCCCTCGCCTTCCCGATCTGGTCGGTCAACCATCGGTACAGCCCTCCTTGTTTCGCCGCTACAGGTCCCATTTTCTGGCGCCGCGCACTTTGAGCCGCCAAACCAAACCCCAATGGGCAAGATAGCCAAGTGATGTTTATTTGTCAAACAAATAAGAAGTCGGGATGATATCCTCTACGACAAGGGACCGGGGGACTTGGGAGTCCTCTTGAAGCTGTAGAAGGAGTACCGCGGTGACGGACGGGGTCGCTTCCAGCGAGGCGCGAAGATCTCGCAAGACCTACGAGCAGATAATCATGCATATTCGGAGCGCCATCTCTTCGGGGGAATTGCGTCCGGGAGATCGACTGCCACCGGAGACGGAGCTCGCGCGCAGCCTCGGGGTCAGCCGTCCGACGGTGCGGGAGGCGCTCAAGGTGCTGGAGGCGCTGAACCTGCTCGAGAGCTCGACGGGCCCCACGGGAGGCACCTTCGTAAAGACGTTGGGTGGGGCTGGCGTGGCGGACAACCTCAAGGATTCCCTCATCTTGCTGTTGGACGTGGACGAACTGACCCTGGAGGAGTTGTGGGCGGCGAGGGAGGCCGTGGAGCTCCGGGCGGTGGGGATGGCCGCCAAGCGGAGGACGGAACAAGACCTGGCGGCGATGATCGGCACCATCGAGAGCGATGAGCGCAGAGAGTTCGACGACTACTTCCCGGACATAACCTTCCACAGGGCCATCGCAGACGCGTCCGGGAACAGGCTGCTAAGCCTGTTCATGCTCTCCATCCACATGACGATCCGGACGCTCGCCGAGCGTTACGTTTTGCCCGAGGCGAAGGAGATCTCCCAGGACCAGCACCGGCTCATCTACGAGGCGATCCGCGACCGGGATGAGGCGTCGGCCCGGGACCGGATGGAGGAGCATCTGCTGATGGCCTACGAGGTCTACCGGCAGGCCTCCCCGAGGGACACCGGGATCGGGGGTGTGGCGTAGCGTGGAATCCCCCGCGGGCGCCATTTTGGTGTCCGCCGCGTGGCTCCTTTTGACCTTCGCGATGGCGACTTTGTGGCTCGTGGCGATGGCGGAGATATGGACCCACGCACGCCGGGGCCTGTTCACTGCCGCCAACCTCGCGTCGATGGCCGCCGCCGTCACCGTCGCGGCGGTAGTGGCCTTCGCCACGCTCAGCGCCGCGTTACCTCCGACGTTGGTAGGGACCCTCCCCGCCAACGCAGGAGCCGCGGGTGGGCAAGGGTGCGAGGATGCGCGGGGCACCTTCGTCTTCAGCTTCGGCATCGAGCGGACCATGCACGCCTCACGCGGCTGCGAGGGGCGCTGAGCGGCGCTCCTACCGACGCCGCGCCAGGTACACGCCCACGAGGATCACGGCCCCGCCGATGATCTTCTCGATGCCGAGTTCCTCGTCGAAAAAGACGATGCCCGAGGCCACGCCCGTGACGGTTATCAGGTACTGGTAGATCAGAACCCGGTTCGCCCCGATGCGCGAGACGCCCGTCTGCCAGGCGGCGAAGGCGAAGGCGGTGGCGAAGACCGCCGAGAAGGCCACCGCGTACCACGCCCCCGCGCCCACGCCGGACCACTCGACGGTCCAGAGGTACGGCGAGGACAGGAGTGAAACGATCAGGCCGCCCAACAGGAGGGAGTAGGTGGCGACCACGAGGGGCTGGTAGCGTTCAAGCAACAGCATCGAGAGAACGGTGTACCCCCCGAAGCTGACCGCCGCGAGCAGGACGGAGAGGTTGCCGATCATGCTCGTGCCCGCGCCACCGAGGCCCTCGTAGAAGACGATCGCGACCCCGAGGATCGAGAGCGCCACGCCCGCGATGCCCTGCCAGGTCGGCCTTTCGAGGCCGAGAACGACCCCTAGCAGCAGACCCCACACGGGGGCGGTCGCGAAGATCAAACCCGTGTTCGCCGCGGTCGTGGCGCTGACGCCGAAGGTGAAGGCCGACTGACCGACCGTCACCCCGAGGCATCCGAGCCCCGCTATCAGCAGCAGGTCCTTGAGCCCGAGCCCTCCGCCTTGCCGCAGGACCCGCAGCAGGCAGAGCATCAGAACGCCGCCCACGGTGAAACGGATGCCCACGATGAGCAACGGGGGCAAGAACTCGGCGGCGTACTTCGTGGTCGCGTAGTTCGTGCCCCAGAAGACGGCGGCGAGCACGAGCGAGACCTCGGTCAGCGCGGCCACGTTGTTCCGTTCCTTCACAAGGTGGCATTGTACGGAAACCGATCCCCGGCGGAATTGCGGGTGAACGCGTCGTGGTAGAATCCCGGTATGACTGATACGCCGAAAAAGGTAGAACTCACCGACGAGGAGTGGCGGCAGAACCTCACCCCCGAGCAGTACCGGGTCGCGCGCGAGCACGGCACCGAGCGGGCGTTCACGGGCGAGTACTGGGACCACAAAGAGGAGGGCGTCTACCGCTGCGTCGCGTGCGGCACGCCGCTCTTCAGCTAGCGACGAGAAGTACGACTCCGGGACGGGCTGGCCCAGCTTCTGGGCGCCGGTCGACGAGAACAACGTCGAGACGGAGGAAGACCGGAGCCTGTTTATGCGCCGCACGGAGGTCCATTGCGCGGCCTGCGGGGCGCACCAGGGCCACATCTTCGACGACGGTCCGGAGCCGACCGGCCAGCGCTACTGCATAAACTCCGCCGCGCTGCGCTTCGAACCGAAGCAATAGGCCTTCGGGCGCCGTCGGCTATTGGCCGTCATGCCTGACGGCGTAGCCGGGATCGGGCGACCGTTCCTGACTGTGTGATCTCATCCAGCCTGCTCGTGCGGATGCCATATGCTTGCCCGAGGCAGCGGTAGGAGATCTCGGGGGATGCGATGGCGACGCAGCAGGTCCAGGAAGAGCGCGTAAGGCACCTCAACGAAGGCGACATTAGGGATGGCGACTACGTTCTTTACTGGATGCAGTCATCCCAGCGCGCCGAGCACAACCACGCCCTCGAGTACGCCGTACAAAGGGCCAACGAGCTCGGGCAGCGGCTCCTGGTCGTCTTCGGCCTGACGGACGACTACCCCGAGGCCAACCTCAGGCACTACGCCTTCATGCTGGAGGGTTTGCAAGACGTCGATGAGGCTTTGGGGAAGCGGGGGATCAAGCTCGCCGTCCGCAAGGGATCGCCGGACGACGTGGCGCTCGAGGCCGGAGAGGACGCCTCGCTCATCGTCACCGACAGGGGGTACATGCGCCCGCAGCGGCGGTGGCGGGAGAAGGTGGCCAACGGGGCCGGGTGCCTCGTCACGCAGATCGAGTCGGACGTAGTCGTGCCGGTGGAGCTCGCCTCCGACAAGCGGGAGCACGCCGCGAGGACGCTGAGGCCCAGGATCCAGAGGCACCTCGACGAGTTCCTCGTCGGGTTGCGGCCGACGAAGGTCGAGAAGCAGTCGTCGAACATGCCGGCTGAAGGGCTCGACCTCTCCGATATAGACGGGATCCTCGACGGCATGGACATCGACCGGGGCGTTGGTCGCCTGGGTCACCTCTACGAGGGCGGGACATCGCAGGCCAAGAAGGTGTTCCGGCGCTTCCTCAAGAACGGCTTCTCGAACTACGACGGCAACCGCAACCAGCCGCAGACCGACGACGTCTCGCACATGAGCAAGTACCTGCACTACGGGCACGTCTCCCCGATCTACCTGGCTTTGCAAGCGCGAGAACTCGGACGCGGGTGAGGAGAACATCGACTCCTTTCTCGAGGAGCTCATCGTGCGCCGGGAGCTCACCTTCAACTTCGTCTTCTACACAGAAGACTACGACTCCTACTCGTCCCTGCCGGGATGGGCAAAGAAGACCCTCAAGGAGCACAAGAAGGACGATCGGGAGCACACCTACACGCGCAAGCAGCTCGGAGGGCGCCGAGACCCACGACGAGTACTGGAACGCCGCGATGAAGGAGATGGTCCACACCGGCTACATGCACAACTACATGCGCATGTACTGGGGGAAGAAGATCCTGGAGTGGTCAAACACCCCCGAGCACGCCTACAGGACGGTCCTCGAGCTGAACAACAAGTACTTTCTCGACGGCCGCGACCCCAACTCGTTCGCCAACGTGGCCTGGGTCTTCGGCCAGCACGACCGCGGTTGGACCGAGCGCCCGGTCTACGGCAAGGTCCGCTACATGTCCGCCGGCGGCCTGGAGCGCAAGGCCAAGCCCGAAGAGTACGTCGAGAAGATCGAGCAGAGGGTCGAAGAAGCCGGGTAACGCCCTCCGGCGGGTGACCCCCTCTCCGGCAGACTACAGCGGCGGCGCCCCGGGCCCGGCCTCGCCGACGAGCTCGTCCAGCCTCTGGAGATCCACCTCGTAGACGTCGTACCTCTCGCTGGGCTCCTCCACCAGCTCGAAGCCCGGCAGCCTGTCCAGCGAGTCGCGCACGGGGGAGTCCGTCGGCACCATCACGTAGTCCACGTCGTTGCGGCGCAGGATCTCGACCCCCTCGTCTCAGGCTGACGCCGTCGAAGAAACGCTGAACGTCGCGCGCGCCCTTGGGCACCTCTATCTGGCCCGGCGCCCGCTCCTCCAGCTTGGGCAGGACCCGCAGGACCAGGGTTCCCCTGCGGCTGACCACGTTGGCCTCGGACGAGTAGGCGGGGATGCGGGCGCCCTGCAGGTCCGGCGCCAGCACGACGACCGGCGATTCCACCTCGTCTCTGAACCAGGGGAAGATGGGGTCTGGCGGGTAGTAGCCCTGGGCGCGGGTGGTCTCGTTGTGGGCGCGGATCAACTCGACCCCTTCCGCCGCGCGTGGCGCGGCGGCGGCCATCAGCGCCACCACGAGCAAGAGGGGCAGCGCGGCGCCGAGCGGGCGCGTCCATCGGAGCCTGCCGAGCCAGGTCGCGACCCGGTCCATCGCCTCCCACAGCAGCCAGCCCAGCGCTACCACGGCCGCGAGGGGGATAGGCCAGGCCAGGCGCCAGATCTGACCGGGCAGCACGACCTCTTCGCCCATAAACGTCGCGATGGGGGGGACGTAGACGACTACGGTGGTCAGCAGCAACATACCCAGGAGCAGCTGCGCCGCCACGCTGCGCCCGGCGCGCCACAGCAGGAAAGGCACCCCCAGCAGGAAGGCGATGGCGATGATCGGGTCCAGGAGCAGCGACGGGTGCATGATGTACGAGCCGTCCGCGAGCTCGAAGATGCGTTGCCGATCCGAGCTCACGAAGACCATGTTCCGTAGCACGTCCGGATCGCCCGAGTTGATGTCGGAGTCCGTGAGCACGGCCGTAAGCGGCCTGCCGGTGAGCGCGTAGACCAGCGCCCAGGGAACCGCGATCGCCGAGAGCCCCGCGAGGCCAAGGGCCGAGATCCGGACCCACGATGCCCGGACGCGCGGGTTGGCCGCCAGGTGCAGGATCCCGAAACCCGCCATGGAGAGCCCGATCACCGCGAGGCCTATGGGGTGGATGGCCATGACGGCCCAGCAGAGGAGCGCGAAGGCCCAGCCGTAGACCCGACCACCTCCTCGCACAAAGACCACGGCGAAGGCCAGGGCCATGGGCAGGAAAAAGAACTTGGCCGCCAGCTTATCCTCGAGCAGGCGCTGGGCGAACTCGCCCCCGAAGCCCAGGCGCGAGGCGCTCAGGTGTACCAGGAAGAACAGCGCGTACAGGCACCCGCAGAAGAGCGCCGCCCGCTCGCTCTTCAAGAGGACGCGCGCCAGCGCGTAGAAGGCCAGCAGGGCCACGACCACGAGCGCAGGGTTCATGTAGGAGAACACCAGGTCGATCGGGTCGAGGCCCGACACCCTGGAGAACGCCGTCTGGATCAGGAGCCACCCGTTGATCCTGGCGCGCGAGATGCCGACGTCCTCCCCGAAGTAGGGCTCCTCCGAGGCGAGCATGGCCCCGCCCAGGAACTCCCGGATCCATGACAGGTACACCCAGATGTCCCCGAGAAAGCTCGGGGCGTTGTACCGGCTCACGGCGGCCAGCGCCGCCACCAGCAAAAGGAAGGGTGCCCACAGGAGACCCCCGCGGTCCCCGGGTGCCGCCGGTTCGGCCGTTCGCCCGCCGCGCCAGGCCCCGAGCGCCGCGGCGAGCAGACACGCAGCTACGGCCGCGCCCGAGACCCACAGGTAATTCTCAAGGGTGCCCTGCAGGATCAGGACCGGTACGCCTAGCAGCGCGAACACGCTAACGCTGACGACGAACGCCGCGGGCAGCAGGGCGACCCCCGAGAAGTGCTGGTGCAAGAACCGGTGCGCGAGCCACGCCCCTGGCACCAGGAAGAGGACGAGGGTGGCCGTGAGGCGTAGCCCCGGGAGCTCTGTGAGGGCGCCTCGGAGCGGGCCGACCGCCAAGAAGGCGGCGACACCGAAAAACGCGATGCCCGCCTCGAACCAGCGAGCACCGTCCCAGGTCTTGCCCATTACGTAGCCTCCATCGCCCGCCTATTGTAGCCGGGCGCGGGGTGTTGTCCGCTTCCCGCGGCGACGCCCGTACGGCGTCCGTACGGTGCGCGCGGGTCGCGGCTGAGAGAGGCTGTCAGGCGTCCACGGAGATCGCGCGGGAGGTGCCGAGCACGCGGCCCGAGCGGTCCTTCGCCCGCGCGCCCACCCACCGCTCCGGCGTGCGGGCGGTGATGGCCGTCTCGAAACCGGTGCGGTCGGCGCTCTTCACGGGTTCTAGCCCGTCGGGCGTGGGGCCGGCGACGATCTCCCAGGAGGCGACCTCCGTGGCCCCGTTCCAACTCGCGTAGACTGTGACCTCGTCCCCGGTGCCGCGCTCGGCGGCGGCCGCCGGATCGTCGGTCGGACGGCCGGTCCACGGCGCGCGGAACGCCCTGTAGGACTCGACCGAGCTCGGCAGGGCGCCCGCCAGGAGCAGGTTGCCCTCGGGACCGAACTCCGAGAAGAACGGCTCGCTGCCCCACCCGACGAAGGCGTTGCCGTTGGGCAGCATCTGCAGGTTTCCCTGGGTGGCGGCGAGATGACCGTCAGTGTAGCCGCGCACTCGTGAGGCGGTCATCGCGTCCTCGTCCAGTTCGAGGACGAGACCGACGGACTGATCGTCCTTGATGACGCCGCCGTTGTCGAAGACGGTTATGGTCCCGTCCGTCTGGTGGCGGGCGTCGTGCTGGTACCTGAAATCGGCCCCCGAGCCCATCTCGAAATCGCTCCTCTTGCCGCCCAGGCGCCAGATGATCTCGCCCGTATCGCGGTCCACCTTGTAGACGGCGCAGGTCCTGCGGGCGGAGATCAGGAAGTTGTCGTCCTCGTCGACCTCCACGGAGTTGATGTGGAAATAGTCGAAGTTGGAGGCGAGGTCGGGCTCGGGCTCGTAGTAGGATTCCTCGATGCCGACGTGGTCCAGGCTGTGCCACTCGAAGAGGACCTCGCCGGTCTCCACGTCGACCTCCTGGGCTATGCCGTCCAGGGCATCGGCCTCCGCCGGGCCGCCGATGGACGTGAGGTCGATCGGGACGGCGTTGTAGACCGTGATCAGGGCCGTCCCCCGCGGGGTGAGGAGGAACTCGTGGTGGTCCCCCTGGTAGCCGTTACCGGCCCGGACCAGCGCGATCTCCTGGTAGGAAGAGTCGAGGATCACGTACTCTCCCTGGCCGTAGCCGGTGTGGGTCCCCCGCCAGTAGGTGAGCACGGGCTCGTCCCTGTAGGTCTGGGCCCTGAAATCCATCGCGTCTTCTTCGGTGCCCTCGAAGGGCAGGAACCACACCGGCTGGCCCGCCCCGTCGACGATCAGTGGCCCCGACTGCCGCTCTCCGGTCTCGCCCGCCTCTTCGGCTCCCACCTTCGGCGCAAGAAAGACGTAGCCGTCGGTGGCGCCGCTGCCGCTGCCGATCCCGATGGCGGGCGGTTTGAGGTCGGGGCGCGACCGGAAGGTCAGGGGCTGATCCGGGGGCGTGATCTTCTTGGGCGGGACGTTCGCCCTGACGCGGTTTTCGGGCTCGCAGCCCAAAGTGCCAGCGATCGCGACCCAGGCCGCGCCGGCGCCCGCCGCCCGCAGGAAGCCCCGACGCGTGATCCTCGCGCTCAAACTCTGTCTCCGGTCATCGCTTCTCTCCCGCGCCGAATCCGAACCTTACCGCGCGCGGCAAAGATAGCATCCCGCCGCCGAGGACGAATAATAAACCGTCGGCCGCCTCGTATCCGGCACCACCCCGGCCGAGGCCGCATCCCGACGTTCGGGGGCGTGCCCTGGCCGGGACGCGGCTAGCTTCGGTCGGGTCCTTCCGGTGGCCTGCGCCAGCGCCGGCGGCCCTCCTCGTAGAGGTCGCCGCCGTGAAGGTCGTTGATCACCACCACGGGAAAATCCTCGACGATGAGGCGCCTGACGGCCTCCGCGCCGAGGTCCTCGTGGGCGATCACCTCCGCCTCCTTGACGCGGTCGGCCAGCAGCGCCGCCGTGCCCTCGACGGCGCCGAAGTAGACGCAGCCGTGCTCGCGCATGGCCTCCTTGACCTCCTCCGAGCGGACACCCTTGCCGACCATGCCCCGCAAACCGCGTCGGATCAGGAGCGGCGAGTACGGGTCCATGCGAGAGGCGGTCGTCGGCCCCGCCGGCCCGAGCGCGTGTCCCGGTCGCGCCGGGGCCGGGCCGGTGAAGTAGACAATCTGCCCCTCCGGGTCGAACGGGAGCTGCTCCTCGTTCTCGATGGCCTCCTTGATGCGGGCGTGGGCCGCATCGCGGGCGGTGTACAGCACCCCCGAGAGCAGGACGACGTGCCCCGTCCGCAAGGGCTCCACGTCTTCGGAGCCGAGGGGCGTCTCGAGGTGGACGGGTTCCGGTCCTCCCGCGCTCACAGCTCGGCCGAGGCGGTCCGGTGGGAGTGGCAGTCCAGGTTGACGGCTACGGGGAAGGCGGCGATGTGGGTGGGGAAGGACTCCACGTGCACCGCGAGCGCCGTTACCCGCCCGCCATAGCCGGCGGGACCGATGCCGGTGGCGTTTATCGCGTCGAGGATCTCGGCCTCGAGCCCCGCTATCTCCGGGTTTGGGTGCGGCTCCCCCGAGGGACGGGTGAGGGCCTTCTTTGCCAGCAGGGCGGCCTTCTCGAACGGGCCACCCATGCCGACGCCCACCGTCAGCGGCGGGCTGGCGTTCGGCCCCGCGCGCTCGATCGTGTCGACCACGAAGTCCTTCATGGCCTCGACGCCCTCCGCCGGGGTGAGCATCTTCAGGGCGCTCATGTTGTCGCAGCCGGCGCCCTTAACGAGCATCGTGAGCTTGAGCCCGTCGCCGGGGACCGGCTCGTGGTAGACGACCGCCGGGGTGTTGTCGCCGGTGTTCGTCCTGTCTATGGGGCTCCTGACGATAGATTTCCTTAGGAAGCCTTCGTCGTAGCCGCGCCGCACGCCCTCGTCTATCGCCTCGCCCAGGTAACCGCCGACGACCCGGACCTCGCTTCCTGCCTCCACGAAAAACACCGCGTAGCCCGTGTCCTGGCAGAAGGCGACGCACCGCTCGCGGGCCACTTCAGCGTTCTGCAGTAGGCGTTCTATGACCTCGCGTCCGAGGGGCGACTCCTCGTCGTCCAGCGCCCGCCGCAGCGCCGCGAGGTGGCTCTGCGGCAGCTCCGTGTTCGCCCTGATGCACAGGTCGCGCACCGTCTCCGTTACCCTGTCCGCCGCTATCTCGCGCAATCCGCTCCGCCCCGCTTTCCGTGTGATCCGGGCCAAGGGTAGCACCGGGGACGGTTTTTCTGAAGCGGTCTGGCCGGTCGGACGGTCCGTAACGTTCGCCGTAACGATCCGCAGACGAACGGCCCGTAGACTGCGGATCCAATGACATCCCGACGGCAGACGGCGCAGGTTGCGGCAAAGCTAGCCCATTTGGACGATGCGTCGGGCTGCACGCGGTGTGATCTTTTTCTGGATCGGACCACGAGACGACCTTCGGGAGATCGAAGGAAGAGCCAACACTTGGACCTTCAGACTGAGCAATCACTCTGGCGCGCGCGGCGTGAGGTGGATACCTCCCTCTGCCGCGAGTCTGCCCGCTACCTGCTGTGGATGGGAGCGTCCTCCGGCGCCGCGAGGGCGAAGGAGTCAGCGTGAGACGGTCGCCGGACGTCGGCGGAGCGCGCGGGCGCTGGCTTTTGGCGGCCCGCGCCGCCTGGGTGTTGGTTCTGTTGCTGGGGTTGGCGATCACGGCCGCCAGCGCCCCGGTACTCTTCGAGCAGTACGCTACGCCCTGCACAGGAGCGCCGGAACGTTGCCTTGAGCTGTCGCAACTCACGCCGGAGGGTTTGGGGACGCTGGAGGAGGCCGGGATCTCACCCGGTCTCTACGCGGGTATCTCGGTCGGTGTCGCGGTGTTCTCCATACTTGTCTGGGTGGCGGTCGGCACGCTCGTGTTTCTGCTCCGATCCGGCGACAGGATGGCGCTCCTGGTGGCTTTCTTTCTCGTCACGTTCGGGACGGCCACGTTCCCAACCGAGGGGGTCGAAGCCCTGATCTCCGTTCAGACCGCGTGGTGGGTTCCGGGGAGGGGCGTGCAGGTTCTCGGAGAGTTGTTCGCGGTCCTCTTCTTCCTGACCTTTCCTGGCGGGAGGTTCGTGCCGCGTTGGACGCGCTGGCTCGGGGCTACGTTCCTCGCCTTTCAGATCCCAGGCGACCTCTTGCCTGATGTGTACGCCAGATTGCCGGCACTGGAAGTCGCCCAGAGCGTGGCGTTCACTTGTTTTGTCCTCGGGATGCTCTGGTCGCAGGTCTACCGATACCGCAACGTCTCCACCCCGGCGCAGCGGCGGCAGACGCGATGGGTCGTATCCGGCTCGGCGCTGGCGATACTGGCTCTGTTTGCCGTTCTCATACCATTCTTTGTCCTCGGTCCGCGGTTGACGGTGAACTCGAGCTTCGTCTCGCTCCTGATCGAGGTTTTCATCCCGCTGGTAATGATGCTGATCCCGCTCTCAATCGGCGTTGCCATGCTGCGCTCGGGACTTTTCGACATAGACACTCTCATCAACCGCGCCCTCGTGTACGGGGCTTTGACGGTCTCCCTGGTGGCCGTATACCTCGGGGCCGTGGCCGGCCTCCAGCACGTGTTCCGCGCGCTGACCGGCGGTACATCCCAGCTCGCCGTCGTCGCTTCTACGCTGGCGATAGCAGCCCTTTTCAGTCCTTTGAGACGACGTGTTCAAGGATTCATCGACCGGCGTTTCTACCGCAGGAAGTACGACGCGGTGCTGGTCCTGACCGCCTTCTCCTCTAGGCTGCGCGACGAGACGGACCTCGACGAACTGAGCGGTGATCTCGCCTCGGTGGTGCGGGAGACGGTGCAACCGGCCCACGTTTCGTTGTGGCTGCGGGCGCCGGACGTGGGGTCGCGTTCGACGGCGGAGCAAAGGAAGGCCGCCCTATGAGCGCCCGCGCCGCTCCCCGTCTGGCCTGGTCGTTGTGTTTGTTGTGCGTGGCGCTGCTCGCGGCAAGGGTAGTCCTGCTCTTCCTCAACAGGGACACTACCCTGGCTACGGGTGGCTGGGGAAGCGCGAACTACGCTTTCATCTTGCTTGTGGTGATTCTCGCTTTCACGCTCGTGGGAGCCCTGATCTCCTCCCGGCTCCCCACCAACCCCATAGGCTGGATCTGCCTGGCCATCGGGCTCATCATGGCGCTCGAAGCCATCGCGGACGGATACTACGTGTACGCGCTACAGACCCGGCCCGGGCTCCCAGGCGGGGAGTACATGGCCTGGCTGGGGAACTGGCTCTGGATCCCATGGCTGTTCTTGATCGGGACCTTCATGGTCCTGCTATTCCCCGACGGGCGGTTGCCTTCTCGCCGCTGGCGGGTGGTAGCGTGGCTCTCCGTGGCGGCGCTGATCTCGATTAGCGCACTCTACGCGTTCTACCCGGGCCGGCTCGATGAAGCCCCGGACGTCATTAACCCGCTCGGCATCGAGTCCGCGGGAAGCGCCCTGGAGTTATTCTACACCTGGGACCTCTTGCTCCTGCTGCCGTGCTTAGTCGCGTCGGCGCTCTCTATGGTCCTTCGCTTCAGGCGCTCCACGGGAGAAGTGCGCCAGCAGATCAAGTGGTTCGCCGCCGCCGCGGTTCTCCAGGCGATGGCTTTTTCCTTCTACCTTTCCTTCTACTTCGTAGTGTCTTCGAGAGTAGTCGAGTCGAGGACTTCGTGGCCCTCACCTTCGTCGGCCTCCCGGTTGCGGTGGGCATCGCTATCCTGCGCCACCGCCTCTACGACATAGACGTCGTGATCAACCGCACCCTCGTCTACGGCTCGCTCACGGCGACCCTGGCCGTGGTCTACGCGGGGAGCGTGGTCTCCCTCCAGTACGTCTTCCGTACCTTGACCGGGGAGACCTCCCAGCTCGCCATCGTCGCCTCGACGCTGCTGATAGCGGCACTGTTCGTACCCTTGAGGCGCCGGGTGCAGAGCTCCATTGACGGCCTCTTCTACCGGCGCAAATACGACGCGGCGAAAACGCTCGAAAGGTTCTCTGCTGCCCTGCGCGACGAGACGGACCTGCGGCATCTGGATGCTGAGTTGCTCTCCGTGGTGCGCGACACCGTGCGACCGGAGCACGCCGCCTTATGGCTGAGGGAACTGGGGGATGGGAAGGAAGAGGCACGGGAATGAGCGTGCGCTCCGCCGCCTGGCTGGCCTGGTTCATGTTGATGGTGAGCCTGATCTTCGGCGCGCTCGGCTGTCTGCTGCTCTTCCTGAACGATCGCTCCTCGACGACAGACGCCTGGTACACGCTCGCGTTCCTGGCCTTCCCGATAGTCGGCGTGGTGATCTCCTCCCGCCGTCCGGAGAACCCCATCGGTTGGATGTTCTGCGTCATCGGCGCCGCGAACAGCCTGTATTTCTTCGCCGGCGAGTACGCCCTCTACACGTCGACGACGCGGCCCGGCGCCCTGTCGGGTGGCGCGTGGCTGGCCCGGTCGCAAGATTGGACGGCCTTCATCATGTGGTCTTTGTTGTTCTTCTCGCTCATGCTCTTCCCCGGCGAACGGCTTCCCGCGTCCCGCTGGCGGCTGGTCGCTCTGGTTGTCGCGGCCGTGCTTATCATGATGAGCCCGCTCTTCTTCGTCGTCATTCTGGGTGCGCCCGTCCTGTTGCTCGTGCGCTTCTGGCGCGCGCGGGGCGAGGAGCGTCAGCAGATCAAGTGGTTCGCTTACGCCGCGGGTTTCTGGATCGGCGTGGCCGGGCTTCTCGCGCTAAACCGGTACGTGCTGCACGAGCCGCTGGTCGAGCACGCCGCGAACGTCTTGTTCGGGGTTGCGGTGGCCTCCATCCCCGTGGCGGTCGGGATCGCCATCCTGAAGTACCGCCTCTACGACATAGACGTCGTGATCAACCGCACCCTCGTCTACGGCTCGCTCACTATGTCGCTCGTGCTCGTGTACGTCGCCTGCGTAGTCTCCTCGCAGTACGTTTTCCGCGAGTTGGTTGGACGGGACACGCAACTGGCGGTAGTGGCTTCTACCCTAGCGGTCGCCGCGCTCTTCGGACCATTGAGGCGGCGCATCCAGAGCACCATCGACCGTCGCCTCTACCGTCGCAAGTACGACGCGGCGAAGACGCTCGAAGCCTTCTCTACGACGCTTCGCGATGAGACCGATCTGGATCGACTTGGCGACGAGATGGTCTCCGTGGTCAGGGAAACGACACAGCCGGTCCACGCCTCGCTGTGGTTGCGCCCCGAGCTCGAGGCCGCCGACCGGAGAGGGGAGAGACCCAGATGAGCGCGCGTGCCTGGCTGGCTTGGTCGCTCGCTGGGCTCTCCGTTGCGATGTTCGTCGCCGGCGTCGCGCTAGCCCTGTTGGCCCTGTCCGTCGCGGGCGCTGAGACCTCCGCCGGTGTCCGAAGCGTTGCAAGTTCGTTGGGCTTCGCGGTCTTCCTATCCTTCCCGGTCGTTGGGGCCCTGGTGGCTTCCAGGCGCCCCGAGAACCCGATAGGTTGGATCTGCCTGGTCGCCGGCCTGTTCTGGATGAATATCTCGATGGGAGAAGGGTGGAACGCGTACGAGCTCGCCAGAACCGGCACGGTTACCACCTCGGTAACCCTCGATGCGCTGTCTTTCTGGATCTGGGTAGTGCCCGTGGGGCTGCTCGGGATCTACATGATCCTGCTGTTCCCGGACGGGAGGCTGCCGTCGAGGAGATGGCGTCCGTTTGCCTGGTTCGCCGGGGCGGTGATGGCCCTGATCTGCGTCGGTTTCGTCTTCGTCCCTGGACCGGTGGAGGGCCACCCGGGCGTGCGCAATCCTTTCGGTGTGGGGTGGCTCGCCTGGATGGCGGACCTGCGGGTTCTTATCGTTTTGATGCTCCCACTGTGCATCTTGGCATCGGCTTGGAGCCTGGTGTTGCGCTTCCGGCGTTCCAGGGGTGAGGTGCGCGAGCAGATCAAATGGCTGGCCTTCGCCGTCTCGGTAGTAGGCGTCGTGTACTTCGGAAGCCTCCTCGCCCAGATCCTCCTCGTGCCAGAGTCCCTCGATGCCAACGCGGCTTCGGCACCGCTCTGGGTTGACATCTTGAACAACCTGCTCTTGACCAGCTACGCGGGCGTGCCCGTGGCCGTGGGGATCGCGATCCTCCGCTACCGCCTCTACGACATAGAGATAGTCATCAACCGCGCCCTAGTGTACGGCCCGCTAACGGCGACGTTGGTCACGATCTACGCGGCGAGCGTGGTCTCACTCCAGTACGCCTTTCGCGCGCTGAGCGGACAAACCTCGCAGCTCGTCGTGGTCGCCTCCACGCTCGCGATAGCGGCGCTTTTCAACCCGCTTGAGGCGACGCATCCAGGCTGCGGTCGATCGGCGCTTCTACCGCCGCAGGTACGACGCGGCGAAGACGCTCGAAGCCTTCTCGACGAGGCTTCGTGACGAGACCGACCTGGACCGGCTCGGCGACGAGCTTCTCGTGGTGGTGCGGGAGACGATGCAGCCGGAGCACGCCACTTTGTGGTTACGTACTCAGGTGGGGAGCAAGGAGGAGCTTCGAGAGAAAGAAAGTCTGGGATGGGAAGTCCCGTAACGCTTTTCGTAACGGTAGAGAGACGGTCGGCGCCTAGAATGGCGGGCAAGGAGGTCAGATGACAGCGCAGGTGAAGAGCAAGAAAGGGTTCTGGCAGGGGATCTTCCGGCGCGACGGGCGTGGTGCCCCCGACCAGGCCCCCACGGTGGCCGAGTTGCCGCGCGAGGCGGCGCCGGAGATCGACATAGCCCCGAACGACCCGATCCTCACCTACCTCGCGAGCGTCTCGGGCGTGGTAGAGGTCGACAAGCTGGACCTCGAGTCCCCGGCGCTGCAAGAGATGAAAGAGGCCGGCGTCAAGCTCCTGGTCCCGCTAGTGAGCCATGGGGAGCTGATCGGGCTCCTCAACCTCGGCCCGCGCCTGAGCCAGCAGGAGTACTCCGCCGACGACCGCAAGCTCTTGAGCGACCTGGCCACGCAGACGGCCCCGGCGGTGCGGGTCGCCCAGCTCGTCCGCCAGCAGCAGCAGGAGGCCAAGGAGCGAGAGCGCATCGAGCAGGAGCTCAAGGTGGCGCGCCTGATCCAGCAGACCCTCCTGCCGAAGGCGCTGCCGGACCTGCCGGGCTACGACGTGGCGGCCTACTACCAGCCGGCCCGCGAGGTCGGCGGCGACTTCTACGACTTTTTCGACCTGGAGGACGGGCGCCTGGGGCTCGTCGTCGGGGACGTGACCGACAAGGGCGTGCCAGCCGCGCTAGTGATGGCGACGACCCGCACCATGCTGCGCGCCGCCGCCCAGCGCCTCCTCTCTCCGGGGGAGGTCCTCGAGAGGGTCAACGAAGTGCTGGTGGCCGACATCCCGGCCAACATGTTCGTCACCTGCCTCTACGCGATCCTCGAGCCCGACAACGGGCGCCTGGTCTACGCCAACGCCGGCCACGACCTGCCGTACCGCCGGCGGGCCGGGCGCTCGAGGGCGCGGAGGAGCTCCGGGCCAGGGGCATGCCGCTCGGCCTGATGCCCGGCATGGACTACGAGGAGAAGGAGATGGTGCTCGAGAGGGGCGAGACCGTCCTGTTCTACAGCGACGGTCTGGTCGAGGCGCACGACCCGCGAGCGCGAGATGTTCGGCTTCCCGCGGCTGCAGGGCCTCGTCGGGGCCCACCGCTCCGGCGGCTCGTCGCTGATCGGCTTCCTGCTCTCGGAGCTCAGGCGCTTCACCGGCGAGGATTGGGAGCAGGAGGACGACATCACGCTGGTCACCCTGGAGAGATCGGAGGGCCGTGACGGCACCCGAGAACGCCGCCCGCCGGACGCTGGCCGAGCTGAGCGTGCCGAGCGAGCCGGGCAACGAGCGCCGGGCGATGGAGGAGGTGGCCGCCGCGGTCGGGGGCCTCGGGCTGACGGAGACGGACCTCGAGCGACTCAAGACCGCCGTCGCCGAGGCGACCATGAACGCCATGGAGCACGGCAATCGGTACCGGGCGTCGGAGCCCCCGTCCTCATAGAGGTCTCCGCCTCCGGAGCAGATCTGTCCGTCAGGATCACCGACGAGGGGAGCGGGCCGCCGGCCTTCGACGCCGAGACGCCCGACCTGGAGGCCAAGCTGGAGGGCGAGCAGACGCCCCGCGGTTGGGGGCTCTTCCTCATAAAGAGCATGGTGGACGAGATGCACGTCACCGGCGACGAGTCCCACCACACCGTCGAGCTGATCGTGCACCTGGACGAACAGAAGGAAGGAGGTAAGCGATGGCCGTACAGCATCTTGAGGCGGAGGTTCGCAAGGATCCGCAAGGCGCCATAATCGACCTGCGGGGCGAGATCAACGGCTTCGCCCAGGAGGCCCTCGACGCCGCCTACGCGGAGGCCGAGGCCGAGAGCCCGCCGAGCATCATCCTCAACTTCGAGGGGGTCGACTACATCAACTCGACCGGTATAGCGCTGATCGTGGGCCTGCTCGCCCGGGCGCGCGCCGCGAGGCGCGATCTCCTGGCCTACGGCCTCTCCGAACACTACGTCGAGATCTTCAACATCACCCGCCTCTCGGACTTCGTGAGCGTCTTCCCGGACGAGGAGAGCGCTCTGGCAAGCGTCGCCAGCAGGCGGAGCGGGTAGTGAGGTAGTTGCACGTCTCCCTACACTACCTCGCGGGAGTACGAGCGCAGCGACGACCCGAAAGGAGGAACAGGATGCCACAGGCCCAGGTGACGATGGACGTACGGAAGGTCGCCGACGGCGTCAGCGTCATCGACGTCAAGGGCGAGCTCACCGGCTTCGCCGAGGACGTGCTGATGGACGCCTACGAGCAGGCCAGCGACGGGAGCGTGCGCGCCATCGTCCTGAACTTCGAGGGCCTGGAGTACATGAACAGTAGCGGCATCGGCCTGCTGGTCACGCTGCTCATCCGGGTCGAACCGCGAGAAGCAGAGGCTTCTGACCTACGGCCTCAGCGACCACTACAAGAGAATCTTCCAGATCACACGCCTGGACGACGCCATCGGCATCTACGACACGGAGGATGCCGCCGTGAAGGCGGCGAGCGAGTAGTGAGTAGCGAGTAGTGGGCTGGCGAACCAACTACTCCCTACTCGCCACCTCGCCATTCGCCTAGGAGCGACCGAAGGGAGCGAGACGCCATGACAGATCAGGCCCCACAGGGAACGAACAGAATAGCGACGAAGGCGGTCAGGCTCGCCGCGAGCCCCGCGACGCGGCCTACTGGGCGCGGTACTCGGAGACCCTGAAGGTCTCCGGCGTCGCCGAGGGCGCGACCAACATCAACGTCGAAGGCCGCCGGGCCGTGGGCCCGCTGCAGGGCTTCGGCAAGATGTGGCAGAAGACCTACAGGGTGCGCCTGAAGGGCGCGGATGTCACCCCGCACGAGGTCATCCAGACGTGGAAGACCCACTACAAGGAGTTCTGGCCCGAGGGCAACGTGTTCTACGCGCCCCTGGCCGGCATCAGCCCCGGCGAGGTTGCGCTCATAAGCGGGTCCTTGCCCGGCGGCGTCAAGCTTTCGACGGGCGTCATGGTGTTGTACTCCGACGACGAGTCCTTCTCCCTGATGACCCCGCAGGGGCACCCTTTCTCTGGTTGGATCACCTTCAGCGCCCACGAGGCGGAGGGCACGCCGGTGGCGCAGGTGCAGGTCCTGATGCGCGCCAACGACCCGCTCTACGAGCTGGGCCTGAGGATGGGCGGCCACAAGATGGAAGACCAGATGTGGCAGCAGACCCTCACGAACCTGGCGAGGCATTTCGGCATGAATCAGCCGGTCGAGACGAACGTGGTCTGCGTGGACCCCGAAGCTGCAGTGGAGCGAGTACAAGAACGTCTGGCACAACGCCGGCATCCGCTCCGCCCTGTACCTGGTGACCGCCCCGCTGCGCTGGCGCCGCGCCCGGTCGCAAAGGTGAACGAATCGGCTGCGAGTATGCACCCCGTGGCGGTAGAGTCAGGGTGATGAACGGGAGCACCTACGACGCCGTCGTCGTCGGCGCGGGACCCAACGGCCTCGCCGCCGCCGTCGAGCTCGCGCGCAACGGCCGCTCGGTCGCGGTGCTGGAGGCCGAGGAGACCGTGGGCGGCGGCGTCCGCTCGGCGGAGGTTACCCTCCCCGGCTTTGTTCACGACCTCGGCTCGGCGATACACCCACTGGGCTACGCTTCGCCGTTCTTCGATAATTTGCCTCTGGAGGAGCACGGGCTCGAGTGGATCCACCCGCCAGCCCCGCTGGCTCATCCTCTGGACGACGGCACGGCCGCCATGCTCGAACGTTCGACGGAGGAGACCGGCGCCACGCTCGGCCCGGACGCGCAAAGGTACCGGACCCTCATGGACCCGCTTGCGGAGGACGCTGGGAGGATACAGGCGACGCTCGCGGGATCTCCCAGCGTGCCCCGACACCCGATCTCCCTGACGTCGGTCGGCCTGCGGTCCCTGGGCCCCGCCCGCCGCGTCGCCGAGTCCGTGTTCGAGGGGGAGAGGGCCCGCGCGCTCTTCGCTGGCAACGCGGCCCACTCGTTTCTGCCCCTCGAGAAACGGCCCAGCGCTCTCTTCGGTTTCATGCTCGGGATCCTGGGCCACGCCTTCGGCTGGCCGTTCCCTAAAGGCGGTTCGCAGAAGGTGGCCGACGCGCTGGCGTCCTACCTCCGCTCCCTCGGCGGTGAGATCTTCACGGGCGTCAGGGTTCGCGACGTAAACGAGGTACCGCGCACCCGGACGGTCCTCTTCGACGTCACGCCGCGCCAGCTGCTGGACCTCGCCGGCGAGAACTTCACCGGACCCTACCGGGACGCGCTCAAACGCTACCGATACGGGCCGGGCGTCTTCAAGGTGGATTTTGCCCTCGACGGGCCGATCCCCTGGAGCGCGCCGGGGTGCGCCCGCGCGGGGACCGTGCACCTCGGTGGCACCCTGGATGAGATCGCCGTCGGGGAGGCCGCGGTGTGGCGGGGGCAACACCCCGAGAGGCAGTTCGTGCTGCTCGCCCAGCAGAGCCTCTTCGACCCGACGCGGGCCCCCGACGGCAAGCACACCGTCTGGGCCTACGTCCACGTCCCCAACGGCTCCACGGTCGACATTACGGGTCGCATAGAGGCGCAGATAGAGCGCTTCGCCCCTGGCTTTCGGGACCGCATCCTGGCCCGGAGCAGCTGGGGACCGGCGGACCTCGAGCGCCAGAACGCCAACCTCGTCGGCGGCGACATCACCGGCGGCGCCATGGACCTGCGTCAGCTCCTGTTCCGCCCTGTGCCCCGGCTGAACCCCTACTCGACCTCGGCCCCTGGGCTCTACCTCTGCTCCTCCTCGACCCCGCCGGGGGGCGCCGTGCACGGCCTGTGCGGCTTTATGGCCGCCCGCTCCGCGCTGCGCTACCTCGAAAGAACGTAGGAAAGAACCTAGGATCTGATGCGGCCTACCGGCGACGCTCGCCTCCCGACCGACGCGAGTAATCCGGCGACTCAGGCTGCGGGAGGATACCGCGCGCGGCTCGCCTGGGCGCTCGGCGTTCTCTGTGTGGCCATGTTCATCGCCGCTGTCGTGCTCACCTTCTTGACCTTGCTCGCCGAAGACGCGCCGCCCTCCGTCATGGCCAGCGAGCTGGCGCTCCTGGTGCCTTTCCTGCCCTTCCTCGCTTTCCCCGTGGTTGGAGCCTTGATCGGTTCGAGGCGCCCCCGGAACCCGATCGGCTGGATCTGCCTGTCCGCCGGCCTCTTCTTTATGCTCATCGGCGTGGGAGAGGAGTATGCTGCGTATGAGCTTGCTAGATCCGGCCCGGTTCGGATCTCGGTGGCGCTCAGTGCGCTTATCCAGGGGCTCTGGGCACTACCGGTGGGGCTGCTGGGGATCTACATGATCCTGCTCTTCCCAGACGGTAGGTTACCTTCACGGAGGTGGCGTCCTCTGGCCTGGTTCGCGGGGGCGGTGATGGCTGTGATCTGCGTCAGCTTCGTCCTCGTTCCCGGACCTCTAGGTGAGCAGCCGGGGGTGCGCAATCCTTTCGGGGTGGAGTGGCTCGCTTGGATGGCGGACGTAACGACATTCGTTGTATTGTTGGTCCCCCTGTGCATCCTGGCCTCGGTTTCGAGCCTTGTGTTACGCTACCGACGCTCTGGCACCGAGGTTCGCCAGCAGATCAAGTGGCTCGCTTTCGCCGCCGCCATCGTAGGATTAGCCTTCCTGGGCAGCCTGCTCGGCCAGCTCCTCTTCGCGCCGGACACCCTAAAGGCCGATGGCGCGCCGCAGTCGTCGTGGGGCACGCTCGACAACCTGGTGGTGCTGAGCTACGCGGGGATCCCCATAGCCGTGGGCATCGCCGTCCTCAAATACCGCCTCTACGACATCGAGATCATCGTCAACCGCACCCTGGTCTACGTCTCGCTGACGGCGACTCTGGCCGTGATCTACGCGGGAAGCGTGATCTCTCTCCAATACGCCTTCCGCGCCCTGACCGGACAAACCTCCCAACTCGTAATCGTCGCCTCCACGCTGGCCATAGCCGCGCTGTTTAACCCGCTGCGTCGGCGCATCCAGGCTCTGGTGGACCGCCGGTTCTACAGGGCCAAGTACGACGCGCGCAAGACGCTGGAATCGTTCTCGGCCAGGCTGCGTGACGTGACGGACCTCGAAACCCTGAACGACGACCTCGTTGAGGTGGTGGGCGAGGCCATTCAGCCCGAGCACGTGCGCCTGTGGTTGAGCCCCGGAGCCGAGAGCACTCCGAAGGTGCGGGCAGAAGAGGTCGCCCGGTGAGCATCCGATCCGCCGGTCGGTGGGTCGCGTGGTCGATTGCCGGTCTCTCGCTGGTCATGGGCGTCGCGAGCGTCGCACTTTACTTTCTCGCCCGCCCTGACCTCGGCCCCGGTGGTTGGGTCGCCGAGGCAGGCGAACTGTCGATCTTCGCGCTTCTCCTCGCCTTTCCCATCGTTGGGGCCTTGATCTCCTCCAGGCAACATCGGAACCCCATCGGCTGGCTGTGCCTCGTGGACGGCCTGCTCTGGATGCTCTTGTACCTGATTCCGTCCTACAGCGCTTACGGCCTTGCCAGCCCCGGGTCGGTTCCCTTCCCGGTGACCATTAACGCGCTTGGCGCGTGGCTGTGGGTGCCGGCCGTGGGGTTGATCGGCATCTACCTGCCCCTGTTCTTCCCCAACGGAAGGCTGCCCTCCAGGCGGTGGCGCTCGCTGGCCTGGCTGGCCGGGGTGGTGATCCTGCTAGAGAGCGTCGCGGTCTTTCTCACACCGGGGCCGCTGGATGGTCTGGGGGGATACGCAACCCGTTCGGCCTAGAGGGCCAACCCTGGTTGGAGGCAGCGAGCAACGTCTTTCTCCCGCTCCTCCCCCTTTGCATGGTCGCCTCGGCGGTGAGCCTGGTGCTGCGTTTCCGGCGTTCCGGGTCCGAGGTCCGACAGCAGATCAAGTGGATCGCCCTCGCCGCCTCTTTTGTGGGCTTCTTGTACCTGGCGATAATGTGCATGGGCTTGGTCGTCTGGTTGACCTCCCCGCCGGGAGCCCCGACCGAGCTCGGCGCGCGGACGTTGTGGGGGGCGCTGCTGGAAAACCTGATGGTGTTGAGCTTCGCTGGGATCCCGGTGGCCATCGGTTTCGCTGTCCTCAGGTACCGCCTCTACGACATAGACGTGATCATCAACCGCGCCCTCGTTTACGGCGTCCTCACGGCGTCGCTGGTCGCGGTCTACCTCGGCGGCGTCGTCTCGTTGCAGACGGTCTTGAGGGCCCTGACCGGCGAGGGATCGCAGCTCGCCATCGTGGTCTCCACCCTGACGATAGCCGCCCTGTTCAACCCCTTCAGGCGCAGGATCCAGGGGTTCATAGACCGCCGCTTCTACCGCAAGAAGTACGACGCCGCACAAACCCTCGAAGCCTACGCCGGTAGGCTCAGGGACGGGATGGACCTTGACCAGTTGGCTCTAGAACTCTCGGAGGTCGTGCAGGAGACGGTGCAGCCCAGGCACGTCTCGCTGTGGCTGCGGGATCCGGGTCGATGAAGCATCGGGGCGCCAGATTGGTGGCGTGGACCGCTTGCGGGCTGACGCTGGCGCTGATTGTCGCCGCCGCCATACTCGCCGTCCTGAACGACTACGACCTGGGACGGGCTTCCTTCCTGATAGCCGAGGCCTCGGCGGCCGTGATCGGCGCCGTGATCTCCGCCCGCCAGCCCCGCAACCCGGTAGGATGGCTCATCCTGGGCCACGCTTTTTGCTTCTCGCTCGGGGAGTTCGGGCGCCAGTACACCATCTACGGCGTCAGGACGGCGCCGGGCTCGCTGCCCGCGGCGGAGGTCATGGTCTGGCCCACCTACTGGGTCTGGTTCCCCGGCATCGTCCTCATGTTCTTGCTCTTGCCCCTGTATTTCCCCGACGGACGCCTGGTGTCGCCCCGCTGGAGATGGGTCGCCTGGCTCTCCACCGCCTTCCTCGTCGTCACGACGATCACGGGCATGTTCCGGCCCGGCGACGACGAGGCCGCGGGCATCCCGAACCCGCTGGGGGTCGAGGCGGAACTCACCGAGCCTTTCTTTGCCTTGTCCGCTAGCCTCATCCCATCTGTGCTGCTCTTCCTCGGCGTCGCGGCCGCGGCGAGCCTGGTGGTCCGATACCGGCGTTCGGCGGACGAGGAACGGCAACAGATAAAGTGGGTCGTGCTCGCCGCCGTGTTCCTGATCCTCGACACCGCCTTGAACAGGCTGTTTTTCGCGTACATCCCCCCGCTCGTGAGCGACCTGCTCTTCCTGGCGGCCCTGGAGGGCATGTGGGTGGCCATCGCCGTCGCCATCTTGAGGCACCGCCTCTACGACATAGACGTGATCATCAACCGCACCCTCGTCTACGGTGCCCTCACCGCGACGCTCGCGCTGGTCTACCTTGGTAGCGTCGTTCTGCTCCAGTACGCGTTCCGCGCCGCTGGCCGGAGGCGAATCGCAGCTCGCCATCGTCGCCTCGACGCTCCTGATCGCGGCGCTGTTCAACCCTTTGCGGCGCCGGGTACAGGCACTGGTGGACCGGCGCTTCTACCGCGCCAAGTACGACGCGGCGAAGACGCTGGAGTCCTTCTCGGCCAGGCTGCGCGACGAGACGGACCTGGACGCCCTGGGCGAGGACCTGGTAGACGTGGTGGGGGAGACCGTGCGGCCCGCCCACGCCTCGCTGTGGCTCCGGAATCCGAAGAGGAAGGGATGACAGATGGCTGATGGTTACGAGGTGGTGGTCGTCGGGGGCGGACCGGCCGGCGTCACCGCGGCCCTGCGCGCGCGGGAGCTTGGGGCCTCGGTCGCCCTGGTCGAGCGCGGGAACATGGGCGGCACCTGCACCAACGACGGCTGCGTCCCGACCCGCGTGCTGGCCCACGCCGCCCGGCTCGTGCGCGACGCCGAGCAGTTCGCCGACTACGGCCTGATCGGCGAGCCGCCCCGCGTGGACTTCGCCCGCCTCCTGAACCGCACCCAGCGCATCGTCTACGAGGTCCAGGAGAAAAAGCAGCTCAAGAGCCAGGCTGGAGGCGGCCGGCGTGCGCGTGCTTCGACCGCGCCGGCGACGCGCGCCTTCTCGGACCCGCACACGCTCGCGCTCGGCGACGGGGTGGAGCTGCGGGGCGAGAAGTTCATCCTCTGCGCCGGCGGCCACGCGCGGAGGCTGGCGTTCCCCGGCAGCGAGCACGCCCTGACCCACAGCGACGTCTGGTCGATGAAGCGGCTGCCCGCCTCGGTCGCCGTGGTCGGCGCCGCGGCGACGGGCTGCCAGCTCGCCTCGGTCTTCGCGGCGTTCGGCGCCAGGGCGCACGCTGCTCGAGGTCGCGCCGCGCATCCTGCCCGGCGAGGACGAGGTCGTCTCCGACGGGGTCGCCGAGGCGTTCGAGCGGCGCGGGATCGAGATCCTCACCGGCATCGGCGGGATCGAACGCATAGAGAAGGAGGCGGAGACCTCGGACTCTTCTACGCGACAGGACGGCGAGGCGCGAACGCTGAGGACGGACGCCGTGGTGCTCGCGGTCGGCTGGCCCGGCAACGCTGACGGCGCTGAACCTCGGCGGCGGCGGGCGTGCGGACCGAGCGCGGCTACGTCGGCGGTGGACGACGCGCTACAGGACGAGCGCGCCGCACGTCTTCGCGGCCGGGGACATCACGGGGCGCATGATGCTGGTGCAGAGCGCGACCCACGAGGGGAGCGCTCGCCGCCGAGAAGGCCGTGCTCGGCGACGAGCGCGGCTCACCGGCACGACATCGTGCCGCACGGCGGCTTCACCGACCCCGAGTACGGCGGCGTGGGCCTGACCGAGGAGCAGGCCCGCGAGGCCGCACGACTGCGCCGTGGCCGTCGTGCCCTACGCCGACCTGGACCGCGGCGTGATCGACGGCCGCCCGGACGGGTTCTGCAAGCTGATCGTCTCGACCGCTCCTCGCGCCGCGTCCTCGGGGCGCACATCGTCGGCGAGCAGGCCGTCGAGGTCGTCCAGATCGTCGCCGACCGCGATGCGGGCCGGGATGCCCGTCGAGCAACTCGCCGACCTGGAGCTCGCCTACCCGACCTTCACGGCCGTCGTCGGCCTCGCCGCCCGCCAGATCGTCCGCGACCTGGACCCGCCGCCCGTCCCGCCCGACGGCAGGATCCCGACCGTCCGAACGCGGCGGAGTGGGAGCACAGCGAACGCGGATAGAGATGTGAGCGCCAGCCTCTGAGGCGCCGTTCGGCGGTCCGAGTCTGGCGCCTCGAAACCTGGATCTCCTAAACCCTCAAAGAATTCTCCCAACTCTCGTGCGCGTAACGTCGCTCGTAACGAACCCGTAACGGTGGAGGGGTAGGGTGGTGTTGTAGACGGCCATTCGAGAGGAGCGACGGGATGAAGGGTCTGGGAGTTGTTCAGTGGGCGGGGTTGGCGGCGGTGGTGGGCGGGATGTTCACGACGATCTCCGACCTGCTGAACCTGACCATCTACGTCCCCGGGCTCGGCGAGGCCGCGCACACCGGCTACCAGGCGGTGGGGTCTGGCGTGATCCTGGTCGCCCTGACGCTGCTGTTCGTGGGGATGGTGGGCATCTTCGCTGGGCCCGGCCGCGCGGGCGGCCCCGGCTCCGGGGTGATCGAGTACGGCGACGCCAGCGCCCGTTACGTCAGGATAGAGTTCTCCGAAGAAGAGTTCGAAGACCGACCGTACGGAGGTTCGGGCGAGCTGCAGGTGGCGTCTAAGTGACGCCCGAAGACCCGGAGGGGAAGACGATGGAAATCCCTCGGAGGTCGATCCCGGGGCCGTCGTAGGGACCCGGCCGGGGTCTTGCGCTTCGTCTTCCGGCGGACCGCCAGGCTCTACCGGCGTAGGAGAGGACTGTCCCTACCGCGTGTACCTCGGGACGACCTCAACGCGGCGAAGAAGCAGGTCGCGGGGGAGAGGTAGAAGGCCGATCTACCACTCGACGAGCTTCCAGATCTCCGGCTGCATCTCTCCCGGCTCCCCGACCTCGGCGAAGATGGCGACGGCTTCCCTGAGGTGCGCCATGGACTCTTCCTCGCGGCCCGCCGCGTGCAGCAGGTCGGCCAGGTTGTTGTGCAGCGCCGCCTCCCTGTGCCGGTCCCCGAGCTTTGCGCACAGCTCTAGAGCCGTCTCCGCGACGTTCAGGGCCTCACCGGTCTCGCCCCGGGATCCCAGGGCCAGGGCCAGGTTGTTCAGGGCCGCCACCTTGGTCTCGGGGTCCCCCAGCTCTTCCGCCAGGCTCGAGGCTCTCCCTGAGATGGCGCAGGGCAGCCTCCCCGTCGTCCAGGATGCCGAGCATGTTGTGGGCCTGGGCCAGCGCCCGCGCGTCGTCGGCCGCTTCGGCCAGCCCGAGCGCTTGGTGGGCGTACTCCATCGCCGCCCCCGGCTCGTTCTGGAGATGGGAGAGAAGGCTCAGGTCGGCGGAGAGCCGGGCCAGCTCACCGGAGGACGCGGCGTCGCGCTCCTCGAGGGCCTCTAGCGCCGATTCGTAGTGGACCCGGGCGAGGTCCCGGTCCCCCCTGCGGGCGTGGACGTTGCCGATCTTGTGTTCCAGCACGGCGACGATATCCGGGCCCGCCGAGGCGGCGGCGAGCTCGTAGCTGCGCGAGTGCCGCGCCGTACTCGCCGCGGCGGGTCTCCAGATCGCCCATGGCCTCGTGCAGCGCGGCGGCGTCCGGGTGCCCGAGCGCTAGCGCCTCCTCGTAGTGGGCCAGGGCGTCGTCGTTGGCGTAGAGGCCGCGCGCGTGGTCGCCGGCGAGCCTGTAATGCTCTGCCGCCTCCGTGTCCTGCCCGGCGAGCCGGTAATGGCGGGCGACCTGACCGGCGAGAGGGCCGGCCTCGCGCCCGCGCCCGGTCAGGGCCGCGGCGGCGCGGCGGTGCAGGAGGCGACGGCGGGCCAGGCCGGTCTCCTCGTAGACCAGCGCGCGGAGCTTGTCGTGGTCGAAGTCGTAGGTCGGGCCCTCCGACGGGGCGTCTTTTTGCTCCCGGATCAAGCCGCGCGACACCAACTCCTCGAGCGCCGGGAGGGTCTCCTCCTCGCCCCGACCGCTGGCCTCCCTGACGGTGTCGAAGTCGAAGGACCGCCCGACGACGGCGGCGGCGGCGAGCACCTGCCCGGCCGTCTGGCCGACGGTCCGCAGGCGGCCCCGGAGCAGATCCTGCACCCCGCCGGGCAGCGCCCACGTCTCCTCTCCGGCGTCCAGCTCGCCCTCGGCCACGGCCGTCAGGTACTCGAGCCAGGAAGAGCGGAAGGCCCTCGGTCTCGCCGCCGAGGCGCGAGGCCAGTGCCTCCGGGTCTTCCGCCGTCCCCCCGAGCGCGTGCTCCACCAGCTCCCGAACGGAGTCGGGGTCGAGCCTCCCCAGGCCAATGACCGTCGCCGCGCCCGTCCTCCGGGCCTCGGCCAGGAGCCCGCGCAGGCGGTGGTCCTCCGGGACCTCCTCCGGGCGCCAGGTCACGAGCACGAGGGCCTGGCGATCGTCCAGCCGGCGCATCAGGTAGGTGAGCAGGTCCAGGGAGGCCTCGTCGGCCCACTGCAGGTCGTCGAGGAAGAGGACGCCGGGCGGGGGACCGTCGAGAACCGCCATGAGGGCCCGGATCGACACCGTCGTAGAACCGGCTCCTGGCGCCCGGAGTGTCGAGCGGCGGCAAGGACCCGGACTCGGGGAGCAACCCTTCGAGCTCGGGCAGCAGGCGGGCCGCCTCGCCCAGTGGGCCAGCCGGAAGGTCCTGCAACCGCGCGGTACCCTCCCGGGCGATCGCGGCGGAGAGCCCCTCGACGAACGGCCCGTAGGCCAGGTTCGTCTCGCCCGCGTAGCACCGCGCGGCGACGACGGTCGCGCCCTCGCGCCCGGCGTGGGCCACGAACTCCTCGGCGAGCCGCGTCTTGCCGATGCCGGCCTCCCCCTCGAGCACGACGACCCGACCCCCGCCGGACGATCTCGCCGTACTCCCGGAGCAACCCTCCCACTCCCTGGCCCGTCCTGCCAGCGGGCCATCGGAAGGGGGCGCGACCGTCGGAACCTCCGCCGGGCCAGGCGTCTCGCGCGGACCCACCGGGCCCGCCGCTGAGAGGGCGGGCGGCGGCGGCGGGTCGTTCTCCTGGACGGATCTGTAGAGCAGGGTGGTCTCTTCGAGCGGCGCGACGCCGAGCTCCTGGCCGAGCACGCGGACGCACTCCCTGTACTGTCGCAGGGCCGCGGCCCGCTGGCCCGACCAGGCGTAGAGCGCGAGGAGCAGGCGGTGGGCCGGCTCGTGCAGGGGGTCGAGGGCCAGCCAGCGGCGGGCGTGGGCTATGGCCGGGTCCCAATCGCCCTCGGCGGCGCGGCCGCGCGCTAACCTCTCCAGCGCCCCGGCCAGCTCGCGCCGCAGCTCCTCGGCCTGGAAGAACTGCCAGTCGTCGAAGGCGACGCTGTCGCGCAGGCCGAAGCCCGCCATGAAGTCGTCGCGGTAGAGCGCCACCGCCTCCGACAGCGGCGCCAGGCACTCGGGGCAGACCTCGCTCGGCGAGATGGCCGTGGGTCCGGCACTCGGCCAGCAGATCCGCGGAAGCGGTCCACGTCCACAAGGACCCGCTCGCGGTCGAGCTCGGCGCCCTCACGGTCGACGCGCAGCCAGCCACCCTCCCTGGCCTCCTTCAGGGACGAGAGGGTCCGGCGCAGGGCGGCGCGGGCCCTGGTCTGGTTGTACTCGGGCCAGAGCAGGCCGGCCAGCGTGTCGCGGGTGTGACGCCTCCTGGTGAGGGCCAGGTAGGCGAGCAGCGCTATCGCCTTGCGCGTATCGACCGTGACCGGCGCCCCGTCCACCTCGACGGCCGGCGCGCCGAGAAACAGCATGGTCACCCGTGGCACGGATCAAACCCCCCGTCGGCTCCAACGACGGGATTATCCCGCCGCCACCGCCAAAGCGCAACGATTCTGGCCCAGCAAGGGACACCGTAACGTCTTTGCGGGAGTCGGGCACGAAAGAGGGGCCCGGCTTTCATGCCGGACCCCGTTGGCGATGCGTGTTCTGGCGGCTAGTCGTTCAGCAGATCCCGCACAGCGGCGGCGATGTGGGAGGCGTCGATGCCGTGGGAGCTACATGAGCTCCGGGCCCTTGCCGGAGCCCGGCATCCCGGTGACGGCCAGGTGCCTGAACCTGAGGTTCTCCACCGCGCCATCCTCCGAGAGGGCGGTGAGAACGGCCTCTCCCACGCCGCCCTCGGGCCAGTGGTCCTCGGCGACGACGACCCTGCCCTCGGTGGCCCTGGCGGCGGCCTGGAGGCCGGCGGCGTCGATGGGCTTTATAGAGTAGACGTCCACTATGCGCACCGACGTGTCCTCGCCCGCGAGCTCGTCGGCGGCCTTCAGCGCCTCGTGCAGGGTTATCCCGGAGCCGACGACCGTCACGGCGTCGTCCTCGGAGGAGGCTACGGTCTTGCTGCCGCCGATGGGAAATTCCTCGCTGGCGTCGTAGATCACCGGCGTCTTCGGGCGCAGGGTCCTACAGGAAGCTTATGCCGCTGGTCTCGGCCATCTGGGCGACGAGCCTGGCGGTCTGGTTGGCGTCGGAGGGCTGCAGGACCGTCGAGCCGTGGACGGCGCGCATCATGGCCAGGTCCTCGAGGGCCATCTGGGACGGGCCATCCTCCCCGATGGAGACGCCGGCGTGCGAGCCGGAGAGCCTGAGGTCGGCGTTGCTGATGGCGGCCATCCGGATAAAGTCGTAGGCGCGGGTGAAGAAGGCGGCGAAGCTCGAGGCGAAGGCCACCCGCTGGCGCACGCTCATGCCGACCGCCGCGGCGACCATCTGCTGCTCGGCGATGAACATCTCGAAGTACCTCTCCGGGTACTCTTTGGCGAAGTCCTCCGAATGGGTGGAGTTGCTGACCTCGCCGTCGAGGGCGACGACGTCCTCGCGGGCGCCGCCGACGGCCTTCAAGGCGGCCCCATAGGCGCCGCGGGTGGCCTCCTCGTCCCCGACGGGCCAGGTCGGCAGCTGGAGGTCGCCCGTCAGCCCGGCGGTGAAAGTCTCGGAGCCGGCGTCGGGCTTCTGGACCTCGACGAGGAGGTCGAGGGTGCCGCCGAGCTCCTCGAGCGCTCGCTCTTCGTCGTCGGGCTTGACCGGCTTGCCGTGCATGCCGTCGACGTCTTCCAGGAAGGAGACGCCGCGGCCCTTCATGGTCTTCGCCACGATAAAGGTGGGCGCGTCATCGTCCAGCGCCTCGGCGTAGGCCCGGTCGATCGCCTCGGGGTCGTGGCCGTCGATCTGGATGGCGTGCCAGCCGAAGGCCTCGGCCCTCGCGGCGTAGTGGTCGCCGTGCCAGCCGTCCATCGTCTCGCGCGTCTGGCCCAGGCGGTTCATGTCCAGGATGGCGATGAGGTTGTCCAGCTGATAGTAGGAGGCGTGCTGGAAGGCCTCCCACATCGAGCCCTCCGCCATCTCCGAGTCGCCGCACAAAACCCAGGTGCGGTAGGGGAGCTTGTCCAGGTACTTGCCCGCCAGCGCGACGCCGACGCCTATCGGCAGGCCCTGGCCCAGGGAGCCCGTGGCGACGTCCACCCAGGGGATGACGGGTGTCGGGTGGCCCTGGAAGCGGCTACCGAACTCGCGGAACGAGTCATCAGCTCCTCGTCGCTGATCGCGCCGGCCGCCTTGTACATCGAGTACAGCAGCGGCGAGGCGTGGCCCTTGGAGAAGATCAGGTGATCGTTGCCCGGGTTGTCGGGGTCGTCGAAGTCGTAGGTAAGTACTTGCTCATCAGCACGGCCATGAGGTCGGCGGCCGACATGCTCGAGGTGGGGTGCCCGGACGCCGCGGCTGAGCTGGCGCGGATGCTGTCGGCGCGTAGCTGCTGGGCGAGGGCGTTCCACTGTTCGGTCCCCGCGGAGTTCTGGTCTATCTGTTGCGTCACCGTGTACCTCCTGGCATTCCATGCGACCCTTTCGGCGTCCCGATGCTACGGATAACCACGCCTTTTCCTACCCCGCGCCAGGGGCGAGGAAACGGGGCGGCGGACCCCGCCCTTTGCTAGAATTCCGCCCACCAAAGGCGCCGGCCGCGCCCGTGATCGGGGGCTGCCCGCCGGGCATCAATCGGGCGAAAGGGAAAACATGGACCTCGCGGTACGCAAGATGAGTCGCTGGAGCGCTTCGGCGTGGAGCAACCTCGGCGCGGTGCACGAGAATCTGCCGCCGGCGCGCCTCGTGGAGGCCTCGCGTACGGCGGCGGGAGGGCATGATCAGCGAGCCTTCCGGCGCGCTCTGGTCGTCCGCACGGGCAAACGCACGGGCCGCAGTCCCAAGGACCGCTTTATCGTCGAGGACGAGCCTCACCCGCGACGCGGTGGACTGGGGGGCCGTCAACAAGCCCTTCTCCTCGGAGGCCGTTCGGGACGCTGCTCGAGAAGGCCGCCGCGCTACGTGGAGAACCTCGAGGAGGTCTTCGTCGTGGACGCCTACGCCGGGGCCGACGAGCGCTACCGCCTCGACGTGCAGGTCGTCACCGAGCACGCCTGGCAGGCGCTCTTCGCCCGCCAGCTCTTCCGGCGCCCCGAGCAGGCGCGAGCTCGACTCCTTCGAGCCCGAGTGGACCGTCATCTCGATGCCCGGCCTCCTCATCGAGCCCGAGGAGGACGGCACCGAGTCCGAGACCTTCGTCGGCCTCGACTTCTACGCGCAGGGTCGTCCTGTCTGCGGCACGGCCTACGCCGGGCGAGATCAAGAAGAGCATCTTCACCGTCCTGAACTTCGTCCTGCCGACCGAGCACGACGTGATGCCGATGCACTGCTCGGCCAACGTGGGGAACGGCGAAGCCGGCGAGGCTGGCGAGGCGACGTCGCCCTCTTCTTCGGCCTCTCCGGCACGGGCAAGACCACGCTCTCGGCGGACCCCGAGCGGCGCCTGATCGGCGACGACGAGCACGGCTGGTCCGACGAGGGCGTCTTCAACTTCGAGGGCGGCTGCTACGCCAAGACCATAGACCTCTCCCCCGAGAAGGAGCCCCAGATCTGGGACGCCATCCGCTTCGGCGCCGTGCTCGAGAACGTCGCGATGGACCGCCGCGACCGCGCCGTCGACTTCGCCGACGCCTCGATCACGGAGAACACCCGCGTCGCCTACCCGCTGGAGTTCATCGAGCGGCGCCGTTCCCTCGGGCAACGGGGCCCACCCGAAGGCCGTGCTCTTCCTGACCGCCGACGCCTTCGGCGTGCTGCCCCCGATAAGCGCCCTCTCCCCGGAGCAGGCCGCCTACTACTTCCTCTCCGGCTACACCGCCAAGCTCGCCGGCACCGAGGCCGACATGGAGATCGACGTCGAGGCGACGTTCTCGGCGTGCTTCGGGGCGCCCTTCCTGCCGCTGCCGGCGACGACCTACGCGACCATGCTCTCCGAGAGGCTGCGCGAGCACGGCGCCCGCTGCTACCTCATAAACACCGGCTGGTCCGGCGGTCCCTACGGGGTGGGTGAGCGGATAGACATCGCCGCCACGCGCGAGATGGTGCGGGCCGTCATCGCGGGCCGGCTCGACGGCGCCGAGACGCGGGTGGACCCCTTCTTCGGCCTGAACGTCCCGGTCGAGGTCCCCGGGCGTGCCGACGGAGATCCTCGACCCGAAGGAGCACCTGGAGCGACAAGGACGCCTACGACGAGCAGGCGGAGAAGCTCGCCGGCCTCTTCCGCGAGAACTTCGCCAAGTTCGAGTCGGAGCGTCTCAGAAGAAGTAAAGAGCTGCCGGGCCTCACGCCTAGGGTTGCCCGGGACGCTCGGGCGGGCCGCCGATGGTGGCGGCTCCTGGATGTTCGAGCCCCGCAGGTTCTCGTAGACCGGGCTGGTTCCGCATCTCTCGCGCACGGGTCTGTGCGCACGCTTACCGTCGTCGGTCCGTGCGTCGCTGAGCCTCGTTCCGCAGACGACGCGACGCCTGTGATTTGCCGCGCTGACGTATGGGTAGAGTCGCGACGGTGACCGGCCCGCTGGTGGGTGGCGTTGCAGGAGACGCGTCGGTCCAGGCAGAGACCCGAGGACGGTAGGAGGGCTATGTATCTACGGATAGACAAGCTGCAGATCGAGCTGCCCAGGCCCGCGGAGGCGGATCCCGGCTTCGGCCGGCGTCGTGCAGGAGCTCCTGGGCGGCAAGTTCGGCGAGATGTCCACCCTGATGAACTACACGTACCAGTCGTTCAACATGCGAGGCAAGAGCAAGGTGAGGCCCTACTACGACCTCATCGCCAACATCGCCGCGGAGGAGATGGGGCACATCGAGCTCGTGGCCAACACCATCAACCTCCTGCTCGACCAGACCGAGGCGAGCACCGACGGCGTCACGCCCCCGCTGAACTTCAGCGGCATGACGGGCAACCCGGACCACTTCCTGAACTTCGGTCTGGGCGCCATACCCGGCGGTGCCGGGGGCAAGGCCTGGACCGGTGACTACGTCTTCAACTCCGGCAACCTCAAGCTCGACCTCCTGCACAACTTCTTCCTGGAGTCCGGGGCCCGCATGGGCAAGATCCGGGTCTACGAGAGCACCCAGAACCCCGTGGCCCGCGAGATGATCGGGTACCTGATCGTGCGCGGCGGCGTCCACCAGGAGGCCTACGCCAAGGCGCTCTCGGACCTCTCCGGCGTGGACGTGACCAAGCTCTTGCCGGTCCCCGAGATCGAGAGCGCCAAGTTCCCGCACGCCCGGAAGTATCATGGACAAGGGCTTCCACCGCATCCTCTACCGCTTCAGCCCGGACGACTACCGGCAGATCGGGGAGATCTGGAACGGCCCGCAGGCCGACACCGGCGAGCAGCGCGAGGTCGAGGACGGCCCGCCCGAGGGCGGCGAGGTCCCCGACCTCAACCCGGCCCCGCCGCTGTACGCCCCCGACGTGGACGCCGCGGCGATCGAGGAGATAGCGAAGAGGCTCTAACGCCCGTCGCGCCGAAACCGCGGGCTTACGAGGGGGCCGGCAATTGTTGCCGGCCCCCTCGCGCGCGTCGACCGGCGAGGTTCGCGTTGGCCGCGACGCGGGTAGATTAGCCGTGGAACCACCAGAGGAGGATCAGCGTTGTCCGAAGACAAGAGCGTGAAGAAGGTCAGCTCGGAGCACTCGCCCAGGGGAACGATGGGCCAGAAGTACCTCGCCGACGGCAAGTCGGTCTCCATGCGTCTCTGGGACGGGGAGGAGCCCGGAGATCCCAAGCCCGAGGCCAGCCGCGACTACGAGACGGTCGGCTACGTCGTTAGCGGACGCGCCGAGCTGCACCTGGAGGGACAGAAGGTTCTGCTGGAGCCGGGGGACTCCTGGCTCGTCCCGAAGGGCGCCTCTCACACCTACAACATCCTAGAGGCCTTCACGGCCGTCGAGGCGACGAGCCCCCCAGCCGAGCGGCACGACCGCGACGAGTAGGGGGAGCACGCTGCGCCCTGCGGGCTTCGCTGGTCAGCCCGGCGCTTCGCGCCTCTCAGCACGCTCCCTCCGGTCGCTTTCAGCACGCCCGCTGCGCGGGCTTTCAGCCCACCGTAAGGGGAGTAAGGCGCGACGGCCCCGCGCCTCTCAAACGGTCGAGCAGGGCGTTTCGCCGGACGTATCAGGGGTACGTGTCGAGCGGCAGAAGCCGAGAGCGAAGCCCTGAAAGGTCCGAAGTGTGCTGACAAGCTGGCGCAGCCAGCGTGCTAACAGGGAGGACTAGTGTGAAGCGCATTGGTGAGAGGGCCGGCGACGTCGAGGTGGCCGTGGGCGCGCCGGCAGGATTCGTGGAGCACGTCTTCCCCTACGAGTTCTCCGTCCCCGAGCCGGTCGGGCGGGTCTGGGCCTGGCTCAACGACCCGGCGACTTTCGTCGACGGCCAGATCTGGCCCTACAGGGTCGAGTTCGTCGACGGCGGCTTCGAGCCGGGGGTGCTCAACGTCCACCACGGGCCATTTCTGAACGTCGCCGGCGCCATCGGGGAGGTGCGTGGTCCCGAGGCGGACCGTCCCGCGTACCGGGATCTCAAGTACTTCTACGGCTCGTACGCTATTAGCCCGCGACTGGTGCGGCCGACCCGGCTGGAGTTCTGGGCCTGGGAAGAGGGCGGGGAGACGAAGGTTTTGCTGCGGCTGCACAGCCTCGTCCGCCGGCCCTTCGTCCGGCTCTGGGAGCCGGCCCAGAGGATCTTCTGGTCGCGGTTCCCGCGCTGGGCCCGTTCCTCCCTCGAAGGTTGATTCCGGTCCCGGGAGGATCCGAGCCTGTCGCTGCGTAACCGGGGCGGGTATGCTTGAGTCTATAGGGGCGACGAGCGGCAGAAAGGATGGCGATGGATCGGCCAGAGGGCACCAACCCGTTCGCGGAACTCGCGAGTTCGGACCAGGAGTACACCGTCTACGACTCGCACTACGAGAAGATCGGGAAGGTCGACGACCTGCTCGTGGATGAGGAAGATCGGGTGGCCTACCTCGGCGTCAAGATGGGCCTGTTCGGCACCAACTCGACCCTGATACCGGTCGAGATCCTGCGGGTCAACGACCGGAGGCACCTGGTCGAGGTCTCGGAGTCGGCCGAGACGATCAAGCACGCCCCCCATTTCGGCCAGGAGACGGTCTCGCCGGAGCTGGAAGACAGGGTGCGCAACTACTACGGCCTCGACCCCCTGCACAGCTACGACGAGCTCCACGATCCCTCCGGGGCCCGGGGCACGGATCCCCTGGACCGGCCCGAGGACCGTTTGGGACCGGACCCTGGAGTGGACACGGAGCCCGGGGAGAGGGCCGAGATTCAGGACGCCGCTCCCACCCCGGGGCTGCGCGAGGACCTGGCCTCGGACCCGGCCTCGGAGCCGGGCGGCGAGCCCGTCGGAGAACCACCCCCGGGCCAACACGCCCCCCGCGGCTCGACCGACTACCGGGAGTCGGAGACGAGCGCGGGAGGGGTGAGGGTCCACCGCCGCGTGCGGTAGGGCCAGCCCTGGCATCCGACCCCACCTACTAGCGCGGCTGGCCAGAACCGAGAAGCTGACGGCTTGGAGCGGAGGCCGCCGCGGGCTGAGCAAACGGCGTTGTTCTTGCAGGGGTTGCACTTCCGACCCGATTGGGAGAAGGTCGTGACCCCCGTGGTGGACTTCGCCCGCAGCCGTCCCGAGGTCGACAACGAGAAGATAGCGATCCAGGGCGTCAGCCAGGGCGGGTACTGGGTGCCTCGAGCCGTCGTCTTCAAGCACCGCATCGCCGCGGCCATCGCCGATCCCGGCGTCTACGACGTCTCGGCCTCCTGGACGGCCCAACTTCCGCAGGTCATGCGGGAGCTTCTCGAGAAGGGCCAGAAGGAGGAGTTCGACGGGTACATGGAGGAGGCCATGCGCGAGTCGCAAGCCTATCGCTAGACGCTGCGGTTCCGCATGAGGCCTTTCGGCGAGGACTCGCCATACGAGGTGTTCTAGTTGGCCACGAAGTACACGCTCGAAGGGACGGCCGACAAGATCAACTGTCCCATGCTCATCACCGACCCCGAGCACGAGCAGTTCTGGCCCGGACAGTCGCGCCGGCTGTACGAGGAACTCGCCTGCCCGAAGGAGCTGGTCTCCTTCACCGCGTCCGAGGGCGCCGACTCTCATTGCGAGCCAAAGGCGCCCGGATTGCGCGACCAGCGGATCTTCGATTGGCTCGACGACACGCTCGGTTGATGGCGCATCCCGGGGGCGGAGGTCACCGATGCCAGCCATCGACGAGGCTTCCTTCTCGAGTTCGGACGCAATGGGATCGAGCGCTTCGTCTACAACCTGGACCAGCGTCCTTAGGCGCCGAGTGCGATCCTCCTCCTCGGCGACCTCGAGAGCCGGCGGCCTGGTCAGGACCGGCGGGGACCGAGCCCGAGACGGTCGCGCGACCCTCGGCGAGGTTGCGGGGTATCCGGGTGGCCATCGCGGCGGACCGCAAAGCGGGGGACCAGAGCGGTTAGAATGGCCTCGGAGAGCGACGAACAAGAGGAGCCTAGATGTCGGAGAGAGAGGGGCCGGAGGCGGCCAGCAACCTTGCCCAGGCTTTCGGCGAGTCGTACCAGACGGTGGTGCAGAATGCCGTAGACGCCCAGCAGCGCAACATCGGCCTCGCCCAGGGCTGGGTCGAGAGCTTCACCGGGCTCATGGAGAGCCAGGCGGAGACCAACCAGGCGCTCACCCGGGCCATGGAGTCCTACGTGAAGACCGTGGACGAGGCGCTAAAGGGCCAGGAGCGGACCAACAGGGCCCTGGCCGAGAGCCTGGAGTCCTACAAGGAAGTCCTCGAGAAGGTCACCGGGCTACAAGAGAAGAACACGGAGCTCACACAGGGCTTCTTCCAGAGCGTGACCGGGGAGCTCGACAGCCAGGTCGAGAACACCCAGAACATTGCCCGCGGGATGGTCGAGGGCTCCCAGCAGCAGATGGAAGTCTTCCAGAAGATGCTCGCCGAGGCCACGGAGAGCTACACCAACCTGATGAACGCCCCGTTAGCCCTCTACCAGAAGAACCTCGAGGCCATGAGGGGCAACCAGTAGACGAAGCCGGGCCACCGCAAACGTGCGCCCACAGACGAGGGTGGCGGGCGCGGGGCCCGACAGGCGCAAAAAGAGAACCGCGCGAGGAGGAACCATGCAGGCATCGGAGAGAGGCTACGAGGTAAGGAACCTGATCGGGGGCTCCTGGGAGGACCGCGACGGCCGCGAGACCGAACCGGTCTACGACCCGGCGACCGGCGAGGTGGTGGGGGAGACCCCGCTCTCCACGGCCGACGACGTGGACCGGGCCGTGAAGGCCGCCGAAGCCGCCTTCCCCGGCTGGGCCGCCACCCCGGTCGTCGAGCGGACACGGGTGCTGTTCCGCTTCAAGGCGCTCCTGGAGGAGAACTTCGAGGAGCTGCGCGACCTGGTCACGCTGGAGAACGGCAAGGACAAGAAGGATGCCGGCGGCGAGGTCAGGCGCGGCATCGAGGTCGTCGAGTTCGCCTGCGGGATGCCGAGCCTCCTCATGGGAGAGACCGTCCGCGACGTCGCCCGCGGCGTGGACAACGCCAGCTACCGCTACCCGCTAGGGGTGGTGGCGGCCATAACGCCCTTCAACTTCCCGTGCATGGTGCCCCTGTGGACGCTGCCCGTGGCGATCGGCGCCGGCAACGCCTACATCCTCAAGCCGTCAGAGAGGACGCCGCTCGCGGCCCAGAGGCTCGGCGAGCTGCTCCAAGAGGCCGGCCTGCCCGAAGGCGTCTTCAGCATCGTCAATGGCGCCCACGACGCGGTGAACGGCATCCTGGAGCACCCCGGCATAGAGGCAGTATCCTTCGTCGGCAGCCAGCCGGTCGCCGAGCACGTCTACACGCACGGGGCCGCGCACGGCAAGAGGGTGCAGGCTCTCGCCGGCGCCAAGAACTCCATGATCGTCATGCCCGACGCCGTGCTCGATAAGGCGGTCCCGAACATAGTCTCCTCCGCCTACGGCAACGCCGGCGAGCGGTGCCTCGCGGGCAGCGTGCTCGTGGCCGTGGGCGACGTGGGTGACGAGGTCGTCGGCCGGCTCAAGGAGGCGGCCCAGGCCATGAAGGTCGGTCCCGGCAGCGAGGACGGCTCCGAGCTTACGCCGGTGATCCGCGCCTCGCACCGCGACAAGGTAAAAGAGTACGTAAACGTCGGCGAGGGCGAGGGCGCCGACGTGGTCCTCGACGGCCGCGAGCCGCCGCTGGAGGACGGCTTCTTCATGGGCCCGACCATCCTGGACAACGTCAGCGGCGAGATGCGGGTGGCCCGCGAGGAGATCTTCGGCCCCGTCCTCTCCGTCGTGCGCGTCAAAGACCTCGACGAGGCCATCTCGTTCACCAACGGCTCCCCGTTCGGCAACGCCTGCTCGATCTACACCGAGAACGGCGCCGCCGTCAGGCACTGGCGGGAGAACGTGGAGGCCGGGATGCTCGGGGTGAACATAGGAGTGGCGGCCCCGATGGCCTTCTTCCCGTTCAACGGCGTGAAGAACTCCTTCTACGGTGACCTGCACGCCACGGGCAAGGACGGGGTCCGCTTCTTCACCGAGAACAAGGTCGAGATCAGCCGCTGGCTCTCCGAGCCCGGCACCGAAGACGCCGTCAAGCGCCCCACCGAGACCGGGGCGTAGAGCTGGGCGCGACAACCTTGACTGCACCGGAGGGTAATCTCTCGGGAGCGTGCCCCCGACTTTGAACGCGCCAGAGCGGGCGTCACTGGTGACGGGCGGGACGGACGGCATCGGCCGTGCGGTGGCCCTGCGGCTCGCCCGTGGCGGCGACCGGGTGCTGTTCGTCGGCCGCAACGAGGAGCGGGGCGCCCAGGTCCTGGCCGCGCTGCGGGAGGAGCTGCCCGGCGTCGAGCACGCCTTCTTGCCGGCGGACCTCTCGCTACTTTCCGAGACGGACCGCGTGGCGGACGAGGTGGCGCGCCGCACCGACCGGCTGGACGCGGCGGTGTTCTGCGCCGGCATCCTGTCCACCGTGCCGGAGTGGACAGAGGAGGGGCTGGAGCGCAACTTCGTCCTCAACTACCTCTCCCGCTACCTGCTGGCGCGGCGTCTGTTGCCCGCACTCGAGGAGGCACCCTCCGGACGGCTGGTGCTGGTCGCCAACGCGGGCCGGTACGGGGACAGCCTCGACCTCGACGACCTGCAGCACCGGCGGGGCAAGCCTGGCCTTCGGGTGGCGGGGCGTACCCAGTTCGCCAACGACCTCCTGGCCGTGGAGCTGGCCGACCGGCTGCGGGGCACGCGGATGGAGGTAACGTGCGTGTTCCCCGGTGTGGTGGACACTAATGTCTTCCGCAACTCCCGCGGTTTGCCCCGGATCGCACGCCTCCTCGCGCCCCCGATCTCACGCCTCATGGCCCTGCCGCCCGAGGAGGCCGCCAGGACGCCGGTCTTCCTGGCGCAGGACGCCAGGGCCGTGGGCACCGGGGGCCACTTCTACGGCCCGAAGCTGAAAGAGAGTCCGGTCCCCGAGCGCACCCGGCGTCCCGAGCGGCGCGACGGGTTATGGGCCGCCAGCGAGGAGCTCGTGCGGCCCTACCTCACCACCTGAAGCGTTGGTCGGAGATCCACCGAAGGGTGGGGAATTTTTCTGGCGGCCAGAGATGCCGGATCAGGTAGAGTAATACCGCTCTGCAAGCCGGGATACTAGCCGATCCATGTTACAGGACCGTAACGTTGCGGCAACATCCGTGAAAATTTCTTCGTAGAAATCATGATTTTTCGTTGCCACCCGGTTACAATGCTGGGCGACGCAATACAGAACTTCGGGAGGGGGGCTAATGCGTCGGCTTACTGTGGTTATGTCCGCGGTCCTATTGGCCGTGTTGATCGCATCTTCTACTGCGCTCGCTGTACAGGCTCAATCGGCCGAACAGTATGAGCCCTCGGACGGGAGCGAGGCTCCCCCCGAACCAACGGACAGTAAAGCCCCGAGCGAGCCATCGCCCGGGGCTAACTCTATCTCGCAGGGCTCGATCGCCAAGGTGGACTCCGCCGCGGCCAAGGCGGTCCAGCAGGACATTGCCGAAGAAGAGAAGCTGCCGGATTACTCCCAGATCGTCGACAACTCCACGGAGGGACGTTTCTCGGCCCCGGGTTGGACGGAGCGCTCCGGCGACTGGAGCCACGAGGGCAACTACGTGGCCGCTAGCTCAGGGGCGGGACCGGCGACCTTCAAGTTCAGGGTCCCCACTACCAGCGACTACTCTGTCTACGCGTGGTGGCCCGGCGCGTCCGGGAATAGCACCTCCGCCGACTACGTCGTCCCGACCGCCGGCGGGTCGCGCACCTCGACCGTGGACCAGAGCCTCGACGGTGGCATGTGGGTCAAGCTTGGGACCTACGAGCTCCAGAGCGGCGAAGCTGCCATTGAGCTCTCCGGCGAAGGCCAGGTTGTAGCCGACGCGGTGTCGATAGTCCGCGGCGACGTAGCCGTACTCCCTGAGGCGGCCGATCTCCCCGAGGGTGGCGCTGCTGCCCCAGCTGCTCCCACGGCGCGTTCGACGACCGACTCCAGGGCCAGGAAAGGTAACCGTCGTCTAACAGGTCGCGGGGTCGTCCGACGGGCCAGATCCTTCATCAAAGATAGGTACAGCTGGGGCACCTGCACGCCATCGCGCAAAAGCTGCACGTGCGTGACGAAAAAGTCCGTGGAGCCGTTCGGACACCGTATGTCCATGGGCGAGGCACGGCAGTGGAGGTACAATGGCTCTCGCAAGATCCGGAAGTCGCGGTTGCGGCCCGGCGACGAGGTGTTTTTCAAAGAAGGTGGCGGTCGGAGGATCACCCACGTTGGTATTTACTCCGGCAACGGAAACATCATTCACGCTTCCACCTACTTTGGGAAGGTGGTCGAGAGCAAGATGAAGTACATTAACGGCTACTCTGGCGCCAAGCGCTTCAAGAAGCGTTAAAGGGACCGCGCCAACGACTGTCTGACGCCAAAAGGGGGACCCGTATCGGGTCCCCCGAATCATTCGGCGAACCCACGGTAGAGGCCCGCCCTGCTTCGGGTCGACTGGTGCCGTGCGTTGGAGTGGCCTGCGTCAGGCGCTCGGATGAATCGGCGGGTCAGCGAGAGGCTTTCCATCTACGCCCCGACCTTGAGAAGATCCAGAGTTGGCTTGAGCAGCTAGTTGTTGGGGATGACGATCTCACTCCAGCACTCTTCGAGCTGGAGAACGGGCAGGTTCGTATGTGGACGGGGTGAAGGATGGGCTGGGCCCTTACTCGAGCCATCGGTGTGGCTGAAGCGTGGCAGATCACCCAGATGATCGCCGAGGTCGAGGCATCCGGAACGGAGGAGCCGTTGGACACCGAAAAGCACTCCAAGCTCATAAACGGCCTCCAGACGCGATCGGGAGCGCGGCGTCGAGATTGAAGACTGGACGGGCTGATCGCCTAGCTGCCCACCTCAGTCTCGGCCGCGACAATGACGGCGTGGTTGAGCGCTAACGTCGCCGTCAGCTGGGGGGCTTTCACCGAAGCGACCCTGCGCGCCGCCGACCCGGACCACTTCGTCGGGGACGTGACCGCGGCGGTGGATGTGCTCCTCTGGCTGTAGGCCCTAGCTGGGGTGAGGATAGCGTCGGTGCGTGAGTCCCAGAACACCCACCCCGTGGGGGTGCTATTCCGCGCCACGCTGGGCGAGGAGCCAAAGGTCGAGCTGGCCCTGGTCTAGCGGTTACGCGCTTGTACACCGCCCATGGTGCTGCGGGTATAAGGGTTCTCGGAAGTTCAGCCGACGCGTGAGGGTGGCTCCGTTGCCGCCCTCCCCCGCGACCGGATCACGTAACCCAGCGCTAGGCAAATGAGGCCATTCTATGCACCCCGTCTCGTAGAAGGGAAAATGGCGAACAGGGCCGGTAAGGAGGCGACGAGCAGCCACGGAGCGCGGCGCGTGGCTGCTCGTCGCCTCGAGTAGGGTTCGTGGTGCCCTGGGGCCGGACAACTGGCAGGTACAATCTTTGTCCTATGGCGCGCGCGACACCGATGCGTTCGAAGACACGGCGATCGCCCTCGGCCGTGGGATCGGCGGTGCTCGCGTTGGTCGCGATTTGCTTGCTCGCTGACGGATGCGGCCCCCCGACGAGGCCCGTCCAAACCGCGGATCGCCCGAACGTCGTCATTATCCTCACCGACGACCTCGACGTCGGCCTCTTGCAGGGATACAAGGCGCACTACCCCAACCTCGGGAAGCTGGCGGCCAAGGGCACGACCTTCGAGAATGCCTTCGTGACCGATCCCCTGTGCTGCCCCTCCCGGGCGACCATCCTGCGGGGCCAGTACGCTCACAATCACCGCATAGTCGGCAATTGGCCGCCGCGGGGTGGCGCCGGGAAATTCCGAGATCTGGGGCGCGAAGACTCCACGGTTGCCACCTGGCTGCGGGAGGAAGGCTACCGGACGGCGCTCGTCGGCAAGTACATGAACGACTACTACGGGCACCGCGTGCCGACCGGTTGGGACGATTGGTACGCGATAGCCGGCGGTCATCTGAGCGAAGGCCTCAACGAGAACGGCCGGATCCACCGCTACGATCCCGAACGCCTCCATCTCGACGACGTGCTCGCCGAGAAAGCGACCGGCTACGTCCGCCGCCCGCCGCAGGATGGGGCGCCCTTCTTCATGTGGGTTGGCACCCAGGGCACCCCACGCCCCGGCCGACCCCGCACCCCGTCACGGTAGGGCCTTCCCCGACGTCCGGCTGCCGCGGCCGCCCTCGTTCGATGAGGGGGACGTCTCCGACAAGCCCGACTGGGTCCGCGACAACCCTCACTTGGGGCGAAACTGGATCGCCTCCACGCAAGACCTGTACCGCAATCGCCTACGGTCGATGCTGGCCGTCGACGAGATGGTCGGGCGCCTGGTGGATGCCCTTGAGAGAGAGCGGCGAGTTGGACAACACCTACATCTTCTTCACCTCCGACAACGGCTGGCACGCGGGGGAGCACCGGCTGACCGCCGGCAAGTGGACGGCCTACGAGGAGGACGTGAAGGTGCCCCTGATCGTGCGCGGCCCCGGGGTGCCCGCGGGCCGTACGCTTCCCCACATGGTGCTCAACAACGACCTGGCCCCCACCTTCGCGGACCTGGCCGGGGTGGACCACCCCGACTTCGTGGACGGGCGCTCCCTGGAGCCGCTTCTGACGGACGACCCGCCGCCCCTGGAGGATTGGCGTTCCGCCTTCCTGGTGGAGGCCGCTACCGAGCTGGGCCCCACCGCGGTCCCGCCGCTCAGCGGCGACCAGCTGCCGGAGGACTGGCGAAACGTCCCACGAGAGGACTGGGGCCGACCCGGGCTCGAGGCCGTGAGGACCGTGGACCGCCTCTACGTCGAGTACGGGGACGGCGAGCGGGAACTCTACGACCTGAAGAAAGATCCCTACCAGCTAGACAACCGGTACGAGACGGCCAACCTCGAGCACCTGCGGCGACTGCAGGGACGGCTCGCGGCGTTGCGGGCGTGCTCGGGGTCGGACTGCCGGGCGGCAGAGGAAGGGCCGGCGCCCCGATGGTCAGGGCTGCCCGCGCCCGCGGTCGGTGCGCTCGGGGAACGCCTCGGGGGCTCGCGGTTTCTGGGTGGAGAAGGAGCTCGTCGCCCCTAGTCGGGCACGGTCACCCCAAGGACCCCGTTGGGGAATTCGGAGCGCAGCCAGTTCGAAAACCCGTTGCCTTTCGTCTCCTCGCAGCGCTCCAGGTTGGCCGCCGTGTTCCGGTTCATCAGGGTGGGCGCGGCCTCGGGCGTCCGGCCGGTACTCTTCAGCAACACGACGCCTTGAGCGTTCCGTATTCCTTCGGCACGGACAATCGCGAAGGCGCCGCTCTCTTGCAGGATCGATGGCAGGCCGAGGATGCCGGGGAACTTGGAACTGCCGGTGATCATCACGTAGTCGGAACCCGTCCGCCGAACCTGCTCCAGCAGGTTGGGCATGGACAGGGAGATGACCTCTGCACCTCCCCTTCGTCTGGACCCAGACCGCGTCGGCGCGGGATCCTGGAGATCGCGCCCTCGTCGGGGTCACAACTCATCTGAATGTTCGGCTTCGACTCGCAGGGCTCCTGATCCAGCCGCAGGAACGTCCACTCGTGCCGTCCGCCGTCCAGGTACGCCAGGTAGTTGCCCTGCGCCGCGTTGACGAGGATACGCTCCCCTTCGGGCACGTTCTCGGTTGTCCAATCGACTATCCCGGACGCCTGGGGCGCTACCCTGTGCTGCGTCGGATAGCGCGCCCGCGGGATTCTCGGGAAGCATTCCCTGTACCCTTTGCACGGAGGACGCAAGCAAGAAGATCACCAACGGGACGGCGACCACGGCGCCCGCCATCCGGACGGTGTAACCGCGCCCGCGCCATGCCGCCTCGCCTGCGTCCACCACGAGGCCGGCCAGGGCGCAGAACAGTAGCGCCTGGGCGACAAGAAACTGGCGCGGGTCCCACCCCTCCACCACTACCAGCAGGCAGACCGGCGTCTGAAAGACCAACGCGAGCGCCAAGAGCCCCCACGTCGCGTCCCGTCGGAGCGCCTTCCAGGCCGCGTACCCGGCGGTCACCAGCAGAACGGGCAACGACGACGGCGGTGGGCGCCAGGAGCCCGGCGAGGTACAGGCTCCACGGACCTGAACGATGCGTTGGCCAACGCGGAGGTTGCGGTGGCGAGTAGCAGGACCGAGAGCGAGATTACCCAGGCGACTACCACAAACCGACCGACCCAACGTCGCAGGTGCTCGTGGGCTAGGAAGCGATCCACCGTCCCCGAGGCGTAAGCTGCGGTGGCGAGGCCAAGGAAGATCGCGGCCGCCACCATGACGGGGAGCTGCACCCAGGGCGGCAGTCGGTCGACCAGGTACACCTCGCCGGTGGCCGACCACCTCCAGACCCACCACGGCAGGCACGCCAGGGCTACGCCCAGGCAGTGCCAGAGCGCCGCGCGCAACCCCCAGTCGAGCAGCAGAACGGCGAGCAGGGCAAGGGGGAGGAAGGCAAACGCCGTCTCCTTGGTCAGTACAGCAGCCCCCAGCAGCAGCCCCGAGAGGAAAGCGAGCGCAGGGGCGGAATCGCCTACCCTAATGGCCGCAAGAAGGGCGAGGAGTGCCAACAAGGCAAACGTCAGCAGCAAGGCGTCTATGTTGAGCACGAACGTGGACTGGACGTTGAAACCGAAGAGGGTGAGTAGCGCGGCAGCGAGCAGACCCGCGAGCGGACCTGAGAGGCGCTTCGCCAGGAAGTAGACCAGCAGCGGATTGAACAGCGCCATCAGCCGCATGGCCCACACCAAGCTCTCCGTGTCGCGACCGAGGACGAGCATCAGGGAGCCGATCAGGGCCGGAAAAACGGGACCGTGACCGCCGTTGTAGTTCGAAGTCCCGGCGAGGCTATCGAGGCCCCCACCGGAGACAAGCTCCGAACCGGCGAAGAGGTAGCGGGGGGCATCCTTGCCAAGGACCGTCCAAGGGTGGTCTCCGAACCACAAGAGCGCGGGCACGGAGAGAACCGCGACGACCGGGATTACCGCCAGGTCCACCCAACCTACTGAGGACGACTCGGTCTCAGGCAATCAGAATCCCGAAGCCTCTCCTTCCAGGACGAGGACCGGCCTTCCCCTTGGCCCGGGAACCGAACGCTCGACCACTCTTGGCGCGCCGCTTTGCTCGCCTTCAGCGCATTTTGCAATCGTCGGAGATTACCTTCAACAGGGCAGGAGAGCGTGACATGCGAACGGCACGCCGATCGGCACGTCACGGGGCTCCGGATGGAAGGGTGACGACCTTATGCATCTGCAGCGGACTACATGCCGCGAGAGACGTTGGCCTCACTGTCCTGCCCCCACGGGCCGCCTACCGGCTCGATGAGTTCCTCGATCTAGCGAAACGGTGTCTTTCGAGCGCGTGCTGGGCGAGAGGCACGGCGCCGACCGCCGGGTGATAGTCGAGCACTCGCCGAAGCGACTAAGTGGCGCCTCGGGCGGCCGGCACGATAGCTGACACATAAGCCCCAGAACACGCAGCTTTTCGAACCACGGTTCCGCGCCCGCCTCGCCGACGATACTGAGGTGGAATTGGCGCCGGTCTAGTGGTCAGGCATACTTGCGAAGCTCATAGAACCGCGTGCAAGGTCGACGTTCTTGGCAGTCCGATCCGCCAAGACCTGCCGATGCCCCGACCCGCCCGATCCCGCGCTAGCCGACGAGGTCTGCGAAGGCCACGACCTTCTCCGGCGACAGCCTCACCAGGATCTCGCCCGGCTCGGTGGCGTAGACGGCGAGCCCGAGTGCGTACAGGGGCCAAGGCCACCACGAGAACGCGTAGGCCAGCACGAAGAAAACGGTCAGCGGGTGGCGTCGCACCACAGACATACAACTTCTCCTCCTTCCCGCCGTCATGATGCCACCCTGATAGGCGCGGCGCACCCGAAGAAGACCTATCCGCCCAACTGCGGGTAAGGCTCGTTCTCGGGACTTCGCCTGTGGGGGTTCTCCGAAGCCCGTCTACCCCGGTCCCACGCCGTCATAACGATCGGGGCTTTCTCGTATAGGATAGGAAGCGCTACGCGGTCGGCTTGGGCAAGGCAGGGGAGAGGGGATGGGCGACCCGACGTACGAACTGCGACCGGTCGGGGTGGTGCGATCGCCGCTGACGGATCCGGCCGCCGCCCCCAGGCAGGGCGACGAGGGCGCCCCCACGGCGCGCGTCGTCTTCCGGCCGGAGTTCCTCGAGGCCGCCCGGGACCTGCGGGAGGGCGAGGAGGTGCTCGTGCTGACCTGGCTGCACCGGGGCCGCCGCGACGCGCTCTCCGTGCACCCGCGCGGCGACGCTTTTCGTCCCCTTACCGGCGTGTTCGCGACCCGCTCGCCCGACCGCCCCAACCCGATCGGGTTGCACGCGGTAACCATCGAGGCCGTGGAAGAGGACGCCATCACGGTCCGCGACCTGGAGGCCATCGATGGCACCCCCGTAGTGGACGTCAAGCCCGTGCTCGGCGCTCCGGCCCAGCGATGACGCGACCCTCCGCATAAGCACACGCCACGGTCCCCATCCACCTTCGGGTAAAAGGGGGTTCTCCGAAGTACGTCACACAATATTCGGCACTAGCGCAAACTGTAGAGGGAAAAATCGCCCATACGGGAATGAGTCACCTGCGCTATGGACTCACGATACTAAAGTTACATATACAGGGTAGGGCTGCTATTGTGCTCCGCCCCGCTTGGGCAGGGTGACCGGATGAGGGAACGCCGTTCTACCCCTAGCTCTCTATCTCGGATCGGAGAGTGAGCAGAAATGCTCATGCTCCAAGCCCTTCTGATCAACGCCCACCTAACGCACGGTCGATACGCTGATGCCGACTAGTGCACAACGAACGAGGAAGGTTGAGCAGATGATCAAGAAGTGGATACTGGAAAAGGGGATGCTGGAGAGGATAAAGATATGAGAAACGCATACCCTTCCCTAAGGATGAGTATACGCGCAACGCTTCCGTTATTTATGGCCCTGGTAGTTGGGGCAATAGCGCTGTTTACTCTCGGGACGAGCCCAGCCGAGACCAAGGAGACTTCCGTAAAGCCGCGCTACATGCTGCAGGATCTGGGCACCCTCGGGGGACTCACAGCTATCCCCTTGACATCAACAACGCTGATCAGGTGGTCGGAATGTCGACTAAGCGGAAGGACCCTAACCTTACCGAGTATCCTTTCCTCTACAGCGGTGGGAACATGAGGGATCTCAACAGTCTTATCTCTCCCAAATCCCGCTGGGAGCTCACTAACGTCGAGGACATCAGCGATAACGGCCATGTCGTTGGTAAAGCTGTCGACGAAGACGGTCGGGAGCATGCCGTCCTTTTGGTTCCGCGTTAGAAAGGACAGGTGCCTAGATAACCTCGCTAGCTTCATCTTCAAGTAACATCCAAGGCGGAGGGCCGGGGCGTCGTAGCCTCGGCCTATTTCTTGCCCTTATTCACCAACGTCCTAGAAGATAGGCGTTATCCGAACGTCGCCCACCGCCCCGCAATGTTCGTCGTGACGCTCGAAGGGCGATCTTCCGCTAGAGTGTCGCCGTGACGGCGGCGACGCAACCCGGGAGGCGCGGATGGCGGCCTACGTGATAGCGGACGTGGCGATCAGGGACATGGACCGTTACCCCGAGTACCAGAAGGGCGTCCGCGAAACGGTCGCCCGCTACGGCGGCAGGTTCCTGGCTCGCGGGGGCGAAACCCAGGCGATGGAGGGCGACTGGGAGCCCCGGCGCCTGGTGATAATCGAGTTCGAAGACCTGCAGCGACTCCGAGAGTGGTACGCCTCGCCGGAGTACGCCCCGCTCAAGCGGCTGCGCCAGGAGATAGCCGATACCCGGTTGGTCGCCGTCGAAGGCACGTAGGGGAGGTTCGCCCGGCCGTGGCCAACCGCGGGTAGCGGCCGTCGGGGAGGGCAGGTGGGACCCCGCTTGGGGGGACAAGGTGGAATACCAGGCGGGCAATACGGGCATCTCGGTCAGCGCAAGCGGTCGGCGGGCAGCCAACACGGGAGGCATCCATGAAGATCGGCGTGCAGGTACCCAACAACAGCGATAGGCTCCGCCAGGTAGGCCTCGCGAAGATGGGGCGGCTGGCGGAAGACGCCGGCGCGGACAGCCTTTGGGTGTCCGACCACCTCCTGATGGTCGAAGGCGGGAGCTCGCCGTACCCCTTCACCCCGGACGGCTCCATGCCGTGGCCCATGGACCTGCCCAGGTACGAGGCTCTGACAACCGCTTCTTTCCTGGCCGCCGCCACCTCAATCTGTAGGATCGGCACCGCGGTCCTGGTTCTCCCGCAGCGCAACGTCTTGGAGCTGGCGAAGACGACCGCGACCCTGGACGCCTTGAGCGGCGGCCGCCTGGTCCTCGGCGTCGGCGTCGGGTGGTTCGCCGAGGAGATGGAGGCGCTCGGCCACCGGTTCCGGACGCGGGGGCGGCGCACCGACGAGATGATCGACGTCCTGAGGCGGTGCTGGACGGGGAGGCCCCGGCCCTTCGAGGGCAAAGAGATCTCCGTACCCGAGGGCCTGGTCTTCGAGCCGCGACCCCCCAGACCGGGCGGGCCTCCAGTCCTCGTGGGCGGGATGGGCAGGGCGGCGCTTCGGCGCGCCGCCCTGCGCGGCGATGGCTGGCTCGCCCTCCAGAGAGAGGAGCTCGACCCCGGACGGCTCGCCGACCTGCTCGGGACCCTAGAGGACCTTCGCGAGGAAGCCGGGCGGCTCGAGGAGCCGTTCAGCCGCGTTTTCCACATGAGCACCTCTACGGGGATGGCGCCCCGTCTGCCGGAGTACGCCGCCCGGGTGCGGGAACTCGGGTTCGACGAGCTGATAATGGACCCCCCTTGGGAGGATCTCGCGCAAGCGGAGAAGCTGATAGGCAACGTCAAAACCGCGGTCGCGACCGGCGGCGCGCACCCGTAAGCATCCTCGTCCGCGATCGCGTGCAGCATAGCGGGGCCGCGGGCCTCGACCAACGTCAGTCACCGAAATACGTGGAAGACGGGGTTCTGCGAACTTCACCCTAACCCGTCTTCCACGCACTCCGGTGAATAAGGACACGAATAAGGGTCAGGGCTCCTCCTAGAAAAGGACCCCGACCGGCTTCCCAAGGACCCTAACTACAGTTGCACGGGGCGCTGGCACCTTCGGGTGGCGGACAGGTGAAGGTAGGTAAGTCACCGCCGCCGGCCACCGCCTCCAGTTCCACGTCGGAGACCCCGGCGCCGGCCTCCTGGGCGCCCGCCGTCGCGCTGGGGGGAAGCACCAGGTAGACGGTGTCGGCCGTCTCCTCCACCGCCCTTACCTCCACGCCCTCGGGCAGCCCCCTCCCCAGCTCCCGCTCCAGGGTGCCATTGGGATCATCGAGTAGCCTCCGCCTGAAGGACTCGTCCTCCATGCTCCTCCGGACGATCCTGCGCTCCATCTCCTCGCGCCCGCCGCCGCCGCCGCCCGGTGCCTCGCCCATGCCCTCCCCCTTCGCCCTCTCCTCGTGCCGAACGTTGCCAAGCATAGCCCACGCCCCGGTCCCGCGCCCCTATTCACCCAACTGCGGGTAAGACTTGTTCTCCGGCATAGGAGCGTCGAAGAACGGCGTGACCACAGATGCCAGGGCCGGAGAGGAGCCGACGTAGTAATGCGTCTCACCCGGCAATATGGCGAGCCAGCTCTCGGGTCTTCCCGAACCGTCCAGGCCGGCGTCTCTCTTACCACCCCCGAGGAGCCCGAAGAACTCTACGACGTGCGCCATGCGAACGGCGTCGGCGTCGGCGTAGACGAGCATCGTCTGCGGCTTCAGGGCCTCGACTTCCTTCGACCAGTCGTAATCTTGCCTGAGCAGGTCTCCGATCTTTGTGTGCAGCGCCCGCCAGTCGGCGTTCGGATAGAGCTCGTAGAGCGGGCTCTGGGTCATGGTCTCGGCGGTCTCCGGCCCCATCTGGCCCATCCCCGCAAGGACTTCGGGGTACCAGCCATCCCTCTTGAAGGGGATCGAGACGAGGACGAGCTTCCTCACCACCTCTGGATGCCGGATCGCCGCCTGCAAAGCTACTCCGCCACCCAGTGACCAGCCCATGAGATCGGCTTTTTCGAAGCCGAGATGCGCGATCAACGCCTCGATGTCGTCGGCCATTAGCTCGTAGGAGAGCGGGCGATCTACATCGGGAGTGCGTCCGTGAGCCTGGAGGTGTACTGCGATGACCCGCCTGCTTTTGGCGAGCTCCTGCAGGTTCGCGCCGAACATCTCGCTCGCTCCGACGCCGCCATGCAGCAGCACCAGCGGCTCTCCTTCTCCGTGAATCTCGTAGTACATCTCGAGGCCGTTGACCTCGGCATAGTCGCCTCTCGCGTTATCGTTCATCTCAACTCCTTGCGGTCCACCGGCCTCTCAGTCGTCTCCTGGGCCGCCGAGCCCGGCCGAACGCCGGCGTCCTGGCCGCACCCGGCCGGCACCACGAGGACGATCGGCACGACGATCAGGAGCTTCCACATCTCCCGGCCATCCTACGCTATGCACCCAACTGCGGGTAAGGTGGGCGTTCTCGGAAGATCGCGTGCGACTGATGATACATTGCGTAGGAATTACGCTCCGTTGTGTCGTGCGAGGCCGCGCCGGGTATGCAAGACCGTGGGATGAAGGTCATAGGGCGAGGAGTAAGGGGGCGCACTTGAGCGGGCCGAGGAAGCCAACCGGGCGCCCGAAGCGCGCAGGCGCGGCGCCCCCGCGACCGGCGCCCCCCGCTCGGTGGCGGGGATCCCCGTCCCCGATCCCTCCGGGCTGGCCGAGCGGCCTTCGAGCCTCCCGTTCTACGGCAACTACTGCGGGCGCGGCCACGGCGACCCGACCTACCGAACGCCCCCCGTGGACGCCGTGGACCTCGCCTGCCGGGAGCACAACCGCTGCTACGGCCTCCTCGGCGACTTCGACGGCAGGTGCGATCGGAGATTCGTCGAGCTGCTGCCCACGGCGATAGCCGAGACCCCGTCCCAAGAGGGCAAGAACGCGGGGCTCCTCGCGCTGCTGTACTTCTCGTTGGCCGAACCGAACCTCGGGCTGGGCGAGACCCTCTTCAAGGAGGACTGACCGAGGCGGACGGTCCCGCGGGGTCCGGTTGACGCCTTATTCGCCCACCTTCCGAGAGGCCAATTTCTCGGAAGTCCGCGTAGCCCCGGTCGCATGCCCTAAGCCCCAACCGACCGGCCCTCCGCTTGCCGCCCGATAACACCCGTCCGAGGTATCACGCTACCCCGCGGTCCCGGCCTAGCTTCGCTGGACCGGGGCCGCGCGGGCTTGTGTGTCCCGCGCGGCCCCGACCTTCTGCGGGCTACTCGAAGGGCAACTCGGGCATCTCCCGTGCTATCTCCTCCGCTATCGCGGGCGTCGGGCCGCTCGGCGGTATGGGGATGAGCAACTCGCAGGCGTCGCCTGTCCACGATCCTGTCCAGGCCCCGGTCGAAGACGACCACATCCTCGCCGGGCCCGCAGTCTATGACCTCCTCGGTCACCTCCACCCCCAGGGAGGCCCTCTGGCCGGCGGAGAAGAAGTCGTTGCCATCCCCGCCGAAGACCTCGTCGACCCCGCCCTGGCCGAAGCCGCCTACCACCCTGTCGTTGCCCGCCCCGCCTCGCACGACGTCGTCGGAGGCGTCGGTGAACGGGCCTTCGAACGCCGGTCCGGCCTCGCCGCCGTAGACCAGCACGTCGTTGCCGCCGGCCCCCCTCACGAGGTCCTTTCCCTTGCCCCCCTGGACCGTGTCCGCTCCACCGGCGGCCTTGACGGTGTCGGGGTTGGCCAGAGAGCGTATGAAGTCCCCCTCGGCGGTGCCGATCACGGTGTCGGGCTGCGTGGTCCCCAGGCACGGATCGGCCTGGCTGTTCCCGGGCTCGCAGGTGACCTCGGCCGCCCACGCCGCCCCCGCCACCGCCAGCAACAACGCGAGGGCACCGGCCCCCGCCAACACGGTTAGACGCTTCTTCATACCGTCCCCCTTCGCTCTCTCCTCGTGCCTAACGTTGCCAAGCATAGCCCACGCCCCGGTCCCGCGCAGCTATTCACCCGACTGCGTGGAAGGGTGGCGTTCTCGGAAGGTGGCTTGCCCTAGCGCACCCGCCGGGGCTGCCGCGCCGCCGCTTCCCCGCGCATCCTGAACGCCTGGATGACCGCACCCACGCCCCCGACGAGCATGAAGATCGCCAGGATCAGCGTCAGCGCCGCCGCCCCGATCAGGGGGTTGATCACCAAGAAGAGGCCCAAGAGGATGCCCAGCGCGGACAGGGCCCCCATGCCCCAACCGCCCCCTCGGAAGGCGACCACCAGGCCCGCGGCGCCCTGAAGCATGGCCAGGAATCCCACGAGGATGACCAACCACGCGGAGGCCAGGGCGGTGCCCCAAAGCGGGTCGCTTACTATCGCCAAGCCGGCCACGAGGCACAGGACCCCGGCCGCCAGCTTCCAGCCCCAAGACGAGGCATCCAAGAAGATGCCCACGACGCGCAAGACGCCCGCTATCAGCAGGTAGACGCCCAGCAGCCAAAACAGGAAGACCAGGGAGGCCCCAGGGGCCACCAACAGCACCAACCCCAACAGGGCGACGACGACCCCTTCCACCAGGACCAGCCACCAAGGCAGAGCTTCGCCCCTCCCGCCGGCGTAACCGCTCACATCCCACCTCCCGCTTGCCTACGCTGAGTGCTCCCATTATGGGCACGGAGCCCCCGTCGCGGCCAGTATCGGCCCAACGGCTCATCCTCTCACCCCTATTCACCCAACTGCGGGTAAGGTAGGCGTTCTCGGAAGTTCGGGCTCCTTCTAACCGTAGCCGTAGTGCTCGCGGGTGGCCCGCTGTAGCCTCTCGTCCGGCGCTATTTGCGGGTTGAAGAACGCCGGCGCGCCGTCTAGGGCCCGTTGGTTCACCCCCAGGGTGATCGAGCCTCGTGCCTGGTCGGTTATGGCTTCGACCGGGACGAGGCAATGCTTCCTACCCAGCCCCAAGAACCCGCTCGTGACGACGTCCACGAAGCGCAGCCTCCTGCTGTCCTGCTCGGCGTAGAGGTTCTCCACCCGACCGATGTTCCAAGACCCGGAGTCGAAGACGCTCTTTTGGCGGAGTTCCCGGTGCGGAGGGGCGGGTTGCTGGTGCCTGTCCAGCCTAACGAGGTTCATGAGGGCCTCCCTTCGATGCCTACGCACCCTTACCACATTTATTACCACCATCCGCGAGGTTTAAGCACCAAACGTTACGTTATCGCTCCGGTCGGGTACGTTTGTGGACGGGCAACACTCGCCCGCGGGGGAAGCGGGAGGAAGGAGCACGCCATGTACGCGGCGATACGGCGCTACCACACGGACCCCGGTTCGGTGGAGGAGGTGGCCCGGCGGGTCAACGATGGCTTCGTGCCCCTCATCGGCGACATGCAGGGGTTCGTGGCGTATTTCGCGCTGAACGCCGGGCAGGGGGAGTTCGGTTCGGTGAGCGTCTTCGAGGACCAGCGGAGCGCCGAAGAGAGCAACAGGGTGGCGGAGGACTGGGTGAGCCAGAACCTCAGAGACCTGCTCCCGACCCCGCCGGACTTCGCGGCCGGCGAGGTGGTGGCGTACAAGGCGAAGTAGTGGGTCGTGGCCTAAGGACGGCGCCGCTTGGACTCTGCCCCTATTCACCGAACGTCCTAGAAGGTAGGCGTTCTAGGGTGTTCGCATCAGGATCGTGCATGGCCCCGGTCCTATGCCCTAAGCTCCCTAGCCCCTGCTGGCCTCGCATCGCCCGATACTACCCGGCCAAGGTATTGCGCTACCCCCGAGATCGTGGCCCATCGGACCGGGGCCACGCGGGATACCGTGTGCGGACTTGGGATCGTCCGCCGACCCTCCCGGAGGTGCGGCGGATGACCCCGCGTTCCTGGCGGATGCGCCGGGCTCCGATCCGTGGCACCCTGACCCTAGTGGCGACCGGGAAGGGCAGGGGGGACCATGCCGGCAACGATCAGGATCTTGCTCGTGGACGACCGCGCGGACTTCCGGGGGGCCTTCGCCGCCCTGCTGGAGGTGCAACCGGACCTGGAGGTGGTCTCCCAGGCGGGCTCTTTGGCCGAGGCGCGGGGCAAGCTCTTCGGCGTGGACGTCGCGCTCCTCGACCGCGGGCTGCCCGACGGGGACGGCTTGGGGCTCCTCGGCGAGTTGCGGGCGGCCAGCCCCGGCGCCAGGGTCTACGTGATCAGCTCGACCGCGGAGATGCTCCACCCGACGGACGCGACCGAGGCCGGGGCCGACGGGGTGATCGACAAGCTGGGCGCCCACGAGCGGGTGCTCGACGCGATCAGGGGCACCTAGGGGCCGTGGGGAGCGCAAGCCCCACGGCAGCGGACCGGGGCAGCCCGGGCTACGCCGTGCCCGGGTCGGCGGGGCCTTGCGGCACGTCCGCCTCGTCCTCTAACGCCTGGCGCCAGATTAGGCCGGCCCTCCCGCGCTTTTGGAGCTCGATGTTGATGCGCTGGATGAGGTCCTCTATCTGCTCGGTTGAGGCGTCCCTGATCTGCTGGTCGGTGAGCAGGTGGTCCGCTTCGGGGAGCAACGTCTTCCTCCTCCCTTCGCTACTCCCGGAGCCGTTCCTCGGCCGACTCGGTGCCCCGTGTCCCATCCCCCCGGACGGGACGGGAGTATGATACGGTAGTTACGTGACGCGCGGACGCCGCGTGAGATGGCGCGGGATCGCTACCCGCCTCCCTACCGAACCTGGGGCAGCTCCCCCGCCCACCAACTACCTGCCGCCGGGCAGGGACGCCCCGCCCAAGGAACGGCGGGGGAAGGAGCAACGAGACCCATGGCGCACAACATCCTCGAGCGCGTCCAAGCGCGCTACGAGAGCCGCGAGATGCCTTTCGGCAGGGTCTACCAGTGGCGCAACGCCCGCGTCGCCCTCGAGTGCGAGTGCGGCGAGGAGGCCACCCTCACCGCCACCAGCACCGTGACCGCCTGCCGTCGGTGCGGCGCCGACCTCGGCGCCTTCGTCCGCGACCTCCGGGAACGCGAAGCCCGCCTGCCGGACGGGCTCGCCCACCCCTGGTTCCACGACGCCGAGGAGCGGGGGGAGCAACACCGGCGGGACGAGGCCGCGTATCCGGAAGGCTCGCCCCGGCGCTACGACGACATCACGCGGGGGCCGAGGGCGCGGTAGCTCCGGCCCTTCCCCTTGATCACAGCCGACGAGGCGCGGGCAAGGGGAGGGTGACGTGGAATACCTCAAGCAGCGGGTGCGGATAGACAAGGTCGAAATCCCCGGCCACGGCCGCGCGTACGCCGGGCGGGTGGGGCGCATAGAGGGGTTCACCCGCGAGCCGGGCCGGGGAGGGATGCCGGGGGGCATCAGGGCGTGGACCGTCCGCTTCGAGGACGGCGAGCGGATAGAGGTGGGGCCGGGGCACGTGCGGTTCCTGTACCGCAGGCGTTCGGGCGAGGGGTAGCCGTTGCGAGCGCCGCCCAGCGCTTGCTCCGCGAGGGTCCCCCGCCACGCTCCCACACGCACAGGACCGGGACAGCCTAGGCTAGCGGGGTGTAGTACCCTCCGTACCCCCAGCCCGTCTATCCCCTCCACCCTGAGCGGGCCGGTTTAAGCATACCGCGCGTAACCCCTGTGTTCTCGGAAGTCCCTTAAGTGTAAGCCCGCCGCGAGTTCGGCAGCACCACTAACAAGACAACCACCGCGAACCCTACCACTGTAAGCGTGGCAGCGACCCGCAGCCCGGCGTTCGGTGCGAAGGCCAACCCCGGGGCCGCAGACAGGATGTTTAGCACGGAGACGACGATGGTCAGCCACAGAGCCCACCTCTTTAGCATCCATAGCCCCGCCGCGGCGAGGAGGCCGGCCACGCCGAGCGCGACACCTAGGTAGACGACGAACGCTGGCACCCCCTCCATCGGCAGGAACGGGGACAGGAGGTTGGTCAAGCCAAACAGCACCAGCAGAATGGCGGCAACGGTTACAGGCAGCGGTCGGGCACGCACGTGGGGTCTCCTTCGTAGCCTTCCCAGCTGTCCCCATGGTGCCACCCCAAGACGCTTGGCGCTCTGCCGAGGCTTTATTCGCCGGAGTGCGCAGAAGACGGGTTCTCGGAACTTCGTAGCTAGAAGCGAGAAGTCCAGAAACGTGCATAGCCCCGGTCCTATGCATCGGGGGGCCCGCCCATTCTTGACGCAAGCCCTCGCTTGTGCCTAGCATTGCTTTCGGAGAGGAGCTGCTTGGGATGAGCGAACCGAACGAGACGAAGACCCGGGAGGAGTTGCGCGCGGAAGAGCGGCGGCGCATCGAGATCAATCGGTCGGCGAGGAAGGCAGGCGTTCACCCTCCGAGGTGCTCTCCTGGGTCAAGAGGCCACGCTACCAGGAAGAAGACCTCGCCCGGGCATTCTTCTCGGCTCGCCACACGCGCACCCTCGACGGCCTCGGCTATCTTACCCTTCAACTTTTCAGGCTCTACGTCGAAGAAGGGCTTACCGGACAAGAGGTCGCCGTGTGGGTCCAGGAGGACAGCCTGACCGTCGAGTACGGCGGGGAGGCGCTCTCCCGCTACGAGGTCGAGTGCGCCCCCGCGGTCGGCGCCCTCGCCGCAGGCAGGTTGCGGGAGGTAATGGGTCATACGCTCTTCGAGAACTCCGTGATCCTGCCCCAGCCCAAGCTCTTCGATCTCGGCGAAGTTCTGGGCGACGAGGGCTGGATGAAGTTCCTCAAGTTGGACGAGTACGCGCCTCGGCGACTCCGACTTCCCGATGGGTTGCAGCAGGTCTTGTTCCCGTATACGGAAGCTGTGTAAAAGGCCGCGCCAATCAACCACGTGCGGAAGGAGCGCTCGTGATGCTATGGTCAGATACACTCCGGCGATGGCTGCCAGCCATCGGCACTGCGATCCCCCTTATCATCCTCCCTATTGCCGTGCTGAGCATCCCATTGGCCGCGGCACAAGAGATGCGCTTGTCGGCGGAGGAGACAAGCAGTTGGATTCTGGCACTGTACGGCCTTTCAGGCCTGTTGGGCCTGGTGCTTACTATCCTCTATCGTCAGCCGCTTCTCCTTACCGGCAATATCTTCGTGCTTATCTTCATCGCCTCCCTCGGGGGCCGACTCGGCTACCCGGAACTCGTCGGCGCATCCATCGTGGCCGGCGCCGGTGTAGTTCTGCTCGGCGCGCTGGGCCTCACGACTCGGCTTGCGGCCTGGATCCCCGCGCCGATCGTACTCGGCCTGCTTGCCGGTGCGGTCATGCCCTTCGTTTCGGATATCTTCACTTCTTTAGTAGATGTACCGGCGCTGGTCGGCGGTACGATCCTAGTCTACTTCGTGAGCCGTCGTGTCCTTGGTACCCGGCTGCCGGCCATCCTGCCGGCGCTCGTGGCCGGTCTCGCTATCGCTGCACTGACCGGAGAGTTCGGACAGATACCCACGCGCCTGTCGTTGCCTATCCCTACCGTCACGAGTCCAGTCTTTTCAGTGCACGCCATCGCCACTGCCACCCCGGTGCTCGTCGTCCTGATCACGCTCCAGTCGAACCTGCCATCGGTGGTTTTCCTGCAAAGCCAGGGCTACCATCCACCCGAGCGTGTGATCAATAACGTGAGTGGAACAGGTACACTTCTCGGATCGCTTCTGGGCCCGACCGCGGTTTCTCTTTCGCTGCCGGCCACGGCGCTCGTCGCTGGACCGGACGCAGGCGAGCATCAGCTGCGCCACCGAGCCGTCTACCTGGCAAGCGGTTCGGTGTTGCTGATCGCACTGCTGGCCGGCATCGCCGCAGATCTGCCGGCGTTTATCCCTTTGCCGCTGCTCTATGTACTCGCGGGGTTGGCAGTGGTTGATCTGCTTGCCTACGCGCTCCAGCAGATCACCCGTGGACCGTTGTTGCTGGGGCCGATGTTCGCGTTCGCTATCGCACTTTCGGAGATCTCCCTCTTCGGATTCGGCCCCTTTTTCTGGGCGCTTGTTATTGGCACAGGTATTTCGTTTTTGCTCGAACGAGACAAGCTGCAAGAGTTGCGCTCACCTATGCCCATGGCAGAGGAGCGTTCGGGATCGCGGGAGAGGTCAACCAGGTGAACTGCTGCTATACGGAACAGCGGCGATGGCCCGGGTACGCAACCCGGTGGCCTCGCCGCCCAAACGAGCCGCGGCAGGTTTTGTTTCCTTAGACAAGGGCTGTCTAGCAGCTCGTCCCCGAGGGCATTTTCCCGTCAGCGTTGTGACAGCCATGTGATGCCGACTTTATGGGTCGGTCTGCCCTGTGAAGGTTTATTCACCTAATAAGCGCCGCTAATAGCAATTCTCGGAAGTCTGTATGCAAGATCCCGCATAGCCCCGGCCCGAATAGCCTCCAGAAGCCCGTCTAAGCCCCTCAGGGCATCGGCCGACATGCCACATCTTGTGGTAGTGGATGGATATACGGCGGGGCGGATACCGACGCGTAAGTCCCAAAACACCCAGTCGCCGGTGCTACGGTTTCGCGTCATGGTGGCGGACGATTACACCCAAACGTTTTCCTTTCGCTAGGGGTTGGATCGCCTCGGTGAGGCTTCCCGTGAGGGTACCGCGCTCCCCACAGCACCTGGTCGGGCGTCGGCACGACCAACCCGCGAAGAAACGTCGCCCCGATCCGGATTAGACGGCCAAGGGCATCGCTTGACAAGGATTCTTCGATGACGTATTTTACTACTTAGTTAATTTACCGAAAGGTTATCTAAATTGTCAGCGAACACCCTCGACAAAACGTTTGGGGCCCTAGCAGACCCTACTCGGCGCGAGATCCTGGCGCGCCTGGCTTCGGGTGAAGCGTCGGTTACCGAGCTGGCCGAGCCCTTCGAAATGACCCTGCCCGGTGTATCCAAGCACCTCAAGGTGCTCGAGCGCGCCGGCCTGATCTCGCGCGGCCGCGTGGCGCAGTCGCGACCTTGCCGACTGGAAGTTGCCCCGCTGAGGGAAGCGGCCGACTGGATCGAGCGCTACCGGCGTTTCTGGGAGCAGAGCTTCGACCGCTTGGACGACTACCTGCAAGAGTTGCAAAGGGGGGAGGACGCAGGTGGCGAACGACGGTGATCCCGGCGTAGGGTCGGCGCAGCAGCGGGAGCTCGTCGTCGCACGCGTCTTCGACGCCCCGCGCGAGCTCGTGTTCAGGGCGTGGACCGAGCCCGAGCGTTTGAAGCGCTGGTGGGGCCCGAAAGGCTTCGCGATGCCCTTCTGCGAGATCGACCCCCGCCCGGGCGGCGTCTTCCTCCGCTGCATGCGCTCGCCCGAGGGCCGCGACTTCTGGGTCACGGGCGTCTTCCGCGAGGTCGTCGTGCCCGAGAGGCTCGTGCTCACCGACGCCTTCGCGGACGCGGAGCGCAACGTGGTGCCTGCCGCGCGCTACGGGTTGGGACCGGAATGGCCGCTCGAGAGGCTGATCACGGTCACGTTCGAAGAGAACGGGAGCTCGACGAGGGTCACCGTCCGGCACGCCGCCATCCCTCCGGGTGCAGGCTACGATCTGAACCGGCGCGGCTGGGTTGGGGGCCTGGAAAGCCTCGCCGAATACCTGGCAAAAGCTTGAGGATCCGGCAGTCCCGCGACCGACGCGGTGGTTCGGGGAGCGTTGGGCGGCCGCCAGCTATGCCGATAGGCAGCGCGTTACACGGCCGTTACTCGAGGCGAGCGTGAAAGATCGGACAGGGAGGTCCTTGTGAGGAAGGTCGTCGTGTCAATGAACGTAGCGCTCGACGGTGTGATCGAGGCGCCCGAGAGGTGGTCTTTCCAGTTCTGGAGCGACGAACTGGCGAAGTCCGCTCACGAGGAGCTGCTCGGGAGCGACGCCCTGCTCCTTGGTAGGCTGAACTACGAGGCCTTCGCCGAGTTCTGGCCGACCGCCATTAACGAGCCGGGCATCTCGGAGAGGATGAACGGCCTGCCCAAGTACGTGGCCTCGACGACCCTCGAAGAACCACTGGGGTGGAGCAACTCGACGCTCATCCGTCGAGACGTGGTCGAGGAGGTGGCAAGGCTCAAACAGGAGCCAGGCAAGGATATTCTGGTCTTCAGTGCCGATCTAGCTCGCACTCTGACGGAGCGCGACCTCGTAGACGAGTACAGGATTAGGATAGCCCCCGTGGTCGCTGGGAGCGGGAAGCGCCTCTTCGCTGACGGGAGCGACACAAAGACCATGAGGCTCGTAGAGACGAAGACGTTCGGCACGGGCGTCGTAGGGCTCACCTACCAGTTTGCTGGGAACAACCGATAGACCCCGAAGGAGGGCGACATGAAACTGCTTCTCACGTCCATCGGCGCATCCAACGGGAGCATTCGCAACGCGCTCGTCGAGCTACTCGGCAAGCCTGTCGAGGAGTGCCGGGCGGTCCAGATCCCCACGGCCCTCTACGCCTCGCCGAGTGGCCCTGAGGACGCCCACGAAATGGCCAAGCACTACGGCGGGATGGGCTGGAAAGAGCTCGGCACGCTGGAGCTCACCGCCTTGCCCACGGTAGAGGAGGAGCACTGGCTGCCCTTTGTGGAATCCTCCGACGCCATCCTCGTGAGCGGTGGCAACACCGGATACCTGAGCTACTGGTTCCGGGAGTCGGGCTTCGCAGAGAAGCTGCCAAGGCTGCTGGAGGACACGGTCTATTTCGGGATCAGCGCCGGTAGCACGATGCTCTCCCCCGGCCAGAACTACGATCCCAAACGCCTGGAGCAGGAAGGCGTTTACTACGACGACGAGTACGAGGAGGCCGCGCCGAAAGACGCTGGTAGCGCGTGGGGGATGGGGCTGGTGGACTTCTCGATCCGCCCGCACCTGGGCGCGGACTACTTCCCTGTCGCTGTAGACATGGCAATGATGGAGCGGGCGGCGGCCAAGCTCGATCACCCGATGTACGCCATAGACGACGAGACGGCCATCAAGGTCGTGGACGGGGAGGTCACGGTTGTCTCCGAGGGCGAGTGGAAGCTGTTTAATGCATAGCGCGAGGTAGGCTCGGCGGGGTGGAACAAGCCGAGGAAGCGTAGGAGGCGCGTTGAATCCGCCCGGGAGTGCGGGGCAGCCAAGCTTGGCCTTGCAGACGAGCCGCTATGTAGAGAACTGGAGGCCAACGTGACATACCATCGAGACGTCCGCATCATTACCGTGCCCTACGACTCGGGGCATCCCTACCTGAGGATGGGCGCGGGTCCCGGGCACCTGATGGAGGGCGGCCTCGGCGAAGCAGTGCAACCTGAGGGGCGGAGGCCGAGCATCACCAACGTCCGCCACCAGAGAGAGCCCACGGCCGAGGTGGCGACCGCTTTCGAGTTGAACGGGCTGGTCTCGGACCAGGTGCGTCGGGCCCTCGCCAATAGCGAGTTTCCGCTGGTACTCTCCGGCAACTGCAATACCGCAGCTGTCGGGACGCTCTCGGGTGCCGGTCCAGGCGAATTGGAGGTGGTCTGGTTCGACGCCCACGGGGAGTTCAACACGCCGGAGACGACAACGACCGGCTTCATCGACGGCATGGGCCTGGCCATCGCCGTGGGACGTTGCTGGAAGGCGATGGCCAAGAGCGTTCCCGGTTTCGCGCCGGTGCCCGAGGAAAACGTTGTTATGGCTTGGGTCCGCGAGTTAGACGCGGCGGAGCAAGGGCGGTTGGACGGCTCGGAAGTCGCCGTCGTCGGTGCGCACCTAATCGAGAAGCAGGGCCTTCGGACACTAGCGGCGGCGCTGGATGACCTAAGCACCAGGGTGGGCAGGATCTACGTGCACGTGGACCTTGATGTCCTCGACGCCGAGAAGGTCGGTAAGGCCAACGAGTTCGCCGTCGAAGGCGGGCCGAACGCGGAGGAGCTGGAAGCGGCGCTCGGCATGGTCCGGGAGCGGTTCGCCGTCGCCGCGGCCGGGATCGCTTCCTACGACCCGACCTTCGACACCGGCGGACGGGTCCTACGCGCGGCCACCGCGACCGCGTGCTCGCTAACCAATCCTAGAAGCCCCGTCGGTAGGGTCGACTAGGAGTGCTTGGACAGGGTGCGGACGGCGCGCTAGCTGATGCGTGAGTCCCAAAACCCCCAGCCCCCCGAGCTGCGATTCCGAGCCCAGTTGACCAAAGCAGCCCCCGAAGCGGAGGTGAGGCTGGCCTAGCGGTTGGGCGATCGTATCCCGCGCCGTTACCGGTGCGGATCGTGTTCCCGGAGTACGGTGGCCTTGCTTTGTCGAGAAGGCGGCCGCCGGGAGGATGCGCCGGGAGCTGTCATGGTGCACACTCACGGCCGAGGGGGCAACGGGAGTCGGGAGGATCACCATGACCGCCGAGACACGGTGATGAAGGGCCGGAGGGCCTAGAGGTGGGCTACCTCATCACCGGCGAAGCCATCGAACCCTCCACGCGCCAGGTGGGCGAGAGCGTCACCGACGCCGTCTGGCTCGACGCCCTCCAACTCGCCGGCCGGCACGGGTTCTCGGGGGAGCACCTGAGGCTGGAGAGCCGCCACGAATCGATGGGGGTCTCGGCGGACGACGCGGAGGCGTTGGGCGCGGCGCTCCTCGACGGGCTCGGGCGGGTCGAGCTGCTCGAATCGGGGCACGACGAACTCGACAGGGAAACGGTGTTGCGCATCCGCCACGTGCTGCGCCACGACAACGTCCGCTTATCCAGGACACCCAACCACTAGGACACCCCAACCGCGAAGGCCGGCGGCAGCCAAATCCGACCCCGCCGAGGACCACGCCCAATGCCCGCAAGACCGTCCATCGGACCGGGACCGCATATTCTAGGCCGTGTCCGGGTCGGCGGGGTCTTGGGGCTCGGCCGGGGCTTCATCGGGCGCTTGGCGCCCCTCCGGCGCATGTGAAGGGTAGCGCCCGACCCTCTCCTTTTGTCATCGCGGGAGTGCCCTTTTTTGTCGGGGGAACTCGCTCTGCGCCCTTGTCTAGGCTCCCCCGAGAAATCACCCAAACAGGCGATACGCTCGACCCCGCCCTACGCTACGCTTCCCCACGGTTGGCAAGCGGAAAGCAAAGGGGCCATACGATGAAGAAGAGGGCCATATTGTCGGCGATGGCGGGCGTCGTGGCGTTGGTCTTGACGGTCGGCGTGGCATGGGCGGCGACCGTCCAGTGCCAGGCCGGGGCGACCGAGTGCCTGGGCACGACGGGCGCGGACACCGTTACTGGCACCAACCAAGGGGACTTCATCCGCTCCCTCTCTGGCTCGGACACCGTCAAGGCCTCCGGCGGCGCCGACTCCGCCCAGGGCGGCAAGGGCGAGGACACGGTCAGGGGAGGCGAGGGCAACGACGTGGCGGTCTGGGGCGGGGAGGGGGGCCCCGGCGAACCCAACGGCCCGTTCACCGACGAGAGCGACGACGAGGCGCGCGGCGGCGCCGGCGCGGACACGCTGCTGGGGGGCTACGGCCAGGGCGGGGAGGACGAGATCTTCGGCGAGGAAGGCAACGACACCATCCAGACCCACCAGAGGGGCATGGTTAACGAGCTCGGGGTGAAGGTGACCAAAGAGATAGTCGATTGCGGCCCCGGCGAGGACACGGTGACCTTCGACCAGGATCTGGACGTGCTGGTGGACAGGCAAGCCTGCGAGAACAGGATCCCCGTCCCACCGGGCGGCCTACCCCTGCGCCGAGGGGCGGAGGGGCTGCCCGAGTTCCCCACCGAGTAGCGGCCCGGGAGGGCGGCCCCTAGCCCCAGGTCGGCCCAGCGTCGGTAGAGGTGGTAGGTGGCGGGAGGAAGATCCCGCCACCTACCACCGATCCCACGCCCCGATACCGTTCTGCCTCCTTTGAAGCCTTGCGCCGTGACTCGCCTTTGCCATGCGAACCGTCCGGCTAAGTGCGGTCAGATACCGGTCGACATTAACGCGCGCAGGCCCCGCCCAAAATAATGAAAGGCAAAATAGTTGCCTATGTGGTAAACTTTCGGCATGGAGACTTTAGGTAGAACGGGCGGGGCTTCGGCCGGCAACGTGGAAGAGTTGCTCTCTGGGGTGGGGGCCAGGGTACGCGAGGCGCGGCGTTCCAGGGAGATCACGCTGGAGGCGCTCTCCGCCGCTAGCGGCGTCTCTGTGGCGCATCTGTCCAGGTTGGAGTCCGGGGCGCGGCATCCGTCGCTGGCGGTCTTGCTAAACGTGGCGTCGGGATTGGGCGTCCGGATCTCGGACCTGCTGGAGGGGCCGCACGAGCCGGAACCTGGGACGGTGGTGCGGGGGTCTGAGGCTCCCGTCTACGAGGGACCGGGTTTCCGCTTGCAGCCGCTGGTGCCCGAGGCCGGTCCCGAGGGGATCGCGGCGGTCAAGGTGGTCTATCCCGCGGATCGGCCGGTGAACCACGAGCTGCACCAGCACGAGGGCCAGGAGTGGCTGTACATGCTCACGGGGAGGCTCAGGCTCACTCTGGGCGTAGAGGCGACGGTCCTGGAGCCGGGGGACGCCGCCTTCTTCGACGCCCGGTTGCCGCACCGCTTCGACGTGCTCTCCGAGGGGAGCGCCGAGGTGCTGATGGTCTCGTGCGTGCCGTGCGCCCACCGGCGGGAGCCCCCTGGCAGCCGGCACCCCTTCACGCAAGGACACCAGGATTTCGGGGAGGCTGGCCCTGGGGTATCCCTGTGAGAGGAGGATCGACGGTGACGGATCAGCTTCACGACGGTGGAAACAGCAGCGAGGCCGAGCGGTTCTGGGAAGAGCACTACCGCGGCCACGAACACGTGTGGGGCGGGCGGGCCAACGCCGTACTGGTGGACGTCGTCGGGTCGCTGCCGGCGGGCGCGGCGCTAGATCTCGGCTGCGGCGAGGGGGGCGATGCGATCTGGCTGGCCCGGCTCGGCTGGAGCGTGACCGGCGTCGACGTCTCCGCCACCGCCCTGGAGCGGGCCTCGAGCCACGCCGCCGAGGCCGGCGTCGGGGATCGCATAGACTTCCAGCGGCACGACCTGCCGCGCACGTTCCCCGTCGGGACCTTCGACCTGGTCTCGGCCCAGCACCTGCACTCGCCGGTGGAGTTCCCCCGTGAGCGTGTCCTGCGGGAGGCGGCGCGCGCCGTGGCGCCCGGCGGGTTGCTGCTCGTCGTCGACCATGCCTCTGTCCCGCCCTGGTCCTGGTCCGATCCCGACACGCGCTTCCCCACACCGGAGGAAACGCTGGCCAAGCTCGATCTTGTACCCGAGGAGTGGCACACGGAGCGTCTAGGCGCACCCGAACGACAGGCCACCGGCCCAAACGGGGAATCCGCGGTCGTCACCGACAACGTCATGGCGGTCAGGCGTCACGCGCTGTGAGCGGCTCCGTGTTTTTCGGAGCGGCGGGGCCGCGCGGCTTGCCGTAGACGACGCCGCAGGCCGGAGAATACAATCTTCCGAGGAGGTCTGAGATGGAGAACTCTCGCAGGTACGACGCGGTAGTGGTAGGAGCCGGCTCCGCGGGGCTCTCCGCCGCGCTCGTGCTGGGCAGGTCCAGGAGGCGCGCCCTAGTGCTCGACGGCGGCGAGCCGAGGAACGCGCCCTCTGACGGCGTCCACTACTTTCTCACGCGCGACGGGACTCCGCCCGAGGAGCTGTTACGGATCGGCCGCGAGCAACTGGAGCCGTACCCCGGGGTCGAGCTGCGGCAGGCAAAGGCCACGGGGGCGACCCCATCCGACGGCATTTTCGAGGTCACCCTGGAGGATGGGACCGTCGTCGGGGCGCGCAGGATCCTGCTCGCCACGGGCGTCTACGACGAGGTTCCGGATAGGCCCGGATTCCGGGAGTTGTGGGGGCGCGGGACCTACCACTGCCCCTACTGCCACGGGTGGGAGGTGCGCGACAGGCCGCTGGCGGTCCTGGCGAAGGTGGAGCATCTGGAGATGCAGGTGGCCATGATCCGCAACTGGAGCCGCGACCTCGTGGCCTTGACCGACGGTGAACCCGGGCTCGAGCCGGACGCCCGTTCCAGGATCGCCGCCCTCGACGTGCCCGTGAAGGAGGCGAAGATCTCACGCCTGGATCGAACCGATGCT